>CAWITE010000001.1:0-233658 GCA_963838905.1 uncultured Acidobacteriota bacterium
CTTCAACGCTTTGGGCGATGACTGTTGTAGGCTCGAGCAAAACGCCGAGGAGACTGAGAGAATTGTCCACTTTACTGCGTACCGAGGTTCGATCCGCCATCGCTCCGACATGTTCTTGCTGATTTGTTTGATGCCGCGTTCAGGTAATCCGCCGTTCGTGAGACATGTCCTCGACTTCACCGGCAGTCCGGGATGGCAGGCAATCGGGGACTGGAGCTTATCCTACGACGAGATTCCCTGAAGTCGCCTTTCTGCTAAATTGATAGATGGCCAGGGAATTGGTGGCCCAGGCACCAGCGTGCCGCCCGGAGGACCTCACCCATATTTTCCTTCCACGATTCCTACATCAGTGCCACAAACTCCGACCGCGACGGCTTCAACGAGGACAGATCCCTCGCGCAGATCAGGCTCCGCAATCTCTTCCAAAAGTGCGCTGCCCGGCTTCTTTGGTTCTACTGTGATGGCTTTCATGTCTTTGTTTCCTTCTTTCGTGAATGAGTTGTTCCCGCTCGACCCGAAAAATTTTGTGCGGAAACGGTAGCTCCATGCCGCGAAGACCAGTAATAGCGCTAAACACTTGTCGGTGCAGTGATGTTTAGCTCGTCACCGGTCTTCAATGAATTCCCCAGATATCTGAGCCCGCGTCGCCGCCTTCTTTTAGGCTGCTGCAGCTCAAGAACGGTTGCTGCTGGTCTCCCAGTTCACTTCAAACGTAGATCGATGGGAACTGTCACTGCGACAGGTAGGGCCAGAGTCTTTCGCTTGCAGAGGTTAATCGATGAAAAGTGTGACCCTACCCACCCCGTCAACTAGGTTCTTGAACTAGCAGAAATGATAACTGCGCGACCTCCATTCACTTCTGCGGTTGCTCCTGTTCAATCCGCTTCGCAACAACGTTGGTCCGAGTTCACAAGAAGGGAAACCGAAGAGGGTTCGTGCTCTCAGCGCTGCGGCTTCCCGGGCGACGAAAGCTCTGCCGCTATCAGAATGAATGAATGAAGGGGCAGAGAAACTTAGCAGATGCAGGCTACACCCTGCGATTTTCTTTCGTGAACTAGCAAGAACTGATAGTTGTGTGATGATTCCATTTTTGCTCTCCTGTTGCCTGCGGCAGTTGCGCCACACCTTGACTTGGAGTGGAGTAGCACAAGAAAGAAATCGTCGCTGGAAGAAGCCCTCTCCGATGATTTACCCGCAGCGCCGACTCCGCGCGGAGCAACTGCTGTCGCGCCGGTGAAAGGATGAGGTGAGATATGAGCAGGAATCCAGAATTAGCAAGACTCCAAGAGGCAAGCACGCTCGAGACCATCCGATTCAAACAACAGGTAGGCTCCGGCAAGAAGCCGTGGAGACAAGCGGGGACCGACTCGAGCGAACGCCAGTGGGGCACGGTCCGCGAGGACTATAGCCAGGACGGCAATGCCTGGGACTACTTCACTCATGACCAGGCCCGATCGCGGGCCTATCACTGGGGCGAGGATGGTCTTGCCGGCATCAGCGATGGTAACCAGTTGCTGTGCTTCAGCGTAGGTCTGTGGAACGGCAGGGATCCCATACTAAAGGAGCGCTTGTTCGGGTTGACCAACAGCGTGAGCAACCACGGCGAGGATGTCAAGGAATATTACTTCTATCTCGATAGTACGCCGACCCATTCCTACATGAAGTATCTGTACAAGTATCCGCAAGCGGCGTTTCCCTACGGCGACCTGATCGAGGCGAGCAAGCGGCGCAATCGTGGCGATATGGAATATGAGCTGCTGGATACAGGTATCTTCAATGGCGATCGCTACTTTGACGTTTTTGTCGAGTATGCCAAGCAGTCACCAGAGGACATCCTGATCCAGATCAGCGTGAGTAATCGCGGTCCTGAGGCCGCTACAGTGCACGTCCTGCCCACGCTATGGTTTCGCAATACCTGGACATGGTGGCCCGGCACGCCCAAGCCGTCCCTGAAGCAGGTCTCTGGACAGAAGGGCTATCAGGTTATTGCAGCGTCACACGCCGATCTGGGGGAACGATATCTGTACTGCGAGGGAGGTATCCCGCTACTGTTCACGGAGAACGAGACGAACAACGAGCGGATTTTCGGAACTGCCAATGCCTCTCGTTACGTTAAAGACGCAATCAACAACTACCTGGTTAACGGACGTCAAGATGCGGTCAATCCCGAAAAGAGGGGAACTAAATCTGCGGCACGTTACCAGTTGCAAGTGGGAGCGGGACAGACAGCCACCATCCGTTTGCGGCTAAGCGATGCGGCGCCTTCAGCCATCGGCAATCCCTTCAAAGATTTCGCGGACATCTTACAAGCGCGCCAGCACGAGGCCGATGAGTTCTACAAGTCCATAACCCCAGCCCGCGTCAGCGAAGATCAAGCGCTCGTCATGCGGCAGGCGCTAGCCGGGATGCTCTGGTCCAAACAGTTTTTCTTCTTCGACGTGGACAAATGGCTCACAGAACATGGTGTCGATCCGATGAAGCCCGGCGGACGCTTCATGCGCAACAGCGAATGGTTCCACATGGTGAACCAGCACATCATCTCGATGCCGGACAAGTGGGAGTATCCGTGGTACGCCGCCTGGGACTTGGCGTTTCACACCATCGCGCTCTCCACGGTTGATGTCGAGTTCGCCAAAGAACAGCTCGACCTGATGCTGCAGTCGTTCTTCCTCCATCCGACCGGTCAAATCCCGGCCTACGAGTGGAACTTCAGCGACGTGAATCCGCCCGTCCATGCCTGGGCGACGATTTTCCTTTACCGGACGGAGCAGGCCCTCAAAGGAGAAGGCGACCTTGACTTCCTCAGGCGGTCGTTTGCGAAGCTGACCCTGAATTTCAGTTGGTGGGTGAACCGCAAAGACCGGTTTGGCAAGAATCTGTTTGAAGGTGGCTTCCTCGGGCTGGACAACATCGGAGTCTTCGACCGTAGTGCAGCACTGCCGACTGGCGGCAGCCTTGAACAGGCGGACGGCACCGCGTGGGTCTCCCTGTTCTCCCAGAACATGCTGGAGATTGCCGTCGAGTTGGCGGCTCACGACAGCTTTTACCAAGACATGGCCATGAAGTTTGCTGAGCATTTCCTTTGGATTGCACGCGCCATGAATCAGATGGGGCCGGAGGGTATGTGGGATGAGGAGGATGGTTTCTACTACGATGTTCTGCGCCTGCCCGACGGTAGCGCCAGCCGGCTCAAGGTGCGCTCCATGGTGGGCCTGTTGCCTTTGTGCGCTACCACAGTGATCGAGCCATGGCAACGCGAACGGGTACCGCGAGTAACGGAGCTTTTGAGGGAACGCTTGCAACGTATGCCCGAACTGCGTAACAGCATTCATGCAACTGGGCCCGGCCATATGGGGTACGGCGAACGCGGCATTGCTGCGCTGGTGAACGAGGAAAGGTTGCGCCGGATTCTGACGCGCATGCTCGATGAGAACGAATTCCTCAGCCCTTACGGCATCCGGGCGCTGTCCCGCTACCACGGCGAGCATCCATTCGTCGTCCATGTCGGCGGACAGGAATACCGGGTGAACTATCTCCGGCAGAATCTGACACCGGCATGTTCGGCGGAAACTCCAACTGGCGCGGCCCGGTTTGGATGCCAGTGAACGCACTGCTCATCCGTGCCCTGTTGTCCTTCTACCTTTATTACGGCGACAGCTTCAAAATCGAGTGTCCAACGGGCTCGGGCAACCGCATGAATCTGTTTGAGGTGGCCCGGGAAATTGCCAATCGGTTGACTGGGATCTTCCTGCGCGACAAGTCCGGCCGGCGGCCGGTGTACGGAGGGACCGAGAAATTCCAGACCGACCCTCATTGGAAGGATTACATCTTGTTTTACGAGTATTTCCACGGAGACAACGGCGCGGGCTTGGGAGCAAGCCATCAGACCGGCTGGACCGGGATCGTCGCCAAACTGATCGAGCTTTTCGGCAGGCTCGACGCGCATCAGCTGCTGGATGCCGGTAAAACAGGAGGGTTTGCAAGAAAAGAACCGGCGCGGGATAAGCAGGTCGCGTGAATTCGAAGGACAGAGCGAAAGGGTAACGACCATGTCGATCTGGTCTCGATATCCCACACTGTACGAAATCAATACCTGGGTCTGGCTTTCTGAGCTTAGCGTGAAGACAGGATCCACCGTTGACTTGGGTTCCGTGCCCTCAGCCGAATGGGATGCCATCGCGAAGTTCGGTTTCGATGCCGTCTGGTTCATGGGGGTTTGGGAACGAAGTCCTGCGGGCATTGCAATTGCCAATCAGAACAAAGATCTGGTTGAAGACTTCCGTCGAGCTCTGCCCGATTTTAAGCCAGAAGACAATGTCGGATCTCCCTACTGCATAAGACGCTACGGGTCGACAAACACCTCGGAGGTCCCGAAGGTCTCGCCATTGCCCGGCGAGAGCTCGCGAGCCGAGGCATGAAGCTGCTTCTGGATTTCGTGCCGAACCATGTGGCGCCGGATCACCCGTGGGTCATCGAGCACCCCGAGTACTTCATTCGCGGGAGTATCGACGATGCCAGGAACGACCCAGCATCCTTCATCGATATACAAGGAAGTGTTTGCGCCTGCGGACGAGACCCTTACTTCCCGGCATGGCCAGATGTTCTGCAGCTCAATGCGTTTCAGCCTGGGCTTCGGCAAGCAGTGATTGAAACCGTCTCCAGTATCGCGGCTCAGTGTGATGGTGTCCGTTGTGACATGGCCATGCTTCTGTTGAACCAGATCTTCGAACGTACCTGGGGCAGTCGCACAGGGCAACGGCCACCAACCGAGTACTGGGGTGACGTGATCCCTGCCGTCAAGAGAGCGCATCCGAACTTCCGTCTCATTGCCGAGGCTTACTGGGACTTGGAGTGGGAGCTGCAACAGCAGGGGTTCGACTTTTGCTATGACAAGCGGCTCTATGATCGCCTGGAGCATGACAATGCAGAGAGTGTCCGGCTTCACCTCTGTGCTGACTTTGCCTACCAGCAGAAGCTGCTTCGCTTCCTCGAGAACCACGATGAGCCGCGGGCCGCAGCGACCTTCTCGCCCGCAAAGGAGCGGGCCGCCGCAGTCACAATATCCTCCGTACCGGGGGCAAGGCTCTTCCATAAAGGACAATTCGAAGGCCGGAAGGTGAGGCTACCGGTCTTTCTAGGCAGATGCCCCGCAGAGCCTGTAGATAAGGCATTGCAGGCTTTCTACGACAAACTCCTGGCAGCCATCAATGCCCCAATATTTCGTGATGGTGAATGGAAGCTGTGCGAGCGTAGCGGCTGGCCCGACAATCCAAGCTTTCAAAACCTGGCGGCCTGGAGCTGGGTCAAGGACAATGATCGACGCCTCATTGTAGTTAATCTCAGTGAAAGTGCCGTTCAAGCCCGTGTGCAGGTGCCGTGGGAAGAAGTACGAGGGACAACCTGGCGTTTGATTGACGCCCTTTCGGATGCCAGCTACGACCGCGACGGGGATGAGATGGCGGCGTCGGGGTTGTATGTCGAATTAGAACCTTGGAGCTACTGCTTCTTCCAGTATCGTCGCGCCAGCAAGGTATGAGGAGACGGACAGACATATCGGAACACGCGGCGTAAATTCTACTAGTCGGCTTAATCTATCGCATCCGAGGATTGGCGTGGAGGCGAATCTAAGAACAGCCACATGCCTTTCGCGAATGGCTTCTCGACCTTCCCAAACGATGAGAGGGATAATGGCTAAAGCTGCAAGCGGGTCTGCCCATTTTAAGGGCCAGATCGCTCTGATCGCCAGTCCCGCCAGGGCGATGAGCGAGAGGTAAGCACACCAGCGCCGACTGAGCGGCATCCGCCTTCAATGCAGCACTACTTGTAGCTCCTGCCAGCCGCCGTTTTTCTTTAGCAAGCCACGGCATAACGGCGGTGGCTGCGACCAAAATGGCTATCCCTAGAAGTGTGGGCTTGGCTTCGCTATAGCCCGAGCAGACTCACGACCGAAGTGATGGCGACATAGGCAGCCAGCGCGAACAACAAGGCTCCCGCTACACGGGCAGCCCGCCTTTCCGCGTCCCCGCGTGCGGCACTTGCACGAAATCCCCACAGCACTACTACCGCCGAGAAGAGTTCGATGGCGCTGTCTCCACCGAAGGCAAGCAGGGCGGGACTGCGGCCAGCCAAGCTGCGAAGAGGGATACCGCAGCCTCCACACTCATCCATGCGATTGTGGCGGTCTGCACACCCGTCGAATGCGCCGGATCGCGTCTGGAGTGGCTATTTGGATCGCTGAAGCCATTCACAGCATTATGGCACTGTACTCGCATGCTTCGCGCTCAAAGACCCCTTGCGCCTTACCCTTCCCTTGCTCCGACCCCAGACTCATGGCATGGCGAACTTTTGGTGTTCGTCGGCTGTCCGCCGCATGTATCCTTCGCTCATGCCCTCCACGGCGACATTTCGCGAGTCACGACGAAGTACTCGTGTCCCTCTAAAGGTGTTAATCACGGTTGAGGGTGCTGCTGAGAGTCGGACGTGCGAGGTGAGCACCATCGTTGTCAACCTTCATGGAGCATTGATCGCCATCGCAATTGGGCTAAGTACTGGAATGAGAATCTCGATTCACGTCTACTTAACGGACAAACGTGCCACGGCTCGCGTTGTCTACGTCGATCCTAGAAACACGCTGCTCTGCGGGATCGAACTTGAGGAGCCACGAAACATTTGGGGGGTGCCTTTGCCGCCAGATGACTGGGAAGGAACAGCAGCTTTGGAGATCGGGCATTAGAGAGGAGCCGGGTGCTCTCGTAATCTTAGTACTGCGACTCAAGCAAGACTGTCCGCACTTGTGGCTGGCGAATTGTTATTCCTCCCAAGATTCCTGAGGATTCCCCGTCCTGCTACCATTCTTCGATGCGCAGTCTGGCCGTTCTTTTCATCTATTTCATTGCCGTCCTGGCTCGGTTGCTCGGTCCTGGCGGCGTCCGTTCCATCGTTGCGGAGTCGCTTCTCCTCAAACACCAACTCCTGATCGTGAATCGCTCCAGGCAACGATCGCCGAATCTATCCGCGTCGGACCGTTCCTGATCGTGAATCGCTCCAGGCAACGATCGCCGAATCTATCCGCGTCGGACCGCATCTTTGCCGGCTGGATGGCGCTCTTGGTGCGTCCCACTCGTCTGCTCCGGTCCGCAATTGCACTGAAGCCCTCGACACTGCTAGGCCTTCACCACGCCATGAGCAAGCGAAAGTATCGCAGGCTATTCTCACCGAATCGCCGTCGGAAGTCGGGCCCGAAAGGACCGAGCGCGGAACTCATCCGTGCGGTCGTCGAAATGAAGCAGCATAATCCCAACTGGGGCTGTCCGCGAATCGCACAACAGATGACCTTGGCGTTTAACATCCAAATCGACAAGGACGTGGTTCGAAGGATTCTCTCCCATCACTACCGGCCGGGGCAGCCCTGCGGTGGTCCCTCCTGGCTGACTTTCCTGGGCCACATGAAAGACAGCCTCTGGAGCATGGATCTGTTCCGGTGCGAGTCGGCCACGTTGCGGACCCACTGGGTCCTGGTCGTCATGGATCAATACACGCGACGGATCATTGGCTTCGGCGTCCATGCGGGCACGGTCGATGGTGTCGCACTCTGTCGGATGTTCAACCGCGCCATTCGAGGGCATCGCTGGTTGCCGAAGTACCTGAGCTCCGACAACGATCCGCTCTATCGGTTCCACCAGTGGCAAGCCAATCTGCGGATTCTGGAGGTGACAGAAATCAAGTCCCTTCCCTACGTGCCCCTGTCCCATCCGTTCGTGGAAAGGCTGATCGGCACCCTGCGCCGCGAGTATTTAGATCACAGGTTGTTCTGGACGACTGTAGATCTCGAAAACAAACTGCTCGATTTCAGAACCTACTTCAACCACCATCGCACGCACACCTCACGGGAAGGGCGAACGCCCGATCCGCCCCCGTCACGACTAGCAGCCAATCTCCGCTCGTTTCGATGGCAACCCCACTGTCGAGCCCTATATCAAACACCCGTGGCTGCCTGATTTTTCCAAGACTCGCGCTCGCTGCGATATTCGGCCAACCTCGGCAAAACTTCCAAGAAATCATTCGGAGTTTCTCGATCGCAGCGTGGTTCGCGGCTCCGATCGTTTCACTGCCACCAGGAGCGTCCGAAAATGAGACTCAGCCCACTTTCGCAGGTTCGCAGCGCGATTACCGGTAAAAATCGGTTCCCCGTAACAATTCGCCAGATACAGGGTCGTGTGCGACACTGGAGGACGCGTCTACGTCGGTTTCCTCGACAACTGGCATTATTGCCAGTATGCGTTCAAGAGTTGCCATCTTATCGTTGGGTGTGGCTGAAGCCCATCCCACGAGCGGGCAAACCATCTCGCACTATCGTGTCTCAGAGAAGCTTGGCGGCGGCGGGATGGGTGTGGTCTACAAAGCCGAAGACCTAACTCTTCACC
Source organism: uncultured Acidobacteriota bacterium (assembly GCA_963838905.1). GTDB lineage: Bacteria > Acidobacteriota > Terriglobia > Terriglobales > Acidobacteriaceae > JABDBE01. Next base: position 8,424 of record CAWITE010000001.1, read on the forward strand.
GATTTGTTGCCCTGAAGTTTCTGCCCGAAGAGGTCGCCAAAGACGCCCAAGCATTGGCTCGCTTCCAGCGAGAGGCACACGCAGCGTCGGCTCTTAACCATCCCAATATCTCGACGATCTATGAAATCGGGCAGCAAGACGGCCATCCGTTCATCGTCATGGAGTTTTTGGACGGCATGACGCTGAAACATCGCATCGGCGAAAAACCGATCGAGATGGAAGTCTTGCTCAGTTTAGCGATTGAGATTGCAGACGCACTCGATGCTGCGCACTCTGAAGGAATCATCCACCGCGACATCAAGCCTGCGAACATTTTTGTCACCAAGCGGGGACACGCTAAGATTCTCGACTTCGGTCTGGCCAAGGTTACTCTTCCGCGCAGTACTGGCACCCAGATTGCCGCACAGGAGACGCAAACGGCCTCCGATATCGATACGGTAAATCTGACCAGCCCAGGAACGGCGATGGGAACGGTAGCTTACATGTCACCGGAACAGGCACGCGCAAGGGAGTTGGATGCCCGCACCGATCTATTCTCGTTTGGTGCGGTCTTATATGAGATGGCGACCGGGGCTTTACCTTTTCGGGGAGAGAGCACCGCAACTCTTTTCGAGGCCATTCTGAACCGCGCTCCAGTCGCTCCTGTGCGCCTGAATCCGGATCTGCCACTCGAACTGGAAAGGATCATCAACAAGGCTCTGGAGAAAGACCGCAATCTGCGCTACCAGCACGCCTCCGAGATCTGTTCCGATCTGAAGCGACTGAAGCGGGATACGGAATCCCACAAGCACGCTGTGGTGGCGACGGATATCGAAGACCGGGAAGCCGTGCCACTGACGGCAGCTGCGCCTGCAGCCCGCGCGGGTGGGCTGCCCACAGGAAAGAGCGCGCTCGAAGGAGCGCCTACCCGTGGCATCTCTGGAATCAAACGGCACGTCATCCCTTTGACCATTGCCATCAGTCTGTTTGTGCTCGCTTCCGCCGGAGTCGGCATCTATCTGAGAACGTCCAAGACGGGCGGGATTGATTCCATCGCCGTTCTACCTCTTGAGAATCGGAGCAACGATCCCGACGCAGACTACATTTCCGATGGGATCACAGAGAGCATCAACAATAGCTTGGCGCGGTTGCCCGGTCTGAAGGTGACTCCCCATAGTGTTGCGTCCCATTACAAGGGGAAGTCGATGGATGTCCAAAAGGTCGGCGACACACTTGGCGTGCAATCCGTACTCACGGGCCGCGTTTCGCTGCGAGGAGACGATCTTACCATTGGTGTTGAACTGGACGATGTTCGTGACGGCAAGCAGTTATGGGGCGAGCAATACAACCGCAAGGTGGCTGATCTCCTGGAAGTGCAAACCGACATCGCCAGAGAGGTATCTCAGCGGTTGCGCTCGGAACTCTCGGCGGCGGATCAGCAAAAGCTGACGAAAGGCTCAACGGACAATCCCGAGGCCTATCAGCTTTATCTCAAGGGTAAGTACTATACGAATAAATTTACCAAAGACGGGTTTGGTAAAGGCATTGATTACTTCAATCAAGCCATTGCCTTCGACCCGAATTATGGTTTGGCGTACAACGGTTTGGCGTACAACTACATTAACCAGGACGATTGGTTCATGCCTCCCAGCGAAGCCGGGCCTAAAGCCAGAGACGCCGCCAACAAGGCATTGGCGATCGACGAGGGTGATGCTGACGCGCATGTTTCACGCGCAATCGTCGCCCACTGGTACGAGTGGGACTGGGCCGCCGCGGAACGAGAGTTCAAAAGGGCCATTGAGTTGAATCCCGACGACTCGGAAGCTCGTGGATATTACTCCTGGTTTCTGGCACCGATGGGACGAAAGGACGAGGCAATTGCGGAAGCTAAGCGATCTCAGCAACTCGATCCATTCTCCTCGTTGGCGAACTTTATTGTGGGATCGGCTTTGGTCTTTACACGCCAGTGGGACCCGGCGATCGAGCAACTGCGTAGTGCTAAGGAACTTGATCCAAGTTTCTGGTTTGCTCCCTGTTTCCTGGGCCGGGCTTATGAACATAAAGGAAGACTGCCGGAAGCGATCGCCGAGTTTCAGCGCGCACTCGAACTGGAGAAAGAGAATCCCGAAATTTGGTCAGGCCTGGGACACGCCTATGCGTTGTCGGGGAACAGGATCGAAGCACAAAGAGTGCTGGATCATTTGAAAGAGTTGTCGGTGCACAGCTACGTTGCGCCATACGATTTTGCTGTCATTTATGCGGGTCTGGGAGAAAAGGACCAGGCAGTCGCGTGGCTCAATCGAGCTTACGCGGAACGCTCATATTACATGCCGGTTTATCTGACTACGGACGCTCGTCTGGATGGTATCCGCTCAGACCCGCGCTTTGCTGCCCTCCTGCGGCGCGTCGGACTACCACAGTAGAACCTGTTCGGTGTGCTCGCTGCGGTCAGCACCACGAGGTAATACGCCACGATTGATTTAATTTGATCAACACATCATTCTCGGTCGATTCAGCCGTCAAGAGATCGGCGGAAACCAGTTTTGAACTATCGCCATCGTCGCTGCAATCCCATCCGTCGATCTTGAATACGACACAATCCCTATCCGTTTCGCTCGGAATCAACTCGGTTGATAACGGATTCGGCAACGGCAATCCACTCGTCTGCAGGGTCGACGAAAGGGACAGGAAACTTGCAGCTGCGGTTGCCACCCCGGCACCAAGTGACATGCATACGAAAGTTCTACGGTCAATTGTCATAAATTGCCTTTCAATACCCAATTAAACTATCGTGCACACAAAACTGGCGCTAACGAAGAAATGAGATCATGGCTGCAGCAGTTTTCTCGGCTTCTGTAACAAGGAATAGGTGCCCCGCACCGGGGAATGAGACCAGCGTGACTCGCGCACCTAGCTCTTGCTTCAGCAATTCTCCATTTTCTGGTGGAGCAATCTGATCGTCAGTTCCCTGCACCACGAGGTATCTCATCTTTCCCGACGGTGCCCACCATTCCTTTATTTGAGCTACGTATAAATAATGCAATACTTAGTGCAAAAAAGAAGGCAGCTCGGACTGCTCGATGCAGCCCCGTAGCTTCTTCTGCGATCTTCGAACTCCGTTCATCGACCGGATGATGTCCTCCATGAGTTCGTCACTGTCCTTGGGACAACTATTGGACAGTTTTCGCTTCGCCTGATACCAAACCCCTTCGTCTGGATTCAGCTCCGGGGCATAGGAGGGAAAGTTCTCAATATGGAGACGGGGATTTCGCCGGAGAAGCTGCTGCAGCGGCTCGCCTTTGTGGGTACTCGAGTTATCCAGCAACACAATCACGGGACCGTGGAGATGCCGAAGCAGGTGGCGGAGGAACAAACCCACTTCTTCCTGCCCAATATTGTCATAGAAAAGGTAGTAGTAGAGGTTCAGTCGCTGCCGTTTCGGGCTGACCGAGATGCCGGAGATCACGGAAATTTTGTCGCGCCGGTAGACATGACGATGAATCGGAGTTTGCCCTACCGGAGCCCAGGTCTTGGCGACATGGGGAATGAGGAGAAATCCGGACTCGTCGGCAAACACTATGTGGGCGCCCAGCCGAGCGGCTTTTTTTTTATCCGCGGCCACCGTCGGCGTTTCCATTGCTCGACCGCTTGGTCGTCACACTCGATCGCGCGCCGTTCGGGTTTCTGATGACTCCACTTCAGACGATGCATCAACCGCCCAATGTGATTGGGGTGGTAGTCGACTCCGAACTCGTCGTCGATGAGCAGGGCGATGCGCGCCGTCGTCCACAGGTTCGTGCGGTAACCACGAGCCATCGGCCCTTTGAGCAGCAGCCTGATCAGGCCCTGCAGCTGTTTCGGCCGCAACTTAGGCGGTCGCCCCGGGGAGAAGCGAACGCGCAATGCCTGCTCTCCGCCGCGCCGCCGCGCATGGTACCAGCGCATGACCGAGCTGGCTCCGCAGCCAATGCGCCGCGCCGCTTCATTGAGTGAACAACCAGAATCCACTAAGGCCAAAGCTCGCCGGCGACGGTCTTCCAGCAGATCGGCACTTCCCTTTGGTCTGGGCATAGGTGTTCAGGCGGAGAAGCAGAGCACCTACATTATTGGCTTCTTTCTAGAGGAAAGCTATTACATTCTTTATACGTTGCTCAAATAGGGGAGTGTTTTCCATTGCTGTCCGCTCTATCCCTGCTGCCTGCGGAGCCCGGCAAGGCCTGATAATCTGCCATGCCATCTGAATATTTGCAGGGTTGCCCACCATGTACTTCATGTCTTTGAGAATCTCGGCGTCCGTTGATGCAGGATTAAAGATGGTCTTCAGGGCGTGCTCCCCGCTTGGGGTAGGTGGAACTTTCCCGCCAGCCGCAGGGAGAATGACCGTATGAACTAGTTCAGGTCGGTCCGCAGCCAGTGTGCGCGCCACCCGATTTCCGAAGGCGTGCGCCGCAACATTCGTTGGCCCCAATTTGAGCGCTTGGATCACGCCAGCCACATCTGCAGCGAATGTGTGTCGGGTGACACCCTCGCCGGGTCCAGTGCTCTTTCCGGAACCTCGGAAATTAATTCGAACTACGCGGTACCCAGCATCAGCCAAGCTTTGTGACAGTTTGTCCATGTAACCGACGGTGAGACCACCGAAAGGCAATAAGACAATTGGTTCGCCTTTCCCCTGGCTGAAGTATTCGATTTGGGAGTCGGACAGCTTCACAATGCCCTCTTGCGTGAGGGTCTTCCGTGTCGTCGATGCAGCCCCCTGCTGACCGAGGGTATCGATGCTCGCAAGTGATAGGGCAAGGATAGGAAGTAGCGTCCAAAGAAAAAATTTAGATGACAAGGCAGTCATGATCTGCTCCTTCCAGGTAGTGAACCGCGGCCCAACTTCACGAAAGAGCCATCCGTCTCGCGATTATCGGATGGCGTAAAGGAATCGAATGCAATGTCATCGCGATAGCGACCATTAGCCGACCTTAAGTGCCAAGCACGTCATGTCAGTTAATCCTTGCCTCCTGATACTGGTGGTCTTATTGCTGTTATCTGGACCGCTGGTTGCACAAGACACGCCGGTTGGCCCGGAGGGAACATCGGTCGCCACCGAAGCAACGCCGGCGGCAGCGGTAAATACCGATGAGTTAAGAAAAGCCGCGCAGAATCGCGTCGCGAGCCTCATCAGCGTTCCCGTACAGAACAACAACAACTTCGGGATCGATCCCGGATACCGTACGCAAGATGTATTGAATATTCAGCCGGTGATTCCGGTGAAAGCCAGCGACAACTGGAACCTGATCATTCGCTGGATCACTCCCATCATCTATCAGCCGCTCCCTGCGCCGTCTCCCGCGCCCCAAAACGGCGTCTACGGCCTTGGCGATATGCAGCCCACCTTTTTGCTCTCTCCGAGCAAACTCCACAAGCTGATTTGGGGAGCAGGCCCGATCTTTCAATTGCCGACTGCGACCAGCCAGTACCTGGGACAAGGCAAGCTCGCCATCGGACCCAACGTCGTCGCTCTGGCTATGCCAGGCCATTTCGTGCTGGGCGCACTCGCTAACAACATCTGGTCGGTCGCCGGTTCGGGCAGCCGTCCGTCGATCAATCAAATGCTGGTGCAGTACTTCATCAACTACAACATGAAAAAGGGCTGGTACCTGACTTTCCAGCCCACCATCACCGCCAACTGGGAAGTCAGCAATGGCGGTCGATGGGTGGTCCCGTTCGGCGGCGGCGTGGGACGAATCATGAAACTTGGATTCCAGCCGGTGAATATCACCGCACAGTTTTATGGCAACGCCGTCCATCCCCCCGGAGCTTCGCCTTGGAGCATGCGTTTGCAGATCGCGTTCCTGTTTCCCAAGCTGAGCAAGGAGCAGGAAAAGATGTTGCTGCAGCAAAAACTGAAACAGATGGACCAGCAGCAGCCGCAGAAGAATTGAATGCGAGGAAGAGAGTAAAGGGAGGCAAAGCGAGTCTGGAGATCGACCGACATCGACAGAATGTCGCAAATCGCGATAAGCCTCATTGAGGCGTTTTCGGCGCTATGGGCTGATTTCGTCAAAAATCAATTCCCACTCCGCTAAAGGCGTTGAGTGCATCTCCGGTTCACCACTATGCGTCCGCTACAACCTAGTGCGGGCCTGTACACCGGAGCTAAGGAGCTAGCGACACCGGAACTGCTTTTCAGTAATCAACGGTGGTGACCACCTTCAGGACTCGCCATAGAGCACGAACATTGTTCGGAGGATGTATGAACCAAGGACACTCCTTGATCCGTCAGCGCCTGAGGACGCAGCGCGCCGCCGCCATCGCTGGGATCATCTTTTCTTTGTTGTTCACTACGAGTTTGCTCCTTGTCTGGGTTTCCATTCCGGCCAATCCGCTGGGACCAGCCACTCCTGTTATCAACCGTTTGAAGATGATCTCTCTTTCTCTGAACCTGCTGCCGTTCGCGGGCATTGCCTTCCTGTGGTTCATCGCCGTGGTGCGCGACCGCTTAGGGGAGCGAGAAGACCGCTTTTTTGCCACCGCGTTCTTCGGTAGCGGGCTGCTGTTCATCGCAATGATGTTTAACGCAGTAGCGACTGCAGGTGGGATCATCACGGTTTTACGAAGTGGATCGGAAAGCATTATACAAACCGGCGCCTATGCCCTCGCCCGAGCCGAAATTCAGCAAACTATGCACATTTATGCGATGAAGATGGCTGCGGTATTCATGACCACCACCTCCACGATCTCCCTACAAACCCGCGTGTTCCCACGCTGGGTGGCGTTCCTCGGCTATGTGCTCGCGCTAATACTCCTGCTGAGCATCGGAACCATTGAATGGATTCCGCTAGTCTTCCCGCTGTGGGTATTCCTGATCAGCCTATATATCCTGACTGTGACTGAAAATCTTCATGGCCCAGTCTGAGCCTACAGCGTGGGAGTTAAGATCCGTCCCGACGCGAGCCACTCACCCGCATGAGGACCGAGAACATCCGCACGGCTTCCTGCGAGGTAACGTTTACGTGACGCGGGGTAGGTTGAAAGGCGTACGAATTGTCGGAAAAGTTGGAGATTCTTTCAGCATATGATCCTCTTTTCGCAACAGAGGTCTACCCTTGAGCGACTACTCTGTCTGAACTGCCACCAGCGAGGGAGCTGGCTTCCCAGTTAGCACAGCGTCGATGTTGTCGAGGGCAACCATTCCCATGAGTGTTCGACTCTCCACTGTTGCGCTCCCAATATGAGGCAGCAAAAAAGTATTTTTTAGCCCGGCGTAACCGGGATTCAGTTTCGGCTCACCCTCGAAGACATCCAGCCCCGCCGCTGCAACTCGGCCACTCTTGAGCGCTGCAATGAGATCGTCATCGACGATCAATCCCCCGCGGGCAGTGTTAATCACAATTGCCCCGGGAGGCAGAAGAGCGATGGTCTTCGCATTCAGGAAGTGATGCGTCTTTTCAGTCTCGGGAGCGTGCAGGCTCAGAAACTGGCTCACGCTGAGAAGTTCCGACGGATCGGCATGGAACACTGCATCTCCGGCCTCTTCCTCTGGCAGCTGATGAGGGTCGGAGTAGTGGATCCTCATGCCAAAGGCGCGGGCACGCTTCGCGACAGCCTGGCCAATTCGTCCCATGCCCAGGATGCCGAGTATTTTACCGGTCAATTGCCAGCCCAAGAGTGCGCCACTGCGCGGTACCGTCCACTCACCGGTTCGGACTAGCTCTTGTGCCTCAAACGCACGACGCGAGGCACCCAAAAGCAGCAGCATAGCGATGTCTGCTGTTGCGTCCGTCACGGCGGTCGGCGTGTATCCAATGGCAATGTGTCTTTGCGCCGCAGCCTGTAAGTCAATATGATCGACACCGACTGAGTAGGTAGAGATCACCTTCACGGAAGGAGAGACACGCTCAAAGAAATCGGCGTCGAGTCTATCGAACGGAGTGATGAATAACGCATCCGCTCCTTCGGCAGCGGCAAGGAGTTCACCGTGCTGAAATGGTGTTCCGTCCGCCTTCCTCCGCACCTCAAATTCATTATCGATTCGAGTCTCAACGGGCTTAACGAAGTGGGTCGTTACTACCAATATTGGCTTCTTCATAGACATTCGATTGTCCCTTTCCAAGAATTCCATTTGCTCAAAAGCAAGCAAGATGCCCGACCGGTATCTGCTTTCAGCCGAACGATCCTTCCTCACCATGTCAAACTCAAGCGAAGAAGAACTACATCCGCGCTGCGTTCATTCTTCGCTACTTCTGCCGTGAGCGAATTCCAAATGTGCTGATAACTTGGAATCAGCCTGATCGCCGGAGTGATCGCGAAATCGTAGAAGACCTCGAGCCCATTCTCGTTGTTCACAGGGGCTGTGGCTCCAGTGAGCTTTGCGAAGTCATTTTTTAAAGGGTGACTGATTCCGTTGTGATAGATTCCCAATCCAAAACTGTCATTGGGCCTGTAGTCAGAGAGGCCATTGGCAAACAACGCTACGCTCGCATCACGCGTGATAGGGTTGGTCTCCTCCATTCGAGGAGTTCGCCTCCTCTGCCCCAGAGGTCCTCGCTCCGGTCTGGGTTCTTCTGTCCCAGTCCATCAACGCTTAAAACGACCTCATCCGTCCCGCTCGGGGGCACATCCCGATTTCGCCGACTTGCGGCTTATACGGAATGCCTTCGCTGTTCCGGTGCGCCTAGGCGACCCCCGAGTGGTTCCGAGCTTTCATTGATGCTCTTTCACAACATGTCGTCCTCTGAGACCACGGGGAACTCTTCGGCTGCTCTTACCCAGTTACTTCACCGAAAACACTGGCCTTCAACCTGGGCTAAAAAGTTTCGGCATTCCCTTCCTACCTCACACTCCGATTCTGGTGAGGTGTGCGTTTTCGAGGCTCAACTACGGTTCGCTTTCGCTACGACCTGTTGTTTTGCTTGCCTCCTGTCGGAGATGACCAGACTTCCGTCCGGCCAACGAGGACGTTTACATCCGGGCTTCCGACGGTTTGGTCGCCCGCCCCGTCGCCGGATATCACTACAGTGCCAACTGGGTAATCTGCACTGGCGGGACTTTCACCCCGCTAGACCATCAACTAGCTTCTCTGCACTAGCCCGGCGCACTAACATCGCGATTACACTCAAAACCCCAATCGCGGAGAGGCGAACAGACGACGCAAACTTGTGCTATGGCCTGTTTAGATCAACAATCAATTTCGAAATCCAGCGAGCCCATTACTTCTGCAGTGCGATGTCTCCTGGTTTCCAGGTCTGGTTGAACCAAGGTTCGAGCGGACCGTAGAGGCGCAAGATCGTGAACCATCCCCTGCCAGGAACAGTCTGAATCCAGTTACTGTCTTTACCGGTTGGCGCCTTTGGACCGAAGTAAAGGTCGTAAGAGCCGTCAGCATTCTTCTGGATTCCTGCGGTGTGGCTTCCTTTCGAGGGGAATTGCTGGTCCGTCTGAAGCATGGATCGCGTTTGTGTGTCGTAAACCATCATCGACCAAAAGTTCTTGGCTGGCGGATTAGCCGGTATGTTCAGTTTGTAGTTCTTACCGCCGTCGAGATAGTTACTTTCCGAATCCAGCGCAGCAATGGCATACTGCGAACCGATCCCAACCATCTTCAGGGCCATGGCGGGCGTGACTCCCGTGTAAGCGTAGAAAAACATGGTGCGGGCGTCGAGAAGACGAGCGTCTTTGTCCACGAACAGATAGCTACCCCCAACAAATGGGGTGAACCAAGCTTTTCCCGGATAATAGTAGACCGACTTGTCGCGGGGACGGAATTCAATCGCCCGCGCGGTTGCGTTGCCGACAGCCACGGCGTCCGTTAGGATCTTCTTCATGCGATCGTCGGGGGCAAAGGGCTTACCCTTCTGAATTCCTATTGCCAGGAGTTGACCGAGCAATTCCGGGTCCTCGCTGTCGGCGGGCTCTTCCTGAACCAGTGTGTTGACGTCTTCGTAGAAGCTGTAGTCGTTGGCGCCAATGGTGTTGAACGCCTTGCCTGACCAGTTCACGAACTTAGCTGGATGCGGGTTGGCAGCCTCCGACAACGGATAGCTCCGCATGGTTTTGTGGAAGCTCTCGACGGCGGGTCCGGGATCGCCATTGACCAAGAAGCCGCGGGTAAAGAAGGCATTACCGAACGTTCGGCACTTAAAAACGAAATAGCCCTGGGGCACGTCTCCTTTGTATCCGGGCGGCAGGAAGAGGAACTTGCCGCCCTTCCCCTTGTCCGGGCCTGCATTCCCCAAGTCGGCGACGTAGCGGAACCAAAAATCATCCACGATGCCAAGGCTGTTGGGTGGGCTCTCGATCACGACAGGGCCTTTCGACAAATCAATCCATGTCATGGAATAGACGGTGTCCGAGTTCGCCGTCAGGAAGAGCGACTTAGAGTCCATCAGCGTATTGAAAATTCCGAACGTACCGTCCACGGCACCAGTTTCGCGAAAGCCCCGGCGCATGGCCACGAGCGAAGCGCCCTGCATCGAGTTGAGAAAGACGTCAACTCCGCGCTGAAAGTCGAGATTGTCGTAGACCTTCTCGACCGTAGCTGCATCGGGATAACCGCCCTCGAACTTCAGCGTGCCAAGGCGCGTGTCAACTTTGTCCGGGGTGGTGATGCCGGGCGGGATCGGTGTCTCCATCTTGTATTGCTGCGCTTGCGCGCCGTGGATAGTTAGCAGCGTCGCAAGTAAGAAGAACGATCTCATAATCATGATTCTGATCAGCTTGACTGATTTTTTGGATAGCATCTTTATTCTCCACGTCTTGGTGCCAAGGAAAGGAGACAAACGGCAAGGAACGTAAGTTCCGCATTACTCTAGACTCCCGGGCTGAGCCGAGCCAACTGGCAGAACTGCTAGTCATGCAATAGGAGAGTGCAAGAGAGTTGGCATTGGTAAGTGGTGTTCTCGCATTGTTGGCGAAAAATCCCTGTTACACTCAAAACCTCCTCAAAACGTGTAATGACCTCTTTGCCAATTTCAACAGGAATAGACTTAAATTGTGAACCTCCCAATATTTCTGGAACAGATTGATGAGCGTATGCCAGGTTTCTTGAAGGACCTAGCGCCGTTAATGCAGGCCACCGAGCAGATTCTCGCTGCACCTGTGGGCACAGAATTGAGGAAAGCGGTGCAAGCACAAGTCGCCGTCACTGCCGAACACTTCGGAGGAATGCTTGCGGTTTCTGCAAATGGTTTCGGACTTCCAGCTGAGGCAGCAGCGAGAAACATTTTTGACCTGGTTGTTGGAACGTTGTACCTGAACAAGTGCAATCACGAGACCTTGCGAAATATGACGCAGAAATAAGGCGGCTCGAAGCCAAATTCAAGCATACGTCGGCCATTTCATTGAAATTTGTAGTGTCAGCAATTTGGAAAAGCCGAAAAACCTCCGTACAGAAGTGCCCGAGCATTAAATATCCGAATACCGGCGAGTCCTTCACACAGCGGTCCCACTGGTGTTTTTGGAAACGAATGACCCATTCCAGCTTTTCGTTCCTGCTCAAGATCGGATACGAGCTGCCGTGGGTTATTCCAGAAGCGGTCTTGTAGGCAGTTTTATAAAGCAGCTCCATGCCGATAGTCTGTGCGATCTGTAGGATCTGCCGACCATGCCAGAAGTTCTTTTTATTGGAACTCTCAACAAGCGGATCGAACCGATCCGCCTGATGGAGCGCCCACGCCATCCATTTCCCTTTGGGGCTGGCCGCCGCAGTGGGTACGCCCTTGGCCGAGCAATCCATACTCCTATGCAGACGCAGCACAGCCTCGGTCGATGACTTCCGTGTTGCGAGGTCATAATAGCTGGGCATGAGTCCCGTCGCGGACAAGGCCGTTCTGGATCGCGAGCTTGAAGAAGACAAGAGCCACGATTCTTCCGGCTCACGTATTCGGTGCCCACAGTGCGGTTGGACGCCCCGCAAAGAAGAAATGGTTCTGCACCTGCGGATATGAATGGAACACGTTCGACACCGGAGGAGTGTGCCCCGTCTGCCTTCACCAGTGCACTGATACCCAGTGCTTATCCTGTAGCCGATGGTCGCCGCACTCAGATTGGTATTAACGTCGAAACGACAGGCGAAGTAGTCGTACTAGAGCTTTGGCTTATAACCTGCGGGTAGAACTGATGCGTTCTAGCTTGCAAATCGTCGGACGATGGTGGAAGTTTCTGCTGGCGGGGATCGGTCTTGCTGTAGTTTTCGGAGCGCCCAGACTAGCTCGCCATCTCATGGAAACTCGTGCGCTCACGACAGGCCCAAACGGGTGGGAAACGCCCGCCAGTCTGGGCGTGCCTTTCGAACGAGTTGCTATTCCAAGCGGTGTTCGGCGGCTCGATAGCTACGTGGTCACAGCCGATGGCGCGTGTGAGAATCCTCCAGTCATAGTGATCTTTCACGGCGTGCAGGAAACGATCTCAGAGTGGGTAAAGGCACAACGCTTTCTGTATGACCACTGTGTCTCCTCGGTCGTTTTCGATTACACGGGGAGTGGAAATAGTTCGCGTCCTGCGAGGTTTGAAGCGGTGGGCGAGGATTGTGTTCGGGCTTACGAGTTCGCTTCCAGCCACTTTTCCGGCAAGCGTATCTATGCGCTTGGACACTCCATGGGCAATGCTCCGATGCTAGAGGCGGTGCCGCACTTCTCTTCGCAGCCAGCGGGAGTTATTGTGGCAAACGCCTTTGCTTCGTTGCGCTCCGTCGCCGGGACGAAGGGTGCGTTTTATCGGGTTCTCGCTTACACCATACCCGACTGGTGGGACAACGTGAAATCAGTGCAAGAGATTCGCGTACCTCTGTCGGTTGTTCACAGTGACGCGGATCAAGTAAATCCCGTTGATGGAGGGAGGAAAGTCTTCGCTGCCGCTCGGCAACCGAAGGAACTTGCCATTCTGCACGGCTACCGTCACAACGATCTCTATCAAAACCCAACTGAAGGCTGGTGGTCGGCGGTGCTCGTATTTATAAATGCTCCTAAGCCTCTGGCTACGCAAGGAAGGTCAAATTCTGCCTTGCCACCGCACCAGAAATTGGTGGCTTTCGAACTCTTATCCGGCCGATGGTCGCCGCATCCCGACTGGTATGCCGTGACTGAAATTCCGAAAATGGCGGTATTAGATGAGTGTGAGACCAAACAGGGGCAGCCCAATCCAGCCCGGACGGGGCTAACCGTCCCGCTGCCCGTCGTCTCTCATTTGCATCCTCACGATCTGTCTGATCTTGACCTGAACCCGCCATACGTCAGGTAAATGCCGAGGCCGAGCGAAGTAGCTGCGTACACGTAGAAGAGTTGTCGGTAGTGCAGCTGCCCAAGGAAAAGTCCCGCTTCCATCTCATGCGGCAGGAACAAGAAGAATAGGCTCTTGATGAGCGCCATCCAACCGACGAGGGTGACCACGACGACGAGCGCACCGCCCGACCAGATATTGTGCGCGAGAACCATCGCCAGCCCAGCCGCCAGAGTGATTACACCAAGTATCAACGTCATCGCGGAGTTCTGAAGAAGGGCGGTCACCGTCTCCACGGTCGCTTGTCCACGGGTCATCATGGATAGCCCGATGAGAATGCAGTACAGCCCGATCAGCTTGCTTAGAAAAAGTGTACGTGGCGACATGGTGCCCTCCAACCGTTGCAACCAATCCTAACTTAGCGGTTTACTGAGTTGGGCGAAAAGCTTGAGAGACGGTTCCTAACGTTAGAAGTTGCCGGAAGCGCAGAGGTCCTAATCTATTTTCTTTTTCAGACGCCACACGATAGTAAGCGGGTCTCGACCTTTGCCGGGGCTGATGAGTCCGCGCTCTTCCAGCGCCTTGATGGTATTGCGATTGGCAGAGAGGGGGCGGATTACTTCGTTGTCTTTCAATCGGCGCAGAATAGGGTCGCCGCCGAGCGAATTAGTTTCAAGCTGGTATCCGTCTTGGATGTGCGACAGGAGGTCTTGTTCACCCCCCGTGAGTTTCGGAGAGACACTGGCAGCTTTCTTCTTCGCCATTGTTCACGTCCATTCGCGACGAGGTTAGCTCTTCGATTTGCCTAGTCGAAGCACTGGCGACTCGGTTCGGCAGCAGACCCCATACCGTTGCCAAAGCTGAAACCACGGGCTATGTTTGAGCGTTTCGTCGTGCCTTCGATTGGCAGCAGAGATGTCGTTTGCGCTGAGTGGCCTAATATCCGGCGCTTCGAACATTTCTTGTAGCTGCTCAATCTCGTCAATGATGCGTTCAACGTCCATGCGTCACAATCATCTATGAGGAACTGCGAAAGCGTCCTTCTTATTTCGAATGCGACGATGCGTACCGCTCGATGAGATCAGCCACTTCGTCGGGCTGATCCTCCACAACGTAGTGTACGGCATTCTGAATCAACCCCGTCTCGACGTGAGTGCACCCATTTGCACGGAGACCTTCTGCGATCTTAGGAATCGACTTCGCAAAAGGGGAACCGTCCCCGGCAGCCAAGTACAATGGCACGTCATTTTGTTCGCGTTGTGCCGCATTGAATTGCGCATTGGCGGGAAACACCCGATACATTTCAAAGACTGCGTGAAGCTGCGTCTCGCTGCCGTAAGCATTCACAAAATGTTCGACATCACTCGGTGTGAACTTGCCAAAGTGGAAGAAGTAGCCAAAGTAATCGGCTTGCCGCCCAATGACCAGTTTCTCGGCGAGTCCCGGAACCTGCATAAAGCGGACGTGCCACATGATTGGATCGCCTTGAATCTCGTTCCACCCTTCGATTCCCGGAACCGGGGTATCGAGGATCATAGCTCCGCGTGTCGCATCTGGATAACGGCGAACGAACGCATAAGCGACCTGCCCGCCTATGTCGTGACCGACAATGTACACCCGCTCCAAGTTGAGCGTCTCCGCAAGCTCACGAATATCGTTCGCCATATTAGCGGCATCGTAGCGGCCTTCGGTCGCTGTGGAGCCGCCCACGCCGCGCAGATCAACCGCAATCACCGTGAACTGCTTCGCCAAGCGCGGCATGATTGCGTGATATTCGAACCAATCTTGGGGAAAGCCGTGGATCAGGATGACGGCATTTCCTTTGCCACCGCGAACATAGTGAAGTGTGATGCCATTCACTTTCGCGCTCTCGGAGGCGAATTCCTTATCTAATCCTGTCGCCGTCGCCTTGGGTTGTTCTTGCGCCTGCACTTGAGAAGTATAGTTAACCCAACCCAGCATTCTTCGAATTCGCTGAGAGATCCGGGGCAATCGAAGAAGAGATCAACGGAATGGCGCGAGAATGGTGGAAAGGCCTAAAGAGCGCAGTCCTCAAAGCGCAAGATCGCAAAGAGATTGATCCAGCAGCTGACGCAAAGCGCATCAGTTTCGATCCGAACGGAATATTAATGGCGGCCTATTGGGCCTTTCTGGTGGAAAAAGATGTTGGAATCTTTCGCGAGGCCAGGATCGCAGTATTAGCCAGCTGGAAGGCTTGAAGACGGCCCGAATACCGCCTAATGCCCTTAAATCCGAGAACGCCTGGAAAGAATACTTAAAGGGAAAGCTCGGTGTCGCGCATCGCTGGGCTCGGAGCCAACGATTCCTGCGATTCGCTGGAGCGGGTGTCGCGATGGGCGGTTTCTTCTTCTTGTGGAAAGTTTTCGTATGAACTCTGGGACTAAATCACGTTTGCCGATTTATGCCGCAGTGCTATTCTGCCTTGCGCTGTGCCCAATGCGCGCCGAAGCTCACCTAAACTTCACCGGCATGGGTCCGATCTATGCTGCCCGCAGTAGGCTCAATCTCAACAGATTGGATTTTTGTTTGTCCTATACTTTAAAAGTAATCGTTCGTAATATATCGAAGGCTACTGCTGCTATTGCAGAGGGTTGATTTTCAAGGAGTAAAACTTATGCAACGCGATGTCGCGACTATACGGAACGTAGGCGTTGAACATGCCTCGCTCTTGGTGGTTCTCCTGATGCTGGCGCAGTCACTTGCCGCACAAGTTGGGGCTACCTACTATGTGTCGACCACCGGCAATGATCGCAATCCCGGCACGTTCAGCCTGCCTTGGGCAACCGTCCAGCACGCAGCAAGTATAGTCAAGGCGGGCGCCACGGTATACGTATTCGGAGGAGTTTACAACGAGGAGGTGAACTTTCCGTCATCTGGAACGCCGTGGTCGCCGATTACATTCCGGAGCTATCCAGGGCAGACTGCGGTGATCGATGGGACCGGCGTGAAGTGCTGCACATCGAACCCCGCGTCGAGCGGGAACGGGACACAGGGCCTCATCACCATCGTCAACCAGAGCTACATCATTATCAGCGGATTTGAAATTCGCAATTTCACCACCAGCAACGCTCCATTAGTTCCGACTGGCGTCTGGATCACGGGCTCGGGTAAGGGAGTGCAGATTCTCAACAATAGGGTGCACAACATCACAACCAAATCGGAGACGAATGGCAACGCTTTCGGCATCTCGGTTTACGGCACATCGAAGGCTCCCATCACGCAGTTGGTCATCAATGGCAACGAGGTTTACGACCTGAGGACCGGGAACAGTGAATCGGTGAACGTGGATGGGAATGTTACACATTTTGCGATTACCAACAATCTTGTTCACGACAACGACAACATCGGCATCGCTGCAATAGGATACGAAGACGTCGGCCCGGTCGGCTACGACGAGGCAATGTACGGAGAGATCAGCGGAAACACGATCTATAACATCAGCGGAATAACTAATCCGGGTGAGGGCTTCGAATATGACGCCGATGGCGTCTACTGCGACGGGTGCGCCTATGTCACGTTCGAGCGGAACGTGATCTTCCAAGTCGACTATGGAATCGAGACGACCAGCGAAAATCAAGTCTGTCAGAGCAATGGCACCGAGTGGTCTGGGGGAAATACCGGATCTGGAACCGCTGCTAAAGGCAAGTTCCCGTGTTACGGCAGGTATGCTACGGTGCGCAACAACATATTCTACAAAGCCGACTCCTGCGGTAACTCTATCGGAGGTTATGCGGCTGCGACCAGCAGGGGCGGTCACAGCAATGGAGGAGGCAGCAGCTACCACGATGTCTTCGTCAACAACACTCTGTACGATAACGGTACTCAACCTGGTAATGCGAACGAAGGTACACCAAGCGGCGAATTCCAGATACAGTTTCAGGTGGGCAGCGCTCAAGGGAACATCTACGAAAACAACGTTCTCTACGCCGGCTCGCCGAATATTTGGATCAACAGCTTCGTCCCGTGCAGCTCAAGCTATCCATGCCCCCCAGCAACGATCAATTGGAACTTGTACAACTCGGTTGCGGGTTACGTGGAAGGAACGTCGATCTTGTGGGCTGACGTGAGTAGCTACAAGAGTTTTGCAAACTGGCAGAGCACAAGCGGCGAAGATGCAAATTCCCTGAACACAGATCCACTTTTTGTCAATCTGGAAGACACGCCTCCAAACTTTGACACGATTCCTTCCTCGCCGACCGTGGATGCCGGCAGCACCAGTCTTTCGTGCAGCGTAGGCTGGTGTGATCCCAACGGCAGTTCGCCCGACTCCATCTATGGCCGGACGGACTTCCTCGGTAATCCGCGGACGCACGGCCCGCACATTGACATTGGCGCCTACGAAAACACTGGAGTCGCAATTACCAACTCATTGACGGTGGACCTCACTTCGAGGAGGTACATTCTCCGGCCAGGTCAGGCGACCACTCTGATGGTCACGGTGTCCGCCGATCCCGGTGGCGGCGGTGTGCCCAGCGGTACAGTGAAATTCATGCGGGGGGCAAGCTTGCTGGGAAAGCAAACGCTACTGCCGGTGAGCGCCAGGGAGTCTGCGGCAAGTCTGCCGCTGAGCGCGTCGCAGCTCGAGCAAGGCGCTAACACGTTAACCGCAGTGTATTCGGGGAATGCGATCGCGCCGTGTTGTCCTGTATCAGGACCACCAGCCGCGGTCTACGGCGGCTCGACGGCACCGCCCATCACGGTGACGCTGCAATAGATTTCTGAAGATGGGCTTCCAGGAGGTTTCGGTCTGGAGCGAATCCGATTCTGGACGAGTGGTCGGCTAACCTTACCTTGTGATTACTTCAGAGTTGCCCGTGACCCTTGCGACTGCCGGGGGAAGTTGTCCGGGCGGGGCTAGCGGACCTTCTCGATTGCATGGTTGCGCTGCGCATGCTATCTTGCTGCGACTTGTCGCAGAGGTGAACGTGGCACAGAAGCCGCATCATCCCGGTCACACCCATACTCGCCTCGAGCCAGGGATTCCCATGCGTCGCGATTTTCTTTCATCGCTCATCTCCGTTGCCGTTCTTGCTCCCTGGGCCTTCGGCTAGACACAGCTAGGACTCCGGCGGAAGTGGCGGAGCGCTTTCGCCAAATGTCCGAGGATTATGAGCGAGAAGGGCTGGCGGAGCCGTTCCGGGGAATCACAACCGACGGGAAGGTCATCCCCGGCCTGTTTGAAATCAGCCCGAGCGGCGTTTCTACGGAACCGGTGCGAAACACCGCCGAGAAGTTCATCGCTTCCCGACGAATGTGCAGCTAGCCAGAACTATGTTTCCGGTCGAGGACGTGCAATGGCGAAAGTGGACGAATCAGCACTTTTACCCGCGCCAGGGGATAAGCCTCCAGGAGATGAGCGATGCGCAACGGGATGCGGCGTTCGGATTGATGAACGTATCGCTAAGCGCCAAAGGATTCGAAGTTAACGCGCAATGTCATGCGCTTGAACGAGACGCTTGCGGAACTGGAAAGACGATCATATTTTCCTGGGCGAATGGCCGTATTTCATCACGATCCTGGGCAAGCCATCTGCGACGGAACCGTGGGACTGGCAGTTCCAAGGGCATCACGCGATTATCAATTATTTTGTCCTAGGTGATCAGGTGCATGATGCCGCTGTTCTTAGGATCGGAGCCGGTGCGGGCAACGTCGGGAAAATATAAACGGATAGTCATCCTGCAACAAGAGCAGAACGACGGCCTGGAGATGCTTTGTGCACTGCCCGACTCTCAGCGGCGGCAAGCCGTGCTCAGCTTCTCCAAGAGCAATAACAACCTTAGCGAGGCCTTCAAGGACAACGTGGTGCTGGACTATGCCGGCTTGCGCGCGAACGAGCTGGCGAATGCGGCACGGCGACGCCTGCGCGACTTGATCCAGCTTTACGTCAGTAATATGGACGACGGACACACTCGCGTGAAGATGGATGAAGTCGACCGGCATATCGACGACACATGGTTCAGCTGGATCGGCAGCATGCAGAACGATAACGCGTTCTATTACCGGGTGCAGAGTCCTGTGATTCTGATTGAATTCGATCACCAAGCGGCCGGCCAATCTGGCAAAGTTTGCGGCCGATCCCAAGATGAGAACCCAACAGCATATTCACTGTGTAGTGCGAACGCCTAACGGGAATGACTACGGGAAGGATCTATTGAGGCAGCACTACCTCGCGCATCCGCATACCTGAAACGGGGGCGATCTAACTAGATGGCCTTTCAATGCGATGCTCAGAATAATAGCTTCGCTCCGAATTGAATGATTCTGGGCTGGGCGGTGCCGTATGTATTGGACGAAGATCCGCCGGCCAGTCCCGTAATCTGTCCGAACGTGGAATCGAGGAGGTTACCATCTGGCTTGCCGAAATTGACATTGTTGAATGCATTGAAGAATTCGGCTCTGAATTCAAAATTGAGCCGTTCGGTCAGCTTGGCGTTCTTGACTACAGCTATGTCAGTATCGAAATATCTCGGTCCGCGCAGGATATTCTTTGCCGTATCGCCGAAAGTCCCGATTGCGTTCGGCTGAAATGCGCCGGTGTTAAACCATTCCTGTACTTCTGCAGCGTGGGAACGGCCACCGGGCAGTATGGCTTGCTGAACGCTAGGTACGGCAAGATCGGCGCGATCTCCTAACATGCCGCTCAAAGAATTGTCGACATCGCTGAAGAGGGAGAACGGAAATCCAGACTCCCACAGGACTGTCCCGGAAAGTTGCCAGCCATTCAAGACTGCGCCAACTACCTTGGGCAACGCCGCATGCGGGATCATATACTCGCCGCTGATTTTGAAAACCTTCGAAACATCGTCATCCGAGGGACCGTAATCGAAGTAGCGGCCGCAGTAGCAAGTGTTGGTTAGGTATGGGGACCCGCCTATTGGGGCAAAGTCATCCAACTCCTTGGACCAGGTAAAGTTGGAGAGAAACGAGAAACCATGGGTCATGCGCTTTTCGACGGTTATCTGGGCGGCGTTGTAATTGCTATTGACTCCGGAATTTATGGAACCAATGGAGCCATAATTAGGATAGACAAGTCGGTCCGGTTCGTTCGCCAGCGTGGAATTCGGTTGGCCCGTCGTGGGATTGATCCCTGGAATATAAATGGCTGGATTCAATTGCAGCAAGCCGTTTTCCTGGTCGCCTGTTCCGCTGAGGCGACGCCCGGTATTCCCCACATAAGACATGCGTAACATCCAGTTCTTCTGGAACCCCTGTTCCGCCGTCAGATTCCAGGAGAGCACCATGGGTAAACGAAAGTGGCGGTCAAATATCTGACTAAAAGAGATACCTCCGGCGGGAAAGGTTGCGTTCGGGCCGGGATTGACGGGACCGAATTGCCCCGGAAACGGGTTGGCTACTCCTCCGGCTCCATACGGGTCAGCCAGGCTCACGTTACCCAGGTTGATAATTGGAGCAAAAGGCGGAATACCAACCACATCTTCGAAGGCAACTGTGTTCGGGGCTTCATAGTAATAACCGACGCCGCCGCGAAGACTTGTATTGCCATTTTCTGTAACCCGGTAGGCGAAGCCTAGCCGGGGTGCGAAGTTTTTCGGATTGTTGTAAATGGATGAGGCCGGGCATCCGGGATCGTGGTTCTGGCCGCCGAACAGCATGTCGACCGGGGCATTGGGGAAGCGTACAGATTTTGCTCCCGGAACAAAGCAGGCGACTCGCCCTTCGCTATCCGTGTACGGGAAGAAAGGATCCCAACGCAGTCCCGCGCTCAACAGCAGCCTGGGAGTAGCTTTCCAACTGTCCTGCACGAAGAGGTTTTCCCTGTATCCGGTGAAATTCAGGTATAGCCCTCCGCCCTGCGTAAACGCACCCAGGTAGCCCAGTTCGAAATCGGCCAGAGGACTGCCACTTAGACCCTCAAAGTTGAAAACCCCGCTTTCCTGGTACTGATTTCCCATAGGCAGGCGAATCCGCATAAATTCGCCGCCGAATTGCAACTCATGCCTCCCCTTCATCCAGGTGACAAGTTCACGCAGAGACTGATCACTCCTATCCCAGTTTCCGTAAGGGGTTCCCGGAAGAGTAAAGTCTCCGCCTACTGTCACATTCAGGACGGCGGCATTGCCCCCTCCCAGGTTTTGGGGCACTGCCATGTTCACGCCTGCGTCGGCCATGCTGAAGGGAGCCGAGGAAAGTGTTGTGCCATTCACACTGTTGTAGCCAAAGTAAGTGCTAAACAGAAGGCTGGACGACATCGTATAGATATCGACAACACTGATGTTTTTGAGAACCAGATGCTCGGCATCGCCTCGCAGTTGCAGCAGGTTCGAGGGGGGCGGAACAAAGATCGGGTTCGTATAATTCATCTGGAAATAATGACCGCTCAGATGATGCTTCCCGACGTTGAAGTCTATCTTAGCCAAATATTCGTCTGTGTTCTGGATATCCGGGCCTCCGTTAAACGTGAGCAGATCGTTCGGTCCGTTCGGAAGGGGGATGTGGTTCAGAATGTAAGTAGCAACAGGGCTAACCGGAATCTGATTGTTGGGGTACGGCGCCCCAGTATTCGGATTCACCAACTGCGTGCCCGGAAGCAGGTCCGAAAAGTCTCCGGTACGTTCATTCGCATTCGGAACGGCGGCAATCTGGCCATTGTTGGCGGTGTGGAGGCGTGTTCCCTGGTAGCTTCCAAAGTAAAAGAGACGGTTCTTAAGAATTGGCCCACCGACGCTTCCCCCGAATTGATTCTGCTTAAGTGGATTGACAAGTCCACCAGAGAAATAATCGCTCGCGTCCAGAGCTGAGTTCTGCAGAAATTCAAACACGTCTCCGTGAATCTGGTTCGTTCCCGACTTGGTGACGACGTTGACGACGCCTCCGATTGCGTTTCCGTATGCGGCGCTCATATTGCCTGTGATCAGATTAAATTCCTGGAGCGCGTCAGGATTGGGAAAGGGCACATTCGCATTAATGTAGGTGTCGTTGGCATCGACGCCATCCAGCAGATAATTGACCCCGTTCGCGCCGGACCCATTTACCTTGGCATACTGCTCGCTGGGGAAGACGCCTCCCTCGCAGTTGGCAGCGCAATAGTTGGAGGTCACGTTGGTGGTTCCTGCCGCAAGAAAGACCAGTTCCTGCACGTAACGCCCATTCAGAGGTAATCCTTGGATCTCTTTCTCATTGATCAACTGGCCAACCGTGGCGGAGTCCGTGGTAACCAGAGACGAATTTGCGGTCACGACAACCTGTTCTGAAACCGAGCCCACTTGCAGTTGGACATCCTGGGTCGCCGCCTGACCGACGGATAAGACGATGCCCTTCTGGACATACTTGGTGTATCCGGCCATTGAAACTGTGATTTGATAAGTACCTACCGGCAGGCTCGGAAAAAGATATTGTCCGGTAGGCGAGCCATTTGTGGTCTTGCTATAACCCGTCCCGAGATCTTGAACCGTAATAGTTGCTCCCGCTACGACTGCTCCCGATGCATCACTCACAGTTCCGCTGAGGCGCGCCGTCGTGAACTGGGCCCATACCGGTATCGTGGAAGCGAAAATCAAAACGAGCCCGAGAGGGATATAGAACAGCCAATGCGCTAGCAATGGGTGCCGATAAGCTCTTTGCATGGTCACCGTCTCCTCCCAACCGGATCGAACTCGCGCCCAGAAAAGTTCCTTGCTATCGACAATGGACGTTTTGTGATCGCGCGAATTTATCTGGACGATGCTTTGTCAATTGTTTTGTTTGTTTGTGATAGATCATTACTCCAAAGAGTGCACGTTTGCGATACAAATCGTTCAGATCCCGAAAATCCGTCTTCGTATCCCGAGGCGAGTTTATGCATAAATCTTCACGTTTTCGACGACCCGGCTGATGGCGCCAGTAAGACTGGGATGGTCCGGCCTCAAGTTCCAGCGCAAGGAGAAAAACAAGCCAAGCAACTGACCAAACAGGACGTCCATCGGCGGACGACAGTCATCCGGCACCGCTGTGCGAATGTCTGGCGAAAGATAGCGCTCTGCGAGGCCATCCAACGGCATTTGGGAATGGCCACCCACGGCGATCCGAGTTTTCACGAGTTGCTTCTTCGCGACCTCGTGCAACAGATCTCTTTCATAGCGGGCAACTGTTTCGTCGCTGGAGAGAAAAGCAACCAGCAGCGTGGTCTTATCGAGAGCTGCCATAGGACCGTGTCGCAATCCCAGGGCTGATTCCGACATCGCCAGAATTCTGCCCGCAGTCAGTTCCAGGACCTTTAATCTGGATTCCACGGCTGCGCCTTCAAGCGCACCGGATCCGAGAAAACAAACCCTGCCATAAGGCTCTGTCGCGAGCGCCGCTGCAGCGTCAGCGGCAAGCGGAAGGAGAGTCTTTCCCGCTTCCACAAGTCGGCTAAGGATCGGCTCATAAAGGGTGGGATTATGAATGTGAGCCATACACTGGCCGAATACGACCATGTTCGAGAATGAACTGGTCATGGCCAGACCTCGATCGTTAACGGCATCGTCCAAGACGACGGTGAATGCTTGTCTTTTGCCAGCGACGCCACGAATCATGCGACCTTCTGCGTTACACGACACGATAATGTGACGTATCTCCGGGTGACGCACCAGCGCCTTTTCTATAACCGACACACTCTCCGGGCTATCGCCGGAGCGTGAGAACGAAATCCAGAGGTAGCTGCAACCCGGAATCAGCCACTGCTCCGCGTGGGTCAGCAGACTGGTGCTGGGAATGACAACGACTTCACACTTCCAGAGCCGACGAAGCAGATTGCCAAGACTTATGCCCACGTAGTCGGAACTGCCTGCTCCAATGAGAAAAACCGTTGGTTTCGGCTGGCCGGAGTTATTCAACCCGCTGTTCTCTAAAAATTCCGCAAGTGCCCTACGGCGTTCTTCGAACAGAGAAAATGTTGATTCCCATGTGGCTGGTTGCTGTGCAATTTCCGCAGGAGTATGCAAAAGACCGCGTTCGACCTTCTGTTCTCTCGAAAGATCAAGAAGTTTGGCAAGAGCATTCACGCCACAGAAACCTCGCAAAATTCTGTCAAGTCAGGGGATGTGCTGACGCTAGTTTCGCGCATACTTTCATTTCGTTACGTATATAGCACATTTACTTGCGATTGCCGGTAAAGTCAAGCACAAAAATCGCAGCACTCAACTGCCGCGTTTTCCTGTAGATACCTTCCATTCGTAGGCTTTCCCAGCTATTAAGTGCTCCTCCATCCGCGCTTCTTGGGCTGGACAAACGAAACCCGTAACGTTAGAAAGGAATACTCGCGACTTATGGCCGTTTCGTACCGTTCCGCTCTTGCGAGCGAATTATGCTGATTGAAGAACGTCGAAGAGCGATTCTAGAAAGGTTGCGTATCGAGGGTCGCGTACTGGTCACGGAGCTTGCGAAACGCTTTCACACGTCGCAAGTGACCATTCGCAAGGATCTTGAGCTCCTCCACTCCACTGGGAAGATCCATCGCACCCACGGCGGGGCGCTGCCAGCGCATGAAGGAGCCCTGGAAGATCCCACGCTGCGAGAGAAGGAAAAGTTACATCGCAAGGAGAAGATTCAGATTGCAACCGCGGCGGCGCGTATGGTGGAAGAAGGGCAGGTGGTAATTCTCGACTCTGGGACAACGACCACCGCCATCGCGAGAGTGCTCCGCCATCATCAAAATCTAACGATCATCACCAATGCGCTGAATATCGCTGCGGAACTGGCCAGTTCGTCACTGGATGTGATTCTGACGGGAGGAACTCTGCGAAAAAATTCTTTTTCGCTGGTTGGACCGATTGCGGAAGAAACATTGCACCGATTGAATGCCGACATTCTTTTTTTGGGGGTCGACGGCTTTGATGTCCATTGTGGCCTGAGCACACCGAATCTCTTGGAAGCAAAAGTAAATCGCGCCATGATGGATATAGCCCGAATCGTCGTGGCCGTTTGCGATTCGAGCAAATTCGGCCGTCGCAGTCTCTCTCTGATCGCACCTCCATCGGCGGTTCACCGGGTTATTACCGACCGCTTGGCGCCCAAGAGTGATATCGATCAATTGCGCAAGGCCGGTATTGAAATCATTCAAGCTTATGCCGACGAGCGGCATCTATTACCGGAGACTCGCAAGCGCTTGCCCCACAAACGAGAGAAGTAAGAATTTACCGGTCTCAAACCAAATGCGACAGCCATACTTAGTCCCTCGAAAATTCTCTTTGGAGAGCGGAGGAACCGCTCACTGCGCTGGTTGGTAGCGCTTGATATTCTGAGGATCGAAGGTCGTCGGCATATGGCCAGAGATGCGCACCTCGAAGTCATCTTGTGCAGCGAGACCACTGAGACCTGTGGCCATCAGATGCACCTTGTATTCACCCGGCTCGGTATAGGTATGATTCACTTCTCTACCCTCCAAGGTTACGCCGTCGCCGAAATCCCAGTGATACGAGAGCACTGCGTCGCCGCCGCGGCTGTTGGCAGCGAACCTAAGCGTGGTTCCCGCATGCCCAGTGGTGGGTTGGTCTGTCGTCACCGTGGGAGCAACTGCGGGGATGTTGGCGTCGACTATTTTCAATACCCTCACGGAATGAGGGGGCTGACGAAAAGCCAGCACACCAGCGGCGGGTGCGGGGATCTCCCGATCATCCAGAACATCCGTAACTAGATACTTGCCGGCAGCAGGCAATCCCGCGGTTGCCATGTTGATGGAGCGATCCTTCTCCTGATCTGTCCAGTTGAAGACGGTCAGAATGCTTTGCCGGTCGTTCTCTTTCAGGAAGAAAATGCTCGGCTGCAGATCTTCGGCTTCGAAATTCATCAGATCTAGTGGAACCGATGCCCGTCCCAGACGGATCATATCGATCAGGTCCCGATTTTGAATCAGCGCGAGGCGCTCAGGAGCCTTCGACAACGACGGAAGGGCGTCTCCGATTTCGAACATGCCGCCAGAGACAGCGGCGAGCGCGATGGAGACCTTGGCATCATCCAAAGTAGCTGGCTTATTGCTCTCGTGCCATGACTGATCGCCAATGGTTTGCGTTGATACCGTAAACGCATCTGGATCAGCTACAAAAAAATTGCGATTCATGTAATACCGCGCAGCAATTCCCGGTGCGGCTTCTTTACTGGCGCCAAATGTGTGTCCTGTATCCTGCGATATCCGGCCATAATCCACATAACCTACCGGGTTCAGCATGGCGCTTCCATCTTTGTCTAAGTAGACGTCGTCTCCAACCGTGTCGCGGATGATTTTCAGCCCAATCCTCTGGGCTTCCAGGGCGGTAGTATTTGGACTGTAGTGGTAACCTTCGATCAAGCTGTCGTCCATAAAATCCATCTTGATGGAACGGATACCCCACGCATTCACCAAGGTGGAATAAGTCTTTCGCAGATACTCCTGCGCACCCGGGTTCGTTGTGTCCAATACGAACAGCTGATCTTTGTTGTCCACCACCATGCCCGCATGGAT
This sequence comes from uncultured Acidobacteriota bacterium, assembly GCA_963838905.1. Lineage (GTDB taxonomy): Bacteria > Acidobacteriota > Terriglobia > Terriglobales > Acidobacteriaceae > JABDBE01. The sequence continues at coordinate 35,047 of CAWITE010000001.1, forward strand.
GGCCTGCCCTTTCGCATTCTTGACCAGCCAATCCGGATGATTCTGATAAACCCAGGAGCGCTCCGATATTTCAAACGGAGCAGTCCAGATCGCCGGAACTAACCCGAGGCCGCGCACCTTATACTCGAGCGCCGCCAGGCCTAGGGGAAACAAAGTCGCGTTTGGAGTGATGTATTCTCCGCGCGCATATTGATAGCCTTCATCGATGTGGAAAATGTTATAGCCGAGCGATTTCAGATGCTCCGCTTGCCACTCGGCGTTGGTGAGGGCTGCTCCCTCGTTCAATCCGAAGTAGTATGCCGTCCAACTCCACCAGCCCATCAGCGGAGGTGCAGAGGTTCTGGCATGATGAATCTGTCGAATCAACGAACCATAGGTTTCCAACTGCTCATGATAATCCGTGGCCAAACTGAACAGCAGAGGCTCGGAGGATAGCTCTGCACCGGGAGCGACCGGCAGGCTCAACTGCACCTGATCCTCTAGTGAAGAATGCTCCAGAGAATTTTCCTTCGCCATCTCGGTGGTCCCAGTCGAATCGACCTCGTAGGCGGCAGAACGGGCTGCGTTCCCGGGGCGCCGACAAGGTGAAGACGCAGAATGGTGAGAAACCGGTCCGAAGTTAGCGCTCCGAGAAACAAGCTCTCATGACTTCGGCGATTGTAGATGAGCTGACTGCCGACGGCGCGATGCATCTGCTTTTGGCCATCCGCAAAATTACGGATGGTAATGGCTGGCCGGTCCTCGCTGAAGCTGTCGGAGAGAATTCGATTGTCGAGGGCTGGTCCTCCCAGATCAACAATCGGTTCTTCCGTTGCTTCCACGGCACGGATGCTCTCGACGTGAATGGTCTTTCCAGTTGTATTCTGAACCGTTACTTGGATATCGCCAAAAGGCTTGCTCGAATAAGCTCGCAGGTGATAAATCAGGTCAGGCTGCCGAGTCAATCCCGAGTACGTAATTTTCCAGTCTGTAGCGTCCCCCAGATATCCCTGAGCATGCGAGCGCTCTACCGAATGCTGTAGATAATCGGAAGCATGAAGCCAGCGCCCATCCACCTCGGCCCCTACTCCTGCTCGCAAGGCATAAGAGTCAGATTTTGGCATGGCGATGGTGTACTTGCCATCCGCCGGGTTCACCGTGATTTGCAAAGCGTGCTCTTCGACAGACGATTGCGCCCGGAGTGCGGTAACATCGCCGCCGGCAAGCAGTAGAATTGCAATCAGTTTGACCGCGTTCACCATCCTGATTAGCCTGATCCAGTCGCTGATCACCGATTCCTCCATTGAGTTGAAAAGTATTGTTGCGGCGGTCTTTCCAGCCGAAGGCGTGACGACAGAAAGATCATACTGGCTGATCGGTAATCTCCTCGCTCCGAGCGATCCCAGTACAACCTCTTTCCGGTCCAATACGACTGCGCAGCCATGATGCAGACAATGGAATGGGAAAAGCCGTGATCGAATCGCCGAGTGTGCAGCAAAGCGATGTATCGTAAGCTCGGCGAAATCGACGGCGTCCCTTCTGTACGGATTCTGATCGTCGCCAAGCTGTCCGCGCCATTCGGCCAACAATCCAAAATCGTCCTTCCCTGCGAACGTTGTCGCCGCGGTCCGTCGAATCTTGTTCAACTCAACGGGGAGAAGATCCATTATCTTAGTTTTAAAACTGTTGAAAAATCGCATATCACTCATCGACCTTTGATGGGGTTTTGTAATCCGAGATCCTACTCTAAATCAGGCGGTCGATGCGTCCTTCTCCATCGCGGGTCGGTGTTCAGGGGGATCTTCGATTGACGAAGGCGGAATCTCTTTTGCCTTTCTCATCCACTCGGCTGCTCGTTGTTCACCTTCGAGCAGTTGCTCCACTCTCTGTGAGTTGTTGGGAACCTCAACACAGCCTCCGGCAGAGTAGATGGTCCACCAGCACGTGAAAGAAGTGCTTCTAGTCTTCCGCATCAGAACTCGAACCGCAACCCGAACTGGAAGTACCGGGGCAAATACCCCGCCGCATCGGAGGTAATCGTTCCGAAACCGGTCTCTTCGAAGGCCGTGTTCGGCGCTGCGAAGCGCGGGTGGTTCATGATGTTGAAGATCTCGGCTCGCACTTCCACCTTCATGCCTTCTTTGGGCACAAACGACTTGTAGAGATTCGTATCGAAATTGTGGATGCCGTTGACGCGCAAACCGGAAAAGTAGCGAGGAGCATTGCCTGGGTTCTGATCGCCAGGATCCGCAAAGCAATTGCTATTGAAGAATGAGAGCGGTGTCGCGTTTTCCCAGCTCAAAGCAACGTCCTTCATGCTCAGGCCACTCTTCAGCTGGGGGCAGACGACGTTGGGACGCTGGCTGCCGTTCGCCAGACGCGCAAAGGAATCAGAGATCGCCATGGGTTGGCCTGATTGTTGCGTCATCAAAGTGGAAATCGACCAGCCTCCAATGACGGCATCCAGCGCGCGGTTCATATTGCCGCCAATCCATTCGTTGCGACCCACGGGCACATCTACGACGACGGCGACCGTGAGCCGCTGCGGCGTGTCGTTAGCGCTGATGCTGTGCTCCAAATTCAGACGGTCCAGTTGCTGCGGTAGGCCGGCGGCAAGGGACCCTACCCAGTTGTTCCTGCCTGCCGAGGAATCGTCGGTCGACTTCGAAACCGTATAGTTGCCTTCGAAGCTGACGTGGTGCGTGGTGCGCTTCTGGAAGCGGATCTGCATCGCGTTGTACCAGGAATCGGCTTCCTCCAGCATCAGTGCCTCGAAGTCTCCGGTGAATTGAGGGTAGGGATTGAGAAGATACCCCAATGGGATCTGCTGAGCGGTGTAGAGCGAATCGGGTTGGTTGAAGCATGGGGCGGACGGAGTTGGAGTACAAGGGGTATTGAACATGGAGTAGAACGGATTATTCACCAGCGTCTGCAGAAAGTTGCTCACGCAACTATCTGCCGAGCAAGTCGGGTCGGTGGGGGTCACCGCGGCGGAAATCTTCGCCAGCAGAGATGACGAGATGAAATCCCGATTGTTTGTCCCAGACCAAGGCAGATGGGTGGCGCGGTTGGCAACGTAGTCTATGCCGACGACGATCTGGCTGGGCAGCTCCCGCTGGATTCCCAGATTCCACTGGTAAATGTCGGCGTCTCGCGCCGCGGTCGTGCCTAGGTCGTTGTTGTTGGAGTACCCCCAATTAGCCAGCGCGCCATACTCCGTGCCCTGCGGACCGGTAAAGCCGGTGGGAAACGGATTTTCCAGGGTCGCGTATTGGCTCGCAAAATTGTCCTGAGTAAAGAACATCGTGGCGGTTTCGCGGAACGCAGTTCCCGGATACTGGAAATTTGTGGCTGGACTCATTCCGAAATAAATTCCCGCCCCGCCGCGCACCACTGTTTTCAAATTGAGCGCGTAGGCAAAGCCCAGCCTCGGTCCAATATCGTTGCGATAAGTTGGAACGCTCCTCATGCTGGGGGTGGGGAACAGAGTGGTGCCGTACAACGCTTCCGAGGACGGCAAGTTCAGCCCGCTCCCCTGTATTGCCGCCTGCGCGCTGGTTGCCCCCCCACTGGCTAGGTTTATGCTGACGCCGGTAGGCGCGGTGAAATCGCTGAATTGGATCCGGTTGTAGCGCTCCGTGTACGGCGTACTCCACTCATAGCGCAGGCCCAGGTTCACGGTGAGCTTCGAGTTCACTTTCCAATCATCCTGGACGTAGAAACCCGTCTCTTTCGATTTGTTGGCCACGGACGGATAGACGTTGAGGGAAGTCGGCTCCGAAGGATACGGATTGATATTGTCGGCATAACCAAAAAGAAGGCTGGCAAATGGGTTCCCTGTGACATTGCCGCTAGAATCGGTTTCGCTGTTCGGAGTCGGCGATGTAGTGTAATCCGAAAAGTTGAAGGCGCCGGTGGGATCTGGCGGCTGGAAGAAGTTGTTGTAGAAAAGCCTCTGCTCGCCGCCGATCTTGATCAAGTGCGAACCTTTGGAAACCACCAACTGGGACGAATAACTATACAGAGTGTGCGCGAAGGTAGTGTTCAAACAGCACTGATCGAACAGATCGGCCGTAGTCGATGCATTCGACGCGAAGGCAGCACCTGACATGTAGAACGCCGGCATTCGGTCCGACCCGTTGGCCTGTTGGAACACTGCCGGCAACAGCGGCAGGCCGCTTGCCTGCTGCGTAGCATTGAAGCTGGAAATCGTGGGAATATTCGACGTCTCCACTTCGTGTACCCGGTCCACGGCAAAACGGTTGGTCCATACAATTCGCGGATTTACGGTCCATGCGTATTCCAGCGAGCCGTTTTGCGCCGTCGTTGGAGTGCCTCCGATTCCGTCTCCAATTCCGTTATTGGCAAAACTGTCTCCCAGAAAATATGGGGTCAAATAATTGGATGCTTCTCGGCTGTAGCGGCCGCTAATGCGCTGCTTGTCGTTGATCTGATGATCCAATTTGATGTCAAACTGATAATCGGGTGCCTGCGCGACGCCGCTGAACAGGAAGTTATTAAATTCGCCCGCCAGGTTGGGCTTCGGATAAAGATTGATGATGGCTTTTCCGATAGGGTCTATTTCGTTCGGTGGAATCACATTTGCTTGGCCATTGTACTGGACGGCCGGCCTCGGAAACGTACATGGATTCCCGCAAGCTTGCGGGGTCGGATCGTAAATGGTTGTTGCTGTCCCCGAGAAATCGCCGGTTCGCTCAGCCATGGTTGGCACAGTCGCGATATTGTTGAACCCATTGTCGGCTCGAACTTTTTCAAAATCGACGAAGAAGAACGTCCGGTTCTTCTGGATCGGCCCGCCGAGTGAAAAGCCTCCCTGGTCGCGCTTGCTATCTGGTTTGGGATTGGGTTCGGGGTTAAAGAAATCGCGAGCGTCCATCTGTGGACGTTGCAGGAAATACCAGGCACTGCCATGGAACGCATTGGTTCCACTTTTTAGAACCATGTTCACGACCGTACCGCCGTTGTTACCAAACTCTGCCGAGAAGCTGTTGTTCTCAACCTTGAACTCCTGCACACTCTCGATCAACGGTTCGTAGTACACGTTAGAGTTTCCGCCCTCGCCTTGTTCCGGCGCGCTGATCAACGCGCCATCGATGCGCACTTCGGCCGTTGCATTGCGTTGTCCGTTGGAAACGAAGTTTGTCCCCGTGGGATAGTTATCTTGCGTGCCCGAACCCGCTGCCTCGGTCACACCTCCGGCCAAGAAGGTCAGACCGAAGAAATTGCGATTGAGCAAAGGGATTTGCTTCACATACTCACTGGTGATGTCTGTGCCCAGCGTTGCATTCTCCGTTTCCAGCAGCGGCGCGGTCGTCGTGACCTCGACTTTCGTGCTCACACTAGCCGGGCTCAGAGTGAAATTGAGGGTAGCTTCCTGGTCGACAGCAAGCACTACACCGGTCCGCTCTTCCGTCCGAAAACCTGAAATCTGAACTTTGACCGTATACGTCGACGGCCGCAAACCGGTGAAGTAGTATTCGCCTTTTTCGTTGGCTTGCGCCACCCTTGAGATATTTGTGCCTGTATCCGTGATGGTTACGGTCGCATTATTAATGACCGCTCCCGTGGCGTCGGAGACAACGCCTCGAAGTTGGGCCCGGTAACTGCCCTGTGCGGCTACCAAAGCCGTAAAGCTTCCGCAGAAGCACGTCAGCAAAATGCAAGACAGCAGTCGTCCAGTCGGTGTCATAACAATCCTCCGTTTGCTTCGGACAGGCAACCTTGCAACGCTCCCCGCGATTCTTGCGAACTCCGAAACTCGAAACCAATCCATCCCGACTCGAATTCATAAGTACGGCTGCACGTTCCTTATTAGCCTGGTATTCCGCCGTCACGGCTCGTACCAGAACACCGCGCCCTTTTCGATCGCGGGCATCTTGTAAACGATGCCTCCGTCTCCAACAGTTCCAGTCAGCGGCTCCACCTCTCCCAGAAACGGGAGAAAGAATCCGCGGCCCTTCTCCGCACCAGGCACAGTAATCTGAACCCCAGTCTGCGGGGTCTGAATCGGATTCACCCCGCCTTGCAGCCCTGCGAAGTTTGCTAAAAATACGTGCGGCGTTCCGTTCACCTGTGCGATCGAGGTCGCAATCATATGCGACGCCACCACGCGAATCGGCGTGTCCGCCTTCAGACTCTCCAGAAATTCGTGCTCTCGATCGGGAGTCGACTCGGCCACGCTCTTTTGGAGTGCCGCGTAGTAATCCTTTCCAGGGCACTTGCCGAACCGGACCGCTCCTGCGGCCGCGCCCAACTGCGTGGAATCTTCTCCCGTGATCACCAGCGTCTTACCACCATCCATATATTTCCGCAGCCGGGCTTTCTCGTTGTCGCTCATCACCCGCACGTCAGGGAGAATCAAAGTGTGTCCCCGAAAGTCCACCAGCGTCCGCGGAGTGACGACCTGAAACTCCAGATGTTTTTGCATCAGAAGAATGAGGATCCCGCGGTAGGAAGAAACGAATTCGTCTGCGTAATAATTCCGTGTCTCCGGAGAGAAGTAAACGCCGACGGGAGCGATCTCCGTTCGCGGCCGGTAAAAAACGTCTTCGTGAGCCTTGATCCACGAAAAAATCCGCTTCCTAGTTGCGATGTCGTTCGATCCCGCCATCGAATGTCCAGGCGCATCCCAGAAGTTCGATCCCGTCATGATTTCTGAGGCCGCCAGATTCATCATGGCCTCGCGCCGGTCCACCTTCTTATCTCCATCCCACGAGTAATTGAGTATCCACGTCGCCTTACCCTGCGCGAAGGCTCGAAACGAGTACATCCCCACTTGATAATTAAACCAATCCAGCGGTGTTCTCGACGACGCCATGTGGTCGCCGTCGCCGAATTCATACTCATGGGCAATGGCATCCACCACTCCGTACAAACTGTAAACATCGGCTCCAACCCGAACTGACTCTTTTTCAATGCCCGGATAAATCTCCGCAATCGTCTTGATCTCTGGATTCACGGTCTTTGCGTTCTGGTCAATTTCCTGCATGAAGTCGGTAAACGTTTGAATTCTGAACTCGATCCACTTTCGAAAATTGCTGTCCGAAAAGTCTCCCAGCTTCAGGTCTTTCTTGGCATCCAAACCCGTCTCTTTCTTGAAAGCTGCTACGGTATAGTCGTCGAAGCTCGCCCAAGTGTCTTCCCAGCCTTCGAAATGTGTCATCCAGTAAGGAATGTCCACATAAATTCCGTCGATCCGCGTGCCTGCAATTTGCCGCACCCGTTCCATGTAGATCTTCCGCCAGTCCTGCGCGTAGGGGCTGACCCACACATCTTCATCGCCTTTTTTTATCCAGAAAGCGCTACCGCCTCCAAAGATCGCAGGCTCTCCGGTAATCTTTCTCTGAAGCCAATCTGGATGCTCCTTGGCGAGCGTATGTGGAGTCTTATCGCCGTTTGCCGTGATGCACTCAGTCCCCGCGATGTAAACGAAAGCCCGGTTACCGACCGCATGCGCCCGCTCGGCCACGTCGCGGATGGCCTTTAGCTTTTCCTCAGGATTGACAAAGCTTTCATACCGCCCGGGTATGTCGTTGTCGACCTCAATCCCAAACACGCCGTCTTCCTGCGCGCTCTGCACAATGCGCTCGGCATTGTCGCTCCGCAGCCCATAAGCCCCGATGCGCACGTAATTCGTCCAATTCTGTTCCGTCTCATCGGGACTACCCTTCAGCGAGCCAGCCAGCAGCAACAGGACAACGGCCGCCGACCTCGTCACAGACCGGATAATGCCTGGAGCCGCTGCGAGTTGCGTATCCTTTCGTATCATTTCGTTCGATAACTTTTACTTTGCCCGTATTCAGCTGTCAAGCGCAAAAATGCGACTTCTGGCGCTTCTGGAAAAACACACAGATGCCCGGCCGGCCCGAAGAGCCAACGGTGGACCGCCTACCGGCTTGCGTGGGCGAACCGGTGCGATCAGGAAGGCCACGTTATATACAGAGAGATGGAAGAACAACTGAGAAATAAAGCCTGGCAAGCGCTGCGCGAAAAAGTTAGCAAGTCCGATATCATTCGCCATTCCGGATGTATTGTGTGACCTACGCGGGTAATTGGCAATTCCCGCGTTCTTCTAGGTTGTTTGTAAGACCTGTTCCCCGCGCTGTCACGGCACAGGCCTGCTCGACGGTGCGACTGACATTCCATATTCGTCATCGGTGGGGCGAACGGGAACCGGGGGCAGCTTAGAGTTTGACCCAAGAAGGCACGCTTTCGCACACAACCCTACTGGAAGCATATGGAAATGCGAGTTGGCGAGCAATTGTTCGACTGTTGTATCCGTGCCCGCGGGATAGTTGTCGGCGGTTCCTGACCCGGCAGCTTCACTCACTCCTGCATTCAAGAAAACCAAGCCGAAGAAATTGCGGTTCCGCAGCGGCGCTGCCTCTGTCACCTGGATCATTGTGAATGTGCCTGCGGGGCGCAGGGTGAAGTTCAGGGTCACTGGTCGACTGCCAGGACTACTCCCTTCTGCTCCACAGTTTGAAAGCCGGGGGCTGTCACCTTCACGAGGTAGGCAGGATGTAATCGCCCGAAACTGCCGGTCTTCGCAATGTGCGAAACACGTGATCGAGACCGTGGCATTCGCCACAACGGCTCCGGTCGCGTCAGACACGACGCCGCGCACCTGCGCTTGATAGCTCGCCTGCCCTCGTAGCATTGGCTGGAGAAGAAGGAGAACGCAAATCGTTGAAATCAAGTGAATGCGAACCGGCCAATACTCCGCACCAGGGACTCGCATGGAGGCCTCCCGCGAAGATGAAGGAACGCATGTTTCGTATGCTTGCGTTTAGTAACTTCTGCTTTCGTTTCTCTGACCTGTCAAGCGTAAGATACAAAGACTCTCGAGTGAGCCTGTGCTGAACGAAGAACGACGTCGACTGATCGTGGCGACCTTAAATCGTGAGGGACGTGTGCTGGTCGGCGCCTTGGCCAAGCATTTCCGAACCTCCCAGGTCACCATTCGAAAAGATCTGGACATTCTCCAGGCGCATGGCCGCATCCACCGCACACACGGGGGCGCCTTGCCGGCGCGGGCAAGTGCGCTGGAAGATCCCACTTTACGGGAAAAAGAAAAGCTGCACCGCAAGGAAAAGTTGCAAATCGCGGACGCCGCTGCCCGCATGGTGAGAGAAGGCCAAGTGGTCATTCTTGATTCCGGAACCACAACCACTGCCATCGCCCGTGCTCTGCGCGAATTCCAGAACCTGCCCATTATCACGAACGAGGTGAACATCGCGGCGGAGCTTTCTGGTTCTGCGCTCGAGGTCATTCTGACGGGCGGCACTTTGAGAAAGAATTCGTTTTCGCTGTGGGACCAATCGCGGAGGAAACGCTGCGGCGATTGAACGCCGACATTCTTTTTCTAGGAGTGGATGGCTTCGATGTGCACTACGGACTGAGCACGCCGAACTTGCTCGAGGCCAAAGTCAATCGGGCCATGGTGGATGTAGCCAGGGTTGCGGTCGCGGTCTGCGACTTCAGCAAGTTCAGCCGCCGCAGCCTGTCTTCGATTGGACCGCTTTCCGCCGTGCACACTTAATCACGGACCGAGGGATCCCCAAGCCCGACGTCGCCGCACTGAAGAAAACGGGAATCCAGGTGACGCTGGCCTAACTGCCGGGTGAATTCTACATGCTTTTGCCAGTCTCAGTTCCTCGGATTATGCGTCGGTTCTTTCGTGGACCGGGTATCTTCAACTCCGACATGGCCTTGCTGAAAAATACGCAGATAAGAGAAACTGAGCAATTGAAGTTCCGTGTCGAGGCGTTCAATATCTTCAATCATGCATAGCGGAACATGGTGGACCGATTGGTGCTGGGGATGGTCTTAATCCATAGAGAGATGAGGGCAACTCGGCACTCTTCAGGGCCGATCGCGCCCCTGCTGGCGTTCCTGCTTTTGGCTGTTTGCGTTGAAACAGCGGCGCCCGCTACGCACAAGGACAAGTATTTGGTGTACGTAGGTACCTACACGGAGGAAGGCAGCAAGAGTAAGGGTGTCTACGTTTATCGCTTCGACGCAGATACCGCTGAACTCACATCCGTCGGCTTGGCAGCGGAGAGCACCAATCCATCCTTTCTCGCCGTCCACCCCAACCATCGTTTTCTTTACGCGGTCAACGAGGTCGGCGACTACAAAAGCCAGAAAAGCGGAGCAATCAGCGCCTTCGCGATCGATCGGGCAACCGGCAAACTAACGCTGTTGAATGAAGTGATGTCCAAAGGCGCGGATCCCTGCTACATAACCGTAGACAAAAGTGGAAAGTACGTTCTAGTGGCAAATTATACCGGGGGCAGCGTAGCGGTATTCCGAGTGCTTGAGGATGGCCGATTGGGTGAGGCTTCGGCCTTTGTACAACACACCGGCCACGGCATGGATCCGGAACGCCAGCACGGGCCGCACGCGCACTCCATTGACTTATCGCCCGACAACCGCTTTGCTATCGTTGATGATCTCGGCCTCGATGTGTCGCTCGTCTACAGATTTGATAGCGCTCAGGGCGCTCTTACTCCCAACGACCGGAAGTTTGCCAAGTCTGATCCGGGAGCAGGTCCCAGGCACTTCGCGCTCCATCCCAACGGCCAGTTTGCGTATGTGATCAACGAAATGCAGTCCACGGTTTCTGTCTTTGGCTACGACGTTGCCGGTGGCGTATTGCGTCCGCTGCAGACGATTTCGACTCTCCCCAAGGCCTTTGCCGGGCACAAGGAAGCTGCTGAGATTCAGGTGCATCCTTCCGGCAAATTCCTCTATGCCTCGAACCGCGGGCATGACAGCATTGCGGTATTCGCGATCGACGCGAACAAGGGAACTCTAACGCCCATCGAGTACGTCCCCACGAAGGGCAAGACTCCCCGCAGTTTCGAGATTGACCCGGCTGGCTCGCTGCTATTTGCCGCCAACGAGAAGTCGGACAACATTGTCGTTTTTCGCATCGACCCGCAAACCGGCCGCCTCACGCCGACGGGCCAAGTGCTGGAAGTAGCCGAGCCCGTCTGTGTGAAATTCGTGGCGCTCGAATAAGGCTGATCCGTTCAAAAATAGATGGTGCTGTGGAGGGACATGTTTATAACGGTCGCTCGAAATCTACAACCCTCTACAGATCAAAGGTGCCATCCTGTTTCCGAAATGGAAAATCTCTTAATCTTTTTGTTCGTAACCAAACGAATGATACAGGTCAAGTAGCATCGAGAATGCTCTGCCGATACACTGGTGGTCTGGGGGATCGGCTGCATTTCACCATAATGGCGATCCGGGTGCAGCAGTTTTTTGATGAGGTAGCGAGAAGCTGATAACATCGCTTCCCGCAGCGATCGCGACGTACTGGGCCCCATCGACGACATAACTCATCGGCGAAGCGTGGATCATCTGCCCTGTGTTGAATTGCCAGAGCGCACGCCCGGTGCGCGCTTCAACTGCTTCCAGTGCTCCGGTATCATTCCCGAAGAATACCAATTCACCCGCCGTGGTCAGCGTGCCGCCCCAGGAATTGCCGCGGCCGACTTGGGGATAGCGCCAAACGATTTTCCCCTCTGACACAGAGTACGCCAGCAGAATCTTTTGAGCGTGCTCATCGGGCGCAAGCTTCGTGCCCGTCCCGTAGTAAGTCGCGCCCGGGGTAAATGGTTGCGCGTGCGCGAAGTAGACGCTGCAACTCTCAAGCGCCATGACATAGAAGAATCCGATGTCGGGATTGTAAGAAGGAGAAAACCAATTTGTGGCTCCGTCGATACCGGGACAAATCTCCGTGCCCTCCGCGCTCGGTATTCGTCCCGACCGTATGGGTCGACCGGAGGCGTCCACTCCCTTTGCCCAGTTCAGTTTCTCAACGAACGCGGTTGCCTTGAGGAATTTTCCGTTGGTGCGGTCGAGGACATAGAGAAGCCCGTTGCGGTTGGCCTGCACCAGCAAATTGCGCGTCGCGCCGTTCATTTCGACATCCACCAACACCGGTGTTTCATTGGCGTCGTAGTCGTACAGGTCGTGAGGAGTGAACTGGAAGTACCATTTCAGTGCACCCGTAGCCGCGTTCAGCGCCAGGACACAATCGGTGTACAGGTCGTCACCGGGACGGGAATCTCCCGTGAAATCGGGTGCCGGGTTGCTGGTAGTCCAGTACAGAGTGTCGAGTTTAGGGTCGTAGGTGCCGGGCATCCACGTCGTGCCCCCACCGTGGAGGTAGGAATCGCCCGGCCAACTGGAAGAGCCGAATTCTCCCGGCCCGGGAATAGTCCACAAGCGCCATTTCAGGTTGCCCGTAACGGCATCATAAGCGGCCAGGAAGCCTCGCACGCCGGAGTCACCACCTGAGGTTCCGACGATCACTTCATCTTTTACGACTAGCGGAGCGCTGGTTGCGCCGTAGTGTTTTGTCTTGTCGGCGTAGGTCACATCCCATAACAGACGTCCTGCGCGAGCGTCGAGGCAAAGCAAGTGGGCGTCATCGGTTTCCATGTAGAGAAAGTTTCTCCAGACTCCGACTCCACGGTTGTGATGAGCCGCAGCATCATCGAGCAAACCTGCGCTCACCGGCCGCTCATAATGCCAAATAACCCGGCCGGTCCGCGCATCGAGCGCAAATGCATCGTTGGCTGAGGTAACGTACATTACCCCACCGACGACCACGGGCGTAACTTCGAGCCTCTCGGAATTGGAAGGATGGAAGATCCACGATGCGCGGAGCTGCGCGACATTTGCTGCAGTGATTTCGTGCAAGCCACTGTAGCGACTCCCGGTGTAGTCCCCGTTATAGGAAGTCCAGCTTGCTCCGGAGGGTTGCGCACGGAGGTCGTCCGCGCTCACGTTCACGTCGGCAACCACGGGAGCCTGCCCCTGTTGCCCTGCGGCAGAAAAACAGAACAGGCTGAAAACGGCCAGTGCAACGCCGGGGAACTCCTTACTGAATAATTTCATGTCAGTGGCTTTCGACTGCGCCGACTTGGACTTCCTGAAGAGATCCGCGGTCCAGTCCATTTCTGTCTTCTAGGTGAAGCGAGATACGGGAGGTCTTTGGAGGAGGTGTTGACTCCTCCTCCACCTGGACAAGAACCGCTGGGTCCACCTGGGTCACAGGCACGGTTCCCAGACTGACACCGTGTTCGTTGTAAAAGTGCGCCACCAAACGTCCTGCGAAGAAAACTCCAAACGTACCCGTGAGCCGGATGTTGCCGGTCTCCAAACGGGTAGCCTGAAGAGCATGTACCACGACACCCGCATCCTCCACGCCGCGGAACTCGCCGCCGGCGCGGGTCGGGAACCACTCCGTGTCGAGGTTTCGGGTCTCGCCAGGACGCAACCGGACGAGAGGCGAATTGATCTCGGCCTCCAGATAATAAGGAGATTCACCCTGGTTCCCGGAAGTCAGGGACGGCGTGCCGTCGGAATTCATCTTCAGTTCGGGACCATTTGTCCAAAAAATAATCGATGCGTTGCCCGGATAGGTTTCGCTCTTTTCGTAGCGGAAGCGCTCGACCATGGCATACTGGCTGTCGCCATCGACGACGGCCAACCAGCCTTGCGTCGAGTCCAGCCACAGTTCAGCTGCGAGGTGCGCATAGTGCAACGCGAAGAGACCGTCGTCCCTAACGGAGGCTGCCGGATTCTCGGCCGGACCGAAGCGCACGTGATAGTGGTTGAGATAACTGCTGGATGGATTCGCAGGGGCAAAGGTCCAGAAATTCTGGCTGTTTCGGGAGGGAGCGGCCGGGTCTGCGGTATCGTACTGCGAAACCGATTGCACGGACCACTCGACGACGTGCCCCGTCTTGTTCTGCATAGTGGCGTGAAAGCGGATTCGCGGGGAATCGGCGTCCAGGTGAATCGTGCGCCGGAACTGAGTCCCAGTCTGCGGATCAGTGGGGCCAACCAGCTCGATCTCACACTCTTGTCCTTCCGAAACCTTTCGAAAGGTGTAAGGGCCGTCGTCGAGCAAATCAGAATTTCCTAGCCAATGTTGTTCGTCGTCATTTCCCTCGGGTAAGAGCCAGAGCTTGTCGCCGCCATAGTTAAACCATTGGGATGGGTCGGGCGGTAGGTACTTTCCCTCGTACTTGGGATTCACGAAGAGGAAAGGGTGCCCGGCAAAAATAACCTGCATGAGTCGTCCGCCATTTTGCGGTACGACCTCCAGCGTGACCCAGCGGTTGGAAAGCTGTTGAGCTCTCCAACCCTTGTAATTCGCGGCCTCGATTCGACAAGACGAACTCGGCTGGTTCGGCTCACCCGCAACTTGAGCAGGCGCAACGTGCTGGATCAGGAACCACAGAAGCAAAGCCACCGCAAAGCGCCGCATCAGGACCATCCTCGACCGCGATGCCATGATTCCTCTCACAAAACGACCGGACCTTGTAATGCGCACACGGCATTTCTTAAACGGCTGCCTGCGTAGTAATTACATGGGCTAAAACGAAGCGAAACCCAATGAAACGAAATAATTTGATTTGCGTCAAGCAGTTTCTGTGGTATATCAAGTTCGTTGTTGCTGCTACCCGCGTTGGGAAGCCGTCTTCAGTGAGTGTGATTGCGAGAAGCGCGACGTGACCTGGCGAATTGTCTGCAAGGTCGGATTGATCCTGATGTTTTTGGGTACATTCGGCGGTGCTCTTTGCCAGAACTCGAACCGCCAAGAGTCCACTCCCAGCCTGAAGCCTGACCTCAGGGGAAAAAGCATTTTCGAGCTGAGATGTGCGCTTTGCCATGGACTCGACGGGCTCGGCGGTGAGCATGCGCCTGACGTCATTCGCCGGCCCGCGGTGAGGGCGCTCTCGGACCCGGCGTTGATCAAATTAATTCACGATGGGATTCCCCAGCGCGGAATGCCCGGCTTCAGCGGCATGGGCAAAGAAGATGCTGACGCGGTCGTTGTTTATTTGCGCTTCTTACAGGGCAAGTCCGCTACGGGTTCCGTGCCAGGTGACCCCGTCCGGGGCCGGGACCTTTTCTTCGGAAAGGCCGGATGCTCAGCTTGTCACATGATGAGGGGCCGAGGGCAGTCCGTCGCGGCAGATCTCACCGGAGTTGCGCGTGATCATGAGTGGGGCGAGATTCGCGACGCAATTCTCAGGCCGTCCGGAGGACAACAAGAGGCCGCGACCGCAGTTGCACGGGATGGGCGAAAGTTTTCCGGCATGATTCGCAACGAAGACAACTCCTCTCTGCAATTGCAGGACGGAGATGGCCGATTTTACCTCCTCATGAAGTCCAGCCTGGTGTCTGTCCAGCGGCAAAGTGGGGATCCGATGCCTGTCGATTACGGGCAGAGACTCAGCCCTGCTGAGCTGGATGATCTGGTCGGTTACATCCTGCGCGCCCCGGACGTCTCCTCATTTCCTTCCGGAAAAGACGAGAAGCCTCACGCTAAAGATTGAGACCGCGTGCTTGGCATAAAAACGTTCGGCAGTCTGGCGAGGAACGAAGTCTATCGCTGAATCGGGAGCACCGAAGTGAAAAAAATGCTGCTGCTGTTGTCCTTGCTGGTTAGCCAAGGGCTCGGGGCACAAGATCGGGAAGTAGACCCCACGTGGTTGCGTCGCTACGTGCCTCAGTTAACAGAGACGAAGGGCGATCTCACTTCGGAAACTTGCCACTACCGGGCGATTTTCGGAGATGGTGACAAAGAGAATCGAATCCTCCAAAGCGTAGCCCGCTTCGGGGAAGTCACTCTTGATGCGAACGGTAATTGCCATACAGTACTGTACGACCGCCAGGAGGAGATCTATTTCGTCGTCGAAGGCGGAGGCGTTCTACACTATCAAGATCAGACTCAGGCACTAGGCAAGCATGACTTCACATATTTGCCTCCAGGCGTGAAACATTCGATTTCTAACCACTCGGGCCAGCCGCTGCGCGTGCTTGTCATGGGGTTCAAAATCCAGTCATCGATTCCGATAACTGCCCCAATGCCACATCCGAGGGTCGCAAACCTGGAAGACGCCAAAGAGGAGAGCGTCAGCGGTCACCCCAGCTCGGTTTTGTACAAACTTCTCGCCGGCCTACGCACCGGCAAGCGGGACTTAATTGATGAAGCCTACGTGGTGAGCAGTTTTTTCTGGATGGATTTCGCGCCGGGGGGCACGAACTGGCCCCATCACCACGAGGCCGCGGAAGAAATATACCTGGTGTTCGAGGGCCAGGGCGAAATGGTTGCTGGCAGTGGAATGGACGGGGTCGAAGGCCGCTATCCCGCCAAAATGGGAGACGCCTACTACTTTCGTCCCAACTGTACGGTAGGCTTCTACAACCAGGACAAGCCAGGGGCGAAAGCTTATATTTTGGCGGTTCGATCGCGGATCCCACCGCATGAGGATGAGGAGTAGGCAGTTTATCTTGGAGATATCGGAATGCATGTCCTGAAATCCAGCCGCCGATCATTCATGAAATGGGTAGCGGCGGCTCCGCTACTGGGCCAGATCGCCGTGACTGACCTTTACGCGAAAGCTGCCAGCGCGGTAGGAAAAGACACTCGACAGAATGTCTACCGCCGCCTGGGGGTAAAAACCGTCATCAATTGCCGAGGCACGTGGACCTACCTGAGTGGGTCTCTGGAGTTTCCTGAGGTTCGCGAAGCCCAGGTCGAAGCAGCGCAGTATTTCGTGAATGTGCTGGATTTGCAGCGTGGCATTGGGCGGCGGTTGGCGGAGCTCACCGGTGCCGAGTCTGGAATGATCACTTCGGGTGCCGCCGGCGCCATGGCGGTCGCAACGGCAGGATGCATGGCGGGCACCGATGACAAGTACATCTGGCAACTTCCCGATACCACCGGCCTCAAGAATGAAGTGGTCATGTCCGGTGGCCGCAGCGCTTTTGACAGTGCTATCCGGCTGACCGGCGCGAAGCTGGTGCTTGTCTATTCACCGGAAGAACTGGCCAACGCCATCAACCAAAACACCGCCATGATCTACACCACCCACTTGGGTGAGGCGCTGCAGCGGGAACTCGCGATCGCGAAGGACCACAAGGTGCCGCTGCTCCTCGATGATGCGGCCGGTATCCCCCCGGTTGACAATGCGAAGCTCTATGCTCGGATGGCGATTGATCTCTACACCTTTTCTGGCGGTAAAGGCCTGTGCGGACCCCAATGCAGCGGGTTGCTTTTGGGCCGAAGAGATCTGATCGAGGCAGCCGTCATGAACTCCAGTCCGCGGGAGGGAGCCGTGTGCCGTCCCATGAAGGTTGGAAAGGAAGAAATGATCGGTTGCCTTACCGCCCTTGAGACCTGGCTGAAGCTGGATGATGAGAAACTGTACCGCGAGTGGAACGAACGGGTTGACAATATCAAGAAGCTGGTGGAGACAGTGCCGGGTGTAGAGACAAAAATCTACATTCCAGACGACGGGAACCGTTACCCTACGCTGAAACTGTCGTGGGATCAGCAGGCCTGGAGATTTACCGCCACTGACTGCGTGCGGGCCCTGCGCGACGGTGACCCAGTTATCGAAGTGCTCGGTGCGGACAACCCTAGCCTGGTAAAAGCGGTTCGTGAGGGCAAACCGAATCCGAGCAGCAAGGAGCGGACGGAAGCCGACCATATCGAACTAGTTTCGATGACCATCCAGCCAGGAGAGGAAGTCCTCGTGGGACAAAGATTGCGTACCATTCTGGGCGCAGCACAGAAAGGGAAACCGGCAAGTCAGAATCGCGGTCCGGCTAGCGCTCCGTTTCAGGTGCTGACGGAAGGCTTCGAATGAAATTGTCACTCTTGGGATTGTTGCTTTGGTTTGCTGTCGGCGTACAAGCACAGGTGGGGCCGACTCTTCCTTCCCAAGAATCTCCCGGGATTCATCGTGCCGGCCCGTCTAGCCTCGACGTGGGAGACTACATCTACATATCCGGTCAGGGGCCTCGCGGCGCAGATGGTGCATTGCCGGCAACTTTCGCGGCCCAAGTCCGGCAGGCCCTCAATAGCTTGAAGTCGGTCGTCGAGACCGCGGGCTTAACAATCGATCACGTGGTCTACACCACCGTCTACCTCACGGACATCAGCCAATACGGAGAAATGAATAGTGTTTTCGCTGGGTACTTTGGGGAGACTCCGCCCGCTCGTGCTGTGCTCGGAGTTGCGGGGCTTCCGGATCCCCCTATTGAGATCAATGCAGTCGTGGTGCGCAGTCTCTCCGACAGGCGGGCAGTCTATCCGTCGAACTACAAGTCAGACGAGCCTTTTTCTCCGGGCATTCTCACTCACGATCGCCTGTTCGTTTCCGCCATGCCAGCTAACGTCCCTGGCGGTGGCAAGGTTTCGGACGATCCAGCGACCCAGGTGGACTTCGCGCTCGACCGCATGAAGGCGGTCATGGAAGCAGCTGGGTTGGACCTCGGCCACATGGTTTTCGTCAATCCCTATTTGACCGCGCAAATCCCAATGCGGATCATGAATGAGCACTATGCGCGTCGGTTCGAGTTCGGTAATACCCCGGCACGGGCTACCATCGAGGTATCAAGCCTGCCCGGCGGCGCCCAAATCGAGTTCACAGGCGTTGCGGTCCGCGACCTGGAGAAACGGCGGGCCGTACGTCCCAAGAACATGCCACCCAGCCCTACGGCGAGTCCCTGCGTCTTTGCGAGCGATACGTTGTATTGTTCCGCGAAGAGTGGTTTTATCCCCGGGCCAAACGGGGGGGTCTACACTTCTACTACAGCCCTCCAACTTCGTCAGACGATGCGCAACCTCCTGGACAATCTTGAAGAAGCCGATATGAATTTCGACCAAGTCGTGTCCACGAATGTTTACCTCGATAATTTGGCGGACATGCGGGAATTTGACGATGTGTATGCGAAGTATTTCCACGGTAGGCTGCCAGCGCGAACAACCATCCAGCAGATTGCGTCTGCGGAACGCAATTCTGACAAAGAAGGGCGCTACCCTGATTTGGAGCAAGTTTCGTTTATCGCGGTCCGAAACAGTCCCGGGCGAGAATCCATTACGAACCACAAGCTGACCTCTCAATACCTATCGATTGTGCAGGAGGTCCGCGCGCATTAGCAGAAAGCTCACTATCCATAGCCCGGTGGATGTTGACCATCCGAGCATCAGGCAAGTTTCTCTGATACTCCATTGACGAGCGTTGCAGAAGCGTTGCTACGTCTGGGGCTGAGAATGCGGTAATGGGAAACCGTTTGACCGATTGGTTGGGAGGGCGTGGTCATTGGCTGACATGTTATGTGGGGGTAAAGCGGGAGGTCAACGCACAACGGCCATCAAGTCCTGTGGCTAACCTACTTCCACCAGAACTGCCACGTCGAATTTCGAATGATACTTCTTCACGTCCTTCGCTCCGTACTTCTCCCGAAACTTCTCAATCACCGATTGCACTGTATTGGCATCAGTGATGAGAACGGTTCCCAACTTTGCTTCCACACCCCGCGCATCAATCCGAATCTGCGGGTTGTTGACCACGTTCTTGTACCATTGCGTGTTAGACCCGCGCACTGGTAGGAGATAAAATTAAGCCGCTTGATCGTAGTAGACGAGCAGATCCGTGCTTGCCGGCTCGGCTCCGATCTGCCGGAGCAAGGTTGTGATTTGGCCGCGATGGTAACTGGAATGGTTGGGCACATGCACCATCTGCCGCCAAAGCGCGTAGGAGTAGCGTTCGCCTCTCGTATTGATGTATGAAACCTCATCCTTGAGACGGTCGGGAACCAACGTCTGAATGTAATGGTTCTGGTCATGCCGAACTGTTGCCCAACGCTGCTGAAGAGCGCGAAGAGTGGGAAAGTCCGATGCGCTGAGGAGTGCTTCAGGCGAGCGTCCAAGCCTGCGCTCCAACCATATCCATTCCGCGCCAAGAATGTGGGCGAGCGTGTCGCGTACCGAGCCAAAGCTATTGCCCATGTTGCGAGTGAACACTTCGTCCGTGAGCGGTGTTACTGAGGAAAGCACGCGCTGGTTGGCCCAGTGGTTGTAGTCGTACAGTTCGCGAATCGCATCAAGCTGCATAAGAGAATCCTTTAGCTGTTCTTTGCCAGCAACAACACTATCCAGCATAAAGCTTCTCGCCTTCGAGCACGAACCAGACAGGAGTCGAGATCGTCCGCCGGGACTTCCTGCCCATCACGCTGATTTTGATCTGGCGGTAGTTGGTGAGGCGATCTTTGAGGTCAGTCTTCTCCAGCGTTGGCACTTGGCACCCGAAAAAGAGAGTGGGAGCAAGCCCGCTCTCACACACATCATGGAACTGCGAACCTACCGTTTCAACTCGACTTGGATGAACTCGAATGGCTTTTTGCTCTTGCTCTCCGGCAGGTGAGTAAAGGCGTCCATGTGCTGCACTGTCCCGGCGTTCGCGTTGATGTCCTCTGTTTTGCCATCCGGGTAGGTGAATTTGGCGCGGGCGTCCGTCAGGAACACAGCGATGCAAACACCGCGATCCTCGTACTCGTGTATGACCTCGAAGCCCCGCTGTGCGGCAAGCTCCCTGAGATCGTAAAGCTGCGACTCGACACGCTGGTCTGGTGCTCACCCTGACGTAAATTGCGGCTCTCAAAGGGTTCCTCCTGAAAGTGGACTGGGGGAGATCTGCATTCTGTCCAATGGACATATTATACGAGATGCGCCATCAGACGTCAGTGGTATTATGTCCGATGGACAAAATGCGATATAATGGCTGCATGGGCCGGAAGAGTGGGATTGTCGCAGCCCCAGTGATCCGCTACTGGTCAAAAGGTATACCGGGCGGACTGGCAAGTTCGAAAATTTCACATCAATAGAATCTTTCGTTTGCCGCTGCTTTGGCGAAGCCCTTTTTGACCACCAACTTCCAACTCCAAGAAAAACAATGCGTCGGGACAGTTCTTGGCAGTCTTCCCATGCTCATTGACCCCGTGCCTTTAACAGTCCTATGATTCCCGCCAATGGCGACTTCTTCCCAACTTGTGGGGCAGACCGTTTCGCACTACCGCGTCCTCGAAAAGCTCGGAGGCGGCGGGATGGGTGTGGTTTACAAGGCTGAGGATGTAAAGCTGCACCGCTTTGTCGCCCTCAAGTTATTGCCCGACGAGGTTGCGCGCGATCCGCAGGCTTTGGCACGCTTTCAACGTGAGGCGCAGGCCGCATCCGCACTGAACCATCCCAACATTTGCACAATCCACGAGATTGACGAGCAGAACGGTCAAAAGTTCATCGTGATGGAATTTCTCGATGGGCTGACTCTCAAGCATCGGATCGGCGGCAAGCCAATGGAGACCGACGAGGTTCTGTCATTAGGAATTGAGATTGCCGATGCGCTCGACGCCGCCCACTCTGCTGGCATCATTCATCGCGACATCAAGCCCGCCAACATTTTCGTCACCAAGCGCGGGCACGCCAAGACTCTCGATTTCGGGCTGGCGAAGGTTACACCCACGGCATCTTCGAGCCAGATCGCCGCTGCCAACACCCAAACAGTGGACGAACAGGATTTGACCAGCCCCGGCACTCTGCTGGGAACAGTCGCGTACATGTCGCCTGAGCAGGTCAAGGGCAAGGAACTGGATGCCAGAAGCGACCTGTTCTCCTTCGGGGCGGTGCTATACGAGATGGTGACGGGGACGCTGCCCTTTCATGGTGAAACCTCTGGTCTGATCTTCAAAGCCATCCTTGATTCCGATCCAACGCCCGCAATTCGCTTTAATTGGGAGATTCCTCCCAAGCTGGAAGAGATCATCAATAAGGCGCTAGAGAAAGATCGCAATCTCCGCTATCAGAGCGCAGCGGAGATGAGGACTGATCTGCAACGACTGAAGCGCAACACGGAGACGGGGCGCATGCCAGCCGCCACTTCGGGAGCGGTACCCGCTGTACTGGAAAGTGGGACACACGCGGCGAAGAGAAATCTCTGGAAGATCGCCGTACCTTCAGTCGTTGTAGTAGCCGCATTGATTGCTGGCGGTCTTTACTATCGTTCGCATCGCCCCAAGCCCCTGACCGACAAGGACACAATCGTTCTCGCTGACTTCGACAACAGGACGGGCGATGCGGTGTTCGATGACACGCTGAAAACCGGACTTGGCGTATCACTCCAGCAGTCGCCGTTTCTGAATGTGCTTTCCGACAGCAACGTTGCGAAGACATTGAAATCTATGACCCGCCCAGCGGACACGAAACTTACACCCGAAGTAACCCGTGAGCTATGCCAGCGAGCGGGCAGCAAGGCATTCATAGCCGGAGCAATCGCCAGTCTGGGCAGCGAATATGTGCTCAGCCTAAAGGCAGTCAAGTGCCAGAGTGGGGACACTCTCGCGCAAGAGCAAGTGACGGCTCCATCCAAGGAGAAAGTGTTAACCGCTCTGGGGAACGCAGCCACGGGGATGCGCAGCAAACTCGGAGAATCTCTGGCGAATGTGCAGAAATTCGATGTACCACTGGCCGAGGCGACGACTTCCTCTCTCGATGCTCTGAAAGCATTCAGCTTGGCTGCTCGGGCTGCTCGCGAAAAAGGGGTCTCAGCCGCCCTGCCTTACGATTTGCGTGCTATCGAACTCGATCCGAACTTTGCTATAGCCTATGCAGCGGTCGGCAGTGATTACTTCACCGTGAGTGAACTAGGGCGCGCCAGCGAATACTACACCAAGGCTTTTCAGTTGCGGGAGCACGCCAGCGAGCAAGAAAAGATGTTTATCATCGCAAGTTACTATGAAAGCGTGACCGGGGAATTGCAGAAAGCTGCTCAAAACTATCAGCAATGGATTGCCAGCTACCCGCGAGACGTGGCAGCCCACGGGAATCTAGGTAATGTGTACGCCAAACAAGGACAATACGAGAAAGCTATCGACCCATATCGCGAAAGTCTGCGCCTCGACCCGGATAATGTCGCTGTCTATGAGAACCTTGCTAACAGTCTTCTTGCCTTGCAGCGCCTCGATGAAGCGCAGCAGATAATACAGCAGGCGCAGGCGCGGAACCTTGATGACTACATAATACATAGCGCCTTATACGCCATCGCGTTTCTTCACGGAAACTCGATTGCTATGGTGGATCAGCAACAATGGTTTGTGGGAAAACCGGAAGAGAATCTCGTTCTTTCGCTTGCGTCTGATACTGAAGCCTACGTAGGTCGCCTTGGCAAGGCGCGGGAACTAACCAAGCGCTCAGTGGATTCCGCAATTCGCGTTGACAGCAAGGAAACTGGCGCGATCTCGCTGGAGAACTCGGGTCTTCGCGAAGCTGTTTTCGGCAACCTGACACAAGCGAAGCAAGCGGCGGCGGAAGGTCTAAAGCTCGCTCCTACGAGTCAGGGCACCATTGCCGAGACGGCGCTGGCTTATGCCATGGCAGGAGATGCGACGCGAGCCGAATCAATGGCGCAAGACCTGAACAAACGTTACCCGCTCGATACGCAGATGCAATCCCTGTGGCTACCCGCGATTCAGGCACAACTGGCACTCAATCGGAAGGATCCGCCACTCGCTTTGAATCACTTGCAAGCCGCCTCGCCCATCGAACTCGGGCAAATCTTCTTTGTCGCGAATCTCTCCTGCCTTTATCCCACCTACATTCGCGGCGAGGCATATCTGGCGGCTGAGGAGGGTACGCAGGCGGCCGCCGAGTTCCAGAAGATTCTCGATCACAGCGGAATCATCTGGAACTGCTGGACGGGAGCCTTGGCGCATCTGGGAGTGGCGCGTGCGAACGCCTTGCAAGCGAAAACTTCGCAGGGCGCGGATACCGACGCCGCCCGCGTGCGTGCTCTCGCCGCCTACAAAGATTTCCTCACCCTCTGGAAAGACGCCGATCCCGACATCCCCATCCTGAAGCAAGCCAAAGCCGAGTACGCGAAGCTGCAACAGCCGCTCGCGTCCCACACAGTCGAAAGTGACAAGAAGGCGAACACGCAACGGCGTTTGTCTTGCTCAGAGATGCGAGGGAAATGCTAATCTCACATGACATCGCTCAGCGAGGAGCAAAGCAGATGAGCAAGGCAATAGAGAACCTAGAAGCTGCACAACGGAAGGCGATGGCGATCAGACCCAAGGTGGGAGGGTTTCCATATTTGGCTGAAACTCTTCGCCAAGCAGGTGTCTCGCGAAATATCTGGAGCTTGCCATCTGCTCAAAGCCTGTTCATCACGAACGAGGGAGCGGTTGTCACGCAGGGCACTCCGCTCGTGTCCGGCACCGTGGACGTGCCACTCTTTGATCGCGAAGCTCTGATTGCAGCCCTGCGCACCGATCAGGCTGGCAACAGCATCTTCCCTGAGTTCCTAGCGGCGTCTTGGCGTGCGGGAGTTGTCCGATACGATGTCGATTTCATCGCTCGTAGCGTCTCGTACTACGGATCAAATGGTGAGGAATACGCCGAGAAGTACCCCGCCGTCGACGTGGAATGAGGAGGTCATCATGCGTCGAGAACGGGCGCTTAAGCTGGATGCGAGTTTGCTGCCCAAACAGCGCAAGCCTATTCCGCATGCATTCGTGCTTCATGCGATTTCCACGCTATCGCCGTACACGCGTCCGATGTTTGGCTGCCTTGCAATCTATGTAAACTAGCTCCGGTCTGCCCCTCTTAATCTGGAGCTAACGCGTTACATCAAGGGGAGAGAGAGTTCGATCTCTGTACCTGTTGCACTACTGGAGATTTTGAGTAGCCCGCCGATTTTCGCTGCCCGCTCTCGCATGCCCGTAAGCCCCCAGTGTCCCTCACGCCCCGTTTCGAGCACTCGGGGATCGACGCCACACCCGTTGTCCCGAACCCTCATGCGCAGCTCACTGTCGGCATATTCAAGGTCGACCTCAACCCGTGTGGCTCGAGAGTGACGAAATGCGTTGATGAGAGCCTCCCTGCCAATTCGATAAATCTCATGCTGGATGGCCAAATGCAGAGGCCGCTTCTCTCCGATAACAGTGACCCGAAATTCAACGTCCGATGGAACTGCGAGTTCGCTCTGAGTGCCCGAAAAGGCCTGAACCAGGTCCAGGGAGGCAGTGTCGGATAGGCGAAGACCCTGAAGAGCTTTCCGACCGTCCTCTATCCCTTGCTCCATAAGCTGAAGAATTCGATCTAGTCGCGCCTTCGCCGGCGAATCGGAAGGCACGCCATCCACGGTTAGAGACTGTCACGAAATAACTATACCACATCTAGGGGCATTACGTGTATGCTGTCCCTGGAATGGTAGACGATATTACGATCCGGCGACGCTTCAAATTAATCGAGAGACATCTCGATGAACGGATGCGGCGGCTCGTGGCCGCGGCTGAAGCCGAGGCAGTGGGTTTCGGAGGCGCCTCAGTGGTGGCTCGAGCGACGGGGCTGTCCAGGCGCGCCATTCGGATCGGAGCGAGGGAGCTCAAGCAAGCGCCCCGTGGCTTGTCGCCCAGCGGGCGTATTCGGCACCCCGGAGGAGGGCGCAAAAGGACGGTTACGCAGGATCCAACCTTGGCGGGAGATTTGGAGAGTCTAATTGAACCGGTGACCCGCGGGGATCCGGAGACTCCTTTGCGCTGGACCGCGAAGAGCGTGCGCCGGCTTTCTGGGGAACTGAAACGGATGGGACACAGGGCGAGTCATCGGATGGTGGCCGAGATGCTTCACCAGTTGGGGTATAGTCTGCAAGCCAATGCCAAGACGATGGAGGGGGCCAGCCACCCGGATCGGAACGCGCAATTCGAGCATATCAACCAACGTGTCCGACAGCATCTGAAAAAGGGGGATCCGGTCATCTCCGTGGACACCAAGAAGAAGGAGTTGGTGGGTGAGTTCAAGAATGGGGGCCAGGAATTGCGCCCGAAAGGCCGGCCGGAGCAGGTACGGGTTCACGACTTTGTGATTCCGGAACTGGGCAAGGCCATCCCCTACGGAGTCTACGACCTGGGCACGAACACGGGATGGGTCAGCGTAGGGATGGATCATGACACCGCGGAATTTGCTGTGGCGACGATCCGTCGCTGGTGGAGGTGGATGGGGCGAAAACAATATCCCCAGGCGCAGCAGCTTTTGATTACGGCCGATGCCGGAGGCAGCAACGGATCTCGCTTGCGCTTGTGGAAGACGGAGATTCAGAAGTTGGCTGACGAGCTGCGGATCCCCATTTCGATCTGTCACTTCCCTCCCGGAACCAGCAAGTGGAACAAGATCGAGCATCGCCTGTTTTCCTTCATCAGCCAGAATTGGCGGGGCAAGCCACTGGTCAGTCATGCGGTGATCGTCAAGCTGATCGCGGCGACGCGCACCAAGACCGGTATCAAGGTGAAAGCGCGACTGGACCCCAACTTTTACCGCCAAGGCATCAAGGTCAGCCAATCTGATCTGGATGACGTCGAACTCCGCCGAGATTCGTTCCACGGAGACTGGAACTATACGATCTTACCTAGGGCAGTCGCCCTCGCTAGAACCTGAGCTATTTATTTAGTGACAGGCTACACCAAGTTGCATCGAGGCGCTCAAGACGCTCTGCAGCAGCGTGTCATGGAGTTCTTGGGCAATTCGAGTGCGCTCCTCCAGACGCACGTTTTCTTGACGGATCCGTTCTTCCTGCTGCTTACGCGATTCAATTTCCGTTGCGCTCACGTACCATCTTCTGACTCGGCCTTCCTCCACTAAGGGGTTGTACCGCCACAGGAACCAGCGGTAGATGCCATCTTTCCCAAGCACTCTTGCATCAAATTCAAACGGCTCATTCCCGGCAAGCCCACGCTCGCGTACGATTCTCGCCCTCTCTACATCGTCGGGATGAATTGCCCTGCCGATCACCCCCTTGGACCGAAACTCCTCAAGTGTCAGACCTGTATATTCCCGAGCCATCCGATTTGCGTGAATGCACTTGCCGTCGGGTCCCAGCACCACAATCAACTGGGGCACAAGATCAACAAGTTGCTGAAGCTCCTGTTCTGCTCGTTTACGTTCGGTAATGTCGATCACAGTACCGGTGTACTCAATGAGATCGCCGCACGGGCTGAAAACAGGATGACCAATGCTGTGAATGTCCCTGACGGCGCCACCCGGATGCACAATGCGATAATCCACTTCTTCGTCTAACTTGTTATGCTTGGCCCTCTTGGCAGATTCCCGGAACGCCGGTTGATCGTCGGGATGAATTCGCTGGATGAATTCTTCGAATCGGGGCAAACCATACCGCGGATCAAAACCCAGAACGCGGTAGCATTCCTCCGACCAATACCTGACGTCGGTGTTGGGACTCCAGGCCCAACTGCCGGTTTGGCTCAGCCTCTGTGCTTCCGCCAAGTACGCTTCGCTTGTGCGGAGTTCCTCTTCTGCTCGTTTGATCGAGGTAACGTCAGTCGCCGCCCCTACAAACTCGCGGTTGCCGGATGCATCCTGTAAAGCGTGAGCTATCGCGTGGACGTGCTTGACTTTACCATCACGCAGCAGCAAGCGATGGCTGTGCTCGAAATGCGTTGCGCCCTTCAGGGCACCATCGATGACCTTCAGGAATTCGGCCGGTCCTCGGGATGGACGCGCTGCGCCACTGAATCTATTGTTGGCTTAACTGCGTGATCGTACTCGAAGATGCGATAGGTTTCGTCTGACCAGACAATCTCTCCAGTGTCGGGTTTCCACCCGAAGCTGCCTGTATGACTGAGCCTCTGGGCTTCGGCCAGGTAGGCTTCACGGCGCCGGAGTTCCTGAGTCAGTAGCTCGTGCTCAGCATTGAGCGTGGCTTGCAACTGTGCTTCGAGCGCGGTCTGTTGCTGAGTAGCCTTGGGTTCGACCGCAGCTGAACTCTTCCCCATAACAGCTCCATGCACAAAGCCGTTTCGGACACGCGAGTATTGGCAAACTCAGCCAATCCAGGGGTTTCTTACACCTTCCGTACCGCAATTATAGACCGGGAATTATATTGAGTGTGCGCTGGCACCTCGTTAATGGTTACCCGAACGAGGTACTTATGGTTCCCCGGACGAGCTACTCGTCAGACCGTCTCCCGTGGTAGCAAAAAAACACTGCATCTCGTGATGTGTTCTCGGCGAGATCGTGCGAGAGTTCTCCTGTAAGGCTGAGGGAACGCACATGTGGATGAGATCATGCGCTGTTTGTAAAGCACTCTTACGCAAGCTCCGGTTGCACGACTCGGTGCAGTGTCAATGTGGATGGACTTGGTAGGACCACCGGAGTCGAAAGCCAAGAAGGCCTCGCGGACAGAGACTCATGAATCAAGGAGATTGTCATGGCAAAGGTAATTGAGTTTTACATTCCGGAGAATGCTCGGAAACCACGCAGGTGGGCTCCAAAACAGCAACTCGGAAAAGTTATCGAGTTTCGCTCGCAGGCGAAAAAATCAGCCTAGCCGTTTTTCGCCTTGCGACCGTAGCGTCCTCGCCGTTAACCCACCAAAGAAGCGGCTGTTCGTAAGCCAGAACAGCCGCTCCCGCCTCTCCGCTTAGATGGAACACCGATTAATATGTGTGGGTGGTAGCACCGACCGGTCGGAAATAACCATATTCGCTGATTGCTGTTCTGGTAACTGTTGCAACATCGCCATTACGCTTAAAACCCCCTCAATGAGCGAAATGGCCTGTTAACAACAACTGACAATCACTAATACGATTCTGCTCATGTTCGCGCCAATGGGCCGGCACTAAGCGGACATCCGTAAGCGTTTAAATCCGCACCTCAGCCGGGCCGAGAGCGCTAACCGTAGGTGAGCTCGGTGCTCTGTCCGACCTCGATAGTATATCCGTCAGGATCCCGGATGTAGCAGCGCGTCTCGCCGTACTTGGGGATCGGCTCCGTGATGAACTCGGCTCCTCGACTTTTCCACAATTCATAGCACGCTTGAATATCCGCAACGCGGAAATTCATAAAGCTGTTGATGTGATTCGGGTCGGGGACGCTGAGCGTTACCGTCGGCTTATCCGGGGTCGGCCCGCCCCCAACGTTCAGAATCATCCAGATATTCGCAAGCTGAAGGTACCCAGGCGCGTTGCCGTCACCCAGGCTCAGAATACGAGCGCCGAAGACCTTTTCGTAGTAGCGAGCCGATCGCTCGATGTCGGCGACGGTGAGAAAATGCGCGATGCTGATCCCCTCTCGCGGGGGCATCTCATAGCTCTTCTGCTCGATTTGTACGCTGCTCATTGACGACTCCAATTCCGATAGATTTTAAGTTCATGCGATTTCCAGCGCCTTTTCAACTAGGGACAACCCTCCATCATGCGCGAGGAAACATTCGCATCAGCGGTTGATGTGGGTTATGGCTGCGGGAATCCGAACATCAACCACGACTGATTGGCTACCCAATGCGGGTATAGCTCCGTCATCTGATCGAACAGCTCCTGGTCGGACGTCGCGGTTTTCTGCACCCGATCGAAGTCCTGCAGGTAACGCTTGGTGTCTTGGATCGCCGAGGGAGAGTCGGGCGCGCCAGGCTTCTTGTGACCGGCGACAACCATCGCCGGGTGCAGCGCCGCTAACCGGTCTAGCGCCGCGATCCAATTTTTTCGGCTCTCGGGGGTGGTGTCGCCGACGTACATGCAGCATTGGTTGTACACAACGTCGCCAGCGACGATCAGGCCGATCGATGAAACGTGTAGAGACGTCGTATCGGCACTATCGGTGTGGCCCTGCTCGATGATGCGCAAATCGTGGCCCTCGAGAGTGAACGTGTCGTGCTCATAGGGCTCAGGGGCAACCAACTTAGTGGGCACTTGCCCAGGAAAGCACCGGCGGGCTAACCGCTCCACTGGGGGAGTGGGCGCGGTCACGCGCGAGGTCTCTTTCAGTCCATTTGTGCCGCCCATTTGGTAGTCCTTTCGATGTCAGAGCGAGTGACTGTTCAAGGCAAGATTAGCAGAAGCGCGACGACGAAGCCATTGGACGAACTTTGCGTACTCCGGCAACATGATGATACATGCCATTGATACCACGTTTCGACGTCGCAAAATAGCCTTTGATTGGGATCAGTTAGTGGTCCATTCCCTTCAGAGATGCATAGCCCGCTGCCCCTCGAGTTCTTCGGACTTGAGGCACATTCGCCACACGGATTTCACACTTGCGTGGGACCGATTCCTCAGCCACTGAAATTCGAAGTCAACGGATATTTGCCAACGCTTCAGCAGCCACTCCAGGATGTAGCAACGGTCTTTGTTGCGCTGACACTACTGCTTTAGCTCCTCCGAGGTCGCGCAAGTCTGCTCATTCAATCCGAGTTTCTGGACCTGCTCTTCGAACGCAGTTGGAACATCTGGGGCGGCCTCCATTGGCTTCCCCAGTTTGGATTCCCGCGTTTGCGAACCGCCGGCGAGATAGCGAGTGGTTTGGTCACGGCTTATCAGTGATCTTCGGTGGCTTCTCTCATGATCCGCGTAGCGTTTTGACCGGTATCCTCTGGCTTGCACTTGTGTTTATCGAAGGTGGAGCGAATAGCTGCCTCCACTGGCTCGCGTTGGCCATGAAGGTATGACGGAGCCGGGAATTGAGCATTGCAGGATTCACAAATACCTAAATTAAATTAGAGAGGGTGCGTCATCGATCCACTTAACGAGCCGTAGACCACGTTTCGCCATGCCGACAGTTTCCCACACGTCCATACCGATTCGGACAGTCGGGTTCAGAGAGAACAAGCCCCCTGTGTACCATTTTGTGTACCACTGTAACCGCGAAGGACCGCTAGCCGATGCCATCACTCTTTCCGGTCAAAAACACAAAACCCGCTGATTTAGCGGGTCTTAGCGGATGATAGTTGGTAGCGCTACCGGGAATCGCTTCTCGCCACGTTCCGGATTTCCCAATAATGATGCGGAAATCCACGTCAGTCAAGGGTTTTGGCGAGAAATTCAAAATTCAAAATCCCATTGTTAATGGCACTTTTTTATGCGGATTTTTGCAAAATGTAGTTCAACGTAGTTCAAAACTTGCGCCCTCGCTGTGCACCGAAGCCCAGTCAACGGTATTATGTCCAATGGACAGAATGCGATATAATGACCACATGGGCTGGAAGATAATGCGGGTTGCCGTGTGCGATGTATGCGGGCATCGGTGGATACCCGAGACCGAGAACCCCTTGAATTGTCCCTCTAAGGAGTGTCGTTCAATGCTTTGGAACAAAGGAGGCGTTGACGGTCGGACACGAGAAGCTCGAATCAAGACGGGGCGTAGCCGGAGGACAACGGCGAGGAAGAAGTGACACCCGCTGTGGGGTCAAGAGAGTTCTTCAGTAGCAGACCCTGAGGACAACGGTGGATTACGTCAGAAGCCAACCAATCATCCCAGCACCAGCAATCACCCAAGCTGAGTTGACTCGGAACCGCAGCACGACAACCGAGCTTGCGATCAGAATAATCAAAGTACGCCAGTCCACGATGGCTGCTCTTCCTAGTTGCCAAGCGACGACAGCCATCAGAGCCAAAGACCGTACGACTACTCCGTTACTCCGTCCAATATCGCTCCTGCCCATACCGAGCGACGGAGCCTTGGCAGCACGCTTCCGCTTAAAGCAACGAGTGCAAACCCCGGCAAGAAGATGCCAATCGTTGCGAGCAATGCACCGGGGGTTCCCGCAACCAAATAGCCGATGAAGGTAGCGGTCGTGAAGACGGGACCCGGAGTAAATTGCCCAACGGCGACGGCATCAATGAGTTGCTTTTCATTGAGCCAATGGAGACGGTCGATAAACTCCGTCCTCAGGAAGGCGAGCAGCACATATCCACTTCCGAAGACTATCGCTCCGATTTTCAAGAACGAGAGAAACAACCGAATCAAGCTGACCGGAACAGCCACCGCCGCTGTTCCGAGCAACAACCCAAGTTTCCCGAATGTCGGAATTGCAGCGATAGAAACATCTCCTTGCCTTTTGAACCACGCCGCTACACCGGAGGCAATTCCGGCAGTCGCAAGAACGATGAGCGGAGAAACCCCGAAACCGTTGAGAACAACTGCGAGCACACCCATAACGGCAAGCACCTTGCTCTTAATAGCGGTATGGGCAAGGCTCCACAAGGCTTGCAGGATGATGGCGATCACGGCGGGCTTTATGCCGTACAAAATTCCCGCGACCTGCGGCAGCGACCCGAAGCGTGCATAGACGGCAGCGATCAGAGTAACCAAAACAGCAGCAGGAATGATGAAACAACAGCCACCAATGACGAGTCCCGCCCAGCCGCGCTTCGCCTGACCGATGAAGATGGCGACTTCTGTCGAACTCGGACCGGGAATGAGGCTTGCGGCAGCAAGGCGGTCGAGGAACTCTGCTTCGGTAATCCAATGCCGCTTCCGAACGAACTCGTCTTCCATCATTGCGATGTGAGCGGCAGGTCCGCCGAATGCTGTCGTGCCGAGCCTCAAGAAAACGAGCGCGAGTTCAGCCAGCGACGGTTGCTCGTTAGACGTGGCGGTCTGGCTGGCGCGAGAGGGGATCATCGAAAGATAGGCTACCGGAACCGACGATCAGGAGGAATATCAGACCGAGCAACATGCAAAAGTCTGTGCGGGCTTCGTGCATCGTCGCCCAGAATCCTGATTTTGGCAGCATTGGAAGTTTAGTCGTCGCAATGGCAACCAAAATGTCGATGAGCAGCGGAATCGAAGCGAGGCGGGTGACCAGTCCCACGATCAGCAATGCTCCGCACCCGATTTCCACGACTCCTACGAACGGACCGAAGAACTGTGGTGCTGGGATACCGATTTTTGCGAATCGTCCTGCACCCAACGCGACCGGAAACAGGAATTTCTGAATGCCCTCAGATAGAAACACCCACCCCACCATGACGCGGATCAGAACAGTAGCAGAAGGTGCTGTCCTTCTGAAGATTGCTGATTGCATCGCTTCCTCTCGAACTTTGAATTCCTAAACGTAGTCAAACAGGGTCATGAAGCCGTAGTCCATGTGTAGTTGCTGGTGGCAATGGAATAGGGTAAGCCCCGGATTGTCTGCGACGAAGTCGATTTCCGCCTCTTGGTAGCCTCCGAGCATTAACACATCCTTCGTGACGCCACTCGTGCGCCTTCCAGCCACACTGGTCAACTCAAAGATGTGCCTATGAAGGTGAATTGGATGTATATCGTCACTCGCGTTGCGCATGTGGATGCGGTACCGCTTGCCTTGTTGCACGTGGAACGCAGCGGGCATGACTTCCCCCGTCATCGGGTAAGCGACTCCGTTGATAGTCCAGCGATTAAAGCCTTCGTCGGCGGCGTTGTCTTTGGCAAAAGTCATCTCGAAGGTCTCGTCTGCATCGCTCGACGTGCTACCCGGTTTCCCGAAGAGCATATAGTTCCAGCGGTATGGCGCTGGGGGAATCCATTCCGGCTTTCCAGATCGTCCAGCATATTCGACGACGATTCCCATACCGTGACGCCGATCATCATTGTCCAGATCGCCCATAATCCACACGCCGGGATGGGTCATTTCGACGATTGCAGAGACGCGCTCCGCTGTTCCCAACCAAAGCACCGGAACATGTGCTGGATTAGGCACCGGATTTCCATCCAGCGCAACGACCTGAAACGAGTGACCCGGCAGACCGAGGCTGCGAATCTCTGTTGCACTTCCGTTCAGAACGTGGAAAAGCACACGTTCTCCCTGCTTCACTCGGATCGGCTCTCCGTGTCCGAGCATTCGACCGTTGATTGTGAAAACACGATAGCCAACCTCGTAACCCTTGGGCATGCCCTTGGCAAGCGATGCTTTCATCGCGGACTCGCCTGCGTTTTCGAGTGCCTTGACGCGAGAGGCTGGGGAGAGGAAATCCATAGCCATGTCGCCGCCACGGCTGAAGGTAGGCTCAAATTCTTTGAGCACGAGAAAGACTTCGCGGTCGGACCTGCCCGGTTCATTTCTTGGCTCAATGTACACGGTGCCAACCTGACCGCTGTACTGTCCCGCAGACAGGTTCGCGCCTGCCCGGTTGTGCGTGTGATAAAAACGAAACCCTGCGGGCTGAGGAACGAAGACGATCCGGCGCTTTCCATGCGCTGGCATGTATGGCGTTCCCTCCTCGGACGCGCCATCCGCTTCTACTGGAACCCTCTGCCCGTGCCAATGCAGTTGCTCCGGCACGTCAGTGTCGTTGTAAACATCCAAGGTGACCTGCTGCCCTTCCTTGAAGCGAAGGAGCGGTCCGGGAAATTGACTGTTGTAGCACGTCAACGAGATTATCTGGTTGGGTGCGATCTCGATTGGAGTCGTTCTGATATGCAGCGTGTAATCAGCGTTCGCGGAATCTTGTTTCTCACGAGCATCAGATTGGCGCTGCTGCATCTGGGCATCACTCTGACTAAGAGCGACGTGTGGCGACAGCAATGACGCTCCGAATGTCATCCCTGCCGCCCTCAGAAAGTTGCGTCGCGATTCCGCAAAGCCTCTCATGGGGTTGCCCTCTTTCTTAAGAGATCATAAATCTATAGGCATGGCAGAGGATTCTGCGCTGTTCGTCGACCGTGGTGCAGCAGTCACAAGCGCCGAGCGACCGACCCAGATTATGCTTGACTCTGGAACCGATTCCGGGGTTTATGCTCAATGCCGAAGGTGAAGACCGTGCAATCGGGTGAACTGTCACGTCTTACTGGAATCAGCACCGATACTTTGCGGCACTACGAACGTCTGGGTGTTCTTCCGAAACCGCCCCGCACGAACGGCGGTTATCGAGACTACCCTCCAAACTCCCTTGAGCGCGTTCGGCTAGTCCAGAGTGCGCTGAAGGTGGGCTTTTCTCTGACCGAGTTGGCGACCATCTTGAGGATGCGCGATCGTGGAGAGGTTCCGTGCCACCGGGTTCGAGCTATTGCGGAACACAAACTCGAAGACGTCAAGCAGCAAATCAACGACCTCTTGGGTATGCGCGATCAACTTGAGCGGATTCTCAAGGACTGGGATGCTCGACTGGCTCGCACTGGAAGGGGTAAACCAGCACGGTTGCTTGAGAGTCTGCCGCATGACGTGATTGGAACCAATTCAAGGCGATTGGCGGCAAAACACTTGGGGGGAAATCGGCGATGAAGACAAAAGCGATTTTTGTGATTCTGGTGCTCACTTCCGCGATTCAGGCTCAGCAGGCGAATACTCAAACGCCCGAACAGCAGCACTGCGCAATGATGAAACGGGGCGATGCTGCGATGGGATTCTCACACGAAAAGACGACGCACCATTTCGTTTTGCTGAAGAGCGGGGGTGCGATCCAAGTCAGCGCAAACGATCCAAAGGACGACGCCAGCCGAGACCACATTCGCATGCACCTGTCGCATGTCGCCAAAATGTTTTCGGAAGGTAACTTCGACATCCCGATGTTTATCCATGACACCACACCGCCCGGCGTGCCAACGATGACGAAGCTCCATAGCGAGATTCACTACAAGTACCAGCAGACAGACGGCGGTGCCGAGATCATGATTGAAACGGCGAATCCGAAGGCATTGCAGGCGGTTCATGAGTTCCTGCGCTTCCAGATTGATGAGCACCGGACGGGAGACCCAACGGAAGTCACGGATGACGCGCTCAGCGATGGGCATTCTTGATTGGGGCGTGCGGGACGAGAATGTCTGGAGCAACTACGGGCAGCGCAGGAACCAGCCACCTGAACAGCGCGGTTGCCGCCGCCGCTCCCAGCAACTGTGCCGCGATGAACCCCGGAACATCTATCGGACGAATGCCGCTGAAAGTGTCTGTTGCTGCCCTTGCCAGAGCGACCGCAGGATTAGCGAACGATGTCGATGCCGTGAACCAGTAAGCGGCTGTGATGTAAGCCCCGACCGCAAACGGCACGACTGATGAGCGAAGCCGGGAACAGCTACAAATCACTGATAGCAACCCGAACGTTGCGACGAATTCGCTGAAGACCTGCCAGATGCCACTGCGTGTGTGCCGCGATGCGGAGTAAAGCGTCAATCCGAACATTAGGTGAGCACAAGCAACCCCTACGAAGCCACCCACAATCTGGGCGATCACGTATCCCGGTGCTTCACTCCACGGCATCCCCCGTTGGGATGCATCCGCGAGCGTGACCGCAGGATTGAAGTGCGCTCCTGAAATGGGACCGAATGTGAGAATCAGCGCCACCAAGGCAGCGCCAGTTGCAATCGTATTGGCGAGCAAAGCGACCGCAACGTTGCCGCCTGAAAGTCGCTCGCCCATGATCCCAGAGCCGACTACCGCAGCGAGAAGGAATGCTGTCCCGACAAACTCCGCTGTCATCCGAGCCTTCAGGCTGAATCTCATTGGCGACCGATGTTGTCCAGTTCCTTCTTCAGGGCGAGCCTGTCTATCGAAGCATGAGGAAGACAGAGGAAAAGGCTGATCCGCCGATCCAGCAGAAAGAAGGCGTCTCGGAAAGCCTTTTGTACCTCTTCTGGTCTGCCCACGACGGCGGCGGGATCGGGGACTCCCCAGTGTGCCGTCATTGGCTGCCCCGGCCACACGGGGCAAACCTCTTTGGCAGCGTTGTCACAGACCGTGAAGACAAAATCCAACTTCGGCGCATCCGGCTTCGAGAATTCGTCCCAACTCTTGCTTCGGAAACCAGCCACCGGAATGTGTGCGACCTCAAGCTGGCGCAATGCTTCGGGGCGAACTTTTCCGGTCGGGTGGCTCCCAGCACTATAAGCTGTGAACTGAGGTCGTCCTTTGAAGTTCATGATCCCTTCTGCCATAATCGACCGCGCTGAGTTGCCTGTGCATAGAAACAAGACGTCGTAATGTGGCTTCATTGGTCACCCTCAGTTGCAACAGGTCGGAGGACAGCACGATTGTTTGGCTGGTTTGACGGCTCTGACGAAAGCACTCATGAACTTGCCCTCCACCTGTGGAGCTAGGGCGTCCACGTCGATGTTGTGTCCAGATAAAAACTCGCGGGCGTCTTCGGCGCGATAGATTCTCGTAGGCTCAATCTCAACGTGCTCGAATCCAGCGAATACAAGCTTCTTACGATAGTCGTTCTCGTCAAGTGCTCCAGCAACACACCCCACCCACAAGAGCACGCTCTGCCGGATTTCGGGCATGATCTCGCCACGAGTCACTACATCCGATACCGCGAACCGTCCTCCCGGCTTTAGCACCCGGAATGCTTCCCGTAGTACCAGATCCTTATCAGCGGAAAGATTGATGACGCAGTTGGAGATGATGACATCGACCGAGTCGTCGGGCAGCGGAATGTTCTCGATCTCGCCCCTCAAGAATTCGACATTCTCAGCCGCTGCCTTGCGCTTGTTTTCGTTCGCAAGCGCCAGCATCTCGTCGGTCATATCCAGACCGTAAGCCTTCCCTGTCGGACCGACGCGCCTTGCGGATAGCAGCACGTCAATGCCGCCCCCGGAGCCAAGATCGAGCACCACTTCGCCAGCATTTAAATTTGCCAACGCAGTCGGGTTGCCGCAGCCCAATGACGCGTGCAGAGCTTCCTCTGGAAGTTGTGCAGTCTGTGAGCCGTCGTAGAGGTTGGAAGTGATCGGGTCGGCACAACCTTTGCTCGCCGTCGATCCGCAGCAAGAACTGCCGCCACTTTTCACTCGCAGTGCCGCTTCTCCGTACTTCTCTTTGACAACTGTCTTAATGTCGGTGCCACTCATCGGAACTCCCTACCTGCAACATTGGGTGATTTGTTCTGGTTTCAGTGCCTTGTTGCGCGTGCAACATTCTGCGTAAAGGAACTGGAGCAACTGCTGAAGCGCATCAGTGTCGGCGGTGTACCGCAAGAACGTGCTCTCGCGGCGCACCTCAACTAGACCTTCGTTCTTGAGCTTGTCAAGGTGGTGGGAAAGAGTCGAATTCGGAATATCCAACTCCTCTTGGATTTCACCGACGACCAGCCCTTCTGGGTGCGCGGAAAGCAACAACTGCATGATGCGGAGCCGAGCCTCAGTGCCCATTGCTGAAAACATGTCAGCAAACTTGGCGACCTGCTCCTCGGATTTCTTGCTAGACATATTTCGATGATTGCAGAAATATAGGACGGTTGTCAATCGCAGTTCCGATGCTCTATGTGGGCTACAGCCGTGGGCTGCGTCCTTTCGCCGGAAGCCACGTCTCTCTTGGCAGAAGCTATCACTCAAAAGGAGACTGAGAGTGGAAGCCAAGAATACAAGTGCCGCCAAGAAGATCGAAATTGAGTTTCTCTACCTCGACCTTGATGTCTGTACTAGATGCAGAGCAACGGATGCCAACCTAGAGACAGCCCTCCGTACAGTACAATCCGTTCTCGAAGCATCGGGGACGGTTGTTAACGTGCGTAAAGCGCTTGTCGGTTCGGAAGACATGGCGCGAAGGCTCAAGTTCGCTTCGTCCCCCACAATCCGGGTCAATAGGAGGGATATTGCACCGGAGCTTCACGAGACTCCTTGCGGCTCATGCACAGAAGCGTGCGGGTGCAATGGAAGTGTGAACTGCCGGGTCTGGTTGCACGGCGGCAAGGAATACAATGAAGCCCCGGTGCCGCTGATCGTGAATGCGCTCTTGACTGAGATTTACGGCACTCAAGATCGCGCCCACCCGGTCGCTCCTGAAAAGTTCGTGGTGCCGGATAATCTCAAGCGATTTTTTGCAGCAAAAGAGAAGAAGGCGACATCCTGTTGTTCTGATGAGGAGAGAGCAAACTGCTGCACGCCTGCGGAGAAAGGGCTGTGCTGCGATCCCGTCGAACAGGGATCGGCAGCGACTTGTGGATGCAAATGAGCCAGTCAGCAGACAGCCGCATCTCGGAAGGCGCCTGGAACGATTTCAGCGGACGCCTTCGATCATTCGTGTCCAAACGCGTAAAAGAACCTGCGGATGCCGACGACATCGTGCAGGAAATCTTCCTGAGGATACACGCGAATCTCCCCACCCTCGATGAGGAGGCGAGGCTGCCTGCATGGATTTTCGCCATCGCACGCAACTCGATTGCGGATCACTTTCGCAGGAAATCCAGAGCCGCAGGCATACTTCCCAGCGACTTCGATTTGCCTCTGCCAAGCGCAGCGAGCCACGTTGACTCCACTGCTTTAAGCGAACTCAGCCGATGCTTAGAGCCTATGATCAAGTCCCTTCCAAAACGCTACGAGGAGGCGATTCGCCTGACTGAGTTCGGCGGGATGACACAGGCAGCCGCCGCAAAGCAGATTGGCGTATCAACATCAGGAATGAAGACCCGCGTTCAGAGGGCACGGCAGAGGCTCAAGCGCATGCTGCTGGAGTGCTGCGAAATTGAACCTGACAGGCGGGGCGGAATTGTGACTTATAAGCCCAGAACTGGCGGCTGCAATTCATGCTCTGAGGACACACCAACGTCTGCCTGCGAAAGTTCTTCCGGCAAAGGGCAGAAGCGATCCAGAGGCGCGCCACAGGTTAGGCAATGAGCGGTTCCGTAACGCGAGACCCAAGGAGATTGAGGGTTTAGGTCAAGGTAGTCAAGAAGGCGTCTAGCCTCAGCAACCGCAAGTAAAGAGAGTCGCTATTGCAGCTTCGTGTACTCGGCTTTGGCTTGCTTCAGGATGGGGATGTCGGGGTCGGCGTATTTCAATGTGGACTCTGGTCTCGCTGCGCCAAGAACCTGTTCTGGCACTGTTTCGCTGCCGACAGCAATCCGCTGAACTCAGGAGTTCCGCGGAGCTTCACAAGCAACGGGTCGGTCTGCAAGGCGGTGTAGGCACAATAGTTTTGTTCGATGGCACTCTTCAGCAAACGCAAAGCAGCATCCTTCTGATCACAATACGCCAGCGTGGTTCCGACGAGATAGCGAGGCTCTGCGTCAGCATCCGCCAGCAGGGCGGCTTCCGTCTCGCGCACGATTTTATCCAGAGTGTGAGTCTTTGAGGGGTCTAGGCAGGCTTGTAGCAGGTCGCGACCCATCAGGACATTCGCCGAAGCGTTTTGGATGCTTTGTCGTGCCTCGGGCACCTTGCCTTGGCGCAGAAGAATGTTAGCCGTTGATCGAGCAGCCCATTCCGAACCCGCATCGAGGTGCACAAACTCCATCGCCCTTTGCTGCTGATCTAGTAGCATAAAAACCACAGAGCACGAACGGAATTGATAATTCCCCCGATCCAGCGTCAAGGCAGTATCACACTCTCGCGCCGCTTCCTCCAACAATCCGGCATAGCGCAGCACGTAGCCCCGAACGAAGTGGGCTATGGCGCTCTGGGGTCGTCGCTTGACCAACGCTGTAGCTTCTGCATAAGCGTTTGCGAGTTCACCTTCGTCTACCCGGTTAGTGATCAACTCTCCGGTCGCAGAAGTCAGATTTGGATCAAGCGCGATAGCACGTTCAAAGGCCGAGTCCGAACGCTTCAACATTTGTTCTCCGCCGTCGCCATAGCTAGCGTCAAAGTAATACCGCAAGCCCAGAGCCTCCCAAGCAGGCGCGTAGCTGGGGTCAATACCCACCGCACGCTCCAGCATCGCGATTGCGTCCTTATTGGGAGCAACATCACGAGGAACGGCAATGCTGCGCAAATACAAGTCGTAGGCCTCCTCGCTCTTGGGTCGAGTCCCAGCCTCCCCAGAAGCCGATAACCCTCCAAGCACGGGGACAAGACCTTGCCGAACTTTCGATGTGATTTGCTCCCGCATCGCAATCTTGTCCGACGCCGCAACATTGATGGCGTCTCGCCAAACGCTGCGGTTATTCGCAACATCCACTGCTTCCAGCGTGATCTCCAGTTGGTCACCCTCTTTGAGGTAGTGTCCCGTCACGATGGAGGTCACTCCCATCTCTCGCCCAGCCTGTTGCAAATCCAAGTTTGAGCCGTTGTACTTGCTTGTCGTAGCGAACGGACGGATCGAGAACGACGGCACGTAGCTCAGAGCAGTCGCAATTTCATCTGGCAGGGCGAGTCGTAGAAAATCTGCATCCTTGTCAGAGCCCGCATTCTGAAACGGCAGCACCGCGATCGCCCTCGGGTTTGCAGAATCCACTGGAGTGACGGCGGGATGCTGAGAATGCCAGAGAAATAGTGCGATCACGATTACGGCGATAACCCCAACAGCACCCGCAGCGGCCCATGGAAGCCGTCTTCTGCGGGAAACGGGTGTAGAGTCAGTCACAATCGCCGACTTGCCGGAGTCCGTGTCTCGCTTCAGTCGCATCAATTCGGAACGCATCTCGGAAGCGTGTTGATAACGGAGGTCTCGATCTTTCTCCAGCGCCCTGTTGATGATGTCTTCCAGCTTGGGCGGCACGTCGTGATTCAGCCGCACCACGGCTACCGGGGCACGGTTCATGATGGCTTCGCAAATCACCGCTGAGCTTTCTCCGTGAAACGGCAAATCGCCCGTGCACATCTCGTAGAGCACCGCCCCGAACGAGAACAGGTCGGTGCGTGCGTCCAACTCTTTCGCCCGCACCTGCTCCGGCGACATATAAGCCACCGTTCCCACCATTGTGCCCGGGTTGGTCAGATGCTCCGCGTCTACCGAACGCGTCTGCGTGTTAAGAGACGCAATCTTGCTCGAAGAACTGTCTGCAATACTGACCTTCGCCAGCCCGAAGTCGAGAATCTTCGCGTGTCCACGTTTGGTCACAAAAATGTTAGCCGGTTTGATGTCGCGATGGACGATGCCTTCGGCGTGGGCGGCATCGAGTGCGTCTGCGATCTCGATGGCCAGTGACAGAATCAACTCGGTTTCCACCGGGCGCCCCGCAATGCGATGCTTCAGCGTCAGTCCATCTAGAAACTCCATGGCGATGAACGCTTGCCCGTGTTGATCGTCAATTTCGTAGATGGTGCAGATGTTTGGATGGTTCAGGGCGGAGGCGGCCTTGGCTTCGCGCTGAA
Organism: uncultured Acidobacteriota bacterium; assembly: GCA_963838905.1. GTDB lineage: Bacteria > Acidobacteriota > Terriglobia > Terriglobales > Acidobacteriaceae > JABDBE01. Next base: position 76,658 of record CAWITE010000001.1, read on the forward strand.
AGCGGCTGAGTGCCTGCGGATCTTTGGCTACATCGTCGGGCAGGAACTTGAGAGCGACAAACCGACCGAGTTTCACGTCCTCAGCTTTGTAGACCACGCCCATGCCCCCGCCGCCCAGCTTCTCGACGATGCGGTAATGCGAGATGGTTTGGCCGATCATGGGTGCCGCTGGGACTCAGGTTGCAATGTTAGGGATGTGACGAGGCAGAGTCAACGACCCCAGTTCTTCGGCATTGCAGGCACTTCTACTGCTTACGGACTGTTGCATCACTGTGGTATTTTCAGCGTTGTTTCTGTTCAGGAGGAAGTGCCATGCAACTTGTCTGCTTCTCTCGTCTCCGTCGCACAACCACACAGATCACGCTCATGGCACTTGGACTCCTGTTGGCGTCCGGCAGCGTGCTCGCACAATCTGATACGGGCAGCGTCGACCATGTGAGGGTGCTGGTTCACGATATTAAAGCAGCACAAGACACTTACCGAAATGTGCTGGGATTCGAGATACGTCACGCAGAGGCGACCGTCTACCCGGAAGGCTCGGCACACAATGGTTCCTACCTTCCTGATGGAACTTACTTGGAACTCATCGCGATTGCCGATCGGGAGAAGCTTCTGAACTCGCGCCCGTGGATCATGGATTTTCTCCAGAATCATCAGGGCGCACATTCTGTAGGCGTGAAGGTCACGTCGGCGAAAATGGTTTCCGATCGCTTGCAGGCGGGTGGCATTGAAGCGCCCGTTTTTGAGCTAGCGAGTTCTCGCCCCGGAGCAAAGCCGATCCTGCTCGTGACTCCTAAGCTGGCGAACTTGCCGGACGGCGCAATCTTTTTCGTCGAGTATCCTCCGCGAGACCCGGCATCGAAGACGCCCCCTCCGGAATCGCATCCCAATACTGCGCAGGGTACCGTTGCAGTCTGGATTTTGGTCAAGGACTTAGAAAAAGCCAGCAAGGACTCAGAAAAGCTCGGATTTCGCTCTGGTCGCCTGCTCGACTTTCAGGCTCTCGGAGCGCGTGGGCAGGAATTTGAGACAGGCCTCGGGAAGATTGCCCTGCTGGAAGCGAATTCGCCCGCAAAACCCGCAGCCGATTTCTCCCGCGACCGCGGACAAGGTGTGATGGGCATTACGCTGGCAGTTGGCGACCTTGCGAAGGCACAATCGCTAATCGAAAAAACCACGAAACGGAAGTTGCTGCACTATGAGGGCACTTACGGGAGAAGTTTCTTAGTCCCTGCGGAACTGACGAGTGGCGTATGGATTGAAATGGTACAGAAGTAAGATTCCGGAAAAGCGGGAAGGCTGACGTGGGAGCACAAACCCCGCGATTTCAGGCTTTCCTAAGCCGTTGCCAACCCGGTGGTTCGAAAGGGTGTCTGCGGCGACCTCGATTTTTGCAACCTTTCGCCCCCTGTTTCGCCGAGTTGCCCGCTAGTCCACGGGTATACCTTCTGAGCCATCGGCATGTGAGCCTTAGTTGCCTCGAATAACATTCCTTGACACAATGTCTTGTGCTTGGGGAACCTAATGGTTCTCTTACCGTTAACGCGAATCGGGTTTGTAAACGAGCGGACTAAACCAACGCTGGCTTGAATTATACAGGCCTCAGAGCGGAAAAAGTGCATCCCGAAAATATGGACGAGTTGTTGGTGATTGATTGTCATCACTCGACTTGTGGCAGCATTCTTGGGTGTCGCGCGGTGGCGGTTGCGATTGAATGAGACGACATGATCCAAGCTGCTGACGAAGGGAGGGTTGCGCCACATGCGGTCGGGAAGTACCTTGCCCAGATTGCAATCGTGTTTGCCGTGCAATTTGCGGCAGGTAAACTCGGCGATGCTCTTGCGATTAACAGCGGTGGCATCGGACCGGTGTGGCCCGCATCGGGGATCGCTCTCGCCGCACTCTTGCTCTTTGGCTATCAAGTTTGGCCCGGAGTCGTGGCTGGCGCTTTTCTCCTCGCGTTCCTGAGTCCAATCCCCCACATCGCTGCTGCCGTTTACGCGGCTGGAACTGCACTGGCAGCCCTGACTGGGATGTTCCTGCTCCGTCGCGTTGTTAACTTTTGCACTTCGCTGTCCCGCTTGCGGGATGCTCTCGGGCTAATTGTGTTCGGCGCGTTTGGCAGCAGCCTAGTGAGCGCATCTATCGGAGTTTCACTTCTGTACACAACCCATGTACGTGGATGGTCTGGATTCGGCTCCGCTTGGCTGATTTACTGGCTGGGAGACAGCATGGGGGTGTTACTGGTAACGCCCCTCGTATTGACGTTCCCAAATCTGCTGAGGATTCGTCCCCGGGTTCGCATCGCAGAATTTACTGCGCTTCTACTGTTTGTCACGGTGGCGTGCTTTATCGTCTTTGGCGACCTGCCTCTTATCCCAGTGAGGCTGCACGTCTTGGCTTTCGCGGTGCTCCCATTCGTGATGTGGGCAGCCATCCGTTTTGGAGTGAGCGGAGCCACGCTTTCGACTTTCTTTGTCGCCGCCATAGCCACGGTAGCGACTGTACTTGGCTCCGGGCCTTTCGCGAAGAACAGCCCATTCACTAACGCTGTTCTCTTGGATGTGTTCTTTGCGGTGCTTTCGGTGTCGGGTATGACATTGGCGGCGGTAATCGCCGAACGGGAAGAAGCTGAGCGCGGACGAGAGCGACTCGTTCGTGAGCGAACAGAAGCGGAAGCGCGACTTCGTTTTGCCGCGATTGTCGAATCGTCTGAAGATGCGATTATTTCGGGGACTCTGGATGGAATTATCATCAGTTGGAACGCCGGTGCCCAGCGTATGTACGGATACACGGAGGCAGAAGCGGTTGGAAAGCTAATCACCATTCTTGCCCCGCCCGAGCTACCGGATGAGGAGAACAAGATTCTTGAAACGTTGAAGGCGGGGAGTCGCATCGAGCACTTTGAAACCATTCGTGTTACCAAAACAGGAAGGAAAATCAATGTATCGCTGACTATTTCGCCAATTAAAGATTCAAGTGGCAAAACAGTGGGCATTTCTGGAATCGCCCGCGACATCACGGAGCGCAAACTGGCGGAAGAGGCACTGCGCGAAAGCGAAGAAAAGTTCCGCAGTGTTTTCCGCGACGCAGGAGTGGGCATGGTCGTCGTCGCACCCGAAGGGCGCTTTCTCACTGCGAACAAAGCATTCTGCGACTGTCTTGGCTACACGGAGGAAGAACTTTGCAACAAAACCGTGCAGTCAGTTACCCTCCCTGAAGATTGGCCTGCTTTCTCAAAAAAGTTGAGTGAAGCTCTCACCGAGGAGCGCGGTTTCCAGTGGCTCCAGAAACGCTGCATTCATAAAGGTGGACGCATCGTCTGGACCGAAAGCAGCGCTACTTTGATTCGAAGCCGCGAGCATTTGAAAACGGCTCAATATCTCGTCGCTCAGGTTTTGGACATCACCCAGCGCAAACTGGCTGAAGCCGCGCTTGCAAACGTCAGCCGCAAGTTGATTGAGGCACAAGAGCAGGAACGTACCCGGATCGCCAGAGAGCTTCACGACGACATCGGTCAACGTCTCGCACTGTTGGCCATCGAGCTAGAACAACTCCAACAAAACCCTCCCAATTTGTCTGAAGTACGTAGCCGTATGGGCAAACTATGGAAGCAGACCTCCGAAATAGCGACCGATATCCAATCCTTGTCGCACGAATTGCACTCATCAAGACTGGAATATGTGGGCATAGCTGCCGCCATGAGAGGATTCTGCCAAGAGTTCGGGGAACAGCAGAAAGTGGAGATCGACTTCAAAATCCGCGATTTGCCAACCCCTTTGTCGCCGGACATTTCTCTTTGCCTCTTCCGAGTTCTGCAGGAAGCCCTCCACAATTCGGCAAAACACAGCGGGGTCCGGCGCTTTGAAGTGCAATTGTGGGGAATGTCGGGTGAGATTCATCTCACGGTTGGGGATTCCGGCTCGGGCTTTGACCGCGAAGCGGCAAAGACGAGCCGGGGGCTTGGACTCATCAGCATGGAGGAGCGACTGAAACTGGTGAAGGGAACGCTTTCAATCGAATCGCAACTCAAGCGTGGCACCACGATCCACGCTCGCGTTCCTCTCGGTTCGGGGAGCGATTCCATGCGGGCGGCTGGGTAAAGAGAACCGAAATCGCGGAGCCGACGCGATGCTGCCACAAGTCTTGTCCTTAGGCAAGTGGCGGTGTGCGTCATGTGTCCATCTTATGTGTGTGATTTGCAGCACAATTCAATCGTATGACCTTCGCACTTGTTCGCTACGATGCCGAAAGAGCACTCGCCGTTGCCCATCGTGTTGATGAAGTCAAAGCGATACACAAAAGTCTGCATCCTCCTCGATAATCGGTGGCGTCTGCATGGAGTATGACAGATCGGGTGGACGTGGGGCGAACCTAGCAACAGGCGCAGGTCTTCCCGCGCATGGCTTCCCGACCTTCCCAAGCGATGAGCGGCAAAATAACTAAAGCCGCAACCGGGTCTGCCCACTGCACGTGCCAAATCGAGTTGACCGCAAGCCCCGCCAAGGCAATCAGCGCCAGGTAAGCACACAGCGCCGACTGGGCGGCGTCCGCCCTCAAAGCAGCACTGCCTGTAGCGCCTGACAGCCGCCGCTTCTCTTTCGCAAGCCACGGCATGATGACTGCGGCAGCAAGCAGAATGGCAATCCCCAGAAGTGTGGGCTTGGGTTCGCTGTAGCCCAGCAGACTCGTGACCGAAGTGACGGCAACAAAGGCACCCAGAGCGAACAACAAACCTCCCGCGATACGGGCAGCTCGCCTTTCCGCGTCTTCGTGTGCAGCGGTTGTACGAAATCTCCTCAGCACTACTACCGCCGAAAAGAGTTCGATGGCGCTGTCTCCACCGAATGCGAGGAGCGCAGGGCTAGTCGACCGCCACGCTGCGAAGAGAGATACCGCCGCTTCTACGCTCATCCAAGCGATTGTGACGGTCTGCACCCGTTGGATTCGCCGGATGGCGTCTGGAGAAGCTATTTGTAGCATCGAAGCCATTCACGACATTATGGCACTGTACTCGCATGCTTTGCGGTCAAAGACCTCCCGCATTATGCCGTGTGCCGCTAACCGATCCCCAGACTCATCGGCCACAGATGCGGCAGCAGCAAGAACATCAATAGCGCAACAACGAGCGCCATATTTTTCGTGAAGTTGATCATGTCGATCTGCTTCATTTGCGCATCGTCTACCTTCCAGTAGGCGTGCATCTGGAACGACACTCCCAGCAGGAAGATGATCAGCAGAATGATCCCGACCACTGGATAGACGCCCAGCAACATGCTGAGACCACCCAGCAGCAGGGTGACCCCGGTTCCTGCCACTGCAACCTTGGGAGACGGTGTTCCCCTCGCCTTCGCGTACTCGCTCATGTAATTGAGGTTCTTGAAGTGGTTGAAACTTCCCATCAACCAAAACGTAGCAAAGATAATCCTTCCGATCAGGAAAGCGATGTTCATCTCCGCTCCTTGCTTTCGCTTGACTCTGGACTGCACTCCAGATTGTATGATTCTGTCATGGCGACCAACCACCAAGCAGCGAGCGCGACGATGCAGATCGGCGAGGTCGCGAAACGTACCTTCCTGTCCGTAGACGCGATCCGATTCTACGAGAAGCGCAAGCTCTTGCCCAAGGCGATTCTTAGCACAGGTCGGTTCCGATTGTACGGCGCGGGCACCGTCGAGCGACTTCACTTCATCCAGCAAATGCAGGGACTCGGCTTCTCATTGCGCGAGGTCGGGGAATTGATCCAGCTTCGAGAGCGAAAGGTGGACGCCTGCGAGTCGGTGCGAGAGTTGCTGAGGGCAAAACTGACCGATGTGCGAGCGAAGCTGCAAGAGCTAAGGCATCTGGAGTCGGAGCTAGAAACGGACTTGCGAAAGTGTAACCGCGAATTGAACCATCGTCGGGGTCACATAGCCCACGCCTGCCCGGTGCTCGAAGAGGCCGCAGGGGGTGGGTCAATGAGGATTGAGATTCTGTACGTCCCCGGCTGCCCGAACTACCCGCCCACAGTCGAACAAGTCGAGAGGGTGTTGTCCTCCGAATCGTTGCAGGCGGAAATCCGGTCGATAGCAGTAAGAACCGATGCCGAGGCAAGGGAGTTGATGTTTCCGGGTTCCCCCACGATCCGTGTGAATGGCGAGGATGTCGAACCACATCAGACGAGCGTACCCAGCTTAGCCTGTCGGCTGTATGAAAATCGGAGCGGTATTCCGTCAGAGGAGCTACTGCGGACGGCGATTTCAGGCGCGAAGCGATAGGGAGTGAAGATTCGCATGCGAGTGGCAGAACGAGCAACGCCCGTGGCGGCAGTGATCGCTGTGCTATCGACCCTGTCTTGCTGCTTACCCCTCACGTTTCTGGCAGCGCTGGGGCTGGCAGGAGTGAGCGTCAGGTTGCAATCATTCCGTCCTTCGTTGCTCGTGGGTGCAGTCATCCTGCTCGGCATCGGTTTCATCCAGTTGTACGTTCGGTGCAATCAATGCCAAAAGCGAAGCCCGTTGAGCATCGCCCTGTTCTGGGGCGCTGTTTTAATCGTCCTTCTTGTGATTCTCTTCCCGCAGGTAATAGCAAGCCTGCTTGCCGGGTGAGACATGCAGACGCGAAGAGTCAAATACGCGCTTTGGCTGGTCGGGATCGTTGCTGCGCTCCTGATCATCTGGTTCCTCTGGCTGTCGAAAGGAACGCCACCCGGTCAACCCCCGCTCACTTCGCTATAATAACGCCTGACAACTTCGGGAACTTTAGACAAGAGTTCAACAGCACCGCTGACCGCGCACGCTTGGTGCTCCTGCTATCGCCAACGTGAGCATATTGCTTGCGGGGGTCTTCCGCGATTGAGGAGATATTGAACCAGAATCAGTCAATGCGAGTTCGCGTCCTTGTTGTATGGGAGCCAATGCTGCCGACAGACTGGTCAAGACCAAGCGGATGGGTTCAATCAAGAATCTCAGACTCACGAGTTGCACAGTTCTGGGATAGAGACCATCTTGTGGCGAAGGAACTTCGCCAGCAATTTCCAAGTTTGCAGGCGGCCAGGGAATTCGACGCAATGTAGTTCAACTGTAGTTCAACGGGCGAGGGGGATTTCAGGAAAGCGTTACGAATCAGCAGGGTGGAAAAGTGTTGGTAGCGCTACCGGGAATCGAACCCGGGTTTGAAGATTGAGAATCTTCCGTCCTAACCCCTAGACGATAGCGCCATCTTAATGATAATAGAACTACTTATTAAGCTTCCTGCGACTGCCTGTTTTGCCGATTTGCACCTGTTTTGCACTTGAGAGCAGCGCCACTTCGACTTTCCGCATGGCCTTCACGAGGTCAGCACCGGACGCAATCGCGTACCGATCAAAAACGCTTCGCGTTCTGTGGCCGCTGATTCGCATCGCGATGGTCTCGGCAACCCGTGCCTGCACCAAGTTCCTCACCGCTGATCGCCTTAAGTCGTGAACGATGAGGCCCGTGTATTTCTGCTCGTGGGGCTTATTCTCGACCTTGATAATACGGCCAAGACCGCAGACCGCGCAACATTTCTGCCACTCCTTCCGTAGGTTGGTCGAGTCGAACACGCGCCCTGTTTTCGGCTCGACTTCACTCAGTATGTCGGCCAGCACAGACGGAAGAGGGACGTACCGTGGCTCGGCGTTCTTCGTTTGCTCTTCCTCAAGTCGAATGGTGCGGTCTATCAGGTTAACCTGCGGCCATTCGATTTGCTGCGCCTCGCCCAGCCGGACTCCGCACCAGTACAGAAACAGCACCAGAGGTCGCAAGTGTGTTGGCAGTAGCGCGACAAGCTCCTCGAATTTCTGTCGCTCAAGAAAGCCCTTGCGTGCGCTGGGTTTCTTCACTCCAGGATAGGGTCGCGGTTGTTTCCCACAATGTGGCGACGTTAGTAGTGCTCCCATGTGACGGACCAGTGTTCGTCCGGCCGAGCGGACCGGATGATGAGGTGTCCGTCTGCCGTGAATTCGAACTTGCGCGGCAGGTCTTTGCCGACGAGCAAATCGCGTGTAACAGATCCCTGCACGTGGTGCGTCACCGAGTGCGCGATCTCATCGACTTCGTAACTGCCAAACGACGCCTCATACCCGTTCAGCACATACTCGTTCGATAGAGTGTTCGCTGACTCTGGATACATCAACTGCACTGACATGTGCCCATCACCCGTGTACATCAGCATGCCTTTCGGCTGTGAGGTACGCATGGACTTTCCATCGGGGCCTGGCGCATCGATGTGCACTAGATGCCAAGCCCCAATGAGCTTCTCCTTCGCTCCGCCACTACCACTAATCTTCTTCGCAGATTGGGCGTGCGCGAAGATAGAGAAAGCCATGGCAGCAATCACCATGAAGGGACAGGTGGCCCTGATTGGCGTTCTTAGTGTGCCTCTCATCGGCCCACCAGCTGTTCATGAAATTTCGAATAGCGAGCCCCTTCAAGCTTGACCTTCGAGGAAGCTTCTTCCAGGGCGTGCACATCCTCTGCCGTCAGCTCTACGCTTGCTCCGCCGAGGTTCTCTTCGAGACGCGAGAGCTTCGTCGTGCCGGGAATCGGAACAATCCAGGGCTTCTTCGCGAGCAGCCAGGCAAGCGCGATTTGTGCGGGCGTCGCCTTCTTCTGTCTGCGCGAACGAGGTAATCACATCGACCAGAGCCTGGTTAGCCTTGCGATTGTCCGCACTGAACCGCGGCACAGTGTTGCGGAAGTCGGTACTGTCGAACTTCGTCTCAGCGTCGATCTTGCCCGTCAAGAAACCCTTACCAAGCGGGCTGAACGGAACGAAGCCAATGCCGAGTTCCTCAAGCGTGGGCATCACCGTCTTTTCCGGTTCCCTCCAGAACAGCGAGTATTCGCTCTGAAGGGCGGCGACGGGCTGCACCGCGTGGGCGCGACGGATCGTCTTCGCACTCGCTTCTGAAAGGCCGAAGTGCTTTACCTTGCCCTCTTGGATAAGCTCCTTCACCGCCCCCGCTACATCCTCAATCGGAACGTTGAGATCGACGCGATGCTGATAGAAGAGATCGATGGCATCGACTTTGAGCCGCTTGAGCGATGCCTCCGCGACCTGCTTGATGTGCTCGGGCCGGCTATTCAAAGCGCTCCACTTACCGCCATCATCAGGATTCGCCTCCCAGCCAAACTTCGTCGCGATCACCACGCGGTCGCGAAACGGGGCAAGAGCTTCACCGACGAGCTCTTCGTTCAGAAGAGGGCCATAGACTTCGGCCGTGTCGAAGAACGTGACGCCGCGCTCGACGGCAGCATGCAGCAGGGAGGTCATTTCCTTCGTGTCTTTGGGAGGCCCATAGGACCAGCTCATCCCCATGCAGCCAAAACCCAAGGCCGACACTTCCAGTCCACCCGTTCCCAATTTGCGTTTCTGCATAACGATCCTCCTAAGTTCTTTTAAACGTCCGCTCGAAACTTGGCCGCGAGCACCAGTGGTCGCAGGTCGAAGTCACGCGTCTGACAAGAGACTAGGCTTCTATCGTTCATGACACAAGACCGTTGCCATCGCAAGGAGTTATGAGTAGCATTCATGAATCATGAGGAACGATTTAGGAGAGCTTTCGGCATTTGCCATTGTTGCGGAAGAGCGTAGCTTTACCCGCGCCGCCGTGCGCCTGGGCGTCTCGCAATCTGCGCTCAGCCATTCCATTCGGGGTCTTGAACAGAGGCTAGGTCTTCAGTTGCTCGCGCGGACCACGCGAAGCGTCTCCCCCACAGCCGCCGGGACCGCACTTCTCCAGGATCTCGCGCCCGCCCTAGAGCGGATCGAGCGAGCGGTAGCTGAAACGAGAAAACAAAGAGAGAGTCCAACAGGCCGAATTCGACTCATCATCCCGCGAACAGCTACGCAAATGGTGATTCTGCCGAAGCTGGCTCAGTTCGCACGCACCTACCCTGAAATCGTTTTGGAGGTCACCTCTTCCAATGACCCTGTCGATCTTGTTGCAGGGGAGTACGACGCTGGCGTTCAGCTTGGCGAGTTCATCCAACGGGACATGATTGCCGTCCGGGTCACCCAAGAGATGCGTCTCGCGGTCGTCGGATCGCCGCAATATTTCAAGTCACACACTGTTCCTCGAAAACCTCAAGACCTCAAAGATCATTCCTGTATAGGTTTTCGCTTTAGGGAGTCTCTGAACAAGTACGTTTCTGATCCCTGAAATGTAGTACCTCAGGAAATAGCAGGTCGGTGAAGCTCGGCTCTACCTCAAGTTTCTTGCCTTCGCCTTCGTTCACCGCAGCGCGAAGCGGCATCTTCCAGTTATGCGGTGGTCGCCAACAGCAGTTTCTTTCGGCTGAGAAACAGATTGACCAACCCACAAATGACAAACAGCTGATGCGCATTCTTCTTCAGTCCCCGGTAACGCACCTTCACAAATCCGAATTTCAACTTCATGACCTGGAAGGGGTGCTCCACCTTCGACCGCACGCTCGATTTCGTCCGGTTCCTCGCCCGTTCTTGTTCGTCAATCCCATTCTTATAACGATAGCGACGGTGCGTGTGGTCCTGCGCCAGGGGGGCGCACTCCCGGATTACTTCGGTTTGTCCGCGATAGGCCTGGTCCCCCCATACCCGGGTTTCTTCCCCATGCAGCAGATCCGGCAGCACCGTCGAGTCCGCAACATTGGCCGCCGTGGCCACCGCCGTGTGGATGATCTTGGTCTTGCTGTCCACTCCTACATGGGCTTTCATCCCGAAGTACCACTGATTGCCTTTCTTGGTCTGGTGCATTTCCGGATCGCGCTGCTGCTCTCGATTTTTAGTCGAGGCAGGCGCATGCAGGATCGTCGCGTCCACGATCGTGCCGGTGGTGATGCACACTCCGCGGGCTTGCAGGTGTAGATTGACCGTGCCCAGAATCTTTTCCCCAAGTCCATGTTCTTCTAGCAAATGCCGAAACTTGCACACCGTGGTTTCGTCCGGCGCCGGCTCCTGCCCTAAATCGATCCCCACGAACTGCCTCATCACCGGCGAGTCATACAGGGCCTCTTCCACCGCCGGGTCCGACAAATTGAACCACTGCTGCAAGAAATACATACGCAGCATACGTTCCACTCCCACCGGTGGCCGCCCGTTCCCCGCTTTCGGATAGTGTGGCTCAATCAGCGCGCCCAGCTCGCGCCACGGGACCACCTGCTCCATCTCTTCCAGAAACACCTCTCGTCGTGTCTTTTTTGTGTACCGCTCAAAACCATTCATCGTCGCCAGAGTCCTTTGTTGTTTGTTTGTCGATCTCATCTGGCGGCAACTTACTCTATATTCCTGTGGAAAGGGAGACCTTATTCAGAGTCTCCTTAGCAACGGTCTCTATCGGTGGGAGTTCGAGAAAGGCCGTAAGGCACTCACAGTCAGCCCCCAGGGGCCCGCGTCTTTCGATGATCCGCACTTGGTAATCCAAGCGGTGTTGAATGGGGTAGGAATTGGAACGGCGATGGAAGAAACTCTCACGGGCATGATTTCGGAGGGACGCCTGATTCAGGTCTTGAGAGATTGGTGCCCAACATTCCAGGGCTATTTTCTTTACTACCCAAGCCGTCGAAATCAGCCTGCTGCTCTGGCCGCTCTGATTGACACGCTCCGACTGTCGGATTGAACATCCATCCTCCTGCTGCTTCCAGTCGCTTGCCAGTACCGACAAACGCTCTGCGCCGAATTATCGGCTGGGTCGATTCCGACAAGCCGCGAAAAACGCATCGGAACGTTGGCTTCCGCAACCATTGTCGAGACATCTTGACGCGCCTGGGGGAAAAGTGGACGCTTTGGAATGATCTGCTTGGTCGCGATGTAGCCGACGAATAGTAACATCCATACTCGCAAGGAAGCTTGAATAAACGGCAGGGCACGCCTTTCGCCTGAGCCTTCTTCTCACTCAGACCAATGCGCGCAAACTCTGGATCTGCAAAAATAAAGAATGGGATGTGCCGTATCCATCGTCATATCGTGACGCCAAATGCATTTCGGCAGAGCCCTCGGAACTCATCGCCTGCGGGGTTCCACGTCTTGACATCTTGATAGGGGACCTCGAACGGAAGGCCTCCACACGGGGCCGCGACGACCAGTTCCCCATTTGTTCCGGGTCTCCATACAACATGAGGGCCTGATTTTCCTGAGACTTCTACCAATTCGTCGGTCATGAATGGTAGCTCGACCATTTGAAAATTAGATGCATCCACTCCAGAAAGTCCACGCAGAGATTAGATTGATCCCGTGCCGCCACCGAGAATCACAAGATCGTATTCTTCCGTCGGCGTCTTCTTAGTTGACTGGGCTGATGAGGCGTAGTCCATAGTCCTCATGCGACTTTTCCTTTCGGAGCGACAAGGATGCGCAATCTCCAACCCGGCCAAAGATCTTTTCGATATCCTACTTCTCCGACACCGCTTGATCAGGCGTCAATGGAGCAGCGCCAAAATTGACGCTGAACCGTTTGCACCACACTGAAACCGCACGATATTTCGACAAGTCCACTTCGGGATTAAGGGTATAGTTTTGGTCGCCCATATTCCCCTTGATGGTCCCTAAATCGATGAAACCCGCGCGCAGCACGCTGGCGCTGTCTTTTGCATCGTCGGCGGCAACCATGTAGCCGTGCACATCAGGACCGTTTGATGTGCTAAAACCCGTAAAGCGAAGAACACGACTGCCATCTCCCATTCGGTAGATGGTTGCGGTACCTGCCGTTGGGTGCAAGATGCTGTAGAACCGTCCGGAGACAAGACGCTGCGGCGACGAGCTACCTTGCGCGGCTGGCATGGCTTCATCGACACGCCGATTAAACACAAGCCGTTCGGGTCGGAATGCATACCAAGCGAGAAAAGCCGCGACCGCGGCGATTGGAATCACAAGTTTCCACTTTTTCATTTCCGCATCTCCTTTATTTCTTTACTTCAAGCATCTTGGGTTAGTCCCTTTTCGAAATGGGCAGCACTAAGAAATCGGCGATCAATGGCTTATGCAGAAAGGAACTGTGTGACGAGAACTGCGGTGTCGTCAGGGTTCTCTTCCGGGAAGAAGCGGCCTCCCTTCATCGCCTGTCAGTGGGCACGGGGCGCCCATTGCCGCCAAATGCCCAGCGGGCCTGCTTTTGTCGTTATGTTTGTAGCTTTTTCTCGATGCTGAATCCTAATTTCCCGAGCACTCTTACGGCGCCGGTCTTCCCACCCTCGAAGTCACCAGAGCCAAGCTGTTGCCCCGTGGCGAACTCATAAGCTGCGCCCAAGACTGCCTTAGGCGGGTAACGGCGTTTATCCCAGACCAACTCATAGGTCGTAGTAGGGGCGAAACCATGCTCAGAGAAGAACTGTTCTGGGCCCAGCCGGTCGTACTCGTGTATCGCGCGCAACACGTCACGACGGGTCACGCGATCCCATGCCACCATGTGTTTTTCCTCCTAGGATTTTTAGCTCGACACTCGACGATTGCACTAATTCGCAGGTCGACGGAGTCGAGCCGTCGCAGCGCTGCGCCCGCTACCTCATGGTCTAAGACTTTGTGCGTCGAAGTGAGTGACCTTGCTCGCTGACAGCCGCCGGAATCGTCGGGTTTTCTCCCATAGAAGGCCATGACAAGCGACTCCCCATCCCCTCCATCATGGTCGGGGCGGGAATACGCTCCGCTCCTTTCGCGATGCGGGCCTCAAGCAGAAAGGAACTGCTTGACGAGAACTGCGGTGTCGTCCGGATTCTCTTCCGGGAAGAAGTGGCCGCCCTTCATCGCCTGTCCGTGTGCGCGTGGTGCCCATTGCCGCCAAATGCCCAGCGGGCCTCCGTCTTTCGCATAGAAAGTGTCGAGCGGACCACCCTCCGCCCATAGATGCAGCATGGGACATTCGATTCGCCTGGACGCTTCCTTATCCGCACGATCGTGTTCGACATCAATCGTCGCTGCCGCTCGATACTCCTCGCAGATTCCATTAACACGAGCCGGGTCGCGATAAGTTGAAACGTATTCTTCGAGAATCTCTGGGCCGAACGAACCTTGGCCGAAGGGGTTATGGAAGACGGCCTCGGGCGCACCGAGCAGATAACTCTCCGGGAGCGGTTCCTTCTGTGACAGCAGAATCCAAGGCCAATAAGTCTGCGCGAAGCCTGCATCGGACCGGTTCCATGCTTCGAGGATGGGAATCACGTCGAACACAGCGAGTCGCTCCACGTTATTCGGATGATCCAAGGCCATGCGGTAGCTGACGCGTCCTCCGCGGTCGTGGCCGATCAGCGTGAAGGTCGGAAATCCGACCTTGTCCATCACTTCCACCAGCTCCTTTGCCATTGCGCGCTTTGAATAAGGAAAGTGGTCGTCGGTAGATGCGGGTATTCCACTTCGACCGTAGGCGCGCAGATCTACGCAGATCACGGTGTGGTTCTCCGCCAGCTTGGGCGCGAGGAATCGCCACATCAGGCTTGTGCGCGGGAAGCCGTGCACCATTAGAATTGGCGGCCCGCTTCCGTAGCGACGCACGAAAATCGTGTTGCCTGAAACCTCGACTTGAGAAGGTTCGAAAGAACTTTGACCAGCTGCAGCTTGCACTGTGTCTTGCGCCCGCGCAAATGCGCTGACCGGATGCTCCAATAGAAGACCGAGAGATGCGCCTGTGACTGCGCCGATAAAAGTACGACGTTTCATTGTTTTTTCCTCGTTCACATAACGCTCCGTTAGGGAATGAGCAGACAAGAAGGCAGGCCTCTGATTGATGTCGATACGATTCGAGCTTGCGGCTTCCATTGACTTTTCCTTTCCCGACTCTAGCTCGTGCCTTAAATGCCCTTGATCTCACCGCCATCCATGCGAACGGAAGCACCAGTCATCCACTTCGCTGTCGGGGACACGAGATAACTCATCAGATCGGCAACCTCCTCTGGCTTGCCAAAGCGCGTAATGCAAGCCTGCTCCGGAAATTTCTTGATTGCCTCTTCCACGGTGAGATTGTGAGCAGGCGCCCAACTTTCAAAGAAAGCCCGCCGGCGTCCCGTCATCACCGCTCCAGGAGATACGCTGTTCACCTGCACTCCATCTTTGATTCCTTGCTCCGCGAATGCTTTCGCGAGTGCGTTGATGGCTGCATTGATTGTCGCGACCGCCGCATATCCGGGCTTGGGGTCGAAGGCTGCGCTTCCGGAGATAAACACGACGGATCCCTTCGAGGCCTTTAAAGCGTTCCACGCCTCTATCGTCAAGCGACGCGCACCGTTTAACTTGAGTGCCATGCCATCGTCCCACTGGGCATCGGTCATCTGGAATAAATCAATCTGCGGCACTGCTCCCGCAATGTTGAGCAAAGCATCGATTCTGCCGAAGCGCTGGAGAGTCTCTTCGATAATGGTTTTTGCCGATTGTGGTTGGCGTAGGTCGAGAGCCAATACTATCGTTTCGGCTCCAAGGGACCCTACATCGGCTGCAGTTTTTTCCAGTCTATCCTTATCCCTCGCCACCATCACAATGGCCGAGAAATCGCGAGAGAGCCGGATGGCCGTGGCGTGTCCTATCCCCTGACTTGCACCGGTGACGATGGCGACAGATTTAGCAGCCATTCGATTGCCTTTCCTGCGTATTTGAATCAGAACTTAAATTGGTTATGCCACTGGTTACGCCAACTATGACGAGAGGGTCTCGCGAGCCGCTTCCAGGATTATGTTGATCACAAGATCTGGCCTCGTGTACATCGGGCTGTGGTCCACAGGGTATAAATGGACTTTCGCGCGCATGCGATCGGCCATGAAATGCTGCGTCTTCGGGTTAATCATGCGATCCTCTTCGGCGATTAGGAACCACGACGGTTTTGTTTTCCAACTCGGCGTTGGGGCCGGTTCTTGAATGCACTGAACTGCGATCGGCCGTTGCACGGCAGTTGCAATGCTTGTTTGTTCGGCAGAAGCCTTGTGGGCAACCGCTTGGCGAAAACCACCGTCCGGAATCCATATATAGCCGTGAGAATCGGGAGCCAACTTCGGCGATTCCGGGGGCTTTGGGTCGCGATAGAAAACCTTGGCCACGGTCTCACCCTCATCCGGGGCGAGCGCCGCGATATAAACCAGAGACTTGACTCGGTCTTCTCTCACAGCGGCGATCACCGCGCCAGAGTAGGCGTGTCCCACCAGAACCACCGGGCCGCTGGTCCGCTCCAATGCCCAACTCAGAGCGGTAGCGTCGTTGGTTAGGGACCTGAGCGGAATCGGCGCGCAGATGACGTGAAGACCGCGCCGTTCTAAAGGCAGAATGACGTTGCGCCAACACGAGCCGTCAGCCCACGCCCCATGCACCAGGATTATTGTTGGGTTCTTGGGAAATTCACCCATCTTGGAAGGGTGCGAATTTGCGGCGGCTTGCGGGGTGCTTTGCGCGCGTGCAAATTTAGCGAGAGAGCCATCGAGAGCAACACCTAGAGATGCGGCTGTGAGCGCACTAAGAAATCTTCGACGTTCCATATCACTCCTCGTTCCAATTACCTTCTGTCACGGAATAAGCAAAAGGTATTCATCGTTAAGCCGTTCGTTCTGCTTTCAGCCGACCGACGCCATTCGCGGCGAAGAAGTTTTTTATCGCGGCGGCAATTTCTACGACGTGTGTCTCAATCGCAAAGTGTCCAGTATCGAGGAATTGGACCTGCGCGGTCGGCAGGTCCTTTCGAAAGGCCTCTGCTCCCGCGGGAATGAAGAAGGGATCATTTTTGCCCCAGATCGCAAGCAAGGGCGGTTTCGATTTACGGAAATATTCCTGGAATTTCGGATAAAGCTTTAGGTTCGACGCATAATCCAGAAACAAATCGAGCTGAATCTCTTTGTTCCCTGGCCGTTCGAGCAAAGCCGTATCCAACGTGTATGACTCAGGTGGAACAGCCTCCGGATTCGCCACACCCTGGGTGTACTGCCATCGCGTTCCGCCCGCGGTCAAAATACTTTGGCGGAGTATGTCGCGATTTTCTGCCGTGGGTGATGCCCAATACTTTCGGATCGGGCCCCAAGCTTCGGCAAGGCCTTCTTCGTAGGCGTTCCCGTTTTGCGAAACGATGGCTGTGACGCGCTCAGGGTGGGCCATTGCCAAACGGAAGCCGGTGGGCGCGCCATAGTCGAACACATAGATTGCGTAGCGGTCGATTTTGAGTGCCTTTGTGAAGGCATCGATTGTGAACGCCAATCGATCGAACGTGTACGAATATCGGTGTTCCGGCGGCACCTCGGTGAATCCGAAACCCGGTAGGTCTGGCGCGATCACGCGGTAGTCATTAGCCAGCCGGGGAATGAGTTCGCGGAACATGAACGATGACGTTGGGAATCCATGCAGCAAGAAAACCACGGGAGCGTTTGCTTCGCCGGCCGCGCGATAGAACACCTGTACGCCATCGGCTTCAGCCCTATGGATGAATGTTGTAGGTACGTTGAATCGGGCATCATCCTGACTCGGCATGAGGCGTTTTGTCGCTGTTCGTAACGTCGCATCACTCATAAAGCTCTCTCCTCACTTTGTTGGCCTCTAGCGCAGCTGGAATACCAAAAGAGGCACAGCTCATTTGAAGAGAGCACATTCGACGCAAATCATTCTGGCGGTTGAAGTTCGTTAAGGAAGGAGCGCTGGGCGTCTCGAACCGAGACTGACAACTTTCCGACGGATGTTCGTCGCTGACGAATTTCCGCCGGTACGGTGCTACTGGTAGGTGGTTTGCTGCAAGGGCTGAAAACTCAGTTGTCGGCAGCTGCGCCGTCGAGGCTCCGCTTCTTTAGGATCTCGCTTGGGCGACGAATACGAAGCTTCTTCATCCTGTAGGCCAACGATGTGCGCTTCATTCCTAAGCGCGCAGCCGCGCCACTGATCACCCAGTCGCTCGCTTCCAGCGTACGAAGGATATGATCCCGCTCTACCTCCCCGAGACCATTCATAGAGACGACATTGGATCCCTTATTGAGCTGGAATGGCTCCAGTTCGGAAGTTGGCGCGCGTAATACCGACTGTGGCGAGAGAATGACAGCGCGTTCAATAAAGTTCTGCAATTCACGGACGTTTCCTGGCCATGGATATCGCACCAACGCGTCCATCGTATTCGGAGGGATTACGTCAATTCGTTTGTTCACGCGTTGAGCGTAGAGCCCCGTGAAGTGCCGCACCAATCTCGGAATATCCTCTGCACGTTGTCGCAGGGCCGGGACGTTGATCGGAAATACTTTCAGACGATAGTAAAGGTCTTCGCGAAACATCCCTTGTTTGACCATGGCGGGCAAGTCCCGATGCGTGGCTGCGATCAGGCGGACGTCAACCTTATGCGTACGGTTGCTGCCGAGCCTCTCGAATTCTTGCTCTTGTAGAACGCGAAGCAGCTTCGCCTGAAGTTCGAGAGGTATATCGCCGACTTCGTCAAGAAAAAGCGTACCTTTGTCCGCGAGTTCGAACCGTCCCGTTTTTTGGGCGATGGCGCCGGTAAATGCGCCTTTTTCGTGCCCGAAAAGCTCACTCTCAAGAAGTCCAAGGGGTATTGCAGCGCAGTTCAGTTTCACGAAAGCCTTTTCACTGCGATTGCCCAGCTTATGTATTGCACGCGCAACCAGTTCTTTGCCAGTGCCCGTCTCGCCCAGGATCAGCACGCCGGAATCAGTAGGCGCTACGACAGATACCATGCTCAATGCGGTTTTCAATGCCGGGCTCTCTCCGACGATTTCTCCTAACTCGGCGCGAATTTCTTCCTCCAGATAGCGTCTTTGTTTCGTCTCCTTGTCTCGATCATTTGTCGCCTGTTCGTACTCCAATGTGTTCTCAACGGCAATCGCTACCTGACAGGCCACCTGCTCAAGCAAGATGACGTCGTCTTTCGCAAAATTATTGTCTGAACGCCTACAGAGCATCAGAACGCCAATCACGCGATCACGGCCTATGAGCGGAAGATAGCACCCCGTCCTGAGGCCTTCCTCGATCACGCGCTCATAAAGAAGCCGGCCGTCAGGATTTCCATAAATTTCAGGATCCTCGCGCACCTGTTCGAAGCTATCGATTCGGATGCTCTTGGCCTTCCGCAATACCTGACCCGAAATCGAACTATCCATCGGCACCAACGAGCCTTCCCGGAAGGGACCTCTTGCGTCGCGATTGTGCAAGATAGTGACGCGTAACGCGCCACTCTCGGAGTCGGGTAGCAGCAAGGCGGACACGTCACATTGCATTACCCTGAATAGATTCGTCGAAAGCGCCTCAACCATTTGCCGGAGGTCCAACCTCGATGTGACGCTGCTTGTGATTTCCAGAAGCAATCGCAGCCGGTCGCGTTCACGCCGCAAGGCCTCTTCGTTCATGTGCCGCTCAATGGCGATCCCGGTGATGTGGCTGGCGTCCTCGATCAACTGGAGGTCGTTGGCAGAGGGGCTACGTGATTCACGATAATTGATTGAAAAAGTACCGAGGGCCTTGCCTTCGCTTGTGAACAACGGGCGAGACCAAACGGAACGAATTCCATAAGGCGACAGGCGGTCACGATAATTTTCCCAGATGGAGTCCGTCAGGATGTCGGTTGCATACACCGGCTCCTTCCGATAAACCGCTGTGCCGCACGATCCGCCTTTCGGACCAACAGCCATGGCCCCTACGTGAGCGCTGAATCCATGAAGGCTGGGCGCAGCGGCGCAATGGAGTTCCTTTCCGTCTTCGTCGGGAAGCCAAATCGTGCAAGACATGCCATCGGCTTGCGATTCAATCAACTGAGCAATGTTCGCTAGAACCTCGGACAGAGGACAGCCAGCAAAAATCAATTTTTGCAGGTTGAGGACAGACTCGGTCGAAAACAGTCCCACCTCGTGTTTCGGCGGTCTGTCCCGCGATAGGACTTTTGCTGGAAACTGTATTGCTCTCTCCATGAATTGTCCTCCCCGACCCTATTAGATTCGGCTAGTCGAGTTTTGGTACCGACGCGACGGGAAAAGGGACGGCGTCGGCGAGAAGCTCCACGATTCTCTGCCGTTTCTGCGGGAAGTCGAGGTACGTCTATCGCAGACCGATTTCATGACGCCGACTTCAAGCCGCCTCACACACTACTTTAAGCCGGAACTGGCCGAAAGTGCCACTGTTTGGACGGATGAGCGACGGGTTGGAGACGTGTTTTGCATTTTGGCTTTCGGGCCAGATCAGTTTTGAGATCGTTCGTGATCGAAACGGTCGGCAAGCCACTTATTGTAGTCCGAAGGAGTGATGGCTATCGCAGAACATCCAGCGATCCTTTCTGCCTCGACTTGCTCGCCAAACAGCAGCGCACGAACGGTTCCGTTCCACATCACTCTTGTCGCATTGCTCATCGCTCACTCCCGGAATTCAGGCTCTCTTCCATTCTGCGATGGTGGAATACCACGCTGGAGTTCGATCAATCTTCAGGTCGACAATCATTCTCTCGAAGTCCGCGCGATAGGCCTTGCTCATCTGGTTCTTCCATGAACGACTCCGGAGTCTCATTCCATACCTCGTAGTTCAGAATGCTTTCCGGGTCTCGCATGTCCTGGACCAGCGTAGCTTCAACGAATGTTTCCTCCTTCACAATGTGTGTGAAGACATCCTGCAGCTTCGCGGTGAACTCCTGCTTCGCGGGCTCTTTCATACGAAAGCGAACAACCAGGGTGATCTTGTCTGACACAGCCATATCCTTTGAGTGGAATTTGTATCTAAGTTGCCCTTACTAAGACTGTGCTTATCATAGTCATCGTGGACTCAGTGAACGTGGCGGCGATTTAGCGCCAAGTGAGAGCTGGAGCGACCGTTGTCAGAATTGCCTCCATGACGTGCGCATTATAGGCAACACCTAGTTGATTTGGAATGGTCAGCAATAGCGTGTCGGCCTCCGCGATCGCCTCGTCGTTCCTAAGCTGCTCGATGAGAATATCTGGCTCAGCAGCGTAGCTGCGGCCGAAGATCGCCCGTGTGTTTTCGTCAAGGAACCCGATTTTGTCCTCTTCCTCAGAGCCTCGTCCGAAATAGCCACGATCACGGTCATCGAGCAACGCAAAAATACTGCGGCTAACGGAAATCCGCGGAGTACGCGTGTGACCAGCTTCCTTCCAGGCTGCCCGAAAGGCGCGAATCTGGGCGGCTTGTTGGATGTCGAGCGGCTCACCGGTCTCGTCGAATTTGAGGGTTGAGGTCTGCAGGTTCATTCCTCGCTTCGCAGCCCATGCTGCTGTCGCGTTGGAAGCAGACCCCCACCAGATTCGATCACGCAATCCTTCGGAGTACGGCTCAAGGCGCAGAAGCCCTGGAGGATTGGTAAACATTGGACGTGGGTTAGGCTGAGCGAAGCCCTTGCCGCGCAGCAACTCAAGAAATTCTTCGGCATGCCGCCGGCCCATATCTGCGTCGTCCTCGCCCTCAATCGGGCGGTAGCCAAAATAGCGCCAGCCATCGATCACCTGCTCGGGGGAACCGCGGCTGATTCCCAACTGCAGTCGGCCGCCAACGATGAGATCCGCAGCCCCAGCGTCTTCCGCCATGTAATGAGGATTCTCGTACCGCATGTCGATCACTGCGGTGCCAATTTCAATCTTTCGCGTTTTAGCACCAACCGCCGCGAGCAGCGGGAACGGTGATGCCAGTTGCTGTCCCAGGCGCTCGGCCTCCACGGCAAGGTCAATGGACTGTAGGAGCGCGTCAGCCGCCGACCGCGTTTGTGACTGCGGTGAAGGTGTCCAATGACCGAATGAGAGAAAGCCAATTTTCTTCATGCAATATAAGTCTCCCATATCGTCAATATGGACTGCGCGCCGCTTCGATCCAGAAACGGTAAAGGAAATCCGAAAAACGTCATATGTTGTTATGGGTTGGGATGTGGGTTGGGAATTTTGCGGTCGCCTTCGGGAGATCTCATGTCAGACACCCCTTGCAAGATTGCCTCGCGAACGGCAGATCACTACCCGAGCAAAATGTGGTGCGGGCGGAGGGACTTGAAACCCTCATGGGCCGTTTAAGCCCTGCGGATTTTCATACCCGTCTACGGCTTTCGCCGCCCAGACGTGGAGCTCTTTTGAGAGCTCACGCCAGGTTTGCGGTTTTTTAAGTCCCTTGGGTATGTGGGGCTTGCACGGGCGTATTTCGCCCCTGCTTACACCATCTACCTTTGGTTACAACAACATCCGTGCAGGAGTCCCTTGACGTGAAACCAATAGGTTACGCATAAACGCTTCCTATGGAAATCCCATAGAGCGAGATATACCCGCTTCGGAGCCGAGTGACCGCAATAGAGCCGTTTTAAGCACACGGGCTGGAGTATCGTTCCAGCATTAGCGTGAAGCGTGAAGCTCGTGTCGTTCTCTAGAAGCGGGCGTTCGTGCCGCCTCTTCTATGGATCCTGTGGGGCAAATAATTTTTTATCTGCTTGACAACTTCGCTCAGCAGTAGAACAATCAATAGCGAACAAAAGGCGAATATTTATCGCGCCCCAGAGCCGCTCAGGCCCTGACGTTCCATGAAATCCTGAGGTTCCATGTCGTCTTTACCGCTTGTTTCTCCTGCGGCTTTGGGCCGTCCCGTTACCGTTGCTGTCGCGGCGTGGCCGACGCTGGTTTTTGAACGCTTGTCGGCCATGCCCAAGCTTGCCGGGGTGACTCCCGCGTCGCGATTGGATGTGCGGCCCGCTCCGCAAATGGTTTCCAGCGGCGTTCGCGAGATCGACGCGCTTACCGGCGGACTGCCGCGCGGATGCCTGACCGAGATTTGTGGGCCAGCCTCGTCCGGACGCACCAGTGTATTGTTGGCCGCCCTGGCGGCAGCGACGCAACGGCAGGAAGTGTGCGCTCTGGTGGACATCAGCGATGCTTTCAATCCTCACTCCGCTGCGGCGGCTGGAGTGAATTTCGAAAAAATGCTTTGGGTGCGGTGCGGGCATTTGCACAAACCAGATTCACCACAGAGACACCCTTCGGCTTTGCTCAGGGCAGGCTCCGTCAGAGAGAAGAATACAAAAATCGAAAAGCCAGTTGAGCAGGCTTTACGGGTTACTGACCTGCTCTTGCAAAGTGGCGGCTTCGGGCTGGTGATTATCGATCTCGGCGATACTCCATTAAAGATGGCACGGCGCATTCCGTTGACTTCCTGGTTTCGTTTTCAACGTGCGGTAGAGCACACGGCTACGGTGCTGTTCGTCATTAGCCAGGTACCGTGTGCGCGGACCTGCGCCTCGCTGCTGATGAAAGTTTCAGGGAAGAAGCTGTCAGCTTTCAGCTGTCAGCTTTCAGCAGAAACTTCTCCGGCTCATGCCCAGCTTCTGGATGGGCTTCAAGTACGAGGAGAACTTTTGCGGTCACGACTGGAACGCAAACCAACTGCATCGGTCACGACCGCATTCACAACGAGAGTGCGAGCGGGATAAATTTGTGACGCCGCCAGCCTGGCGGCTGTCACGGGAACCTCTGGCTCGCGCAAGAGAGTTCCGAGCTGAGAACTGATGGCTGAACGCACAGCTTTTTCATTATGCCCTTTGCCTGCATCTTCGTTCCTGATTTTCCCGTGGAAGCGCTGTTGCGTGCTGAACCGGCGTTGCGTTCGCAGTCTCTGGCTGTGCTCGAAGGCAGGGCTCCTCTGCAAAAAGTTTTCGTCGTGAATGAAAACGCGCGCCGCGCCGGAATGAATCCGGGAATGTCCAGGCTGCAGATAGAACCTTGCGCCGGTTTGGTGTTGCGAGCCCGTTCCCTGCCACAAGAAGCCGCTGCCCATGCCGCGCTGCTGGATTGCGCGCAGTCTTTTTCACCACGAGTGGAAGCCCACGGTTGCGACACAATCGTGTTGGATCTTGCCGGGCTACAGCCGCTTTTCGGCCCTCTGCCCAAAATTGCGCGAGCTTTGACACGCCGCGCTTCCGATCTTGGGCTCGAGGCCAGCGTGGCCGTGGCGGGCAATCCGGATACAGCCGCGCTGGCGGCTCGTGGATTTTTGGGCGTGACCGTGATTTCGGAAGGGAAAGAGGCGGAACAGTTGGGCAGTTTGCCAGTGGAAGTATTGTTTGCAAACTCGGCTCAGGAATCCGGGCAGTTATTGGAAACCTTCAGCCGTTGGGGAATTCGCAAGCTGCGCGATCTGGCGGCATTACCAGATGTCGCACTGAGTGAGCGTCTGGGGCAGGCTGGAATCCATTTAAAAAAAATGGCACGGGGCGCAACTTCGCGCACATTGGTTCCATTCGAACCGCCGCTGATTTTCGAGGAAGTGATCGAACTGGAATATCCCCTCGTGCTGCTGGAACCACTGGCATTTCTGTTGGGACGGTTATTGGAGCAACTGTGTGCCCGTCTGGAGGCCCGAGCGTTAGCGACTCAAGAATTGCGCCTAAATTTGGAATTACAGAACGGGTACCAGAATGACGAATCTGCCGAGCTTGCGCCCGACCTGGACGGGCGAGGGCGCCCGTCCGCACACAATCTGTTTAGGCGCACTCTTCGGATTCCCGTCCCGCTGCTTGACTCCAGAACTTTCCTCAAGCTGTTGCAACTTGATTTGAAAGCGCATCCTCCGGGCGCTCCCATCGTCAAGATTCAACTGGCGGCAGAACCGGTGCGGCCGCGGGCGGCACAGAACGGACTTTTTCTTCCGCCTTCGCCTGAAGCGGAGAAACTCGAGCTTACGCTGGCCAGGATTGCGGGCATCGTAGGAGAAGACAAAGTGGGATCATTCGAACTGCTGGACACTCATCGTCCCGAGGGCTTCCGCATGCAGCGCTTCGTACCCAGCGAACCGCTTTCACCACGAAGACACGGAGGCACGGAGAAGAACAATCTACATTTTTCAGGTCCAATGTCTTCATTGAATTTCTCCGTGCCTCCGTGTCTCCGTGGTGGATTCAGCAGTGATAGTTCCGACGATCTGGTGACTGCGCTGCGCATTTTCCGTCCACCAGTCGACGTAGCGGTAACCTTGCAGGACGGCAAGCCTGCGTCTATCAACTGCCCCAAGAATAAAGAAATGCACGGAGAAATTCTCTGGGCGGCTGGACCGTGGCGCTCGTCCGGGGACTGGTGGGAGCAGGAAGGCTGGGCGCGCGACGAATGGGACATCGCGGTGCAAGGAGAAGCTGGCATCGCTTTATATCGTCTGGTCCGCGATCGGCTCGGCGGAAGATGGATTTTGGAAGGAACATATGACTAGCAATCAGCACCCAGCATTTAGCCAAGCAAGATAATACTAATTCGTTGGCTGAGTGCTGAATGCTTCTTTCAATGTACATCGAACTTCACTCCCGTTCTGCTTTCAGCTTTCTCGAAGGCGCTTCTCTGCCCGAGAACTTAGTCGCGGCCTGCGCCAATCTGAAGATGCCGGCGATGGCACTGCTCGATCGTGACGGCGTCTATGGCTCTCCGCGTTTTCACATGGCGGCGAAGAAAGCGCGCATCAAGGCGCACATTGGAGCGGAGGTAACATGCGAATACTTTTCACCACAGAGACTCAGCGCCACAGAGCAGATAACAAATCACAAATCAAAAGATTCCTCTGTGTTTCTGTGTCTCTGTGGTGGATTTCGCCTTCCCCTTCTCGTTTCTTCCCGCCTCGGATATCAAAATCTCTGTCGCCTGATTACGAAAATGAAGTTGCGCGCGACGAAAGGTGAAGGCAGGGTGCGGGAAGAGGAACTGCAAGAACATGCCGCCGGACTCATCTGCCTCACCGGCGACGACGACGGCCCACTGGCTCTTGCTCTCACTCATGGTGGCATAGAAGAAGCGCGCGGCTGCGTGGAGAAGCTGATCGGCATTTTTGGCCGGGACAACGTCTATGTGGAATTACAGCGGCATTTTCATCGGGAGCAGGAAGAGCGCAATCACGCCGCTATCGAAATTGCCCGCTCGCTCCAGATTCCCTTACTCGCGACCAATGGTGTCTCTTATGCCACGGCTCGAGAGCGTGAACTTTGCGATGTTTTCACCGCCCTTCGTCACCATCGCACGCTGGCTACTGCGGGACGCCTGTTGGCGCGCAATTCCGAACGCTACCTGAAATCGCCGCAAGAGATGCAAGCGCTCTTCGCCGATCTCCCCGAGGCCATTGCGAACACGGTGGAATTGTCTTCCCGGCTCGCATTCACCTTCAAAGATCTGGGATATGAATTCCCAAAATATCCCGTGCCCGAAGGCGAAACTATGATTTCATTCATGCGAGAGCGCACGGGGGAAGGATTTCAGCAGCGCTATGGCCAGTCTGCATCAGAGCTACAGAGTCGCGCGCGCTGTCAGATTGAACGCGAACTAAAGCTCATTGAGGAGCTCGATCTCGCCGGCTACTTCCTTATTGTGTGGGATCTAGTCCGGTTCTGCCGTGAAGAAAACATCCTGGTACAAGGACGAGGCTCCGCTGCCAACAGCGCAGTCTGCTATTCGCTCGGCATTACCGCGGTCGATGCCGTCAGCATGGAATTGCTCTTCGAGCGTTTTCTTTCGGAGGAACGCGGCGAGTGGCCTGACATTGATCTCGATCTTCCCAGCGGCGATCAGCGCGAACGCGTGATTCAGTATCTGTACAAACGCTATGGCGAGCGCGGCGCTGCCATGACCGCCAACGTCATCACGTATCGCAGCCGCATGGCTTCGCGCGAAATGGGCAAGGTCCTGGGTTTCGATCCTGAAACGCTCGACAAAGTTTCGGCTGCCGTTTCCACCTGGGAATATCGCGACGCCAATGACACATTGGATCATCGCTTCCGCGATGCCGGGTTGGATTTGAATCATCCTCGACTACGAAAATATTTCGAGCTATGTGTCGCAGTGCAGGATTTGCCGCGCCATCTCGGCCAGCATTCCGGCGGCATGGTGATTTGTCAGGGACAACTCGATTCCGTCGTGCCTCTCGAACCGGCGTCGATGCCGGGCCGCGTCGTCGTTCAGTGGGACAAAGAAGACTGCGCTGACCTAGGCATCATCAAAGTGGATCTGCTTGGCTTAGGAATGATGGCCGTGCTCGAAGATTCCCTGCAACTCATCCACAACCATCACCGCGAAGAAGTGGATCTCGCCCACCTGCCGCCCGACGATCCTACGGTGTATTCCACCCTGCAGAAGGCAGACACGATTGGCATGTTTCAAATCGAGAGCCGGGCGCAGATGTCGTGCCTGCCGCGTCTGCGTCCAAAATGTTTTTATGACATCGTGGTGCAAGTCGCCATCATTCGCCCGGGACCAATTGTCGGGCAGATGGTGAATCCATATTTGCGGCGCCGCATGGGACGTGAACCAGTAAACCATTTGCATCCGTCACTCGAACCCGTGCTGGCGCGCACTCTGGGCGTGCCTCTGTTCCAGGAACAATTGCTGCGCATTGCAATGGTGGCTGCCAATTTCACCGGAGGCGAAGCCGAAGAACTGCGCCGCGCCATGGGATTCAAGCGCTCGCAAGCCCGCATGAAAGATATCGAAGCCCGGCTTCGCAGCGGCATGGAATGCAACGGCATCTCTCGCGAGGCGCAGGAGCAGATCATTCTCTCTATCACTTCGTTCGCTCTGTATGGATTCCCCGAGTCTCACGCCGCCAGCTTTGCGCTAATCGCCTACGCCAGCGCCTATTTGAAATGTCATTACCTCGCCGCCTTCACCGCTGCCCTGCTCAACAACCAGCCCATGGGCTTTTACCGTCCAGCCACGATCGTGAAAGATGCGCAACGGCACGGCCTGAAAGTGTTGCCGATCGACATGATGAAGTCAGAATGGCAGTGCACGCTGGAGCAGTCAGCACTTAGCACTCAGCATTCAGCCAGTCCGGTTGCTCTACGCCTAGGTCTCTGCTACGCTCGCGGATTGCGTGAAGAAGCCGCCAAAGCATTGGCTCAGCAACGGAACCTTGCTCCATTCACTTCTATTCGCGATCTGGTCCATCGTGTGCCCGAGTTGCGTAAAGATGAATTGAATACGCTGGCAGAAATTGGAGCGCTGAATGAAATCGGGAATTCACCACGGAGACACGGGGACACAGAGAAAACCAAGAACCTTAACAAGGAATTTGTGCCCACGGCTAAATCAGCAACCGAAAATTCAAAACCAGAAATTACCTCCGTGCCTCCGTGTCTCCCTGGTGAATTCGTTTTTCATCGTCGCGATGCTCTCTGGCAAGTCGAACGCGCTGTCCGCCATTCCGGCCCGTTGCTCGACGAATTGCCCGAGCCCGACACCAACTCCCCACTGCGTCCCATGAATTCGGAAGAACGGCTGGTTGCCGACTTCCGCGGCACCGGCATGACCGTCGGCCCGCACCCCATGGCTTATCACCGCGCACGAATGCAAGCGATGGGCATCCACAAAGCCAGCGACCTCAGCCACATCCCTGATGGGCAATATTTACGCATTGGAGGATGCGTCATTTGCCGGCAGCGCCCGGGCACCGCCAAAGGTTTCGTTTTTCTCAGCATCGAAGACGAGACCGGAGTGGCCAATGCAATCGTCATGCCCGATCTGTTTCAGAAAAACCGGCTGCTGCTGAGTTCCGCGCAGTTCCTCATGGTGGAAGGAATTCTGCAGAATCAAGACAACGTCATCTCCGTAAAAGCCGAGCGCGTGTTGCCGCTTTCCATCACCCGCGCTGAAACCAACTCGCACGACTTCTACTAACCGTTATCAACAAAATCAATGTTTCAGAGAGATTAATTCTTTCCACCTTTCGCACAAATCCACAGTCTTTCGGTTTATCATTGATACACAATTCCTACATGTTCTTTGTGGGGTTCACCAGGCACGACCGCAGTGTATGCGGTTGATCATAAACGATTCTAATTCATGGACTTAGCAGTCCCAAGGAGCACCATGGCAAAAGCAAAGACTCCCCGCACCCCTAAGGCAACCAACAATCAAGTCATCACCATGCCCGAAGCTGGCTCTATCCCTCTGGCCCGAAAAAGTGCGCCGGCGAAGAACTCCGCAGCTGATTTGGAAGTGAAAATCCGCGAGCGCGCGTATCAGTTGTATGTGGAGCGAGGAAGCACCCCTGGCCACGAAAATGAGGACTGGCTCCGAGCCGAACGCGAAATTCTCGCTCGCCAAAACCATCAGCAAACTGCATAAGTTCGGAGACTTCCGCCAGCACTATGCACATTTAGGCCCGGACACCCTTGTCCGGGCGGCGGAGCAAGGCTCTTCACACGCTCATGGAGAAAAACCAGACTTGGGAAGGCTCCGGAAACTCAGTCCCTGCACCTCTGCGGTTGCTTCGCTTGAGCGTTTCTGAAAAAATATGGGCTGGGTTCCCCCCATGTCGCAAATAGGCAGTTTTGCCCTGCTCCTCGCATTGGCGCTGTGCGCGTATTCTTTTCTGGCGGGTCTGCTGGCGCTCGTCATCAAGGGGCCTGGAGCCGGACGGCTGGGTGAAACTGCGCGTCGGGCGGGTATTGCGAGTTTCGCAATAGTTTTCCTCGCAGCTGTAGTGCTGGTGGTCGCGGCCTTTCAGAACGATTTTTCTATCGCCTATATTTTTCATCACAGCAATCGCGATCTGCCCGCACCTTATAAGTTCGCCACGCTCTGGTCAGGACAAGAAGGGTCGCTGCTTTTCTGGGCCCTACTACTCTCTGCCTACGGGCTCGTCCTCAGGCTGAGGTATAAGACCGACGTGCGCCTATTCGCTCACGCCTCGGTCATCATCGCCGCCGTGCAGGTTTTCTTCTTGTTGCTGCTGAACTTCGCCGCAAACCCTTTCGGCGTAATGCAAGGTTCGTTACCCGCTGATGGCAACGGTCTCAACCCGCTGTTGCAATATCCCGAGATGGTGATTCATCCGCCCATGCTGTACCTGGGCTATGTAGGGTTCACCGTTCCGTTCGCGTTTGCCCTGGCCGCGTTGATCATGCGCTATCCGGGTGAGAAGTGGATCCAGATCACTCGCCGCTGGACTATGGTGACTTGGGGGTTTCTGACTTGTGGAGTCTTTCTCGGCGCGCATTGGGCCTACTCGGTGCTGGGATGGGGCGGGTATTGGGGTTGGGATCCCGTCGAGAACGCTTCGCTGATGCCATGGCTCACGGGGACCGCATTCCTGCACTCGGTCATGATGCAGGAAAAGCGGGGCATGCTGAAGACCTGGAACATGTGGCTGATTTTTTCGACCTTCATGCTTTCGATTTTCGGCACGTTTCTGACTCGCAGCGGAGTAGTCAGTTCGGTGCATGCTTTTGCGCAATCTTCGATTGGAGATTGGTTCGTTGCCTTTCTCGCCATCATCTTCGCAACGTGCCTTATCTTCTATGTCAAGAACCGCTCGCACCTCCGCACGGAGCACAAGCTGGAATCGCTGATCTCGCGCGAGTCCAGTTTCCTGTTCAACAATTTGCTGCTGCTGGTTGCCTGCTTCACGGTGCTGTGGGGAACGCTCTTCCCGGTGCTCTCGGAGTGGGTTCAGGGAACCAAGGTGACGGTCGGACCGCCATTCTTCAATCGCGTAAACGTGCCGGTAGCCCTGTTGCTTCTACTGTTGACTGCGGTCGGACCGTTGCTGGCGTGGCGCAGGACATCGGTCGAGAGCTTGAAACGCAACTTCCTGTGGCCGGCAATCGGCGCCGTGGCCACGGGCGTGCTGCTAGTCGCGCTCGGCATGAGACCGTGGAAAGACGTTTCCTACTTCTACTCGCTGATGACGATCATGTTGTCCGTGCTGGTAGCGCTGACTGTAATTTCCGAGTTTGTTCGCGGAGGACGCGTAATTGGCCGCCATACCGGCCAGAATCTTTTTGCCTCCATGGTGCAACTAGCACATCGCAACACCCGTCGTTACGGCGGCTACATCGTTCACTTCGGCGTCATCGTAGTCATGATCGGGTTCGCCGGATCCGTGTTCAATCAGGACAAAGAGCAGGAGATGGGCTTCGGCGACAAGATGACGATTGGCCCTTACACTCTCGTCTGCCAGTCTTACACCCAGGATGACAATCCGAATTATGGCAGCGAGTGGGCGGTCATGAACGTCTTCAAGGGCGGAAAACAGATTGCAACGCTTAACCCCGAGCGCCGTTTCTACAAGGCGAGCCAGCAAACTTCCACCATGGTCGCCAACCGATCGACCCCTCAAGAGGATCTGTACGTGGTCTACGAGGGCCAGAATTTGGACACGGGCCGTCCCATCATCAAGGTGCATCTCAATCCGCTGGTCATGTGGATTTGGATTGGCGTATGGATCATCATTGCGGGCACGGTTGTGGCATTGATTCCTAACGCGGCCCCGGTGCGGGTTTCGGCCCCGGCTCGAATGCGAGCCGAACCCGTAGGAGCGGGAGACTGATGGGGATTGAAGTCGTCAATACGCTGCCAAACTCTTTGTTCTTGTCATCCCTCGCGAAGCGAGGGATCTGCAGTTCTCCCTCGTCCGAGGAAACTGCAGATTCCTCCTCGCTTGCGCTCCTCGGAATGACCAGAGTTTTCTTTAAGCGCAGCGCCCAGCTGATTGTCCTGTCGCTGGCCGTGTTCTTTCTTCTCGGCGCGGGCGACGAGTCGGCCCGCGTCAACGATCTCGGCCACCGCATGATGTGTGTTTGCGGCTGCAACCAGATTCTGCTCGAATGCAACCACGTCGGTTGCTCCTACTCCGATCGCATGCGCGCCGAACTCGTGGCGGCGGTGGACCGCGGCGACAATGACGACATGACTCTGCAAGGATTTGTCCAGAAGTATGGCACCACCGTGATGGCCGCACCGACAAAGGCCGGCTTCAATCGGGTGGCCTGGATCATGCCGTATTTGGTTTTGGTGCTTGGGCTGGTGATGGTTACGCTGATTGTGCGAGCCTGGAGATCGCGTCCCCTGGTCCTGCCAGCCGGGGCCGTTGCCGCAGTTCACGGCGCAGAGCTAGAACATTTCCGCGATCAAGCCAGGAAGGACACGGAAATATGAGCATCGAACTTCTGACCTGCATCCTGATCACGATCGGGGCGCTGGTCTACGTCTTTTATCTGCCCGGGAAGCTGTACATGGGCCCGGAAAAAACTCGCGTGATCTACCTACGCGAGCGCAAGGAAGCGATTTACGAAAATCTTCGCGACCTGAATTTCGAATTCAAAGCCGGCAAGTTTCCAGATTCTGACTACCAAACCATGAAGACTTCTCTGGAAGAGGAAGCGGCCGCGGTTCTGGCCGAGATCGCGCGCCTGGAAGAAGAAGCCGCCGCGTCAGTCCGTCCCCGAAAAGGAGCCAGAGTTTGACACTTTCGCCGACCACGTGTCAGCAAAAAACCGGGTTGTCCATTTCTCGTGTACTTTGCGAAAAGTGGGGATTGTTTCTCGCATTGCTATGGACACTACTTCTCGCTTCTGCATCCGCGCAAACCCTAACCGGTCAGGTCACGAACGGCACCACGAAGAAGCCCGCAGCGGGGGACGACGTTGTGTTGTTAAGTTTGGGCCAAGGGATGGAAGAGTCGGGTCGCACCACGACCGACGCCAAAGGAAATTTCAGCCTTAAGCTCGACGACGCCAGCAGCCCCCATCTGGTCCGCGTGATCCATCAAGGCGTGACCTATCACCGCATGGCACCCCCGGGAACGACCTCGGTTGAGGTGCAGGTTTACGACGTCGCCAAGAAAGTTGAGGGCATCCGTGTAGCCGCCGACGTAATGCGTTTTCAGGCGCAGGGCAGCGAGTTGCAGGGCATCCGCCTTTTCGCGGTGAACAATGCTTCCGATCCGCCGCGTACGCAAATGAGCGATCAGAGCTTCGAGTTTTATCTGCCCGAAGGAGCGCAGATCGACCAAAGCATGGCGATGACCGCCGGCGGCCAGCCCATCAACTCGGCTCCGGTGCCGCAGAAACAAAAGAACCGGTACGCTTTCGTTTTCCCTCTCCGCCCCGGCGAAACTCAATTCCAAGTTAGCTATCACATGTCTTACAGCGGTGAGGCCAGCTTTGATCCCAAGTCTTTGTACGGCGCTCAGCACTTTGTCGTGGTGCTGCCCAAGACCATAAAGTTCTCGCCCGGGCCTGGCGAAAATTTCCAGTCGATGGACGACCCACGGCAATCGGATGCGGTGGTGCAAGTGGCTTCGAACACTACGGCGGGCCAACCGCTCGTCTTCAAAATCTCAGGCACCGGAACCATGTCTGACGAGCCAGAGGAAGCCAAACGGAGCGGCAACCCGATCGGCGGCGCTCAGACCAGCGGACCGGTGGCCGGCCGCGACTCTCGTCCCGGCGGCGGCCTGGGCCCGCCCATCGACGCTCCCGACCCACTGGAAAAATATCGCTGGTACATTCTCGGAGGCTTCGGAATTGTGCTGGCGGCAGGTGCGATCTACATCGCTCGCCGCTCCAAGACCGCCACCGTCCCTGATAACAGCCCGACAGATGCCGAACTGGCAGACTTTCCCCTCACTCCCAAACCCAAGGCCGCTGATCGCTCCGCGCTCCTGCTCGAAGCCCTGAAAGAAGAGATCTTCCAACTCGAAGTCGAACACAAGCAAGGCCGAATCTCGCAGCAGGAATATGAGAAGGCCAAAGCCGCGCTGGACCAAACACTGGAGCGTGCGGTGAAGCGAGGCGCAGTCAAAGTCAGCTAACCGACCGTGGAGGACGGGCGTCCTCGCCCGTCACGGCTCAAGCCTAATCTCAGTAAAATGGCCGTCGGGTACAGTGGATGAAAACGCTGTCCACGACCGCCTCACTGTCCCGGCTTCTCCGCCACCTGCAACTCCCGCGCACGAGCCACCAACTTCTTCAGCTTGCCCTCGATTGATGCGTCACCGATGTGCTCATCCTGCAGGACGCCATCCGCGTCAATCGTAAAAGTGTGCGGAATCGCTTCCACACCAAACATCTTCGCGATGGGCCCGGCAAATCCGGCAGGGTTACGGTATTGCGGCCAAGTCATCTCGTTCTTGCTGATGAAGTCTTTCCATTTCACGCTCAGCACCACCAAGGGCTGATCCCGGAACTTCTTCGCGATCTCCCGCACATGGGGCAGAGCCTCGCGACACGGCGGGCACCAGGTCGCCCAGAAATCGAGCAGGACCACCTTTCCCTTTAAGTCGTCCAGGGAGATGCGCTGCCCATCGATCGTCCTGACCGCGAACGGCGGAGCCATTCTGGCCCGGGCCAACTCGGGCTGGCTGATGTATCGCAGCGCGCGTTGCCGATCCGGACTGTCCTCCGGTTGCATCTTCACAAACTGCTCGAACTGCGCCTTTGCGGCGTCGTCCTGCTTCAGGTGTGCGAGCGCCCGGCCATCGACAAAGATGGCATCTGGAAATTTCGGATAGGCCGCCAGCGCCTTAGTCATCTCATCGTGCGCACGGGTGAAGAACTCATCTTTGTGCCTGTTCAACCCCTCGTCCATCAGGACGATGCCAAATTCATAGTGCGCCAACGCCACATTCTTCTCGCCCTGAGCCTCAGCCACAATCTCTCCAGCGGCGGTTTCTGCAGTTTTCCAGTCGCCCAGTTCAACTCCGCACTTGATCATCTTCTGCTGACATGCCGCGCAGTGCCCGCCGTCCTGCTTGTCCGCTTTCTTGAAGCTCTCGAGTGCCGATCCCGGCGCGCGTTGGTGTAGATACTCTAAACCTTCGTTATACGTCTTCTGGGCCTTCTCACTTGTCGGGCCCTCCCTCTTCTCTTGGGCCGACAATGACGTCACGGCGCAGGCGAGCGCCGATATGATTCCGCCATGCCGCATACCAGCCCTCCCGCTCCTGAAAATCCGCGTTTAAAGCTACCATGAACTCTGGATTTCCGCGATATTTCCGAAGTCACATATCGCAAGGGCTCGTTACGCCATTTACGATTCCGCGATTCTGTCCATAAGGCAAAAGTCGTAGACTGAGATGACTCAGAAGTCGCCTTGTGGTTTCTACGGTCGGCGCGCTAAAAGGTGCGTAAGCCAGATGACAGTCGACCGGCAAAAATCTTTTTCCACCCGAGGGGGCAGACGGACGCACTCACTGCACTACCGAAGTGATTCCCTGCAATCTCGAAATACTGACTCGGGTGCGAGAACCGGACTTTAGAGCGTTGTTTCAAGCTGTGCCTGGCCTATACCTCGTTTTCCGACCCGATCTTACGATCGTGGACGCGAGTGACAGTTATCTTCATGCGACCATGACATGGCGGAATGAGATTCGGGGAGCTCAAGTCTTCGACGTGTTTCCCGATAATCCCAGCCAACCAAAAGTAGACGGCGTCTGCAATCTGAATGCGTCCCTGGCGCGTGTATTGAGCAGTGGTCGCCCAGACACTTTGGACATTCAGAAATACGACGTCCGTGATCAAGTGTCGAAAGAGGGATCGTGGCTCGAGAAATATTGGGTTCCCATGAACTTCCCGGTGTTCGGTAATCAAAGCCGTGAAATCGTTGCGGTGATCCACAGAGTTGAGGACGTAACCCGGTTCGTGCATCAGTGGACCAAGAGCAGGAACCGCGCAATGAGTAAACCGCCATGAAACAACTTCGGGAGGAACGGGTGATTCGGGGAAAGCCATTGGGCGCCGGGGAAGAGTTCAAAGCGACGCTGTTTCGAGCCGTCCGTGAGCAACTGCATGTGCACAAGCTCGGGGTTCCACCGGAAGTGGGAGTTTCGTCATACCTGGTTCCCGGAGCGCTGGTCCCGGTATCTGCGATATACGACAAGTTCCACGAACCTGGTTGTTCCTGTAAGCCGACCAGAGGAAGCGCTTTGGGCCGGCGACGTCTTTCGACCTGGCAGCGGCTGCGGATTCCGAGTGCGATACCGTATTGCCTCAACCTTCGCAAGCGCTCAGGCTTCGTGGGAAGAGACGCAGTAGATTCGCACTTGAGTGGCGGCTGCTCTCCAGTTCACTGTTTCTAATTGCGGTTTCGTTATGCCCGTAAGTGTGTCTTGTCCCGCTCTCAACCCCCGGTTGAATCCAGAGGCTCCGCGTAGCCATCTAACGAAGTGGGGCTTCTATGGGAAACACATTTAAGACCGCATTTCTGCTCACTCTTCTGACGCTGCTGCTGATGTTCATCGGCCGTTTCTTTGGCGGACAGAACGGGATGCTGCTGGCGCTAGTCTTCGCGGCGGTCATGAACTTCGTTTCGTACTTTTACTCGGACAAGATCGCGCTGGCGATGTACCGCGCCCAGCCTGTCACTCGAGAAGAACTTCCGCGCGCGTACGCCGCAGTCGAACGGCTCACGCAAAAGATCGGCATTCCTATGCCGAAGATCTACGTGATCCCGAACGAATCCCCGAACGCTTTCGCCACCGGACGCAACCCGCAACACGCTTCGGTAGCCGTGACTCAGGGCATCCTCAATCTACTGAACGACGAAGAACTGGAAGGCGTCCTGGCGCACGAACTTGGGCACGTGAATAACCGCGACATCCTCATCAGTTCCGTCGCTGCGACTGTCGCCGGAGCCATTACCATGCTGGCCAGCATGGGCCGCTTCGCCATGATCTTCGGGGGCATGGGTGGAGATCGTGACGACCGCCGGGGCGGCGGACTCGGCGCGCTCTTGATGCTGATCCTGGCGCCCATCGCAGCTTCGCTCATTCAGCTTGCTGTTTCGCGCTCACGCGAATATCAAGCCGACGCCACTGGCGCCCACTTTACCGGCAATCCGTACGCCCTGGCCAGCGCGCTGGCTAAACTCGATGCCTACTCGCGCCGTCTGCCCCTGCAGGCCACGCCCTCGACGGCACACTTGTTTATCATTCAGCCGTTCCTCGGGATGAACTTCGGCAGCTTGTTCTCCACTCATCCCCCGATCGCGAAGCGAATCGAGCGCTTGACGGGAAGGCCGGCAGAGTTCATGCAATAAAAGCTCTCAGCGGTCAGCTGTCAGCTCTCAGCTTTCAGCCACGAATCAAAAGCGAGAGCGCGGAATGTTTTAGCTCGTAGCTGACGGCTGAGAGCTGACAGCTACCTCTGTAACCTCCGTAACCGCCGGGTCCCGCACCTACATAGTAGAATCCCAATAA
This sequence comes from uncultured Acidobacteriota bacterium, assembly GCA_963838905.1. GTDB lineage: Bacteria > Acidobacteriota > Terriglobia > Terriglobales > Acidobacteriaceae > JABDBE01. The sequence continues at coordinate 113,501 of CAWITE010000001.1, forward strand.
TGTCCCCTGAAACCGCCAGTGCCGTCTCTCATCGTGCGGCGCAACTGGAAAACGCCCTCCGCAAAGTAATCCGGGGCAAAGACGATATCCTTCGCCTGGTCGTAGTCTCGCTGATTGCTCGCGGGCACCTCCTGATCGAGGGCGTCCCCGGCGTCGGCAAAACCACGCTGGGACAAGCTCTCGCGCGGGCTCTCGATTGCACGTTTCAACGAGTTCAATTCACCAGCGACATGCTGCCCTCGGACCTGCTGGGCATTTCGATTTACTCCGCCGTCGAGCAGCAGTTTGAATTCAAACGCGGCCCGGTCTTCACCAACGTTCTGCTGGCCGATGAAATCAATCGCACCACGCCCAAAACCCAGTCCGCGCTACTCGAGGCCATGAACGAAAGCCAGGTCACTGTGGACGCGCACTCCTACCCCCTGCCGCAGCCATTCCTGGTCATTGCAACGCAGAACCCGGTCGAGCACCACGGCACATATCCTCTGCCGGAATCTCAGCTGGATCGTTTCCTGATGCGAGTAAGGATGGGCTATCCCGACAGTAGCGCCGAACGCGAGATCTTGCGCTCCGAAGCAGGCACGAAGAAGTTGGAGGCCATGCAGCCGGTGCTCAGCGGCGCTGACGTTTTGGAAATGCAGCATGCGGTTACGCAGGTTCGCGTGGATGAATCGCTGGTCAGCTACGCTCTCAGCATTGTCAGAAAAACGCGCGAGTCCGAACAGTGCTCGCTCGGAGTCTCTCCCCGCGGCTCGCAAATGCTCTATCGCGCCGCCCAGGCCATGGCATTCCTCGACGGCCGCAGCTTCTGCACGCCAGAAGACATTAAGCCGCTGGTCGTGCCCGTCTTTGCCCATCGGGTCGTGGTGAACGGACTTTACTCTTCAACCCTGAAGAAATCCGAGCAGGCAGAACAAGTCATCCAAGAGATCGTGGATAGCACACCCGTGCCGGTGTAAGAGCGCAGAGTCGTGTCATCCTAATTAGCCCCTGCTGTCATCCTGAACGAAGTGCAGGATCTCTGCATTTTCTTGACCCACTCCTGGCATTCATCCCACCTGAGCCTGATAATGGTCGCCATGTCATTTCTCCGTTATCTTATGCTGCTAACTTTGATCGTCTGGCTGGGCGGCCTGATCTTCTTCGCCTTCGTTCTGGCACCGACGGCTTTTTCCGTATTGCCCACTCGGCATCTCGCGGGAACAGTGGTTGGACGCACCCTGGGAACACTGCACTGGATGGGCATCTTCTCCGGCGTCATTTTTTTGGTGAGTTCGGTTCTTTACAGCCGCATGGCTCAGGGTGCGCCGCATGTGTTCGCCGCTCGCCACCTTCTTATCTGCCTGATGCTTGCGCTCACCCTGATATCGCAATTCGGAATCATCCCCAGAATGGATACGCTACGAGCCTCGATCGGCGAAATTGACTCCGTTCCTCGTGATAACCCGGCCCGCATGCAGTTCGACACGTTGCATGTCTGGTCAACCCGCGTCGAGAGCGGAGTGTTCTTGCTGGGATTGGTAGTTGCATATCTGACAGCCTCAGCTCTCTGCGTCTAGCATTGAATATCTCGCCGCGTCTTTGGCGATCAACGTTTCATCATTTATTCTTCACTTGCACACGCTAAGAGCCAAAAGCTAAAAGCATTTCTTATGAAAACTGGCATCATCGGCCTGCCCCAGGTAGGCAAAACTTCTCTCTTCGGCATTTTGACCAAGGCGCATTTGTCCGAGCAGGCTTACGCCAATCCGCGCGAGGCGCATCTCGGCGTGGCCAAGGTACCAGACGATCGCCTCGACCGCCTAGCCGCGCTCTATAGTCCCAAGAAGTTGACCCACGCTTCAGTGGAATACGTCGACGTTGGCGCCATCGGTCAGGATGCCCTCAAAGAGACCGCTTATCTCGCCCACTTGCGCGGTGTGGACGCACTCGCCCACGTCTTGCGGGCATTCGACGATCCCGCGATCCCGCACGTCGGCAGCATTGATCCTCTGCGAGATATCAAGAATGTCGAGTTTGACCTTATGGTCAGCGACCTTGGGCAAATCGAGAAACGGCTGGAGCGCCTGGAAAAAGATTTGAAGAAAATGCGCACCCCCGATCTCGAAAAAGAATTCGATCTGCTCAAGCGCGCCAACGCACACCTCGGATCGGAGCGTCCGCTGCGCGAGATGGAGATGACCCCCGAGGACAAAAAGCGCCTTCGCGGCTTCATGTTCCTCAGCGAAAAACCAATTCTTTATGTCCTCAACGTGAACGAGAGCACGGAACTCGGAAAGGAACTGGAAGCGGCCGCAGTCAGATATAAGCTGACGGAAGTCGCCTCTCGTCCGAATGCGGGCGCGGCGGCCATCTGCGGAAAGGTCGAGGCCGAACTCGCGGAAATGAGTGACGCCGATGCGGCTGAATTCCTTTCCAGCTACGGCCTGACCGAGAGCGGCTTGGTTCGCCTGATCCGGACGACGTATACCTTGCTCGGCCTCATTTCTTTCTTCACCGCCGGCGAAGATGAATGCCGCGCCTGGACCATCCCAGTGAATACTCGCGCGCAGGACGCGGCGGGCGCGATCCATTCCGATCTGCAGAAACACTTCATCCGCGCCGAAACCATCCGCTGGGATCAACTGCTCGAAGCCGGATCAGAAGCCAACGCCCGCGCCCGTGGCGCGCTGCGTCTTGAAGGCAAAGACTACATTGTGCAAGACGGCGATGTGATGCATATCCGGCATAGTGGTTGAGCAAGAACCGGGGAACGGAGAACTGATATCATCCTCCGGCATGCATCCCATAGTTCTCAGTCTTCTTCTCGGTCTCACGGCCGCCGCCGCCAACGTATTCGGCGGCGCGATCATCGTCCAGAAGAACTGGGACCGTTCTTATCTCAAGTATTTTGTAGCGCTGGGTGCGGGATTCATGCTGGCCACTGCCATCGTGGAAGTTTTCCCAGCCGCCCTGGAATTGCGCGGCAAGAGCGCCGCCTTTCTGGTCCTGATGGGCTACCTCATCATTCACTTCTTCGAGCACACGGTCACACCCCACTTCCACTTCGGAGAGGAAACTCACAAAGACCAATTCGTTCACACCCACAAGGGATATTCGATTCTAATCGGCCTGACCATTCACACGTTCTTCGATGGCATCGCGATCACCGCCGGGTTTCTCGTCTCTAACTGGTTGGGATGGATCATTTTCCTTGCGATTTTCCTGCACAAGATTCCCGAAGGATTCACCATCACCTCGGTCATGCTGGCCAGCGGCCAAAGTCGCCGTGTAGCTTGGGGTGCCTCCATGCTGCTGGGTGCGGCAACTTTCGCAGGGGTACTGACCATGGCCCTCTTCAAGCACCAGGTGAGCTACGGACTGCCTTTAGCGGCGGGAGTAACGATCTACGTAGCAGCTTCCGACCTTATACCAGAAGTAAACCGCGAGCCGGGGGCTGGAATGGCCCTAGTGGTTTTTCTGGGAGTTGGATTCATGTTCGTGCTGGATCACTTCGTCCGCGTTCACTAGCTCTTAATCCACCGTGTGCTTTGCCGTGTAGCCTTCCCGGGCGATCACCATATACTTCAGGTCTTTCCCCTTCTGATCTTTAATCTTCAGCTGGCCTCCGTCCGGCGCGACCACTTCAACTTTCAGTTTTCGGTAGGTGCCGTCAAGCTTGGGATTCGTGGGATGATAAGCAATGCTGTACTGATTGCGTATATCACCGCCGATCTGCTGAAAAATCTCCGGGAACTCCGCCTGAAATCGCGGGAAGTAGGCTCGGCCACCGGTCAAGCGCGCAAACGTGTTCATTTCGTTGTCGGCCTGCAGGTAGTCGATCTGAGTAACCGGAATGCCCATACCATGAGGCGCCGCACTGCCGCGCGACTCGAAATATTCGCGTGACTGCCAGCCCACGCTGATCGGGAAGATTGTCACATCCTTCGTGTTCTTGATCTTCTTCGTAATCTGGTCCAGATTGAGCTTGCTGAAGGTATCGATCCCGGTGGTAACTAAGATGATGTACTTGTGTCCTTCAATCCGGTCGATGCGATCCAACGAATCATAAAGGGCGTCGAACAGATTGCTCTCCGTGAATCCTGGAATTCGCAACTGGTTGAGCGCTCCGTAAGCCTCTTGCTTGTTCTGCGTGAAGTCAGCCAGGATATAGGGCTTCATATCGTAGGAAATTACCGCTAGCCAATCGCTCTTTTTCAAAGTGCTCACAAACGAGTAGGACGCGTGCAGGATGTCGCTCATGAAGAAATAATCCCCGGCGGAGAATTCGACCAACAGGACGGCGGTTATCGGCGCTTCCGAGATCGTGAAGTTGCTGATCTTCTGCGGCGTGCCATCTTCCGAAATGCGGAAATTGTCCTGCTTCAGGCTGGAGATGAATTGCCCATCTTTGGTCGTGACCATAACCGGCACTTCCACCACCGGCACGTCCACGTGAATGGAATAATCCGGCATACCCTCGACTTTTTTGGGCCTTTCCGGCGGTGGGGGCGGTGGAGGCTCGTCTTTCTTCTTGGGAACGGCGTACGGACCGACGTCGCTTTGTGGGCCGCCATCCGCCGCGGGCGGTTCCTGGCCCTTGGGAGGCGCGGACGACCCCTGATCCTGTGCTCCGCTCAACCCTATAAAGCTCGCCAAGGCCAGAATCAACAATGAGATACGGAAAAGCTGCCGCAGCGGAATACAACCGAAGTCCCGGCTAAAACGCACCGACACCTGCCCAGATCGATCTGAAATCATTTAAATCCCTCGGAAAAACCCTGTGCTAGTATAGACGCAGAGCTTCGCGATTGGGATGTTTTGCTCGGCTTAACCCTCTCCTTCCCGGCAAATCGCGTACAAAGCGCGAAGTGTGATTCTGTGGTTAGAGAACCAAGTTGGCGGTTCTCGGGGAAAATTTGTGGGTGAACCTGTGGGTCAACCTGTAATCAGGCGAGCAGTTCTCGTCACGATCGCTCTCTGTCTTCTTCTGCCTCTCGCAAGCCAGGCGCAGAATCCCAAGCCGGTCGATACTATCCCGATCGAGCAAATCCATGCGGGCATGCGAGGCGTGGCCTACACCGTGTTTCAGGGAACCAAACCGGAACCCATGGACGTTGAGGTGCTCGGTGTACTCAAGAATGCGAATGGCCCCAAGGGCGACGTCATCCTTATTCGTCTCGGGGGAGCCAAAGCCGAATACACCGGCGTGGTAGCCGGCATGAGTGGCAGCCCCGTGTACCTGAATGGCAAGCTGGCGGGAGCGCTCGCGTTCCGCATCGGCGAGTTCTCGAAAGAACCGATCGCTGGCGTCACCCCGATCGCCGAGATGCTGGAGATCAGCGCGCTGGATCGAAATCCATCCTCGGCGCCGATTGAAGCCACATCGGCCGCTCATTCTCCGAGCAAGACTGCGAGCCCCGACATCGCAAACGCGCCGTCATCGGATTCCGTCAATCACGATTTCACCAATTATCTCAAACCCATCGAAACACCGTTGGTCTTCAACGGATTTTCCGAGGACACAGTTCAACGCTTTGCATCTCAATTCTCCGCCGCTGGAATCGTGCCAGTGATGGGCGCGGGCTCCGTTAGCGACGCCAAGCAGCCAGAGCCCATGGAACCCGGCTCCGCCGTCAGTGCGATTCTTGTGCGCGGCGACATGAACATTGCCGCTACCTGCACCGTCACCTACATGGATGCGCAACGTCTGCTGGCCTGCGGCCATCCCTTGATGCAGTTTGGCATGGTCGACCTTCCCATGACCAAGGCGACCGTGCTCGCCACTCTGCCCTCACCTCTCAACGCCTTTAAAATCGTGAATGCGACCGAACCCGTGGGCGCATTCGTGCAAGACCGCCACAACGGCATTCTGGGAGAGTTTGGCAGGAAGCCGGAAATGATCCCGGTCACGCTCACCATCCGCGGCGAATCTGCCGACAAGCAGTTTCACTACGAAGTCCTGAACAACGCCCGCTTAAGCCCGATAGCAATGATGGCCACCGTTTTCAATGCGCTGCACGGGGTGAATGAATACGGTGAAGAAACCACCTACCGCATGAGCGGAAGTATCAGCGTGGACGGATACCCGGACGTGGCCATGCAGGACATGTTCGCCACCGTTGATGGAGGACAGCCGGGCGCTATGCTGGCCGCCATCTCTCTAGGCGAACGCTTCAGCCGCATCTTCGACAATCCCTACAATGTCCCCGCGATTCACGGCGTGCAGCTTGACTTCAACATCGTCCGCGAACGGCGCTGGGCTCGGCTCGAGAGCGCCCGCACCGACATTACGGAGGCACGACCCGGGGACGACATCACCATTGAAGCCTTGCTGCGGCCCTACCGCGGCGAAGGCGTGGTGCAACACATTCCCATCCACATCCCGACATCCACTTCCAAGGGACCGCTGCGCATCCTGGTGAGCGATGGCGATACGCTCGACCATTTCCGTCGCGGCTCGTCGCTTCTCGGACGCAAGCTGGATCTGGCTGCCACCATCGCCTTCCTGAACAAGGAGCATGTCAACAACCGCGTCTACGTCTCGCTGCTCGAAGCCGATCCCGAGGCCATGATCGCCGATAAGGTTATGCCCACGCTCCCACTCTCGATCATGAACGTGATGGACGGCATGCGCGGAACCCAGGACATGGTGGTCTCAAGCGAGTCCTCGGTGAACGAAGCTGCGACGGTCCCGCTCGAGTACGTTGTTGCCGGGGCGCAGGTTTTGACCATCAGCATTAAGTAGTACCAGCCGGTTATGCCAACCGTTGTGGTCAAGAACAACGATTAGGCCATGCCGTTCTCAGTCAAATTGTATCTCGGTGTGGATCACCGATCATATTTGAGGGTTGGCTCGAAGATGTTTTTGGCATGTATCTTCGGAAGGGAACAGCCTTCGCCAAAGCGAGTAGCCCGAGTGGACCTGGCGTCATTGCCACCAACGGTCCTATGTTCCTTTCATCAGGAGCACCCTTGGTGTTGGGATCAAGAATCGCGCCCGCGAATTTATTGCTGCCGGAGCAGCGAACGGGGAGGACATTCCCTACGGAAAACCCTACTGTGTTTTTGTTCCAAATACGACCTCTTAGCTAAACCGATCAGCTGGCAATCTTGTCGTCGAAATCTTAGGCCAAGACAGGCGACCCGTTCAGTTTTGGACTGCTGTCGTAACACCGCGTTTACGCTCGTTGGGCTTTGGAGGTGCTTGGAGGTGCGGGACTGATTGCGCCGACAATGCTGATAACGCTAAGATTGTCTGCGGTTCCCGCTGCACATGTCTCAGAGACCAGGCGACGCACCGACTGAATCCCGACGGGTGTCAGTCGCCCTGGCTGGGCGGAAGTTTTTCCTGCTGTTCCTCTTTCTTTTGGCCTCTCTGGTTCTCTTCCCCTATGCCGAGAACAGCGTGCTCGGTTACTACGTGTTCCGGGTGCTGGGAAGCACCGCGATTGTGCTTTGCGTGTACGTGGTCAGTTTCCGGCGCAGTCTCGTGGTTGTTGCGCTGTTGCTGGCAGTTCCAACCTTCCTGCATCGCGTGCTAAATCTGGGCGCTCCTTCGAGTTGGTTTTCGATTCTCAATATTGTGCTGAGTTTTCTGTTTGATGCCTTCATTGTGGTGGTGATCTTCCGCCGTGTTTTTGCCCCGAAGCAGCCCAACTCGGAAACCATCTTTGGAGCACTTTGTATTTATCTGCTGGCAGGGTTTGCTTTTGCCAGCATTTATGGGATGGTGGCATTGCTGCAGCCGCGCGCCTTCTATCTCGACCCGTTGGCAAATGTTCACACCGTTCCCGACCGGCTCGATTTCATTTACTACAGCTTTGGGACGATGACGTCACTTGGGGCTTCGGGCATCGCGCCGGTCTCGGCGGAGGCACGTTCGATCTCGGTGATCGAAGCCATCGTGGGCGTGCTCTACCTTGCGGTTCTGATTTCGAGATTGGTCGGGGCTTACCGGCATCCTACGGCGTAGGTGGTTTTGGGGACGGGCGGGGACGCCCGTCGCTCCCTCGAGATGAGAGTGCGGCCCGGACGAGGGCGTCCAGGCCTACGTGAACTGTTCTCGGGCTGGTCTGCTGAAAATAAGGACTGTAAATCTTACCAGTAGCTAACTAGCGAAATTACAGGTGGACTATAGAAAGAGTGCAGAGGCCCATCTGCGCCGACGAACCCGCTTTCAGCGATTCATGGAGGGTGCCACATGCCACTGCGGTTCAGAGCCTTGTTGACCAGAGCCTCGTTGACCAGCGTCTTATTGATGATTCTCGCGGCATCTGCGTCGGCGCAAGAACAGCCAACGACGGCTACGCCGGCCCAGCCGCCTGCGTCCACGCAGGAGCAACCCGTAAAACACAAGCGTCCCACGGTGGGCCTGGTGCTGCAAGGCGGCGGGGCGTTGGGGCTGGCGCACATTGGAGTGATCACCTGGCTGGAAGAACATCGCATTCCGGTAAACTACATCGCCGGCACAAGCATGGGCGGTTTGGTCGGCGGGGTTTACGCCACTGGCCGCACGGCCGCCGAGGTTCGAGCGGTGGTCAATGGAATCAACTGGGACCAGGTCATGTCGGGCCAGACGCCTTTCAACGACCTTTCATTCCGGCGCAAGCAGGATGCCACGGATTATCCCAACAGCCTTGAGTTCGGAGTGCGCAAGGGCGTGCAGTTTCCCGAAGGGTTCAACTCCGGCCAACAAGTCTCGCTGATACTTGATCAGGTGGCGCTTCCGTATTCGGAAATCCAGAGCTTCAACGACCTTCCCATTCCGTTTGCGTGTGTCGCCACCGACTTGGTTACCGGCAAGCCCAAAGTCTTCCGCGATGGATCCTTGTCGTTGGCTCTGCGGTCCACCATGTCCTTGCCCGGAATTTTCACGCCTGTGCGGACAAAAGATGCCATTTACGCCGACGGTGGATTGCTACAGAACATTCCGGTCGAGGTAGCGGCGACGATGGGAGCCGATCTGACGTTGGCGATTCATCTGGACGAGGCGCCACTCAATCCGGAGTCGAATCTTTCTTCGTTCTCGGTGCTCGGCCGCTCCATCTCGGTCATGATTTCGGCAAATGAACTTATCAGCATGCAAAAGGCAGACATTCTGGTTTCAGTCCCGCTTCAGAAGTACGGGACGCTCGATTTTAATAAGGCGGACGAGATCATAAGAGCGGGGTACGATGCGGCCGAGGCCAAGGCGAAAGTCCTTTCGACTCTCTCAGTGGATGAAGCAGCCTGGACACAGTATCTGGCGGACCGAGAAGCGCGCCGCCGCAACACCAATCCCATTCCTATGTTTGTCGCGGTCGATGGGGTGAACGGATATTTGTCACAGCGAGTGCAGAAACAATTCGCGGGCGTGGCGGGCAAGCCCATCGATTTTGACCAATTAGACCAAGACATCATGCGCCTGAAGGGGATTGGACGATTTTCGACGCTCAGTTACGAGTTCGTGGAAAGAGACGACAAGCAAGGCTTGCTGATCAAGACACAGGAACACGCTTATGGTCCTCCCATCGTGCGCCCTCTGATCCTGGTCGATGGCGCGAGTCTCAACAACGTTACCTTTAACCTGGGAGCGAGAGTCACGTGGCTCGACGTTGGTGGTTTCCGCTCGGAATGGCGGAATGACTTCATCGTGTTCTCCGAGTATGGCTTCAGGTCGGAGTACTACCATCCCTTCACGCCTTTGACCCACTGGTTCGTAGCGCCTCGGGGACTGATCGATGACAACCCGTTTTACCTCTATAACGACAACAAACTGCTTACGATCTATCGGCTGCACAATTATGGCGGTGCCGGGGACGTGGGTTACCAGTTCGGAAATATAGCCGAACTGCGGGTTGGCTATGAGGGCGGGTGGCAACGGTTCTTGCCGGAAATCGGAAACCGGGCCGAACTGCCCACCTATTCAGGCGGGTACGCGGATGCAAGGGTGAGATTCCAAATGGATCGCCGGGACGATCCGGTGATTCCGCGGCAAGGGCAAGCTGCCACGGTGCAGTTTCAGTGGTTCAACGTCGATCCCATCATATCCACCCAATACCCGGTGTTCGAGGCCACATCCAACAATTTCTTCCGCATCAGCGAACCGGCGTCGATCTTTGTGAACGGATTTGGGGGAACGACGTTTGGCTACGAGACTGGCTTCCCGCAATTTTCGTTGGGAGGCTCGCAGCGGCTGGTCTCGTACGGCACCAACGAACTGTTAATGAACAAATACCTGCTGTTCCAGGTGGGATACCTCCGGCAGTTGGCGCGACTGCCTCCGCTGCTGGGTAACGGCGTCTATTTCCTGGGCTTGTACGAGGCCGCTCAGGTTTATGGGCCACCGCACACGATGATCAATCAGGCGTCCGGTTTGCCAACTGATGTTGCGGCGGCCCTGGTGGTCAACACCATCTTCGGCCCGGTGGAGGCGGCGTACGCTTACGGCGATACCGGACACCACAAGTTCTTTTTCCGCATCGGACGTCTGTTTTGAGATGTCAGAACGCGCTCAGAGGCGCTTTGGCGCCTTTCTCCGCCATGCCATCCCCAATGCGGCTTCCAGAATGTCCGGAGCCACGCTCGCCAAGCGTACCCGCGTCGAGCCTTTACGGCCCCATCCGCCCGGCACTGGCGAAAATACCTTTGGCTCGTCTTCGACCATGCCGGCCTGCTGCTCCGGGGTCAGCAACAGCACACCGTAGCCTTCCTTCTCGAGGGCGAGGGTCGCGAAGATTTTCCCTCCCACTCGGAAGTCGGCGTTTCCGAAATGTGAACTTTCCACTGCCTCCGGCATGCTGAGAGCGATACGTCGAAAATCTGCAGCGGTCACAATTACCCTCCGCTCAGCTCAGTTCGTCCATCGAATCGGGTACATTCCTTGACACGTTCGTCGTGGCTGCCGCAATGTTACGCTGCCGATTAGTGAAACGTATCGCTTCACTCGACGGCCTCCGGGCAATTTCCATCTCACTGGTCCTCGCGGGCCATCTTACCAAGGCCGGGCCGGTGCCGAAGTTCATGGCCAACTATGCCGGTACTGGAGTGCGGATCTTCTTCGTGATCTCGGGCTACCTGATTACCACGATCCTGCTCAACGAGCATTCGCAAACTTCCACAATCAATCTGCGCCAGTTTTATATACGCCGTGCCTATCGAATCCTGCCCGCCGCAGCAGTTTTCATGCTGTTTGCCATGCTGATGTACTGGCATGAGCTTCGCTGGTACGACATCGGCGCCATGCTGTTGTATTTGGCGAATTTTGACGGAGCCCGGCCTTGGATGGTGATGCATTTATGGTCACTGTGCGTCGAGGAGCAATTCTATTTTGCCTGGCCTGGTGTATTGCGAAAGTGGTACCGGCACAGGGTTGCGATCCTTTTGGGAGTCATCGTGCTCGCTCCTCTCTATAGCGCTGGTTGTTATTATTTCAAAGTTCAAAGCGGAGGCTATGGAACATTTCCCGCGGTCGCTGACAATCTCGCAGTCGGCTGCCTGCTGGCGATATTCGGTTCGCGCATGCCACAAATCCGGCTCTGGGCGGCGATTCCCATGCTGCTGGCGGTTCTTCTCATTCCGAGCTATCCCGCGAATACTCCGATCCGCACGCTGTTTATGCTGTTTGTGCTGTGGCCGATCTTGCATTGCTCGATTGCCGGACTGGTGTTACACGTCATCCAGTCGCCGTATCGTATCTTGAACCTTGCTCCCCTCGTGTGGCTGGGGAGAATCAGTTACAGCCTGTACCTGTGGCAGGAACCCTTTTTTTTCAATCCCACTCGGCAGCCAGCGTACAAACTTCTTCTCGGCATCGGGCTGGCTTGTCTTTCCTACTATCTGGTCGAGCAGCCTGTACTCAGATTGCGGGACTGCAAAGCAACTGCTCCTGCAAACCAGGCGTCCGAGGCGGGTCTCGTTATGTGCGAAGTCCTGCAGTGACCGCCCGGTGCCAGCTGCCCCTGTCGTGATAACCTGAACTCTCCTCATAAAACTGTTTGTTGAGGTATGAACTTGATCCGTTTGCGTTGGCTGTTGGGTATCTTTTCCATTCTTCTTCTGGTTTCTTTCGTCTTTGCCGAAGGCACGCGCACCTGGGAACAATCGAAATTCGAAGAGCTGGTTAAAGGCACGACCAAAGGCGTGGCCGTCCGCAGCACCGGGGGCCTTGAACTGGCTCCGGCTTTCACGGCGCTGTTTACGACTCCGTCTACTTATATCTGGTCGATCGCGGCAGATCGCGAGGGCAATCTGTATGCCGCTTCCGGTTCGCCGGCGCGAGTCTATCGAATTACGCCCGACGGCAAGTCGACTGTGATTTTCGAGCCCCAGGAACTTCAGGTGCAGGCTTTAGTCGTGGACAAGAGCGGAGTCATCTTTGCGGCCACCAACCCCGACGGCAAGGTTTACAAAATCGAGCATCGTGCTACTTCAGCGGAGAGAGGCTCCGGGGATAAGAAATCCACGGCCAAGCCGGCGCCGGATTCCGGTTGGAGTTCATCAGTTTATTTTGAGCCCGGCACCAAATACATTTGGGATCTCGCGCTCGATGATTCAGGTAACCTCTACGTGGCCACCGGGGATCACGGAGAGATATTCCGGGTGACACCGAAGGGCGATCACTCTGTCTTCTTCAAGAGTGACGAAGCCCATATCCGGGTAATGGCCTTCGATAGCAAAGGCAATCTGATTGCGGGTTCGGACGGCAGTGGTCTGGTTTATCGAGTCTCGCCCGGCGGAGAAGGCTTCGTCCTCTACAGCGCGCCAAAGAAAGAAATCACCGCTCTGGCCATCGACAAAACAGGCGACATCTACGCCGCCGGTGTCGGAGAAAAACGTAGCGGCACAACCGCACCGGGTTTCCCCTCGACGCCGATCTCGATTCCAACTTCTCCATCTGTTTCGAGCAGCGGGCCGCAGGGCGGTATCGTGATCACCGCCGCTCCCACCAGCACGCCACCCACATCGATGAGCTTCCCCATCCCCGGTGCGGGAGCCGCGGGCGGATCGGAGATTTATCGCATCGCACTCGACGGCTCTCCTAGCCGGGTGTGGAGTTCGCGCGAGGACATCGTATACGCCCTCGCCTTTGATCAGCGCGGCCGCCTACTCGCCGGCACAGGAAACCGTGGACACGTTTTCGCCATCACCGGAGATGACGAATTCACCGACCTTCTTAAAGCCAGCGCGACCCAGGTCACGGCCTTCGCCAACGCTCCCCAGGGCGGCCTCTACGCGTCGACCAGCAACCTCGGCAAGGTGTTTCTGCTGAGCGCTACGCCTGAATCCGAGGGCAGTTACGAGAGCGATGTTTTTGACGCTCGCAACTTCTCGCGCTGGGGACGCGCCGAATTCCGCGGCTCCGGCAACGTCGAACTATTCGCCCGCAGCGGCAACGTGGACAATCCCGACCGCAACTGGAGTCCGTGGGAGAAAATCGATCTGCGGAGAGATGGCTTGGTCAGCGTTCCTCCCGCTCGCTTCATTCAGTGGAAAGCGGTGCTGCGATCGGGAGACCCTGCCCCCCGCGTCGAAAGCGTCACACTCAACTACTTGCCCAAGAACGTGGCGCCCGATTTTGACGACGTCACAGTACAACCCGGGGTGCGCTACCAATCGCTGCCCAAGCCTGCGGCGGACCTCACCGCCGCAACCGGCCAGCAACCGCACTTCGATACGCCTCCGCCGGTCACCCATGATCGCGACTCCATCGGCGTGAAGTGGAGCGTTCACGACGACAACGATGATCAAATGATTTACTCGGTTTACTACCGCGGCGATGGCGACACTCGATGGCTGTTGCTCAAAAACAATTTGACCGACAAGTTCTACTCCTTCGACGCGTCACTTTTGCCCGATAGCGTCTACACCGTTAAGGTCGTGGCTTCCGACGCGCCCTCGCATTCTCCCGACCAGGCTTTGACCGCGGAGAAAGAGAGCTTGCGATTCGAAGTAGACACCACTCCGCCGCAGATCGAGGATCTCACTGCATCCGTCGAGAATGGCAAGATCCACGTGACCTTTCGCGCGGTCGATAGTTTTTCGAATATCAAGCGTGCCGAGTATTCCGTCGACGCCGGCGAATGGCAGTTCATTGAACCAGTCGGGCAGTTGTCAGATTCGAAAGCCGAGAGCTATGACTTGCGAGTCACAGTTCCGCTCGTTAAGCCCGCGGCCGCGACGGTCACAAGCGCCGCCGGGCAACTTGAGCACGTCGTCGTAGTCCGCGCTTATGACCGCTATGACAACATGAGCTCGGCGAAAACAGTGATCCGCGGAAAGTAGGTCTGGCTCAATCACTCGATGGCTCGATCGCCAAATCCGTGAGCCGATCCGCGTTGCGCAATTCGGGAAACTGCCAGGCCCAGAGCGCGATTACGACTAGAGTTCCGATGCCACCCAACACCACGGCAGGGACGGTTCCAAACCAGTGCGCCGTCAAACCCGACTCGAATTGGCCAAGCTCGTTGGAAACTCCAATGAAGAGCATGTCCACCGCGTTGACCCGGCCACGCATTTCGTCCGGTGTGCCCAACTGAATCAGGGTGCCGCGCACGACCACGCTCACCATATCGGTCGCGCCGATCAGCAGCAGCGAAATCAGAGAAAGCACGATGCTTCTCGAGATCCCGAAAAGAATGGTACACACTCCGAAGCCGGCAACGCACCACAACATCGTCGGTCCGGCCTTGCCACGCAGCGGACGATGCGCCAGCAGGATCGCCATCGCGGTCGCGCCGACTCCAGGCGCGCTCCGCAGCAACCCCAGGCCCCATGGCCCAGTCTTGAGGATTTCACGGGCATAAACCGGCAGCAGGGCCACCGCTCCACCAAGTAACACTGCGAACATGTCCAGCGAGATCGAACCCAGAATCAATTTCTGCCGCCAGATGTAACGAAATCCGGCTAACACGGTGGTCAGGCTCACACCCTCCCGAGATCGCGCTCTCGTTTGCGGTTTGATTCGTACCGTAGACAGCAATGCCGCCGCCGACATCAGCATCGCTGTCAGGTACACGGCCGAGGGACCACGAAAAAAAGCGTAGATCAACCCGCCGACTGATGGGCCCAGAATTGTCGCACCTTGAAAAACGCTCGCGTTCCAGGCCACGGCATTGGCGAAATGTTCTTCCGGGACCAACTGGGGCAGCAGGGCTCGGCTGACCGGCCCGGTGAGCGAGCGTACCGCACCGAGCAGCACCAAAACTCCATAAATCGGGTAAACGCTCGGATGAGCCCCATGCCCGCCTCGCACTGCAATCTCCCACAGCAGGCCCGAGCAAGCGACGAATCCCGCATAACACAACATCAACAGCCTGCGGCGATCAAACCGGTCCGCCGCATGCCCGGAGGCCAGAAACAAAACAATTCCAGGAAGAAACTGAGCCAGACCGACCAGGCCCAAGTCCAAAGGCCGCTTCGTGATCTCGTAAACCTGCCAGCCCACTGCGACCGATTGCATCTCGAGCCCGGCCTCAATGAAAAATAATGCCAGCTCGTAAACGGCGAAATCCGGATAAGTAAACGCGATACTGCCCGCGAGCCTGGGATCTCCGCTTGCCGCCATCTGGCACTACTCTGCCACAAAAGCGGCCTGTGGAGGACGGACATCGCTGGTCGGCCCCTTGGGAAACTTTATCCGCAGCCTCGTTTTACCCTCGTGTCCTGCTTTCTGCTGCTGTAGCTCGCTATAATCCAAACTGACGGAATGCTAACTGCTGAGTGCTGACTGCTTCTTTCATGCGCTTCGAACTCTTCGTCGCCTCCCGCTACCTTCGCGCCAAACGTCGCCAGGCGGTCATCGGCGTCATCACCGGCATCTCCATTGCCGGAGTCGCCGCCGGAGTCGCCTCCCTCGTCGTCGCGCTCGCCATCAACAATGGATTTCGCCAGGATCTCCAGGACCGTCTGCTGGGCTCGAGTTCTCATATCAATCTGCTGCGCATTCAGAGTGACGGAATCAAAGACTGGCGCCCGCTCATGGATCGGCTGTCGAAACAGCCGCACATTATTGCGGCTGCCCCGGCGATCTACGAACAAGTTCTGATTTCTCGCGGACCACGGGCTCGCGGCGCCGTGTTGAAGGGGATGATTCCGAGCGAAGAAAGAAAAGTCAGCGATCTTCTGAGCACTGTAAAGATCGGCGCGGCCGATGCGCTGGATGAAAGCACTGACCATGTGGGACCGGGCCAGGACCATGTGGGACCGGGTCTTCGACCCGGTCAGGGCGGAACGCCCGACTCTGCCGCCACAAACGCGGACAAGAGGGTCCGCGCCACCCAAGCTAACCAATCCCCCACAGACCTTCAAGGCGTAGAAAACCGCATCGCCGCCATGCCCCCAATCATTCTTGGCAAAGACATGGCCGACGAACTGGGCACCACCGTCGGCTCCATCGTGCTCGTCACCAGCCCGCAGGGCGAGCTCACTCCATTTGGCATGGTGCCCAAGTACAACCGCTTTCGCGTAGTCGGCATTTTCAACTCCGGTTTCTACGACTATGACAGCTCCTGGGCGTTTACCCGTCTCAGCGACGCGCAGCAGTTGTTCGGCCTCGGAGATCTGGTCTCCGTGCTCGAGTTCAAAGTGGACGACATCTACAAGGCCGATGAGATTTCCAGGCAACTCGAACAGGCTGCCGGCAAGGGTTTCATGGCCACGAACTGGATGGAGCAGAACAAAGCTCTCTTTCGCGCTCTGCGCCTGGAACGTCTGGTAACCTTCATCACTATCGGCCTGATCGTCTTCGTGGCCGCGCTTAACATTCTGATCTCACTTACCATGATGGTTATGGAAAAGACTCGCGACATCGCCGTGCTCATTTCGATGGGCACACGCAAGTCGCAGGTACGCCGCATCTTTATCGCCCAGGGTGTGCTGATTGGAGTAGTCGGAACTGCGATTGGTCTGGTTCTTGGCTACGCGCTTTCCTGGGCCGGCGGGCACTACCATCTGTTGTCGCTTGCCCCCGAGGTCTATTCCATCGACTACGTGCCATTCGCCCCGCGCGCCATGGACGGTGTGCTCGTGGCGCTGGTGGCGATTGGGATTTCTCTGATCGCGACGGTGTATCCGTCGTGGTCAGCCGCGCGCATTCTTCCCGCTGAAGCCTTACGCTACGAATGACCCTTTCGCTTTCCTTTGTGTTCCTTCGCGTCCTTGTTAACGCGTTTCTAAGGCATTAGCCAAGGACACCGACGGCGATCTCATGACCCAGCTTTGACCCTTTTATCACATTTACCGTAACCCTTCATGTCATTCTGCCCTCATTTCCGCCCGAGAACGTGACTTTGGGTCCCGCTCTGTGGGTTCGCAGTCAGTGACCGAGGTCACATTCAACCTCATAACTTTTGAAGTACAGTTTGTTGGAGGTGCTCCCGAGAAGTGAGCAGAAACGTTTCCGGCGTAGCCGTGTTTTAATAGACAGGGCAACCTGCCGCGAGTCAATCGAGTAGGGTAAGTCGAGTAGATAATCGCTCGGCGGCCTGCATTCCTGAGACGAGGAGCACTGCGGGTGCATCTAATTGAGCAGGCGATATTAAGGATCGAGGGCCTCAAGAAGGTCTTCCGATCTGGCAAATCGGATTTAGTGCTCTTTGAAAACTTATCGTTTCAGGTGGCCAAAGGCGAAATGCTTGCCATTGTGGGCGAATCCGGTGCGGGAAAGAGTACATTGCTGCACATCGTCGGCGCTCTTGATCGGGCTTCCGCGGGTGACGTATACTTCGCGCACTGGCAGTTGAATTCGCTATCGGAGAACGCTGCGGCCGAGTTTCGCAACCACGAAATCGGCTTTGTCTGGCAATTCCACTATCTCCTGCCGGAGTTTACAGCGCTGGAGAATGTGGCTATGCCACTCTTGCTTCGAGGTCGCCCTCGGCAGGAAGCGCAACGGGAAGCTTCGCGGTGGCTCAGTGAGGTCGGATTGGACCAGCGCTCGCATCATCGTTCGGGAGAGCTTTCCGGCGGTGAACAACAGCGGGTAGCTCTGGCTCGAGCTTTGATCACACAGCCCAAGCTCTTGCTGGCGGATGAGCCGACCGGCGACCTCGATAGCCGTACGGCGGATGCAGTTTTTGAACTGATCGCCAGGCTCCATCGCGACTATCAGTTGACTTCCCTCATCGCCACCCACAACTTCGCGTTTGCCCGTCGCTGCCAGCGCGTGTTGCGGCTACAGCAAGGCAGCATCGAGGAGGTGGCACCGGAAACGCTACCGGTATAGCACGTCACGGCGATTGACTTTTCGGTCGCGACGTGTCGGAATGAGAGGTGAACGGCGTCTCCAGCTGATTTTACAATTTGGGGTTGCGCATTGACGGAATGACTTCGGGAAGGGCGTGGCTTCAGCCGTGCCAAGAGGTCCGCAAAAGTGCGGGCTTTAGCCCCCCGGGATGGGATATCGAAATCGCCGCAACTGGTCAACTTACAGAAAGTTGCAACCACTTGCGGAGAAACGACAAGTAAGGTGTCTTTGGTAACTGATAGCCGCGCGCCAAACCCGCGATATAAACACTGTAGCGGTTGGCACGTCGATTGCACCATTAACTTAGGGTCAGGGAGATCCGAGGAGCAGGGCCGCCAGGTTGACCCAAAACGCTCCCCGCGACCTCGGGGGAAAGGGTCTTATGTTTGAACGTTATACGGAGAAGGCGAGGCGCGTCATCTTTTTCGCGCGCTATGAAGCCAGCCAGTTCGGGTCTCCTTATATTGAGACGGAACATCTTCTGCTGGGACTTCTGCGCGAAGATAAAGCCCTGACCAATCGCTTTCTGCGTTCGCACGCTTCGGTCGAATCCATTCGCAAACAGATCGAGGGACACACCACGATCCGGGAAAAGGTTTCCACTTCCGTGGACCTGCCGCTGAGCAACGAATGCAAGCGCGTGCTTGCCTATGCCGCGGAAGAGGCAGAACGTCTCTCCCACAAGCACATCGGCACCGAGCATTTACTGTTGGGTCTACTGCGAGAAGAAAAGTGTTTTGCGGCTGAGATTCTGCACGAGCGTGGCTTGAGACTCTCGACTATTCGGGAGGAACTGGCTCGCACCAGCCAGGAAAAAGCGCAGCCCCAGCGTCAGCGCGAGTCTTCCCTGCTGAGCGAGTTCTCCCGCGATCTGACGCAAGCCGCAATGGATACGCAACTCGATCCGCTCGTTGGACGTGACGGCGAACTGGAACGGGTGATTCAGATTCTCTGTCGACGCACTAAGAACAATCCAGTCTTGATCGGCGAACCCGGCGTGGGCAAAACCGCCATCGTTGAAGGCTTGGCGCAACGCATTGCCGATGGCGAAGTCCCGTCGTTTCTCGCGGACAAACGCATTCTGGCTCTTGATCTTTCATTGATTGTTGCCGGCACTAAATATCGCGGCCAGTTCGAAGAGCGTCTCAAGACCATCATGAAGGAGTTGATGGAGTCTCAGAATTCGATCATCTTCATTGACGAACTGCACACTCTGGTCGGCGCAGGCTCGGCGGAAGGCTCGCTCGATGCCGCTAACATCCTGAAACCCGCATTGTCGCGCGGAGAAATTCAGTGTATCGGCGCAACCACCCCGGGCGAGTATCGCAAATCGATCGAGAAAGACCGCTCGCTCGAACGCCGATTCCAAGCGGTAAAAGTTCCACCACCGAATGAGGCTGACGCCACCAAAATTCTGTTCGGGATCAAAGACCGGTACGAGAAGTTTCACGCCGTCACCTACACCGACGACGCCATCAACTTCGCGGTATCGCACTCGAACCGTTACATTCCTGACCGCTTCCTGCCCGACAAAGCGATCGACCTGGTCGACGAAGCCGGCGCCCGCGTAAAGCTGCGCCAGACTTCGCTGCCCGAGGAACTCACCGAAGTGCAGAAGCGCATCAAGTTCATCGTTCACCGGATGGAAAACGCCATCGCGAATCACGAATTCGAGAAGGCCCGTTTCTACAGCGATGAGGAACGCAAAGAGCGCGAGAACCTGCGCGCTCTTCGCGAAAAATACCATTTGGATGAATCTTCCACGGGCGTCGTCGGCCGCGAAGACATCGAAGATGTGGTCTCGCGCTGGACCGGCGTCCCCGTCACTTCGATCAAGGAAGAAGAAACCCAGAAGCTCTTGCGCATCGAGGAAGAACTGCACAAGCGCATCATCTCGCAAGACAAAGCCATAAGCGCGTTAGCACGGGCAATCCGCCGCAGCCGCGCCGGTTTGAAGAACCCGAATCGGCCGATTGGGTCGTTCCTGTTCCTTGGTCCCACGGGCGTTGGCAAAACTGAAGTCGCGCGCACCCTGGCACAGTTCATGTTCGGCACGGAGAAGGCTCTAGTAAGGTTCGACATGAGTGAATTCATGGAGAAGCATTCGGTCTCCAAGCTGATTGGCTCGCCTCCGGGATACGTGGGTTACGAGGAGGGTGGTCAGCTCACCGAGCGGGTAAAGCGGGCGCCCTATTCGGTTGTCCTGCTGGACGAAATTGAGAAGGCGCATCCGGATGTGTTCAACATTCTATTGCAGGTGTTTGAAGACGGACAGCTGACCGACGGATTGGGCAATACCGTCGACTTCAAAAACACCATCCTCATCATGACCTCGAACATCGGGGCGCGCCACTTGCAACGCCGCGAGGGTCTAGGCTTCCAGTCGAGCAAGGAAGACATGATTTCGGAAAAGGTCGAGGATCTGGTCAAGAACGAAGTCAAGCGCACCTTCAATCCTGAGTTCCTCAACCGGTTGGACGAAATCATCCTGTTCAGCGCTTTGAGCGAAGGCGACCTGATCCAGATTCTTGAACTCATGGTCAGCCAACTGAACCAGAACCTGGCGCAGAAAGCGATCACGGTCACCGTGACCGACGAGGCCAAGAAGTGGATCCTCAGCCAGACGCTGGTGGATCGCAGCTACGGCGCGCGTCCGCTACGCAGGGCGCTGCAGAAATATATCGAGGACCCGCTGTCGGAGGCTTTGATTCAGGGCACGATTGCTACCCGGCCTGCGTTCATCGAGGTTTTCCTCGGGGACAACAAGCTGTTCTACCGTCCGGTGGATTCGAAAGAGACCGAAGGCGTGTTGTTGTACGAGAACTCGTAGAGACGTAGCTAATTTAGCTACGTCTCCACAGCCGTCAGCCAAAAGCTGGCGGCTTTTGTTTTCTCTCGCTGCGGTCGGGTTATAGTGTCAGTTGAGGAGCCACAGGTGACCGGTGCTATCCAGTTTGGCAAAAGCATCTTGTTTTCGGCTGCATTGATAATTCTCGCAAGCGTTCTCATGGCGGCCGGCGGCCAGCAGACTCCAGATCCGCACCAGGTTCCGGTGATGGATGGAGAAGCCGGGCCTTGTTCGGTTGCCTTCACCCTTACCGATGCCAAAGGCGCGCCGGTTTACGACGCCCGCATTCGAGTCCACATCGCTTACGGATTCGCGGGCGTGCGGCGGCTTGATCTCGAAGCGGCCACCAATGTCGACGGCAAGACGCAATTCAAGGGACTGCCGGAGAAAGTCAAAGGCGGAATATTGATGTTCCGCGCGTCGCAAGGTAAGCGCGAGGGATCGGCGATCTACGATCCGGCAAAGAACTGCAGTGGTCAGCAGAGCTCCATTGTTCTGACGGGAGACTAAGCTGGCGGGTACGATCGGGCGGGGCGTGGACCTCCTCACAATTCCTCTTTCGCCGCTTTGCGGCTGTTGAGGGCAATCCGATTTCACTTCGCAGACTTTAATCATACGGCCTGATTTGGGAGTTGCATTCTTGGCCGGTGCTGGGTAGTGCGGGGATCCTTCTTTGGGAGTCCTCGACGAAGCCGAGCGAGGACTCCGCTCCGCTGCCTCAGGATGACTGCAGGGTGGGGTGGGGTGGGATTCGATTGTACGGGCGAGGATGCCTGCGCCTACATTGGTTCAGTTTTATTGCAACAAGTCTTATTGCAGGAGGTCCAGGGTTCTGCAGGTGCGGGTGATGGTTTCGCGTTCTTCGGGCGTCAAATCCGTGAACTCAAATCCATAGCGGTAGCCGGTGCGGTTCCGCACGATGCCTTTTACTTTAATGGGGTTGGTGGCAATCGGAACTGAGAATTGCAGTGCGACGGAGGTGCCCACTTCCCAGCCAGAAACAAATATTCCGCCCATTCCACCCTCGTTAATATTCAAGGAACGCCCGCGCATCTCGCGGTGCTCGGTTCGAGGGTGCTCCATTCCATGGATCGCTGCTTTCAGTTCGGTTTCGAGTTCATATCTCGGATAACGGCGGCTGTTTATCGTGCGTTCGGGTTGGTAGGATTGATCCATACCTGCAAGAATCATTTTTACACTTCACGGCGGTAAGCGGTATTTTTCGTTGGTTTGTTCGGAAATCGGAACAGCACAGTGGGACGTAGCCATATTCGGTTTCCAAATCAGGAACCCTACTCCGGGGAGGTCGAAGCCAGGGGTTTTGGGGTTTCGGCGATCATCTCCTGCCTGGCTTGAAGCTTTTCCAGAATCATGGGGCCGAGTTGCGAGACGCTGCCGGCGCCGAGAGTCAGAATCATATCGCCCTCTTGCGCTCCGGCCACCACTGCTTCTGCGGCTTCGGCGAAAGAGGCGGCGTAGCGGGCTTCATGTTCTCCTGTCTCTTGAATGTGCCCGGCTAAGGCTTCTCCGGTGATACCCTCGATTGGCGGCTCGCTGGCGGCGTAGATGTCTAGGATAAGCAGCGTGTCGGCATCGTCGAACGCCTTGGCGAACTGGTCCATTAGTAACTGGGTGCGAGTGTACCGGTGCGGCTGGAATATAACGTGGATCGTGCGGAATCCGCACTGGCGGGCGGCGGCGAGGGTGGCGCGGACCTCGGTGGGATGGTGGCCGTAGTCGTCGATCACGCTTATGCCGGCGGCCGTGCCTCGCAATTGGAATCGGCGATCGACACCGCGGAAGTTTTCGAGCGCTGAGCGAATCTGCTCCACTTTGATATCAAGGCCGATCCCTACAGCAATCGCCGCCGTGGCATTCAGCACGTTGTGTACGCCAGGCACGTGGAGGCGGAACTCGCCTAACGGCTTTTGCTCAAAGGTTACCTGGAAGCGACTGATTGGCCGGTATTCTCCGGGGTTGAGCACAGGCTCGCCCAGCTTAATGTGGAAGTCGGAGCCGCGGCGCATACCGTACGTGACGGTCCGGCGCTGAATTTGCGGGAGCATGCGACGCAGCAGGGGATCGTCGTTGCAGACCACGACCATTCCGTAGAAAGGGACGTGATCCATGAAATCCAGAAATGCGCGCTTGACGTCTCGCATGTTGCGATAGCAATCCATGTGTTCGCGATCGATGTTGGTGACGACGGCGAGGATGGGTGACAGCTTGAGAAACGACCGGTCGCTCTCGTCGGCCTCGGCCACGAGATATTGCGATTTACCGAGGCGGGCGTTCGATCCCATGGCGTCGACGCGGCCGCCGACTACCACGGTGGGATCCAGTTCGCCGCCCGCTAAGACGGCCGCGACCATGGAAGTGGTTGTCGTCTTACCGTGCATTCCGGCGATGGCGATGCCGTACTTCAGGCGCATCAGTTCGGCCAGCATCTCGGCGCGCTGGATCACGGGAATGTGGAGAGCGTGCGCCTGGGAGATTTCTGGATTTTCCGAGGCAATGGCTGAGCTGGCCACGACGACTTCGGCGCCGACAATGTTCTCGGCTCGGTGTCCCTCGAAGACCGTGGCGCCCAGGCTTGCCAGACGCTGCGTGACCGTGGAACTCTTTAGGTCGGAACCGGAAACCTTGTAGCCAAGGTTCAGCAACACCTCGGCGATTCCGCTCATGCCGATGCCGCCGATCCCGACAAAATGAATACGCTGAATCTTGGCGAACATTTAAATCAGTTCCACGCTAGAAAAAGCCTTGATGAAATACCCGACGATAGCGCGCCGACTGCGCCGTGTATCAGCGCGTCGATCGGACCGACGAAATACGCCATAGTGGACGGGGTAGGATCCACCGTAGGCATCAGGATGCAAACCGGACAAACTGAATAGGCTAGAGCGAAACTTGCAAGGCTACCTGGGCGTGGGTAAGTGCACGGGGACGGAGGAGAATACGTGAGATACATCTGAACGGCGTAACTAACGAACCCGAATAAGATGAAGAATTTGAGCGGGAGGGGAGTTCTTTTCCATAAAGGCCTTTGCTCTCCGCCAACCTCGCGTTCCAATTCGTTCAAGCTCTTAAACATGTTATTCGATTCCTGCGAGCCGGGCTGCCATGGCCGCTATGTCGCGCGCGGCGTTTGGATGCGAAAGCTTGCGAGCGGCATCGCCCATTTTTCCCCGGCGAGACGGCTCGGCGAATAACGTGCTGACAGACTCGACGAGGCCTTCGCGGTTCAGGTTCGACTCCTCTAGCATTACCGCCGCACCTGCCCGCTCCAGGGCTTCCGCGTTGCGCTTTTGATGATCGTCGGCGGCGCGCGGGAAGGGCACAAAAACTGCTGGCTTGCCGGCCGCCGTCACCTCGGCCACCGTGCTGGCCCCGGAGCGGCAGATGAGCAAATCTGCCCGCGCAAACAGACTCGGCATATCGTCGATAAAGCGATAGACCTCAACGGAGCCGACCAAATTCGCATAGGCCGCTTGAGCGTCATTATAGTCACGTTCGCCGGTTTGATGGACGATGTGAATTCCAGGAACACGCTGACGCAAGTCGGCTACCGAATCCATGACCACCTGGTTGATCGCGTGTGCGCCCTGGCTTCCGCCGAAGACGAGCAGGGTCGTCGTATTCGTGGGATGCTGGCTGGGAATCTGGAAGAAGGCCTCGCGGACCGGAACTCCAGTCACCTCGCAGCGGCGAAAGTAACGTCCGGTTTCGGCGAAGTGCACGGCGGCTCCGGAAACCAGTGGGGCTACCAGGCGGTTGGCAAATCCCGGAACAAAATTCGGCTCAAACACGAGCGTTGGCACTCTGCGCAATATGGCCGCGAGCATCGCTGGGCCGGAAGCGTACCCGCCGACGCCGATCACGATGTCGGGTCGAAAATCCGAAAGGATGCGACGCGAATCCCACACGGCTCGGGGGAGATCGAAGAAGGTTTTCAGCCGTGTCTTGAAACTCACCCGGTTCAAGGCGCCAACCTGGACCAGCCTTAGAGCAAATCCTGCAGCGGGAACCAATCGGTTCTCGATGCCTCTCGAGGTGCCGATGAACAGGACCTCGGCGGCGTAATCTTTCTGAAGTTGCTGGGCGATGGCGATAGCGGGGATCACGTGTCCGCCGGTCCCGCCTCCCGCCAGAATGGCCCGCATGCAGTGACTATAAACTGGAATAGGCGTTTGGGAGGCGGGAGAAGTTAACGGTCTAGCTCCGTGCTGGCTCGAAGCTTCTGGCCGAGCTTGCTCGGCTGAACCGCCGGGGGCGGCTGTCCCCACGTGTTATTCGGCTTGTTTTGAAATATTCAGTAGGACGCCAATGCAGGCTAGCGTGACCAGCAGCGACGAGCCGCCGTACGAGACCAGCGGCAGCGGGATGCCTTTGGTGGGCATCAACCCGAGCACGACGCTGATGTTGATGAAGGCTTGCACGACGATCATGCTGGTGATTCCGACTGCGAGGAAGCGTCCGAACATATCTTGCGTACGCAGGGCGGTGCGGATGCCTCGCCAGAGGAAGATGGCGAAGAGCAGCACGATTACCAGCGCGCCCACCAATCCCAGTTCCTCGGCAGTCACGGCGAAGATGAAGTCGGTGTGGGGCTCCGGTAGGTAGAAAAGCTTCTGCTTGCCTTCCATCAGACCGACGCCGGTAATGCCTCCCGTGCTCACCGCGATCAGCGATTGAATGATGTGAAAGCCGCGGCCCTGCGGGTCGGAATAGGGATTAAGGAAAGCGAGGATGCGGTCGCGGCGATAGGCCACGTGGAAGATCAGGAAATACAGCGGCAGCAGAGAGGCTACAAAAGCGTATCCGAGGACGCGCAAGTCGAGTCCCGCGACAAATAAGACGCAGCCCGTGATTGCGGCGCAGGCAATGGCGGTGCCGAGGTCGGGTTGGAAGACGATCAGGGCAATAAAGATCAACGTGGGAACGACCGCGGGCAGCACGGTGTTGCGCCAATCCTTCATCGATTTCGTACGGCTCTCCAGGAAGAATGCCAGAAACAGAATGAGCGCCGGTTTGGCCATTTCGGACGGTTGAAAGGAGAGCGGACCCAAGTGAAACCAACGATGCGTATGGTGGGCACGATCGAGGAAAAATACCGAGATGAGCAGCAGGGTGGTCAGTCCGAGCAATGAGAAAACCACAGCAGGATGCTTGTACTGGCGGTAGTCGACTCTCATGGCGAGCACCATGGCGAGGATTCCGCCGGTCGCCCAGCCCAACTGCCGCAAGAGAAAAAAGTAACCGGAACCGTAGCGCTCTTTCGCCATCACCGCCGAAGCGCTGAAAACCATTACCAGCCCTATGAAGATCAAGAGCAGCGTAACCGCAAACAGCCAGCCATCGACACTGACGCGCTTCGCCATGGAGAGGACTTCATTTCACCACGGAGACACGAAGTACGGAGACCTTTCGCGGAAACTTTTTCGGGAGGATTTAACTCTTTTGGTTCGCCTGCTTCACCAAAGCGTTTACAACTTCTTTGAACACCTTCCCTCGGTGTTCGTAGTTGCGGAATTGGTCGAAGCTGGCACAGGCTGGAGCGAGCAACACGATATCCCCTGGGGTAGCAACCCCGGCCGCGTGCCTGATCGCTGTCTCCAGGGTTTCGGCGTGATCGATCGCGGGGCCCCCGCTTTTCGAAGGAATGATTTGTGTTTCGATCTTCGCCGCCGCGGCGCCAATGGTGTAAACGCGCTTTACGCGCTGCCGGAGTAGGTCGTTCAACACGGTGTAGTCGCTGCCTTTGTCCTTCCCCCCGAGAATGAGATGGATGTTTGCCGGAAAAGACTCAATCGCCTTGATGGTGGCGTCGACGTTGGTCGCTTTGGAATCGTTGTAATATTCCACGCCGCAAATGGTTGCGACGTGCTCCAATCGGTGCTCGACCGCTTTAAAGTCGCGAACCGCTTTGCGGATCTGTACGGGCGCGCAACGGAGGAGAGCACTGACGCAGACCGCGGCCAGAACATTTTCAACGTTGTGCCCACCCTTCAGGGGAATCTCGGAGACCAGCATAATCTCTCGTTGACCACTGTGATCACGGAAGAAGATGCGGCCGTCATGAACAAACGCGCCCTGCTTCACCTCTCTAGTCCTGCTGAACCAAAAGACCTGTGCTCTCGTCCGAGCTGCGAGTTCAACGCAGGTCAGATCGTCGGCGTTGAGCACCGCAAAATCTTCCACTTGCTGATTTTCGAAGATACGCGCCTTTGCGTCCGTGTACGCTGCGAAGGTACGATGCCGGTCGAGATGGTCGGACGTGACATTGAGAACGACGGCGATCCGCGGACGAAACGTCTGAATGGTTTCAAGCTGGAAGCTCGAGACTTCCCACACGGCGATTGTGTCAGCCGTTGCTCCCTTGACCAGTGAAATCGCGGGTGTGCCGATATTGCCGCCCACCGCTGCTCGATGTCCGGCTGCCGCGACAATCTCGCCCGCCAAAGTCGTGGTTGTGGTCTTGCCGTTGGAACCAGTGATCGCGACGATTCGTCCGGGGAAAAACTGAGCCGCCAGTTCGATTTCACCAATGACGTTCTTGCCAAGGGCACGCGCTTGAACTAGCGGAGGCGCGTCCGTCGCCACCCCGGGGCTCACCACGATAAGGTCTTGGCCGCCGAAAGTGCGCTCTCCATGCCCGCCCGTCTCCACCGCGATGCCCTGATCGAGCAACACGGGAATCTCGTCTTTCAGTTGGTCCTGGGGCTTGGCGTCGGAGACCGTCACGCGTGCGCCCCTGGCTTTCAGAAAAAGGGCCGAGGCGACACCGGATTTCCCGAGTCCGACAACCAGCACGCGTTTGTCGATTACATCCATCCGCTGTTCCATCTTCAAGGTCTCGCAGTTGTTGACTCTATCGCAACTTGAGCGTCGTCAGCGCGAACAGCGCGAACACCAGCGACGCGATCCAGAAGCGCACAATAATCTTAGACTCCGACCAGCCTAGTAACTCAAAGTGATGATGAATGGGCGCCATCTTGAAGATACGCTTCTTGCGAAGTTTGTAGGACGCCACTTGCAGAATCACCGAGATCGCCTCGATCACGAATACGCCGCCGATGAAGGGTAGCAGCAGTTCCTGCTTGATCATGACCGCTACCGTCCCGATGGCGCCACCTAGCGCGAGAGAACCTACGTCACCCATGAACACTTCCGCGGGGTGAGCGTTGTACCAGAGGAAGCCGATCGCCGCACCCACCATTGCGCCGCAAAAAATGGTCAATTCGCCTACCTGGGGCATGCGCTCCAATTCGAGATAGGAAGCGAAGGTGGCATGGCCGCTGACGTAGGTGAGCACGGCCAAAGCCCCGGCGGCGATGACGGTACAACCGATGGCCAGGCCATCCAAACCGTCGGTTAGGTTCACCGCGTTGCTCGATCCCACGATCACCAGCACAACAAATGCGATAAATGGCAGAAACGCCAGGGGCCACAAGTGAGGATAGCGTTCCAGACTCCCGATGACCAGGTCAGGCCGGAATTGCTTGAAGAAAGGCACCAGAAGCTTGGTCGAATAAAGACCCCGCGTCTGCATCACGATCAGCGCGACCGCGATGAGGACGCTGGTGGCGATCTGGAATCCGATTTTGGCTTTGCCCGTCAGCCCCAGATTCCTGCGATGCACAACTTTGATGTAATCGTCACTGAAGCCGATCGCGGCAAAAGCGGTGGTGGCAAGAACGGCAATCCACACAAATCGGTTGGTCAGGTCGGCCCACAACAACGTCGGAATCACGATAGAGATGGCAATCAACAAACCGCCCATCGTCGGAGTTCCAGCTTTTTTCTGGTGGGCCTTGGGTCCCTCCTCACGGATGTATTGCCCGATCTGAAATTCGCGGAGACGATTGATCACGAGCGGACCAACGATGAGGCCCGTGAACAGTGCAGTCAGGCTGGCGAACGCAGTCCGGAAGGTCAGATAGCGGAATATACGAAATGGCGGGAAATAGTGAAACAGTTTTTCGTACAACAGCCAATAGAGCAATCAGCCTCCGTGCAGTCGTGGGTCGTCGGTCGTTCGTCGTCCGTTGTCGGCAACACACGCGACTGATGACGGTTGCGACTGCCACTTCTCCAGCGCTCGTTCCAGTTTCACCCCGCGCGATGCCTTCAACAAGACGACGTCTCCGTCGCGGGTTTCGTGGGCCAGCCATTCGCCAGCTTCTTCCGGCGTAGCGACGAACTCTGCCTGTATTCCCGCTTGGCGTGCAGCTTCAACCATTTGCTGTGCCTGACCGCGCACTCCGAGCAGCAGGTCAATTTTCTTGCTAGCAATATATTGACCGGCCTGCCGGTGAAGGTCATCGCCGGCCGGCCCGAGTTCGAGCATCGCACCGACGACAATAATCCTGCGCTTTGCAGGCATGTCTGCCAAGGCATCGACCATGGCTTCGAGTGCTTTCGGATTGCAATTGTAGCAATCGTCAATGATCGTGATGTTACCAAGCTTGACGACCTGTCCGCGCTTGTCTGCCGGGGCGAGCGAGGCCAGGGCAGCGACGGCCTCTGAGGGACTCAGCCCCCGATTCAGTCCCGCCGCGACCGCTGCCAAGGCGTTGTAGACGTTATGCGTGCCAACCAGATGCAAGACGGCCCTTTCGCGGCAACCGCCAACCACTATGTCGAACGTGGACCCTTCCGATCCCCGGGGCTGGATGTTTTCCGCCCGCACGTCCGCCGACGCGCGTAAGCCATAGAGGACTACTTTGCCGCGAAAATCGCGGCCAAACTGCGAAACGTATTCGTCGTCGCCGTTCAGTATCGCGGTTCCGCCCGCTGGCAGCGCCTCAATCAGTTCGTATTTCGCACGTGCGATGCTCGCCACCGAGTCAAAGAACTCCAGGTGTACGGGCGCGACATTTGTTACCACTCCAATTTCGGGCTGCGCGATTTTCGCCAGCGCGGCAATCTCACCGGCATGAGACATGCCCATCTCGATGACCGCGAGGTCGTGTTCGGGCTCAATTTTCAGCAGCATGAGGGGAAGGCCGAAATGATTATTGAAGTTGCCTTCGGATTTCAGTACTCGGAAGCGGGTCGCAAGCACTTGCGCGATGGCTTCTTTGGTCGTGGTCTTTCCCGTTGATCCGGTCACCCCGATCAGTGGCTTTCCCCACAACCGCCGAACGGCACTGCCCAGGATCTGCAGCGCAACCAAGGTGTCGTCCACCGTAATCAGGCCGGTTTTCAATGCGTAGCGAGCGCGTTGATCTCCACGGATGACCGCAGCCGCGGCACCTTTTTCCAGCGCCTGAGTCACGAAATCGTGGCCGTCCATGTGCTCGCCCTTGACCGCGAAGAAAAGCTCACTCGGTTGAACGGTGCGGGAGTCGATGGAATATCCTTGGGCCACTGCCTCGTGGTCGAACTCACCACTAGCGGAAAGAAATTCGGCAACGCGAGGGAGTGGGAGCTTCATGAGTTTTTCCCGGCGGCGGCGTTTGCGGTTTCGCAGTCGTATCCCGCGTCGCGCAGGGCCTTGTGGGCTACCTCGACGTCGTCGAATGCAACAGATCCTTCGCGCGTGACCTGCACCTTCTCATGACCCTTCCCCGCAATCAGAACGAGGTCACCCGGTGCCGCCGCCCGGATGGCGAAAGCGATGGCCATTTTGCGGTCGGGCTCCACTTTGTATTTCGCCCCCGAACGCTGCAGGCCAACCAGGGCGTCATTGATAATCGCTACCGGATCCTCGCTGCGCGGGTTGTCTGAGGTCAGGATCACGAAATCACTGCCTCGACCGGCCGCTTCCCCCATCAGCGGCCGTTTGGCACGGTCACGATCGCCGCCGCAGCCAAATACCGTAATTACACGTCCCTTTTGTCTTGCCTGTTGGACGAACTCTCGTGCCAGCGAGGTCAAGTTGCGAAGTGCGTCATCGGTGTGGGCATAGTCTACGACTACCGTAAACGGCTGTTTGCAGTCTAGGCGCTCGAAACGTCCCGGCACTCGGGCCAGGGAAGCAATTCCCTTCGCGATCTCGTCCGGCTTGCAGGCGCGTGCGTAAGCTGCTCCTGCTGCCGCGAGGATGTTGTACACGTTTACCTTGCCAATCAGCGGAGAAAAAACGGGTAGTACTTCTTCTGGCGTCACCAAGTCGAATCGCGTACCCCGCGAAGTAATCTCCACTTTACCGGCGTGCAGGTCACCGCTGTTCAGACCGTACATCAAAACTTCTGAACCCCGTTTCTTGCTGACCTTAGCCAACTTCTGACCATACTCGTCCTCAGCATTGAGCACGGCCACCCGGGGCGGATCAGTGCCGCAGCCTTCGAACAAAATCCGCTTCGTGCCAAAATACTCTTCCATAGTGTGATGATAATCGAGATGGTCTCGAGTCAGATTGGTGAAAACGCTCACGTCGAATGGAATCCCGTGGACACGCTGCAGAGCCAGAGCATGCGAGGAAACTTCCATGACCGCCTCGGTCGCACCATTGCCTAGAGCCTCGGCCAGCATTCGGTTCAAATCGAGCGCTTCAGGCGTCGTATGCGGGGCGGGGAGGACTTTTCC
Organism: uncultured Acidobacteriota bacterium; assembly: GCA_963838905.1. Lineage (GTDB taxonomy): Bacteria > Acidobacteriota > Terriglobia > Terriglobales > Acidobacteriaceae > JABDBE01. Next base: position 145,087 of record CAWITE010000001.1, read on the forward strand.
CGCAACATGATATTCGATTGTCCCGATCAGTGCGCTTTTGCGATTGGCCGCGCGGAGGATGGCTTCGAGGAGAAACGCAGTTGTGCTTTTCCCGTTGGTGCCTGTGATGCCGGTGAGCGCCAGCCGCTCGGCGGGGCGCTTACAAAAATTGGCGCTCAGTCGTGCGAGTGCCCGGCGTCCGTGCTGCACCTGGGCCCAAGCCACTCCTTCGCGAGGAGTCTCACTCGCAGAATCGCTGACGACTGCCACCGCACCGGCGGCGATGGCCTTATCGATGAACTTATTTCCGTCGCTCGCCTCACCCCGCATGGCGATAAAGGCATCGCCGGACTTTACTCGCCGCGAGTCGTATTCCAACCCGCTGACGCTCGGATTACCGCTCTGGGCGAGGACTTCCGCGCCGTCCAGAAGCTGAAGGAAATTCATTGGAATTCTATTGTGAGCTTACTCCAATTCAATGTCCTGAACCTAGAGGGGCTCTCACCGGCGCCCTGGACGAGGGCACGCGGGCTTGCGTGAGTTTCTCAGCGGCCAAACTTTACCGTCACCCGCGATCCCGTCGCCACATGCGATCCCGCCGCGGGCATCTGATCCTGGGCCAAGCCGGTCCCCACTGCATCCAAATCCAGGCCGGTGTCCTCGGCCAATTCGATCGCGCCGCGCACGCTCTTGCCCGCGAAGGAGGGCACTACGATTCCTCCTTGCTCCGCGTCCAGCACAACCGTACCGCTGGATGGAAGATGATCGCCGGCGGATGCCGCGGTCGACTGCGAATTCTCTGCCACTGGAGATTGCTTCAAGTCTGTAGCTGACGTTTCCACGGTTTCACGCTGGCGCACGGCGGTCGGAACTACGACGCCTCCACTGGATTCTGGCGTTGCACTGGCGAGAGTGTTCGCCGGTGCCGGGGCCGAGCTTGTGGTTGGAGCCTCTGCGACGTCCAAGGCCTCGCCCAAATGGTCAGGCGAACCTTCCGCGAGTTCCTGCGTCTTCACTTGACGCGAAGCCAGCAACATTTGCCGGCTTCGAGGCAGCTCCACATCATGTGGAGTATGCAGGTATTCCAAAACCTGCTGCGCGACGCGCTGGAATACCGGCGCCGAAACCTGTCCGCCTTGATGGAGACCGACAGCCGAATCGAGAATGACCGCCACCACGATCGCGGGATTATTCAATGGCGCAAACCCGGCAAATGAGGCAACGTACTTAGTCTTGGAGTACGCGCGCGTTCCCGGATCTACTTTTTGAGCTGTCCCTGTTTTGCCAGCGGAAGAATATCCTTCGAGGACTGCGCGTTTCCCTGTGCCTTCGAGCACGACCTTTTGCATCATCTGCTTCATCTGCGCTGCGGTCATCGGCGAAATGACGCGCCGCCCGTCGGCGGGATGAAAAGCAATGGTCTGCGGCGTAGGTTGCGGATCGGTCGTTGCCGCGACGATGCGGGGCGGCACTTGGACACCGTCGTTGGCAATCGTCGAAACCAATAAGGCCAACTGCAGCGGCGAAATTCCGATCTCCTGTCCCATTGAGATTGCGCCAATCGAAACTTTCGACCACCTGCTCACTGGCTTGGTCAAGCCGCGGGTTTCGCCAGGCAACTCAATTCCCGTTTGCTGTCCGAATCCAAAGGCTCGAATGTATTTGTAAAACCGGTCTTCGCCCAGGCGCAACGCGATCTTAATCGCACCCACGTCGCTCGATTCCGCGAGAATGCCCCAGACCGGCAACAATCCATGCGGCCTGCTGTCGCGAATGCGCATGCCATTGATGACAATCGATCCCATCTGACAATCGAAAACTTCATCAGGACGGGTCAACTTTTCTTCCAGCGCTGCCGAGATAGTTACAACTTTGAAAGTCGAGCCCGGCTCATAGACATCGCTGACGGCGTGGTTTTTCAAGCGCTCCGGCGTAATTTCCTTCGTCAGGTTCGGGTTGAACGTGGGTTGGTTGGCCAGCGCCAGGATTTCTCCAGTGCGCGGATTCTGCACGATGACCGTGCCGGTGACGGCGTGGGTCTGCTCCATAGCGGTTGCCAGTTCGCGTTCGGCTATGTATTGGATCTGCTCATCGATTGTCAGGACGACGTTCTCGCCCGGCTCCGGCTGCTTCTCGACACTGCCAAACCATTTCTTGTGGGCGTCGACCGAGATCAGCATGCGCCCGGGGCTGCCGCGCAGTTTGTCGTCGTACTGACGCTCAATCCCACTCAGGCCTTCGTCATCCATTCCAACGTAACCCAGCACCTGCGCCGCCAATTCGCGCTTGGGATAAAATCGCCTGGATTCTTTTTGGAAGTAAATGCCGCGCAGATTCATAGCGCGGATGCGCTCGGCAGTCTCCGCGTCTGCCTTCCGCGCGACCCAGCAAAACGTTCGGGCAGCTTTGCACTTGGCCAGGGTTTCACGAGGATCGGTCTTCGTGATCTTCGAAATCAGAGAGATGGTGCCGGCAAGATCGGGAATTTCCGTGGGCACTGCGAAAGCAGACTCCACCGAGATTGACATCGCCAGTTCGTGTCCGGTTCGGTCGTAGATGATTCCGCGCCTGGCCGATACTTCCTCTGTGCGTTCGCGCTCATGGATGGCGCGCTTCTCAAAGCTCCCATACCGAAAGATTTGCAGGTAAACCAGGCGCAGACAAATGCCGCCGCACCATAACACGAGAATGGCGGCCAGCGAGTAGAGCCTGGTACTGGTGCTGTTGCGGGGTGTGTTGGCAGCCACGGATTACGCCCTCTAGACAAACATGGCGGCCCGAAAGCCGCCAGAACCCGAGCCACGTATTTGCGCGGATACTCACGGATAATATTTTGGATCTATTAGCTGATCCGCGTTCATCCGTGTAAATCCGTGGCCAATCTTTTCTTGCTGCAGGGGCCCGTCCTCCACAGCCTTATGGCAACGAGACTACGGAGACTGAAGCCTCGGCCATCACTGGAGCGCCAGCGTCCTGCGGGGCTGAATCCATGCGCAGTACCTGGCCCGCCTGCGGCGGCTGCATTCCGTTCTGCCGCGCCAGCCGATCGATGCGATCTGGAGACCGTAATGATGCTTCTTCCAGTCGGAGCGTACGATTCAACTCCGCCAGCCCATTGCGTTCATTCTTCATGAATTCGATCTTGTAGCCGTACTCAATGGCCTTAAAGTGCTGCCACGTATAAGTCATGACCAGCAGGAAAAGGCAGCTCAGGGCGACGCCGAACTGTCTCATCTCGCGGCTGCGTCGAGGGTCCTCAATTTTCATCAGGCGCGAATTGTCGATCGGCTTGGCAAAGTAGATCTCTGGCGTGCCGGCCCAGCAGGGTTTGCGCCGGGTGCTGCGAACTGCGCCTTGTACAGCAATAACGGCTGCTGCCATTTATGCCACCCCAAGTAACTTTGAGTCGAACGCTCGCTCGCGCTCGGTTGCCACGTACCAGTACGGCAGTCTCGCTTCCTGAGAATCCCCAGTTTTGTGAGCGTGCTTTTCTGCGCGCTCGACAGTTGAAATCAGTTCGTCAATCAATGTGCCCGTATACATGACCGGCCTCCGTTTTACTTTGGTCTCCTCACTCAATCTCTCCGGGACGGCATCGAGAGAAGGTAAGGACTTGTTTTCGCCCTGTGTGTGAGAGGCGATGCCGTCCCGGAAATTCTTTTGTAGCGCCGGCGCTACTAAACTTTTTCTGCGGCGCGTAATTTTGCGCTGCGCGAGCGCGGATTGCGATCAATCTCTTCTTCTCCGGCGGTTACCGGCTTCCGGGTCAGCAACTCGTAGTGGCCCAGCTTCACTCCATCGCGGAGAGCATCTTTCACCATGCGATCCTCCAGCGAGTGGAAGCTCATGATCACCAGCCGTCCCCCCGGTTTAAGCACCTGCGGGGCCGCTTCGAGCAGCGCCCGCAGGTCGTTCAATTCATGGTTTACGAAGATTCGGAGCGCCTGGAAAGTTCTGGTCGCCGGATGAATCCTTCGTTCTGCCTGATTCATTGGCCGGGCCGCGACTGATACGACATCTGCAAGCTGTGCAGTTGTTCGGATCGGCCGCGACCGGACAATGGCTCTGGCGATTCTCCGCGACCTCCTTTCCTCACCGAATTCGTAAATCAGATTGGCGAGTGTGACCTCGTCGACCTGGTTTACCACTTGATCGGCGGTCAGCTCGGCTTGCGGATTCATTCGCATGTCGAGCGGTCCTTCCGCCTGAAAACTAAAGCCTCGCGCTGCGTCATTAAGCTGCAGACTGCTCATGCCCAAGTCGGCCAAGATTCCGTCGTAGGCCTTTGGTCGTCGGTCGTTGGCAAGATCGGCAAACGATCTGTGCAGCAACGTAATCTGCGGCCAATCGGATTGGTCAGCGCCTTCGCCAACCGCCAACGACGAACGACCAACGACTAGTCGTCCTCGCGCGATGTCCAGCGCTGCAGGATCCTTATCGAGCCCAATCAAATGACCCTGTGCGCCGAGGCGTTTTGCGATTTCGAAACTGTGCCCGCCCAGGCCCACCGTGGCGTCGATATACGTCCCGCCGCGCTTGATAGCTAAAAAGTCGATCGCTTTTTTTAAAAGAACAGGAACATGGCCCGCTTCCCTTCCACTGCCATGCCCAACCCCCTGAGGGGTGTCTGTTGAACCCTCGCCCACTAGATGCCCAATTCGTCGAGCGTCTTCTCATCCTCAGGCGTGAACTTCTCGTCTTCCATCTGCTGCCGGTACGCTTGCAGGTTGCGAACTTCCAGATACGTCTGATATCCGCTCACTGCCACTTCTCCCTTGATCTGCGCCGCATCGCGCAACAGTTGCGGCATCAGCAGCCGCCCTTGTCCGTCCATCTCGACCACCTGCCCCCAATAATTCACCTTGCTCAGAAACTTTTTCTTCGTAGGATTGAAGGTCGAAAGCCCTGCCAACTTCTGCTCGATCCGTTCCCATTCCTCGAAGGGATATACTTGAGCAACCTTGCCGTCCAAGCTGGTGATGTAAAATTGCGTGCCGTACTTCTCGTCGATGACGCGCTTGAATTCCGAGGGGACCTTGAGCCGTCCCTTTTCGTCGACGCGAGTTGGGTGATTGCCGCGAAACATGTGTTCGACCCCTTACCGGGGCGGAAAATCTCTTGGCAGCGATCGCCGCAAGAACGAGGGAGGTAAAAGCGGTCAAAATGCTGGTCGATTCCGGTTCGTTAGGGCTGTTTGTGGGGCTGTCAGCTTCAAATTCCACTGGCGCCTCTCGGTTTTCCAGTCTTGCCCACGACCTCTACTGTCACGACCACTTCTTACCACTTTTGTCCACATCTTACGCTTAAGCTGTTTGTTGTCAACAACAAAGTTATACGTAGTCAGAGTGAGACAGACCGACACCGAGAAAGCACCAGAAATTGTGGCTAACTGATGAGGTGACCCCAAGGGATGGGGTTTAGAAGTCTGGTTCGGATCGATAACATTCGTTATTTCTTCGCTTTACGCCATCACTGCTAAAGGGGCGGGGCTGTGGAAATCGAGTCCGGCACGTCAGAAATCTCCGGCTTTTCGTTCAGGAAGGCCGGTACTTGGATCCGGCGACGGCTATTTTAGGATGATCCACCGCATTCAGTTCGAGCAGTGGGCACCGATCGCCATCGAGAAGGTCTTTCTGTTCTTTGCCAATCCGAGCAATTTGCCTCGCATCATGCCGCCGGAAACCGGAACCGAACTTGCTGCCCTTAAGCTTGTGCCTCCTAATTGCTATTCCCACAAAGCAGCCAGTCATCGCGAATCTCAACTCGCTTGCAGGCGTAGGCTCAGAGATCGTGACTTCCTCTCGTCCTCTCACCTTTCTGCCGTTCCGCGCGCAGTGGATTGCCTTGATTACCGAGTTTGAGTGGAACCATCATTTCGCGGATATCCAGAAGAAGGGGCCATTCAAGCGATTTCAGCACCGCCACCAGTTCTCGGTGGAGACGCGCAACGGCGTCAGCGGAACGACGGTCCGCGATGTGATCGAGTACGATCCTGGCTTTGGGGCGCTAGGCGATCTGGCGCAAAGGCTGTTTATCGCACCCAGGCTCAAGCAAACATTCGAGTACCGGCATTCGAGTGCCGGCAGAAGATGCTAGAAAAACTGCTGTGCTACGAGCCGCAGTTCGTGTAGAGGCACGCGCTATTTAATTGCTTCTACAACTACCGCGGTCCCATACGCCAGCACTTCGGTGACGCCTTGCATGATTTCCGTGGCGTCGTAACGGGCGCCTACGACTGCGTTTCCACCCAGTTCAGCGGCGTGCTGCAGCATCAGGTCAAACGCTTCGGCGCGCGTCTTCTCGCACAGATTGGTTAGCAGCGTGATGTTGCCGCCCAGAATGGTTTGCAACCCCGCTCCAATCGTACCGAAGATGGAGCGCGAGCGAACCACGATGCCGCGCACAACTCCCAGACTGCGAGTCACACGAAATCCGTCCAGTTCGAATTGCGTGGTCACCATGGTGTGGGAGACCATTCGCCCGGGTGCACTGTAGCTCATGCCCATTGCGTTCGTCCTCTCTTTCAGACACCAATTACCACTGAACCCAGTCGCCTCTTCGCAATACGCTATTCCAATTCCGCCGTAATCACAAATTCCCGCTCGGCCGGGTCATATTCGATGCGAAGCAGGTTCGGTTTGCAACAGACCTGGCAATCTTCAATATAAGATTGGCGGCGGCCAGCCGACTCGTCCACGGTCATCTGGTTACACTCGCCACAACCCGCGCATTGGAATCTGGCCTCCACCTTTTTGCCATTTATCATTCTAGGCTCTTGTTGCTCGACTCGGCCTGAGCCAGATCAGCGTTCCCGCTTCCAGTCGACAATGGGCAAATCTCCTCTATAATGTCGCTTCCTATTTTTCTTTGGAAGCCGCATGATCTCCAGACGAGGTATTGTGCAATAGGACTCCTTTCGGGGCCGCGTAATCAAAACATGATCCAGATTGCGCTTACACTCCTGCTCGTTACTACCTTCGCTCTTCCTGGTTTCGCCGCCGATCCTCCCTCGACCGCCGCCTACGGAGTCCGTTTGGAAAACGCCTGGATCCAAATGAAAGACGGCGTACGCCTCTCCGCTACTTTGTATATGCCGGAAGCTGCCAAGCCCGCCGAGAAATTCCCCGCCATCCTCGAATACCACCCCTACCGAAAAGATGATGCGATGGCCGCGCGAGACTACGGAATCTTCACTTACTTCGCTCGCCGCGGCTACGTTGGCGCTCGTGTCGACATTCGCGGTTTCGGCAACAGCGAAGGAGTTCCTACCGACCGCGAATATTCCGAACAGGAACAGGCTGACGGTCTTCAGATTATTTCCTGGCTAGCCCGGCAGCCGTGGTCGAACGGCAACGTCGGGATGATGGGAATCTCGTGGAGCGGATTCAATTCCCTGCAGATGGCCATGCTTCATGCTCCGGAGTTGAAGGCGATTATCGCCGCGGATGCGACGGCCGAGTTGTTTCATGACGACATTCACTACATCGACGGCATGGCGCACGTCGACGAATTCGAGCTGAATATGGATATGGCGCCGGGTATGACAGGCGCCCCCGACTACACTCTGGATGAAAGAATTCTTGGGCCACGCTTTGAAGCCGCGCCGTGGTCACTGCTCTACCTGAAACACCAACGCGATGGGCCGTTCTGGCGCAGCCCGGTTCGCCCCCTGAGCGAGATCACGATTCCCAGCTTCCTGATTGGCGGCTTGCAGGATGGGTATCGTGACAGCATTCCGGCCATGCTAGAACAAACGAAAGCACCGATTAAAGCGATCGTCGGACCATGGAACCACAGCTTCCCTGACGACGCCGACTTCGGCCCCCGGATCGAGTGGCGCGATGAAGCCGTGCGTTGGTGGGACTATTGGCTCAAAGGCCGGGACACCGGAGTGTTGCAGGATCCGAAGCTTGTGATTTACATGCAGCACTGGCATCCGCCCGGTCCGAATCTGGAAGCCGTGCCCGGCGAGTGGCGTGGCGAAGGGGGGTGGCCGCCGCGTGACGTCAAGCCGACAACTCTGTTCCTACAGCCGAATCACGCACTGGCGAATTCTGTCGCACCGGCGGATGTTCATCAGCTCAAGTACGTTCCGTCGATCGGGGTGGAATCCGGTTTTTGGTGGGGTGAGTTACTCACTGATCCGCGGCCCGTGGACGCATTCAGCCTTGTCTATGATTCGGCGCCGTTGCAGGAGGAAGTGGCAATCCTCGGTCGACCGCATGCCCTCCTCCGGGCCTCCGCCACGGCGCCTTCGGCTGACTGGTTTGCTCGGCTCTGCGATGTGGCTCCCGACGGAACGGTTACGCAAATTACCGGCGCAGGATTGAACGGCGCACAACGCGAATCGATGAGCGAACCGCACGATCTCGAACCCGGCAAAGCGTATCCGCTCGATATTGAAATGCATTTAACGTCGTGGGTCTTTCCCAAAGACCATCGCATCCGCATTGCAATTTCGAACTCGCTGTGGCCCATGGTTTTGCCCACTCCGTACGCGATGACCACGTCGCTGGAACTTGGTGGAAGCGAAGGCTCGCGTCTGGTTCTTCCCGTCGTGCCCGTGCATGGCGCTTCTTCTCCGGCGTTCCAACCGCCCCAGCCTTCAGAGGAACGCAGAGACATTCGAAGTACCGGCGAGCTGTTCCCTGGCGAGTGGACCTCAATCCGCGATGAGGTCAATCGCAAGACCACGGTCCGTTGGCATGGGAAAACGGAAACAACTTATCCCTGGGGCAAAGAAACCGATTACGAAAACCTGACCTACGACGCCGATGACGCGCGCCCGGAGTCGAGCTCAGTTCAAGGCGAGGCGAAAACCGTCTTTGAGTTGAAAAACCGTGTGCTGACCTGGCAGGGGCATTTGTCAGTTACGACCGATCAGAAGAACTTCTATTACAAGTACACGCGCGAGGTATTGAAGGATGGTCGAATGATCAAGACCAAGACGTGGCAAGAAGCCATTCCGCGCGACCATCAATAACAACGGGAAGATGCACGTAGGGGCGGACGCCCTCGTCCGGCCAGCCCGGGCAAGGCCTGGCTATTTTGGTACTGCTGCCGGACGCGAGCGCGGCCGGTGCGCATACAGATCGCCGCCGGACGAGGCGTCCGGGGCTACGTGCTAATTGGTCTCGGCCCTCAGATCGGCCGCGAGCAATCGATGAAACAGATGCTCCCCTGCCTCGCGCCGTACAGAAAGTCTTCCCGCGCCATAGGCACGAGATTTCAAGCCACGCTGCACCGCCTCGCAGATTCCCAAGTCCTCCTCCTGAACTCGCAGACCTACAGCCACGCTCTGCTGGTTGTATTGGCGATGGGCTTCGCCAACGTCAGCAAAATAGAAATCGAAAATCACACGGCAGTGATCGACGTCCACCGGCAGCACCAGATTTGTATCCATGTAGGCTTCGTAACAATTGATCATGAGATTGGGATACTGCCAGAAATACCAGGCGCGATCGCCTTTGCGGGTTGCTGCGGTCGCCGCATCCTCAGTCGAAGCCACCATCGGGCTCGACTGGAGGCAGTACCGGTCCTCATTCTCGATGGTGTATTGCTTGTAATCGAGTACCGAGCTCAGGCCCTTGTGCAGATGGGGGACGTGATATCCGCCGTCAAGAAAATTGTCGACGAACACCTTCCAGTTGCAATGGATATCATAGGAGCGGCTGTCGAAATAATGCAACTTACTCACGCCGAGGGGCGCCACTCGCCGCACTAAGCCGCCAAGAAAATCTCGAAGCGGCGCGGCCTCGGGATCGAGACTTACGAACACGAAGTTTTCCCAAATCTCGGCTTTCACCGGGACCAAGCCATTCTGTTGGCGGTCGAAGTTCTTTACGCCGTCGAACTCCGGCATCCCTTTCAGCGAACCATCCAACCCATAGTTCCACCCGTGATAAGGACAATGCAAAATCGAGGCCTGTCCGCACGGCTCGGTGACTACGGCGGCCGCATGGTGGCGGCACACGTTGTAGAAGCCTCGTAATACGCCATCGTTGCCGCGCACTACAACGATCGGCTCCCCAGCCACGCTTGCGGTGACGAATTGGCCGAGCTTTTCGACCTGCTCGACCCGCCCGACCATTTGCCAGGTCCGGCTGAAGACAGCTTTGGATTCAAGCTCCGCAAAGCGCGGATCAACGTACCAGGGCGCCGGAATGGTCGTGGCTTCCGCGAGATTCGCATTTGCATCGTAGGCAGCGAGAATGGTTTGCAAAGAATCTTGTTGGATCATCAGTTGTTCGCACCGAAAAACCTTGTGTCGCCCTAAGGCTCGAATCCCTCAGCGGCTGAGCCGCAGATTGATGCCACTCGCGACGGCATGTGAAAGAGGTTGAGGAAAACCTCCTCCGAGCCTTGGGGTTTTGAAAGGGCATGGCTTCCTAGCCGTGCCATAAGCCTTTGAAAGCGACGTACGCCGCGGCTTGAAGCCGCGCCCTTTCAAGGTCCCAACCGCCGATTTCGAAGTTTTTCCGCCTCTGAAGTCATGCCCTCCCCAAATCCGCTTCGCTTGTAGAAGCTCAGTCAAACGGAAGCTTTGGTCGGGTTGTCTCTGCCTTCCACGCCGACCGCTCTTCTCAATACATCCAGAAACTGCGCGATCCGTGCCTCTTTCTTCTCTGCTGGATCGCCCTGGCGTCGAAACAGGCCGGGATCCAGTTCCTCGATCAACAGAGCATCCTGGAAGCGTTCAACCACCCAATCGAGAATGGAAACCACCATTTCGATATCCAGATCTCGGCGGAGTTCCCCGCGTTCGAGGCCGAAACGTACGAACTCCACCCGTCCGTAGGGATCTTCGGCGATCAGAAAGCGGTTGATTTCGCGTCTTAGCACCAAGTCCGTCCCGTACTGTCCCAGCAGATAGACGCGGTACGGAATCCAGTCTTCGCGCACCATGTGCTCGGTCCTCACCAGCCAGTAGTGCAACACTCCGAAGAAACCAAGCTCCCGGACCTCGGCGGGCACTCTCAGATAAGGAGCAAAGGAATAAACCGCTCTCTTGTAAGCTTCGAAAAACAGACCATCCTTGCTGCCAAAGTGCTGGAAAATCGAGCCCTTTGCTATACCCAATCCGGCGGCAATATCCCCGACTCGGGCCGCGTGATAGCCCTGCTCGGCAAAATGACGCATGGCCGCATCGATAATCTTCGCTCGCTTATCTTCGGAGCGAGGCCGTGGAGGCAGGTTTCGATATCGCGGGGGAGAGACCAGGCTGCTGCTGATTCCGCTCATGGTTGACCTCAAGTCATCGCAATGTATCCAATAAGTGCTCGAAATTCAACCCTAATCTTCCTGATTGTTTCCGCGTCGGACGCTACCCTGTTTCGGTCATGCGGGACACTAAATGACCGAGGGTCGTAATCTGCGTGCAACCATGCTTAATTCGGGGTCGGTACTGGTGCTGGAAAAGACTGGAATTCCTGCGGAAATAACCGGGAGCCGCTGCCACGAACAAGAGTCTCCGGCGGCGCGTGCGGCTTGCTCGGGCTAAAGAGGAAGCGATGTTGGAGGTCCCGGGACCTCCGACCGCGAGCGGGCCAGCAGCGGATCACCCGTTCGCCTTTCATACAGGCTAGCGTGCACTGCGGGTCGAATTGTCAAAGGGCCATCACGAAATTGTCATTTTCTTGTTACAGGAAGCAGCCTACCGTCACTTGCGCGGCACTGGCTCTGCGCCGTCGAAAGATGCTGCCCAGTCCTCACTTCCGTTCGTAACTCGGACTATCCGGAAGGGGCGGAGGGTAATCGTGCCCGTACATGTTTTGGTGAGTCTGTGGCATGTTGGTGGCAGGTAGACGCATAGCTCCCAGACTTGAAGCATCCTCGGAAATGCTGACCTCGCGAGTGAGGTTGTTCAATTCCTCGGGCAACGTCTCTTCGTACCAGATCCGAAGCGTATAGCGGCCCGGGGGCACGTGAGGAATGCTCACTCGGCCACGCATGTCTGAAATTCCGTAGTAGGGGCTGCTCACGGCAATTACAACCGCGCTCATTTCAGAATGGATGTTGCAGAAGACATAGGAAATTCCAGGCTTGTCGAAAACAACATCGCGCGTGCTTCCGGCTTCATACAGGCCAAGATCAAAGCGCTTGCCTTCGAACAACGAAAACACGTTGTGAAAAAACGGATCCCGGTTAGGAAACTCCACCACGGACCCCACGGGCACAACCAGGACATGAGGGTCGAAGCTTTTATTCTTCTGAACCAGACGCGGCCGACTAGAGGCCGGGGGCGAGTTCGAAAGCGACGCGCTGCCGACCGGCGTTAACCAAAGCACTATATTGCTTGCTGCACGCGGCTTGCTCTCTTTCCCGTTGTACACTACCGCTACATCCGCGGTTACTGTAATCTCCTGCGCGCACGCCAAAGTTGCCCAGAGTATCAGCCCGCAGAGCCAGTAAACAGTTGCCGCTTTCATCATCAAAAGAAAATTCCCATCATCAGATTGAACTGATCGGCGTTATTGCTGATGTCATAGAGTTGAGACGTTCGCAAGTGCCCGTATTCCGCGGAAAACAGCAGGCTCGAGCGCGGCCGAAAGACAACGTTCACCAGGCCCCCGCGATTTTGAACAAACAAAGGGCCAAACAAGTAAGGCTGACTCGCAACCGCGGCTCGCACTTCCCCGGTCGTCGGATTATCCAGTCCGACAGCAGCGTTGAATTCGAGCGTACTGGTGGCTTTGAACTTTAGCTGTGACCATCCGCCAATCGTATCCAGCCCGCGGGCCGGGGTGCCCAACCGGTTGGGGTTGCCGTCATACACCACGCTCTGGGTAATGTCGGCGCCGATCCCGCCAATCGCTCGCCCACGATAGAACTCACCCGTGAAAATCACACGCTGGGCTAGCGGAATCTGCCAGTCTGCCATGCCCGCCCAACCGTCGATGTAGTGGTCGTCGGGTTGAGGACAACCTGATGAATTTCCCGCATTTGATGGGCACGTTACCCAATTCTGGCGGCTATAGTAGCCGGCCGCTCCGAAAGTCATCGGCTGACCAAATACAGTGCGCGTCCAAGCCGTCCGGATCGCATAAGCCGGCTGGCGCGTGAGTTCTCCAGCGCTCGGCATGCGAAAGTACGAATTCGCCGGGAACTCGCCAGTAAGATTGTCGAGAATCCCGCCCTGGAGCAGGATATTCTGATCCCCGGAAATCTGGAATCGATGCTCCACCCGCACCTGCGGACTCCATGCCCACAGATTCCCCGCATAGTTAAGCGCGGGGACGGCGAGAGACGCAAATGAAGTTGGCGAAAGTGGAGAAAAGAATGCGTTATCCTGCCCCACTACAACGGAGGTGTTTTTCCAATCCATGCGCATGCTCGCCGTTCGCAACCGAAAAATGCCTGAGTTGACTCCATTCCACGTGCTCGGAAACCCGCCGGCAAAGTCAGCCTGCAAGCTTCCAGATATCTTCGCTCCCGCCCACGTGGGTCCAAAAACCTCAAGACCAATTTCGGATTGGCGCATGCTTGCGCCCAAGCTTCCCGTACCGGTGCCTGGCCCTTTCACAAAGCTGGGGAAATCCTGATTGTCAGTGTCCCCGTGACTGTTGAAAAGATTCAGGAGCACGATGCCAGAAAGCCGAACCCGATATTTCGACGCGCTCTCGACCTTGGTCTGATACTGATCGTTAACCTTACTGTTCAGCAGTTGGGACGACTCTTCGACTGACGCGACCCGCTCTTCCAGCGACGCCGACTTGTTCGCTGTCGGCAAGTCGGGTTGGGAGTGCGGGGAATCAACGCCGACCGGCGTTGCCTGGTACGAGGTCCCCGACGGCGGCCCGGCTGCGGACGCCGACGGAGTGCGCGCGGTCTGCAACTCATGTCGCAGTTCCGCATTCTCCGTCCGGTACTGTTCAGTTTCAGAACGCATTTCTGCCATCGCCGAGCGCAGTTCGTTGACCTGTTGTTGAAGTTCGTGGATCGCGGCCGCGGTCGAATCGCTCTGGGACGATGTCCCCGTCGGGCTTGATTGTTGTGACCACCCGAGAACACCACTGAGCAGCACAAGCAATCCGGCCACGCGGGCTCTCCGCATCCAATCAGGCAAACCACTCCCCTGTTTCACAAATCACCCCCCCCCAACAAGATTGTGGATTCGCGAACGATATTTAGTGAACCCGTGAGGCGGTCTTGGACTAAGTTGCGCGCACCTCTGAAGGAAAATCTTACTCCGACTCTACCTTTTTTGCTCGGGCGAGTGGCGGGAATTCTGGCTTCCCTTCGCCACTACTTGCAGTAGTAGACGATGAAACGATGGGCAAGGTTATGCGGAAGACCGTCCCTTCCTCGGAGGTCTTCTCGACCACGACATCTCCTCCGTGATCCTGGACGATTTTCTGCACCACCGTGAGCCCCAAACCAGTGCCGTTTTCCTTGCCATAGCTGATGAAGGGCTCGAAAAGTTTGCCGCGAATGGACTCTGGGATGCCGCGACCATTGTCCGACAGCCGAATCTGCAATCCCCCAGGAACCTCGCGCAAGTCGATGTTGATTCGCCCATCCTCTCCGACTCCCGCGATCGCCTCGCACGCATTCAACAGCAGGTTGTAAAGGGCGCGCTCAAGCTTTTTAGTATCGAACCAGCCGATGCAGTTGCCCTCCTGACGCACCGCAATCCGCACCACGTGAAAGCGCGGATGAGTGCGTACCGCTTGCACCACGCGATCGACCGATTCCCTTACGCTGCCGAACGTCCGTCTCAAGGATTCCCTAGTTCGCGAGAACTCGAGTAAAGAATCGATCAGCTCGGTCATTTGGTTCACTGCGATCCGAATTTCCTGGTAAAGTTCCTCTCGTTGATCGGTCGACAAGCGGCTCTCGCATAGGAACTCGGCATTCGCGACGATGGCGGCAAGAGAATGCCGCAGGTCGTGCGACACCGAACTGGCCATTCGACCGATCGTTGCCAATCTCTCCGCATCGATCAACTCTTGTTGCGTTTTCAGAAGGCTGTCCCGCATTCGGTTAAACGCCCCCGTTACCTCGGCGACTTCATCGCCGCCCCGCGCGTCCAGCGGATAGTGGAAATCGCCTCTTCCCAACGCTCGCACGCCAGCCACCAGGTTCCCCAACGGCCGCGTAAAAGTGTGCGAAATGAAAAATACGAGCGCGCTTCCACCTAGCACAGCGGTCAGTCCCAAAGCCAGCAGCAGGCGATTCAAGCTGTCCAGAAAAGCGGTGGCCTGATCGTAAGACTTGAGCACGACCAAGCGAACCGACGGTGCCTTGTCGGCCGCAAGTTCCAGGGAGGTTGCCAGGAAGCGTTCGTCGCCCAGTTGGACCTGTTCCGGCTCCGGAATACCCGGAGCGGAATGCACGATCGAACGCCGCGAGAGCTCCGCCTCATGCGTAGGATCCAGGGTGCTCCTCACAATCGTGTCGCCGTAGTAGAAGGCTACCTGGCTAGCAGCGATCCGGCTTACCTGCGACGCTACTGTGTCGTCAATTTCATAACCGACCACGAGGAATCCCAGCAGCTTGTTCTCGACTGCTGGACCAGAATAGATCGGCTTGAGGAAGACCTGGTACAAATGCTGAGCACCGTACCACCACTGGCTCGATCCTTCTTGAATGGAGGGATTCAGAGACTGCTGCGCCATCTGCCGTGTAAAACCCGGGGTCGCGGTGTGCAGCGCAACTACTTTGCCGGTTCGGTCCGCCAGCACAAACAGATCACTTCCCGCCAGTCGCCACAAATCGGTGGACGTATCCTGGATCGTAGCTTCATGCTGAGTGGTCATCAGGGCCCGCAAATTCGGCAGGTCCGCCAGCAATTCGGCCGCGTGGGTCAGCGTAAGCTCGCGTGCGCGGTGAAAGTTCTGGTAGGTGCTGACTGAGTTATGAAGGTCGGCGAAGATGCTCTTCTTCACCTGCGCCTGAACCGTGCGCCGTACCAGCAGCAGGCTGGTCCAGGTGAGACCGGCCGATATCAATAGCATGGAGAGCAGAAACTTTGTCCGCATCCGAAGTTTCATCATGCTCTCTTCTCCCTGCGCCCTAACACTTCGCAGCCGTGGGAGTTAACGCACAAACTTGTAGCCCATGCCATGCACCGTCCGGAAATGTATCGGATTGGTCGGATCTTTCTCCAGCTTCTGCCGAAGCTTCAGAATATGATTATCCACCGTGCGGGTGGATGGATAATTCTGATAACCCCAAACCTCATTCAGCAACTCGTCTCGTGAAATCACCCGCTCCGCATTCTGTATTAGGAACTTCAGGGTCTTGAATTCCTGCGCCGTCAGCACCACCTGCTCTCCATTGCGGTTCACTTCCATCTTGACGAAGTCCACGGAAATTCCAGCAAAGGTAACCACATCCCCGGTTCCAGTCCGCACCGTGCGTCGCAAGGCAGCCCGCACCCGAGCCAACAGCTCTCGTGGACTGAATGGCTTGGTCACATAGTCATCCGCCCCGAGCTCTAAAAGCAACACCTTGTCCGAAACATCGCTGGCGGCGCTTAGAACAATAATCGGAATCGTCGGCGCCTGTTGCTTGATTTCGCGGCAGACATCCCGTCCTGACACGAGCGGCAGCCGCAAGTCCAGCACAATGGCATCGGGTGCTGCTCTGCGAAACGCTTCCAACGCCGCTTGGCCGTCGGTACTGATTTCAATTTCGAATCCTTCCGTCTCAAACAAACGCTTCAGAGCCTTCTGTACGGCGTGATCATCTTCTACGACCAGAATTCGCTCCATCGTGTTCGCCGCTGGATTAACGTAAGCCAATGCCTTCTGCAGGGTGCCTGGTGCACGCTGTAAAGTCGCTTCTCGGTTTGTCTCTACACGAATCATAGCCCGCTCCAGAAATTGACGATTTATCGCATCAATACTGGACAATCTTACTACCACCACTCGTACGAACACCGTCGGGGACGAATTGTTGACAATGTTTTTACAATCTGCAGACAATTGCAGCGCCCGAATCGCCGTTTTGGCGTGAATCACATTTCATTTGGATTAGGTCTGTAGGACCACAAAACTTGCTCGGCATCGGAGTTTGTCATCGGCCGGGCACTCGCAACCAAGTGATGGGTGGGCGCGAGCGTACACACTGGATCCGTCGCACTGGCATCGCCTGTGAGCAGAAAAGCCTGACAGCGGCAGCCGCCGAAATCCTCGGCCCGGCGGTCACAACTTCGACACGGTTCCGGCATCCATTGTTCTCCGCGAAAACGCTGGAAGGCCGCGGACTCTCGCCATATCCGTTCGAGAGAATGTTCGCGCACGTTGTCGAAGGTCATCCCCGGAATTACCCCTGCAGCATGGCAAGGAAGCGCCTGCCCCGACGGGTCGATCAACACTAGACGCCGACCCCATCCACCCATACACGCCTTGGGGTAGCGCGCGTAATAATCCGGAACCACACAATCAATTCTCATGCGCCCGGAAAGCCGCTCCTGCGCCGTTTCTACAACGCGCAAGCAGTTTTCCAGCTGCTCGCGAGTGGGAATCAACGTATCCCGATTCTTCAGAGCCCAACCGTAATATTGAGCGTGGGCAATCTCCAAACGGTCTGGTTTGAGCTGCTCCGCAAATCCAACCATCTCCTCAAGGTGATCGAGATTCTGACGATGCACCACCAGGTTCACGGTGAACGCAACCGGGAATCGCCGAATAATCTCTGACAGAACGACTTTGTGCGCGTGCGCCTTGGTGCCCGCAATCCAGTTCGCGGGCTCGTTCCGTGAATCCTGGAAACTCAGTTGAATGTGATCGAGCCCTGCGTCAACTAACGCCGCCAGTCGCGCTTCGGGCAAGCCAATCCCCGAGGTGATCAGGTTGGTATAGAGTCCGGCAGCGTGTGCGGCCTCAACCAATTCTCTTAGGTCACTCCGCGCCACGGGCTCACCGCCAGTCAAGTGGAGATGGAGAATTCCGAGGTCTCGGGCTTCTTGAAACACGCGGACCCAATCCTCGGTTGCAAGTTCCGACTTGGCTCCAATCAACTGGAGGGGATTCGAGCAATACACGCAGTGCAAAGGACAGCGATGCGTGATCTCCGCAATCAACGCTAGTGGGTTCGGGATCATTTAATAATCTCCCGACGGCGTTGTTAAGTCGCCAACCCAGGAGGGGGCTTCGACGCGTGTAGTTCCGCAATGCACTTTGTGTACCTTCGTGTCCTTCGTGGTTGATGAAGTGCAAATGCTGGAACCACGAAGGACACGAAGGTACACAAAGGATGTCATGCAACCTTGCCCACCGACGCTCGTGCGGCCTTCCGCTCGAAATTCATGCTCAGTCAGCGATTCTAGTAGTCGACAATACGCTTCTGCTGCAGAGCGTCCAGAAAGTTGCCAACGTCCTCGCGAATCTTCACTGGATCGCCGCCGCTGTACGTCGCCGAAAGCGCAATCACGATCTCCTGAACCGTGCGTTGCCCGTCGCAAAGTTCCAGGATGTTCTGCCCGGTCCCTTGAACCCGAATCATGCCTTCCGGAAAAAGCACCACGCGTTCGCTGCCCTGAGTGCCCCATCGACAACCGGAGGCGAAACGCGGCTGGCTGGAATCAAACGGAGGAGGCACGCTTAAGACTCCCGAATCCGAAAAGCTCCAGGCGGCGGCCATCCTGGCTGCACGTATGCAAAGTAGAGCGCGTCCAACTGCGCCCACAGAATGTCACATTTTGCCCGCAGCGCCGCGATTGCGAGTCCCTGCTCCGATCGCGTACGAGCGTTCTCCGTTACCCACTGCAGGGCGAACCGCGCGTCTTCCGGCGCTTGGTCGAGACGCGCCGTAAAATAATCGAGCCCGCCGGAAAGCCATGGATAGTGCTGCCGCAAACGATCCATTCGCAACGTAATCAGGTCGCGCGAAAACATCTCCGTCAGCGACGAAGCCACCGCCTCCAGAAAACTCCGATTCCTTACCAGGCTCAGATAAGCATCCACAGCGTACCGCGTCGCCGGCAACACCTTGTCGCCGCGAAGCACGCTTTCGCGTTCCAGCCCAGTCGCTTCCGCCAGTTTGATCCAGCGCTCGATGCCGCCGGCCTGAGTCGCATCACCATCGTGATCGATCACGCGCTTCCGCCACGTCCGCCGAAAATCCGGATCATCGCTTCGCGAAAGAATAATCGAATCCTTTATCGGGATGACGCTCTGGTAGTAATAACGGTTTAGCGCCCAAGCCTGCAACTGTTCCCGGCTCAACTGGCCTTCATGCATCATGAGATGGAAAGGATGCCGATGGTGATAACGCTCTTCCCCAACCTGACGAAGACGAGCCTTCAATTCCTCAGCCGAGAGCACCGTAGAATCGCATGACACTTCATCCGTCGATTCCGACCTCATAGATCGAGACTCCACCCGTCTTGCGCTACTTCCCAACCCGCCGCTCGAACCTGAGCATATTCGGGACCAGATTCATCCAGCATGGGATTGGTATTGTTAATATGCACAAAGACTTTCCGTGGACGCCGCAATCCCGCCAGCTTGTGCAAGGTTCCTTCGGCACCGGATAGAGGAATGTGCCCCATTTCGCGCGCAGTCGACCCGCTTCCCTGCACCCGGATCAATTCATCGTCGCTCCAAAACGTCCCATCAAACAAAAGCAGATCGGCTTCCTCAAGACGCGTGAGCAGCGAATTATCCACAGCCGGAACGGCGGGCATGTATGCGAACCGTCCGCCCGAAGACGATGTCACCACCAACCCCAGCAACGCTTCATCAGGCTTGAGACTGGCAGTTCGCTCCCGTGAAACGTAAGCCGGATAGCGACTCCCCAGTGAAAACACAGTGCCCCTACTTCCCGAGTCGTTCCCTGTCTTGGTCAGCAAAGGAAAGGTCCCGTCGGAAGCGATCTCCGTCCACGATACCTGGTCCGCCACCCGATTCAGCATCGCGAACATGCTGTTGTCCTCCTGCAAAATACGCCGGATCGAAGGTGTGCAATAAATGCGGAAGGGTTGCAATTCGCGGAGAGATAACAATCCCGCAATCTGATCGATATCGCCACTGGTTAGCAGAACGCCAGCAATGGGAGAATCTCGCCCCGCGTTCTGAGGATGCAGGGCTGGCGTAGCCTCTATCTGCGTTCGCAGATCAGGGGAGGTGTTTAACAAGAACCAGACGTGACCGTCACTGCTCACTGCCACCTGGGTCTGCGCCCGGCTCTTGCCGCTGAAAGTCCCGGCACGGAAGGACCCGCAGTTGCGGCAGTTACAATTCCACTGCGGAAAGCCACCTCCTGCGGCCGAACCCAGGATTTTTATGCGCATCCTCGCCGAAGATTACAGTGCGGCGGAGGCGTAAGAGTTGATCTCACAATTCAACGCAACTTCCTCAAACTTCGGTGCTGTCCACTCCATAGTCTCGATCCCCTTAAAACAGCATTACCTGCCCACATAGTATACAGTCCTTCGCCGATTCCGATCGACGAAAAACTTGCGCCTGGAAAGCGCCATTTTTCAAAGACTTAGCGCAAGGTTACTTTAGGGCCTGTCCCTTATCTAGTTGGTATCCTGTCCTTACGACAGTCTTGCACCTGGACCAACCTTAGTTTTTACTAAACCTTGGCCCTCCCCTGAATCCATAGGGATTAGTGCGCTGGAGCGACTGACTGTGGTAGAGGATCCGAAGTGGGAGTTGGCTATTCTGGCGACTGTCCAGGGCTTCTATGAGAAGCTCTTGCAGGAGTCCGTCCGTGGAGAAGTTCCTGTCCCGGCCGGGCTCGAGGCGATCTCGCTGCAGAGCGACGACAGCGTGCTGGAAACTTTGTCCAGCATGCATCGCTGGTTGCGTTTGCTCGATCTGGCGATTACCCCCGCCATGCTGCGCCTGGCTTTTACGCCCGACACCGACCCCGAAATCGCCGAAGCGATGCTTCGTTATTTCACTCGCAACCGCGATACTACCGAGGTACATCGCGACAAGACTGATCTGGTCACGACTTTCCTGTATCGTCATCCGCGCGTACCCGGCCAGTGGGAGCGCCGCGGTTACGGCCTCGATGGCGATCTTCCGCTGTCACCATTCGAGATCGCGTTGCTCGAGATTCTGGCCGACGCGGATGTTCCCGAACTAACCGACGAACACATGCAAACCCTGCGCCTGTTCGATCACTTGCAGCGGGAGGCGGAAAACTTTCGCGATCTCAATGCGCTGCTCGAATCCGGAATTATTCCTCGCGTGCGCGAACTCAAACAGTCGCTGGATACTTCCTTCTACCATCCCGGCGTTTTGGCCACGATCGCGCCATACAACACGGCGTTTGGCAAGAAATTTGACGACCTATTCCACCAGTCCACCGCGGAAATCAAGAACTTCGCCGAAGTGGTCGAGGAGCAGGGTGGCAGCATTCTTGGCAACGTCGACGGCGTGGATGTCACCGTGGAACACGTCGCCGCGATCCAGGAGAGCGACCTGCTTCGCATTGACTACGGCGCCGCGCTCGACAAGTTCCGGCGTATCTCGAAACTAAAGAAGACTCTTGACCAGCGTCCGCCGATACGACGCAGCCCGCGTCTGGTGCGCCCGGCGGCAAAAGCGAACGCCAAACCGGCAGCCAAAGTAGCGGCCTTCCCGTGCCGGCGTCCCGTGCTCGATGTGCCGGCCATGCGTTCGGCGGTCACTCCGCAACAGATTTCCACCGAAGAAAGCAAACTTCTCAGGATCGAGGAGTCGATTCGCATCTTCGTGCGCGTGGCCGACCCGAAATTCCGTCAAGTGGTTCCCATGCGCTTCTTCAATCTCCTGCTCACGGCCACCGAAGCCGATGCCTACTGCGCCGATTATCTGGAAGAGAAGAGCGTTCGAGCCGGAGTCGCTCGCGTGATGTTGCGCCTGGTTGCCGTGGTCGCACGCATGACGACTGAGCTGGAGGAAATGAAGCGCGCCGAGAATTCCGCATCGTTGTGGAAGTTGCACGCCGACGCCCTAGTCGTTCTTCTCGAAGTCGGCCGCTCCGTAAATCAGAATGCTGAACGCGTCATGACGCTGGCCGAGCAACGCGGCGCCAAAGTTGAAGCCGACAAGATCCGTCCCCCGCTACAAAAGCTCCAAGATTGCTCCGTGCTAGTCGAGAAAACCCTGACCGACGTTCCGCAAGAAAAGACCCTGGGCGCCAGCAACGCCAGTTGATTTTGTATGCAGTCCGCGTCTTCATTTCAATGCCCTAGTGCCTCGGCCACGCAGCACCCCACAATTGTCGTTTCATCTTGATCCGCATCTGTCGGCGGAGAGCGTAAAGAACCTGCCGCTCGGTAAGCCGTTGCGTTGGAATAAACCTTCGGAAATACTCAGTAGCGAAAGAGCTACTGCAACTTCGCGTACCCCGCCTTGGCTTCCTTCAGGATGGGAATGTCGGGGTCGGCGTCTCTCCAGAGGGTGAGGAAATCTTTGTAGGCCGCGAGTGCACGGACGCGGGCGGCATCGGCATCCGCTCCTTGCCCCTGTCCTTGCAAAGTTCTCGCCTGCAAGGCATTGGCCCGAGCCACGCCCAGATGCGCCAACGCTCCCGTCCAGCAGTTCGAGACGATCCCGCTGTGGTCGAGAATCTTCTGAAACTCGGCGGCAGCGGCACTGCCCTGTCCGGCCGCCAAATATGCCTCTCCGCGGACATACACATGGTAGAGGCAGGAAATATTGTTGACGAACTGAATTGATCCCAACTCTATAGGTGAGGCAGCTTGCAAGGCATTCAGGGCGGGAGCCGGATTCTTTCTATCCAGCGCCAATTGTGCGTGAATCGTTGGCAGCCAAAGTGATTGCATCTGGGTATCCAGCGGAAAGCCTTTCCCTAAGTCTTGGGCCAAGGACTCGGCTCGTGCTGTATCGCCCGCCATGGCCAAAGCAAGCGCAGCTTCGACCTCGACGCCCTGACTCGCGGGAGCGAGTTTCAGAGCCTCTGCCGCTAAGCGCGTAGCTTCTCGGGCATTGCCGTAAGCCGCGTGTTGCAGAGCTGCATTCGCGAGAGAGATCGCTCCATTTTCTTTGTTGTCAGCCCGGATGGCGGAGTCCACGGCCCGCTCGGTCAATCCCCGCGCCTTGCCCACATGACCAGCGTATGCCTCGGTGTCTGATGCCAGCGCGAATCCCCAGTTCTCTTCGGGCTGGTCTACAAACCACTGTTGCTGTTCCGCCATAGCCGCAGAGTCCGCCCCGAGAAAGGCAAGGGCATAAAGAGCATTGTGGAGTGTCGCACCATCCAGTTTTCGCGCCTGGGCATCGTGAATCATCCGCCGCGCCTCGTCGAACCGCTGCAAGGCAAGGGCGTAGTTGGCGAGATTGGCGTAACCATCTACCCGATCCGGTGCAAGGCGCACGACTTGCCTCGTGATCTCCGCGGCTTTCTCATACTGCCCCTGTGAGGCGAACACTATGCCCAAATCGACGTACGCTGCGGTAATCCGGGGGTAGCTCTCAATCTCTTCTTGAAATGTCTGGGCGGCTTTATCCAGCTCCCCCGTTACATTTTTATGGTAGTTGGCGGCGATCGCCAGTTTTTCCCGCTCGCTGGCATGTTCCCGCAACTGGAATGCCTTGGTGTAGTACTCGCTGGCTCGCCCTAGTTCGCCGAGAGTGGAGTAGTCGGCGCCCACCACCAAGTAGCCCATGGCAAAATTCGGATCAAGCTCGATGGCACGTTGATGGTAAGGCAGGGCTGCGGCGGGGCTTTTCTCGCG
Organism: uncultured Acidobacteriota bacterium; assembly: GCA_963838905.1. GTDB lineage: Bacteria > Acidobacteriota > Terriglobia > Terriglobales > Acidobacteriaceae > JABDBE01. The sequence goes on from CAWITE010000001.1 coordinate 168,710, forward strand.
ATAGGCCTCTTGTCCAAGGCTGTACGCTTTCAGAGCTTCGAGCGAAGATGTGGTCGCCTGTTCGAGCGGAACATCAAATTTTTGCACCGTCGCCAGCGATTCGCCCAATTCACTGCGCAGCTTTGATGCCGCTTCGCCCAGCGCGTCCAACACCTTCTCCTTCGACGCCGCCGTCACTTGCTGCTCGGCCAATGTGTCTCCGCTTTGGCAATTCACCGCCTTCAACCCCAGCACATATTCGCTGCCCAGACCGCCAACTGTTCCAGCAATGTAAGCCTTGCTGCCTGCCCGCTGACAAAGCTCGTGGGTGACTTCGGGCGTGAGTTTCGTGCTGGCCGGACGGGTCATCTGTTGCAGAGTCTTCGCAACGTCGCTGTCGGAGAGCACATTCAGGAAGGGCGACTGCCGCAGGGAAACATTGAGTGCGGTTTTTAGCGTGTCGTCGAATATCGGATCGCCCGTGCTGTTGGTAAAATCGGCGAGAACGATGGTGTCTTTGTCGGTCAGGCGACTGGTTTGATGCCGCGACCGATAGTAAAGCCCGCCCGCCACGAGCAAGGCCAGGAGCAGGGCGGGAACTGCAATTTTCCAGAGCTTCGCAACACGAACCGCGGGAGCTTCTGCCACGGTCGCCGTGCTTGAGCTTGCCCTAGAATTGCGCCCGCTCTCGGAATCCCGCTTGAGCCGTTGCAGGTCGGCTCGCATCTCCGCCGCACTCTGATAGCGCAGATTGCGGTCTTTCTCGAGAGCCTTGTTGATGATCTGTTCGAGTTCGACTGGCACGTCAGGATTCAGCCGCACGGCGGAAGTGGGAGCCGCGTCGAGAATGGCTTTGAAGATGACTCCCGAGCTTTCCCCACGGAATGGCAGCGTGCCTGTAGCCGCCTCGTACAGCACTGCGCCAAAGGAGAACAAATCCGTTCGGGCGTCTAATTCCTTAGCACGAACTTGCTCTGGAGACATGTAGGCGACCGTTCCCAACGTCGTTCCCGGACTGGTCAGGTGCTCTTCCAGCGACAGAGTGGATTGTGGCATCACCGCATCTGCTCCGACATTGGCAAGCACAGGTGTCACTTTCGCCAGCCCGAAATCCAGAATCTTGGCGTGGCCGCGTTCGGTGACAAAAATATTGGCGGGCTTGATGTCGCGGTGGACGATCCCCTTGGAGTGCGCGCCATCCAGCGCGTCCGCGATCTCGATTCCGAGCGACAACAGGGTTTCAATTTCCAGCGGACGCCCCGCGATGCGGTACTTCAGGGTCGCACCGTCCAGAAACTCCATGGCGATGAACGCCTGCCCGTCCTGCTCGCCAATGTCGTAAATCGTGCAGATATTGGGGTGGTTCAGTGCGGACGCAGCCTGAGCTTCGCGTTGAAAACGGGCGAGTGCCTGCGCGTCACGGGCAACATCTTCTGGCAGGAACTTGAGGGCAACGAAGCGATGCAGCCGCGTGTCCTCAGCTTTGTAGACCACGCCCATACCACCGCCGCCCAACTTCTCGACGATGCGGTAGTGCGAGATGGTCTTGCCGACAAGCTGGGGAACGGGCGTGCGCATTCCTGAGAATGGTACGGGGCGGTTCGGCGACAGGTCAATGGGATCGACAGACGACCCCCGGAGGTAGGAGTAGCGCCAAAGATGATTCGCTCTGGACTCGCGAGATTCATAGAGGAATCGCCTCGGCTTAGCTCCCGCGCAGTTGTTAAGCCCAGTCGGCAAGCGGCGTGATTTGTGAACCGATGCGCAGGAGATCGAGTCTTTTATTTGCGCTTTCTTTGCTGTTCTTATTGGTGCGCCATGGAGTTTTGGCCGTCCAGTGCCCAGAAACAAAACCTCGGGATGAACTTCAAAAGCCTATATCTAAAGAGTAATTAACCAAGAATCACTAGGTCTCACTTCGACGGATTGGTCACACGACCTATGAACAAGATGCTGCCGGAGCGATTGTCGCGGATCTACTGTACGCCCATGTCCGATTCACGCCCCCAGGGGTGCCCATTCCATCGAAGTTCCTGCCCCGAGTTCCGCCGTCCCGGTTCCAACCCCACATGCATGGCGGTATCTTTACCGGGACGCTGCGGAATGCCTGCCTCACGTCGGGATGCCCGGCCGCGATGCGATGCCATTCGAGGTTTTCGTTGAAAACCGCTGCCAGGCGCAGCACCGTCTCACTGCACGTCGAAAACGTTGCCGTTCAGGAATGTCACCTTCAGATTCATAGCCTTCGCACCCATTTGTAATTTGCGCGTTTGTTAACCCGTTTGTTAACCATCCAGCCTATCCTGGCTGCCACGGCCCACAGCACCAAGCCAAACAGCAGGGACCCCGCGGGAATTATCGGCGATGCCAAGTGCGATGGGAATAATACCCAAGACGATAATAAGTATTGCCAGAAAGACAAAGACCGTTCCAAGGCAACCCGCACCACTCTCTTGGCGCATAGCCCCGCAAGCCGGACAGGTATCGAAGCCCGGCTTTACAACAGTGAACCGGCGAATTAATGGACCAATACCGCGAGGCAGAGACCAAATATGGTTTGCGGGTTTTGCGGAACTGATGCCACGCTCCAGCCTTCGATCCGGGCCATCTCCGCGTAGAATTCCCGTTGGAAGGGCTGACTGAGGGGCAAAAGGGCGCTGAAGTGGGACCAGCTCAATTGTCGCGACAGCGTCGCGACAATTTCCTGCTCGGGAAACATCTCGGCAAACTGAACCATTCGGCGGAGGTTTTTCTCTGAATAACCCCGTCCGTAGTCCACCACCAATTGTCGTGACACCGTCACGACAATCTGTTCGCCATAGGCGGCGCGCTCGCTGCCCAGCACCTCACGGTGGATGCGCTGGCCAATGCGCCAATAGAGGAGCGTCAGCCCCATATTCACAGCGACCGTGGTTTGGCGCCGCGCCTCGGCGATCAGTGCCCTCGGGCAACAGTTCGCCTGGCGGGAAATGCGTCGGTTCGAGCTCACTCATTGTCATTATCCCTTTAAGAGGATTCTTCCTCAAAATATGGTCGCCGACGACCGACTAACTATCCCTAAGTGGCCTGGGGCTGGTAACTAAGCATGAAGTCCAGCAAACCCTCGCCCATCGTTGACGCGAAGCCCCGCCACCGAACACGGATGTAGTGGTCATTTATCGATGCACAGTTGCCGTTCGCGGTCCTCATTGTTTTGCCGTTGGCCCATGCTGCCCTGCCGGCGCGACCCTGAGTTCTCCGGTGGGCCTGGACTCTGTTAGGGTGAACGCCGTCTCTCCGCACCGTCTTCGTCACGATGTCCCTCATTCCGTGACCCGCCAACGGACGGGTTCGGAGTCAACCTAACAGCCGCAGGCTTGTGTCAAGGCACTTTCGCGACATAAACGATGATTCCCTACGGGCTGCCCCTCATTTATTTCACCATTGCCTGTGACTCTGCGCCTTCTACGCGGCTGTTCCTGTTGCCTCTCTCGCCCCCGTCCTGGGGGCCACTTCAAGAAACGAGACAAACACAAGACGACGAAGACTCTCAGCACAAGCGATCTCGCGCAGTTCACCGGCAGTGAAAATTGGTATCGGCATGGGATCAACCGCAACGTTCTCTACACCGACGGCGCGCAGCACGTTGCCGAGCACGGCGGGGCGTATTGGCTTCTGGACGAAATCGCAATCATTCAACCTTACAACAAGGCTGTCGCCGCCGAAGAAGGCTGTCAGAGAGAAGGAAACCGTGGTCAACCTTAGCATTCAAAACAGCAACATCGCTAACCTGAATTTGGGATCCCAAGTTGGAACAATCAATGCGGCGCTAGAGTCGATCTCAAGTGGTGCAGGCGAACAAGAGTTTGTACAGGCGGTCAAGGAGTTTACGAAGGCAGTTGTTTTCTCAGCAAGCGCTCGCTGACGCGCTTAAGCGGGAAGTCGTTCAGGCTTTGACGACCGTGGCAGAACAGGCACCGAGGAAACCGGACGAACGCTCCACTGGTACGCTGAAAGCGATCATGGGATACATTCCCACCGCTATATCGAGTGCTTCTCAACTCACGACTTTGTGGGAGAAACTTAGCCCTACGATCAAGGGTTATTTGGGAGTGTGATCGTCCGACTTGCACTCGTTAAACTTGCTTATATGGCCGCCCGATGCCCAAATCAAAATCGTGGCACGAACGCGCTTTCGTCCCGCCTGAACCAACGGGTATTCCTCGTCGAGGTCCTTACTGAGAACGAGCACGTCTGCCAACCCACAGATTGTAGATCCCAAGTAGTGGGCACAAGCGGGGCGAGGCTTCAGCGCTTGCTTTGCATGGTTCAATGAATTGCGGCACTCTTTGTTTGCAGTTCCCGGCGCTCGTGCTCCGCTTGCATTTCCTGAACGCTTTGCTCAACCAAAGGTGTGTACAGCGCTGTGACCCACTGCCGATTTTCCCATTCCGTCCGGTCGACCAGAGCGATCTCAAAATAACGCATCGCGTCATCGTGTTCTTGTGCCTTCCACTGCGCTACGGCTCTTGCCATGGCTCTCTCGGGCTGAACCTGCTGTTCGTAGAGAGCGCCCTCCAACAGCTGCAACACATCGCCATACCGGCGGATCTCAATCTGCGCCCACGCCAGTCGCAGACCTATCTGCGTGTGTCCCGGGCGTTGTTGCAGTCCCTCTGACAATAGGTCAGCCGCCCTCTCGTAATTTCCTTGTAGATAGTGCCACCAGCCCAGCTCAGCTATCCACACTGGTGCTTGCCCATCACCGTTTTGACGGAGGTCGGCCTCCAGCTTGCGCGCGGGTTGGGTGTCTCCGGCCAATAGCGCTAGTCCAGCCGTCGATACGTCGACTTCCAGCGGCTTCTCGCCGTTCAGGCTCTCCGCCCAGCGACGAAATTCCGCTGCCGCTGTGTGCCGGTCCGCTGCCGCCAAAGCCCGAGCATAAGCAGCGGCAATATTCGGACCCGATGAGTTTGTCTTGAGTATTGTTCGGTAAGCCGCAGCTGCTCCGGAAAAGTTCGCCTGGGCGAACCGCGCAAGTGCCAGCACGTGTAACGCATTTGGCTGATCGGGCATCAGCCGCAGTGATTGATCGGCCAGTTCTTCAGCCCGAGAATACTTGCGCGCATTCAACTCATCCTGCGCCTTCGCTGTCCAGAAGATGTAGGCAACCGCCAAGTCGCGCTCTGGACGTACCGTCCAGCCCTCACTGGCGATCAGTCTTTGCACTTGTGCAATCCGTTCCGACGGCTGAGGATGCGAGCGGAAATATCCTTCCACCGTTTGCAGCGATACTTGTTTGACTTCTTCCTGTGGCGTTCTTGCTTTGGACTCATACTCTTTGTACAAGCGCTCAAACGTTTCGAACATGCGGATGGCGCCACTGGCCGAGTAACCCGCCTCCACTGCCAACCGCGTACCTTCGCGGTCTGCCTCAAGCTCTTGATCCTTGCTGTATCCCACCTCGAAAATTGCTATGGGCAACGCGGCTAGATCCGCGAGCGGAATCCTGTGTAGTGCCTGCTCCTGCTGCACGCGCTCGGCGCAGTGATAATGGTCAACGTGCTCAATCTCATGCCCGACAACCGCCGCTAACTCATCTTCGCTGTCCATAAGGGACAGCAGCCCTGCCCCTACATAAATATGTCCGCCAGGCAGCGCAAAAGCATTAATTAGGTATGAGCTTGGAACGTAGTGGAATTTGTACGGCAACTTCCGATGAGCGTGGCTAGCCAATTTCAACCCTACCTGAGTCAGGTAACGCTCCACAACAGCAGCTTCCGGAGTTTTCTCTCGATCCTCACTAGTGGCATAGAGCTGTGATAGCTGGTTCCCGATGCGGATTTCTTCGTCATCCGTCATTCGCGTGAAGCTTACGGGCATTCGCGTCAGTTCCTGCTCGGTGTCAGCAACGAGGTATAACAATGCAGCAGGACTTACAGGCACGTCTACTTTCCGGTGCTCGCTGATTATGATGGCCGCAACACCTAAAAGTACGATTCCCGATAGTGCGATCCAGCGCTTCATAAGTATTGCCGCAACACCTCGCGATTCCGTGTGTACAGGAACGAAACCAGCAGCAACGCCATGCCAAGCACGATAAAGGTCAGATAGCGGTCCTGCGGGTCCAGCCCCCACACATCCACCAAGAGAATCTTCCCTACACACAACAACAACAGTCCTAAACCCGTCAGCCGGAAGCTACGCTCGCCCAGCCATAGAGCCAGCACGAACACTGCTACACCCTCCAGGCCCCACGAGAGCGTGACCATGCCGTGTCTCATCTGAGTCGCCAGAAGCACCGTCAGGAGCCCAACAGCGATGAAGAAAAAGAGTTGCTCTGGACGGAGGACTATCGATTGCACCAAATGAACGAGTCCGCTTTCGCGACTGTCCTCGTCTTTGTGGCGAAGCTTAAATGCGAAAGGTAACGAGGCGAAAAGCAGCGAAATGACGGTGCCTGTCGTAATCCAACGGCTTTCCCAACCCGAACCGGGAAAATAACTGCGCTGGTAGAAATTATGCAATACGGTGCGGAATAGTACTCCAGCGGCAACCAGCAATCCTTGGTGGAGGAAGACCGTCCTCCCGCTGCGCCATGCCACAGCGAGCAAGCCGAAGGCGAGAGCGGACCATGCGGTTGCTACCCAGTCTGCGGGCAGTTCGAAGCGCGTGAGCGCGGCAAATGTGATCGTTCCCAGCCAGCAGCAGACATCTGTTATCCTCAGCCTACGCTCCGACTCAAGCAGATTCTCGCTACTCTGGTAAAGACGCCAATATGCATAAAAGAAACCCAGCATCAGCGGAATAACGCTATAGAATCGTGGGCTGATCTCGCCGGAATTTCCCGCTGCATTCAGGTTTACAAAGAATATTCGCACGAAGCTGGCCGCAAACAACGCATAGCCCTGCAATCGTAGGCTTAGCTTCTTCCAGGTAAGTCCGAGCTCGAACAGAACTAAACCGCCAACCATCCAGCCATCGGCCACGCTGATTGACCTCATTTCGTACCATGCGAGCAACGTCAGAAGAGAAGATGCCGCCCAGGTGTACGTCGCGCCCACGAGCTGTCCAAAAGAAAAGAGGTGTCCGCTAATGGAGATGCCGCGCGCGCGATCAGAATCGCCGCACCATCGTGATGTGATGTACAACAACACAGAAACCAATGTGACCGTAAGCAGCCGAAGGTTCAAACCGTGATACTTCTCGCTAGTCTCTAGGTTGATGGCCAGAACGCGAATCACAGACACGAGCGCCAGAAAGTTGGCCTGGTATGCTACTTGTGAGAAGCGGAACCGGCGCCCTACCAACGCGAGTGTGAGCCCAACGGTGCACCATGCAACTGCCGTCCATGCTTCTGGAAAGGCAGTCCATGTCGCGATCAGAAGCATCACTGCCGCAACATACGACAGTAATTCCATCAGCCGCCGGTCAAACTCGCTAATGAAAAGATTGGCCCACTTGCGCAACACCCAGTGCGTATTCGCATAAAACACCGCAGCGGCCATCAGGAAAATAATCGAAAGCGCAAAGTCGGGGCGCAGGTCTGCGCCATCCATGCGTCGGCCGAAGGTACGCGCTCCTTCCACGCTGATCATCTGGCCCGAGACCAGCAATGTTGCCAGGATTCCAAAACGGCGGAATACAACTTCCTTCGTCCACACTCCGATTAGAAGCAACGCTTCCGCTTCGAACAGCCACAGCACAGCCAAACGCGTACCGGAGTAACGGAAGGGGAATGCGGCAATTAGCAATATCAGTCCCACCGTGCTCAGAACGATGACTGCGCTGCGCCGCCGTCTGGTGATTGGCAACTGTCCTAGCAGAGTTTCAATTGTTCCAATTGCGAGCAATGCCCCAAAAGCCCATTGCGGGTGGACCGACTGGTATTTGAACAGCGCCAGCAGGAGAGCAGTATTCAGCAATGCCGCCACAGTGGAGATGTGCTCCTGCTTCTCTCCAGGTTGCCGGAACACGTACGATATACGGAAAATCGCCCAGTACAGCACCAGAATTCCCGCACTGGCAACAAATTCCGGGAACGCATGCCGTTTCCCTTGCATCGGCTCGATGATCGGCCTCAGCCATAGATAATGGTTCAGGTAGCTGGCAAGAATCCCGAATAGCTCCAGCTCGAACCACTGCATCCGCCCTACTACGATCACGAGCGCGGCTGCCAGCATCGCACCTGCTGACAAACTGTACACATTGGAATGGCTGATGGTGACGGTCAAAAACGCAAGCAGGAATGCTAATCCAGTCACCACCTGTGAGCGATACCGAAGTGTGTGGGCAACCATCGCGGCCGCTGCCACTAGCATGAGCACCAGGTCCAAGGCCTGCGACGAGAGGACACGGGCTGCCGACACGTGGTACATCGCGTAGACGGTAAAGAAAAGCAGAGCCCAACCACCTCCGACTCCGGCACGCGCCAAGATGCGATAGCGTTCCTTCCGTTCAAACCAAATCCCCGCTCCCAGAATTAGGCCGCTCACCATGAATCCGACCAATACTTTCCCCACAGGGCCAAGAGTCTTGAGTCGGTAGGCAAGAAAGAACGCGACGCCCAGCACCAAGATGACGATGCCGAGCTTGTTTAACCAATTCGTGCCCAACATCTCTTCCAGATTACGCACCTTCGAAACGCTAAACGTCGGTGGTGCAACCGGCGTGACCGACGAAGGAACAGGCCGAAGGGGGCGATCTGTAACGGAAGAAAGTTCAGGATGTGCAGATTCAGCAACTTTCCGGGTTACCCAATTCTCGGCGACCTGCGCTGAAACGACAGGATCGGGGACCGGTGATGCTGGCGGTGGTGAAGCAATAATCGGCGATGGAGTAGTTAGCGGGTATGAAGCCACTATCGAGCGTTCGGATGTTCTTTGCGTCGGCTCTGTTGCCGGTGGACTGGCACGCTTAAGTTCATGCACTGTGTGTTCGAGCGCAGAAATGCGAGCGGCAAATTCCCGCCATTCCGCCTGAAGTTCCTCGCGCTCGTGCTTGCGCTTTGCGTCTACACGCCAGAGTAGAAACCAGGGACCGAACAGCACAACCAGCACGATCCCGACAATAAGGATGCTTCCGTCCATCGCTGTTAGACGTGAACACAGGAGACTACATGAGTGCGCGGCATTCTACTATAAAAATCAGGCTCGGCAACTCTTAGCTTATATAAGGCAGGTTCGCGGAGAGTTCCGGACTTACTTTCTGATTCCAAGCGGCATTGAGGTCAAACCGGTCATACAAGCGCACGAAAGAGGTGGCAGAAAACTTGCCATCAATTCGCCATCAAAACTAGGCCGTTTTCGACCCATTTCCAGAGTTATCGATTGCGGAAAAGCTAGATAGGGAAAGGGTTTTAGGTTGTTGACCTCAAAATTGACACGGTAGAGATCAGGAGTTCACCTGCCGTTCACCTGCCATTGTCACTGCTTTGTATCTACTTAAGACCGTCTTATGCGCCGTCCGTTGCTTCTCATCATGTTGAAACTACGTTTTAAGTTAAGTTCGAATCCCACTCTCTCCGCCAGATCTAAAGCACTTACGGGTGATGAAATCACTCGGAAATCAGTTTATGGCCATCCGCGCTAGTTTCGAGGTGGCTTGCCTCATCTCCAGAGTCACGCGACGGCGCTTGCCGTATTTCATGGTTGTCCGAATATAACCCGCCCAACCCGCTCGGCCTTAAGACCGACTACCTCTGGAAAGAAGTGCTCACCCCGGCGGGACTGACCAACATCCTTGAGAACTACGCACAGATCGTCGAGGAGAAGGACCCGCGCACTGGTAAGAAAAAGCGCAAGCAGGTGTGGCCGCGCTACCACCAGCTTGGCGTGGTGCGGCAGGCGTTGGCCGATGTGCGTGTTCACGGCGCGGGCAAGCGCTACCTGATCCAGCACTCGGCGGGAAGCGGCAAGTCGAACTCTATCGCCTGGCTCGCGCACCAGCTCATCGGTCTGAAGCGCGACGACAAGGAGGTCTTCGACTCGGTCATCGTGGTGACCGACAGACGTCTGCTTGACGACCAGATCCAGACCACCCTCAAGCAGTTCATGCAGGTAGGAGCAACTGTGGGTCACGCCGAGCACTCCGGCGATCTGCGCAAGTACATTGAAGAGGGGAAAAAGATCATCGTCTCGACGGTGCAGAAGTTCCCGTTCATCCTCGACGAGATCGCGACCGAGGGCGGCAAGACCTTCGCTATCGTCATCGACGAGGCACACTCCAGCCAAGGCGGCAAGACCTCTGCGGCGATGAGCGAGGCGCTTAGCGCCACGGCGGAGGACGAAGACGCGGGGCCCGACCCCGAGGACACGGTGAACGAGGCGCTCGCGAAGCGAATGTTAGCGCGCAAGCTGCTGACCAACGCCAGCTACTTCGCCTTCACCGCCACGCCCAAGAACAAGACGCTGGAAATGTTTGGCGAGCCGCTGCCGCGCGACGCCGAGGGCAAGGTCAAGCACCAGCCGTTTCACAGCTACACCATGAAGCAGGCGGTCGATGAAGGTTTCATCCTCGATGTGCTCAAGAGCTACACGCCGGTGAATAGCTACTACAAGTTGGTCAAGAAGACTGAGGACGATCCGGAGTTCGACACCAAGAAGGCGAAGAAGAAGCTGCGCCGCTATGTGGAAAGCCACGACCACGCGATCCGGCTCAAGGCCGAGATCATGGTGGACCACTTCCACGAGCAGGTGCTGGCGGCCGGGAAGATCGGCGGGCAGGCTCGGGCGATGGTGGTCACGAGCGGCGTTGAGCGGGCCATCCAGTACTTCCACGCCTTCAAGACCTATCTCATGGAGCGCAAAAGCCCGTACCAGGCGATCGTCGCCTTCTCGGGCGAATACGACTACGGCGGCACGAGGGTCAGCGAGGTTTCTCTCAACGGCTTTTCAAGCGGCGACATCGCCGCCAAGATCCAGACCGACTCGTACCGCTTCCTGATCTGCGCCGAAAAGTTCCAGACCGGCTACGACGAGCCGCTGCTGCACACAATGTACGTCGACAAGCCCCTCTCCGGTATCAAGGCCGTGCAGACCTTGTCGCGCCTCAACCGCGCACACCCGCAGAAACACGACTGCTTCGTGCTCGACTTCCAGAACAACAGCGAGGCGATAACCTACGCCTTCCAGGACTACTACCGCACCACTCTGCTCGCGGAGGAGACCGACCCCAACAAGCTGCATGACTTGAAAGCGGCGCTGGATGCGGCGCAGGTGTATTCGCCGCAGCAGGTGCAGCAGGTGGTGGAGTTGTTCCTCGGCGGCGCGGACCGTAACAAGCTCGACCCAATCCTCGATGCGTGCGTGGCGGTCTATGTGGACGGGCTCGACGAGAACGGCCAGGTGGACTTCAAGGGAAAGGCCAAGGTGTTCTGCCGCACCTACGGCTTTCTCTCGTCGGTGATTCCCTACAGCAACGCCGAGTGGGAGAAGCTCTCGATCATGCTCAATCTGCTGACACCCAAGTTACCAGCGCCGGAGGAGGAGGACCTCGCTAAGGGCATCCTCAAAGCCATAGACATGGACAGCTACCGCGTCGAGAAGAAAGCAGCCATGAAAATCGCGCTGGCGGACAATGACGCGGAGATCGAGCCGGCGCCGACGAATGCTCACACCCAGAAGCCTGAGCCGGAGCTAGACCGCCTGAGCAATATCCTCAAGACGTTCAATGAGCAGTTCGGCACGCTGTTCACCGACGCCGACCGGGTCGCCAAGCGCATCCGAGACGACATCGCGCCGAAGGTTGCCGCTGACGCGGGCCTACCAGAACGCGAAGGAGAACACGCCGCACACCGCGCGCATGGCTCACGATCAGGCGCTGGCCAAGGTGATGCAGCACCTCTTGAAGGACGACACTCAGGTCTACAAGCAGTTTGTGGAGAACGAGTCGTTTAAGCGCTTCGTCGGCGACATGGTGTACGCGCTAACTAGCCAGTGATGAAGGGCGGGCTAAATCATCCCGAAGTGGCAGGAATTGTTCGCGAACTGTGAGATAGACGCCGTAGCGTCTCAGTCGAATCAGGGTTGCGTGGCCCAGAAGTACGCACCGCCCGAAATCATCTGTTTATGGGCAGCGAAAACCGCACCGCCCTGATTATGCAGTTTCAACTGTTTGCCGTGGCAAGCAGCGATGGGTTTTTGGGCAATGTAGAGAGGCGCTAGGGTTACGACCGCCTCAATAAGATCCCGGTAGGGATACCACTTGCGTGGTACCCCCCGGACGGACCCGGACGGGCGCTCGTTAGCGCATCCGGTTCTTATCGCGGATGACTGGCGGCAAAGCGAACCGCGGGATAAGGATGGAGCGGTCGGGGTTCAGGTAGCCATCGGCGGCCCAATGCAAGCGTACGGTTCCACGAGAAGCGATCCCTTTGGCTCCGGCGCCGCAGTCTGCGCCACCACAGTCCCAGCAATCGTTCTCGGAACACCGCGAGGCTGTCGAGGTTTCCTGGTACCGCGTAGTAGTTGAAGTAACCCTGCACGACCGATTGGAGCCATCTTCCCGTTTGAGCTATGGGATCATGCATGCGCCGCTGGAGCTCCTGCTTAAGCTGCCGCAGTTTGGCCCGCATGCGCTTGCGGATCGTTTTGCGTCGCACGGTGAAGCGCCCCAAACTATTCTTCCCGCTAATGTGCGTGAAGCCTAGAAAGTCGAACGTCTCGGGTTTCCCTTCCCCTCTACGTTTCCGGTTCTCTTCGGCAAATCTGCCGAACTCGATCCGGCGCGTCTTCTCGGGGTGTAGTTCCAGTCCAAACATGGCCAGTCGTTCCCGTAGATTCTCCAGGAAACGATCCGCGTCCGTCCGATACTGAAATCCCAAGATGACGTCGTCCGCATAGCGGACGACCACCACCTCGCCTTGCGCCCACTTATTGCGCCAGACGTTCACCCAAAGATCGAAAGCGTAGTGTAAGTACACGTTGGCGAGCAACGGTGAAATCACCGAACCCTGCGGCGTACCTGTCTTCGGTTCCGACCATTTGCCTTCCTCCATCACTCCGGCCTTCAGCCATTTCTGGATCAGCCGCAGTATGCGAGGATCGGCGACGCGATGCTCTATGAACTTGATCATCCAGCCTTTGTCGAGATTGTCGAAAAAGCTTCGGACATCAGCGTCCAAAATGTAGTTCACCTTCTTCTTCAAGAGCGCGTACGACAACGCATCCAGCGCGTCATGCTGGCTGCGCCCCGGGCGAAAGCCATACGAGAATCCGAGAAAGTCCTCTTCATAGATCTGATTGAGGATCGTGGTCACGGCGTACTGGACGAGCTTATCTTCCAGGGCCGCGACGGTTGCTTCATAATGCACCTCCTCAATCGCGTTTCAGGATGCCGTTTTAATTTTGTGTGAACAGTGTATCCAGTCTCGCAATTTCTGCTCATCTCCTTCACGCACTGTAATCCAGTACGGCGCTCCAGAGTTAAGCCGACGGGCCTGGATCACACCGTGCTCGATCCAGTAATAGACCACATTGGGATTGACTGCGAAACGCTCCGCTAGCTGGTGGACCGTCAACTCATCCGGACGCTTCAGCTGGGCTGCAGGGATCTTGTAGGCATGGCGGATCCACTTGATCATAGAAACCGTGAAAGGTTTGCCTACCGCACTGACCAGCGCTGCCTGATTGAGTTGATCGGCGATTTGTGCATCGCTCAAGCTCTGAGCTAACTCGCGGACTCGATCAACCAACGCTGCGGGATAGCGCATGCGGTCGGCCATGTTGGGTAGGAGCTGCACACGAAGATCGCCAGACGTGCCGCCCTGCCAACGGATATGAATCAATAGCTGCTTTTGCTGGGGTGACTTCTCGACCGTGATGTCTTTGATAAGCAGTCGCAACATCCGCTTGCGATCTTTGGCCTGCGTGGTGGGCGCGTGCCATACACGCGGCAAGTCTCGGGCGAGAGCCAGTATTTTTTCCCTTTGTTCGGGAGTGGCAACGTGAGCTTCTTGACGCTGAAACTCCGCCGCTTGCTTCTTGAGTTCCTCTAACTGAACCAGCGTATCGTTCCAGCGACGTTCCAGAGTGCCGGCCACCAAGCGATTCGAAGGATCGACTTCCTGATACCTCCGCTCGGCCAACGCGGCTTCGTACTCGGCGCGTTGCAACCGCATTTGCCACTGGTGCATGATCGCCCCGTCGCGCCTTTCCAACTCTTGTACGGCAGCCAATGCCAGCTCCAGTTCGGCTGGCTGCAGGGCTTTCAGCACTTCTTCCGTCACCACAGGATCGAGCAGATCGCATCGAAAGTTTAGACAGTTCTTGGTAGCCTGTCCTTCGCGACGCAACCAGTTGCATTCATAGATGGGATAAATGCCCCCGTTGCCTCGGTAGCGCACGGTAAGAGCTCGCCCACAGTAACCACACAGCAGCAACCCTTGCAGTAAGGCCAACCCCTCGCGTGCCGGTCCACTCAGAACCGTGGCTTCGCCATTGGTTCGGTTTTTCTCCAAGCGCTCTTGGTTCGTCAAGAATTCCTCGAACGGGATGTATCCTGCGTGATGCTCGGACAAGCGGACTGTCCACTCGGGCATCGCCACGGCCTGTACATGCTTCTCAATTTCGCCTTCCGCGGTGATCTTCCGTCGATACTGATAACGCCCATAGACGTACATCCCTGCATACGTAGGGTTCTTGAGTATGCTCAGCACTCGGGAATACGTCAGGTGGCCCCATACTAGCTTGCCGTCCCAAGCCCCACCATAGGCGCGCTTGGGAAAATGCAACCCACGTTGGCTAAACCCTTGCACTACTGCATATGCGCTGCCGGTTTCCCGAAACAAGCGAAACACCAGATCCACGGCGCCCCGCACTTCTTCATCGGGATCGGGGAAAATGCGACCTTCCTCGCCATAGCAATAACCGACGGCCAGCGGAAAACGCAACTCGCCCTTTTTCGCTTTGTTCAGCTTACCGCCTTGTAAGCGCTGGTGCAGAAAATGCAGCTCTGCTTGGGCCATTGTCCCCTTCAACCCCAACAGAAGACCGTCGTTAAAATCGCCGGGGTCGTAGCAACCATCTTCGTCGATCACCAGCGTTTGCGTGAGGGCACACAACTCCAGCAGTCGATGCCAGTCGAGATTAGAGCGGGCCAGCCGCGAGGCTTCCAGGGCAAATACGGCACCCACCTGCCCCATCGAGACATCCGCCACCAAGGTCTTGAAGTCTTCTCTCCCCGCCATCTGCGCACCCGAGATTCCCAGGTCGTGGTCGAGGACGTGGATCGCAGCTTGGTTCCAGCCCAACTCCTGGGCTTTCTCGCGCAGAGCATATTGCCGCTCCGTGCTCTCGCGATGGTGCCGCACTTGGCCGGGGGTCGATTGGCGCAGGTACACGTACGCCGGCTTGTGGCGGTGTTGTTCTGTAATCTTGGGGTTCATAAGCGGCCTCCGCCCTGGACGAGAATCCTGGGCCGTTCTTCAGCCAATCTGCCAGCATATTGGCCAGCAGCCGGCCTCCCATTTGCGTGTCCCTCGGAACGGAGAACGAAGCCTGGGGATTGTGCATGGCCATCTTTCAGATTGCCTCGCGCCGTCGTAGCAGCTCGCGATTGATCTCGCAGATCTCCTCCAAGATCTCGCGGACCTGATGGTGACGGGCTAGACACTCGGTGATCTGGGCGTGATGTTCCTGGGGCACGTAATCCATTTGCGGCCTTTGGCCGGTATAGCTCACGGAGAGGTAATACTTGGGACCATGACCGCGACCGCGGGCGCATTTGCATCCCGGCTTGCCACACGGCTTGTAGCGCTCGATGAGTGAACCGCGCAGCAGATGATCGAGTGGCGGCAACTGGCGTAACAGCTGCCGCCTTCGCTTTCGCAAGGCGGACGAAGTCTGTTTGCGCGATATGTGGCGCATAATTGTCAGACCACGTATATAACTGGTCTGCTTGTAACTCCAATAAATTCATTTGTCAATGTCCTTGCAGTGACTACTGTGGTGCCGGTTGGGCCGCGCGAGTTGCTCCAGCAACTTCGTCAACTCCAAAAGCAAGGTGCCATTAAATCGACACGGCGGCAAACCCAATGCCTGGTAGGGACAGGCATCGGCACGATCGGTCCACTCCCGTGCGACGCTAAAGCTACCGCGGCCTAACCCGCCCAACTCACGGAGGACAAGAGTATCGACGCCAGCCACACGGCGTTCTTTGAGTATGGGGAAGCTTTGACCTCTAAGTGGATGAAAAGGATGACGGATCTCTGCCCATCCCAAAGGTGAGCTGTCCAGTTGTGCAGTTAGCGCTGACCGTGGCGACTCCCAGTGGACGTTGCCGTCCATCTTCTTTCTCTATGTACACTCTTCTCGAAGGCAGCGCTCGATACGCTCCACCATGAACCCGGCCATGGAGATCAACCAACCGATCTTCCAGTCCGGTCTCATACTCCTGCCAGGTGACCCCGTCCACTCCGGGTGCGGCTTTCCTCTTTAGTGAGTAAAAGCTTTCCCGCAGCAGATCGACGGTCAGATGGTGGAGCAGAGCGGTGAACTTCATCTCCTTATTTTCCCGTGCTGCTTTCCGCACGCCTGCCAATCCCTGGGGCACGCCCTTCCCGCTCTGAGTCGGGTACGTGTGAGGTTGACCTGCGTTCTCCTTGATCGACGGGTTGGGATAGAGCTCCAGCGCGCCAGCTTTA
Organism: uncultured Acidobacteriota bacterium; assembly: GCA_963838905.1. GTDB lineage: Bacteria > Acidobacteriota > Terriglobia > Terriglobales > Acidobacteriaceae > JABDBE01. The sequence continues at coordinate 185,310 of CAWITE010000001.1, forward strand.
GGTGGAGGGTTACCGTCCTCGCTCTTTCGATTGCAAGGCGGGTTCCCAATTCCACCATGGCCACGTTTCCGGAGGCCCCCCTATAATCCTGGACGGTCGGATCTCCCGAGTCCAGCTTGAAACCCTGGCTTTTCCTCTGCGGATCTTCCCAAGCGTAGCGTGGTTGAAGCGCTGGTTCGCAATACGCCCCGCCTTCGTTGGTTTACCCGCAGTCTCGTTCCACCGCGAGCGTACGGCTTAAACACCGGCTCTGAGTCCGGCCACCACGCTGCCGATGGAACCGCCAAGTGTCCAGAGCCCCTTTGCCCACTCCCGGTGTTGCCGAGAATTGGGGAGACATGAACTGCCCCCTGAGAGGACATTACTCCTCCGTCTTAGCTCATACGGGCTCATGCGCCAATCCCGCCGCCTCTCCTCTCCTTCGGCAATAGCCTCGTGCGAGGAGTCTACGCAGGTTGCTACCAGCCCCTGCTGCCAGCGGAACCTTCTCGACGTTATTCTGCGTCTCTTTCCTTGGTTGCCTGGTCCCCTGCCACGGCGGTCCCATCGGGTGCATGCACCTGTTGACTTCCCCGATGTCATCGGCCTTCCCCCCAGGAAGGATGGGTTGGCTTCCCGCTTCATTCCACGAACGCGACTTTTCGTGGGTGAGTTTTCGAGACTGCAGACATTTCGTTATGTTCAGGCCCCCAAGTTTGTTTGCCTCCCAGATCGCTCCCACCGCTATGGCAATGCCAAAGGGCGGCCGAGGCTTCTACATCCGGGCAGAACGTGCTTCGTTGCCTCCGCACGCACCGGATATGCTAGCCGTCCGAAACAGGCAATTGACGGCACAAGGACTTGCACCTTGCTAGATCCGCAGCATTGTCGACCGCTCCCCTTCCCTCCTCACTCTCCGCCAACGGTCTTCTGTCTTTGTTCGAATGATTCATCGGTACTATACCGTCGTGTGACTCCTCGGGGACGTACATGCGGGCCGTGCGGCTATTGCCTTCGCCCGCCGTCCTGCTGCCTGGTGTTGCCGCAGGTGTCTCCGAGGTCTCCCGGTTCTCGTGCATGAAGCTTCTAGGCGTGTCTGGGGTCTTCGACTACGCCGGACTGACCAGGAACTCGCGCTAGCGCTCCTGCTCATGTTGCCTACCGCGCATTACAAAGACGGCGGCGTCCGGATTGCATCTTTTCGGAGCTGGATACCCACCTCGCCTAGCCCCTGTCTACGCTTCGCTGAGTCCCTCGCGGTATCAGCGCAAGACTCGGGGCCGAGCAGATCGCTAGTCTTTACTCGTAAGGCTCTTTCATCCTCTGCTTCATGCCGGTTCATCCCGGCGCACTGTAATCGCGATGTTACGCCAACCACCAGGCGGCAGCCAGCCCTCAACAGCTAGCCAATCTGGTTGCTGTTTCGCCTAGCGCAGGCTTGGCTGATTAGTCCTGATCTGAAACGCTCGGATTTCGCTTTGTCCTTGACAATCTTCCCAGCTGGGTGCAAGCTTGGCTCGCGTTTTAGGGCCTTTTCTGTTGTTCCCTTGACTTCCGCTCGCGGCCCTCGGAATCATTAACGGAGCTATCGTCTAGCTCTCGCCGTGTCGTCGCACGGCCGGTCCGAACCCTTGGGAAGTAAAAGATCATGAGCGTGCGCGTAGTAGTTTCAGCGCTCGCAGGAAGCTAAGAGGGAGACGGGCATGAAATCCGCAAACTCACATGCATCACCTCAATAGCACTATTCGCCGTTGATGTGAGCAGCTTTGAACAGAATTGCGGGATCCCTTTCGTTTATACAACTGATGGAATTGCTGGTCAGTGCTAACCACCTACTAAGGACAATCACAAGTCAGGCAGAAAATTCGGTACTGACAGCGTACCGACTCGAAGGGAGAATTCAAATGATGACGAAACATATTACGTTTGCCCGATTCTGTTTGGCAGTCCGACGGAAAGGCGCGCTCGCCCTTTGCTTGGTCCTGTGCACGCTGGGGCTGCGCCTTTCCGCTAGCGCTCAGGAACCTCAAATCACTACGTTCGATGCTCCCCGCGCGGGCAAAATTGCAAACGACTACAACGGCACCTTTTCGACCGGCATCAACCTGCTCGGGACCGTCGCGGGAGTTGTGGAAATCGGCGGAACCCAAACCACTATCAACATTCCGAACAACTTTGCTAGCCGGCAACGAGGTTACCCGATTGGTCCGGCGGTTCCGCGCAGAATAAAGCCAGCGGCTGGTACGGCGGCGCCAGCGTTGGACACCAAAGAAGTCGTGCTACACAATTTCGCAAGCCCGCCGCGCGGGGCATACCCCGCTACGGGTGTCGTCCGCGACTCATCAGGCAACCTTTATGGGACTACCAACGGTGCCTACTCAGACGTAGGGGGTGGAGGGACAGATAACGCGGGCGTGGTTTTCAAGGTCGATACATCCGGCCACGAGACGGTGCTGTATAGCTTCACGGGCGGGGCCGACGGGAGCACCCCAAATGGTGTGATCCGCGACTCGAAGGGCAACCTTTACGGGACTACTGCCTTCGGTGGCGCATCGGGCGCGGGCGTCGTGTTCAAAGTCGATAGGTCCGGCCGCGAGACGGTGCTGTACACGTTCACAGGCGGGGCCGATGGCGGGAACCCCAACGGAGGTGTAATCCGCGACTCGGCCGGCAACCTCTACGGGACTACCGCCGGTGGCGGCGTATCGGGCGCGGGCGTGGTGTTCAAAGTCGATACGTCCGGCCATGAGACGGTGCTGTACACGTTCACAGGCGGGGCCGACGGGAGCACCCCAACTGGTGTAATTCGCGATTGGGCCGGCAACCTCTACGGGACTACGACCTACGGTGGCAGCGCATCGGGCACGGCGGGCGCGGGCGTGGTGTTCAAAGTCGACACGTCCGGCCATGAGACGGTGCTGTACACCTTCACGGGCGGGGCCGATGGCGCCAACCCCCTCGCAGGCGTTATCCGTGACCGTGCCGGCAACCTCTACGGGACTACTCCCAACGGTGGCAACGCATTGGGCGGATTGGGCTCGGGCGTGGTGTTCAAAGTCGATACGTCCGGCCATGAGACGGTGCTGTACACCTTCACGGGCGGGGCCGATGGCGGCAGCCCCTACGCAGGCGTGATCCTTGGCCCGGAAGCCATCCTCTACGGGACTACTGACATTGGGGGCACACATAACGAGGGAGTTGTGTTCAAAGTCGATACGTCCGGCAACGAGACGGTACTGCACACTTTCATGCGAGGGCCTTACGGGAACCAGCCGGACCTCGCAGGCGTGATTCTCGACTCGGTTGGCAATTTTTACGGGACTACCGCCTTCGGTGGCGCGGGAGGGCAGGGCGTGGTGTACAAGTTGGATACGAGCGGCAACGAGACAGTCCTGTACACCTTCCCGGGTGCGGCGGATGGGCAGTACCCCTACAACACGGGTGTGATCTTTGGATCGGACTGCCACCTTTACGGAACCGGCGGTCTTGGCGGTAAGACAGGCGGGGGCGTGGTGTACCAACTGGATGGGGACGGCGATGAGAAGGTGTTGTACAGCTTCGCAAACCAGTCAGCCAAAGGTTTTGTCCGACCAACCGGAACTGTGTTCCGCGACTCGAAAGGCAACTTCTACGGGACTACCTTTATAGGCCAAGCGGACGTGGGCTCCGGATATGGCGTGGTGTACAAGGTAGATACGGCTGGCCATGCGATGGTGCTGCACAACTTCACGAACGGGGCCGATGGCGGCAACCCCTACGGAGGTGTGATCCGCGACTCGAAAGGCAACCTCTACGGGACTGCCATCGGTGGCGGCGCATCGGGCGCGGGTGTCGTGTTCAAAGTCGATGCGTCCGGCCATGAGACGGTGCTGTACAGCTTCACGGGCGGGTCCGATGGCGGCTTCCCCCTCGGCGGTGTAATCCGCGACTCGAAAGGCAACCTCTACGGGACTACCAACGGTGGCGGCGCATCGGGCGCGGGCGTCGTGTTCAAAGTCGATAGGTCCGGCAACGAGACGGTGCTGTACACGTTCACAGGCGGGTCCGATGGCGGCTTCCCCCTCGGCGGTGTAATCCGCGACTCGAAAGGCAACTTCTACGGGACTACCAACGGTGGCGGCGCGCCGGGCGCAGGTGTGGTGTTCAAAGTCGATAGGTCCGGCAACGAGACGGTGCTGTACAGCTTCACGGGCGGGTCCGATGGCGGCTTTCCCGGCTGGGTAGTGTTGGCCCGCGACTCGGCCGGCAACCTCTACGGGACTACCTCCGGCGGTGGCGCATCGGGCGCGGGCGTGGTGTTCAAAGTCAATGCCGCTGGCCACGAGACGGTGCTGCACAGCTTCACAGGCGGGGCCGATGGCGGCAGCCCCTACGTAGGCGTGATCTTTGGCCCGAAAGGCAACCTCTACGGGACAACCCCATTCGGGGGGCAAACAGACGCCGGTGTGGTGTTCGAGATCAAACCATAGTAACGGCGCAACTAGGGAGGCCTACCGGGGCGCCTGCATTGTATCAATGGGGATGATCCTTATCAGGGGAACATTCCCTTTCACTTTGCGTGCCCCGGTAGCGAAGATGTTGCGCGACCACCAGGTCAATGGCCATCCTCGGTATTTCTTCTGGAGTGGCAATGGTGACCCGGACCCGCGGTCGATGTGTGGCAGAGGCGTTTCGACGGTTGTTTTAAGATAGCGAGCATCAAGCACGCGGACGGTTCAGTAAAGCGATGTCAGATCCCGCGAGAATAGCTCTGTTCACACTTGAGAAAAAGCAGTCATCAAGTTCATCCGAATATTGTGCTGATCACGCCCTTGTGCAGTGTTTGCACAACTGACGAGCACGGTAGGGCCAACCATTTCTGGTTGCCCCCCGTACAGACCCGGACGGGCGCTGATTAGCGCAGTGCGAACGTTCTCGCGCTGGAATGCGGCCAGGTCGCCGCACGGGTGCTCTGCCACCAGGTAGACCATTCCATCCTGTGTTCTCGTAAACAGGCCGGCGGCTGCAATGGAGCCGGAATACCCGTAGTCTGCTCCGATCCACCAGGACTGCCACCATTCCATGGGAATGTCCTGGAGCTTGACCACCATGGTCTGATAGTCCCAAACATCGAAGTACAAGCCTTCGAAGGGCATTTATATACTTGACTCACATGTGTGTCAAATGGTATACACTAATTCGTGACAGGGCACGGGCGGGGAGAGTCTTATGGCGCTTTAGAGTTGAACGTCGGGGCTGCGCGCGCTTTTGTTATGCGCTCTTGGTAGTCTGGGCAGTCTTCGTCAGTGCAATTATGGACAGGGCAGAAATCCCACGAAACGCTACCTTTTCCTCCTTGCGCAAGGAAGAAAGACAACCCTCGGCAGAATTCAGTCAAGTGTTCTGGGGTGTCGGGGAAAATATCGCGATAGGTCACCCATCCATAAAAGATAACGCCGCTCATGTGGGGGTGTGTGACGGGATTGGGGAGGATCGGAAATGTTTTGGACAATTGCACGAGCGTTTGTTCGTCAATACTGACTTCCTGACTCATCACGTAGCCCTTTGCGGGAATGACATTTGCTCCGGTGGCAGCAAAAGGCAGGCCCCACTTGCCAGTTCTGTCAGGGAAAGAGTAATTGTCTGGCAGAGGTTTCTCCGTAGCAATCCAGCTAACCCGATCTTTGACAGCGTGAGCCTGCGTATTGCCGACGTTATCGATTTCAATGCTAACGCGGTACACGCGTCCAGAAGTGAAATTCACTGGATTCATTTGTGGCGACGGTGGGAAGGAAACGAAAGCTCTCTGCACGGATTCCAAAGCCTCGCGGCTAATAACATTGGCAGCTTGCGCCGCATTGGCACTTTTCTGAATTTCGGGAAATTGTTTCTTGATTTCGCCGAGTGTGTCTTGGGCTGCTTTCGCAGCACTTTGATTGGCGCGATAGATTCCACGGGTATAGAGGGTGTAGATAATCAGAAACAGGATGCCGAGAAATTCGGCGGCCATTTTGGCTCGGTCCCATCCATCGCGCTTTTTGTTGCAGGTTATTTTGTAATCGGAGTGGGATGGTGGAATTTGCACTTCAGGTCTGAGCGTTGGCAACAGTGCACTTTGTGGATTGGTTGCTTGGTTGTCGGTATCTTCATGAGCCTGATTGGCGGGTGGAGTTGGGGTATTGGAAGGATTTTCTGAGGTCACGGGTTTAGACTCCTGTTATGAAGCAACCAGAATATACAGAAGGCCCGAAAGCACTAGAGAACTTTGAACGCGGCATGATAGCACTTTTCAAAATCCCCAAGACGGCTATAGGGACGGCGCGAAAGAAAGGCCGAACGCTTACTAAGAAGCGCAAACGGAAACGCCCCGACAAGGGCTAGAAGGGGACTTGTGGCGCTTCCCCCGCCCCTGTCGTTTCGTGGTGGAGCGAGTCGGTTTCCTTGCCAATTAATTGGCTATAAGTGAGCCGCTTTCCTGCGATCTGGCTCATGGCGAGTTGAAAGCGTTGGCTATCGTTCAAGCCTTTGCGGTTGTTGTAACGAAAAGTTTGCTCATCGAGGTAGCGGAAAAGATGAAACGGTTCGACACTCACATACGTGCCCGAGATGCCGCGCTTCAGCAGCGACCAGAAATTCTCAAGGCCGTTCGTGTGTACACGTCTATCCACGTATTGCACGGCGTGATCAATTACTTGATGCGCGTACTCTGTCGCCAAACCTTCATAGGATTTCAGGGCATCGGAATAGAGCGCGGCCCCAGCAGTCACATGCTTCCGTACTTCCTTTTGCAGAACGTGCTTGCGTCGGTTCGGCACAACGCTGGTGCGAATCTTCCCGCCGCGCTCAAGGATTCCCATCACTGCCGTCTTGTCTTTCGTCCCGGTTCCAGTGATGCGCCGCTTTCGTTCGTTCACATGCATATTGCGGGCTTTCCCGCCAATGAACGACTCATCTACTTCTACCTCGCCGCCGAGTTTGCTTCCGTAGAAGTCATCTTGGATAGCAAGCCGAAGGCGTTGCAGCATGAACCACGCCGCCTTCTGAGTGATCCCCAGAGCGCGATGAATCTCCATGCTGCTAATGCCGTTCTTGCAATTGACCAGCATCCAGAAACCAGCCATCCACTTATCGAGGCCGAGCGGGGAATCCTCAAAAACAGTTCCGAGTTTCAGCGTGAATTGCTTTTTGCATTCGTAGCAGAACCAAATGCGGCGCGTCTTGATGAACGAGTGCTTTGCTTTGCTGCATCGTGGACATGTGACGTTGCCATCGGGCCAGCGCAGTTTGAGCGCGTAATCGAAGGCGCGTTGCGGATCGGAGAAGTAAACGATTGCTTGCTGAAGTGTCTTTGGCGTGTCCATGAGATTAATATAGCTCAAATTTACATGTGAGTCAAGTATATAAATGCCCTTCGAAGAGTTTCCAGCAGCCGGCGAGCAGTGCCTTCGCTGTAGCCGGCTTCTGCATCTTGAGTTTCGATTGATAGGCTGGGCCTAATAGAGTGTGGTCGCGGACGGAACTCAGTATGTAAGCAAGCGAGGCGTCGCTGTGCTGGTATCGGTGGCCTCGGTCATCTGGCCGTGCAATACGCCCGCCATATGGGATTCGAGGTCGTGGCGATTGCTCGTGGCACTGACGCATCTGAATTAGCGAAGAAGCTCGGCGCCCACCACTCGCCACGAGCGGCGGCGTTGACAACTCGCCGAACGGATCAGTCCACACGTTTCTGCCTCTGTTTCCCAGCCTTCCCTATTCCGGCCCCTGCTGCTGAAGTTGACGGCGTCAAGCGCAGAAGGGTTCGAGTAGCTTGCGTTAAATTGCGCCAAGCCTTGTCCAAGGCTGGCGCCGTTTGGAACTGGATACGCGTTCAAGTAAGGCTGTACTGCCGTTGAAGCTTGCTGGCGGGACGCCACGTCCGGAACGACTGTTTCAATGTTCGAAGGCTGGCGCAATCGAAGACCCTCGTAGGACGCCTGTCCAGGTTTTTCAGTAAGGCGCCGCCTCCCGCGAGCACCATGCGGCGGTCGCTGATGTCCGCGGAAAGCTCCGGTGGAGTGTGCTCCAGTCATGAGCTTTGTTGCAGCACGTTGGCCTCACATCAGTTGAAGCGTGTTATTCGCCACAGCATGATACCTCCGGCAATCAAAACCAGTAGCATTGCTACCGTAAGTGTGGTCAGCCAGCCCCATTGAATGTCCATTTGCGGGACGCGGGCGATCACGCCGAAGCCAATGAAAATACAAGTTGCGGTGGCAATGAGCAGTCCATCCACCCACGTTCGCCGCGCACGAGTAGCATCCTGATTTCTGCCCTCCATGTGCGCAAGCACATACGCAGGATCAATGCCATACAACTCGCTCTCCCGTTCGGCCGCTTCCTTCCAGCTCGTATATTCGTCCGGCGTTGCCGATGAAAACGCAATGGCCAATGCCCCCGCCGCCATCAAAAGGGATCCCGCCGTTACCTGTGCGTAGATGTTCAACCGCAGTCCGTGAAGTTCGCCGAAGACCATAGTGGCCCAGACGAGCCCCCAGAGCTGGTTGGTATTCGACAAAGGTATTCCGCGGCTTATGCCCACGTACTTGGCAGCATAATTTTGGAACAGATCGCCTACCACCCACATGAATCCGCCGAGAAGCGGCCAGAATAGTATGGGGCTGTTGCTCGTTAGTTCGCGCCAGAATGGTGACCATCCTCCGGCGAGGCCAACAGCCAGGACGGTCATAGTTGTCATTTCGCCGAAGGTAAAGAAAGTCAAAAACGTGAGCGGGTTCAACCCCGTGATGTACGCCTTGCGGAAAGGTATGTATTGCGAGCCGAACATCAGGCCTGCACCCAATGCTGCCGCGAAGCCGCGAAAAGGATGTGCGGACGCAGAGTGGGTACTCGAAACAAAAGACAACAAAACCGCTCCGACAAACATGACGACCGCGCCGCCGATCACCCCTAACCACCGCAACCAGCCGGCTCGGTGCAGTTCTTTGAAAAGGAGAGTGCCCCAGATGATTGCAATCAGACTATTGGCATTCCACAAAGGAAAAGCGATACTGAGCCCGATATCGCGGACCGCGAACACGGTTAATGTGTTGCCGACTGCCCAAAGACATCCGGCCATTACACCCCAGACGATCAGGTGAGGTACGTTGCGAATATCAGAGAAGGTCCCAGAAGTACCGAGTATGAGGGCGGGCAAACTCCAGCGTGAAACAAATGCCCCCAGGACCATCATGAAGGAAATGACGAAAGGAGAAACCGCAACAGTTACTAACTTGGTAGGCGCCTCTGCACCTGCGAGCCACAGTGCGGCCGCGAATCCGCAAAATATTCCCAGGAACTGGAGCTTCTTCTGTCGAGAGCGCTCGACCCTGGGTTCGGTAGCAATTGGATTCACAAATCTCGCCTTACGATGAGTTTCATTGGATCAGATACACGATCAAACCCCCGACAGCCAATGCCGCCAAAGGAACCCAAAAGTGGACGTCGCGAAAAATTGGTCTGACCCAAGAGCGTCTTGTCATTTCTATATTCCTAACGTCGAACAACATCCCTAGCGTTGAGTCTTGGAACGGCAGCCGTTCAAATTGGGAAGCCCTGTCTTGAGTAGACGTTATCGCCACAGTCTCAGCAGAGCAGCTATTCTAACCACTTAGGCCGATCTGTATACACCTTTGCAACGACTGCTGTCAACCACTCTCGTTCCTATTGCCGGGTATTCTCGACGGAGCGAGGCCGCCTGTACCCCCTGCCGCTTAGCGGTCTAGAACCGCATAAACACTGAGGACAAGCGATGCATTGTTCAACGGATTCCGGCACGTCGGCCCCGGGCTAACCACGGAATCTCGATCCCCAAGACCCGGATTTCCAGGTTAAGCCGAGACATTTCACTGTTCACGTGGGCCAGTTTCCTCGAGAGTACACGCCTTCTGATCTCAAGACCGGCCATCTCTATTAGTTGGGTTGGTTGTTTGTTTGGGGCTGCAGTGGAATAAGTAGGTTTATCAGTCTTTTTCACGTTGCCCTTCTCTCTCGGACTGGAATTGCCACTCGACTGCGAAACATCCATCGTCCACATAATACCGAGGCCGCAGTCGTTGCTCTGGCCAATAGCTGTTCTCCTGGAAAAACATCAGGTCGTCGGGGCTTCGATGCCTAAACATGCGTTCGCCTTCCTTCCACAGTTTTACAAGAGTCTTTCGGTCAAGCCGGTCCAGTCGGCTGGCTCCCTTGGGCAATGGTTCAGGTAACGGCTCTGGCCATCGTCGGTCGCGTGCGTAGGTTTCAAGTTGCTCCTGGGTGAGACTTTCCAGGAAGCGTTCGAACACAAACCAGGTTAGGAATCGCCGTCTGTCCTCCAACTGCTTCAGTCGATCCTGAATTGATGGCATTGTTCTCGCCTCCCTTTATGGTTTCCCATCCGGATCCCCAGGTTGGAAGACCATATCCTCCATCCTTATGTCATGTCCTTCGAGCAGGTCCAACCGTCGCTCGACGTCCGCCACTTCGAGCGCACGCAGCAGGCTCGTCCCCAAGTAGCCGAGCGCGTTGGCGACTCTCGGATCGAGCTTCCCGGCACGGATTTCAATGATCGACTCTGCCAGCAGATCACCAACATCGGCGGCCGTCTTCGGTGCGGCGAACTCCTTGAGAGCATCAGGGCGGTATACAGTTCGTCGGCGACCACCCTTGCTGCCGAGTTCCTTGGCCCTGCCAGGCTCAGCGTGCAGCGCACAATACTCCTTGCCAGCAAGTGCCGGTGCCCTGCATTGCTTACCATCTCGCTTCTTCTTCTGGCATTGCATTGCTAGACCTCACTGTTTAAGTGGTCCCCAGGCACGAAGCGGCAGGGTGTCACCAACAAGGGCCGCCGATTCTTCCGGTCCCACGGGTCCACCGGTTCTTTGACAAAATGATTTCGGAAATCAGTAGCTCATCCTGCAACGACTTAGAAGGACTAAGAATGCCAACTGTGCTCTGCTATGTCCTTTGTTTGACGTTTGTCAGCGGGTTCGAATCCCACTCTCTCCGCCAAGTTATTAAAAATAAACAAGTTGCTGAGACTTATAAACCCACTCGCAGGGCCTGTTTCGGCTTTTGGAATGAGTGACATGCAGTTTTGCAAGGCCCAGATGCGTGCCGTTAAGGCTAAGACCGACTGATTGGGAATCATTTTTTCGATCGGCGAAGGGCGAAAAGTTTGCAGACCCAGGTCGGTGCGTCCGCCGGTTACGCAGTGACCTGCCACAGCAGCCAGGGTCAAACCGCGAATCGAGTGCTAATCCACGTGGACACCGAGAAAAGCGAGCTGTTGGTCAACAACCGCTTCGCCTACGTATCCGTCTCGCGAGCTCAACACGACGCCCATATCTACACAAATGACGGAAGCAAGCGCTCCCGTAGTCTCAGTCGTGAAAGTTTGCAACGTACAGCAACCGAAGTGGAACAAGAGCTGGCTGCGCCGAAGGCCGAACCGGTTAGCCAGCGAGGGGAACGGCCCTCGAGGAGGAGCAAGGTCATAGTCTTGGAATGGGACTCGCGTGAGACGCGATAAGCCGGATGGTCTCAACCCCATGTAACGTCAAGTTCGGGTAGTGCATCGGGGCTTGTCAGGATGTATTCATGACGATCGAGTTTCGTGCCATCGAGGCAACGTGTCGCCGCTTTATTTTCAACGCCTACCTTCTGGAATCCCAATTTCTTCACGATGCGCCGGCTGGGCTCGTTTCCGTCGAAGTAGCCGATGCTGATTGCCTTCGCGCCAAGGTGGCCGAACGCGTACCGAATAACTGCGTTTGCCGCCTCCGTCGCCATGCCCTGTCGGGCGTATTTAGGCGCCACCCAGTACCCTGTCTCATAGACGTCTTGCTCATGGGTAAGATCCAATGCGGTTCGAACGACGAAATCCCCGTTGATCCGATGGAATCCGGCCAATGAGATTCCTGCTTGATTCTGGTAATCCATCACTCGCCGAATAGAATCTTCCATCGCATGCCGCGACCGTTGGTTGTCGAAGGCCCAGGACATCCAACGCTGCAAATCGGGCCACGCTTCCTCCTTGGCGGTCTGGATCGAATCCAAATCGCCAAGCGTTGGCGGACGCAAGATCAGGCGCGGCGTAACGATCGGCATCAAATGGCGCATAGAGCGGCGGCTACGCTGGAATTGTAGCGGACTTGGTGAAGACGAAAATGCGCAGTGCCTGCATGCAGCGCTCCGTCAACGCATCACCCAGAGATCCGTATTTGGGTTCGCCGGCTCGAAACTTTCGGTTCTACTCGTGTCCAGGTTCTTGCCTGCCTCGAAAGTATGTCTGTGGTGTGGTTCCCTGCATCGTCCGAAACATTTCAATGAAGGCACTTACACTGTCGTAACCCACTGCGATCGCGACCTCCGTGACAGATTTCCTCTGTGCCAGCATCTCAAGGGCAGCAAACAACCGCGCCTGCTGTCGCCAACGGCCAAATGACATGCCTACCTGAGCCGAAAACGCTCGCATGAAAGTACGGCGGGACATTCCGGCAACATGCGCCCAAGCGTCCAGCGTGCGGTCATCTGCAACATCATCCAGCAGAGCATCTGCAACTCTGGCCAGTCTTTCTTCTGTTGGTATGGTCAAACGCAAGGGCTGCTGGTCAGGCTGTCGAATCTCATCACGAAGCGTTGTGATTAAGTGCTTCTTCGCCGGGTTGAGCGGTTGGCGGACCCAACCGACCATACGATGAACTATGGCGAACAATAGCTCCGATGAGTTGAACATGCAGGGCGTCTTGGGCAGTCCGCGACACATCTCCGGAGACAAGTCCACCATCGCGCCAGCAGCGCCCCCGACAGAACGCGGCGCGTGCTTACAATTTGGTGGAGTCCATGCACAACGCCGGGAGGGAAACATCCATCGTTCGCTTGCTGTTTCCACGATGAGCAAGCCCTGGGTCAGTGCGACGAGTTGCCCGCGCGAGTGGCTGTGCTCTGGCGTCCAGCCCTCGACCGTCCGCCTCTTGAAGGCATATGCCAGTACTGGCGTATCGCTGTCGTAGAGACGGCGCAGTTCTTCCATATTCTTCAGGGCCACGAACATGGATTTGCGAGATTGACCCTTTTCCGACATATATCGCCACTTTCCCGTTAGCGGAACAACCGAAACCCAGCTAGAGTACGCGGCAGAACAACGAAAGACAACACGGGGAAATAATCACGCAGTGCGAAGGAAGTATGAATCGAAGAAAGTAAACGTTCCACTAATCAATGCGGAAGTGCCCCTGTCGAAGTTTTTGGTCAAAAACGAGGGGGGCTTCGGGCGGTCTTCGTCAGGGTTAAACTTAAAACAAACTGAATTTCAGGAAGATCAAAACTTAAAAGGAAATCAAATGAGAAATGTAATCTACGCAATCAACCTTACCCTGGATGGCTGCTGCGACCATACCAAATTCAAACCCCCCGACGATGACGAAGTACTTGAACATTACACGCACCTCTTGCGAGATTTTGACCTGCTCGTCTATGGGCGTAAAACCTATCAATTGATGGTTCCTTATTGGCCTGATATCGCAAAAAGCCAGTCCGAGACAAAAGCGGATATCGAATTTGCTCAAACCTTTGTCTCCAAGAAGAAGATTGTTTTTTCACGATCGTTGGCCAGCGCTGAAGATGAAAATACGAGAATTGTTCGTACGAACCTTCGCGACGAAATACTTAAACTGAAGCAAGAACAGGGCAAAAATATTTTGGTCGGCGGTGTAGATGTTCCTTCACAACTGATGGAGCTTGGCCTGATTGACGAATATCGTTTTGTCGTTATGCCAACCATTGCTGGAGAAGGCAGACAATTGATGGAGGGCGTCAGCCTGCCCGAGAAATTGCAATTGAAGCTGGTTGAGTCAAAGCCTTTTAAATCAGGATGTGTTGCGCTTCGTTACTTGAAACAGTGAGAGAGAACTCTGCAAGGCTCTGCCGGCACTTAGGAGACTGGCGTTTTCGCCCGCGGGCTGGCGCGCTTCTGCTGAGCCCAGGGTGACCTAAACTTTACCGGAGACGTTGGCATGAAAATCGTGGTGCTGATTGTGAGATTGCTGATCGGGCTGATGTTTCTCGTCTTCGGCCTGAATGCCTTTCTGCAATTCCTCAAGGGCCCTATACCCGGCGGCCTCGCCGGACAGTTTCTTCAGGCTCTATTCCAGTCGCACTATGGGTTGGCGATCGGCGCAGTGCAGGCGGTTGGCGGCGCGCTGCTGCTGATCAATCGCTATGTCCCGCTGGCGCTGACGATTCTTGGACCGGTAATCGTAAATATTTTGCTCTACCATCTGCTGCTCAGTCACGAAGGCATCGGGGGCGCGCTGATCGTGGCGGTGTTCTGGTTTGTGTTGTTCTTCCACTATCGCCAGTACTTTTCGGGGATCTTTACCGCAAAGGCTTCGTCTGTGTCGTGACTGCGAATGCTTGCGGGTCTGCACGGACCTCAGGCGCTGATCACTGAGCCGTGATCCGTTTGTGATCCGTTATCACCGCTTACTACTGCCTTCCACTGCTTTACGGTGCCCGCCGTGCGCTCTATGTTGTTGAAACTACGTTTTTAGCTGAATTCGAATCCACTCTCTCCGCTTGGCTACACTCACTGAGAAGTGACCTGTAAATCTACTCGGCCGATCGGGAACAACCCGCCATTCGATCGTACGTACAACTCGACATCGAGGCTTCGAGCCTTCATTCAAACACCAGCGCGTCGTTGACTGCATTCTTCAGATCCTGTTCAGACCCCAAGTACCGTTCCGTCGTCAGGATCGACTCATGCCCCAGCAGAAACTGAATTTGTTCCAGTTCCCCGCCCTTCGATCGGCAGGGCTTAGCCGCCGTTCGCCGCAGGTCATGGGGCGCCAGCTCGCCGATCCCGATCTGCGCTGCGTACTCACGCACCAGCTGCCACACCGCGCGCTCGGTCAATGCGTCCTTGCCCACTCGGCCGTTCGCGAGCACGCGCCGGAAGATCGGTCCTTTCTCTATTTGTCGCGCGGCACTAATTAATGAGAATTGAATGAGCTGTGTTTTCAGTAGTTTCTCGTTTTTGAGTGCCAGCGGAATGGCACTTAATTGTAAGAAACTTGGCACTTAAATATAAGACAAATCGACAGCTGTTGTTCGAATGCAGATCCAGAAATTGATGGCACTTAAATGTGAGAATTTGTATCGCTCTATGTTCGCCTCGAGACGGCAATCCCCCTCCCAGGTATCCCCCGCTCAAGCATGTCTGCGAACCTTGGCGCCAATGAGTCGCTCGTGTCCTCTGAGCGTCGAACTCGCAGGGCTGTTGGCTGAAAAACCCGCAGAGCTATTGCGTTACTGCTTTGAAGGAGACCCTGACAGGTGAACTCTTACCTGGACTTTGTACCACATCATCTTCCCGTGCGCATTCAACCTTTCCAAGAAGAATTGCTTTCTTCTTGGCTCTTGCGGACCGCAAACGCAAACGCTATGAGCAGAGAGGAGTTGATCAACGCTGCTGGCGTCCATTCAGACAACAACGTCATCGTCGAGTCGCGCCCTGTGGCATCGAGTCTCGATTATCAGCTGAGTCCTGACGCGAGGCAACGACTGTCCGTCTTTTGCGGAATTCCAGAGACGACGATTGCCGACCTCGAGCTTCGCCACCAGTTTCCTTATCACGCTCCGGAATGGTTTCATGGCCGAGATTGTGCACCCTACCGCCCTCATCTTTCCCCGCGCTTCTGTCTGGAATGTTTGCTGCAACAAATGCGAAATGAGCGAGTGCTGCATGTGCAAGCCAATTGGGCCGTACCCGTGCTGACGCACTGTCCGACTCATTTGCTCCGCCTGCAGAACTACTGCAAATCTTGTTGCGGCACGAACCCTGTCGAATGGTTGGCTACCGCACCGTTCCGCAAAATACTATGCAAACACTGCTGTGGGCCTCTCTTATCGGAACCCGACGTGGAGCTTCGCGAGAAAGGACTCATAGCGGTCGTGTCTCTCCAAGCTGTCATCCTGACAGCCGCTCGCGGTGTCAATCCAGATACATTTTGGTTAGGCCGGATCTCTGCTCAGAGCTTTATGCAGGTCATCCGAGATCTGATTGCGCTTCTCACTCATAGGCAATGCGGAGAAGGCTCGTTGCTTGCAAAGCGACTTGCTGGAAATGCATTCCAGTGCGACTCTCCTCTCCCGCGAGGTATCGAGCAACCGCCTCTCTTCGCTCTCCACCACTCGGCTCGTGTGATGGTCATCGCCGCATTGGCCCAAGTCCTGTTGGGATTCCGACGAGATCGATTCTTTCCATCCGTAAGCGCTACTGAATGGGGCGGAATTCCTCTCCTCTCCCATCATCGGCTGACACCCGACGAGTTGCAATTCGTGCACGATCGCGCTGTAGATTGGCCAGAAGAATTGCGTTGTCGCATCCTTCAGGACTTGCCCCAGCGGGCCATGAGCGACGATTGGAAATTGTTGGCCCTTCTCGCCGTCTTCCTCGTAAATGTCAAAGTCTTTGCCCAATTCGGTCTGTGCCCAGTTCTTCACCAAGAAATCTTCAAGGTGTTCCTCTAATGCAAACGCTGAAGGGTCTTCGACCGTTTCATCGGTTGATATGAGCTTGGGTGCAGAAACGCCACCAATCAGTCTTTCAATTTCTTCTGCATAACGCGACACGTTGCTGACGGTGCCGATCGATCCAGCAGAGTTTCGCAAAGCCTCGCTCATCGCAGCGCGGTCAATACTGACGTTCAGCCAATGGACAGGCCGGCGATGGAAAAGTATCTTGCCAGGCTCGTAGGTGTAGTCACCGCTGACTTCGCCTACACGATACCGGCCAGATCCATCCGGGCACAGTACGATGTCCCCCTTCTTGATTCCTTTCGAAACCGTCCACAGGGCTCCGCACGCCAATCCGGCGCTGATCTTCGTTTTGTCTGGGTGTTTTGCTAGGTAAATCGGAATGAATTCCTGATTGAAGGCTCGCCATTCCTCTGGCAATTTATTACTCAAATCTTGGTCGATGCCGAAGTCTGTGCCGATGAAGCTCCCCGCGAAGCATTCCGCTGCATAAACGCTCTTCTGTCCCAACATGACTCGGTAGTAGCTCTTCCCGGACGTCATACAGATCAGACCTCTCTTTGGCGAAAGGGAACTCCGCGATGGTAGGATTCGGGGTCCACGTTGTCAATGACAACGGACCGTCTCCAATTGACGGGTCTTCTTGATTGACCAGCTGGTTCTGATTTGTTCGCGCGAAAAGAGAGTACTGGCAAGGATCCTGGTCAAAACGTCACACCCTTCTTGATCTATCTACGCTCGCGCTTCAGTTTGTGATGCCGTATTTCACCTCCAGGAATTGCTTTAAGGGTCGCGGCAACGTGGCGGTCATTTCCTGCCATGTCAGCAATTGCAGGCGGCAGCGTAGAACGCAGCTTCTGACCGCGCGCATGACCGAATACCAGTTCTCGATCAAGTCCGGACGCCGCGCGTCGCAGAAAACGCAGAACGATCCGCCCGTCGCGCAGGCGGCGAGTACCCCGCGAATTAGTTGGTAGCAGGGAAACGCATCGCCAGATCGCGGCAGTTCTGTGAGATCCAGACTTTCATCAACGTCGCGATACCTCTCGATCATTCCCACTGGGGCCGTTTGAAAGTTCGTTTCCGTCAGTTTGGCTTCCACCATCAGGTCTCCAAGTTTCATGTCGATCTCGGTACGGTCGGTCTTCCCATTGCGGAGGGGAATTCGGGGCCTGAAGCCAAACTCTGGCACCAGCCCTGGTGCGACCCCCAGCATGGAACTCAGGGCGTGGTTTCCGACGCTCCGTCGGTAGCAGAAGATATTCATGAGCAGCGCATCAGAGCTGTTCGCGCAATCGAGTTCCATCCATCGCCAGCCGGTTGTGAGCAGTGCTTTTCGCGACCCGGTATGGACCTTGGTCAGGCGGCGCGCCCATGCGGGGTTTGCGCAAATGTTTCGGTAAGAAGCAGGATGAAAATTTCCGTGTTGGCGACTCTCGCGGCGTCCGAAAATGACGCTTGGCATTTCGCCTGCGGTCAGCTCGTGCACCGATCCGCTCGTGATAGCGATCTGCTGGTTTCTGGCGCTTAAGTCCCGCCGCAAGGCGCCGGCCCATTGCATTTGATCCTCCTTATTGTTTATGCAGCCCGAGCATCTGGCGCAGCCGCGTTTTCAGGACAGTTTCGGCCGGGCTCTTGCAAGCTCGGTTCAGCCAGCTCTCAAAATCCTGGATCTTCACGGTGTGTGTCACCTCGGGATGTCGGATCGTGACGGTCACGGTGGTCAATCCTTTTCCGATTTCGCCTACCCAGTCGTGGTGCGAAAGGACCGCGAGGGCCTGGGCGACGGCTTCGTAGAGGGTCTCTGCCGTTACGTCGAGCGAGTGCGCCGTATGATTCAAGTCGTGGATAACCACCGTGCAGGTTCGAACAGGCACGCATGCAATTTAGCATATTCGCCTATTGTTCGCCCACTAGTTTGAAGGCAGTAGGCGCGTCCCAAAGTCGGCGTAGGGAAAGGGGTATGGGCCTGTGGGGGGAGGTCGCCAACCGCAATGGATTGTAAATGTTAGTCGGTTTGGAATATATAAGGAGAACCGAGAGAGAGGGCCTGTGCCGAATGACGCAACTGCCGAGCCACCGAGAACTGGAGCTGTTCAAGCGAGTCGCCGAGATCATTGAATCTGCGCGCGGGCGTGTCGCTCGTTCTGTGAACTCGGCTATGGTCCAGGCGTATTGGCTCATCGGTCGGGAGATCGTCGAGATCGAGCAGCAGGGCAAGAAGAGGGCAACGACGGGCGTGTCCCGACTGCGGCCAGCGACGTACGACGAAAGACTCTGGATGCACGCCGGTGAAGACTCTATTCGGCCGGGTTGACGTGCCGAATCCGCGGTGGAATCGGTGCGCCTGCCAGACCCACGGCCCGAGGACATTCCGCCCGACGAAGGCATGGCTCCACGGCCGAACCAGTCCGGAGATGCTGTACCTGGAGACCCAATGGGCTTCGTGGATCCCCTTCGCAAAAGTGGCGGCTTTGCTGAAGGATGTATTACCAGTGGGCGATTCGGTGAATCAGGAGACCGTCCGCAATTACCTGCATGTGACAGCGGAACGAATCGAGCAAGAGTTGGGTGACGAACGGCAACCCAACCTGTTCGAGGGCTCGGAAGAGGACTGGGAGCAACAGCCTCTGCCCGATGGTCCGATCACGGTGGGAATCGATGGCGGATACGTTCGGGCGGCACACAAACAGGGATGGTTCGAAGTGATCGCGGGTAAAAGTGTCGTTGCTTTCCGGCGGGAGGAGGATGGCGAAGTACCGTCAGCGAAGTGCTTTGGCTTCGTGCAAACCTACGACATAAAGCCTCGGCGGCGGTTGTGGGAATTACTGAAGTCGCAAGGAGTGCAAGAAAACCAGCAAGTGGTGTTCATGTCCGATGGCGGCGAGGATGTCCGCCGCGTGCAGCAATACCTGCATCCGTTTAGCGAGCATCTCATCGATTGGTTCCACATCACCATGCGGCTGACGGTTCTGCAACAGCAAACCAAAGCCTTGCAGGAAGAGCGGTCCCAGACCGGCGCTGACGTATCGAAGCAGTTGGAGAGCGTGAAACATCTGCTCTGGCACGGGAACGCCGAGGAAGCGCTCGATCGACTGGCCGACCTGTCCATGGACCTGAGCTTGATCCAAGCGCATTCAGTCCCCGCAACAAAGGTTGCCGACGGTGTTGCAGAGTTCGAGACGTACATACGCAACAACTGCGAGTTCATTCCGAACTTCGGCGAAAGGTACCGACAGGGGGAAACGATCAGCACGGCCTTCGTGGAATCGACCATCAACCAGGTGGTGAGCCCACGGTTCGTGAAGAAGCAGCAGATGCAGTGGACGCTGCAGGGAGCACATCTCTTGTTACAGACGCGGACCAAGGTCCTCAACAACGAACTGGAGGAGGTGTTCCGTCACTGGTATCCGCGGTTCCGAGCTCAAGCCGCCTGACCCCCGACTTCTTGACGCACTCCTACAGGTAGGGTGGCTTTCTCAATCGCTGGCTTCGCAACGCTGTTAGTCGGCACTTTAAGCAAGATGGCGCACAAGGCCACGCCGCGCACAAGCTCGCTGATCGTTAAAGACGCTTCGGCCATGAGCCGCCAGCGGCGCCGGAATGGTGGTGTAGATTCGCGTCGGTTACTCCTCCAGAAATGAATGTGTGACGGATAGCGGCGTTCGAACCCGGTTGATTAATCATGCTGGTTCCCAGGGAGTTGACTTGCAGGCGATGCCAAGATTTTGGAAACCAAGTGACCGAAAATCGATATCGCTGATCTCAACCTTCTTTGAGTTGCGAATATATTTGTCAACATCGAATTGCGGTTCGCACTTAAGAGATTTCAGACATAGGGCCTAACTCTCAAGGAAAACCGGACATTCAGTCCGGCTTTCGAGTGATTACTTTGTATGGAGGCAGACTGCTAGTTGGGCATCACGACGGCATCTATCACGTGGATCACGCCATTGGATTGGAAAACATTCGGGATGGTCACGAGTGCAGTGCCGCCCTTCTCATCTTTCAAGATGACGTGGTTGCCATCTTGCAGTGATGCCCACAGCTTGCCACCCTCGACGGTCGTGAGTTCCGCCTTGCCGTTGCCCGCTTTGATTTGCTTCTTGAGATCGGATGCGCTCAGCCTTCCCGCGACTACGTGATAGGTGAGTACCTTGGTCAACGTGGCCTTATTTCCAGGCTTCAACAGAGTGTCAACGGTGCCGGCAGGCAGCTTGGCGAAAGCTTCGTTGGTGGGTGCGAAAACTGTGAACGGTCCGGGACCTTCGAGCGTTTCGACCAATCCGGCGGCCTTCACAGCGGCCACAAGAGTGGTGTGATCGGCGGAATTCACCGCGTTCTCAACGATGTTCTTGGTGGGATACATCTCTTGGCCACCAACAACCGGATTCTTCATCCCGGCCACGGCTGAAGTTACTGCGATTGCAATTACCGCCATCACAACTGCAAATTTCTTGTTCATTGTCTCTCATCCTTTCAGGATTGAATTTTGATCTCACCTACAAGTACGAAATGGTTCGGAAATCGGATTCAACGAAATGCTCGCGGCCAGATGTGAATCCAGTTTCGCTTTCAGGTCGTATTAGCAGACATGTGGATGAGGTCATGCGCTGTTTGTAAAAGCACTTTTGTACAAGCTCCGGTTGTGCGATTCCGTGCGCTGTCATTGCGGATGGATATGGTAGGGCTACTGGAGATGCAAGCTGACTGCAGACCCCACAGAGATCAGAAGATCAAGGAGATTGTTATGGCAAACGTTATTGAGTTTTACGTACCGAAGAACTTCCGGAAATCGTTGAAGTGGGCTCCTCAGCTGCAATGCGGAAAGGTCATCGAGTTTTGCCCGCAGACAAAGAAATCAGCCTAGCCCACACTTGGCGTTATCATCCGAAGACTCTAAGAAAAGCACGTTGCACTCACTAAGATCCTGTGTTCGGGGATCCGCTTCAGGATGAGGCGAACGAAACTTCAACCCCATCCGCACTCACGAGATAGTGGGAAATCTTCCCCAAGTCGGCTGGAGTCAGTTTAGAGTCTTGCGGCAGCCTTGTCAGAGCTCCTGCTTTAGTTTTTCTAGCTCGGAATTGTCGTATTCTAGACGGCCAGCAATCTTACGGGATTCAATTCGTCGCCGACTGGCGTACCGATAGAGGGGTACTTATTGAAATACGGCGGTAAGTAACTGGACGGAACATACGAATGATGGTTGGTTTTTCGAATTCCAATATCTTTTTGTCTGGCGGTCTCAGCCTCCGACCGCTCACTTCTCTTCAAAGATTGCCCTTGTGCTGTCCACCGTCGACCACGAGACAAACACCGGTGATCCAGGCGGCTCGTGGGGAGGCGAGAAATACGACTGCGTCCGCCACTTCGCCCGGGGCGCCCATCCGCCCCCAAGGTGAGGTAGCGAGGGCTGAGTCGTATAGGGGACGATCGGTGCGCTTGACCTCATCCCATAGCCCGTTGGGAAATTCAATGGATCCGGGAGCCACCGCGCTGACCCGGATGCCACGTGGAGCAAGCGCCCGCGCCAGGTTTTTTGAATGGCTGATGAGCGCGGCCTTGGCGGCGGCATACGCTGGTGGGGACCGGCCTCGATTCCTGAGAGTGACGAGATGTGGACGATTGCACCGCCACCGCCCACTGCCATCCACAGGGTTACGATTTGGCTGGCCCGCACCGCGCCCATGAGATCGACGTTGAAGCTGGCCTGCCAACCGTCCTCGTCGTCGGAAAATCCGAAGGCGCTGGCGTTCTTGACAAGAACATCCACGCTTCCGAGTTCGCGCCGCGCCGTGTCGAGAAAGGCGCGGAGCGCATCGGGTTTCCCAACATCGCAGATGCCGGCGCAGACTTGGACATCCTTCCGGCGCAACTCGGCCTCAGTGGCTTTCAAGGCGGCCCCACCCCGCGCACAGATTGCGACGTTCGCTCCTTCCTCGGCGAAGCGCAGGGCGATTGACTTGCCGATTCCCTTGCTCCCACCGAGAACCACAGCAGACTTTTTTCTCAACCCGAGATCCATCGTAGTCTCCGACGTTTGATCGGGATTTCCTCGCGGATTCCGGAAGCGCGAAAGATACTGCAGCGATTTCGCTCTGGAGCGCGCCGCGTGAACGGCTGCGTTCGCCGCCGGTTGGCGGATTGCCATCCCCGAAAGTGGCATGCATTTTCAGAGAAGCGCTTTACACCTACAGTTAAACGGCGGCCGGATCCCGTTGTTCGCGGCCCTCGAGAAAGCTCAGTCGTTCGCGAATCTGCATCATTCCATTCCGGATTCGCGACTTGATGGTACCGAGCGGCAGACCCGCTTGGCTAGCGATTTCGCTGTGAGTGAGACCATGAAAGAAAGCCAGCTCGATGACTCTCCGTTGACCCGTGGGGAGCTGGGAAAGAAATCGGCGGACAAGCTGAACCCGCTCAGACTCTGAACTATCGTGCTCGGGATCAGGAGCTGCACTGTGGAAAGTATCCAATTCCTCGCTGTTGTTCTCATGGCTGAGCAGGGCCCTTGAGGAGCGCAGACTGTCGAGAGCCCGGCTTCGAGCGATGGTGACTATCCAACTCAAGACAGTACCCCGCGCCGGGTCAAACGCGTCCGCCAAGCGCCAAACTTGCATGTACACCTCCTGCAGGATGTCCTCGGCAGCGGATCGCTCTCGGACTATTCGCAGGGCCAGCCCATACACGAGGGGGCTCGTACGATCGTAAAGCTCGGCCAGAGCCCGCTCATTCTTGCGAGCGATTTGGCCGAGCAACCCGGCCAAGATTTCGCCGCTCCTCGATAGCTCCGTCGTTCTGACTGTGGCGTCCATGGTCGCGACTATCGCAAAGGAACCCTGGTGGCTCAATAGACGGTGGCTTGAATCGATATTAACTCTGGCTTAACAGCTAACTCGTGTGTGGGACGGCACTTACATCCATTGTTGTGGTAAACTTTGCTGACTTTTTGCGGATTCACCATGGCAGCGCAGTCAGATCCGGGTGGAACGATTCGCTTTGGCCCTTATGACGTGGATCTTCGAACCGGGGAACTACGCAAGAAGGGCTTCAAGGTCCATTTGCAGGATAAGCCGTTCCAAATTCTTGCCGCGCTGCTGGAGCACCCGGGAGAACTCGTGACGCGAGACGAGTTGCAGCAACGACTCTGGCCCGGGGATACGTTTGTGGATTTTGACAACGGGCTCAACACTGCGCTGGCCAAGCTCCGGGAATCTCTTGGCGATTCAGCCGAGGAGCCGCGGTACATCGAAACGTTTCCGCGGCGCGGATACCGGTTTATGGTGCCCGTAAGCAAGACCGCCAAGAGCCCTGTAACCATGCTGGCTGTCTTGCCTTTCGAGAACCTGAGCGGAGATCAGGAGCAAGAATACTTCAGCGATGGCTTGACCGAAGAGATGATCACTCAATTGGCGCGCTTGAATCCCGATCGCCTCGGGGTGATCGCGCGCACGTCCTCGCTGCGATACAAGAAGACTACTAAGGGGATCAGTAAGATCGCCCGTGAACTCGGTGTGGATTGGATTCTCGAAGGGAGTGTACGCCGCGCTGCGGAGCGCGTGCGAATCACTGCACAACTCGTGCGCACGCAGGATGAGAGTCACCTTTGGGCTCAAAGCTATGACCGTGACGTGCGCGACATTCTTGCCGTGCAGAGCGAGGTGGCGCTGGCCATCGCCGGAGAGATTAATCTGAAACTAAAGCCTGAAGCCCAGGCGAGGTCAAGAGAAATACAGCAGGTAAACCCCGAAGCGCACCGAGCCTGCTTGATGGGTTGCTATCATCTTGCCAAGTTCAACCGCGAAGGCCTCACCAAGGGAATCGGATACCTGCTTCAGTCGATCGAAATAGACCCCCAGTACGCGCCCCCGTACGATGACCTGGCCTTCGCGTACTTCATTTCCAGCGGGTGGATCTTGCCTCCCCGCGAGGCAATGATGAAGGCCAAGGAAGCGGCAATGCAGGGCCTGAAGATCGACGAGAGTTTGGCGGAAGCCCATGCCTCGCTGGGGATAGTTCATCTTCGGTACGACTGGGACTGGCTCGCCGCTGAAAAAGAGTGTAAAAGAGCCGTGGAAATAAACGCGGGCTCGGCGCGATCGCAAGAATTCTACGGGTGGTATCTGGCGGCCATGGGAAGGTTCGAAGAGGCAATAGAAAAAGAAAAGCGAGCCTTGGAGCTTGATCCCATATCGCCCGAAGTGAGCACTCTCCTCGGGCATGTTCTTTACCTGGCGCGCCGCCACGATCAGGCGGTTGAGCAGCTTCATAAAGCTATTGAACTGGACCCGAATTATTGGTTTGCGCATCTAGTCCTTGGGCTCGCCTTGCAACAGCAAGGAAAGCTGCCGGAGGCAATTGATGAATTCAAAAGTGCCAGGCGAGAGGAACGCGTCAGCCCCGAGACCATGGGAGCTCTGGGACAGGCCTATGCGGCAGCGGGAGAAAGCGACAAGGCCGTGAAGGTTCTCGAGGAATTAGAGAAGTGGTCGAAGCACTATTACGTTTCGCCGTTTCACAGGGGGAGAATCTATGCGGCCCTCGGCCGAAAAGATCAAGCGTTTGCGTGGTTTGAAACGGCCTACGAGGAACGCTCCTTTTACCTGAGTTGGTTTAAAGTTGAGCCGGAACTCGACCCTCTCCGCTCGGATCCTCGCTTCAAGAGTTTGCTTCAGCGCCTTTCATTCCCAGCATAGGTGCGTACCCACGAGGTGAGTCTTGGGCTCAAGGAATGAACTTGGGATGCTGTGTTTGAAGACCGCTTCGAGGCGAAGGGAACGAAAGGTCAACCCCATCTAAACTGACGCAGTAGGGGGATGTCTTCCCCAACTGTGCCGGAGTCAGCTTAGAGGCTTGCGGTGGTCTGTCAGATGACGCGGTTCTCTATGACCTGATTTTCCTGCGAAGCCATCATCAGGAATAGACACCCAGCGTCAGTGAAAGTTTCCCCGTGGATCGAGCCGGAATCGGCCCGGCAGTAGTCACCGGCACGCATAACTTGGTTTTCCACGTGAAGATCGCCGGAAAGCAGGAAGAGTTCCTCGATAGCCGCGTGATGGTGGCTTGGATAACGAGCACCAGCCTCCATGCGCACCAGAGCGGTGTTGTACTTCCGAGCGACGTCCTCATATAGAGGCTTAGAAAAAATGCCGGGAGCCATAGTTTGCCATGCAAGTTCGTCCGAGCGCGCAATCAGCAATCCGCTTTGCTCGAAAAGGATTCCCGGAACTCGGGGACTGCGGCTAACTCTGGACAGCAATCGTTCTCGCAGTCGCGGAGACGGCATAGCCGGGACAGACTCCCCGATGAGATTGGCAATGTCCGTAAAAGAGCCCACATCTTTGGCGCAGACATCGCACCCCTGGCGTAGATGTTCTTCAAATGCGATTCTCTCGCCGAGGTCGAGAGCCCCCAGGGCGTACAGGGACGCAAGCTCATGCAGGTCGGAACTGGGAATTTGTTTTCTGTCGTTCACAGCCCCTCCGCATAAGGTCCCAATAGTTTCCGCAAATGCAACATCCCAAGCCGTATTCGCGTCTTAATCGTACCCAAGGGCAAGCCCGTGCGCACCGCTACCTCAGTATGACTGAGTCCCGAAAAATACGCCAATTCAATAGCCTCCCGCTGATCCGGAGAAATATCGGCCAAGGCCTTCTGCACTGCGCGTGACCGCCCAGCTTCAACACTCGCCAGTTCCGGACCGGGCCGGGAATCGCGAAGGTTAGTCGCTTCGTCGACATTCTCTTCGAGTTCGGCTCGACGCGCCTTACGGCTGCGCAAGCAATCAATGGCCCGGCTACGAACCAAAGTGACCAGCCATGATGAAACCGTACCACGTTGCGGATCATAACTCCCGGATGTACGCCATACCTGCATGTAAACTTCTATGCTAATGTCTTCGGCGGACCATGGATCGCTCAGAATCCGCAGAGCCATGCCGTAAACAAACCGGTTCGTGCTGTCGTAAAGCTGCGCCAGCGCGTGCTCGTCGCCGCGC
Organism: uncultured Acidobacteriota bacterium; assembly: GCA_963838905.1. Classification (GTDB taxonomy): domain Bacteria; phylum Acidobacteriota; class Terriglobia; order Terriglobales; family Acidobacteriaceae; genus JABDBE01. Next base: position 211,825 of record CAWITE010000001.1, read on the forward strand.
GCCAAGCGCGCGACCAAAGCTTCCCAAGCGCGCTCGTTATCCGACCGGTCGGTTGCAGTAAGCGATGCCACCGCCGCTTTCTGAACAGTACATACGGGCGAACCACTCCCGTTGGATCTGTTCCGGATCGATAAAATGCTATCCGCCCTGGAGATGTTGGCCCAGGGAGTGCCCAAGATTTGGCATCTATTTTTATCACGCCGAAGTGAATCGTTCATTAAAAAGTTTGGTAGAACGCAACACTGCTGCCCTGGCCATCCTCCTGCTTTCAACAATTTAGGATCCATTTCCCAAGCTAAGTGCTAGGTCTCTGAGACGGCCTACGCGCTCCTTGCTGTAAGACAGCGCCAAGCCCCTCCCGCAACCAGGTTCAGTTGCAATCTCTGCTCCTGTTCGAAGGCGCACAGGCGGGCTTGCACAACGGACATCTCTCCCCGGCTCAGTGCTTTTCCGATAAGCTCTTTGGACCGGTCTCCTGCCTGCTGCAGCATAGCCCGAGCCAACACTCGAAGCTCCGTGTCGGACGAGTGGGTGGCGCGAATTAACTCAAGCCCGGCAGATTCCTCGCCGTACCGCGCCCACACCACCCCGCAAAGAAAAATACAAGTAGCGTCCATAACTGTCTCCTGGAAGCCTGTCCCAACCGCTTTGCGCGATTGCCAAAGCGAGCGCAATAGCAGGCTCTTTGTGCAATACGGAGAGTTGTGGGCGAACGGATTCATGGAATGGAAACTAATTATTGCGTCGGGAACGAAAACAAGAATCCGGCAAGATAGTCCGGCGCGAGAAATCCGATTTGCACTCCCGCCCGTATTCCATAACATAGGCGAACCTGATAAGCGCCACAGCGTTAACCAATCAATCCGATTAACTTGCAACCCAGTGAGGCTGGAATGTCCAAGTGGCTACTAGTTCTTCTGATTTTTTGTGCCGCAGCATGGTCTCAAACTGCGCCTTTCGAATCCGTCGAGTTGAAACGCCTCGGCCCTACATCAGAGACGGACAAGCAGATTCAGACCTTGCAAGATCACGTGAAGGACGTGCCGGGCGATTACGCAGGATATGACGGGTTAGGATCCGCTTTCTTTCAGAAGGCCAGAGAAACCGGCGACATTGCTTATTACGATCTGGCCGAACAAACGCTCAAGAAGGCTCTCGAGCTGGCGCCGCAAGACTTTCGATCCGCCGATCCCCTGGTACACATGGCATCGGTGTATATGGGCGAACATCGCTTTGCGGACGCCCTCGCCTATGCACAAAAGGCGATCGACACAGGCTCCGGAAATCTGGCGGCATTCGCCATCGAAGGGGACGCTTACACCGATATGGGCGAGTACGACGAGGCAGCAACGGCCTACAACACCGTGCAGGCTCTTGGGCGGGCGATCTCATCACCATTGACGGTCCCCTACATGAGCGACAGTCGCATGGCATATCTGCGCTATCTGCACGGAGACTCCGCGGAAGCCATCCGGCTGATGAAGAGTGCCATCGCGGCCGCGCTTCAAACCAATGTTCCCCGAGAAAATCTGGCGTGGCTCTATTTCGAATTAGGCGAGCGCTACTTTCAAGCCGGGGATATAGGAAATGCTGAGTTGTCATATCAGTCAGGCATAACAGCCGATCCCAATCACTATCGCTCGCTGGCTGGATTGGCAAAGGTTCGTGCCGCGCAAGGGAAACTTGAAGAATCCATTCAGCTCTATCAACGCTCGATTGCCATTATTCCGTTTCCTGTGTACGTCGCTGATTTGGGCGACGTTTACAAGAAAGTGGGACGGGTGAACGAAGCTCAGCAGCAGTATGACCTGGTCGAGTACATCGGACATCTCAGCAAGTTAAATCAAGTGTTGGCCAATCGGGAGCTGGCCCTGTTCTATGCGGATCAAGGGATCAAGCTGCCGGAGGCCCTGGAGCTTGCGCGAAAGGAACTTGAAGTCCGGCACGACATTTACACCTGGGACACGCTGGCGTGGGTCCTCTACAGGAATGGCCGATCCCAGGAAGCGGCCGAAGCGATAAACAAAGCTCTTGGTTTGCACACCAATGATTCGTTGCTCCTGTTTCATGCCGGCATGATCTACCACAGCTTGGACAAAGATTCTGAGGCAGAAGACTTTCTCAGTCGTGCGTTGAAAACCAACCCGCATTTCCACGTTTTTCAGGCTGAAGTTGCGAGTCGAACTTTAGAAGAGATCGCCCAATCGCATAACCGGGATTTGAGGTCGAGCAATGCGCAATAATAACGATAAGAGCAATCATCGCTGGGCGGGAGGCGTTTTGTTGCTGCTCGTGCTGCTGTTGAATTCCGCGGCCTCCTTCGCCCATCCCATGGGAAATTTCAGCGTCAATCATTATTCGAAGATCACAATCACCCAAGGGTCGATTGAGGTCCGCTATCTGGTCGACATGGCCGAAATTCCTACCTTTCAGGAGACTCGGCAGTTCGACATTACTCCCAAGACGGATGACCCCAGCGCCTCCCGCTACCTCGACAAACAGGAGCAACTCTTGAGGGAAGGAATCTCCTTGGAGAGCGATGGCCAATCTGTCCGGTTAGAGACGGTATCTCGCCAGGTGGCTTTTGCCGACGGCGCCGGCGGTCTGCCTACGATGAAAATCGGGGTCGTGTTTCGGGGCAAGCTTGATGTCGCCGCGGGCGCTCACAAACTCTCCTACTTCGATAACAACTTTCCAGGGCGGTCAGGTTGGAAGGAAATCGTGGTTCTCGGCGACGGAGTTGCCATTCTGGACAGTTCCGCTCCCGCCACCGATCGCAGCCAGGAACTGACCAACTACTCCAGCGATGCGTTGAACAGTCCTCCCCAGCAACTGTCAGCTCTGGTGGGCTTCCGGACCTCACCCTCTGAACCGGAGAGGAGCGCTTCAGCGGCGGCAATTGGGACCTCTTCCAACCGGACGATCGCTCAGGGAACAAACACGGCACATCAGGCACTCGCAGCTCAAAGACAGCGCCGATCGTCAAGTGCAATTACTTCGTCTAACCTGAGCGATGCGGAATCCTCTCCCAGCGGCGTCGTGGCATCCACCGTTGCTCCGCTGGCACTCGCGGCCCACGCGCAGAATACGCCGCGCAGTCGTTTTACCGAGCTAATCTCGACGCAGGGTAAGTTGAGCTTCTGGGTATTGTTCTCGGCTGCTCTGATCGCTGCAGGTCTGGGCGCGCTTCATGCGCTCGAGCCGGGACACGGCAAGACCGTGGTTGCTGCCTACCTGGTAGGTTCACGCGGTACGGCAAGACATGCAGTGTTGCTCGGAATCGTCGTCACCGCTGCGCACACGGCGGGCGTATACCTGTTAGGGGCCTTGACCCTCTATGCATCACGGTACATCGTTCCCGAGCAGCTCTATCCATGGCTTGGAGCGATTTCCGGTCTGAGCGTTGCCGGACTCGGCATTTTCATTTTCCTCAGACACTGGACCGGAGAAACCGGAGAACATTCGCATGCCCCGGGAGAGCAGCATTCGCACTGGTTTCTTTCCATATTCAAGCAAGCTTCACCCAACCGAGCTACGCCCACGGAACTAGCGAATCGCCCGGCGATCTCTGCCGATTCGAAAGCAATCGAGCGTGGCCTGTCATTGCGTGAACTCTGCATGCTGGGTATCACTGGAGGAATCGTGCCTTGTCCGGCGGCGCTGGTCGTGCTGCTTAGCGCTTTCTCGCTTCACCGGATAGGGTTCGGGTTATTTTTGATCACCGCATTCAGTTTGGGACTGGCGGTTGTGCTGGTGACGGTTGGCCTGACCATGGTCTACGCCAAACGAGTGATGTCAACTCGTGTGCGCGCCGGCAACTCTGCCCTCCGCTATCTTCCCTTTTTGTCATCCGCGTTCATGGTGGTGCTGGGTGTGGGAATAACGGCATCTGCTGTCGGATCAGTTCACATCTGGCATGGCCTTCTCTCCAAAGACAAACTGGTTCCGTTCGCGACAGTAATTCTGCTCGGATTGTTCCTGGGAATGCGTCATTCCACGGACCCCGACCACGTGGTGGCAGTATCCACCATTGTGAGCCGCCAAGGGTCCGTCAGAAGCTCGGCGACGATTGGTTTGCTATGGGGACTAGGACACACGCTGACGATTTTTCTGGTCGGATCCGCGATCATTATTTTCGGTGTCGTGATCCCGCCCCGTCTCGGGCTGTCCATGGAGTTTTGCGTTGCCTTGATGCTTATCCTGCTGGGGGTACTGAACCTGACCGGTGTCATGCGTTGGATTACGGAGCGCCTTACTCCGCTGAAAGGTGTCTCCGCAAGATCGCAACCAGCCCATTCCGTAAATCGCGTCTCCGAGGACCCTGGTGAGACAAACCGCAGGGTATCGGGCCGCATTGAGCTCTTCCTTGACGGGACTATCGGAAAACTAGGCCTCTATCAGACCATTCGACCGTTAGTGGTCGGCCTGGTACACGGTCTGGCCGGTTCGGCTGCGGTCGCCCTATTGGTCCTTTCGACGATCAAGAGTCCACTCTGGTCGACGGCTTACCTGCTGGTTTTTGGTTTCGGCACAATGGTGGGAATGATGCTTATGACCGCCGCAATCTCAATACCTCTGGTTTACACAGGGAAGAAATTCTTCAAGATCAATCGGCACCTGATCGCGATTTCTGGTTTTGCCAGCATGGCTTTCGGCATCTTTCTTGTTTACCACATCGGTTTTGTCGACGGGCTATTCACTTCACAGGCGCACTGGATCCCGCAATGAATCGGCATGAGTGTCGGGGTCGGGATGATTCTCTCCAGATATTCGCCTTCGATACCGGTGTTGTCTTCGATGTTATGGAACGCTCCACACTTCTCCACAAACAACCAAGCAATAGTTGCATCCGCGACAGTGCCGTAAATATTTTCATTTGCGAAATCCGTTTGCAGCAGTGGCAACGTAACTTGGATACGTAGGCTAGCCGGAGCAACTGCGACAGGGTTTACTCACGAGCAGGTCGATCCATGGCGATGTCAACGAATTCTGCAGAGAGGCATTTCAATGAAAAAGCTGAAGTCAATCGTGGCCTTCGCCATGGCGCTGTTCATACTGGTTCCGGCCAGCCTGTTCGCGTCCAGCCATCGCGAAGCACCCATCACGGCATTGGACCGTACCGCGGATGTCACCGACTGGTACGCCTTTGTCAGCTATAACAATCCCAACAACGTCACCATGATCTTGAACGTGGACCCGCTCCTGGAGCCGTCCAACGGACCCAACTATTTCCCGTTCGACGACAACGTGGTCTATCAGATGCTCGTCGACAACAACCGGGACGGAATTCCAGACGTCATCTTCCAATTCCGGTTCAAGACTGAAATCCGCCTTCCCAACTTGTTCACCGGATACGTTGGCGGCATCGCCGGGATTCCGCCGATCACCGCACTGAGCGGCGCCGGTTCTGAGGGCTTGAGCCTGAGCCAGACCTACACCGTAACCATGATCAAAAATGGCGTATCAACCGTCCTGAACGGCGGACAAACGCTGTACGCAGTTCCGTCGAACGTGGGTCCGTTGACCATGCCGAACTACCAAGCGCTGTTCAACCAGGGGATTAACAGCCTGGGCAACGGAATCACCGTATTTGCCGGAACCGTGGATGACCCATTCTTTATCGATCTGGGCGCTTTTTTCGACTCGGTGAATTTCCGCGCCGGAGTCGGTCCGATTCTGTCGCCGGCAATCGATGCTGACAACACCCACAACTACGCTCCCGACGCCGTGGGCGGCTTCAACGTCAATTCCATTGTGCTGGAAGTCCCCATCACGATGCTGACGGTGGACGGCCAGACCCACCCTGCCAGCGACAAACGAGCGGTCATTGGAACTTATGGCAGTACGGCGCGTCATCACATCACGGTGCGGCGCTCCCCGAATCCAGACGAAAATTTCGGCCCGCTTCAGCAGGTGAACCGTGAAGGCAATTCGTTGATTAACGAAGCGGTCATCGGCACTGGCTTTAAGGATCGCTTCAGTATGGATTTTCCGATTCACGACTCGCAGTTCGCGAACTTCGTTCTGAATCCCGTGGCGGCAGGTGTATTAAGCTCCTTGGGTGTTCCGGTTCCACCCAATCCGCGCACTGACTTGCTGCTTCTGGTGCAGTACGAGCCTCCCATCTGTCCTGGGTGCGGGCCAAAGGACGCGGGACCGATAGCCGACCTACTGCGCCTCAACACCGGCATTCCTGCGACTCCAGTGGGCAGCCAACTGCGGCTCGGCTTCATCGCCGGCGATCAGGCTGGCTACCCCAACGGACGCAGGCCGGTGGACGATGTGTTTGACATCTCCCTCCGAGCCCTCGCTGGCATCCTGGTGGATCCCGTGAAGTTCGGGACGCGGCTCGGAGATGGCGTGCAAACCAAAACCGAAGGCTTCAACAATTCCTTCCCCTACGTCAAACCAGCTCACAACGGGCGTGACAGTCACCACATTGGGCCTGGACAGCGCGGCTGCAGTGGCCAACCCAATGATTTCTGTCCCGTAAAGTGACCACTCTTCGTGGCCGTCGTGCTGAAGGCGGCGGCCACGATTTTTCGCTTCGAATTCCAAAATGAGGTATGCCATGAAAAGAATTGTTTCGGCGCTGTACATGATGATGACGGTTGCTACATTCGCTGCTGCGCAAAGCATAACCGGCGCGGCAAGTACGGATCTTTCACCGGCGGCGCAAAGCATCGCAGCAGCCAACAAAGCGATCAGTGACAAGCCAACGGAATATGCGGGATACAACCTTCTCGCCAAGGCGCTGGTTCGCCGCGCACAGGAGACTTCCGATGCTAGCTTCTACACGCAAGCCGAGGACGCGGTAGAGAAATCATTGGAATTAGCTCCGAACAATTTCGAGACTGAGAAAATACAAGTTTCGATCCTCTTGGGCGAACATGAGTATCCTGCCGCGCTGGAGGCTGCCCAGGCACTGAACAAGAGAGTACTCGACGATGTAATGGTCTACGGTTTATTGACCGACGCGAACGTGGAACTGGGCAATTACAACGATGCGGAGACGGCGGCCCAGTGGATGCTCAATCTTCGCCCCGGCAATCTGCCTGCCTTGACTCGGGCGTCCCATTTACGCGAGCTATTCGGGGATACGGAGGGTGCATATGAACTGATGGAGTTGGCTTATCAGTCGATGCCCCCGACCGAAACCGCAGAACGTGCAGAGATCCTCACGCAGATGGGCCATCTTCGGTTGGCTTTCGGCAATACCGATGCGGCGGAAAAACTCTTCCAGCAGGCATTGACATCTTTTCCAAGCTATCCGTCGGCCCTGGGAAATCTAGCCCAGGTTCGCATCACGCAGAAGCGTTACGTGGAAGCGGTAGTCCTGTTACAGCACAGCTATCAGGGCGTACCGCTTGCCGAGAATCTCTATGACTTGGCCGAAGCGCTCCAACTAGCAGGACGCGATGGCGAAGCGAAGCGGGCATTTGCTGACTTTGAAAGCAAATCGCTGCAGGAATCGAGCAGAAAAGACAACTCCAACCGCAAACTAGTCTTCTACTATGCCGATCATGCGCAACAGCCAGCGAAAGCTCTGAAAGTGGCGCAACAGGAGTACGCCTGGCGTCATGACGTATACACGCTGGATGCTTACGCCTGGGCGCTGCACCTCAACGGTCAAGACGCGGAAGCCCGCAAGCAGATCGAGACCGCATTGGCGGTCGGGATCCGTGACTCCAAAATCTTCGCGCATGCTGGCGAGATCGCTCTGAAGCTGGGCGACCGGGCCGCGGCACAGAATTATTTACAGGAAGCGGTGTCGCTGCACGCGATCGGATCGGACCATGCACAGCTCGTCCTGGCCCGAGTCTCAGGGCCGAACGAGCAACGTTAGAATGGGCAACGCCAAAGCGGAAATGCGCTCACACTGGAAAAACGTGGCAGTTCTGGTCGTGTTGCTGACTGGGCTCTCTCTTCCTCTGCTGGGGGAGATTGCGTTGAGGGGCCAAGTCACCGACCCTCAGGGGAACGCGCTGCCCAATGCTTCGGTTCAGCTCATCCTTCACGATTCTGGTGAAAAAGGTCAGGCTTTGAGCCAAACCATTTCCGGCCCGGATGGCCACTTCGAAATCAGAGCGGCGTCCGCCGGCGAGTTCGACATCAGGGTTGATGCAGCGGGATTTCGACAGGTCATCGTGCCCCAGAGCATTCAGCCGAGTGGAAACTCCGAGATTACAGTCCAAATGTACCAGATCTCATCCCGCGAGGACACCATCACCGTTACTGCGGATGTAAACGGCACCGATGTGTTTTCGCCGGACCCAGCGGAGAAGGTGTTTGTCCGCCAAGACCTGCTGGACGCGAATCCCGGACGGCCCGGCGCCCCGGTGTCGATTCCCGGATACCCCATCGAAACCGCCTCCAGCGGGATCAAAGCGCCGCAGTACTTTGCGCCGGGTGTTGCGGGAGATCATGGCGAACCCATTGCGCAGTACATCGCCGTCGGCAGCTACCTCGTGCCCAACAATTTGTCGGCCAATGCCCATGGCAATGGCTATTCCGATCCGAACATACTTATTCCGGAGGTTTTGGAAAGCGTCCAGGTCGATGGCGGCGCTTTCAACGTTCGGGAAGGAAATCATTCCGTCAATCTGGCGGCAACGTACGGACTCCGGTCTCGCCTCGATCCGTTCATCACTCTTACCGGAGACTATCGGGACATTGATGTGGTAGCGGGACTGAGCCCCACTCCCGAGTCGTGGGTGGCGTTCGCAGCCTCCTATGGCAATGGATTCCTGGAACGTTTGGAACACCGGCAACAGTACAAATTCAATGGCGAGCGAGTGTTCCACATCGGCGATCATCGGCTCACGCTGTTTGGAGTTGGGTATTACGGTTTTTCCTATGTTCCCGGACTCGTCCCGCTCTTTGCCTTGAATTCTGCCGATGCCAACTTCCGCAATTACGGCGACACGATCGACCTGCGGCAGAAAGATCAGACCCATACCGCGCTCATAGCCTTGAACGACGTATGGCAACTCAGTGGAGGCCAGCAACTGGAGCTCTCCGGTTTTTTTCGCACCTACAATCTCTCCTTGTTTTCGGATCTTGGACAGGGCCTCATTCGACAGAGTGAGTTTCGCACCGTGGCGGGCGGCAGCGCGAACTATGTGAACCAGATTGCCGAGTATTTTTCCTTGCTCGGAGGGCTCGACTACGAGCGCGAAGCGCCGCGACACGATGATCTGGACCACTACGGATTCTTTAATCCCAGCAACTCCACCTATTACGGCCCTTTCACTCCCGTGGACGGAAATAACGTCACCATAGGATCGGTGACTCCCTACATTGCTGCCGAGGGCGGTCTGTCCCACTACTTCCGCTACTATCTCGGCTGGCGCCGCGATGAGATTGATTTTGACAACGACGATCTGTTGCGGCCGCAGAATTCGTTTCAGAAGTGGGTGGGCGTGAACTCACCCAAGGCTACGATTTCTTTTCTTCCCAAGGAATCGTGGTACTTTCCCCTCATCTCTTTCAGCTTTGGCCAAGCTTTCTTCACGGAAGACCCTCGGATTGGCACCGGAACTACCGTGGGCACGCCCGTGGCCACGTCGCATTCTTATCAGGTCGTCGCCAGCAAGACCCTCCACAAAACAGATCTGCGGCTGACTCTGGGCCACGTAACCAGCAGCGCAGAACTGGCAAAGATTGACCCAGATACCGGACTGCAGTTTAACGAAGGGCCCAGCCGCCTTCGCTTTATGACGGTCGCAGTGCGGCAAAACTTCCGCCACGGATCGCTTCTGGCAACCTTCTCCAAGGCCGATGCTCGAGACCTCGATTCGGGAGAACCCACACCGGAAGCGCCACGAACCCTCTTCGATCTGCTGGGAACGATTGAGAAGCTTCCGTTTCGTCTGCAATTGCGAGGGGAGTTCGAATATGTAGGCACGAAGCCGTTGGGCACGGGATGCCGACCCGACTTGAATGCGGAATGCACCGGAACTCCGGTGAAGGAGTTTCGCGGCGCCGTGGTTCGGCCTTTCATGAATGGGCGCCTGGAGGCCGGTGTAAATTTCCTCATCGCACGCGGCTACACCGGGCAGACAACAGAAAACTTCTTCCCCTCCGATATTCAGGAAGTTGTGGGAGTGCGCATACCCTCCTACGCAAGCGTAACTGTTACGTACCGGTTTGGTCGATCCGTTGGCCCATGACCGGCACGCAAGGCGCGGCCAAGAAGCGCCTTTCGGCGCCTGCCAGAAGTGTCGCGCGGCACTAATTAGGAGTGCGTCAAGAAGTCGGGGGTGGGACGAGTAACCGCGTGTCAAATCAATGCCGGTCCCAACCGCCAAAGGCGGAAAACTCCAACGTTTCGGTCAAACAAAACCCACGCCGAGCCGCCTCCCGTGCTGCGGGGCGGAATCATAGGTTTACGAACAGACCCCCGACTTCTTGACGCACTCGTGGAACGCTGGTTTGGCGAGTTGTCGCGCCAATGTATCCGTCGGGGCGCATTCCTCAGCGTCGAGGATCTACAAAAGGCCATCCGGGAGTTTCTCGATGCCTGGAACGAAAATCCTAAACCTTTTGTTTGGACGGCTACGGTGCAATCGATCATGGAAAAGCTGTCTCGCTGTCGAATGCTTTCCTTCAGTGATTGCAGAAGGGCTAGAAATCCATCCGAGAACTGGTGTTTTTCCGTGAAGGGGCAGTGCGGGTGACGTGATGGTTCGTTGTGGGCCTCGCATCCATTACACTGCGCCGAACGCGGCGCCTAAGTCGGGGTTGGGGTTCAGGCGAAGAAATCGGGCCCAAAAGGTCGAAAGAGCCGCCAGAAAAACGTTGGTGGGCCGTACCGAGGCCTGGGCTGCGGTGGCGGCGTCGGGGCTCTGAGCCCGCCGCTGGCAGTACCCAACCACCAAACTCAGGTTTGCTACTACCGCGGCCATCACCACCTGCCAGCGGGTTTTCTTTTTCCCGAAGTAGCGACTTTGGCGAATCCCTAATCCCACCAGGCGCCCAATCCGATGTTCCACCACCACCCGCTCGCGCAAGCTCTGCCGCCCCGCCTCGGTCTGGTTATGGGCGCGGGCCTGTTGCTGCAGTCGTTCTTCGGCTTGGATGCTGATACTCCGCGGCCCTTGCCCACGGACGCATTGCGAGCGCAGGGGACAGGCCTGACAACCGGCCTGGGAAAAAAGAAATTGGCCCCCTCGACCTTCTCCGGCGGAGCGATAGTCGCGCGTACTCTGGCCTGCCGGGCAACGCACTTCCATCTGATCCAAATCGATCTCAAACTCACTCTTGGAAAAACAATTGCGGTTGTGACGGGCCGGCACCTTCGCCGTCAGGATTCGTTCTTCCTCCGCAAAGACTCGCCGCGTCGGGCCGCCTCCGTAGGCACAATCCCCCACCGTTTCTTCGACCTTCGCCTCCAGCACTCGTTCGCTTTGCTGCACCAACTCCAGAGCTTTCTCCTGATCCCCAGCATTGCCCGCCAGCACCTCCACCCCCGTGATCAACTGACTCTCCATCTCCACCGCCACCGCTGCCTTGTGTCCGTTGAAGCGCTTGCTGGCGCTCTTGCGTCCATGCCGCATCTCCGGATCGTGAACACTGAGGACCCGATCCTTGGCGGTGCCCGACTTTACTTGAAAGCCGCCCTCCGGCTTTTCTTCCACGTCCTGCGCGATCAGCCGCAGCAGCAAAGCCGCGGCGGCGGCAATGGCTTCCGTCTGCGCGGGATGCTGCTTTTGGATCTCCTCCGCCAGGCTTAGCAGGCGCCGCCCGTCCTGCACGATCTCGGTTAACAACTGTTCCCGTTGCCCTTTGTCGTCCCAGTCAATCCCGGCTTCTCCCTTCACGCTGCTGCCAAAATAGCGACTCAGCCCCTGCTTCGCGGCCCACCCCGTAACCTCTTCTTCCTCTACCTCCGCCAACCGCCGCCCCAACCTCTCGATCCCTTCTCCCAGCAGATTGTAGGTGTCCTTCACCGCTCCCTTGCCCAAGATCGGCGTCGTATCCAAGGCCACGCGAAGCTTGCGATTCTGCAGGTATCCGGCGCGCCGGGCTTCTGCGATTGACTTCTTCAACAGCGGCTCTTCCATCTCGTGCAGAACCAGCTTGGCCTCAAACTCCTGCAGCGCGCTCTTCTGCATCGGTACTTCTTCCATCTCCAGTCCCAAGGCTACCTTCCAGCGCAGATCGTATTTGGTCCGCTCCACCGCCTCGGCAAAACTCACCCCCTCGTACGCCCGTAAGAACAGCACACTCACCGCCACACTGGGAGGCACGGATTGGCGTCCATTGTCCGGGCAGTACAAAGCCGCGAAGTCTTCATCGCGAAACAGCTGCTCCCGGTTCTGCGCCAGATACCCGTACAGGGTGTCGCGGCCCACAAAGTCCAGATAGACATGATCAGCGGCAAACAGCTTGTCTTGCGGAGAAAGCTTGCCCATCATGGCCGCTGCTCCCGGGCCCGCCGCGCCCTTTTCCGGGAGGAGGGCTGGGGCGCAGCCTCGCCCTTCAGTTGCTTCCGCTCCGGCAAACGCACTAACAGCAAATGGGTGCGGTCGAGCACTTTCCAGGTCACGGTTTCGCCCGACTCTAAGTCCAGGGCGGAAGCCAAGGGCAGGGGGATGTTGGCATACACTTGCACCGTCCCGCCCTGGCGCCGGATGCCTTGTAAACGGGTGACGTAATGATTTTCAAGATCTTGCATGTCTATGTAATAGCATAGATATTAATATTTTGTCAAGACCTTTTCACGCAACCGCCCCCAGTTTTTCTTGGGGAAGCCGCCAGTCTGATTGGAACATCCTTCCCGTGGGGGACTTTCCGGATGAGTCTCTAGGCTGCTCATTTCAGAACTCCTCGTAAGACAACTATTAATCCTCCTTTCCTGATCTTGATCTGGTGGTAGCGCGGGTAGGCGGTTGTCGTTTATCCTTATTTAATGCAATGCCCGTACTGATTCTAAAAGACTTCCATGCATGGGAACCCCTAGAATTTTGCTTTATTGAGTACAGTTTTTCCGTAATTAAGTCACCGCGCGAACCGCATTTCCCCAACCGGAGCCAATGTTACGTTCTTGATTCCACGCGACTTCCCTTCTAACGTTGTCTGCTCTGTTTTCCTTTAATGAAGTCACTTTTCCCTTAATCAATTCAGCGGAGATAAACCTTGCTTTGGCGCGGACATAGCCGAATTGGATCGGATCCCGGAAGCTTGGAGTTGGCCTCGGTCTTCTGACAGGAGGACCCTTCGACGCCGCGTCGCGGCATGGCCGCAGATCCCAACAAGCACCGTATTTTCAGCGGAGTGAAATAATTAAGGAGAAATTCGTGCACACATTACGGATAAATTCCCACTGGAAATGCCGCCGCTGCACTTAATAAGGAAACACGACATCGGCTATCGATTCTGCCCGCGCCTAGCCGACATCGGCGGCACGCGCTTCTGGCGCATCGATCCACAGGCCGACTACGGCAAACTCAACATCGTTTCACAGCACCGGTGTCGAGCTGCACTTTACGACCGGAATAGACTTGGTTTGTTATCAAGGGTGTCCGGTCAATTAGTGCAAATGTCGTTGTACTAATTGACCGGATTATTGTACTTAACGACCGGAAAATCTCGCCGCGTCCGCTTTGCAACGCGAAGGGCCAAATCAGCACGCGGCTGCCGTTTATTCTCGAAATGTTCACAAAGCTGTCATCTTCCGTTCTCACTTCGCCTCTCTACCGAACTCCTCCTAAAACCCCGTCGCGACAGTGCAACGCCTCGGGAGCATGCGGCACTGTCCGGACGTTACGTACAATTCCGTCCGGTTGTTAAGTACAAACCTGTCCGGTTATTAAGTACAATTTTGTCCGGTCGTTTAGTGCAATTCACAACGGTGTTTCGGTGATTAAGCAGGCGAAATCTACCTCGAAAAGTTCACGTCCGGTCGTTAAGTGCAGCTCGACACCAAGCATATATTCAACGAAGCGAATCGCCGCGTTCCCCTGAGGAGTCCTTGTATCTCGGTACACGCGCGGCGGTGGAAGGTTCCCCTAGCGTTCGGCAAAGCGCGGCACACTGATAGGCGCGCCGGCCGGCGATGCTTGTTTTGCCGGGAGGAGTGCAAGCAGCGCGACTCCAATCGCGACAAAGATCACAATGTCCTGGGGACTATCCTGCCTGTGCATCCCGTGCGCCACGGCCTGCGCCGACATGATTGTCATCGTGAACCCATGGGCAAGGCTTGACCACGCCCCATAGGCGATCATCAAGCGATGCTTGGCCGGCTGCTTGACGGCCAGCAACAGACAGGGCCCGAGCGCCGTGTTAAGGCTCAGGAACATCGGCATGACGTCACTATGCCCGCTAAGCCACCTAGAGTGCCACAGATCGTCGAACAGGAGATAGCCCCAAAAGCAATAAAACAAGCCCACCAACACCAACACTACCTGTAAGGCGCGCTCACGTTTCATACCGTCCTCCGTTTTGTGCGATGCAAGGTTATTACCAACTTTTTACTTCAGATTGTGCGATTGTCAGCTGCGATGCGTCCGATACTGGAACCCTGCGAGCATCCGCAGTGTGAGCAGAATGCTTCTCCCCCTCGAATAGGCTTGCCACAGGAACTGCAAGGCCCAAGGAGAGGCCCTCGGAACACAAAATAAAGGATGAATCCAATCAAATTGGGTATGAGGAAAGCGGCAATCACCCAGGCCCAAGCAGGCATTTGACGCCTTTTTGCGTCCCCATAGATATATCCGAGGGCAAGGAAAAAAGCCGCGGTGAAGACGCCAAACGTTAAGCCAAACCAAAGCGCGTCCGGCATGGTACTGAGCAATCCTTTGGAAGCAAGGAAGGAACGGCCCCGGCTGGAAGCAAAATAAACTACGCTAATCGGGATCGCCAGTGCTGCGATGGCCATTGCAAACCTGGGTAGAATATTCCGTGTTGCGGTTCGCAACAAGACAGCCGCAACTACAAGCCCGACCAAGAACGCTACCAAAAGCACCGCCGATTGCTCTGTCATGCAATACCTCTATTCTCATCAGGGGCCGCGAGCAGACATAAGGCCGAGCAAAGAGATGGCAGCAGCCAAAAGATGAGCACGCCTGGCTGCACTTGGGAAGTGTCGAAATGCATTGGGACCGCCAGGAGCCTAGCCACCTGGTACACGAGTGCCGATCCCACAAATGACATCAAGAGCGCTACAGCAAATGCAGCCCAGATCTTGAATTGCACTTTGTGCTGTCGCATTGTCCCGGTGTGATGCGCAAGAATCTCACGGACCTGGGCATTTGAATCTGGTCCACTCACAAAAGTGAATTCCCGCAACCCCCGAATCGTACGCGCAGTTAGCTCGACGTAGCGCTTGCAGCCATCACAGTCGCGGATGTGGTCACGGATGAGCTGTCTTTCGCCCTCTGAAATCTCTTCTGCGAAAGACCTGTCAATAAGCTCGCGAAATCTCTTGTCACCCTCCATGCGAATCACCCTCCTCAAACGCGGATCTCAGTGTTGCAAGACCGCGATAGATTCTGGACGACACCGTTGTAACAGGGGCACCCACGACCTGAGCGATCTCCGGAAGAGACATGTCTTCTTGAAACCTCAGCAGCAAAGCCTCGCGATACAGGGGTGCCAGAATCTGCAGCCGGCCGGCCAGACGCATTGCGTCTTGGCTTCGAGCCGCGGCTTCGAATGGGGAAGGACCGGAGGAGGGTAACAGCAGCACTGCATCGTGATCATCTGGCAAGGAACCTGTCTGTACCGCTTTTCGTTTTTTCCGGAGGTAATCTATTGCCAAATTGCGGGCGATCGCGAATAGCCATGGATCAAACCGCTGCCGCCCGTTGTACTGGCTGCCCCGTTGCAGCACGCGAACCCAGGTCTCCTGCGCAAGGTCCTCAGCATACTCTCGCCTCCCGATGAGGTATAGCAGGTAGCGCACCAGTCGATGCTGACAGCGCTCCACCAGGTCTGCAAGAAGCTCCATATCCCTCTCACGTAAGCCTCGCGCAATCTTTGCCGTTTCGGTTTCGGCTGTCGTATTCAATGTCATGGGAAGAGCCGACATATATCCTGTATACGATTAAACCGCAGCGGATTACTCAACTTTTGACCGAAAAATCACGCTAAGATTTGCCTCTGACGGATATCGGATCAATGGGCGGCAAGGGCCTGACGTGTACAACTCGTTTATTGGCAGACCCCAAATAGCATAGATAGTTGTCGAAACCAGGCGATCACAACTCACGATTCGGGTCTGGCCGGTCTGGGTTCCGGCGGAGTCACGGGCAAACCGGATGTTGAGAAACGGCAGCTCGTTGCGGAGTTACAATGATTTTGCCGGGCGAAACGGAAGCGGGCACTGCGGGGACGCAACCATGCCGAGGGATATCCCGGTGGGCTCATCGAGACGATGAACGGGGGCGTGAGAGCTCGTTCTTGCGCCGCCCAACCTCCATCGGATCGAAAGACCCCATGCCTTGAAAATCCCCGCCCGAAGGGCGGAATACTCACTAACGGAGAACGTCGCTTCTCCATTTCAGGCTGAACCAAGACACTCGCCGTAATACAGCTTGTTATCCAGCATGATGGATGGCAGGATTCTAACCGCAATGTCGCGTCGCTGCCGCCTTCGTTCTGCTGCCAGAACCTGATTCAGACCGGCTAGTGGGAGTGAGGGCATAATCGTACAATCGAGGGAAGGTTGAGATAGCATTCACCAGCCACTCAACGTCAGCAGACTGCGCAACTATAGACTGTGATAGCTCTCCCCTTCAATTGTTACTCCGTTTACTGTTGCGGAGCTCATTCTGACCTCAAAGTCGGTACCTTCAGTCGGGAGCCAATTGTATTCACCTAGTGCGAGAATCGCATCGTTAAGGTTGGTCGGATCTCTTAGCCGCTCCTTAAGCGTCTCGTACTCGACAATGGGGCACCACGGTCGGTCGCAGGCCAGACCATGTGGTCCCTTCCGACCAGCGCGAAGTGCACGTTGGCGTATTCACGCAGGTCGCGCGAAAGCGCGCCACGCATCCTTAAGTAAGAGGTATTGTTCTCCAAGAACACCCTCAGCTTTGTGAGCTGCAACAACCCTTTCAGGAACTCTTCGTCAGCCCTGATTCTTTCTTTGACAAATAAAGGCTTGCGAATCCATTTCAGTTCGGCGATCAAGACCGTCGAAGCGACTTCATCCACGATGACGAGATCCAGATTTGTCTGGGCCTCTTTCGGCAACTCATAGGGGCCAAAGATCGATGCTGACTTGGAAGATGCCCCCCGAAGTTCTTCAACCATTTCCTCCTCTTTGATCTCGCTCAGCTCGTTGTACTTCTTATTGTCTTTACGAGCGAGTGTGCGAAAGAGGTTCTCGTCGAGTCTCGCCGAGAGACCGAAGTGCGGCAGCAAGCCAAGGAGGTCGCCGTTCTGATCGAGCTCTACAAAGAGCTCGGAGTGCAGGTCGATTGGGGCGCGAACTCCGAAGGTTAGGTCTCCGATGATCTCTTGTATGGTCTTCTCATCAACGTCCGAGAGCCTTGAAAGCTCGGAGGCCCACTCGCTTCTTTTCTTGATGAGCACGGCGGAGTTTACGGGAAAATCACGCCGCCGCCTAGCCACTAGAAAGCACAGGTGGTCGTGAACCGCACAGACCGTCTGGAGGGCAGCGAGGAACCCCTTCACGTGTTTAATGGTGTACTGGCCGAGATCAAGCTCGTCTCGGTGACGTATGAGCAGCTCAGACTGATCCCTGAACCACGGAAGTAGCTCGGAATACAGATCGCTGGGGAACGCATAAATTATTCTCATTGACTTTGCGCCCTCGTTGGCCCGGACGATTTGTTCGAACAGCTCGGCCTTCCGCGATGTCATCGGAGCGACACTCTCCTCAGGAGACTTCCGATCTACTTTTCTGAGTATCCCTTTCTGGAAGGCCTTAACCTGTCGTTCCCGCGAAGACTCATTACTTGTGAACTTGATGCGATGCCCATATACCTCTGCTGTGAAGCGCTTCTGGTGCCAATACGGAAAGCATGCCCAAGCGCTGAAGTAGCCGTCGCCCTCCTTCAGAGCTCGGTACGTCACGTTGTCTAGATCGAGGCTCCATTGCAACGACCTCCGGGATGCGAACCTTTGTGTGCCTTTATTCGCTATTTCGTCGAGGAGCAGAGCAGCGACACGACTGAAGACGATCGTCGCAGCCTTGTGCTTCGCCCCCCCGTACTCAACAGCCGACGCTTTCTGCACTTCGATCGCGGATTTCGTGAGGACAGCCCATTGAGCAAGGTTTCGGGGATAATGACGGATCTCAAGAGATGAGAAGAAGGAGTTCACCTCATTCTCCACGTCGTTTACTTGATTCTCAAGGCTCATCTTGTTCGTCACATAAGCACCGACTTGCCATTATTTCTTGGTTAGGGCGCCTGAAGGAAGCCAAATCCGTGAACGCAGCGTTGCAAAAAGGGTTTGATGGGCTGTGTCTAGAAGAGTGGCTGCCCCAGTTTGGCGGGTCGGCGGTAACGATCTTGGCGTTGCGCACCGGCTTTGGGGCCTCTTTCGCGACGCGGGAAACACGACAGCCGAGTACCGGAACGCGATGCGACGAGAGTCGTGACAAGCCGCAGTGTCGCACCGCGAGATATTCTTGCCACCTGTGGGCTGCCCTTCTATTCTGTCTCAGCAGATAGACGGCCCTCAAACACCATGCACCCAACGTTCGCCAAACTCCTCGAAGGATTGCATCCGAAATTTGAGGAACTGCTGCGCAACGCGCCGTGCCGATACGGAAACTTGCCAAGGACCATGCCAAAGCAGGGCGTGTATCTCTTCAGCGAAGGCGGCAACTATCTCTATGTCGGAAGATCGAACAAGAGTATGCCTAGTGACGGTTGCTAAATGGCGGATGAGACCAAGAAGAAAGAAGTATCGGGACTCGAACTTCTACGTCAACCCGTGACGCCTGCCCTCGCACAATATCTCAATGATCTTCATTCGGGGATTGGATTCCAGGCGTACCTGTGGCGCATGATCGTGAATGCAGATTACGGCCACGGTGATGTCACAAAGTTTCCCAAACCAAGTGATCCGCCTCCGCCCGAGAGCGCTGTTGCCCAGATGGACATTCACTCGGCGCTTCTCGAAGAGATGCTTTTCTGCCGGGGCGTCAACAGCTTCCTGACGTACCTTGCTGACTTGGTGACGCTGATCTACGAGAAATACCCGAAGATGCTCCAGTCAGACAAACAGACATCGTATCGGTTCTGCATCGAGCACCACATCGCAGGCGACCTGATCCCCGCCCTTGCGGAGAAAACTGTGATGGAACTAACGCATCAGAGCCTCGACGTATTGGCGAAGTATTTCGAGAAGAAATTGGATCTTGTGCTGTTCACGAAGAAGGCCGATTTGGAGAAAGCTGCGCTCTCTGTGGATACACGGAATGTCATTACACACAATCGCGGGATCGTAAACCGATTCTTCATTCAACGAAATCCCAAGTTCGCGGAAGACCTCGGCAAGCGCGTGGTGCTGGATGAACAGGAGAGACGGGAGATGCTCAGTACGTTGGGGTACCGCGCCCGGCAGCTCGACCTGCGAGCGATTAAGAAGTTTAGGCTAGAGACTATCGCGCCCCAGTTCAAGGAATCGGCAAACGGGCCGTCGTCTAAATGACGGGAAGTGAACCGTGCAGGTCGCTTTGTGTCAAATTGTGCCCGGCGAGCGCTGGGAGAGTGATACGAATGATACGAAAATGGAGTTAACAGCGGAAGCTGTGGAAACTGTAGCGGAAGTTCTGAATGCGCTTGAAGTCCGCATAAACACTGGCTATAATCGCTAACTGTCCGCATCACCATGACTTGCAGGAACGAGCGAGTTTAGAATCCCACTCTCTCCGCCATGGTTACACTGTCGCCCTCACTGAGAACTGATCTGCATATTCGCTGCGCCGATTGCGAACCAACGGAGATTCACGCGTCATACGGAACATCCCACTCTAGCCGTACGCACAGCTCGACATCGAGCCTTCATTCAAACACCAGTGCGTCGTTGACTGCGTTCTTTAGATTCTGCTCTGACCCAAGATACCGCTCTGTCGTCAGGATCGACTCATGCCCCAACAGGAACTGAATTTGTTCCAGTTCCCCGCCCTTCGATCGGCAGAGCTTAGCCGCCGTTCGCCGCAGGTCATGGGGCGCCAGCTCGCCGATCCCGATCTGCGCCGCGTACTCACGCACCAGCTGCCACACCGCGCGCTCGGTCAATGCGTCCTTGCCCACTCGGCCGTTCGCGAGCACGCGCCGGAAGATCGGTCCTTTCTCTATCCCTGCCACGTCCAGCCACCCATCAATCTCTTGCTTCACCCACAGCGGCACCGCCACCGACCGCGTCTTGTTTCCCTTCCCCTTGAAATCCAGAAACACCCAGCGGCCGTCGCGCATCGCGAGATGATCGCAGTTCATGCGCGACAATTCCCCGCGGCGCAGCGCGCAGGTCACGAGCACCGCCAGCAGCGCCCGGTCCCGCATTCCGCGAATGCTGTGCGGATTCGGTGCCTGCAATAATGTCCGGGCTTCTTCCCACGCCAGCCACCGGCCCAGGCGTCTGCCCTTTTGGCTCACGCCCGCGACCGACACAATCGCCTGCGCCGTCTCGCTGTCCACGTACCCACAGCACTGGGCTTCGGTCGCCAGCTTGCGGATCGCCGCCAGCCGTTGATTGATGGTCGACGGCGAGAACTTCCTTTCCCCGAGCCAGGTGACGTAGCCTTGCACTGACTCGCGCGAGATCGCGCGGCCCGCCGCCCACACAAAGAATTGTTCGAGGGCATACTCGTAGGCTTGCTGGGTGTGCGGCGAGCGCACGGCATTGTGGACCAGATGCTTCGCCCACTCGACCCGGTCCACGCCGGCCTCGGGCACTACCAGCACCAGGTCAGCCGCCAATTGGTCCTCCCCTTCGCCAAGCAGGCGAGTTCCCTTCCCCCCGACGGCGGCGCTCCCTTGCCGTCTCCGCCTTCAGTGCCCTCTCGCCCGCCCGCACCTCGTCGATCCACTGCAACATCTGATCCTTCGTCTGAAATTCAGAGAGGCGAGAAACGAACGTAGCAGCGCGGATGTCGAGACCGCGACAGGCACCTTGCTTGCGAAGTCGGCCCCCCATGAGCTTCACCTACTATGCCTCCCAGTTCGATAAGGCCACCTCGCTCTTCGCCAGCTTCCCTCTTCCCAGAACCACGGCCACCTGATAGGGCCCCTGATAATAAGGAGAGATCGGCGCGAACGAGCTGGAGCCGCCAAGGACCGGACGGGTCTCCGGCCACAGATCGACCGGATACCGGCCGGATACCGCTGGACATTTTCAAAGATCATCATCCATTGTGGTCTCGGGACAGAGCCGGAGCCCGAAGAGCGCGCTCATGGTACCAGCCAAAGGCGTGGAAACCAGGAAACGCCCCTTGGGGGCGACGTCGACGACGTTTCCGGGGCTCTTCCCCACGCTTGGAGTGGGGGCACGCAGGTTTTCCAAGGATATAGGTGCATACGGAAAAGAAGAGTGCAAAATGTCAGAAAACCAGGTAGTACACCATAAGACGCATTATCGGAAGTTACTGGTCCGGTAACTGTGCCTGATCGTGCACTAATGGCTGCAGTCGGATTTCTGATAGAACTTGCTCTAGGATGCCTGTAAACGACTCGCCTTCCAAGAGATCGGAGCTGCCCGGAGTCAACGAGCGGAGCCGCCGTGGGCCGCAGTGGACCTGGCTCTACGGCTAGCCGTGCCCTTCCCACAAGACCAAATCTCCTGCACGACCATTTAATGAAACCAGAGCCAGCCGCACCTTCCCGCACGATTGTTTGCGAAACCAACTCCAGC
>CAWITE010000002.1:0-664976 GCA_963838905.1 uncultured Acidobacteriota bacterium
CAGCGCGTCGCACAACTGCGCCGGGGTGGCTCGCAAGCGCTTATCCGCCAGGGCAGCCAGAGCGGCCGGATCGGTTTCTCCGTCCGCGAGCGCTTGCAGCATACGACGGGCACTAATGCCCAACAGGTCTGTGACAAAGCTGGACAACTTAATATGGGCTTCTTCCAGCAAGCCCTCTAGTTGGTTCTGCATCCGCACATGCAGACGGGTCATTTGGAGCTTGCGGCGCGTTACCGTGCGCCACAGACGCTGTTCCGGATCCGGCACGAAGCTCAAGACTAATTCCTGGGCTACCAGCCTTTTCACCAGTCGCTCGGCATCTGGGAAATCCTTCTTCCGCCCGCGCCGTCCGCGATTGGATTGCGCTTGCGCCAGATGCAGCTTTCCCGACATCGCGCCCGCACCTTCCTGCTTTTGGCAGCTGGGCCTCCAGTAGCGTTCCAGCGCTCCCCAAACCGGTTGCCAATATTGCGCCGTGGATTCCATCACTACTTCCTCGACTTGCTGCTCGATCAACCACTCGGAAAGCAGTTGTAGTTGCTCGGGGTTGCTCCCAAACCTTCGCCGCTCGAATTCGTATTCGCCGTCACACTCAACGTCGGCCACCACTACCGCCAGCACCTTTTTATGCACGTCAATTCCCGCTATCTTATAAGCCATGGCTTTCTCCTTGGCGGGAAGCGGAGAGCATGCCGCGAGTTGCATATACAGGCTCACGTGGCTATTGCCGCTCCCGCTAGGGGGAGACAGCAACGCCCATTTATTCGCTCAATCACGCACGCTCCGGGTCAGGCAGGGTCACAGCCTCAACTGCTCCACTGTGTGTTCGACCTCGCCGCTCTCGCCTGTTCCCCATTGTGCTTCGGCTCTCAACGATTTTCATGAAGTTTCGCGGGCCGTAGGCCCTAAATGGCAGGGTCGAAAAACCCTGTGTCGCAAATTAAGTCGTGCTGAAATCAAAGGAGTTAGCGTTACTAGCTCTGACTTGTCTGACGTTGAGCGATTTTCATGAAGTTTCGCGGGCGACAGCGGCGAAACTACCTGCTTGCCAAGCCCCCTGCAGTTTCGGCGCCGTCAATCGTGTAGACCTGGCCGGTTATATACGCTGCGTCGTCCGACGCCAGGAACGCAAAGAGTGCTGCGATCTCTTCCGGCCTGGCGTGTCGCCGCAGCGGAATCTTGCGATTCACTTCGTCCAGCATCGCATCGGTATATTCAGCGCGTTGCATGGGTGTCAGCACGTAACCTGGCGCCACGGCGCACACTCTCACCTTGGGCGCGAGTTCAAGCGCCATGGTTCGAGTTAACTCGATCACTCCAGCTTTGGTCGCGTTGTAGTCGGCGTAATAAGGTTGGCCTACAAATCCGTTGGTCGAAGCGGTTTGCAGAATTACGCCGCCGGCCTGCTCCCACATGTGGCGCGCAGCCGTTTGGGCCATGTAGAAGACGCCGGTCAGGTTCACGGCGATGACGTTGTCCCACTCTTCGGGAGTGATTTTGAGAAAATCATGGCGAATGCTGATGCCGGCGTTGTTGATCAGTACGTCGACGCCGCCCATGATGCGAAGTGCATCGTCAAACGCTGCCTCTACCTGCTTGAGGTTGGAAACGTCTGCAGCGACAGTACCAGCCAGATCCGGTAGCTTCTCGCGGATTTGCTGGCGGCCTCTGACGTCGCGGTCGAGCACGCATACGGCTGAGCCTTCCTCAAGAAACCGTGCCGCTGTGGCTGCACCGATGCCGCTAGCACCGCCGGTAATGAGCACACGCTTCCCTTCGAGGCCGCGCATTCGTTCTCCTAAAATAGACTGAGGAAAAACTTGAGTCTATACCTCAGCGGCTAATGCCTTAACTTATTTGAGAGCATTTACCGCAGCGCTGGAAAGCGCTGCGCCACCCAAACTGCCCCACCGAAAATCTTAATTGTTCCGTAGCCGCTAGATAGGTTTACCGCGAAAGAAGTAGACCAGTTCGATAATCAGAATGATCACGACCATGAGTTCCAGCACGAAGGCACGGCTCTGGTTAAACTGGTCGACCATGAAGCGATAGAGTTCCTCGGCGGTTTGCACTTTCTGTGTGACCAGGTCTTTGTAATCAGGAACGCCTACTTTTGAGGCTGCCAGTTTGTACAGACGGGCGGAAAACATATCGCTCAGAAACTTGATGGCGTTATCGGCGTGCTCGGTGAGTTCGTTCACGTCGAGCAGGACGGTATGCAGCTTGGTCGCGGCGCGCGCCAAGCGCCAGCGCGCCAGCATTCCGGTGCCCTCATCGAACGAGGCGTAAACGCTTTCGAGTTTGCGGGTGAGGAACTCATCGTAATGGCGGAACTCCAGCAACTGCGAGTTGGCATATTCCAGTAGCTGAATAGCGGTCTCGGCGCCGGTCGCGCTGTCGTACAGGAAAGCCGCATTCCAACTGATTACTGTCAGATCATTGGGGTAATACGAAATACGCGACTGCAGAATTTCGTTTTGTTCCCCCTCGGAAAGTTGTGCCGTTTCTCCGCGAACGATCTGCGCGATGCGTGCGCCATGAGACGAAACCAGTTCATTGGCTGAAGGACAACCGCTGATCTCGCGCACATGAAAAATGAAGTAGTCCTCGCTTAGCCAATCCGGATACGGCTTCACCAGTGCCGGAGCTGCGCGCTCCAGCTTCTGATGCGCGATGCGTGAAGCGTGACCGGCGAAATCGACATCCCACACCCACCGGCTGCCCAGACGGACCAACGTGTCCCAGTCGCCAGAGAATGGCAGCTCCAGTACCACGCTCACCACACCGTAGTCGTAAAACTTTATCTGGCCTTCGAGGCGCTCGCCGCTCTCGAGGACCAATGCATCAATTGGCTCAACCACCGGAGGACGCTGGTAACGCACGTACCCGGGAGCGGGATGTTTCAAGGTAGGGTGTTCCACCGTGCGTGCACCGAAGATCTCGCGCAGCTTGTCGAGACGGATCTCCTCGCAGACGTCGAATTGAATCAGCACCAGAACGGAGCCGTGGAGCGAGGCGTCAACCGCCAGAGCTATTTTCGTTTTCTCCGAAGTGTCGGCAATTGTGAGTGAGGATTCGCTGTCCCGGATCATGGGGCTCCCGTCTGCGAAGAC
Source organism: uncultured Acidobacteriota bacterium (assembly GCA_963838905.1). GTDB lineage: Bacteria > Acidobacteriota > Terriglobia > Terriglobales > Acidobacteriaceae > JABDBE01. The sequence continues at coordinate 3,114 of CAWITE010000002.1, forward strand.
TAGAAAGACCAGGCGAGCCTTCGTCGGTACCTTAGTATTTTCCCAGAATCGGGCTAGTCTGGCGAGGCGTGCGGTAGTGGAGCTTTGTCATCAACAACTTAACGGTTTTGCTCGCGGAGGTTCGAAGTTCAACGTTTATCGAACGCCGAGTCGAGTCGCTTCAGCACATCCAAGAGGTCTGCGCGCTCCTGTCGCCCAAGATGCCAGCTTCCTCTCGTAGGACTCGTCGCAGTGCGATACGAGACTCGCCTAAGAACTCAGCGCTCATGCCCCACGCACAGCGACTGGCTGCGTCTACAATTGCGCGCAACTCCCCATTGCCACAGCCTTCTAACTCTGCGCTGAGCGAGACTCAGAATCGTAGAGTTGACGGTTGCTGGAAAGTTTCATAACGCTGGCGCTCTTGGGGCGGTCGGCCCTGCCGACCCGTCCTGTATTGCCATCTGAATTACTTCTGCCAGATGCAAGGCTTGCCGATTGGTGCATTGCCTGATCTGTTCGCGGCAGCTGAAGCCGTTTGCGACGATCAGACAATCGGACGACGCTTTCCGAACCGCGGGCAGGAGTTCGAGTTCGCCGATGGCGAGTGACGTTTGGTATTTGTCTTGTTCGAAACCGAAAGATCCGGCCATGCCGCAGCAACCCGGCGCCGGAGTTTGAAAATCGATCCCCATCTTGCGAAGGACGGATTCTTCATCGGTCATTCTCATGACTGACTTGTGGTGACAGTGGCCATGGACCAGGGCCTTGCGCGCCAGTTTCGGCAAGGGGAAATGGGTTGCCTTTTGCTCGAGAAATTCGCTCAGCAAGAATGTCTGCTGCGACAACCTATGGGCCCGCTCGTCGTTAGGAAACAGGTTCAGGAGTTCGTCGCGAAAGACGGCGGCGCAACTCGGCTCCAGGACGACGATTGGAACGTCCTGTTTGATTTCGGTGTCCAGAGTTCTCCAGAATCTTGAGCAGCAGATTCTTGGCGCGATCTAACATGCCCCAATCGTAGAGAGGACGTCCGCAGCACAGGTTGGCTTGGGGCAGCATCACCCTGTAGCCAGCGGATTCCAGAACCTCCACAGCAGCCTTGGCGGTATCCGGGAGAAAGTAGTTGTTGAACGTGTCCGGCCAGAGTAGCACGGGCATTGCTTCCGGATTGCCGAGCCCTCGACGGCTGAACCAATGACGGAAGCTTTGCGGCGCAAAGGCAGGAATGCTACGCTCCCTCGGAATACCCGCAACCAATTTTGCGATGTCACGTATAAGAGGTAGTTGGGTGGTCAGATTGAACAGCCCTGGCGCCTTCGAAGCGAGCCGGGACCAGATGTCGATATTCCCAAAGGCGTAAGCACTGCGCGGACGACGGCGTCCTTCGTAGTAGTGCGCCAGGAACTCTGACTTGTAGGTGGCCACATCGACGCCGACCGGGCAATCGCTCTTACATCCTTTGCAGGCGAGACACAAATCGAGCGAGTCCTTCACGTGCTGGTCCCGCCATCCATCGTGAATTACGTCGCCCTTGGTCATCTCCCAGAGCAGGTGAGCTCGGCCTCGGGTTGAGTGTTCCTCTTCGCGAGTCACACGGAAACTGGGGCACATGACTCCGCCTTCATCGTGGCGGCATTTCCCTACCCCCACGCAACGGAGAGTGGCATTTGCCAGACTGCCTTGATCTTCGGGAAACTGAAAGTGCGTCAGCGGCTTCCACGGCTTGTAGTCGGCGCCCAGACGCAGATTCTCATCTAGCTTGTAGGGCTCAACTACTTTGCCCGGATTCATTTTCCACTCCGGGTCCCATAGCGCTTTGAACTCCCGAAATGCCTGTACCAGTTCCGGCCCAAACATTTTCGGTAACAACTCCGCGCGCGCTTGCCCGTCGCCGTGTTCTCCGGAAAGCGAGCCGCCATAGCTGATGACCAAATCGGCCGCCTCTTCCATAAACCTGCGGAAGTTGGCGATACCTTGCCTGGACTCGAGATCGAAATTGATCCGCATGTGCAGACAGGCGTGTCCGAAATGTCCGTAGAGGGCGCTGCGGTAGCGGTAGCCCTCCATCAGTTTGCAGAGATCGCGCAGATAGCTGCCGAGCTTTTCCGGAGTAACGGCGGAATCTTCCCAACCCTCCCAGCCGGGCGGTTCTCCAGGCACGTGGGAGATGGCTCCCAAGGCCGATTCGCGCACCTCCCAGACCCGCTTCGCTTGCTGCCGATCCGGGAACAGGCGCATCTGCGGCGGGTTTGTATTCTGGCTGAGAGTGCGCATGAGGTTGCGGGCCTGAGAAGCCGCTTCCGCGGCTGTGTTTGCGCCGAACTCGGCGAACAGCCAACCACCACCCTGAGGTAGAAGAGCAAGTCCATCGGGATTCAGATGCCTTCGCCTGGTGAATTCGACCAGCACACTGTCAACGGCTTCGAGGCCGATCGGATGATGAGCCATGATCTCCGGCACGCGATCGGCACACTGAAAGATATCGGGATACGCGATGACGAGGAGGACGCGTTCCTGCGGGCTCTCCACCAGTCGACAGGACGCTTCTAGCACGGTGACGCAGGTGCCTTCCGATCCCACCAGAGCGCGTGCCACATGGAAACCGTTTTCCGGGAGCAGGTAATTCAGGTTGTAGCCGGATACGCGGCGCGGAATATTTGGGTAGCGTTTTTGGATGAGATTGGAGTATGTGTCGCGCAATCTTCTTAAGCCGGAGTAAATTTCGCCACTACGGCCTCCCTCTCCGATGATCTTCTCGATCTCACCATCACTGGTCTGGCCTACCCTGATGCGCAAGCCATCGTAGGTGAGAATTTCGAGTTCCTCGATGTTCTCATCAGTTTTACCTGCCATAACTGAATGCACGCCGCAGGAGTTGTTTCCTATCATGCCACCCAGGGTGCATCGGTCGTGGCTCGCAGGGTCTGGACCGAACGTCAGGTGGTGTCTTTCCGCGGCGTTCCGCAGACGATCTAGGACCACGCCAGGCTGGACCCGCGCAATCCGGCGTACCGGATCGATCTCGAGGATGGCGGCCATGTATTTCGTGAAATCGAGTACTACGGCGACGTTACAGCATTGTCCGGCGAGCGAAGTTCCGCCGCCCCGGCAGAGGACGGGCGCGCCATATTCGCGAGCCAAAGAGATGGTCGCGATGACATCGTCGATATCGCGGGGAAGAACCACTCCGATGGGGACCTGGCGATAATTGGATCCGTCCGTGGCGTAGAGAGCGCGGCTGCCATCGTCGAAGCGAACGTCACCACGCACGTGACGGCCGAGGGCGGAGGCAAGTCCACTTGCATCCACCACGGCAGATCTGGCAGCACTCGCGAAGTCGGCGAAGTTACTTGGCATGTACGCGGGAAACGCTAGTCTGAGGAGTTGCTGCCAGTCAGATTCTTGCCAGTCACAGTTGCAATGTTAATCCGGGTCTTACTGCCTTCCGACGTGATGTTGATCGTCACAATATTTTTCTTGTCCGTGGAGACAATCGTGTAGTGATTCTGATCTTTCGTGTTGACCTTGGCATTGGGAAGTTTCGAAGAGTAGAACGCCATGACTTTATCTGCCGAATCGTCGCTCTCGAATTGTGCCTGGACGGTATGCATTCCTCCAATGGTCGCGCTGTTCCCCTGCAGGACGCGCGCGCCCGGATATGGGTCGATGCCGAGATTGCGGACGGCTTCATCGGGATTGTTTGTGCTCTGTACCGTGCCGAAGGGAGTTTCCACCTGAACGTTGCCGTCTCTATTTCTTACACGACTGTCGTGGGCGATCCGGCGGACGATAAAAGTCAGCGTTCCTATTCCCAGAATGCCGAGCGCGATAACGACGGCGACGACGATCAAAATGACTTTGAGCGCGCTGTTCGCTTGAGGCGGCGCCACCGGGGCAGATGCTGCGGTCGCTGGAATAGCAGCAGCCATGGGTACGGCGGTGCCGCACTTAGGACAGAATTTTGTGCTGGTTTCCAGAGTTGTGCCGCAAGAATTGCAGAAGGCCATAGGTCACCTCGTCCGCTCAGTCCTGGGTAAAAGGTTGTGCAGAGAGCGGAGTATATCCCAAAACTGCATTGGAAGTGCAGGCCCGCATCAGGTCCAGAGACGCGTGGCGTAGTCGGCCATGCTGAGCGCCAGCAAAAGGAACAGCCAGAAAATCGCGGAGACAATCACAATCTTGGTCAGTTTTTCGCTGGTGTATTTGACGTGCATGAAGAACAAGACCACGAGCAGAGCCTTGAAGGTGGCGATCACCAGCGCCACGACCGCGTTGAACGGCCCCAGGTCGACGAAGGAAACCGCCGCGGTAATCACAGTCAGACACAACAGGGCGATCCAGATCGCGTAGTAAAACTTGCTCGACATTATGTGCTCAGACATGGCTGTTCACCCTTATCGGTGTCTATCGATCAAATACAGCAACGGGAAAAGGTAAATCCAGACAATATCCACAAAATGCCAATACAGGCCGCCGATTTCGACGGGGGTGTAATACTTTGGCGTGTAACGCCCCTTCCATGCGTAGTAGGTCAGGAAAACGAAAAGACCGACTCCAATGATCATGTGCAGCGCGTGCAGCCCGGTCATCGCGAAGTACAGCGAGAAGTAGATTTGCTCATGCCGCGGGTCGATGTGGAGCTGGGGATAGTCCCTCACCAGGTCGTCTACATTGAAAGAGTTCCCCGGGATGTGATGCTCTTTGTATTTGTCATACCACTCGACTCCCTTGATGCCAAGGAAGGCAAATCCGAATACGATGGTCAGAAGCAACAGAACAACCAGCAACTTGCGCTTGCCCATCTGCGCTGCGCGCACGCCCAGCGCTACGGTCAAGCTGCTACAAATGAGGACCGCTGTATTGATCGTACCCAGCCAAATATCCAGGCTGCGGCTGCCGGCGGCAAATTCGTTGAAGTACCAAAAGCGATAGATCAGATAGGCGCAGAACATGCCGCCGAAGAACATGATCTCGGTGGCCAGGAATAGCCACATGCCGAGAGCGGCAGCATCGCGCTGCTGTTCCGCGTCGACAAAGTGGTGCAGCAATTCCGGGCCGTGTTGCTCGACCGCGATCGGGCTATCGCTCAACGGACACCTCCGCGGGAGCGGGGATCTCTTCGTAGTTGTATGCTTCCCACGTCACTTCTGGCGCTTCCTCAAAATTAAAAGTGGGCGGCGGCGAAGTGGTCTTCCACTCCAGGCCGGCCGCGCCCCACGGGTTATCCGGAGCAATCTTCCCGTAACGCATGGACCACAGGAAATAGATCATGGGCAGAACGTATCCGACTGCCAGAATGGTTGAGCCTGCAGTGGAGAGCACATTCAACACCTGGAATTCTGGCGGATATTGCCAGTACCGCCGTGGCATGCCCATATAGCCGAGAATGAACTGCGGAAAGAATGTTAGGTTGAAGCCGGCAAAAACGAGTAATGCTGCCAGCCTTCCCCACCCTTCCGGATACATGCGCCCGGAGATCTTCGGCCACCAGAAGTGCAAGCCACCGAGATAACCCATAACCGCGCCGCCGACCATGATGTAGTGGAAATGGGCGATGACGAAATAAGTGTCGTGCACGTGAACATCGATTCCCAGCGCGGCCAGGAACAGGCCAGTTAGTCCGCCCATGGTGAACAGACCGATAAAACCAAATGCATACAACATTGGAGTGGTGAATGAAATCGAACCTTTGTACATGGTCGCGGTCCAGTTGAATACTTTGATCGCCGACGGCACCGCAACCAGGTAGCTGAGGATCGAAAAAATCAGCGCCGAATAGAGCGAGATGCCGGCGACAAACATGTGGTGGGCCCAGACCAGGAATCCGAAGACCGCAATCGCAATACTCGACATGGCAACGAAGTTATATCCAAAGATGCGCTTTCGCGTGAAACATGCGACGATCTCGCTCTCCACCGCCATCGCCGGGAGGATCATGATGTAAACCGCGGGATGCGAGTAGAACCAGAATAGATGCTGGAACAATAACGGGTCGCCACCGCGGGTCGGATCGAAGATGCCCAGAGTTGAAAGCGCGTTCGAATACGACCAGCAATAGCGTGATGGCAAGCACTGGCGTTCCGAGCAACTGGATGATGCTGGTGGCGTAGTGCGCCCAGATGAACAGCGGCAACCGAGACCATGTCATACCCGGTGCTCGCATCCGATGAATGGTTACGACAAAGTTGAGGCCAGTGAGGATGGACGAGAATCCTGCGATGAAGATCGCGATTCCCGCTTCAATCACCCTGGTATTGCTGAAAGCCGTACTGAAGGGCGTGTAGAAGGTCCAACCCGTGTCCACGCCACCGGTGAGGATGCAGTGAACATAGACGACTCCGGCAATGATGTAAAGGTACCAGCTCAGCAGATTGATCCGCGGAAACGCCAAGTCCTTGGCGCCGATCATCAAGGGGACGAGGAAATTCCCCAGCACGGCGGGGATGGAAGGAATCAGAAAGAAGAAGATCATCACCTGGCCGTGCATGGAGAAGAGCTTGTTGTAGGTGTCTGCCTGTACCAGGTCGCCCGCGGGGGTCAACAATTCGAGCCGGATCAGCAGCGCAAAGAATCCTCCGACGAAGAAGAAGAACGTGATCGATGCCAGGTACAGAAGCGCGATACGCTTATGGTCCGTGGTCAGAAGCCATGAGCGGATGCCGTATTCCTGATTCAGATAATTTTCGCGTTCAGCAGTAACTGCTACGGTTGCCATTGCTATTCCTTAGGGTTTTGCGAACTCGTGCCGGCTGGAGCGGGGCTGGGCTTGCCTGCTGCACCTGACGGAGCCGGGCTCAACGACTTGATATATGCCACCAGGGCATTCAATTGTTCTTCGCCCACGAGCCCCTGAAAAACCGGCATGATGGGTTTGAATCCGCTGACGATTTTCGCGGCCGGACTCAGGATCGATTCGCGAATATAGTTTTCATCGGCCACGACGGTTCGCCCATCCTCCAGTTGCACGGGCTTGCCAAAGATTCCGACCAGATTGGGGCCACGGCCTTGAGTATCGGAGCGGTGACAGGTGGGGCACCCCAATTGCTGAAAAAGACTTCCGCCACTGGCTGCAAGCGATCCGGTGGTGCTGCCGCCGGAGAGCCATGCCTGGTATTGCGCCGGTTCCATGACCACCACTTGTCCGATCATGCCCGAGTGCATGGTGCCGCAATATTGCGAACAAAATAGGTGATAGACACCTGGCTTGGTTGCGCGGAACCATGCGGTCGTATAGCGCCCCGGCAGCACGTCCTGCTTGATCCGGAAGGCGGGAACATAAAAGCTGTGGATCACGTCCTGCGAAGTCATAATCAGTCTGACGTCGCGCCCGACCGGCACATGCAGTTCGTTGATCTCGCGTTGACCCTCCTGGTGTTGGAGCTTCCACATCCACTGCTTGGCTACCACATAGACTTCGGAAGCCCCCTGGGGTGGAGTTCGCTCATGGAAGTAAATGACCGCGCCCCAAAGGAAAATAACCATGAAAATTCCCAGAGGAATGATCGACCAGGTTATTTCCAGTGCGGATGAGCCTTCAATCTGCTCCGCTTCAACTCCGCGACGCTGACGATACTTCGTCGCGAACACCAGGATCATGGTGAAGATGGCCGCGCACATGAACGCCGACAGTGCCAACAGAAAAATGTAGAGTGCGTCTACATTGCCGGCCCCGGCGGCGGCGCGTACAGGCCAAAGTGGAAAGTTATCGAACATAATTAGTCGTTGGTCGCTGGTCGTTGGTCAGCGGCCGATTCCTCGCGACGGTCGAATTCATTCGGAACATCACGATGAGGAATGTTCCGAGAATCAACACCGTTGCGCCCGCTGCCAATTGCAAAATCCTGCTGATGATCGCTCCGTATTTCCCTGTGTTCGGGTCGTAGTGATAGCAGTAGAGCAAAACCTGATCCACCATTGTGCCGATTTTATTTTCTGACGCCTGAATCAATCCCAGGCGTAGATCCTTGGGAGCGAACTCGACTCCGTAATAGTATTGAGCGATCTTGCCCTCGGGGGTCAGGACCATGATTGCCGTCGCATGAGCAAACTGGCCGCTCTGCGGATCGTATTGATACTGGAATCCAGCCGCCTTGGTGAGCGCATCGATCGAGGCCGCCGGTCCGGTCAGAAAATGCCAGCCCTGCGCCGCACTGGGTCGCCCGTAGCGCTTCAAGTATTCCGCTTTCTTTGCGGATGCCATCTCCGGCGTTTCTTTGGGATCGAAACTCACAGTGAGAACGTCAAACTCTTTTCCCACATCGAACTGCAACACCCGCAGTGCGCTTTCCAGTCCGCTCAACACTTCTCCGCACAACATCGGACACTGGTAGTAGACCAGATTCAGAATCATCGGCCGCTTGCCAAAGTAGTCTCCCAACTGGACCGATTTCCCGGTTTCATCGCGAAACGTGAGACCGGGCGGGATCTGTTCGTTCAGGCGCTGCTCAATGCCTACGTTCTTCAATCCTGGCGGCCGCACGTTCGCAGGCGGCGACAGGATGCCCTGCGTCATTCCCTGGCCCCACGAAGACGGGCTGAGAACACACGCCGCCAACACCGCCGTCGTGATCAGTCTCGAAATGCTCGACCTTACTGGACTGCGCACTGCCACTTTCCTTTCCATTACTTCGGCGTTGGTGGTTTGGTCTGAGGCGATGTGCCGCTGGTGTCCGAACGCTCCGCGGCTTGATTCGCAACATTCACCGCAGACGGCGGAATGGTTCCCGCCTTCGGCGTGGTCGGCAATCCGCGTTGCGCCACCAACTGCATCGCTCGGTCGATCGGGATGCGCACCACTCCGGTCTTTTCGTCGGCCCAGCCATAACTGTTTAGCGTTTGCTCTTCCTTCAGGCGAAAATCGTTGATCTCAATTCGTTCGTTTCGCTCCAAACGCGGCTCGGGAAACTTTTTGATTTCATCCGGCGAGATGATGCGTGTATCCGTGTCCACCTGTTGCACCAGCGGGCTCTGCTGAGGGTGACGCGCTCTCTGGCGCACGTCCATGAATTTGTACAGACCCAAAACCACCAGATAAACCAGCACTCCCCCCACAACCAGGCTGATCAGGAACGCGTAGATTGCCTGGGCGCTCAGGTCCTGCCGCTCGAAGCCTTCTTCCCCGTGCACGTGTTTTAGGTCCTCACTCATGTGCTGGTTCCAATACCTCGCTCGCGGCCACATCGTACGCGGGCAGAAGCGGCAGAGAACTCAAATTGCGGAAGAAGTAAGCCAGCCAAAATCCGCCAATGGCCACCGGGACCACTACATCCGCCAACGTGAGGCTCAATGGTCGTTGAAAAGTTGGGCTCGATGATCCAGAAAAGATCCAGGTAGCGCATGACCATGATCCAAGTCGCGAGCCAGACCAACCGGCGTACGTCGCGTTTGAAGGGGCGCGAAAGCAAGAGCACGAAAGGCACAGCGAACTGGAATATTACGAGGAACAACCCAATAAATCCCCAGCCCCCGTTCAATCTCCTCATATACCAGGTGATTTCCTCCGGCAAATTCCCCGCCCAGATGATGAGCCACTGCGAGAATGCGAAGTAGGCCCACACCATAATGAAGGTCAGCATCCACTTGCCGTGGTCATGGACAAAATCAGGCTTCAACATCTCTGACATCGGCTTGTAGTCCACCAGAATCCGTTCGACGACGACGGCGAAGCACATCGCCGAAAGCAATTCGCCGATGAGGATCAACAATCCATAGATGGTCGAAATCCAGCTCGGGTCGATGGACATTACCCAGTCGATGGCAGCAAACGAAATCGTGAAGGCGTAGAGAATCAGGCCTGGCCCGCTTACTGCCTTGAAACGCGCGGTGTTGTCGCGCGATGAAGGGTTGTCCTGTTCCTTCGACCACTTCGTAAGCAGGAACGACAGCAGATTCCAAATGCCCAGGTAAATTACCGCGCGAATGATGAACCCGTGAACATTCAGGTAAGACTTGGCGAGGTCCTGCAAGTGATCACGGAGATGCTGGTTCGCAACGGAATCGAGAGGCCGTGCCCACACGTAAAGTTTTGGCAGTCCGAAAAGGATTGGAACGAACAACACTGCCATCAGTGGCAAGCACCGCATGGCTGCGCCCAGAATCCTGCGGATCACCATGCCCCATCCGCCACCGGTGAGGTGCCGGATCATGAGAATCGCCATCGATCCGAGAGTGACTCCGAGCCAGCACATGTAGCCGAGCAGGTAGGCCCGGAAGAACTCATCCGGACGAACGAACGCGAGGACCAGAGAGATCGCGGCGAAAATGAGGCCGATGACGAGCGAGCGCCTTTGGATGTTTTTGACCACCGGCGGTGCCATCAGGTCCAGATTGTTCGCATGGGCCGTCATTTCGACTCGGCTCCTTTTTCGCCACTGGCAGCGGGCTGAAGTTCGGGCAAAGTTGCCCCTGAACCGGGATCGCCGCGAAACACTGGCGCTTCGGACGGAACTTTCTGTCCCGGCGCAACATCGCTCATGGTCGCATCCTGGCTTAACTGCAAAGCCCGGATGTAAGCCACAATGCACCAGCGATCACGAGGCGGAATTTGCGTGGCGTACTCGGGCATCGCGCCAAATCCTTCGGTCATCACGTCGAAGAAGTATCCCAACGGCGCTTTGCGCAAGCGTTCGGTGTGATAAGACGGCGGAGCGCGAAAACCGCGCTGCACGATCATGCCGTTGCCGTCGCCGAGGCGAGAGTGACAGGGTGCGCAGTAAATGTTAAAGCGCTCACGGCCGCGGGCGAGCACATCCTCGGTGACAGGGAAAGGCATGTAGTCGCCGGGATTGTCACCGAGTTTTCCCGTATAAAAATACACGTCTTCATACAACTGTCCGCGCGCCACCGTCCCTTCGACCGGAGGGCGCGCCGAGCGCAAGTCCGCATAAAAGTCACTCTCCGCGAGCGGCTTGAAGCGAGGTTGGTCTTGCATATCCTGGCGGCATCCTGCCAGGATCAGCGTGGCCAAAAGGATGGAGAACGTTCGTCCCGCCGGGCGAGGAGGCCCGGCCTCCATTCTCAGCGACGAGATTTTGCGGCGGCTCAGCATGGTTTCAACTGGGCACCTCCGAAATCGATCGCGGTACCAGGCCCTCAAGAAACCGACGGGTTTCGCTCGGGCTGTACTTGGGATCGGTAGAGAAGACGATCAGGAAGAAGCGATCTTTGGTCGCGAAGGCGAAGCGCGGCACATTGAACACGGGATGGTACGGCATGGGAAGACCGTTCAGCGCCAGCATTCCAAACACCGCGGAAATTCCTCCGAACAGAATCGTCATCTCGAAAGTCACCACAATAAATGCTGGCCACGAATGATAAGGTTTGCCACCGACATTAATCGGATAACTCACAACAGAAATCCAGTACTGCAGAGCGTACCCGGACAAACCTCCCAGCAATCCACCAATCAACACGACGAGCGGAACGCTGTTCTTATGAAACCCAATCGCCTCTGCCAAACCTTCCACCGGAAACGGGCTGTAGGCGTCGATTTTCAGGTAGCCCGCTTCGTGCGTGCGATGAGCCGCTTCCACCAGTTGTGTGGCGGAGTCAAACTCGGCCATCATTCCGTAAACGGGAGTGCGTTTCATTCCTTCACCTCCGCCTCGGGCAGCAGGGTGCGCATTTCGAAGATCGAGATCATCGGCAGGATGCGCACGAACAGGAACATTGCGGCTAGGAACATGCCGATGGTGCCAATGTAGGTCATCCAGTCCCAGCGCGTTGGGTAATACATTCCCCAGGAAGAAGTAAGGAAATCACGATGCAGGCTTACCACCACAATGATGAATCGCTCCAGCCACATCCCGACCAGGATAACTCCGGATATGAGGAACAAGGCAGTTGGACTGGTTCGCAGCTTGCGGATCCATAACACTTGCGGGACAAAGATGTTGCAAGCCAACAGCGCCAAATACCAGGGGGCATAGGGCCCGTGCAGGCGGTTCCAAAGGAGGAACGCATCGTAGCGGTTTCCGCTGTACCAGCCCATGAACCCTTCAATGGCGTAGCCGTAAGCCACGATCAGGCCTGTGGCCAACATGACTTTTGCCGAGTTCTGCAAATGGCGTTCGGTGATGAAGTCTTCGAGGCCGTAGAATTTGCGGATCGGAATCGCCAGCATCAGCACCATGGCGAATCCGGAATAAATTGCGCCCGCCACGAAGTAGGGAGGGAAGATCGTCGTATGCCAACCGGGAACGATGGCAACCGCAAAGTCGAAACTGACTACGGTGTGAACAGAGAGCACTAGCGGAGTCGCGAGTCCGGCGAGGAGCAGGTAGGCTGTCTCATAGCGATGCCAGTGCCGCGCGGAACCGCGCCAGCCCAGGGCCAGCATTCCATAAATAATCTGCGCGACGCGATTGGTGGATCGATCCCGCAGTGTGGCCAGATCAGGAACCAGTCCGATGAACCAGAACAATAGAGAAATAGTCGCGTAGGTGGAAACGGCAAACACGTCCCAAACCAACGGGCTGCGGAACTGCGGCCACACCTTCATGGTGTTGGGATAAGGAAAAAGCCAGTACGCGAGCCAGGGGCGGCCCACGTGAATTAGCGGAAAGAGGCCAGCGGCCGACACTGCGAACAGTGTCATGGCTTCGGCAAATCGGTTAATGGAATTGCGCCAGGATTGTCGCAACAGGAGCAGAATGGCCGAGATCAACGTGCCGGCGTGTCCGATTCCAATCCACCACACGAAGTTCACGATGGCGAAGCCCCATCCGATCGGGATCGTAACGCCCCAGATGCCAACGCCACGGACAAACAGATATCCGACGGCGAACAACATCATCATCGTGAGCAGAAAAGCGATGCCAAAGCCGAGGAACCAACCATTGGACGTCGGGCGCGTAAGGACAATCGAAGCGATCTTGTCGGTGACCGTGCCGAAGGTATATCCGGGCTCGATGACCGGAGCGCTATCGCCAATGGTCGCGGGTTGTCTTGGCTCGTCCATCTCTCGATCGTGCTCCGCCTAACTTTCCAACTCCGGATTCGGATTGCGAATCTCGGCCAGATACGTGGTTCGAGGCCGGGTATTCAGGTCGGCCAACAAACCGTAGTTGCGTTCGATTGCCTTGAGCTTTGAAACCCGGCTGTTGGGATCGTTGATATTGCCAAAAGTGATCGCTTCGGCCGGGCAAGACTGCTGGCAGGCCGTCTGCAACTCACCGTCCTGGATGGTGCGACCGTCCCGCTCGGAATCAATGCGATGCTGGGTGATGCGCTGGATGCAGTAGGTGCACTTTTCCATGACGCCGCGGCTGCGCACAGTGACGTCCGGATTGCGCATCATCTTGTACTGCGGCGTCTCCCAATCTTGAAAGAGGAGGAAATTAAAGCGCCGCACTTTGTATGGACAGTTGTTAGAACAGTAGCGCGTGCCCACACAGCGGTTGTAGACCATGTCGTTCAGGCCTTCGGTGCTGTGTACGGTCGCGCCGACAGGACAGACCACCTCGCAAGGCGCGTTCTCACACTGCATGCAAGGGACGGGCTGGAAGTATGCCTTGGGATTGTCGCGATCCCCCTGGTAGTAGGCATCCACGCGAAGCCAGTGCATGTGGCGGCCGATCACAACTTGCTCCTTGCCGACCACCGCAATGTTGTTCTCCGACTGGCAGGCGACCATGCAGTTGTTGCAGCCAACGCAGGCATTCAAATCGATTGCCATGCCCCAGGCGTAGAGTTCCTTGTCATACGGATACGGTTTGTACAAAGTCAGCTCCGCCGGAGGTTGTTCTTCCCTCGCGAAGCTTGGTTCCTTGCGATACTCTTCGAGACTCGCAGAGCGCACCTGCGGGCGCGAGCCTTCCGGCGTGTCCATCGTCTGGTAGCCCTGAGTCGTAGCCAGCTTGTAGGTGCCACCAGCCTTGGTGATATTTACGCCGCTGGTGAACCATGGCGTTGCGCTGTACCGAAGCTGGTACATGTCGAAACCTGCGCCGGTTCCGGCACGTCCTGCGCGCTTGCGTCCATAGCCCAGGAACACGGTGATCGAGTTGTCGGGATGACCGGCTTGAATCCAGATGGGTGCGGTTACTTTCTTGCCATTTAATTCCAACGTGACCAGATCTTCGCTCTTCAGCCCCATCCGCGCGGCCATGGCCGGGCCGATGAGCACTGGATTGTCCCAAGTCATTTTCGACATCGGCTTAGGCAGCTCCTGGAGCCAGCCGTTGTTGGAGAAGCAGCCGTCATAAACGCAGGGATCGCGGCGGAAATTGATCTCGATGGATTTTTCGTCGCTGACTGGCGACGGCGGAAAGGCCGCGGATTTCAGGTTGACTGACTTCGGCGCAAATGTTGTTCCGTCAATCCATCCGTCGTGCAGCGATTTGCGCCAGACGGCGTCGAAGTCCGTGCCTGGGTGCTGCTTCTTCCAGTAGCCTTGTACGACTTCGTGGCCAGTGGCTTCGGCTTGCCCCGCAAGCAGCGCGGTAAGTTCGTAAACACTCTTGCCGCCATAGAGCGGAGCAATGAGCGGTTGCACGATGCTCACAGTTCCGTCGTAGGCGCGAGTATCGCCCCAAGATTCAAGATAATGCGCCTCGTTCACGTGCCACTGGCAGAGTTCCGCAGTCTCGTCTTGATAAAGGCCGAGATGCACGCGCATCGGAATGTTCGTGTGCTTTAGCGCATCGGCGAAACCAAGGTCGGCAGGCGCATCGTAGGCTGGATTTCCCCCCATGATGAAAAGCATGTCCACTTTGCCGGCACGCATGTCGGCCACAAGGTCTTTGATCGAATCAGTCTGATTCACCGGGTTCGCGTCTACGGGGTCGGTGTATATCACTGTCTTGCCGATATTGCCGAGCGCCTCGTTCATTGCATGCGCCAGAGCGTGCACAACCGGAGGTTGGTGGTCGCCGGCAATAACAACGCTCGAACCGTGAAGCGCCCGGAGGTCCTGGATAATCGCATTGGCGAACAGCGGACCGTGTTCTGCGGGGAATTCTCCACTGGCTGCGCTCGTCCCCAACCCAACGGACAATGTCCGCGCAAAGGTTTCGACGAATGCAGCCCGCACAGGCAACCGATGATCCGCTTTCGCCCCCGTCGAACTCATCGTGCTCTCGATCACATACAGACGATTCATGTTGCCGGCATCGGGATTGCGGCGCTTGGCAAAATCGCGGATGTATCGCGTCGAATCCGGGAAATCCCGCGTACAGGAAATCGGCGTCGAGCGAGACAATGACGTCGGCGTTTTCCAGCCGGTACTGCGTTTCCACCGGCTGACCGAAAGCCATCTTCGCGCCCTCGAGCACATTGTCGCGATTCACCGGCTCATACACATGCCACTTCGCCTGCGGATAAAGCTTGAGCACGGACTGCAACTGATCGGCAAGCGCCGGTGAAGAAACGGTTCGCGTCAGGATGCGGATTCCCGCTCCCTGCACGGCTTTCTGCGCGTTAAGAGGTCCGCGAATTGCTTCGAGGAACCCTCCCCAGGTACGCACGTCGCCCAAATACGCAATGGTCTGCGATCGGTCGGGGTCATACATGCCGAGGATCGAGGCCTGCGCGAACACGTCGGTTCCGCCAAGGCTGGCGGGATGCTGCGCGTTGCCTTCAATCTTGGTCGGACGATAGAGATTGACTTTCGACGAGGATTGGACTGGCGTATCCGCCCAGCGTGAAAGCCGTGGCATAGAACATCGGAACGCCGGGAATCACCGCTTCCGGCTGCCGCACATACGGGAACAATCGGCTCCAGCGGCTGCTTGGTGCAGGCCGTCATTCCAGCCATCGCCAGCGAAGCTCCCATCAGCTTCAGGAAACCGCGGCGCGAAACCGAGTCCAGCCACTCGGAGGCGCCTTTGGGAAACTCGCGATGCATCATCTCCTGAAACTCGGCGCTGCCCGCGAGTTCTTCCAGGCTGCGCCAATATTCCGGACCTTTGGTCCCGGCGATTTGGGCGCGAGCTGTTTCGAGATTCAGCTTGTCCTTCTTGCCGGGACAAACTTCCTCGCGGTGCTGCTTGCCGTCTTGATCCGCACTCTTCATATCAAATCTTATGAATGGAGGCCGGGCGTCCCCGCCTGTCCTCCATTGATTCCAAGCTCTCACCGGTGACACGTCGAACAACTCGTAATGTCCGTCACCGTTCGCAACTTGTACTTCTTCACTAAATCCGTACCTAGCGAAAGTTGATCCGTATAAACCTTCCCGTCCACCACCACGGGTTTGTCGCTCGACGGCTGCTCGTAGCGCATATTGAACACCTGGTCGCGAGGCCGCAGATTTTTCTCGGGTGCGCGATGGCAATCCAGGCACCACTCCATTTGCAGCGAAGCGTAATTGAACATCAGCGGCATCCGGTCGACTGGACCGTGGCAAGTGTTGCAACCCACGCCCTTGTTGATGTGAATGCTGTGGTCGAAATAGACGAAATCCGGGAGATCGTTGACTCGAGTCCATACCAAAGACTTGCCGGTGCGAAAGCTCTCGCGCACGGGTTCGAGCAAGGGCGCTCCTGTCCAGATTTGCGAATGGCAGTTCATACAGGTCTTGGTTGGAGGAATCCCGGCGAACGAAGATTTCTCAACCGAAGTGTGGCAATAGCGGCAGTCAATGCCCAAACCGCCCACATGGTGCTGATGGCTAAAGGGAACAGGTTGAGGCCGCACCACTTTGGCGTAAGTGATGTAAGGCGACCGTTGCAGTTCGAGCAGTGCCCACAGCAAGGCCGAGACCAAAAATACTGCCCCGTAAATCGTGGCACGGGAGATTGTGTTCGTACTGCGATGAAAAATCTGCATCGACTTTCAGTGCAGCAGGGATGTCGAACTCCATCCCCAGTTCAATACCGCGCTGTTTGGAGCAAGCAGTCACAGAAAGCTGTGATGTCGCATATGAAAACTTGTGATTATAGCAGTTCGCGACTCATTGTGATTGGGCAACAATTCAATTCCAGCAAAATCAACCGAAATTGCCGCACCAGGAAAAGCTGGCGAAAATTCTAACAAAATCGCCAACGCTTACGCTCTACTTCGGAAGTCTTATTGCAACCCGATACCTCAGCCGAGACAGAACGGATTACCGCAGGTTCATCACCAACAACTTTGATTCAGTCATATCCTCGATCGCGTAACGCAAGCCTTCACGCCCCGACCCCGATTCCTTAATACCGCCGTAAGGCATGTGATCAATGCGAAACGTCGGCACGTCCCCGGCCATCAACGCCCCCACTTCGAGTTCTTCGTAGGCGCTAAATAACAGCTTGGCGTCCCGCGTGAAAATCCCAGCCTGCAAGCCGTATGGAGAATTATTAATCTGCTTCAAGGCATCGGAAAAATCGTCATAAGACTCGATGGTGACGACCGGAGCAAAAATTTCCTGGCAATTCACCTTCATCTCCGGACGGGTGCGGGTCAGAACGGTCGGCTCGAGTATCGAGCCCTGACGTTGTCCCCCGCAAAGCAATCGGGCGCCGCCACGGACAGCCTCCTGAACCCAGTCACTGGCGCGGATGGCATCGCTTTCACGAATCAGCGGGCCAACATCGGTTGACTCTTCCAGCGGATCCCCCGTCTTCAGTTTCCTGACCCCCGCAACAAAAAGGTCTGTGAATCTTTCGAGGACCGACCGCTCGACCAAGATGCGCTGTACGGAAATACAAGATTGCCCGGCATAAGCGAAACCACCCGTCACGCACCGCTCGGCCGCGTAAGTCAGATCCGCATCACTGTGAACGATGACGCCGGCGTTCCCCCCCAACTCCAGGGTGACCTTCTTCTTGCCCGCCCGGCTTTTGATGTCCCAGCCAACCGCCGCGCTGCCAGTAAAGCTGATCAGCTTCAGGCGCTCGTCGGTTACCAGCAATCCAGCGTCTTCATTGGAGAGCGGAAGAACATTCAGAGCACCATCTGGCCAGCCAGCCTGCTGCACCGCCTCAGCCATGAGCAACGCCGTCAGCGGCGTCTGCGGAGCTGGCTTCAGCACCATCGTGCAGCCACTGGCAATCGCGGGAGCGACCTTGTGCGCCACCAGATTAAGCGGAAAATTGAACGGCGTGATCCCGGCGATCGGGCCCAAAGGAAAACGGCGCACAATTCCCCAGCGTCCCGCCGTAAATTCCTGCCAATCGAGCGGCAGATATTCGCCGTAGATGCGCGTGCTCTCTTCGGCAGCTACGGTGAATGTGAAGACGGATCGTTCCACTTCACTTCGCGCCGCCTTGATCGGCTTCCCCGCTTCCAGAGCCAAAGTGTGGGCAAACTCTTCCTTGCGGTGGACGATATTCTCCGCTACCCGACGTAGCACGCGTTGCCGTTCAAATGCAGGAAGCCTTCGAGTAGTGCCGAAAGCCTTGACTGCGGCCGCGATGGCCGCCTCGGCATGCTCGCGCTTCCCTTGAAACACGCGGCCGACAACGCTGCCATCGTACGGGGCCAGAACTTCGACTGGGTCGCCATCCTCGATCCATTTACCATCGAGGAGGAACCCATGCGTCGCGACGGGAGTTGCAGTCATCTGTGCCATGGCGTAATTCTTGCGCCTCCCCCAAACGCAAAGAAAAGATTATAGACTTTTTGAGCGATGAGAGAGTGAAGCCAAGCAATAATTGGTTCGGATAGGCTGCCATCAGGAAGACGGACCGTGCTCACATCTATTGTCGAAACCAGCGAGTTGTTGCGCAAAGGAAAGTTGTCGCCCGTTGAGCTGACGAAGAACTGCCTCGCTCAGATCGAAAAGCTCAACCCCACGCTGAACGCCTTCATCACCGTAACCGCCGAATTGGCTCTGACCCAGGCGCGGGCCGCAGAAGCGGAAATCTTGCGCGGACGCTGGCGCGGCCCTCTGCACGGGATCCCGCTCGCGGTAAAGGATCTCATCGATACCGCTGGCATCCGCACCACCGCTGCCAGCGCCATGTTCAAGGATCGCGTCCCCGCAGAAGACGCTGATGTGGTTCGGCGTCTAAAAAATGCCGGAGCTGTGCTGCTAGGTAAGCAGAACTTGCATGAGTGCGCGTACGGCGGCAGTTCGATGATCAGCTACTACGGTGAAGTTCATAATCCGTGGGATCCCGCGCGCATCGCCGGGGGATCGTCAGGAGGTTCAGCCGCATCCGTGGCAGCGGGTCTTGGTTATGGCGCCATTGGAACGGACACCGCCGGCTCTGTTCGCGAGCCTGCTGCTTTTTGCGGAATCGTCGGCCTGAAGCCCACCTACGGACGCGTCAGCGTTCGTGGCGTCATCCCGCTCTCGCTGTCGCTCGATCATATGGGTCCGATCGCCCGCACGGTTGCAGATGCCGCGGTCATGCTGCAAGCGATCGCGGGCTATGATGCGAAAGACGGGAACAGCGTCGATATGCCGGTTCCAGATTACCT
Organism: uncultured Acidobacteriota bacterium; assembly: GCA_963838905.1. Taxonomy (GTDB): domain Bacteria; phylum Acidobacteriota; class Terriglobia; order Terriglobales; family Acidobacteriaceae; genus JABDBE01. Next base: position 22,437 of record CAWITE010000002.1, read on the forward strand.
CGCGAGTCTCCGCCAGCAATTGAGGCCGCCTCGAATCGGCGTTCCAAGAAAGTTGTTCTTTGAAGATCTCGATCCGGCAGTTGCCTCGGCCGTAGAGGAGGCGCTTGGCGTGTTAAGCGCCCTCGGGGGCAACCTGTCCGAGATCGAAATTGGAGTTCCTACCGACCGCACACTGCAAGCCGCGGAGTCTTATGCCAATCATGCCGAATTCGTTGCGCGGAGTCCCGAGCTGTACCAGCCGGAAACGTTGCGCCGCATCCGTACGGGGGAAGACATCAGCGCCGGGGAGGTTGAGCAGCACCGCCGTGAGCTAAAGCAAATCCGCAGCGAGGTCCACAAAGTATTTGAAGGCGTGGACGTTCTTGTGACTCCAACCACACCGGTTCCCGCGGCCGCGATCGATGAGCTCAAGCAGGACCCAGACCTCCTCCGTCCGCACGAACTATTGCTGCTCCGCAATACTCGCCCGGTAAATGTGTGGGGACTGCCCGCGATCTCGATTCCTTGCGGATTTACCAGCGCGGGCCTTCCGATCGGGCTACAGATCATCGGCCCCCACTGGATGGAGGAGGGGGTTCTACGGCTTGCATATGCCTACGAGCGGGCCACAAATTGGGACAAACGCACTCCGAGATTGGTTGAGGTATAAAACGCTACTCGACTCGGCGTTGAGATCCTCCGCACAGGAACGCCCGCGCAGAACCGCAATAGGGCCGCATCTTTCCTCTTATGACGAGCCTCTTATGACGAGGCCGATTGTTAGTATGTTCTGGTGCCAATTAAGAACGCCGAAAAGCCTCGACTGACCATTCTTCGTTCCGAAACCCTCACTCGCATTCCCTGGCTGATTCACGGATTCAGCACTCGAGTCGGCGGGTTTTCACGCGCTTATGGTGGGCGCAGTCTCAACCTCGGCTTCACCAAGCAGGATTCCAGCAGCGCAGTCGAACGCAATCGAGAAGCCTTCTTGCGGCAACTGGGCGCCACCAATGGCGAGAAGCCGTGGCCTCTCGTCTGGCTACGCCAGATTCATTCCGATCTCATTCACTGCGTTGACGGCCTACCAAAAGAACCGTTGGTTGGCGATGGCTTTATCACCCGCATGCCCGGTATTCTCCTTGGCAACCAAAGCGCCGATTGCCTGCCAGTTATCCTGGTCGACACCAAGCTGAGGGCCGTGGGAGTGTTCCATGCGGGTTGGCGGGGTACGGTCAAGCGAATTGTCGAAAAGGGAGTGGGAGAAATGCGCCGCTGCTTCGGTACGCGGGCCGAAGATATCAAAGCGGCCATCGGTCCCGGGATTCACGCCTGCTGCTACGATGTTGGAGCTGAAGTACGCCAGCAGTTCGAATCGCAATTCGCTTATGCGGAGTATTTGTTCCGTGAAGTCAAAGAATCCGATCCAGTTCGCGAAAAGTACCCGCTGCTATTTCTGACGGCACGGGCTCCGGGGCACAGTGAACTGCCAACGAAAATCTTTCTGGATTTGGTCGAAGCCAACCGCCGTCAGCTGATCGACGCCGGAATCCCGCCAAGGAACGTCAGCGCATCGACGCAGTGTACTGCCTGCAATCCGAACCTCTTGTTTTCTTATCGGGCAGAAAAGGGAATCACAGGCCGAATGATGAGTGTCGCGGGAGTCCAACCTTCTCTGCAAAGATAACGGACCGCTCAGTGGACCGGTTACGAAATCTTGGGCTTTGCTGGTAATTGGTGGTACAGTTTCTGCCTTACTGACGCGGAACGCGGGCGCAAACACACCCTGTTTTGCTTTGGAGGCGGCTATGTTCGGTGGAGGCTTGCTTTACATCATCATTGTCGGACTGATCGCCGGTTGGGCGACAGGTAAAATCATGAAGGGCGCGGGCTATGGTGTGCTGGTGGACATTCTGCTCGGGATTGCCGGTGCCATTCTCGGAAGCAGGATTTTGGCCATGCTCGGCATCTTCACGACCGGCGGGTTGATCCCAAGCATTCTGGTCGGAATTTTTGGCGCTGTCATCCTGGTCGCGATAGTTCGCGCCATTAAGAAAGCCTGACCTATAGCTACTTCTTGGCCTTTTGAAGCCGCTGCTCGAGTGCTGCGACCTCGTCCTGCAGACCTTTCGGAAGATGGCTGCCGAACTTGGCGAAGTGGTCTCTGATCAAGGGAATTTCCGCCAACCAGCCTTCGATATCGACGCTGAGCAGTTCGTCTACATCAGGGCCTTTGATGTCGAGACCTTTTGTGTCAAGATCGGCCGCGTCTGGAATCCGTCCGATGGGAGTTTCTTTCGCGTGCACTTTGCCGTCGCAGCGCTCAAAGATCCACCTCAATACCCGGCTGTTTTCACCATAGCCCGGCCACAGGTACTTGCCATTCTTATCCTGGCGAAACCAGTTCACGTAGCAGATCTTGGGCAGTTTGGAAGCGTCCGTGCTGGCCCCGATCTTCAGCCAGTGCGCAAAGTAGTCACCCATGTTGTAGCCGCAAAACGGAAGCATCGCCATGGGATCGCGGCGCAACTGTCCAACTTTGCCGGTGATCGCGGCGGTGGTTTCGCTGCTCACGGTAGCGCCGAGAAACGTACCATGCTGCCAGTTGAACGCCTCGGTGACCAGCGGAACGATTCCGGCGCGCCGTCCACCAAAAAGAATCGCATCGATGGGCACGCCCTTGGGATCCTCCCACTCCGGAGCGATCACCGGGCACTGCTTCGCGGCAGCGGTAAACCGTGCATTCGGGTGCGCTGCCTTTCGGCCGGAATCGGGGGTCCACGGCCGTCGCAACCAGTCCACCAACTCGGCGGGCTTCTGTTCCGTCATTCCCTCCCACCACACATCGCCATCCAGGGTCATCGCGCAATTGGTAAAGATAGAATCCTTGGCGACGGTGAGCATGGCATTCGGATTCGACTTCTTGCTTGTGCCCGGCGCCACGCCAAAGAAACCGTACTCAGGGTTGATGGCGTACAGCCGGCCGTCGGCGCCGAATTTCATCCAGGCGATGTCATCGCCAATGGTCTCGACCTTCCAACCGGGAATGGTTGGGACCAACATCGACAAATTAGTTTTGCCGCAAGCGGAAGGAAAGGCACCGGTGAAGTATTTGACCTGACCCGCAGGGCTGATCAGCTTGAGGATGAGCATGTGCTCGGCCATCCAACCTTCGTCCCGCGCCTGCACCGAGGCGATGCGCAAGGCGTGGCACTTCTTTCCAAGCAAGGCATTTCCGCCGTAACCGGAACCATACGACCAGATCTCACGCGTCTCCGGAAAATGACAGATATATTTGTGCGCGGCGTTGCAGGGCCAGGCGGAATCCTGCTGGTTCGCACCCAGCGGAGCACCGACAGAATGCAGTCCGCGGACGAACTCACCGTTGTCTCCGAGGATGTCCAGCACCTGCTTACCAAGCCGGGCCATCAGGTGCATGTTGGCGACAACGTAAGGCGAGTCGCTGATTTCAACGCCAATCTTGGCCATCGGAGAACCAATCGCACCCATGCTGTAGGGAATCACGTACATCGTCCGCCCGGCCATTGAGCTCGCGTAGAGCTCCGTGAGCTTGGCTTTCATATTCGCCGGGTCTTCCCAATTATTGGTCGGGCCTGCGTCCTCTTTGCTTCGCCAGCAGATGAAGGTTCGATCTTCCACGCGGGCCACATCTGCCGGATCCGACCGGACCAGCACACTATTGGGGCGCTTCCCCGGATCCAGCGGGATGGCCGTTCCCGTAAGGATCATCAGACGCAGCATCGCCTGATACTCCTCCGGCGAGCCGTCGCACCAGTGAACCCGATCGGGTTTGCACAGCTGCGCAATCTCTTCAACCCAGCGCGCCAGCTTGGGATGCCGACGATCCTGGGCGGCTGACTCAACTTCTTCTGTGATACTGGCCATGATGATGTCTCCGATCTTACGAACTGCGGCCACGCGCTGGAACCCCGTAGCCAGGGCAGAAGCTGTGGAGTTTGCCTTACCCGACGGGCTGAGTGCCAACTTTCTCTTCCACCGCTGCATCCAGATGCTCAAGCGTCTGCGCGACGGTTAGCGAATACATTTCCTGACCCACTCCTTCGCCGGATTCCAGCGCGCTCTTGAGATAGTGCCCGGCAATCTCTACGGCGAGTGGATCGGTAATCAATTTTCCGGTGCGCGTCTGGTACTCCACCCAGGCGGGGTGCGGCAGTGCAATCCAGACGGGATGGCCATCGACCAGAAACTTGATGTCCACGGCGTCCGCGTGCCGAGTGGCGATGGCCACGATCAGCGCCTGATAAATGCAGTGAACGTCTTTCTTGGTCCAGCGGTTCACAGTATGGAAGTCTTTGTACATGCCAACCTCAAACTATATCGAACCAGTCGTGATGGGAGCAAACCGGCGAACAGGCGTTCAAGTTGAATTATGATAAATGCTTGCCCGAATGCTGATGGCTGTTGAGTCAGAAACTTCATGAAGAATCTCGGCATCCTGCTCTCCGGACGCGGTTCAAACTTCGAGGCCATCGCCAGGAATGTCGCGGCCGGGCGTATCCCTGATGCGCGCATCGCCGTCGTTATTTCCAACAAAGCTGACGCTCGCGGAATTGAGACCGCTCGCGGTCTCGGACTCACCGGGCTGGTAATTGCGTCCAAAGGGAAGGACCGCAACGAACATGATCGTGAAGTCGTAGCTGCTCTGCGGAAGCATCAAGTTGACCTTGTGTGCTTGGCAGGATACATGCGGCTCCTCTCTCCGTGGTTCGTGCAAGAGTTTCCACGGCGCATCCTCAACATTCATCCATCTTTGTTGCCGGCTTTTCCCGGATTGGAAACTCAGGAGCAAGCCTTGGCGTACGGTGTGAAAGTTTCCGGTTGTACCGTGCACCTCGTAGACGAAGAACTCGACCATGGTCCCATCATTCTGCAGAAGGTTGTTCCCGTGCTCGACACCGACGACGAACATACTCTCGCTGCTCGCATCCTAGAGCAGGAGCATATTGCATATTCAGAAGCGATCAATATCATTCTAGAAGGAAACTTTGAGATTGTGGGACGGAGGTTGAAGGGGCGCTAAGTGCACGGGGACAACCGCCCCGGCTGTCCCGCCGGGCGAAGCTCGGCAGATGACGCACATTGCTTATAATCGAAAGTCCATGCCAACCTTCGCACCCGTCGACGAGCAGTTAGCCTACATAAAAAAAGGCAGCGCAGAAATACTTCGCGAGAACGAACTGCGTTCCAAGCTGGAGAAATCCCGGGCCACTGGCAAGCCACTGCGCGTGAAACTCGGCATGGATCCGACTGCGCCGGACCTGCATCTCGGACACACTGTGGTGCTCCGCAAGCTGAAGCATTTTCAAGACCTCGGTCACACGGTGATCTTCCTGATCGGCGATTTCACCGGAATGATTGGCGATCCGACAGGGCGTTCGGCTACGCGTCCGCCGCTGTCCCGCGAACAGATTGAGCAGAATGCCGAGACTTACAAGGCGCAGGTTTTCAAGATTCTTGATCCACAAAAGACCGTCATTGATTTCAACCGCCGCTGGTTCTCGAAGTTCACCGCTGACGACTTCATCCGCCTGGCAGCCAAGTACACGGTCTCGCAGATGCTTGAGCGTGAGGACTTTCACAAACGTTTCCTGGAAGAGAAGCCAATTGCCGTACACGAACTGCTCTATCCGCTGGCTCAAGGCTACGACTCGGTAGCCCTCGAAGCCGACGTCGAACTCGGCGGGACTGACCAGAAATTCAACCTGCTAGTGGGACGCGAACTGCAGCGCGCCTATGGTCAGGAACCGCAAGTGGTGCTCACCACGCCGATTTTGGAAGGTCTTGATGGCGTGCAAAAGATGTCGAAGTCACTGGGCAACGCAATCGGTATCCACGAGCCTCCGCTCGAAATGTATGGAAAGATTATGTCGGTCTCCGACGAAATCATGTGGCGCTACTACGAACTGCTAACGGATGTGTCGATGACCGAGATCGAGAAAATGAAGCGCGAGTCCCATCCGATGCAAGCGAAGAAAGAGCTCGCCCGCCGCATCGTGGCGGACTTTCATTCAGCCGATGCGGCGGTGAAAGCTGGCGAGGATTGGGCCAAGCAGTTCCAAAAGGGCGAAGTGCCGCAGGATCTGCAGGAAGTTAGTGTTGGAGTTGAGGAAGTGGGCGGATCAATCGACGCCAGCTCGCGGGCCCTGTTAAGGTTGGATCGGCTGCTCGTTAAGTGCGGATTAGCTGCATCTGCTACGGATGCCGCTCGAAAGCTAAAACAAGGCTCAGTCAGGATCGAAAACCAAGTCACTAACGACCCGCGAATTGTACTTACTCCTCCGCCACCGAAGAGATTGGCCTTGAGGGTCGGTAAGCAATTGAGGATTGCAGTCATCAACTGGTAAGAACCTGTACGGCGACGACAGTTTGGAGCGGCTTTCTTTCTTAATTCGTGGCCAAGAGCGAGGCAGCTCGTATCGGTTATATAATTCTTTAGCTACGAAGAGGCAAACTGAGAACCTAGATCAACGTCCAACTCCGCTAACCGAAACAGTCTTATCTTGTCTAATTCATCTTTCGAACTACGAGTATCGCTCGGAGATTGCGAATGCAAGATCACGATCCACTGAAAGACGAGCCTAAAGCAAAAGCTGACGACAGTTCCGGGGTTTCGCGCCGCGACTTCCTGAAAATTTCCACCATTTCCGCTGCGGCCGTGCCGATTCTTGGAACCAAAGTCGTGCAAGCGGCGGGTGAGCCGGTCAAGGTTTATGGTCCGGGCAAGACGCCGGTCGAGTTCACCATAAACGGCCAGAAACACACCCTCCAACTTGAACCCCGTGTCACCTTGCTCGACACGCTTCGCGATCAGCTCGACATTACCGGGGCCAAGCGGGTGTGCGATCGTGCAGAATGCGGTGCCTGCACGGTGCTGATCGACAACAAGCCGGTGTATGCCTGCTCGGTTCTGGCAATCGAAGCGCAGGGGAAATCCATCACCACGATCGAGTCGCTAATGCAGGGCGAAACTCTCAATCCCATCCAGCAGGCGTTCGTCGACAACGACGCTTCGCAATGCGGTTTCTGCACACCCGGGTTCGTTCTCGCCTTCAAGGCGGTGCTTGACAAGAATCCGAATGCGGGTCCTGAAGAGATCCGCCACGGCCTTAGCGGGAATGTTTGCCGATGCGGCACTTACCACGGAATCCATCTTGCCATTGCGCAGATGGCGCAGAAAGGGGCGTAAGCCATGCCGGACTACAATTGGCCTGATGCTGAACATCGCACTCTGATCGGCAAGCGCATTTCGCGCGTGGATTCGCCGGTCAAGGTTTCCGGCCGCGCCAAGTACACCTACGACTATCACGGCGCGAACATGCTGTTCGGCAAAGTTCTGCGCTCGCCTTACGCGAAAGCGAAGATCGTCAGCATCGACACCAGCGCGGCGGAGAAAATGCCGGGTGTAAAGGCGGTCGAGATCATTCAGAAAGTTGGCACCACGGCTCAGTGGGCGGGAGATGAAATCGTCGCTGTCGCCGCAGTCGATGAGTCCACGGCAGAAGACGCGGTACGCCTGATTAAGGTTAGCTATCAAGCGATGTCATACCTGGTCAGTGACGCCGAGCCCCCTGCCGGGGCCGGCGAAGCTGCGGGCCCGATGAGCGAAGACGACATTGACGATGCCATCAGCAACCAAATGCCCGACGCGCAGCTGGTTCAATATCTTCAGGAGCACGGCGTCACCTTTAAAGTCGACGATGACTTTTTGAAAGACATGAAGGGCGAGGGCGCGTCCGAGGCGGTTCTCGCAGCTATCCGCGGCGCTCCCTTTCACCAGGCAACGAGCAGCGGCCATTCCGCCTATCAGAAAACCGCGGCGCAAACTAGCGGAGATCCCGACAAAGCGTTCGCCGAGGCCGAGGCAGTTTCTGAAGGACTTTACGGTGCTTCGGTGATCGCTCACTGTTGTCTCGAGCCCCACGGCTCGGTATCCGAGTGGACCGACAAAGATCATCTGTTCACTCACATTTCGACGCAAAATGTTTCCGGCATCGCCGCGCAAATGGCGGAACCGATGGGGATCTCCGCGGCCAATATTCGCATTCACCAGGACAACGTCGGTGGAGGCTTTGGCAGCAAGTTTGCCGCTGATCGCTGGGACATTACGGCGGCGAGGCTTTCCAGGAAGGCCGGCGGAAAACCGGTGCGTATCATGCTGGAGCGCGACTCGGAGCTGAAAGTCGCCGGCGCACGCCCTTCCGCGTACGCTCGCGTGAAAGTCGCAGCCAAGAAAGACGGCACCCTCATAGGATGGCAGTCGCAATCCTGGGGAACAGGGGGCCCGGGTGGAGGCGGCGCACCGCCGATTCCGTACGTTTTCGGCATTCCCAACCTGCACAAGGAACACACCGCCATTCGCAACAACATTGGACCTGCCCGCGCTTGGCGTGCTCCTAATCATCCGCAGGCAGCCGTTATCACGATGGGCGCACTCGATGATCTGGCTGCAAAGCTCAACCTGGATCCTCTCGATCTTTGGATGAAGAACCTTGAGATCACTGGGCCACGTCGCGACGTCTATCGCGAGGAGCTAGCCGTCGCCGCCGATCTGATGGGTTGGAAAGAAAAATGGCGTCCGCGGGGTCAGAATGTCTCGGGCGGCATAGCCCGCGGCCTCGGGCTCTCGATTCATACCTGGGGCGGGCGCGGTCACGAGAGTGATTGCGATCTGACCATCCATCCCGATGGCTCGGTAGACATAAAAATGGGAACGCAGGACCTTGGCACCGGCACTCGCACGACGATCGTGATCGTGGCGGCCGAGACCTTGGGCATCCCGATCGAAGCGATCAATCTCTACATCGGCGACACTCTCTATCCTCCTTCGGGTGGCTCCGGCGGTTCAACCACGCCGGGCGGGGTTAGCTCCTCGACTCGCCGAGCCGCTGTGGATGCTCGGGAAGCGCTGTTCGCTAAAGTTGCTGCGGCGCTCAACGCGCAGCCTGGGGATTTGGAGTGCGTGAATAGCACGGTGCGAGTCAAGAATGATCCCAGCCGTTCGTTGAACTGGAAACAGGCCTGCTCCAAGATCGGTGCCATGCCAGTAACGGCTCGCGGACACAACGATCAGGTTGCCAGCAAGAATCATCCCGACCTCACCAACAGCGGCGTGGGTGGAGTAGGAATGGCCGACGTTGAAGTAGATACTGAGACCGGCATCGTAAGAGTGAAGAAGATGGTAGCGGTGCAGGATTGCGGCCTCATCATCGACCTCAAGACCGCCGAGAGCAGTTGTTATGGCGCCATGGTTATGGGTATCAGCTACGCGTTATTTGAAGAGAAAGTGATGGACCAGGCGACTGGCCGCATGCTGAATCCGAATATGGAGTTCTACCGGCTCGCCGGGCTCAACGACATTCCCGAACTTGTCGTCCATATGATGACCGGTAAGGGTTATGACGAGCGCGGCGTTATCGGATTGGGCGAGCCACCGGTGATTTCCCCGGGAGCCGCGATCGCGAATGCAGTCGCCAACGCGATCGGGGTGCGCGTTTCGTTCCTGCCGCTTACGCCTGATAAAGTCCTCGCGGCACTAAGCCAAACTCAAAAGGCAGGTGCATAAATGCGATCGTTTGAATATGCGAGTCCCGTCACCAAAGAACAGGCGGTTGGGCTCTTAGGCACGACTTGGGGCCAGGCGGAAGTCCTTGCCGGAGGCACCGACCTGCTGGCTTTGATGAAGGATGACGTGGTCCATCCCAAGCGCCTCGTGAACATCAAGCAGGTTAAGGAAATCAGCGGAGTTTCGGTTACGCCGCAGGGACTTCGTATCGGCGCGGTCACAACGCTGGGAGAGCTGGCAGACAATGTCAATGTGGTTAAGGGCTATCCCGCATTGGCGGAGGCGATCAACGAGGCTGCCAGTCCGCAGATTCGGAACATGGCTACACTTGGCGGCAACCTCTGCCAACGTCCGCGCTGCTGGTATTTTCGCGGTGGTTTTGGACTGCTGCCTAAGAATGAGTCGGGCAAAGACCTCGTTACTGAAGGCCAAAATCGCTACCACGCGATCCTCGGGAACGATGGCCCCGCCAAGTTTGTCAGTCCTTCCTCCATTGTTCCCGTGCTGATGGCGTACGGAGCAGCGATTCGTGTGGTCGGGCCGCATGGCACACGCGATGTCGCACTTCAGGACTTCTACGTAATCCCGAAAACCGAAACTGAGCGGGAGCACGACCTGAAGCCGAACGAGATTGTTGCGGAGGTGATCCTGCCTCCGGTGCATGAAATGAAAGTCGCGCACTATGAGATTCGACAGAAGCAGGCTTTTGACTGGCCACTGGCCGTGGCCGCCGTTGGGCTGACAATGAAGGGCTCGCAGCTTTTTGGATCGCGTCTGATACTTGGCTATGTTGCGCCGATTCCGTGGCGTTCCGGCGATGGCGAAGTAGCGCTCAATAACGCCGCACGCATCCACGGCGGGATTTCGGTGGAGGTGGCCACGGCGGCGGCTGAAGGCGCACTTCAGAACGCAAAGCCGCTCAGCCACAATGCCTACAAAGTTCAACTCGCTAAAGTGGCCGTCAAACGAGCCATCTTGAAAGCCGCGTCGGAGAGTGCCGCATGATCAGCCGATCATCTCTTCAGGAGTCCGATCGTTTCAACACCAAACATCCCGATCTCTGCCCGGCCCTGCGCTGGAAAGCACAATTCATCCTCACCGAGCCTGACCCGACCGTGCCTCCTTCGAATGAAGGCTTGTTCTGGTGCATCCACACTCAGACTTGCATCGGCCCCGACGGCAAGTTGGCGGAGCCGGGGAATTGCTCGTCCTCTCGCAGGAAATGCCACGGCACGGGAAAATCCGGATAGAAATCTGACGGTAGCCGCTGTGCAAGGCGCCAACCTGCTGATGCATAATATAAGCACAGCTGGGCCTTCGTCCCCGAGGGTCCGCATTCATTGTGGAGGTGGCTGTATGAAGCGCTGGATTGGCGCGCTCAACGTTTTGGCTGTCGGATTTCTCACTGTCTGCCAGGGTACGGGGCAAACCGCGGCCTCTCCCCCCCCAGCCGCCGGTAATGACTATTCCTTCCATGTCTCGACCAGTCAGCCGTGGACCGATACCGGCGTGGAGCTTCAAGCGGGCGATGTTCTAGAGATCACCGCTGGTGGAACACAGAAATGTGATCCGCTGGGCGTGAGCGGTGCTTCTGCTCAAGGACTTCCCGTGGCGACCGCGCTTCCGGGCGCTCTGATCGCCAAGCTGCAGGCGCAAGGAAATCCGGTTCTGATTGGAAGTAGCAAGGAAGTTAAGGTCGATGCTCCCGGCCACCTGTTTCTCGGGGTCAACGCCGGGGAGAAACCACCCTGCACAGGGAGCTTCGCAGTCAGCGTGCATCGCCAAGTAGGGGCGGCGTCGAACCGTGGAGATGTTCTCAAGCAGCAATTGGTGACTGCCGCCGGAATCTTCCTTGCCGGACAATTAGGCGTTCAATCCACCGGTGCGACGACTGCGACGCCGGCTCTGAAAATTTCTAACGCTCCTTTGGACTCTGGCCTTCGTAGGGACATCGATGGCCTGCCCCGGCGCGTCAATGACCAGTTCAAGAACCTCGGAGACATGGTGAACTTCATTCTCATCGGCTCGCAGCAGCAGGTGCAGGCCGCGCTGGACGCTGCCGACTTCCACGTAGCCGACACAGACAACAAGAAGGCCGTTGTCGAAGCCGCTAGATTGACGTATGAAAACAAAGATTACCTGGCAATGCCGATGAGCACGCTCTACCTGTTCAACCGTCCCCAGGACTTCGGTTACGAGCAAGCTGAACCCATCGCCATGGTCGCCAGCCGGCATCACTTTCGTTTGTGGAAGGCGCCATTTACGTGGAACGGCCAAACCGTATGGGTGGGCGCCGGAACGCATGACATTGGCTTCGCCAAGGACAAGCGCAACGGGAACGTCACGCACAAGATTGATCCTAACGTGGATGGCGAGAGAGAAAACATTGGCGCTAGCCTGGAAAAAGGCGGCAAAGTAAAGAGTATGTCTTACTACCTGCCGCCCAATCCCGTACAGCAAGCAAAAAATGCAACGGGCGACGGCTACACTTCGGACGGACGGATTCTGGTTGTGTTCGTGCAGTAAAGAGGCTTCAGACGTCAGGCTGACCCACCTAGTTATGAGATAATTTTTCACATAGAGTCTTGAGGAAAAATATGGCTGAACGCACGGTACTCTGTGTCAAGCTGCACAAGGAACTTCCGGGGTTGGATGAGCCACCTTTTGACACGGAATTTGGAAAGAAGATTTACGAAAACGTTTCGCAGCAGGCCTGGCAGGGTTGGACAGAATTCTGCAAGATGTTACTCAACGAGTACCGCCTGAATCCGGCTCGCCGCGAAGACCAGGAAGCCATCGTTAAACAGATGGAGCAATATTTCTTCGGCGAGGGCGCTGCCCCGCCCAAGGAGTACGTGCCGCCCGTGCAGAAATAGCCACACTGGTGTCGGTCGAATCACGCGACATCGCCGCCCGCGGTCAAAGACCATAGTTACCTTGGCGGATACTGTTTACCGTATTGTTATCTGCATTTCATCGTTCCGTAACATTCCCCCGCTAGAAATAAGGTATGGATCCGCCCGTCTACGATACGCTGATCCTTTCCGACGTCCACCTGGGCTCGGAGTGCAGTCGTGCCCGCGACGCCACTCAGGTGCTGAAGGACAATCGCTTCCGGCGGTTGATCCTTCTGGGCGACATTTTCGCTGACCTCAACTTCGGCCGGCTCACCAAGGAACACTGGAAATTTCTCGGCTACATCCGCAAACTTTCAAATCCCAAGCGCAACGTGGAGGTCATCTGGGTGGAAGGAAACCACGACCAGGGCCTGACCGACATTATGTCGCACCTGGTTGGCCTGCGGGTGTACCAGGAGTATGTCTGGCAGTATGCGGGGATGCGACACCTGGCTATCCATGGCCATCAGTTCGACCGCCTCGTCGCCAATAACTTGCGGCTTAATTATCTTGGGACTTTGCTCTATTTGCGCTTGGAGAAGCTCGATCTCAAGGGCAAGCCAGTGGCGCGGTTTTTTGATCGCTTGAACACGCGCTGGCTGCGGATGTCGACGAAAGTGGCCTCGGGAGCGCTGTTTCATGCACGGCTGAATAAGGCCGACCGAATTTTCTGCGGACACACCCACGTCGCCATGCAGCAGGAGCGCGATGGACTTCACTATTACAACGCCGGCGGATGGATTGATTCCAAGCCAACCTACATCACTATCGACGAAGAGGGAGTGCGGATTCATGAATACCAGGAGCGACCTGACCATCGTGATTCCAGCCAAGAACGAGGCGAAACTGATTCCACAGTTGCTGAATTCGCTGGCGAATCAGGATTACCCGGAGATGCCGAATACGAAAATATTGGTAGCTGATGCTGGCTCGACCGACGGCACCCCCGAAATCGTGATGCGATTTCGTGATCGCCTGCAAGTCACCGTGATTCCCGGAGGCTTGCCCTCGGTCGGCCGCAATGCCGGTGCTGCGCTCGCTGCCACCCAATACGTCCTCTTCATCGATGCCGATGTCGAACCCACCTCGAATTCTTTGATCAGGCGAGCCGTAGAACTCGCACAGAATAAGCATCTCCATTGTGTTACAACGAACATTATTTGCCGTGAAGGCAACTGGCTCGATAAAGCTATTTATCTCGGCAACGACTTCTTCCAGCATCTGTCCCGGCTGCACCAACCTTTCAGCACGGGCATGTTCATGCTTTTCGATAAGCGACGTTTTGATGAACTCGATGGTTTTCACGAGCAAGTGCACTTTGCGGAGGACTACCTTTTAAGCAAGCAGGTGGCGAGAAGCAAGTTCGGGATTGTTCGCGGAGGCGTTTACACCACGAACCGGCGATTTCAAAAAATGGGACACTTACGTGTGATCTGGCTGTTCCTGTTTACCGCGGTGAATTTCTGGAACCCCAGCCATTTCTTGCGCGACCACAAATATTGGCAGACCTGACAACTCTGGGGAGGCGTACCCTGCCGTTGCGAGCAAGAAAAGAGTGGACACAATCGCCGTAATTCTGCGCCCAGACAGATCCTTCCGTTAAAAGTCCAAGATCTGGACGAATTAATTTGGATGCTTCTTGCCTGAGATGAGGATGTAAGAACGTGTACTTTTGGGAGCCTCAAACTTTTAACTAGATTTTCACAGTCTCGCAACCAACCCACAAACGTCTAATCAGTATCATTAAACTCACAACCAAAAAATGGGATCCGCGAGCGCTTCGCAGGCCGGATAAGGAGTGCACATTGAAGTTAGATCTGGAAACCCGCGCCATCGATGATGTGATGGTTCTTTTCTGCAGGGGCCGTTTCACCTATCGCGACGAGGCCACGGCATTCTCCCAACAAATAGCCGAACTGCTGCCGCAGGCACGCCAGATCGTAGTCGAACTGAGCGGCTTGGAAATTATCGACAGCGCCGGTCTAGGTGAGTTGGTAGTCGTGCACATGTGGATCAGAGCCAGTGGATGCACGCTGAAACTGGCCGGCGCGAATGCCCGGATTCGACAGTTACTCGAGCTTACCAATCTGCTGTCCGTTTTCGATGTTCACCCCACCCTGGACGAAGCCTTGCTCGCATTCCAGCGAAAAGTTGCTAAAACCGCCGTTCAAGCCGCCTAGCGTGCTGGCGAATCCCTGCGGTCGGCGTGGCCGCACATAAACGTCCCAGGCCCAATCTCGGCTAGGAACGTCTTGCGCGTCCATCGATCGATAACGGTCCACTTCCAACCAACAGAAGAAACACCAGCCCGAGCAGCATGCAATAGTCTGTCCGCGCTTCATGGACTGTGCTCCAAAAGCCTGCCCGAGACAGCATAGGAATCTTGGTGGTAGCTATGGCAACGCTGATGTCGATGAGTAGGAGAATAGCGGCCAGTCGCGTGATGAAACCTATGATTAGGAGTGTGCCACCGACGATTTCAACAACCCCGACAAAGGGCGCGAAGAACTGCGGAGCAGGGATGCCAATCTTGACGAAGCGTCCCACGCCTAAAGCCGCAGGAAAGAGAAACTTTTGAATACCCTCAGCCAGGAAAACGCCACCTACCAGCAGCCGGATGAGAATGGTGGCGCGCGGAGCGTTCGTCCTGCGCAAAGGATTTGGCATATCAGGCGTACTTCATCAAAACCATAAATCCAAAGTCCATGTGCAGCTGCTGATGGCAATGAAAAAGCGTATCTCCCGGATTATCCGCCGTGAAGTCCACCTCGACGATCTTATTGGCATTGACGACTACCGTATCCTTCAAAATCCCGGATGTGGCTTTGCCGTATACCTTGGTCAACTCGAAACTATGCCGGTGCAGGTGCAGTGGGTGGGCGTCATCGCTCTCATTCCGGAAGATCATGCGATATCGTTTTCCCGCGTGAACCATCAGCGGATCAGTATGCGGATAAGACTTTCCGTTGATCGTCCAGCGATTGAAGCCCCCGTGACCGCCCGCAATCTTTTTGATGACCAGATCGAACTGGCCATCGGGCGCGGCAATACGGTTGGTCTCCTGCCCAAAGAGAGTGTAATCCCAAGCCGTCTTGTCCGGCTTCGTCCACTGCGGGGCGCCTTTTCGATCGGCATACTCAACCACTGTTCCGAAGCCATTCTTGCGATCATCGTCGTTCGTTGTCCCCAAAATCCAGACCCCGGGCGAGTCCATACTCACGATGGCATCGACGCGCTCCGCCGCGCCGATCTGAAGCATTTTTAGTTTTTGCGTCTTCTGTACCGGATTGCCATCGAGTGCCACAACTTCGAACTGATGCGAGGGCAACGCCACATTCACAGTTTCGGTTGCGCTCGCGTTCAAGAAGTGAAACAGGACGCGATCTCCCTGCCGAACCCTGATCGGCTCCCCGTGACCGAGCGTCTTGTCGTTAAACGAGAAGGCTCGATAACCCACCTCGAGTCCATTGTTGGGTGGCGGAGGCGCGCTGTCCTCGTCCGATTCCTGCATCGAGGCACTGTAGTAAGGTTCCCACTGATGCATGGCCAGAAAAACCTCACTGTCATAGTGTCCGGGATCATTCTTCGGTTCGATATAGACGAAGCCGAACTGGCCGGTATAAAGGCTGCGATGAAGGTCTTTCCCCGCAAACGCGTGGCTGTGGTACCAACGCGAACCGGTTGGCTTTGGAGTGAAGCTGTACCGTCGATGCCCGTATGGAGGTATTGCCGGACTACCTTCCTCCCTGGCACCGTCGGCTTCGCTTGAAATCATCTGTCCATGCCAATGAACAATCTCTTCGTGATCGGTGTGGTTGAAGATATCGACCGTGATTGGAACACCTTCTTTCATCCGAAGGAGTGGGCCCGGAACCTGGCCGTTGTACCCGAGAGTATGAATGGTTTTGCCGGGAGCGATGTCAAACGAGACAGGAGCGATACGGAGAGTGAAATCAGGCTTTGATTGGGCGGTCTGGCTCTTTTCGCCTGCGAACAAGTCGTGAGAAGCCAGGCCCGCGACGACCAGCCCCGCGTTCTTTAGAAAGTCCCGACGTTCCATATCTCATTCCCAAGCGGTCCCGCGGACGTAGGGATTGGAACTCTCATTGAGGTGTCGGCTAGAGCGGTTGGGAGACGGCATCACAAGCGGCGTAGTTTCCTTTCAACGCATACCAGCGGACCCTCAGCAGTTCCCCAAACATACGGATGCCGTCGCGCAACGGATGGATGCGCGTTCCCTCGCGATGCGACCACGTAACGGGAACCTCGCTGACGGTGAACCCGAACTTTCTGGCCAGGTAGAGCAGTTCCGGATCAAACCCCCAGCGCTCGATCTTCTGCAAAGGGAAAAGCGCCTGTGCGCTGCGTCGCGTGAACGCCTTAAAGCCGCATTGGGAGTCTTTGTACTGCAAGCCCAGAATTATGCGCAGCGCCAGATTGAAGATTCGCCCGAAGATTCGGCGATGCAGCGGTTGCCTACGAATCTGTAGTCTACGATCCACCCATCGCGAACCGATGGCAATGTCCGCACCCTGCGTGATTGCCGTAAACAACTTGTCCGCCTCCTCGATCGGCGATGACAGGTCAGCATCGCTGAACAGCAGAAAGTCTCCCCGCGCGCGCAGCATTCCGTTGCGGACGCTATACCCTTTGCCCCGGTTCCCGGGATTCTCCAGCAATCGCAGGACGGCATGTTTGCTCGCATACTCGCGAACGATCGCTGCCGTATTGTCACTCGATCCGTCATTCACCACGATGACTTCAACACTCCAGCCGCGCTGCGCGGCGTGAGCGAGAATTTTGTCCAGCGTGCCTGCGATGCGCGCGCTTTCGTTGTAAGCCGGAAGGATAATGCTATATGTTGCAGGTCCCAAATCTAGATCTCAGGTAAGCCATCAGCATCAGCTAGGAGAACCTAGTCTCAAGGATTGCTCCCAGGGAGTCAAACCTGAGATATGAATGGTGAGGCAGTACAACTCAGAGCTGAGCACTGGAAGCGGACGGCTGATAGCTTCTACGCCACTCGCCGCTGCTTCTCCAGCATGGAGAGGAACTCTGCCACCAGTTCTTCGTCCCACAGCCCGCCGCGAGCTTCCTGGCGCATCGTGAAGGCAGCATGCTCATGGCTAAGGGCAGCCTTGTAGGGTCGCGCAGTGCGCAAGGCATCGTAGACATCCACCACCTGCAGGACCCGTGGAAGCAAAGGAATTTCAACCTTCTGCAAACCATCCGGATAGCCGCTGCCGTCCGAGTGTTCATGATGATTGCGGATGATGGGCAAGACCAGCCGCAGCGACTTCAATGGCCGACAGATGTTTTCGCCTGTCACCGGATGCTGTCGCATGATGGCCCATTCTTCTTCGGTAAGGTTTGTCCCTTTCTTCAGGATGTCGTCCGGGACGGCGATTTTCCCCAGATCGTGCAGGTACCCGCCCCGTCGCAGCGCCACAATCGATTCTTCATTCAAGCCGAGATGACGCCCCAGGTTGCTGGCGTTCTCCGCCAGCCGTTCACAATGCCCCTCGGTATAGGGGTCCCGGCTCTCCACGCTCAGGCCCAAGGTGCAGAGCACCGATTCCGCCGTCTCCAGTTCGTCGGTGAACTCCTTGAGTTTGAGCAAGGATTTCACCCGGGCGAACAATTCTTCCGAAAAAATAGGCTTGTTGAGAAAGTCGTCGGCGCCGGCTTCGATTCCCCGTAGCTTGTCCTCGCGGTCGCTCAGTCCGGTAATCAGAACAAACGGAATCAGCCGGGTGGCAGGGTTATCCTTGACCTCGCGGCACAGTTCGTAACCCGACTTGCCGGGCATGACCACATCGGAAAGGATCAGGTCGGGCAGTTCCCGCCGGATCTCATTTTCAGCCCGGGCCGCGTCCGGAACCGCGATCACCTCATACCCCCGGGTGGCCAGCAGTTCGCGCATCAGCACCATCGTGTCCGGATTATCATCGACCACCAGTACCCGTGGGGCACGACGCGGCGAAAGTTCCCCCATTTCTTTATAAGACGAGGAATGGCTGGCAGGAGATGTCCGGAATTTGTGGGGAGGGCTCATAACTGCCGATTGAGCAAGCGCTTTGCTAATTGTAACGGATCTGGTGTAAGGGGATAGATTCGGGTTGTTGTTCCTGCAAATACCTATCCAGCTTTTGGACATGCGGTTTTGGGAGAACCCGAGACGCAGTGTGAGATCTGACCTTGCCTATTCAGCCAGCCACTCTCTAGCCTCACTCAATGCGCTTCTCTTTTCGCATCACGCTCTCTTTTCCTCGGCGCGGCGAGCGTTCTGGCTGTCTCCAAACCACACGCCATTACGTTCGGTAAGTGAACCGTCGTCAAATCATCCACCGATCTCGACTAAACCCGGTCCGATGACTTGAAGGTAAGAGCCGTGTATGTAGATGGCCGGTGGAAAGAATTTACCTTCGGCATTCCACATGAAATAACCGAGCAGCTATTCGTGGCTCGACGCGTCGTTCGCGTGAACGATACTTTGCCTCAGGAAGCAACTGCAACTCCACGCTGGAGTTGGCAGCGCGGCGGCTGGCTCGTCATCCATCGCATGACATATCTCGCAAGCCAGCCTGCCCGAGTTTGATCCGGACTCGTCTGCGGGCATCTGGTACCGCGACTACGTTGCCTATTGTGGGATCTCGGACGATGGCCGCAAGCTCTCAGCCGTCGTGATGCAACTTGGACGCCGCAAGCCCATCCTGAAAAAGCTCCTGGGCGAAGCTGCCAACGACGAAGCCTCAGAATGCGCGCCGCCGGGCTGGCAACGCGCCCCCACGCGGGTAAGCTTCGTTTCGAAAGCGGACCAAAAGTTCACTTTCGCAGTCAGCGGCCACACGGTAGAAGTGGTGACGGATGACGATCCGGAAGAAGGCTCGCGTCTACATCGAGAGTTAACGCAAAGGCAGGTTCCCGCTCGTGTGCCTCACAAATGCGAACGCTCCGAAAAGCACGACGGTGGCCGCCACGAACACGCCCCGCCGCCATCCATCGCGGATCTCCAGTGGCTGCATGAGATGTTTCGCCAACGCCGTCCCAATCGCCAGGCCAGCCACCAAGCCGCCAATATGAGCCGAGTTGTCGATTCCCGGGACCGCCGCGCCAAAGAACAAATTGTACCCGGCAAATATGAGCAAGCTTCTTAACGTGCCCTGAATCGCCTGCTTGGAAATCGGTAAATGGCCAAGATAAAGTGCCGCGATCAAAGCCCCAGCCAATCCGAAAATTGCTCCCGAGGCGCCCACGCCGACCGCCATCGGATGCCACCACAGGCTCGCCAAACTGCCCGCGAGGCCGCAGAAGGTGTAGGTCAATACATACGTCCAGGGATCGAAGACCCGCTCCGCGAGAAACCCGAGGCTCCAGAGGCACCACATATTGAGCGCGATGTGAATGATTCCACCATGAACGTAGGTGGAAGCCAGGATGCGCCAAGGCTCCGTGCCCAGCGAGAGCGGACCCCAGTTCGCCCCCCACTTCAACAGCTGCGGGATTGTGGGGTTAACTGGCGAAACGCCCGTCAACACCATCACCACGTACACGGCAACGTTCATTCCGACTAATGTGGTCGTGATGGGCTGTTTGTTGATCACAATCTTTCAATGCTCTACGCCTGCATTCAGTCTGGAGCGCTTTTTGCGGATCGCGATCCTAAACACTAACAGAACTCCTGAAGCGGCGAAGCCCTCAATCTCCCGTCGTCTCCACAATGGCCATTTCTTCCACCGTCGGCTTCTTCGTCACCTGCGCGCTGGTCACCAGAATCACCGAGGCAACCACAATCGCACTCCCGGCCAGGATGTAACCATCCACCCGCTCATGCAGCACCAGCCATCCCAGAAAAACTGCGACCACGGGATTCACATAAGCGTAGGTGGAAACCTTCGCGGTGGGCACATGGTTCAGCAGCCAGATATAGGCCGTGTATCCGATCCACGATCCGCAGACCACCAGATACAGCGTGGCGCCGATTCCGCGCGGCGTCCAGACGACGTGTGAAAAATCTCCTACACCAACGGCGAACAGCAAATTGGCAAAGCCTGCGGCGATCATCTGCCAGGCGGTGGCGGAGAACGGATCTACATCCGCGGACTTCCAGCGCTTGGCCAGCACCGACCCCAGAGCCCAGCTAAACGACCCGCCTAACAGACTGATTGAAGCCCACAGCTGCACCCGACCGAATGAAGTCGTTGTGGTCAAGTCGGGCCATAACAATACGACCAGCCCGGCGACGCCCAGGCTGAGCCCAACTTTGCCGCGCGCGGAAACATGATGATCGCCCAGCAACAGCGTATCCAGCACCAAGAACCAAAGCGGCGTCACCGCGACGATCAAGGCCGCCAAACCGGAAGCCACGTACTTTTCCGCATACGAGAGTGTAAGGTTCCCGCCCATGAGCAAGAGCACCCCAACAATCGCCATCTGCCCCCACTGCCGCGGGTTGTACCAGATGTTTCGTCCGCGCAATCCGCAGAATGCCAGCATGAACACACCCGCGATCAGAAAGCGCACTCCACACATAAGCGCCGGTGGAATGCGTTCCACGGCAATATCAATCGCCAAGTACGTCGATCCCCAAAAGAAATACACCAGCCCGAAGGCAAGGATCACTGCAAAGCGGCTCTGGCGCTGGATATTAGTCATGAATGGTCGATCAACGGATAAGTATCAGACACACGAAACGAGCGTAGAGATGCGAGATTTTAAGAACTAGCGCATGCCCGCGAAGGTACTGTGCCAGCACTCACGCGTGACTAACGATCAAGGACCGAATGGGGGGTTACGCCGCGGCACAAGGCAGGCTATAATCGTCTTGGAATGATTCCCGATGCGCCGCCAGAATCCCAATTCGCATCTGCCCGCGTGCGGGCTCCACTTCCTGGTGTGCCCGCGCCGTTATCTGGCAGTTTTGCCATCGCAGGCGCGTCCTAGCCTATTCGGCAGCGACTAACTCGCAAATCCTCCTCGTCCGATTCCGGCTTCAGGGTTGAAGTCCGCTTGTTCAGCGACCCTTCCCCGAAGCCAACGACCAAAGACGAACGACCAATGACCTTTTTGGAGGATGCTATGCCAACCCAAACTCTTATCGGGCCCAAGATCAAAACGGCCCTGCCCGGTCCGAACGCGAAGCGCGTGCTGGAAGGGGATAACAAATATATTTCGCCGTCGTACACCCGCTCGTACCCGCTGGTTGCTAAGCAGGGGCGCGGCATCGTGGTTACGGACGTGGATGGAAATGAATTCTTCGATTTCTCAGCTGGCATCGCCGTCACTTCGACTGGCCATTGCCATCCCCAAGTGGTCGCCGCCATTCAGAAACAAGCCGCCGAGCTGATCCACATGTCGGGCACCGACTTCTATTACGAGAATATGGTGACCCTGGCGGAGCGCCTGTCGAAAATCGCGCCCATGCCCGGACCACATAAAATCTACTATGGCAACTCGGGAACCGAAGCCATCGAGTGCGCCCTCAAGCTCGCCCGCTATCACACGAAACGGCAGAACGTGATTGCATTCTATGGCGCGTTCCACGGGCGCACCATGGGAGCGCTCTCGCTAACTGCTTCCAAGCCGCAACAGAAGCGGCGCTTCGGCCCGTTGGTTCCCGGGGTAACTCACATTCGCTATCCCGACGTATACCGCGGATGCGAAGGTGGGCCGCAGGATGCCGAAGCTTTCGCGCTGGGCTGCGCCCGCTTCATCGAAGACAAGCTCTTCAAGACCACGCTTGCCCCCGAGGAAGTGGCCGCAATCTTCGTCGAGCCGGTACAAGGCGAAGGCGGATACGTAGTTGCACCCACCATCTTCATGCAGGAACTGCGCCGCATCTGCGATCGTCACGGCATCTTGCTAGTGGTGGACGAAGTGCAGAGCGGCATCGGACGCACCGGTAAATGGTGGGCCATTCAGCATACCGGCGTGCAACCCGATATTGTTTGCTCTGCAAAAGGCATCGCTTCGGGCATGCCTCTAGGCATCACAATCAGCAAAGCCGAAATCATGGATTGGGTTCCGGGATCGCATGCCTCTACCTTTGGAGGCAATCCCGTGTGCAATGCGGCTGCGATGGCGACCTTAGACGTGATCGAGCACCACGGCCTGCTCCAAAACGCAACCGAAGTCGGTAATCACATGCTCAAGCGCATGGCGGAATGGCCCAACAAGTACAGGCTAGTCGGAGACGTTCGCGGGCGCGGATTGATGATTGGCGTTGAGATTGTGAAAGACAAGAAGACCAAAGAGTATGGCGCAGCCGAGCGCGACCGCATCATCCAACTGGCTTTCGAGCATGGCATTCTCTTCCTGGGCTGCGGCCCAAGTACCATCCGCATCGCTCCGCCGCTCATCGTGGCCAAGGAGGAAGCCGACGTCGCTATGGATGTGCTCGAGGAGTCGATTTCGATCGTGAGCCAAGGGGTTTAAACAGCCGGGCAGGATCTCCTCCTGTGCTGGCTGCGTGGGCCGGGTCATGAGCAAGACCTGCCCTCACTATTTCGTGAGCACTCCCAGCCGCCGCAGATTGCTACTGACCGAGGTAGCGAGCCACCTCCAATTTCGTTCCTCCATTGGTACCCGCCACGACGATCTTCGCGTCGCTCTGGAGCACAATAGACGTAATGAACGTCGCCGGCGTTGCTGCCGAAGCCGGTGGTGACGCGACCGCCGTTTCCGAATGTGGAATCCAGTTTCCCGTCGCCGACGTAACGGGCCAGCGCAAAAGCCTCGGAGAGCGGGTTGTTATTTCCGGCTTGCCCCGCCGCGACGATGTTCCGATTCGGCTGGAGCGTGACCGCGAAGGCGTTTGCGGCGGTTGTCTTTGGGCTGGACTGGGTGGCGGAGCGGGCGCTTCCGGCCGAGGATATTCCTAGGCATCAGCGGACCGGGCGGCGTGGGGAGGAAGCAGCTTACTTCTATCTGCGGCGCTTGGGCTACGTAAGGGTGGCGCGCAATTTTCGTTCGTCGCGGCGGCGCGGGGAAATCGACTTGATTGGCTGGGACAAAAATGGGTTGTGTTTTATCGAAGTCAAAACACGTCCGACCCGCGACGTGAAGCCCGCCGAAGCGGCCGTCGATCGCGACAAGCAGCGTGGACTTTCGGTAGTCGCTGACGAGTACCTTTGTCACGTGGCACCTTCGTGCCGGTGGCGCTTCGATGTGGCGACCGTGTATTATGAACGGCGGTCCAGCCAACCGTTGATCGAACTATTTCTGAATACCTTCCCCGTGGCGTAAGATAATGGATTGACTTTGACCCCGTTTTCATACGCCCTTATTGAAAGGATTTAGTCTTTGCCTGAGCTTAGAAAAGACCCAATTGTAGGCCGGTGGGTAATTATTTCGACAGACCGCGCCAAGCGTCCAACTGACTTTGCCCGCGACGGAGTGAAATTAAAAGGGGGCTTTTGTCCCTTCTGCTACGGGAACGAAAGCAAGACGCCACCAGAGATTCAAGCTTACCGACCCAACCCGAATGGAGGATCTCCGCTGCAGCGCGACACTCCCGGATGGACGGTGCGAGTGGTTCCCAACAAGTTCCCGGCACTCGGCATCGAGGGCAGCCTGAGCCGCCAGGCCGAGGGTATGTTCGACCGGATGAATGGCGTCGGGGCGCACGAAGTCATCATTGAAACTCCCGATCACCAAGCCAGCCTCGCGACTCTGCCTCCCAAAAGAATTGAAGACGTGCTCTGGACTTTCCGCGACCGCATTCTTGATCTGAAGAAGGACCGGCGGTTCAAGTACATTCTGATTTTTAAGAACCACGGTGAGGCTGCAGGGGCGTCACTGGAGCATGCCCACTCGCAGCTGATCGCGTTGCCGATTCTTCCGATTTATGTGGTCGAGGAGATCGAAGGCGCGAAGCAGTACTTTATTTATAAGGAGCGTTGCGTGTTTTGTGACGTGATCCGCCAGGAGACTGAAACGGACATTCGCGTGGTCGCAGAGAATCAGGACTTCCTCACTCTGGCTCCGTATGCACCGCGGTTTCCGTTCGAGACATGGATCTTGCCGAAGCAGCATGAATCGGCGTTTGAGAATTCTTCGTCGCAACTGTTCGAGAATCTGGCGAAGGCGATTAAGACGTTGCTGTTGAAGGCGGACCGGGTACTGGATAATCCGCCGTACAACCTGGTGATTCACACTTCGCCGGTGCAAGATCCCACCAATGATCACTACCACTGGCATATCGAGTTCATGCCGAAGCTGACCAAGACGGCCGGATTCGAGTGGGGTACGGGGTTCTATATCAATCCGACTCCGCCGGAAGAAGCTGCGAAGTTCCTCCGCGAAGCCAGCGTCGAAGAGCCGGTGCCGACGACGGTAGGGTAGGGCTTACCAACGGGGAATCGGCATAGGGGGAGGGGTCACCCCTTGAGTCGTTCGCTTCCAGCCAGGCTTTCCGTCTGGTGCTTCGCCACCAGCGTTTCGATCCCTTTCGTGGCGGACTTCGGGGCATCACTCCTACTTTCCACCGGAAAGGCCTGTACCCATGGTTCGGGCTGGTTTTTCTGCCGCTGTCCGCTCCTGAGTCGCGCCGCTTACTTACCCTTCCCTTTATTTTATTCCCCTTGCGGGGTACCGTTCCGGCCTTCCTCCGATCTTATGGAGCATTACGCCCTTGGCTGACTTCTGCGACGTGGTCAGAGCCAATCGCTTCCCGCTCAGTCACGATTCCGTGACCCGCCGCAGATCTCCCGAGGTAAGTTCGACCGCCTGCGACGCGCACCCCCGGATTTACCACCAGTGAGCTGGATGGATAGGGACTTTCACCCTCCAACTGTCGAAACATGCTCGGCTCACCAAAAATTGGGCGCCGGCCTACGCCGTGCCCTTTTCACATAAGGAGAGAAGAGGAAGAGTTCCAGTGTGGAACAAGGCAAATCGGTGATTGTCACAGCGAAGTAAAAAGCGTGTCGCAGATTTGCAACATGAGGGCGGATTACGCTTGGGTGCGGTCGAGGAACTCATCGTGCCAGGCCATTTGGATGGCCTCGAGCTTACCCTCGGTAGATTTCTTGGGATCGTCTTTGAACTCAGCCAGGGCGGTCACGTAGCCATGGAGATCAGTGAAACGGATCGAGAGCGGCTCGAGTTCAGGGTGCACCTGTGAAAGCAGGATACCGATGTCTTCTGCGTCGTCCCAGGTCAGGTCTTTTGGCATGTGGGCTCCTTGGACTATCAGCAATTAGCATTTAGTTCCTGAAGCACTTCGCTGCTTGCCAGCGAAGATCTCCCTTGGCTAAATGCTGAGTGCCAAATGCTAAATGCCGAGCTTTCTAATGTTCTTCCGACACGTAGTTGCGATTCCACGAGGGAATCTCGACCACGACTTTGCCAGGCTTCGTGATTACGGCCTGACAGCCGAGACGAGAGTTTAACTGCAAATCGGCGGCCATGTCCAGACGGTCGGCTTCGTCGTCGTCCATCGCAGAAAGATTCTCCGCGCCTTCCTTTACCCACACGTGGCACGTGGTGCAGGCGCAGTTGCCACCACAGGCATGGTCCAGGCGGACGCCGTAGTTCAGGGCCACATCGAGGATCGACTGCTCTTTTCCGTGATCTTTATAGGGAAGTCTGTCGTGCTCGAACTCGACCGTCTTGCCTTCGGGCAAGAAAGTTAGCTGAACGGTGTTTTCGCCGGGTGAATCCACGGTTGCAGTGCCCGAACCTTTTGTTTTGTCGTCTGCCATCACTTCTCCTTCAATCCATCCTCAACCTGCCGAGCTTCGCTCGGTCGCCCGGACGAGGGCGTCCGGGTCTAGGTGTTTAAAACTGTTTACTCGAAGTCTGCTCTCGCCACGGGATGGCCTGTTTCTGATCCCTCACCCATGTCGGCTTCGTCCATGGTCTTGCCTTTCAGGGCGGTGCTCACGGCAGTGTCCATCATCAATTCCGCGAGGCGCATCGTGCCCTGGTTCAGGACGTCAATCGCTTTGCGAATCGCTTGATGGTCGTCTTCAGCTTTGACCCCGATTAATGCTTTTTCTAATTTCGCGATCTTTTTCCTCTCGTCGCTGGTGAGCTGGCCCCATCCGGGACTCTTTTTGCCTTTTTCCAGCGCGGCCAGAATCGTGTCCGCTTCGTTTCTTGCCTCGATCACTTGCCTCTGACGGAAGTCTTCCTCGGCGTAATCGAAAGAGTCGAGAATCATGCTCTCGACTTGATCGTCGGTCAGTCCGTAGCTGGGTTGCACTTCGATCTCGGATTCCTTGCCGCTGCGCTGCTCGCGCGCGAAGACGTGCAGGATACCGTTGGCGTCGATGAGGAACTTGACCTCAATTCTCGGCATTCCCGCGGTCATCGGCGGAATTCCCTTCAGATCAAAGCGGGCAAGCGAGCGACAGTCCTTCGCCAGTTCGCGCTCACCCTGAAGGACGTGGATGGCAACGTTGGCCTGACCGTCAATTTGGGTGGTGTAGTACTGGATGGCCGAGGCAGGAATGGTTGAATTTCGCAGGATGATTTTGTCGGTTACGCCGCCTGCGACTTCGATGCCCAGCGACAGAGGTGTGACGTCGAGCAGCAGCATGTTCTCCGTGGCTTCGGAACCACCGGTCAGAATGTTGGCCTGCACCGCCGCACCGAGGGCAACGACTTCATCGGGATTGAGGTCGGTATGCGGTTTGCGCTGGAACAATTCCTCGACCAAAGCGCGTACCTTGGGGATGCGGGTTGAGCCGCCGACGAGCACGACTTCGTCGATCTGCTGCGGCTTCAAGCCGGCGTCTTTCAGAGCCTGCTTGCAGGGTCCGACTGTGCGATCAATGACGGGCTGGATCAGCTGCTCGAACTGTTCGCGAGAAATCTCGCGCTGGTAGCGCTTGCCTTCCGGCAACTCGATGTCCAAGGTAGTTTTCTGCGCGGAAGACAACGCAATCTTGGCCTCGATGACTGCCTTGCGGATGGTAGCGACGACTTCGCTGTTGCGCGATACATCGAGGTTTGCATCGCCAAGGATGTCGTCGATGGCGACTTTGATCAGCAGATTATCGATGTCATCGCCGCCGAGGTGCGTATCTCCGTTGGTTGCGATGACTTCGAAGATTCCATCATGCAGCTTGAGGATGGAAATGTCGAAAGTTCCGCCGCCCAGATCGTAAACGGCGACGATACCGTTTTGCTTCTCGTCCAGGCCATACGCAAGGGAGGCGGCGGTGGGTTCGTTTACCAGGCGCAGCACTTCGAGGCCGGCGATGCGGCCGGCATCCTTGGTGGCCTGCCGCTGAGCGTCGTTGAAATAGGCCGGGACCGTGATCACGGCCTTGGTGACCGGGGCGTTGAAAAAGCGCTCGGCGTTACGTTTAAGCTGGCGGAGAATGAACGCGGAAATTTCTGGCGGCGTGAAGGTCTTTTGTCCCAGTGTGATGCGCAGTACTTCTCCTGCTTGCAGATCTTGCGCGAGCTGAAACGGGAACAGCTTGAGCTCCTCTTGAATATCCTCAAGACCGCGCCCCATGAGGCGTTTGATGGAGTACACGGCACGCTCGGGAGTTTCGATCAGATATTTGCGCGCAGCGTTGCCGACGATGATCTGATCGCGTTCATCCACTGCGACGACGGAGGGAACGAGGTTCAAACCGTCCTCACCGGGGATCACGACCGGGCTCTCCCCCTGCATGAAAGCCACCAGGGAGTTGGTGGTTCCGAGATCGATGCCCACGATGCGGTCAGTGGCCATAATTCAGCATTCAGCAGTCAGCCAACCCAACTTCCCGGCACCAGCACAAAACCTACGGGGAGGAATGCCGATGGCTGAGTGCTGAATGCTATCCCTCCAATACTTCATTTACATCCCTAACCAGGTTCTTGATGTACGACCGGCGATTCACCAGGTCTACCATTTTGTCGCGGGCTTTGCGCCGAGCTTCTTCAGAATCGCTGTCAACCAGACGGTCCCAATCGTTCCAATACGCTTTTAATTCTTCCGAGAGCGACTCTTGTTTCTCTTCCAGTTCAAGCTTTTGTTTTCCTAATTCTTCGACTAGAGCAGGATCATCTTCGCCGATCTTTTTCTGTGCGCGGAGCTCTTCGAGCTGCATGTTCAGTTCGAAAACTTCCTCCAGCAGATCGGGAGGTACAACCTGTTTCTTGATCTCGCCCGTGGCTCGCGCTTTTTCGGTCGCCGCCTTTGACTGCTCTTCGAGTTCCACGCCTTCCAAGCGCAACAAGTATTCCGTGCGCCTGATTGGATCTTTCAAGGTCCGGTACGCGTCGTTCAGCAGCGAGCTCTGCTCCAGACTCCATTCCTGCTCCTGTTTATCGGCGCGAGCGCAGAGGTCGGGATGAAGCTTCCGGCTCAGTTCATAAAACTCCCGCTCGAGGAGCATGGTGTCGAGATTCAGCTTCCGAGGCAGAGCGAAAAAGGTGAAGTAATCCACCGGTACCGGGGGCTGGACCTTTCCACAAGCGCTGCAAAAGTGGACGGCGCGCATGGTGCCGCACGACCAGCAAGTGGCAGTAGCTTCGCCAGGCACTATCAGAGAAGAGCCCGGGTTGGATTCGAGATTTGCCATAAACACACTCGCCATGTCGCTCAAAATTTCCCGTGGGCTTGCGCTGCCAGAAAGCGGCGCCGTGGAGAGAGACATCGCAGGCGAGAGCCCATTCGACTACGTTCAGGGCAGGTCCGCGCCACGTGCTCAACCCGAGAACGAAGTGCCGCAACCACAGGACTTCGACGAGTTCGGGTTTACGAACACAAAGCCTTGCTGCATGAGCGTCTCCTGGTAATCCAGGGTCATGCCGTGCAGATAGATGAACGATTTCGGGTCGACGAAGACCCGCACATCGCCGAACTGGAAGACGCGATCGCGTTCGCGCGGTTGCGTGTCAAAGCGAATGTTATAGCTCAGTCCGGAGCATCCGCCGCCCTGCACGCCCAGACGCAGTCCGCCCTGCTCGGGCGAGATGCCTTCTTTCACGATGGCGGTGCGTATCCTGGCCAAAGCTTTGTCCGTTACTTGGACTCCTTTGGCCGGAGCTTTCGGCGCTTCGGTTTTGGTTTCCACTTCGATCATAATCGTCCACATCAATGGAGTCCGCGCATCCGCGCGGCGTAACGGGCGGGACGCTCGTTCTCCATTGAAACTTACTGCGCTGCGACCGCTGTCGGCTTCGCTACATCCTGCTTCTTCTTCCAGTCGTGAATGGCGGCGCGGATCGCATCTTCCGCAAGCACCGAGCAGTGAATCTTCACTGGAGGCAGCGAGAGCTCCTTTACGATTTCGGTGTTCTTGATTTGCAGAGCTTCGTCCACGGTCTTGCCCTTCACCCACTCGGTGGCAAGGGACGAAGACGCAATAGCCGAGCCGCATCCAAACGTCTTGAACTTTGCATCTTCGATGACGTTGGTTTGAGGATTGACCTTGATCTGCAGCTTCATTACATCGCCGCATTCGGGTGCGCCGACAAGGCCGGTCCCGACTTCAGAGCTGTTCTTGTCCAACGATCCTACGTTGCGCGGGTTGGAATAATGATCTAGAACCTTATCGCTGTATGCCATGATTTGCTTTCTCCTTAGACCTTGTCAGTGTGACGGACGTTGTAAGCAACGTCCGTAACTACTCTGCTGCCCATTTCACACTCTTCAAATCCACGCCTTCTTTCGCCATCTCGTAAAGTGGCGAGAGCTCGCGCAACCGCGATACTGTTTCGACCACGCGATCGGCTACATAGTCAACTTCGGCTTCGGTGTTAAAACGTCCGAGGCCGAAGCGGATGGAACTGTGCGCCAAATCATCCCCGGTGCCTAGAGCCTTTAATACATAAGATGGCTCCAGCGTCGCGGAGGTGCAGGCCGAGCCGCTCGAAACCGCGATGTCATTGATGCCCATCAGCAACGATTCGCCTTCCACGTAGGCAAAGCTGATATTCAGGTTGCCCGGCAAGCGGTACTCCCACGAGCCGTTGATGTAGACCTCGTCCAGCCCGCCCATGATTCTGTCGCGGAGGCGGTTGCGCAGGCCTGCGAGTTTGCAGGATTCCTTGGCCATTTCTTCCGAAGCGATGGCGCAGGCCTTGCCCAGACCCACAATCCCAGGCACATTGAGTGTGCCCGACCGCATGCCCCGCTCGTGACCGCCGCCGTCGATAATGGCGGAAATCTGTACACGGGGATTCTTCCGACGCACATACAATGCGCCAACACCCTTTGGCCCGTACATTTTGTGGGCCGAGATCGACATTACATCAATGTTGTTCTTGTTGACGTCAACCGGAATCTTGCCCACAGCCTGGGTCGCGTCGGTGTGGAAAATGACTCCGCGTTCGCGACACAGCTTGCCAATTTCTGCCACCGGCTGCAGCACACCAATCTCGTTATTGGCCCACATGATCGTCACCAGGATCGTCTTGTCATCCATGGCACGCTTCAGATCTTCAAGATCGACCAAGCCATCTTTTTGAACTGGAAGATAAGTCACTCGATAGCCGTACTTTTCGAGGCGCTTACACGTGTCGAGCACCGCCTTGTGCTCGGTCACAGCCGTGATGATGTGATTTCCTTTTTCCTTATACATCTCGGCCACACCCTTGATGGCCAGGTTGTCGCTCTCGGTCGCGCCCGAAGTAAAGATAATTTCCTTGGTGGTAGCGCCGACCAGTTTGGCAACCCGTTCGCGTGCCGTCTCGACGCCTTCCTCGCCCGCCCACCCAAATGAGTGATTGCGGGAGGCGGCATTGCCGAACTTCTCCATGAAGTAGGGCAGCATCTCTTCTAGCACGCGGGGATCCATGGGTGTAGTAGCGTGGTTGTCCATGTAGACGGGCAGCCTGACTCCGTTAGGGGCAACGTGTTCCGCCTGGGGGATCGTCTTTACATCTGTGCTCATGATCGCTCTCCTACCTCTTTTATGTAATCGTCACCAGCTCAGCTGGCTTCTTTGCTTCAGGTTCTTCCTGGGACTGCGTCACTTCTTTCATCTCTGAGATACTGATGCGCCGCAATACCTGTTCGATGCTCTCGTTGACCCGGCGCAGTGGTGCCCGAATCGTGCAGCGATCGGTTTGATCGCATTCGCCTCGCACGGTTATGCAGGAAGTGATGAACAAGGGCCCGTCAATCGCCCGAATCACCTCGAACGCACTAATCGTTCCCGCATCGCGGGCCAGTGTGTAGCCGCCATTCATGCCGTGCTGCGAGTGCAGCAACCCGGCCTTGACCAGTCTCTGCAGAATCTTTGCCAGCGCTTCTTGCGGAATGCCGTAGGCGTCGGCAACATCCTTGGCACTGCAAGCACTGTGAGGCGCCCGCTCGGCCAGATGCTTCATCGCCATCAAGCCGTAATCCGCTTTCTTGGTTAGCTTCAGCATCCGAGTTCGATTGGTAAATCCGACCTTTTCAGTCGGATATCATTATTGTAAGAGGTGCTGGCTTGGATTGCAACTCTTCGCAGGGAATGGCTAAATTCGTAATCTAACGGTAACTATATTGTCCTTAGCGGTTTATCGGATGGCGATCTTTTCGGTCGCATTTTAAGTTCGTGCGGAATTCCGGGGGTGAATTCAGGAGCGTCCACTGGGTCACATGGGGAGCGTGGGGCGAGAGATGGGATCGAATTTTCAACGAAAAGACTTGACAAGCTATCCAGTCAGGCTAAAATACCGCCAATTTCCGGCAAACTTCACCTCAGCCTCGCCAGGCCGACCGTGATCGTCCGGGTTTATGACTTCAATCCCGCCGTCGCAACCCCCCGAGAAGAGAAGCACCATGAATGAGTGCAAGCACCCGCGCGTGCAGATCGTGGCCCGCGAAGAAGACGCCGAGTTCGTCGAATGCCTGGAGTGCGGCGATATCTTCGAATCGAGCGAGTTTAAGGACATGTTGATCGAAGACACCCGGCTCAAGAACGAATCCTGAGAATTTTTCCCTCATGGAAGGAGTGACGAAGGTAATCTTCCGCCGGACCTTTCCCTTGTTTGGACTATTTGCAGTTTGTTAGTGTCAGCCTGGGTACAATTGCCCGCGGAGAGGTCATGTCAGTTGTGGCTTTGGTTGTGGACGACTCCATGCTCATCCGGCACACCGTGTGCCGCTTCCTCGAGGAGCGCGGCTTTGCCGTCGAGTCGGCGACCAATGGGCAGGAGGCACTCGAAGCATTGAAGAGGGTGCGCCCGAACATCATCATCACAGATATTCAGATGCCGAAGATGAATGGCAGTGAGTTCATCACGGCAGTGAAGAATCAACCCGCGTTCGCCGGTATTCCGATCGTGATCGTCGCCGGCAAGCAAAGTGGTTTTGAGCACACCGAAAAGCGCGCCAACTACACGATATTCAAAGACATCGATATCGAGGATCAACTGGCCAAGGCGGTCCAGGCGGTGCTGGGCACCAAAGCACAGGCAGCGAAGAGCAGCACTTAGCATTCAGCCCTTAAAGTTTTCAGCTGACGCATACCGTCGCTCAATGCTGAGTGCTGATTGCTGTTTCACTTCAACACCATTCCTGCTTCCGCTGAGAAATCCATGGGCGCGAAATCGCGAGTCAGAAACTTGGGATAGGCTGCGGCTGCAATCATCGCGGCGTTGTCTGTTGACAGCGGGCGCGAGGGAAAATACACGGACAGCCCTTCTCGGGCGGCATCCTTCTCGAATTGCTGGCGCAGCTCCTGATTCGCCGCTACGCCTCCGGTGACGAATAACGTAGCTACGTCATACGCACGGGCTGCGGCGAGAGTCTTACCCGCCAGATCCTCTACCAACGCTCGCTGGAACGAGGCTATAAGGTCGAGCGTCTGTTTGTCGCAGCGGGATAAATAGTCTTCGAGCTTGGGTTGCGGGATCGCTGAAATCGCTTTGCGCCGGTCGGCGATCGAACCTTGCATGTTGTGAGTTTCAACGTAGCGTAGAACTGCAGTCTTGATCCCGCTATAAGAGAAATCGAAGCGTGGGCCACCATAAGTCCGGTCGGCGTTTCGATCGTTTCGATCCCGGTGCTTGAGTTGCGACGGCGGAAATTTCACGGCATGGGGATCGCCGTGACGGGAAAGCTTGTCGACCGTTGGACCGCCGGGATAGCCCAGGCCCAGCAACTTCGCGACCTTGTCGAAAGCTTCCCCAGCAGCGTCATCGCGCGTATGGCCGATGTTCTGATAGGACCAATTGCTGTCTTGCTGCGTTGCCAAGTAAAGATGGGTGTGGCCGCCGGATACGACTAGCGCCAGCACGGGGAAACGCAGATCGTGATTTCCTTTGCGGCGCTCCTCGAGCAGGACAGCATGAATATGGCCTTCGAGATGGTTGACAGCGATGAGCGGCTTGTCGAGAGCGAACGCTAGCGCCTTGGCGTAGCTGATGCCGACCAGCAACGCGCCGGCGAGCCCGGGCCCTTGAGTAACGGCCACCGCGTCGACGGATTGATAGGTCTGTCCGGCGTCGGCCAGCGCCTTGCGGATGACCGGCACGATCGCACGCAAATGCTCCCTGGACGCCAGTTCGGGCACGACTCCGCCGTAAGGCTGGTGCATGGCGATCTGCGAGAACACAACATCGGAAACAATCTCCTCCCCCGAGCGCACGACCGCCGCCGCAGTCTCGTCGCACGAGCTTTCAATCCCGAGGATGTAGGCGTCAGGCATGGCGCTTTCAGTGTAAACCGCGACCGCGACGTGGGGACAGGACGGGACTTGGCGTGAGATGGGACATGGCCGATTTCTTCCATAGCAGGAAAAAGCGCCGGGTCTTTCGTAATCTCCCGCCGGGAGCGGTCGAAATGAAATAGTCGAGCGTAGCGTATGGTCAAAGCTTCCTCGGTAAACGCCACGCCTCGGGCGCCGCGGGTGAAACTCGCAGGCACCGTCCTGTCGCTCGTCCGTTTGGAAAACGGACGGCAAACTCGAGGAAGACTGCACCAGCTCTCGATCACAGGCGGACTACTCCATCTGGAGACGCCTTTGGATGAGGGGATCAAGGTCGAAGTGATTTTCCACGTGGGCGAAAGCACGGTGCGCAGCAAGGCACGCATGCTGTTTCCGATGTGGGCGACCCAAGGCTATCTTCAGCCCTTCGAATTCGCCGGCCTGGACGAAGAAGACCGCTGCAATTTGCAAGTCGATTTGCAACGACTGCTAGATTGCTCGACCGCAGCGATTGTTCCAACTCCAGCGGAGATCATCGAACTCCCAACGGATGCGAATGAGTAGTTTGACGTCCACCACAACATTCCTCCGCTAAAATAGGTGGAATGGATGGAGGAACTATGGCTCATCAGCATTCCCCTCGTTTTCTGAAGATCGTCGAAGATACCAGAAAACGCATTCGCGAAGTAACCATCGATGAGGTCAAAGCGAAGCTCGACCGGAAGGAGAAGTTTCTGCTCATCGACGTGCGCGAGGAAAGTGAGTATGCGGCCGATCATTTGCCGGGCGCGGTGCACCTGGGCAAAGGAATCATTGAGCGCGATGTCGAGGCTCGTGTGCCCGATCAAAACACACCCATGGTGCTCTATTGTGGTGGCGGCTTTCGCTCCGCCCTCGCCGCCGACAACCTGCAAAAAATGGGCTATACCCAGGTGCTCTCCATGGACGGAGGCATTCGGGGCTGGCGTGAAAAAGGTTTTTCTCTGACCAAGGATTGAGCGCAGCACCCAGAAGCATTTCGCCTGGCTGAAAGTACTTCCGTAACTTGATGGAGCCACTGCAATACGTCACCATGGTTACGCTTGATGCAGAGGGCGATGCGTCATTAGTCCAAGGCGATATGCAGAGCAAATCAAATTCCGAAAAAGGCGGTACGGCCGCAGCTCCGGCACGGGCTTCGAATGCCTCAGTGGAGCACGTGCTAACCCAGGCTACGACGCCACAACAATTCTGTGCGGCGCTGGCCAAGCTTTTCGGAGTGAGGCCTACCGAAGTTGCTCTCATGCGCCTGGAGAAAGGCCTGCTGAATTTCGTTTATCCGGAACAACTAAAAACCGCAGGATCGATCCCGGTGTCCAGTTCTTCCGCGGTCGCTGCCCACACGGCATCGACCAAGAAAACAGAACTTTTTAATGCGTTCGTGAAGGTGAAACACGCCAGCATTTTTGAGAGCGTGAAGCTGAACAGTGCATCAGAGGATGAGGACCGATCGGGTCAAAACGCGATTCAAAAGCTGATGTCCGCGCCAATTCTTGACCCTCACCGGAAGGTTCTGGGGGTAGTGCAAGTTTGCCGTAAGGGATTCGACACAGCAACTGCAGGACCGGACTTCTCACAAGACGACCTGCAGCAACTGGAGCTTGCTGCGAAAGTCTTATCCACGCTGCCCTTTATAAAGTAGAGAGTCCTGCAGGGTCCACCTACACATTTTCATCGTCGCCGTCATCGCAATCCTCTGCCTCGGTCCGCGGACGCCTGTCGCATCGCTCGATCCAGAGCCAGTCTCTCTGTATCCGTTAGTGGTCGGGAAGCGCCTTTCGGGAGATCGCCTAGCAGGATGGGACCAATGGCGACGCGGAGCAGTCGCAGCACGTTAATCCCAAGCTGCGCCAGCATCCGGCGGATCTGGCGATTCTTGCCTTCGTCGAGCACAATTTCTAGCCAGGTATTTTTTGCACCACCACGCAGAATTTGCACACCCTTTGCGCGCAGTAAATTGCCATCGTCGATTCTGGTTCCCTTTGTGATGGATTCGATCAGCGCGCCGTCCGCGATCGCCCCAATTTGTACGTGATAGGTCTTGTCGAGGTGCGTCTCCGGGGCGAGCACACGAGCCGCCCACTCGGAATCGTTGGTCAGAAGCAGCAGTCCTTCGCTAGCTTTATCCAAACGTCCGACGGGTGCGACCCACGGGAAGTGCTCGTCCAGGCACGCGTACACAGTCTCGCGTCCTTTTTCGTCGGAAGCCGTCGTCACCACGCCGCGAGGCTTATTAAGCATCAGATAAAGTTTGGGCTGGGCCGCGAGTTCCTCGCCATCCACTTTGATCCGATTGCGGTCAGAGTGGACGGGAGCTTCTGGATCGCGACAGATTCCGTCGTTCAAAGTGACCCGCCCCGCGCGGATGAGATCAAACGCTTTCGAACGCGAACAATAGCCGCGCTTCGAAAGCGCACGGGCCAGACCGATTCGCCGGGATGATTCCGCGCGGTTCATGCTTTCATGCGACTTCTCGTTCCAGACTAAATGACGACAGCCGATTCTCTCGCAACCTGGAGGTCACAAATCCACAATTACGAACGACAGCGACGGCGGGCCGATTTTCCGACCGCTCACTTCCTGGTTTCTCCCTAGTTGCGGCGTGTGATAACCTCGGCCTTTCATGTCCGACCCTGCCTCTGACCGCCGCTCCCGCAAACGAGTACCCGTGCGCCTCGGTGTCTCGATCCGATCCCCGCAGGGCCAACCCGCCACAGGATATACCCGTGATCTGAGTACAAGCGGGATCTTCCTCTACGCGGATTCCGAGATTCACGTGGGAAGTGAATTAGAGATGGTGTTGATGCTTCCGACCCAGCTCACCGATGGAGAAAAGCGTTGGGTATGTTGTCAAGCCTCGGTTGTCCGGGTGGAGCCTGGAGGAGAAGATGGCCGGTTCGGCGTAGCGGCCAGCATCCGTAGTATCGCGACCTTGCCGGAGATTCCGGGCTGACACTAGCTGTACTGCCTGCACTGAGAGCCGACGGATTGGTGGCTCCGACGGCGGCGTATAAAAAATTATCAAAAACTTAGGAATCCACTTCCCTTTGCCTAACACTTGGTGCAATAATGCTGGCCCTTGGATTGCTCGGGTCCAAGATGTCGACAGTTAAAGATTGCAAATGTCAGGTGATCCGGTTATGTGGATGAAAAAGCTCGCCCAAGGTGTATTGCGCGTACTGACACCGCTGGGACCACGGTATCTCAATCCTTCGTTCGCCCAGCGTCTCTACCTGCTGTGGATTTTTCGCAACTTTGAAACTTTGCCGGTGAAGGTACTCAGCCCGGGACAACAAAGACGTATCGAGGCTATGTGCGCTCGCCACGGATTTGTGTCCGTGCTGGAACCGAATGGCTTAGTGGATACTCCGTTGCTTGGGACCTTGGAACAACGTCCGCCGGTTGCATCGCCACGTCGACCAAATCGAAGTGTGTCGGATGCAGTGAGATCGTTCGCAGCCGATCTTGGGCAAGGCTCCTGAGGCATGTCGCGCCTAGTCGTCAACTAGACACGCCCTCGGTCGCGAGGCGAACCAGCAGCGATGGGCCGAATCACGATGGTACTTTCAGCCTTCGTTCTCGCTTCTACGGCTTGTTGCCCGTTGATGTCATTTCGCCGCACGGGCCTCCACTGTGCACACCACTCATGTGCGGCCCTTCACCTCGGCTCTCACGGCATGACTTGATCGCGGCCTCTTGCTGCGGCGTAATCAGACCTCCTACCTGCTTCTGCGCCTCTTGATGCAGTTGCTGGATTTTCTGTTGTTTCTGCTGTGGCGCGAGGGAAGAATCGCTGCACACGGCCTCAATCTGGCTGTGCGTGTTCTCTTCAATTTGTTTGCGCTGTTGCATAGCCGATTGCGAAACGCCTGCCTGTTGCCAGCAGGGTTGCTTGTGCGTTGGAGTGGTTCCCCGGGGTGAGAGCGGGGACGAAGCCGTTTGCGCCGCCAGCGGATATGTCCCGAGCAAAGTCACTAATGTTGCTGCAAAACCAAACCACTTCAATTTTGTCATGGAGACCTCCCTGTGTGCGAAACCCAATCCCAGCAAAAAAGTTGCTGGAAAAAATGCTGGCGATTCGCGCAGGGAGATGGCTGAGTACAACGGCGAATTACCGTGAGGAATTTGGAAGCACACGATCCTACGGCGCGGCGAACCACGCCAGATGGCGTGTATACTGGGCGCACTTTTTGAAGTCAAGAAGGAACTCCTGCCGGGGATGCCCGGGATCCGGCGTAGCTGTGGCAGGTAGGACATTAGAGAGAGCGCCGTTGAAAATCATTCGCCTCAAGACTGCAGTCGTGGAAGGAAATTTCGATTGGACTTTTGTCCGCATCGAGACCGACGAAACCGTCGCTGGCCTCGGGGAGTGCTTTTTTGCTCCTGGCCTCACTTCGATCCTGCGCTCGCTGCAGCCGCTGTTGCTGGGCGAAGACCCGCGCGATATCCATCGGTTGTTCCGCAAACTGCAGCTCGCGACTTCGGGGGCTGGTTCGGTGGCGGGCATCGTCTACAACGCGATCAGCGGCATCGAAGCGGCGCTCTGGGATTTGCTCGGCCAATGGCTCGAGGTGCCCATCTACCGCCTGTTGGGAGGAAAGTTTCGAGACCGTGTCCGCATATATGCGGATTGTCACGGGGGAGAAGCTCTTGAGAGCCTGGACGAAGTGTTGCGTTCCCGCCCAGCCTCTTGGGAATCGAAGACCCCGGCGCACACTACGAGAGATTATTTCGGCGAGGCGGGCGAAGATTCTCCTGCTTCGCCCGACGACTATCGCCGCCAGGCGCTGGCAAAGAGAGGGGAAGGATTCACCGCTCTCAAGTTCGACCTGGATGTGCCGGGCACGGAAGGCTCCGATCCTCACAATCGAGTGCTCAATAATCGCGCGATCGACCACATGGTGAGTTTGATTGGCGCGGTTCACGAGGCGGTAGGTAGCGATACCGCTATCGCGGTTGATTGCCACTGGCGCTACAACGCCAGCGACGTTGTGAAAGTGGCGCGCGAGTTGGAACCTTTCCGGCTGCTGTGGCTCGAAGATCCGGTTCCGCCTAACAACACTGCTGCGCTAAAAGAAGTGAGCTCGAAAGTGCGGGTACCGATCGCGACCGGGGAGAATCTTTTCCTCTTTGAAGGCTTTCAGGAAATCGTCGCCCAACACGCGCTAAGCATTGTTACTCCCGACCTTCAGAAAGTGGGGGGCTTGTCCGTTGCACAAAATATTGCACAGTTTGCCGACCTGCATACGATGCCGGTTGCTCCGCACAATATCAGCAGTCCGGTCGGCACTTTAGCAGCGGCCCACTTCTGCGCGGCGATCCCGAACTTTCTTGCTCTTGAGTTTCATGCTTCTGACGTTCCTTTCTGGAATGACCTTGTCGAAGGATTACCCGCGCCAGTCA
The DNA here is from genome assembly GCA_963838905.1 of uncultured Acidobacteriota bacterium. Classification (GTDB taxonomy): domain Bacteria; phylum Acidobacteriota; class Terriglobia; order Terriglobales; family Acidobacteriaceae; genus JABDBE01. The sequence goes on from CAWITE010000002.1 coordinate 61,946, forward strand.
TTCGGAACGGATTCATTTCCATCCCGGAAAAGCCTGGGCTCGGCGTCAAGTTGAATGAGGAGGTAGCTCGGCGCTATGCGCGCAAGGGAGAACCATTCTTTGAATAGTGGCGTGCAACCCATAGCAATGGCGGGTTATGCTAAAACCGTCTGGTACTTCGCGTGCGTTCGCTGCAAGCCTGAGACAGCAAGCGTCCAATGAGCAACACGTGCTTATGGAAATCCGACGACGAACTCTTCGCTATCGTGCAGCGCGAACTTTTCACCTGCGTCGTGGGCGATGTGATGGACAAGCTCGATCTTCAGCATCAGTTCCTTCCCCCGCAAATTCGGCCTCTCCGGCCGGATATGGTCGTGATCGGGCGCGCGATGCCGGTTCTCTCAGTAGATGTGTTTGCCGAAAAAATCTCCGGCAGCGCCAACAAATTAATGGAGAAATCGTTTGGTCTCATGCTGGAAGCACTCGACGACCTCCGCAGTAACGAAGTCTACGTTAACACTGGATCCTCGCCACGAAACGCACTGTGGGGAGAACTCATGAGCACCCGCGCCCGAAGACTAGGCAGCAGGGGCGCGGTGTTGAGCGGGTACGTTAGAGATACCAAGGCCATTCTGAATATGAGCTTCCCTACATTCGGTTTTGGCTCCTACGGGCAAGACGCAGCCCCACGCTACAAAGTGGTCGACTTCCGCATTCCGGTAGAGATCGGATCGGTGCGCATTCGTCCCGGAGATATTCTTTTTGGCGACATGGATGGGGTCTTGGTCGTACCCGCTGAAGCCGAAGCTGAGGTTTTCACGCGGGCTCTCGAAAAGGCCCGGGGCGAAAAGCTGGTGAGAAAAGCCATTGAAGAAGGAAGCAGTGCGGTCGAAGCGTTCGAGAAGTATGGAATCATGTAAGGGAAAATGGGGAACCCGATCGTGAGTACAAGCCTCGTAACGGCAAGCACGATCCCTCGTGCGCAACAGATACACACCTTTCTCCAGCAACATGATTTGCGTGCCTGGATCGCGTGGAGGCCCGACGAACTCCTCATGCTCTCCGGGTATTTTCCGTACTGGGGCGCTTCATTGCTAATTTGCTTCGCGGACGCGGAGCCCATCCTTTTCGTTCCGCTGCTTGAGCCAAGGGACCATATTCCCGCCGGGTTGCGGGTTCGAGAATATCCCTGGGGCGATCTCAAATGCGGCGACCCGTATTCAGTTCTCGTGTCGGCGGTTGGCAATGAACTAGTCAAAGCAAAAGTAAAAAGCGAACAAGTTGGAATGAATCCCAGCGCCTCCAGAATTTCGCTGCCGATTCAAGCCGCCGAGCAAATTCCTATCCCTGAAGGCTTCTCAGGACAGCTATCTGCGCTCACCGCGAAACTAGACCCTCGGTGCCAGGCCGGCTTTGCAAATCTCTATCTAAGAAAAACTCCAGAAGAAATCGTTGCAATCCGGCAAGCAAACCGGGTTGCGAATGTTGGCCTGCAAGCTTTCTTTGAGAATCTGCGACCAGGCATCACGGAGGCGGATGTCGCGTCCGAAGTGGAGTCAGCGATTCATCGTCAAATTGGCCGCGACGGCATATTCCATTCCCGAGGGTGGGCCATGGTTCAATCTGGTCCCAACAGCGCCGATGCAGGACGATTTAACCGCTCGAGCGGACGGCGGTTAAGAGACGGCGACCTGGTCTTGACCGAATTGGCGACGTGCGTCAACGGATATTGGAGCGACCTAACACGCACTGCGGCGGTAGGTTCTCCCAAGCCTGAAGTTGAGCAAATTCTCGCGATTGCTACAGATGCGCAGCAGGCGGCGGTCGATGGTATACATCCCGGTGTCTCAGCGGGCCACATTGACGCTCTGGCGAGGGACAAAATCGCAGCGCAAGGACTCTCGTCTTTCTTCACCCATCACACCGGCCACCATGTTGGCTTCCGCTATCACGATCCCGGATTTTTGATCCTCCCTGGAGAATCCGCCAAGCTTGAGCCCGGCATGGTGATTACACTCGAGCCGGGGGTGTACGTTCCCGAACGCGGCTGCGGCGCGCGCATCGAGGACAACGTTCTGGTAACCGAATCAGGTCACGAAGTGCTTTCGAGAATTGAGGGGAGCGAGCAGCAGTGATCAGCATTGATCTCTCCGGCAAGACGATTCTGATCACTGGAGCATTGGGCGCGATTGCCGAGCACATGGTGCGCAGGCTGGCTGAAAGCGGCGCCACGCTGGTGCTCACCGACATAAAGCCGAAGGACGACGCACGGCGTACGCTCGACGATTGGCAGATTTCCCCTTCGTCTTACTTATATTTTGCCGCCGACATTACCGACTCCAGCCAGGTTGACCGCGTAGTGAGCGCGGCTTTCGAAAAGTTCGCGGGCATGGATACGGTCATTGGCCATGCCGGCGGCTGTGGATTGCATCCGTTCGCCAGCACCTCGGAAGCTGATTACGAGCGCATCTTCCGCTTTAACTATTTTGCACAAACTTACCTTGCGCGATCGGTGCTCGCGCAATGGACGCACCGCAACATTGCCGGGCATCTGATCTTTACCTCCTCATATGTAGCTCGAATGCCGCATTCGCAAATCTCTTCGTACGCCTCGGCCAAAGCAGCGCTGGAAAACTTCGCCCGCAGCCTCGCCCTCGAATATGCGCCGGCGGGGATTCGCGTGAATGTAGTTTCGCCGGGAAACGTCGCGGCCGGCAGCTCGCTGAAAGTTTTCGAGGAAGATCCCGCATACCGGGAATTTGTGTTTCGAGTCTCGCTCGGCAGAAGAAACAGCCCGGAGTCGGTTGCTGACACATTCGTTTTTCTTTGTTCGCCACTGGCCCGCGAGATCAACGGGCAAATCCTCAGCCCCGACTATGGCGGAGGCATCGGGAATCGGCTATGAAGATTGGCCTCGGCCTCTATCGTCACATGCTGACCCGCGAATATTACGACTTCGCGCGCCAAGCCGGTTGCACCCACGTCGTGGCCCATCTGGTCGATTACTTTAATCAGGGCCCTTCAAACCCGCGCAACAACCAACCCACGGGCGGAAAATACGAACCGTGGGGAGTCGCCGGCGACCCCAATCAGCTTTGGACGACCAAGGAACTCACAAGCCTTCGCGCGGAGATTGAAGATGCCGGACTGGTCTTAGCCGCGATCGAGAACCTCGATCCCGCGCACTGGCACGACATTCTGCTCGATGGTCCGCAACGTCCGCAACAGATCGAAAAGGTGAAGACCATCATTCGTCGCCTTGGCGAAGCTGGTATTCGGGTACTCGGGTACAACTTCAGTCTTGCTGGCGTATGCGGTCGTGTCGCCGCCCCGCTGGGACGCGGCGATGCACTCACCTTAGGGATGGACGGTCCCGCTGAAGACGTGCCGATTCCGAATGGCACGGTCTGGAACATGGTCTACAACCGCAACGCACCTGTCGGCACTCTGCCCTCGACTTCGCACGAAGAACTCTGGCGACGCCTGCAAAGATTTCTGGAAGAAGTGATTCCCGTAGCCGAGCAGGCTGGGGTGCGGTTAGCCGCCCATCCTGACGATCCTCCTATGCCGACCATGCGACAGCAGCCGCGCCTTGTCTACCAGCCGGACATGTATCAAACGCTGATTGATATGGCTCCAAGCCGCAGCAACGCCCTTGAGTTTTGCGTGGGAACTCTGGCCGAAATGACCGAAGGCAATATTTACGACGCGGTCGACCAATACAGCAAACAAAGCAAGATCGCTTATATTCATCTCCGCAATGTCGTGGGGAAGGTGCCGCACTATCGTGAGACTTTCATCGACGAGGGCGATGTGGACATGATTCGCATTCTTCGAATTCTGCACCGCAACCACTTCGACGGTGTGCTTATTCCCGACCACACTCCGCAAATGACCTGCTCAGCTCCCTGGCATGCTGGGATGGCTCACACTCTCGGCTTTATGCTGGCGGCAAAGGCGGTCGTCGAATCTTCCCATCCATGCGACGCGGCCCCTCGCGCCCAGAGGCCAATAACCTGAACTCCCCAGCCGGCCCCTCGCATTCTCGAGCCCCTCTAGTTATTGCAGCCAGCGTCGCCACGCTTGGCGGTTTTCTGTTTGGATACGACAACATTGTGATCAGCGGCGCAATTGGATTCTTGAGCCAGCTATTTCACCTGGACGCAGCGGGCGTCGGGTGGGCCGCGGGATGCGCGTTGATCGGGTGCATCGCCGGCTGCGTCGCGGCAGGAACCGTCGCGGACTATCTAGGCAAGAAAAAGGGTCTGGCGTTGTGTGCCCTTTGTTTCGCTCTCTCCTCGGTTGGCATGATTTTTGCCTCCGATCTTCATCAGTTCGTTCTATGGCGGCTGATTGGTGGCGTGGGGATCGGGGCTGCGTCAGTGATTTCTCCCAACTACATCGCAGAGATTGCTCCCACTCGGGTTCGCGGCCGCTGCGTGACGCTTTATCAACTTGGTATTGTGGTTGGAATTCTCGCGGCCGTGTTCGTCAACATGCTCATTCAACGCATGGGTGATGAAGCCTGGAACACATCCACCGGCTGGCGTTGGATGTTTCTCGCCGGGGTCGTACCAGCGATGCTGTTCGGACTGATGATTTTGCCTGCAGTCGAAAGTCCGCGCTGGCTGATGAAAATGGGCCGGCGGGATCAGGCCATTGAAGTCCTTGCCAAGATCAACGGCGCTGACGTTGCAAGGAGTGAAGCTGCGGAGATTGAGAACTCGCTGGCCATTGAAGAGGGTCACATCTCGGAACTCTTCACTACCTTCCGTCGCCCACTGCTGCTTGGCATCATGCTCGCGGGACTACAACAGATCAGCGGAATCACGCCGCTCTTTTCCTTTTTGCCCGAGATTTTTCGTGCCGCTGGAACCGCGACCAGCGACGCATTTTCCCAGTCCGTGCTGGTCAGTCTCATCAATCTTTTGTTTACGCTATTCGCCCTATGGCTGGTCGACCGCGCCGGGCGCAAGACGTTAATCCTCGCCGGCACCACCGTGCAATTCATCTCTTTCGTATTAGTTGGTTGGTTTTATCACATCCACGGCAGCGGTCTGGCAGTCTTGATCTTTGTGATGAGTTTCGTCGCCGGTCACGCCTTTGGCAATGGAGTGGCGTGCTGGGTCATCATCTCGGAAATTTATCCTACCAAGGTTCGCGGCCGCGGGATGTCCATCGCTACGACCGCTCTCTGGCTAGTGGGCTACCTGGGCAACCAACTGTTTCCGATCATGCAAAAGCATCTGGGACCCGATGGCACCTTCTGGCTTTTCAGCGGCGGCGCACTTCTGACACTCGTACTCGTCACCTGGCTGGTTCCCGAGACCAAAGGCCGGTCGCTAGAGGAGATCACGAAATTGTGGACGGAAGTGAAATCGGTCGTGGTCCCCTCAGTTGGTAGGGCGCGGCCTTGATCTCGCGACGTTGGAGTTTTGAAAGGGCACGGGGTTCCCTGAAACCGTACCCTTTCAGGACCGCGGCCGCCAATTTCAACCTTTTCCCGCAAGCTGTTCAGCCGTAGCGCTCACACCTTTCTCGCAACGGTTTTAGCAAACAAAAGCGGTAGATAACCGATCAGGGATTTGAGGTAACTATTTTGCGTGCTACTGGTAGTTTTTCTAGTTGGCACTTAAGATGATTGTCACGAAACCTGACTGATCTTGCTGGCTTTACTGCCGGTCACGAACTAACCGTCAGGTTGCGTGAGCGACTCCGCAATCCCTCGTCATTCCTACCGATCTATTCCGGAATGGCGCCGTGTTCTCACACGAAAGAACCAAGGCGAAAACAAGAACCTCGGGAACGTTCTGTGGCGCCAGATGATCAGCGTGCGAACTAGCGGTTTAACTAGTTACAGGGGCCACGGCTTCGATGAGTTCTTCGGCTATCTCTAGCACCTCGACGCCATGTCCGATCCGTATTGGTTCGATTATCCCCAAGACTGGATCGACAAGACCGGACCGCGGAATCTCACCCCTTGCTGGGCAACCGACACCAATGACTCCACCGTGATGCCGCGCTGGGTGTGGTCGGGAAACAGAGGGTGGAGGACGACGGTCCGTCGGCGCCCTTCCCCAATATGAGGGACATGCAGAACTGGCAAAAGGGTCGTCCAGCGAAGTATGACATGGAGACCTTTGACGAAGTGCTCGTCGGGCATACTACGGGCGCCATGGACAAGGCCAAGAAGGACGGCAAGCCGTTCTTCATCTGGCACAACACCACTCGCATGCACGTCTTCACCTACATCCCGCCGAAGTATCAGGCGATGATGAACGCCACCAGCAACTACGGCCTGGAAGAAGCTGGCATGGCGCAGTTGGACGACAGCGTCGGAGCTCTCCTTCAGCACATCGAAGACATCGGCGAAACGGATAACACCATCGTCATTTTCACTACCGACAATGGCGCCGAGGTCTATACCTGGCCAGACGGCGGCATGACTCCGTTCAAAGGCGGCAAGGGCACGGCTTACGATGGTGGATTCCGCGTGCCCGCCATCATCCGCTGGCCGGGCCACATCAAGCCGGGTTCGGTTGAGAACGGTATCTTCTCCGGCCTTGACTGGTTCCCCACTCTCGTAGATTGCGCCGGCAATCCCGACATCTATTTCCGCGCCAATGTCTCGAAATGTACGAGCCAGCCACTGGCCCAATTACTAGTTCCCAAACACCGACATCGTTGGAAAGATGAAGAGACGAAGTATAACTCCCAGCCCGGGAGCTAATCGGAGTTTGGAAAGAGGAAGACTATGGATTTAGGTGCAGGTGTTCGAAGTGTGACGCTTGGAGCTCTCGCCCTCTCGAGCTTTGTTGCGGGCGGCGCTGCGACCGCGCAGGCGCAAGCAGCCGGCGCCAAGGAGCCAAACATTCTCGTCATCTTTGGGGACGATATCGGCTACTCCAACATCAGCGCCTACAACCTGGGCATGATGGGCTACCACACCCCAAACATCGACCGCCTGGCGCAACAGGGCGCACTCTTTACCGACTATTACGCACAACAGAGCTGCACGGCGGGCCGGGCAGCGTTCATTACTGGACAGAGCCCTTTCCGCACCGGGCTGCTGAAAGTCGGACTCCCTGGCGCCGATCTTGGTATACGCCCTGAGGATCCTACGATTGCTGATTTGTTGAAGAGCCGTGGCTACCGGACCTTCCAGAACGGCAAGAATCATCTGGGGGACCGGAATGAATTTCTCCCAACGGTTCACGGTTTCGACGAGTTCTTCGGCAACTTCTATCACCTGAATGCCGAAGAAGAACCGGAGAACGTGGACTACCCCAAGAACCCCGCATTCCTGGCGAAGTTCGGGCCGCGAGGTGTGTACAAGTGCAAGGCCACGGCCACGGAGAATCCAGCACCGCCCGATCCGCGCTTTGGTCCGTGGGGCAAGCAAACCTGCCAAGACACTGGTCCGCTGACCAAGCAGCGGATGGAGACGGCTGACGAAGAATTTCTCGCCGAGACCCTAGCCGATATGGACAGCTCGGTGAAAGCGGGTAAGCCGTTCTTCATCTGGCACAACACCACCCGCATGCACATCTGGACGCACCTTCAACCGAAATATCAGGCGATGATTGCGGAAAAAGGTCTCTACGGCGCAGGCATGACGGAATTCGACGACAACATTGGCGTGATGCTCAAGAAGTTGGATGATCTCGGCATTGCCGACAACACCATCGTCATTATCACGACCGACAACGGCGCCGAGACATTCTCCTGGCCCGACGGCGGCACCACTCCCTTCCGCGGCGAAAAGAACACCAACTGGGAAGGCGGCTATCGCGTACCTTTTATCATTCGCTGGCCCGGAGTGATCAAGCGTGGGACGATCATTAACGACATCTGTGCTCACGAAGATTGGGCCACAACCCTGATGGCGGCGGCGGGCGAGCCTGACGTTAAGCAGAAGCTGCTGACGGGATACCAGTCGAATGGAAGGACCTTCAAAGTCCATCTCGATGGCTACAACCTCACCGACATGCTGGCCGGCAAGGGCCCCGGACCACGCAAGGAGTTCTTCTACTGGACCGACGATGGCGATCTCGCGGGACTCAGGTATGACAAATGGAAAATTGTTTTTCTGGAACAGCGTGCGCATGGACTCGACGTTTGGCGCGATCCCTTAACCCCTTTGCGTGCTCCGTTGATCGAAGACCTGCATGCCGATCCATATGAACGAGCCTCTACCGAGGCCGGTGACTACGACCACTGGTTCCTGGATCGCATTTACATGCTGGTTCCGGCGCAGGCATACGTCGGGCAGTTTCTGATGACGTTCAAGGATTTCCCGCCACGGCAGAAGGCAGCCAGCTTCAGTCTGGATCAGGTGATGCAGAAGCTGCAGCAAGGCATTGAAGACAACAATTGAAGTCCTCCATATTTCCGCGTCCGTTCCCAACTAGCAACGAGCGCGGAAAGGCAGTGATCAAAATTATTCCGGTTCCAGGAGCCACACGTTATGAAACATAAGTTTCTACGAATTTTCCTGATCGCCTTGGTGGCCGCCGTGCTTGCCGAAGCTTCGCTCAGCTCGGCCCAGGAAACTGTCGCGACCAACATCGGCACGCTGACGTTCATGGAAGCACCAAGCGGCGAAGGCCAATCGGCGGGCACTTCCCCAAGCACCGCTACGGCAGACGACGGCTGGCATTTCGTCGTGGCTCCATATCTCTGGATTCCGTGGACGTACGGAACTGTTGGCGCACTCGACCGGGAAGTCCACGTCTATGCGACCCCCGGTGAAATTTTTTCGCATTTTCGTTTCGGACTGATGGGATTGGTGGAAGCGGACCACAAAAGAATCGTGCTGCCGCTCGACATCATCTGGGCCCGGTTCGGCGAAGACAAGGCGCTTCCCTTACCGAACGTTCTGGCGACAACCGCAGACGTGAAAGTGGACGAATTCATCCTGACACCAAAAGTCGGTTACCGGTTGCTCGATCAGGAAAAGATTAAGATCGATGCCCTTACAGGATTCCGATACTGGCACTTGGGGCAGAATCTGCAGTTTAGCCCCTCCCGTCTGGGACTGAATTTTTCCGGCTCGCAGAACTGGGTGGACCCACTGGTCGGCGGGCGAATTCTGGGAGCTCTCACACCCAAGGTGAGCGTAGCTATTGGGGGCGATGTAGGCGGTTGGGGCACCGGCTCGCAGCTCGATTATCAGATTTTTGGCCTTCTCGGTTACAAGATAAAACCAAAGTGGACGTTGCAGGCGGGTTATCGCTATCTGGATGTGAACTATCGCAGCAAGACTATCTACGATGCCGCCACGTCCGGCATTGTGTTGGGCGTAAGCATAAGCCTAAAATGAGGATGAGCAATGCTCTGCGCTGTGCGAAACAGCCGCGGCCACCCCGGTCTGCTTTCCACAGCGTTGTCAGGAAGGTCGGAGGCATGTGTGGGCCGGTTGTGGCAATCCACGGATCCATCACATGATGCTCACGTTTGTCCAATTGTCGTTGGGTTGGCTTGGCGTCGGTGGAAATGAATTCGGTGGTCTCGGTATGACACACGACCGGCGGTCGTCTGCTGCCCGACATCAGTCGAAGTGTAACGGATACGGCCCCGCATCTCTATCCACTGCGTTCTAGATTGTCACCAGAATTCCTAGCTGCACTCTTCTGGCTACGGATGCAGAGTGGCCGGCAACTTCGTCGATATGCCGCTCAGTAGGGAGCAGGGTCATGTCAAAGCTCCTGGACTTCAATCAGTTGTCCTCTGCGACCGAGATCATAGCTAGCTGTGCGCTCTGCACTATCCGCTTCGAAAGCTAAGCTCGACAATCGTAATAGTGAAGGAGCGGCGGCGATGATGCTCTCGTATCGACTTCTCCGGTTGGTCGAAAAACACTTTGAGGCCCTGGCGGCAGGGCTCCTCGAAAAGACACAAAACTCCCCATTGCTCCCCGGCTACCGCAACGTCCCGCCCGGGGAACTTGAGCAACAGGTGTACGAAATCTATCGCCATCTGGCGGACTGGCTTCTTGGCAAGAGCGAGTTGGACGTCGAAAAGCGATACACAGAAATTGGCGCCACGAAGTTGCCAGCTCGCACCACTTATCTGGGCATCGTTCACATGATGACTATGGGGATGGCTCCATACATGGCTCCCGAGATGGCCGGGCACTTCAGGCATAACGCAGTGTTCATCGGCGGCAACGTGCGCGAGGCGATCAACCAAGGCCCAGGTATGCAAGGCTGCCAAGAAGAATCAGAACAAGGTATGCCCACACGAAGTCGCTCGAAAACTGGCTGTGAGAGAACTCAGCTGCGCTGGGCGCACTATTCCTTGTGTTTGGAAATCGGTGACCCTTTCGGTTACCGCTAGGGCGCGCATCCCGCGCCACGCACTACGCGCCTTGGAGTAGCCCTTGCCAAGGAATGCCAGAGCTTGTTAAGCCAAAAGACGGATCCGCTTGTCATCGGTATAATAGTTTTATCGTTCACGATTTGCGGTGCTCCGCGATTCGCAACCTCGTAAACGCTGGGGCGTTCCAAGGCGAGTTGCTTTGCGGACTTCAGGCCGCAAAAGGCGAGCGGTGTTTGAGCGTTACCACATTGTTCGACCGCCAATGTGACCGCAACCATGGGACGAGTGGAAACAGCCGCACTGCCGCCGCGCAAGCGGGACTGCGCGATAGTGCAAAGTTAGTGCAAAACCAGCCTCGCAGATAGCCGTAAGTTGTTGAAGGGCGCGTAGCTCAATTGGCAGAGCAACTGACTCTTAATCAGTAGGTTGAAGGTTCGATTCCTTCCGCGCTCACCATCTTCCTCAACGTTATCAACACGTTCCGACGACTCTGTGTGGGTCTCGCCGCTTTCTTCCTTCTCCAGTTGCGCGGGAGTTGCATTCTGTTGCGGAGTTGTTTTGCGATCCAGACCATCCACCCAGTTGATATCTGCTCCAGGAATGAGGTGGCCATAGGTATCGACCGTGATCTGAATCGAACTGTGCCCCATTTGATCCTTCACGTAGGCGAGGGAAGCGCCGTCCTGAATCAGATGGCTTCCAAAAGTGTGTCGGAGATCGTGGAACCGGAATCGCCTCAAGCCCGCGTGCTCCAAGCACGGTAGGAAGTGGTAGTGCACAAGGTTGTTCGGATCGAGCACCGTTCCGGCTTTCGAAGGGAACACGAGATCATCCGCAATGCCGGTTTTGCCGGCCATGAATGCTTCCAGCATCCGCTTGTCGCGCAACTCCAGCAGAGCTCGCCGCAACTCCCGTGAAAGATCGACGCGGCGTGACTTCTTGCTCTTCGGCGTCGTGAATTTGCCGTGAACGAAGTTGCGCTGGACCAAAATATAGCGGTTGGGATCCTCTTCGCCTGCCCCGAATTGAATATCGCCCCATTGGACCGCAATCAACTCACCTTTGCGTAATCCTCCACGAAGCGCCATCAGGAAGAGCGGGTAAACATCCGGGGACAACTCCGCAGCCGACGCCAGGAATGCTTCGGCCTCAATCCGTGTCATCGCCTCCGCTTGATGCTTCGCTTTCTCAGTTTTCGTGAACCGGCCCAGCTTCTCGGCGGGATTGTGATCGATGACACCGTCCTCGACCGCGTGGTTCAGGATTACCCGCAAGGTGCAGAGCATCAGCCGCAACGTGTTGCGCGACAGTTCACCCTTTGCAGACCACTCACCCAGGAAGTCCTTCACCTGGCCGCGTTCAATTGCCGTCACCTGAAGTTGGCCAAACCGCGGGAGTATGTACAGTCGGAGGAGTTGGGCATAGCTGTAGACAGTCGATGATTTGAGCTCCACTTCAGCATACTGCTTCAACCATCGTTGGGAATACTGCTCGAAGGTAAGCCCTGAGGGTTCCGCTAGAAATCCGAGGTCCCCGAGCGCAAGCTTCGCCTCGAGCTGGCGCCGGACTTGCTCGGCCAGTTCCCGGCTCGTGCCTACACACTTCGCTTTTCGGCGCCCGTGATAGTTCACGAACACGTACCACTTGCCACGACGTTTGCGAATCTTCACACCCATTAGTTCGCTCCCTTTACTCCGGCGATCATCGCATCCACGATATAACCTAGGTCAACATGCTTAACCTCATGAGCTTCCAGCCATCGGTCGAACTCCCTACGGCGAACCAGGATCTTGCACCCCACGCGAACGGCCCGCAGAGGGTCGACGGACCGGTGGATCCACTCCCGCAGCGTCCGTTCCGAGACACAAGCGTATTCCTGCAGTGCCTTGAGGTCTAGCCATTCGGGTTGTGGCCGTTCTGAATTCACACTCCCTCGGAAACAGTTCTATCGAAAAATTGCAGACGCTTTTCATCGAAGTACACCGGCAATGAACCAACGCCGCCGTTCCGGTTCTTGCCGATGATCAGTAGCTCGTCCTCGAGAGTTGGTCTTCCATCGTTCGTGACGGGGAGGTAGGGCAGCAACACGACATGGCTGTGCGCTTCAATATCACCCGACTCTTTCAAATCCAGCATGGTTGGTCGAGCGTTGATACCCCCTTCTGGGCGCCTTAATTGTGACAGCAGGACCACTCCGACGCGCTCACTCTTGGCCAGTTGCCGTAATGCATTGGCCACGTAGCCGACACGATCGCGAAGCTCCCGCCCTGGTGCATCCACCAGGCGGAGGTAGTCGACGACGATCAGCTTCACGCCGTGGCGCCGAATACAGAGCCGAGCACTGGCGAGCAGTTCCTGAATTTTCAACGAGCCGCGGTCGTCTACATAGATCGGGCACTCTGCAATTTCAGCCGCAGACTCGAGTAGTTCAGGCCAACGATCCCGTCCACAGTTCGCCTGGCCGAATCCCGCCCGTGGCGACGTCGAGCGAGGGGATTCCCGTGGCCATTCCTACCAAGCCTTGATTTTGGGACTGCGTCTCAAGTTCCCGAAGGACATCCGGCATAAAGTCCCGAACGTGGCGTGCTGTAGTCCGACCGGAGGAGGCTTCGATCTGCAGTAGCGACTCTTGAACGAGTTGAAGGCATTCGTCCGTGCTGACGGATATATCCTCTGTCGCGCTGGTCAGGCGCGCAGCCACCGCCCGTGCCTGACGCCGGCGGGATTTGTCGAGAATCTTCTCGGCATAGTGCTCGACGTTTGTGAGGCTCGCCAGCGACGATGTAACTTGCTCGTCCAAGTTTGTGAGATAGCTGACGCCTCCCACTTGTTCGAGCTGCCCCTTCTCTGTCAGGGCGTCGGTTACGGTCATAGTGTCCACAGGGTCACCTGCTTCGGCGAGTTCCGCGACGGCGTGGTAGATCTTGCGGTGAGAATCTAGGGAAAAGTCCGCGGACCTAAGAAGCGGCAGAATGCGATAGAGGGCCGTGGTATCTAGCATGGCGCAGCCGAGCACGGTTCGTTCGGCATCCACGTGGGTAAGAGCGTCGGAGCTCATGTCAGTTCCCCTCCATCTGGGCTAATGCGCGGGTTGCTGGATTGTCAGCGAGGATGTTTATCCTCGGGCTGGTAGCGCCCGTGGAATAATCCCTGTACAGCGCCTGCTCAAAAAACTTTTGGGGACTACCGGCGAAATCACCTTTCGCCGCACGGCGGTTTACATAAGCCCGAACCAACCATTCGCCCACTTGCTCTACACTGGCCTCCGGCATCTGCTTCGCCTGAAACTCCACGGCGTCCCTGAAAGCCCAAATCATCTGGTCCCCTGACCAGCCATTTTCAGAACAGAGCACCCGTGCGACTTCAGTCGAATTAGACCCCTCATTCTGTTCAGCCAGAGATTTGTTTTTCTTGTCTTCTTGGCTAGCCATTGGCAAGCCACTTCCAGAGCCAGAGCCAGAGCCTAAACCAAAGCCTAAGCCTAGGCAGCCATTGGCTACCGATCGGCTAGCCAATGGCGAGCCGTTGGATTCTGAGTCAGAGAGGAACTTTCGCAGTAGGTCCTTCGGTGGCTCTGCTCCTAGAACTTCATGCCCATGACTCAAACGGCTCGGTGGTGGAAGGCGTCCTGGCTTCTCAATTCCGATGAAATAGGCCCACTGCTTGCCGGTGGGACCATCGATCCACCGGAACAGCAGTTTGACTCGCTCAAATTCCACGAGGATCTGTTCCACCTGCTCCACCGTGATCTCGGGACGGTTGTAGCTGTAAACAGTGCTCCAAATGCGACGTGGATTCGCTTCAAAGCTGCCGTTAGCGTGAGCAAGCGGAAGCAAGTTGGCGTATTCGGCCTTGATCCATGGCGCTTGGATTCGGGCCAGCTTGTCTGAACGCCACAGGCCTTCGCCATCGATGACTCTTTTTGGCATCAGTTCACCCCGTAGCCTGCGGCGATTTCGATTTCCTCTCCAGTCATTCCTTCTAGATCTCCGTCGAGCCGATTTTGGGCCATAAGAGCCAAACTAGCCACCAAGAGGCTGCCGAGTGTAGATAGACTCAGCGGCCTTCGTCATTGCGGACTGTGACTTCACAGCCGCAGCCATTCGCTTCTAGCCAGTGGTCGAGATCCGAACGGCGAAAGCGAACGGACTTAGATCCGGCTCGTGCGAAAGGTACTTTCCGCAAGCGGACCGCTTTCCGAAGAAAAGCGACGGACATCCCCAGGTAAGCCGCAGCCCTTTTGATGCCCCACCATTCCGAATTACCAATCTGTTCTGAGTTGTCGTTGGGCACGTCTGTATTCCTCCACAGCGGATTGTGTTGCCCTGTACCACGTGCTAAGCTTACGATGCCCGGAGAGAGCCGTCTAACGCAGATCGGACGATGTTTGAGACGTTATGAGACTAGGTGAGACGATCCGGCGGCTACCGCAGCCTTTGAGGCTGCGCTATTCTTCCGCTGGTTGCAACATCCTCTGTACCGAAGAAGTGAGAACCAGCGTTTTCGATCTTTTCCCAGACCTCTTGTTCAGCCCTGGTCGATCCAATCGGCCCTCGTTAAGAAACCGGTACACGCTGGATCTGCTGACATGCAACAGTGCCATGACTTCCGGTACGGTCATTGTTGGGGATTTCGTAGCATCGGTTAGTTTCGCATGGGGGCTTAGACCCGCATCTGCCTTCCGTTGTCGCAGCTCGGACGGGGGGCGATCGGCTTCCGAATGCTCCCGGTCATCAGTCTTCTCCGCGGGTGGCGAGCCGGGCTCACGTGGCTGCTGCGATCGAGCCTGCGACGCCTTCTCCTGTGTCGCAAGCACTTCATGGGCTGTGCCAGCCAGTTTGGCTTCTCCCAATGCGCTCCGCGCATATTTTCGCATTCTCTCGTTATAGGCAACAGCTCGCTCGATGGCTGTGTTGACTGAAGGCCGGAACATTTCGACGAATATCCAGCCAAGCGACGACTCCTCAGGTGAGTAGATACCGCTTGATAGAACATATCTCTGCACGGTCCTAAGAAACTGCTCGACGTCCGGGGCAACCGTGTCTTCCCAATCGACATCCCGGATTGTCGACGGGTATAGATCGGGGAATGCTGGCTCGAATCTGCCTGGGAAGTCGCGAAGGTCTTCATGGTTCGCAAGCAGATTTTTGAGACTCGTAGTCGTCCAGAGATAAGATCCGTTCAATTTCAGGTCGAGCGCACAGCACCAACTGGCTGTCGAAATGACGCATTCAAGAATTTTGTAGTACGCCTGAGCCAGTAGGAAGAGCAGGTTCAAACCTGAATTGCGTCGATCCTCGACCGGCATCTGCAACTTGTCAGGGCTGAGATCGGCTGCCTCAAGGTGGGGAATCTGGTTTGTGCTTTCCTCAATGGGGCCGTTCCTTTCACCGCCTGTACGTTCCACAATTCTGGGTTCCCAATCGCGGGCTCTCCTGGCATACTCGGCGCGTATCATCATCTCCTTCGGTGGCTCCGGATCGTATACGCCTGGGTCCGGATCGGCGCCGTACACAGCAAGCCAATCCATGGCCTCCTCCAAAAAAACCTGCTCATCTTGCTCCACCTCGTCCCCAGACTTCCGAAGGAAGACGGGCTCTCCAGCTTCAGAGGAATACTCTTTGGAGAAGAGCCGGCATAGTGTTTTGGCCACTTGCTCGCTGGCAACCCAATAGAAAACATTGCTGCTGCTTAGCGTTGAAGAAGATGATGAATCGCTATACAAATAGAAACCGTGAGCAGTTCGCTGCCCAGATGTTCCAGTTGCTGGTTTCATAAGACCATCACCGCGCTGTGACTCGAACCCAAGCGTCAAGAAACCAAAGCCCCTCCGGTTGTCGTGCCCAGATCCATGGCAACGCCCCGGCATACAGCACCTTCAGCTTCTTAAGAAGCGGACTCGAACTCAGATGCGAGTTCTCCGCAGGCGGGTCGCCATAGAACATTCTGTCACCCTTCCGTGAATTTCCCCATTGTGGACTGACTGGAAGGCGGGGCGGGAAGGCGCCCCACTTTGTCACTGCTGGGAGCTACCCAGCAGCTATCCGGTTCTGATTGCGATTGTAACGCAGAGTCAGCCGACATCAGTCCGCCCCCGCGATTAGGTTGATTGTAACCACGGAGTCAAACCGGGCAGAGTATCATGGGGCCGTGGCCAAGCCATTCATTGTGCCAACGGTAGTCCGCAAGCGCGGAAATCCGAACTGGGGAAAGCCGGCTCAGCATGCTCCATATGTCGCTACCGAGTTCGAACAGCAGATCCAGGAGCTCGGATTAACTGAACAGACTTGTCTGACCTCGGAAGAATTGCGCCAGTGGTGCGAGCGCAACAAAGACCGCTGCTACATTCCGGATCGAGAACGAAGACGAGAGATTCAAGCGGCAGACTGATTCGGACGGGACAATTATTTCGCTATGCCTAAACTGCTGGGTCACTGTAGCCATGTCTGCAGAAATCGCCGACGTAGAAACTGCTGAGGACACTCACGAATGCCCTCCCGGATAAGCACACAACCACGCCGCCTTCCCTCTCTTTTCCCAGCGCGCCATTGTGCGGCTTACGAGCAGCGGTCATGCGGAACGAGCTTTGCAACTTATCTCATGAGGAACCACCAAACGAGACACGCGCCGACCGCGATCGCCACTACAACGACGGCGTCCGTCTTGTCGCCCCTGGATAGCCTCATGGTTTCACTTTCAGCAGACTGCAGAATCTCAGCGGACGAACCGTTTCAGCATCCGGCGCCCGTCTGGGCGGACGGCATTCATCACTTTGCAATCAAGCCGCTCGCTTCAACTTTAGGCAATTGCGGCAGGAGCACTTGAAACCAGGGTCTTCGGGAATCGCTACATGGCCGCACTGTTCGCAGACAGACCAACCAGGCCGCTGCAACATCGCCTCGCGCTGGTCGCCCAGCATGCAATACGGACAACTTAAGATTTGCTCAGTCATGTCGGAGGTCCTTTCTTGTGCTGCCCAGCGCACTCATCAAGCCAAACGCAAACTTGGCGAGCGATGCGCGAGCCGTTCCGCCACTCTGGCCAGGCAGAATCTTCAATTCAAGCACGGTCACGTCGGAAAGCGCCACGGTGTAGTCCTCAGTCTCCCGCACTGTCCCGGGCGGGCTGAAATTCCATTGCTGGCGAACTTCTTGGAAGGAGTGCCCTCGACCGCTTTCCTTGCGCGGCTCCGGGTAAGTTTCTTGGCCGTGGCATTTAGGCCTCAGCGGTCGATAGTTGCGGCAGGCGCACTGGCAAGCGCACCGCTCGCTTGAAGACAACTACGGCGGCAGCGGCGTCCTTTCGAAAACTCCTTCCGGCACAGGCGCAGCGTGTTTGATGCGCCCGTTGATACTGACCGACCTCGGTCATCGATCAGACCAAGTTCTCTGCCGACACGCGAGCGCAAGCTTCTCCAAGACAGGTCCGTTTCAACGCCGGCATCGTAGCACTCAGCCGCGATGTTTCTAGGACCTACTGTCTGAGCCGTGTCTTGATACGCTTTCCAGTCCTCGCGAGTTGGCGCTCCCATCTCAGCAAGTCGGAGCATCTCGTCTAACCACTGCTTGCCGTGTGCGCCGCTAGTAGCTGCATGAGCCATCTCATGCAACAAGACTTTCTTCAGCTCCATGCCTCGCAAGAGCGGACCCAAGTAGATCTCCCGCTCTTTCTTACGGCAGAACCCATGGAAGCCATTGCCAGTGCCATACCGATTACCGAAAACGATGCGGTAAGCTGGGAGTCGCCCTTTGAAGAATCGTCTGTTGTAAATCTCGAACAGCTCTTGGCATTGTCGTTGAGTCACTGCCCACCGTCTTTCCGCCGCGTGGTTCCAGCCCAGCGCGCCTGAGCAGCCTTGCGGGCGCTCTCCTTGCGCTGTTCCTTCGTAAGTTTTCTGGCGGTTGCCTTCCCACCACGTCTGCCTAGCTGCACCGCGGCAGGATTCTTCTTAACCATGCTTATCTTCTACACCACATGCGCAGCGATGCGCAAATAAATTTAGCTCCATCGTTGACAATGCGCATCGCTGCGCATATTATCAGAACATTAAAACGGGCCGAGCGAGTGCTAGTAACACTCACCCAGCCCTAACCAAGCGGAAACAACGGAGGTTTCCAGATGGCTACTCACGAAACTACCATCCATCCTTTTCCCGCTCAAGAGCGGGCCGCCCAAACCATTTCACTCGTCGATCGCGTTCTGTCGATTCTTGACCGTCTACAACTCACAACCTGCGACTGGACAGATGAGTTCTGCAACTGTCGCGATCTGGGAGCAATTCACTGCCTCCAAACCGAGGAAGATCTCTGCTCCCGCCACTACATGATGAGACTGGCGGAAGCGCCAAACCGGGCGTTTACTGCCGGTCTGAAGAAGCCAGTCGCACTGGTCGCTCTCGACGGGCAAACGCGTCGTGGGTTCGGAGACTGACAATGAACCCAACCAAGCGCGTTGCTCTCTATGCCCGAGTGTCCACCGCCAATGGCCAGCAGGATCCCGAGATGCAGTTGCGAGAACTGCGAGAATACGCTGAGCACCGCGGCTTGATCATCATTGGGGAATACATCGACCGGATGACCGGTTCAAAAGACTCGCGCCCAGCTTTGAACCGCCTGATGACCGACGCACAGCGGCGAAAGTTCGATGCCGTGCTTGTGTGGAAGCTGGATCGTTTCGGCAGATCTCTTCGGCACCTAGTGAATGCGTTGGCCGAACTTGAGGCTTTAGGGCTGACCTTCATCAGTTTGCGCGACAACCTCGACCTCAGCACTCCCTCCGGTCGATTGATGTTCCAGATCATCGGCGCGATGGCGGAGTTTGAGAGAGCATTGATTCAGGAAAGGGTCCGCGCCGGGATACGAAACGCTCGCGCCAAGGGAAAACGACTGGGGAGACCGCGCGTGATTGTGGACGCCTCCAGGATTGCCTCATTGCGTGCTCAGGGACGATCTTGGGCTCAGATCGCGGCGGAAACCGGGGCCAGCAAGGGTACAGCCCAGCGGGCTCTCATAGGCTTGCCCAAAATTCTATAGCTGAGATTTGGGCTCGCCGGTGGCATTCGGGTACTACAAGGGCGCGATCGTTCCGGGACGAAGCGCCGGTTCTTCACAGTCGGGCGAATAGCTGTGAAAGTGAGATTTCAAAACCCGTTGCCAATATCTCCAGCGAGCGGAGGCAGGGTTCTTTCTTTCCGTTCTCAAGGTCCGAGATGAATGCGCGCCCCAGTCCTGTGTGAACGGCAAGATACGTCTGCGTCCAGCCGCGCCGCTGACGCAGGGCGCGAATGCGACGGCCAAGCCGAATGGACACGTCAGTTACCACGAATACAGCATCGCTGTATTCTTTTGGCTACATATCGCCTATAGAATACAGACGCTCTAGGCGCTTGCCAGTAGGCTCTTGGCCTCACCAAACTCGAGCAGCAACAGAGCCGATCTGGATGACCAGAATAGCAACGATGGACTTGTGCTGTGAGGGCTTGTCGGACATGGGTCGAGAGATAGCTTTGGTCGATCGGGAAACCCGGATGAGTTCGCGAACGAGCCAGGGGAACTGATGGTCCTAGATTGGGAGGACGTGAGGGCTGCCGCTGAGGCCGCCTTCGATGTTTGGGAGTCTGGGGGCGAACTGCAGTGGGCGAAGGAAGTATGGGGGCGAACGGTCGCCGCCGGGATTGCTAACTACTCAAACGAGATAGAGCGCCATCGGACCGCGGTCCTGCTTTTGGGACTTGCCGGATTGTACCGAGACTTTTGTGCACTGGCTTGGGAGGAACGTGACCCGCCGACCTACTCCTACTGGGCGGAGGAACTGAATCTGGATGATTTCGTTCTTGGACAACTTGTCGGGCCGGATCCTCGCATAAAGAAGAAGGACGCATTGAACCATCTAGTGAACGCGGCACGCCCGCAGGTTGTGAGTCTGCTCGAACAATTCTTCGGTAACGTCAATTCTCTATTTGTGTCGCTCTGGAGAACCGGGACCGACAGCGTGAACGAGGAAGACGATGATGGCAATGAAGAAGACGATGATGGCGATGAAGACGAAAGGCTAACCGACGCCGAAATACTGAACGATGCCACGCCTGAGAAAGTTGCCGCTTACAGTTGGTTGGATTCCGGGGCCGACGTTGTTCTTGATCCTTTCTAGACCTAAGCGCCTTTAGTTCTCACTGGTTTGGAGTGGACAGCGCAACTCCATGGCTTTGCTCAGGGAGAAACGGTTTTGTCCACAAACAGTTCTTTAAGGAAATTTCGTTTTTAGGTCCACTAGTTCACAAAGCCCACCCCCTAAAACCGGCTTCAATTTACGGTTTAGTCGCAGCGACTAGGGGCAAGTCGCTCGACCAGGCATCGGCAGCAATCAACCGGTTCCTGCCGACACGCTTCCACACTGTGAGATATTTACCGTGGTCTTGCCTCGTTGTTCCGTCATTCTGAGGCACGCTCATGCGATACGTTCCCACATCCCAGGCGACATCGCCGCTCTGCTTGATGTAGGTGACGTCGAATGCGAGGTCGGAGACACCGTGGCTGCGTGGTACTCGCAGATAATCTCGAATGGAATCCCGCCCGTGCACGGCCTCGTGATGCGGCGGAAGATATACTGCATCCGGAGCGTAAGCGGCAACCAGCTTCTCCAAGTCCCCGATATTCCAATTCTGCGCCCAATCATGGCCAATTTCGCGTATGGTGGCCGCCGCGCTCGTTGGTCTGGCCGATTTTCGACTGAAAGGTGTCGCCTTCCGTACTGTGCGTCGTGCGCGTTTCTTCACAGTTGTCCTCCTAGAAAACCTCCGATGCACTCTGCAGCATTTTAACGCGGAACGTAAGTTCGAATCTGCCCGCCTGTCTCTTGCGCGCGGTGAAACCGTCCGTCCGGGTCCAGATCAATGCTCGGTAAAGCCGTTGAGGATTTGCGCCGTTTCGTGGCGAGATTAAACAGGCCGATCCATCGCTGGGACGGCTTTCGGGCCCGCTTTTCTATTGTGGCGTTTGAGGGTCATGCGATTTTAGCGTAGGGCACTTTTGGAAGTTGGGAACGGAAAAATCGGAGCGGATGAGTGCGATTCTGCGGAGCGTTAGGTAATATCGGGCTGGCGGAGGCCGGCAGCCGATTCGCCTAACACGGAGGGCTGGTCTGATGGAGCAGGTATCGGTTGGCCCAAGACTCGAGCCGATATCGAATCTCTGTCCCGGTAGAGCAGAATCACGATCTGGATGAGCAGGATCGCGGCGAGAGCGAAAAAGCCCCAAACGTAGAATTGCGCTATCGCGGGCCAGGCGGTGGTTAGGGGCTTGAAATCGATATACGCGATTGCGGCAGTGATCAGAAGAACGAGAGTGGCCGCCATAGTTCCTAACCCTGCGATCTCTGCAAAACGACCCAACAGGTAGGTGCGAAGCTCGATTGCCTAAACTGGTAGAGCAAACGGAAGGTGCGTGCACTTGCAGCTTGAGTGACAGTCAACAGCACCGCGAACAGCAGCATTAGAGCCAGAAGGTTCGCGGCCTGCGAGAGTCCCGCTAAGGTCCGCTTACATCGTTGCTCAAGAGCGCTCATCGATACTCTCCTTCGTTTAAGACCTTCAGGCACGAAATTTCCTCTTAACTTCAAAAAAGGCGACAAGTTTATAGTCTGGACGCGATGGTTCCAGCCCTTATTCGGATTTGATTCTTGATCCCCAAGGCAATCTCTATGGCACCACCATGATTGACGGCGCCTATAGCTACGGGACGGTCTTCAAAGTAAGTCCGGAGGGCAAGGAAACGGTGCTGCACAGTTTCACTGGCACGGTAGGCGACGGAGCCAACCCGGTTGCACCCCTGATCAGGGATGCTGCCGGCAATATCTACCCCATCTCGCCAGATCGCGATACAGTGAAATAGTTTTCATCCTCCAATCACCTCAATGAAGTCGAAATCCGCTTCTACGGGGACCGCAGCCGTAGCCCAGGGCAATGAGGGCTGGAAGAAGAAGAACGGCGCCACCGGAAAGTTCGTTTGGACCGACACCTGGATCAAGCGAGGCGGCAAATGGCAAATCGTAGCCGCCGAAGATCTGGTGTCGCCAGTCGCTTCCAGAACTCTCAGCCGTTTCTCTTCGGATTCCCATCCGATCTTGAAGTCCTCCTTCTGATGGACAAAATCCACCATGTGAAACGGTTTGGGCACGTGTTCCTCATCGCAGATCGAGTCCCACTCGGAGACAAATTGCGCCCAAGCTTCGGTCCGGGCTAGTAGTCCGGCAACTCCCATGACCCGTTTTGTGGGATCATCAGCGTGGCCGAACTCATCACAGTAGGAACAGAGCATTTGAGGATCTCCTCGCCCAGAACGGGTTCGACTTCGAACTCCTCGCCATGGCAAAACGCGGCGGAAAGGGACCCTTTGGTAAGGAAAATAGCAGAAATCTCAGGCCACATTGACTTGCCCCCCACTGTGTGTGACAATCCGCCCATAATCGCTGGTTCTGGCTCCTTGCGTTACGGAGCCGCCTATCTGGACTTGTAGATGCTTACTCTAGCGCTGGCACTCCCGACAAGGGGGTCCATGGCGATAAAAGAATGGCCATAGCCACAGAAGAATTATTGATTTTGCCTGTATTGCTTGCCATCGCTGCCGGATGGACGGACTACCGTTCCCGCCGCATTCCCAACTGGCTGACCGTACCCGGCCTGGTGCTCGGGATCTTGGCAAATTCATGGCTGCGCGGCTGGCCGGGAGCCCAAGATTCCCTGTTGGGCGCGGGCTTGGGCTTGGCCCTCCTTCTGCCCTTCGTTCTGATACGCATCTTCGGAGACGGCGACTGGAAATTCGTGGGCGCTCTTGGTGCTTGCCTCGGCGCGCAAAATCTGCTCACTGTGCTGGTGCTTGCGATCCTGGTGAATGGTCTGATGGCGGCAATCATGATCGTCCAGAAGAAGCGCGTCCGGGAGACGGCCAGCAACCTGCGACGAATGTTGTCAGGTTTCCTGACCTTACACTTGCCCGGATCAGACTTAACCTTGGATAACCCGGAACTGGTGAAAGTCCCGTTCGGCGTGGCCGTTGCCATCGCAGTTATTCTGTATACGAGCCGGCAAACCTGGGGAATCGCGTAAGAGCGTATGTAGGTGCGTTCCCGCGCGGCAGGAGTGAATCACAAGTGGGTCGATTAAGAAGAATCGTCGCCGGAACCGGCGGCTCAGAGATCGCCGAAGCCGCGTTGGTGATACCCATTTTCTTCATGGTGCTCTTGGGAATTTACTGGTTCGGTCGAGCCTTCAATACCTATGCCACGATAAATCACGCAGCGCGCGAAGGTGCGCTGGCCGCGACCATGTCCAACTGCGCGAGTTGTGGGAACATCGCGACAGGGCCAGCCGCCGTCGCCACCGCGGTGACGGTAGCTTTACAATCGTCTGGACTCGACCCCGGCCAGGTCCAAGTGTATACTCCCCCCTCACCCGTCTTTTGTGTCGGCGCCCACGCCTGTCCAGCCACCAACAACATAACAGTCTGCTCCAATGTGCAACTTACTCCGACGGCGAGTCCAGGTTTGCCAGTCTGTGGAGTGACCGTAAGCTTTCAGTATCCGTATAATTTCTCGCTTCCTTTTCCCGTCCCCCCGTACGGCTCAAACGGCTTCAACCTACAGTTGAAGGCTAACGTGCAGATGAAAGGACAATACTGACCCGCGTGGTCGGTCAAAACAAACTCGGCGCGCTTCTTTGGTCGTATCTCCCCCCGATTAGCCGCGCGGAAGGGGCGGCCCTCATCGAATTCGCCGTTGCTCTTCCGCTGCTCATAGTTTTGGTCGTGGGAATCTTCGACTTCGGCGGAGCTTTCAACCTAAAGCAAGAGCTGAACAATGCGGTGCGCGAAGGCGCGGGCTTCGGAGCCAGCCAGCCGACAAATGATCTGTTGAACACCGGCACGCCGCCATCCGTGGACGCCGTGCGCTACCTAGTGGCTTCCTACCTGCAAGGCGCGAGACTCAATGACTGTGGTCTGGCTACCATGCCGCCGCCAGGCGGACAATCTGCTGCAATGACTTGGACTTATACCACCACCGGGAGTTGCCCCGGCGCCCTAGTACTGACGATCCAGCGACCCTGTATCGCCCCGAGTTTTTGTCCGTTTGCAGCCACATTCCCAAATGCGTACGTGCTCTACACCTACGTCCAGATCTCATATCCGTTCCAATGGCACTTCAACAATGTCATTAAGTTGCTGGTTCCCAGCGCCAACTACGCGCTTTCAAACATTAAGACCGATGCCACGGCGGCGAACCTTAATTGAGGATAGGTGATGAAGCAGAAGTCAGTTTCGCCCGGAAGTCAGCGAGAGCGGGGCCAGACCATCATACTGGTCGCCATCGCACTGGTAAGTTTGCTGGCCATGGCAGCACTGGCGATCGATGTCGTGACGCTTTACGCGGCTCGCAGCGAGACCCAACGGGCCGCTGACGCCGCCGCCCTGGTCGCCGCAAAGGCAATCGCCGATTCTGGCTTCACGACTCTCTCTCCGACCGACCCTAACTTGGTGAATGGGACTGCTCAGACGCTGGCTCAAAATATGGCAACATCCGCGATTAATGCAATGCTGAATGCCAACCCGCCGATAAATCAGGTGGCTGGAATGCAGCCGGGACTGGTTGGAACGCCGACGATCACCTTCCCGGCTGCTGCTAATCCGCCCAATAGCAATCCCTACGTCAAGGTCATATTGCAGGTAACCACGCTTCCCACCTTCTTTGCTAGGATCTGGGGCAACCGCACCGCCACTGTGACCGCTTCCGCCACTGCCGAGGCCTACAATCCGGCGAACGTGCAGAATTTCACTCCAATCGCGCCGAAGGGTGTGAAGCCGTGGCTAGTCGCCAACGCCGATCCTAACAACTCGGGCACTCCGTTCATTAACACCCTGACCGGGGTCATTGAAACGAATACTGGAGCTAACGTGATCGGAGAACCATTAAACCTCACTGCCGATTGCCAATTGGGACTGCCCAATTGCCAACTGATCCTCCCAGGCCACAATCCTCCAACTTCTTCTACTGTTCCCCGTCCTCAGGTCGATTACGTGCCGGCCCTGATAGCTCCTAACACTGGAGCTAACGTGTGCCCCGCCGTCTGCACAGGAGTATCCCCGTACGAGCAGAGTATCGAGTGTGCTGATATGACGACCTCGTATCAGGTGCTTTCGTGCGGAGGCGGCGCTAACACCGCAACCTGGGATAACAGCGTCAACCCGGGAGGACTAGGCGGCTTAAGCGACCTCGGAACTGAATGTCTCATTCACGCGACAGCACCGGGCAACAACAAAGGCCAGGACACGCTCATTAACCCCGGATGGCCCACTAGCGCAATGCAGATTACGGCGGAAAGCGGTCCAGAGATCGGGAATGTGGTCACGACCAGCAACTCCATCGTGACCATTCCCATCATCGACACGAACTTCACGGCGGGAAATTTCCCTGCGAGCGGCCAACCGCTTACTGTCGTCGGCTTTCTGCAGGCTTTCATAGATGAGGTTCACGGCGGTGGCCCTCCGGCTCATCGTGGCGACATCGCGATCACTGTACTAAACATTGCCGGCTGCAGCACCACACCTATCGTCGCGAACCCCGTAGTCGGCGTATCTGGCACTTCGCCCGTCCCCGTCCGCTTGATCACTCCCCCATAACGTCCGGCGACGTAGACACAGGTCAAGTCTGACTGGTCAGACCACCTGTTTCTGCCCACGTGCTACCGAGGGCATTTATCAGAGAGCTGATAGCTTCTATTCCTTGCCCGAGAACGCCGCCAAATTCTCTCAAAGGCTCGTTTACTTCTAGTGCCTGCTGGTTGGCTCAAACATGTTCGAGGGCAGGTCAAAGCCACCGGCCTTGAGCCTTTCGGCGAATTTAGGCCTGATGCCTGTGGCAGTAAAAATTCCAACTACCCGGCCATCGGATGAAACTCCCCGCTTCTCAAACACAAACAGATCCTGCATGCTGATCACATCACCTTCCATGCCGGTGATTTCCGTGACATTTGTAAGACGGCGTGTTCCGTCGCTGAAGCGTGCAACCTGAAGAATTAAAGTAACCGCCGATGCAATCTGTTTTCGAATGGCCTTTTCGGGCAAGTTCAGGCTCGCCATCATGGCCATTGTCTCCATGCGGGCTAGAGCGTCGCGAGGACTGTTGGCGTGAATCGTAGTCAGTGATCCGTCATGGCCGGTATTCATTGCTTGCAGCATGTCAAAAGCTTCCTCACCACGCACTTCGCCCACGACGATCCGGTTGGGACGCATCCGCAGGCTGTTGATCACGAGTTGTCGTGGTTTAACTTCTCCCTTGCCTTCTGCGTTTGCGGGGCGGCATTCCAAACGGACGACATGACGTTGCTTCAGTAGCAATTCTGCTGAGTCTTCGATTGTCACGATACGTTCTTTAGCGGAAATGTAGCCGGATAGCACATTCAGCAACGTTGTCTTCCCGGCGCCCGTCCCACCAGAAATCACGATGTTAAGACGTGCAGCGACCGCAGCCTTCAGTAACCCTAGCATGGACGCATTTAAGGTCTGCTTTGCTAGGAGGTCACTCTCAGTAATGGGAGTGTGGCCAAAACGCCGGATCGAAAGATGAGGACCGTCAATAGCCAAGGGCGGAAGGATCACATTGACACGGGATCCGTCGGCGAGTCGAGCGTCCACCATGGGCGACGATTCATCTACGCGGCGTCCGATCGCTGAAACTATCTTGTTGATGACGCGCATCAGGTGCGCATCATCCTTGAACACGATCTTGGTTTCCTCCAGAATCCCAGCGCGCTCGACGTAAACTTCTTTGGCCCCATTGATCAAAATGTCACTGATGTCCGGGTCTTGCATCAATGGCTCGAGCGGGCCCAGGCCAAACACTTCATCCAAGATATCGATCGATAGACGCTCTTTCTCAGGACCACTAAGAGGCACCTTAAGATTCGACACGACATCCTGGATCACAGCAAACACCTGGCTTCGCGTTCGATCGTCCGGGGCGGCAGAAATTCTTTCTAGATCAACCTCGTTTAGCAGATAGCGATGGATTCCGTTCTTCAGCTCTTGATAGGCGCGAAAGCCTAATCCGCCATAAGTTTTTGTATTCACCGAAGGCAGTGCGTTGGCAGCCATATATATTCCTCAGGATCTCAAGGCGAAAATTGTAGGATTCGGCGTGAGGGAAAGCAATCACACAAGTGGTCAACAAAAACCAAGAACCAACTTGATACCGATTGGTCTTCTCATGGAAGGCCATAGCGCTCGGAACCGGATTGTGAGCGCAATTGATTCCATAACAATGTCGGCTCCCACACCCGAGTAAACTTTGGTGTTGCCAAAACCAACCAGAAGGCTCGGGGAAAGGAGCCGAACAATGATCATTATAGGATGCGATTACCACCCGGGCTTTTTAGGCTACTGCCAACTCCACGGCCTGGTGAGCAATCTGTTCGGAGTCGGTCAAGTCCTCTCATGGATAGCCGGCCAGCGCCGGGAGATCAGCGAAGATCTTCAATGGCGGAGTCAAGTGCAGGAACTCGTTGCGAAGCTTGACGTCTAATAAATTCTTGGGCCAAAGACCCACACGCTCGCGCGGGATAGTTACCGGTGCTGACGGTCTTGGCTCACCGAACTGCTTCGGTGACCTCTCCGGGCCCGTTATCCGTCCCAGTAACGCCGAGTCGGCTGCCTTTTTGAGTTCCCAGAAGCCCGTTTCCGGACCTTCAGGGGCGATTGTTAGGTGCTATGGGCTGGCGCTACCGAAAATTCTCGACGCCACCAAACCGGAGGAGTTTCGCGAGACAATCGATTCTCTACAAGCCGCAAAGCCTCAACGGCCACCGGAGGGGGAACCACCCAAAGGCCGCAAGTTCCGCTGAGAAGTGGGGTTGGGGTTATCGCTTTTCGCCTGAAGGTGATGTCTCGCGAATAAACCGATGCCTACAAAGGCCGCCGCGCCCGTTTTCTGTTTGTGGCCGCCAAGATCTGGAAGCACTCCGGGCGGGTGGGCATCAGCTACAGCGATCAGTATGCGGAGCGCGGATTGTTTCAGCGCTTGATGAAACGACTGCGGGAGATCACGAACGGGCCGGCTGGCTTCTTGCCGGTGCTCGCGACTCCGCTTTCCGGCTGACTCTCTGCATAGAATCCTATGCACGACCAACCCAGAAGAAACAGACACTTACAACGACAACAGCCAGCGCAGCATTGAAGCTTAGAGCGGAAGATCCTCAGTCGACGTCCCGAACCCGATCTGGCAAGAAACGAGGGCGGCCAAAGTTCAGCAGACAATCCCCAAAAGGTCGAATTCTGTGCATAAGTCAGGTGTAAGCGCTCCGATGGGCGGCTTCTATTGCGAAAAGAGCCAGCGGCGCAGTCGCTACCAAGCTATCCGTTCCACTGGTGAATTTTTCAAGTTCCTTTTCTATGCTCAATTCTTGGGCCTTCGTGCTGTAGGGCTCTACTGGACTTTGTTCTTCCATCTTTCCTCCGCTTCAGCGTACAGCCTGCAATACGTTTTAAACTGCTTGCCTTGTCGTGCTGCGAGTTTCCACTTCAATGCGACATCGCTTGTCAATTCAACTTAGGATACTCTTGCGGCTAACGATACGCCTTTATGGCTTTCGTGATCCCGACTAATGATGACCCCGAGGGGTGCATATGTTTCCGTACACTTCCAAGTCGTTTTTGCATAATACCTGTCACGTTCGTCATGGCAAGTTAGCTCCTACCAGCTCTTCCAAAATCCCGTATTTCCAGGAATTACGCTCGAGCTCCAGTTCATTCCCAGCGCTTATGCATTGAATCCTGCGCGCCAAGTGGTGCAAAAGGCAATTCCAGACCGCTAAAGATTCCTAACGGCTGCAAAGGAACCACGTCACGCACGACACGCAGTGAGAGAATGTAATCGGTCAGAGCGCGCGAAACTCGAACTATAGCGCGCTGAAGCTCGTCGATCTGCGAAACTTTCACACTTGTGAATTGCGATGAGCCACGCTTGAGCGCGTCCGCTGAATGGGCAACGAAATTGTTACGAAGGTTCCGAATCTCATTTGCGCTCGAGCCGCTGATCCAACCGTTCAAAGTTTCAAACACAGATTTGCGAATCATGTCGTCTCGGGCTCGTTGGTCTGCTTGTTTCCCTGAAAGAACATCAAATGTCTCGTGAAGCTGCTTTGAGATAGCGTATCTTCCAAGACCCGGGGCATTGATACCCCACATTTGGACTCCCGGGTCCGCCTGAGGTATGGCTGTCGTCCAAGTATCGTAATCATATGGCAAGCCATCGCCTGCAACATACACCTCTCTCGTAATGACATCGCGATTTTTCTCCACTTCCTTTAGAAGCCGACGGACTGAAATCACGTCTGAGTGGTCATCCAAGAGCCTCTGAAGAGCGAGTATCTGTGAAAGGACGTAACCTTGATCGATGAAATAAGCCAGAGTGGGGCTGCGAGCAGAGAGTTTGATTTCGCCACCGACTGATTCCCGAGCGCTTGCGAGTGCGCGATAGGTGAGGTCATTAAAAAGCATTGTGTGGATCTGAGATTCGATGCTATGTGGTTCGCCTGGGTCGTGTTTGTACCACGACATCCACCTCAGCCAATGTTGTCGATACTGGGTCAGTTTGTTCTTGTTATCGACTTCACAGTCAGCAATCGGAACCTCGAAGCGTTTTGCCGTCCGTGAGCGGTTCGCTAGATCGTTTGTCATCGATGGCTGTATCTCTTTCAGGAGTTAGCATATCAGCCTGATCACCACACGGCGCTTCCGCAAAGAAGATGCACATTCCATCCTATTAACCGGACTCTCCGAGAGTAAGATGAAGTGAAGAAAAGCGAAGGCCCACGCAACAACACTAAAATGATCAATAACCTTGCAAGTCTGAGCAAGCGGTTGGAATCACTTTGCGAAAGGATTTTAATTGCGAACGGTTATCAGGTCCTGCGCCGGCATGATGATGCAGATCGGGGAGTCGACTTCATCGTCAGCGACGGGAGGAACGAACAACAAGTCGGCGTCCAGATAAAGCTATATCGTTCGCCAAAAGTAGAGCGCGCGATCTTGCGTAACGCTGCTGTCCAAATTGTTCACTACAAACAAGCAAGCAATGCGAAGGGTATGCTCATTGCGACGACGTCGTTCGATGAGCGTGACATAAAATTACTCAAGAATATTGGTGTTGATCTGCTGGGTCAACGGCAAGGTGGAATCTTGGATGTCGATGTGACTGAGTTCTACGACAAACAGCGCAAAAAAAACGCGGTCAAAAGGGTTTCCGCGAGACCCCCTGTGTGTGACCAGTTTCACTACGACAAACAAGGCAGAAAGACGAGGGTGAGAGCGATTTCCCCGAAACCGTGGGCCGCCACCATCTACTCAGCCTTCATCAACTGGAGGTTGTCGTCAGAGTCTAGAATGTTCGAATTTGCGGAAGCAATCGGCTCCTTCAGTGGCGGTGGCACTGCCACCACACGTTACAACGAGAACGGTCAACCAATCGAGTCTCTGATTCGCAATGCAAACGGGGAACTTCTGACGAAGATTAACCAGAACTACAAGAACGGGCGGCTTATCAGCGAAAAACTCGTGATCGTGCGCGTGAACTTCGAGGCCATGAGACAAATGCAGGAGCGATTCTCTGAAATGGAGCAGGCGGAGGAGAACATGGCAAAGACTAGGGCGGCTCTGGACCAACTTCAGGGTCAGCGTGTGGAATGTTCTTACACCTATGATGCCGACGGCCGCATGATCCGACGACTATCGCAGATGGGCGACTTTAAAGAAGACGAACGCAAGACGTACACCGAGCAAGGAGACGAGGACTGGACGCTCAAGATTCGAAGCGGAAGTGATGATGAACGCGAAGAGTTCCGTTACCTCTATCAATACGACAGCCACGGCAATTGGACGGAGCGAACAAAGATCAACGCGGATGACACGGACAATCCGAACACTCAGCGACGCACGCTTGCATACTACTGAGTCCCCAAAAACTGCGAGTCTATCTTTTAACAAAGCCGCGTCCAGAGTTCTCTCGACAGAGTAAAATGGCGAGCGCAAGTTGATGGAGATGGCTATGACCTACTTGAGAGTAGTGCTTAGCGGGGTGGCCGCAATGCTTATCGCCTTACTGCTGCCCTTGTTCCTGCTGATGGCTCCGATGGGAGTTGCTAGGACAGTAGGATTCGGTGCGATAACCGCGACGTTCATGGGAAGTATCGTTTCGCCTTGGTGCTGGCTTATTGCAGTTGTATCTTTTGCTCTGTTCTTTATGGCCAGTCGGCTCGGCAGCAAGGCGCTAAGAGTCCTTCTATTCTGGACGCCGACACTCGCGATTTCGACGCTGGGATTCGGCATCTGCGCCCTATTGACCTACGGATGGATTCTCCTTAGAAGAGGCTGAGGAACGGAAATCGTTACGCGGACCTCACCGACAAAGAGTTTGTTTCCCGGGTCAAGTGGAGTTTGCTACGGGATTCCTGCATCGAGTGATCGGCCCATTAGGGCTAGGGGGGTTGCTGGTCCTGCCTTTCGGCGTCGCTCTTCTGATAGCAAGCGACGGCAAACTACTTCCTAACGCCTGCGGCTGAATCCCCGAGTGTCGCCGATGTCCCAGACGACTCAGGTGGGTAGCAGGACTTGACAGTTCTGTCGCCTGAGAGCACTCTTGGCGAAGTGAGAAGGTCTTCCACCGGAAAAATGGCCCAAAGGAGTGGCTCCGGCAGAAGGCGGCGTGAAAGCAGATCGGTGAACCTTTCGGATGAGGATATTTTTATTCTTGCTCCTGCTGGCGTGGGCAGCCTATTTTGGCTGGCGTGCATGGCTGCTGGGTGCAGCACGGCGAGACCAAAAGAAGTTAATCCCACCGCAGAAGAGAGGTCCCTAGTTGCGCCAGCGGCCTTCTCATCGCAAGGGTGTACCCCCCTTTTGGTGTCGGAGTCCCAGAAGTCTTATACAGAAAAATCGGGATAGGGCTGACATCAGACTGAAACTGTGCGTGATTAGTACCGGATGGGCTATAGCATCTACTACTGAGGTCCCCAAAAACTGCGAGTCTCAAGCACGGCGGTCACGAATATACCAAACGCAGTGGTTCCACAGTCCTCTTCCCGTCAGTAGTTGCCACTTGCCGCCCTTGTTTTCGAGTGCTCTGAACTCGCCCCCACTACACTCCTCCCCGCAGTGATAGCCAATGAACACTACCGCGATAGTTTTGTCACCGTTGAATCCTACCGCCGACAGCTCGATCAATCCCTCGGAACCCGGGTGGTGTTCGTAAAATGTCCTCCAGCCTCCCAAGGAGGGGCTTCCATTCATTCCGTTCCCGAAGGTCGCCTTTAGTTCTTCTTCGGCAAGTAGCTCGTAATGCCTGTTGATGTCGAATTGTTTCTGGAGCCGCCATGGCACTGCATTCAGTTCCAGATAGTTGTCGATTGCAAGGCGAAGAACCTTCTCTGATTGTGCATCCAGCGGTTGAAGACAAATTTCGGGACTCCGAGTCTCAGCGCCAATGACGAGCGAACGCTCTCCGATAGTTGGAAGGATGGCGGAGTAGACTTTGTAGGCTTCGTCTGCTCTGTGCATTCCTGAGCACCGGACCTCATGAGCGCGACACATTTTCATACGTTTCTGTCTTATAACAGCATGGATCGCGTCGCAGTCGAACAGCTCGCGCAACAGGTGCACAGGAAGGGCATTGGCCTTTGGCTGGACACGTGGAATCTAATTCCCGGCAATCCTTGGCAGGTAGAGATCGAGCACACCTTAGAACGTTGCGAGACATGCAGTGTGCTTATCGGGCCAAGCGGCCTTGGCCCTTGGCAACATGCCGAAATGCGCGCCGCCATCGATCGCCAAATATCAAAAGGCGATTTTCGAGTCATTCCCGTGCTGCTTCCCGGTGCGGAGCGCGGTGAACGTAGTCGATATCCTGCATTCCTCACCCAGACGACTTGGATCGAGTTTCGGAACTCAATCGACGATTAACGCACGGTCGGAAACGGCAGCCACGAAGCCAGCATTTCGGGAATCGCTTAAATCCCGCCGATGCCTGATTCCTGCGGACGGTTTTTACGAGTGGAGACGGGCAGGAAAGACCAAGCAGCCGTTCTGTTTTGAAGTAAATGATGGAGAACTCTTCGCGTTTGCTGGATTATGGGATGGATGGAAAGACCCCAGTGGCAACTGGATCAAGACGTGCTCGATCCTTACCACGACTCCGAATGCCTCGACCGCAGCCGTCCACGACCGCATGCCAGTCATTCTCGATCCCGACAACTACGACCTGCGGCTTGATCCGGGGATGAGGGACGCGGGTGCGGCGTCCGATCTGCTGAGGCCCTGCGACGCCCAGCTGATGCGGCGCTATCCCGTGAGCACGCGGATCAACCACGTGGCGAACGACGACGAAGAGCGCTCCGCACCAGCAGAACTCGAACAGATTCAGAATCGTCTCTTCTTGTAGTGGAACTGGCGTATTCTGGGGCAATCCGACGAAGTTGGAAGGAGGTCTCTTGATCGCAAGAATCTGGCACGGGTATACGAAGCCTGAGCACGCTGACGCCTATGAAGCCATGCTGAAGCCGCAACTTTTGCCCGGCATCAGCAAGGCGAAAGGTTACAGGAGCACTACTTGCTACGGAGAAAGGCTGGAGATGAGGTCGAGTTCATCACAATCATGCTGTGGGACTCGATTGACGCAATCCGCGCTGTCGCCGGGTCGGATTACGAGACAGCCGTTGTCCCAGAGGAACGCCGCAAGTATCTCGCTCACTACGAACCAAAATCCACGCACTACGAAGTCGTCTCGACTCACCCACTGGATGTAAGGTGATCAGGTTTTGGTGAGTGGCGAGAAGTTTGTTCTTTACTGAAACATTAGCCGGGCAGATCCTTCGCCCTGACTCTTTGCCAAAGGAGAATATCGATATGTCCTTGATGCCGGATCCAACCTTTTACCCCTCGCCGGGGCTGGCGATGCAGGCCGCGCCGGAACGCATCGCTTACGTAGCTCTGCTCAATGTCGGCAAGAGTGGGAAGCGGGACGCGATGGGCGTCATTAACGTCGACCCGCACTCCTCCGCGTATGGTCAGGTCGTCGGTCAGGTGGATTTCCCCAACGACGATAATGAGTTGCATCACTTCGGCTGGAACGCGTGCAGCGCGTGCCTCTGCCCGCAAGCCCCACACCCGCACATGGAGCGTCGTTACCTGGTTGTGCCGGGCATCGGGTCGTCCCGGATTCATATCCTGGATACGAAAGCGGACCCCAATCATCCCAAGATCGTGAAGGTGATTGAGCCTGAAGACTTCATTAAAAAGACGGGTTACACATCGCCACACACCATTCATTGTGGCCCCGACGGCATCTATGGCAGCGCGCTCGGTTCGGCCAGCGGCGACGGCCCCGGCGGTATCTTCCTGATGGATGCCAACACGTTTGAGCTGAAGGGACCTTGGGAGAAGGATCACGGCCCACAGAATCTGGCCTACGATTTCTGGTGGCACCTCGGACACGACACCATGATCACCTCAGAATGGGGCACTCCGAATATGGTGAAGAACGGCCTGATCCCAGAGTTGCTGCTGGGCGGAAAGTATGGCCACAAGCTGCACATCTGGGACCTAGATAAGCGCCGCCATCTGCAGGAAATTGACCTGGGTGCGGAGCAACAGATGGTGCTCGAACTTCGGCCCTCCCATGATCCCAAGAAGACCTTCGGATTCGTCGGCGTGGTCATCTCGCTGAAAGACCTTTCGTCCTCCATCTGGATGTGGTATCACGAGGACGGCGGTAAGAACAGCAAATGGGCAGTCCGCAAGGTGATTGAAATTCCCGCCGAGCCTGCCGATCCGGAAAGCCTCCCACCGCTGTTGAAGGGCTTCAAGGCGGTGCCCCCATTAGTATCCGACATCAACCTCTCCCTCGACGACCGATTCCTCTATGTTTCGTGCTGGGGGACAGGTGAGTTCATCCAGTATGACGTTTCCGATCCTGCCAGCCCGAAAAAGACCGGCTCGATCCACCTCGGTGGCATCGTGCGCCGGGCAGCTCACCCGAAGAAGCCCAAGCAGGCGCTCAATGGCGGTCCGCAGATGGTTGAGATCAGCCGCGACAGCAAGCGCGTCTATTTCACCAACTCGCTCTATTCTCCGTGGGACGAGCAGTTCTATCCCGATGGTGTAAAGAGTTGGATGGTGAAAATCGATACCAACCCAAAGGGCGGGATGAAACTCGATGAAAAGTTCTTTGTCGAGTTCGACGGGTTGCGCGCACACCAGCTTCGGCTGGAAGGGGGCGACGCTTCGTCAGACTCCTATTGCTATTCGGACGAGAAATGACTCATGCGGGGCTGACTTCGACGACGTTGTGGCTGATGCTGCTCCTTGGCGCCTACCACGGACTCAACCCTGGGATGGGCTGGCTCTTCGCGGTGGCGCTGGGGATGCAGGAGCAAAGGGGGAGCGCAGTAGTAAGATCGCTCGTCCCCATTGCGATCGGCCACGCCCTGGCCATCGGCGGCGTGGTGCTGACTGCCGCGTTTCTCGGCATGACGCTGCCGCTTGTAGCCATCCGCTACTCCGTCGCCGCGGTCCTGGTCGGCCTTGGAATCTTTTGCTTAGTGCGACATCGGCACCCTCGGTGGGTCCGTATGCAGGTGGGCTTCCGCGACTTGACCGTCTGGTCGTTTCTGATGGCCTCTGCGCACGGCGCCGGTTTAATGGTAGTGCCGGTGCTGCTGGGCAGCAACACGGTCGAAGCGCAGGGCCGAATGGCAGGCCACAATCACATATCTCCGACCACCGGTCCCCTAGCCGGGATTCTTGCCACCGGCGTCCATACGGTTGCCTATCTTGCGGTCACAGGGCTGCTCTCTTGGGTGGTCTACCGAAAGTTCGGCCTCGCACTTCTCCGTAAGGCGTGGTTCAACTTCGACTTGGTCTGGGCAGCTGCGCTCGTGGCCACGGGTCTTGTCACCCTCCTTATATAGCCTGTTGTGTTTTCTTCTGTTCTTCTTGGCGAATGGTCGGCAAACCTTCCCTTACCTTGGGGTTATGTCAGGGTTGCCCGTTTAAGCTTTGCGGCGGGCTTGGGTCTCGAATTTTCCGTGCTCATCACGGATTTCTCAGTTTACGGGGCGGCGATGCGTTCCCAGCCACCGGGATAGGCAGTCACCAAACCGAGATCATCCACCACGATCTCTGCGGAGAATCCAGTGTTGCTTTCGTAGCGATAGGTGTCTTTCCCAAGCCGCGCGTGGCGTTGGGACAGCGGTTGAACCCTAAGCTCAGGGAATTTGACCCAAGCGGCGACGATTTACTCGCTGCTCCCGATTTGGAGGCTGAGACGCCTGATCGCAAGAGTGTTGGTTGCGGGCGTCACCGCGAGATCAACGTCGTCACAGCCCTGAATTTCGCGCACCTCCTGACCCGTACTGCGCCACACGCCACGGCTCTCCACGCTCAGGCTGAGGGTCTTCACATCGTTTCCGATTGTGCGTTCAACTTGAACTCGGTGGGTGAGCCAGTTCTCGTCGCAATGGATTTCATAGCTCGCGAGCATCGGTCGCTGGTCTTTGAGAACTCCGACGACCGCGCCCTTCGGCAGCCAGCCTTCTGCTGTGTGCCAGAGACCACAATAGTCCCTGCCGTCGATCAAAAGGTTTTTCCAGACAACTGCACGCTTCAGATCGTCTGCCATTGAGCAAGTTTGTGTAGCAGCCCAAATTGCACAATTGCAACTGCGCGGTTCTTCCTCCTGACACGCAAAGCGATCCCGCCAACGAGTAGACACCGAATCGGAATCAAATGCTGGCACGGGTCTTACAGAAAGCGGTACTCGATTGCCCGCGCTACTCCTCGGTTGGCTGCGGCACGGC
The DNA here is from genome assembly GCA_963838905.1 of uncultured Acidobacteriota bacterium. Classification (GTDB taxonomy): domain Bacteria; phylum Acidobacteriota; class Terriglobia; order Terriglobales; family Acidobacteriaceae; genus JABDBE01. Next base: position 99,135 of record CAWITE010000002.1, read on the forward strand.
ATCGGGGCGGTCGAGCAGGAAGACCGTGACTTGTTCGTAGGGCTGCTTGCCGACGTTCACAGCGCGGTGAACGCGCTCGGTCGGTTCCTCCCAGTCAACCTGTCCTGGCGAAATCTCGACGCGATGGCTCTCTCCTCCATCGCGGTACTCAATCGAGAGGAGATCGCCTCCCAAGACCACTGCCACTCTTTGAAATGGATCGCGATGCCACGGCATAGCCGCGCCGGGAGCAAGACGCAGACGACGCACCATCGTGGTTCCGTGATGAAACACGATTTCGTCTGTCATTGTGATCCCTATGCCGCCTCCACGCCCACACTGCAATGTGCGCCTTTAGAGTCGACAAACTGCGCCAGCACGCCACCGAAATCCTGCTTCTTTGGCGGCATGCTAAAGAGCACTCCTTTCGCGCTCATGTCCCGGTAGAAAGCCTCCACGTCGGCGACAGTGAACCCCAATTCGACCTTTCCAGCCGGGTTCTTTTCGGAAGCCGGGTGCAGCGCGAGAGTGGTTTCGCCCGTCACGAACTCACTCCAGTCCGGCGATTCGAACTTAAGTTGGAGACCGAGCGTATCGCGGTAGACCTTCACTGCTTTGTTCATGTTGCCGTGTGCCAACTCCAAAGAACAATCATCTCAAAGAACGCCTTGCCCGCTACCGTAAGATCAAGATCAGAGTGACAACGAAAGACGGGCGGGCTGATTCGTGCCAACGCACAAAACCCGAACTATCTATGGGAAATCCTGCACTACTGCTTCTCGGCGACATAGGTCGATGTGCGGCTGGTCAGCTTACTGTTATCGACTACGGTCATGGTCTTCCCATCAGGCGAGACCGTCATTCTAGATACATCAGTCACCGTGCCGTCGCGCTTATCAGTCTCTTCGATCGTATGGTCGTTAATGCGCTTCAGGGAGACGGAATTCCAGCCATAGGCTCCCTTGACCGGGTAGTCTTTGCCGTCGAGCTTTGCAGTGTAGGTTGTTCCTGTTGGCGTGGACATGCTCAGCTCATCGCCATTGCTCTTGTAGGTTGTGGTGAGGCCATTTTCACTCCCGTTAACCTTATTTACTCGCCACGAACCCGAAGTTCCATTGGCGCTAGCAGGAGCTTTACCTACCCGAGTAAGAGTGGCCTCCGCGGTCGTCGTTTGATCGCTGTCTGGGCGGTGGTTGGTAGTTTTCACCGTCAGCGTGTTGCCGTCGTCCGAGACTGTCCGGGTCTGTTCGTAGACCGGCTTGCCATTCTTCTTGGTTTTGATCTCAATCGATTTGGGATCGACTTCATGAACGCTGATGGTGTCATAAGACTGTCCGGTAACGGACTGGTCCTGGCCATCCGCCTTAGCGTGAATCTGGGGACCGCAACTCGTGCAATCGTACATTCCGCCTTTCACGGAAAATACGATTGGTTTAGGCGAAAACTTTGACTGATCCAGGTTGGTGTGCCATGAACCATCGAATGGGCTTTGCGCAAACATCAACCCCGAAGCTAGTAACATGGGCGTGAGACGTAGCGCGAAAGCAACGCGCCGATGGATTGTTTTCATCTGAACTCTCCCTTCAAATCCAAAGTTTGCTTAGCGAGCAGGAGCATCATACGCTTCCACCAAGAAATCGTCTCGACTTCAAGCGTTGACCGCGTTGACCTCCCCCTTCACCCCCACCTAACATGTCTTCTCAGTGTCCACGCCCTCCCAACCCGTCGGTCAGACGGTGTCCCATTACCGCATCCTCAGCAGGATCGGCGGCGGCGGGATGGGTGTGGTGTATGAAGCGGAGGACCTGAAGCTCGGTCGCCACGTCGCCCTGAAGTTTCTTCCCGACGACCTCGCTCACGACGCACAAGCTCTCAGCCCGTATGGCCAAGTAATTCGAAAGTGTTCGAGGCTCTTAGCGGAAGCCAGTGTCCCGCTGGACTTTTGATTTGTGCCAGCCCCGGTACTCGTCTTTGATTCCGTCGACGACCGACCTTAGCTCATAGGTGAGAAAGACAAGTTTTTGGACCCGAGCAGCCAGTCGAATATCGGCAGGAAAATGTTGAAGTTCTTTTGCGGCCTAACATGATGTGACAAATGGTGCGCCTTCCAGGCATCCGGCACCCATCTTCCGTCGTGTATTCGCAGGTGGACTTCTATCCCCACCACGATGTAGGTCAGGAACGCAGCAGCTACCCCTGTCAGTATCCGCAGGTGGAGCAGCTGGTCGGGAACAGCAAACAGCAAAACATTGGTGATAAAGATGGCAGTCCAGAATCCGAATGTCATTGTGATGTGCTGGGGATTGGACGGCGCAGAATGATGGAGAGAGTGACGCATGGCAGCAGGCTGGTACAGGCTAGGCCAGTGCATCGCCCAGCGATGATATGCATACTCGATCCAGTTCGACCATACCAACCCGGCGAAGAAGCCCGCTAAGAATCTCATTTGACCACCACCACTACTTGCTCGCAGCCCTCACGGTAAGCGACGGCAGCGGTGCGGCAGTGCGGCGGGCTAGAGGACAGGTCGCAATCGACGAGACGAATGCTGGTAACGCACTCCAGTGGGATGTTCAAGTTAGGCGAAAAAGGCTTAAGTCGGGATCGCGAGGCGCAGCCGGTCAGGGTAGCGATGAGCAGCACGCTGACCCAGGCCCGGCCCAACATGAAACGCCTCCGATGTGGGAGGGCTTGCTACTGGGACGCCCGTCACCGGGAGGCCCATCGTAGTGGGGAACAGCACTCGAACACCCACCTTGCAGGTGGAGGTCCAAATAAGTCGTTGAGAACACTTGGGCGCTTGGCGCTTAGGTGGTAATGGTCTGCATGTTTGGTGACATGACTCTGCCGAAGGGTACGCTCGAAACAGGTCAGCAAAGCCCCGTGTAAATGCTTCCTTGTCTAATCTTCCGACTTCGATTCCAACCCGGCCCGCTTTAGTAGCCTTCGTAGCGCAGCGTCTCCTGCAGCTCCGCGCTGCTCAGCAGCGATGTTCCCGTCGCGATCGATCACCACGTAGATCGGATAGCTCTGCGCGTTGTACATCGCGGCGAGATTGGTATCCTTCGTAAGCACGATGGGAACCGATCGCGGATGCTCCGCCAGGTACTTCTTGACCTTCTGATCCGGCTCTAGAACGTCGACCGCGAGAACGATCAAGCCTTTGTCCGCGAATTCCTTCGCAACGTCGTCGACCATTGAGGCTTCTGCGTCGCAGTACCTGCACCACGTAGTCCAGAACTCGAACAGCACCACCTTACCCTTGACCGACGCATTATTGAACTGATCTCCGGTGGTAGTCTTGGCGCGGAAGCGCGGAGCGGGTTGTCCGGTTTCATCGCTGGCGAAGGCGCAGAGAACGGCCCGAAGCAACAGGCAGGCCAAAACGAGCCGAGAAATAACGTTTCGCAGTCGCATTGCCGCCGGATTATAGCACCAACACTTCGAGTGCCAGCCGTCCTTCGTTTCAGTTAGGGGTGGTCCGGCGGTTTATCAGGGTTGCTGTAGAGTGTCGCAGAAGCAAACGCGCAAGGTCGTGCCTGTTCGCCGTAGCCGCATCAATTGAACGTCACCCCAACACTACGACTTGCGTTCAGCAGCACTGTGCATGTCGGACCAAATGGAGAGTCGCAGCCGGACCAACTACCGAACGTGAAGCCGCCATTGGGCGCAGCGGTGAGTGTCACCGACGTGCCCGTTGGAAAGCTGGCGCTGCAGGTTGATCCACAGCTAATACCGGGCGGCACGCTGGTCACAACGCCAGTGCCCGTGCCCGAAGCTACCACTGTAAGAGTCGATCCACCGCTGGCGCATCCCGAACTAGTAGGCCCTTGGACAGTGACGCTCATCGTCCCTGTGATTACATTTCCACTGGGGCTGTTGGTTATCAGGCTTGCCGTTATGCCTGCCGTTCCGCAGTTAGTAGTCGGGGTCACTTTGCCGGTGCTGCTGACTTGTGCGACCTGAACCGTGTCGGACGTCCAAGTGACTTGGCTGGTGATGTTCTTCGTTGCGGGCGGATGGATATAGCTGCCCGTCGCTGTCAGTTGAACGAAAAGCGTAGGATCTGGCGCGCCGAAGGTAACCGTCGCTGGCGTGACCTGGATTCCCACGAGTTGCTGAGGGGCTGCGCAACTGGAGACAAGCAGCGCGGCGAAGCAAATCAAGAGCAATTTAAACCAATTTCGATTCATCCTATCTCCCGGAGACGATGCTGCATTCTTCGTTTCAGCATAGACCATTCTAAATTGCGGTTACGACTCATTGACCCTTTCCGAATCATGCCTTCTCCCGGAACTGGACATTTCTGCATACTCTAGGAATTTAAGCGTAAATCTAGGGCAAGAGCCCTCAAAAATCAATAGCAGGCTGGGCGCTTGCTCGTTTGTCGCAGCCGTTAGTCTCAGTGAAAGCCACGAACTCGCTGACGATCTTGGCCACTGGCATTTTTCTGATTAAACGCCGCCCAGTTATTAAGGTATTTGCGCCAATCATGCCGTACTTCCCATACCATCTTTGAATCCGCGTCGTCCACGCTGAACATGGTCGCGGACCTCGGCATTTTCTTCATCGGAATAATCAGAAATCTCCCCTTCCCCAGTTCCATAACGCAGATTTCTGCCCTCTGCCAGGGCTTCCGAATTGCAGTGTACCGACCCTTATGCCCTACATTGTCGTATGCTCGCCTTAACAAACAGAACTTCCCATTGACATAGAGTTCCTTTTTATACCAATCGAGCGAGGTACGCTTCGAAGGCTCAACCTTCAATCCCCGTCGTTTTGCCTGCTTAACAAACTCGTTCCTCTCAAAGTTTTCTTGCAGCTTCAGTTCACGCCGTTCTCGTCGTATTTGGTGTCCAGTCCTCCCTAAGAGTTTTAGCGCCAACTGCCGAACTCGTTCCGCTGAACACCCAACCCGTTTCGCAATCTCACGCGAAGTTAAATCGTTTTCGGTGAGCAAGTGCAAAAGTAAATTCTTATCGACCTTCTGAGCACTCATTCTTTGTCTATGTTACTTGTGTAGCGTCCGTTCCGCCAAATCTGAGGGTTTGACAGTCGGGAGGACCTCAGTAGTATGAAAGTGTGCGTCGTTGAGTGTTCGGATCGCCCGGCTGATCGGTGTTGACCGTTGTTCGCTCCGTCCAATTGCCGTGGCTGTCGTACTGATAAAGGTGACGGAACTCTGAGCGTTCATCATCAATTAGGTTTCGAATCATGAGCGTCCAGTCCTCGTCCCCTTGCGCGTTGTACGTCTTGCTTTCGTCAATTTTAAAGTCGCCCATCTGCATTAGTGTTCGGATGACGCGTTGAGGAGACGAAGAGCCGCCTTTCGGCGTCTACACAAGCGATGGCACACGACTACGCCCACGATTTTCCAGCGCAATCGCAGCCGTCTCTCGATAATTCGGATATGCAAGCAGCCGATGACGCGCTATTTGCTTTGACGACAGCCGTTCTTCAGAACGAACGCGGGACGGAGGGCGGGTTCTATTCCCTTCGTGGCGACAAACTACTGGGCTACGCTTTCCCAACCCACGAGGGACTCAGCGTGAAGCGGGACATCCCCCCTATCGAGCGCCCGACAATCGAAGACATTGCACGCCAAGCCGCGAAGCAGTCACAGAACGCTTTCTATGTCTACCGGGGCGCAAGCGATGTGATCGTGTTTGAAGCTGCCCCCGTGCTTATGAAGGGCAATGTTCTGGGCAGCGCGTGGGCGATGAAACGGCTACCCGGCTTGCGGTCGCAGGGAGACTTGAAACTCAGCCTCGCTGTCGGCGGATTCGTCCTTCTATCGCTGATCTGCGTGCTGCTGGCGTTCTTTATAGCCCGCGACCTCGGTGCGGGCGTAACCAGAATCGAAGATCGGTTGCACCAGCTAGACAGAGACCTCGCTTCTCCGTCGCAGGGGTTCAACGGCGTGGCTGAACTGGCTCGCATATACCGTGGCGTGAACCAGCTTGGTGAGTCCCTGCGGCAGAAGATCGAGCAGGAACGCGGGCTTCGCGAACAACTGCGCCACAAGGAACGGCTGGCGGCGCTGGGTCAAGTCGCGGCGGGGGTCGCGCATGAGCTTCGGAACCCACTGGCGACCATCAGACTGCGGGCGCAGATGACCCAGCGTGCTGTCTCCGATCCGTCGTTGCAACGGGGCTGCGGGATGATGCTAGAGGAGATTTCTCGTCTGGATGCGATGGTGGAGCGACTGCTATATTTCGCCCGCCCACTAAACCTGAAGCTCGAACCCTTCGATCTAAGCGCCCTTGCACTCGAATGCGTCGAGGCACTGCGGGCGCTCAGTCGCGATGACTCCGTCCATGTCTCGTGTCAGCCGACTCCAAGCGTCACTGTGAGTGGAGACCGCGACAAGATCAGACAGGTACTGGACAACATTCTGTCGAACGCGCTGGAGGCGCTGGATTCGAGCGGAAGCGTCGATGTCAACGTTCGCACTCAGGACGGATTCGCTATCGTGGAATGCACGGACAGCGGGCACGGTATTCCCGAAGACATTCGTGAGAAGGTGTTTGACCCATTCTTCACAACACGGGCACACGGCACAGGACTTGGGTTGTCGATAACATACGAGATTGTGCAGGCTCATGGGGGGCGGGTCGCAATCACCCCGGCAAATGCCGGAGGGACTGTTGTCAGCGTCCATTTGCCGACAGAGAGCAGCGGGTTGCCGAATATGATAGGGACGAACGGGTCATGAGCAACCGCGTGCTGATAGTCGATGATGATCGGAACCTGCGGGCGACGCTCTCTGAGATTCTCCAGTCATGCAAATTCGAGGTGCTGGAGGCAGAGAATTCGGCTCAAGCCCTGCCAGTAATAATCGAGAAGCAGCCTGACCTCGTCTTCTGTGATTGGAAAATGCCGGGGGGTGGGGGCGACGAACTCCTGAAGGCTCTTCAGGAAAGGCGTATCCAGAACCTGCCCGTAATTGTCATGACCGCCTACGGCAACAGCGGAAACGCCATCAAAGCAATTCAACTCGGAGCTTACGATTTTATCTCCAAGTCGTTTGATCTTGACGAAATCTCCACGACGGCGTTTGCGGGCACTGGAACATGCGCGGCTGCAAAAAGAAGTCGAGAGTGTACGAGACAGGCTACAGAAAGCTCCCAACCAAAGCAGAGGAGACATTGTAGGCTCTTCGCCAGCCATGCTCAAAGTGTTCAAAGACATCGACGAGTCGCAGCGACAGACACGGCAGTGTTGATCCAAGGCGAGTCTGGGACTGGCAAGGAGTTGGTCGCCCGTTCGATTCATAAGAATAGCAACCGCGCTAACGGTTCATTCGTTGCCGTGAACTGTGCATCTATTCCGGGGGACTTGCTCGAATCTGAGCTTTTTGGACACGAACGCGGAGCTTTCACAGGAGCAGTGTCACGCAAAGCAGGGAAATTCGAGGTTGCAAACGGCGGCACTATCTTCCTCGATGAAATCGGTGATCTTTCCACCAATCTGCAACCGAAACTTCTGCGCGTGTTGCAGGAACGCGCCTTCGAGCGCGTTGGCGGTAATGAGTTGATTCACTCAGACTTTCGGCTAATTGCCGCTACCAACTGCAATCTCGAAGAACGGGTTCACGAGGGTGACTTTCGATCCGATCTCTTCTACAGGCTCGACGCGTTTACCGTTACTCTTCCTCCGCTTCGCAAGCGTCGTGCGGACATCATTCCTCTAGCCGAGCACTTTCGGGATGTTTGTGCCAACAGGGACAAGATTTCGACCATTGGCTTCTCGGACGAGGCGTTGGTCGCCTTGCAGCAGTATTCCTACCCCGGCAACGTGCAAGAGTTAGAACACATCGTGGAGCGGGCATTGTTGCAAGCTCAGGGTCGCCTCATTTTGCCGGAGCATTTGCAGCTACACAGGACTGACAAAAAGAACACAAATTGGATTGAAGGTCTCACGGAACTCCCCCTGCACGATTCCATCGCCGAGTGGGAGAGGTTTCGAATCTCAAGGGCGTTGGAAGAGAGTGCCGGAAACAAAGCGGAGGCTGCCCGGCGACTCGGAATTCATCGGCGACTGCTCTACGAAAAGCTGAAGAAGTTTGGGATGGTCAAGGACGACGAAGAGCCAACCATCGACAATTAGCCGTGCAGGGAGGGGAACAGAGTTTCTATGCGCCAACGTGACTTCGCCGTAGTACGAGGAGAACTTGAGGAGACGATGTCGAAGCTGAGAATAACGATGGACAAAAGCGTCAGGCAACAACTGCTTCGGCAAATGAGGTACTTGCTGGAAGAGGCGGACTCCGCTCTCAAATCGGAAGATCAATCACAGTGAAGTGGGTCTTGGCTCTTCCTCTCCGCCGTCTTCCGGCTGCGCCCAGTGATTCGTGCTTCTCGTATCCTGCCGTCAACGCCGCCCTTATTCCACAGCATTGAACGACACTTCTTCGAAGGGCAATTTGGTGGGTTCTCAGTTTCCGGTATCCACCTGTGCCCGCACACGTCGCAGACGGCGATCCGCATTCTCGTCCAGCCGGAGACTGCCGCGTCCGGGATGTGACGTGCTCAGAGGCGGTTCGCCGAGTGAATAGCTGTTCGCAGATGAGACACATTGCGCACGTCCTGACCGACGACAAGGGAATGCTCACGACTTGTGAGACTCGTACAGACTCAGAATCAGCTATTCTCATAGCACGATGACCAATGACGAACGGATGCAGCGAGAGTCCAGCCTGATCGCTACGATTAGAAAGAACCTTCCCGACTTCGCGAAAGTGTGCGCGGATGACACAGAACAGGTATTGCTCCACCAAGACGCTTTTGCTGCCGACTACCAAGAGGACGAGTACACGCTCGGCATGGCGATCAAGTACGCGGGGCTTCGCGGCAAAGAAGTGCGTGTGATCGGGAAGAATAGGAGCACGCTGGGCGAGGAAGACCGAATCCAGTGAGCGTGATTTGAGATAGGCTTAACTCGTCTGTTGATACGACTTGGAAATTGTGCCGTGCTGACGCCCCGTGCAGAGTTCGCCATCATTGCTCTCGGAGCGATCTTTCTGTTTATTGGGGTTGCCTCGTGCTGCATTGCTGCGGTACGAGGCAGCAACTCTCGCCGGATTCTAGGTTGGTTTGGCATCTTCAGCGCACTGTATGGACTTCGGTTATTTGCCGCTGTGCCTGCTGCTTTTAGCTTACTTGCAGGCTCCTTCTCGCCCAAAGCTCCGCAAGTTGTATGGATTATCACCTATGTGATCATGATCCCCGCACTTTTGTTCTGGGCAGAGCTAACGGCGGGCGCTCTACGGCGGTTCTTCCAAATCATGGTCATTCCGGCGTGCGCCATTGCCCTCGCAGGCATATTCGCGGTTTTCTTCCACGAGCCTCAGAGGTTCATGCCATACAACAATGTGCTCGTGATCCTCTCCCTTCTTGCCCTCGCGGTAGCGAACATCGTTCCTCGCATCGCGAAGAAGTATTTGGTAATTCAAAGCACAGTTTCGGCGACCGGGACTCTGATTTTCGCCTTAGCCGTCATTCATGACAATCTGAACGGAACGTTCTTCAACCTTCGAAGTTACGCCTTCCTTGAGCCGCTTGCGCTGGCGTTGTTCGTGCTGTCGCAGGGATGGGTGGCAGCCGAAAAGGTGTTTTCCGACGAACGCCGCCTGCTCTCCATTGAGGACGAACTCGCCATCGCCCGTGAGATACAGGCATCGATCCTCCCCAGTGGTGTTCCCGAACTTAGGCGTCTCCGGATCAGCGCGGCGTATTGTCCGATGACCGCCGTAGCCGGAGATTTCTACTGGTTCATTGCGGTCGATCCCAATCGCGCTGGCTTCTTGGTCGCCGATGTTTCCGGACATGGTGTTCCAGCAGCCCTTATTGCATCCATGATCAAGGTCGCCATGCAGTCGGTCGTAGCCTGTGCGGATAATCCGGCATCCGTTCTACGCGGAGTGGAACGAATCCTTTCCGGGCAGTTGCGTGGTCAGTTCGTGTCCGCAGCATACTTGTGGCTCGACACTGAGAAGCGCAAGGCGCTGTACTCGGCTGCGGGACATCCACCACTCCTGCTCTGGAGCCAAGGCAAGCTGGAGAGCATACAGAGCAACGGTCTTATTTTTGGCGTAGTACCGGAGAGCGACTGTCCAGTTTGTGAGATTTCAATCGCCGCAGGTGATCGTTTCCTGCTTTACACAGACGGCATGATTGAACCAGAGAACGCCAAGGGCGAGTCGTTCGGCGACCGTAGGTTGGAAGAAGTGGTGCGCGAGAATCAGTTAAGCCCTTCTTCTGCATTATCTGACCGATTGCTTTCGGAACTACGGCAGTGGCAGCCTGCGTCCGCAGCCCAGCAAGACGACATAACGTTGATCATTATCGACGTTCTTCTGGGAAAGTCTGACGCTTGCGAGCAAGAGGAGGCGGCACCGTCTCTCATTGGTTTACCTGAATAGCGTCCGACTCTCAATAATTGTCGCGGCGGAACCAACTGCTGCGCAGTGACGGCAATCACCCGGCTCATGGCGCTGTTGATTCGGCGTTTCTAAGGGCAGTCCGAAAGGGTCTCGCCAGCACGCCCGCAAGTTGTTGAGCAGCAAATGACGGGATTAACCGCGTGGGGTGGTCAGCCGGGTAAACCTTTGGGCCAGTAGGTCACGGATGCCAATGCTTCGGGGTTGGCATGCACTGCTCGACACCGCAGGCGTGCTGTGCTGACCGCTAACGATTTCGTCCTTGTAATGTTCATCAGAGCGGGGGAGAATGCAGCATTTGCGAGTGGGGGGCTCATGCAGGTTCAACAGAAGCTGTCGCCCGCGCTGTGGCGTCTTCTCGCACTGCTTACAGTCTCGGTAGTCGTCAATTACATTGATCGTGGCAATCTCTCAACTGCGGCTCCTCTCCTAAAAGACGAGCTTGGGCTCACCACCTCTCAGCTTGGAATTCTCCTCTCCTCTTTCTTCTGGGCCTACGCTGGGTTCATGGTTCTTGCAGGGTGGCTCGCTGACCGCTTAGACGTGAATTGGGTTCTGGCTGTAGGGTTCTTCACGTGGTGTGCGGCGACGGTAGGAACCGGATTCGCGCATGGCTTCGCCGCCCTGCTCATTGCTCGGCTCGCGCTTGGAATGGGCGAGTCGGTGTCGTGGCCATGTTACTGCACTCTTTTGGCGCGATATTTCCCCGAGCACCGTCGCGGCATGGCAAATGCGGCGATTGCGATAGGGATGGGCATTGGCCCCGCCGTGGGAATGTTCACAGGCGGAATACTGATGGCGCGATTTGGATGGCGCTCTGTTTTCATTAGCCTCGGGTTGGGTGGTCTACTTTGGCTGCCTGCATGGTTGAAGTGGATGCCTACGGCGCAGGCTCCCGCGCTCTTGGAAACGAGAGAGACGACACCGGGCATTCTCGAAATTGTAAAACAGCGATCTGCTTGGGGCACCTTCCTCGGCTGTTATTCGCAAGGCTATCTCTGGTACCTGCTCCTCACTTGGATACCGTTTTATCTCGTCCGCGAGCGCCATTTCTCGATGGACAACATGGCCGGGATCACCGGGGCGGCTTATCTGTGCACAACTGTCTTCACGACGGTTTCTGGCTGGCTTTCTGATCGCTGGATTGCGTCAGGAGGAAGTCCGACCTTGGTACGCAAAACATTTGTCGGTGTCGGGCAGACCTGTTCTGGCATTTGCCTCTTGCTTTGTTCCGTCACCCGTCCCGCTGTTTCAGTCGTTTGTTTGCTGCTTGCCTTCTCATTCTATGGGTTCTATGTCGCCCATGTTTGGGCGATTACCCAAACTCTGGCAGGCCCTCGGGCTGCGGGGCAGTGGTTTGGAGTTCAGAATTTCTTTGGCAGCGTGGCTGGAATCCTCGCTCCGGCAGTGACGGGCTTCATGGTAAGCCGAACAGGAAGCTTCTTTTGGCCTTTCGCCGTAACTGCGTCTGTTGCCGTGGTGGGATCGTTTTGCTGGGTATTCGTGGTCGGCTCGGTCAAGCAGGTGGTCTGGACTCAACCAAAAGCGAGCGATCTGCTGCGGGTAGCCGCTAAAACCGCCTAACTGCAAGAGCGGAACGCAGACGAAAAGGCGAATCCTGAGTTGCCACCACTCATGACCGACACAGACACAGTCGATAACAGCACAGCACCGTGCCTCGTGCGCGGTCTTGGGCTGTGGTCTGCAATGGCGGTGGTGATCGGCTCCATGGTGGGGCAAGCGGTTTTTCTGGTCGGCAGTGATATGGCTCAAGAACTTGGGTCAGTAACAAGGTTTCTAGCGGCTTGGACTATCGGCGGGGTCTTGGTGTTCTTCGGAGCTTGTTGTTATGCCGAGCTTGGAGCAGCCATGCCGAAAGCAGGCGGCGATTATGTGTACCTGAGTCGCGGACTCAGTCCAGTGTTCGGCTTCCTATTTGGATGGACGAGGTCAATGATAATGTCGCCGGGGATGGCGGCTGTGATCGCGGCTGGTCTTTTGCGCTTTGTCGAGTTTCTATTCCCTGCGGTCGCGATTCCACTTTTCACATGGCATGTGACGCTTTCCTCGCAGTCGCAACCATACCAGTTCACCCTTACTGCTGGACAGCCTCTCGCGGCAGCGGTGCTCGTCTTGCTCGCAGTCAGCAATTATCTCGGAGTACGAATGGCGGGACGCTTCCAAGTAGTTCTGACCTCGCTCAAAATGGCTGCGCTAGCCGCAATCATCATCTTCGGACTGTTGCTCGGGAAGGTCGGCGGAACAGCTTCCGATACTTACACCACTCTCGGGCGCGGTGGTCTCGGTTCATTTCTGATGGCATTAGCGCGCATAATTCATGAAAAGTGGAGTGGAGTGTGATTGTTCGCATGAGTGATATGTAATTGCGACAACGGCGGAATTTCCTTCGATCGCGTTACTGATTCCAAAAGAATTAGTCGGGTTCAAACGTCAATTTTGACAAGTGGTGACACACCTTCGCCAAGAGTGCAACCAGTCTGGTTTCGGATTGTAAAAAGTGGGAGATTTATCCGCTCTGCGCGCCCAAACGGCAGGCGATAAGACGGAAGGCAGGTAGAAACGGGAACGACGTGGGCAGGTGAATGACCCAGCGCCGTACCGAGACCATTACCCGAGCCCCGAGCTTGAGCAAGCGCTCGCGCAAGGTGAGGACCTGGGCCCGGGCACAGGCTGTACCCGCAGCTCGCAAACGTAACTCCTGCATCAAGACGTAAGCCGCAGCGGTGAGCAGAACGCGAAACTGGTTGGCCCAAAAGCTGGTGCAACTGGTGCGATCAATTTCCAAGTCGTGCAACTCTTTGATGCGATTTTCAACGTCACCACGTTGGCAGTACACCCGTTCGTAAATCCATTGCGGACTCTGTTTCATGTTGGTAATCACGAAACGGGGATTGTCTTTGGGATCTTTTTCCGGCGCCCGGACGACTTCCGCTTTGATCACCACCCGGCGTCGATGAGGCCATTTGCCAGCCGCGTAGTCAACTTCTCCGTAGATATGTTCCGTTTTTCCGCTGCTTTCTGACAGCTTACGAGCGCGACGAATTCCCGGAGCCGCGATCCGCTTCAGGACTGCGTTTTTGGCCATGGCCACCACATATTCCAGTTTGCTCTGCGCATCCAAAAACTCCAGCACCGCGGGACTGGCAAAACCACCATCCAGGCGAACCCGAATGGTCACTCCAGGAAAATGACCACGAATGATCCGGATCAGCCGCCGCAGCAATCCTACGGCGCCCACCGCGGCGGGGGCGTTGCCAGGACGCAACACCGCAGCGCACAAATACTGTTCGGCTTCCTCATTGAAACTGATAAAGCCCATCACCGGTAAATAGCACCAGCTGTCGTAATGCCCGTTAAAGAAGGAGAGTTGCTGGGCGCCATGGGTGGGATCATCGGTGGGATCCAGATCGATGGTGACCCGGTACACCCGGCGCCGTAGTCGCTTGGCGTGCCGCCGGATGACACTCCGGGCCAAAGTCTCGCCCATGCGATACAGTTCCTTGACTCCGACCGCATTCTCGAAACGCGACACCGTCGGTTGCGAGGCCAGGTCGAGCCCTTCTATGGGATCGCGACCGAGAAGCAGCTTATGAATGGGGTCGCTGCCCAATCGGGCCGAGTCGTTGCCGTCGGGGTAGCCACAGGCAATCGAGAACACGCGCTGTGCGACTAAGTCCTGCAACGTATGATCGACCTTGCCGGCTTGTCTTTGGTCCTGCAGACATGCCGTTAGTTCCTCCACCAATCGGTAGTGACCATCGGCGGCCTTCAGCAGCAAAGCACCGCCATCGGAACTGCCTTCTCGCTGATCAAACTGGGCAACGACAGGCTTGCGAAAAATTCCTGGGAACAACAAACACTCTGTTGTGCTATCGTCAGACACGAAGAAGCCTCCGGAAGTGCCTCAAACAGTGTTTAGTCAACATGTTTGTAGCACAGGAGGCTTCTTTTGTCTTTAAAATCCACGAATTATCCGGGTTAGTGCCCGTCATGGCAGCTTATAACGGATTTCAATCTCTTGGGTGCATTGGCGAGGAGGTCACAAACCCGCAAAAGAACATTCCACGCGCAGCGATATTTGGGTCACTAGTCGTGATCAGCCTTTACGTGTTGGTCAACTGGACATATTTTCGAGTGCTAGGCTTGTCCGGCGTCGCACAATCACATCACGTCGCCTCCGATACGATGGTGCTACTCATCGGCAACAATGGGGCGAAGTGGATCACAGTGGGCATGATCATTTCGGCGTTAGGGGCGCTCCATTCCAATTTTCTGGCTTATCCTCGGGTTCCTTTTGCAATGGCTCGTGACGGTTATTTCTTTGCGTTTGCAAAGCGAGTCCAGCCCCTCTATCGCACTCCAAGCGGTGCAATCTGTTTTCAAGCGTGCGTTGCGGTTCTGCTCGTGTTAACGGGCACATACCAAGAACTGTATTCATTCGAGATGTTCGCAATTTGGCTGTTCTTTGCGCTGACAGCTATCGCGCTTATCCGACTGCGCATAACCGAGCCTGAGTTGCCACGATCATATCGCGTGTGGGGATATCCTTACACGGTGCTGCTATTCGGCATTGCTGGATTGGCGATTAGTCTGAATTTGTGGTTGGCTCGCCCGGTTCGCTCATCCATCGGACTGGCGATCATCCTGCTTGGGGCACCATTCTTCTTTTATTGGCGCAGACGTGCGACAGCAGTGCTGGAAAGCCTGCAATGTCTGCGGGCGCGGTAGCAGTTGACCCCTAGCCAAGCTCACCCGTAACATTCCCGCCAGTGGCTACTCCGTCCCAACCCGTGGGGAAAACGGTTTCGCATTACCGCATCCTCCGTAAGATCGGCGGTGGGGGCATGGGTGTGGTCTATGAGGCGGAAGACCTCAAGCTCGGTCGCCACGTCGCCCTGAAGTTCCTTCCCGAAGAACTCGCCAACGACGTACAAGCCCTCACCCGTTTCCAGCGGGAAGCCAAGGCTGCATCCTCCCTGAACCACCCGAACATCTGCACGGTCTATGAGATTGACGAGTCGGATGGACGAACGTTCATTGCGATGGAACTGCTGGAAGGGCAGACCCTCCGGCATCTGATCGCGGGTAAGCCGCTTGAGACCGAGACAGTGCTTGATTTGG
Organism: uncultured Acidobacteriota bacterium; assembly: GCA_963838905.1. Taxonomy (GTDB): domain Bacteria; phylum Acidobacteriota; class Terriglobia; order Terriglobales; family Acidobacteriaceae; genus JABDBE01. Next base: position 114,697 of record CAWITE010000002.1, read on the forward strand.
GCATCCAGATCGCGGATGCATTGGACGCGGCACACTCGAAAGGAATCATTCACCGGGACATCAAGCCAGCGAACATCTTCGTCACGAATCGAGGTCAGGCGAAGATTCTTGATTTCGGACTCGCCAAAGTGTCGCTGAAATCGGAGAGCGCTGCCATGAGCGCCCCAACCATCGGCTCGGAGGAGAACTTGACCAGTCCCGGTTCAACGCTGGGAACCGTCGCATACATGTCGCCGGAGCAGGTGAGGGGGAAGGAACTCGATGCTCGCACCGACTTGTTCTCGTTCGGGGCGATGCTGTACGAGATGTGCACAGGCATGCTTCCGTTTCGGGGTGACACGTCTGGAGTGATCTTTGATTCGATTCTTAATCGAGCGCCATCCCCGGCAGTTCGGCTGAATCCTGATATTCCTGCTGGGCTTGAACAGGTCATCAACAAGGCTCTTGAAAAAGATCGCGATGTCCGCTGTCAGTCTGCTGCGGAGCTAAGAGCGGACTTGAAGCGGCTCAAGCGAGACACCGAATCAGGCAAGGTCACATCGAGCGATACCGCAAAGCTCCGGTGGTCGCGTCGGACGATGTTGATCGTCGCGATGGCTTTCGTGTTTGTCATCGCTGCCATTGCGGTGGCAGCGTTCTATTTTGGCAGTAGCGGTCACACTCGCATCAACTCGGTTGCTGTGCTGCCCTTTGCTAACGCAAGCGGCGATCCGAACGCGGAATACCTGAGCGACGGAATTACAGAGGGCGTCATCGATAGGTTGTCGGGTCTCCCAAATCTGAAGGTCATCTCTCGCACATCCGCCTTCCATTACAAGCAGCGTGACATCGAGCCGCAGAAGGTAGCGAAAGACCTTGGCGTGGACGCCTTGGTCACGGGAAGAGTTGTTCAGCGTGGCGATGACCTCTCGGTAAGCGCCGAACTCGTGGACGCACGCGAGGACAAACAACTTTGGGGCGAGCAGTACAAAAGGACGCTGTCTGACATCACTTCAGTCCAGCAGGAGATCGCATCGGCGATTTCTGAAAATCTGCGCGTGCGGCTGACGAGCGAAGAAAAAACACGTCTGATTAAATCGTCCCAGCCAAAGCCTGAGGCTTATCAGCTTTACCTAAAGGGCCGTTATCTCTCGAACCAATCCACAGCCGAAGGACTCAAGAAGGGCATAGAGTATTTCCAGCAAGCCATCGACAAAGACCCCGGCTACGCTATGGCCTACGTGGGTCTCGCTGATTCCTACAATTGGCTCGGAGGCGGGTTGAGCTATGTTCCATCCGGCGAGACCCTGCCGAAGGCGAAAGCGGCAGCGATGAAGGCTCTGGAACTGGATAACACTCTGGGCGAGGCCCACGCCGAACTGGCCTATGCTGAGTGGTATTACGACTGGGACTGGCCAAGTACTGAGCGAGAATTCAAGCGAGCTATCGAATTAAACCCCAGCAGTGCTATCTCCCGTGAATGGTATTCCGAGTGCCTGCTTACGAAAACCCGATTTGACGAAGGTCTACGTGAGAGGAAGCGAGCCGAGGAGCTTGACCCGATCTCAACACACTCACTGGGCGGTCTGGGGCACGCTTATTTGGTCATGGGCCGATACGATGAATCGATCCCTCACTTTCAAGGAGCCCTCGATCTGTATCCCAACGCGGCATTCATTCGCGCTCAGTTGGCTTGGTCATACGCGATGAAACGTATGTACCCAGAAGCCCTTGCCGAATACGACAAAATAGCCGAGCCGGACAAGGCTGTCACGGCTGAGAACCAGTTGGTTGCTGACGGCCTAGGTTGGGTTTACGCCGTCGCGGGGAGACGAGATGATGCGCTGAAGATTGCCCGAGAAGTTGAAAATCTGTCCTCGCACACTTATGTCGATTATTACCAGTTGGCAACGATCTACGCGGGTCTTGGCGAGAGAGAAGAGGCATTTCGATTGCTGGAAAAGGGTTACCAAGAGCGTTCAGTGGGCATGCTCTATCTCAGGGTAGACCCATTTCGGGAGACCGTTCACTCTGACCCGCGCTATGCTGACCTCCTGCGCCGGATTGGGCTGCCGCAACTGCAATAGGCCAGACTTCACCTAGCACGCCTCACTAGGCGCAGTGGTGATGTCCTTTTACACCACTCCGGGCGAACAGCAGTATCATCTATCTGCGGAGGTATTCCTATGAACGGACGGAAAGCACGCGCCGAAACAGCAGGAAAACAGACCGCAAAGGGTGGCGGCGGGACTGTCGAGCAACAAATCAAGGCGCTTCACTCGCAGCTTATGGAGGCGACCTTGAAACACGATCCCGGTTTCTTGGAGAAGTACCTAGCCGATGATTACATAGCGATCCGCAATGACGGCAATCCGACCACAAAGGTTCAGGAGATCGAGAATTATAAATCCGGAGTAACTAAATACGAATCCATTGAGATTCGCGAAGCAACCGTGCGCATCCATGGAAAAACAGCGATCTATAATTCGCTGAATTCCATAAAAGCGACAATCAACGGGAAACCATTCAGCGGCGACGTTCGCAACACACGGGTTTGGGTAAAACAGAACGGCAACTGGAAAATTGTCGCGTTTCAGGCGACGAAAGTAGCCCCAGCTTCGGCGAGCGAGTAATCCCAGAAATCCGAGCAGGGGACTAACTGCCCCGCCTGCTGTAATTGGGAATTCCGGATCGGCTTGGGAATGCCATTCGGCGTCCGACAATTTCCGACTCCTCGGCTGCTGCCGTCCGTAGCGTCGGTTTCAGCCATTACGCCGCAACCCAATGATCCGCTGCTGCTCAAAAGGTATACCGGGCGGACTAGTGAATTCGAAAATTTCGCATCAATAGAATGATTCGGTTGCGGCTGATGCGGGAGACCCCTTTTTGACCACCAACTTCCAACTCCAAGAAAAACAATCGTCGGGACAGTTCTCGGCGGTTTTCCCATGCTCATTGACCCTGTGCCTTTAACAGTCCTATGATTCCCGGCAATGGCGACTTCTTCCCAACTTGTGGGGCAGACCGTCTCGCACTACCGCGTCCTCGAAAAGCTCGGAGGCGGCGGGATGGGTGTGGTTTACAAGGCTGAGGATGTAAAGCTGCACCGCTTTGTCGCTCTAAAGTTCTTGCCAGACGAGGTTGCACGCGATCCGCAGGCTTTGGCACGCTTTCAACGTGAGGCGCAGGCCGCATCCGCACTGAACCATCCCAACATTTGCACAATCCACGAGATTGACGAGCAGAACGGTCAAACGTTCATCGTGATGGAATTTCTCGATGGGCTGACACTCAAGCATCGGCTCGGCGGGAAACCATTAGAAATCGAGACCGTGCTGTCGCTTGCTATCGAAATCGCAGACGCGCTTGATGCTGCTCATGCCGCTGGCATAGTTCACCGCGACATCAAACCAGCGAACATCTTCGTGACGAAGCGTGGTCACGCCAAAATTTTGGACTTCGGCTTGGCAAAAGTTGTGCCCGTCCTCAACAACGTCGGAGACGCTGAAGCGACCGCTGCTTCGACCGTGACATTGGAAGAGCACCTAACCAGTCCGGGCACAGCAGTCGGAACCATCGCCTACATGTCGCCCGAACAAATCCGCGCCAAGGAATTGGATGCCCGCACTGATTTGTTTTCATTTGGCGCTGTGCTGTATGAGATGACGACGGGAATGCTACCCTTCCGAGGAGAAAGCACGGGAGTGGTCTTCGACTCGATCCTCAACCGGGCAGCCACTCCTGTGATACGGCTCAACCCCGATGTGCCGCCCGAGTTGGAACGGATTATCGCAAAGTGTCTGGAAAAGGATCGCAACCTCCGATACCAGCACGCCTCCGACATACGCACCGATCTGCAACGACTGAAACGGGACACTGAGTCCTATAAGTCGGCGGCTGTACTCGAAGCAGCAACTGTCACGAAGAGCAGACGAACCCTTTGGTTCGCTGGAGCATTGGTAGTGATAGCGTCAGCCCTGCTCGCGGGCTATCTCTTCTTCCGCCGCCCAACCAAGCTCACCGAAAAGGACACCCTCGTTCTAGCCGATTTTGCCAACAGCACGGGCGATGCAATCTTCGACGACACGCTCAAGACGGCGCTCAACGTTTCCCTGCGGCAATCACCTTTCCTGAATGTGCTTTCCGACAGCCAAGTGGCGAAGACCTTGCAACAGATGACCCGTCCGGCCGGCACGAAACTCACGCCGGAGGTAGCGCGCGAGCTTTGTCAGCGGGCGGGCAGCAAGACTTATATTGCCGGAGCGATTGGCAGCTTGGGCAGCGAATATGTGCTGGGGCTGAAGGCAGTGAGTTGCCAAAACGGAGACATGCCGGCGCAGGAGCAGGTAACGGCGGCGTCCAAGGAAAAGGTGCTCGACACGCTGGGCGAGGCGGCGTCCAAGCTGCGCGGCGAATTGGGAGAATCGCTGGCTTCGGTGCAGAAGTTTGATGTTCCACTCGAACAGGCCACTACGTCTTCGCTCGAAGCTCTGAAAGCCTACAGTCTTGGCCGAAAGGCCGATCGCGACAAAGGCGCCGCGGCAGCCTTGCCTTACGATCAACGTGCCATCGAGCTCGACCCGAATTTTGCCATGGCCTACTTGTCAGTGGGCAACGACTACACCAATCTCGGCGAGGTAGGGCGTGCCAGCGAGTACTACACCAAGGCATTCCAGTTGCGGGAGCATGCCAACGAACGAGAGAAGCTGGGCATCGCCGCCGTCTACTACCAGAATGTAACCGGAGAACTGGATAAAGCGGCCCAGACCTATCAGGAGGAGATTGAGAGCTACCCGCGAGACTGGGGAGCCTACAGCAATTTGGGCCTCGTGTACGCTGCACAGGGGCAGTATGAGAAAGCCGCGGAGGTCACGAGGCAAGAGCTGCGCCTTGCACCTGATCAGATAGCTATCTACGATAATCTCGCCAACTTCACCCTTGCTTTGCAGCGCCTCGACGAAACGCGGCAGATCATCCATGAAGCGCAAGCGCGAAAGGCGGATGATCTCATACTCCACAATGCTCTCTACGCCCTTGCCTTTCTTGGGGCAGAGTCCGCCGCGATGGCGGAACAGCTACAGTGGTTTGCAGGCAGGCCCGAAGAGAACTTTGGACTGGCACTCGCCTCCGATACCGAAGCATATGGCGGTCATCTGGGCAAGGCTCGGGAACTAACCAAGCGGGCCGTAGACTCTGCGATCCGGGCTGATAGCAAGGAAACTGGGGCAATATGGCAGGCGAATGCTGCTCTGCAACAAGCCGCCTACGGCAATGCCACAGAAGCCCGGCATATAGCGGCAGAGGCTTTGAAGCTTGCTCCTACGAGTCAGGGCTCCGAGGTGGAAGCCGCTCTTGCGTTTGCCATGTCGGGCGAAAGCGCGCGAGCCGAGTCCTTGGCACAAGACCTAGGGAAACGCTTCCCGCTGGACACGCAGATGCAGTCGCTTTGGCTGCCTGCGATTCAGGCACAGTTGGCGCTGGACAGAAAGAATGCGGCTCCCGCCCTGAATGCCTTGCAAGCCGCTTCCCCCATCGAGTTGGGGGCAATTGCATTCAGCTCCAATGGTTCCTGCCTCTATCACGTTTATGTGCGCGGAGAGGCATCCTTGGCAGCCGGACAAGGCAGTGTTGCCGCCGCCGAGTTTCAGAAGATTCTCGACCACAGCGGCATTGTCTGGAACTGCTGGACGGGAGCGTTGGCGCATCTGGGAGTGGCTCGCGCCAACGCCTTGCAGTCAAGAACCTCGCAGGGCGCGGATGCTGATGCCGCCCGCGTCCGGGCGTTCGCCGCTTACAAGGATTTCCTCACCCTCTGGAAAGACGCCGACCCCGATATTCCTATCCTGAAGCAAGCCAAGGCCGAGTTCGCCAAGCTGCAATAGGCGTCACGCTGCCTTGACCTTTGTGCCCGGCGGCGGTTGTGTGCCTGCTGCACGCACCATAGAATGATCGCAATGATTGCCACACCAAGTGCGTTATGCTGCTTTCCTGCTTCGCAGTTGCCTTGGGGGTTGTGACGGATAGTATGGCGCAGGCTCGCCCGCCGCAAATTCTAGAGGTTTCTCGCGACTACCTGAAGCCGGATGCTATAGCTGCGAATCGCAAGCTTGAGAGACGCGCTGAAGACCTCTGTCGAACGCTCGGCTTCACTCATCCTTATCTGACCGTCGAGTCTGTCTTCGGCCCTGCGGAGATGTGGTACCTCAATGGGTTCGACTCGGAAGCCGAAGTGGAGAAGCTCAGGCGGGAGTATCAGCAGAATACGAAATTACTGGCGGCTCTGGACGACATTACTCGGCAAAAGGTGCCGCTTAAGCGTTCGGAGTCCACCGACGAATTTGTGAGCTATCGTCCCGACTTGAGTCGTGGCGATCCGTGGATCATCGGTCGGGGACAGTTCTTTGTAATCGTGTTGTTCGATGGCGATCCGCCGATGAATGGCACGGTTTTTGAAATGAAGGACGGCAGCAGGATGCTGGTGCGAACGACGCAAACTGCTTCCGAAGCAGGCGTCCTCGCTGCGTCGGCAGGTTCAACCGCGAGGGTTTTTCAGTCATTTTTCTATTTTCGACCACAAGGTATGTGAGGAGGCAACCATCATGGCTGCGAAGCCGCAATCGCTGATCAGCGAAAATCAAGCGATCGTTATTCGTCGCGCCGCTCCAGACGACGCCGCAGTATGTGGAAGGATAGGCTTCGAGGCTTTCGCAACGCTCGCCAACAAGCATAATTTTCCTCCGGACTTTCCCACCCCGGAGCATGCTGCCCACGTGCTCTCGATGATGTTTTCGCACCCGTCGTTCTTTTGCGTTGTGGCTGAACGGGATGGAAAGGTCGTCGGGAGCAACTGCTTGGACGAGCGAGCACCGATCGCCGGAGTGGGTCCGATCACGATTGAACCCGGCGCACAGAACAGAAGCGTAGGTCGGCAACTGATGCAAGCTGTGATGACGCGTGCGACCGAGAGGAAGTTCGCCGGGGTACGTCTAGTTCAGGCGGCTTACCACAATCGCTCGCTCTCACTCTATGCGAAGCTCGGTTTCGTGGTGCGCGAACCACTTGCATGTATGCAGGGGACAGCGATTCAGAAGACGCCGCTGGGCTATCGCGTCCGCCCAGCGGAACCGAGCGACCTCGCGACCTGCAATGACCTCTGTGTGCGAGTCCACGGGCACGACCGTGGGGGCGAACTCAATGACGCGATTCAGCAAGGAACATCCGTGGTCGCCGAATCGGAGGGGCGAATCAGAGCTTACGCATCGTCCGTCGCTTTTTTCGGTCATGCCGTTGGCGAAGCCAATCGGGACTTGCAAGCACTGATCTCGGCAGCCACGGAGTTTCAGGGTCCGGGAATCCTTGTGCCCACCCGCAACGCGGGGCTGTTCCGCTGGTGTCTTGAGAGCGGGCTTCGAGTGGTACAGCCGATGACGTTGATGACGACTGGACTTTACAACGAACCCGCTGGCGCGTACCTGCCTTCGATTCTGTTTTAGTGCAGGTTCAAGAGAGATGATCGACCAGACCATCCCCCGGCGTTTCCTCGAAAAGCTCGGAGACGGCGGGCTGGAGGTGCATGGGTATGACTAAGAGTAAACACGTCTCTCCAGAAGCTCTGGATGCGAGCTTGCTGCCCAAGCAGCGGAAGCCTATTCCACACGCATTCGTGCTTGATGCGATTTCCACACTATCGCCGTACACGCGTCCGATGTTTGGCTGCCTTGCAATCTATGTAAAAGACAAAATCGTGTTGATCCTGCGGGACAAGCCTAAAAGCACTGCGGATAACGGCGTATGGCTCGCCACTACTCAAGAACACCACCAGAGCTTGCGGCGCGAGTTCCCAAACATGCGGTCGATTCAAGTATTGGGTAAACAGGTGACGGGTTGGCAAGTCCTACCAGTCGATGCGCCTGACTTTGAATCAGCGGCGCTGCGGGCATGCGAGCTTGTGCTGGCTGGAGATGCTCGGATCGGCAAAATTCCGGGCGCACGAACGTCGAAGTCCGGATCAAAAGCGACTGGAAGATCGTCGAAGCAGATCAAAACCTCGAAGAAACACGCAACTGATCGCAATAGACGGTAAGCAGCAGTTTTCGCGCTAACATGTGGTAATTGTGTCCACATAGAGGAGGCTACTATGTGGCGAGAACGGACGCTGAAGATTGTGCTGGTCGTAGTGGGATTGCTTTTCTCCGCTGGCATCTATCCCCTGATCGGATCTCTATTGCATCCGGCTGGCTCCGATATGGGCGACACCATGATGCTCAGCCTCTATGTCGCGCTCGGCGTTTTCCTGCTCATCGCGGTGCGTAATCCATCGGCACATCGCAGCCTAATCGCCTTCGCAGCGTGGTCAAGCTTCGCCCATGCCGTGGCAATGTCGATACTGGGACTCGAAGTCGCCAGCGAGCGCGTAGGATTTCTGGTCGGATCGGCTGTGCTTGTTGTCATCGGGATCGCCTTCATCGCGCTGGCTCCGGCGAAACAGCCAGTCGAGCGAACTTCCAGTGTGGTGGCGTAGGGCTTGTAGACTTGGAAAGCACGACATAGGCTCAGCGTGAGTGCTGAGAAAGAGCACCGAAGCTCTATGCAGGCAGTGGCTTTCCCCTAGTCTCCGCTCCCGCAAACGGAGTGGCTATCAGTCCGACGATATAGATTAGCGACATTACCGCCGCTGCGTTTCCGATCCCGCCGAAGAGCGTGACCAACCAACCCGCCAAGAGTGGTCCCAACCCCGCGATACTGCGCGAAGTATCGAAAACCAGAGACATAGCTGTCCCCCGCACACGGGTTGGGAATAGCTCCGGCAAATAGATCGTCATCCAAGCGAATTGACCACTGCTGAAGAAACCGTTCACCCCAGCCATCACGAGTAGTGCAGTCCGCTCACGAGCGAACAGAAAGTAGCACACGGTCACCACAAGTGCCCCCAAGTAGTAGAACCAGATTGTTGGTTTACGCCCTACTGTATCGGCGAAGAATCCCAACGTGAGGAAGCCAGCCACCGACCCCAAACTGAACATCAGTCCAATCATTGAAGACGACAGTTGCACTTGGCTTAGTGAACGGGCATTTAGCTGGGCTGCGAACTCTGGAATCCAAGTGGATGCCGACCACCAGCCCACGACAGTAGTGACCGACATCAACAGCAAAATCCCGACGCGGCGGCGTAGTTCAAGGTCGGACAAAATCTCAGAAACCGTAAACCGCACTAATTGCTTGTCATGCGAAGAGCCTTTGCCAATCTGAACCCTCTGCTGCGCCTCTCGCCGATTCCGGCTGGTTTCCGTCCACACCGCGGGTTCGTCAACCCAGCGGCGAACGTACAGTAGCAACAAGGCGGGCAGGATGCCGACTAAGAACATGTAGCGCCACGATGATTGACCCAGCCGACTGACGAATAACCAGATACCCGACGCAAGCAGCAGACCTACGCCATAGGCTGCATGAAGAACGCCCCCCGCTTTTCCCCGCGATGCGGGTGCCCATTGCTCAGCAACGATTGCAGCACCGGGTCCCCACTCAGCACCTAAACCAAGCCCGACGAGGAATCGAAACGCGAGCAGAGACCAGTAGTCCCAAGAGATTGCCGCCAGCCCTGAAAAGACGGCGTAGCACAAGATTGAGAGCATGAGCGTGCGCCTGCGACCAAAATAATCCGCAAGAATACCCGCTGCGATTCCGCCCCCTGCCCATCCAAGCATGGTCGCGGCTAGTAAGCCACCGATGTAGACGGATGCTCTCGGTAATCGCTCAGGTGGGAGGAATTGATGAACGGCGGACCCCATTACAAGCACGAGGGCATAGGTTTCGTACCCGTCGAACATCCATCCCAGCCAAGAGGCAATCAGTGCCCTGACGCTGGCTCTACCAAGCGACGAGGAACGAAAGTCCGCAGCCGTGCTTGCTGTCATTTCAGCCGCCGTGATACACCCCAGACGATTGGCGACAGCTTAGCACATGCTTTTTTCAGAACTCCCATTCAACAGTACGCAGCATGGTGCTGTGGCATGTTGGGCGGCTTCCGCAGGTGTGAACACGCGTTCGCAAATGAGGCATCGCCGCATACCACAAGTCGCAAGAAAGACTTTGCCAATGATCTCGATCTGCCTTGTTTATCGGGCATGACTAGCCTTCCGCCCGGTGTTGGTAGCATAGGCGCTTCTTGTACTCGCGGTAACAGTGGAACAGCAGCCCCTCGTCCTTCTTCCAGCCCTTCTTGAACAGCGCAAGCAAGCGACGGTTCGCAGCCTCGGTTGCCTTGGTGGCTTCGTCGTCGCCCGGAGGCGCAAGCTCCATGCGGGCGTTCTCGTTGGCGAAGACGATCTGTGCCTCGTTGAACTCGGCGTCCACTTTGCGCCGTGCGATGTCCTTCCCAAGCTCGATCAAAGCCTCGCGGGCTTCCCTGATCTCCTCTGCGGTCGTGACGAACTGCTCACCGAACATCGAGTCTTCCACCAACTCCTCGTGGCGGTTCATCGGGCACCGCCCGCCGCGCTGGTTTGCTCCGGCATGCTTGTGGCGACCGCTGGGAATGCGGGGTCGCACTTCGCTTCCTTCATGAGCCTGCACACCGAAGCTCTGGAGATGTTGTGCCGCTTGGCGACCTGCGTCAGGCTCATGCCGGAACGACGGTCTTGGATAACCTGTTCGCGGTTCACATCGAGTCGAGCGCGACCGATCTGGCGACCCTCACTACGTGCTCTCGCCATGCCACTGCGGACGCGCTCTATCAAAAGTGCCCGTTCCATCTCCCCCAACACAGCGACGATGCCAAGGAACGCCCGCCCCAACGCGCCCGACGTGTCGAACGCCTCGCGAAGCGACACGAACTGGACGCCGCACGAGTCGAGTTCGTCGAGAACCTGAAGGAAATGCTTCGTGGAGCGTGCGAGGCGGTCGCACGACCAAACGATCAAAGTATCGAACCGACGCCTTCGGGCATCTTCTAGCATCCGGTCGAGCGCGGGACGGCGTGCCTTCGCCCCGCCGAAACCGTGGTCTACATATTCGCCAGCTATGCTCAGCCCACGACGTTCAGCGTACTCGCGGAGTTCCCTAAGCTGGGTTTGAGGATTTTGGTCAAGGGTCGAGACTCTGACATAAAAGCCTGCTCGCTTCATCGCTTCTCCTTTGATGTGATTAAGCGTGCTCCACAACTCGGATCGGGCGATTCGTTTCGCCGTCAATCAGCAACATGGGAGAGGGACTCTCACGAAATCCCGCGTGGCACAAACACTCTCTTGCCTCGGCAACGCAGGGCACCATGACAAATCAGGCAGCCACCGGTGTCTGATAGAGAGCGCGACAGTGTGGTTGCCATCGAAACGACCGGAGATTTGCGATTGGTCGTGACACGGGCGTATCCGGCGTTTGCCCTTCCCGTGAGTTATGCGTGCGATGGTTGTTGAAGTAGGTCCTGAAATCGAGCAGCTTGTTTTCGAGATCTGCCGTCGTCCAGAAAAACGTGTGATCCAAATACTCGTGTCGAAGGGTGCCGATTAGCCTTTCCACGAACGGATGGGACCGGGGGACGTAGGGGATGGACTTGATTTCTGTTACCTCCAGTATCCGCAGATTGGCTTGCCATTGGTGGAACTTATAAAGTGGATCATGGTCGGAGCTGAGGTACTTCGGCATCCAGCGTTGGCCTCGAATGGCGCGGTTGAACATGCGACAGAGTGCGACCCCATCGACCGTGCCCGCATGAACCCCGAACCCAATGATCCGGCGCGTGTATTGATCCATCACGACCAGGACCGAGTGGGTCCGCAACGTGGCCGACTCACACCGGAACAGATCCATGCTCCAGAGGCTGTCTTTCAATGTGGCCCAGGAAAGTCAGCCGAGAGGGACCACCGGAGTCCTGTCCCGGCCGGTAGTGCTGGGCGAGAATCCTTCGAACCACGTCTTTGTCGATTTGGATGTTGAACGCCAAGGCGATCTGTTGTGCGATTCGCGGACAGCCCCAGTTGGGGTTACGCTGCTTCATTGCGACGACCACATGGATGAGTTCTGCGCTCGGTCCTTTCGGGCCGGGCTTCCGACGGCCTTTCGGGGAGAATAGCATCCGGTACTTTCGCTTGCTCATGGCTTTGTGAAGGCCTTGCAGTGTCGAAGGCTTCAGTACAATTGCGGGCCGGAGCAGACGGGTTGGACGCACCAAGAGCGCCAGCAAGCCGGCGAGGATGCGGTCCGACGCGCGTAGATTGGGCGATCGTTTCCGGGGGCGATTCACGATCAGGAGTTGGTGTTTGAGGAGAAGCGACTCCGCAACTAGGGAGCGGACGCCGCCAGGTCCAAGCAACCGGGCCAGGGTGGCGACGAATTGGACGAAAAGAACGGCCAGATTACGCATCGAAGAACGGTAGCAGGACGGGGAATCCTGAGGAATCATGGGCGAAATAACAATTCGCCAGCCACTGGCTTCCACAGAAAGAAGCGGAGCAGTCCGCTTTGGTCGCGGCTATTTTGCGTATGCGCTTTACTGCTTAGTTGAAGAGCGACATTATGAAACTGATTCTTGTGCTGATGTTTACTTTCCTTGCTGGTTTCTCCAACGCCGCTGTGCCTGCCGCCCTTCCAGGTTCTCCGACGAAAATAGGCGTCGTTGGTCTGGCTCACGGCCATGTCGAGGGTTTTCTGAAGGGCGGCTCGCTGACACCGGCTGGCGGTATTCTAAATCGCCCTGACGTTCAGGTCGTTGGGATTGTTGAGCCCGACCAGACTCTCTTCGACTCGTATGCAAAGCGCCATCATTTGTCCGCGAGTTTGCACTTCCGCAGCATTCAAGAAATGGTTTTGCAATCGCATCCTCGGGCAGTGCTGGTCTTCACTGCCCCTAGTGAGCACAGACGAGTGATTGAGGAGTGTGCCGCATTGGGCGTACACGTAATGGTGGAGAAGCCGCTGGCCATCAGTTACAAAGATGCGCTGGGCATTCAGGACGCGGCGAACCGTGGCAAGATCCATGTGCTCGTCAACTTGGAAACGTCCTGGTACACGAGCAATACCGAGGCGTTCAATCTACTGAAGCAGGGCGTTTTGGGGCCGATCGTAAAGACCGTCTTTCGTGACGGCCATCAGGGACCTAAACTGATCGGCGTTCCCCCTGAGTTCCTCTCTTTCCTCATCGATCCGAAACAGAACGGTGCCGGAGCTTTGTTCGACTTCGGCTGCTATGGCGCAAATCTCATGACCTGGCTGATGGATGGCGAAACTCCGCTAACCGTAACAGCGGTAACCAAGCAGTTGCAACCGAACCTGTATCCCCAGGTAGACGATGAAGCAGACATCATCCTCAACTACAAAAATGCCGTTGCCATTGTTCAGGCGTCCTGGAATTGGCCTTTCGCTCTGAAGCAGATGGATGTGTATGGCCGCACAGGCTATGCCAAGGCAATCGACTCCGAGCGCATCGAGGTCCGAAAGGCGAATGAGTCCGAAGGCGGGATGCTGAAGGGAGAGAGCCTCGCCGCGCCGTACGACGATCCCTTGCACTACCTGGCTGCGGTCTTGAACGGGGGCATAGAGGAAGGAAATAGCCTGTCATCTCTGAACAACAACATGACCGTGTCCGAGATTCTGGATGCAGCACGACAGTCCGCTCAGACCGGCAAGTCAGTCAGTCTGCCACTCACAAAGTGAAGCTAATTCCAACTGGTCCAGACGTGAGCGCAATCGGTTTGCTGTTGAAGAGGATGGAAGAACACGCTGCGGAACCAACGATGCCGTTCCCCTTCTTGCAATGCCCATTCAGAATGCGATAACTCCCAAGTCGTCGGCTAACCTTACCTTGCAAGATTACGGAAGGTTTACCCGTCTGCCCGGAGGGAATCGTTCTCAAAGTCTCAAAGCGCAATGCCAGCCCTTAATCTATGATCTGTGTGTAGAAGTTTTCCATTACAACTACCGAGTTCATTGCCGCGGAGCACAACATGAGCCGGGTCTTAGTCATTGGAAGTGACGCTCAAGTGAGCCGGAAGATCGGCGATGCACTCTCTTCCGCCGATTTCCCTATGGAGTACTCGGCAGGGCACGCCGACGCCCTGCAGCGGTTGCGCATGCGCTCGTTTGGGGTCGTAATCACCAATCCCGACAGCACTGTCGACGAGGACTTGGCACTGCTGGAGGAGATGCGGGCCATCAGGCCTGGGGTAAAGAGCATCGTCCTGGCTCGTCACAGCACCCCGGATGAAGTCATTGCTGCCCTGCGTGCCCGGGTGTTCGCCTGCTTCACACCTCCGTTTGACCCGGACGAGATCGCAAACCTCGCCCGTAGCGCAGCGTCCGACAGCCAATGGCGAGACGACATACAAGTGCTGTCGGCCAAGCCCGGCTGGGTGTCAGTCCGCGTAAATTGTCGCCTCATCACGGCTGAGCGCCTCATGACTTTTGCGAAAGAGTTGAGTGCTCAACTACCTGAGGACACGCGGGAGGAAATGATGCAGGCGTTGCGAGAAATCTTGCTGAACGCAATGGAGCACGGAGCGGCGTTTAATCCCGAGCAGGTGGTTGAGGTCACCGCCGTTCGCACTGGAAGAGCAATGGTGTTTTACGTACGTGATCCCGGGGCTGGCTTCCGCCGCGAATCACTTACCCACGCGGCTATGGCAAATCCTGCTGACGATCCCGCGGCCCACATCGTGCAGCGCGAAGCAGAAGGAATGCGCCCCGGCGGATACGGTCTTCTTCTAGCGGGCGGCACTGTGGATGAGTTGATCTACAACGAAATCGGTAACGAGGTCCTGCTCGTCAAGTACGTGAATTTAGCATCGGGGCGTCAATAGGGCATAGCTGCGCCGTACAGCGCTCATCCAGTGTCAATTGCAAACCAGTTCATAACCCGCAGCGATACTTTGCTCTCACTCCGGCCCTCCCTGATTTCCCGATACCTGTGAATCAGTTCACCGGCACTGCGTATAGCGGTCACGGACCGACTTTCTGGACACGTTCCGGAACCTCTACTTGCGGCCATCACCTAAGTTCTTGGATTCTTGAGCAACGGAGTGTCGGCTCTCCAGCGTTCCGAGGTGTACCTTGCATTCTGATTCGAGCCACCTGAACCATAACTCCTGGATTGTCGGCTAACCTTAGCTTGGGATTACTTCACGTTTGCTCGTGATCCGGGCACAGGCGCGAGAGATGCCGCCGATCAGCAGCATAGCCAAGCTACTCTCACTGCCTGCCGAGTCGAACTGGCCGATGGTTTCCGCAAGCTGTTTCTGAGAGCGGTGATCTATTTTGCCGCAGCACTTCTTAAAGGCCTATAATCCGCCCTATCGATGCCTCTGGCCAATGGCATCAAACTGGGTCCCTACGAGATCGTCGCGCCGCTCGGCGTGGGCGGGATGGGGGAAGTGTACCCGGCGCGGGATACGCGGCTGGAGCGCACTGTCGCCATCAAGATTCTCCCATCGCGTCTCTCCGACGATGCGACGCGCCGTCAGCGATTCGAGCGCGAAGCCAAAGTTATTTCCAGCCTGAATCACCCCCACATCTGCACTCTGTATGACATCGGCCGGCAAGACGGCGTTGATTTCATTGTCATGGAATACCTGGAAGGCGAGTCGCTGGCGGCGCGGCTGGCAAAGGGGCCGCTGCCAGTGCCGCAAGTGCTTCAGTACGGGACCCAGATTGCCAGCGCCCTCGACAAGGCACACCGCAATGGCGTGACACATCGACTAGAACCTCTCGCACTAGCAGATCATCGAGAAGCTAGGCGGAGCAGTACGGGCGACTGCAGCTCTCGAAACGAGTTCCGGTTGAAGCGCAACTGGTTGGTGAGGCGCTATACTTCGGGTACTGGAGACGGGCGGAGTGGAAGGAATACCGCTGCAGACTGACTACTGGGACCAGGTCGCGTCTGAAAAGCGCTTTTCGCATCCTCTCAGACTGGATTGGCTACTGCAGCATTTGCGATCGCAGGCTCGCATTCTCGACCACGGGTGTGGCTACGGTCGCTTACTTGATCAGCTTTCAAGGGCCGGCTACGGCAACGCCGTGGGCATGGATTTTTCCGAAAAGATGCTCATGCGGTGCCGTTCGCAGTTCCCTCACTTGACGCTCGTTCGAAACGACGGGCTGACGCTGCCCTTCCGTGATCAGGCCTTTGACGCAGTACTCTTGTTTGCCGTGCTGACCTGTATACCGAGCGATGATGATCAACGGGTGTTGCTCGCGGAGGTTAGGCGGGTACTTCGCCCCGAAGGCATTCTGTACATCAGCGACCTGCTCGTCAATACCGACGTGCGGAACTTGGAGCGATATGCGCGTGACGCCGATCAATTTGGCGTATACGGCGTGTTTGAGCTTCCAGAAGGTGTGATTCACCGAGAAGAATGGATCGAACCGCTAACCCGTGCTTTCACCCGTCTTCGCCTTTGAGCACTTCACCGTCACGACAATGAATGGAAACCCATCGGCCGCCTTCCAGTACTTGGGTCGTGTATCCCCGGAATAGCCAGAATGGCCAGTTCCTGGAGGAATCGAAAGCGGAGTACGCGAAGCTCCAATGAAACTCGCCCAGACTTAGTTATTGCGGTTGCGATCCAGCGCGTTCCACAAAGTGTTAATTGCGGTACAGCCTCATTTCAGGTTTTGCGCGTCCTTAAGCAGTGTGTTTTCAGTGCGGGCGGGAGCGCGTAGAACCGAGGATTTTGGTACAGCCGGACCTCATCAGGAATAACGTCAGGTTAGCCCGTCAGTCGTCCCCAATTCGTGGCGATTGTCAACGCTGCCTGAATCCCCCCAACCATCGGGCGGCCATGCTACCCTCTTTGGCTGGCTGCTGTTTAATCCCAGTTGGCCAGGCTCCCAATCCGCAGCAGCTCCTTGTAGGAGCGTTACCCATGGGAATTACACTTAGAACCTTGGCTCGGAACGCCGCATACGCGCTCTTGGCCGTCGCGCCACTTGCCGCCTATTCGCAGACCGCGCCAGCGCCCGAGACCCACGGCATTGTCGTCGCCAACATGGATCGCTCGGTCAAGCCCGGCGACGATTTCTACCGCTACGCGAATGGCGACTGGATCAAGCGCACCGAAATCCCCCCCGACCGTAGCGACATTGGAGTCTTCGACTCCCTAATCGATCTGAGCCAAAAGCGTATCGCTGGGCTCATCGAAGAAGCAGCCAAAGCCAACGCGCCTGCTGGTTCCAATACCCGCAAAATTGCCGACCTCTACCACTCCTACATGAACGAGGCCGCCATCGAAGCCAAAGGCCTTGCTCCGCTCTGCCCACAGCTCTACGCCATTGCTGCCATCCGCGACAAGCACGAACTGGCGCGGGCTTTGGGCGAGAGCCTCCGGTCGGATGTCGATGCCCTGAACTGCGGCTGCTTTCATACCCCGAACCTTTTCGGACTGTGGGTCGCACCCGGCTTTAGCGACCCCGAGCACTATACCGCCTACCTGCTGCAAGGCGGCCTGGAAATGCCTGACCGCGAATACTACCTTTCCGACAGTGACAGCATGCGCGACATCCGCACCAAATATCAGACGCACGTTTCAGCCATGCTCAAGCTGGCTGGATTCGCCGAAACGGACGTCCGCGCCCAGCACATCGTCGAACTGGAGCACACCATCGCCGAAAAACAGATTCCCTTGGCGGATCAGCACGAAATCTACAAGGCTAACAATACCTGGAAGCAAGCCGACTTCGCCGCCAACGCCCCTGGCCTCGACTGGGCGGTGTACTTTCACGGCGCCGGTCTCAGCGGCCAAGCCAGCCTCATCGTCTGGCAGCCCTCAGCCTTCACCGGAGAGTCCGCTCTCGTCGCCTCCACCGCGCTCGACACATGGAAAGACTGGCTGGCCTTCCACTTGATTGAGGACTACGCCAGCGTTCTGCCCAAAGCCTTCGCCGACGAGCACTTCGCCTTCTTCGGCAAGACCCTCTCCGGCACACCGGAACAGCGTCCGCGCTGGCAGCGCGGCGTCGCACTGGTCAACGACCCGTTGGATAGAGCTGGAACCTCTATGCTTGTAGGCCGGGGCGTGCTCGGCGAAGCGATCGGGCAAATGTACGCGCAGCGCTACTTCTCACCCGAAACCAAGGCCCAGATCGAAGCCATGGTTGAGAACATCATCGCCGTTTTTCGGCGCCGCATTGATGCCCTCTCCTGGATGGATCCTGCGACCAAGGCCGAAGCCCAAGCCAAGCTCACCACTCTCTATGTGGGAATCGGTTACCCGGAGACTTGGCGCGACTACTCCTCCTACGAAGTCAAGGCGGACGACATCTTCGGCAACCTCTGGCGCGGCGGCCTGTTTGATTACCACCGCTTAGTCGCCCGTCTCGGCCGTCCCGTGGATCGCAGGGAGTGGTGCGAGGAGCCGCAGACCGTCGATGCCTGCGAATTGCCCCTGCAAAACGCGCTCAACTTTCCCGCCGCATATCTCGAACCGCCAAACTTCGACCCGCAGGCTCCCGCGGCGGTGAACTACAGCGCCATTGGTCGCACCATCGGACACGAAATCAGCCATACCTTTGACACCGAAGGCAGTGCGTTCGATCCCACAGGGCGTGTGCGCAACTGGTGGAAACCCGCCGACCTGGCGCATTTCAACGCGGCCGCCGCCAGACTCGCCGCGCAGTACGACACCTACAAACCCTTTCCCGATCTTGCCGTGAATGGTAAGCAGACGCTTGACGAGAACATCGCCGACCTCGGCGGCATTTCCGCTGCCTACGATGCGTACCGTGCCTCCCTCGCGGGTAAGGCCGCTCCCGTCCAGAACGGTCTCTCGGGCGACCAGCAGTTCTTCCTGGGCTTCGCACAGATGTGGGCATCAAAGTCGAGTGAAGCTGGGCTCCGGGAGCAAATGATGACCGACACCCACTCCCCCGACGAGTTCCGGCCAGCTACCGTGCGCAACCTCGACGCCTGGTACGCGGCATTCGATGTGAAGCCCGGAGACAAGCTCTATCTCGCCCCCGCTGACCGCGTGCGTATCTGGTAAGCCAAATGTAGGCGAAGGTGGGACCCGAATCGGGGGAAGAGACATCTCACGGCAGGTCGCGGGCGGATTGTCGGCAACCCTTACCTTATCGCGATTATGGAAGGTTTGTCCGTTACTCGCTCGCAATCTCGCAACTCCGGAACAGGGCTTCTAGGGAATCAGTCATGCTCACTTGTCCGGTTAGCGTTAATCGGGTACTGGCATCCCTCGAAGACCTTGCGATCTTACCGCGCCGCCGCCTTTTCGGAATCTAGCCGTTGTCGAGCGAATTTCAGATGCCGGATGCGCCCGGTGGTCAGCGACATTCCCGAGACACGTGCGGAGGAATCGCGAGTGAACTCGATCACGCCCATAGAGAAGCCTAGTCGGCAAGTAAACCGATCTCGGATCACAGGTCTCAGCACTTGGTCTGGATATTTCTGCCTCTTCAGCACTAATTTCCCAGCGTTGTCTTCCAAGCGGTACAGCACATCGAGCTCGTCGCTGAAGTAGGAGCCGGCGTATTCGCGCTCCTCACCCGAGGCCAGTGCGAACTCAGGCAGCCGGTCCCAAATCTCCGGAGGACCAGTTAGCGGCTCGATAACCAGCCGCTGCGCGTCGCCTCCCGCCGGCTCAAAGTGGCCGACAGAGGTCGCATTTGGCAATACGAAGCGACCTTTGCCATCGGTAAACAGCGGTGTCTTGTCATCGTCTTCGACCACTTGCAGCGTTCCGTTCTCCGAACTGATTTTCATCACCACTCCACTATCCCGAAGGAGATAAAAACCATCTTTGCCTGCGATTTTGTCCAGGGAGAGCTGCACCGAATCCCGCTCATTTGGGATTACCTGTGCTACCTCCTTGAAGTCGGCCGCTAGGTACAGATCCGCGACCGCGCGATTCAACACCGCCGGGTTCGCCGGTGTATTGCAGAGGGAGACAACGGAAAAATGCTGCTGGGGGAATCGAATGATGTTCGAGCGATAGCCTGCATCGGAACCACTATGCCCGACCGTGGGAAGTCCGCGATAGTTCCCCATCACGAGGCCCAGCGCATAATCGTTGTCCTTGCCGCTATTGAGCTTTTCCGTTCTTGTCATCAGGAAAGCGAAATTAGGGCCGCCAATCTTAGGCGAGTAGAAATTTTCATCCCACTTCGCCAGGTCCTCGACCGTGGTGTAGAGGCTGGTCGCTCCCACAGTATCAAAATTCGTGACGCTCAGCCGGAACATGCCCTCCTTCGTCGGCACGTATCCGAGCGCTTCTCCCTTGATGATCTCGCCGTGATCGTCGCGGAAGTGGGTATTCTTCATTCCCAGCGGCTCGAAGATATTCTTGGTCGTAAATTCGCGTAGCGATAGGCCGCTGATTCTCTTGACGATCTGTCCCAGCACCGTGAACCCCGTGTTGGAGTATGCGTACCCTGAGCCCGGCGGGAAGTTCAGATCTTTTTGCCTGGTAACCATGCTCATGACGTCGGTATCGGTGATGAGATCCAGGGAGTAGCGCCATCCTGCGAACTGCAACAGGTCCCATTGGTCACGCAGGCCGCTGGTGTGGTGAAGAAGGTGGCGGATCCTGATGGTGACGCCGAAATCGGGCAACTCGGGGATGTATTTGCGGACATCGTCGTCTAACGAGAGCTTGCCCTGTTCTGCCAGCAACAAGATAGCCGCAGCCGTGAACTGTTTGGACACCGACGCGACGTGAAACGGCGTAGCAGGCGTAATCGCTGCGTCGTGTTCCAGGTCGGCCATGCCGTAGCCACGCTTGTAGACGGGGCCACCGTTCTGCAATACGGCCAAAGCGCAACCCGGTGAATCGGACCTGTTCCACTTGGCAAAGACCTTGTCCACTTGCGCAGGCGTGACCGTTGCTGTCTGGGCTTGGAGAGTCGCGGTGAGACCGACGACCAAACAAAACAGAGCGATGCAGCGTGTCATGATGTCCCAGACACAAAATCGAACTAGTACGTGCTACGGTAGCGCGGAAAGCGTGAGCGGTCAAGAATGAGGCTCAATTGAGCGAGATTGCGCGTTCATGGCTCTGAAGATGAGGGGGCGGCGGGACAACTCCTGGTTAGTCGGCAACCCTTACCTTGGGATTACTTCAGGTTTGCCCGTCGCTCGGGAGGAACCTCAGCGACTGTGAACGGCTGACTTCCTAGAAGCCGACTTCTGGCCAACGCTCGTTGAGAGTCAGTCGTTGGGCATAACTGTCGCTGTAGGGACGACCATCGTAAAGATGTATAGCCGAACCGTTAACGGTCTGGGATTAGGAGAAAGCCGGTGTCGTCTTGGCCTTTGTAGTCTCCCCGGCCTACGATTTCACCGTGGTTGTTGATACTGGTCGCGGATTCCAGCTTCCAGCCTGAATCGGATGCGATGTGAGTGTTCAAGTCTTGGAACCCGTGCGATTTTTCCCACGCGAAGGCCCGTTCCGCGTCCGCAAATGGACCGAAAGATCCAACGATGATGTTGCAGTCGTTTATCGCATGAGGGTGGCTAGGGTATTGCGGGGACAATTCCAAGCGAGTGAGAGTGGCGCCTGCGTAAAGGAACACCTCGGAAAACGCCTGGACCAGCACCTGACCGTAGTTATTCACGCCGATTGCCGAACTGTAACGGTTGGGTGGTCCAATCGGCTGGATGCCGCGACTCGCGTGCCACAGGAATGCTTGATAACGTCCGGTTTCGTCATACGCGTCGCCGATCGCTTCTCCGTTTTTGTTGACACCCTTGGCAGATCCGCCACAACACCCCCCTAGCTGTCGAATCGTGTTTCTGGTCCAAGATACCGGCCCCGTTGTTGTCTTTCCAGGGAGCAGCGATTCTCCGACAATTTCGTCGGAGTCGCTGATGTCGTAGGCGCGGGATTGCTCTCCTGCTAGCAAGGTTAGAGTGCCATTGGCAAAGGTGAATGCTTGGTGCTTGCCAAATGTGCGGTCGTAGACAACTCCGACCACGTGACCGGAATTGTTGACTGCGACGCCTTCGGAGTTGTAGAAACCCGCGGGCAGAGGCAGTTCGTGAAGCCCAGATTGCTCGGTCCACAAGGCCGCGCGGTGACCGGTCGTTGTGCCTGCTATTTGCCTGTTTTCGTTGATGTGGACTGGCCGCAGAGGCAATGCGATCACTTTGTAATGCGCGGCAATACAGCTCACACCGTTGCCTTGTCCCATCAGAAAACAACTCGGAACAAGCAACAGCATTACCGCCACAAACCGAGTGGGCTTGGCGCCATACCCGAGTTTTGAGGGCGATCCCACCCTGGCTCCGGTTCCTATTGCGCCGTGAGCTTGATGTAATCGAAGCACACCGTATATCCGCTGCTGCTGGAATTGTGTCCGGTCACGGTGAACTTGAACGAATAGTTCCCTGCTGAGGAGAATGTCATGTTGCCAAGATCGTATTCATGGAATACGCCATTCCCGTTCGCGTTATATTCGTCTTCCGCGGGTCCAACGTTCGCACCGTTGACGGAGAGTTGAAAGATTCCGCGGGTGGGGAACTCTTTCGTTGCGGCTTTGATGTCGTAAGTTCCTGGCGTTGCGACGTTCACGGTGAAATTCAAATATGCGCCAGCAGCGGTGCCATCAGCAATCTCCCCCGCGCCGTCGGGAAAGCCAGTCCAGGTAAATGAGCGCGCGTTTGGTGAACCCGTAACTGGAATCTTTGTGGCTTCGTATTGGATAGTACCGGGCGCACCCGACGTGAAGGTCCAGCTCAAGATGTCCTGGGTCGCAGTCAGGCCACCAGTGCCGCCGGTGAAGCCGGCATAGGCAGTGTTCGCGCCCACGGTGCCGGCAATATTCACCGTCCAACTCGTCGTGAAGGTGTCGGCTGGTGTAGTGGCATCGGTGATGGTCATGGTCAAGGTGGTGCCGCTGTACGTGATATGGACGTTAAACACGTCACCGCTGTGAAGATTTACGTTACCTCCGAGGGTTGTACCGGGAATAGTCGGAGACGCTCCGTTCGTGTACAACCCAGTCGAGTTCGGGCCCTCGCCGTCGTTGTTATAAAGATCGAACTTCACCGCTACGCTGGACGGAATACCTCCGGATCCTCCGGGCGTATCGGGTCCGTAGCCCAAACCTCCGCCGCTGGGGCCGAGCGCTGTGGTGCCGACGTTCTGGATCACAAAAGTGATGCCGTCCGCGTTGGGATTGGTTAACTGGAAGCTGAAATCAGTCGTAAACGACTGGATATTCAGAGGCGTCGCGTAGAAGCCGCTGCCAGCCTCTGTTCCTCCGCCGTCGGTCAGGCGCAGCCGGGTCCCGTTCAGCTTGGCGGAGGCATTCAGTGCCAAGCCCGTGGAACTAAAGCCAGAAGCGTAGTTGACATACGGGTTCCCGTTCGCGCTGATGGTGTAGGTCCCGCTCGCAACAGCGCTGTTGTTGTATCCGGTCGCCACCGCAATCGCTTTGATCGTGGTGGTCGTGTTCAGCGTCAACGTAGTGCATACCGGTGAACTCGCCGTAGGCGTGCTTCCATCGGTCGTACAGTGAATAACCGCTCCCGTCGTCGTGTCCGAGAGTGTCACGACTTGACCCGGGCTGTAAGCGCCCGGCGCCGGGCTGAACGTCGGTGTCGCCGCAGTGGGTTGATTGGTCGCGACATAGGTCCAGTCCAGGATTTCCTGGATTGCAGTCAGCCCACCGGTACCGCCAGTGAATCCCACATAGGCGGAATTTGAGCCGACGGTGGTCGGTATGTTGAGTGGCCAACTGGCCGTGAAGGTTTGAGACGAGTTCGTAGCGTCGGTGATCGTCATGATCAACGTCGTTCCGTCGTATGTTGTGTGAACATTGAAAACATCGCCACTGAGCAGAGATACCCCCGAGCTCGTCATATCCAGGGCGGGAATCGTGGGAGAAGCGCCGTCGGTATACAGACCGGTCGAGTCTGTGCCTTCGCCCGCGTTGTTGTAGATATCGAACTTCACCGCCACGCTATTGGCGATTCCCGGAGGTCCGTCCGTCGTGTCGGGGCCGTAGCCCAGACCGCCTCCTGAAGGTCCCAAAGCGGTCGCTCCAACTCCCTGGATGGTGAAAGTGAATCCATCCGCACTTGCACTACTCAGTTGAAAGCCAAAATCAGTAGTGAAAGCCTGAATGTTAATGGGTGTGCCAACGAACGCACTCCCAGCCTCGTTGGCCCCGCCGTCGGTAAGCCGTAACCGAGTGCCGTTAAGCTTAGCGGTGCCGTTAAAAGTTAATCCCGTTGAAGTAAATCCGGCGCCGTAATTGATTCCGGGGTCGCCCGAGTCGATGGTGTAGAGCCCGCTCGCAATCGCGCTTGGATTGTATCCATTCGCGGTCGCGATTGCTTTCAGAGTCATGGTCGAATTGATCGCCACGTTGCTACACGCAGGGGAACTTGGGGTGGGCGTAGTGCCATCGGTCGTGCAATGAACGGTCGCTCCCGAGGTGCTGTCGGAGAGTGTCACGTTCGTAGTGCTCGTGTAATCGCCTGGGGCGGGACTGAAAGTCGGAGTCGCAGCGGTTGGAGTCGCGCTGATAGCGCCATAGGCAGAGACTTTCAGCTGACTGCCAACGTATACCTTACCATTTGCGACGATCGGAGTGGCGAACTTCACCGCTCCGCCGGGGACATCGCGGTTGTTGGCGGCCTGGCTGCTGTTGTAAAGCATGTTCGCCAGATTGGTCGCGTCATAGGCGTACAACACCTGGCAATTCGAGCCGCCACTGCAGGTCGATCCGAAGGCGCTGTCGTCCAACCCCCAAAGAATTCCGTTAGTGTTGCCGTTGGCCGAAATGATTGGCGAAGGAGCCGCAAAACTGAATGCTTTCGCACTTTCCGACGTGGGAGAAGTCGAAATCAGTCCACTGTTATTAGCGTTGAACGAAAATGCCTTCAGATTGTCCGGCCCACCGCCATCGCTGCCTCCGCCCCAGTACACGCTCCCGTTCCAATAGGCTGGCGTGCCCCAAACTCCGGCGGTTGCCCCCGGAATCTCCTGCACGATATTTGGATCGCTGCCGTTGCAAGGAGGATTGTCGTTGACGCAATACTTGCCCATATTGTTGCGATCAATCACGTACATCTTCCCTTCCTTGCCCATCTGCGTCAGCAGTTGCTGCCCGGAAGAAAGATTAGGCAGTAGTACCAGTCCACCGGATGCCACATCGGTGTCGCCACCGGCCAAACTGCTCTGGTTGTAAGGCGTGAAATAATCCAGGACTGGAAAGCTGCCTCCGCTCGGAGGTCCAAGTTTGACGATGCTATCACCATAATCCGTCGTACCATTCCAGGTGCCATTTCCGGTTGCGAAAAAGATGTTTCCGTTGGCATCCGCGGCCAGTCCTCCTCCGCTCATCCAAACGCCGTTGGCGCTGCCGTCGGCGGAAGTGTTAAAGGCTGCTTCCTGCACAAGCGCGCTGGCGCTATACGACATGATCCAGCCATGCCAGGGGCTGATGTCGCAATGCGAGGACCATCCAACCACTACGTGCCCATTCTCCAACAACAGGCCAGCGCGCTGATTTTCGAAGTGAGGGCTAAAGCTTACGGTGGTGCCGTTGCCGTCCGACGCGGTTCCCGGAACTGTCGCTTGTATCAATACAGGACCACCGAACTTCTCAGCCGAGGTACCCACGTCGATGGCGTGCAAATACTGGACCAGGCTGCCATTGACTTTTGACTTCGCCACTAGGTAGATCGTCCCCGCGGTGGGATCGATGACCGGTGTTCCCGTGATCCCGACCTCCGGAACCAGGTCGCCGCAACCCAGATCCGTGCTGCTGTTGACCGTGCTGCCGCCGGATGGAATCAAGCTGATCTGCCAGTAGATTGTTCCACTGACCGCGTCAATGGCATACAGGCTGTCGTGCTCGGTGGCGACGTAAAGGACGTTATGGGTACCACCACCAATCGTCACGTTGGAGAGGTACAAAGGCTGGGCATATACCCATCCATCGACGGAGACGGAAAATAGCTTGCCGAATTGGCCACTGTTTACGTTGGCCGGAGTCAGGATTGCTTCCTGGGTGTTTTGTCCCGTCCGAGCGTTGTCATTGTGATAAGTAGTGACATTCACCTGCGCTTGGAGTACGGAGGAGAGAATACAGAACAGGCTGACAACCAATATCCTGATATAACAAATGGCCATTCTCTTCACGTAGTTTCCTCCTGAAAGCACGACTTAGAACTGAGATTACAACTCCACAACAGGGAGGCAGCTCTTTTACCTTAACTTAGAGAAAAATGCAATGCCTGGTTCCGTGGGAATGCCCGTCTGACGGGGCATTCGCATTCAACAAGTCTTCATGGGCAAAGGCCGTTCTCGTCACCATGAGTTCAGTCTTCCTTTCACAATCATTCGCCCGAATTACTTCTTTCAGAACGACGTTTCGCTGAAGGACGCGTTGATGAATGCGGGCATGTATCCCATGCCCTTGGGGACGCCTGGTGTTTCCGCTGTTGACACGCGTGATATTGCCGAAGCTGCCGCCATCGCGCTGACGAGCGACGGGCACCTAGGCAAGACTTACAACCTAAATGGCCCGGAGATTTTGAGCGGCAAGAAGGTAGCGTCCATCTGGAGCGGGCTGCTTGGCAAAGAGATCGGCTACCCCGGAGAAGACTTGGACTCCTTTGAAGAACAGATGCGGAAGAGTGCACCGTCCTGGTCGGCGTTTGACATCCGCATGATGTTCCAAGGCTATCTAGAACGCGGTTTCGTGGCGGAGGACGCAGATGTTGAGACTCTAGCGAGGCTGCTTGGCCATCCGCCACGCCGATACGAGGACTTCGCAAAGGAGACGGTCGAAGCGTGGCGACAAGTAGAAGCGCCTCACTTCCATCAACCCGCTGCCTGAGAACACTGGGCAGTGAAGTTCCGCGAATCTGTTACGCCTAGCACTCATTTTGACCAAAAGCCGGGGGTTTTGAGTGCTAACCTCTGTGGCGGCAGTTCCTTGGGAGCCATGCCCGTTAGGGCACCGCCTCTTGCCCAATTCAGGCTCAACGGTCGCGGGAATCGTTGTTCCAATTGACCCTGATTTCATCGTTTCCCCCTCTTCGAGTGCATCCCACGGAACCTTTGGGCCACGGAGGGAGATGGCGTCTCCTTCAGTGATATGCAGCGCCTTCTCCTTCCAGAGCCTTCTGGTCTCGGAGTGGTGCCCCTTCGGGCAATCGAACGACATTACGTGGAGCGCATGCAGGTGCTGAACCTCGTTGGTGACTTCCCTGACGTCGTAGTCAACGTCGCAAGTTTCGCAGTGAACTACGATAATCTTGCTGGGGAACTGGGAAAGTGCGTTGTCATATTTGGTTGTCATTTTTGCGGCCCTCATCGGCCCGCCGCATCCGCCTGCTAGGCGTTCCACCGTGGCGCTTTGCGCTCGGTTGGCGAAGCCGGAGCATGTCCGGCGCGCTCTTGATGCTCAATTAGAGGATACCGAAAAGTCTCAAATTCGGCCAGACCCATTTCAAGGTTCGGCGAAGGAGTCTAAAGAGCAGACATGGCTCAACGGGTGTATTCCGGCTCCAGTCTAGGAGGACAGTCGCATGGGTAGCCAGTGCGTTGGTTTTTCGTTCGCATGAAGCGGGAGAGACGGTCAGATCCTGAATGCTTGCGGATAGGCATAGCGCAGCTTCGTAGAATCGTGCATATCCGTCCGCCGCATGTGAAGGCTCGGCAGGCTCTAGGATGCAGTGTTAGAAAACCTCTTCACAATCAGCCTCTTCGGACCCGCATAAACATTGATTCTCAGCACCGATGCTCTAAGCGTTAGAAAGATGTAGTTTCCTAACACGCGGCTGGATGCGGAATTCAGGTCAAAACGTGCAATGGCCTGATAGCGTCAGGTTGACTTCACCCAGACGGGAAGATGACGCTCGGGGACCGTCATCTGCAGCCCTACTGCAGCTTCGCGTACTCCGCTTTGGCGTGCTTCAGGATTGGAAGTGTTTGACTCGGGTTGCTGGCAATATGGTGTCTTTCAGGGAAGCTTCCAGTCCAAAGCATTTGCGGGCGAACCCTTTGCTCGGAAGCGCCGCCCGCAAAAGTCACGCAAACACATCCTAAGCGACGGCCTTTCTCTTCGTAGCCGTCGTCTGCCCCTTTGCGCCCGGCTTGGCCAAGAACTTCAGCAAAGCCTCGTTGACCTCCTCCGCATGTGTCCAAGCGATGTTGTGCGGGCCATCTTTGATGACAACCAACTCCGCGCCGTTGATTAGTTTGGCTGTGCGGCTGCCTGCAGCAGAGAAGGGCACGATGCGATCCGAATCGCCGTGAACGACCAGCGTCGGAGCGTCAATCTTTGCCACGTCTTGGCGGAAGTCTTCGTGCCACGTGGGCACGCAGGCCAGGCTGGCCGTGGCAGAAGCGATGGCAGCGGTGTTCCAGCTAGCCTGAATCGCCTGCTCGCTCACGCGCTTCCCGAGATGAACGTCAGTGTTGTAGAAATTCTTGAAAAACTCGGTGAAGAACGCATAGCGGTCGGCGGCGACGGCTTTCTTGATGCCCTCGAACACGCTGGCGTCGACGCCTTCGGGATTGTCAGCGGTTTTCAGTAGATACGGCGGAACACCGCCGATGATGACCGCCTTGCTTACGTCCTTCGATCCGTACCTTCCAACGTAGCGCGCGACCTCACCGCCGCCCATCGAGAAGCCGACGAGAGTGAAATCCTTGAGCTTCAAATGGGTCACCAGCTTGCGTAGATCTTCGGCAAACGTGTCGTAGTTATAGCCGGTTGTGGGCTGGCTGGACTTTCCGAATCCGCGACGATCGTACGCAATGACGCGATACCCCGCAGCCAGCAGGGCCGGCACCTGTTTTTCCCACGACGCGCTGCTGAGGGGATATCCGTGGATTAGGATGACAGGGTGGCCTGAGCCGTGATCCTCATAATAGAGATGGATGGAAGTGGAGTTTTCTTTTCCGACATCAACGTAGGACATGGAGTGCCTCCTTAACTCTGGTGAAGAGATGTTTGGTTGGTGAACGTTGAACTGTATTGTCGGATAAATGCTACACCCAGCGGCAAGCATGCGAAATCTCCAATCCAGACATAGGCTTATTCCAACTCCGTTCTTCGTAAACCGAACCGCCACAGGGGTCGGAGCGAGAAAAGACGAGTCACTGTTGCAGAATCTCGATTACAATCATCGACTACGGGCAGTGGGCGAAGAGACGGCGCAAGCTTGTGATATGGCCTGTTGAACGAAGCCGCTTTGCGGCAGAAAAACCGTAGTGGTCAGAAGTATAAAGTGGGGTCATCACGCTTTTAGGAGGCGTTATGACGACCCCACTGCGACAGCGCATGCTGGAAGAACTCCAGCGGCGAAACTACTCTTCTAAAACCATTCGATTGTACCTCCGGCACGTTGCCGAGTTCGCTAAACATTTTCATCGTTCGCCCGATCAACTCGGAGCCGAGGATATTCGTCAGTACCAACTGTTTCTGTTCAGGAAAAAAAGCTGGCGTGGTCAAGCTATAACCAGATTGTTTGTGCGCTGCGATTCTTTTATGCCAAGACTTTGCAGCGCGCATTCCTACTGCAGGAGATTCCTTTCCCGCGGATGGAGCAGCGACTGCCCACGATTCTCAGCCCGGAGGAGGTGGCCAGAATCCTCACCGTGCCTCCGCACCTCAAGACTCGCGCCCTGTTGATGACCATCTACGCGGCAGGTTTGCGGCGCTCCGAGGCGGCCCACTTGCGAGTGAACGACATCGACTCGGCACGCATGACCATCACGGTCCGTCAAGGCAAAGGGCAAAAGGATCGACTGGTCATGTTGTCTCCCGTTTTGCTGCAGACCCTGCGGCAGTACTGGCGACACCACAAACCCAAGCAATGGCTCTTTCCCGGAGAAAATCCTGACCAGCCCATCAGTGACAACGACGTCTTCGCGGTTTTTCACAATGCCGTCCGTCGCGCTGGAATCACCAAGAAGGTCTCGCCGCATTCGCTGCGCCACAGCTTTGCAACCCATCGGCTCGAGTCGGGCACCGATCTGCGCACCATCCAGATCCGGTTGGGGCATCGCAGCCTGAAAACCACCGCCCGTTACCTCCATGTTTCCCAGCAGCATGTGCGGGCAACCGCCAGTCCTCTGGATGGCTTAAATTTGACCAAGGAACCTTCGAAGAAATGATTCGGCCGCCTCTGGAGGTGGCCGACATTGTTCGAACCTATGGCACAGCTCTCGTAAAAAAGCATCGCCGCTGGCTGACCGTCTTGCACCTCAAAGTGCTGCGCGCGATTGTCGCCTGCCGTACTGCGGCACTCGGTGGGCACATCGAACAGTGTGATAGGTGCGGACAGCGAGCCATCTCTTACAACTCGTGTTTGAATCGGCACTGTCCCAAGTGCCAAGGGGCAGCGCGGCAGGCTTGGTTGGCGAAACGTTCCGCCGAACTGCTGCCCGTACCCTATTATCATGTCGTCTTCACCTTGCCCCACGTCCTGGCTCCCTTGGCCTTGCAGAACAAGGTTCTGGTTTACGGCCTGCTTTTTCGGGCCGCAGCCGAGACCCTACTCCAGATCGCCGCTGATCCCAAACATCTCGGCGCTAAGATCGGGTTTCTGGCGGTCCTGCATACTTGGGGCCAGACCCTCCTGCATCATCCCCATCTGCATTGCGTCGTCCCGGGGGGGCTCTCGCCCGATCAGCGGCGTTGGATTCCCTGTGGACACAAGTTCTTTCTGCCCGTCAAAGTACTCAGTGTTGTCTTTCGTGGAAAGTTTCTCGACGCTCTCGAACAAGCTTTTAAAAAACACAAGCTTGCTCTCGCCGGTCAACTCACTCCTCTTCAATCCCCAGCCGAGTTCGCCGCTCTGCTACGCGCCGCCGCGCATCGCAACGGGGTCGTGTATGCCAAGCGACCCTTTGCCGGGCCCGCGCAGGTCCTGACCTATCTCTCTCGCTATACTCACCGCATTGCCATCGCCAACTCTCGACTCCTGGCCATGGCCGACGGTAGGGTTACCTTCCGATGGCGAGACTACGCCCATGGGCACCAGACTCGAACGATGCCCCTCGAAGCCGATGAATTTCTACGTCGCTTCCTGCTGCATGTCTTGCCCGCCAGTTTCGTGCGCATTCGCTACTTCGGCCTCCTCGCCAATCGCCAGCGTGCCCAATTGCTGAATCTGTGCCGTTTTCATCTGCAGTGCACGGCCACGTCGCAGGCTACGGTGGGCGTGGGGCATCTCTGTCAACACTGTCATCGCGGCACTATGCGAGAGGTGGAAATACTTTCTCCTACCCAACTTTCTGCCTGGCTCCCGGATCCTCCGGTGGAGAACTCTTCATGATTCCCACCTTTCTTGCCCCGGCATCCCCATTACTCTTCAACCAGCTCTGGCTCTGGCGGATACACCAGTGTGTGCCATCCTTCCAACCGGGGCCACTTCTGTCTTTACTTCCTGGCATAACCGGCTCTCCGGAAAGATCCGTCACGACTTTTTCTTCCCAGTTCTCCCGGTCCAGTCTTCCCCACAGCCACCCTGCTCAACCCGCTCGCCTCCCCACACGATCTCTAAAACGCATTCAAAACACATAGTCCCAAGCGGCGGCTTCGCTCAACCGACTCTATCGCTAGTGCTCAGGCGTGAAGATCTCCGCAATCCCTCACAGCATGTTAGCCTGAGCACTAGCGATAGAGTCCTAGTAGGTTTTTAACAACAGTTACTTCGGGTTAGCCCGTCATCCGCCCACAATCGCGCAATTCGGCCCAGTCAAATCTCTGTTAAGCACTAGCGACTTTTAGCGGGTATTTGCATTGCGTTTCCCAGGATGTATCCGAATCGCTAAGCGAATCCCTTATCTGCGCTTGGGTGTAACAAACCTTGTTCGGTGTAGAATGGCCGCCAAATGCCACTCTCCCCTGGTTTTCGGTTGGGACCCTACGAGATCCTGGACGCACTCGGTGCGGGCGGGATGGGCGAGGTGTATCGCGCGCGGGACACGCGGCTGGGACGGGATGTGGCGGTGAAGATTTTGCCAGCGGAGTTTTCGTCCGATCCCATTCGTAAGCAACGGTTTGAGCGCGAAGCGAAGATCATTTCCAGCTTGAATCATCCGCACATTTGCATGCTGCACGATGTTGGCAGCCAGGACGACATCAGTTATCTGGTGATGGAGTGCGTGGAGGGGGAGACGCTGGCGAAGCGGTTGGAGAAAGGGCCGCTGCCGCTGGAACAGGTGCTGAAGTACGGGATGCAGATTGCGGACGCGCTGGACAAAGCGCATCGCAGCGGGGTGGTGCATCGCGACCTGAAGCCGGGGAACGTCATGCTGACTTCGAGTGGCACGAAGCTGCTGGATTTTGGATTGGCGAAGCCGGTGGCGGCGCTGACGAGCGTGGCAACGTTGACGGGGGCGGTGACGCAATCGTCTCCGATGACCGAACAGGGTACCATCGTTGGGACGTTTCATTACATGTCACCGGAGCAGGTGGAAGGCAAAGAGCTGGATGGGCGCAGCGATATTTTTTCGCTGGGCGCGGTGCTGTACGAAATGCTCACGGGCCAGCGAGCGTTTCAAGGGAAAAGCCACCTTAGCGTGGCGTCGGCCATTCTCGAAAAGGAACCTGCGCCGGTTACTACGATCAAACCGATGACGCCGCCGGCGCTGGAGCACGCGATCAAGAAATGCCTAGCGAAAATCCCGGATGAGAGATGGCAGAGCGCGAGCGACGTGGCGGGAGAGTTGCAGTGGATTACCGAGAGCGGTTCACAATCGGGCGCTGCAGCGTTGGTGACAAGACCAGCGAGAAGTCGCGAACGATTGGCTTGGGCGCTGGCTGCAATTTTTGCAGCCGGATTGCTGGCTGGACTCGGCGCTTACCTGCGAGTGGCCAACTCCCCTGCGCCTTTGCTGGTTGCGGACGTGGCGCCGCCCAAGGGATTGCAGTTTAACTTTCACGCTACGGTCGCTCCTGCACTGGCTCCGGACGGCCACGCGGTGGCATTTGGTGCGAGAGATTCGAGCAGCTCGACCGTGCTGTGGGTTCGGCCACTCGACGGCTCATCCGCTTACCCCCTGCCCGGGACCGAGGACTCTGGCGCACCCTTCTGGTCGCCGGACAGCCGAAGGATTGGATTTAATTCCCATAACAAGCTGCAAAGCATCGAGGTCTCCGGGGGCCAGCCGACAATTTTGGGCGATATCGTGTCGCCGGGCAGCGGTAGTTGGGGCCGCGACGGAACCATTTTGGTCGCGGGTTTCGACGGGATTTACCAGTTTCCAGCTTCCGGCGGAGGCAAAGCTCCAGTCATCCGAACGGACAAATCCGGTTCGTCTTTTATTTTCACGCCGCGGTTTTTGCCCGACGGCAAGCACTTCGTCTATCAGACTGCAAATCCAAGTTCTGCCGGCGATACGTACTTTGCATCGCTGGACGGCAAAGAAAATCGGCTGCTGCTCCGTGGCGGCGGTCGCGCCGCATTCGCGTCAGGCTTCTTGCTCTACAGTCGCGGGGAAGCGCTGGTGGCTCAGCCGTTCGATCCGGGGAAAGGGCAACTCACCGGAAGAGCGGTTCCGATTGCAGAGCAGGTCGGACGGGGAGCCTTCTTTTCTCATTTCGACGTTTCGGACAACGGCGTATTGGTCTATGAGCCTGCCACTGGGGCGCCGACCGCCACGCAACTGGCCTGGTTCGACCGGAGCGGTAAGAAGCTGGGGAATATCGGGGTGCCAGCGATTCATTACGACATTCGACTTTCTCCCGACACCGGAAGGCTTGCCTCCAGTGTGGGTGATCCGCGAAGTGAGCTGTGGGTGGATGATCTGGGGCGCGGAGTGCGCATGCGGCTGACGTTCGATCCTGAAACGGACAAAGGGATACCGGTCTGGTCGCCGGACGGGAGCCAAATTTTGTACAGCACGCTGCGAGGTAGTATGGCTCGCACCGGTATTTACCGGAAGGCTGCTAACGGCGCAGGTCCGGAAGAACTCCTGGTGGCTGCGGATCGACCGGATCGGGAAGCGTGGGCCACGGATTGGTCGCGAGACGGGCGATTCGCCTTGTTCGCGCGGGGAGACATGCGTAATTTCTCCGAAGCCGATATCTGGGTGCTGCCTTTTGTTGCGGCCATGAAACCGAGCCTGTTTCTACATGCGGCGGCAGCCGCGTTTGACGGGCACTTCTCTCCTGACGGTCGCTGGGTGGCATATACCTCGAGCGAGTCTGGCAGAGGGGAAGTGTACGTCGCGCCGTTTGACGCCGCCAAGCTTCTGAAAGGGGCGAACACCGACGGTACGCCGGCCGGAAAGTGGCAGATATCCAGCGAAGGCGGCAAGGTTCCCAGATGGCGGGGCGACGGCAAAGAACTTTTTTACCTCGGGCCTGGGAACACGATGATGGCTGTGGAAGTCGAGGGGAAAGGGACTGGTTTCGAAGTGGGCCATAGCCGGTCGCTCTTTGCAGCACCCGTGAGTCCGTTCTCCCTCACATATGACGTGGCACCTGATGGAAAGCGTTTTGTGATGGGTGTGGTACCGGAAGAAGAGAATGTTCCGCTCAAGGTGCTGTTTAACTGGACGACGAAGCTGAAGAGATGACTCTGATCGCTGGCAGCAAACTCGGGCCGTATGAGATTGTGGGACCGCTGGGCGTGGACGGGATGGCGAAGTCTATCGGCACGCGACACGCGCCTGAACCGCACCGTCGCCATGCGAGCCACCGTGCGATAACTCCCGGATGGTCGGCTTAACTGGCCAATCATGATGCCCGCGCGGGCGTAACTCAAGCAGATGGAGAGATTTAAGGGCGCGTACACCGATTGGACCAGTTAAGCCGAAAATAACCGGCCAAACTGTTTGATTTTTAAGGCGCTTACGCTGAAATAAGGTGCAAACAGATTTGGACCGGTTATTTTTAGCAAACAGGAAGTTATTCCTAGCAAACTGGCAGTCGCTCTGACAAGAAACAATGCATTGATTAAGCCGCCATGGGCGTGATCTGGACGGCGAAACCGAGGTTCTTTAAGCGGTTCACGAGTTGCAAGACGTGCTTGCCTTGGGCGCGTTTGTCGAAGTGGTTTGCGCCGAGGTCCTCGTAGAGAGTGCCATTTTTGAGCATGTGGTAAGCGGCAGTGAGGATGGAAGCGGCGACAGCACCGATGGCCTTCTTGGCGCCGCGGCGGGATCGAATGCGCAGGTATTGAGCGTGGAGGTAAGTTCCCTTGGTGCGCGTGGCCGCCCATGCGCATTGGACCAGAGTGGTCTTGAGCCAGGGGGCACCCTTTTTCATGCGCGTGGAGCGGCGTTTTCCAGCGCTTTCGTCGTTCTTGGGGCAGAGTCCGGCCCAGGAAATCAGATCGCCTTCAGTGGGGAACCGGCTCATATCGATACCGATCTCCGACACGATCACCTCGGCCGAGAGGCTGCTGACGCCGGGAATGGTTTTCAGCATTTCGATGGCTACGCGAAAGGGCTCGACGTTGCTGTCGACCTCCTTATCAATGCGGCCAATGGCCCCATCCAGAGCATCCAACTGGTCCAGATGAAGACGTAGCATAAAGCGGTGATGGGCCGTCACCCGGCCACGCAGCGACGCCTCCAGTTCCGCCGGGGTGGCCTTGAGGCGCCCGTCCGCCAGTGCCGCCAAGGCCTGGGGATCGGTTCGGCCGGCGATCAGGGCCTCGA
Source organism: uncultured Acidobacteriota bacterium (assembly GCA_963838905.1). Classification (GTDB taxonomy): domain Bacteria; phylum Acidobacteriota; class Terriglobia; order Terriglobales; family Acidobacteriaceae; genus JABDBE01. The sequence goes on from CAWITE010000002.1 coordinate 150,252, forward strand.
TCATGCGACGGCCGGAGATGCCAACGATATTGCTGATCACCGAATCGAGCTTGATGTTGGCATCCTCCAGCGTCTTCTGGATGCGCTGAGTATGGCCGGTGCGTTCGCGCACGAACTGCTTGCGGGTGCGCAGCAGGTCTCGCATCTGCTGGGTCGGTTCGTCGGGCACAAAACTGGGCCGGATCAGCCCATGCGCCATTAGATCGGCCAGCCAAGTGGCGTCGTTCACATCGGTCTTGCGTCCCGGCACATTCTTGACGTGGGCGGCATTAGCCAGCACCAGTTCGAACTCGCCGTCCGATAGAATGTGCCACACCGGCTTCCAGTAGACACCTGTCGCTTCCATGGAAACCACAAGCAAATGCACCTGAGGCAGGCGATGCGGCCCCACGTTTCCGCATAACCCATCCATTCCATCCGCTGTTTGGACAATCTCTTGAACTAGCAGCCCAGGGTCGGGAGTGGGGCGAAGAGCGTGTGTTTTATCGCGACCCGAGCGGACGTATGCGCTTTCTACCGGCCCCCTGGACCAGCATGGCCGCACCCGATCCATTCGTCCACGTGGCCGCAGGCCGTGCCTATTTCCGTCTTGAGGACCTAATTCGATTGCAAGACCGAGTAAAGGAGTTACAGCGATGAACGTCCCATGTGCGGTGCCTGGTGTAAAGGAAAATATGCCGCGAGTGTTAAGGAAATAATGCCACGGAGATGTGCGCGGACGCCAAGTGGAGAATATGCTTGCTGAAGCTACAAGCGTAACTATCGAGATACTCTGCGTATTCGAGCCATGACAGGAGGTTGACAATAGCTCTAATATGAGCATAATTATACTTACAAACCAAACGGCGTGCTGGAACTGCGATCCTCATGGCCAAGAAACCAACCCGCGATCCCAAAACCCGGGCACTCCAGCAAGAGGCCTCCTTGCACCCCCATCCCGAGCAGGTCACCGACGAACTGTTTTTGACTCACGAGTTTTTCGATCCGCGAGACCTGGTTCAGGTCAAGTACGAGATGCTACGCCGGGTGCAAAACGAGGGACAAGCGGTGAGCCACTCGGCAGCCCACTTCGGCTTCTCCCGTCCCTCGTTCTATCAAGCGCAGTCTGCGTTCCAGCAGGGAGGTCTGCCGGCACTCATGCCACAGAAGCGGGGGCCGAAAAAAGCGCACAAGCTCACCGCCGAAGTGCTTGCTTTCGTGCGCCAGGCGCAGCAGGAAGATCCGTCCCTGCGTCCGGCAGCTCTGGCTTCACTAGTCAAAGACAAGTACGGTATCCCCGTTCATCCCCGCAGCATCGAGCGCGCTTTGACGCGCAGTCAAAAAAAACTGCGGTGAACGACGACCCGCCTCACTCGATCCCCCAGCAGGAGTGGGTGGCTCGTTATGAGCAATTGCGCAGTGATGTACTGAGCCTGGGCCATGGCATCGCCCGCGGCATCGGGCTTGCTGTCTTTCTCCGCCAAGGACTGACGGCCTGGATGCGAGCCTGCTGCTGCAGTGTGGTCACATCGCCGGCCAGTGAGTTCGCCCAGCCGGCTCCCGTTAGCTCGTTGCCTTGCGACGTGCGCACGCAAGCAGTTCTCATCTTGGCGGGAATCCTTCTCGGCAATAGATTGGAGGCCAATCGATGCAAGCCGACATGCAGAAGGTAAAGCCCGAGCACCTCAAACGGGAGGCGTATCTTTATGTTCGTCAGTCCACTCCTCGTCAGGTGCTGGAAAACTCGGAGAGCACCAAGCGTCAGTACGCGCTGCGACAGCGCGCCATTGCGCTCGGCTGGCATTCCGATCACATCGTTGTCATCGACAATGATCTCGGACAATCCGGCGCTTCGGCGGTAGATCGTGAAGGTTTTAAAAAGCTCGTGGCCGAGGTGGGCATGGGGCACGCCGGGCTGGTGATTGGGCTGGAAGTTTCCCGATTAGCACGCAACTCCAGCGACTGGCATCGACTGCTAGAGATCTGCGCATTCACGGACACTCTCATCCTCGATGAGGATGGCCTCTACGATCCCGCGCTGTTTAACGATCGCTTGATCCTGGGCTTAAAAGGCACTATGAGCGAAGCGGAACTGCACGTGATGCAAGCTCGCATGCGCGGCGGCTTGGTCAACAAAGCGCGGCGGGGAGAGCTGCGACTGCCACTTCCGGTCGGCTTCCTCTACGACACCGAGGGCCAAGTCATGCTCGATCCCGACCAGCAGGTGCAACAAAGTATTCGCACTTTGTTTCAATCCTTCCGTCGCCTGGGTTCAGCCGGCGCCGTGGTAAAAGCCTTCCGGGATGCCAAGTTGCTGTTTCCCCACCGACCCAGAGGTGGACCCCAAGATGGGGAGTTGCTCGGGCTAAAGCTGGGCATCACGCAAGTACTGTTCGTGTTGCATAACCCTCGTTACGCAGGGGCCTTCGTGTATGGGCGCACTCGCGTACGCAGGACGCTGCAAGGAACCCAGCAAGAGCGAGTACCGCAGGACAAGTGGCACACTTTGCTGCTCGGCTCCCATCTCGGCTACATCTCCTGGGACGAATACCAGGAGAACCAGCGCCAGCTTCAGGCGAATGCGCATGCCCTCGGCCCCGAGCGTCGCAAGAGCCCACCGCGTGAGGGTCCCGCGCTGCTGCAAGGTCTGGTGATCTGCGGCATCTGCGGCGAGCGCATGAAGGTGATTTACCATGTTCGCGCCGGACGTCGCGTACCTGACTATATCTGCGATGGACGCACGGTGGATGATCCGCAACCCATCTGCCAATGGATCTCGGGCAAGGATGTGGACGAGGCTGTGGACGAACTGCTTCTCGGAATCGTGACGCCGGTAGCCATCGAAGTGACGCTCGCGGTGCAACAAGAATTGCAAGCCCGATTGGACGAAGTGGAGCGGTTGCGCCAAGAGCAGGTGAAACGCGCTCGCTATGAGGCGGAACTGGCTCAGCGTCGCTACATGCGTGTTGACCCGGATAACCGGCTGGTGGCCGATACCCTGGAAGCCGATTGGAACCGGAAGCTGCGCGCTCTTCAGGAAGCGCAGCAGGAGTACGAGCAGCAGCGTCAGAAAGATTGCGTGGCAATCGATGAAGAGCTGCGCAGCCGACTGCACACGCTGGCTACGGATTTTCCGCGCTTGTGGCGTGACCCCAACACACCGGACCGAGAACGCAAGCGCTTGGCGCATCTCTTGCTGGAAGATGTGACCTTGATCAAACGTGAACAGCTGCTGATCCATATTCGCTTTCCTGGAGGAGCGACCAGAACGCTCGAGCTGCCGCGTCCGCGCAGGGCGACTGTAACTCAACGATCCGTGATTACCGAGCTCGATCGATTACTGGACGAGCATTCCCACGAGGCCATCGCAAATATCATGAACTCGCGCGGTTTGCTGTCCGGTTATGGCAAAGCATTTACTGGCCGCATGATCGGTCGCATGAGGACCGAATATGGTTTGAAGAGTCGTTTCGAGCGGTTGCGTGCGAAAGGAATGTTGACGCTGAATGAGACGGCGCAGCGGCTTGGTATCTCCACCACGCAACTCAAGACCTGGCGCGCTGTCGGTCTTCTGCGCGCCCATCTATGCAACGACAAGAATGAGTACCTCTATGAGGACCCTGGAGCCAATCCGCCACGGAAAGCCAAAGGCGTGAGATTATCGAAGAGACTAAAGTTGATCGAGAATGTCTCGCACCGACCAAGTGAGGTGCAGTGTGAAGCGTAAGCTATCCCGACATGGGTCACACCTTCCGCCGACAGCCAATCCGACAGCGCCATCAGTTCCTGGGTCGTCGTCTTGAAGGTCTTGACTGGGCTCGTCACCTTGCCATCCACCATGTGACGAACACAAGCCACCACGGAGTCCTTATGAATATCCAGACCGGCACAATGCGGGTGCAAAACTTCCATCGCTCCTCCTCACGCGCCGCAAGCTTGGAACCTCTATCCAAGGAAATCTGACAAGCGTGCTCCGGGGCTGTTGCCAGCCCGTGGCATAATCCGGGGTGCTCAAAGGTTCCGGGTCCGACTCAATTACGGGCTCACTCGCAACAAGAGATGAACGACCTCTGTGCCTGCTGACGCCAAGAAACTCTACTACAGACTACAGAATCGAAATCCGTTTCATCCCCTGCGGGTCGGCAACGCCGGTGATGACTCAATTGGCGAAAAATCTTATAATAGGGCCCTATCGCAAATGAGCCGGCGCCGTGCAGCCGCGTGAGTCCACAAGTGTGTCCCGCCGGGGCATTTGCGATAGGGCGATTTGGAGGAAGCCGCTGGCGCGGCGGACGCGGGGCAGCTATGGGTTTTGCATGTGCGATTCGCGATTTGTTCGTCGCAGGGTTGGGTTGAGCGGACTGGTAAAAGATGTCGGCAAGAGTGTTGGTAGGTCGTGAATTTTCGGCAAGCATGCGTGACGATCACTAACTCGCCCTGTTACGTTCGTTGAGCCGCCGACGAGCGGCCGAGGGCGAACCGCATGAGCGCAGCAGTCATTCCCGAGCCAATCGCGCAGTTACAACTCCAACTGGAACAGATTCGTAGCACCCAACCACGGGTAAGGAGACTGCCGGATTCGGTGTGGCAAGCCGCAGTTGAACTTGCCCGGGAACACGGTTTGTATTGCGTGGCGCATCATCTGCGGCTGGATTATACGGGACTGAAGAAACGGCTCGGCGGAGTTTCCCATCGCCGACGAAAAGTACGCAAGCCAACATTCGTCGAACTGATGGCGCCACCTTCAGCGATGCTGGGAGAGTGCTTGATCGAGTTCGAGTCATTGCGCGGAAGCAAGGTGCGCATTCAGTGGAAAGCTGCCACATCGCCGGATTGGATGAGCCTGCTGCGGGCTTGGCGGGAAGCCGAGAGATGATTCAGATCACGCCGCAGATGCGCGTGCTGGTCGCCATCGAGCGAGTCGATGGACGAAAAGGGATTGATTCTCTAGTGCGACTGTGCCAGGAGAAACTAGCAGAAGATCCTTTTTCCGGCTGTGTGTTTGTGTTTCGGAGCCGCAGCGGGACGACGATCCGGCTGCTCAGCTATGACGGCCAGGGATACTGGTTGGCGCAAAAACGTCTTTCACGAGGAAAATTCGTGTGGTGGCCGGAAGGATCCGGAGCCGCCAAGCCGCTGGAAGCCTATGAGGCGCAGTTGCTGATGGCGGCGGGCGATGTGTGGCGCGTGCGCGCGGCGCCGATGTGGCGGCGAGTGAACGTGCTGAAGTAATCAACCTCGCGGCAAAAAAAACACGGCGTCCCCCTTGCGTTCCAAGAAAAACCAGTTCATACTGCGGATCGATGATGGTTGAGTTCAGATATCGGGGCCGGAAGATCAGCCAGGAAGACATCCTTTATATACGCGCACTGATCGAGCAGCACCCGCAGGAAAGCCGCCGCGCACTATCGACCAAACTCTGTGAAGCCTGGCAGTGGCGCCAGGCCAATGGAGCGTTGCGCGACATGGTGTGCCGCGGCCTGTTGCTCATGCTGGATCGTGCCGGCCAGATCAAGTTGCCGCCGGTGAGTTACGTGCGGCATAACCCGCTGGCCAACCGAGCCAGACCGGAGCCGGTACGGATCGATGCCACACCGATCGAAGGCCCTCTGCGCAATCTCCAACCGCTGGAGTTCGAACTGGTTCGTCGCACCGAGAAAGAGCCGTTGTGGAACAGTTTGCTGGAGGAACATCATTACCTCGGCTACGAACAGCCGGTGGGAGAAAACTTAAAGTACTTGGTGTTGGGGCAAGGGCGGCCGGTCGCCTGTCTGGCTTGGTCCTCGGCCCCGCGTCATCTGGGCAGTCGCGACCGCTACATTGGCTGGAGCGCCGAAGCACGTCGTCGTAATGTCCGCTTCCTCGCCTACAACACGCGATTTTTAATCTTGCCATGGGTCAAGGTGGAACACCTGGCGTCGCATATCCTGGGCCGCATGGCGTTGCGGATCTCCGCCGACTGGCAGCGGATCTACGGGCACCCGATTTACTTTCTGGAGACGTTTGTGGATCCGGAACGATTCCGCGGAACCTGTTACCGTGCGGCCAACTGGGTGGTGCTGGGCAAGACGACGGGACGAGGTAAACAATGCAATAGCTACGTGCCCAACCGGTCGATCAAAGAGGTTCTGGGATATCCATTGACAAAGCAGTTTCGCGAACTGCTCATGGAGCGAGGATGAAAACCGCGAGGCGACGGGTCGATGTAAATCTGGATGAACTGGACCGGGTGCTGGACGGAGCGCGGCAAGCGCCGTTGAGCGAGGACGATTACGAAAAGCTCAAGGAGGCATTGCATGCGCTGGCGGCGATGCTGGTGCGGCCGCGCAACACGGAGAAGACGAGCGCTGTGTTGGGAAAATCGGAAGGCTCGGAAACTGGCGCCGGTACTGAGCCGGAGACCAATGCCCCGCCTCCCGGACATGGACGCAATGGTGCAGAGGCATTGGTCAGTTCACGGAAGATTGCGATTGCGCACGCGAAGTTGAAGCACGGGGATCGCTGCCCGGAGTGCGGAAAAGGCAACGTATACGGGCAGAAAGATCCGAAAGTGCTGGTGCGGATTGTGGGGCAGGTGCCGCTGGCGGCCACCGTCTACTCGCTCGAACGGCTGCGTTGCGGTGCATGCGGACAGGTGTATACCGCACAAGAACCGGAAGGAGTAGGTCCGGAAAAATACGACGAGACCGCGGCCGCGATGATCGCGCAACTCAAATATGGCAGCGGAACCCCGTTCTACCGGTTGGAACAACTCCAAGGTCAGCTGGGGATTCCGTTACCGGCAGCGACGCAATGGGAAGTGGTCGAAGAGGCGGCCGAGTTACTCAAACCAGCGCGCGACGAGTTAATCCGGCAGGCAGCGCAGGGTGATGTGGGAGAAAATTGAGTAGATCGATGCCCGCGCCGAAACAGGGGGTCCCACTTCCGGGGTATCCCCCATCGAGTTCCTGACGGGAAATTCTTCGCCTTCCAAAAGGTCCTCCGCATTCAATGCCCAGGTTCGACGCTTTAGTCTTCTGCCTATTATGCATGTCACCGCTTGATCGCTCCGGTGTCGAATCTCGGGGGGTCGGTCCTCGGGCATACGCTTGGCGCTGCCAATGCTGCAGAATGTAATGTAAAGGCCTGGTTTCGTAAACCATCCCGTTCTAGGCGATTTCCGTGCTGCGACTGTCGATTTTGCTAGTTGTGGGGGTGCGATTGCGCTCATAAAGTTTCGTATCCGCACAACTGTGTTCGGTCGGGCTCCGGTATCACCACGGCCGTATTCTTGGAGACCCCCTCCGCGCGGAAACTAACCACTATTCTGAATGCCGCCATTAAGGACAAAGAAGATGGACTTTAGAACATGGTTTCAAAAACTAGCGCTCGGCGTGTTCGTCGCATCCAGCCTTTTCTTAGCTGGATTTGCATCTGCCGCCGATGGCATCAAGGGTCAGGTCCTGGGCGGTGACGCACCGATTGCTAATTCAACCGTAGCTTTGTGGGCGGAAGGTGCAGACGCCCCAAAGCAACTCGCTCAGACCAAGACAGGGGAGGATGGCTGGTTTGAGGTTCATGTCAGCGGGTCGCAAGGCGACGCCATTCTCTACTTGGTGGCTACCGGTGGCGAGCCCAAGGCAACTGGAGGCGGCGATAACCCTGCCGTAGCTCTAATAACGGTGTTGGGCAGCATGCCCCCGGCCATGGTCGTTATCAACGAGTTCACGACGGTGGCATCGGTGTGGACGCACGCGCAATTCTTAGATGGCACTGCGATCAAGGGTCATGCCCTCGGTCTCCACATCGCTGCGGGTAACGTGCCCAACTTCGTTAACGTACAGACAGGTGGATGGGGCGGAGCAATTCAGGACCCCCTCAACAGCGGCCAGACGCCTACGATGGCCAACTTCGCAACTCTTGCTGACCTGCTCTCCGGTTGCATCACGCGGGTGAAGGCCGATGCCTGCAGCAGGTTGTTCGCAGCCTCTACACCCCCAGGTGGTGGCGCTCCAACCAATACGCTGAACGCAGCCGAGTCAATCGCCTTTAACCCGTGGTACCAGCCCGAAAGACTCTTCGACCTGCTCCGTCAGTTCTATCCGGTATCGGCGAGCAATCACATGCTTGCGGTTCCGTTCATGCCGTACCTCAACTGGGCACCGAGCGCCTGGACACTTCCGCTCAAGTTCACCGGCGGAGGGTATGTTGCGGGTGGCAAGTGCATGTTCGACAGCGAGGGCAACCTGTGGGTCGGCGACAACTTCAGCGTAGGATGGCAGGGTCAGGACTCGTTGTGGCAGGGCCACGCCACCAAGTTCGCCCCGAACGGCCGAGCGCTCTCACCGATCACCACGGGTTTCACGGGCGGCGGAATGGAAGGGGGCACTTTCGGCGCGGCAGTCGACGCGAAAGACAATGCATGGCTGACCAGCTATGGCAGCAAATCCATCTCGGTATTCGACAAGAACGGCAAGCCCCTGACACCACCGGAGGGCATCAATTTCGATGGCCGCCTCGGTCTGATGCAGGGTGTCATCGTGACGCCGAGCGGTGATGTTTGGGTCTTGGGTATCGAGAAGAGGCAACTCGTTTACTTCCCAAAGGGCGATATAGCTAACGGCCGGATCGTTTGCGAGGGCGACAGCGCGGAGCCGTGCAAGTCGTTCGTAGCTCCGTTTCACCTCGGTATCGACCAGCAGGACCGGATCTGGGTGTCCAACAGCGGCACTCCTCGCGTCACGCGCTTTCCAGCCTCCGATCCGAGCAAGGCCGAGAACTTCAAGACCGGAATCAACAACAGTGGTCTTGCCATCGACAGTCAGGGCAACGTCTGGGTCACCAACCGCTTCGGTACTGGCTTGTTGGGAATGGCTCATCTGATCGACATGGGTGTACGCCTGAAACTCGACGGTGTTGCAGCGGCCTCTGATTATCTGACGACGACGATGTCCAAGCAGCAAGGAGGCGCCTATGGTGGCAGCATCACGCTCCTGCGACCGGACGGCACCCAATTTCCGGGCTCGCCGTTTAAGAGCGGCGGCCTTCCCGGGCCCTGGGCGGTGGTCGTGGACGGCAATGACAACGTCTGGATCTCCAACTTCGCCATGCCTAGCAGTCCGATCGTGGAACTATGCGGCGTGCGCACCGAGCACTGCCCACCCGGCGTGCATACGGGCGAGCAGATTTCACCGCCTGGTGGCTACGCGGGAGGAGGTTTGCAGATGCAGACCGATCTAAGCGTCGACCCAGCGGGCAACGTCTGGGTGATGAACAACTGGCAGGATATCGACAGCTGTATCGGCACGCCCAAAGAGGCGCTTTCGACGCGCTGCGGTGGTCAAGGCGTCGTGATCTTCTACGGCATGGCCAAGCCAGTACGCGCCCCGCAGATCGGACCAGCGCGCCAACCGTAGACAAGCCACTTTTCGTGCGGTGGGGAGAAGCATCGAGTAGTTGGCGTAACATCCCGTGGCTGTTGAAAAACTCACACTCTAGAAGTTCGCAGAAATTTCAGCGCGCTAGGATACCCTATAAACGACGTTCTCAATTTTGGTGGACATTTTCTATCCCTCTGCCGGGACAGTTTTTTCAAAAGACGGGGTTTTTCAACAGCCACTCCCTATTACGCTCAAAACCCCCTCGCCGCAGCACACCACTGCGCTTTGGGCGAACAGACGGCGCAAACTTGCTATGGCCTGTTTACAGCAGTTATCGTCGGCGTACCATGTTTTAACGACGCTAAGGCGTCTCTCCGGCAAGTAGGTCTCGCTGCGCTTGGCCGCCGTGGAGATTTTCAGAACCATGGGAATCCTCGATTTCATACGCTCACATGCTGTAGCTCTCCCAAACTTGGCGAAATTTGCCTTGGCGATGGCGGTCGTTGTTGGAGTTCCTCCGCTGTCTCGTCGCGTCCGGCTCCCTGCTGTTGTTGGCTTGTTGCTCAGTGGGGTGGTGCTCGGGCCTCATGTGCTTGGGGTTTTCGCGATCCATCCGGCCATCGCGGATTTCTTCGCTGAAATAGGGAAACTATTGCTTATGTTCTTCGCCGGGCTGGAGATCGATCTCGCACTATTCCGGCGGGCGCGAGCTAGGTCGATCGCATTTGGTCTCTTGACCACCACCATTCCGCTGGTGCTTGGCGCGGTGGTTGGCCTGCGGTTCGGATACCAGACAGTCCCGGCCATCGTGTTGGGATCGCTGCTGGCGTCGCACACGCTGCTGGCGCTGACGATTCTCAGGCAACTCGGGGAGACCAAGCTCGAACCGATCACCGTAACAGTGGGCGCGACCGTTATTTCTGACACGCTGTCGCTGATCGTGTACGCAATCTGCGCCGGGATTTATCACAGCGGTTTTTCGGTGCCAAATCTCGGGGTTCAGCTCATTGAAATCGCCACCTTTGTTCCGCTGGTGTTGTTCGGCCTGAGTCGTTTGGGGGCGTACTTCCTTAAGAAAGTGGAAAACGACGAGAACGCCTATTTCATACTCATGCTTGGCATCATGGCAGTGGCGGGCCTGCTTGCGAAACTGATTAACCTGCCGGGCATCGTCGGGGCATTCCTAGCGGGGCTGGCGGTGAACGCCGCAGTCCGCGACAAGCCGGCGACGGGCAAGTTGGAGTTCTTTGCTAATTCTCTTTTCATTCCGATTTTCTTTATTGTGACTGGATTCCTGATCGATCCGGTCGTGTTCGTTCGCAGCCTGATCGACAATTTCCCGCTTGCGTCCGGTGTCATCCTCGCACTGCTCATCGGCAAGTGGATAGCAGCGGAAATCGCCGGGCGTGCCTTCCATTACAACTTGGCGGAGCGTCTGACGGTTTGGTCGCTGACATTGCCGCAGGTGGCTGCAACGCTTGCGGCTGCCCTCGTGGCGTATGACACGTTGAACAGTGCAGGGCAACGCCTCGTCGATGGCCGATTGCTCAATGTCGTGCTTGTGCTGATGCTCACCACTGCGATCCTGGGCCCGGTTCTGACCGCACGCTTTGCACCACACATGTTGCCGCAAGGAGCGCCGCGAAACGCAGGCTCAGCAGACGCGGGCTAAGCTGGAACTAGTGGGGAGCAGAACGCTTGCTGATTGCCAAGGCGAACCTCGATTACTAACGATAAATCTTAGGGCCCTATCGCAAAAATCTTAGGGCCCTATCGCAAATGAGCCGGCGCCGTGCAGCCGCGTGAGTCCACAAGTGTGTCCCGCCGGGGCATTTGCGATAGGGCGAAATCTTAGGGCCCTATCGCAAATGAGCCGGCGCCGCGCAGCCGCGTGAGTCCACAAGTGTGTCCCGCCGGGGCATTTGCGATAGGGCGATTTGGAGGAAGCCGCTGGCGCGGCGGACGCGGTGCAGCTATGGGTTTTGCATGCGCGATTCGCGATTTGTTCGTCGCAGGGTTGGGTTGAGCGGACTGGTAAAAGATGTCGGCAAGAGTGTGGGTAGGTCCGAAGAGGCGATCCGGTACGGGTAATTTAGGAAAGTAAGTGGTGGATTGAGGCGGATTTCGGTGAGTACAGACACTACGACTGTGGGAGCAAAAGCTCGCGCGGTGGAGAGCGGGATGGTGGGAGGATTAGGAAGAGTCAAGGTACGCGCTCCTGGTCGAGAGTTGCCAAGCAGGAATGACAGAGAATCTTTCGACGATAAACATGGGAGTGGAACATTTTGGGCAGCGGAAACAAGTGGGCTGAGTGGGGGAAGAAGTGATGGCTGCAGGGTGTGTGCGCGGTGGGATAGTCGGCGAGCAGGCGCTGACAGAGCGGCAAGAGTCTGGCACGGCTGCGAGTGGCGAGGAAACCGAAAGAGCGAATGCGGACAAAGCCGCGAGGCAGGACGTGGAGCAAGAAGCGGCGTAGGAACTCTTGCGAATCGAGCGGCATGGTTCTCTTCTTATTTCCGTGGGCATAATCCTTCCAGCGGAAACGAACCTGGTCATGCTCGAAGGCCACCAGGCGATGGTTGGTGATGGCCACGCGATGGGTGTAGCGGGCGAGATAACCGAGCACATGATGGGGACCGCCGAAAGGTGGCTTGGCGTAGACGACCCAGTTCTCACGGAACAATGGACGTAAGAAGGAGCGGAAGGCCTTTTGGTTTTCCAGCGGCTTGAGAGATCCGGCGAAAGTGAGTGGGTGTTGCTGGAATCGGCGTTTTAGACCGGCGACGAACTTGCCGCGGAAGACGCGACTGAGTAGGTGAACGGGCAGGAAGAATGGGTAGCGAGGATGGATCCAGCGGGTGCGGTCGGGCGAGAGTCCACCGGCGGGAATGACGCAGTGGAGGTGAGGATGAGCCAGTAGATTCTGCCCCCAGGTATGCAGGACCGAAAGGAAACCGATGTCGGCACCCAGGTGGCGAGGATCGCGGGCGACCTCTTGTAAGGTCTCGGCACTGGCGCGGAACAAGAGGTCATAGAGGACATTCTTGTTCTGCAGCGCCAGTGGGGAGAGTGGGTGAGGCAGAGTAAAGACAACGTGGACATAGGGGACGGGCAGAAGTTCACTCTGCCGAGCCATAATCCACTGGTCGCGAGCGCCGCTCTGACCCTTTGGGCAATGACGATCCCGGCAACGGTTATAGGAGGTGGTGCGATAGCCACAGCCCGGGCACTGGTCGCGATGCCCGCCGAGTGCGGCGGTACGGCAACGCGCAATCGCGCGCAGTACTTTCCGATGGGCCCAATGGAACCAGCGGAAGTTGCTGTGGATGAAGCGATCGCCTTGGGCGCGAACGATATCGGCCACCTCCAGCCGTGGCCGAGTCATTTTTTCTGCAGCCTCGGCGAGGGTTGGATATCGCCCCCAGGGGGAAGCTGCAGGCTATCGAGGGGATTGGGAACCGCCTGCAAGTGTGGGTGGGAGAGATGCAGGTAGATCAGAGTGTGTTCCAGACGGGCGTGTCCGAGCAGGACCTGGATGGTGCGCAGGTCGGCTCCGGCGTCCAGCCGATGGGTGGCGCAGGAGTGGCGCAGACTGTGTGGGGACAAGGGTTTGCTGATACCGGCAAGCTGGGCTGCCTGGCGACAAGCCAGCCAGAGGATGTTGGCGGAGATGGGGGTGTGGGCGCGTTTACCGGGAAACAGATAGGGGTTGGGCTTTCTCCAGCGCCAGTAGAGGGGCAGGGTTTGCAGCAGTTTGGGACTGAGTGGACCATCGCGATCGCGGCGGCCCTTGCCGTGAATGCGGATCATCATGCGCTGACTATCGAGGTCACTGACCTGGAGACGGCAAAGTTCGGACCGTCGCACGGCGGTGGAATACAGGGTCATGAGCAGGGTGCGGTGATAGAGATTGCGTGCCGCATCGATGAGCCGGGTTACTTCCTCCGGGCTGAGGACTATGGGCAGCCGTCGGGGGGATTTGGGAAAAGGAATATGCTCGGTCAGAAAATTCCGGCGTAGAGTTTTGACATACAAGAAGCGCAGTGCTGATACATACTGGCTGACGCTAGCCGTCGACAACTTTTTGCTTGGAAACAGATACGCCTGGTATTGACGGATCTGTTCCGGCCCTAGCTTGTCCGGTGAGCGGTGGAAATAGGCCGCAAAGTCGCGGACGATGCGAACGTAGGTTTTTGCGGTACGATCGGAATAGTTACGTCGCTGGAGTTCCTCCAGCATTTTTGGGCGAAGTTGGGTCATGGAGACCTCCTTTTTCTGTGACCCAACTTATCTCAACTCTTTCCCTCTTTCTATCTGCCGAAGTACAAACACGCGGTAGCGTCCGCCGCGCCAGCGGCTTCGTCCAAATCGCCATTACGCATTGGACGCGGTCGTAAGCCCTGCGCCTCTTTGTGTTGCCCAAAAACCCATCGCGGCTTGCGACGACAAACAGTTGAAACTGAATGATCAGGGTAGGGCGGTTTTCTCTGCCCACAAACAGATGTTTGTGGGCAAGCGGAATTCTTTACAGGCAGGTTCACAGAATCACTGCTTCTTCAGCAACTCATCCACCCAATTCAGATGCTGGTGAACCTGGAGGTAATATCGGGCGGGCCGTGCTAAAGGGGGCGTTGGCTGCGGGCCTTCTTTGCATCCGGACGCGAATGTCGACCCTCGACTGGGGATCCTCAGGCTATGCCTCGTGCGCCTTTACGTCCTCGGCGATGTCGTGGTAGAGCTGCTCGTGTTTTGAATTGAAATCTGGATGATCGAGATTTAGGAGACCTTTACTTTCTTCGACTCGCTTTCTCGCAATTGGATCAGCGGCATAGAGCGGGTTGAGTATGGGACGACCATCGGCTTGGAAGGCAAGCAGATCACAATCTTCTTTCTTGCATGGGTCAAGAATGACAGGCAGTTCGACTTTTTGTGACATAAGCGTTGCCCCGAGCTGTCCGCGGCGATGCCGACGCCAATGTCCTCGCTGCTGCCGCCAAGATAGGTGGAATAAACCAAAGCCAATATCCGAACTCGATGCTATTCTTGTGGTGCTGGTAGAAGGCGTTCATGGCTGTCTCCTGTGTAGTGGAATACCAGAAGATTACTCCCGTGAACGCTTCTACGGCGTTACTCACCCCGTCCAGAAAAAGCGATGGGATTTGATGGGATATCAAGGGCGAAGCCCTTGGCTAGTTAGCTGTCGCGCCCGTAAGACCAAGCTACGGCTTTGGCGGGACGGAAACATGAAAAACGACGCAGGATCAGCTCCTAATTACAGTGTTCGAAATTACCCCTCGATTCGTTTCTCCGGGCCGCTCGGCCAGTGCAAACGGCGCCGCCCGAAAATTTCGGTGCGAGGGAGCAGCCACTCATCTTGCTCCACAACTCCTCTGAAAGGAGAGAAATCCTTTGAAGAGTCCCAAGAGTTGTCTTTCCACAGCATCCATGTTCGCAGCGGTTCTACTCATCGTGACCCTTGCCACCGCTGCCCATAAGAGCGCAGCGACGCAGCCCATCTCACCGCAAGACGTTTTGACCTATCACGGCGACAATCTGCGAACTGGCTGGTTCTCCTTCGAGACCCAGTTGACTGCAGGAAACGTGAATGCGCAGTCCTTTGGCAGGCTGCAGACCGTTCCGCTTGACGGGCGCGTTGACGCCGAACCGCTAGTGGTGATGCAGCAGAAAATCGCGGAGCACGGAGTTCACGACGTCGTCTACGTTGCCACCGAAAATGACAGCGTTTACGCGATTGATGCGGGCGATGGCTCCGTCCTTTGGCGTCGCCGCTATGGAACCCCTGTCCCCTGCCTCTACAAGCGGGACTGCGGCGTATTTCCCGTGATGGGCATCCTGGGGACGCCGGTGATCGACCGCAAGGCGGGTGCGATGTATTTCGTGGCTGACGTTTACAGCGGGAAGGTGGATACCTTTTACCTCCATGCGATCTCGCTGAGCACCGGTCGCAGCCTCCTCAAGACCGCAGCCATCCATTTCGGGGAGCGACTACCGTCGGGGCGAAGATGGGCCCTCAATCCTAGGTTCCACCTGCAGCACCCCGGCCTGCTTGAAGTCAACGGCAGCATCTACATTGCGTTTGGCAGTAATGGCGATAATGATCCGGACCAGGCCCGCGGCACGATTCTGCGCTACGATGCGGCCACACTGAACCAGCTCAGCGGTCAAATCACCAACAAGCGCTACCAGCCTATTTTTCCCTACTATCTGTCCTCCATCTGGCAGTCCGGTTACGCTCTGGCCGCTGATGCGAACGGCGACGTTTACTTTTCCACCGGCAACAGCGATCCCAAAGAGCCCAGTTATTCAACCTTCAACCGGCCGGAGAGCGTGGTACATTTGTCAGGCGATCTGAGCACTCTGCTCGACAGTTTCACGACCTACAATTATTTCAATCTCGATCAAGACGACGTCGAAGTGGGCTCCGGCGGGGTGCTTCTGCTTCCCGATCAACCGGGACCCGTCCCACATCTGGCGGTCGCCGGCGGTAAAGACGGGCGCGCTTTTCTGATGGACCGTGACCACCTCGGCGGCTACACCAAAGGCGGCCCGGACAAAGTGCTCCAGGTTGTCCCGATGGGCGCGTGCTGGTGCGGCCCTGCTTACTTCGTTGACTCTGATGGCGCACCCCATGTCCTGACCGGGGGCCGTCGTGGCATTACGAGTTGGCGACTCCAAACCACGCCAGCCCCGCAGTTGGTGCATGAAAGTTCCACCGGACCCGACGCAGTAAGTGGTCTGCCCAACCAAGGCGGATCAATTCCGGTGGTCTCTTCGAATGGAACCACGGCAGGCTCGGGTGTGGTCTGGTTCGTGCAAAAGCCCGCCACCTCTACGGACGACGATCCTGGAACGCCGGTCACGCTGATGGCTTACGCGGCCTCAGACCTTGCGCAGCAACTCGTATCGATCGAGGCAGGTAAATGGACCCATGCCGCGAAAAGCAACGCGAATCTTATCCCCACCGTTGCCAACGGCAGAGTCTACGTGGCAAGCAACAGGCAACTGCAGATCTTCGGCCTGCTCTCGTCGCGACCGAACGCGCACCCAGGGGACCGGCCCAACCTCTGACCCCACCACCTTTTGGCAGTTGAGAGCTAGCATGCGCGCCAAGCGTTGCGCCGGATGCGCCGACGCCCCACTCTGGCCATTCGCTTGTGAGCAGGAAGATTCCGAGATTCGTTACATCATAAACCTCGATCTGCCCATCTAGTCCGAAGTTCCAGATAGGTTCAGACTGTATTCTGCTGATTCGCTGAGAGATAGTTCAAGATTCAGTTTCCAACTACTGGCAACAGATTCAGCAACTCATAGGCTTTCGCCTGCAGCGGTGTCGGCGACGGCACCTGTTGAAACGTGGGGCCGACCTTATCCGTTTTCAAACTGTAGGTCACACGCGCGCGGCTGGCTAAGTCCGAAAGCAGAGTGGCGAAACTTTGTACTGGTAATCCCTCTGCCGTCTGGTGCGTGAGTTTTTTGGCGTGTGCGGATTCCGAACTCGTGGCCGGCAGAACCGGATCTCGTTGTTGCCGCTCTTTTGGAAGTTCCTCGTCTTCAAACAGCAGAGGTGCCCACACCCGCCGCAGATGCCACTCCAGGTAGTAGGCCAACATGCATAGAAAAATATGCGCCAGCACGCGCTCCTCGGTGCGGTGGCGAATGGGACGAATTAACAGATCCAGTCCTTTCAAACTGCGGAAGGCGCGCTCCACCTGCGCCAGACTCTTATAACCGCGCACCGTATCGGCCGCCGATAACTGTTCCGCCGTCTCGCTGGTGCGAATCACATAAATCCCATCCAACTTGGCTTCCTGCTCGATCCTCTCCACCCGCCGTGACCAACTCAACTTCCCATCCGCGATCTGGTGCTCAAAGTGTTTGCCCATCTTGTAATGTCCCAGGGCCTTGCCTACCTTGAAAGCAATCTCGGTCGCCGTCAAGGGTTTCGTCTTACGACGCTCCACTTCTTTCACCATGCGCGTCAGCGCTTTCTCCGTCGCCGCTAAGAGTTCCTCGCGCTTGCCTTTCCGCTCTTCGGCCAGCAAAGGGTTATAGCACACCATCAAGCGCTCCCCGGGATATTCCGGCGATTCAATCTCCACCAGATTCTGCTTGTCTAATAACGAGAGTTGTAAGCATCCCTCGGCCAGCAAACCGCGAATCGCCACACTGGTCAAGGCGGTGATCCATCCCATCTCGGGATGAGCTTTGAGCTTTTTAATCTGCGGCTGGGTCAGCATGCCGCGATCCCCCACCAGCACCACCCGTGACAAGTGAAAGCGCTGGCGCAACTTGTTCACCTGATCCACCACGGTAGTGGGATCGCCCGTGTTGCCGGCATAGACCTCGACGGCGACGGGGCGGCCGTCGCGATCGGTCATCAGGCCATAGACGATGATGGGCAATCCTTGCTGGCCATCCCGATCATGACCATACTGCGCTAACGGACAATGCTGACCTTCGTAATAACTGCTGCTGACGTCGTAGAGCACCAGACTGCCCTCGCCGAGGCGGCGCTCGGCGAGTTTTTTCTCGATGCGCGGCTGTCGTTCTAACAACCAGTCCATGGCCTGATACAGCTCGTCTTCGGTGGCCTGGCTCACCCCCAGCTCCTCGGCCAAGGTGGTGCTGTGCCACTGCCGTGGGGTGGCCAACTTGGAGCAGGGATGGAGCAAACGTTCGACGATCATGGCCAGCACCAAATCGCGCTCGCGGCAGGGTTTGGCGGAAACCATGGAATCCAGGCCGAGCCTGCGAATCGCCCGCAGGAGAGCTTCGACATGGCCGTGGGGCAGAGTCTTTTGCGTGGCGAGCAGATCATGGGGAGAGACGAGGGGTTCGTCGCGCAGCAAGCGGCGAAAGGTTTCGATTTTTTCCTGCGGCCAATCGGAGAGGTTGGCCAAGGTGCGCTTGCGGGTCTTGCTGCCTTCCCGCCAGCCTTCGCGGAGGAGGATGGCGGGTGGGGAGTTGCGATTGGGGACGGTTTCGATGTACATGGGAGCCATTATGCACATCTAATACTTATGGTCAAGACAATAATAGTAATTACATGGGAACACTTTCACACGCACAAACTCGGTTCACGATCATAGAAATCAGAGCCTTACCTCAAAGTTTGGGCTGATTTTTTCTGGAACTTCGGTCTAGTCGGGGATGGCCATAGCAGTATTTTGCTCGCACATAGGCAAAACGCATTCCATCGGGAGACCATGCCACGGGACCAAAATCATTTGAGGGGCGAGACCATCCGGGCCGCGACGCGCAATTTCGGTATATCAATGCGGCGGTGAAAAGATGCCTGGCGCAGGGCAGCCCAAGAAGATGCCGCCACCGAAGAAAAGGCTGTGCAAGGAGCACAAGCTCCCGATTATTAGGCAGCGTTGGGCGCAATCCCCTGTCGCAGTATGGTACAGTTCCGTGACCGTCGGTTCGAAGATAGTCTCTCAATCTTGGACGGAACGACGTAGATGAGTAAAGGGCGTGAGATTCGCTGCTACGACTACGTGAACCATCCCTACGAGCGCGTCCGCGATGCACTGAGGCAGGACGCCCTCAGCGTGTTCCAGTCGGCTACGAAGGCTGCCGCTTATCGGGCGCAATCGATCGCTGCTGAACTGCACGTCGACGTTGCCGGTATTGGGGTCAAGTCCGACATCAAAATTTCGATCAAAAACGTCGAGGAGAAGGTCCTTGATGTCATGTCAACTCCCACCACTCGGTTGCTGCTCGAATGGGAGGCGGCGACCGTGCCACGCTTGTTCCCACTTATGAAGGCCGAGCTTTCTATCTACCCATTGACCGCTACCGAAACGCAGTTGGATTTCTCGGGCCTTTACGAACCACCATTCGGCGCCGTGGGGAAGGCTATGAACGCGATCGTCGGTCACCGCATCGCGGAGGTGTCGGTTCATCGATTCATTAGCGACGTGGCAGGATACCTCCGACAAGCCCTTGCGTAGTTAACTTTGGCGTCAGCGGAGACTGTTCAACGCTGCGGCCTTCGCGTGCTCGAGATCGACCAGCGGCAGGTCATCAATAAGTTCACATTGGCGAGCTAATTGCTGCGGCGCTGGTGCCGGCACAAAAAACGCTATCGAGGTTGATGTCCTCACACAGATGAGAGGAGGAACAGCAATGGAACGACAAGTGAGCGACTCTGACGGGAAACTGTACGGCGAGGTACTGTCGAAGCGTCCCTACTGTCCTTGAAAGGCAATGCAGTCCCTGAGTCTAAAGGGTTAGACTGATTGCAAACACCCCAAAAAGGTTCGACTCCGTCCCTGGCCACCATGTTTTCAATCGGTTAGCTCTGTCCTAAACGCTAATTCTGTTCCATTCTGTTCCCAAATTCCAATTCAGGCTTGCCGAAGTTTGCCTCGAATTCTCGGCGATTTCTTAAGGTTAAATGCGAACCCCGCTGAAACACGTGTGATATCTCCCCTCACAAAGCCTGGAAAGAACAGATTCCATGGCCAGGAACCGGCTGCGATTGTCTGGCCAGCCAGCAAATTCGCAGCGGATAACGCGGCACGAAACGCGGGCGATGTGGTCGCAAGACGAGAGGTGGCGCCAAAGGAGTGATCTGATACATCACTCCGTTCTGCTCCCACCACAGGTTTGCTGGTGCGCACGAGCCTCCGCACGAAACAGGCATGAACATCCCAGTCCGGCCGCCCGACAATTCGACCCGGTGCGCATCGGACAGATGTTCAATTCGCGTGGAGCCACCAAATCCTGCTGCAAAAGTTGCTTCAACGCCGACCTCGGAGTAGTAGAGCGATATCAAATATCCGTCCTCTCTCATCTCGCCCCAAGCCAACTTGATGTCTTTCTCACGAATGACAACTCCAGACTGCTGGCTCCTCAAAGCCCACCTCATTTAGTTGCGGCTCCGCCGCGCTGTGTGACCTCAGCGTCCTCCGCGGCTCGGCGGTCAAATGAACCTCCTCTCAGTCTCAATCCGCCCAGTCGTTGCCGTGGAAAAGCGCCGCCGGTACGCCGCCGGCGAAATCCCCAAGGCGCGCGCGAAGTGAACCCGCAGCGTGGCCGCCGATTCCAGACCCACTGCCGCCGCGACCTGGTCGATACTCTCCGCCGTCTTCTCCAGGCGGCGCTGCGCCGCCAGCACGCGCTGATGCATCAGCCACTGGTGCGGCGTCGTGCCATTCTGCCACACGAACTGGCGCGCGAAGGTCCGCGGCGACATCGCGGCCCGCCGCGCCAGATCGTCCACCCGCAGCGCCCGCGCCAGATTCGCCTGCGCCCATGCCAGCACCGGCGCCAGGCCCTCCTCGCGCCGGTCCCGCAGCGGCTCGGCCACGAATTGAGCCTGCCCACCATCCCGATGCGGCGGCATCACCAGGCGCCGCGCCACCGAGTTCGCAACTTCCGCCCCATAGTCCCGCCGCACAATGTGCAGACACAGGTCGATCCCCGCCGCACTGCCCGCCGAAGTGAGAATGCTGCCCTCATCCACATATAGGCGGTCCGCTTCCACCTGAATGCGTGGATAACGCGCGGCCAGCCGTTCCGCATACCGCCAATGCGTGGTAGCCCGCTTGCCATCGAGCAGCCCCGTGGCCGCGAGCACGAAGACGCCGGAGCAGATCGAAACCAGCCGCGCCCCCGCCGCGTGCGCCGCCCGCAGTCTGCGGAGCAGCGCCTCGGGCGGAGCTTCGTCCACGCGCCAGCCGGGAACGATGATGGTCCCAGCGCTTCGCAGCACACCCATCCCATGCGGCGCCTGGACGCGAATCCCGCCGGTGCCCCGCAGCGGCGCGCGGTCCAGGGAGAACACGCGGAACTCATACCAGGGGACGTTCAGCTCCGGCCGGGACAGCCCGAACACCTCCGAAACGATTCCCAGCTCGAATGTGCCCATGCCGTCATACGCCAAGGCGGCAAGCTTGCGCGGATCGCGGAGCGCCATGGCAGGATTTTAGCGCATATTGGCATTTCTGCCTCTCGACCCCGGCCGCCCAGGCGTGCGAAAGTAATCCCATGACCGCCCTCGAACACTTCGAAAAACTGCTCGAATTCGAAACCGACTGCTGGGATGTCCACGAGGACCTGAAGTCCGGCAAGCCCGATTACGTCATCCTGGATGTCCGCAGCCCGGAAGCTTATGCCGCCGGCCACGTCCCCGGAGCCATCAACCTGCCCCACGGCCGAATCGTCGAGCGCAACCTCGCCGCATTCCCTGCCGGCGTCGCCTTCGTGGTCTACTGCAGCGGCCCCCACTGCAACGGAGCGGATAAAGCGGCAGTGCGCCTCGCGCGCCTCAATCGAAAAGTGAAGAAGATGCTGGGGGGCATAGCGGGGTGGAAGTGGGATGGGTTCGAGTTGGAATAAGAAGTCCGAAGTCAGGAAACTGGCAACTTGGACGGCAGCAAGATTGGAATTCGGGCTTGAGCCTGGATACGTTCAAGTGCCGGTCTAAAGACCAGACGGCACAGACTTCACAGTCTTTGGGCCCGTGTTTGAAAAAAATGGCGGAGCCATCAGCGATGGCTTGGAGAAACTTAGAAGGGTATGCGAGAAGCCGGATCGTGCTGCGTCGGTACTGGCTCTGGGAGGAGTCACGCTGGGAAATGTAGGGCAATGTATCGCTGCGGGCGCAGATGGGATTGCGGCTATTCGGATGTTCCAGGAAAATGATGTTGCAGGAATTGTCCAGCGATTGCGCCGAAGAGACCTTGTTTGAATTTCCCACTGATCGCTGCAATCTATAGGTGAGGACAATTAAGGAGCCGCACATGCAGGAGACGCCACAACAGTACACTCAGCGCATTCTGGGCCATATCGAGGGTAAAGACCCTTTGAAAGTGCAACGCGAGACGCCAAAGAAACTTGCAGGTCTAATTCGCGGGTTAAGCCGGAAACAGCTCAGACGAAAGCTGGCTCCGGGCAAATGGTCAATCAGCGAAATTCTGGCCCACCTGGCGGATACCGAGATCGTGGTTGCTTGGCGGCTGCGTCACATCTTGGGCAACAATGGCGCTCCCATCCAGGCATACGACCAGAATGTCTGGGCGGAAACTTTCGACTACGCCCACCGCGATGCCAAAGAGTCCCTGGAATTCTTTCAGGTACTGCGTGCCCGCAACTTGGCCATGCTCAAAGCGCTGCCTAAGGAGTTGTGGGAGAACTATGGCATGCATCAGGAGCGAGGCAAGGAATCAATTGCCCATATTGTCAGGATGTATGCCGGACACGACCTGAACCATCTGGGGCAGATGGAGAAGATCGTGGAAGGCGGTAGTTATTCCAAACCGAGGTCCGCAAGGCTCTTGCGGAAATCGATCCGAATCTGACTGTCATCAAAATGACCAGTCTCGAAGAGCAGGTCGATTCCAGACTCAACAGCCAGCGACTCATCGCCCAACTCACCTCGTTGTACGGAGTCTTAGCCCTTGTGCTGCCCTGCGTCGGGCTGTACGGCGTCGCCGCTTATGCTGTCGCTCGTCGAACCAGCGAGATCGGCTTGCGCATGGCTATGGGCGCAGACCGGGGAAACGTGGTTGTAATGATGCTGCGGGATGCCATGGCCCCGGTCGGCCTTGGCCTCCTGTTTGGGATTCTGGCTGCCTTGGCAGGAGGAAACCTCGTCGCGAGCCAGCTTTATGGAGTGAAAAGTTACGACCCTCTGATACTCCTGGTAGCCGTTCTGGTACTCCTACTTTCCACGATTCCCGCGGCGATTGTTCCTGCGCGCCGTGCGGCTTCGATTGATCCGATGCAGGCTTTGCGGACCGACTAGACTGAGTGCGGCGGCAGCGACGACCTGTCGCCGAAACGGACATGGAATCCTGAAGCGCACCGCCAGGCCGAACGAAAGGTGGCTCTAATGATCCGGCATTTCCGCGCGCCCCTAGTAGTTGCGATAGCGAAAACAACGGGCTCGGCTCCTGTAAAGCACACCATGTCAGCATCCGCCCGCAGGAAGATCGCTGCGTTTCAGCGAGCACGGTGGGCGAAAGTGAAACAGCAGAAGAAGGCAGCGTAGCCGGGTCGAGCATTTTAGGGGCCGGGAAAATTGGTATCAATGTCACCGGGGGGTAGTACACTTCGGGAAAAATTCGGCTACACCCCATCGGTGTGGGTATTTTAGGGCCGTCGGATTGTGGTCTCAATGGACAACTTCGTCGAATTTCTTCAACTCTCATGGATGAATTGATTCAGTTCGCGCATGAAGTCGCGATTATCGCTTTTGAGATGAAGCTTCCAAACAGGAACATCTTCTCTTCCTACTCGGCTTATTCCTGTTTCTCTCCGAACAGGGTATGAAAAGCGACCGTTCCCATCATTCACGGCAACCGGCTTGTAGGCCTGCGAGATCAACATAATCAAGCAAATTTTCTCTTCACCTTTATCCCCAATGACAACCTGACGAAAGAAAACGATCTCGTGATCGTAATCAATATGTGCGGCAACGACATCGCTCGCGACTTTCAGACGGTTTTCGAGTTCCTTCCCGTCACCTATGCCGACAATTTGTCGTTTGTCGTTGATTCCTACAAGAAGAACTCCACCTGACGTGTTTGCAAAACTGGCCACATCCTCGGCAAACGTGACCTTAGCCTTCCGTCTCTCCTCCTCGTTCTTTACGTGCCAGACTGTGAGCGTTTCTTTAAAATCCCAAAGTTGCGTTTCCGCCATTTTCGCCTTTGCCGCTATTGCGATGAATTCACGCCAGAATTTGTCACTTTGAAAAAGATCACGTTGTTCTTTCATCTTTGTAATGTCTAGGACAATGTTCCTGATGGAATCTCTAGTTTCAGTGAAATACGTCGCGCAATTGTCATGGACCTCATTCGCTTTCCTTGGCATCTGTCCTTCGACAAATAGCACAGCCCCCGGGGGATACCCGGCCGCGTACTTGATATTTTCAAAGGTCTGCAGTGCAGTGGCAGGCAGATCACAGAATATGCGGTCAGCTCGCAGCTTGCAGGTAAGACAACTTTCGACAATCTCCATTCCGTAAGGTGAGCGCATGAAATAGCCTCCGGCGACACCTTCGTAGGATGCACTTCAGTCAGGCTGACTCGGTCGGATCGCATCTTGCGCAGTCCAGTCGGTTAAGACTTTCCCGTGTGAGGTTAGTGTCTCGCCAGACGGGACACTTGACTGTGTACATGCACACGCCATTGTCGGATGGCGTCGCCAGGGCGAACCGAAACGCTACGCTGTTTTGCGCTCCAAAGAAATACTTGATGACTCTTCCCCGTGGTCCTCGTCGTCGATCGGCCCACAAACTAGACCGAGACAGGCTGCACGCTTTGAGCCATCCGCCAAAACGTTTTCTTCGTCGCATTGCGAGCATCTGCCGTAAAAACCGAAGATATCCATGACCAACCCCCTGGTTTCAGGATCGGTTTCGAAATCGGGCCGTCCCAAAGACTTCCGGCTCGACTTTTCCTGAACAGTTGTCACATGATTCCTTGAACCCTTTTTGCCCAAAGGAGTCCACTACTGTGGCAGTTGAGATAACTGAGATAAGCGGTGCGTAATTAGATTGAGCAAGTCTGCCACACTGACCCCGGAATTGAGCATCTCGATCATTTCTTCGACGCTGAAGCCCGCTCGTTCACCTGCTCTTGCAAGCTTCCCTAGAGTTCTTAACAATTGGGCTTGCTCCAGCCCATTCGAACAATCACAAAATGATGACATAATCCGAAGCTCGCGCCTTCACTAGAAGGAGATTACGGGGCCTCGGTGCGAAAGTACGTGATCGCTGTCACACGTGTTTCGACGCACTTTCAGAGGTTCAGCTTTGGAGGACACTTGAACTGCGCACAACGCCATCAAAGGTCAACGAGTGATATGGCGATTTGTCAAAAACCATTCCTCAGGCTTTTGACTTCTTCGGTTTATTGACGCCTCGCTTCTGGACGGAACGTTTGGCCGGAGCGGACTGGTTTGTTGGCTGAAAGAGACTACCTATGCCATCGCAGCACGGAACAGGATGCACCAGCACGGCTCCTCTGTGGCAAGGACATTTGCAGTCACGATAGCTCGTCACCGGAGCAGAGCCGGGTGGGACAGTCGCTTTCGGAGCATACGGAAACGTGTATTCATGGACCTTACCGCAAGTTGGACAGGTGACCTTGGCGTTCAGTTCCATCTGTTCTTTGTTGTGTTCGCCCATCCCTTCTAGGAAGGCTGTAAACGTGGGGCCGCAGTCCTTGCAGAGGTCGTCAGTGTTCTCGTCGGCCATGGTTGTTCTCTCAGAGTAGACGCCAAACCCGGCCCGGATGACGCAAGTCCCCCGCTTTCGACGCTACTGTACTGCGCTCAGCTTCGCAGTTTTGATTCCTCCCTCCTCTATTACAAGCGTTTTCCACCTCTGCTGTCAGTGATCTTCATCACTGTTAGTCAAGTGAAATGGCGATTTTGCAAAAGTTACGGGCCGCTAGCTAAAGGCCGTTGCAAAACCCAGGGCTCAACCCCTTGATTGACGCGGGTCGTTGACGCAGCCACGTGGCAGATCTGCAGATTTTGCTTGTTTTCTTCGCGCCAGATCTCCCCCACTAAAAAAATGCTGGTCCACTCGTTATTTTCTTGACAATGTAAATCTTACTCGATATATTCGAGTACATCTATGATCGCCCCCTCCGCTCACCAAGCCTGGCTCTTCTACTCCCCTCTGGCCCAGCAAGCCGCCCGGCTCGAAGACGATTTGCTCGATCCCGTCGATCTACTCTTAGACGATCCTGCCTTAGTCGACTTGGTCCGCCAATGTTTGGCCAAACGTAGCCCCCGCTCTACTCGTACCGGTCGCCGGGGCTTGGCCCCCGATCGTCTGCTGCGCTGCTGTGTCATGAAGCACCTGAAAGGCTGGAGCTTCCGCGCTCTGGAACGGGAACTGCGCAGCAACCTGGTGTATCGCCGCTTCACCCACTTCGATGCCGACATTACCCCCGAGTTCACTGTCTTCAGCCGCAGCTTTGCCCTGCTTAGTCCGGCCGTCACCGCCGAGATTCATCCGCGCGTGGTCCGCCTGGCCTGCGAGCACGGCGTAGCCCAGGGCGAAAAAATTCGCACCGACACTACGGTCGTCGAAAGCAGCGTCCACTACCCGACCGACAGCTCGCTGTTAGGCGACGGCATTCGGGTGCTCAGCCGCAGCCTGCATCGCATCGCCGACGAGTGTAAGACCGGAGCCGTGGAAGTGGTCCATCACGCCCGCGCGGTGAAACATCGTCTGCTGGAAATCAGCCGTGCTGCCAAGTCCCTCACCGAGGCCAACCAGCAGAGGATGCGCCACAGTTACCAGAAGTTGTTGGCTCTGACTCGAGGCGTCGTGCGACAGGCCAGCGCAGTGGTGCAACGGTGGGGGAAGGGAGGGTTGAAAGTGGTGGGCACAGTCCTGGGAGTAGCCACCCAGATGGGCCAGCTGCGGCACTTTCTTCCTTTGGTGGAGAACGTGATCCGGCAAACCCAGGAACGAGTGGGGAAGGGGAACCGCCACGTGGAGGACAAAGTGTTGAGCCTGTTCGAGCCCCACACCGAAGTCATCCGCAAAGGCAAAGCCCACAAGCCCAACGAGTTTGGTAGGCTGGTGCGGATTGACGAGGTGGAAAACGGCATCGTGAGCGGCTACCAAGTTATGGTCGGGAATCCGCCCGATAGCACTTCTTGGATGCCGGCGCTCGAGCAACATCAGGCTGGCTTCGGGCGAGTACCAGAGATGGCCGCCGGCGACCGCGGATTTTTTTCCGCCAAAAACGAGCGGGAGGCCGAAGCCCTGGGAGTGAAGAAAGTGGCGCTGCCGGCGCGCGGACGGCTCTCCGCGAAGCGGGCCAAGCAGCAGAAGCAGCGCTGGTTCCGCCGCGGGCTGCGCTGGCGGGCCGGGATTGAAGCCACCATGAGCACCTTGAAACACCCCTTCTCGATGGCGCGAGCCACTTATAAAGGAGGGCATGGATTCGAACGCTATGTGGGCTGGTGTGTCATTACGAAGAATCTATTTTCCATCGCTCGCTATCAACAGCGTCGGAGGGACCATGACCAAGTCGGTTGAGGGCACAGCCCAACGACGCAAGCTGCTGGGCGAGATCGAACGTCTGGCCGAGATCGCTGTCTTTGGAACGCTCTCGGAAACCTACCGCACCTGCGGACGAGCGGGCTGCCATTGTCAGGGCGATGGACCCAAGCATGGTCCGCATCTGAATGTGAGTTACCGCGGGGAGAAAGGCAAGACCACCGGCTACTATGTTCCCAAAGCAGCCGAGGAGGCCACGCGAGAAGGCGTCGCCGCTTGGCAACAAATGCAGCAATGCTTGCGCGAACTGGCAGAACTCAATAAGGAGCGCAATCTGCAGCGTGCGCGGGAGGCCGATTCGCAATGACGTCTTGGTTTCGTCTAACTCTCTGCTTGGCGTTACTGTGTCTGTTACTCCACCTTACTCAGCCCACCGACCTTAATCACCAGTTACAGATTGTCGGCTGGGGATCATGGCCCGATCGAGGGAGAGAACCCGCACCCGACGTGCTCACCGTTTCGGCTGTCAGAAGCATGGAATTTCGGGCTCGCGCTGGACCTTGGCAATCTCTAGTCCTCGACTCCACGTTGACTGCGGGAAATAGTGGTCCACCCGGCTGGGAGACGCATGGGCCATCGGCACCGATTGGGCCTTGGCGAGTTGCCGGTCAAGCGCTCAAGCCGGCAACTCCAACCAACGCCCCTCGAGCACGCTTCAGCACGAAAATACTGGCTCAAACCACCAATTTTAAAACTTCGGGGTTTCGCAACAGCCTTTAGCTAGTTAGCCGAGCTAAGTATGTCCTTCCGGGCCACTCCTTGGGAGGCATCGAAGCACAAGGACGCAAAGACTCTGGCGCAACTTCGAACGGAGGATTTTCAAGAAGTCGATAAAGATGGCGTGTGGGACAAGAAGCAGGCAGAGCAGGGCGAATCCGACATGGAGATCACGGATTTCACGTTGAAGAACGAAAAAGTATCCGTTCTCCATCGTGATGTTGTTTTGCTCGCATACGAGGTTGCGTACAAAGGGTCTTACAAAGGTAGCAATGCTCACCACGCGTGCGGTCAAGCAGGCGTGTACGCTATAACTCCGGCAAGCCCAGAGTGCGCTGGTTAGGCTACCACACCGACACGCCGATCGTGCCTCTCTCGGCATCTGAGCGACGGAGTGGGGTGGGTTCTGAGGCGCAGCCCGGGAGGGAAAATGGGTGCGAGGCGATCTATTGTGAAAATCATGCGGCGGCCGAAAAGGCTGACTGACCCTGCGCGAGGAGTAGTGCCTCTAGCCGTTGGCGACAACGCGCTTCGCTGGCAGCCTTCGTTATAGATCATTCTGTGCTCCTCGTTAATATTGGACTCTGGCAGAATTGCCCGACTTCGCGCCGCCGGAGCATCCATACGCGAAAGTTCAGCGCAACTATAAGTGTCGCCTTCGACTATCCATAAGGCCCTACAACCGCGTACGCAAAACCCCTAGTCGCCGCCATCCGGCCACGGCGTGCAAATGATTGATTTTGGGTGCTTCATGTTTTGCTAGTCGGCGTTTGTTTAAGTCATATTTTTCGTACCCGCGAGCCTCGAGAGGGTGAACTTCGACAGCCAGAAGGCAGCTTTTGAATGGACTAACAACAATCTGCTCCAAAAGCAGGCCGTCGCAAACCAGATCTTCAAACAGGAGCCACGCTTCTTCGGCTGCGCCCAGAGGAAGTTTGTTGGTGCTGGCCGTGAGTAGAGCTGAAAAATACGTTGGGGAGACTGCCCGCCACGATGGTACTTCGCCACCCAGAGTTGAAAGGAATTCCTGCCATCCAAGTTGATCGTCCGTCGAGTCGGGACCGACAAACACAACCGTGCGGTTTTCATGGGTACCAAGTCTTCCGATCTCGCCGATCCGCTCTGCGGTAGGCAGGAGAGTCGGTAATGGCGATTAAAAACCGGACTCGCACGCCGAAAACCGAAGGCTTTTCGCAGCCGAATTTCAATGTGTGTTGGCCGCCTTTTTCCGCCGGTATCAAGATCGTAGCCGCCGACCAATAGTGTCCTTACGGCCACAGCGACGCTAGGTGACGATTGATCTTCGTTTGCCATTTTGGACCGCAAAGCACTTAAACGGGAAAACACGTTTGTGCCGTGCACGCAAACAGTCTGGGCCTGTTACGCCTTTGGGGAAGGACTGAATCGTTCCTCAGAGAAACGACACTGCGCAATGAAGATCATGGTGCAGGGCGGATGGCCGGCGTCTCGGCTTTAATCGAAGATGAAACGCGCACTCGTCCCTTCGTCTCTGGGCCCCAGGATTTCACCACTGGGGGAGCTGTCGTGGCGCGCATCGCAAACGCCATCAGATTCCGCGGCCGCACAGAATATAAACTGTCCATTGAAGTTCAGGTTCCTGAGATTGGATAGCATTTTGCAGACGATCACGAGTTCCATTGCAGCCGCCACTAGCACTTTTGCCAGTTGCCGCGGCACCGCTCAGTTCCTAAATTTAGCTGTTAGTACAAGTGAGTCTTGTGGAAGCGTCCAAGTCCCCAATCCTTGAATTGAGAGCACAACGCCTCGTCGTTTTTCTGATCGGCGCGATGCAAAGAAAAAAGATGCCGGCGGGTTTGGAACCTGAACTGATATTTTGCCGTTCCTGATTGGAGACAGTTGATGTCCTTTCAAATTTGGCATTGAAGCAGGTACCGACTTCCATTCCGGCATTACTTCCACCGAACCGAGCAATTTCCCGGGCTCGCACGGCAACCAGGACAGCGATCCTAAGACTGTGATTACCGCCACGACGTCTGTTGGTGGCGAACCCCCGACCGCTCTCAGTTCCGGCGGACTCACTGGAATATGGGCTGAGGAGAACACCCGCGAATCGATTTTCTCTGCGCTTAAGCGCAAGGAGACATTCGGCACTTCTGGAACCCGTATCAAGGTTCGAATGTTTGCTGGTTGGAACTATCCGAAGAACATGACTAAGCAGCCAAATTGGGCGAAGGACACCTACGATGGCGGCACGTCCATGGGCGGCGACCTCACAGCGCCGCCGGGAACAACTGCTCCCACGTTTGTCGTTCACGCCATCAAAGACCCCGACAGCGGTAATCTCGATCGCGTTCAGATTATCAAGATTTCGACCAAGAACGGTAAGAGCAAGGAAAACGTTTACGACGTTGTCTGGAGCGGAGACCGCAAAGCCGATCCGAAAACCGGAAAGGTCCCAGCTGTTGGCAATACGGTTGACGTGAAGACCACCACCTACACGAACTCAATCGGCGCGACTGAGTTGATCGGTGAGTGGACGGACGTTTCATTCGATTCCAGTGCGCACACAACCTACTACGCCCGCGTGCTCGAGATTCCTACGCCGCGCTGGTCCACGTATTGGGCTGCCAAGCTGAACTTGCCGCCGAACCCAAACGTCGCAGCCAGTGTCCAGCAACGTGCCTGGACCTCGCCTATTTGGTACGCGCCGGCGACACCATAGGAGTTCTCTTGAATGAGTGAAGTTTCTGTAGGAGTCATCCCGGATGAGCAGGATTCAGTCCCGCAATCCGGACTCAAAAGTCAATTCTCAATGAGCGCTTCTATGAGAAGGTCATAAAAGTCAAGGCCGACGTGGCGGCCCTCCTTAATTTGTTTTCCGACGTTAGCATAGACGTCCGAGGGTGACTTGCGGGGCTGTCAAGGGCGCCGCCGAAGGGCAGCGTTCATCTTGACCCTTGACAGCCCCGCAAGTCAATTCACAATTGAGCCGGGAACGAAGCGAAACGCAGTTCAGTTGAGCTTCGTTCCTTCGTGGAGTGGTTTCCGCTCTTTTTCTTTCTCGGGCCTTCCTCGTGGGCATCTACACTCCGCCTCACCGCTCTGGCATTCTCCATCATCATATCCTGCCAAGAAACTGATGGGGATCGAAGTGCTGCTTGTTTTTCGCCGCCGCACCCGGAGTCATGGTCTTTGTCCTTTGGTTAGAACTGACAGAATACCGATTCGCATCTTGCACGCTGCGCTTTTATGCCTTCCGCGACTAGTGACCTCCATCACTGCCACCAAGTGACACAGATGCGTTAGGACCGGTTAGTTTTATATGAAAGATATTTCATAAAGGCGGGACTAAGTAATTGCATTGTTTCACTGTTCATCACGCAAGTCAATCCCGTGTACTTGTCGGTTGCGTATCGTCGCCATTAAGTGTCTGGGCGGCAAAATCTCGGTTGCGAGCGCTTTATACCACACCTTTTCTCTATCCTCTTCTCCTCAGAAGAAAGCAGCCTGACGATGAGTGACGACCTTTCAACTTGATGAAATCAAAAAGTGAGCAATTTGAACAGACACCGCCAGCGCGCGATGTAGTCCTGATGCACTGTGTGCCTTTCGGCGGGCGGTCGTGGGTTAATGTCGATTCACAAGTTTCGACGTTCGACCCTCACGACCGCCCTTTTTCTGTGATGAAGAGAATATGCTGGTTCGGCAATTAGGCACGGGGTGAGTCTTCATTGCGGACTTATTTCAAGCCAAGCTCGCCATCGTACTGTCTGACAATCCCGTAGCACTCACAGGCGGAATCTTCAAGTTTCTTGCGGTTCACAATCTTCACTGCGCCGCGGGTATATTCGATGAGCTTCTTCTTCTGCAAAACGCCAGCTGCCAGGCTCACGGTAGGTCTGTCCGTCCCTAGCATTGTTGCAAGAAAATCGTGAGTGATGGGCAGGGACCCCGAATCCACTCTATCCTGAGCCATTAGCAACCACCGTGCCAGGCGCTGCTCAATATCGTGCAGCCGGTTGCACGCGGCTGTTTGCGCAACCTGCATACTCCGAACCACTGCATAGCGGCTCAACATCAATTGGAACTGTGGAGCGGATTCAAAAGTGTTTTGCAGAGCTCCAACCTCGACCCGAAACCCGTCCCCCGTGATCTGTACAATCGCTTGAAGCGTACTTCTGAGGAGGCCGACAGCGGCCGGTGTTCCCGTAAAGCCCTCATTGCCGACTATACCGGCTTCAGCGGTCTCTCCATCTTTCATCACGACTACAAGAGAAATCAAACCTCGATTTGGGAAATACGCAAATTCGACCTTTCCACCCGCCTCGTGCAGGACGAAATGGTTTGGCAAGCTAACATATTCGATATGAGGACGCAGTGAGCTGTAGTCGCTGTCGGAGATCGATAGAAGTATTTTGTTGCTGACTTGCTTCCCGGCAGCATTCGTCCGCTCGCTAGGTCGGGAATGAATTCGCCCGGTATGGGGTGTGAGAGAGCAAGTCTGATCTGGCATGATGAACCCTCTGTCGAGACCTATCAACACTAAGCTGGATACGACCCTGATACTGAGCAATACTGACCGCATCAAGACGCACGAAACCTGAACCAACACTGAGCGATTCCACGACATCAACGGGGCTTCGAAATCGGGTGTGCGCAAAAACAACAATCTTCAATGTGTGTAGGATGCCCTACGGACTATCCAAATTGACACACGTAAGATTCGTCCCTTTACGCGTCGTGCCGCGCCATCCTGGTGACCTTTGCGCTGCAATCAGGCAGGACGACACGCGAGCGGAAACGCTGCATCCTTTGACGGCGAGCACGTATTAGGCATGCCGTCGTATAGCGACGGGGCGAGGTGACGAGGGACGCCATGAATCGGACGCTGGTATGGATTGAACAACCGCGTTTTCGGGGTTTTGGTTGCTCCGAATGCGGCTGCGTCTTCAAGGCTCCTGGCGCGCCTGCTGGCAAGTCTTTCGATGAAATGATGCAGAAAGTCGAGTTGCAGCGCGACAAAGAATTTACATTGCGTGTTTTGCGCCGATCACCCAAGCGCCAAGAGCACAAAAGAGCAAGGACACTGAATAATTCAAACTGCCGTATTTGGGTGGTCTGCGAAGCAGAAGTTCGGGTGAGCGTTTCACACAAAATAGAGACGTTTAGTCCAGAACAGCCCAGGGCGGGCGTGGTTAAACTAGCCTGACTGTTTTAGCTGCGAGTTTAGCTTTGCGGTTTCTCCGGGGCGCTTGAACAACCCCTTGGTAATGTCAGTTTGTGCTTGCTTTCCGCCAAAGGTACACGTGCGAAGCGGCTCCGGATCTGCTGTGGACGCATCGAAACAACAAGTTGCGCGGTCGATGCAGAGGGCCACTTAAATGCAACGTCTGTGGTTGAGGTGGTTAACACCTTCTCCTCATTTCAGGTTCCCTGAACTAAGTCAGCCCATCTGAAGTTTTCTTTCTTAGCAAACCCCAACCTAAGTGTTGACGCAAAAACAATTTCACAGATTGGGTGAGATAGTGTAGTTCCACTTGGGCAGGATTTCGTGAGGCCTGATGCGAAGTGCCTGAAGTTGTTCGGGTGTGGGTTCCGTGCCGGTTGGATAGTGGTGACGGTCGAGGTGAGCGTTGACCGACAAGCCGGTTTGAGTTCTGGTGGAGCGAATGAAGCGGAGGATCTTGTGATAGCTGTCGAGCGGTTCGCCGGCCCAGTTCTTGGAGATCTCAGAGAAGAGCCGATGCTCGATGGGGTTCCATTTCGAAGCTCCCGTGGGGTAGTGAGCGACGGTGAGGGTTAGGCCGTGGGAATCAGCCAGTTGGGACTGGAGTTGGGTTTTCCAAGCGCGGCAACGATAACCGTTACTGCCGCCGGTATCGCTCAAGATAAGGAGTTGCCTGGAGCGTGGATAGCGGAGCAATCCCTCTTGGCGCCACCAATGTGCGATGGCGTGAGCGGCGAAGGTGGGAGTGTCATGGGAGACGCCGACCACGACAGAGCCTCGATTGGCGAGCAGATCATAGATGCCATAAGGGATGGCGACGCCAGTGGAATCGGAGCGGAAGTCGTGATCGTTGACCCAGCGGGGAGACAGATCCCAACGCGCACCAGGATTTTTGAAAGGGCCGACCAGTTCACGTTTTTTGGTATCGACGCTAATGATGGGGAGACCGCGGCGTTGAAATCGGTCTCGAAGATCGCCGAGGTAGAGGAACTGATCGTTGCGATCGGGACTGTGGTCGGTGGAGAGTTTCTTGTGATTGACCCGAAGGGAATAGCCCATCTGATGGAGGAGGCGGGCGACGGTGTTGGAGCTAACCAGGACACCGAAGTCAGCTAGCGCCAGGGCAATCTTGGCGGTGGTTCGCCGCGACCACTTCAAGCCGGTGATGGGGTCACCGGCGGTGTCGTATTCGAGCAGGAACTCGATTAGGGTGACGATGTCGGCGTTTTTTTTTCCGCGGGTTGGCGTCCGCCGCCCAAGCGGCGGATGCGTCCCGGCGTCACCTTCTGCTCGAGCAGTTGCTGGCGCCCGCGGGCGACGGTGTGTGGATCCAGGCCGAGGAATTCGGCCAAGATACGGTCGCCGCCGTGCCCCAGCTTGATGGATTCTAGACCGGCGAACAGGCGGCGTTGCTGCTCGTCTAGCAAACTGTAGAACAGCAGAATGGCGGCCTGGAGTTCATGGGGAGAAACCTGGAGAGCGGAGGCGTCGGCCACCAGAGGAACGGAGAGGGCGGTTTGTCGAGTGCGGATCTGATCCCTTGCCTGCCGGCTATCGGGGGAAGTGTACAGGAAGCGTCCAGCCACTTCTGCGCGGCGTAAACGTCCCTCGCGGAGCAGATCGTGGAGAGGATCTTGCACCTCAGCATGGAGTGCGTCAGCGAGTTCGTCGGCGAAGCAGCCGCGCGGGGACTGATGGACGAAGGATTCGATGGTAGCGACGAGCGTGCCGTGACGGGAGAACCAGACCGCATCGCGGGACCACAGGCCGGCCTCGTCGAAGCGGACGGTTTCACGGAGGGCATAGTAGCGCCCGCGGTGCGTGTAACTAGAAAGGTAGTCGAGGGCCTTGAGTTTGCGAAAGACGGTGAGGCTCGCGGTGGTGCCGAGAGCGTTTTTGAGTTCGGGCAAGGTGGCGATCTTGTGGCGAAGCAAGTGCTTGCGGAGGGCTTGGGGATCGAAGGTAAGCGGTCTCATAATGTTATAGTTCCGACTGATTGCATCTTCAATCGGAACTATAACACAACTGACTAATGTGCGGGGGCGTCAGCTACATAAGTGGAACAAATAATGATCACAGTGCTTGCAAGCAATCAGATCATCGAGAGTAGCGGCCCGCGAAGCCCTGGATAATGATCGCTATCCGACTCTCAGTGAGCAGTTGTTGCTGCGTCGGCCCTAAGGAGGTTGCCATGTTTGCACGCAATGTCTCGATTCATCTGAAATCCAATACTCTTTCCGATTACACGCGAATGTTTGACAAGGACGTTCTTCCTTTGCTTCGTAAACAAAAGGGCTTCAAGGACGAAATCACATTCGCCGGTCTTGGCGGAGTTGATGTGACTGCAATCAGTCTGTGGGAAAACAAGACCGATGCGGAAACCTACAACACCAATGCTTACCCCGAAGTGTTGAAGACGCTGGCAAGATTTATCGAGGGAACGCCCAAGGTTCAGACCTCCGACGTTGTCACCTCGACCTTCCATAACATCGCCGTTCACGCGACAGCATAGTAGCGTGAGCTTTTGACGCGGGGAAGGCGGTCAATCCCGCCTTCCCGGCTTACAAAGTGCCGAGGCAGTAGGCACGGAGGTTCCTTCCATGAAAACTCTGATTGGCCGTTCTCTCTCTGTGCTTCGCCCCGAGCGTCGTCGCTCTCCCGCAGGACGCTCCCAGTCAGGCGCCACGGAAGACTCAGGCGGACGCGAGGGCTGGACTGACAAACATCATGGGCACAGTTCAGGAAGATGGCGACAAATTGAGGTTCGTAACCGACCAAAGAGCATGGAATGTGGACAATCCGGAAACCCTTAAGGGTCACGAATGACACTACGTGCACGCGACGGCTCACCTCTACCCGGACAGGGGTTCAATGCACATCACAGAAGTGAAGATGCCCACCGCAAGTGAGACCAAGAAAGATGACATGAAGTAACCCTAGCCATGAAGGATCCGTTTGAAGTTCTCCGAATGAAAGAGCAGGACATGCTGAGAGTTAAACAGGAAATAGAGGCGCTGCGGATTGCAGTCGAATTGCTTGGAGAAGAACCTCCTTCTGCCGGCGACGGGACAATTGAGCTCCGAAAGATCGTCAACATGCCCTAGCCCGGGTCCGGTGCTCGGCAACGACCGCTGGCTCCAACGTGAGCAATTTTGACCAGTCACCTGCCATCCATTCGTTGTAGTTTTGTTTCAGGCTCATCCATCCACTTCGCCACACTTACTCTATCCGGCCTGATGCGAGGCCGAGGATGCGTTTCTTCTTTTGAGCGTATCCCCCCTTTGGCAAGGTTCGGGCGGTTCCTCGATGTCAACAACAGGAATGACTATGCAAGCTGACATTGGTTTGAAGACCGGATGGCTCAAGGGCCATTCATCGGCAGGGTACAGCGTTCACCCGATGGCGCAGAATCTGATAAAGCGTAGTCTGGTTGTGTGGCACCGGTCACGACGGGGAATCCTTCCCCGGTAATAGGCTCGCGCAAGCACCGGTGGGTAACCGAGCAACTTTCATCCCGTCTCCTGATCAAGGAGCGAGCTGAAATTAATTCGCAGAATTCGGCGGTCAACACAGTGACCATCGAACCAGAACGTAAACCTTACGCAACCCAATAATAAAGGAGTTTCAAATGGCAGGCAAAAATATCGCAGTGTTTGGCATCTACCCGCACCAGACAAGCGTCGAGAGCGGCGTAAACGCACTCAAGGCAGCCAGTTTTTCCAACAATGACATCTCCGTACTTTTCCCGAACAAGGAGGGCACGAAGGACTTTGCCCATGAGAAGAGCACAAAAGCTCCCGAAGGTGCATCGGCAGGCGCCGGGACGGGAGTTCTGCTCGGCGGAGGGTTGGGATGGCTGGTCGGAATAGGGGCCTTGGCGATTCCGGGTCTTGGCCCCTTTATCGCCGCCGGACCGATTATGGCCGCTCTGGCAGGCGCCGGAGTCGGAGGCGCGGTCGGCGGTCTCACGGGAGCCCTGATCGGAATGGGAATTCCCGAATACGAAGCCAAACGGTATGAAGGCCGCGTCAAGGACGGCGGAATTCTGCTTTCCGTTCACTCCGAGACGTCCGATGAGATCAAGCGAGCGAAGGAAATCCTTGAACGCACCGGGGCGCAAGATATCGCTTCGACCGGGGAAGCTGCCGGCGACAAGAAAGCCACCGCTCGGGTCGCTTAGCAACGGTACTGTGGGAATTTCATACCCGGCGGCTGCGTTCGCCGGGTATTTCACCGAACTGTAACTGCACTCAATCGTGAAAGGGAGAAACCATGAATAAGGATCAGGTTACTGGAAAAATTGACCAAGCCGTTGGAAAGGTCAAGCAAGGCGTCGGAGAAGCCGTTGGTAATGAAGATTTGGCCAACAAGGGAGTGATCGACCAGGCCAAGGGCGCGGTCAAAGAGACCTGGGGAAACGCGCAAGACGCGGCGCAGCAGGTCCAGGAATCGCGAAAGGAAGCCGCCGCGGAAAAAGCCGACCACACCCGAGACAAAATCAGCCAGTCTGTCGAGGACGCCAAGGACAAGGTGAAAGAAAAGATTGAAGGATTTAAAGGGCGTCATTCAGCCTGAGATTCGAAATAGGGGTTCTCACGAATCCCCTTTCAAGCAACTGCGCCGAACCAAGTAGCGAGGCTCAATATGAAAACGAAGATCGTTACATTCTTGATCGCCGCGGCGGTGATGGCATCCGCAGAAAACTATGAGCAGCGACTGGCCGACTCCACAACTGTTCTCCACGAGATGTCCCAGGCGTCGGACCAGGGTATTCCGCAGGATCTGCTTCAGAAAGCCCGGTGCGTGATTGTTGTGCCTGGGTTAATAAAGGTGGCGTTTATCGGCGGCGGCAAGTATGGCCGTGGTTACGCGTCTTGCGTGACCAGAAAGGGATGGAGTCCACCCGCTGCAGTCAGAATCGAGGGAGGTAGCTTCGGCCTTCAACTGGGCGGGTCCTCCACTGATGTCATCATGCTGGTGCTCAACGAGGGCGGCATGAAAAAACTGTTGTCGGATAAATTCACGCTTGGCGGCGAAGCCGCCGCCGCCGCCGGGCCTGTCGGACGCAACACCAGTGCTAACACCGACGTTTTGATGAAGGCAGAAATCTTGTCTTGGTCCAGATCGCATGGTGTCTTTGCCGGTTTGTCCCTGGAGGGCGCCACCCTCCGTCAGGATCTGGACGAGAACGCCAAGCTCTACGGTAAGCCGCTGACCAACGAGGAAATCCTGACCGGCACGGTGAAACGGCCGGCAACCGCAGGGCCGTTCCTGGCACAGCTCCAGCATTTCTCGGGTAAAGGAGTTCCGCCCAGTGTTGTTCCCGCTAAGGGTCAGCAGCCGATGACACCACGGAATGGCCAGCCCACAGCCGCGACTTCCCAGAATAGTTCGGGAAATGCCGCGTCGGACAATACAGCGAACAATCGGCCCGACCAGGCGGCGCCTGCGACTACGGCGGATCAGCAAGGGAATGGTAAGAGTGACCTCGAATTGACCGCTAACATTCGGCGCAGCATCGTCGCTGACGGCTCGCTTTCCACCTACGCTCACAACGTCAAGATCGTTGTGCGGAACGGAGTGGCTACTCTCAAGGGACCAGTGCGAACACAGGATGAGAAAGCGGCCATAGAGGCAAAAGCTGCTGCTGTGGTTGGCCAGGATCACGTTGTTGATCAAATGGAAATTGCCCAACCGTAGGCGGATACGTGCTCGCGAATTTCTTAATAGATGCCGCACTTCAGCCTCGAAGAGGCCCCTTGTGCAACTACCGTTCACCCAGTTCAGCCGTCGCGCTCCGAAGCGCGATGCTCAAAGGAGAATTACATGCCAGACGATATGAAAGATATGAAAAAGGATCAGGGCCAGATTCCGGGGCAATCGGGTCAACAGCCCGGACAGCCACAACAACAACATGACGATGTTTCTAAGAAGAACCCTGCCCAGGATCGTAATCAGGAGCAGGACGACAAGCAGAAGCAGGACCAGGGCGGCCAGCGTCGCGCTTCCTAAGGTCTCATCTGGGTCCCGGCCTAGTTTGGCGGGACCTTTATTTCATGCGACCTAATTGAATCTCGACTCATTTCAGGAGAAAATATGCCAAACAACAGCTTGATGAAACTGTATGTCGACGAATTGAAGGATCTGTATAGCGCCGAGAACCAATTGGTGAAAGCGCTTCCGAAGATGGCAAAGGCTGCCTCATCAGACTACCTGCGCAAGGGCTTCGAAAAGCACCTGGAACAAACCAAAGGGCACGTGTCACGCCTTGAACTGATCTTCCGCTCCCTGGAGGAGAGCCCAAAAGGAAAGAAATGCATGGGCATGGAAGGTTTAATTCAGGAGGGATCTGAAGTCATCGGGGAGGAGTTCGCAGGGGCGGTAATGGACGCGGCTTTGATTGGGGCGGCGCAGCGCGTGGAACACTACGAAATTGCCGCTTACCGGACGGTGCGCGAATTTGCCAAGATTCTGGACCAACCGAAACACGCTTCTTTGCTGGAAGAGAGTCTTAATGAAGAGAAAGAAACCGACGAAAAGTTGACCGATCTCTCAAGACAGATCAATACACAAGCGATCGAAGAAGCTCCTGGAGAGGAGCGGGTCAAGCCGAACCAGGTTCGCAAAATGCCAAAGCGTGTCGCGTAATTAGAGGGCAACCAGGCTTG
The DNA here is from genome assembly GCA_963838905.1 of uncultured Acidobacteriota bacterium. Classification (GTDB taxonomy): domain Bacteria; phylum Acidobacteriota; class Terriglobia; order Terriglobales; family Acidobacteriaceae; genus JABDBE01. Next base: position 190,245 of record CAWITE010000002.1, read on the forward strand.
CGGTGGTTGTTCTCCGGAGGGGCATGACACGCCTGGACTTTCGATTGGATCGACACATCTAAGGAGTAATTCTGTAAAAGGAGAACAAAATGAAAAAGCTGATGATCATTTCATTCGCGCTGACCCTGCTGATGTCCGTAGTCGCCCAGGCTCAATACGGGTCGCAGCAGCCCGACACCGGCAAATCCGGCACGTCAATGAAAGCTGTGAGTATCACGGGGACAATAAGTGATGATGGCAAGATGTTCGTGAGCGACAAGGACGGCAAGAGTTGGACGATTAGCAATCCGGATGCGGTCAAAGGACATGAAGGGCACCACGTCATCCTGCAAGTCCAGGTGAATGCGGACAAGAGCGAGGTTCATGTCATGTCGCTCAAAATGGCCAAGGGTAGTATGTAAAAGCGAAATCAACCCTCACTCCTGTCTCGGGCCCGGGATCATACTGGCCTTTCTTACTTGCTCAGGCAGGATTTAGAAAAAGGTGATGGTTGAGTGGAGTCGTCGCCAGCGGTGGTTGAACTCTGGAATCGCGAGTCAGGCGGATGCTGAAAGAACAGCTTGCGTTATGCGGGCGATGCCTCGCAACGGAAATTATCCCTCGTGCCGCTAAGCAAGCAGAAATCGTCAGCCGATCCCGCCCCGTCCGCCGCAAGAACCGAACAATGGGTGCGGACCGGCACCCATCCGCTTCCGGGCATTCTTGACAGCCCTGGCCACCGCAGGCTGCCACTGGCAACCAGAGCATGGCCACAAGAGCAATGGGGATTTCACGCTGCTTCGTTCAGATTGTTGATCTGGGTACGCGCGGAGGTGGATGGTTGCGGAGTTCTGCGGGCTCTTAGCTCGCCAAGCAGAAAGTTCATTTTTCCGCCCACGAGGATGACAAAACCGGAAAGGTAAAACCACACATACAAGCCTATGGCGGCGCCCAGCGGGCCATAAGTCCTATCCAGATTATCGAAGTGACGGAAGTAAATCCCCAGCAGGTAGGACAAACCAATCCAGGTCATGACTGCAATCATCGCTCCGATCAGGCTGTCCCGGAACCGCTGCTTCACATCCGGACCGAAATGGTAGAGGAGTTCCACTGCGAGCACGGCAAAGAGTATGGCTATGCCCCACCGGAGATAACGCCAAGCGGAAACTACGAAAGGCTTAAACGTAAATCTGCCTGCAAGCCAGATTCCCCAGGTCGTCCCATCAACCGTCAATCCTACAGCCAGGAGCAACAGAGATCCCGCCAGCAACGTCAGTCCCAGCGCAATGGGTCGGGTCTTCCAGGCCGGGCGAGTCTCGCGGACTCGATAAACGACATCAAGGCCGTCGATTATCGCGGCAAATCCGCTGGAAGCTGTCCAAATCGTGAAGACTAATCCAAGCGTAAGGAAGCGCGGGTGCTTGTGACTGATGACGTCAGAAATGATGCTGCGCACCAAACTCATTCCATCTCCTGGGACGAGTCTGGACATTAGGCTTAGAAGACCTTCGAATAGGTGAGGGATGGGTACATACCCGAGCAGCGCCGCCATCGTCACCAGCAGCGGAAACAGTGAGAGCACGAAATAGTACGACAGCCCGGCGGCAAATACGAAGAGATGTTCGTCATAAACATCGTTATAGAGAGTTATCAGCGACCGTTTAATCGCGAGCCACGCGGGTTTGAGACCGAACGCGCGCAATGAATCACCTCATGCAAGCTCGTCCACAGCTTCGCGGGCATGCTTTACGGTTTCCGTTTCCGCCACAAAACTTCTCCGGTTCTTTCGCCGACGAATGCAGGCATTGGAAGCAGGCGCCGAGATTTTGTCGCGGCCAACCATCGGGCAATCGTAAGCGAGAACTATGCGACAGTCTGTTGGCTAGTCCCCCTCTTAAGATATAGCTCATGAGCAGAATCAAAACCAAGAAAAGGCCGAACTCTGCAAGTTTGGCCTGACAAGGTGAGCGTTCAGGGCAGAGAGAAGGAGAGCAGTCGTGAGAGTCCGAACGTCGATCTGTCAGTCGACACTAACTAACCTATGACCGCTCTGTCGAACACTTCGGATAATACATTGCCCGAAATGGCATGACTGTTCAAAATTGCACAGTTTTGAGAAACATCAGAGCCTAATCTGACACGGTTCGTGACTAGGTGGTGCTCTACGACTAAGACAGAACCAGGGGCTGGACACAGAGTTTTGCTCGTGGACGACAGTCATGCCGTACAAGCGATGAATGACGGGCTTAAAGGCAAGGGACCTAAGCTTGTAACGGCCTTCAGTGTGGCGGCACCTCCGGCTCCGGATTCCGATGTGATTAAGCGCGCCCAAGAAGGCGATGCCGATGCGTTTGGCGCCCTATTTCATGCCCACAAAGCACGGATCTACTCCGTATGTTTGCGCATGACCAACAATGCCACGGAAGCGGAAGATCTCGCCCAAGACGCATTCTTGCAGGTGTTCCGCAAGATCGCCACCTTTCGCGGCGACTCGGCGTTTTCGACATGGCTTCACCGCATTGCAGTCAACACGGTGCTGATGCATTTTCGCAAGAAGTCGCTCAACCAGGTTTCTCTGGAGGAGCCGTACAACGAGAGCGACGGCGCCAACCTACGGCGCGAATACGGAGCCAAAGATAATCGCCTGGCAGGTTGTGTCGACCGGGTCGCGTTGGCCTGCGCGATCAAGGAACTGCCGCGCGGGTATAGGACAATCTTCTTACTGCACGAAGTCCAGGGCTACGACCATCAAGAGATCGCAGAGATGCTCGGTTGCTGCGCAGGAAACTCGAAGTCACAACTGCACAAAGCCAAGTTGCGAATTCGCGAGCGGTTGGTACGGTCGCCGAAAGCGTGTCCGCGACCATTCGAGTTGGTGGATCACGCGCCGAACCCGCAGGGCCACTATTTGCGAAGTGTGGACTGTCCATCGAGCGGAGTGTAGGAATGTAGCCGACATCGGGCATTCTCCGCGATTGATACCGACGATGGCAGCCGGGCGTCAAGACGAATTATCAAAGGCAAGCTCGTCGGCTCAACGCGATTTCCGTGGGTGATCCGCGCAGACATGCGATGAAAACTCTGCATCGCGCTGCGACTCGAAGTTCCGCATCATTTCATCAAAGGAATTGCCAGTGGGCGAACCGGAAGCGTTGAACACCCAGGCGCATTCGGAGCAACCAAAACCCCGAAAGCGTTCCCCTTCGATCCATACAAGCCTGCGGAACATCCGGATTTTAGGGTCGGTTTGTAACACGAGCCACTCTCCTCGGGAGAATTTCTTGGGGGAGGTGACAGGCAGGGGGAGGAACGAACTCGACATTGATAGTGCAGTTATGTTGCCAACAGACCGAGTGCGGGAATCAGCGGCTTAGATGGAAACACCGTGAGGACACACCGCAGCTTTTACGCACGCGATGTACGTCGTTTACATTGTTACTTTCGTAATCCTCCTGCGCGGCGCGCGACGCTCCCGTCGCAGGGCAGCCGAGTCTTTTACGTCCGAGCAGAACGTGCGTCGTTACCTTCGCACGCATCGGATATGCTAACCACCCGCCCAGGCAATTGGTGGTGTGGGGACTTGCACCCCACTAGATTCCCAGCCTTGTCGGCTGCCTGCGACCTGAAAGCTGTTGGAAGGATTGTTTGACAAAGGAGGATCGATCAGACCGTGCGTCCCATCGCACGTAGCCTACAAGGTTGGAGCGGGGAGGCAACGAACCGTTCGAAGCCCTTGGACAATGTACCCACACCTGCAAGGGTGGCACCGGAACCGCGAGGCAACGGTGTATCTGCCAGCATAAGGCGGAGAAGGCCTAGGCTTAGTGGCATGGTCAGAATACACAAACGCTCGTAAGCGTCGTCACGAGGAGAGAGCCTAATATGCTGCGTGGCTCTTGTTGCAGTGAGTACGGCGGCTGCGGTCTACGCCGTCATGGGTAAACAACACTGCCGACGTAAAGAGTGGACCTACCCCACTGTGTCCTTCCCACGGAACAGGGTAAATCCACACCGCTCCTCCCGAATGGGGGGAACGTCCATCGTAAGATGAACCCATGGCGGGGCGGACAGCAGGTCAGGGAGAAAGCGAAGGCTGCTCTGTGATGGAGCAGATACCGGTTGCGTCGGCCAGTCTGACAACATTACCGGGCGCGAAAGCGAGCAGACTTCCCTGAGGTGCTTTACACGAGAAAACTCGGCAAATCGGCTTATGAGGCAAGGCAGATGACGACAGCGCAAACTGTTGGTGCGGTCTCAAGCGAAGCGGGGGAATGGTATGCCATCGATTGGCAGGCCATCCACCGCAATGTTCGCCGACTCCAAGTGCGTATCGTGCAGGCGGTGAGGGAAGGCAGATGGGGCAAGGTGCGAGCCTTGCAACGCCTGCTGACCCACTCGTATAGCGGCAAAGTTCTCGCCGTTCGACGGGTGACGGAAAACCAAGGCAAGAAGACCCCGGGGGTGGATCGGGTAATCTGGGACACCCCAGAAAAGAAGATGCAGGCCGTGCATGAACTCAAGCGTTGGGGCTATCAACCTCAGCCCCTTCGACGCGTCTATATCCTGAAATCGGATGGCAAAACGATGCGTCCCCTCGGAATCCCCACCATGAAAGATCGAGCCCAGCAGGCACTCTATCTGCTGGCACTCGATCCTGCGGTGGAAACCACGGCTGACCATAACTCATATGGGTTCCGTCAGCAGCGGTCCTGCGCCGATGCCATCGGACAGTGTTTCAATACACTATCCAAAGACAACCCGCAGTGCATTCTGGAAGGCGACATCAAGTCCTGTTTCGACCGGATCTCGCACGATTGGCTTCTGGCTCACGTCCCCATGGATCGAGCCATTGTCCGAAAGTGGCTAAAGGCCGGGTATTTGGATAAGCACGTCCTCCACGAAACTTCGGAAGGGACCCCACAAGGTGGAATTATTTCGCCAGCGCTCGCCAATTGTGCGTTGGATGGATTGGAGCGGCTCTTGAAGGAGAAGTTCCCGACAAGTAGACCTCTCCTCTCCCTCGGAGGTAAATCGCCCTGTGTTAATCTCATCCGCTATGCGGATGATTTCATCATCACCGGTAGAACGAAAGAACTACTGGAAGGGGAAGTCAAGCCCCTCATCGAGCAGTTTCTGCTCGAACGAGGGCTGGAACTTTCTCCCAGGAAGACGATCATCACGCACGTGGAGCAAGGCTTCGATTTTCTCGGACAAAATGTGCGCAAGTATCCCAACGGGAAACTGCTCATCAAGCCTTCCAAGAAGAACATTAAAACCTTCTTGGGCGGCATCCGGAAGACAATCAAAGCCGCGCTGGGCATGTCGGCCGCCGATCTGATTGATTGGCTCAACCCCAAAATACGGGGCTGGGCTAACTATCACCGGCATGTAGTGAGTAAACGCGTTTTTCATCGCGTGGATCACGCCATCTTCATAAGTCTGTGGCAATGGGCCCGACGAAGGCACCAGCAAAAATCTCCCGGCTGGCTCAAAAGGAAATATTTTGAGCGGCAGGGACACAATAACTGGAGATTCTTCGGAGAAGCACGCGACAACGACGGCAACCTACGTAAGGTGCACTTGCTGCTCGTCAGTCGCACGCCCATTCAACGACACGTCAAGGTCAAAGGCGAAGCCAACCCATACGACCCCGCCTACGCTGCGACCTGTAAAGCTGCTGGATATGATTGTTTGACAAAGGAGGAATGGATCAAACCGCGCATCTCATTGCGCCTAGCCTACGAGGTAGGAGCGGCGAGGCAACAGACCGTTCGAAGCCCTCGGACAATGTACCCGCACTCGCAAGAGTGGCACCAGAACCGCGAGGCGACGGTGTATCTGCCAGCATAAGGTGGAGACGGGGCTAGGCTTGGTGGCAAGGCTAGAATACACAAACACTCGTAAGCGTCGTGAGGGTCAAAGAGCCTAAAATGCTGCGCGGCTCTTCTTGCAGTGAGTACGGTGGCTCATAGGTCCGCCGTCATGGGTAAACAAACACTGTCGGCGTCTAGAGTGAGCCTAACCCATCGCGTCACTCCAGTGGAACAGGGTAAATCCATACCGCTCCCCCGTAACAGGGGTAAGTACATCGCAAGATGAACCGATGGCGGTGCGGACAGCAGTCAGGGAGAAAGCGAAGGCTGCTCTGTAATGGAGCAGATACCGGTTGCGTCAGTTGCAGACCACATCACCGGACGCGAAAGCGAGCCCACTTCCCTGAGGCGCTTCACGCGAGAGAACGAGGCAAATCGGCACAGGAGGCAGAGCAGATGACGACGGCAAAAACCGTTGGTGCGGTCTCAAGCGAAGCGGCGGAATGGTATGCCATTGATTGGCAGGCCATTCACCGCAACGTTCGCCGACTCCAAGTGCGTATCGCGCAGGCAACGAAGGAAGGCAGATGGGGTAAGGTGCGAGCCTTGCAACGTTTGCTGACCCACTCGTATAGCGGTAAAGTTCTCTCCGTTCGACGAGTGACGGAAAACGATGGCAAGAAAACTCCTGGTGTGGACCAAGAAATTTGGGACACCCCAGAAAAGAAGACACAGGCAGTACATGCACTTAAGCGCAGAGGCTATCAACCTCAGCCTCTCCGACGTGTTTACATATTGAAATCGGACAAGAAGACGATGCGGCCGCTAGGTATCCCCACCATGAAAGATCGAAGCCACCAGGCATTGCACTTGCTGGCACTCGATCCCGTGCTGGAAACCACTGCTGACAAAAACTCTTATGGGTTTCGCCAGCAGCGGTCTTGTGCTGATGCGATTGACCAGTGTTTCAAAATACTGGCCAAATCAAATCCACAATGGATTCTAGAGGGCGACATCAAGTCCTGTTTCGACCGAATCTCCCACGATTGGCTTCTGACTCATGTCCCTATGGACCGAGTCATTCTCCGAAAGTGGTTGAAAGCCGGGTATATGGAAAAACACGTCCTTCACGAAACGACGGATGGGACCCCACAGGGGGGAATTATTTCCCCAGCGCTCTCGAATTGTGCGCTGGATGGACTGGAGCAACTCTTGCGGGAAAAGTTCCCGACAAAAAGACCGCTCCCGTCCCTTGGAGGTAAACTCCCCGCCGTGAATCTCGTCCGTTATGCGGACGATTTCGTTATCACCGGTAGAACCAAAGAACTACTGGAGGGAGAAATCAAGCCCCTCGTCGAGCAGTTTCTGCAAGCACGAGGCCTAGAACTTTCCCCTGCGAAGACAGTCGTCACCCACGTGGAGAGAGGTTTTGATTTTCTCGGACAAAACGTGCGCAAGTATCCCCATGGGAAAATGCTCATCAAGCCTTCCAAAAAGAACATTAAGCCTTTTTGGATGGTATCCGCGGAAATATCAAAGCCGCGCTGGGCATGTCCGCCGCCGATCTGATCGGTTGGCTCAACCCCAAAATACGGGGTTGGGCCAATTATCACCGGCACGTGGTGAGCAAGCGCGTCTTTTCACGCGTTGATCACTCCATCTTCATTCGTCTGTGGCAATGGGCCCGGCGAAGGCACCCGAACAAATCTTCCCGCTGGCTCAAACAGAAATATTTTGAGCAACACGGAGGAAATAACTGGTCCTTCTTCGGGGAGTCGTGTGACGACGACGGCAAACCGCACAAGGTGCGATTACTCCTCGCCAGTAGCACGCCCATTCAAAGGCACGTCAAGGTCAAGAGCACCGCTAATCCGTACGATCCCGTCGATGAACCCTACTTCGAAAAACGCGAAGCAGATCATATGGCGGAAACGTTTCGGGGTACGCGGACTCTTCGCTTTCTCTGGAAGTTCCAACGCGGGTTCTGTCCCGTGTGCAACACCAAGATCACCCGGATCACGGGTTGGCGCCTTCATCATCGCGTCCCCCGTGCATTGGGTGGTTCCACGAGTGCAGAAAACCGCGTCTTGCTCCATCCAGAGTGCCACGACAGGGTTCATCGCCAACATCTTTCCGTACCGAAACCGCGTCTCCCTGAAAGAGGCGTTCGAAGGGCTTGAGCCGGATGAAGGGAAACTTTCACGTCCGGTTCTGAGAGGGCTGGCCCCCAGCAATGGGGGCCGGCTACTCGGTAAACCTACTTCGAGAAACGCGAAGCGGATCATATGGCGGCGACGTTTCGGGGTACTCAAACACTTCGCTTTCTCTGGAAGTTCCAACGCGGGCTCTGCCCCGTATGCAGTATACGGATCACCCGAATCACGGGATGGCGTCTTCATCATCGCGTCCCCCGTGTGATGGGCGGGTCCAAGAGTGCCGAGAACCGCGTTTTGCTTCATCCAGAGTGCCACGACAGGGTTCACCGCCAAGGGATTTCTGTATCACTACCGCGTCTCCCCGAAAGAGGCGTTCAAAGGGCCTGAGCCGGATGACGGGAAACCGTCACGTCCGGTTCTGAGAGGGCCGGCCCCCAGCAATGGGGGCCGGCTACTCGGTTCCAGTGCAATAGAGATTTTTCACCAACAGTCCTCTTGTGACACAGCCAAATTGCCTCTTTTCATCGACTTGCCCATTTCACAGACGGAATATTTTGTGCCAGGGATCGGACAGATTCATCTCGAACTGCTTCACTGCGGTGCGCCGGCACGAACTGGATCAAGACTTAGCGTCCTAGCAATCCAAACACAGCAATGCTGTTCGTGGTGCCGACGTAAACTTTTCCATTCACGATCATGGGTGTGCCGAAGTGGCTGGCGTCCCCGAACTGATCGCGCCCGTTCGGCGCCTGGTTCGAGTTGTAGAGTTCATTTGCGAGGTTGCTGGCGTCGTAGGCGTGTAGCACAGAGGGACTGGTGTGCTCGATGGCCCACACGATGCCGTTGCTGGAGCCATGCGCGGAAACACTCGGTGTGCTTCCAGGATAGGTAAATGGGACCGCACTTTTTGAGACGGGCACCGTCGACAGTTTCGCCTTGGAAAATCGGAAGTGCAGCAAGTTGTTGCCATGCGGGCCGAAATAGACGTTGCCTTGAAAATAAGAAGGCATAGCATACATCCCGCCGCCGAGAACTCCATCAATTTCCTGGTAAATATTGTTGCGGTTGGGATTGAACTTCCCCATGTTGGTGCGATCCACGATGTAGATGTTCTGGTCTTTGCCCGCCCCGATAGCTAAGGATCGAGTCTTCCCTTTGGCGTCTTTCATCGGTGGTAGAACCAGAGCGCCTCCCGAACCCAGGTCTTCATCGCTGGCTGATTCCGAAACCGTGTTGAACATGTTGAAATAGTCAGCCACTGCGAGTTTGTTGTTCGCAGTGGAAACTTTGAGAAAAGCGTTTCCGTAGTCTCCCCGCTTGGGGAAACCCTTTTTGTTCAGGGTGGTGTCGAAAGTTCCATTGGCGTCTAGAAAAAAGAGGTTCTGCCCTTCGGAGGCTATCCCAGCGCCGCTTTGCCAGATCGCTCCCTCATTTCCGTTGGGTGTTAGGTTCAACACACTGGTTTGCTTCAGCGTGCTCTCGTCGTAGCCAATCAGCCAGCCCGTGTAGGGACGGAAATCGCAGTGCGAAGTCCAGCCGGTGTAGATCGCGTGGTTCATCAGGAGCAGGCCTTGGCGCTCGGCAAATTGACCGGGATCGAAAATGACGTAACCGTTGTGGCTGTTGTCGCCGTGCCCGGGATATTTCGCGTGAACTGCCACCGGCCCGCCGAACTGTTCCTTCCCGCTGGTAATGTCCAGCGCGTGGATACGCTGAAAATACTGAGAGGACTTCTTGCTCATGGCTACCACATAGATCGTGCCGTTCGGGCCGCTCCCGCGATCAATCACCGGGGTGGAGGTAATGCCGATGTGCGGAGTGATAAAGCTGCAGCCGTGATCGTCGGAAGGCCTCTCCCCCGATCCAAGCAGGGATACCTGCCACAACAGGCGACCGGTGTCCGCATCGAAGGCGTAGACACTGTCGTTTTCTGTAACGGCGTACACCACGTTGTGCGTTCCCTTGCCCGGAATGGAAACGGCCGAGAGATACAAAGGCTCGGCGTCGATGATCCCATCTACCGAAAAGGTCAACAGTTTGCTGAAGGTAGAAGAGCTGACATTGCTGAGGTTGAGGATCGTCTCTTGTAGGTTCTGACCGGTCCGCGCATTGTCGTTGTGGTAGGTCACGACGTCAGTGGCGAGCGCTGGCAAGGCTACGCAGGCGGTAAACAGAAGCAGACGAAAATCCGCCAGACAGCGGGACAGCGCAGAAGTGCCCGGGCGGCGCCCACACCTGTGCGCAACCTCAGGAAAAAAGCTGCAACAACTTGCTTTCAGACTACTCGCGCTATTTTGCTGGCTGGAAATCGCTCTCACAAAAACTCCGTGTGACTCTGCCCATGATGCGGTTCTTCGGAAACCCGTAGATTTGGAGCTGGTCGTGATCGAAATACCGACTTCATCCTTGCGACTTCTCAACTCCAACCGACATGATACGACACCCAAGTTAATGTAGGCTAGTTCCCTATGTGTCAGTTTTGGTGTTAGTGGGAAGTCAGCGGCTCCACCGACCAAAGGTTGATATACATCGTGTTGTCTGCCGCGACTAGCCGCGACTGCGCTCACACGGTGCGTCCCGGCGTGGCCGCCCGCGAAGGAGGATAAATGGTTGCCTACAAGGAGTTCTGAAAATGAGCAGCATGGTTCTCCTGCAATCACCGAAGGAAAGCATTCTCAGCCAAGCGAGCGTGAAAGCCGCTTCCACCTCCTGCTGCATTCTGAACCTCAGCGGCAGTCTTGCGATTGCGTGCCAACAGTTCGGCGATGACGGCTCTTAAGATGGGACTGCTGTCGAGAAATTTGTAGAACTGTTTCGTCAGCGGCAGAAAATCCTCAAAGCCACACGACACAATGCGGGAGCGACGAGTGCGGAGTTTGACTCTTAGGTCGGTGAGCATAAACCCTCAAATCTTGATGTTGATCTTCTTTGGAAACCCGCTTATGAAGTTGTCGATTGCTCTCTTAGCCTTTGCTATTCCGCCATCCATAGGCACAAGACGTATATTTTTCTTGCAGCCTCGACACGGAATTGTTAATCCGAAGCGTGCCTCTCGCAGCGTTACGGCATTCGGAAACTTGCACGCCGGACAAGCAACGTCAATGACGCTCTTTTCAAAGCTGTACATGGAGTTAACGTAGCACGTCCACTTGTGGAAACTGGCGATGGGCGTTATCTGTATGTCCGTTACAGGTGGGGGTTCCTCTCGACGAAAGGTTAGCTGGTGCCAATGATTTGGCGCATTACTCTCGTCAAAGATTTCTCGCCACCACAGGCCGCAGCTAGAACTGCAAGAGGGGAAACGACGGCCCGATTTGCGCGTCGCAGGTAGCAGTTTGGTGGTCTGTTTGCATCTACTGCGCAATGAGCAATCGGCAAACGATCAACAAACGACTACTCGTTTGCTTCAAGTGGCGCGAATCGCCACGAACGTCTGAAAGCGCGTGATTCCAGAATTGCATTGCGGAACGATGATCACCGGAGCCATGTTAATGAGTCTACTCACAGCATCAATGACAGGATTGGTACCGACGGCGGAAACCCCTATGCCCCGGTTGTTCAAGGGGGTGACGGAAATTTCTACGGGACAGCTTCTGGATGGGGCAGCTCCAGCTGGGGAACGGTTTACAAGACCACTGGGAAAGGCGTTCTGACAGCCCTACATGACTTTAACGGGAACTCAGATGGCGGCGGTCCATACGCGGGTTTAGTGCAGGCAACGGATGGAAATTTCTATGGCGCAGCTTCCGGTGGATCTTTCAATAACGGGACCATTTATCGCATCAACACTCAAGGCGCTTTCTCCGTGGTGCACAACTTTGATGGGACCAACGGTGCAAATCCGTATACCACCCTTGTGCGGCATACAAATGGGTTTCTTTACGGAGAAACAGTCAGCGGGGGTACGGGCTCAGAGTGCGGTACCCACGGTTGCGGCACACTTTACAGCTTGAACGTCGGTCTGAAACCGCACCTATGCACAGCATTTGAACCATTGGGGAAGAGCTGAAGGGGTTGAACCCTTTGGGGCCCCTGGAAATCCTGTGGTAGAACAGACAAGCCGCGAAGTTAACGCTTCGCGAGCTGATTTCCAGGAGTCACCCAAATGGTGATAGACAAGAAGAAGCATAGCGACAAACCTGGCCGGAATCAAGGGTCCTCAGCCGCTATCGCGGAGCCCAATAAAATTGCGGCTTCCACCCACTTTGACTTTCAGGGGAAAAATCTCACTCCCTACGGTGGTCTGTTTCCGGTAGCCACGATGTTAGAGAGGCTGGGCTTTCAGAAGCTGGTCAACGAAACCCTGACGGTAAGGCGCATCCCGCGCGTCATGACCATCTATCAATTCGTACTGGGGATGGTGTTGGCTATTTACGTGGGGTTCGCTCGCCTCAACCACCTTCGTTTTGTGGCTCAGGACCCGATGCTGACCGGGATCCTGAAGGTGAGCCGGCTACCAGGGCAGAGCGTGTTCTGGCGGTTTCTGGCCTCGCTGAATCTGAACCTGGCCGGACAACTGTTGCAACTGCAGCGCATTCTGCGCGAACGGGTGTGGGCCGCAGCCCACGTAGGGCTGAGGTCGATCACGCTGGACACCGATACCACCGTGCACACGCTCTATGGCCGGCAGATGGGGGCCCGCAAGGGGTATAACCCGAAAAACAAAGGCAAAAAAAGCTATCAGCCCATCCTCACTTTTATAGCGGAAACGCACGAGTACGTGGGAGGAGAACTGCGCAATGGCGATCGGCCCGATGGGAAACAGATCGCGCGCCATCTCCGCAGTGTGATCGCGGCCTTGCCCAAGGGTGTCCAGAAGATTTTCGCCCGGGCCGATTCCGGCTTCTATTGTTGGGAGGCGGTCGAAGCCTACCAAAAAGCCAAGGTGCGATTCATCATGGTAGCGCGCAAGACCTCGCGTCTGCTGGAACGACTGCAAACCGCCGATTGGAAGCCCTCGCCCAAGACGGACGCCGACCAGCAGTGCGAATTCCGCTATCAGCCGGAGGGTTGGGGTCAGGCCTACCGCTTTGTCGCCTTGCGCTACAAGAAGCAAGGAGGAGGAGAAGAGCCCTTCCGAGCGCGAGCAGTATCAACTCTTCGACACCCCGGAGTATACCTACCGGGTGTTTGTGACCGACATGGACCGGGCCATCGATCTGCTGGTTTGGTTCTATAGTCAGCGAGCGGGAGCGGAGAATCTGATCAAGGAAGCCAATAACGATGCCGGATTGGCGGCGCATCCTTCCCGACGCTGGGCCACCAACTGCGTACATTTTCAACTGGTGATGCTGGCCTACAACCTGAATTGCTGGCTGCTGCTGTTCCAGCGGGAAGAGGGAGTGGCCGTGGACAACCTGGAGCATACCGGTTGGCTACGGCGCGTTTGCGTTTTCTGTTTGTGGCCGCCAAGATCTGGAAGCACTCCGGGCGGGTGGGCATCAGCTACAGCGATCAGTATGCGGAGCGCGGATTGTTTCAGCGCTTGATGAAACGACTGCGGGAGATCACGAACGGGCCGGCTGGCTTCTTGCCGGTGCTCGCGACTCCGCTTTCCGGCTGACTCTCTGCATAGAATCCTATGCACGACCAACCCAGAAGAAACAGACACTTACAACGACAACAGCCAGCGCAGCATTGAAGCTTAGAGCGGAAGATCCTCAGTCGACGTCCCGAACCCGATCTGGCAAGAAACGAGGGCGGCCAAAGTTCAGCAGACAATCCCCCACAAGGTCGAATTCTGTGCATAAGTCAGGTGAAACCATTCGTAAGTTTAGTGTCCACCTCGGGCAAGATCGGGAAATCCATCGGCATACTCGGTCAAGGTTTCAAGGGGACAACGGGCGTTACCTTCAACGGAACTTCCGCCAGTTTCAAGGTTTTATCCGGGACTTACCTAACGGCCACGGTTCCGAAGGGGGCGACCACTGGCTTTGTGACAGTAACGACGCCTAAGAGCAAACTAACAAGCAACGAGAAATTCCGAGTTAATTGACGAAGGCATTCTGAAACTCATTCGACTGGTACTCAAAACTGACGCTTCCGCTACAGCACGTGGAATATCCTTCTTAAGCTCGGAAGGCGTAGTACTTCCCGTTCGGATGCTGCATCTCCATCAGTCCGAATCGCTCTGCTGGTGGATCGTCCTTGAAGAGTATGGAGTGGATGTCTGACAGGAGTGGCCAGTTGTCGCTGAAATAAGAGTGGCCCAGAAAGTCCGTGTCGATGGCGGAAGCATCGATAGTGTCCAGTCCAGGGATCACGAGCAGGGGCTCCCCAGCGCGAGGATTACCGTGGATTTTCTTCGATGCTTGGATGGCCTTATCCTTAGATGACTCGTAAAGCGTGATGCGGCCAGAGAGTCGCTGAAGTGTCGCAGCCAGCTCACGGAACGTGTCCGCGTCAATATCCGGAGCAGCCAGGACAAGATGATTGAATTTCAGGTTGCTGTTGGGATCGTAGCTGAGGGCTTTCAGGGCGTCACAGACGGCCCGGTTTCCCATGCTGTGGGCAATGATGTGGATTCGCTTCGCCCCGCTATGCTGTGAGAGGAGGCTCAGAAACTTTTGAAAATGGGGTGTGGACCAAGTGATATTCGTTTCGTCTTTGAGGTAGTCGGCCAGCTTACCATTGGAAGGCCAGCTGTAGAAGATAGGTGCGCCCACAAAGTGAAGATCGAAAGCAATCTGGCCTGTCCTGCGGGCGGCATCCTCAAATGAAACCTTATACCCGTGAATGAATATGAAGGCTTCCTTGGCTGGCGATTTCGCGACTGAAGCAGCGACGCGTTCAAGAAAAATGCTCTCTTCGAGGTTTCGAACCTCCTTGAGAACGATGTGTTTCTCAGGGTCGGGACTGAACTCCAGCCAAAGAATCGAGGGTGTTTCAAGTTTCCCTAGCTTGTGGACTCTTGGAATAGATATCGCGCATTCGCCATAACTGATCTGCCCCGATGCCGAGCGCCCGTGGTCGTAACGTGGGTCACCCTTCCCTGCCACCTGCATCCTATCAGTCGCGTAGAACACCCGTACGACGCTGGCATTCTCCTCCTGGCCAGCGCCGCAACCGAAGTAGCCTGGCTCCGGTTGTATTGGCGGGTCATTCGGTGGTGCCGGACCTGCTACACCCGGACTCTTAGGATATGGACTGGCCACTCTGTCCGGTGGCCGTTCTGGAATGGCAAACAGGGGTTCGTATCGTGAGAGATATTTGTATGTAGTGTCATACACCGTTTTCAAGGTTGCGCGTGATAAGGCATCCTCGTCGATAGTGCTAAGGGCATAAACTGCTCGGGATATCTTTAGGATGTCAGGTGAATCGGGTCGGAAGAGATGGAATATTTCGGGCTCCAGGCTATTAACGCCTGCCGTCACCCGTTGCAAAAAGTAGATCAACCTTTCACGGTCGGGAAAACATTCTGCGAGCGGTCGTTCCCAGAGACTCTGGGGGCTGTCCTTACTGTCAAGGAGCGTATCGCGTAGCGCGCGTTCGACAATCTCTCGGGCTTTAGCGTGAAGGTCCAAACTGGTTCTCCATGATGGAGCAGCTTCGGATCAGCGGGGGTATAGAAGAATTTACAACAAATTCCGGCCCGTATCTGAATTTACTTGGCGAGGGGCGTGCCCCCTTGAACATCGATCTTGAATCTGGAACTTGTTGCGAAAGGCTTCAAGTTTTCTTTGTCTCGTCTGTTTTCGAGGCTGTGAGAGCACACAGAAATCCTACGTATTTTTTCCTCGCCAAAAAGCGGCGTTACCAACCAACGTTAATCGAAGGTCGGTTCCTGGAGGCTGGTCGTGTCGTTAGCGTCTCCCGCCTCTCTCTGTATGGCGGGGAATTCTCAGTCGGCATCCGGTTTTGAGCGCTGGAAGAGGATTCGCACCCGGCGAGGGAATGTTCGGGAGGTGCCGCAGTTCTGAGCCCCTTCTCCCTTGTCGTTGAAACGGCACGGAGCGGAACTCTCTTCCGAGTAGAGGAGTCCCGGTGAGCTGTAGGCTTCCTTTGGCTGTATCCGCCGTTTCCAGCTTCGTGCCCGCTTAAGTCCACCATGGCTCATCGGGGATCTCCCCCCTCACGGACCCCACCGTGCAGATTTCCCGCAGTGGGTTCTTCAGGCGCGACTCCCCGCCCCCGCCCGGGCCTGTGTGATCCGAGGTAGCAGCAGCGGGTACTGACGTAGGATTTCTGCAAACCTTTCCCACGTCAGCTGCTTTCCACGTGTCCGGCGGCTCAGCCATTCCCGCCAGATGCAACGGACTCTCTGATAGAACTGCCGAATAGCGCGGTAGTTCGTGCGTCGTCCGTAGTACTGGTAATGGCCGCGGAGCTTGGCGTTCAGGGTTTTCTGCTGCTCGTTCACCGCATCGTGCCGGTGCTGTTTGCACCATTCCCAGATTGCCTTCAGCCCTCTACCAAGCCGCTTGGCAATGGTCTTCACGTGCACTGTGAACCTCCCCTGTCGGCTGCGGGTGCATATGTGCACAAAGCCCAAGAAATTGAAGGTTGCAGGTTTCTTTCCCTGCTTCCTCGCGTTCTTGGCTGCATATCGCCCGAATTCAATCAGCCGCGTCTTCTCCGGGTGCAGTGTCAAACCGTATTTCTCGAATCGCTTCGGCAAGACAGCCAGCACCTTTTCTGCGTCCTCCTTGTGCTGAAAGCACAAGATGGCATCATCAGCAAAGCGGATCTCGTAGGCTTCCCCTTTTAGCCGGGGCTTCACTTCGTTCTCGAACCATTCGTCGAGAATGTAGTGCAGGAATATATTGGCCAGGAGCGGACTGATGGGTTGCCCCTGTCCTGTACCTGTTTCGCTCACGAGTAGTCTGCCGTCTTCGATGACCCCGACCTTGATCCACTTTCCGATCAGTCGGAGCACGCTGCCGTCGGTTACCCGCTTCTCTATCATCTCAACCAGAGCCGATCTCACTATCGAGTCAAAGTATGAGCGGATGTCAATCTCCAGAATCCACCCTATGGGCCGGGTACAGATCATCCGTCCCACCTCATCCAGTGCTTGGTGTTGCCCGCGTCCGGGTCGAAACCCATACGAGCAATCGAGAAAATCCTGCTCATAGATGGCGTTTAATAGGCCAACCGCCGCTTTCTGCACGATCTTATCCTCGAGGACGGGAATCGAGATCGGCCTCTGTTTCCCGTCTTCTTTGGGAATATAGACACGTCGCAGTGGTTGGGCCCGATACTTGCCTTCTTTGAGCCGCTGGTGGAGCTGTCGGATATTCTCTTCAGCGTTCGTCTCGTATTGTTGGTACGTGACGCCGTCGATCCCAGCACTGGCATCCTTTCGCAGACTCCGGAACGCCTCATACAACTTCTCGCCTGTGATCAGGTGAGCCATAGAGTAGAACTGCCGTTTCGGATCTTCCTTGGCGAGTTCAGCTATTCTGTTGATGTCTGTGAACATATCGTTTCGAGTTCAGGGCCTCGTTATGTTTCCTTTCAGCAGATTCGTGCGCTTGCTTCCCCCTTCCCTCCAGTGGGTTCCGTGGCCGCCCGTTTCCGGAGCCCTGCGGTTCCCCACCTTCGTCGGTACTATAAGGTTGTAAGACTGCTCCAGCATCCGTCCGTGCTTCCTCCGGTCGACCCTTGGTTGCACGTACCTCTCGATCCATTTCCAGAGGCGGTCCTCCTGGTATGAGAGGAGATGGAGAGCTCTCTTCGGTTCCTGGGCCATCCCTGTGGAGCATGCCTTGGGCTAGAGACCCCGGCGAGTCGGCGCGACCTCGCGTTAACGGTCGCCGCCAGATACTGCCTTCCGCTGGCGCAAACACGTCGGCCTCGCAACGATACATGATTTCGGGGCTGAATCCTCACGGCCTGCTACCTTGTTGTCTACGCTTCGCACCCACCAGTCGCCCGGTGAATGGCAAGACTCACTACTGGCCTGTCTGCTCGACTTTGGTCAGGCGGGATTTGCACCCGCTGGATGACAATAAGAGGTTTCGCTTATCTCACTAACAGTTCCTCCTCTTCCAAGCTTTTCCGAACGCGATGCGCCGTACGTTCTTTCGCTTGGTGATCCAAGGTTGAATATTGGTCTCGGATTGACGTCCCATGGGCGTGGTAATTATTACGGACATGGTAGTTAGCATAGCCACGATACCGAGCCATTGTCGGCTTGTGTTGGCGAAAAAGATCAGTCGGGTCGAACGACTGATTCAGAATCAGTGGTCCGATCAGGAAACGCCAAGACTGAAGTCCCATTCCAATTTTGCCCCAAATCCGGGGCTGGGCTGACACATCTCAGTCGGAGCGCTCAAGCTTCTTCATCTGGTGGTCCTCCAGTTCCTGCCAGATCCTGCGGCTTGATCTTCTCGACATTGAATTTTGCCGCGCGCTCCCGCATCGTCTTAAGCACCTCTTCGAGTGGAGGCGGTTCGCCCTTAATCCAACGTAGCGGGTTGATGCGCGCTACCACGAACGAGCGCAGGTACGGGCTGAGGAGGCCACGTTCCTTCAGCTTCTTTATCGCTGCCGCAACTTTCTCCTCGAGGTCGAGCACCATCGTGGCCCGTTTCTCGTGATCCTTGACGGCGGCGCGTAGCGGTTCATCGGTAAAGTTTTCAAGTGGTCGGAGAATTGAATGGTAAGCACCACCGCCGAAGCGAGGGAAGCGTTCATAGCAGATACCCAAAGTGACTAGGGCGGGTTCGTCCAGGTAGAACGCGAACTGCGACTCAGGACGCGTGGCATCTTCGTCCACCAGACCACGGTAAATGCGGATGACCTCCAGCGAGCGTTCCTTGAGATTGTGAGCCTTCTCCGTATTCAGCGCGAGGATCTGCCAGGCTACTTCGCGGTCAGCCACGACGAGCGCAGTAATGGATTTCGCCCCAAGGCGGCGCATGGCTTCGAGGCGATGCCGGCCATTCGGAGTCCAGAAGCCTCCCTTTGGTGCGACGACAGCGACGATCGGGTCGAGAAAACGCCCCGTTTTGTTGATGACATCCGCGAGCCGTTTGTGATGCGCATCGGAGAGATCTCGCTGGAAGGGCGTGGGCTCGACGGCATTAATCGGAAGAACGGAAAGCAATACCGGATGACCGGCGAGCGGTTCTTTGTACGATCCCACAACGCAGCCGCCGACTTTCGCGATTGCTTCCGCAGCTTCCGCTGCAGCTCCTGTCGGCCGTTCGAGCCGGCATTCTGCTGGGCCCAGACCCTTCGTTCCGGGTTTGGCTTTGCGAGGGCGACGGGCTGGTGCACGCTTGACCATGGCAGAGACTCTATTCTAGTTCGAGTGAGACGCGGCCACGTGTTTAGTGTTCAACGAGCACTATTGGACAAGCCACTTCAGATAGGCGACAGTTAAGACGCAATCGGCATCGACTGCTTGCAGTCAGATGCTAAGAACTGGAAATGGCGAGTCCCGTACGATGGCGTAGGTCAAATCCCGTAAGCGGCCGTGAGTGCCCGACAGAGGACTTCTTCCGATGATCAGCGCGTCAGCGTCGAAGTGCCGAGCAGCTTCAAGCAGCGCCTCCTTTATGGGACCGACAACAATCCGAACCGGCGCCTGGGACCCGACTCTTCGTTGCAGATCGGCAATGCGCTGACGCGCTTGCTTCCTTTCCTCCGACTGAATTTGTTCGTCGAGGTCCAGTTGAATGGGCAAATTGGGATCGATGGACTGGATCGCGTGAATAATATGGAGATTACTGTGCGCTTCCGCCGCTGCCTGATGGGCATAACCGAGCACTCTTTCTGAGTCCTCGTCTAAGCCGATGGTGCATAACCATTCGGGGTGCTCCAACGGTCGTGGAGCTATCGTCTCAGCGTGTCTGCTCGTTACGACCGGGCAATTCGCATCATTGAGCACCTTGGCTGTTGTAGAACCAATGAGCATCCGCCTAAAAATACCGCCATGCGTAGGCATAATGATGAGATCCAACCCATTCTTCGCGACCTCAGCGATCTGTGTCGCGGCGTCTCCGGCGACGACGATTCTTGGGTGTTCGGAGATGAGGAACTCTGCCTGGAGGAATGAATTGAGCCTGTCGCGACTGATCGTCTGATGTTCTTCTGCGATTTCCTCGGACCCCCTCATCAGGTAAAGTTCGAAGCCGTTGTGGCTGGCGGGGTCGAACACATACATCAGCGACACTTTAGCGCCAAACAAGGTCGCGGCCCTTTTCACGTAAGAGGCCATGGCAACGCAAGAGGCCGAGAAATCCACCGGAAAAAGGATGTTTGTGATCAGCCTCATATGCCTCCTCGGAAGTGCTCCTAGAGGTGAATGATACCTTTGCAGCGGGGGCCGCCGTGATGAAGTTTGTCGAGCATCTGCTCGGCACCGTCCAATTCAACCGTCGTGCGGATCCGCGCGGTGATCGTGCCATCTGCGGGCATGCGCGCAACCACGTTCAGACCTTGCGGCGATGACAAAGCTTGCCCGCTTTCGCGGATGAAATCCGAATACAACTGCTCGCGGTGAGCAGTCTTCTTGGCGAGGAGATCCTGTCGGTCGTGATGCCGCTGAGGGGCGCGCCGCCCGGATCTTCGAGCACAAGCACTCTTCTGTCGTTGTAGCTTGAGATCGCGAGGGGTGGAAGCGCCCATATGTTATCGAGTTCGCTGCTCAATGAATATTCATGATTGATCTTCTCCAGGGTTTCGGGGCTGGGCCGAGTCGGTCTTCGACATCTTCAGCGCCAGCATCACTTACGTACCAGGAATAGCCTTTAGATGTCATCATTTACGGCCAAATATGGCGTAATGTTGACCGCATTTATCACGGAGTAAGTGTCACCTGATGGTAGGGTTCGCCTTTGTGGTGGCGGCTGACCTCGATCGTCACTTTCCGGTTAAGCCGTTTCAAGAAATCGAGCAGCTTGTCCGTGGTGAACCGGCTGAAATGCCCGTTCATGAGGTGCGATACGTCGGGCTGTGCAATACCCAAAACCTCGGCGATTTCGCGCTGTTTCAGCTTCTTTTGTTCGAGGATCTTGAAGACATGGAATCCGATCTGCGCGCGCGCCAGAAGTTGATCGGCATCCTTCAGGCCCAGATCCGCGAAAACATTTCCGGAGCCCTCTTCGAACTCAATTGGTTTTCGTCTTTTCGTACTCATGCGCCAACTCTGTGCTTCGGTGTATCGCTTCTTGATCAGGTCAACGTCCCGCTTCGGGGTTTCGATGCCTTTCTTCGATTTCTTCTGAAAGGCGGGCAAAACATAAATCCGCCTGCCGATCTGGACCGCCAGTACGACACGGTAGGCGTCCGAAGCCCAGGCGCACGTCGGCATCACCCGCACCGACCAGTTACCGTTGCGTTGTTCTTTGTCCCTGTCGCGGATTTCATCCTGGACAGCGCCCGGATAGATCTCGTGCTTATGACCGCAGCACTCGCGATCTTGTTCTGGGGGGAATGCGGAGGCCTTAAATGATGTGGGGCGCAAATTGCGGTGTGCTTTGGCTACAGCCCTCCTCCATCGCAGGGCAGCCAGGCGCATCGCACGCCCCGCCAAACACTCTGGTCATTAGGAGGCGCGCTCGGCAAGTTAGTGGCAATACGGAATGAGACAGTGGATATGAGAATTCTCTATGTGAACAACAATCCCAATTTAACAATGGACCAGTGGGCTCTGGAAAGCGAGCCAATGACCAATCCCAAGTTTCTCGCCGAACCGGAATCGACCGAACTACTCGACCGCCTCACCCCAGATTGGCAGTTGCATCTCCACGATGGCGCCATCATCGACCATATCCTGAAGGTCATCAATAAGCACCGCGAAGGCTCCGACCTGGAGCCCGACAAAAAACAACGTTGACTCTGGCGCGACCTTTGCCGTCCTCTGGTTCTCGGGAATCCTCATCGGATCAAGTAAAGAAGCCGGCATGATCGCCTTAACATTGGTCCGAGTGATTGAACGTCATTCCACCGAACTCGCGACCGAGCTGGTCACGAAACTCGGAACATCGCCGCGTACCACCGACCTGCGCAAAGTCCCGGTCGACGAATTGCGGCGACAAATCGAGGAAATCCTGCAGCACCTGAGTGAGTGGCTGCTTACCAAGACGGGCGATGACATCGAGCAGCGTTTTTTTGAACTGGGGGAGCGCCGCGCGTCTCAAGGGGTCACGCTCTCCGACTTCTGCTGGGCAATTGCTGTGATTAAGGAACATCTTTGGGAATTTCTGGAGCGCCAGGGCTTCAAACGCGGCCCGGTTGAAATTTACGGAGAGGTGGAATTGCTGCGTCTGCTGGACCGGTTTCTTGATCGCGCTCTATGCTTTGCGACCGAGGGCTGCGAGCAACACAGCCAGTTGCAGGATTGATCGGGCGCTTGATGCTTAGTCGCCCGTAGCTGGATCGAATATCGGCTATGCCAGAGCCACTTTATATAAGGCGACGAGTTTCGCCCAGGCACGCTCGGCTTCGGCCTTGTTATAGATGGGCACACCGTCGCGGATGGGCATATCCGACACGCACCAGCCATGCAAGGCTGAATACACTTCGATTTCGGCGGAAACCTTGGGGGCTGCAAAGGCCTCCTTCAGCTTATCTTTGGCATCCGGCTGACGCTCGTCGTCGTTCGACGCGATCCCGAAATACATTCGTGCCTTGATCTTCGGCGCGAGCAGATGCGGGCTATCGGGTTTATCGGTCACCAGGCCTCCGCCGTGGAATGATGCGCCCGCACCAATGCGATCGGGCAAGGACGCGGCGGTCCTCACAACCAGCGCCCCGCCCATGCAATAACCCTGGGTTCCGATCTTCTTTGCCTTGTTCACTCCTTTTTGCGCATCGAGGAAGGCAACGTAGGCGGTGGCATCTTTTTCGGCATTGCCGGCCGCGTTCACCGACGCCATCAGCGGCCGGAGCTTCGCCATATCGTCGGCATTCTGAAAGTTGAAGGTGGAGGCATCCGTGAAAGGAGCTTTGGACACGCGGTAAAAGGGATTAGGCACCAGAACGGAATATCCGTCACCCTCAGCGGCGATACGCCTCGCAATGGCGCGCATCGAGGGCCGCAAGCCGAATGCGTCGGACCAGATCAATACTCCCGGATGGGAACCGGTTTTCGGACGAATGAATGCGGCGTCGCAAGCTCCATCCGGAGTCTTGATCTCGACGTCATTCTCGGCCACTTCAAGGCCCGCGGCCGCTGCCGACTGTACCGTCGCGGCCAGGCCCGCACCCACCAAGAGGGCTGCAAAGTCGCGCCGCGTGATGTCTCCGGGATGCGCGTCGTTGGTCGGTTGGTTTCTCTGATCGTCTGTCATGGATTTTCCTGTAACGAGTTTATCGCTTCTGGCTACCCTACCGCATCCTCGAACGTCTGGGTTGTTGAGCTCTTAGATAGCGGGCCCCTTTACGATCACGACGCTACACCTGCACCCGAAGGTGGCTCCAGCACAAGTGGATCATCCATAATGGGCCCATTGACAGTCAGCTTCGTCACTTCAAGTTTGATGGAGTATTCCTCCTAACGGTCGCCAGATCTATATGTTCGTCGGGAAAGTGGCCCGTACCCGGCTGTTGAGGTTTAGGAACTCAAGGCGACGGTTGCTCTGAGACATCAATCGCCGCTGCGTCATCCAGGCCGATCTGGGCTAGGCCGGGGCTCGGCTGTTGCGCGGGATGGCGGTTCCAGCGTGATGGATCTGCCGACTTTGAGCGCAGCCGACTGCGCAGTGAACCAATGGCCATCGAACCGCGGACCAGGTGTCCGATTTTTAGCGGTCCCGCTACCCGCACTTTTTGTACTCGGTGTAAGCCACTTGAAATCACGCAACCACACTGGTTGCAGTCCGGCGTGCCGCCGAAAATGCAAGGTTCCACCCGAGTGGTTAAGTCAGCTGAGTAGTTCGTGGACATTTTCGAGAACAGCAAAAAACGCTTGCTGACGCGAAACAGATTGCCGACACCGCCATCGATTACCTGGACCCTGAATGGCTACTGCGCTTCGGGCTCGATCTGGCTCCTGAGATGCGGGTCTTTCACTCGATGTCATGTTCGGTGACTCGCCGGCGGAAGGCATTCCGGTCTATCCCATGCACGAAACGTGATACAACGCCCGTCTTGTGTTCGATACCATACAGTGTTCGCTGTATTCCCTTCAACCTGAGGCTTATTGGAAACTGGGGCTGATTCGGGGGCGTGTCATGTACAACGTCGATTTGGTGCGCAACCTTTGCAAGACAATAACCCGTGAGAAGAACGCTCAGAAGTCCGCCGAACTCCTTGCCCTTTTACGAGCGGTCATGCGGGAAGATCAAGAAGAAACCCGAGTCCGGATGGCTTTCCTAGCCAAAAATTACTCACTTCTTGGCAGCGAATCCCAAGCCGCAGACTAAGGGCTCCTTGTTTGACACGGCGACCCCAGCGCGGGAGATTACAGAGGCAAAAATGGTCGTAACTGAACTCACAGAATTATTACGGGACGCATTGGTGGATCGTGGATTTCTCGGTCTAGAGGAAGCTGAGTGCGTGTATGTCCGCAAGGATTTGGGCGGCAAACCTCATATTGAAGCTGCTGGCCTCGCAGCCAATTCAAGCAAGCGATTCTTGGCAGCGATGGAAGAGATGGGCTATGCGCCCGACTCCTACGATACTCTGCCGCTGGGTTAGGAATGAAGACTACCGCATTCTTTGTAAAGACCATCAGGCGGAATTCATCATCCTAGATGGGACTTTCCCCGATACCAGTTCGTGACGCCCGAAGCCAAAATCCGTCAACCCTGTACCCGACTGCTAGCGGCAGAAAATGACGAAGGCTCAAAAAGGATACTCCACGAACTGAGAGAGGCCCTTCACAAAAACTACGAAAGGCTTACGCGAGAAGTGGCGCGAGAAATGGAGCGGGAATATCGCCTCCATAAAGATGATATGGCCGCAGACTGAGCGTTAATGATCAAGGCTGGCGCGATGTGGAGCATCCCGATGTAATTTTTGTTGAACCTTGAGAAAACAGCATCACCGCTTGCCGCATCTGACTGATGCCACGTTGTCTGAGGTTTGGCCTTCTTGGGTGAGTCGCCTGCTCTATGCCGAAGCTCGTGCTAGTAGTTGATGACAACGCGGTTATCCGTCACGCGCTCTGCGAAGTATTCACGTCCGAGGCGGGCTTTGACGTATGCGGGGAGGCGGAGAACGGGCGTGACGCGATTGAAAAGGCTCAGGCGTTGCGGCCTGACTTGATTGTGATGGACTTGTCAATGCCCGTGATGAACGGGATAGATGCCGCCCACGCTCTGAAAACGTTGATGCCCATGGTGCCAGTCATCATGTTCAGCGAGTACAGCGATGTGTTCTCTGAGCAGGAAGCTCGGTCCGCAGGCGTGTCCGCTTTGGTCTCAAAGTCTGAGCATGTGTCTTTTTTGATTGAGAAGGCCCGCGCCTTGCTCTACCCCGCAGTGGCGTGATTCCTTACTTCTTTTCCCAGTCAGGAAATCCAAGATTGTCCCTTTTGAGAATGCGGAGACCTGCTAGAGAATCTTCAATAGCTTGCCGTTCGGCATGGCTGTCTGGGTTGTGCGAAATGGCCTGCAGGCGATTGAAGATAGCGGTTTTTGCCGCTGTGACCCGCTCAAAGAGCGTCTTCGGGTCAAGCTCTACGAGCGCAGCTGGGTACTCATGCTGCCATTCGGGATAGAGGATTTTGGGAGATGAAGAACTTGGGTCCATGATAGCTGCACAATCATCTTTTATCCGTTTGCAAAAGGCACCGTCACCTACAGGCGAGGCGCAACGATGTTAAAAGTAACACCTTCTATTTTACTAACTTTCAAGGGTGCAAATCCTCATTTATTACGGTTCGGTATTGAACAAAGGGTTCACTTTGTTCAAAATTGACCACCCTTGGTGCATGGGGACATGACATTATCGCTCTGCCATGAAGAAAATAATCAAACACAACCCCAGCGTCCGCAAACGATGCAGAAGATGCGATGGAAACGCGCTTGTCGGCTACGTTGGAGCAGGTCATCCGACTCCTCGGAGGCTGGCGGTGTAGATACCAGAGCCGGTGCTCTGCCGATCCTGCCGCAAGAAGAGGTTCTGACGGGTACTATGGGTACTATTCTCTCCAAGACTGCTGCGACACATTGGACCAAATCGAACGAAACGCTATCAAACGCCTGAGTGCAATCAGTGGGTTACGCGCAAGTCCTCTTCCTGCAACACGCACGATATAATCCCACTCTCTCCGCTTGGCTACACTCGCTGAGAAGTGACCTGTAAATCTACTCGGCCGATCGGGAACAACCCGCCATTCGATCGTACGTACAACTCGACATCGAGCCTTCATTCAAACACCAGCGCGTCGTTGACTGCATTCTTCAGATCCTGTTCAGACCCCAAGTAGCGTTTATGTGCTGCAGCACATAATGCAGAGCATTCTTAGCTCAGCGGCGCGGCTACGAGGGAGCATTGTCGGCTAGAAACCTTGGGAAGCCGCGCCGCTGAGCTAAAAATGTATTGGACTAAACCGCCTCGATGCCGCTCGCGCTATGGGTATTGAATCTTGAGGACGCTTAGCCTCTCGACTCATACAGCTCCCATCACCGAGCCACACCGCGCCCCCAGCTGCCAGAGGGCGAACAATCCCGGAGCGCGCCGCGAAATGCGGGCGATCCGGTGTGTCGCTCTGCGCAGACTGGGGCAAGTTACTGGGAGATAGCGCCGCCGTCACCGCCATGCTCGATCGCCTTCTCCATCACGGTCATGTACTCAAATGTGGTCCTCGGAGTTGGCGTACGAAAATAGACTTGCCACCACAGGAGGCGGCAGGATAAAACAACTGAGTCCCCGGCCTCTTCCCGTTGGCCGGTTTTGCCCTGACCACCGTTGGCCGGTTTTGGGGTGACCACTGAGGGCGCAGATGTCGGCGCAGCTTCCTGTATTTCCGCACGGGCCAAAGGGCAAGATCGGTTCAGTGCGCGGGCCATCGGATACATCGCTGAGCGATAATATCGCAAGTAATATTGGAGCCAGCCCTTGACGCTGTTAGTACTGGAAAACGCAGTCTACTCGTTAACGGAAAACATGGCATAGAAATGCAAAAGTCTACGCATTAACGGAAAAACGTTAACGGGCATGGTCTGGACTGATCCGCCTTTACCCACGTGGGCCTTGAACTTGTACTCAGTGGTCGTCTGGCTGGCGAACGGGCTCAGCTGAGGCTTCAGGTTCGTTTTCATCATTCGTCGCGCGAGTCGGTACTATCTCCACATCAACGAAACTGCGGAGTTCGGGATCAATCCACACGCAATCAAGTGGATGCGCTGGGTTTCCCGTCTCGATCCAAACGCAATACAGTGGTCGTCGGCTCAAAGTTGGAATAAAAGTGTTCGTCATCGTTCCCTCCCGGCAGAGACACGTATCCTGTTTGAGCGCGCGCTTGTTTTGCGGCATCCGGAGACGGGTCTCGGCAAGTAATTTAGTTAAGGAGGAGTGAGTCGAGCCGTTCAGGTTCGGCGGGATTCGCTCGCTCAGGTCACAGGTCAGGTGCTGTGACGAGCGAGAAGGAGATGAGCCTAGAAAACGCTAGGTGCTTTCGCCACAATGCTCTTTACAGCACAGTTCAACCCTCGGCTACTCGGAGGGTCTTGCGCATATTCAATGTTCATAGTCCTTCTATAATTCTCCGTTGAGTCCCTTTGGGAATCTCAACTCAAATCTTATATCATATCCCCCTAGTATATAGGCAAGGAAAAAATGTCGCATCTTGAAAAAGAAAAGCAGAAGCTGATCGCTCGCATTAAGCGGATTCGAGGGCAGGTTGACTCTATCGAACGTTCGTTGACGAAGGACGACGACTGCGCAGACGTCTTGATGCTCCTGGCAAACGTGCGTGGCGGGATCAACAGCCTGATGGCTGAGGTTCTCGAAGACCACATTCGTCTGCACATGTTGAGCGACGAAAAGAGTTCAATGCCCGCCGCAGAGCTGGCAGAAGACCTTATTGGCTTGGTCCGTGCGTACCTGAAGTAGAGCGATCATAGACTTAAACACCAGGTTGCAGCCGCGAACTTTCACGTGTAACCACGCCACAGCGGCCGATGTGGATGGCACGTGAGAGTTACGCTCGCGCGGGCATCATGATTGGCCAGGTAAGCTGACAATCCGGGACTTGGACGTCCTTATTGTGTTTCGGCCAGGCGTATCCGCTTGCCATCAGCTCAACGGCCCGTGTACCATTGAGTGTACACTCAGTTATATAGGAGTTCAGTGGCTCGTCCCAAGAGCGACGACAAGCGAAATGCGATCCTCGACGCCGCGACCCGCATATTTGCGGAGCGCGGTCTTACCGCTGCCCCGACGTCGGAGATATCAAAACAGGCTGGCGTCGCGGAGGGAACTCTGTTTACGTACTTCAAGACCAAGGATGATTTGATCAATGCCCTTTACCGCGAGATCAAGTTAGAACTCGCAGATGCGATGATGTCAGGTTTTCCGCGCAAGAAGAGTGTTCGCGCCAGGTTGCGACACGTGTGGGACGGCTACGTGCATTGGGGGGTAACAAATCCGGAGCAGCGCAGAGTCCTTGCCCAATTGCAGGTCTCCGGGATGCTTTTGAAAGAGTCGATCGAAGCCGGAAGCGCGCCCTTCGTTGAAATGCAGAGTATGATTCGCGACGCGGTTGAGCAGCATATTCTCCGAGCGGATCTTCCGATGGAGTTGATTTCGAAGATGATGGCGGCTTCAGCGGAAGCGACTATGGAACTAATCGTGTTGAAACCAGCCATGACAAACAAGTATCGCAACGGTGGATTTGAGATCTATTGGGCCGGCATCGCCCGGAAATAATTCTTTGCATCCACTAGATGAGTGAGTAATCAGATACTAAATAGGTTGAACAAGATGGTGGTTTTCGAGTCGGTCGACAGGTGGGCCTTCGCGGGCTTTCGTTAAGCGGTAGTAGCAGACCGTCGAAAGTAATGATCGAGGAGGATTTCATGGAGAAAGTCTGGTTGATCACTGGCAGCAGCCGCGGGCTTGGGCGGGCGCTGGCCGAAGCGGTCCTCGCGGCCGGAGATAAGCTCGTGGCCACGGCGCGCACGCCCGCACAATTGGCTGATCTCGTGGACCGGTACGGCGATCAGATTCGGACTGTTGCACTCGACGTGACCGAGGAACGCGAAGCAGTCAACGCCGTCCAGGGCGCCATAAATGTCTTTGGCAGGCTCGACGTGCTCGTCAACAACGCTGGCTACGCAAACGTCAATTCGATTGAGGATATGGCAGCAGCAGACTTTCGCGAACAGATCGAGACGAACTTCTTCGGGGTGGTGAATGTTACACGCGCAGCGCTGCCAGTTTTCCGCACACAACGCGACGGTCACATCATCCAGATTTCTTCTTTGGGAGGACGGCTCGCGACGCCCGGTCTCTCGGCCTACCAAAGCGCAAAGTGGGCAGTCGGAGAATTCTCGGAGGTGCTGGCGAAGGAGGTCGGACCTCTGGGCATCAAGGTGACGGTCGTCGAACCAGGCGGTATGCGTAATGATTGGGCCGGATCGTCGATGCGAGTGGGGCCGGTTGAGCCCGACTACCAGAAAACGGTGGGAGCAATGATCGAGGCACGCAGTGCGAATGCCGGCATCATGCGCGGCGATCCAGCGAGGGTTGCGCGGGCCATTCTGCGTATAGCCTCGGAAAAACGCCCACCTCTCCGTCTCCTTCTGGGATCGGATGCTGTGTTCCTCGCCTCTGTTTTCTCAGCGGAACGTGCAAAAGAAGATGCAGAGTGGAAGGAACTCAGCCTCTCGACCGACTTCGACGGCTTGGCCGATTTCTCCGAGACGCCCATCGCCAAGATGCTGGCAGAAAAGAGCTGAAGAACATGTTGATTGCAGCAATACACGGATGAAGGAGCACGGTTATGAAATACAGATTATTAGGCAACAGTGGACTTCGGGTGTCCGAAGCATCTCTAGGCACTATGACCTTCGGCGAGGATTGGGGATGGGGATCGTCGAAGGACGAAGCGCAAAAAATCTATGAGACCTACCGCGAGGCAGGGGGAAATTTCATTGACACAGCGAATGTTTACACCAACGGCACGAGCGAAAAATTCGTGGGTGAGTTCGTTCGGGGCCATCGCGAGAGTGTCGTATTGGCCACGAAATACTCCAACGCTGCGTCCGGCGGTGATCCCAATGCGGCGGGCAATCATCGCAAGAGCATGATGCAATCCCTGGAGGCCAGTCTGAAACGATTGCAGACTGATTACATCGACCTGTACTGGGTGCACATCTGGGATGGAATCACACCCGTGGAAGAAGTCATGCGCGGTCTGGACGATATCGTTCGCCAAGGCAAGGTTCTCTACGTCGGCATCTCTGACGCTCCCGCCTGGTGGATTGCCCAGGCAAATACTCTGGCCGAGCTTCGAGGGTGGACACAGTTCATCGGGTTGTAGATCGAGTACAGCCTCATGGAGCGAACGGTCGAGCGCGAACTGATTCCCATGGCGAGAGCTTTGAACTTGGGAGTACTAGCTTGGGGTCCCCTGGCGCGTGGAGTTCTGACCGGGAAGTATCACGGTGAGGGAACGGCAGACGGCGGGCGGATGACCGATGAAAGAATGAAGGAGTTTCTTCCCGGGGAACAACGCGCCGCGCCGGTCATCTCAGCGGTGAAGTCGGTCTCCACGCAGGTCGGTCGCAGCATGGGCCAAGTAGCGCTCGCCTGGCTGCGGCATCAAACGGTGGCAGTAATCCCGATCATTGGAGCGCGGAAGGTATCTCAACTCCGGGACAATCTCGCCAGTTTGGATCTGGACCTTTCCACCGAACAATTGAAATCCCTTGATGGAGCAAGCCGAATCGAACCCGGATTTCCAGAGAGTATTTACGAGAAAGAAATGGCTCGTGCGCTTAGGTATGGCGGCGTGTGGGACCGCCTCCTGCTCTAGGGCAGAGAGCAAGTCACGATGCATAAAATGTAAGTAAGCGCTTTGAATGATCGAGACGAATGCGGCGCGAGCCCTGGGTTGACTACGAGTTACGCGAGGGCGACGTGCGGTTGCCGAGGCCGGACTTTAGTTTGGCAAGAACGACGGATGTCGGTAAGTCCTTCCAAAAACGGTCGAGATTCTCAAGAGTGGTTAACGTGCAACTACGCATGCGATCCACGTAGAGCACCCCGGCGAGGTGATCGATCTCATGCTGCAAGATCCGAGCAAGATCCGAGCATACCAGCCCGCTGCTTCATTGTTGCGAGCGATCTTTACCGACAGATCCAGGCGCGTCCCAAGCAGCTTTTTTGTCGGTCCAGAAGTTGAAATCATTCTCGCTCAGACAAATCTGCGCGTTGGGAAATAGTGGTACGCCGTCGTTTGTACAGATACCGCCGATGGGGTCGGGGTGGGGATGCGAACATACGATGGCCTCAATCGACCCTGGATCAATTCCTGCCTCTTGCAAGCTGGTTTGAAGACGACCGGAATGCGGCCCAAACATTTCGAGCGACCCAATTCCGGTTTCGAACAGAATTCTTTTCCCACCCGAAGTGAGTAGCGGGATATTTTGCTCAATCACAACATTGTCTGTCGGGAGGAAACTACGCAACAACTGCTCATCTATCTCGTCCTTCGATAGTCCACGAAACGAATCTTCTGGAGCTCCCAGGTCGAGTGGACCATCTGAAACGACAACAATCTCGGTATCCCCAAATGGCCGGGCGTAGGGCGGATGCGACTGAAGCTTATAGAGAGTCTAGTTCATTTGCTCGCTCAAAATGTCATTTCCCTTGGTTCCCTTGCGTTGCTACGAGGTCGCGGGTGCTGTGCATGAAGACGATCTTCCAGGTCCCTGCTTGTTTCTCCAAGAAGGCCGATTCCAACCAGTTCTGGTTCAAGGTGCCGGAGGCGTCGGAGATGCTGCCTTTATTGACGTAGGCGATCCAAGCGGTATTGCCAGTGATGTGGACGTCCGGTTCGGTCACGTTCCACTCATAGCGCTTGCCCGCGGCATGTAGTGCCTTGATGGAGGCCATGATGGTGTCTCCGTTGAATCGGGCGCCTACATCAAATATGTAAAAGCCTGGGGCAATGACGGAGTCAAACTTCGCAACGTCGTCTGCGCGAGCTGCGGTGAATATTGTGCTCACTGTATCGACGACTTGCTTCTGGTCGGAGGTGAGGCTCTTCTGCTGAGCTCTCACGGTAGTGACGTTTGGAGAAAAGATTAAGGCCAGCGTAACGGCCAACGCGATCGCGAGTTGTGATGACACGGAAAAGCCTCCTGCTAGGTAGATCGAATAAACACGCCAGGGTTTTATTTATTCCCGTACTTAAAGTTCTTAAGTTAACCACTTCCGCTGAAGAGATAAGCAGCGATCACGCCTCCGCATGGCAGTCCTGATCGGCTCCACAGTCTTACGTGGGCGCCAACTCGTTTGCTTTTGAAGCCAAGGGCCGCGCTCGTGAGGGCCCAGCAGATGTCCGCTTCAATCGCCGTCGTTCTTCCAGTCGGGATCATCCTGCTTTGCATGCCGCGGCACTCGACGAAGCTGGAATCTGACCTCAACTCATTCCATGAGCCTCCTTCAGTATCTCTGCAACGCGTTCGCCGATGACGACGCAGGGGGCCATCGTGTTACCGGTCGTCACCCGCGGCATGATCGAAGCGTCCGCGATACGAAGGTTATCGATTCCATAGACCTTCAGCTGGCTGTCTACCACCGACATCGCATCTCGTCCCATCTTGGCGGTCGAGGCCTGATGGGCATAGCTCATGGCTGCGTCACGAATAAAATTTTCAAGGGCTGGTCCTTCTAAATTGCCCGGCACTACCTCCCTCTTTACGAAGGAGCGAAGCGGGAGTGAGTTGCCGATCTCCCGGCAAAGTCTAACGCTTGCCTTGCCGCCTTCAGATCATCCGGGTGGGACAGCGTATTGGGCTCGATTTCGAGCGGGTCTTGCGGGTTAGGCCCCGTCAAGCGGATCTGACCTCGGCTTTTCGGTCGCACGACACCTCCAAACAAGGTCCAAGAAGCCGTCGGTGGATTGAACTTGGCGGCGGTCTCGGCACTGCAGATCGGCACTTCACCCTGGCATGTCTGCAAATCCGGAGTGTCAAGATCAGGATTGCTCTTCCAGAAGAACGTCGCCTCACTTCCATTGTTGCGAGGAGCGAGCGGTTGCTGGTACTCCCAGACACAGCCAATACCAAAATGATCCTGAAAGTTCTGTCCTACACCTGGAAGGTGAAGGTGTTGGAAAACCGGTATGCCCAAGCGTTGTAGCTCAGCCTGATCGCCAACGCCAGAAAGCATCAACACCTTTGGCGTCTGAATCGCACCCAACGAAAAAACAACTTCAAGTCCCGCATTGATGGATTGGATCTTCCCGTCGTAAGCGATCTCGACGATTAGGATTTGCGCTTTTGCTAAGAGATGTTCTGGATGGCGAATTCATTGAACGACTCCTTACTACGGCTAGAACACATCGGAGCTTTCTTTATTCCGAAGAATCAAATTTTGATAGCGTGAGAGTGCCGGTAGCTGCTTCCTTCCAAGAGATCTCCGACGTTACCGTACGATTTTTGACGTTTGGTATGGGAACCCCTAGTTGAGGAAGTCGAGTAGATCACCCGACCGTTAGCGCTGTAACTAAATTCCGTTTTTCCATCGCCACCCATCTACGGCAAAGTGAGATACGACAATTGCCACCGAGAACAACTTCTCGGGATAAAAAAGCCGCTTACTCTTCGCGACCCTAAATTTGATGAGGCGCTATTGTCTTAGGCGCAAGCAAACCAACACGCGATGTAGATTCGCCCGCTCCCCGGAAGCCGACCCATGTTCCGCTAAGAGGCATCAAAGTTGATCCGCTGGCGCACGAACTCGCGACTTCGGAGGGGAACCGCCCATACCTCGATTGCGTCGTTATAATAAGGCGTACCGCAACAACGCTTTTGGACTCGAAGCCGCGCTCCAAGTCGTACGGGACTTGCCGCTCGAAAAGCGATATACGTGGCGAGTGTCGTTGGGTCAGGCCGCTGGACGACCCGCCTTGGTATGACGGTCGAGGAAACGTTCCAATACTAGAAGTACCTCCAGAGCGTTTGACATGTCTCGCCGTTCCTTCATTCCGAGAGCGGTGTGCGCGCGCAATGACGCCTCTAGGCGTTGGTCGATGGCGTACCTCGTCTCGTCGATTTTTACCCTGAGCTTATCGTCATCCAACTCGAAGACTGCGGCCTGATAACAAACTTCCCATCCATTCATGGCGAGATTCGTCTTATGTGGCATCTGAATTACGCAACTTGCGACGAGTCGAGCTTCAACATTTCCGATGTCAGGTAGCACTTCGGACAAATAGGCAGAGGAATAATCCAACTGCGCTTACCATTCCAAAGCGAGAACGTTGCATCAGCAAACTGCATTACTGAGCCGCACCTCATACAAACATGGATTGCCCGTGAGCGAGCGTAGAGGCCGTCAACGAATCGCTGGATTTCTTCGGTGGTAGCCGCATCAAAGGTCGTTGGCCCGACATCGCTAGGCTCCGCGAGTTTATGCTGCATCTCTGACTCCCGAACGAAAATCCGGCGCAACACTTCTGTCAGGGATCCTGAGCAAAATGACTTCAGCTTCGCCCTGTGCATTGGCGATCATTCTTGCCTCTTCAGGCGACATCCCCAAACTGACCACGGATCTCCGCTGAAGTGAAATCGCAATCCAACTGCCGGGAGTTTGCTCCCTTATAATCTGGCGTAAGGGCTTGGGGGAGGGCATGACTAAATGCTAGGCGGGCACGGAGGCGGCGTCTGTACGCTACCGCAACTTACTGGGATTCTTTTTTCCAGTTCTCAAGCTGTTGCTTTATCACTCCGTAGCACTCACAGCGGGCTTCTTCCAGACCTTTTCGGTCGAGGATAGAAACATGGCCGCGTCCGTGTTCAATCAGACCAGCTCTTTCCAGAATGCTGGCCGCCACAGAAACGCTGGCTCGGCGCGTTCCGAGCATCTGCGCCAAAAACTCCTGCGTGAGCGGCAACTCCTTCATGCGGATTCGGTCTTGGCTCATCAGAAGCCATCGCGCTAGCCTTTCGTCAACCTCATGAAGCCTGTTGCAGGCGGCGATCTGAGTAACCTTCATGGTTGCTTCTTGGGAATAGCGGAACAAGGCGAGGTCAACTGCGGGCAAGTGCGAAGAGCCTTCCGCATATCGCTCGCACTTATTCGATAGGCAGTCCCCATGGCTTGAGTCACGACTCGACTTGCGCTGCTACGAAGCCCCGCGATTGTCGGCAGCCCAATGAAACCCTCCCAACCCGCCAGTCCTACTTCGACGCTCTTGCCATCCGCCATGACGTTCAGAACCGAACCCATCATAGTGTTGGGAAATAACAAAACTCAATGAGGTCTCCTGCCTCCTGAAGCAAATCGTGCAACTCCAAATCCACTAGAGTCAGCTTGGAAAAAATGGCATCGTACTCTTTGCCGGGAAGGCCGAGCAAAATCCTGTTCCTCAGCGCATTACCATCCCCATCATTCCTGAGTTCTCTTGGGCGTAGAGTTCCCTTCGAACGGATGGACGAGGGTTTCCTGACCATGGCGGCTCCTTGCCCGGCGTGAGTGCTGTCAGATTTCGCACGGAACCGTCTCCCAGAACGGGGTACGGCGGAAAGATGCTAGATAAGACAACTAAAGTATACCAGTCTGGACGGACAACAATACGCAATTCATCGCAGCCGTACAATGGTGGGAGTTCCTGCCCACGCGGACCCGCGTTGTTCTTGGATGGCTCCTTGAGACGCGGGTTTTCAGTTCCGAACGGTAATAAAGAGCCTGAACCCCTCGAAAGGCGAGTAAAATCGCCTTGTTACTTTTCCATCCTTCCGCCGTACCCCGTTCTGGGGGACGGTTCCCTGCGAAGACTGACATACGGCACGCAAGCGAAGATGCTTTCTGTTTTAAGCGTCTGCTCAGAAGCGCACACGCCCGACGTCGACGTGCACGAAGTCAGCACTACGATAGTAACCGACTCCTCCGATACAGGCGCAGGGCCGCATCCCTAAGCTCCGAGGTCGGAATCCCCGGTAGGCGGATGTCGATAGCTTCAGCCTGCATTTGCAGGCTGTGCCGCGCCACGCCGGTATGAAGGCTGCGCGTGCGCAGGAATTCGTTGCTCCACGGCGTGCGATAGCCGCAAATCACGTCGATCTCGCCGCTGGAATCACCGAGGGACGCAGTCAGGTCGTAAAGAAGGTCGAAGAGCCAAGGATCGAAATGCCGCACGTCTCCTCCTGTGCGGTGATCCCGCAGATAATGATCGAGCTCTTCCAACGCTTCGGGATGTACTTATCGCCGCGACGATAGACGACGTGCAGCCGCTCGCCAGTGTGAGTGTGATAGAAACGCAGGAGGTATTCGTGCGCGGACGGTGCCGCCGATTCAGTGTGCCCCAGCGGCGCCAGCAGCAAAAAGAAAATCAGAGACAAACAACGAAACCCGACTCCCGATTTGATATTCACGCTCTGCAATGCTGCGGAAGACTTTTGACTTCTTTGCAAGAGGTTGACCTCATTTTGCCTGAACGAACCCATCTTAAGGTTAGATGCGGTTTTTTGCGACCCATCTCAAGACCTACCAGGCATCGGGATAACCGGCGGCCAACGCTTTCTCGAGTTCTGCGTCATAACCATAGATATCGTCGAAAAAACGAATCTGATTTTCCTCGTTCACCGTAGCCGTGCCATAGACAATCAGAACCGGAATTCGCGTGACGAGGTTCACCTGAAGATTGTTTTTCTCGCCGTTCATCGTGGCCTTCACCCGCTCCAAATCCCAGCCAGGATTGTTTCGCAACACCCAAGCAACGAGGTCCGCAGGCTTCTCTACCCGAATGCATCCGTGGCTGAAATCGCGGACGTCCTGCGAGAACAGTTCCGGAGCATCTGTGCCATGCAGGTACACGTTATCCGGATTGGGGAAGATGATCTTCACCAAGCCCAGAGAATTCGTATCGCCGGGCTTTTGCCGCACCATCAGGTGAAGCGATCTTATGCCTTCTAAAACCTCCGGGCTCACTTGATTGTCGGTTACGACCTCGCCTTTGGGCGTGACCACTTCAAAATTATGCTTGGCGATGTAGTTCGGGTCCTTCTGGATGTGTGGCACGATTTCGTTCCGCTGAATGCTGGGAGTCACGTCCCAGTAGGGCCGGAAGACCACGTATTGGATCTCTTTCTCAAAGATCGGAGACTTGTGGCCGTAGGCCTTTCCAATGATGACGTTCTTGTAGAAGGTGACGGTGCCATCGGGGTTCATCGCGCGTGCACGATACTCAGGAAGATTCACAACCACGGGTGGTTGTGGGAAGGAATGCGGAAGCCAGCGCCACCGTTCGAGCGTCAACTTGATCTGGCGAATGCGGACCGCCGGAGGTGTATTGAGTTCATTGATCGTGCGCACGTCAAGATTGCCGGTGGGAGTTTCCCCATGCCTGTCCTGGTAATGCTTCACGCCCTCAACGAGAGCCCCGTCATAGATGGTTGCATTTGGATCGAGCTGCACTCCGGCAGGAATGTCGCCGATGATTTGAAGAAACCGCCCCAAGCGGACCACGCCAGCGTAGGGCTGGCCGGGCCGCACAGTCTTCGTGACCGTTGGGAGCTTCTCTCCCTCAGCCTGATTTGCGTATCCTTCGTAAACTGGCAAGAGCGCGAGCAGCTTCCGATAGCCCAAGAAGGGCGGTTCCAGCTTCTGGATTTCGGCGGCTGGATCGCCTGCATTCACGACCTGGGTCTGGATGAATTCCGCCAACGGGAGTGGTTCTCCCCCCATTTCGAGCTGAAACTTGAATTCCTTGGGATTTACGCGGCCACAGTGGACGGCGCGTATGTAGCGCATCGCCGAGACCGTAAGCGCGGTATCGAACGAGGCCAAGTCTTGTTCAGACGGATTTTGCCCCAGCTTGAGGAGGCGGCCCTGCCATCGCGAGCCGTCATAATCTTCCGGGTCGAGTCCTTTGGCGTTGGCGTTCTTTAAGAGCTCAATCACGGCTAGTCCCTGGGACCGCACCCGGCCATTCTGAACCCAAACGAGCGAGTAACTGTTCATCTCGTAGAACTTGGCGAATTCGATCTTGTAGGGTGTAAAGTCGGACCATCGAAGGTCCGGGTTACGGGCTGAGTCTACGATGCCGCGGAGCGCGGAAACGCCCGCAGGAGACAACGATTGGCCGACGAAAAGATCAGGCGGCGCGACGAAGAAGGAAGGGATGGGTTCTCCTTGAACGAACATTCCCGCAACGACTACGATTGTTAGAACGATCGTGGGTCGAGGCCGGAGAACAAGACCCCTCATGACGAACCTCCCGCGCGATGCTTGATTGAAGTACCCAGATCGATTCTAAACAAACTCTCTTCAATCAGGCCAGCGACAGTCAACTGCCCGCGTGTTTGTGGATCACGGCAAACTGAAAGTGATTTCGAATACTGATGTTAGGATTGTGGACAGACTGTCGGTTAGCCGTTTGCCTTAACAGCATCATCGCAGGAGTTCATTCAGAAGCATCTCGGGCACTGATAGTGAGGACTTCACAGTCTAGAACACCTAGCATCCAAGATTATTCCCTTGGACGCGGACACAGCATTTCTCGCTTCGCGTCATGTACAGACAGCAGCCATCGCTCGGCCGAGTGCGATTTCCTGGAGTGGCCCGGCATCCCGCTTATGGGCTGCCAGGTATCTCCCGACCGCCGCGGCTTCGATGTGCCCATCATGCACCTCTGGGGATTCGAGGACGGACTGGCTGTCCGACTGGAGATTGTTCTGGACGTACCGACCATGCAGGCTGCGCTAGAGCCTTAGCACAAAGCTCGTTGTGAGATCCAGAGTTTCAGCGAACATTGATCATTGAGGATACGTGTACTCCTTCGTATGCTCC
The DNA here is from genome assembly GCA_963838905.1 of uncultured Acidobacteriota bacterium. Taxonomy (GTDB): domain Bacteria; phylum Acidobacteriota; class Terriglobia; order Terriglobales; family Acidobacteriaceae; genus JABDBE01. The sequence continues at coordinate 229,057 of CAWITE010000002.1, forward strand.
CCGGCTGTTAACCGAAGGGTCGTAGGTTCGAATCTCAACCGGCTTGAAGTGAGAGTTGTCGACCCTTTACCCATTCCTGCAGCATGTGCTCACCCACTTCTTTGAAGTCGGGATGTTCGTTGATGTAGGACCGAAGATCGATTTGGGTTTGCGAAAGAGCGTCGGAGACCCGCTCAAGGATCACGCGAATTTTTGCGGGTGTGCCCGTCATCCGAGTTTCGCCGAGGCGACGGAGAACTTTGCTGTCGGGCCACTGGGTTGTTCCGTTGAGCGTAAGCGCCAGACTGTCCTTCGGCAGATAGATGGAAGTGGTTACGAGATCGTAGACCGGTGCGAGTCGAGCTTCACCGAGCACGTCGTCATAAACGATGCCGAAATTCTTGAGGTGAGCATCGCCGTTGCGCAATGCGCAATTCAGCACGATCAGCGTGAATAGTTTTTCAGCATCCGCGAGTACAGCGGGTGAGTTTGCGAACTGCTGAAATCGCTTCATCACCGACGTTTCATAGCTGCCGCGATACTTCTCATCCGTTCGTCTGGCGTTCAGGACGCAAAAATCCTCAAAGCCCCGGTAGGTACCATCTGGGCGCAAGTCGAAACGGTCAACGACAAGGGCCATTCCGTCTTCTGCGAGCCGATACCGAGGTACGTCCAGAGCGCAACGCTCAGCGGCTTTCAGGCAGAAGTACTCGTTCGCAGCGAGCTGAGGAAATTCGTTCGGCTCCCAGAACTTCACGATGTGAGTTGCACCCCTACAGCTCGGTGGGATTCGGGGTTGCGCGTTTGTCAGTGTCAGAGACGCGTTCTCGTCGCGCACAAGAACCTTCGGCTGGACGCCGCTGATACCGGAAAAGGCTGCAAACTTCTCAATCAGGTAGCGAAACAAGTCCCGGTCGCGACGACACGCCAGAATCTCGTCTACCGATTGAAAAGGAACATACTCGTTGAGCTGCTCCTTGTCGCCGGTGTACCGTATGCGGCCTACTTGTGAGCGGCCAACAATGGCGAGCAGGTCAAAATCATCGAATGTTCCAGTCGCTTTCGCGAAGGCCAGTCGCAGCCGTTCCCGCAACGCACCTTCCGGGAGATTCATCTCGAAGATCGGAGGAAGGCCAAAGGGCACGTCCCAGGAGGGAAGTCGCACAGGCATGGTAACGGAGACGGCACGCTGTGGGGCTGTTTCTGGCAAGTACGCAAAAGCGCTCCCGCGATCCTGTTGCCTGTCTAGCAATCCTGCCTCAGCGGCGTCTGTCCAGACCTTTATCATCACGATCCTCTTCTAAGAGGTCGTCCAGAGTGGGCCGTTGCAGGTTTGCCTCTTGTAGTTTCAACTCTAGTCCGAGCGCCGACAAAATGTTGGCGACCTTGGAAAAGCCAAGTTCGCCGGATCGGCCATTTTCCAACGCTTCCAGCGTTGCCCTACTGACACCGGCCTTGCGGGCCAAGTCGGATTGTCTAAACCCGAGAGCCTTCCGCCGAGACGCGATCTGAGAGCCAACAGAATGCAGCTTCAGCATGAGACTAATATAGTAGGCATTTGATTGACATACAACTATTACGACTAATATACTAGTCTACAATCGAACAACGGGATTGCTGGATGACTGGGAGACCCTTCCCGCGAAACAAGCGCCACGCAGCCAGCCACTCGCTGCTATGCCAGGCGACCGGCACCTAATAGACGGAGCCTTCTAGCGCGACGACCAACGGGTCCGCAAACTGTGAGATTATCCTGATCTAGTCATAGGTGGAGGACGGCGACAATCCCTTCACGTGCACGGATCTGATCCCAAGCCCCTGGACCTGCAGTCCGCTCTTGCTGAGATGCCGCGCTTGCGTGAAGAAAATATTCGTCTACGGTATCTTTTTCAGGAGCACCGCATACAGATTCCGCGGTTGACGGACTTTTCCTTGCCGCCTGAGCACTCGCCGGGCCGCCGCCAGGTTTGCTTTCTTGGTAGATCCACGATAGCGCGTACCGTCGACCCAAAAATGATCATGGTAAATTCCACCTCGTCTGTGCAAAGCCATTGCTCTACCCTCCATGTGCCCGCACGGACGGCATTCGCTTGTTGGCTCTGACGTAACGTTCAACGTCGGCAAGATCATACTTGATTCGTCCTCCCAATTTCACATAGGTAGGACCGATCTCCGCACAACGCCAGTAGCGCAAAGTGCCTTCTGGGACACTCCAGATCTCGGAGAGTTCCTTGGTGCTGACGAGTTGCCGGCGACTACGTCGGTCCGTGGGTTCAACCCGGCCCGTTGGCAACTGGAAAGGAAGGACGATCCCCGAGGGGTTGACGTTGGAAGGCTCACTGCAATCATCCCGAGTTGCAGCGTTTGCCCAAGGCTGAAGCAAAATAGCATTTCGCATGTTGCACCTTATTTCACCGCTGCCAAGTTTCCCCAGGGCTGGTGATGTTAAGCAATTTGATTCATTCCTTCCGCCGTGTCCAACAACTTTTCGTCCGCGTGATATTCCTGCCGGGAATATCAGGCAGCGCCAAGTGGACTCGTAACCTCGAACCTCCTCGAGCAAAATCGCTTCGTGGAAGCCGAACGGTCGCTACAAACGCGCCGAATCAAGCTGACAACGACAGTCTCATCTGCTTCATCGGCAGGCACTTGGGCCCTGATTTGCGGGAAAGCGACCACCGCCCCGCCACCACAACTGCATCTCAGGGACGCCTAACCAGACGGCTTCCTTGTGCGACGTAGCCGAGTCGAATTTGCCGATCAAGCGCCTTCTGAGGAGAATTGTCTACCGGAAAGTATCGAGCCGAACGGCGCGACCTACTTGGTCGCGACACCATGTTCGTCTGTTATTCCTCCCAGGAATAACAGAGTGACGGGAAGTTGTTGGACATGGTGATTGAGTCAGGTTACGTTTGCGCCACAAGCAGCCGATTTGAGGTGCTGCGGGAGGTGCAAATGACACGTTGGTTCCGAGTCCATTCCATCCGTCAAATCGACCGCCTTCTTCAGTCGAAGTGCGTGCGTCCAACCACGGTTGTTCTTGCCCTGTTTTTCCTCATGCCTGTGGCGGCGCTTGCACAGGGTTCACCGTTCGACACCGGCTTTACCGCCATCCAAAGCCTCTTCACCGGCACGATTGCGAAGGTTGCAAGTCTGGTTGCGATCGTGATCGGCGGCTACGGCTTCGCGCACGGCGAACCCGGTGCCAAAAAGGCCCTGGCCGGCGTCGCCGCCGGAACAGGCATTGCGGTTCTCGCAGTGAATGTCCTGAGTTGGCTCTGGGGCGTGTAGCGCCTTCCAACAGCCACCTTCAATCCCGTAACAAGCATTGCTTAGGCGAATGATTTATGCCAGACAAAACACAGCAGATGCATCGCAAAAATCGAGTCTTCAAGAGTCTGCATAAGCCGCTCACGTACCTGGGCGTAGAACGTACGCTGTTCTACTTCGTCTGCGTCGGCGTGGTGGGGGCTTTCAACCTCTTCAATTCCCCCCTCGCAGGAGTCGCCGTCTTCATCGGCGGTTTTGCCTTCGGCCATTGGGTGACGAACAGCGATCCAGTATTTCTCCGCATCCTTGCGAAGTCGGAACGTTACAAGCTGCGCTACGACGCGGCCAAGCAGCAAGTCCCGCGCGTGGAGGTTGTCTGATGCTGCGTCTCGACAAAGTGATCAAGCCGTGGAGAGAAAGCGCAGCTCTCAACGACCACATCAATCTCTACGGCTTCTGGAATGAGATGACCTTCCTCACCAAGAGCGGTGATCTAGGAATGGTTCTCAGTATTTCCGGCGTGGACTACGAGAGTCTTGACCGCTCCGAACAGGAGTATGCGGTGAAGCGGTTGGAAGCAGCGCTCAAAGCATTTGGCCCCGGCTTCCATGTTTACCAGTACCTCTTCAAATCGAACCGCCCCGACATACCGTTCGCGACGTATGACGATCCTATTGTGGAAGCAGCTATCGACCAGAGGCGGAAGTTCTTTGCAGCAAGGCGGGACCATCTTTATCAGGTTGAAATCTTCTACTGCGTCCTGCTCGAAAGCGCCCGGTCGAAGACCGGCGTGGGCAGGGCCCTCGCTCGCTTCTTGCGCGATCCCGCGGGTGCTGTTGAGGAGCTCCGAGCGCAGTTCACCAATGACAGCATAAAGACCTTCTTGCGCACTCATGTCGAGCACGAGGTTCGACGGCTTGATCAGCACGTCCAGGCATTCGCCCGCCAATTAGCAGACTTCATGCAAGTCGAGGTGTTGAATCAGCAGGGACAGTTTACGTTCTTCCGGCGCTTGCTGAACTACCACGACTGGCGAGTTGCCGGCAGGCCGCAGTCGACGCAGTTTCTCGACTATCAGGTAGTGAATTCCGACATCGAAGCGGAACGTGACCATCTGCGAGTCGGCGATCACATCGTCCGCGTGTTGACGATGAAAGAGGCCATCACAGAGACGCGGCCGCTCGCCCTGGACGCACTGTTGAAGATCCCTGCCAACTTCTATGTCGTGACCGAGTGGACGCCTCTCCCCGCGGACAAAGCCCGCAAAGAAGTGAACAAGCGTCGCCGCCACTTCAATATGTCGAAGACGGGATTCGTCTCTCAGATGGGCAACGATGCCACGAAGACGAACCCGCGCGATGTGCTGGTGGATGAGTCCAAGCAGGCTGACATTGAAAATCTTGGCGATTGCCTGCGCGCCCTGGGTGACGGTCAATCGCTTGGCGATTTCTCGCTCACGATTGTGCTGTATGGCCAATCACGGACAGAACTCGATCGACTCGTGGCCCAGTTTACTGGCGTCTTCACCAACGCCGACGGCAATCTGTTCGCGGAAAGCTACAACCAGCTCAACGCCTATTTCGCCACTGTGCCGGGCAACTATGCAATGAACCTTCGCCAGATGTATCTGCTCAACACGAACTACGCCGACCTGTCTTTTCTCTTTACGATCCTGCCCGGCGAAAAGACGAACGCGCATCTCGGTATGGAGTATCTGGCTGCGCTCGAAACCGACAACAGCACGCCATACTTTCTGAACCTGCATAACGGCGAAGTTGCCCATACGCTGATTCTCGGTATGACGGGGAGCGGAAAATCGTATTTTTGCAATTTCCTTCTGCAGAACGCACAGAAGTATGCGCCGCTGACCTTCATCTTCGATATCGGCGGCAGCTTTCAGTCGCTTACAACGATTTTCAGCGGCTCATACCTAAACGTCGGCCAGGAGGCGCAGGATTTCACCATCAACCCATTCTCGCTGCCTCAGACCAAAGAGAACCTGCAATTTCTCTTCAGCTTCTTTCGCGTGCTCATTGAGGGCAACGAGCGACGCCACCGGCTCGACTTCAAGGAAGAACGCCGGTTGTGGGATGCGGTCGAGCGACTATATGTGCTGGAGCCGACCCAACGCACGATTTCTAATTTCGGCAACATCATTGGCGAGTTGAAGGAACGCCTGTACCGCTGGACGCGCGGGGGACAGTATGGCTTCCTTTTTGACAACGCCGAGGACACACTTTCATTCTCCCGCTTTCAGACCCTTAACTTCCATGGTTGGACTGACGCGCCGGAAGTCTTGGAGCCACTCCTATTTTACGTTTTGCATCGCGCGGCGAACGAAATCGCGGACCAAAAAAGACTCGCCACATTCAAAATCTTCCTGCTCGATGAGGCGTGGCTGTTCATCAAGAACGAAACGATCCGCAATTACGTGGTGCAGGCGCAGAAGACGTGGCGCAAGCACAACGCCGCCATGATCCTGGCGACGCAATCCATCAAGGAATTGGAGGAATCGGGAATGCTGGCGAGAGTGGCCGAGAGTTGCCCCACAAAGATCTTCCTGGCCAACCCGGAGATGAACCGCGAAGTCTACCGTGAGGCTTTTCATCTCAACGACACAGAGTTGGACATCATCGGCGGCCTTATCCCGCCGGGCCAAATGCTGATTCGGAAAGCGCAGACCTCAAAGAAAGTCCAGTTGAACGTCGATTCTGTTTCGCACTGGATGGCGACCAATAACGCTCGCGACAACCTCAAGAAGCAGGAATATTTCGACCGCTTCGGTATTGCCGACGGCCTTCGCCATCTTGCGGAAGATCATCCATTCCAGCCACGTGCGCTGGCCGGATCAACCCCTACAACGAAGAACAAAGGAGAAATGCTGTGAACCGTCTGAAATTCATTATCAATTGTATGTTGATCGTTTCTTCCGTCGGCGTCGTGGCACAAGATTCCGCGCGCACGGTGCAGTATCACGCCCAGGACATCATTCCGATCCGCGCAAAGTTGAAATACACGACCCTTATTGAGCTGCCCACCACCGAAAAGATCATGGAAGCGGCCACTGGCGACAAGGATTTCTGGATTGTGGACGTGGTCGGTAACTTCTGCTTTGTGCATCCGGCCAAACAAGGCATCAGCTCCAACTTGAACCTCATCACCGACAAGGGCAACATCTACAGTTTCACACTCCAAGACATATCGGGCTCCACCCCTGCCATCAGCCCTGACCTAAAAGTGATCGTCGAACCTGCTGACCGTTCCGCCATTGTGGCCGCGAGTAGTCCACCGCAGTTTGTGCCCGCTGCCCAACTCGAACAGTCGCGGCAGCAACTTGCCGCGCTTCAATCGCACCTTGAGCAGGCGGTTGACGAGTACAAGAGCGCCTATCCAGCGCAGCTCAAGTTCGATTACGTCTACAAAGCGAACGAAGCGCCTTTCGATATCCAGTCGATCTATCACGACGACAAGTTCACCTACATCAAGACGAACGCCCCTGAAAAGTTCAGCGTGTATGAAATGAAGGACGGCAGGCCCAACCTCGTCACCTACGACCTCCGGGAAGGGACGTACATCATCCCGAAGATCATGGACAGCGGATATGTAGAGCTGGGCAAAAAGAAAATGGACTTCACGCGCAAGGGATAGCCGTCATGACCGAAAACATCTTTACTACCCGCACCGACGCGCAGACCGAGCCCCCATGCGATCCCACGCTGCGTGGCAACCTGGAGCTGCCGAAAGGAGTCATGCAGAAAAACCTCAAGACCCTCGTTTATCTGGGTGCGGCGTTGCTCGTGATTGTGGCGGCGCTCTTCAGTTCGTCCGGAAAGAAGACGCCCGCGCAACAGGCCAGCGCGAAAGGTCAGCCGCCGCAACCGACGTTACAAGACGACACCGACAGCAACGTGCAGGAATTGAAGAATCAGATCCAGGCCGAACGTCAGAAAGAGCGGCAGGCAACAATGGCCGCTGCCGCAATGGGAGATCCGACGCTTGCGTCTGCGACGCCCGCGCAGCGGACCATCGCCGCGGCCTACGGCCCGACCGGCGTTGCTGCCCCCTGCGTTCCGGACCAGCCCTGCTCGCAATTGAAGCAGGGCGACATGCAGATGCAACTAACGCCCGTACAACAGCAGGCGCAGCTAATCGCAGCCAAAGAACACGAACGAGCTAATAACTCACGTTTCGCCTCCAACCTTGTGTACTCCGGCGCCACCGGACAGCCGCAACAACAGCAAGGCCAGGCGATGCCCGCCGCCCAGTATGGCCCCGCCGAAAAACAGGCAAACAGTAATCTCGGCGCGCCGGAATACGACGCCAAGCGAGAAGACACACAGGGAGGCTACAAACGCCCACTGGAGGCCAACGTCGATTCAGCCGACGGCCAACCGTATCTGATTTATGAGGGCTCAGTGCTCGACACCGTTCTGATGAACCGCCTCGATGGGGACGCCGTAGGACCGGTCAAAGTTCTTGTCTCAATTCCGCTGTATTCGCACGATCATCAACACGTAATCATTCCCGAGGGGACGGTGGTTCTCGGTGAAGCAAAGAAGATTGGAGCGGCAGGATTTGGCCAACAGCGACGAATGGCCGTTGTTTTTCACCGCCTCATCATGCCGGACGGTTACTCCGTCGATCTCGACCAGTTTCAGGGTCTCGATCAGATCGGGGAGCAAGGGTTAAAAGACAAGGTCAACAATCACTACCTTCAGATCTTCGGCACCTCGATCGCTTTGGGTGTGGTCGCCGGCGCGAGCCAAATCACGCAGGGTGGCGGCACCATTACCACGAGCGGCTCCGAGGCGTTCACGAACGGGGCTGCAGGAAGTGTTTCGCAGTCTGCGGCCACTATCCTTGACCGCTTCATTCAGATACCACCCACGATCACGATTCGGGAAGGACATCGCGTGAAAGTCTATTTCACGCAGGACGTGCTTCTTCCTGCGTACTCGAACCACACTATTCCACAGACTTTTTAAGGAGCCTTCCAATGCGAAAAGTTGCTCTTCCCCTCTTCGGTCTGTGGACGCTCACCTTTGCTGGTTGTCCGAGCAAAGCGGCAAAGGTGAAACAGTTGCAGGATCAATACAACGCCGCATACCCAGCCTATGCCAGGGACTGCATCGATCCAGCGACCGCCGGATCATCAGCGCTTCTGACAGGAGAGAAGCTGACTCCGGAGCAGATCGCGGCCCTGGAAACCAAGAAGAAAGAACGAGACGCGCGGTGTAAGCCAGAAGCGGACCGCCTTGCACAGATTCAGAAGGAAATTATTGCCGCACAGCAGTAGCGCGGTATTGCTGTGAAAACCTGCCACACCAACCGCAGACGAAAGGACAAGAAAGTGAAGAACCTAATCGTTACCGCACTCTCTATCGGCCTCGCTGCCGCATCGCAACCCGCCGCGCACGCGCAATTCGGCTCCGGTATCGTCTACGACCCTACGCAGTCGGCCCATGCCATTACGCAGATCGAAGACGAAGAACGATCCATCTCCAACCAAGTTCAGCAGATCGAGCAGGGACAACAAATCTTCACCAATACCGTCAAGATCGCCACCACCGCGCTTCAAGCCTACAACGTTGCCAAGCAGCAATATGACCTCGTGCACCAGATGATCCTCGCGCCAAGAATGCTCTATTCGCGGTTTCTGTCGCCAACTTCTGAGTTGCTGCTGCTACAGCAAATCTCGAATACCTACGGTAATTCGATGGGTTGGCTGAATTCGGCGAATACCGGAAAGGGGGCCGCAGCCTCCTACCAGCAAGTGAGCGTGCCGAATACCGCCAACCCAATTCCTGGCTACAGCACTGCTAGTGTTGCCGGCCAGTTGCAGATTGCCGCGCAGGGCGCGACGGTTGACATCAACGACTCCGTGATGACCAACAACTTGCAGGCTCTCGGGACCATCCGTGCGAATCAGTCATCAAGACAAACCGACATCGCCAATCTTGAGGCCGCAACGCAAACCCAGGACGCGTCCCAGCAGACCATCATGGCAACGTTGCAGCGCATCAACCAGGCATTGCTTTTGCAACTTCGCACCCAGCAGGACGCGAACCAGATCAATGCCAATCTTTCCCTGCAACAGATCGTTGCCCAAAAACAACAACAAGACGCACTGAAATCAGCATTCCGTGACTCGGCAGGATACGAAAACTATTACAACGCCAACATCACCACAACCAGCAGCGGGTCGGGGAATCTCCTTACGCAGGCGTACTGAGCAGGAAGAAACACAAGGGGATGAAATATGAGTCTCTTCCAGTTTATCGCTCAAGCGTGCCAGTCGCTTGCAACCTCGGTGGCGCCCTCCATCACGGCGATGGGAATTCACATCGTCCTGGCGTTGGCCACCATCGTGATGGTTTGGTTCGGGGTGCAGGAAGCACTTGCATCGGCACACGGCGACGCCGGATTCAGCATGGGGAGATTTCTCAACCTCTTCATGCTGCTGACCTTCGCTTATGCGATGGTGAACTATTACGACAGCTCCATCCCTGGACTTGGCTTTTCGCTCAAGGGCTTCATTGACGGCGGCACTATCACCCTTGTGAACCTGATTGGATCAGATGGTTCCAACACCATGCTGAACGAGATCAATGCTGCATCTTCCAAGACCGGGCCGGGGCTGCTGAATACGATGATGTCCCCCTACTACGCGATCGTGTACTTTGCGGTGCAATTCCTTTTAGCGCTGTTGGCCGCGATCGTTTCTGCAATCGTGGCTTACGGCGCAATTGCAGCAACGATCATCGGATTGCTCGGGCCGATCTTTATTCCATTCCTTGTCTTCGACAAGCTCGATTGGTTGTTCTGGGGGTGGCTCAAGGCTTATCTCGGATTCAGTTTTTACAAGGTCGTGGCCGCGGCCACGCTGAATGTTCTGTCTCATGTTCTCACCAATTACTACATTCAACTGGGCCAGAGCTTGTCGGACCCTTCATTGATAGTCCAGACATTGCCGCTTCTTGTTCTTCTGGTGCTCGTCAACATCTACATCCTTTTCAAGATTCCGACCATGACGCACACCTTATTCACTGGCGGTGCCGGCGGACACAGTGGGGGCCTCGGCATAGCGATGATGGCGATACGGGGCGCGATGTAAACCGCAACAAGAAAACGAGGTCAAGATGCACGCAGAAACGATGAGCGTAGAAACCAAAGCCACCCCGGAAATCACCCGAGCCGCAGAGCGTTACCTGGAGCAGTACGGCGACCCACTGGTGATGAATACTTACTTGAAAGTGACCATTCTTGTGCTCGCCGCTGCGTGTGTCAGCCTGGCTGGGCTCACCTACAAGAGTCGGACAGCGATAGCCAACATGCACCCAATGATTGTGCGGATCAACGACGTGGGCCACGCGGAAGCGATCGACTATCGGAACTTTCAGTATCGCCCGCAGGAGGCGGAGAACAAGTATTACCTCACCCGCTGGGCGGAACTGTATTTCAGCCGCAATCGTTTCACGATCGAGCGCGATCAAACACAGTCTCTTTACTTCCTCAATAGCGACGTACAACGGGCGGTGATCGACCAGGAACGGAAAGACAACAGCATTCAAAACTACACTAAGGACAGCACGTTGCCGTATGTCGATGTCGAGATCAAGAACGTCATCCTCGACGACCTGCGACAGTCTCCGTATTCAGCGCGCATCGAGCTCGAGAAGGTGTACACCAACCCCGCGGATCACACCGAACTCAAGCGGGAGCGATGGACCGCTAGCATCACCTATGTCTTTCGCGAGAACGTGAAAAACAATGAGCTTGCCGTGAACCCTCTCGGTCTGACTATCGTGCGTTTCCGGGCCGACCAGGCGTTCAGCTAATGATATTTAGAGAATCCCCGAGACTAAACGATGTCCATTTCTGCTGCCAATCCGGCTGGCCTACCACATGTGTCCCTGAGCATGTTGGAGCGGGTGAACAAGAGCCTTCCGAGATTCAACGGAGGTGGCGAACTATACCCTTCTTGCCACGGACATGCCAGCTCCAAACGAACGGTAATCGCGATGGCCTTCCACAGCCAGTGTGCGGATGACAACTTTGCCCTGGAGGGTGTCTGCCGTTTCGTATCCCGCCTTTGTTCGGGCACCGCTTCGGGGCTTTTCATGCGCCCTGCGGCAGCTCGCTCTGCTTCGGCTACGCCGCCCTACGGGTTACGGTTTCCCTCCAAATCTTGTTCGGAAAGAACGTCGAAAAGATTTCTCCGGAGCCTCCGCAAATGCAGAGCTTCGGCACTTGGGAGCATGGCCCACTCGCTTTATTGGTGCCCCGATCAAGATCGGGAGATTCAACAAACGGAGACAATCATGTACCAGAACAAAGTAACCCTCATCGGCTTTCTCGGCAGCAACGCAGAAGCCCGTACCAACAACGCGGACTTCAGTGTCACCACCCTTTCGCTGGCAACCAAGTCCTCCTATAAGAAGGATGGCAAGTACATCTCGCACACCGAATGGCACCGGTGCGTCGTCTTCGGCAAGCTGTCGGAGTTCGCTAGAACGCTCACCAAGGGTGCACATATCCAGGTGGAAGGCGAACTGCGCAGCCGGGAATACGACAGCAAGAAGACGGACTCGAAGCGGCGCGTCTGGGAAATTCGGGTCGCCTCGATCCTGAAGCTGGACCGCGCTGAGAAAGCCGCCCCGGACGATCAAGAGAAAGATCAGGAGCGCGAGGATGCGCCCCAGGAGGAAACGGCCGCATAGACCCTTGCTTTTCACTCTCGGAAGCCCGGCTAACCGCTGGGCTTCCATAGCTGTGAGGTTCCCATTGTGAATTTCGAGTTGATCCTTCCATTTCTTCGCCCGATAGAGCCGCTGCTGTTGGACGACAGCATCAGCGAGATCATGGGGAATCCCGATGCTTCTTGGTGGTACGAACGCGATGGGATCATGCGCCAAGAAGCAACCATTTCCTTCCACGCTGGCCAACTCCGCACCGGCCTCGAAGTGATCGCTAATCAACTCGGCAAAAAGTTAGACGAGGACAATCCCTTGCTGCACGCGCACCTCCCAGACGGAAGCCGCCTGGCGGCGGTGATTCCTCCGGTCGTGCGCCCGGCACCCGCTCTGACAATCAGAAAGTTCACCAGCCGGCATTACACGATAGACGATCTGATCGCTCGTGGCACATTGACGCGGTCACTCGCGGACTTCTTGGGGGAACAAATTCGCAGCGGAAAGACTCTGCTTATCAGTGGTGGGACGGGAACCGGCAAGACCACACTTTTGCGGATATTGGCAGACTTCATCCCGGATCAGGACCGCATTGTGGTCATCGAAGATACTTCGGAGCTTCACATCCAGAAGCCGAACATTGTTCCGACCGAATGCCAGACCGACACGTTCAATGCCAACATCTCTTTCGATGACCTTTTGAAGTCGGCTCTGCGCTGGAGACCAGACCGGATCATTCTCGGCGAAGTGCGTGGAATCGAGGCACGAACCTTGCTCGATTCCTTCAACACAGGCCATGCCGGTTCGTTAGCGACGATTCATGCCAATTCCGCGGAGAAAGCGCTCCGCCGTTTCGCCAATTTAGTTATGCGCAACCACGCCCAAACCACCTTCTCCGACACCGAAGCCGAGATCGGGGAAGCCGTTGATTTTGTCGTCCATGTTGAGCGGCAGCCAGGGCGCCGCATCCTCCGCGAAGTGCTGGCGATTCGTGGATACGACCGCGATGCCAAGCGCTTCCTGATAGATCCGGTCTTCGAGGTGAAACATGCCACAGCCTAATTCTCTGAACACAACCGCCACTGCTGCTCAATTCCTAACCCGTTGCTTTTTTCCGGGTGAGACCATTGCTCTCCTTCTACGGTGTGAAGCCCCGACCGGGACAGTACAGAGGATCGTCCAACTGGAGACTGCGCTCGCGCCTCGTTACCTCGCCTGGCTCGCCCAGAAGAACGCGGGTGGCGCGAACGTCTACGTAGCTGCCAATCCGCTTCGCTCGGGCAGCCGCAAACGCACCAAAGAATCCATAGTTGCAGTTCGCCATCTCTATCTGGATTTAGATACCGATGGAGCGACCCGCCTCACTTCGCTCCGGGCCTCCGATGCGGTTCCCCCGCCGAATGCAATCCTCTCGACATCGTGCGGTAAGTATCAGATCCTCTGGCGCGTTAGCGGCTTCACTGTCGAACAGCAGGAAAGCGCCCTGAAACTGCTTGCCATTACCTTTGGCGGCGATCCCGCTTGTACCGACTGCAACCGTGTTCTCCGTCTGCCCGGATTCCTGAATTGTAAGTACGATCCCGCGTATGCAGTGACGGTCGAATACCCCGGCGATTCCACCTGGAATTCGGACGATTTCCGGTTGGACATTCTTGCCGCCGACGCGCTTCTTCCGTCTCGCGCAATCACAGCGCGAAATCGTCCCTCGAACCACTCCAATTCTGAACACGATTGGGCATGGGTTCTGCGTGAGCTTGCCCATGGCAAAGACGCAACGAAGCTCACGCGCAAGCTGGCTTCGCGCCGCGCCGAAAAGCCCAATCCTCTTTATTACGCTCAGAGGACGGTCGACGTTGCGTCGGCCCGACTTTGGCTCATCGAAGGCGTTCCAGCAGGCGACGTTGTGACGCTGCTTGAAGTTCGTCGTCGCTTTGAGATTCCCATCGCACTCTGCCGCGCTCGTGCGCGGGAGATTACGCAGACGGCGCAGAGAATGATTTCCCGCAGAAAGATCGCTTGATTCCACCACCTATTAAGGAGAACAACAATGTTTTTGCTTGAAATCAACCAGACCCCGCTACATCAGTGCTTCGGTTCGGCTCGATGAGTCCACCGCCGAGCAGGTCGATCAGTACGGCGCTTTCGTCCACGCCTCCGCAGACGACGTTGTGGACAAAGCGCTCAACTATGCCTTTTCGAAGAACCGTGATTTCCAGGACTTTTGGACAGGCCAAACAGGTTGCCTCTGCATTGCGCGTTCGTAAAGCTCCGAGTAATGGTGCAGCGGAGGAGCCTGCAAAGAAGTTTGTAGCTGGAGTGGAGTCCACGACTTCCGTGCGGGTGGTGAAAGCGTGATCCTGCCTTCGATTTCGTGCCAGTGCAAGAACGGTGCTTCGCACCGGAAGAATTGTGACACTCCACTCCTTATAGGGAACTGCCCAGATACTTTGGTATCTCGGCAGATACCACTGAAAACACGAGGCTTCGGAATCGGGCGGTATCTGGATAGATACCGTCGAAACGAAGCAATCGAGGTTCACTGAGGCTGAGATTTAAATGATCGACGAACGAAGTTCGGAGAAGTTGCGAGGGCGCGACCGGCGCTCTTGCAACCTCAGTACCAAGCTCACGACAAACGAGGCGAAGGCGGTCGAAGAGGCCGCATCGCGAGCAGGCAAGACACCAAGCGAATGGGCGCGAGAACTATTGCTGCGCGGTACTGTTGTCGGCAGTCACGCGTCGATGGACATGCACATCTTTACCGAACTCGTGGGCATTCAGATGCTTTTGATGAATACGCTCGAACCGCTGCTAGGCGGCGACAAGATTGCCCAGGAACAGCTCAACATGCTCTTTCGCCAAGTCCAGACAACCAAGGCTGCGAAGCCGCAGGAACTGCTCGCCAAGCGCAGCCAGAACAAGGAGAAATAGCAATGGCCGCCATTCAGCAGTGGGGCCGCAGGGAATCGATCATCTGGCCGCCCCGCCGTCACCTTTACACGCTCGGCGCGATCTTTCTCTCGCTGGTCGCGACAGGATTCTTTGTCTACGTTCGCTTCCAACTTGGCCTTTCACCGCTCGAACGTTACTACCTGCCGTACTATCTCCGGACTGAATTGGCGGGCTTCACACACCCCACTAGCAATTATCAACTCCTCTATGTTTCTGATGGCAAATCGCGCCCGCGGACTGCGCTTGAAGCGGACGTGGAACCAGGGAGCACGCCGCAATTCGCTGGAAGCCCGTTGCCCCTTGAACCTTCGTCGCAAGCGCGGCAGCAGGGTCTCCGTTTCCTGTTCCGCGAGCAATCAAGAAGCTACTCGAACAAGGCTCTTCACACCTGGATCGAGCATCGGGTCTACGCGGATATTCCACTCGCCCAGCTCTTTACAACCCAACTGATGTTTGGCCTTATAGCCTTCGCGTTTCAACTGCCGTTTTCCATCCGCAAAGATATCCGGCGAATAAAGAGTCTTCGTTACGGGCGTCGCCTCAAAGGCCCGGTTCTTGCCAACGCCAAGGACTTTACCGAAGCCGTCAGCGGCAACGGCATCGGCATCACGACGAACGATTCGAAGCTACCCTTGCGTATTCCGCGCGATGCCGAAAACAAGCATTTTATGATCGTGGGTGACACTGGCTCCGGCAAGTCGAGCATCATTCGCCAGATGCTTTATCAGGTGGACGCTCGCGGCGACAGCGCCATCGTCTACGATCCCGCCTGCGAGTTTGTGAAACAGTTCTATAGCATGTGCCGCGGCGACATCGTTCTCAATCCGCTCGACGCCCGAATGCCCTATTGGAACCCGTCGAAAGAACTCCGCCGCAAGGCTGAAGCCAAAGCACTGGCCGTCTCCCTCTACCAGCCCGAAGGCGTGACGAATCGTTTCTTCGTGGAAGCTCCGCAGAAGATTTTTGCGCACCTACTTACCTTCCTTCCTACGCCGGAAGAACTGGTGCGATGGATGTCCGATCCTGGCGAAATCGATCGTCGTGTCAAAGGAACCGAATATTGGATGCTGATTGATCCGAAGGCCCCGCAACAGCGGACAGGAGTTCTCGGCTCTCTCAATATGAGCGCAGACAGCATCCGGCTTCTGCCGAAGCCGGACGAGACAAACTCTGCCTGGACAGCAACGAATTGGGCCGAGACCCGGCGCGGTTGGATCTTCATCACCTCGCGTCCAACCATGCGCGAGGCGCTTCGCCCGCTCATTAGTCTATGGATTGATACGCTCGTCTTGCGTCTCCTGAACGAACCCATGCCGGACCAGAAACCCGTCTGGTTCGTCATTGACGAGTTGGCCAGCTTGCAGCGTTTGCCGCAACTCCATACGGCCATCACCGAGAATCGCAAATCGCAGAACCCGGTCATCCTGGGCTTCCAGGGACGGAGCCAGATGCAAGCTCGCTACGGTGAAGATGCCGAGGCAATGCTTTCGCAGCCCGCAACCAAGATTTTCCTCCGAACCACCGAGCCTCGGGCCGCCAAATGGGTCAGCGAGGCCATCGGCGAGGTTGAGGTTGAGCGATTGCGCGAAACTCATTACGAGGGTTCACGCGCAGGGCGCAACTTCGCTCTTGACCGGCAAACCGAACCGCTAGTTCTGCCATCTGAGATTTCCGGTCTCGACGATCTGCGCGGCTTCCTCAAATACGGCAACCATGTTGCTAGGTTCTCGTTTCCGTTCATCGCCATAGAAGAGAAGTGTCCCGGCTTCGATGAGCGAAAAATGGACGACTTGATAGTGCCAAGCGCGCCACCGCCCGCAGACTCAGACGAGATCCAGGGCAATCTTCTAAGCCCCGAATATGCGCTTCAACCGCACGAGAACCAGGTGGAGTAGACGATAATGCTAACCATTTCGAAACCACTTTCCGCAGATCAGGCGCAGACCTACCACCAGAAGGAATTCACCGCGAAAGAGCAAATCTGTGCCTACTCGCATGCGACGCGTGGCAACGTGGAGGTCACGTTCGATGTGGTCGGCAGTTGAGGACGCGGCCGCTGCTTTCGAGCCGGCGGGGATGCACGCGGCGCACGAAGTCAATGGACACGCTTCGCGCACGCCATCCCCGATCACCAAGCAGCTCCTGGCGTTGCTGCCGTCCTGACTCAGTTGCATGATTCAAAACCGCGTCCGTTCGTGCTGGCGTCGTGGAGATTCAATATGGCCGAAACGTCAGGGACGGCGAAAGATCCGATACGGTTGATTGAGTTAATCGCGCACTGTTGCTGACGGACTCCTTCTTCCTTGGTCCTTGAGGCCATAGCCCTTGCGGAGCAGGCGATCAAGAATTATCTCTCTGCGTCGTACAGGGTCTCAAGAACTGGAAGTAGAAGGGGTTTCTCGAGAACGGAATTGCGTGGACCTAACGTTTCCCCGGCCCGAATTCGGGACAAAAGAGGTAAACAAGATGCGGATTTTAGTTGTGGGTGCGGGTAGTGTCGGCGGCTATTTCGGGGGCAGGCTCCTGGAAACTGGTCAGGACCTTACTTTCTTCGTTCGCGCGCGTCGAGCCGCCGAACTTGCCGCTACCGGCCTCGTAATCCAGAGCCGTTTCGGCGATGTCTCTGTCTCCAATCCAGCAACCATTGTTGCCGAAAACCTTCATGAGAGGTCTGATCTCGTGTTGCTCGCCTGTAAGGCCTATGACTTGGAAGGCGCGATTCGTTTGTTCGCGCCGGCGGTGGGACCGGACACCGCAATTCTTCCGCTCCTCAATGGCATGCGCCACCTTGACATCCTGGACAGGCGCTTCGGCGCAGGTCATGTGCTCGGCGGTCAATGTTTGATTTCCGTAACCCTCAACGAGCGAGGGGAGATCGTTCACCTCAATGAGACGCACAACCTGTCCTTCGGCGAGCGGGACGGTGCTCGCTCAGCACGCGTCCAGGCAATTGCGTCTGTGCTGTCGAGCGGTAACTTTCAAAGTCGACTGAGCGAAGCGATCCTTGAGGAAATATGGGAAAAATGGATTTTCATCGCGACGAACGCTGGAATCACCTGTTTAATGCGTGCCGCTGTTGGTGACATCGTGGCTGGCGGAGCAGCCGACCTGGCCATCCGCCTCCTTGATGAATGCACCACGATCGCAACCCAGCAGGGCTTTCCCCCGAGCAGTCGCTTCATCGAGCTAAACCGAGCTGTTTTCACAACCGCTGGTTCTGGGCTCACCGCTTCCATGTTGCGCGACATCGAGCGTGGCGCACCCATCGAAGCGGACCACATTGTTGGCGATCTCCTGCGGCGCGGTGACGAGAACGCCAGTCCGCTTGTGCGCCTCGCCTATGCACACTTGAAGGCATATGAGGCACGCCGTGGGAGAGAGATGACATTGAGCGGTAAGGCTGCTTGAAAGATACGCACCTCGACAGAGAAGGGGGATTCAAATGACATCCCAGCAATTATCGGTGAAAGTGGCAGTCAATTCTTGGAGACTTGGTGTGGAGAGGGCTGACAAGATTTTTTCAAATCTTGCCGAAGACCAACTTTTAAGAGGAGTCGCACCAGGAAGGAACCGCCTCATCTATCTTTGGGGACATCTGACCGCTATTCATGACGGGTGTTTTCGATTCTGGGCTTAGGACAACGGCTGCGCCCCGAACTAGATGCAATCTTCATCTCCCATCCAGATAAAACGGCGGCCCAACTCCCTTCCGCTCGAGAGCTGAAACAGTATTGGGACGAGGTGAACGCTAAACTGCACGCACAGTTCGCAAGTCTTTCCGCGGAGGAATGGTTGCAACCACACTAAGCCATGTCCGAGGAAGACTATGCGAAAGATCCGACCCGATTGGCTGTAATGCTGAGCCGAACGAACCATTTGTCCCACCACTTGGGGCAGGTTACTCTGGCAATCAAGTAGCCGCTCCAGATCCAGGATGGCTGCTGCTACCAACGTGCGGTCAGCTCTGCTCGTTTTGGTTGCGACTAGAGACCACTCGGTCTCATCGAATGTTAATATAAATACAGTTAGCGACCGGGTGGTTGCTAGTCATCACTCAGGAGGATCGACGTGCGCAAAGGCGAGGAAACCCGGCAGGAGATCATTCGCAAGGCGGCCCCGATCTTTAACCAGAAGGGGTATGAAGGCGCCGCCCTATCCGATCTGATGCGAGCTACTGGGCTCGAAAAAGGCGGAATCTACCGACACTTTGAGAGCAAAGAAGAGCTTGCCGGAGACGCCTTCGACCACGCGTGGAAAATCGCGATGGATACGCGCTTTCAAGGAACAGAGAAAATTTCGAATACCGTTGACCGTCTCAAACAAGTCGTGCGGAACTTTCGAGATCGGCGCACCGGGCTGGTTCCGGGAGGCTGCCCGCTGTTGAACACGGCCATCGATTGCGACGACGGCAATCCAAAGTTGCGAGCGAAGGCTCGCCAGGCTCTCAGTTCCTGGCTTGATCGTATGCAATCAATTGCCGATGAGGGGAAGGGACGAGGCGAGGTCCGCTCCGATGTCGATTCCGGGAAATTGGCCACGTTGATTGCCAGCACGCTCGAAGGCAGCCACATGGTGAGCCGTCTGCAGAAGAAGGAAAAGCCTCGTGACCTTGCCGTCCGTCATCTGGAGGAATACCTCGAAACCAATGTTCGTGCGCGAACATCGAAGGCCGGAGCCGACAGGTCTCGAGTACTCAAGAAATTCCCTCGCAGGCGGACTTCAGGGAACGCGCAAAAACGAACGACGTTCCCATCGCACGGCTGATTGGATTTGAGGCGAAAGACATTGCTGACGGGTGGGCGACGGTCGTCTTGGCAGCCGGACCACAGCATGCCAATCCCGTGAAACGCTGCACGGCGGCGTTCTTTGCGACATTGCCGATGCCGCGATGGGCATAGCGTTTGCTAGTACTCTCGCCCCAGATGAATCCTTTACTACCGTGGAATTGAAAATCAATTTCTTTCGCCCGGTCTGGCAGGCACAACTCAAAGCGGAAGGAACGGTCGTGCGGCGGGGCCACATGATCGGCTACGTGGAGTGCACCATCACCGACGAGGAGAACCGATTGGTCGCGAAAGCGGCTTCCACGTGTCTGGCGCTTCGCGGCCAGAAGGCCGACGGACGACGGTAATCTTCTTACGTTGCCTCCTGCTTCTTTGCCCTAGCAAACTCTGCTCATAGAACGGCTCTCTCAGGCTAGCCCTCAATAATTCATATCCCTTTCGTTCGAACTCGCCGAACAAATTTATCTTGCCTTCCATGCGACCGATCGGTCTCATTCGTCATCTGATGGGTCAGGAGGCAGGTTAAGGTCGAGAGAATTGCAAATGGCTCTGGCGTGGCACAAATCTCGATGCGTTAATGCAGCTTTCATCCCACTGGCATGCGAGTTTGCCGCGAAGAACCAGTCACGACCCTAGTTCCAGATTTTATCTTCGCTTGTGATGTGTGCACGAAGAGGATTCCGGCCGCGCTCTGGCATGGTCGCCAAGAGCGCGCAGTTGCCGGAGAGGATTTCTCCTCTGATCGCGAAACGAACCAGTGGGTCTATTGATTTCAAGTTATGCGCGAAACGGTCGGCGAAAGGCGGGATTTATGAAGCTTGCAAAAAGAACACTTTCCTTACTTGCGATTGCCACCGCTATGCTTCTAGTCACAGAGACGAATTTTGGAGGGTCGGTCCAGGCGAGAACTCTGGTGCAAAACTCTACAGCGGACGCCAGCGATACTTCGCAAAGCAAAATAGCGCGGGCGATGTCCGCCGGACCTGATGACATTGCCAGATCAGCTCGAATCATTGACACCGATGCGGAGGGCAATACTGTAGTCCTGCGCAAGGGCAGCAACGGTTTCACCTGTATGCCTGGAAATCCCAAGGTGATTGCGGATCCGCCCATGTGTGCAGACGCTGCTTCGTTGCAGTGGCTCGCCGACGCCAAAGCCCATAAACCCAGGCCGACCAACACGGTACCGGGTATCACTTACATGCTCGCGGGCGCTACGCAGAGGAGCGATTCCGACCCCAATGACCAAAACAGCCCAGCCATCACAGTAGGCCCGCACTGGATGATCATGTGGCCGTTTGATCCGCAGACCACGGGGTTGCCGACTCATCACAAGGACACGGGAGCTTACATCATGTGGGCCGGCTCACCTTATGCCCATCTGCATGTAATGGGGCGTCCTTGAAGCGGCAGCACAACAAGGCGCTAATACCGTACGAACGGCGGTTGGGAGAGTTCAAATTGAAAAGGAGAAGGGTATGAGTGATTCCAGCGCGAAGGCTACTGCCCTTGTCACCGGCGCCTCTAGGGGTATCGGCGCTATCTATGGCGACCGTCTCGCAAAGCGTGGCTACAACCTCATCCTGGTGCGCAGCGAGACGCAGCTAAAGGAACTCTCTGCGCGCCTGACGAAGGAGACCGGACGCTCGGTCACCCCGCTGCGGGCCGACCTCAGCGACAAAGCGGATCTTGCGAAGGTGGAAGGCATTCTGCGGGATAGTCAGGCCATCACCATGCTCGTCAACAATGCCGGCATCGGCTCGATCACGCCGCTGCTGAATACCGAGGTTGACAAGACAGAGATGATCGCCCTCAATATCACGGCGCTCACCCGCCTGACGTATGCCGCACCGCCGGCGTTCGTTGCCCGGTCAGCGGGGACGATCATCAATATCGCGTCCGTCGTTGGTATCTCGCCCGAGACGCTCAAGCTGAGGAACGCACTCGACGCGACGATCCACAAAACTGGCTAAGTCATTCCACGTTCACTTGGACGAACCCGAGCGACGGGTGTCCGTTGGTTGTGGCAGGCTCGTACTCCCAATTAATCAGAGCCGCACGGATACGCTTGATGACAGATTCGTCCGACGTGCCCTTCACGTGCACGTCGCGCACATAACCGTGGTCGTCGATTTTGACTCCGCAGGTAACCTTCCCATGCCAGCCAGGGATGGAAGGTTTCACGGCATAGACTGCGCGGCTGATATTGTGACTTCGCGCCGGGGGATACCAGTCGCAACGCCCGGTGACTTTGCATCGTTTGCGGTTCTCCACAAGGAATTCACAGGAGGGGGAGCGTTCTCATATTGTTCTCGGTCGCAAGATCAGTTAACTTGGTTGCTTCGAGAAGGAAAATGAGGGAGGCCCCCCAGGGATAGGCGTGAAACACCACAGGGAGAGCAAACTGCCCCATCTACCCCTTCGCGGTACGGACGCAAGCCTACCAGTTCCGCAGGAGGAAGAAGTGCGCAACCTCCTCTCCAAAGGCAAAGCAAAACCTGCCGTGGAGCTGGCAAAAGACATTCATAAGCGCTGCGGTTGGCCGGAATCGGAAGCCCTGCTGGTTGATGCCTATGCGGTGCGCGTTCGGTCCCTATGGGAAACCGGCCTGAAAGACGAAGCTAAAGCGTTGCTCGAACTCGTGTACCAGCGCTACTCCTGCGCGGCGGCAAGGCTTGCAGACGTCGGAGTTTTTGTCCGCGCTGCCGAGGGAAACCTTGAGGCATTGCTAAGACCTCTTAGCGACCCCGCTGTTCCCCAGGAAATACGAAGGGCGATCGAAAACGCCGTCCGGCGTCAGGTGTACGATCTCTCGGCCCTTGCAGAGTGTGCGGCGCTCACAGCTGATCACCCCCTTCGGATATCCGCTGCTGCGCTCGTGAGAGCATTTGCGGCGGTTACTGCTGGCCCTGTCGAAGAAGCCGCCCTGTTGCTGCCGGAAGTCTCCCACCGCGGTCCCTTGGCTTCGTGGAAAATCCTCGTACGTGCCATTGCCTACTTCTACCGGCAAAACGACGCGGACTGCGAACGCTGCCTCAAGGTCATCGATCCCGATTCCGCTCCGGCACGACTCATTCCGGCCATGCGAACCATGCTTCGTGCGAGAGCCGACGAGCGCCTGGTACCTGCTGCGGAGTCACTGGTCGCCCAGGTGTGTGGAAATAAAGTGTCCCTGCTGAGGTCCTTAGAAGCGCTCGACTCCGCGTTTGAAACAAGGGTCCAAGGCAAGATCCTGCAGGGAATCCAGCGTGCGATGACTGCTTGCGACATCGCCTATCCCGGGCTAGTGGAACGCTTGCGGCAGCACATCTCGGTACGCGCTTTGCAACTTGAACTGCCCACCCGAAAAGTGCGGGCTGCACTCGGCGGTGCGTCGATCAAGAGCGCTTACTTCTGGCGCCTCTATGCACAGTCGGTCGAGGGTTCCCACGGACCAATCGGACCGGTCATATGCGCCCTATGGGAGCAATTTCGCCGACACGCGGTCGCTGAGGGTTGGTTTGGAGAAAATGGCCCCGAAGCGGCTGCGCTTTACCTGCACATGGCCGAACTGTTGCTACAGGTCCCGGTTGACACGTTAGAAACGCTGCAGAGTAATTTTGCGGAGCAATTCTCCGGTTTCCAAGCCTATTATGAGGATCAGCCGCCGGCCATTCGAGCGGTGGAGGCCAAGTACAAAAAGCGTGATCTCTATTTTCTCTCACCCTACCATCTTTTCGAGCGGGCGTGCCGCATCGATCCTCATCGGGAAGCGTTCGAGCAATGGTTGAACTGGGCAAGACAGGAGTCCGATTGGAGGGTGGCCGCCGACGTGGCCGAGCGTTGGCACCGAGCCATCCCGAATCACAGCCAGCCACTGCTGTACCTGATGGAGTCGGCGGAAAAGCGAGGGGCGCTCAAAAAGGCTACCGCTTTTCTAGAGCAGGCGCAGAAGCTGGATGTGGTAAACCCCGAGGTTCGCCGCGCTGCGCTTCGCCTATTGGTCTCCCAGACGGGTCGTCACCTCCGGCAGCGCAAGCCTCACTTGGTTGAGCAGGACGTGGCAGCTCTGGAAGCACTGCCACAAGCCCAAGTAGCCGATCGCCCCGCCTTTCTGGTCGCCCTGCACTGGGCCTGCGAGGTTATCCGCGGCGACGCTGAACTGGCTTCCCGGTTTCTAAGCCAGATCGGCCGCTTGTTGGGGAATTCCGCTGCGGCGATCCTTGCCTGCGAAAGCGCAGGTGCCCTCGGCGAGCTAACCCAGGCGGATCTCAATCATCTTCGGCAAAAAGTCTACCTAGATCCTGCAGATTCGCTGGTCTCGGCCACGGCGCGTGTCTGCGTTCTCGGCGATGATGTGGGAGCGACCTTCACGATCCCAACGGCGTGGCGCGGCCGCCTTTTGCAAGAGTTGACAAACCCCCACGGTGGGCTGGGCGGCCGGGAATTAGAAATCCTGGGAAGGGCGGCTCTGCGCACGAACCAAAAGGAAGTCGCCTACGCAGCTTCTGTCGCGGGCCTCGAAATGGGGGGCGACACAGAAGCGCGATTCCTGCTGCTGCGCGCGCGCGCCCTGCCGGAATGGGAGTTCGAGCGCCGCGACGACTGTATCACGGCTGCCGTCGAGCTCGGGCGGCGCCGGCGAGACACGTCAGTCATCAACGAGGCGGTGGAGCTGCGACGGGGCCGCCGAGATACCACGACCAACTTCTTCGCCTGCCTCAATTCCGAAAATTGGCACGACTTCTCCATGACCACCGAGCAGATCCAAGCAGTGCTCGAGCGCGAGAAGCGCTCGCGCACATTTCCCTCAGATCGGTCGGCTCCCTTTCGCGTTTCCTTTCCTCGGGAAACCGTATTTCTGGACGACGAGAATCTGGAAGACGACGACGAACGGTTCACCCTAGAGGACATGGCCCGGCTGGTAGCGGAAATGAGCCAGGCCCGAGGGAGGCGACAAAAGAGAATGGGCCGCGATTTGCCGGGGCAGGGAGATTTGTTTTGAAAACGAACCGACACGAGAACATCCGATTAAACGAAGATCCGAGACAGATTCTCGGAGTTCCGCCGGATGCCGACGATGAGAGGATCCGCAACGCATATCTGCGCAAAGTAAAGGAGAATCCGCCCGACCGTGCGCCTGCTGCGTTTGAACGAATCCGCGACGCATACGAAGTCTTGCGGGATCCGCGACGTCGCGCTCTGCACATGTTTCTTTCCGCCGATCCCCATGCTCCTCTGCTTTCTCTGCTGCCGCCAAGCAGGCCAGAAAGAACCTTCACCGGAGCGGATCCATGGTTGGCGGTCTTGAGGGAGAAGTGAGCCTGGATCGCGAAGAAATTCTGCGTCGGTTTGAAGTGTGGCTGGACTCGGTGTTGGCGGCTGAGGAGCCTCCGCAAGGGCTTTCTGCCGAACTGCTGTCCTCTCTGGCGGCGGAACCGAAACCGATCAGCAATGGCCGATGCGACCTCTATTCGATGTGGGCGGCGGTGACAGCTCTGACCCAGGAAGTGAGATTGCAAGGGCGGAGCTTCAAGCAACTCAGCGAGTCCCTGGCTCCCGTCGCGATTCTGGCGCCACAGCTTCCCGAAGTGCACCGAGAGGCTCAAGAACGTGCTCGCCGGGAAGTGCTGGATGTACTTCTCGATCTGTGCGACCGCCTGGACCGTGGCCTCGGTCGAGTCCGCGCGAGCCAGAAGAAGATGGACGATTCCTTGCGGTCCAATTGGACGGTTCGACTCCTGGCGCGCCATCGCATTTTCCGCCAAGCCTTCGAGATCGAAGCGTCGCTCAAGGAGGGCTACCAGATGAGCATGGAACGCCTAAAGGACGCCCTGGCGCAATTTGATGTCAGAGAGATTGCATGCGAGGGGCAGCATTTCGATCCGAATTCGATGCACGCCGTAGATGTAGAAGAAACCGATCAGCAAGCCGAAGGAACGGTGCTCGAAGTGTACCGAGCGGGCTATGAGTGGAAGGGAGAAGTTCATCGTCCGGCACACGTGAAGGTAGCGCGCAGACGCACAGCAATCCCTGCAGGAGGAGATGAAAACGATGAATGACATGGTCGTAGGTATCGATCTGGGAACCACCAACTCGGAGATCGCAGCTTTCGTAAATGGCAAGGTGGAGGTTCTCGGCCCTGAAGCCGACAGGATGCTGCCATCTTGTGTGGGCTTCTCCCCGACCGGTGCGCTGCTCGTAGGCCGCGAGGCGCGCCATCAGCAGCTTCTCTATCCAAATCTGACCATCCGGAGTATCAAGCGAAAGATGGGTTCGACCGAGGCAGTAAAGCTTGGAGACAAGGAGTTCACGCCTCAGGAGATCTCCTCCCTGATTCTTCGCCAACTGGTGGAATGGGCTCAAGGCGATCTGAATCAACCGATCGCAAAGGCGGTCATTACCGTACCCGCCTATTTTTCTGACGCCCAGCGCAACGCCACGCGCGAGGCCGGAGAGCTCGCAGGTTTGGAGGTCGTGCGCATCCTCAATGAACCGACGGCCGCCAGTCTCGCGTACGGCTTCGGCGATGCCGCGCATCACACCGCCTTGGTTTACGACCTTGGCGGCGGAACGTTTGACGTATCAATCGTAAGCGTCGAGGGCGACGTTACCGAAGTCCTCGCCAGCCACGGAAACAACCAACTCGGAGGGGACGATTTCGACAATCTCTTGCTCGAACGCTTGGAACGGGAATTCCAGGGCCGGTATGGGATTGACCTCCAGAATGGCCACGCCGTCGCGCGTGCCCGGTTACAGTGGGCTGCCGAGGAAGCGAAGAAGAGGCTAAGTTTCGAGCCCTACGTCCGGGTGCGGGAAGAAGCGCTGGTGACCGAGAACGGGAAATCCATGCACCTTGATCTTGAGCTTTCCCGTCCTGAGTATGAAGAGATGGTCCGGCCGCTGATCGAGTCCACCCTCGACAGTGTCTCCAAAGCGCTCAGCGATGCGCAGAAGAGTCCGAGTGACATCGACGCCATCTTGCTGGTCGGCGGCTCAACCCGGACACCCCTGATCTACCGCAGATTGCACGAACTGACGGGACTCGAGCCCCGTCAGGATGTACATCCTGATTTGTGCGTGGCCCTTGGTGCGGGAGTTCTCGCTTCTCGGCTGGCCGGCCACGGTGTTGAGCGGGTGCTGGTGGATGTCTCTCCCTTTTCCTTCGGTCCGTCCTACCTGGGAGAACGGGGGGGCTTCCCTTATGCGCATTGTTATCACCCCATCATCTATCGCAACACGCCGTTGCCGGTCACGCGCACCGAAAGCTACTCGACCGCTCACCCCCATCAAACCTCCGTGCAAATTGAGATCTATCAGGGTGAGGACGACGATGCGCTCAAAAATCTCCTCGTGGGCGATTTCCGCGTCGAGGGTTTGCGGCCAACGCGAGAGCCGAACGAGGTGCTCTGCCGCATGAGTCTCGACGTGGACGGCATCCTGCACGTCACGGCCATTGAGAAGGACACCGGCAAGTCCAAACACATCACCATCGCTCGGGCGCTGCTGGAGAAGAGCCCTTCAGAGATCGCCGCCGCTCGAGAGCGTCTTAAAGCGCTTTATTCATCTCGCGCCGACGAGGATGTGGAGATTGATGAAAGTGAGTTCAGCTTGGAGGACGCAGATGGAGTGAGCGAGGAGGCTGTTAGCGAACCAGAGGACAGAACCACTGCCGATCTGCCGCAGGCTCTTGAGGTTGTGAAGGAAGCGCATGATCTCGTCGAGCAATCGCAACACCTGTTGGGCGCGCTGCATTTAGAGGATCGAGAAGAAGCGATCGAATTGCATGAAAGAATCCATGCCGCAATCCGATCGAACGACGCCGGGGCACTAAAAAAGGCTAGCGCGGAGCTGCGCGAGCTGCTGTTCTTTGTGGAGGGGCGTTGATCGAAAACGATCAACCTTCCAAGTGTCCTGTCTGCCGAGCGCGCTTCCGGGGCACGGCGACCTGCTCGCGTTGCGGGGCCGATCTTGCATCGCTCCTGTTGCTGATCGACCACGCCTATCGGCTTCGACAATACGCCAGAAAAGCAATTGAAACGGGCGATGTCGGGCGAGCCCAAAAGCTGGCGGAAGAGGCTGAGTCCGTCTGCTCCACGCAGGAAGGACGGGAGTTGTGGCTCCTCAGTTCGTGGCTCCTGTCTAGCTCTGAACCTTCGGCTTAACCTCTACGGATCGTTGTCTGACAAGACACTGCCGTGAGCGCTTGATTTCCAGCCAACGATGGTGATGAACCTGATAGAGGTACGAATCCACGAGGTCTTCCCCCAGTTCATGCGTCTCACTACACACGAATGGCACTTGCATCCCGGCGAGCGCGGCGACCAAGAATTGTGAAGAATTGTGTCGTCCGCCTGGGATCAATCTTCGCGTGTTACACACAACTCAGGAGCGTCGTCAGCATCCACGGGGGGGAAGCTTTTACTTAAGTTTGAGTTCATGGGGAAGAAGTCCCCGGCAAACGCCATGTTCGAGCACACGAACACGCGAGCTCGCGATTAGCGATAGCCGCAGGTCATCGCCACCGCATGCTCTTTTCGTGTGAATTGCGAAGCCCCATGGAGATGCGGTTATGCCACACGCGGCATAATGCAGAGCATTTTTGGCTCAGTGGCGCGGCGACACGTGGGCGTAGGCGACAAAAAACGGTGGAAGCCGCGCCGGTGATCCAAAAATGTATTGGACTAAACCGCCTCGATGGTCGCGGCGCTATGGGTATTGGATCGCGAAAACGCTTGCGGAAAGGCAATGGGGGGAGTCCGAAGACAAGCTAAGGCAGAGTGTCGAATTCCGCTGCGCAGGACGAATAGAATGCCTTTTAGGCAGGCGCGGTCTGAGAGTCGTCGGGGCTGAGCAGAGAGCGCGCCTCTCCGAAAAGGGTCGAGACTCTGCCCAGCACGCCGGCATAGAACGGCGCGTGGGCCGGCGCGGCGCACGCGCTGGAGACGAAATCAGGAGGGTCATGCTTCCCATGGATTCAGAAACGGGACTTGCGTATTTGCGAAGTCGCTCACGTTGCGTGAGACGACCGTAAGATTGTAGTGGAGCGCTGTCGCCGCCAGCAATGCGTCGATAGTCGACAGAGCCTTTCCCTTGCGCTTTGCGTCAGCCGCAAGGACTCCCCACCGGTCTGCAACTGCCGCATCAACTGGCAGAATTCTCCTGGAAAAACGGGCTTGCAGTTCAACTTCCAGCCAAGCTTCCAGGTGTGTTCGCCGCTTGCTTTGAGGCAGTCCTGCCAAACCCTTTCGGATCTCTCCTAGTGTGAGGACGCTCAGGTATAGTAAGCCTTCATCGGCCGCTTCCATCCACTCCAGCACGCGTGGTTCAGGCTTAACGCGGACAAGCTCAGAGATACAATTCGTGTCGAGTAAGAAGCCGCTCATAGCTCAATGTCGCGCCCTGCATCTTTGGCTCGTTCCAAGTCGAGTTCGACACCGACAAGCGGCGATTCCCGGAAGAACTGCACGAGGTTTTTCGGTTGGTGAGACTTGCCCACAAGCTGGTCATATTGCTCGTCCGAAATCATCACCACACCCTCCTTGCCCTGCCGCGTGATGCGTTGCGGCCCCTCGATTCGCGCCAGTCGAAACACCTCGCTGAACCGGGCTTTTGCAGTTTGAAGCTGCCAGGGCTGGCCGACGGCCTTCAGACTCCTAGTCGCAGTAGATCCCATTCCACGACTGGGCTTCTTGCGAATTTTGGGCATCGAAACTTTTCCTTTCGACAGAACTAGTCTGACTAGTTACAAGGGTATATTTCTCGTCTCAATTTTGTCAAACATTGCGTAAACCTGGAAGGACAGCAGCGCGAGGCCAATCACGCTCAAGTGATGAACGACAGCACGCACCTGAACTCGGTCCCACGGGAAACGCTAGGAAGTGAGTTCAAGGTACTTCAGCCTTTATCGCGCGGGCGCCGCTCAGCCGCGACTCGGACGGGCGTTTCAGACTGCGCCGATCTCGTGCCAATCAAACCCAAAACCACCTTGGCACTCACCGTGCTTTCATTCACGCCCTGCCACCCTCACTTGGCCTCCGTTTCGTCCCTTTCTCCATTCCGTCTGTTCTTGTCCGCGGGCGCTCAAGTGAAGAACAAAAACAGGCCGGCAACGGCAAAAAAGGAAAAAACAATGAAATTAAATTAAATTAAAAGAGATCAAGAACAAAACCAATGAGGCAGTCAGCTATCTGGTGGCAGCCTTGGAGTCAGGACAGAGTGACGTATTGACGCAGTATCTCAACGCGATAGCCCGATTCCACAATTACTCTTTCGGAAACATCATGCTGATCGCTCGGCAGAAACCGCAGGCAACCAACGTGGCAGGCATTCGCACCTGGAACTCGCTTGGCCGCTTCGTGAAACGCGGAGAAAAAAGCATCCCCATTCCTGCCCCGATGATTAGCGGCAAGAAGACTGACGGTGTAGCAGAGTCAACTGCAGACGCGAAGGAAGCTACCGCCCAGGTGACTTGAAGATTACGGTTGACCGTTCTCAAGTGGCGCAACCAGGCCATTACACTCAAAATCCCGGTTGACCCTGGGTGTACAATCGCGGGAACAAAGCTTCATTGTTCAAGACTCCATTGGCCCAACCCGATTCGTTGGGCCGTTCTTGTGACGGGCGGTTTTTCAGACTCGGATAATTGCAGCTACACACCGAAAAAGAAGGGGGGCGATCGTGAGGGCCGAATATCGGGGGGATGCCGACGCTAACCCATGATCGCCCGATGCAGTTGTGAGCTTCGATAGCGAAAATACCGCGAGCCCTGGTGAAAGACAATACAGCGAATGCCGTAGGCATGTTGGCCCGGAAAGCGGCCAAACTATCAGCCACAAGCCGGGGAACTAGGCTCCCTTGGACTACTTAAACCCTTGGACTACTTAAAAAGGAGCATTGCCCTAGCTGGTGCGGCGGTGTACAACTGCGCAAGGAAGCACACATTTCGAATCAATGCACAGACTTGGCCCAACCCACCGTTGGGCCGTTCTTGTCAGCAGTAGCCCGCTCTCATCTTTTAGGGCTGGGCACAAATCGCTCTCCGCACACCGGACACTCGATACGCTCAAAGTCAATGCGCCGCACTTCCGCGGGCGAAGTCAGATTCCCACATTTCGGGCATACGGCATCGAGCGACGCCCGCACCCTTTCGAGATTGATCTTCCGCGAGCGTGGCATGATTCTGAGGATTTTAATCCTCGCCGGGTGTTGAAAAGAGGGGTATAGTGGGCGGTAAGTTTTGAGGGGGAGGCTGGCCCGGTTTTTCTCCTCCATCGCTCCGGGCCCGCCTTTTTAGCGGGGTGTAGGGCTTTATGGCGATGTGGAAGAAGGTCGCTATCGTCGTAGTGGCGTGGGCCGCGTCAGTCCTAGTCTATGTTGAGTTTTTCAGAACGCGCTAGAGGCGTGGGGGCAGGCCCGAAGTGGTTGCAGCGATGTGTGGCTCGCATTTACGGCGTAAGTCGTTTGTCTCGCAATTCGGCCAACTGCATCTCTGGACTCTGTCCAATGAGCGTGCTCACTCGTGCGTAGATGGCTGCTCGCATAATTCGTACTACCGAACAGCGCAGAAAACTAGGTAATAAGAGACCTGATTCTTCGGCTACCTGCGTTGGCATTTGCTTAGTGGCCTTCGGCGAGGTCGTTACCTGATTGGGCAAAGCAAAGCAGTAGCTTTTTGAATGATGCTGGCAACGAGGAATGTGGCCCTTCGCGTCAACGGAGTACGGGTGACGGAGGCCAAGGTACGCCTTGGGAAAAACGGACCGGAATTAATCATCACGGACCCGCTGTTGGGTTAGTTTGGTGTCGATGACAGATTCACATTCGAACTCTTGGAACTTCTGCATCCGCCAGAGATGCGGCCGAGACTTCCGAATGGCGGCTGGAGGAAAATGTCGCTACGGATATTGATTGCACTGCTTCGGAGCGGAGTGGTCCGGGTTGCGGAGGAGACCTAAGCCGTGACAGCTTGAACTCGACCTTGCGGACACCGCTGGCAAGTTTCTGTGTATCAGACGCAGGCATCCCGTCCCTGCCCCCGGCTGCCCCCTTTTGCCCGACGCGCCAAGTGACCGACCTCGATTGGGGTTTTGAGCGTTATAGGGATATTACGCCAGTTGATATGCCGTTTAAGAAACAGCCAGAACTGTGATAACCGACAACAGGACACAACTGAATGAAGCGACTATTGCACAGGTCAAATGAAATCACCGTGTGAACCTGCTCATTGTGCCACGACAATAGGAAGAGCCGCAGTTGCTGCGGCTCTCCTGAGACACGTACAGCACCTCGGATCACTTAACCGAAATGCGCTTTCCGGTGACACTGCCGGTTACCTTATTGACGAAGTGGCCGTTGGGGTCATAGAAATCTGACTCGAAGGACCCACTGTGCGTATTGCCGCCTTGGCCTAGAGTAAGCGTCTCACTGAGGTGGATGGTTCCCAGGAAGTCTCCGCTTGAGTCGTAGATCCAAACGCGGTGTGCGAGCGTATAAGTCCCAGCCGCCTGCTTCCACACGCCCAGGCAGACGTTGCCCGTTCTCGGATCGACATTGGGGTTGTGCACTTCGGTCCCACCGGCATTCCAGAGCTGGTATGCTTCCTGGATGGTTTGGCCGTTGACCTTGAACTGGACGTACCAAAGGCCAACGATGGACGACTTGACGGCTCTGTCCCCCGATGACGGATCGTCTTGTTGCACCGGGCGGGATTGACTAACGACGGCAGCTGCGCCCGCTGCCATCGCGGTCAGGGAATCGCCGCACGACGCTAACGCGCTAGCACTGAGTCCAACTACGAGGACCATGTAAGTAGCAAACTTGGCGAAGTTCAGATTCTCGACTTTCATACAGCCTCCTTACTGCGAGGCATCCTGGGGCAAAAAGGAGATTTCGACAAGGCAGCGCAGGTGAAGTCGGGGTGAAGTTTTGGTGAAGCTGTAAGTCAATGGGAACACAAGACTAGATCATCGTGATCCGCATTAAGTGATATATTTCTAGTCTCTCGGGGGCTTGGATGTGCCATCCGGGGTAGCGCGATTTGCGGACTTCGAGCTCGACGTCGGCCGTTATGAGCTGCGTAGGGGAGACCGTGTCCTCAAGCTGGAAAAGATCCCCATGGAACTCCTCACCCTCCTGGTGGAGAGCAACGGCCAGCTAGTTACCCGCGACCAGATCATCGAAAGAATCTGGGGCAAGGGCGTCTTCCTCGATACTGAGCACGGCATCAACACCGCTATCCGCAAAGTCCGGCTGGCGCTCGGCGACAATCCGGAGCAGCCCCGCTTCGTGCAAACTGTTACCGGGAAAGGCTACCGATTCATCACCCCCACGATTGAGATTAGCGAAGGTGGGAACGGATCGGCTACTGGCGCAGATTCCCCATCCGTTGTCGATGCACACGACGCAATTGGGTCCAAGCCTGTGTTGGAGCAAAAGGCCGCTCCGGTCCCCCAGAAAGATTCCAACGCAGGCAAGCCAAGTGCACCGTCGCTGGCAATTTTCGGAACACTTGCTCTGCTGGCTCTCGCGGCCGCTTTGGTTGGAATGAATGTGGCGGGCTGGCGCGACCAGATCTTTGCGCGCAGACCAAAGCCGAACATCCAAGCTCTCGCGGTCCTGCCGCTGGCAAATTTATCGGGTGACACGGAACAAGAGTTCTTCGCTGACGGCATGACCGAAGCCCTAATCACAGAACTTGGGAAGATCAGTGGTCCGCGCGTGATCTCCCGACAGTCCGTGATGGAGTACAAAGGCAGCAAGAAATCGCTGCGAGAGATCGCCCGAGAGTTAAACGTGGATGCTGTATTGGAAGGGGCAGTCGCACGCTCGGGAGACCGGGTGAAAGTAACGGTCCATCTAGCTCAAGCTTCGCCAGAACGTCAATTGTGGGCGCAAGAATACGATCGCAGCCTTCATGATGTCTTGAGCTTGCAGGGCGAGATCGCGCTCGCGGTTATGGATGAGATTCGGACTAAGCTGAGCCCGGAGGTGCGCACCCGCTTCTCAAATGCTCGCGGTGTGAACCCCGAGGCTTACGCCGATTATCTTCGCGGCCGCTCCGTGTTGACTGGCGGTCCGGGGCACTACTCCAATCTTGCGACCAAAAAGCACTATACAGAACAGGACATTGAGACAGCCATCGCCTACTTCAGACACGCTATCGAAAAGGACCCGGCTTATGCCGAGGCATACGCGGGACTCGCCGATGCCTATATCCACCTGGGGAACCCTGGTTGGGGAGGTCATTCCTCGAAGGAGACCCTGTCGGACGCTAAAGAGGCCGCCACAACGGCACTGAAGCTGGATCCGGCCCTTCCGGAAGCTCATTTTTCTCTGGCTCAAACTCTGCAATACGATTGGAACTGGCCTGAAGCGGCGAAAGAGTACAAGCTCGCGCTGAAGCTCAATCCCTATTACGTGGACGCCCATTTGCAGTACGGGCGATTTGTGCAGGCCTTGGGACGGAACGATGAGGCGCTGGCTCACATGCATTACGCAGATGAATTGGACCTCCTCAACATTGGCGTCAAAGAAACAGAGGCATGGGTAACCTATGCAGCGCGGCAATACGATCTCGCCTTGACGCAGTTCGAGAGCTTGGGGGCCGACGCTGGCCTGGTGCACGCCTACAGAGAGAAGGGGATGTATTCAGAGGCCATTGTAGCTTCCAAAAGGTGGGATGCTACTCACCCATCTGAGTCGCGAGACCCGAAACCCCTCGCTGTCAAGGCCAGTATCTATGGGCTGCAAGGAAGGAAAGATGAGGCAGAGGCGCTAATCAAAGCGTTGAAAGAAACAGTCCGGCACCGTCATGTGTCCGGCTTCTTCTTCGCCGAAGCCTACGTTGGCCTCGGCCAACGCGACCAGGCGATCATCTGGCTTGAACGGGCCTACGAAGAGCATGACCAATGGATGGTCTTTGCCAACGCTTATCCGGGCCTGGATCGGTTGCGCTCCGAGCCACGCTTTCAGGTGCTGATGCGCCGCATGAACTTCCCGGAGGAGAGGGTCTCAAGCCCCCTCAATTGACGCTATCAGGCCGTTACACTCAAAACCCCGTGCCAAGGGTCTTGTCTGACGGTAGCGACCCAGTCCGACAGCACGGTGTGAAAGGTCAAGTCTTGGCTCTCATACCTGAACCCAAAGGATTGGTTCCGCATTCCCAGCGCAGGTTGTGCTGGTTGAAGACGATGTCCTTGCGGGCAATCCTCAACTCTAACTTGTTCCCCAACACGGCCACAACCTCTCCGTCGTCAACTTGGTCGACCACGGCAATTCCGCGACCGAGTACAGCGACGCGGTCGTCTTTTTTCAGAGTACGTTCCTCTAGACGGCGGAGATAATGTTCCTTGCGTGCGTTGATCACGTATTCCAATCCCGCCGCGTCGTAGCCTGAGCCGTTCCTCCACAAACAAATGCTCTCGTGTTCGCCAAATATGAAAATGTCCGTGCCAAACACGATCAGTGTCTTCAGCCGAGCGTCTATTTCTGTCAGCGTGAACGGGATTGCGTCGGGCGGCAGGAACAAACTCTTCGGATAGGCGAACTGAGCACGCCATCCCAGTTTGTGCTCCACCACTGTCCCCCACAAGTAGACTTCGCCGTGGATACCACGCCTCTCGTAGCCGAACTGGCACATGTGCGCGATGCTCTTCGCCGCGTAGACGCCACAAGTGCAGTCGGGGTGCGGGAGATCGTGAGCGCCACAAACCTCTCTCCCGAGACAAAGACGGGGGCTGACATTGTGGTAGAGACGCTGGAGGCCCACGGCGTGAAGCAAGTGTTTGGCGTTCCCGGAGCAAAGATAGATAAAGTTTTCGACAGACTTCGAGACTCCAGCATAAAAAGTGTAGTCTGCCGCCACGAACAGAACGCTGCGTTTATCGCCGGTGGAATCGGGCGGATGACCGGGAAGGCAGGAGTTGCAATTGTCACCTCAGGCCCGGGAGTGTCGAATCTCACTACCGGACTAGCCACCGCGAATACGGAGGGTGACCCCGTCGTTGCTCTGGGAGGCGCTGTGGCTGTTGCCAATCGCCTGAAGTCCGTTCACCAGACGCTGGATTCGGTAGGCGTCTGCCGGCCGGTAACCAAGTACGCGGCAGAGATTGATTCTCCTGCGGCTACGGCAGAAGTGCTGTCCGCTGCGTTTCGGGCAGCCGAGGCTGACCGGCCCGGCGCGGCGTTCGTGAGCCTTCCGATGGACATCATGACCGCTGAGGCGCAATGCAAGCCCATCCCGCTCTCGACATTCGTCGATCAGGGCCCCGCGGCCAAGGCATCTATTACTGAGGCGGCCCGTCTCATCAACTCCGCGAAATCCCCAGTGATTTTTCTGGGATTGATGGCAAGCAAGCCGAGATCTGCCGAGGCGATTCGTGATCTGCTGAGAACCACCGCGCTGCCAGTTGTTGGGACATTCCAGGCCGCAGGCGCAGTTTCGCAGGAGGAGTTCCCCCGCTTCGGTGGTCGCGTTGGGCAACTTGCCAATCAGCCGGCGGATGCCTTGCTGGACTCAGGCGATATCGTCATTACCATCGGCTATGTCGCCGTTGAGTATTGGCCGGCCTTATGGAATAAGGGCAACAAAAGGCCGATCATTCACATTGACGCAACACCCGCCAACATCGAGAATGACTATTCTCCGGCTGTCGAGCTCATTGGGAATATTGAAGAGACACTCGACGCGCTGTCACCGCTCCTCCATCGTCCACGACTTGCTGCCGAATCTGCCGAATTGCTGCAGTTGATCGCTCAGGATCGAAAACGGCTGATGGCTGAGGCGGCGGCAAAGTCTGGCGTCCCGATTCATCCTTTACGACTGATAAGCGAGCTGCAGAAAATACTGACGCCGGATGTAACTGTGTGCTCGGACATGGGAAGCTTCAGCATGTATTTGTGCCGCTATCTCTTTAGCTTTCGCGCACGCCAGTTTCTAATCACCAATGGTCAACAGACGCTCGGCGTGGCCCTGCCCTGGGCCATCGCAGCCACCATCGTCCGTCCGCACGAGAAGGCGCTCTCCATCTCCGGCGATGGTGGGTTCTTATTCTCCGCAAATGAGCTGGAGACAGCAGTTCGTCTGAATTCCCATCTGGTTCACATGATCTGGATCGATGGCCACTACGACATGGTGGGCGTGCAGGAGCAAATGAAGTACAACCGCAGGTCGGGAGTTGATTTTGGTCCAGTCGATTACGTCAAGTACGCCGAAGCTTTCGGCGCCACCGGCCTGCGAATTCAGCAGCCCGACGAAATTACACCAACCCTGCGCAAGGCCTTCGATACGCCCGGCCCGGTGCTCGTTGGAGTACACGTCGACTATCGAGACAATGTCACGCTGTTTGAAGACGTCCACGAGGGAGGCGTCCTGTAACTGCTAGCTCATAGTGATTAACCGACCGCCAGCGCCTTCCGTTTGAACGACCCGCTCGTTATCCCGTACGGATTTTCTGGGTGTAAGATGCCTGCCATGGCCCCCCCGGGAGACGAGTCCGAATCGAAACAAGTCCTTGAGGCGCAGTTGCGAGCGACTCTGGAAGTCATACCGGCGTACACCTGGTACGCTCTTCCGTCCGGCGCGCTCACCTTTGTAAATAAACGGCACGCGGATTATATCGGTCTCCCGAAAGACCATCCTCTCCGTTTCGGTGTCGACGTGGGCGCAGAGTGGGATTCCCATATTCTCCTTCTGCATCCGGACGACCATGAAGAGGCACGTAGAGTTTGGTCTGCCTCTCTACGTACAGGCTCACCCGGAGAAATGCCTTTTCGAGTTCGGAACGCGGCCGGAGAGTATCGCTGGTTCCTCACTCGTGCCGAACCCCTCCGGGCGAGCGATGGAACTCTGCTGTATTGGGTAGGGGTGAATCTCGACATCGACGACGCGAAGCGGGCAGAGAATGCCCTTCGCAAGAGTGAAAAAGAACTTCGCGACGTGATTGACACCATTCCTGCAATAGTGTGGAGCACTTTGCCCGATGGCTCGAATACCTACGTTAACAAGCGATTTGTGGAGTACACAGGGTCATCTCCAGAACAGGTGGCCGCATCAGGGTGGAAAGCGCTAATTCACCCTGACGATCTCGAGCAGCATGCAGCTAAATGGATGGAAGCGATTGCGACCGGCAAGCCTCACGAGAGCGAAGTGCGTTCCCGCCGCTCGGATGGGCAATATCGCTGGCATCTGGACCGCGGAGTGCCGCTCCGAGATGAAGATGGAAACATCGTCAAATGGTATGGGGTCACGACCGACATCGAAGATCGCAAGCGCGCCGAGGAAGCCCTGCAGTTGGTGTCTCGCGACCTGCAAGAAAGCAAAGCCAAGCTTGAAGAGGCCCAGCGCATAACCCATGTCGGCTACTGGGAATGGGACCTCATAACGAATGGCGTGACCTGGTCAGAAGAAACTTATCGCATCTATGGACTGCGACCTCAGGAATGTCCTATGGACTTAGCCACGGTGCAAGAAAAGATTCACCCTGAAGATTGGGAGTCTGTCTCTCGGGCACTGGAAGAGGCTCTCACCTAAATCCGGCGCATTCTGACCTTTGAAAGACGGCCGAGAGGCCCTTCTGGAGCCGGTGGAAACACGATCGTGGTACTTTATGCCTCACATCACTTTCGGTGCAGTGAGGCTTAGAGTGCGTCGATCGCCAAAGAACGTGAGAATTGCCTTTAACCATGCTGGTCTCACGCACTTTGGGGGCATCCATTTACTCCACGAATTTACGCGAGTGCTGCATTTGCGAGAGTTCCTCGCCCAGCAGATCCGTTATCCCCGACGAAACCGACACTACAGCGTTCCGCAAATACTCTTGGCGTTGGTTTATCCCATCGTGTTGGGATTAGATCGCATTGAGACCGCGTCACTGCTACGTGCAAACGGAACCTTTCAATACCTGACTGGATTGCCGAGTTTTCCCGATCCACAAACCTTACGACGATTCTTGCTGAACGCGCCGGTTTACCTCCGAGAGCAGTTACACCGTGCCAACGATCGTCTGCTGCAAAGGTTCATCCACTTGCCGGAGCATCGCTCGCGTCTCCTTTTCGACCTAGACAGCACAGTGGTGACATCCTTTGGTCATCAGGAAGGCGCGGAAGTCGGCTACAATCCGCGTTATCGCGGCAAGAGGTCCTATGACCCGCTGCTTTGTGTGGAAGCAAACTCCTCCTTTCTCTGGGACGTCGAATTGCGACGTGGAGATGCGGGGACCTGGGCGGGCAGCGAGCAATTGTTGGCTTGTTGTTTCCTCTCCAGCCCGGCTGACATTCGCGAGTTCCGAGTGCGAGCCGATGCCGGCTTCGGTTACGGACCCGTGTTGGATTTGTTGGAAATGCGTCCGAGCGCGCAATACACCGTGGTTGCACGCATGATCCCCTCGCTGAAGCGTGAACTCGGGAGGCTGAGCTATGAGCGACTGAATCCCAGTTGGGAAATCGCGGAATTTGAGCACCATCCCCACGATTGGCCACATGCCCGCCGCTGCATTGTGGCGCGTAGGCCAATCCAGGCAAGCGACCCAGAGCCGACGCTGTTTGTCATGAAGCATTATGCTTATCGAGCCTGGCACACGAATCTACAACTGACTCCTGCCGGCGTGTGGCACTTCTACGATGGTCGCGCCGCAATGGAGCGGCGCATTCGAGAAATCCGCGAGGACTATGCACTGTCGAAGATTCCTACTCGTGCTTTTGAGGCCAATGCACTCTACCTGGAAGTAGTTCGGCTGGCCTACAACCTAGTGACAGCTTTTCAGCGAGCGTGTCTCCCTGAAGAATGGCAAACCCTGACCTTAAGCAAACTCCGGCATAGGCTCTTCTGGCTGCCGGGTGAACTTACGCGCCCGCAGCACCAACCTACTCTGCGATTAACCAACTCTCCCCTCGTAGTGATGAGGGCTGAGAAAATCCTGCATCGAGTTCACAAGTTGAAACCGCTGCAGGCCTGAACCCAGTTCCATGAAACTTTGATCGACTGCTGCATAAATTTCCGTGCAGATGCGCAGTTTTCGGCCACTTTCGTATGAAACCGTCGATTTTCACGCCGGATTTAAGTCTCAGGGGTGGTGACCGTTACACCGCAGAATCCCGAGTGTTCCGGCCGACGGGAGAAGTGCGCATCGTCCATAGCCAAGGCGAAGTGAAAAGGGACACGTCTGGGCGGCCTATCCTCATGTTCGGGACGGTCCAAGACATTACGGATCGCAAGCGCGCCGAGGAAGCCTTAAAGCGAAGCGAAGCATATCTCTCCGACGCTCAAAGACTCAGCCACACAGGCAGTTTCGGGTGGAGACCTGACAGCGGAGAGATTGTCTGGTCTGACGAAACCTATCGCATCTTCGAGTACGACCGCTCTGTTACGCCAACGATAGATTCACTGATGCAGCGCGTCCATCCGCAGGATCGGGCCGACTTTCAGAAGGTCATCGATGGTGCCTCTCGGGGGGCGAAGGATTTCGAGCATACTTATCGTTTTCTGCTGCCTGACGGGCGAGTCAAGCACCTCCACACGATCGCTCATGCGACACGAGACAAGTCTGGTCGGCTAGAGTACGTCGGCGCGGCTCAGGACGTGACACGGCAACAACTAGCGGAAGACCAACGCAAGGAGGCTGCAGAGGCTCTGCAAGCGAGTGAACGCGATCTGCGCTCGATCATCCGCACGATCCCAACGATGGTATGGTCGTCTGCTCCGGACGGCTCTGTCGACTTCAACTTCTTCAACCCGCGTTGGCTCGATTATACGGGTCTCCCTCCGGATCAGACGCGGGATTGGAGATGGACTGCAGCAATTCACCCTGACGACTTGCGCCGGCTCACAGATGCCTGGCAATCAATTCTCGTTAGTGGAGAACCAGGAGAGCTTGAAGCACGCCTTCGTCGTTTAGACGGCGTATATCGCTGGTTCCTGTTTCGTGCCAACCCGTTGCGAGACGAATCGGAAAGCATCGTCAAGTGGTACGGAATAATTTTCGACATCGAGGAACGAAAACGGGCGGAGGAGGAACTGAGCAGAAGTGAAATGGAGCTCCGGCAGATGCTGGACTTCTCGCCTCAACTTGTCGGGGTTTTCGGTCCCAACGGCGAACGCCTCTACGCTAACCGCATCTTGCTCGATTACCTCGGCACTGCTCTTGATGAGTGGCGGCAAACACCCGGGAAATTTTTTTCGTCCCAGCCGTTTATTCATCCTGATGACCGGGAACGGGCGGCGCGGACTTATTCCGATAATGCTAGCTCCGGTGGCTCCGCTTTCGAGCTGGAGTTGCGTGTCCGCAAAGGGGATGGAAGTCATCGTTGGTTTCTGGCTCGTTACAATCCGGTACGCGATGACAAGGGACAGGTCATGCGATGGTATGCCGCCTGCACCGACATTGAGGATCGCAAGCGTGCGGAAGACAGGCTGCGAAGCGAAAACGTCGCTCTGCGTGAAGAAATCGATAAAGCCTCGATGTTCGAAGAGATTGTCGGAACCTCTCCAGCTTTGCAAACTGTACTCTCGCACATTTCGAAAGTTGCGCCCAGTGATTCTACGGTCCTCATAACTGGCGAAACGGGAACGGGGAAGGAGCTTGTTGCCCGCGCCATCCACCGACGATCAAAACGCGCCTCGCGCGCATTTGTAAGTGTGAACTGCGCTGCTATCCCACGCGACTTGATAGCTTCGGAGCTATTTGGCCATGAGAAAGGCGCCTTCACGGGCGCCACTCAGCAGCGCTTGGGCAGGTTTGAATTAGCAAACGGCGGTACGCTCTTCCTGGACGAAGTCGGAGAACTTCCAGCCGAGACCCAAATTGCCCTCCTGCGTGTTTTGCAGGAGCATGAGTTTGAACGTGTCGGCGGGACACGCCCGATACGCGTTGACGTCCGGGTGATCGCCGCCACGAACCGTGACTTGCAGGCCGCTATCAGCGCTGGGGTGTTTCGTAGTGATTTGTTTTACCGGCTGAATGTCTTCCCGATTGAGATTCCTGCTCTTCGAGAACGAAAACAGGACATTCCCCTGCTGGTCGAATATTTTATCGATCGCTATACCCGGAAAACCGGTAAGAAAATTACGACCGTCGAAAAGAAGACTCTCCGCTTGCTTGAGTCATACCCGTGGCCCGGAAACATACGCGAATTGCAGAACGTCATCGAACGATCCATCATCGTGTGTGACACCGAGAATTTTTCGGTGGATGAAAGCTGGCTATCCAAGGGCAAAGATACTCTTCCGCCGACGCCTCGCACTATCCAATCGGGAACCTTCAAGGTTGAGGGCGAGCCGCGCAGCGAGCGAGAGATTATCGAGGCAGCCCTGGCCGAGAGCAGAGGGCGAGTCTCCGGACCCTCAGGAGCGGCGGTTAAGCTTGGAATTCCACCATCCACTCTTGAGACCCGCATCAAGGCTTTGAAAATCAACAAAGGCCAATTCAAATTCCTCTGAACCTATTCCCCAAGGCCTACCGGGATTCGCGGGATTCGCGGGATTCGCGCGATTCACAGCATCGTCCCCGCAACTGATTTTCCTTTCTCTTTTGTTTTCAGAAAATTACGAGTGGCGCAAGGTTTGCTTTTCTCACAGTGTCGCGATGCTGGCGGCCAGAAGGATGGCGTGCTGAGGCATTACGAGAAGCAAGGTAGGAGGGCGCTATGTGGATACAGTGCTGTGCAGCATGTAAACGGGTACTCCGCAAAGCCAGCCTATGCGACCACATTCATTGCGAGTGTGGATGGGGATGGTGACGGCAATGGCAAAAGTAATTGAGTACTACGTACCTAACAAATTCCGTAAACGAAACGGGAAATGGACTCCCCCTGAACAACGCGGGAAGATCATTCCTTTTCCCGCACAGATAAAGAAGTCAGCCTGACGCAAAGACGCAACGCTTGCTCTGCGCGAGCAAAATCAGGTGCTTCGAAACCGGGTCGAGAACAGCAAGGAACAGATCAGTTCGAACGGAAACCTATTATGAGCTGGAGAATCGAGTGCTTTGTCATTCAAGAGGATCACGTCATCTCGGTCATGAGCGGACGAATCAGGGAGCAGGATTTGGATACGCTTCGCGGCTGTTTGGAACCAGAAAGGGATGCAGTGGCCATCGATCTAAAGGACATTCTTATCGTGGACAGAGAGGCAGTAAGATTCCTGGCTTTCCTCGAATCGACGGGAACCGAACTCAGAAATTGTCCAGCCTACATCCGTGAATGGATCACGAAAGAAAAGGTTGGCGAAAATGAGGTAAACCTACTATGACCTGCAGAATCAACCGCCTTGTTAGCGGAGAGGATCTTGTGATCTTGTGCATCAGCGGACGGATCACAGGACAGGATGTGGATATGCTTAGCGACTTACTAGACCAGGAAAAGAGCGCAGTGGCCATCGATCTCAAGGACGTCGTTCTCGTGGACCGCGAGGCCGTGAAGTTCCTGGCGCGCCGTGAATCGAACGCAGTCGAACTCAGAAACTACCCGGCCTATATCCGCGAATGGATCAAGCGAGAGAGAACGGACGCAAATGCGTCGCGGCAAGTAACCGAAGGAACTGAGGACATCGA
Source organism: uncultured Acidobacteriota bacterium (assembly GCA_963838905.1). Classification (GTDB taxonomy): domain Bacteria; phylum Acidobacteriota; class Terriglobia; order Terriglobales; family Acidobacteriaceae; genus JABDBE01. The sequence continues at coordinate 272,257 of CAWITE010000002.1, forward strand.
CAATGTTTAATACGAGTCGGGGCGGGAGTGGACTTCATTCGGGCGGGGTAGCGATGAGGGCGGCATTTTCAACTTCGTCATGCTACACCGACATCCGACCCACCTTAATGAATGGACTTGCCATGGGAAGAAGTCCAGTTGCTCGCTACACCACGAGCAAAGATGCTATTCCCGAACAGGAGATTCGCAATCAAGTCTCTCGAATTCTGGAGAGTCCGTTGTTTATCCAATCGGACAGACTTGGCCGATTTCTTCGCTTCACCGTCGAAACGACCCTAGCCGGCGAGGCAGGGTCCGTGAAGGAGTACCTCATCGGCACAGAGGTATACGAACGCAAGCCTTCCTATCATCCCGGCGAAGACTCGATTGTTCGCAGCGAGGCCCGCAGGCTCCGGCGCAAACTCAAGGAATACTACGAATCCGATGGTCAGGACGACCCAGTCCTTATCTACTATCGGCCTGGCAGCTATGTACCTGTCTTTAGCCTCCGTGAGGTTTTCAGTGAGAGACGGGGAATTCGTATAGCGGTTTTGCCTTTCGTGGACGCTTCCGGCAGCACCCTGTCGGGCGAGTGTGCGCAATTTATCACCGATGAATTGATTCACGAATTAGTGCGCACCGAGGGGCTCCGCGTGACCACCGCAAGTTCAGCGGGGCCGCTGGTCGCTCAAGCTCTTGACCTTCCTTCGCTGGCCCGAAAGCTTGACGTTCATCTCGTGTTTGAAGGAACGGTGCGCGAGGACAACAACCGACTGCGTATATTGGTTCGGGTTGTCAATGCAGACGGGTTTCACATCTTGTCAGAACGGTTTGAAACGGAGTCGGAACCGCAGGGCGTTTTCAAAGTCTCCGAGAAAATCGTATCGGAGTTGATCAGCCGTCTCGGGCGTGAACAATTTCGATTCGAAAAACAGCAGCCGATAGCAACGCCTTCGATGCTAGCTGTAAATGCCTGATCAATTTACAAGGAGAACCCATGAGAACCGCCACACTAGCCGACGTGGGCCTAATCAAGAATATTTTGCTGGTATCGTTTAAGAATGACCCACACTTGATCTGGCTTTTGGAAGAAAGCAAGTACAAGTTTAAGCTCGATGTCTTAATCGATTACGTAGTGCATCAGACCCTTCGGAGGGGCGAAATATATTTGACTGACGACAATAATGCGGTCGCGTTGTGGGATTTTGAGCGAAATGAAAAGATGTCGTTCCATTATATTCGGCGAAACTTAGCCTTCCTTATCCAGATCGGCATAAGGTCCGTCGTAAGAATTCTGAAATCAGAAGCTCACGTTCACAATAATTTTCGCAAATATCCGCGTTATTGCCATTTGTACATGATCGGAGTCTTGCCAGAAGCACAAGGAAAGGGATTGGCAAGCGCATTGATGAATCCGATGATTCAAAGGATGAAAGAAAAGTCGATTCCTCTATTTCTTGAGACGGCAAACCGGCGTAATGTCGACATATACAAAAAGAAAGGCTTCAAGATATTTGAAACTCTGACTATCGGCGATCACACCCTAGTTCTCATGTGTACTGAATCATAGGTTGCTGGGTTCGATGGCAGAATCAACGCGAAACGCCAGCCCTGCCTGAGTCGGCGCGATGTTGTAGCGAGGCAACCACTCTTCATCTGCCGGGCCGCAGTCGAAATACTTTTCGACGACCTGTTTCCGTCGCGATGGTCGGTAGCGTTCGCACATTGGTAGATGATGGCGCGGTATCAGCGATGCTGACCCGTCTCCATCGCATCCCCTTTCAAACCGTGCGTGCCGTTTTCCGGCACACGGCTTAACGATGATCTTCGGGGTGTAGCTTGCGTGGAGTATTTCACCGTACCCATCAACTTGTGCAGTCCCATCCCATATAGCTGATCGCCGGGAAAAGCTGGGCGCTTCGTGCCCCGTTGTCCGCCCCGTCGATATTGCCACTGGCGCAGACGCTGCAGCACGTAGTAGTCCATCTTGTGAAACTCCCGGTCGGCAGTTCCCGTCCGGAAATAGTTCCCCCAGCCACGAACCACGGGCGTCAGTTCCGCGATGACCTGCTTCACATCCTTCCCGCTTTGCCGCGCGCTGGTGAGCTCGTGTCCAGCTTGAACACCGTCCCCTGGTTGGAAGATCCACCGAAGTAGGTTGTGCCATAGAGATTGCCAGCAATGTCCCGGACCACACCTGCGTAGGGTAATCCACCGTCCGCCCCTCCTGTGAGGCTGTAAAGCACAGTGAAAGTCTGCGCTTGCACCGATTGGGTCTCAATCAGATTTAGCACAAGCACGACTACTAACATCAGCACGGCGCTTGCCGCTCTCTGCAGGATCCAGGCCCGCTGCTGCTGTAGGTTCATAATCGCCTCCTGTCCATGCTACTCCTCGGGACGCAGTCAGCAGAGATTCTTACTAAGAACCGGAACATTTCAATTGCGCAAAGGACTCCTGCCGTTTGTGGCGCGGTTTCTTCGAACGGCCCGAAAACCCGTTTTCTTATCGTTACCGGCGTTACCGGAAATGAGTGACCGCGAAACTTGGCGTCCCTATCAACGACATCTTTGAACACCTGGACGCAACGATAGCGGAAGCAACACCGCTCTATGAACTATACGTAAGCGTACTGGGATCGCCTCAGCCGTAAGCGATCTCACGCTAAAACACTGCCGAGTTGTAAATGACACGATTCCAGGCACTTTGGCGTTCGTTGACTTGGCCGACAGCAGAGCATACGATTTGCGTTAGAAGGTGGGGGAAGGAGTACCTTCCCATGGAAGATGACGTGCTCAGCCACGCCGCAGTTGTCGGTCAAACGCTGGGCCACTATCGTGTCATCGAGAAAATCGGCGCCGGCGGAATGGGCGAAGTCTATCGCGCCCAAGACGAACACCTCGAACGCGAAGTAGCGCTCAAGATTCTACGTCCTGGAACCGTGGCAAACGAACATTCTCGCAAGCGCTTTCGCAAAGAAGCTCTTGCGCTTTCCAAGCTAAACCACCCCAACATCGCAACGATTCACGACTTCGACACGCAGCAGAGCGTGGACTTTCTTGTGATGGAATACATCCCCGGGATCACGCTACGCGAAAGGCTGGCCGGACCTCCGCTCGGGGAAAAAGAGGTGGTTCGTCTCGGGACGCAACTTGTTGAAGGCTTGTCCGCAGCTCATGAACAAGGAGTTGTTCATCGTGATCTGAAGCCGGACAACCTACGATTGACCACCGATGGGCGGCTCAAGATTCTTGACTTCGGGCTGGCGAAACTTCGGCTTCCAGTGGCCGCGAGCGCTGTAACAGAGAGCCTGCGGGTGACCGAAGACTTGGCAGGGACTCTACCCTACATGGCGCCGGAGCAATTATTAGGCGGAGAGATCGATTCACGTACAGACATTTGGGCCGTGGGGTGCATCCTTTATGAGATGGCTACTGGCCGACGCCCGTTCCCAGGTTCTGGTACTAGGCTGATGGACGCCATTCTCCGCAATACTTTCTTGTTGCCCTCGGAGTTAAGTCCAAGCGTTTCTTCGAGCCTAAGAACAATCATCTCCAAGTGTTTAGAGAAGGAGAGCAAGCACCGCTACCAATCAGCGAAAGAACTGAGAGTAGATCTGTATCGGCAGCAAACGGCTGTAGACAGGTTGCAATCTGAGGGTGGCGCAAAAATCGTCTCTGTGCAGAAGGGCGAGCGGCAAAAGCGCCTGCTGCGGCAATTTAGGACGTTAAACGTGTCTCGCCGATTCCTTCGGCTTACCTTAGCTTCCGCGCTGTTGTTGGCTGTAGCCTTCGTCGTTGTCCTCGCGGTGCGGATGCACGTGAGGTTACCCCCGGCTCAGATCGAGCCACCGCGAATTGCGGTCCTTCCATTTGAGACTCTAGGGACCACGAGTCGAGAATATATAGCGGATGGCCTGACGGATGAGATTGCCGGTCTCCTGTCGCGGGTACGTAATCTGCAAGTAATTGCTCCCATCTCTGTTCAGCGGTTCAAGATGACTACGCCTCCGCTAACAGAACTGAGCCGGGAACTCCAGGCTCGATATTTTGTAACAGGAAGCATAGAAGAGGAGAATAACAAAGTAAGAATTCGCGTTCGCATGCTCGATGCTTCCACTGGAATCCTCTGGGCCCGGAGCTATGATCGCAGCGCAAATAACAATCTGTCAGTTGAGAATGAAGTAGCGCAGGACGTCGTACAGTCCCTTGCGCTAGCTCTCGGCGCCGAAGAACGTCAAGTGCTTTCGAAGCCGGTGACTCAGAACCCGCAGGCGTTCGACGCTTACCTCCACGGCAAGAGTCTCGTTCGTACTTTCAACAATCGTGGACAGGAGGAAAGCTTTTCTGCAGCGGAAGAGGCACTGCGAAGAGCAATCCAATTGGACCCACAAATGGCCGCAGCCTACGGCGAATTGGCGCACCTTTATTTTCTCCACGACGTCGAGCGCGCTCGTTCAACCAAGCAGGAACGCCTGAGTGTTGCAGCAGAGCAAGCTTTGGCGATAGATTCGAAGCAGATCACTGCTCTCGATGCTCTCGCTATGATGTATGCATGGACACGTAAGAATGATACCGCGTATCGATACGCACTCAATGTATTGGCTCTCTACCCGCACGACCCGGGCGCATTTATGGTTTTGGGTGCCGTGTACGAAAGTAACGGTATGCTCGACGAAGCTCTAGTCGCGTTCCGAAAAGCACGTGAAGCCGAACCGCTCTACCTGTACCCGATGACGAACGCAGCTGAAGTACTTGTTATGATGGGGCGCTTAGAAGAGGCATGGCAGGAAGTTGAGGAAGCTGCGGCAATTGAACCTGACAATTACGGCGTACTTCTAGACCGCGCCTGGATTCGCTACCACCAGGGTCGGTTTGACGACGCGGAACAGATTGCTCGCTCTGCAGAGTCCCATCTTGCTCCTGCGGAACGCGCTGGTGCTCACCTAATACAAGCGTGGGTTTACAGCCGGCGCGGATCTCATGCAAAAGCACAAGCATTGCTTCGCCAGATCGAACTATCTCCACTGGTGCGAAGCTCTTTCGACCTGCAGCTGTGGCTTGCAGAGGCTTGGGCACTGGAGAACGAGCCCCGTAAGAGCCTGCCACTCCTGATCAGGGTCTCAAAGATTCAACCAAATTACCCCTGGTTCGTGCGTAATGTTAACTTACAAGTATTGCGGGGCAACCCTGATTTTGAAGAGATGTTGACTGAATTGAAGGCGGAATGGGAAACGAATAGTAGGAGATTTCAGAAAGATGCAGACGTCATGAGTGGCAATGCGACATTGTCAACAATCTAAATTGACCGAAATTGACCTAACGCGTCCGGCTGCAGCCACATACAATACAGATTCGCGGATGCCATCCAGGCCAATCTCTCGTTCGATCATACTGTCTGCGAGGGCTGCCGTGCAAAAGGGCGCCAGGTTTAGAGCTGTCGCAGTTAAACAAAACGTTTGGCAAAGGTGGCCCGCTTCCAAATAGATATTTCGCAGCGCGCGGCTACATCCGTAAAGCCACATCGTACGCTCGAAAAGTGCTGTCATGATGAAAAGCGCGCCCGCATATCTCGTCCACCATTGACCAGCACAAAAAGCCTCCGCACGATTCTTTACACGCCCCAAGTGAAGTACATGCAATTGGTGCCGGTCGCGTGAGTAATGGTAAAGTCCTTGCCTTAGACCCCGGACATTATGAACAGAGACGTAAACCTCAATTGGATACCGCGCACCGCCCGAGGGACTCGTCCCAAGACCAATTTGACCGAATGTTGAACTATTAACCCATTTGCTGACGCCCCAAGTCAAACCCAGCAACGTAGAAAGTTCTTTGAGCGTGATGGACCGCCCGTCGAAGTCGCGCTGCGTCCTTCTCGCTTTCAAGACATCTGTAAACTTTACCAACAAATTCCACTTCGCAGGGGGCAGGTCGATTCGTTGAGCTCGGGAATAGCGCTTAAAGGCAGACGGGGCACGCGAGTTGCATTTACGAGCCTCATCGAAAGACTTCGCGTCTTCGGGGCGAATGAAATTGACGTCTTTGGTTGCCAAATGAAAGAGACGGGCTTCAACTCCCCAACTGTTCCACGGACGCATGGCGCGTTCGCGAGCTCTCGCAAGCGAATCGAAAATCTCCAACAGAGTATGCCGCATGAGATTATCAATCGCCTGGAGAGTTGCTTCCTTCCGTTCGGTCGCCATGTCCCCGACCAAGTCAGAAGCTGAGCGCGGCCGCTCAAACAGGTCAAGCAGCCTGAGCACTAAGGGGTCGGCAGCTACCTTAACGTGAGTTAGATAGTTCTGAATGAATAGGCCCCGGCCCTCCCAATAGAACACCAGATATGGACTTCGGCGGAGCAATACTTTCATCGACGAAACACCCAGAGTCACGTCGCCAGAAATTCGGATCTCGCTACGGGCGCTTAGGCAGTGACTCCGCGTCTTTAAAAAAGGCTCGGTGTTTCTCCGCATACTTTTCAACGTCACGCAACATCTTCCCGAGGTGCCCAGCCAGGTCTGCGAGATCCTTAGGTAAGTTTTGGCTCTTCGAGATGGCATTCAAGTGATCTAAAGCATCTTGAAGGTCGTGCTTAAAGCCCAGACACTCTTCCTCGAGGTCGTCCTTTCCGCCATTACCTGAGGCCATATATTCTCCTTTCTCATTGCGATGCCAAACTCTAGCCGATGAATCTAAGTATGTCAAACGATTCTGTCGCGAGATAACGTTGATGTGAAGGGATGACGAAGGTGTCGCCTTTTGGCCCCGGATAATAAACCCGTTCCAAAAAGCAACCATTTGGCTCCTGCCCTGGATGCTTACTGCGTTGAGCAGCCAATTCTTGTTTTCGGGATCTTATGTGCCTCAGCGGTCACCCAAAACCGGCCAATGAAGGTCACCTGAAAACCGGCCAACGAGAATGAGGCTCGGGGACGTTGAATGCGACGCAAGGCACGGTAGCCTTCGTCGATATGAGCAACGTCTTGAGCGAAGCGAAAAAACAACAAGTGATTGCCCTGGGACGGCTCGGATGGCCATTGCGGCGCATCGAGCAAGAGACCGGGGTGCGTCGGGAGACCGCCGGCGCCTATCTGAAAGCGGCCGGGATCGGGGTGCGTCCGCCGGGGGCATGGGGACGGCGAGCACCGGCAAAAGCGGCCAACGAGACCGAGGTGACCACCGGGTCCGACGCGGCAAAACCAGTCAACACGGTCCACCTCGACTGCAACCCCAACCCCAACCCCAACCCCAACCCCAAAAACCCTTCGAAGGGAAGAGCAAAAGCAACAGCAAAACCGGCCAATGCCGATGAGGTGACCACCGGGTTTGGCGTGGAGTTGAGCGCCTCAGAACAGCAACCTCCCCAGCCCGTTCCGTCCCCCAGTTTGTGCGAACCGTTCCGTGATGCGATCGAACTCGGTCTGAGCCAGGGTCGCAATGCCATGGCGATCTGGCAGGACCTGGTGTCCGAGAGCGGGTTCGACGGCGGCTATCAGACCGTCAAGCGCTTCGTGCGCAAGCTTCGCGGAAACCAACCCCCGCAGCCGCGAGCCGTGATCATTACCGCACCCGGAGAAGAGTCCCAAGTCGATTACGGCACTGGACCGATGGTCCGCGATCCGCAGAGCGGCAAATACCGACGCACACGATTGTTCGTGCTGACGCTCGGATGCAGTCGCAAGGCGGTACGCTTGCTCTCCATCCGCTCCAGCTCTCGCATCTGGGCCGAGCTGCACGAGAAAGCATTCCGTCGACTCGGCGGCAGTACCCGCATCGTGGTGCTCGATAATCTGAAGGAAGGTGTAGTTGTCCCCGACATCTACGATCCCACTCTGAATCCCCTCTATCGCGACGTGCTGACGCACTATGGCTGTGTCGCCCTACCGTGCCGGATCCAAGATCCAGATCGAAAAGGAAAAGTTGAGCGCGGCGTCGGACACGCCAAAAACACACCGCTCAAGGGAAAACGTTTCGAGAGCCTGGAAGAAGCGCAAGCCTATCTGGATCGTTGGGAAACCAGCTGCGCCGATACGCGCATCCACGGCACCACCAAACGGCAAGTCGCCGCCATGTTTGCCGAAGAAAAACCGTTCTTGCTCCCGCTGCCCCTGGAACCGTTCCGCTACTACCAGCACGGCCAACGGGTTGTGCATCTCGACGGTTGTGTCGAAGTCGAGGCCGCCTACTACGGCCTACCCCCGGGCTGGATCGGACGCTTGGTCCGAGTGCAGTGGGACGAACTCTATGTTCGCATCCTCGATCCCAACAACGGTCTGCTGCTGCGGGAACATGTGCGCCAGAAACGCGGCTGGTATCGCATCAAAAAAGAAGACCACCCGAAAAACAGACCGCTGCGTGTCTCTCAGTTACTGTGGCGCGCCGGCCGAGCCGGCACTCACATCGGCACACTCTGCAACCTTATTTATAACCAACTCGGCGAACCGGGTGTCCGCCGCGTCTTGGGCGTCCTCTCGCTGGCCAAAAAGTTCGGCTTGGCTGCCGTCGAGGAGGCGTGCGCGGTGGCCCTCGAAGTGGGCGTGCATGAGTACCGCTTCATTCGTCGTTATCTCGAACGTGGCCCCCAACTGAGCTTACGGCAAGTCGATCCCCTCATTCGCGAGCTGGTGCAATATCGCGATCTCATCAACCTCAGAACCCAGGAGCCAAAAGAATGAATCTCATCGAGTTGAATCGTGCTTTACGGCAATTACGGCTGGGCGGTATCGCCGCCGTGCTCGAAACTCGTCTCCACCAGGCGCAAGCCGAAGCCATGCCACCCATCGACTTCCTCTCCTGCCTGGTCTCGGACGAACTCACTCGTCGCGGCGATCGCTTGCTGGAGCGGAGGACCAAGCAGGCTGAGTTTCGCGACCCTCAGAGAACCCTCGACAACTTCGACTTCAACTTCAACAAGAAGATGAATCGCAGTCTGGTCTTCGACCTGGCCACCGGCGCCTTCATTGCTCGCCATGAGGATGCTTTGTTCTTAGGTCCGCCCGGCACCGGGAAAAGTCATCTTGCGCAAGCCATCGGCCAGGCCGCCATTCAACAGGGCTATCGTGTGCTCTATCGCGAAACCCACAAGCTGCTCGATGATCTCGCCGAGGCCACCATCGATGGAACTCGCAAGGAGCACATGGAACTGTTAGCTTCGGTTCCGCTCCTCATCATTGATGACCTAGGCATGCGTAAGCTGCCCGTCACTGCCGCCGAGGAACTGTTGGAGATCGTGATGCGACGTTATGAGCGCACCAGCACTCTGCTCACTTCAAATCGACCCGTGGAAGACTGGGGCAAGTTACTGGGAGATAGCGCCGCCGTCACCGCCATGCTCGATCGCCTTCTCCATCACGGTCATGTACTCAAATGTGGTCCTCGGAGTTGGCGTACGAAAATAGACTTGCCACCACAGGAGGCGGCAGGATAAAACAACTGAGTCCCCGGCCTCTTCCCGTTGGCCGGTTTTGCCCTGACCACCGTTGGCCGGTTTTGGGGTGACCACTGAGGTTATGTGTAATCGTGCCTCTCTCGGCATCCGAGCGGCAGAGCGGGTGGGTCTAGATAGGGCGGTAGAGGGCCATAGTGACTCAGGCGTGACCGATTTTGCACCAAAGACAGCAACTCGATGAATCGAAAACCCATAGCTGCAACTGTTATCGCCCCGATGAAGCGATTACTTCGAGCGCTAGCGCCGTTAGGTTGCATTGTTGTAGTGCTCTGGCCCATCGTACTTAAAGCGGGGCTTGTCCGGTTCTGGTTCATACCATCGCCGCGTGGTTTTAGTTCGTCGAGACGGGTGCTTCATTCAGGTCTTTCAGCGCCTTTTGCCCTTGGAACCATTTGAATACGAAGAACGCATGGACCCCGAACACCGACAACGAAAAGGTGACTATAAGCGCGATCATGTCAGTAGCATAAAGGGCGATCCCGGCCAGGAACGCCCAACGCTGGCCGCTGCGGCCCACAAATCCAAGCCCTAACATGACAAGAAGCCACGTCACCGCCGTGCTGTACACGACCAGAGGATGGCCAGAAATCCCCGTTCGGACCATGTTAGAAAACTACGTCCGAATGTCCGAACTGCAACGGTGGTGGGACGGATGTGCCGAGCCGGTGACGGCCCAAAGACTCCGCCCCGGGCATTAGGGAACACGCGCAGCACCTGGCTCGAAGTGATTTGCGATATATCTATAAGATATATACATTATGTTGATTAGTCGCAAAGTGCTAATGGAGGGCCTTCCATTGAAAACAAAATGCGCTGGAAAGGAACGTAGCATGAAAGCCAAACGAGTAGCAATTTACGCCCGGGTTTCTACGCACTACAAGCAAGAAACGCTAAATCAACTCGACCAACTTCGAGAATTCTGTCAGCGGCAAGGCTGGCTAGTGGTCGCTGAGTACATAGACCATGAGACCGGCTCCGTCCCCACGCGGGCCGAATTTCAGAAGATGCTCCTCCACGCTTCGCAACGAAAGTTTGATGTGTTGCTTTTCTTCGCTCTCGATCGGCTAACGCGCGAAGGGACACTCGCCACCTTGCAGTATCTCGAGAGCCTGACTTCTTACCACGTGGGCTACAAGAGTTTCACTGAGCCGTACTTGGATTCCTGCGGCACCTTCAAAGATGTCGTGATCTCCTTGCTGGCAACCATGGCAAAGCAAGAAAGAATTCGCATGGGGGAACGCCTAAGAGCCGGACTGCAACGCGCCCGCAGGCAAGGCAAGAAACTCGGCCGCCCGCCCCTTCGGCGGTTAACAGGTGAGGAAGTCGCGAAGCTGCGGAAAGAACGAACTCGAACCAAAGCGCCTATTAGGATACTGGCCACGAAATATGGCGTTTCTGTGTTTACGGCCCATGCCTTATGCAAAGGGTAGATCGACGCACCAATTGAGAAACAATGGGAACCCTCTACAAACGCGCTGGTAGCCGCAATTGGATGATGGCGGTACTTGTTGCGGGTAAGCAAGTTTGCAAGAGCACCAAAACCAACAACAAACGCCGAGCCCGTTACATTCTCCAGAAATGGGAAATAAACGTTTTTGAAGAAAAGTGTGACCTCCCGACGTCTACTCCACCGTACTTCGAGGAATGGGCTGACGAATTCTTGAAAGAAGTGCGGCACCCAAACACTCGGAGGCGATACGCGTCCTCAGTTGGCAAACTGAAAGGCAAGTTTGCGGGCGTGCTGCTGTCGAATATTTCTGCTGCTCGGATCGAAGAATACAAACAATCGAGGTTGACCGAGGGCGTGCAACCAGCGACGATCAACCACGACCTGAGAGTCTTGAAAAAAGCGCTTCGACGGGCAGAGAGCAGGAATTTGATTGCCCGCAGTCCTTTCAAAGGGGTAGAGTTCCTGACGCAAGGGGATCCGCACGAGCCTCACATTGTTACTTTCGAAGAAGAAGAAAAAATCCTGAAGGGTGGCCGTGCCCCTAATTCGCGTCCTGGTCATCCTGATTCTTGAGACTGGTATGCGCTCTCACCGCGAAGCCCTCGCCTTAAGGTGGGACGCCATAGATTTCATCGATAACTTTATTCGAGTGCGGGAATCGAAAACTCGTGCGGGCATCAGAAACGTTCCCATGTCGATGAGGTGCAAGACCACGCTCTTGCAGTGGCGTACGATGATCGGGCCGGAGGTTTCGCCATTTGTGTTCCCCAATCTGCGGACACCCACTCGGCCCATGAAGGACGTTCGAGACTCGTGGGCCAAAGCACTGGAGGACGCAGGGCTGGAATACTTTTGGATTTATAATCTCCGCCACACATTTGCCAGTCGCATGAGCGCAGCAGGGGTGTCCGACCTTTTCGTCGGCCAGATAATCGGACACAAAACTCCGGGCATTCTGCAAAAATACTCGAGAGCCATTGATGAGTACCGCCGCGATGCAGTTCGCAAGCTGGAAACCAGGCGGGCTGAGCACGCTCAGCGGGACCCTATATCGACCACGATAAACTGATAAGAAGCGCTTGATTTCTTTCCCCACAGCCATCTTCTTCGACTTAGTGCTCCAAGCCTCGACTGCCGGCGGGGTGTGGTCCAGTATGCGTGTCCCGACGCAGGTCACTCCACCGGCGTGTCAGCAAGAAAGAGCTGTCCAAAAAATTCCACGAACAAATTTCTACCACAGTTTTACTACAGTTGGCCGTTTTCCACAGGAGAATCGAGAGCCGAGGAAGGATCTTTTTGGACCGTATATTATTGAAACCACAAAGGAAAACCATGGTGCCGGGAGGGGGAGTCGAACCCCCAAGGGCCGAAGCCCGGCGGATTTTGAGTCCACGGGTGAGTTCTGATCCGTTATGAAAATTCTCTACTCTAATTGATTCTTTAACCATTTACCAGCAACTTGATTTGCTCTGTTTTGATCCATTCTGCTCGGTTATGAACATAGAACTACTACAGTTTTACTACAGTGACGGTAGAGGTGAAGGCTCGATGAGCGTAATCGAGATTTATCAACAGTTAGCCGCTATTGCCCTGTGAGTCGGATATTTGCTGGGTTGGGCTGCTAACTAAGATGCTTGACGACGAACTTGTTGCAACGCGCTGGTCGCGGTTCGCCTCGCAGGCATTCGCACGTCGGTCTTAGCATCACTAGGGGTCGCATTACTGAATATAGGGTCCACTTTGATGTGAAGGGTTTTCACAACTCCACCTAGCTCGGCTAAGCGGCTTATCAATTTGGTGCTCTCGTTTAATCCGTTTGCCGGAATTTCGCGTACATCAACGGCAAAGCTTACTTTGTATCTTGGGGCATTCGTCGGTGCTTCCGCTAGCGTGAGTTGCCACATTCGTGAAACCGCGACCACAGAGTGGCTGCCGCAAACACCGCAAGCATCATGGGGACTGTTGGTGACTAAATCGCAGTTTACGCAGTAGACAGCATTTAGCAGGGGAATTGCGCTCAGGAACCCGCTCCCAGCGTCGGTAACCCTAAGCTGTTCGTCATAAGTGCGCAGTCCATGAGTCTTGGATAGCGGTGCTGGTCTTAGCAAAAGCCACCCAACAAACAAAATCGCGCCGACTAACATGCCCCAGGGAGCCATTTCGCCCCAAATGACCACAATGACCACGAAACCCAACAAGCGCAGCATAAGCCACCAGGTGTTATTGTACCGCGCTGCGTTCTCCGATAGCGCTCATTGACCCCATGATGAGTGCTATCGCGATGTTACGCCAACCTCGTCACGTAAGGGTGCCAACAACGCGAGAGGCATCCCTGCATTTCTCGATGTTTTGCTCCAACTGACGTTGTTCGATTCGCCGGGAAACAAAGCGCATGAAAAGCAGGAGGCCGATGTATCCAGCACCAACAATTCCCCATCGCCACAAAACCCTCTCTCGGTCTATAACGACGAGCATCAGGGGAATAGTAACTATGACGAAAAGTAGCGAAGCAGCGACCAAAAGCCATCTGTCCCACCAAGGCCTGCGCTGTTTCACACCAGCCCACTGCAAAAGCCAAGCCATAGGATGACGGTTGAGTTTCGAGACGTTGAAGGCAAACTCCCACTCCTGCGATCCCGGATTCATTTCACGATCACTGCGATACGCAGCTTTAGCAACTGCACAGAGCTTCTCGTAGGTAACGTCTCTCAATTTAAAGTGCACGGGAAATTCTGGATCGCCAGTGCTGAACTCAGGCACGTCTGACTGATCGGGTAGATTGTTGAGCAACCATCGTTGCTCTTCATCGAGCGGCTGTCCTAACTAATCGCATCGCTTGCTCTTCGATGCGATTGATGACAAATGCCAACGCCGCGTTCACGTCTGCGGCTCGGTCCATCTGAAGCCTCCCCGCCTATCCTAACTGTTGCCCGAACCGTGACTCAACTGCTGTTAATAGGCCATTTCGCTCATTGAGGGGGTTTTGAGCGTAATAGAGATATTACGTCAATTACTCTGCAAGGAATGAAACGCGCTACGGTCGTAAAAGAAAGCGAAGCACCAACTGTTATTCTGGGCTGAGAATGCCCAGAAAGTGTCTGTTCTGCCCAAATCCAGTTGATAGCGCGGAGCATCTTTGGTCGGACTGGATTCTAGAAGACCTTAAACCTGTCGAGCCCATACACATTAAGTTCGGAAAAACCTTCGCCAAATGGGTAGACGGCTCTGAACTGCGAATCAAGTGCGTGTGCCAAAAGTGCAATAACGGTTGGATGAGCGCCATTGAGAGTGAGAACAAGCCGCACATGCTTGCGATGATGAATGACAAGCCGACTCTCCTGCTGCCAACACAGCAAAAACTGCTAACACGGTGGGCAATCCTGAAGTCAATGATCCTTGATGGTTCGTCCCCACAGCGACGCCCAATACCGTTTTACACCGAGTGTGAAAGAACTGGAATGAAGCCACCGTCACGCGCTCTTCCTGTCAATACACTTACCTGGATCGGACGTCTTGAGGTTAAGGCATTTCATGCTGGATTGACGAACACCATTGGAGGGATAAATGGCATCCCTAAAGCATTTCAAGGCTGCGTCGTAACAATCATTGTTGGACATCTCGTGATTCAAGTTCTCACCATGCACGTCCTTCCGATGTTCGCCACCAATCGCATTCGTCCCATAGACAAGCCGGGGGCTTGGGACGTAGATCTGTTGGAAATCTGGCCTGTCTTTGGCGAGAAGTGTTGGCCTCCAAAAGTTTCGTTTGTGCTTAAGGGGAGGACGCCCCACCACATCGCCCACGTCATCAACAGGTGGAAGATTGGAGAAGACATCACCAAATGACACACTCGGGACAGGAAGCAGCCTCGGGGGTTTTGAGTGTAACCGAGATTTTTCACGAACTAATACCTTGAGCACTCCTTTACATTTGACAATTGTTCTTATCGGGCGGATACTCGCGCCCAAAGGTGGGGAGCCTCTTCCTAGCCGCATGTTTCTTCAAGCTCGTAGATCGAAATAGGTCAGCAAATCAAAAAGGAGACCCTATGTTTCGCATGAGCGTTTGTGTATGTGCGTTTTTTCTGCTTGCTTGCTGTGTTCTGCCCATGGCTGCCCAGCCGCGTGCAGCGGCACTAGCTAAAGGCTGTTGCGAAACCCCGAAGTTTAAAAATTGATGGTTTGAGCCAGTATTTTCGTGCTGAAGTGTGCTCGAGGGGCGTTGGTTGGAGTTGCCGGCTTGAGCGCTTGACCGGCAACTCGCCAAGGCCCAATTGGTGCCGATGGCTCATGCGTCTCCCGGCCGGGTGGACCACTATTTCCCGCAGTCAACCTGGAGTCGAGGACTAGAGATTGCCGAGGTCCAGCGCGAGCCCGAAATTCCATGCTTCTGACAGCCGAAACGGTGAGCACGTCGGGTGCGGGTTCTCTCCCTCGATCGAACCATAATCCCCAGCCGACAATCTGTAACTGGTGATTCAGGTCGGCGGGCTGAGTAAGGCAGAGTAACAGACACAGTAACGCCAAGCAGAGAGTTAGACGAAACCAAGACGTCATTGCGAATCGGCCTCCCGCGCACGCTGCAGATTGCGCTCCTTATTGAGTTCTGCCAGTTGGCGCAAGCATTGCTGCATTTGTTGCCAAGCGGCGACGCCTTCTCGCGTGGCCTCCTCGGCTGCTTTGGGAACATAGTAGCCCGTGGTCTTGCCTTTCTCCCCGCGGTAACTCACATTCAGATGCGGACCATGCTTGGGTCCATCGCCCTGACAATGGCAGCCCGCTCGTCCGCAGGTGCGGTAGGTTTCCGAGAGCGTTCCAAAGACAGCGATCTCGGCCAGACGTTCGATCTCGCCCAGCAGCTTGCGTCGTTGGGCTGTGCCCTCAACTGACTTGGTCATGGTCCCTCCGACGCTGTTGATAGCGAGCGATGGAAAATAGATTCTTGGTAATCACACACCAGCCCACGTGGCGCTCGAATCCCTGCCCTCCTTTATAAGTGGCTCGCGCCATCGAGAAGGGATGTTTCAGGGTGCTGATGGTAGCTTCAATCCCGGCCCGCCAGCGCAGCGCGCGGCGGAACCAGCGCTGCTTCTGCTGCTGGGCCCGCTTGGCCGAGAGCCGTCCCCGCGCCGGCAGCGCCACCTTCTTCACTCCCAGGGCTTCTGCCGCGCGCTCGTTTTGAGCACAGAAAAATCCGCGGTCGCCGGCGGCCATCTCGGGTACTCGCCCGAAGCTAGCCTGATGTTGCTCGAGCGCCGGCATCCATGAAGTGCTATCGGCCGGATTCCCGACGAGAACTTGGTAGCCGCTCACGATGCCGTTTTCCACCTCGTCAATCCGCACCAGCCTACCAAACTCGTTGGGCTTATGGGCTTTGCCTTTGCGGATGACTTCGGTGTGGGGCTCGAACAAACTCAACACTTTGTCCTCCCCGTGGCGGTCGCCGCCCAACACCCGGTTCTTGGTTTGGGTGATCACCTTCTCGACCAGAGGGAGAAAGTGCCGGAGCTGGCCGATCTGGGTTTCTACCCGCAGGAGTTTGCCCACCACTTTCAGCCGTCCCTTCCCCCAGCGTTGCACCACTTCGCTGGCCTGTCGCACCACGCCTCGAGTCAGAGCCAACAACTTCTGATAACTGTGGCGCATCCGCTTCTGGTTGGCCTCGGTCAGGGACTTGGCGGCACGGCTGATTTCCAGCAGACGATGTTTCACCGCGCGGGCGTGATGGACCACTTCCAGGGCTCCGGTCTTGCACTCGTCGGCGATGCGTTGCAAGCTGCGGCTGAGCACCCGAATGCCGTCGCCCAAAATCGAACTGTCGGTAGGATAGTGAACGTGGCTTTCCACAACCGTAGTGTCGGTGCGAATTTTTTCGCCCTGGGCTACGCCTTGCTCGCAAGCCAGGCGGACCACGCGCTGATGAATCTCGGCGGTGACGGCCGGACTGAGCAGGGCAAAGCTGCGGCTGAAGACAGTGAAATCGGGAGTGATCTCGGCATCGAAGTGGGTGAAGCGGCGGTACACCAGGTTGCTGCGCAGTTCCCGTTCCAGAGCGCGGAAGCTCCAGCCTTTCAGGTGCTTCATGACACAGCAGCGCAGCAGACGATCGGGGGCCATGCCGCGGCGACCGGTACGAGTAGAACTGGGGCTACGTTGGGTCAAACATTGGCGAACCAAGTCGACTAAGGCAGGATCGTCTAAGAGTAGATCGACGGGATCAAGCAAATCGTCTTTGAGCAGGGCGACTTGCTGGGCCAGAGGGGAGTAGAAGAGCCAGGCTTGGTGAGAGGAGGGGGAGATCATATATGTACTCGAGTATATCGAGTAAGATTTACATTGTCAAGAAAATAATCAGCGGATCAGCTTTTTGGGGGGGACCAAAATCTGCAGATCTGCCACGCCGCTACCTCAGCGACCCGCATCAATCAAGGGGTTGAGCCCTGGGTTTCGCAACGGCCTTTAGCTAGCGTGGACTTTCCAACCGCCACAACTTTTTACGGCTGCGTTAACAATACAACTGGCGCCATCCGAATTGTGAGCTCGAGCACTGTTTGTAAATCGACCGAGCACAAGATTCACTGGAACCAAGTAGGACCAAAGGGACCGCAGGGACCCGCCGGACCACAAGGACCGCAGGGACCCGCCGGACCAAAGGACCTCCGGGAATCTCCTTGGGCTACTCCGCCCTAGTCGCTCCAGGCTCGGACATCCCCATACCCTATCCAAGTGGGGTAATCACGCAAACCAATCCTATTCGTACTTCGGGGGTGTACTTCATTTCCGCGCAACTGTTGCCGTATGTTGTGGCTGGCGACAGATCCGTCTTCTGTTACGACGCTCTGGCGAGCACCGGGACAGCTAGCCAGTGGGGCGGAAGTTTCCAGTCTAACAATTACGCAGAGGCCAGTATTGTCGACGTACTTTTCATCAATGTGGGCGACGCTGTCCAGTTGTGGTGTGAGGTCGATGGGACGAACGGGAGTTATGTGTTCAATGCTGCAATCTCAGCCACTTTGATTAATAGCTCAAACAAGGCTAAGCCGTCGCGATCCCAGCACCCGCATGAAAACCCTAAACAGGTGCAACGTTAAAGCTGGTCAGATTTTCACAGGAGCAGGTTTCCGGCTCGTTCACTGACTTGGTTGTTGCTATGGTGCTGGGGTCTTTCCCATGAGATATTGATCGAACCATGCGATAGTGCGCCGGATGGAGTCAATCTGGTTCTCGCGTTTCACGAAGCCGTGACCTTCATTCGAGTAATAGTGAACATCCACGACCCGGCCTTCTTTCTTGAGGATATCGACAACCTGTTGCGCCTCCTCCTTCGGCACGCGCGGATCATTGTCGCCCTGCAGCACTAGTAAAGGCGCCTTCTCGCTGCGAATGTAAGTGATCGGCGAGTCCTCTTCATAGACCTTGCGGTTCTCTTCAGGATTGCCCAAAAGCGCCTTCAGGTACTCGTTCAACGAGGGGTCAGAACTTTTCAGCATGGTGGACCAGCTGATGATTCCGTACTCGTCTACGGCGCCTGCCCAGACATCGGGTGTCTTACCGATGGCCATCAGCGTCATGAAGCCGCCGTAAGAGCCGCCGTAGATGCCGATTTTCTTGGGATCAACGTAACCCGTGGCTTTGAGGAAGTCTACGCTGGCAATCTCGTCTTTGCGATCGCCGCCGCCTAAGTCCTGAAAGTTGGCCTTTTGGAAATCCAGGCCATAGCCCGTGGAGCCGCGCGGGTTAGGAGCGATGCAGACGTATCCGCGCGAGGCCAGCGCTGCCACATCCGTGTTCCAGTAGTCGACCATCTGGCCGGTGGGTCCGCCGTGCGGCAGCACGATCGCGGGATTGCTCCCGTCGTGCTTCAGATTGAACGGTACCCAGAGCAACGCCGTGATGATTTTTCCGTCGAAACTTTTGTAGTGGACAATCTGAGAAGGCGGAAGCGGAGTTGCGCGCAAGCTGGCAATCGCGGAAAAAGTCAGTTGGTCGGCATGACGGGTGCGGAGATTGTAGACCCAAAGGTCGGCGGGCTGATTAGAGGCCTCGTGGGACACGATCACGCGGTCGCTCTGCGGTGCGAACTCGTTGGGATAGCCCGAGAAAGCATTCAGGCCGTGCGGCAGATCTACCTTATCCGCATGATTGGTTGAGCGATCGACAAGATATGCGTCGATCACCCCGTCCTCATTGACGACGTAAGTGTAGCGTTTGCCGTCGGGCGAAAAGTTCCCTGCGAAGGTTTCCCATTTCAGGTCGGTGACCCAGGTGACTTTCCTGGTGACGACGTCGAGCAGAGCGACGTTCATGTAACCGCCCTTGGCATCCGAACTCAGCAACAGCGTCTTGTCGTCGGGCGAAAGCGATGAGCCGAGATAGCGAATCGTGCCCTGATGGCCGGTGAGATTCTCCATCTTTCCGGTCGCCACATCGATGCGGTAGACGTCCGCGTCGGTGAAGGGAGGATTCACGCGGCTGGCATAGATGGTCTTATCGTCGCCGCTCCACGCCACCACGTTCCAGGCGTAACCGGGTTGCTGTTCATGGGTCAGTAGCTGGACGTTGCGGGTGCTCCAGTTGAGCAGAGCAATGTCATGTTGGGAACCATCCTTCGGCTTATAGACGAAAGCAATCGTGTGGCCATCGTGGGACCAGTGCGGATCCTGCTCGCGAATCGCAGGAGTGTTAGTCAAGTTAATGATCTCGCCGCCGTCGCTCGGGACGGCGTACCGCCGCGATGCCGTTGGCAAGCTGGAAACCATGCGGGCTGAGCGCGCTCAGCGGGACCTTATATCGACCACAATAAACTGAGCAGAAGCGCTTGATTTCCTCCCATAGCGATCTTCTTCGGCTTTTAGGGATCTCCAGCCTCGACCGCTAGTGGAGCGTGGGCGGGTAGAGGTGTCCCAGGCGGGTCGCATCCGCTGGCGTGTCATCAAGAAACAGCTGCCCCAAAAATTCCACTGAGGAAATCACAACTACAGTTTAACTACAGTTGCGTTTTTCGAGGGGACGATTGCGAAGGAACGGGAGCCCTTTGAGGACTTGTAGGTCATTCAAAACACAAAGGAAATCTGTGGTGCCGGGAGGGGGAGTCGAACCCCCAAGGGCCGAAGCCCGGCGGATTTTGAGTTACCATGACCGCGAAAATAAAGCACTTACACGAATTGCCACCCCCTACCAGTGAATTGCTATAACTTGCGATGTGGCGGGCACTTGCGCAGAAAATCGTAGTAATGGGCGGTAGCGTGTGGGGATTGCTGGTAGGCACAAAATTGGGCACAAAAAAAACTAAGCAGGTTGAACATGAATTGAAAATGAGACATTGTGCGGGCCGGGGCCTTGCGGCCACTCTTTACTGTCCTCAGTGAAAAAGCATTCTGGATAAACAACGTTTTCGAACTCAAAGCGAAACGGCCCGGCTGCCTGCATTGCGCTCCAAAACGACAGCAACCATTCAGCATGTTCGGCACTTATTCCTATACATTCGACCTCAAAGGTTCTTTTGCCGGTTTGCCTGATTTGCGTGCGGCCTGATAGTGGGATAGGAAATGTCTGAAGCTGTTTTGTTGCCATGTCCTGATTCTACCATTGGCCATTCGCGCCGGGCTTTTCACTTGCTGATTTCTGCCGGGTTCAGTCGCCCTTATCTTCCCTTCAATTCTTGACGCAGTAATATTCTGTGCAGCACGGGCCAGCAGGTCCATCACAAGACGTTTTGCTTTCCTTGTGGTATCCAGCAGGACATTGCACGTGGGGTTCGCTTCCCGTGCTCGAACACGCCCAAACAGCGGCAGGTAGAACAAGCAGAGTGAAAATCAGTTTCACGGTTCTCATAATAAAGGTTTTCTCCCTCAATCCATGATTGATTTCGCCGGATAAAAGCCGGGTTCAGTTGTATCTGCCGGTTTCGGTTGGCGCAATTTCCAGTGTGACCCTGTGTTGTTGACCAAGCCCTTTGTGTACATGGCGTCCAGCAGGCATTGCAGTGGGTGCTCAGGTATACCCGTGGCAGCCATTATGTCTTCCACGTGGTGCCAGTTGCCTTCACCCTTCGGCTGCGCCAGCACTGCTGTAATCCGTTCGGTGTAGGTTTGCTCTGCCATCTACTTGCCTGCCTTTGCTTTTTTCTTCTGGGGAATAGTCCCGTCCGGGCTTGCCCAACAGCCTTCGTCGTGCCTTAGCTGCGCCGGGGTTTTCGCTTCGCGGGCTTCGTCTTTAAGGCGAACTTCCAACTCGTTTGCGGCGTTGAACAACATATCTTTTGCGTCAGACAACAGATGCATGAGTTCGTCGGCCTGCGGCTCAGGAGATTTGGTGCCATACAATCCAAGCAAAATGCTTTCAACTTGGTCGAGGGCTTTGTCGGTTTGCTGTTGTGCAACCCGAAAGGACATTGTTTGTTTCGCCATTATTGCCTCCGCGAACAGAATGGCGGAAACGGGCAGACACAGACAAGTTACGAACGTGCGGAGCCGGAAGATTCTACCAAGTAGGCAGACACAGACAAAGAAACCGGACATGGTATTGCGGCCACGCCCGGCATCCGAACCTCATCCAAGGTCTACCAAGCCTGCCGTCATCGCTTATGCCCGCAGTCAGTGACGTACGGGGTCTGCTCAGCATCCTGACAACATCAACAGAACCGTGTTATGGCAGAAACGTTCAACGCAGGCCCATCTTCCACTGTTCGCGGCTCAAAGGTTCCGAACCCACAACGCGGCAGAAGTCAGCGTACCGGCTGTATGGGTCAGCACCGGGCAGTGGCGCATAGGTTCCCACACCGGGCTTGGCCAACACAGGAAGGCTGTGAACTGCGAACTTGGCTGCGTCTTTGCAGCCCGTTGAACAAAAATATTTCTTTGCGGCGCGTGGCTTCAGCTCCGGATTCTTTCGCCTGCGTTGTGCTTCGTCCTTGCGTCTGCATTTCCGCCCGCAGAATTTTTGATGGCCATGCGAAGGTTTGAAAAATTGTCCGCACACAAAGCAAACTTTCTCGCCCTTGGCAGGAACGTGCAACGGCGAACCGTTGATGCCGCGCAGCAGATTGATGCGAATAGAAATGTGGAACGGGCGCTGGAAAGTCGCAGGACGTTTGGCCACACTGAACAACCGCCAAAGTGTTTGTCTGATGTGCGCGTGGGACATTTTCAAGTCTACTGCGATTTCCGAACTGTTCTTGCCGTCAAAGTAGTATCCATTGACAATGGTAAAAGCAAACCGCACGGCATCTTCGTTCACGCGCAGCCCCGTGTCCACTTCCCGAATCTTCTGCGCCAGCCTCGTTATCTTGGCTGCATCAGGCGTGGTGTTGCTTTTCTCTGCCACAAACTTGGCGCACAATCCCTCCAGCACAGAAATCAGGCGGGGTCGGTCGGCGTCAAGCCGTGCCTGCGCGGTGCGGATTCTTTCTGCTGTGGTTCCTTTGCCGGGGTTGCGCATCACAGCGCGATTCTCAATCCACGCGGCCAACACGAAAGAAAGTTTTTTGTTATCCAGCGCCCAATCGGGAATTTCCAAACGACGACCGCCGTTCCCGTTCGCTTTATGCTTTTCAATTTGGAAATTTCCAAAGTCAGAAAACTCAAGCCCGTTGGATTCCATGGTGCCGTCTGCGGTGGCGGCTGCCGGGTTGAAAAATACGTGCCTTGCGGAAGGATGTTGGTCCCACCCAAGTCCTTCACGCGGCGGTGCTGGTTGGCAGAACGTAATCGTGGGCATGGCTGTGGACATGAACATGAATCCTTTCGGAAAATCCGGCGTGCCGGATTACAGCCCGGCTTCGTGCTTGACGCGGTTCAAAAACAATTCAATATGCTTGGCCGTGCTTCGATTCTTGATTTTTGCAACGTCCAGCATGGCTTGAAGAAACGCAGCATGAGCGCGGGCTTTCTGGTCGAGCAGCAGTTTATTTGTGGCTGCCAGTTGGCTGTCAGATGGATAAACGATTGACCCCGGTTCTCCCTTGTCGCCCTTCGGCCCGGCTGGCCCAACAATTGATTGTCCATCCTTACCGGCTGGTCCGGATACGGTCGAATCTTTACCGTTCTGCCCGTGGCTGCCTGCGGTTCCCCGTGGCCCTCGCGGCCCCTGTGGCCCTACAGCCGTCGAGTCTGCGCCGTTCCGGCCTGCTGGCCCCGGCACTGTGGAATCACGCCCCGGCGTTCCCGCTGGCCCCGGCTCGCCCTGTGGCCCGACGATACCGCGTGGGTTCTGCGTGAACATGCCCTGCACGTCCAGCAGCGTGCCGTCTGGCAGAGCAACGTAGAATACTTTTTCCTGATTGTCGTAGTACCAGCTTCCGGGCTTTCCCTTTGAAGGAAGCCTTTTGACAGATATGAGTTCTGCGGCCATTGATGTTGTCCGTTTCTACAGCGTTATGTTGTGCAGCTTGTTGGATTCAGCTTGGGAAATGGGACGGCCTGCCTCCACTCGTGCGTTCGCGTACTCACACCACGCCGCGCAATAGCGCTTATATTCCCAATCGGTTTTGTGGCGGGTGGGCAGCGATTTCAAAAGCGCCTTCCGCAGTTCCCGGAGTGATTTTGGTTTGCTCATGGTTTTGTTCCTTTCGTTCTCCTTTGCAGTCGCGTGTAAGGGCCAGCGCGGGCCGCCATTACTGACTGACCCGCGTGGGTTGGTTGCCGGTGTCCGAAAGGTGGGACTTTCAAGCCCACTTATCCCTTGCCCGGCAAGTGTGGCGGCAGCAAGGGTGCCACGCTTGTACTGAACTCGTGAACCTTGCAGCGCAGCGTTGGTCAGTTTCTACACAACGCCACGCGCTGGTCTATGCCGGTGAGCGCTCCGGCAATCTTTTAGGAACTGCCCGGCCCGGCGTGGAACGCGGCTGCATGAACAAGCAGCGATTGCCCACTTCCGCCGGTGATGCTGACGGAGATTCCGGTTGCTGTTTTCGTGTAGCCGCCAACTGAGATGGTGCTTCCATCCCCGCTGACAGCCTCAACGCCAACCTGCACGCCGTAGCTCGTGTCGAGATAGGCCGCATCCCAAGTGACTGCGACGAACTGTTGACTGCCGGTTCCGGTAGCTGCTTGTTTCTTCGTTTGAATGGGCGCACCGATACCATCCGGGCGCGCATTCGCTGTGACTAAGTTCGGGAAAATCTGTGCCATAAAGTTTTCTCCTTCGTTCAACGTTTCATTGCGCTGTTACTACTTGTTTCTGAATTCCAGCTTGGACAGGTGGGGCGGCTGGCCATACAAAATGGCGGGTGGCTGCACAAGTTCTGCGCGGCCCCAAGTGATAGCGCGGAACACATTGTCGAAACCAGTTTCAACAATCGCGCCGTGCTTCATGCGCATCTTGATTGGCTGCGTGGCCCATTTCGGATAGGCCGTTTTGATTTGCAGCGCAATCGCGGCGTGCCGGGTTTCTTGGTTCTGGCGTTCAACAACTGAACGGTGGCCGGGTTCTGCCATGCGTGCAGCTTCCCATTCCGGGCTGTGCATGGGCAGGTTCTGAAGTGGGTTAACGATACCCTTCGTTGTCATGGTCATGTTTGTTGTTCCTTTCTATTCGGGCAGGGGTTTCAAACCTGCCGTCCGCCGTACCGCTTGGTAAGCATGAAATGCTTTCAGCGCGGCCTTGATTGCTTTGTCGCGAACTGCAACGGCTGCTTTGTATCGTGCTCCGATACGCTTGAGGGCTTGCTTTCGGGCGTCCATTATTTGCTCCTTCCGGCTGCGTTGGCCATGCGTTGGCGGAGTTCTGAATCGGCCTGTATCTGCCGGGCTTCTGCCAATCGCTTGGTTGAACGGTCGTCGGGTTCGCAGTAATCCGTATCCGGTTCCACATCGCCGAAATCAAAACTTTCGTCCGTGTCATCCCGCGTGTAGCTGCAACGGCATCTCACTTGGCTGTCCATGTGCAGGGTTCGACAGCGGTCAGCGCTCATCGAAACAAGCCAGTGTGCGGGAGCGTGGCCGTTGGCGCTCCGTCCGAACTTTTCAAGCAACGCTTCCTGTGCGTCGTCAAAATCCTCGTCGCTGATTTCATCGTCCGCTGAACGTTTCTGTTCGGCAGGCGTGTTCGCACTGCGGGAAATTTCTAGCGCTATTGCATGGGCGCGTGATTGCTGTTCCCACAGCAACGGAAGCGATGCAATCTTGGCCAGCAATGCGGCGCTATCAGTAGCGGCAGCAAGGGCGCGGGCATCTGCCGAAGTGCCGGGGTAACAAGGCAGAGCCACCAAAGAAATTTCTATCAAGCTAACGTCGGTCAGCGTGCGCGTTTTGGCGTCTGCACTCCAGACTTCACCCGTGGGTTCCACGGTAAAGATGAAACTGCATTCATTAAGCAGACCGCTGCGAACGTTTGCGTATGTGTCCTTGTGGAAGGCAACGTTCTCATCCAACTGAATGCTGAACTTCAGGCCGCGTTCGTCTTCCACCAGTTCCAAAGAACTGTTGGTGGTTCGGCCAAGCAGTTGTGAAAAGTCATGCTGCACGGTGGCGTGAATATCCGCCTTCGCTGCCAACGAACGCGCAAATGCGCCGGGCGCTATGACTTCTTTGAACATGCCACCGATGTCTGCGGCGGTTCCGAAGGTCGCGGCGTATCCCTCAATTTTGAAATCGTTATCTTTCGCAGCGCGAATCTGGAAGCTCCGCGTT
Organism: uncultured Acidobacteriota bacterium; assembly: GCA_963838905.1. GTDB lineage: Bacteria > Acidobacteriota > Terriglobia > Terriglobales > Acidobacteriaceae > JABDBE01. The sequence continues at coordinate 297,762 of CAWITE010000002.1, forward strand.
TCTGTTTTTGGTGTTGCCATAATGTTTCTCCCTACTGCCCAAGCCCTGTGCCGGGCGTTCAATTTTCGTAATAGACTTTTCCTAGTTCTTCAGCAGCGCGGCGCACAATGGCCAGCCACATCTGGTGGCTTGTTTCAGCGTCCACAAATGCGGTGGGGTCATAAGGCTGCGCGTGTGCCACACGCTCCAGTTCACGAACCGCAGCCCGCTCCGCTGCGCGGTATTCCCGCAGTTCGGCAAGCCGGTTCTCGAAATGCTGTGCCTGTGTCACTTTTTCAGGTTGTCGAGTGCCCCGTGGCGGATAGCGTGTGCCATTGCCGTCCCGTCGGCTCCCAAGGTTGTAGGTGTGGTGAATCGCGCCGCGTACTTGGCAGCGATGTCAGCAGGAACATCAAGCCCAATTTTTCGGAACGCGGCAACCGTGAATTGCGGAGCTCCGTCGTAGATTTCGACACGTGGGCCAATATTGCAGCGAACGTGGGCATTTCCGCTCATGCCGATGGAAACGAGCCACTGCGGAACAGGTGGCGCTGGCGGCGCATCGTTGACGACTTCAATAAGCCCGGCGTCGATGAGTAGTTGTGTGGATTGTGTGCGTTCGGCGTGGCTGACTTCGCCCGCTCTGGGACCGCTGAGGAATTTTATGCGCATGTTGCACCTTCACTTTCACTTGTCGAATTTGTTTTGGTGGCGTCGCTAAATCGGGTACAGCTAAAAGCAATTTGGGTCGTGATACCAGGCATCGCGTGCCACCATGCCCAATCTGACCAATCGCTGTTACGGGATTAAATCTCGGTGGGAACGTATTCAACGCCGGGCCGCCAGTTCGGGGTTCCTTCGTCCGTAGGATGGCAATGGACACACAGCGCCACGCAATTGGCGGCGGTGACGAACAGGTCAGGGCGCGTGCGCGGCGATACTAAGTGGTGAACAAGCGTGGCCGGGTTGTGGCACTGCACGCGGGCGTGCAAGCGCTGACAAATCGGATTGCGCGCCAGTATCCATTTTCTGAACGTGGGCCACGGCGCACGGGAGTACATTTGGCTCACAGCGTCATGCTTGTAACGGAACTTTTCTTCTTCGACGTAGCTGTTCGACGTTACATGCTTTTCGCAGAAACCAGAACCGCGCTGGTTAGGCTGTCCGCAGCCACGCTCGCGGCAAACGCGAGGGCACGAAAGCATGGCCTACCCTCCTTGGTACATTTCATAGGTCACGTCGCCCGCCTTGCTAGCGTCCCACGTGTCCAAGAACCTTTGCTGCGGCTTGCCAGATACGCGCGGGCGAATCGGCAAGGTGGCGAACAGTTCAGCATATTTGCTGTGGGGCGTATCCTGCGTGATTCCCAACGTCTTGAATAAATCAATCGGGCGGTGGCAGTTCGTGCAGTTGTGCTGACGGCCGCACCAGTCCTGAATGGACAGCAGTTGATAGGCCATGCCGCAACCGCACGCCCATTCAAAACCGACAAGGCAGCCGGTTTCGTTAGCGATTCGGTAAAACTGATTCTTGCGTTGGTTGCTGCCGTCGCCGTAGTAAACCTGCCTGAGATATTCCAGTTCGGCGTTGTCAGACTGCTGTTGTGGGTTAAGTACGTTGGTCAAAACGTTCTTGATGCCGTCGAGTAAGCTCATAAGTGTGCCCTACCTTTTCTGGAGCCCTGTTAGCCCCGGTAAATCTGTTCAGCGCCCGTGCGGGCGTCAATTCGCTTGGCGTGGTCATCGAAAATGAAAGTAATTCCGCCACTGCTTGGTGGTGCTGCCAACAAGCGGTTCCACGCATTCAACGTCGCAGAAATCCCGTCAATCTTTTCGTTGGCCGAAAGTTTCTCCGGCTTCGTTCCGCCGTGCCGTTCGTTCTCCGCCAGAATCACATTGCCAGCCATCCACGCCATACACGGGTTGGCGAAGTGAACCAAGCTCTTGTTGTTAATCGCCGTCAGCAGTTCACGCGCCGGGGCGGTAAGTTCCTTTGCAGTTTGTGGAACGGCCACGCAGTTGGCTGCGCCTGATTCGTTTATTTCCGCGCACAGCACGCGGGCGTTCCAATCGTCGAAGCCAACTTCGCGCACGTAGAACCGCGAAGCCATTTCCAAGATGTACTTGCGAATCTCGCGTGGGTCGGTCATGTCGCCCGGCAAGAGTTGAATGAAGCCCTGCCGTACCCACGTGGAAAGCGGAACCTGCCATGACTTTTCTTTATCAAGCAATCCCATCTCAGGCATGAAGAACTGCGCCAAGAGAACTTTCTTCTCAAGCAACTCTTGGTTAGCCGCGAACCGGCCACGCGGAAACAGTTGCACAAAACACGTAAGGTCACTGGAAAGCCCAACGTCCAAACCGCCAAAGCAAGGCGTGTCCCTGTTCAGCAGCAAGAACTTCACAGCCGCTTTCATGGGGTCCTGTTCGGCAATCAGGTCCAAGCCCGCGCACAAATCCCACTTCGTGGCAGGAATCGAACCTGCGCGGTTCAAGGTGGAGTCACTCCACAAATTCATGTGGTAACGCAGCCATGCGTTCAGGCCACTAGGTTGTTGCAGAACTTCGTCACGCGTCTTGCGCAAATGCTCCGGGCGCAGAATCTCGGGGTTATCCAAACTAGGGTTGGCCTTGGCCCAACATGTTTCGTCGGTCAGCGAATCATCCGTTTTATCAATTTGCCAGATGGCTACAAATGTTGTGTCATCTTGAAAGATTCCGCGCAGGATTTTCTCAGCCAAATCAAACTTCCCGTAGCAGAATGTGTTCTTGGATTCGCCAGCCGTGGTTATACAGAACGCTAGTGGTGAAACACGTGACACGCCGCCTTTCACTAGCTTGCTGTACTGGTCAGCATCGGCCCACATGTGTAGCTCGTCACAAATGAACGTGCTTCCGCGTGTGCCGTCCATGCTCTTGATGTCACTGGAAAGTGCTGACATGGTGGAATCGGTGCCGGGCACTTGCAGCGCCCCGGCGTAGCGCGAAACGTGGTTGCGAAGTTCTTCGTTCGCGCCGACCATGCGCTTGGCATCACGCCAAACCAGTCGCGCCTGTTCCTTTTTGGTAGCGCTGACGAACACGTCCGCAAACTGCACTTGGTCCGCAATCAAACCCCACAAACCAACCACTGCGCCCAGCGCCGTCTTGCCATTCTTTTTCGCAACTGAAATCAGGGCTTCCGTGAACCTGCGTGCGCCGGTTGGTTTCTTGAAAGCAAAAACGCAGGAAAGGAGCCACACTTCCCAAGGCATGAGTTGCAGCGAACAGAACGTCTCAGCGAACGTGCAGATGTGCCGGGCGGCCACAGGGTCAAAGAAAAAGCCACGCTCATGGCCCACTTCCAAGTCCTTCAGGAATCGGTCGGCGGCACGCTTCATCAATTCGCCAGCTACGCGGGAACCCTGCGTAATTTCCAGCGCGTACCGGCGTGCAATGGCGGCGGCGTCAGTATCCGGCCACAAGTAGGGCTGGTCGTTAGAATCCAAGCACACTGTTGCGCCGGGTATCAGCCGGGCTGCGAACGTTGCGCGTTCCCGCTGCACTGCCGCGAGGAAATCTGCCAGCGTAAGACCAAGGGGCAAGGATTCTTCCGGGGCTGGCGGCTCCGTGGATTCGGGGAATGGTTCGCGGTCGCGCCATGTGGCCGCAATCGCTTCCATGCGTTCGCGGTCACCAATCAGTTCGGCCTCTACCATCGCCATAAGGGCCGGTCCGTCTGTCCGGGCAAGCAGGCGTTTGTCTAACAGATATTTCGCCCACTTGTTCCACAGATTTCTCGTCACGCGGTCCAATCCCTGAACGCGAGGTGGTAGGCCGAACGCGCCGGGGCCAAATTCCTGCGCGTGGCGGCGCTGCAATTCTGCTTTGGTTCTGTGGCCCTGAATTTCGTCGATATTTTTGCGACGGCTCATGCTGCCTTTTGGTGCTGAATTGGAAAGGCAGTCTGCCGGGCTGTTTCCAACCCGGCAGGCGGTTCCCCAGCAAGGTGGCGAAACCTTGGTGGAAGCTTGTACAAATTTGTGCTGAACTTGAACTAAGAACTGCGTTCGCCGTTTACCAGTGAAACCTACTGCCGTTTACTTCCTGTTCCTGCTCGCAGAACCCTGTTACGGGGCGCGAAAGTCTGCAAAAGTCTGTCAGCCGGAAAGTCTGACTAAATTCGGCAACTGAATTGAAAATCATGTTCAATTCGGACGACGAACAAGCTTTTGAGCATGGCCGGTCGGGCCGATGAAGTGCGCCCAATCGCGGCAGAACTGGCATGAAAGTGTGGCCCATTCTTTGGAAAGGAACCCGGAACGCGGGCGGGTCAACGTCAATCTGCGGATACCAGCACCGGGAACGCACACACCGCCCCGGCGCGCGCTGTGGATTGCGAAGCGGTGACCAAAAATGGGAGCCCCTATCCCCTGTAACAGTCTGCAACTGCGATGGTTGCAGCCGCTTGTGTGGCGGCCAGATAATTAGCAGCAAACTCTGAACCGCAAGGACTTATCCCCCGGGGCTTGGCAGCCAAGCGGCATTGATAGCGCGGCGAAACGATAGGGAAACGGCGGGCACTAATGGCCCGGTTCACTGGCGTGCAACAGCACTCGCGGGCTGGCGCACGGAACCATCGCGTGCTGGGATTAGGGTCTACTGCCTTTCTGCGGGGTTGATTGTTTCTGCCGTGATTGATTCCGGACTGCGAATGCGGGGTTAGACCCTCGGGCTTCGCATGTGGCCGCGTGCGCCATGGGGATACAGCGCTGCACACGTGGGCGCTGGCGCGCAAGTCAGCAGGCCGGGCAGGTATTATCTGGCTCTTGGGTTCTTTGCTTGTTTCTGCCGCGTTTGGGTTCGGCTGCTGGCGTGTGGACGTTGACTGTTTCAACAGGGTTCTGTTCGGACGGCAACGGGTTCCAATCGTACTCCATGACGCTGCCGACGAAGCACATCATGGGCAGTTGCGGACATGGAAACAGTCTGTGGCGCGTGCGGCTCGTCGTCGTTCCTTTCACTTTCCTGTATCTGTGCCGGGCGTGCGTGCGCGAATCGTAGGTTGGAAAATCCCTAATAGGGAAATTGCCTCTTTCATGATGAAAGAACCCTGTTTTTTCTCTATTAGCATTACGAACTGCCTACGATTCAGAACTGCTGATAACACGCAACTTATTTGATGGCTACTGTATCCATGTGCAAAAACCTACGATTCGCAAATCGTCTGGAAAATATGAATCGTAGGTATCGCCAACAACCTACGATTCGCAACCCACGGGAGCGCCGTCAGCCGCCCGATTCTTTAGCTGCCAGCGCACTGCCTGCGCTGTGTCAGAATCAAGAATCCGATTCTCGGAATAACACCAGCGGGCTACCTGTTGCAGTTCCCTGTAGTCTTTCGGTCGCCAAATCACGAGGCAAAATGCGCGCTGATGGTAATCTGAATGTCCAGCGATGCTGAAGCGAAGGTTGTTCTTATCGCAGTAGTGTACGAACCTGCGCAGGGATAAGTCGTCTATCCCGTAGGGGTGGCATATAGCGATATTTCCCACGTGCCGGGCGTGGTCAAAAAGACGGTGCCCCACAGCTTCATAAATTGGGTCGAGCCATTCTGGAAAACCGTACTGTTCTTTTGTTGTGCTCATGCTTTCTCCTTTTGAAATTAAGTTCAAGCAAATCTCTTAGCTGGGCAACAGGCTGCCCGGCGCTCGTGCAAACGAACGCTTCCATTCGCGCTTTCATTCTCGCTTGGCGTTCTGCCAGTGTGCTGGTGCGCTTTAGGTTCATGGATTAGCCTTCGTAATCCATTGCAAAAATTGCTTTTTTCTTGCGGGTTAAAGCAACAGGTTTCAAGACCTCGGCCCGCATAAGAACGGCGAAGGCGCGCGTGAAGCAATCGAATCCGCCCGGATGGCGTTCAGGTTTGATACTGTTGCGCACCTGACGTTCTGTCGCTTCCGGGTTCAGTTTGAAAAAGCCGCGTATGCGATTTTCAAACGCTTGCAGGTTGCCAGCAGAATCGGCAGGAAAGAACTTGTCCCTGAATGCCACCTGATAATCGACGAACTGCAACGCCAGCCGCATTGTGTCGCCGGTGATTTCGGATTCGCCATTGCAAACAGTAATCACCATAGCGAATCGTTTTCCCATATCCATGACACGCGCCATTTTTTCGGGTGCGGTTTCCACCAAAGAATTGGACCAAGCCCCGATAAGTTCTTGCGCGGCGGTTGAAAGCAACAAACGGCAATCGCTGGCAATCGCGGTTTCGTCTTCTTCGTTGTTGGACCCACTGGCAGGGCACACAAACGGTTTTAGTTCGGCTAAGGCTTCTGCAACCAACGATTCATTGCTCAACGTTCGGTTGTTAGGAATTTTCTTGTCTGAAAATCCACCAACGAACCGGCTTTGCAGCCCACTGCCCGCGCCGCCCGTGCATTGCCACATCTGCTCAGCACCCGAAACTGTGGTGCCGCCAATTATCGAAAGATGGGCATCATTGACAGGAACCAGCCCACCACTTTTCGTTCGATTGGATGTGTAGGTTAATTCGTACAATTTTAAAATCTCGTTGAACATGGAGTTTTTGCTTGAACCCGTACTCCGCGATTTTTCAAAAAGGTCTTTCAGTTCATCTGGGAACAGCATAAGGACATTTTGGCCGGGCGTTGCCAGCGTTTCGATTAGCGCCGGGGCACTATCCATTGAGGGTTCCATGTGAACCGTGGGCGTGATGGTTTTCACCGCCTTTCGGACCTCTTCAATGGCCGCTGTTTTCCCACTGCCCGGCAAACCGATATTCTTTACAAAAAATCTTGATTCAAGCCACGGGTCAGTTACCAGTTTGACCCGGCCCGCTGGCCTGCCCGCCAGTTCTAGCCCAATAAAAGCAAGGGCAGCCATTGCTTTGTGTTCGTACGGCAAATCAGGATGGATGGCCTCAACCAACTTACCCAACGAGCCCGGCAGCCTTGGGAACTCTGGAAATGAATCTTGTTCTGAGGCTATCTCAGGTTCATCCGTTTCCGGCAGTACAGCAGGTTGCTCAACGTTCGCAGGTTTTGCGGTGGCCACTGCTTGCTTCCACGCAGTAGTAAATTCTTCAATGTTGTTGCTGTTAATCCAAAGTGCGCTTGGGTCTTTCGGTAGCTTACCGATTCCAAACTCTATGACCCAAAGCTTGCCGGGCTGAAAACTGGCGGTGATTTTCTCGACCAATTCCTTACCAGCATCAATCGGTGCGCCGGGCTTGCGCGGTTCCTGAACCACGATGATGCGTTTGGCGTTTTGCAGCACCGGTTCTTTTGCAAAGGTGTCCTTCCAGCCGTTCGGCGCTCCCGAAATGCCGAAGGCCGCTATGCCGCGATAGGCCAACGTGATTGTGTCCGATTCGCCCTCGACCAAGACGATGTTCTGCAAAGCTATGCCGTTGGCTTTGTAATAAGGCAGCATGTGCAGCCCGTACAGCATGGGCTGCGTGTAGTGCTGCCACGCGGTTCTGTGACTGTTCTCCGAAAAGCGAAATTTGATTCCGCCGTAGGGACGTTCACAACTTTCCGTGGTATCTGTGCGCGTGATTCGCGGCGGGCCGATATAGGGAAACCCAACAGCCGGAGTCCACTTTTTTGTCTTGGGGTTCCCGTACTGTTCGTGCAAAGCGAAGTGAGCAGTGACCCAAGCTTCGGGCAGCTTTTTCATTTCGCAGAACCGCGCCACGGTGAAAGGTTCAAACGATATTCCAGCAGCCTTGTAGACGGCAGCATTCACGGCCTTGGTATCGCAGCCCCTTGAGCACCAACCGGCCACGGGCAGTTTCTTCCCTACGCTTATCAGCAGCGAATTATGCCCACACTGCGGACACTTTCCGCGCCATTCTTTATCAGACGACTTCGCAGCGTCGAATGCCGATATGACATTCTCCAACTCGTGGCTCACTTTATTTCCTTTCAGCCCAAGGCATGACGACGTGAACATAGCCGCAAGGAAGCTGACGGCCGGGAACGGAAAAGTTGGCTGGAATCGAACTGTAGACTTCTCGCAGTTCGTGAAACAGTTTGCAGTTCGGACACATGAATACGACCGTTGCAGTCGCCTGCCCTGTTTCCGTGTTCCGTTCCAACTTGTAGCTCAACACGTGAACCGCTTCCTGTTCACTCACCGGGCCACCGCCTGAACGGTTCGGGCAGTGATAAGGTTTTCGCAATCGGCCCGCCGAAACCTGACCATGCGGCCTACTTTCACGTAGGGAATCTGCTTGTAAAGCACCCAAGCCCGAATCGTGGAAATTGTCACCCGAAAGAAAGCTGCTGCCTCGGGCACGGTGATTAGTTCTGTTTCTGGCTGTACCTGCGAACTGCCTTGCCTACTGCTCACGTTATCCTCCTAGATGGTAGCGTTTCCGCTTGCGTTCTAGTAACAGTCTGGGCTATTATCTTCTAGAACGCAATACAATTCACAGCGTTCTAGATAGTGGCGCAAAACGGAGTGGCTGATGATTTCTAGTAGCAACAAAGGAATGCTTAAAATCACGGCGTACTTACCCATAGGGCGGAACCCGAAATCGGCGGGCAAGGAAGCCCCGCATGAGGCCTTCGCAAACGTAGGGGATACACCAGCAGCGTGGGAAACCTTCAGGAAGCTTTGGGGTCCCCTTATTATCGCGGCTGACCCGGAATTTCTTCCAACCGAAGGTCGTTCGGGCTTTCGAGATAACTTACGGGCGGCATGGCGCGGGGACGCAGAGGCTCTCACTGTGCTTCAACAGTCAGAGATTCCAGCCGTCATCAAACCAACGAAACGGCGAATCGAACTACAACCAACCGAGCTTCTACACACCATCCACCTCTTGTTCCTGCGCGATTATTGGGCGGGAAAGACGGGAATCTGCGCGAACAAAGATTGTCCAAACCCCTACTTCATAAAGAAACGAAAAACGCAGAAGTATTGTGAGGCTGGGCCATGCACCGGGGAGGCGCAGCGACAGCAAAAGCTGGATTGGTGGAACCGGGTCGGAAAGAAACGTGACAAGAAGGCAGCTAAGAAAGGGAGAACATCATGATTTACAAACGCGGGAAATTCTACTGGTACAAGTTCATGTTTCAGGGGAAGCTGGTGCGCGAATCCACCAAGCAGGGCAACAACAAGGTTGCGCTGAATATGGAATCAGCGCATCGCACTTCACTAGCCAAGGGCGAAGTCGGCATCCGTGAAAAGAAAGCTGCGCCCACATTGAAAGATTTTCTCCGGGTTAACTTCTTACCCTACGCCGAAACGGCGCACGCAGCGAAGCCGCTCACCTTCCGGTACTACAAGCAGGGCAGCGATATGCTGCTAAGGTCCGAACTGGCGGGATTGCGGATAGACGAAATAACCGACGAACGCGCACAGCAATTTGCTGCTGAAAATGTTCGCCTGTCTGCCTCAGGCATCAACCGTGGGCTCCGCACCTTGCGGCGCAGCATGAACCTCGCGTATCAGTGGGGCAAGTTGGAAAGGCCCGCCCGCGTCACGCTGGCAACGGGTGAAAAGCAACGCGACCGCGTGTTGGACGAAAAGGAAATTAAGAAATATCTGAAGGCGTGTCCGCAGCCGTGGCAGGATTGCGCCACAATCATTTTGGATGAAGGATTCCGGCCCGGCGAGGTGTTCGCGCTGCAATGGCCACATGTGTTCTTGAACCAAGATGGCACCGGGCTGATTCAGATAGTGCAAGGAAAATCAAAGGCTGCCCGGCGTATCCTGCCAATGACCCCGCGTGTGTATCAGTTGCTCAGCGCTCGGCGCGAATCGGCTGGCCGCCCGACTGAAGGATGGATTTTTCCCAGCGCCAGCAAGTGCGGTCACTTCAACGGCGATGCCGCAAAAGACCAGCACAAGAAAGCGGTTGAAGAAATCGGCGGGGAATCCTTCGTACCCTACGTTCTGCGCCACACGTCCCTTACGCGGCTAGGCGAAGCAGCAGGTGGCGATGTGTTCGTCCTTGCCCGAATCGCCGGGCACAGTTCGATAACCGTTACCCAACGATACATTCATCCGCAGGCCGCTGCGATTGACCGCGTGTTCACGGCATCGCAGTTGGTGGTAGGCACAAAATTGGGCACAACCAAGAAAAGCTCCAAAACGGAACGGCGGAAAAGGCTACAGCGCAATTCAGCGTAGGTGTTTGAATACAAGCTGGATAAGTGCTGGTGCCGGGAGGGGGAGTCGAACCCCCAAGGGCCGAAGCCCGGCGGATTTTGAGTCCGCTGCGTCTGCCAGTTCCGCCATCCCGGCACTTCGTGGAAGTGCTTGATTCAACAGCTAATTTCGCGTTCTACTTCGTTGCCATCCCAAACGACAAATGTGAAACTGTGTAAGAAAGTGTGTCGGTTTTTGCCGATTTCCACAGCTTCTTGTCCCTGCCCGTGAAACGCTGTACCGGCGATTCTCGGGCTCAGAGCCCATTGCCAAGTCATAAGAGAGCACCCGTTCGAAATTCTACCACTCTTAGAGCTGCTATCTTTTGATTTCGCGCGAAGCGGACCACTTGGCATCTGTGAAGCTATGGCCGAGCGGCGCCAAGCGCCGCGTTTTCCCTTCCCTTATGGCATTCTTGTCAATTCGCAATTTCACACAGCGCATCCGGTCAGAAGATCTTTCCTCTCTACTGCCTGCAGACCGAGAATTGACTTAGCGTTCGTCTACGCGCGAAGCTTTCGGCACCGCCGGCGATCGCCCGCCAGTCATTTTTTCACCAGCCCAGATCTGATTGTGTTGCATCGTATTTATACTATTGCGCTGTACGTTCATTATCCTATTCAGTCGCACCATTTTTATCTTATTGTGTCGAGAGAGGACTGGTCCCGCCCGCCTGGAAGTGCGGCCCCCGCACCCCGTTGCAGATAAGCTAATCTCGCTGTTTCTTCGTCAGGTGGAGTTAGCGTCGTCGAGGAAGTCTCTTTGCCGAGGCCTCGGATCCTGGTGGTTCATAGAACGGTTCCACAGAAATGCGCTCATAACACACTTCCAGCACGGTCAGATATTCTGTACCGCCCGGTACTTGAAGGACTACGCTGTCACCCGCTGCCGACTTCATCAACGCGCGGCCCAGAGGTGACACCCAACTGATGTGGTTGCGATTGAGATCGATCTCGTCGGTGCCCACGATGCTCACCACTCGCGATACTCCCGCGGCATTGGCATAGCGCACGGTCGCTCCGAAGAATGCCCTCGTCGCCGCCTGCCCCGCTCTCGGAGCTTCCGGGTCCACCACTTCCGCGGCTTCGATTCGCTTCGTGAGAAAGCGAATCCGCCCATCGATCTGCCGCAGCCGCCGCTTGCCGTACTGATAGTCGGCGTTTTCACTGCGATCGCCGTTGCTGGCAGCCCACGCCACCACCTCCGTCACAGCCGGGCGTTCCCTGGTGAGCAGAAACCGGTGCTCATCTTTGAGGCGCTGCAGCCCGCTCCGCGTTATGTAGTTCTTGCCTGGCGTCGCGGGCTCATCCTTTTGTGGTTTTCTCGTAAACCCTTTTCGCATCTCGTAGTCCTTCCAGCGCGAATCCACAGGCTACACTGGAAGAGGCAGAACGTGTCAGGAATGGGCGGAGACCATCGGAGCGATTTCCGGGAGCCTGTTTGCGGATTACTTCCGGATTGGCGACAATTCGGGCGTTGATGGCGAGAAGCGCGTTTAAGGGGAGTAACGAGAGATTGTCGCGCGTAGACACCTGCAAGGATGAGGTCACTCCGACGCCTCTTCAATCAAAAGAGTTACCTCTTCATCAGAGGGCGACTGTTTCGTCTTCTCTATGAAAAAAGGCAGCCTTAGTGCTACTACCAAAAGCAGGATATGAGTGAGGCTGAGCAGCATGAAGGTCGCGGTAAAGGCTTTGGAGATGCCGGTCGCCTGGTGCGCCATACCCAGTCTCCATCCGAGAAAAGTAGCGCACAGTGTCGTCAGGGTGGGCCCTCCGAGACGCTGAACTATATTGAGTGAGGTCGTCGCCATCGGCAGGTGTTCTTGCTCGACCGAAGCGTAGGCAGAGGTAATGGACGGAATGCCGACCGCGCTCAAACCCATCCCGCGGACGAAGAGCGTACATACGAGCAGGAGGAGGGACATGCCGTGGCTGGCAAGAAAAAGGAACGGCAGTGTCCCGGCTAAGGCCAAAAAGGCGCCGCTGCCCGCTACCCTGCGGATGCCGAAGCGCTGCGTCAGCACGCCGATCTTCGGATACGTGCAGATCATGCCCAGTCCGAGAGGAGCCATCAACCAGCCTGCCGCGCTGGGTGATTCGCCGCACATACGGATGAGATAGATCGGGATGAGCATCTGTCCTGCGAATGAGATTCCGTTCAGGGTGAATTGCGTCAGCACCGATGCTGAAAAATCCCTTCCCCTAAAGAGCTGAAGATCAATGAGCGCATCGTCGCCCTTCATGGTTGCCGTCCGGATGAAGACCGTGAGCAGCACCAGGGCAACGAAAAATGCCGTCAAGCCGATCCGTTCGCTAACATGGTCCACACCGTAGAGAAAGAGCACGAGCCCTGGGGAAAGTAGGCAGAAGCCGACAAAGTCGAGATCTCTCGGCCGGGCTTCGGCACGGTCTTCGGGAAGAAAGCGAATCGCCAGAACGATTCCCAAAAGACCGACCGGAATGTTCACCAGGAACAGCCAACGCCAGGACGCATGTTGAAGAATCGCCCCAGCGAGCACGGGCCCGAGGAGTGGTCCCAGCAGAATCGGTATTGCGGCGTAACTGAGGACGCGCGCCATGTGCCTCCCGGCGGCGCGCGCCATCATCATCTGCGCCAGCGGAGCCATCAAACCTCCGCTCATTCCCTGGAGGACTCGAAAGCCAATCAGCGAGTTCGCGGACCACGCGAGTCCGCAGAGCGCCGATGAGAGCGTGAAGATCGGAAAACACCACAGATAGAGCGATTTTGCTCCGAGCTGCCCGACGAGCCAGCCATTCAACGGGAGCATGAGGGCCAGCGCCAGAAGGTAGCCGCTCGTGACCCATTGAATGGTGGTAAGACTGCTGTGCAGATCAACGGCCAGGCTGGAGAGGGAGACGTTCACCACAGTTGCATCGACCTGTCCCATGAGGGACCCAAGCACAGCGACAGCAGTGATCTTCCAGACCAGTGGATCGAGTCGATCGAGTTGATTCTTGGTGTTAGGCAAGTGCGGCGAGGACCTCCTTGGTCGAGCGCACGCGACAGAGCCGAGGGAATATCTTCTCGAATGCGAAACGATGCTGTTCACCATCCTGACCGGAGCAGGCGTCTTCAACAACGACAAAGCCAAAGCCGAGACCGGTACCCTGTCGCGCCGTGGACTCTACCCCCGCATTGGTAGAGATTCCGGTGAGGACGACCGTATCGACACCACGCGACTTAAGCTGCTGCTCAAGGTTGGTTCCTGCAAAGGCGCCCCAGTGACGTTTTGTAAGCAAGACGTCGCCGGGCTGGAATCCGGCAGAAGGGGCAATCTCCGAAACAATGGCGGGCAGCGGTGCGTTCCCCAGGTTGACCGGCTGGTCGACAGGAAGCTCGAGGAAATCGTTGAGGTCGACACGGATATAGACAACCGGGGCGCCGTGGCCGCGAAACGCTTCCGCCAGCTTTACCGAATTGGCAACGACCTGTGCGGCTGGATGAGGCGCCGTATTCGCGGCGAGGATGGCATTCTGGAGGTCAATGAGAACAAGTGCTGTTTTGTGGGAATCAAGCTGAAGTTCTGCCATGGGGCTCCTTAGGAAAGGATTTGTCACTAAAATCGAGGGTACCCTCGATTTCTAAGGTATAGAATATGAGGATGCCCTCGAATTTGTCAAATTCGATAAGAGTCGCCCCGCAACAGGAGCGCTCTTCACACAGGCTCGCCAGTTTCCTGGATGCGGCGGCGGAACTGTTTGTCGAGGTTGGCTATGATGCAACCACGATGACCGCGATCGCGGAGCGCAGCGGCTCTTCGATCGGGGCGCTTTACAACTACTTCCCGGACAAACAGGCCGTCGCCCTTACATTGTTGGGCCAGTACGCCCAGGAGATGGAAGAGCAATGGAGGCCATTGATAGAGCAGGCAGAGAACCTCACTCATCGAGAGTTCGCGAGTCTCTTTATCGAACGGATCACTGAAATTTTTCAGGTACGTCCGGCTTATCTGAGACTGCTCGCGGCGCCGATTCGGCTACGCCGCGACCCCGCTGCGAAGAGAGTCTTGCGAGCCAACATCGCGAATGCCTTTAGAGCAAAGAACCCATCCCTTTCAGACGAACGAGCAGTGGTGGCTGCGAACGTGACTCTCGAGATGGTCAGAGGCTTGAAGACCCTCTATGGAGAAGCGGGCGATAAAGGGAAAGACTTGATTGTGGCTGAATTCAAGAAGGCGCTGACCCTATATTTGGGAAGCGTTTTGGGCTCATGAAGCGTCCATAACAGACGCCTCTCGGATGACGGCGATTCGGAAACTTTCTCCCTTTTTGATCGGCAGGGTCAGAGAGACAGATATCACAGTTGGCTTAAAAGGTCCTCTTTTGGACCCGTGCGCACGGACTTCAGTCGAGCCCGAATTCCAAGGGGATCTCCTGAAAACGGGGATCCACGCGTAGCCGTGCACTGTCGGGCCAGTACTTTGAGAAGTGAAGTCGGCAAAAAGGGTCGCGGATCTCGAACGCCTCGCGGGACAGGCGAATAGCTTCGTCCTGCATCCCGGCCGCAGCCGCTGCGATAGCGAGCTGGCTAGGTTGCACGTAGCATCGTCGTGCCCGAGCCATCATTTCCGCGTAGACCGCCTGTGCATCCGCAGGTTTGCCCCAATCAGCAAAAATCATGGCAAGGCCTGCCATGGCCCACGGGTGCCGCCCGGACATCGCCAAAGCTAATTCGCCAACAGCAACGGACTCCTCGAAGCGTCCGCTGAAGCGCAGAGCCCATTGGAGACTACAGCGCGCGAGAAAAGACTCCGCATCGAGTTCCACTGCACGCGTGCTAGCCTCTACGGCCTCGGTATATCTGCCAGCAGCCGAGTATGTCAAACCAAGCATCGTGTTGGCATACCCAGAAAGCGGGTCGGATTCCACCGCTAGCTTTGCATGTTCAATGCCTTCCGTCGCTCGCCCTACAGCGAACTGCAGGTAAAACAACGCATACCAACAGCGCGCCTGGATGTACCGCGGATTCAGTTTAAGTGCCCAAAGGAATTCCCGCTCAGCCGCAGCCACGTCCCAATCGTGCAATAAACAACACATTGCCAAAGCGCTGTGTGCTTCTGCCAGCGACGAATCGAGTGCAACCGCGCGTCGGGCCGCCTCAGTTCCTTTTGGCATGCTTGCGGATGGATGTGCTAATCCGTAATAACCGAGCACAGTGTAGGAGTCGGCGAGCCCCGCCGATGCCAGCGCGTATTCAGAATCGAGCGCAACCGCTCGCTGGAAGCACGCCAGGGCGCGCGAAATTGCCGAACCACGGTGGTACAAAAGGGCACGGCCTTTGAGGTACATTTGGTAAGCTTCCAGGTTCTTCGTCGTGGGCCTTACCAGCGGCTCCTCCTGGGCTCCCTCCAGTGTGATTTTAAGCCGTTCCACAATCGCGCGGGCAATCTCATCCTGAACGTCGAAAACGTCTTTCATCTCCCGGTCGTATCGCTCGGACCAGAGATGGTACCTGTCGGCGACATTCACCAGCTGAGCGGTAATGCGGAGATGGTTGCCAACTCTGCGTACACTTCCCTCCAGGATGGTCCGCACGTTCAGCTGTTCCCCGATGATGCGCAGGTCAATGTGCTTCCCCTTGAAGAAAAAGCGGAACCTCGCGCTACAACATGAAGCTGCTGGATCTGCGCCAGAGCGTTGATGATTTCTTCCGTCATACCGTCGGCAAAGAATTCGTTCTCCGGATCCGCACTCAAGTTGAGAAACGGAAGCACCGCGATGGAGTCCCGTGCAAGGTTTGCGGCTGGAGGAGGACTATGCAGCTCCGGTGCAGGCCTGTTCACTGGCGGGATAAAGCGATACCCGCGACGGGAGAGAGTCTCGACGTAGCGGGGGGTATCCGCCGAGTCGCCCAGCGCTTCTCGTAGTTTCTTGATGGCGTTGTAGAGGCCGTGGTTAAAGTCCACGAACGTGCCGGATGGCCAGATGCGTTGCTGTAATTCCTCGCGAGTCACAACCTTGGCCGGATGCTCCAAGAGAATTTGGAGAATCTGGAAAGGTTGTTCCTGCAGCTTGACCTTCATGCCCTGCTTGCGCAGTTCTCCGCTCTCAGGATCTAACTCGAAAGCGCCGAAGCGAATGGGCGCACGTGCCGTATGGGCATCTTTCACAGCCGATACCCCCAAGTTGTCCGCCGAATTTTATCACCGCGCCGTTAGCAGCGGAATACAAAAGGCACTAAGTTTCTGGTCTCCCAATCGGTTACGCGAGGAGACATAAAAGCAAAATGGAAGATGTCCAGGGTATTGCCCTTTAACCCGCGTTAGAGCAAGGTGCGTGTCATCGGTTGAACAGTAGTGAAAACGAGGAAGGGTCGGGAGTTGGGTCATTCGGCTTCAAAAATCAATCCTTAAGGAGGACACACATGAAACGCAACTTAGCACGGACAACGCTTCTCATCTCCGTCGCAGCCCTCTGCCTGAGCGCAGCACCGGCAGTACAGGCGGCTGAAACATGTTCAAATGCCAAAGCAGCGGGAAAGTGGGGATTCACCCTCACCGGAACCCTTATTGAGCAACGTATAAAGAATGTAATAGCTTTCCTCTAGAAAGAAGCCAATAATGTAGGTGCTCTGCTTCTCCGCCTGAACACCTATGCCCAGACCAAAGGGAAGTGCCGATCTGCTGGAAGACCGTCGCCGGCGAGCTTTGGCCTTAGTGGATTCTGGTTGTTCACTCAATGAAGCGGCGCGGCGCATTGGCTGCGGAGCCAGCTCGGTCATGCGCTGGTACCATGCGCGGCGGCGCGGCGGAGAGCAGGCATTGCGCGTTCGCTTCTCCCCGGGGCGACCGCCTAAGTTGCGGCCGAAACAGCTGCAGGGCCTGATCAGGCTGCTGCTCAAAGGGCCGATGGCTCGTGGTTACCGCACGAACCTGTGGACGACGGCGCGCATCGCCCTGCTCATCGACGACGAGTTCGGAGTCGACTACCACCCCAATCACATTGGGCGGTTGATGCATCGTCTGAAGTGGAGTCATCAGAAACCCGAACGGCGCGCGATCGAGTGTGACGACCAAGCGGTCGAGCAATGGAAACGCCGACAGTGGCCGCGGATAAAAAAAAAGCCGCTCGGCTGGGCGCCCACATAGTGTTTGCCGACGAGTCCGGATTTCTCCTCCTTCCCCATGTCGCCAAGACCTGGGCTCCGGTAGGGCAAACTCCGATTCATCGTCATGTCTACCGGCGCGACAAAATTTCCGTGATCTCCGGCATCTCGGTCAGCCCGAAACGGCAGCGACTGAACCTCTACTACTACCTTTTCTATGACAATATTGGGCAGGAAGAAGTGGGTTTGTTCCTCCGCCACCTGCTTCGGCATCTCCACGGTCCCGTGATTGTGTTGCTGGATAACTCGAGTACCCACAAAGGCGAGCCGCTGCAGCAGCTTCTCCGGCGAAATCCCCGTCTCCATATTGAGAACTTTCCCTCCTATGCCCCGGAGCTGAATCCAGACGAAGGGGTTTGGTATCAGGCGAAGCGAAAACTGTCCAATAGTTGTCCCAAGGACAGTGACGAACTCATGGAGGACATCATCCGGTCGATGAACGGAGTTCGAAGATCGCAGAAGAAGCTACGGGGCTGCATCGAGCAGTCCGAGCTGCCTTCTTTTTTGCACTAAGTCATTGCATTATTTATACGTAGCTCAATATTCTTCCAACCGGCGCACGTTCCTGGCGCGGCGGCAGGTAGAGTCAGCGTAGACGCGGCAGGAAACATCTCTGGCACGGAGGCCAGGAATGTGGGTGGCGGCTTCGCCAACGAGACCATCACAGGATCGTGGACGGTGAATTCTGACTGCACGGCCACCCTGACTGCGAACATCTACGAATCGGGAGTCTTGGTGCGCATATCCGTCCTGGCCGTCGTTTTTGTCGATAACTCGAGCAAAATTCGCGCCGTCCAAGAGTCGCTGACGCTACCCGACGGCACAGCCATTCCGGTTGTCATAACGTTTGAGGCGGACAAGCTATTCCGCGAAAACGGTCATTAGGAACGCAAAAAGAAGAAAAACCGACGTTGCCAACGTGAGCGGCACAGCCACAAACCAATAGCTCGCGAGGACGTGCCTTTCGCACCCATGCAATCTTCGACAACGCCCGCCCCTGTCTCTCCCGCTCTTGGAGAGCCAGGGTTGGGCTTTTCGTCTCGGCTCGCGAAGCGTAACACACCCTCGCCGCCCACCCTGAGGTTTCCGGAACGGACCGGCGTTGCGTTACGTTTAGATCTCGCGCATGACAATCATCAAAACTCCAACTTGTTATTTCGCCTGCGCTAGCTTCGTAACAACTGCGGCAACTTTATCGAGTATCTGGTTCCAGCCCTCCATTTGACCGCTATTTTTCGCGCTCTCCATGGGTTCATTTCCAATGAAGGTGAGTTTCGTCTGGCCGTTCCCGAGATCCTCAAAGATGGTCACGTCGTACGCACCGTCTATAGCCTCATGTTCTATTCCTAATTGCGCAGGCTCAACCTTGTTTCCCTTCGAGTCCGAAAAGTACATGGAGGAAACGATCTTCTCGTGCGGAACAATCTCGTGGTATTCACCCGCATTCCAGAACTCCTGCCCATCCGGCGCCCTCATGCAGCAGAGAAATTTTCCTCCCACGCGAAAATCCATCTTGCAAACCGGCGAAGTAAAACCCTTCGGCCCCCACCACTGCATCACGTACTTCGGGTCTGTCCACGCCTTCCACACCAACTCGCGTGGGGCATCAAAAATTCTTGTAACGACCATCCGCTCAATTTCGCTAACCGTGTTTTCTGTCATCTCTGACCTCCTCTTTCTTCATTTGATTTACAACTACATCCAGTTTGTCGAAGCTCTCTTCCCAGAATCGGCGATAGCTAAACGCCCAGTCGCCGACTGTTTTAATCGCCTCTGGCCTAAGCGTGCACACACTCTCTCGTCCACGCTTCGTCTTGATCACAATCCGCGCCCGCACCAGGTAGGCGATATGTTTTGAAATCATCTGCTGCGAGAGTGCAAACGGTTCCGTCAACCCATGCACAGAGGCAGGCCCATGCGAGAGTCGTTCGATCATTGCCCGCCGGGTTGGATCAGACAAAGCCGCAAACGTTGTGCCTAATTTATCCACAACCATATGGTAGTGGATTATCTGTCAATGTCAAGTGTGAATTTTGCGATCCCTGATTTCTGTTCACTGATCCCCAATGTGCCAAGCGTTGGCCGGCAAGTTTCTGTCCACGCTACACTGGAAGAGGCAGCGTGCCGCGATTGGCTCCTTCAAAATGATCTCTTTCGCAAACATCAATAAGCAGTATGGCAAGCAGTTGCTCTTCGTGGATGCTTCGTTTCAGTTGAATCCCGGCGAAAAGGTCGGACTGGTCGGTCCCAATGGGTCGGGCAAGACAACGCTCTTCCGGATGGTGGTCGGCGAGGAAACTCCCGACGAGGGCGCGGTCTCTGTCCCCAAGAAGTTGACGATCGGCTACTTTCGCCAGGACGTCGAGGAAATGCAGGGCCGTTCAGTCCTGGATGAAGCGATCGCAGGTAGCGGACGAGTCGGCGATCTGCACCACGAGCTCGAAGCCTTGCAGCGGGAAATGTCCGACCCCGACAAGGCTGATGACATGGATCGCATCCTTGATCGCTTCGGTCACGTTCAGGAGGAGTACGAGCATTTAGGCGGTTACGCGCTCGAATCGCAAGCCCGTGAAGTACTCCACGGTCTGGGATTCAAAGACGATCAGATTGACGGCGACGTGGGCGCTCTCTCGGGCGGATGGAAGATGCGGGTTGCGCTGGCACGGGTCCTGCTCGGAATGCCGGATGTATTGCTGATGGACGAACCGACGAACCACCTCGACATCGAATCCATCATCTGGCTGGAGCAGTTTCTCAAGTCGTTTCCCGGCGCGCTGCTCATGACCTCACACGACCGCGAGTTCATGAACCGTCTGGTCTCAAAGATCGCGGAGATCGATGGCGGCGAAATCATCACCTACTCGGGCGACTACGACTTCTACGAGCGCGAAAGGGCGGTGCGAGAAAGCAATCAGCAGGCAGCATTTGCCCGGCAGCAGTCCATGCTTGCCAAAGAGCAGCGCTTCATTGATCGTTTCAGGACGCACGCGGCCAAAGCGGCCCAGGTGCAGAGCCGGATTAAGGCCTTGGACAAGATCGAGAAGATCGAACTACCGAAAAAACGCCAGGTGGTGAAGTTTGACTTTCGTGTCCCCCCACGATCCGGCGAGCAGGTGGCCGTCCTGGAGAATCTGCACAAGAGTTACGGCCCGCGTATGATTTACGAAGGGTTCAATCTCACCATCCGGCGCGGAGAGCGCTGGGCCGTCATGGGGAGAAACGGCGCGGGCAAGACCACGCTTCTTAAGATGATTGCCGGAGCCAGCGCCCCAGATGCCGGAAGCGTGCGGCTCGGCGCCAGCCTGTATATGGGCTACTTCGCGCAACAATCGCTGGACGTGCTCGATTCCGATCTCACCGTCATCGAACAGTTGCAACAGGATTTTCCTCAGGACAGTATCGGGTCGCTGCGGAACCTGGCGGGAGCGTTCCAGTTCTCCGGCGAAGACGTGGACAAGAAGATCCGCGCACTCTCCGGCGGAGAAAAATCACGGCTGGCAATCGCACGCATGCTCTACAACCCGCCGAACTTCCTGGTGCTCGACGAACCTACCAATCACCTGGATCTTGCAACCAAGGAAATGCTGGTGGACGCCCTGAAGGATTTTGAAGGCACCATGATCTTCGTATCGCATGACCGCATGTTCCTTCGCGGTCTCGGCTCACGTGTGCTGGAACTGGGGGGCGAAAGCGGTACGGACCGCCATCCCACTGTTTATCCCGGGTCATACGTTGAGTACGTGCAGAAGCTTGGACATGAGGCGCCTGGGATTTATTCGTGAGCCTGCAGGGCTTTGTGTAACGACTCGCCGGGTGGGCATCACCCAGTTTTCCTGTCACTGTTTCAAGTAGCGAAGCGCAACACACCCTGATTTAAAAGGCTTCGACTCAACCAGCTTCAATTGCAATTTCTCGGGCAGGCTGACGCCCTCCATCAATCGACTGCCTTCTCCAACAATGGTTGGCATAACGACAAAACGATATTCGTCAATCAGGCCAAGCTCCATCAGTTGTGAAGGAACATCTACACCGCCGACCAAAATATTGTTGCCCTGTTCTTGCTTCAGTTTAAGTATTTCGTCGCGAAGGTTCGTACGAACAATTCTCGTATTTTCATCTTCAGCGCTGGCCAACGATCGTGAAAAAACAATCTTCTTCTTGGAGACAAAGGTTTGAGCAAATTCGATATCCGCTTTTGTCTCGGACTGGCTTTTTGCGATATCAGGCCAATAAGGAACCATCAATTGATAGGTTTTACGCCCATAGACGAGCAGGTCAAAATCTCGCAAGAGGTGCGTGTAATGTTCAAGTACTTCGTCATCGTCGGGGGGTTTGAATTTGGTATGGTCGCAGCAGCCATCCACGGTAAGGTTGATTGCGTAGATTACATTTCTCATTTGATCGTCCGGACCCCATCTTCTGCATCCGCGCTTATGAGCGTCTGAGGCCTTGGGCTGCCTCGTTCATCCTATATTACAGGGACAGAAAGAGGCTTGGTGAGAGTCGCCACCTTCAACATTAATTAACAACATCAATAAGCGGCTCGACAACCTCTTGGCTTGGTTAGCGAAAGCTGAACCGGACGTGGTGAGTCTCCAAGAGCTCAAGGCTGAGCAGGAAGACTTTCCCGTGAATGCCCTTCGGGCTCTCGGTTACGAAGCAGTCTTGCAAGGGGAGCGCTCCTGGAACGGCGTGGCCATTCTCGCGCGAAACCACGTTCCCGTGCTGACTTGCACGAGCTTGCCGGGAAATTCTGAAGATCATCAAGCTCGCTACATTGAAGCGGCGGTTCAGGGAGTCCTGATCACTTCCATCTACCTCCCCAATGGGAATCCGCAGCCTGGACCGAAATTCAATTACAAGTTGGCGTGGTTTGAGCGCCTCATTGCCCACGCTGCCGAACTCATGGCGAGCGGCGCACCCGTGGTGCTGGCCGGTGACTACAATGTCGTACCGACACCGCAGGACATTTATCCGACTCGATCGTTGGATAACAACGCGTTAATCCAACCCGAAAGCCGACAGGCGTTTGCACGCTTGCTGGCTCAAGGCTGGACTGACGCCATGCGGAAGCTACATCCAGACGGGCCGCTCTGGACATTCTGGGATTACAAATTTGAACGGTGGCAGAAGGACAAAGGCATGCGACTCGATCACTTTCTGCTTTCGCCGAATTTGTCGGTCCGGCTCGTGGACGGCGGTGTTGATCGATGGGCACGTGGGCGGGAAAACGCGAGCGACCATGCTCCAACATGGATCATGCTCGATCTCTAGACGGCTCTCAAGCTTCTCCGTTCGGCTGTGTCAGCCACTCCGCATTGCCGGTCCCTTTCGTTTCTTAGACTTATAAGAGAAAAAAACATAATAATCCCCTGCATCTGCGATCGCATCTGGATGTTATTTATTTACTTAGACTTATGAGATAGCTGGCATCCGCTTTTGAGTCCGCTGCGTCTGCCAGTTCCGCCATCCCGGCTTGGATGGGAAGTGCTTGATTTTTCAGTCTAGTTGATCGGCTTACCTTTGTCATCTGCACCAGTTTCGGTACTCAGTATGGCTGTTCTATGGTTGTTCTCGGCTTGGACGATCTCGCGTTGATGCTCTTCGATTTTGGCAGTCGCGGTCTTGAGGACTTCCATATCCACGATGTTGTAGCGGCGGTACACGCTATCCGTCCGGTGCCCGCTGATGAGCATGCCGACTTTCTCTGGGATTCCTTTTCTCGACATGTTGCGAATACCAGTTCGGCGCAGGTCGTGAAACCTCAGTCCAATGTACTTTGCTTTTTTCTTCGATTGGCACGTTGATCATCTACGTCCTTCGGAGACGTTCGAGTCGCAATCTCGACATTCAAACCGACCTAGCCCTGCTCGAATGCACGCATTCCACCATGCCTGCCTGAAATCCTTCACTCGACTCCCATCATCGCGTGTGAACACGAAGTCGTCCGGCTTCTTGCCAGCGACACAGCGCACGAGGCATTGAAAAACGTGCTCCGTCATGTGAATCATTCGTTGATCGCCGTTCTTTGTTTCGCCGAGATCAATGATCTTTCCCAGTAGGTCAAGCTGTCCAACGCGAAGCGCCAGCAACTCATCTTCACGCCAGCCATACGCAAAAGCGGTTTCAAAGAGGCCCGCGAGCCAGACACCTTCGACTGCACATTCACGGGAAAGCCGGAGGTACTGCTCATCCTGAAGAAAACCACGGCGAACATTATTCTCCTCCAGCATGTTGAAGTGCGGGACAAAGCGCACCTTCGGCGGGGTCTGCTCTGTACCGTGATTAAACGCGGACTTGACTAGCGCCAATTCCCTGTTGATAGTTCCGTTTTCCGGTGCAGTCTTGCTGCGCGTTTGATCTGACTTGCGCTTGTTGATGTATCGGTCAATCAGGTCTGAGGATACCTGTGTCGCTACATTTCAGAACAATGGCAGACTGCAAAATTGTAATGGTCGGTTGCAATCACGGCATCCAACCTGAAGATGCAGATGCGGTCTTGGGCGATAGCGAGCAGGTCACGAAACAAAAGAAGCAGTTTGCCAACCTGATTGAAAATCTCATCAAGGAAAACAAAATTGAGTTTGTTGGTGAGGAATGGGGTCTCGCCAATGCGACTTCGGCTCACAAGCTCGCTAATGCAAACAAGAAATCATGGGCGAACATCAACACGACTCTGGAAGAATTGGACGAGATGAAGATTCCTCGTGATTACATTCACGGTGCGTACTCGCCCGAACAGAAACAGCAGTGGACACGCCAGCGAGAGGCGGCAATGCTCAAGAAGCTAATGGAAAGCAAGGGCAAGGCAACAAAATACCTCGTTGTTTGCGGATTCGAACACATGGAGCCACTGGCTGGAATCTTAAGCAAGGATTGCAACACTATCGAATTGGTCGATTACAGACAACGAGGATGGTATCAGGTGGGAGTGTTCGCGGAGTGAGTCCCATCGCAGACAACTCGGTCGTCGTTCCAGACCGCGAGCGGAAGGCCGGCGCTGCGGAACCGCCCCGCATCCGCTGCCCGCTTTGTGGCTGGTCGCCGCGCAGGGAAGACAAATGGTTCTGCACCTGCGGCAACGAGTGGAACACGTTTGATACTGGAGGCGTCTGCCCAGCCTGCCTGCACCAGTGGGCAGAAACCCAGTGCCTTGCGTGCAGCCGATGGTCACCGCATTCGGACTGGTATGAACGCTAGGGCTTGCCTTGTGTTAAGTCCGTTTCGGTGACTTGCAAAAAATGAAACAATGAGGGATTTGAACAAGCAGGAGCGAAACGCCATCGAGACCGTTGCCAAACGGTTCTCGGCAACGTGGGAAAAGGGTAGTGATCCCCCGGACGCCTGTATGATTGTCGCGGGGAAGCGGGTTGCTGTTGAGATTGCAACCCTTAAATGGCGTCGCACTCTCAAAGTTAATCCCGCCAAGCCTCGGTTGAGGTTCGATAAGGTTGCCAAGAGGCTCATTGAACGTCTGCAAGCCGTGCTTGGCGAAACCGTGCCGGACGGCATGACAGTGTTGCTGACCATCACCGCTCCCATCCGTCTGGCATCAAAAACCGCTGCCGCGCTGGAAGGCAAATTACACGCTATGCTCGGACGGGAATCACCGAGTCGAGATGAGAAAATCACGATTCACGGGAATCGTGTCCAGATTCGAGTCTTGAGAGACGCACCTGAGCGAGCGCCAAAAATGGTTGGGTTCGTACACAATCCCGATTCAGACCGACTTCTACTTTTGAACATGACAAGTGAATTGCTTGAGCTAATTAGCACCGACGTTGGCGGTCGGGCGATAAGGCTTGCTGGTGATCAGTGGCTCGTTGTGATAGGCGAGAAAGACTTCTCCTTCTTAGAGCTATATCGCTACATCTGTTCGCAGCTTCGGAGGGCGACCGACTTTAAGAAGATTCTTATGGTGTTCGGCGATGGGCGAGTCGAAATGTTGACGGAATGAAACGACAAACAACACCCTGCGTCAACCATTCTTGACCGCTGCACCCCTCTCTTCGATTGCAGCTTTGATCCCATTCAGGGTAGCTTGAGCGTCACGGGCAATTTTTCGCCTCGCCACGAGGTTCAACAGCTTGGCTTTCAAGGTTCTTGTCGAGTAGTAATGGCTGATCTCCATCTTCGTAGAAGATTGCCCGATGCGATGAACCGTCGTTTCGACTACGTAGTCAGGCAATATCTTGCCTATTCCGAACGTGTCCTCCGGCAATACAGTGACGATCTTCTACATGGGAATGATTTCGATGTCCTTCTCAACGCACGTGTGTTTTCCGCCTGCGAGATGGCATCGGTATGATACGCCGGGTTCGCGACGAGCTTTACCTGAGAGTAGTTCCACTTTGACTACGCGAGGTGGAACGCTGGAATCCTCGTTATGTCCATGCCAAATTCCCACACCGTTTCCAATGGCGCATTTATGACGACTTCTTGTTTGGAGCGGAATGGCGGGTTCATGTTCTTTCCGCTAAGGATTTTCGCACAGTAACGCTCATGTAGCCTTGCGAAGGATCAGCAAGTAGAGGAAAAGCAGCAAAGCCAATCCACTGAGCACGCTCCTCACGGCGTGCAGCCTGCCCCATCGTGTGAGCAGACGCTCCGCTTCGGCTGAGCGCCGATCCAATGTGGGGCTGAGCAGCCGCTTGTTGGTTGGCAGGATCGCGATCAATGTGAACGGGATGACTGATCCCAAGAGCACCCCGCCTACAAGCCATGAGAATATCGCTCCGGTGAGCCATGCGCCCACGGACGCCAGCAGACCCAAGGCTGCGCAGGTCGCCTGCATGACGGTGGCTCGGCGATAGCTGGGCACAAACTCGGTAGCGGCTATCTGCACTCCGCACTGCATCCTCGCAGGATGTTCGATAAAGGTGATGTAGACGGCGGCTCCAGTGAACAGGGCGCATGACAGGACGGCGACGAACTCGGCAATCTGACGCATTGTTCGACCTCACCAAGAAAGAATGCCGGGCGGCTCTATTTGGGTTTTCGCGCACGGGGGTCTTGCGTCGGATCAACGTACTCTGTTGAAGAGGGACCAAACCCCGTGATCTGGACTACTACAGGTTCATCACCCGTCTCTGCAAAGTGATTTGTCCGGGCGGTTCAGTATGAAAGCTCCCCGGAGGCAGAGCTTTGAGTTTCGACTCATCGAACTTATCTCCGTATCCGATGTGCCAAGTGCCAGAGACGACAGTTGCCACACGATCATCCCTGTGGGAATGTGCCGCGATCTGTGTGTGCGCGGGCACGCGCAGCATGATCGTGTAGACGCCAGTTTCATTCGGGTCGCCTTTGAGCACTACGGTTTGTATCCCACTAACGCCCGAACTTCCTGTGCCCGGATTGCCTTGCTGCGGGAATCTGAACTCGCCCGGTGTAAGCCGCGTTTCGCCGACATGGTTGTCCGCAGTGGTGCGGACTGGAATCGGTGCTGCCGGGGAATCGAGAAACTGTCGAACCAGATTGACTGTGTACACCGGACTCTCTTCCATGAGCCAGTGCCCGGATCGTGGTACGACTACCTCTTGTACGTTGATCGCCACGTGGCGCATGATCTCTGCCTGCAACGCACCGAACGACTTCTCCCCGCCAACAGCCAAGACAGGCATCGTCGGTTTCACTTGCTCGAAAACTTTGTTATCTGCCGCATCGGTTGAGAATGCCGTGAACTGCGCGAAGCCAGCCCGCATGCCTCCGGGTTGTGCGTAGGTGGCTGTGAAGAAATTTCTGGTTGCTTCATCAGGTTCAGACGGATCGCCCGTGAAATCATTCCAGATTCGGTCGAAATAGATGCGCTCCCGACCTGCAACAAGCCGCTCGGCGTCGGGACCGTGGAAGTTGAAATGCCAGACGCCCGGATTTAGGAGAATCGTGTTCCACGGCTCGATGCCGGGAATAGGCGCGTCCATTACAATCAGACGCTCAACCTTGTCCGGGTACATCGCGGCGTAGGCGTAGGCGACCATGTTGCCGATGTCGTGAGCGACCACGAAAGTTCTGTCGAATCCGAGTGCGGTGACTACTGCGCGAATGTCCTTTGCTTGTGTCTTCTTGTCGTATCCACCTGTGGGCTTTGACGATCTCCCGATGCCACGCAGGTCGGGCACGATGACCGTGTGGTCTTTCATCAGGTCAGCAGCCAGCGGTGCCCACGAATCGCTGTTTTCGGCATACCCATGAATGAGCACGACCACAGCCCCAGTTCCTCCCCAGCGCACGAAGATTTCCGCGCCTTCGGGGCTGTGAACCGTTTTCGCCTGAAAGCTGGAGGGCAGGGAGGGTTGCGCGTAGCTGAAGGTCGTTAGGAGGGAAAGAACTGCAAGGGCCATACAATGTCGGGTCATCATTTCTCCGAAAGCGACAGTTCAGGTTCTTATGAACGGAAGATGGCAGATTGGACGGTGCCGTCCTATTCTACGCACTTTGCTCGATCTGGTAGGCAGCCTTCGTGAGAAGAGGAGATGGTCAAGTGAAAGTGGTTCTCTTCGGAGCAACGGGCATGGTCGGGCAGGGCGTCCTGCGCGAGTGTCTGCTCGACCCTGACGTCGAGGGCGTACTCGCGGTTGTCCGCAACGCCAGCATGCCGCCGCACGTCAAACTTCGCGAAATCGTACATCAAGATGTATCTGATCTCTCGCCGATTGAGGACAGGCTCTCAGGCTACGACGCATGTTTCTTCTGCCTCGGCGTCTCGTCAGTAGGGACGAAGGAGGAGGCGTATCGGCGCGTGACATACGATCTGACAGTCTCAGTGGCTAAAACCTTAGCCAAGCTCAACCCGACAATGACGTTCATCTACGTGTCTGGAGCGGGAACCGATAGCACGGAGCGCGGGCGAAGCATGTGGGCGCGGGCAAAAGGCAGAACAGAAAATGCACTCTCGCAGATGCTGTTCAAGGCTGTGTTCCTGTTTCGCCCTGCCTACATTCAGCCGCTTCATGGAATTCGCACAAAGACCAGATGGTATGGCGCGGCTTACGCTGTGATGAGACCCCTCTATCCGTTATGGAAGATACTTTTCCGAACTACGTGACAACGACTGAATGCGTAGGTCGCGCCATGCTGAGCGTAACGAAGCGAAGTTTTCCAAAACCTGTCCTTGAGAATCGCGACATCAACCGGATGTGTGCTAAAGAATCGTGAAGTCTGACATCGTTGCCTATCTAATCGAGACGATTACCCGCCCCGGCTTCGCGGGATGTTCTACCAACTCATGGGAGCGTGCAATCTGATCCAGAGGGACAATCTCTGCGATGTCGAGTCCCTTCCACCCAGCCTCAAGCGACTTGTCGATGTCGCGAGTCGCGTCGATCTTTGCTTCCTCTGGCACATCGTCGCTGCCGACGAAGAAGAGTCTGGCGTTCACAAATACAAGCTGCCAAACCGGAGTCTCCGGCGTTGGCGTGTTGGTCGCATAGGTCGCAATGGAACCACCCTGTGCCAAAACCTCCGTGTCTGTTTTGATGTTCGCCCCGAAAGCCACTTCGACAATGTGATGAACTCCATCGGGAGCCAAAGCTCGAATTTGTTCCGCCAAGTTTCCGCCAGTGAGCAAAACCTCGTCCGCTCCCGCTCGCGACGCGATCTGTTTGTCGCTTTCCGCACGACATGTTGCGATGACTCGCGCTCCTGCTTGGTGCGCGAGTTGTACAGCACAAGCTCCAACCGCACCAGCACCACCTTGCACGAGAACGGTCTTTCCAGTGACCGATCCCGCGACATGAACCGCCCGATGAGCCGTTATGCCGGGAATGCCGAGACAGGCACCTTGTTCCAGCGGCACGCCTTCGGGGAGTTGAGCGACCTGTTTCAGCGGAATCGCGGTGAACTCAGCCGCAGTTCCGAACGGTCGATAAGATTGAGCACCATAACACCAGACACGCCGACCGATCCATTCACGTGGCACTCCTTCACCGACCGCATCAACGGTGCCAGCACCATCGCTGTGGGGAATGACACGCGGATAAGCCATCCCGATGCCAAACGCGTCCTCGCGCTTCTTGACATCGCCGGGATTCACGCCTGAGAAAGCAAGACGAATCCGAACCTCACCTGTACTCGGCTGCGGGTCGTCCATTTTGCCGACGACCAGCACATCCCGCGCAGCACCCTGCTTTTCATACCATGCGGCTTTCATCTTCGTGCGAACGTCTATCTCTCCAATTCTCCTAGTCTGAGCACTGGAGATTCGTGTCGGCAACAGACACCATATCGCTGCCAGAGCCGAAACCACGGGCTATGGGCTAACGTCTCGTCGTGCCTTCGATTTGCAGCAGAGATGTCGCTTGCGCTGAGTGGTCGAATGTCCGGCGCTTCGAACATTTCCTGTAGCTGCTCGATGTCGTCAATAATGCGTTCAACGTCCATTCCGTCTCAATATCCAACATAAGCACGGCAACGGTCAAACAGAACCGCAACATCAGCGCACTCGCTCCAGCACCCGTCGCCACGTCTTGCCATCGGTGATCTCCAATCGGTCGCCCTCCAATTTGAAGGGGCGCGGTTGGTCAGTATCGGTGTAATCCGGCGCTAAGCTACCTTCGACGTGCTGAGTCACTAGATGCTTCTTTTCGTCCACGGTGTACGTGCCGAAGTATGCGAGATAGGTGGTGTAAGCGGCGAGGGCATGCTCGGGTGAGGGCATCTTGCCGGCGTCGAAGTTCGATTCTGGAAAAGGCGCCAGCGGCGGAACTTTCATGATCTGAACATGCACGTGCCCGGTGGCGTCGTAGACGAAGTACCCCCGTGGATGTTCTCCGTACCAATACTGCCACTTGCCATCCTTGTCGAGGTCGGCGAATTCTACCAATCGCCACGTGCCAATCAGCGCGTGGGTTTCCGGGGAGGATCGCTGTGCGGACCTAGCGGTGACTAGCAGCAGCGAGCAACAGAGCATGTGTGTCATTCTCATTTCGGTTCCTGCAAAGTGATGTCAATGCGTTAGGAAGGATCCTACAGATGTGAAAGAACTTTGGCGACTTCTGCTGGGATGCGTCCATCCATTTGACCCTCTCCAACCCTCCCCCGTACCATTCCCCCAGTGTCCACTTCGTCCGAATCCGTGGGGCAGACGGTTTCCCATTACCGTATCCTCAGCAAGATCGGCGGCGGGGGCATGGGCTTGGTGTATGAGGCTGAAGACCTTAAGCTCGGTCGCCACATCGCTCTGAAGTTCCTTCCCGACGAACTCGCCAATGATCCGCAAGCCCTCAGCCGTTTCCAGCGAGAAGCCAAGGCTGCGTCCTCTTTGAACCACCCGAACATCTGCACGATCCACGAAATCGATGAGGTCGATGGGCGAGCCTTCATCGCCATGGAACTGTTGGAGGGGCAAACGCTCCGGCACCAGATCAACGGCAAGACGATGGAGATCGAGGCGGTGCTCGATCTGGGCATCCAGATCGCCGACGCACTGGACGCAGCGCATACGAAAGGTATCGTCCATCGGGACATCAAGCCCGCGAACATCTTCGTCACGAATCGGGGACAGGCGAAGATTCTCGATTTTGGGCTGGCGAAAGTCACACTGAAGCCGGAGAGCGTTGCCATGAACGCCCCGACCATCGGCTCGGAGGAGAACCTTACCAGTCCCGGTTCGACGCTAGGCACGATCGCCTATATGTCTCCCGAGCAGGTCAAGGGCAAAGAACTTGATGCTCGCAGTGACCTGTTTTCCTTTGGGGCAGTCCTGTATGAGATGTGTACTGGGATGCTGCCATTCCGGGGTGATACCGGTGGCGTAATCTTCGAATCCATCCTGAATCGAACGCCAGTCCCACTGGTTAGGTTGAACCCAGACACACCATCGAAGTTGGAGGAGATCATCGGCAAGTGTCTGGAGAAAGACCGCAAGCCTACGTTATCAGCATGCCTCCGACATTCGCACTGATCTCCAACGGCTGAAGCGGGACACGGAATCGGGCAAGACGGTAGCGAGTAGTGCAGCAGGGCCTCGCTGGTCACGACGGACGATTTTGATTACCGCGATCGCTCTCGCGTCGGTCGTCGCAGTTATTGCGGTGGGAGGATTTTATTTTCGCAGCAGTCGCGCCCGTATCAACTCGGTTGCAGTCCTGCCGTTCTCTAACGCCAGCGGTGATCCAAATGCGGAATACCTAAGCGATGGAATCACGGAGGGCGTCATCGACAGGTTGTCGGGACTTCCAAATTTGAAGGTGATCTCTCGCACCTCAGCCTTCCGTTACAAGCAGCGTGACATCGACCCAACGAAGGTCGCGAAGGAGCTAGGGGTGGAGGCGCTGGTCACGGGAAGAGTCGTTCAGCGAGGGGACGACCTCTCTGTAAGCGCAGAACTCGTGGATGCACGCGAGGACAAACAGCTTTGGGGTGAACAGTACAAAGCGAAAGTTGCTGAGATCACTTCCCTCCAACAAGAGATCGCGACTGCTGTATCTGGAAATCTGGGAGGAAGACTAACCAGTGAAGAGAAGACTCGTTTGGCGAAGTCGTCCGCGACGAATCCTGAGGCTTATCAGCTTTATCTGAAGGGCAGGTATCACGCGAATCAATCAACAGCAGCAGGGTTAAAGAAGAGTATCGAGTATTTCGAGCAAGCCATCGACAAAGACCCTGCTTACGCTCTAGCCTACGCGGGTTTGGCTGATTCCTACGCTGGTCTTGGAGGCGATTGGTTGTACCTTCCTCCTACCGAGAGTTTTCCGAAGGCGAAGGCAGCGGCAATGAAGGCGCTGGAACTTGACGACACCCTCGCCGAGGCACATGCTGCGCTAGCCTATAGCAAGCTCTTCGACTGGGACTGGGTAGGCGCAGAGCGAGAGTTCAAGCGGGCAATCGATCTGAACCCGAACAGCGCTCTCTCACATCAGCGTTATGCCGAATCCCTGAAAATGAGAATGCGATTCAACGAAGCCATGACAGAGGCGAAGCGGGCGCTAGAGCTTGACCCGCTCTCACCAGAAATCACTGCCGGAGTGGGAGGCGTCTACGTATTTACACGGCGATACGATGAGGCTATTGCTCAATACCAGAAGGCGCTCGATCTTAACCCAGACCTTCCAGCGATTCGTGCCGAATTATCTTGGGCATACGCAATGAAACACATGTACCCGCAAGCCCTTGCCGAGTACGACAAAATTGCCGAGCAGGACAAGTCCGTCGCAGCAGAGAACCAGTTCGTTGCTGGCGTTCTAGGGTGGCTCTATGCCGTATCGGGCAGGCGGGCTGATGCGCTAAGGATCGCCAAAGAGTTCAGGGACTTGTCCTCGCACAGTTATGTCGATTTCTATCAATTCGCTTGGGTTTACGCGGGGTTGGGCGACAAGGACGAAGCGTTCCGGTTGCTCGAAAGGGGCTACAAAGAGCATACGGCTGCCATGGTCTATCTCGGAAGCGACGTGGCATGGTACGGGATGCGTTCCGACCCGCGCTACGCCGACCTGCTGCGCCGAATAGGGCTGCCGCAGCCCGACTGAGCCGCACGCGTGGTCAAAAGGTATACCGGGCGGACTAGCAAGTTCGAAAATTTCGTATCAATAGAATCATTCGATTGCGGCTGCTGCGGCGAAGCCCTTTTGAAACGCTTGGGTTTCTTCACCAAATACGGATGCGGTCGGGCGGCGGGAGGTAGAGTTTGTCTCCGGGTTTGACATCGAACGCCGTGTACCAAGCGTCGAGATTGCGCACCGTGTCAGCTGCGAACTCTTCAGGGGCGTGAATGTCGGTCATCACCTGCTGGCGAAGCGCAGCGTCACTGGATTTTGATGCGAAACCCTGCGCGAAGCCAAGGAAGAACTGCTGGTCGCCCGTGAATTCATTTTGGGCGGGAGCAGCGCTCGTGAGAGAGGCGCGGTAGGCGTCGTAGGCGGCAGCGAGACCTCCGAGGTCGGCGACGTTTTCGTCGCGAGTCTGCTTACCGTTCACCGCGAGATCAGGAAATGGTTTGTAGGCGTCGTACTGCGAGACGAGGGCAGCAGCGGCGGCTTCGAGATGCGCGAGGTCGGCAGGTTTCCACCAATTTCTAACACGCCCATGGGAATCGACAACGCTTTTTTCGATGTCGAAGACGTGGCTGATTTCGTGTCCCATTCCTGCGCCTATGGCACCGTAATTGAAAGCCGCAGGAGCCTGCGGATCGAAATCTTGGAGCCATGCGGCGGGGAAGTTCAACCCATTCTGGATCGTTATTTCAGCATCCGCCGTCTGTGGATAGAAATACATAACCCATTCTTTGCGATCTACTGGCTGACCGAGGCGAGCGACAAAGTAGTGGTAGTCGAACAGGCCGCCGCGCCACAGGTTACCAAAGATGTCGTCCGCTTTGACCTCGTAGCCGGAGTAATCGCGCCACGTCTCCGGGTAACCGATTCCCACGTAGAGTGTGTTCAGCTTGGCTAGGACTTCCGCCTTGGTTGCAGTGTCCATCCACGGCAGCGCTTCAATACGGCGGCGGTAAGCGGCGATGATATTTGTGACCATTCCCTGTACTTGGGACTTCATCTCCGGCGTGAAATAGCGTTTGGCGTACATCTGCCCCAAAGCGTCGCCGAGCGTACCTCTGCCTTCGAGGAAAGAGAATCCGGTTTCGTCGAATGCACTGTTGATCAGGGTTATGCCGCGTTGCTCCCGTGGAAACTGTTTCTTCTTGGCAGAAAGAATCGTGCCGAAGAAAGCAAAACGCTCATCGGCAATGGCCTTGGGCAGGACTGCGGCGTAGGCATCAATTAAGTGGAAGGCGAGCCAATCTTTCCACGTGTCCAGAGCGGTCGAGGCGACGAGGGCGGATTCTCCAGTGATGGCTGTGGGTTGCCAGACGATGAAGCTCCGTTGCTCGCTGACGTCTGCGCCCCGGAAGAATTCCGCCCAGTCAAGACCGGGGGCCTTCGCGGCAAAGTCGGCTTGCTTCCAGTCATTGTTCGCGCTCTGGAAGTTCTGCTCATCCGCGAAGGGAATGTGCTTTTCGGCGATGGCGTGCTCCAGTTCCACGATATGCAGAGCGCGAGACTCAGCGTCAGTAAACCCGGCAAGCCTGAGAACTGCCGAAACTTGAGCCTGATATTTGGCACGAAGGTCGCGCATCCTCTCGCCGTCCGAAACGTAGTATTCGCGGTCGGGCATTCCCAAACCGCCTTGCAGCAGGAAGGCAGCGTAGTGCTTCGGGTCGTCAAAGCCCGGGGCGACACACAGACCGAACAGGTTCGGGGTGTGAAAAACAACTCCCCAGTTCAGTGGATCGACGTCCACGCGGAGGCTTTCACCCAAGGCTCGTGCCAAATCGTGCCTGTCGCGGATGGACGCAATTCTCTCCAGATGTGGTCGCAGCGGGGCTAACCCTCTGGTTTCGATTTCGGCTTCATTCATGTACGAACGATAAAAGTCGGCGATCTTGCGAAGATTTGAGCCAGCGGGAGCGTTGGCTTTGATTGCTTCCTGAATCAAGTCAGCGGAACGCTTCCGGCTCAACTCGTTTGACAAGTCATCCCGCAGCCAGCCGTCGATGGCAATGGAGCCGCTATCAAGAGGAAGTTGGGTACGCTTGATCCACCCGCCGTTCGCGTAACGATAGAAGTCGTCACCGGGCTTGACCGAGCGATCCATGTTGGCGACCAC
The DNA here is from genome assembly GCA_963838905.1 of uncultured Acidobacteriota bacterium. Taxonomy (GTDB): domain Bacteria; phylum Acidobacteriota; class Terriglobia; order Terriglobales; family Acidobacteriaceae; genus JABDBE01. Next base: position 332,624 of record CAWITE010000002.1, read on the forward strand.
TATCCCGTGATTCCCAGGCTCGGTCAGATTCTGGGCGAGGGCTACAGAGATCAGGCATGACGCCACGGCGGCAAAGACAGTGTGTCTGTTCATAGCGGCTCCGGCGCATGCTAGCGTCGCGGCGAACAAGCGTCAAATTAGTGTTCACGTTGACCCCTCCTAGCCTCCCGACCTAACATGTCATCCCAATGACTGGGGACTCCCAACCCGTGGGGCAGACGGTTTCCCATTACCGCATACTCCACAAGATCGGTGGCGGGGGCATGGGCGTGGTGTACGAGGCGGAAGACCTAAAGCTGGGTCGCCACGTCGCCCTGAAGTTCCTTCCCCACGAACTCGCCGCCGACGCAAAGGCTCTCAGCCGTTTACAGCGGGAAGCTAAGGTTGCGTCCTCGTTGAACCATGCGCACATCTGCACTATTCACGAGATTGACGAGGTTGATGGGCGATCCTTCATCGCCATGGAACTGCTGGAAGGGCAGACGCTCCGGCACAAGATCGCACGCAAGCCGGTAGAGATTAAAACGGTGCTCGATCTGGGCATCCAGATTGCAGATGCCTTGGACACCGCACATTCGAAAGGTATCGTTCACCGGGACATCAAGCCAGCGAACATATTTGTTACGAATAGAGTTCAGGCAAAGATTCTCGATTTCGGGTTAGCGAAACTCACTCTGAAGCCGGGGAGTTTTGACCTGAACGCCGCAACCACCGCGTCCGAGGAACATCTGACGAGTCCCGGCAGTGCGCTGGGAACCATCGCCTACATGTCACCGGAGCAGGTGCGAGGCGAGGAACTCGATGCTCGAACTGACTTGTTCTCCTTCGGTGGGGTGTTGTACGAGATGTGTACGGGCACCCTACCCTTCCGGGGCGACACGACAGGCGCAATGTTTGATTCGATCTTGAATCGAGCGCCTGTACCATCTGTGCGGATAAACCCTGACACCCCGCCAAAGCTGGAAGACATCATCCACAAGTGCTTGGAGAAGGATCGAAACCTTCGCTTTCAACACGCTTCTGAGATGCGAGCCGATCTGCAACGGCTCAAGCGGGACATCGAGAGCGGCAACAGTCCGACAGCCAGTTCGGGCACGGTGGCGGTGGCAGAGGCTCCTTCGGCTGGGCGGGGGAAACTCTGGAAAATTGCGGTTCCCGTCCTACTGGTTACCTCGCTCTTAGGGGGCTTTTTTTTCTATCGGTCGGGGCATCGGGCCTCGGCTCGTCTTACCGAGAAAGACACCATCGTGCTCGCGGACTTCGCCAACAGTACGGGTGATCCAGTTTTCGACGACACACTGAAGACGGCGCTCAACGTTGCTCTGAACCAGTCGCCATTTTTGAATGTGCTTTCCGAGAACAAGGTCGCGGCGACCCTGAAGCTGATGTCCCGTCCGGCGGACACGAGGCTCACGCCCGGCGCGGCACGCGAGCTTTGCCAGCGGGCAGGCAGCATGGCTTACATTGCGGGATCAATTGCCAGTCTGGGCAGCCAATACGTGCTGGAGTTGCAGGCGGTGAATTGCCAGAGCGGAGACCTGTTGGCGCAGGAGCAGGTCACAGCATCGGCGAAAGAGAAGGTGCTCGACGCAGTGGGCGAGGCGGCATCGAAGCTGCGGGGAGAACTGGGCGAGTCGCTCGCAACGGTGCAGAAATTTGACGTTCCGCTCGCCGAAGCCACCACGTCTTCGCTCGAAGCACTGAAAGCGTACACGCTTGGCTTGAAGGCTGCTTACGAGAAAGGCCATGCCGCAGCCCTGCCTTACGGTCAACGTGCCATCCAGCTTGATCCGAATTTTGCGTTGGGGTATGACGCAGTAGGCACTTACTACTACAGCCTTGGCGAAACAGGGCGGGGGAGCGAGTACTTCACCAAGGCGTTCGAGTTGCGGGAACATGCCAGCGAGAGGGAAAAGCTGGCAATCAGCGCCAATTACTATTCGTTTGTAACCGGGGAACTGGAGAAAGCCGCACAAACGTATCAGGAAGGGATTGAGAGCTACCCGGGAAAAGCCGAGGCACATGGCAATCTGGGCGTCGTGTACACCTCGCAGGGGAAGCATGAGAAGGCTGCGGAAGCATATCGCGAAAGCCTCCGCCTCGCCCCGAATAGTGTCAGCCCGTATGAGAACCTCGCCAGCAGCCTGCTCGCCTTGCAGCGATACGACGAAGCGCGGCAGATGATCCAGCAAGCGCAAGCGCGAAAGCTGGATGATTTCATACAACACAACGCTCTCTATACTCTGGCTTTTCTCGGGGCGGATTCCCCGGCGATGGCGGAACAGCAACAGTGGTTCGCAGGCAAGCCGGAAGAGAACATTGGGTTTTCGCTTGCCTCCGACACCGAGGCATACGCAGGTCATCTGGGCAAAGCACGCGAACTGACCAAGCGATCTGTGGACTCCGCCATCCGCGCTGACAGCAAGGAAGCTGGAGCAATCTGGCAGGAGAATGCCGCGCTGCGCGAAGCCGCCTTCGGCAACGCTGCGGAAGCGAAGCGGGGAGCGGTGGAGGCTTTGAAGCTCGTTCCCACCAGTCAGGGCGTCGAGGTCGAAGCCGCGCTTGCCTTTGCCATGGCGGGAGATACAGCAGGGGCCGAATCTTCGGCTCAAGACTTGAGCAAACGCTTTCCCCTCGACACCCAGATGCAGTCGCTATGGCTACCTGCGATTCGAGCGCAATTGGCGCTGAACCGAAAGAATCCGTCTGACGCGCTCAATGCTTTGCAAGCCGCTACTATCCCCATCGAGTTGGGACAAATCCAATTCGTCGCTAACATTTCCTGCCTCTATCCGACGTATATTCGTGGTGAGGCATATCTGGCAGCGGGAAAGGGCGATGCCGCCGCTGCGGAGTTTCAGAAGGTTCTCGATCACAGCGGTATCGTCTGGAACTGCTGGACGGGAGCATTGGCGCATTTGGGTGTGGCGCGTGCGAACGCGTTGCAGGCGAGAACTTCGCAGGGCGCAGATGCAGATGCCGCCCGCGTCCGGGCGCTCGCCGCCTACAAAGACTTCCTCACCCTCTGGAAAGACGCCGACCCCGACATCCCCGTCCTCAAGCAAGCCAAAGCCGGGTACGCCAAGCTGCGATAGCGGGCTACGACGCGCACCTTTAACCGAGTAGGTCGGGCAACACCTCACCCGCCTTCCCCAAATGGCATTCTTTGAACGCGGAGGCGTTCGCAGGCACCTCCGCTCCCACATAGATTGTTCGGGCGCGACCGCGAACGTGGGCGACAAAGCTCGCGGCTGGCTCGACCACGCCCGACGTGCCTACAGCCATGAAGATCGTGCATTCGCCCAGTGCGCCGAAGATGCGATCCAAGTCGAACGGCACTTCGCCGAACCAGCAGATATGCGGACGGATCCGTCCTCCACATTCGCAACGGGGAATCTTGGCTGGAGGATCGTAAGTGTTGGTGTCGCGGAATGGCGGTCGGCTGCACCTGTCGCAGCGGCTTTTGAAGAGTTCGCCGTGCATGTGGACGACGCGCACCGATCCTGACTGCTCGTGGAGGTCGTCCACATTCTGAGTGCAGATGGTCGGAATCGGCATGGTGTACGGTCCTTTGACCTGAACTAGAAATTCAATCGCAGCGCAAGCTGAACTTGCCGCGCTTTGCCGGTTCTGAATGCGAGAAACCTTACTTGCGATTGCCGAACCGCGGCAATAGTAGAAAAAGACTAGAGATGGTCGTCGGGGAATCCGTGTAGCATTCGACTCCTGCCAAAACCGTCGCAGGCGTGTTGCCGTTTAGAAGGAACGCGTGAACTTGGCTCCTCACTCTCAAAGCACAGATACAATGCAACCCGCCGAAAAAACGTCCGAGATCACTGAGTTCGATCTCGGCTATTACGGCTGGCGCGTAGTGTTAGCGGCGTGTCTCGGCGTGATGGCGGGATTCGGCTCGCTGTTCGTCTACACCTTCTCCGTTTTTGTGAAGCCGCTGGCTGCAGAATTTGGCTGGAGTCGCGAAGCCATCTCAAGCGGCTTCGCAATTGCCGCCGTCACGCTGGGCTTCATCTCACCATTGCTGGGCCAGTGGATCGATCGCTTTGGCCCTCGCCGCATCATTCTTGTCTGCATGACGATATATGTGTGCGCCATAGCCTCATTGTCGCTGTTGCGCTCCGGATTGTGGCAGTTTTACTTGACTTGCTTCGTACTGGGTGTAGTTGGAAACGGTGCAGCTCATCTGGCTTATTCGCGATCAATTTCCACCTGGTTTCAGCGACGCCTGGGAATGGCATTGGCCTTCGTGATGGTGGGAGCGGGTTTGGGCGCCATGATTTTACCCGTCGTCGCTCAATCCATCATCAGCCGGCCTGGCTGGCGAGCAGCGTACGCGTCACTCGGCGGTCTTGCTTTGTTACTCGGCTTGCCTCTCAGCTGGCGCTACATCCGCGAGCGCGAGGTGATCGGGCACGGGTTCGCTCCGGTCGCTCATTCTGGAATGACATGGAAGCAAGGCCTTCGCTCTTTTGCCTTCTGGATCATCACTGCCATCCTTTTCGTGAGTTCGATCAGCATGAATGGGGCGATCACTCACCTCTCCGCGTTGTTGACGGATCGAGGCCTCACCGCCGGAAACGCGGCGCTATGCGCTTCCGTACTCGGTGGATCAAGTCTGCTCGGCAGGATCGTTGTGGGATGGCTTCTAGACCGATTTTTCGGGCCACGGGTTGCGCTTGTAATAAACCTCACTACCGCGTTAGGCATTTTACTCCTGGCTCGGGCGAACAGTTTCCCGGCGGGTTGCCTTGGGGCGCGCGACATACAAGTGAATACTTGTGCAGTTCCTTTTTTGGGGACTAATGTCCTAGCGTAGTGATACGCAAGGACAACTTCAGCATATTCTATGGAAGGTATAGCCCCATGTCCGAATCTCTCGTCGAGCTTGAACAACAGCGCAGCGCCATCTTCCGGGAGATGCTGCGTCTCCCCGACTTTCGCAGCGGATCCATCACCGCCACCTCCGGCCTGTGCGGCAAACCGAACTGCCGATGCCATCAGCCCCACCAACCCGGACACGGCCCCAATTTTCGCCTAACCCGCAAGGTGGAAGGCAAAACGGTCAGCGAAACCTTTGCCACGCCGGCCGAACTGCACAAGGCGCAACGCGAAGTGGAGGCCTATCACCGCTTTCGGGAGCTGGTGCAACAATTGTTGGAAGTCAACGAGAAGATCTGCCGGTCTCGCCCCGTCGGGCTGGAACTGACACTGCAGAAAAAAAAACGACGGAAATCATCCAACAAGAAGTCACCCGCGAAGTAGAGCATCTGCTCCAGCTGATCTTCCGCGGCGGAGAGAAAACCGGCGATTGGGATCTGGAAGCGGTGGAGATGGCGACTCGCTCCAGCATGCATCAGGCGGGAGCGGCCGTGCTCAGCCAACTGCTGCAGTTCGATCCGCCGAATCTGGAACAACGGCAACGGCCCTGTGCCTGCGGCGGCACCGCTCGCTACGTGGAGTTACGTTCCAAACCCGTGCTGACCGCGGTGGGAGAAGCGCAATGTCTTCGGCCGTATTATCTGTGCGACCAGTGCCATCACGGCCAATTCCCGGCGGACGTGGAACTCGATATCGAGAATACGGAACTCTCCCCCGGGGTCCGACGCATGCTGGCCGCGGTTGGCCATGCAGCCCCGTTCGAGCAGGGACGCGAGCAGATGAAGTTGCTGGCCGATTTGTCGGTCACCACCAAGGCGGTGGAGCGCACCGCTGAAGCCATCGGCGCCGATATCGAAGCCCGGCAGCAGCGCCAACTGAAGCAGGCCCTGCAGTTGAACTTGCCGATTCCGCTGGGACCGCGCATTCCCATTCTCTACGTGGAGATGGATGGCACGGGGATCCCCGTGGTGCGCAAGGAATGCGAGGGTCGGGCTGGGAAACAGGACGGCCAACCCGCCCACACTCGCGAAGTTAAACTGGGTTCTGTGTTCACCCAGACCACGATGGACGAGGCGGGGTATCCCATCCGGGACGAAGATTCGACGACTTATGTGGGGGCGATCGAGAGTTGCGAGGAATTCGGCCGCCGGCTCTATGCGGAAGCGTGGCAGCGGGGCTGGGCCCGTGCCGATAAGAAAGTCGTGTTGGGCGACGGCTCGGAATGGATCTGGAACCAGGCCGTTCTGCACTTCCCCGATGCCATCCACATCGTCGATCTTTATCACAGCCGGGAGCACCTGGGGACCTTGGCGGCCAAACTCTATGCCCAGGATGAGCCCGCGCGGAAACGCTGGATCATGGTGGAGAAAGACAGACTGGACGACGGGAAAATCGAAAACCTCGTTGCTTCGCTGCGCGCCCTGGTGCCCGTTCATCCCGGCTTGGCGAAGGATATCGCGACAGAAGCCAATTACTTTGACGGCAACAAAGAACGCATGCGCTACGGCGAGTTTCGCAAGCAAGGACTGTTTGTCGGCTCCGGGGTAATCGAAGCCGGGTGTAAAACCGTGATTGGCAGACTCAAACAGTCGGGAATGTTCTGGACGGTGCGCGGAGCCAATGCCATCATCGCACTCCGCTGCTGCCAGCTTAGTAGTGAATTCGAGGCCTACTGGGAGGCGCGCCGTGCGTAATCTACCACTTTAAAGTCGCGCACCCGTTGCCTTGCCGCTGCGCTCATTGGCGTCGGGGCTGGCGGCGAAGCCGCCATTACACCTTACCTGCTAACGCGTTATTTTGGGCTGCGTGCTTTTTCCACTCTTTACGGTCTCACCTGGACGTTCTACGCCGCTGCGGGAGCCATCGGGCCGGTGATACTGGGGCGTGCATTTGATGCGACTGGCTCCTATTCCTCTTTGCTCGTTCTCCTCGCAGCAACGCTAGGGCTGGTGGCCACGACGAACCTCTTGCTTCCTCGTTTTGCAGATTCGTTCACCATGGGGGTGAACTGACCCGAAGACTCCAAATCAATGCGAATCAGACGGAACAGTTCTCTGCCCCCAAGCATCTGCATTCTTGCCCGCGACAGTAATCGTGCATGTTAGCTGTCTAGAGAAGAGGAGGTCTGCCGCCTTCCGGGTTTCGTCTCGCGGTCCAGAAACGGGCTTCTGGGAGATCGATTCATGATCTCCTCAAAGAGGACTTCTGGACACCGTCGGAGTTGTTCCGGTTAGCCCATGATTCAGGAGGAATGCTGCTGCGGGCAAGGGAAGCCTGCTTTCAATTGACGTGCGACACCGACCGTCATAGCATGACACGCAAGGAATCCCGTGATCGGGCAGAGGATCGCGCACTATCTTGTCCAAGAGAAAATTGGTGCGGGCGGCATGGGCGAAGTTTATCGCGCGCAGGACACACGCCTGTGCCGCGACGTCGCCCTAAAAGTGCTGCCCGAAATGTTCGCTCGCGACGCGGAACGCATGGCCCGCTTCGAGCGTGAAGCGAAAGTCCTGGCGTCGCTCAATCATCCCAACATCGCTTCGATTTATGACCTCGAAGAGTCGAACGGAACTCGCGCACTGGTCATGGAACTGGTCGAAGGGCCAACGTTCGCCGAGCGCATCAGCCAGGGGCCGCTTCCGCTTAAGGAAGCTTTGGCCCTGGCAAAGCAGATCGCCGACGGGCTCGAATATGCTCATGAGCGCGGCATCATTCATCGCGACCTGAAGCCCTCGAATGTAAAGGTAACGCCGGAGAGCCAAGTTAAACTCCTGGACTTTGGCCTGGCGAAGGCATTGGAAGGCGAGGCCACCGGAGAGGAATTGCAAAACTCGCCAACGCTGAGCGCCGCTGCGACGCGAACGGGCGTGCTGTTGGGCACCGCGGCGTATATGTCGCCGGAGCAGGCGCGGGGCAAGCGCGTCGATCGCCGCGCCGATATTTGGGCCTTTGGCTGCATGCTCTACGAAATGCTCACTGGTCGCGCCACCTTTTCAGGCGAAACCACGTCGGACATTCTCGCCTCCGTCATTCGCGCTGAACCGGACTGGTCTTCGCTGCCCGAGTCCGTTCCGCCGCGCATCCACGAACTCCTGCACCGTTGCCTGCAGAAGGATGCCAAGCAGCGTTTGCGCGACATCGGCGATGCACGCATTATCATCGACGAAGCCGTCACCGGTTCCGTCGTTCCCGAGACCACATCGGCCGGTGCACCCACGCGCTCGCTGTTGCGCCCCGGAATGGCGTGGGCATGGGTCGCAGTGGGACTGGTTCTTGGAGCAGTTGGTGCTGTGATCATCGCGTCGTATTTGCGCCCCAGTTCCGGGGTGCGCCCGGTTAGCCGCTTCGCATTCGGTTTCCCCGCTCCCGACAGTCAACCCGCCGCGTCGGAAGGGTTCCCGATGAGAGATTTTCCGGCGGTCGCAATCTCTCCCGATGGCACCAAGATCGCTTACATAGGCGCACGCGGCCACACAACGCAGCTTTTCTTGCGGCCAGTCGACCGCCTAGAACCACAACCTCTGCCAGGTTCGGCCAATGCCACCAGCCCATTTTTCTCACCGGATGGGCAGTGGGTCGGGTTCTTCGCGGATGGGAAGCTGAAGAAGGCTTCCGTACGCGGAGGGGAAGCAACGACACTTTGCGATGCCCCAATCAATCGCAGCGCCACTTGGGGGCCGGGCAATACGATTGTTTTTGCTCCGACTCTGTTCGGTGGCCTAATGCGCGTTTCCGCCGCCGGCGGCTCGCCTGAGATTCTGACTGCCCCTGATGTCAGCAAGGGTGAGCTCACCTATCGCTGGCCGGAAATTCTGCCCGGCGGGAAAGCGGTTCTGTTCGTGATAGCCGAAGCGCAAGATATCGGCTCCTTCTCGGAGTCGAAAATTGCGGCCGTGCGGCTAGATACGCACGAAAAGAAAATCCTGCCCATCGTGGGCACTTACCCCCGCTATTCTCCGAGTGGGCATCTGCTATTTGAACGCGACGGACGTGTGTTCGCGGTGCAGTTCGACCCGCATCGCTTGGATGTAACGGGCCAGCCAGTGCCGGTACTCGACGGGGTTAAAACTTCTCCGAACAGCGGAGCGGCTGACTTTATGGTCTCCGATACCGGCTCGCTCGTTTATCTGCCTGAAAATGCCTATACTCATGACGGACTGATCGTGTGGGTGGGCCGTAAGAATCAGGTCAAAGAACTCGCGGCTCCTGCGCGTCACTATGGCTCTCCTCACATCTCCCCTGACGGAGAACGCGTCGCCGTCGCGATTCCTTCCGGCAGCAGTGGTTCAGACGTTTGGGTTTATGAAATCCCTCACGGCACGCTGACGCGTTTGACGTTCGACGAACACAGCAGCGCGCCGCTATGGTCGCCGGATGGAAAGCGCATCGCGTTCGCAACTACACGTCCGACAGGACCTGCGATTCTTGTAAAACCTGCCGACGGGAGCGGAGCGGAGGAAACCCTCGTTCCGGGGGAGAGTCTCATTCTGGTCCCCACTTCCTGGTCATCCGACGGCAAATTCTTGGCCTATTGGAGCGTAGGGTCAGCCACGGGCCGGGACATCTGGATCGCGCCACTCACAGGCGAGCGAAAACCTCAGCCGTTTCTTCAGACAAGATTCAACGAGATGCAAGCCCGATTCTCGCCAGACGACCGGTGGATTGCCTATATGTCGGAAGAGTCGGGCCGTTATGAAGTTTACGTGCAACCCTTTTCCGGGCCGGGCGGCAAATGGCAGATTTCGACCAACGGCGGCACGGTGCCCGTGTGGGCGCGGAATGGTCGAGAGCTTTTCTATATGAGCTCCGGCAAGCTCATGAGCGTGGGCGTAACCACCCAACCCACCTTCAGCGCCTCCACTCCCCGAATCGTCGCGGACATCCCTCCATTTCTGATGGGTCGGTTGAGCAACGGAGTCTACGACGTGAGCCCAGACGGTCAGGGATTCCTTTTTGTCAAGGCCAATGTTGAAAATGGCCCTCCCGACGAAGTGCGCGTTGTGTTGAATTGGACTGAGGAACTCAAGCAACTCGCGCCCGCGAGCAAGCAGCCATGAGCAGAACCCGTCCGTCAGCCCGTGCCACTCCCCCTTCACTTCAGGTTAGCGGACGTGTAGCGAGCAGCCTGTAGCTTTGGCAATCCCAGTTGCTGTTCATCACCGCGCAGGCGACGTGGGCGTTCCGGACGAGTGGTCGGCAACTCTTACCTTACCGGATTAGGGAAGGGTTGCCCGTCATTCGGAAGTGGCCGCGATCGACTTCGCGCTCATCTGCTATTTCGAGGCGCCAGGGAGATGAGCTGGCAGTAACTTCCGTAACCTACGGGAGGCAATACCGCAGTTTTAGAATCGCACGGAGTGCCATCGAAACTGCGTCACCTATCAAGAATCTGGGTTCTCGCGCCTGTCTTCCTCACGGCGGTGCAGGCGGTGACGTTCGCCCTGCTCCCGCGTGGTCTTGTTCGTGCAGCTTTTAGCGACATCGTCTGTGCTCTCCTGATGCTATCCGTGCTGATGGTCGCTAGCTTGAACGGAATGTCGAGCAAAGGGCGGATGCGCGTGTTTTGGATACTTCAAGCCACTGGGTGGGGACTGTGGCTGATTGACCAGCTGCTGTGGATTGTTTTCGATCTTGTGCTGCAGAAAAAAATGCCGGCGATGTTTTCTGCCGATGCCCTCTTATTCATGGCGGGCGTTCCAATGTTAGCTGGACTGTTGCTTCGGCCGCATCTGCAGCCCTCGGAGCGCAGTGCTAGATTGGGCGCCCTGGATTTTTCACTGCTCCTGTTGTGGTGGCTCTATCTCTACGTGTTCTACGTTATTTGCTGGCAATACGTCTCTCCTGATCTGGCCAGCTACGATAGGAACTACGATCTACTTTATGCAGGAGAGGCCCTCGTCCTTGCGTCTGTTTTGGGAGTGTTCTGGTCCCGAACCTCGGGACAATGGGGAAAGTTTTACGGTTATTTCTTTGGAGTGGTGTCACTCAATAGCGTGGCGTTCTACCTCCTCAATCGCGAACTCGAGAAAGGAGTGTATTACACGGGTAGCTGGTATGACCTTCCCTATGCAACGTCCTTTGCGGCGTTCACCGCAGTTGCCCTCACCGGACGAGGATTGTCGTCCACGGCAGAAACTTCCGCGGACGAAACATACGCTTCCTGGATAGCAACGCTCGCAATGATGGCAGTTTTGTCATTGCCCGTAATGGCTGCCTTCGCGATTTTGGGCCACGACATTCCTACTTCAGTTGCGCGCTTTCGTGTGCTAGTAACGCTCGGCACAATGTTTGCGATGGCGTTTCTCATCTTTTTCAAGCATTACCGCTTGAATAAGGAGTTGAAGCGTACCAACAACGTGCTTCAGGAAGCTTCTCTGACCGACCCTTTGACGGGCCTTCGTAACCGCCGATACTTCTTGGCAGCTATCGAAGGAGACGTCAACCATACGTTGCGCTCTTACGCGGACAATCGCGATCAACGAACCCGAGATCTGATCTTCTACCTGATTGACGCGGACAATTTCAAAGAAGTCAATGACCGTTATGGACACAATGTTGGGGACAGAGTGCTGGTAGAAATGTCACGCAGAATCAGTTCGGCTATCCGGCACTCCGATGTTTTGGTGCGGTGGGGCGGTGAAGAATTCTTGATCGTGTCGCGCTATACGGATCGCAGGGAGGCGAAAACTCTCAGCGCGCGAGTGCTCGCCGCGGTCGGGGACACACCCTTCGTGCTTACGAATCCTGATGAAACGATTTGTAGAACGTGCTCGATTGGGTGGGCTGCGTTCCCCTGGCTTCCCAACCATCCCGAAGTTGTGGATTATGAAAAAGTCCTAAGCCTCGCTGATCGAGCCCTTAATGAGGCTAAGAGAACCGGCAAGAACCGGGCTGTTGGTTTGTTACCTGCGGGCGATCAACTTGTGCAAACAGTAAGTGAGAAGCTGTACTCCGGGTGCATAAGCGCCGATGTTCTGGCAATCGTCGGTACAACAGGCCAGCAGCAAGAATAGAATCTGCACCCCGCAACGCCAGCCGCCAAACGAAACTCGGCTTCCAGCAGCACAAACCCACAGGGGACCCGTTTAAGTAGGGTAGGGTAGCTTTTGTTGAAGTCTCCTAACTAGTTGCGTAGGTACCGACAGACGGCTTGTCGCCATGAACTCCCGTATCGTCGGCTAACCGGAAGCTATCCAGAAACGGGCTTGGAGGAGATTAAATGGGCGATCTCCCCGAAGCCGACTTCTGACCCGGAGTAACTTTCTGGTTAGCCAGTCACCCGGACAAGGTGCAATCCATCTGAGCCTAAATTCAATATCGGCGATGCAGGAATGTACAATCGGCGCGTTCTAGATTTGACGGGCGGGAGGGTATATGCGCGTTCTTCTGGCGGGTCCGGACTTTGAGGAGAATCTTTCCATCCGATATTTAGCATCTTCACTGCAGGCGAAGCGGCATGAGACGTCATTGGCAGTGTTCAATTCGGCGGATGATGTGGAGGCGGTCGCCGAACAGGCGGGCGCGGCGGAGATCGTCGGACTGTCGGTTTGTTTTCAATCGCGCGCGCAGGAATTTCTCACCTTAGCACGCCGGATCAAACAACTCCACCCTGGAAAACTGATTGTGGCGGGCGGACATTACGCTTCGTGCGCAGCACAACCGCTGCTGGAGCACCATTCCGAACTCGACATCATCGTGATTCACGAGGGAGAGCAAACGCTGGGAGAGATAGTTGCGGCTGCAGCGAATCTGAAGGATGACTTGCCGAAGATTACTGGAATCGCGTACCGGGAAGATGGCCAGGTTCGATTCACCCCGCAACGCCGAACGCTGGACGACTTGGACATTTTGCCGTCCCCCGAGCGGGCCGGGCGAATCCACACCATTGCCGGAGTGCCCACCAGCTTTCTGATGGGGAGCCGCGGATGCTACGAGAACTGCGCGTACTGCTGCATCACAACACTGCACAATCTGGCACCGGGCAAAAAATTTCGCCAACGCAGTGTGGAATTGATCGCCGACGAGATGGCGCAGCTTTATCGCGAGCGGGGGACGCGGCAGTTCGTATTTCACGACGACAATTTCCTGGTGCCGTCGGTGGCGCACAACCAGGCGCGAATCGGGGGATTCGACAAGGCGTTCAAGAGCCGCGGCATGGAAGATATCGCACTACTAATCAAGTGCCGCCCGGCGGATGCGAATCGGGACGTACTGAGCAGATTGAAGGAAATGGGACTGGTGCGCATTTTCATGGGGATCGAATCGGCCACGGAGATGGGCCTTCTCACATTGGATCGGCATCAGACCGTGGGGCAATCGATCCGCGCTCTCGATATCTGCCGGGAACTGGACGTTTCGGCCCAGTTCACAATCATGACATTCAATCCCGACGCGAATTTGAACACGTTACGGGCCGACCTTGCCTTCATGCGAAGGTTTGCGGGGAATCCACTGAACTTTTGCCGTGCCGAAATCTATGCAGGTACGCCTCTGGAGAAGCGGATGATCGCGCTAGGACGTGCGCGAGGCGACTATCGCGCGCGGGAATACAGCATGTACGACCCGGTAGCGGACCTCGCGTGTACCATCTCGCTCGATCTGTTCTACGACCGCTGCTGGGGCGACGGCAGCCTGATGCAGAAGACGATTGGACTCGATCACATGATCGCAGTGCGGAAACGGTTTCACGGCCGTGACGACTTGTGCGAGCGGGCACACGCTTGGGTGCGGGCGGTGAATCTCGACACGCTTAACCTTCTGGAGGAAGTGATCGAATTGAGCGCGTTGGGGGTGGGAAAGATGGATGCCGCCGCCCTGCGAACGGTCCACGCGCTGAGGGAGCGGGAGGTGCGCGCGCGGAATCAGTTTCTATTGCAGGGGCTGCGATTGAAAACCGAGCTGGACGAATTCCGTTTGCCAAGTCGAACCATTTCCGCAGGAGGCGCGTCGCGATTCCGATTGGGTCGCCAGGTTGCGGCAGCCGTGCTGGCGATAGGAGTGCAAGCCACCTTGTCGACCGGCCAGAGGATGGCGGAGCAAACACCTGGCCCGATGCAACAAGTAGGAGGCGATCAGGAAAAATGTTGCACGCTCGGCGGGATTGTGACCGACGCGTCCGGGGCCGCCGTGGAAAACGCGTCGATTACGATCACAAACATTGCCACGAATCGTGCCATCCCCCTGAAGACCGACAAGGCTGGGCAATTCACGGCGAAAGATCTGGAAAGCGGCAAGTACGACGTCACGGCAGAGGCGAACGGGTTCAAGACGACGGTCGTGAAGGGTGTCGAAGTCAATGCAGGCAAGGCGGCGCGGCTGGACATCCGCCTCGAAATTGGCAACTGGGGTGGATGCTGCGAATATGCCGCGGCTCCAATGAAAACACAAGACGACTACGTCCTCAGAATTAAGCCTTTCACCTATAGCGTCGGCGAAGCCCAGGACGGCGGCACGCTGAGAGGACTCGCACAGCTGGTGTATGGCGATAGAAAGATGTGGATACAGATCTATGCGGCCAATCGGGATGTGGTGAGCGACCCGAACGCGCTTTCGCACGGAATGTCGCTCACCATTCCGCCGTCACACCAGCCGGCGCCGAAGCTGGAGACGAAGGTTCTTCCGCCGTATCCTTCGGAGGCTGCCAGCCAGCATGTGCATGGCGACGTAGCAATGGATGTGACGCTCAACGACGACGGTACAGTGCAAGAGGTGAAAGTCATTGAGGGCAATCCGTTGCTCAATAGCGCAGCGACCGATGCCGTGAAGCAATGGAAGTACCGACCGCTTACGGTGCACGGCAAGCTGGTGAATAGGATTGTCGTCGTGCTCACGTTCGACAAGAACGGAAAGGTGCGTTAAGTTCGGGTCAAAGCCAATTAAACTCCTAGTCCTGAGCGGCGTCTTTGGCCGCAACGGGCCTTATGCACGCAGCAAATGGCGTGCCTGCCCAGCCTTCCCTCGTTCTTTTCTGGAGGATGCGACGACCTCAAGCGGGCGTGTCGGAGAAGCTCAATCTCCCCATCCCGATGTTGCCATTACATGCCCTTCGGGCTTGTGGATGAGCCGTCGGCAGCCCGGAAACTATCCAGAAACGCTAGATCCCTATCGGGACTGCCCCGGCGCGACGAGCAGGGGTATGTCCAAGGATGATTTGCCGGGGCAGTTTCGATAGGGACGTTTGAAGTGAGCCGCTGGCGCGGCGGACGCGGTGATCTACCTAGGCATTTTCAATCGGTGTTCGGTGCTGACTGGGAGCATTGCAGGCGGGAAACTGGACCGGTGCAGCAGTGAGAGCGCCGTATATGAGCATAATCGAGTCCTGCCGTGTGTGAGCAAGTGCTGTATAGAGGGGGCTTGGAGAGCTTGTGGGCACACGGCGGCCTTGCATGCGTGCGCATGCCATTGTGGGAGAGGGATAGAGACGTTGTGGGCCATGGATGTCTCAGGAGCTGTCAAGGCTGCACCTCTGTGGGGTAGGAAGATTCAGGTCTGGCTGGAAGTAAAGTTGAGCACTCGTGATCCGTTCGATAATCAGCATGGTACCGGAGCAGGCGGGACAACGCAGCAGGTTCGTTGCTTCGGGGCGATCTGCGCATACCACTGTGCCGAGCAACTCGCGGCAACGTGCGAGGGCGGTTTGGCGTCTTCGGTTGGCGAAGAGACCAAAGTGACGGATGCGGACCCGCCCTTGGGGAAGAACGTGAAGAAGAAATCGGCGCAGGAACTCATCTGCTGAAACTGGCATGACCTTCTTCTTGCCGCCATGGGCATAGTCTCTCCAGCGGAAGGAGAGGCGATCGTTCTCAAAGGCCACGAGACGATGGTTGGAGATGGCTACGCGATGGGTGGAGCGCGCCAGGTAGTTGCGAACATGTTGGGCACCGCCGAAGGGTGGCTTGGCGTAAACGACCCAGTCCTTTTGGCCGAGTTGCCAGAGGAAGTGGCGGAAGGCGTCAGGGGAGGCAAGTGGTTGCAGTGAGTTGTGGAACTGGAGTCTGTTCGGTTGGAACCGTTCACGGAGTTGCTCACAGAACTTGCCGCAGAAGACCTGGCTGAGTGCTTTGACGGGCAAGAAGAAGCGGTGCGACGACTCTATCCATCTGGAACCATGGGGAGCGAGGCCCCCAGCGGGAACGATGTAGTGAACATGGGGATGATGTTGGAGGTTCTGCCCCCAGGTATGGAGGTCGGGTAGGACAGTGGCGCGTAGCGGGCTTCGAATGATGCCGACGTTTCCACCGTCCCCCCTATCATTCCGTACGGTGGGTTTTCCCCAGTACGGCTGAAAGGCTGGTCTGTCAGACAGCGCCTTCGCACGCGTCCCGCTGGTTAAGCCTGCACCCGGCATACTCAGCGGTCCGCTTGCTTTGCCTCTGTCCTTCGTGCATCGGGCCTACTCCTTGAACTCCCGCTCAGAGTCGGGACGGAGGGGCTAACGACGCACCACCATGCGAAGAGTTCCCTCTTCTACCCCAGTGGCCCTCGCTCCGGTCTGGGTTATGTTGTCCCAGTCCATCAACACTTATTCGGCCACATCCGTCCCACTCTCGGGCACAACGCAGTTTCGCCGCAGGGCGGTTTATATGCGATGCCTTCGCTGTGCGGGTGCGCCTAGGCGACCCGGGAGTGGTTCCGTGCTTTCGCTGACCATTCTGTCTCGACATGTCGCCCTCTACGACTCCGGGAAGTTCGACGGCTGCAAGCACCCAGTTCCTTCACCGTCGACGCTGGCCTTCGTCAAGGCGTGAGCGACTCGGCACTTCCATCATTTCCCACAATCCGCTTCCCGTGGGGGGCTATTTCGGAGCTTAACTACGGTTCACTTGCATTACGACCTGTCGAGTTGTTTGCCCCCCTGGCGGATCCGACCAAGCATTTCTGCTCGGCCAACGGGGGCTTTTACTTCCGGGCTTCCGGTGAATTGGTCTCCCGTTTCACCGCCGGATATTGCTACCGTGGCAACTGGGCAAGTTCCACGGGCGGGTCTTGCACCCGCTAGAATGGCAGCTAGCATCGCTGCACCACGCCGAGAAACCCAATGTCCGCTCCCAGGTGCTTGGGATCGCGAGCAAGTTCGAGCAGCGAAGCGGCGCTGCTGCGGAAGAGCAGATCATAGAGCAAGCGCTTGTTCTGGAGGATGAGGGCGGAGAGCTCGTGCGGCAGGGTGAAGACGATGTGGAAGTAAGGTACGGGCAACCGCTCAGCCGAACGCGCGGCCAGCCACTTGGCGCGCGCGTTGCCCTGGCACTTGGGGCAGTTTCGGCTACGGCATGAGTTGTACGAGATGGCCTGATGGCCGCAGCTGACGCACGGATCGCGATGACCGCCCAGTGCCGCGGTGCGGCACCGGACGATGGCATCGAGCACCTTGCGATGCAACCACGTAAGATGCGACTTGTGCTTCTCCCAGAATCTGTTGCCCGCTGCGCGGACGATGTCGGCCACCTCGAGGGTGGGCCGGCTCATGGCTTCATCAGCCTCCTGGAGCGCTTCACCTCGTTGGGGCTGGATACCTCAATAGCTTCCAGCGGGCTGGGAATCGCCTGCAGATGGCGACGGGACAGGTGCAGGTAGACGGTGGTGTGGGCGAGCTTGGCATGTGCGAGAAGAACTTGGATGGTGCGCAGGTCGGCGCCGGCCTCCAGCATGTGAGTGGCAAAGCTGTGTCTAAGCGAATGCGGCGAAACGCGCTTGGTAATGCCGGCACCCTTGGCGGCCTGGTTCACGGCCTGCCAGACGATCTTCTCTGTGATGGGCACGTCTGCCCGCCAGCCCTTCACGGTTCCCGGAAACAGATAGGTTCTGGGCTTCATCCAGCGCCAATACTCACGTAGGGTCTCGATCAGCTTCGGGGTCAACGGGACATCGCGGTCGCGGCTCCCCTTGCCTTGGCGCACATGAATGACCATGCGTTCGCGGTCGATATCCGAGACCTTGAGATGGCACAGTTCAGCCCGACGCAGGCCGGTTGCGTACCGCGTCATCAGCATAGTGTGATGCATTAGGTTCGGGGCGGAGTCGATGAGCCGAGCTACCTCTTCCTGGCTCCGTACTGTGGGTAGTTTCCTTGGACGCTGGGGAAAGGGAATCTGATCGGGAACATACGGCCGCCTCAGCGTCCTGACGAAGAGAAAACGCAGAGCCGTAGTATGACCTTCGATGGTCCCCGGCGAGAGCTTGCGATCGCGAAACAGATGAACCTGATACTTCCGGATATCGTCCGGCCCCAGAAGGTCCGGCGAGCGGCGGAAATACTTCGAAAAATCCTCAACCGCATGGATGTAGGAACGTACGGTGTTCGGGGAGTAGTTGCGACGCTGGAGTTCATCCAGCATCATCTGCCGAAGATGGGTCACAGTAACCTCCTTGTGACTCATACCTTACACCGCTGCTAAGGCTGGGGGACGCGCCCATGCAGCAGCGTCCGCCGCGCCAGCGGCTTAGTTCAAACGCGCTTCGCGGCCGGATTGGTAACGACAAGTCGGCTTCTCGACCCCGACTTCCGGCCCGCCAAAGCAAATACCTTCCGCTGCTCCTCACGAATCAAGCCGCATGCGCGCAAGCAGATCGCGAAAGCGTGGCTCACCCCGTAGCCCATCAAGCCGCGGGTGCACCTTGAGCCACACCAGCGTGCCATCGCGCTCGGAGTACGCCTTCTCCAGCCAATCGAGCGCGCGGTCATTGTCCCCGATCACTGCGTAGTACGAAGCGATGCCGTAGGGCGAGACAAATTGCTTCTGCGACAGCTCCTGCACTGCCTCCAGGGTGGCGCGGGCATCGTCCAGACGCCCGGCGCGGGCGTAGAGGATCGCCAGGCCGGACGAGGGCCGCGGCAAGCCATCAGGCCCCGTGGTTCCTCGCACGAACTCCTTGATTGCTTCTTCGGCCCGGCCCACATGCTCCAGCGAGCGCGCGAGATCGGTGTGGGCTGCTCCAAAGGTTGGATCCAGCTCAAGGCACTTGCGGTAAGGCGTCAGAGAGCGTTCGAAGCGGCGCGCGTAGAACAGAGTATCGCCCACCACGGTGTAGATGAGCAGATTGAGAGGATCGAGTTCGTACGCCCGCTGGGCCTCGGCAATGGCTTCCTCGTGCCGCCCCATCCCCGATAGCAGTAGCGAATATCGACTTCGGCCGAACGCATAGCCCGGGTTGATCTGGATCGCCCGCAAACACTCGCGCTCCGCGGCCGGCCAATCCCAGTCGAAAAGACGATGAATCCAGCCTAGCGACGTGTGGAGCTCGGCTAGCGACTCATCGAGGGAGAGTCCCCGCTCAGCGGCCTTGCGTCCCAACGAGTAACCCTCGCGTGGCGGGAGGATGTGGTGGTTTGCCAACATGATATAGCTGTCGGCGAGCCCTGCGTAGGCGGCTGCGTAATTGGGATCGCTCGCCAGCGCCTCCTCGAAACGCCGGATTGCCTCCTTCACTGAGTCGCCGGTGAACCGGTTCCACAGGAACGATCCCTGCAAGTAGGCGACGTGGGCCGCGGGATTGACCGCTCCCTTGGATCGCAGCCTTGCCCGTTCGTCGGGTGTCACTTGGATCCGAATCTCGTCGGCGATCGCGTGCGCGACCTCGCTCTGGAGGCCAAGGATGTCGGTAAGGCCGCGCTCGTAACTCTTCGCCCACAAGCTCCGGTCGCTCGCCACATCGACCAACTGCACCGTGATGCGCACCCGGTCGCCGACCCGCAGCGCCGAGCCCTCGACTACGCCATCCACACGCAGTTCCCGCGCGAGTTCGGATAATGGCGGATGGGTCCCCTTGAACCGCATCGCCGAAGTGCGAGAGATGACCCGCAGCGCTGCAATCTGCGCGAGGTCGGCGATGAGGGCATCGGTCATCCCGTCGGCAAAAAACTCCTGGGCCGGGTCGCCCGAGCGATTTTCGAATGGTAAAACCACCAGCGATTGAATGCTCCCACCCGGGCTGGAGCCAACAGTGGCGCCTGCTGACGCGGCAATCCCAGTGGGCAATCGTCGACCGTCGTCCGAAGGTTCGCCCCGCAGCGCGCGCAACAGGGCACCTGCGTCTGAAAAGCGGCGCAGCGGTTCCTTTTCGAGGCAACGCGCCACCACCGCCTCGAGCTCGGCCGAGAGCCCAGGGCGAACAACCCGCAGGAGCGGCGCAGGCTCGTGGGCAATCTGGTAGAGCAGTGAGAGCACATCGTCGGCGCCGAATGGGCGCCTCCCTGTGGTCATCTCGAACAGAAGAGCGCCCAGCGCGTAGAGATCGGAACTTGCGTTCGCGCGACCGTCTCGCACTTGCTCGGGAGACATGTAGGGCACGGTGCCGACAAGGGCACCGGGACCACTGATGGAGGACGACTGAGTAAGGCTCGCGCCTTCGGGCATGACCCGGGCGAGGCCGAAGTCGAGTACCTTGGCGCGCCCGCGCGGCGTGATGATGATGTTCCCGGGCTTGAGGTCGCGATGGACGATGCCCTTCTCATGCGCTGACTGGAGGCCCTCGGAGACATCCAGTGCGATGGCGCGGGCCCGGGTCTCGGGGAGCGGGCCGTTCCTGAGCGTGTGGGCCAGCGACTCGCCGGGCACGAACTCGAGGACAAGAAAATCGACCCCCCGATCGGAGTCGAAATCAAACAGCGTCGCGATGTTGGGGTGGAGCAGTTGTGAAAGGGCGCGCGCTTCGAGCCGGAACCTACGCTTCGAATCTTCGTCGTGAAGCGCGTCCTGCTTCAGTACCTTGAGCGCCACGTCGCGCTCGAGTCGCGGATCGTTGGCGCGGAACACTATGCCCATACCGCCTTCGCCCAGGCGTTCGACGATGTGGTACCGGCCGAGCGTTTGACCGATCATGGCGGCTCCGGGATGGTGGGGGTAACCAACGTTTCCGAAGTTTATTCCGCGGGACGGTAACGAGCAAGTAGGTGGGCATTGAGCCAGACCATTCCGGGTTTGAGATCGAGGCGTACTGGCAGATGCGACTTTTCCGGATGGTTGGTCGGCCAACCGGAAACTATTCAGAAACGGGCTTCGAGACCATCACTTCAACTGACAGACCATACTGAGCGTCGCGGCTAGGAGGCCGCTAGTATGGCGCATCGGAAGACAGCGAAACGCTCCAAGGCAAGAAATATGCTTCGACTAGCCGATTTGGAACAGCGAAGAATGCGGTTCCTCACTCGCTTGGCGCGGCCAGTTCGCAAGAATCATACGGTCACGCCATCGACGAATTTATCGGGTGGTACTGTTCCGAACCACGTCTTGCATTTAACAGGACGGTCGTCCTCCGTACCGGTTCTTTCTCGAACAGAAGAATCTAGCGCCGTCTACGATCAATGTGCGATTGGCCGTCGTCAGGCGCCTCGCCTATGAAGCCTCCGATACTGGCCTTCTAAGCCCTGATCTGGCCGCAGGGATTCGTCGCGTCAAAGGTGCAAAGCGTCTAGGCGCACGGATTGGGAACTGGTTGACCGTCGATCAATCCAGAAGCCTGCTGGGTGGTCCGCGGTCAGGCAGCCTCCGAGGCAAACGTGATCGGGCGATCCTGGCGCTGCTCATCGGATGCGGACTGTGACGGGCCGAACTTGTTGGACTCGAAACGGAAGACTTTCAAATTCGCAAGGAGCGCTGCGTGATTGATGACCTGGTTGGCAAAGGAAAGCACATTCGGACCTTTCCTGTTCCACTCTGGGCGAAACGCGCCGTCGATGTGTGGATCACGGCGGCTGGCATCAACGGAGGGGCGATCTTTCGTCGAGTAAGTCGACTTGATAAGATTTGGGGCAATGGAATCACGCCGAAGGCCATCTGGCAGGTGGTGAAGGCGGCTGCCAAACGTGCTGACATCAAGAATCTGGCTCCCCACGACTTGCGTCGCTATGCCGAATCCGAGATTATGCCGAATCGCGATTCTGAAATGCTCTCGAAACAGCGTAAATCCTGCGGAGACTCCGTCGTGCTACTCGCTCCATGCGGCATAGTTCCGGTGTGCTTCACATGCCATGGACGAAGCTCAACGCGATCTGGACGGCTCTGCGATGTCGCCAAATAAACACATGCTGTTCCTCGCGATGGTTGGACATGCGGGAAATAATGAATCTGGCCATCACGTGCGGCCTCGCATGCAGCAATGATCCTTTTGCCAAGCCTAATTCTCCGATCGCGCGTCAACCATCTCTCAGCCCTCAGAGAACGGATCCGCCGAATCATGGGCTGTTCCGATACTGCGAGACGGAATGTAGTTCAAGCATGGCTTCGGTTGAGCCGGTTTCATCGGAATGGAGCGCAGCATTCAAGTAATAAATAGGGCGGGCGGTTGCGATGAGTTTTTCGGCAGCGTCCTGGTCGGTGTGCCGCGGATCTGCTAAGGCTGCAGTGGCGGCTTTCAGACGATCGAGATCGCGGATCCCGGCCTCATCTGCGATGGCGAGAATGAGGAGTTCGCGCCCTTCTTCACTGTGCTCAATCGTGAATACGCGAACTCGGGGGCTGGCAGCAGCCAGTTCACGTGCATACGCGTATGTTTTCCCCGTGCCCAACAGTTCCCCGGGAGCGCCCATGATCCGGCCCAGAAATCTCTCGGGAGAGGGAACGGTATTTGATTGAGGAACATACGAGACCCAAGGTGAGACAAAATGCGGATCGGTCGTGGCCGCTGCAATTGCCTCGACAGAGGCGGGTTCGGGAATATCAGGGCTTTGCGCAATCGCGGTGACGGTCAACAACGCAAGCGACCATATCCACACAATCGCTGGTCGCAACATAGGGCCTCCTGGGGATCGATTGAGGCGAAAGTTTAGCACGCACTCACACACACGGTCTCATCACAACGTGGCCGACTACGCCTGGTTCAGTGCACGCCTGGCGGCACTCCTGTTCCGATCGCCGCATTCACAGAGCTGCTGCCCGGACTGCATTTCTTTTTCCCAACCAGTAGAGCAGCACCCCGACAACTAGCATCAGTCCGGTCAATCCGACGATCTTTACCACGGCCAGGATTTTGTTGGGTTCGTCGGCCGCCGGAATCAGAGACAAAACAATTGTCAGCAACGTGGTACTGAAGCCCACAGAAGCCATCAGCAGAGCGACCGGTTTGCCGCCCGGCACGTGAATTACGCCGAGACCTGCCGGCTCACATTGCAATTTGAACATAGAGGCAAAGAGATAGAGAAAAGGAATGAAGTACGTAATCACGCTCACGCTAACCAGCAAGTCGTAGGCGCCTTTGACGGTGGTGCCCGCTTGTCCGAGGAAAGTAAAGACCACGCCGAAAACAGCCTGGATTAACAGAGCGAACCATGGAGTTCGCCAGCGAGGATGGAGTGCGCCAAAGATCGGAGGGAGAAGACGATCCAGACCTGCCACAAAAGGCAGACGGGCTACCGCCGCGAGAAATGCTCCTGCGGCGCCCAGGTTGCTGAGGACGATCAGGAAGGCTGCAATGGGAATAATGCCTTCGAATCCAATGCGCTGTGTCGTTCTAGATATGGCCTGCATGAGCCCCTGCAAATTGCTGACTTCTGATCGGGGCAGGGCGAGCAGGATCGATACAGTTCCGAGGATGTAGCAGAAGACTACGGTTACGCCTGCGGTAAAGAGGGCAAGGGGGATGGATCGCCGCGGATTCTTAATCTCGTCGCCCATAAAGGATGCGGTTTCGCAACCGGCGAATGCAAAGATCAGGACGGACCAGAAGAGAACATCCTTGAGTCTGAAACTGGGGACAAGGGCGCTGGGAGCGAAAGAGTTCGCAGGACCGAAACGATGCCAGGCAACCAATCCCAAGGCAATGATGATTCCCACTGGCAGCCACATAGCGAGCGCCCCAAGGTTGTGCAGTCGGGTGCCCACATCCAAGCCGATGATATTCAGGACTGTCACAACCGCCAGACCGACAACGGAAAATATGATGTAGTATCTCGCATCGGATGATAGATGCATTCCGGCGCGGGGAAACATGAACAGGGCGTTGCCCGCTGCGAAGTAGAGAACGGTTGGGAAATAAGGTAGGTTGCAGGTCCAGTATGTCCAAGCTGACATGAATCCGGCAAAATCGCCGAAGGCGTGTTTGCTCCAGACGTACAAACCGCCCTCGTTGGGATAACGCGAGGAGAGCTCAATCACACAAAGCGCGAGAGGCGTGTAGAAAACGAGCCAGGCTCCAATCCAGATCAGGATGGAACTTGGGCCAGCGGCGGCGGCAGCTGCGATCCAGCGCAGGCTGATGCCGGTAACTACGTAAAACAGCAATAGGTCGCGGAAGCCAAGTACGCGAGGCGGCCGTTTGGGATCGGACGCCTCGGCAATGCTGAGATTTTCAGGCGAATCGCAAGATGGTTTGTGGGCCACTCGATTGGTTCCTGATTCCGTCTCCCCTACTTCTTTCCCACGCCCGCCTCGTTGTCATGATCGTAATATTCGTACGCCGACATAGGCTTCTCGCCACCCTTCTTCCACAACCGGGAATCTTCGGATTGCTTGCCCAGAGCACGAGCCATTTCCCTGATGTGAATGGCAACCGCGCCGC
This sequence comes from uncultured Acidobacteriota bacterium, assembly GCA_963838905.1. GTDB lineage: Bacteria > Acidobacteriota > Terriglobia > Terriglobales > Acidobacteriaceae > JABDBE01. The sequence goes on from CAWITE010000002.1 coordinate 357,008, forward strand.
AGCAAGCACCAAGGTAGTTGATTCCGATCTCGCGCGCTCGCAGCGCATAGTCGGCCATTTCCTTGCGCGTGAGTTGTAACGGATCGAGCCCATACGGAAACTCCGGCAAGCTGGTGAAATCCGGTTTCTCCTTCGGTGTGTGATATGCGGTTGGCTGGCATCCCAGATAACCCGAGACCGCGCGCCGCATCTGCTCCATCGCTGGCAGCATGTGTTCCGGCGGCCGCAAACAATTCATCCCCACGACATCAGCTCCAACATCGAACAACGCCTTCGCTGCTTCGGCCGCAGTCTTTCCGTCGGCTGTCTCGTCTTTGTTCTCGAAGCAAATGGTCACCATCGTAGGCAGTCCAGTTTTCCGGGCCTGCTCGACGGCAATCAGGGCTTCACCTAGCCAGGAAAAAGTCTCCCCGATGATGAAATCAATGCCCTCATCCACTTGCACCGCGAGCTGCTCATCGAACGTCCTTCGGACCCGATCTGCTGCCGACGGACTGTCGGGCTCGTACATCCAGGTCAGACTCAAATTACCCGCCACCAGACACGTGTCTCCAGCGACCTCGCGAGCTATACGGACCGCGGCGCGATTCAGCTCCTCCAGACGGTTCTCCAAACCTACCGTTGCTAGTTTGTCGCGACTGGCATAGAACGTGAGCGCCTGCAGGACCTCGGCCCCTGCTTCACGGAATTCAACGTGCAATTGGCGAAGAGCATCGGGATAGAGGAGCGCCACTTCGGGTGTGAACGGCCCCGCGCGCACCCATCCGCGCTTTTCCAGTTCCAACAGATATCCGCCATCGCCCAGAACTGGTCCTTCCTTTAGTCGCTCCAGAAGACATTTCTTCTTCATGCCTGCTCCTTTTCGTGGCTAATCGTCTTTGTATTCGTACTCCGCTTTGATGGGAACCCCTTCCGCAAACCGACTGGGCCGAAATGCGCTGATGTCAACCGTTTTGCCGCACCCGTCCAGCAACAGCTCAGACATGACGAGCCCGATTGCAGGAGAAATTTTGAATCCCATACCAGAAAAACCAGCGCACACAAACAGGCCATCAACGCCAGGAATCTCACCCAGAAGCGGACGCGAATCTGGCGTCATATCATACACGCCCGTAACTCCGCGCATGACTTCGGCATCCTGAAGCTTCGGCACACGGCGGCAGGCCCGCTCGATAAGTTCTTCCAGGGACTCCACCGCAGCTGTTTGCGGATAATTCTCCGGATCAACGCCACGCTGACCGTAGAAGTCCCCCACCAGAAATTTGTCTTGCCCATCAGAGCGAAAGTAAGTTGCAGTTGCCGAGTCGATGCAAGCGCATCCGCCCCCTTTCATCTCGGGTGCCTTCTTCAGAATGGCCACCTGATGATATTCGGGCTCAATTGGCAGATCGTACTCGACCTGGCGAAACAGTGGGCGCGTCGTGGTACCCGTGGCAGCAACTACCATCGGCGCATCGATCGCACCGCGATCGGTACCTACACCACAAATCTGCCCACCTTCAACTCGGAAGTTAGTAACACGCGTGCGGGGCAGGTAGCTGACACCCATCGCACGCGCGCAGCCGAGAAAATCATTAGCCACGCCAGAGCCATCCCCGTAACCCGCATCCGGCTCGTATGCGGCAAGTTCGACGTCATCCACGACCCAATCGGGCTCAATTTCCTTCAATTCCTCGCGGCTGATCAACTGAACGTTGACTCCCAGCCGCCGCTGCATCCCGACGTTCAACTTCAAACGCTGACTCTCACTTGGGTGAACGATCCGCACGAACCCGGTCTTGCGAAAATCTCCTGCCTCGCCCACCACCTCACGCCACTGCTGGAACATGCGCAGGCTGACTAAAGCCAGCTGAACTTCTGGCGGGAAGCTGTAATGCATCCGCACGAGCGCGGAGGATCGGCCGCTCGCTCCGTGTCCTACGTAATCCTTGTCGAGCACGACAATCTGCCCCGGTTTGCGCCGTGCGAGATGAAAGGCAATCGATGAACCCATCACCCCGGCTCCCAACACTACAATGTCGGCGGTCCTCGGCAGCGAGTGGCCGTTGTTCATGGGCTGGCCCCTTTGAATCGATGTCTCTTCACATCTCGCAAGACCTGATGGGCGGCGTTGTGACCCGGAGCGCCTGTCACTCCGCCGCCGGGATGCGCTCCCGCCCCGCACAGATACAGCCCCGTGACGGGAGTCCGGTACTGCGACCACTCAGGCACGGGGCGCATGAAGAACAGCTGCTCGAGCGTCAAGTCGCCGTGAAAAATATTGCCCTCTGTTAGACCGTACGTCCTTTCCAGATCAAGAGGGGTCAGAACTTGTCGCGCCAGGATTGCGTTCGGCACGTTCGGGGCGTACTCTGCAATCTTCTTCACCACACGATCGCCCAAAAGTTCACGCTTGTCGTCCCACGTTCCTTCACGTAAACGATAAGGCACGTACTGCACGAAGCATGTCAAGATGTGCTTGCCCTTCGGCGCAAGCGAATCGTCAGCATTGGAGGAGACCACACAATCTACCCATAGCTCTTCGGGAATCTCTCCGGTTCTGGAAATGGCGTAGCAGCGTTCGGCAAACTCAAGCGACGAAACAAGAGTGTAGAAGGTCCGCTCCAGCGGAGTCGCGTTTGCGGAAGTTCCGGTAAAGCGCGGTTCTTCTGCCAGCACCATATTTACCTTCGCGCACGGGCCATCCATCTTGATGCCGCGCACCGCCCGGAGAAAATCTTCTGGAAGGTCGCGGGCCGGGATCATCTGCAGGAACGTACGCTTGGGGTCGGCATTCGAGAGCACGAGCCGGGAACGAATCTCCATTCCGTCTTCAAGAACCACACCGCGAACTCGGCCGTTCCTCACATCAATCTGTGCCACCGGAGCAGAAGTCCGAATCTCGGCACCGAATTGTTGCGCGGCAACTGCCATCGCGTGAGTAATGGCACCCATCCCGCCCATGACGTGCCCGTAGAAACCTTGCAGTTCATGTTCTCCGCCGCTCAACAGATGGAAAAGCAGCCCGATAGCAGTGCCCGGTTGATAAGGCCCGCCGTGCTTACCATAGACATTGTTCGCGAGAAAGAGAGTCTTTATTTTGTCGGATTCATATTGGCGATCGAGAAAATCACCCAGGCTACCGGTCAAAAAAGAAATCAGTTGCGAAATCTCAGAACTGGAGATCGACCGGAATCTTTTGGCAACCCTGTAGAGATCGGACAAACCGTGCATGCTGCGCGTGTCAATCTCCGGCGGCGGCTCCAGGAAGAATGGCTGCAAGTAACGAGCCAGCTTCTTTAGCTGATCGTCTACGCGCACAAAAGTCTCAGCATCATTGAAGGAGATCTTGCGAAACTCGGCGGCGGCACGATCCCTTTCGGCCCACCACGGCACCACCTGTCCGTCGACAAAAGGGACCTGAATTGCGGGATCACACGGCACCATACGCAGCCCGTGCAGGTTCAGATTGAGATCGCTGATCACTTCAGGCCGCAGCATGCTCGCAATATAAGAGGTGGTCGAAACGCGGCAGCCGGGAGCAATCTCCTCGGTCACGCAACAACCGCCTACCATATGTCTGCGTTCGAGGACGAGCGTCGACATTCCCGCGCGCGCCAAATACGCGGCAGCGGTGAGCCCGTTGTGACCGCCGCCAACCACAATCGCGTCGTATTGCTGCTTGGAATTGAGAACCACAGTAACTGTGTGACTGCAGTCATGTGCCGCCGCACAAACAGGTTACATTACCGCAGAAACTGCGAAAATTGAATCGAATTCACTCCAAGGTTGGATTGTCCCTCTGGAGAGGAGAACAAGCCCACCAAGTAATCACAACAGCCGAAGCATCACGGCTGTAATGGAATTGTAATGATGTGATTATCAGAACGAGTCAAATCGAATACGACATGTACAACTAGGGAGTCAACATGACAGGGCGTCTCGTGGCCAGAAAGGGATGGGCGGTCGGCATTGCGGGTCGGCCGCTTTTCAGCAGAGACTCGCCTTGGAAGTTTACAAGCTACTCCCGACAATAGTGAAAAGTAAGCTGGCGTAATTGCGAGAAAACAACTTTATTTTTCCAGTGCCGTCGGCGTCCATTCGCGCTGGGTTGCTAGGCGGCGAGTCGGACGCTGCTCCCAGGAGTAGGTTAGGCTGCTCGCTCTGTGAGAGCGCGTAACGTCCGCCTCCGCGAGTCGGTCAGATGCGGATCGCTAGGTGCCTGGTTGGCCATTTTTGATTGGCGCACAGCCAGCGCGGAGATCATCATGCCAATCTTGAGTTCCCTACCATTGGATCGTCACGACCGGCATTGAGACCTGTGCCGCGCCAAGGTAGACATCCTCCCTGTAGTAAAATTGTAGTAGTTCGATGTTCGTAACCGAGCAGATCGGATCAAAACGGTGCAAATCATCAATGCGCATCCGCCTCTCTTCATATTCCCGACCCTCCACGTCTCGCCGGCCAAGGTCTCAAGTTCTACCGTGTCGATCTGCTTCTGAATGAGTTGGGTTAGTTCACGCCGGACACGTACCGGATCGCGTTCCATGATGCACGCTCCAGAGAGAGGAAGGGTGTACCGTCAGATGGTGGGGAAGATCGCGAGGTTGGCCGTAGGAAGCTTGCAGTCGAACAGCTCCATCTCGGCATGGGCAGCGTCGAGGAAAATCCTCGTTGACCTCCAGACTGTGCAATCGTGGCTGGGGCGCACGGATCTCAAATCGACGATGCGTTATCTCAAACCGAATCGAAGCCAGGCAATATTATAACCAGGCAATAAGAAGATAACGTGGATGGTACGTGGGCTTAGCCTGGCTCATTGCCCGAGGCTCAACTGCGGCTAGTCCTTCCTCCCTCACCCCCGCAGTTGAGCCATTTCTGGATCAGCCGTAGGATGCGGGGGTCGGCGACGCGATGCTCCACGCGATTGACGATCATCGTTAAACAGTCTAATTGTCCGACTCATTCTACCTGTTGGCTGTGCGATTCCCCTCGACCGTAGTGCTTGACGAGTGCGGTTTTTTGGTAAGTAGACTGCTCAGCCTTTGCACATCCCCAGAGCACCCATATGGCATTTGTGCTCTGGCTTCCAGCTAGAATTTCGCACTCGCATTTGGCAGGGTCTTTCCCAGACTGCCCGCAACCCTGTACAAACCCCGCCGCTTGTATAAGAATTACGCCCAGCCGCAGTTTGCGACTTCATCTTCGAGGTCACTTTTTGTATTTCAGGCCCGACACGCTCGACGAAGCGGTTCACGTGCTAGCCAGCTCGGGAGGACACATCCTGGCGGGCGGTACCGACTTCTTCCCTTCCCTCGGAGAACGTCCCGTTAGCGGGACTCTGGTGGACATTTCGGGTCTCCGCGAACTGAAAGGCGTGGTCAAGGAACCGGAACATATACGGATCGGCGGGCTGACTACCTGGACCGAAATTGTCAGAACCCCTCTGCCGCGGTGCTTTGATGGATTGAAGGCTGCGGCGCGCGAGATTGGTGGGATTCAGATCCAGAATCGGGCGACCGTGGCTGGGAATCTTTGCAACGCATCACCGGCAGCGGATAGCGTCCCTCCCCTGCTCGCACTCGATGCTGAATTGGAGCTGGCTTCGCAGACGGGGACGCGCCGCATTCCGCTGGCGGACTTTATCGTGGGGAATCGGAAGACGCTGCGGCAGCCGGGCGAAATCCTCTCCCAGGTATTTGTGCCGCGTACGGTTGAGAATGCCGTATCAACGTTTCTGAAACTTGGAGCGCGACGCTATCTGGTGATCTCCATTGCGATGGTTGCTGCCGTTATCCAGAAGGATTCTAGTGGCCGGGTCGCAGACGCGCGTGTGGCAGTCGGTTCCTGTTCGGCCGTCGCACGGCGGCTCACGGAACTGGAGCATGCGCTCATGGGCGGGCTGGTGGCACAAGGTTTAGGCTCGCGCGCCACTGCGGATCACCTAAAGGATTTGTCGCCCATCGGTGACGTTCGTGCCACGGCTGCATACCGGCGGGACGCGGCTTTGCGGCTGGTCCAGCGCGCTTTGGACGCTTGCACAGGGAGCTCATAAATGGCGAGCATCGCTCCCATATCGGAAACGAAGTGCCTGCTTAAGCTGGTGGTGAATGACCGCGAGGTCTCGGTGGTCGCTCCTCCTGCTCAAAGGCTCTCGCGGGTTTTGCGGGAGCAGCTTGGGTTGACCGGAACACAAGTTGGTTGCGACGCCGGCGATTGCGGCGCATGCACGGTTTTGCTGGATGGAGAACCAGTTTGCGCTTGCCTGGTGGCTGTGGGCCAAGTCGAAGACCATGCAATCACGACAGTTGAAGGACTGAAATCGAGGCCTCCAATATTGGGCCGCCTGCAAGGAGCCTTTCTTCGCCACGGCGCCGCACAATGTGGAGCGTGCACGCCGGGCATGCTGGTCTCAGCAACGGCGCTTCTCGAGCGCAACGCTTCGCCTTCCGAGGCCGACGTGATGGATGCGCTGGGCGGCGTACTGTGCCGCTGCACGGGATATCGGAAGATCGTTGAAGCGGTTGTTACAGTGGGCTCGGAAAGTGGGGAGACTTCGTGTCCTGCGGCAGGAGCTTCGGTCGGTCGACGGCTGGTGCGACTGGATGGCAAGTGCAAGGTTGAAGGCACGGAAATCTACGGGGCTGACGAAATACCAACCGGAGCGCTCACGCTGCGGGCTATCCGATGCCCGTACGACCGGGCGAGGTTTCGTTTCAGTGATCTCGAAGCGTTCGTCACAGCGAATCCCGGCGTGGAAGCGATTCTTACAGCCAAGGACGTTCCCGGGGAAGATTGCTATGGTGTAATTCCACGCTTTGCAGATCAGCCAGTTTTTGCCCATGAGGAAGCTCGGTATCGGGGTGAGGCGGTCGCGGCGATTGTCGGCGAAGCGGAAGTGATTGAGAGTCTTGATCCCGCAAACTTCCCCGTTTGCTGGGAAGACTTGCTTGGGTTGAAAACTATCGATGAAGCTCTCGCGCCCGGTGCTCCGCTTATCCATCCCCATCGCGCAGATAATGTGCTGACTCGCGGGCGCGTGGTGCGAGGAGATGTGGAGAAAGCGCTCGCCGAAGCGGACGCGGTTGTGGAGGGAGAATTCGAGACCGGCTTTGTCGAGCATGCTTGCATCGAGCCCGAGGCGGGATTTGCCAGACGTATAGGCGACCGGATTGAAATTCAGGCGTGCACCCAATCGCCATATATGGATCGCGCGGACATCGCCAAGCTTCTGGGGATTCCCGCCGAAGCGGTGCGTATTATTCCAACGGCCGTAGGCGGCGGATTCGGTACGAAGCTTGACTTGTCGGTGCAGCCATTTCTCGCATTGGCGGCGTGGCGCTTGCGCCGGCCGGTGCGCATGGTTTATTCGCGCATCGAGTCCATCATTTGCACGACCAAGCGCCATCCGGCGCGCATGCGCTGCCGTGCCGGAGCAACCAAAGACGGCAAGCTTCTTGCGCTTGATTTCGCCGCCGATTTCAATACCGGCGCCTATTCCTCGTGGGGGCCCACGGTTGCGGCTCGCGTTCCAGTGCATGCTTCGGGACCTTACGCAGTGCCGCACTACCGGGCGTTGACGCGGGCCATCCACACCAACATTGTTCCGGCGGGCGCGTTTCGTGGGTTTGGTGTGCCGCAGATGGCCATCGCCCAAGAGCAACTCTACGACGATCTCGCCATCCGGCTGGGAATCGACCCGCTGGAGTTTCGCATCCTGAACGCGCTCGACAATCAGACTCCCACGGTCACAGGACAAGTTATGGGAGAAGGCGTCGGCATCCGCGCCTGTTTTGAAGCCTTGAACTCCAGGTGGAACACCGCACGCGTTGACGCCGTTGAATTCAATGCCAAGACCAGCGGACCAATCCGTCGTGGCGTTGGGGTGGCGGGAATGTGGTATGGGTGCGGAAACACTTCACTGCCAAACCCCTCCACCGTGCGCATCGGACTAAAACGAGACGGCAGAATTGCGCTTCACCAGGGAGCGATCGATATCGGCCAGGGATCGAATACTATTGTGACGCAAATTTGCGCCGACGCATTGTGCGCGCCGATCGATTGCTTCGATTTGGTTTCCGGAGATACGTCAATTACGCCTGACTGTGGCAAGACCTCCGCATCACGACAGACGTTCGTTACCGGCAAAGCGGCGCATATGGCAGGCGCGGAACTCCGCCGTTCCATTCTTCGACTCACTAACGCGAGCGAGGATGCGGTGATCGATTTCGGCGAGCGCACGCTGACAATCCGCGAAGGCGGCAAGCAGCGTAGTTTCTCATTGCAGGACTTGCCGCTTGATAAATACGGCTACGCGTTGACAGCCGAGCAGACTTTCGATCCACCGACCAGCGCGCTCGACGAAAACGGCCAAGGCAGACCGTACGCGGTCTACGGGTTCGGCGCTCACATGGCGGAGATTGCCATCGATGTTGAATTGGGAACTGTGCGCGTTCTGAAGATCGTCGCTGCGCACGATGTGGGTCGCGCCATCAATCCCACTCTGATCGAAGGACAAATCGAGGGCGGAATCGCCCAGGGGCTCGGGATGGCGCTCATGGAAGAATTCTTCCCCGGCAAAGGCGAGAACCTGCACGACTACCTGATTCCTACGATCGGTGACATTCCTCCTGTCGAATCGATCCTGATCGAGGATCCATCGTGGATCGGGCCATTCGGCGCAAAAGGTATCGGCGAACAAGCCGTGATCCCGACCGCGCCGGCAATTCTGAATGCGATTCACCACGCCACCGGCGTGCGAATGCGCCGGATTCCCGCTACTCCGGATCGCATACGCGAGGCCATCCTTGCCCACTATTCCAGCGACGCTGGAGCCACCCGTGGCTGACGATGACGCCATCCGTTGCGACGCCTGCCCGGTCCTCTGTTACATCAAGCCGGGAAGGACGGGCGCGTGCGATCGCTACGCGAACGACAACGGGCAGTTAGTGCGGATCGACCCACATGTGGTTCTCGATCGCGCCCTGTCGCGCGGAGATTCCATTGTCCCTTTCCTGGATCGCGATCGCGATTGGGATGGCAGCATTGTGAGCGGGCCAGAAACCTTCATCACGGCGATTGGTGCGGGCACTACATATCCCGATTACAAACCCGCTCCGTTCATCATCTCTTCCGAGGTCCAAGGTGTGGATGTGGTCACGGTGGTCACGGAAGGCATCTTCAGCTACTGCGGAGTGAAGGTAAAAATCGATACCGATCGCCACCTCGGACGGGAGACGAATCTAGTACGGGCGCGAGGAGAGCCGGTCGGGCATGTCACAACCGGGGAATACGGCTCCCAGATGCTGTCACTCGGCGGCGTCCGCCATCTCACCGGCGGCAGCCGCAGAGAGGGTACGGTGGCCTGCGAGACTCTACTGAACCTGTGCGACCGGAAGCCGGTCGAACTCACAATTGATGAAGGTGCTGCCGTGCTGGTGCAGGCGGGCAAGCCGCCCGTGGTCGATGGCGTGCTGGAAGAGCGCATGCGCGTGGGTTGCGGCTCGGCCACCATCGGCATGTTCGCTAAACAGTGGTTCGGCAAGGTCGATGAAGTGGTCGTGGTCGACGACCATATCACCGGCGTGCTCTCGGAGCATCAAGCGGGAAAGTTGCTGGGAATCCGGGAAACTGGAATCAAGATGAAGGGTCACCGCTCCACTCCGGGTCGCTACTTCCGGGTTGCCGAGCCGGGAACTGCGTGGGGCGGTACGAATATCGAAGACCCTCTTTCGATTCTTCAAACTTTCAATCCCAAGATTGCGTGGCCGAAACTCCGACTGCTGATGGTGAGCACCACGGGCGAGCACTGCGCCTACTACGAACTGGATGAGGCTCTGCGTCCAGTGGAGAAGGAATTGCCATCTTTGCTTAGCGAATCTGTCGCCAGAATCAAGGAGAATTGCGAACCCGCTCTGTGTAACGTTCTCTTCATGGGCGGCGCCGGAGGATCGCTCAGGGCCGGTGTTACCGAAAACCCTGTGAGGCTTACCCATTCGGTGAGGGACGCGCTAACCCGTGTGACGTGTGGCGGCGCGCCGGTTTACGTCTGGCCCGGGGGCGGCATCACGTTCATGGTTGACGTGAGTCGAATTCCGGAACACGCGTTCGGCTATGTGCCCACGCCGGCACTGGTAGCTCCCATAGAATTCACTCTGAAGCTCACGGACTACGCCGGTCTGGGCGGCTACATGGATCACGTTCGTCCCCTGGATTCGATGCTGCATGGGGAAGGTCGACGCCACCTTTCCGCGAACCCAGACAATCCATGGCCGTTGTCGCCGGCGAAATCGCCGAGGTCTAATCAATGAGAGAGCGAGCTCAGATCAGGCTGCTGCCCGACGGCCGTCGGTTGCATCTGCACGATGGACCCATCGATCTGATCGTCGAGGCATTTGGAGTCCCTGCTGAGATCAACGCGGCCTATCGGGCGGCGGCTGAGCGCTTCGTCACTGTGCTTGATGAACTCTGTAGCGAGCTCACATTTCTGCGGCAATCCGCGCGAGGAGGCGGTCGGCCGGCAGTGGGAGTGATCGCAAGACGCATGGTGGCGGCAGTTGCGCCTTACGGCGAATGGACGTTCATCACGCCTATGGCTGCGGTGGCTGGTGCAGTGGCTGAAGAAATCCTGGACACCATGACATCTGCGGCAACTCTCGCGCGCGCTTACGTCAACGACGGTGGGGACATCGCGCTGCATCTGGCAGCGGGGGAGCATTTTGTCGTAGGCATGGTCGAGCGGCCGGATCGTTCATCACTTTTTGGCACTGCCACACTCGATTCGACCCAGCCGGTACGGGGTATTGCGACCAGTGGTTGGCGCGGTCGCAGTTTTTCGCTGGGTATCGCCGACGCTGTGACGATTCTCGCGGACCGTTCGGCTATGGCGGATGCTGCCGCAACCATCATTGCCAACGCTGTGGATCTGCCGGGTCACCCGAGCATTACACGCGCGCCCGCTTGCGATCTCGCCCCTGATAGCGACCTCGGCGATCGGCTTGTGACGCAGGGGGTCGGCGAACTTTCCTTGGGCGAGATTGCCGACGCGCTCGATGCGGGTGTGGCTGTTGCCCTGTCTCTTCTCTCCCGTGGGCTCATCCGCGCGGCAGCGCTGTGCCTGTTTGGCGTGAATCGCGTCGTTGGTGTAAGTGAAGCGTCGGAAGCGGAGTCGGTGGCCGCTCCAGAAAGAGCCAAGTCCAGCAGGAGTCTCATTCATGCCTGAGGTTCAGGTCCGAAAAAAGTTCACAGCGCTCGAGGAAATCTTCCATGAGGGAGGCCCAGTCTCGCGCGTGCCGCTGCGCCGCGCGGCCGCGCTGGCCGTCATCCGCAATCCTTTTGCAGGTGCTTACGTGAAAGAGATTTCAGGCTTCATGGATGACCTAAAACCGCTGGGTCTCGAAATGGCACGTGCCCTCGTCGTCACATTGGGCGGAGATGCCAAAGTCGTCGAAGGCTACGGTAAGGGAGCCATTGTCGGCGCAGCCGGCGAACTCGAGCATGGTGCCTTGTGGCACGTACCCGGTGGCTATGCTATGCGTGAGATTCTTGGGGACGCGAAAGCGATTGTAGCTTCGACCAAGAAAGTGGGCAGTCCTGGCACTCGGCTCGACGTGCCCATTACGCACATCAATGCTTCCTATGTAAGAAGTCATTTCGATGCGATGGAAGTTGGCCTAGCCGATGCTCCGCGGGCCGATGAAATTTTACTCGCGCTGGTGATGACCACGGGCCCCCGCGTTCATGCCCGCGTCGGTGGTCTCAAAGCTTCGGAGATCAAGGGGGAGGACGGACTGCGATGAAAGCCAGCATCCGCAAGATTGCGACGTTCGTTGAGGAGACGAGGAATGAGATGGGCCGGACCATCGCTCCCCCAACCCGGCGGGCTGCCGCAGTCGCGGTCATTGAGAATCCTTATGCCGGAAAGTACGTGGAAGACTTGTCGGAGCTAATGCTGATCGGCGAGGAACTTGGCGAACTCCTCACGCTGCGTGCAGTCGCGGCTCTGGGCATATCGCCAACCAGCGTGGAAAGCTATGGCAAGGCCGCCGCCGTGGGTGAGAACGGCGAGATCGAGCACGCGGCCGCGATTCTGCACCCTAAACTTGGTGCGCCGGTGCGAAAGGTTCTCGGCGGAGGCGCCGCGCTTATTCCCTCCTCCAAGAAACGGGGCGGTCTTGGAGTGGTGCTCGATATACCGCTCGGGCACAAGGACGCTGCTTTCGTTCGCAGTCACTTCGATGGCATGGAGGTTCGAGTCAACGACGCTCCCCGAGGCAATGAGATCATGGTAGCAGTAGCAGTCACTGACAGTGGAAGGCCCCTCGCTCGCGTCGGAGGACTGGCCAAGCACCAAATCAAAGGTGAAGATGGACTACGGTAGCTGGGTTCGCAAGCTTGGAGCTCCCGGTGAATCAGCATGGCAAAGCCGCGTTAGCCCTACGCGACCTTGGCTCACTTAACGTTCATTTCCTGAACGTGCAAGAGTTTCCAGTCGTAGCCCTGATTATCCATACCTCGCCGTAGACAGTGCCTGGATCGGTTGTCCGCCAGCTTTACCTTCGTAGTGCGCCATATACGTGACCAGCGCGCTATCTTTCCCGAGCGATCTCAGCTTGAAATCCTTAAGACTATAACTCTTGAGCTCGAACTCGTCGACCATGGCCAGCTCCGCTGTCTTGCCACGAATACAGAAAGACAATCGCGGCGTCGCTGGGCTTGCCATGAGCAGTTCAGGCTTTCACCACTTCTGGAACCATCGTCGCGGGCGGAGTGTTGCGGCTGCGTTGCGCGCTCACGACGCCGTCGATAATCACCATTCCGATGCCGGGCAAATCTCCGCGCTGGATGCTTTCCAGCACAGTTTTTCCGGGCGAATGCTGCGCTTTGTCGATCAACACGAAAGTAGCGGCGCAGCCGGGCTCGATTAGACCGCAGTCAAGGTTTCGGATTCTGGCTGTATTCCCAGTCGCAAAGCAGACGGCGATTTCCCCTGGTGTATCTCCGAGTGACGACAGCATTGAGATTATGCGCAGTATGCCGAGCGGCTGCACTCCGGAACCGGCTGGTGAATCCGTGCCCAGGATCACTCGATCAAGTTGCTTCAGCTCTTTCGCTGTCCGCAAAGTGAGCAATGCGGCTCGCTCGTTGCCGTTGTGAACAATCTCCAGAGCTCGCGACGACTTCTCGCACAGGGTAACGATTTGATCGTCCGGCAGTGCGGTATGGCCTCCATTGATGTGGCCGATGACATCCGCGTCGGTCGCCAGCACGATGTCCTTATCGATCAGGCTGGAGCCCGGAATCGAAGGCCCGCCGGTATGAATGGTGCTTTGAATCCCAGCCTCCCGCGCCCAGGCCACCATCTGACGGGCCGTAGCTCCGTCTTTCACACTCCCCAGGCCAACTTCTCCCAGCATAGTAACGCCGGCGGCTGCAAGGTCCTTAAAGTCCTCCTCAACCATCCCATGCTCGATCACCGGCGCACCCGCGTGAATCCTCACGCCACCTGGCCGAAACGCAGAGAATGCCCGCTGGGCGAAAATCGCCATGGCCTTCAGGCCGACCACATCCTTCGGCCGGCCGGGCGTGTGCACTTCCCCGGCTGAAATCATGGTGGTGACTCCACCGTGCAGGTAGCTGTCGATCCAGCCAATCTGGTTCTGACGCGGTGTCCAGTCGCCGGCAACTGGATGCACGTGACTGTCGATCAATCCAGGCGCCAGGGTTGTGCCCTTAGCGTCGATGACGAGGGTCGCGCCTTCCGCGTCGACATCCTTCTCCTTGCCAATAGTAGCGATCTTCCCGTCCACAGCAACTACCGTGTCAGCCTCCAGAATCGGTTTCTTCAGATCACCACTCAGCAGGAGACCGATATTACGAATGACAAGCCGCGCTTGCGTCTTCGTCGTGACGGGATCATCGTGGGCCATGGGCACCTCTCGACGTTCGAATTTGACGGAATTCTCGCTATCCGCAAACAATGTTATAAGCTGGCTGGCTTGCACAACGGTGATTAGGCGGACCCGGTATGTTATCTCGCAATGTGGTTTTATGGGAAGTCGACACGCAGGCCGATTTCATGCTGCCCGGCGGCAAGCTCTATGTACCCGGCGCCGAACGATTGCTTCCCAACATCCGAAAGCTTGCCGATGCCGCCCGTCAGGGCCACGTCTTTCTGGTGTCTCACGGTTGCTATCACGGGAAGGACGATCCCGAATTCAAGACGTTTCCGCCGCATTGCATCAGAGGGACAACAGGTGCCGGCCTTGTGCCGGAAGCGCTGACGCAGCGAGTCATCACGGTCGCAAATGAGCCCACGGCTGCGCTGCCGCACGATCTTTCGCAGCACCAGCAGATTCACCTCGAAAAGCAAACGCTCGACATTTTTGAAAGCCAGCACGCCGGGAAGCTTGTGGAGCGCTTCAATCCCCACGCGGAATTCGTTGTCTTTGGAGTAGTCACGGAATACTGTGTTCGTTTCGCGGCCAAGGGTTTGCTCGAGCGGGGCCGGCGCGTTTCCGTCGTCGAGGATGCGATTGAGACGCTAAAAGCCGAAGACGGACACCGGACGGTTGCCGAACTTCAGGCTCTGGGAGCAAACTTCATTACCACGGACCAGGCTCTCAAGCTGGCCCGGCACCAATAATCTTGATTTTACCTACAGGCCTCCAGCCGGAAGGTAATGGGCAAGCTGAAGCGATCACATCGACCGAGAAGCCACGCGATTTGATAGTCGCAAAACTGTCTGCCCCTTTGGCCGAACACCGCGAACTCGCCTCAGCGTCAAGTAATCAGCGTTGGACGAAAACTGGCTTTATAAAAAGCTGGATGCGGATAGTTGATGTAACCAGGCGTGGCTGTTGAAAAACTCACTTACAAGAAATCCGCCGAAAAAAGATTGCGTCAGGATGCCCTACAAACGACTTTCCCTGCTCGGCTGGACAATTTTCTATCCCCAAAATTCCCCCTGATTTCTGAAATCTCGAGTCTTTCAACAGCCACGCCTGTTAACAACAGTTAGGTCCGCGTAGCCCGTAGTCCGCTCAGAATCGATGCCAAGTGCGGAGATCACTTCCTTCCCAATACTGATCCATGGACCGGACACTGCCTCCGTCGATGTCGCACCGAATTGCGGAATCGGCTTGCTGACTCACGGTCGACTCCTTTGACAAAACTGTTTTGGATAGGGAAGCCGCCTCGACTGTTAGCTGGTTGAGCCAGGCGGCTTGGCTGCCATTTCGCCAACGCCGTTCGTGCTGCCTCGTCGATGACTGCCGCGACCCTTGCCGGCTCTTGCAATACGCTCATGTGGCATGTTTCCACCGTCGTCGTTACCGCGCCCATTCTCCTCGCGGCCGATTCCTCCATTGCCGGCGGAAGCATCCGGTCCTTTGTCGAGATAATGGCCCACGACGGTTTGGTCTTCCAATCGGCCACCGTCAGCTTTTCATCGAACATCGGGCCGTAGCTCTGGCCCTGTACGGCAAACGCAAGTTTCCGTTCCGCCATCGGGAGTCCCAGGCGTTGCACAGTACCCGGAATCATGACGACCATATCTTCAGTCGCAATCAATTGTTTGCTGTACGTGGCGATTGCACTCCTGCTGCGAAGCCTCCTGAGGTGGTTCCTTAAGAAAAGCGTAATGCCCTGAAATGTTGACAACGCAATCATTTGATGAGTTCTTCAAACACCCACGCCTGCTATCAACAGTAATCTTGCGTGGCCCCCCAGCGTGACCTACGATTAAGGCAAGCTTCTAGTCGCAAGGGTACTGCTCTATGAACCGCCAGCGTGTCGCCAGCGTGCACGATCGACTTCTTGCCGCGGAAGGTTGCTTCCACCTCACCTTCGAGCAGGATAAAGGTCTCCTCGAAGTCATGCCGATGGGGTGGCGGCCCGCCACTTGGAGGGATATGCATATCAATGACGCAGAAGCGTCCGGCAGTATCGTCGCCCGTCAAGGTTATGGTGTAGGTATCGCCGACCAGACCGATGTGCGGGAGGTTGTCGGGCTGCGCCAGCGTGAGATTGTGTTCGCGGTCGTCTGGTGGAATTGTCGGTAGAACGGTAGGCATATCCTTTTCCTTTCGGTTCGGGGCCAGCGGTTACGTGGCCAACGCTCAGATAGTCGGTGTAGCCTTGGGGCCGATGAACATCGTACCGAAGGTGACGAGGTCTGCATCGCCGCTGTTTCGCGGCCTGAACTGATTCCTAAGCGGCTACTGCCTGCTCTTGCCAATCAAGTGCGGCTTCTGCTGCAAAGTCTTCGTATCGACGAGGCGGATGCCCCAGGAGTTGCGTCAACGTCTCGACGTCTCCGGTCTCCGCGACGAAACCACGTTCAAGTACCCCTGAAACATCATGCGAATGTCGAACGCCGACCATGACGGAACCCGCCCTCTCATCTGCTCCTCGAACGCATCCATGTCGTGCCCAGAATAGCGAATTTCCTTGCCCCGCAGTCGGCTCCAGATCAATGCCATCTTTGGACCGCTCAACACCTCCGGGCCGTTGAGGTTGTAGGTTTTGCCGACATGTCCCTCGCAGGTCAGTGCAATCGCGGCGGCCTCCGGCGATGTCCCGGATGTCGACCGCGGAGATGCCCACCTGTCCCAGAGGCATGGGATAGACTCCAGCGTTCGTAAGCGCGTCTTTCAAGGTCGCGTCGTTCTGACTGAAGTAGTTTGGGCGAATAATCGTGAAGGGGACATCGAACTCCCGCAAGGCGTTTTCGATAGCGAGCTTCGAGGCGAAGTGTGGAACATCCTTGAAGTGCTCGACGCGGAACACTGAGTGATACACGACATGGCTTAGCTTCAGTTTCTTCGCTAAATCATAGGCGATGAGGCCCTGTGTGAGTTCGTCCGGGAGGACTGCGTTTAGTAGGTAAAGCTTATCCACTCCGTCCATTGCCTCCTGGACGGACACCGGATCGAGCAGATCGCCGATGGCGACCTCAACACCCGCCGGTGCAGTGGCATCGTTCTTTCGCATCAGAATACGAACATCCGCATTTCGCTTCTGTAGCTCCTTCACCACTTCAGACCCAACGTGGCCTGTGCCGCCTGTCACTAAAATCTTCATCGCGTAATCTGCTGATTAGCTTCATAGATCGACTCCCGCGGTTCATTCCTGATCGCTGCCGTTCTGCACTTGTTCACCATCGAGAGTAGTCGGAAACCTCCGTCGGCTCTCTGCGCACACTCTTCATCTGCGAACACAAGTATGCTGAACCGAACAGTGCGGAACTGAGCTAAACCGCTCACTCAACCGTTCGGTGGCGCAAAGTTGATTTGCGTGCATGCAACGCCTCTACACCAGCGACGACGAGGTCGGGGTTCCTTTGATGGGAGGCTGAGTTACCCTCTTGGCCTTCGCCATCTTCGCCATTTGGTTGAGCATGAATTGGGGGGCGATCCGGCTCATAATCTTCAGCACATTGCTGAGACCAGGACGGATTTCCAGCTTGCCCGCTTCAATCCCGGCAATTGCTTTCTTCGCCAGCACCTTAACGTCCATCCCTTTCTGCCCTTTCATTTCGTCCGCGAACTCGCCTCGGAACAGCGGCGTCTCGACGCCCGGTGGCGCCAGCTCGACCACCGTAACGCCCATGCCTTCGAGTTGCGCACGCAGGGATTGCGTATAAGAATGAATCGCGGCCTTCGTTGCGGAGTAGACCGGCGAAATTGTTAGAGGTATGAAAGCCAAGCCTGACGAGACATTTACGATCAGCGCGTCCTTGCGGGTTTTGAGATGTGGCAGAAACTGCTGGATCATTCTCACCGGTCCGCTCAAGTTGATCTCAATCTCGCGCGTCACATCCGTCAGATCGCGGGGTTGATTGAGTTTCAGGTTGCGCATGATCCCGGCGTTATTGATGAGGGTATCGAGCGCCGGAAACTGCGCGAGCA
Source organism: uncultured Acidobacteriota bacterium (assembly GCA_963838905.1). Classification (GTDB taxonomy): domain Bacteria; phylum Acidobacteriota; class Terriglobia; order Terriglobales; family Acidobacteriaceae; genus JABDBE01. Next base: position 374,896 of record CAWITE010000002.1, read on the forward strand.
CGCTTTGGTGCAGGATTGCTATGTCGCTGGCGTTGCTGACATCACTTTTAAATGTTTGGACGCTGGGAAGCGCTCGCTTGGCGGAATCGAGTTTTTCCTGGTCCCGGCCAGTAACGATGACTGTGTTTCCACGTTGGAGAAGTTGCTTCGCCAGCTCAAGACCTATACCGCTCGTTCCGCCGGTTATCAGGACGGTCCTTTTTTCCAGTTTCATAAGAAGACTCCTTTTCGTTTTTATTGATTTTGCTTGCTCATTGCATCCTAACCGTAGTACTCTCTAAATGACAGTAGGCACTGATAAATTCTATACTTACCAAGGAGAGAGTGTTAAAAATGCCCAGGATTTCGCAGTTTACCGAAGACCAAATCGCGGCAGCGAAGGTTTATGCCGCCCAAACTCCTCCCGACAACCTCGATCCCCGGATTGAGGCCCTTGTGAATGATCTGATCGGCCAGGTGGCTGACAAGTGGACGATGCTGATCCTTGAGGTGTTAGCGGAAAAGGGGGAGCTGCGATTCACGCGTCTGAGCGAGTTGGTTGAAGGCGTCAGCCAAAAAATGTTAACGCAGACGCTGCGCCACATGGAGCGCGATGGCCTATTGACGAGGACCGTGCATCCAGTCGTGCCCCCAAAGGTAGAATACAAATTGACGCAGCTCGGCTTGAGCCTTGGCGCAGCTTTTTGCGGCGTATGGATTTGGGCAGCGAAAAATCTCGCTCAGGTCGAGAAGGCCCGCGTTGAGTTCGATGAAAGAGCCGAACGGACTGCAGTGTAGGAGACTTGTCGTTCCTTCCCTCCGCTGCGATGGCCGTCAAGGCTCTTCGCTTCGTACTCTTTGTGTGATGGTGACACGGTGCGGCAAAACCCCTGAATCGCGGGCAGGCCGCAAGTTAACGGTTCATCCGTCGGATTAGTACCCGCAAATGCGCTTGTCGCCGGTGACCGTATCGGTCAACCCAAGCCGACTTCGCGATACTTATCGTCGGAGCCGTGCCTCCGAAAGGGTGGGCCAGTCCCCGGGTGGAGGCCATCCAATGCCAACAGCACCCCTGCCTTTATGAAGGGATTCCACGGGTGAACCCTTTCTAAATCTCTATTTTGGCCCGGCGGGACTTAACCTTTGTCGCTGGGTCTTTACATGCTCGGTGCCGACGTTCCATCGGACCATTTGGTTACTCCTACCAGGAAGACAGACAATGTTGGGAAGGATTTGAGTTGTGGGTAGGCTTCGGCGGAGATGTACCAGTAATTTACGGCGAGAACTGGGGAGTTTGTGAGATTTGCCCCCCAGGCTGCACCGTCTTTCGCTGTTTCGAAGAACATCATGTGCGGGGCGTTGTGGCCGCCGTAATCGCTGAGATACGAATCCTTCGACATCATGTAGGAGACAGTCCCCTGCTCGAGGGCTGGTAATTCTTTTTTGTCTATTGCGGCTTTGATTGTGGCGATGACTTCTTGCTTGGAATGGCCGGCCAGGAGTAATTCGGTGCGTTTGTAGGCGTACGGGAGAACGGAGCGGGCGGCGGGTGGATTGATGCATTCCGCGGCGCGAACTTTGGGATTCCAAAATTCGGGGTGGTCGAACATGGCCATCCATCCGCGTCCGACCCAGCAGACCCAGCCGTTTTTGCCTTGGACCGCGGTTTCGTAGCCGTGATGGGTTAGGACGATAACGGAGGCGTCGTGGGAGATGGCGTCTGGAGCGGCGCTGCGGGCGAGGGCGATTTCGGCGTCGCGATCCATCAGATATTGTTCGATTGGGGCCATGTTGGGATACGGCTGTTTTGCATCTTGTGCTGCGACGGGCCGGGATGCGATCAGAGCGGCGACGAGTGCGAATCCGCTCAGTAAAGTGATGCGTATTTGATTTCGGGTCATTGCCTTCCTCCTCGTAGTTTTCGATTTCGTACTTATCCGTTCACACTTCGACCGAGCCGAAATTGATTTGTATTCTGGCAGGCGAACTTCAGCGTGCAGCCTTCTGCCGTCGGCGCTGCTCGCTGGCCTTCAGCATTTCGTTGAGGTCGCCGGCCGGACGTATCTCGAAAATGGCGCCGTATTTGAGGGAGGGATGATGGGATATGAGCTGGTGAGCGTGATTCATGTCGCGGGCTTCGAGGATGAGAATGCCGCCGAGTTGTTCCTTGGTTTCGGCGTAGGGGCCGTCCGTCGTGGCGACTTTGCCGTTCTTCCAATAGAGGGTTAAGGCGGTTTCGACAGGTTGAATCGGTTCTCCACCGACCCAATGGCCGTTGGCGCGGAGATGGTCGTCGTAGGTAAAGCAGGCGTCGAACATCGCTTGTTTCTCGGCCTCGGTCATGGCGTCGTGTTTGCTTTTGTCGTAGTAGCCCAAACAGATGTATTTCATGGTTTGTCTCCCCTTGATGGCGGCCAGCAGCACAGGTGTCGCAGATTTTTCTGTCACTGTTTCGAGTAATGAAGCGCAACGCATCCTGATTTGAAAAACTTTGACTCAACAAGTTTTAATTGCAATTTCTCCGGCAGGCTAACACCCTCCAACAGCCGTCTCCCTGCTCCTGCAAGGGTTGGCCCAACGACAAAACGATATTCATCAATCAGGCCAAGCTGCATCAGTTGTGAAGGGATATCTACGCCACCGACCAAAATATTTTTGCCTCGCTCTTGTTTCAATTTAAGTATTTCGTCGCGAAGATTCGTACGAACAATTCTCGTATTGTTATCTTCAGCGCCGTCCAACGATCGTGAAAAAACAAGTTTGTTAGTGGAGTCGAATGCTCGAGCAAATTCGTGATCTGCTTTTGTCTCAGACTGGTTTTTGAGGACTTCAGGCCAATAGGGAACCATCAATTGATAGGTTTTACGCCCAAAGACCTGCAGGTCAACCTCTCGCGTAAGGTGAGTGAAATATTCAAGTTTTTCTTCATCGACAAATTGTTTGGTGTGGTCGACGCAGCCATCCAAGGTAGTGTTGATTGCGAAGATTAGCTTTCTCATTTGAGTCCTCCCTTTTTCCCATGCTCTCTGACGTCGGCTTACGCCTATGCGCCCATGGTACCGGTGCGCAAAGGTCCGTTCGGCTTGTAAGTGCTGAGGATGACGCCCGATGCCAGAGCTTTCGTGCTGACGAGCTCGAATGAGCGTGGCGGGGTGCCGTCCGCAAAGATGCGCTTCCCCGTGCCCAACAAGACCGGAAAGACGACCAGCAGGACTTCATCCGCAAGCCCATGTTCGAGCAGCGTCGATGTCAGCGTGGAGCTACCCGAAAGGATAACGTCCGGGCCGTCCTGCGCCTTGATGCGGCGAATGCCCTCGACGATGTCCGATCCAAGGGTCTCGGCCGGCCCCCATGCAAGACCTTCCGGACGGCGGGTAGCGATATATTTTGTTGCCGCATTGAGGCGGTCCGCCATCGGACTGCTCGGCGCCTTTGGCCAGAAGCCCGACCACATATCGTAGGTGCGACGACCAAGCAGCAGACCGAAGCTCTCGCCATACGCGGCGAGGATTAGTTCTCTGCCAGCGGGGGGCCGATAGGGCGCGGTCCAGTTGCCGTAGGGGAAATCGTTTTCATCGGCGGACTGCTGAATCACGCCGTCCAGCGAGATTTGTTCGATGATCCTGATCTTTCTCATGCGGTCTCCTTGAATATGGGCTTTTGCTCGCCTGTGGCAGGCGCGGTAAACACTATTCCGATGGGGTGTTCGACCGAAAAAACGGGCGCACCTCGCCGGACGCCCGGCAGACGACGGCGCCCTTACGTGTCCACGTCAGTGCCTCGTCCATGTCAGCGGCTTGCCCTATCGAAAGACCGCCTATGTGCTCCTTGGTCTCCAGGTATGGCCCGTCGGTGATAAGCACCTTGCCATCGGGCTGCGCTCGCAGCGACTTCGCTCCACTCGCCGGGCTCAGGCCGCCAGCGAAAACCTCCTTGACACCAGAAGCCTCCATCTCCTCGCTAAGTGCGTCGAAATCGCTTTCCACCTCTTTGTCCTGGGCGGACGGGTCAAAGTTGTCCGGCAGGTAAATCGTAGCCAAATATTGCGTCATTCCTTCCTTTAACGGCGTTCGGGCCAGCAGCCCAGTAGGGTCACTACGAAAAAAGGAGCGCACCTCAACCGGAGCCCGACAAGCGACGACGGCCTTGCGTGCCCACGCCAATGCCTCGTCCATGTCAGCGACTTCCAGTATCCAAAAACCGCCCACGTGCTCCTTCGTCTCCAGGTATGGCCCGTCGGTGATAAGCACCTTGTGATCGGGCTGAATTCGCAGCGACTTCGCTTCGCTCGCCGGGCGCAGCCCGCCAGCGAAGAGCCTGACACCCTTAGCCTCCATCTCCTCGTTGAGCGCGTCGATATCGCGCTCCATCGATTTGTCCTGGACGGACGGGTCAAAATCGTCTGGCAGGTGAATCGCAACCAAATATTGCGTCATACCTTCTCCTTTAATGGTCTTCGGGCAAGCAGCACTGCTTTGCGCACTGCATCTTCGTCCTATAGTCGTCGCGCAGGGAATAAATCGACAGCCTGGACGAACTTTTTTTATTTTAATTTCTCGGGCCGCTTGGGGCGGTGGCCCAGCTTAGAGGTACCCTGCGCGGTTAGTTGTCGCGTGTGAATTGCTTTAGTTCCACCAGAAAATCGAGGTTGTCACTTTTTCGATGGCTTTTGATCGCCGGGGTATCCGTCCTCGTAACGCGCTCGATTCCAGGTCTCGCGTCGAACGGGGTACCCACAATTCAGTGGCCCGCGCCACTGCGCTGATCGAGGGTTTGCAATGGGACAACAGCATAGGTCCTCGTAAACGCTAGATCCCTATCGGGAAAACGCTAGATCCCTATCGGGACTGCCCCGGCGCGACGAGCAGGGGTATGTCCAAGGATGATTTGCCGGGGCAGTTTCGATAGGGTCGTTTGAAGTGAGCCGCTGGCGCGGCGGACGCGGTGATCTACCTATGCATTTTCAATCGGTGTTCGGTGCTGACTGGGAGCATTGCAGGCGGGAAACTGGACCGGTGCAGCAGTGAGAGCGCCGTATATGAGCATAATCGAGTCCTGCCGTGTGTGAGCAAGTGCTGTATAGAGGGGGCTTGGAGAGCTTGTGGGCACACGGCGGCCTTGCATGCGTGCGCATGCCATTGTGGGAGAGGGATAGAGACGTTGTGGGCCATGGATGTCTCAGGAGCTGTCAAGGCTGCACCTCTGTGGGGTAGGAAGATTCAGGTCTGGCTGGAAGTAAAGTTGAGCACTCGTGATCCGTTCGATAATCAGCATGGTACCGGAGCAGGCGGGACAACGCAGCAGGTTCGTTGCTTCGGGGCGATCTGCGCATACCACTGTGCCGAGCAACTCGCGGCAACGTGCGAGGGCGGTTTGGCGTCTTCGGTTGGCGAAGAGACCAAAGTGACGGATGCGGACCCGCCCTTTGGGAAGAACGTGAAGAAGAAATCGGCGCAGGAACTCATCTGCTGAAACTGGCATGACCTTCTTCTTGCCGCCATGGGCATAGTCTCTCCAGCGGAAGGAGACGCGATCGTTCTCAAAGGCCACGAGACGATGGTTGGAGATGGCTACGCGATGGGTGTAGCGCGCCAGGTAGTTGCGAACATGTTCGGCACCGCCGAAGGGTGGCTTGGCGTAAACGACCCAGTCCTTTTGGCCGAGTTGCCAGAGGAAGTGGCGGAAGGCGTCAGGGGAGGCAAGTGGTTGCAGTGAGTTGTGGAACTGGAGTCTGTTCGGTTGGAACCGTTCACGGAGTTGCTCACAGAACTTGCCGCAGAAGACCTGGCTGAGTGCTTTGACGGGCAAGAAGAAGCGGTGCGACGACTCTATCCATCTGGAACCATCGGGAGCGAGGCCCCCAGCGGGAACGATGTAGTGAACATGGGGATGATGTTGGAGGTTCTGCCCCCAGGTATGGAGCACGCCGAGAAACCCAATGTCCGCTCCCAGGTGCTTGGGATCGCGAGCAAGTTCGAGCAGCGAAGCGGCGCTGCTGCGGAAGAGCAGATCATAGAGCAACCGCTTGTTCTGGAGGATGAGGGCGGAGAGCTCGTGCGGCAGGGTGAAGACGATGTGGAAGTAAGGTACGGGCAACCGCTCAGCCGAACGCGCGGCCAGCCACTTGGCGCGCGCGTTGCCCTGGCACTTGGGGCAGTTTCGGCTACGGCATGAGTTGTACGAGATGGCCTGATGGCCGCAGCTGACGCACGGATCGCGATGACCGCCCAGTGCCGCGGTGCGGCACCGGACGATGGCATCGAGCACCTTGCGATGCAACCACGTAAGATGCGACTTGTGCTTCTCCCAGAATCTGTTGCCCGCTGCGCGGACGATGTCGGCCACCTCGAGGGTGGGCCGGCTCATGGCTTCATCAGCCTCCTGGAGCGCTTCACCTCGTTGGGGCTGGATACCTCAATAGCTTCCAGCGGGCTGGGAATCGCCTGCAGATGGCGACGGGACAGGTGCAGGTAGACGGTGGTGTGGGCGAGCTTGGCATGTGCGAGAAGAACTTGGATGGTGCGCAGGTCGGCGCCGGCCTCCAGCATGTGAGTGGCAAAGCTGTGTCTAAGCGAATGCGGCGAAACGCGCTTGGTAATGCCGGCACCCTTGGCGGCCTGGTTCACGGCCTGCCAGACGATCTTCTCTGTGATGGGCACGTCTGCCCGCCAGCCCTTCACGGTTCCCGGAAACAGATAGGTTCTGGGCTTCATCCAGCGCCAATACTCACGTAGGGTCTCGATCAGCTTCGGGGTCAACGGGACATCGCGGTCGCGGCTCCCCTTGCCTTGGCGCACATGAATGACCATGCGTTCGCGGTCGATATCCGAGACCTTGAGATGGCACAGTTCAGCCCGACGCAGGCCGGTTGCGTACCGCGTCATCAGCATAGTGTGATGCATTAGGTTCGGGGCGGAGTCGATGAGCCGAGCTACCTCTTCCTGGCTCCGTACTGTGGGTAGTTTCCTTGGACGCTGGGGAAAGGGAATCTGATCGGGAACATACGGCCGCCTCAGCGTCCTGACGAAGAGAAAACGCAGAGCCGCAGTATGACCTTCGATGGTCCCCGGCGAGAGCTTGCGATCGCGAAACAGATGAACCTGATACTTCCGGATATCGTCCGGCCCCAGAAGGTCCGGCGAGCGGCGGAAATACTTCGAAAAATCCTCAACCGCATGGATGTAGGAACGTACGGTGTTCGGGGAGTAGTTGCGACGCTGGAGTTCATCCAGCATCATCTGCCGAAGATGGGTCACAGTAACCTCCTTGTGACTCATACCTTACACCGCTGCTAAGGCTGGGGGACGCGCCCATGCAGCAGCGTCCGCCGCGCCAGCGGCTTAGTTCAAACGCGCTTGTCGTCAGTTGTGGGCCTCACGTCCAATGTGGACTGATGCTTTCGCAAGTGGCTGGCGGGCCAGAAGCCAAAATACGAAGTGCCTCATTCTCCGTCCAACAAGAGTTCACCCCAGTGTTAACCAATCTCACAGTCGTGTTCATACACTATTCTGACTACTCACTCATCTACTGGGGGCATCAACTTACTTCCGTGCGATCCATGGTGGCTTCCGCCCAAGATCCCAGGATCTTAGAAATCAACTCAATCGGAACGTCAACTCGGAAAATATGCCGGTCAACGGCGTCGCGAATCATATTCTGCATTTCGATAAAGGGCGCGCTTCCGGTTTCGATCGACTCTTTCGAAAGCATCCCGGACACCTGCAATTGGGCCAGGACTCGGCGCTGCTCAGGATTGTTCACACCCCAATTTACATAGCCGTCCCATACATGCCGCAACCTGGTGTGAACGCTCTTCTTGCGCGGAAACTCTGACATCATCACGTCTGCCAGTTCTAACTTGATCTCGCGATAAAGGGCGTTGATCAAATCATCTTTGGTCTTGAAGTAGGTAAACAGAGTTCCGTCTGCGACGCCGGCTCGTCTTGATATCTCTGACGTTGGGGCAGCAGTAAGACCACGCTCCGCAAATACGCGAGTCGCGGCGTCGAGGATCTGCGCTTGTCTTCGCTCTTCGGGCGTGCCACTGAGCTCCTCTTTAGGAGAATGCGTCCTCAATACTATATATCTGGGCGGCTCCCGAAGCTATTAAATAAATGAGCATCCAGTCAGTTAACGTTGTTATCCTATGCAATGGAGGATATTACAATGGCCAAGGTTTGGTTGATTACTGGAAGCGGAAACGGATTGGGACGGGACATCGCCGAGGCGGCGCTGGCCACGGGCGACAGCGTAGTAGCCGGAGCGCGTCGCACGGAGGAACTGGCGCCCCTGGTGGCACAGTACGGAGGGCGGGTGAAACCCGTAATGCTGGAAGTACGTGATGAGTCTGCTGCAAAGGCGGCAGTGCAGTTAGCTGTGGACAGCTTCGGGCGGCTGGACGTTCCGGTCAACAACGCCGGTTATGGGCAGTTTGCGCCGTTCGAGCAGATGAGCGCGGAAGATTTCCGGGCTGTCGTGGATACGTGTTTCTACGGCGTCGTATACACGACACGGGCCGCGTTGCCTGTGATGCGGAAGCAGAAGAACGGCCACATCTTTCAGGTGTCTTCGGTCGGCGGGCGCCTCGCGGTTGCTGGCAATACGCCGTATCACGCGGCCAAGTGGGCCGTAGGCGGTTTCAGCGACGCACTAGCGATGGAAGTCGCGCTTTTTGGGGTCAAGGTCTGCACGCTAGAGCCGGGAGGTATTCGGACCAACTGGGCCCGGCGCGCCGGTCAGAATGCTCCTGAACTGCTGCCGGACTACGAGGCATCGGTCGGTTCGATACTCAAGATGTTACGAAGCCTCGAAGGACGTGCGGAAGGCGACCCGCGGAAGATTGCGGATGTAATTGTGCAACTGGCAAATAGCGACGAGGTGCCGGCGCGGCTGATCCTCGGCGTCGATGCGGAAAAGCGAGTGCAACAGGCAGAGGTCGCGCGTGAGACCGAGGCCGCGAAATGGCGAGATCTCACCGTTTCAACGGTATTTGAAGATGGGCGCTTCGACAGCCGATTGTATACAGCAAATAGCGGAATCGATTCCTGATGGGCAACATCCAATAACTGCCGAAAAACGCAGAGCCGTATTGGTAAGCACGGCTCGCTGCGGATGCCAATCTGCAGTCATAGTCAACTCCAGCGTCAGCGCGGAGGAGGGACCCACGGCGATAGCGGTAGTGCCACGGCACTGCTGCCTGTCGCATGGTGTGTTCCGGTCTGAACCCCTGACACGCCACGCGATAGAACTTTCGATAAACGGAGATCGCGATGGCAACAATGAATCACACCAACCTCACCACCTACAACGTTCCGGCACTGACGGAGCTTTTCTGCTCAGTGTTTGGTTTTCAGCTAATAGAGAAACGCGCCGATAAACTATCCGTGCTGCAGAATGCTGAGGGCTTTCTGCTGACACTGATGTACGACAAGCGCATGACTCCAGACCGGGGGTATCCGGGAATGTTTCACGTCGGCTTTCTTCAGCCCACGCAGCACGCTGTGGATCTCATGCACGATGACTTGAGCACTCGAAACTATGTGGCGCCGAAACCGGCGAAGCTGCAGCGCGGCGGACCGCCGACCTATGGCTTCTACTATGACGCCCCGGGTGGTGTAACGGTGGAAGTCAGCACGATGAACATTGCCGAGCCCTCCTAACCGCATCCCCAAGCGAAGCGGGTGAGCATCTACATTCTCACCCGCCGCGGCGTTCGCCGAGTGTGTGCCATTTGGCACAGTTCAGGAGGCTCACCAGTGCATACACTCGGACCTAAGACGAGCTCACGGGACCCGCGCTTCAGGCGAGTCTTTGGGAGCCACTGAAGATTATTGAAGATGAACAGTGATCGACCTTAGGAGAAATGCGATGGCGAACAGCAAAGATGTCGTGGTCACCGGGGTCTCCACCGGAATTGGTTGGGGAACCACAAAAGTGCTTGTTTCAAAGGGATTTCGTGTGTTCGGTTCTGTACGCAAGCAGGCTGACGCCGATCGTTTGCAAAGCGAGTTCGGTAACGGCTTCGTGCCTCTCATTATGGACATTACGGACGCCGACGCTGTTCATCAAGCTGCCCAGAAGGTCGGCTCCATGATAGGCGATAGGAATTTGGTTGGCCTGGTGAACAATGCAGGAATTGTAGTGAGTGGGCCGCTGCTTTATCTGAGGCCCAGCGAGTACAGGCGGCAGTTGGAGGTCAACATGGTCTCCCCGCTTGTCGTAATCCAAGCCTTCGCGCCTCTTTTAGGAACGGATAAGAAGAGGCAGGGACCCACCGGGCGCATCGTTAACATCACCTCTAGCGGTGCAAAAGTTGCTATCCCGCTTCTCGGTGCCTATAGCGCTTCCAAATTTGGTCTTGAAGGCATGTCGGACGTGCTGCGGCGAGAACTGATGTTATTTGGCATCGATGTCGTGATCATTGAACCCGGCACCGTGAACACGGCGATGTACGACAAGGGCGAAAAAGAAGATCTGAGTGAGTTCAAGCAGACCGAGTATTGGGAGGCGGTGCAGAACTTCCAGAAGTTCATCGTCACCGAAGCACGTACTAATGGCTTATCCCCTGAGCGTCTGGGCGAAGCCGTCCACGTAGCACTCAGCACGGCGAAACCGAAGGCACGCTACGCGGTCATTCCGCAACGTTTCAAGAACTGGACTTTGCCGAGACTTCTTCCTGCGAGGATGGTCGACACCCAACTCGCAAAGTTGCTCGGACTCACAAAGGCATCCAAAGGAGGTCTCCCATCGTGAAGTCAACAAACTCCGCCAACTGGATCCTGGTCACCGGCACTTCGAGTGGAATCGGCCGCGCGGCAACCTTTACCCTGGCGGAAAACGGTTACCACGTCCTGGCCGCCGTGCGAAAGCAAGAAGATGTCGAATCGCTCCTGGCCGAGGCAGGTACGCGCCGAGTTATGGGAGCCGTCGAGCCGATCATTCTGGATGTGACGGATGCCGGTCAGATCGCGGCGGCAGTGGAAATTGTCAGGACCAAAATCGCGGCCGGAGGCAGACTCCACGCAATCGTTAACAATGCGGGTGCACAATGGGCCGGGCCGATCGAGACACTGCCGCTGACTGACTGGCGGCTCCAGTTCGACGTGCTTTTTTTCGGCCCGATTGCTCTTACCCAGCAGCTCATCCCGCAACTTCGCGCCTCGCGCGGAAGAGTGATCAACGTGACCTCAATCGGCGGGATAATGCCGGGTCCCATGATTGCCGCCTACCAGGCGGCGAAGGCCGCGTTGGAGGCGGTGAGCGACTCCATGCGGATTGAGTTCTCCCCATTCGGCGTTCACGTCTCCGCCATAGCTCCAGCCTCGATTTCCACGCCGATGCTCAAGCGGTCCTCCGAGCAGCTCAACAGGATCGCGGATGCCTTGCCGAAAGGCCTTCAGCCCTTCTATGCGGATGCCCTCCGGGCGTTTGCGAAGACGACTGTCACGGCCGACAGATTTTCAATCTCCCCGGAGAAGGCATCTCTGACGATCCTCCGGGCGGTGACGGCACCCCGTCCCCGAGCCCACTACCTGATCGGGGCGGCCGCGAACGTCGCGGCGTTCATGAAGCGCAACCTTCCCGACCGTTGGATGGATGCGATCACCTTCCGGATGATGGGTCTGCCGCGACAGGTAAAAGTCGCAGAAGGGTGAGTAGGAAGTCCAACCACAATCGTGAATATCAGCTCCAGCGGCGCAAAATTGCTGTCCCGCTTATCGCTGCTTATGGCTCGTCCAAATGTGGTCTCGAAGGAATGTCGGACGCGCTGCGGCGAGAACTGATGCTTCTCTCGGCCTCTGAACTTGAAGGTCTGACCAGCCGTTAGAAGATGAAAGCCTCAACTCCACCGAAGACCCCTGAACGAGTCCGGCCCTCGAACTGACAATTCTGGAAAGGCGAACGCCACTGCATTTCTGCAGTGGCGTTCATGGTTGCGGGGGGCGGGTTTGAACCGCCGACCTTTGGATTATGCGATCTGACTCACCTTTCGATCAGAGTCGGACTGTACCTTCACCCACGAGGGTCCTCGCCATCCAGGCTCTATCCTTTCCGGTTGAATTCCTGCCGGGCTTAGCTCGGTACTACCACATGAAGGAGGTTTCCGCGAACTTGGGAGTTGTGCATCGCGGTTTCCCCCGAGCACTCAAGCACCACTTAAGCTTTCTGAATCCGCTGCGTCTGCCAGCACACCCACATCCTCTTTAGTTACTGCAACTTATGATAGATCGCCCTTCGCCTTTTGAGTCCGCTGCGTCTGCCAGTTCCGCCATCCCGGCGATTCGTGGAAGTGCTACGATGCCCCCGGCCAAGCCGTAAGAGAGCACCCGTACGAGATTCTACCACCCATGGGAATTGTCACGACTAAGGCTGTGCGGAAGCTTGCTTCGGTTATTAGTGTATGGGCAGCCCCATTAAGACATTTCCTTACTTCAAATATTGCGCAACGTCTGTATCAGCGCGAATAATCAATAACGCATTGGCAGAGAGGAAACCTATGTCCCATCATTTCGATACCAAACTTGCGAAAGAGGATCCAAGCCTGAACGTGTGTGATCTCTATCTGTTTCAGGGCGCTCCCGACACAACGGTGATGGCGATGACCGTCAATCCTGATGTTGTCCTCTCTGCACCGGATACCCTTCACATTGAGGGTTTGTATGCCTTCCGCCTGGACCTGACTGGTGACGCTCGCGAAGACGTTGTCTTCAAGTTCAGGTTCAACGAACCGAGACATGTGAACGGGGACGAGCATGTCCATGTTCAGAAGTTTCAGGTCCATAGAGCCACTGGCAAGGCTATCGGCGGGGACAAGGGCGAGCTTCTGATAGAAGGCGATACGGGCAAAGTCCATAGCGAGTCTGGTATTCGCGCGTTCGTCGGAATCGCTCCCGATCTGTTCGCCGCCGACGCTGTCGGAACGCAAAGTCTTCAAAAGGCCTTCTACAACGAACACAGATATGACGGCGATGCGTTCCTGCGCCAACGCCTGAACTTCTTCAACAATCGAAATATCACCGCGATTGTCCTCGAAGTCCCAAACCATCTGATCGGCAAGGGAACGGTTCATGCCTGGGCCACGGTGTCACTTTACGGCCATGCTCCCGAGATGCAGGTGTCACGTTGGGGCCTTCCGATGATCACGCACCTCTTTCTCAACGATCCCGGCAATCAAGAGGTGAAAGAGACCTACAACAAATCGGTGCCATCAGATGACATCGCTTTATTCTCGGAATACATCACGGACTATATCCAGAAGATGACTACCTATGCAGGATCTGCCGTCAACCCGGAAGAATACGGAAAGCAAATGGTCTCTCGACTGTGCCCGAACACCTTGCCCTATGAATTAGGAACGGCAGCTGCATTTGATCTCGCGAGATTCAATGGGAGGCCACTGGGTGATGATGCTATGGATGTGATGCTTACATTGCTGTCAAACAGGCCCATCCAGGACGGCGCTGCTCCTGATCGCAATCGGATCCGTACCGAGTTCCCATATTTTGGTGAGCCCTACTCGAAGGAAGAACAGAAGGATGTCGTACCATGGCACGCACGTCGTAGTCATTGAGATTCCGGAAGGTAGCTGGGGGGCTGGGGGTCAAACTATAGATACCGAGAAGATCAGTAAACTCATCGGCACCACCCAGGGCCAAAACGCCTGGCCGAAGCACGGGAGAACGCAGCCAAGCTAAAAGCTACAAGGGTCTCGTGATTGGGGACACCTCACGAAACGGAAAGTTATGTACGTTAAGGCGCGCCGAAGCTGTTTCTGGGTATTCGGATGGGTCGGAAGCTTCCTCGACTAGTCTCGCATGAGGATTCCCTTCCGTGGACAAGCAGACTTCGCGGATAAATTGCTCTCCGCCATGCGATATGAGTTCGGCGGTCACATCGAGAAGCCCGCCGCGAAATAGCCTGTAGGCTCGAGACGTATTATGGATCAGCCGCACCTCCAATCTACACTCGGTTTTCGGTTGGATTATAGAAAGCGGGGGGTATGTCTACGGCAACAATAATCGGCTCAGGACCGAACGGACTCTCAGCCGCAATTGTCCTTGCAGCATCGGGCGTAAGGACGACCGTACTAGAACGAAATGGGCAGATTGGTGGTGGCTGTTCAACCGCCGAGGTCACACAGCCTGGTTTTCTTCACGACCTGGGCTCTTCGACATACCCCCTGGGCGCTGCAAGCCCTTTCTATGGTTCTCTTCCCTTCACCATTCCTTGGATTCAACCGCACGCGGCATTCGCTCACCCGTTGGATGACGGGACCGCGGTCGTGCTTGAACACTCGATTGAAGAAACAATCGACCAACTGGATGCATGTGACCGCAAAGCATACCGATCACTGATAGAACCCGTAGTTTCTAACTTCGCTGCTTTGGTCGAAGAAATTCTCGGCCCCATCCTACATATCCCCGGAAGTCCGTTCGTGCTGGCGCGTTTTGGCCTATCCGCTCTGTTGCCGGCGCTGTCGTTGGCTCGTTCCCACTTTGCAGGAGAACGGGCTCGATCCCTCTTTGCTGGCGTCTCAACCCATTCCATCCTCCCGTTAGAAACTACCGCTTCAGCTGCTGTTGGCTTGACGATGATAGCCGCTGGACACACGAGAGGTTGGCCGATCCTGCGTGGCGGTGCGCAGTCTCTCACGGATGCCCTGGTCCGACATTTAGAGGATCTCGGAGGCCGAGTTGAAACCGGTCGTGAAGTAACCGAGCTACCTTTGTCCGACCTCGTCCTCGCAGACATCACCCCGCGCCAACTCCTTCGCATCGCCGGTTCCCATCTATCCACTGACTATCGAAAGCAACTGGAGCGATTTCGGTATGGACCCGGTGCTTTCAAGATTGACTACGCACTGAATGCAGCGATTCCGTGGACCGCTCGCGAATGTCTGCGGGCCGCCACCGTACACATCGGAGGCTCTCTCGAAGAGATTGCTCAGGCTGAAAGGACCCTTTCACCCAACAAACCATTCGTTCTGCTCGGCCAGCCATCGCTCTTCGACTCCAGTCGAGCTTCCTCTGGTCGACATACCGCTTGGGCCTACTGTCATGTTCCTAACGGCAGCACCGAAGACTACACCGAATCCATTGAGCGCCAAATCGTACGCTTCGCTCCCGAATTCCGCGATTGCATTCTGTCCCGTTCCGTCTCTACACCCAAAGATCTGGAGCGTTGGAATTCCAATCTAGTCGGCGGCGATATCTTGGGGGGAGCAATGAATGTCCGCCAACTACTGTTTCGTCCTACACGGTCGTTGTATCGCACCTCGCGTTCGGGACTCTATCTTTGCGGAGCATCAACGCCCCCAGGTGGCGGCGTTCATGGAATGTGTGGATTTCATGCAGCCAAGACGGCCCTCAAGGATCTCAACATTTCGGCGAACCCCTTGCAAACCAGCGGCGTAAACGATTAATTTCGACTGGTAATTGCCGTTGCTTATCGACAGATTGAATGGCTCTCACACCACTTTGCATCGAAAACTGCGCTCATGTCTTTGCCGCCCTTGAAGTGCAATCCGTAGCGGCCAGAAGCGCCGGAACCATCCTGAAATCTCTCGAACACAATGGTGCCCGATTCAGCACGTTCGCAGTCGCCGACTTTTCGGCAGAGCGATGCAAAGCCAGCATCCGAGGTCGCGCCGAACTTCACAATTTGGCCTGAACGGATGGGTAGCCCTCGCCAAACCCCAATGTTGAGGTAGGAGCCGTTCACTCGTTGGCACTGCACTGGTTCCGTTGTTAGCCTGATGTCAATGGCAGGTCCATCCCATGGTGCACACGAGTTTTGAACCAGTCCGTAGGAAAAAGGGGGCTCGGACGCGATAACGCTTGCGTTGATGCCCCAGACAGCGAAAATTGTAAGGGCAGTGACCAACAGGCGGCAGCGCATAATAGTCTCCTTGGAAATCCTTGCATAGTCTGAACGACGCTGGGGTGGAGTTTTGCGGGTTGCAGTTACGTCGGTGCGGATTGCTCAACCCCAACGCCAAAGTCGCTAAAGAAAAATCACAATGGCTTCTCCCTTTTCACACGCCGTCGCTGCACTGAGCATTGGAACGTCCTTCTAGCGACCTCAAATTCCCAAGCGCGTTTGGGTGGCTCGTCTGCCTAAGCGATAATGCCTAGATATGTTCCGAGCCCGATTCAAGAACGAAATCGTTGCGGAATTCCTACCTCCGTCTCGAACGCAAAGGAAGCAAAGGCTAATCATCTTGTGCGACGGCATGCCATCGATTCCTCGCAAACAGCCATTGTCTGAATTTCTAGCTGCAAAGGCCTCTTGGGTCATCTACCCTCGCTATCGCGGAGCCTGGGAAAGCGGTGGTGAGTTTCTGGCGAAGTCACCCCATGAAGACATCCTCGATGTGCTCGATGAATTGCCAAAGGAACTGAAAGAAATTGCGTTCGGTCAACGATTCCGACTCGCTCCGGATCAGGTCTTCGTGATTGGCGGCAGCTTCGGCGGTGCGGCGGCGATCTTGTCGTCGCTAGATCGACGAGTCACGCGGGTAGTCGCGAATTGCCCGGTCGTGGACTGGAGCATTCTGGACGAGGCTGAGAAGGCGGAAACTTCCAAAGAGAACTACGCCGACTACATCCGCCACGCGTTCGGGAATGGGTATCGGCTCTCGGACGCGAACTGGGGCAAGCTTCGAGGCGGTACGTTCTACAATCCGTGGCACCACAGAAACGAGATTGACGGCTCCAAGGTGTTGATGTTCCATGTCAAGGATGATCCGAATGTGCCGTATCAACGCACCAGAGAATTCGCGAAGCTCACAGGAGCGGGAGGGAAATCCATTAAACGTGGTGGGCACATCAGCACAGACTACGTGGTCAGAAAATATTGGGTGCAGATCAAGAAGTTCTTCGAGTCGGCCTGACGATGCGTAATGCCGTTTAGACGCGAGTTGACCACCAGAGTAGCGCAATAAACAAAATCTGCATCGGAGCCCGCAACCAAAGTGGGGTTGGCGGTTTGCCTCGCAGTGTGACGCCGCGCTGTGCCGCACTTACATTGGCGATGAACATCCCGACGAGGAGCGCAATGAGACAAATGCCCGCAAGCCTGCGAAATTGCGGGAGCACCAATCCCGCCGCTCCGAGAAGTTCCAAAACACCTGTAATGTACACGATCAGCAGGGGGCGCGGAAAAGATGACGGGATCATCTGTGCTAGATCATGTTTCATCTTGTTGAAATGAGCCGTCGCGGTGAAGACGAACATCACGGCCAAGGCATAACGTGCGGAATCCTGCCACGAGGCGAGAGCATGCACACCAGCGGCTCCAATGCCCCGGAGGGCTACCAACGAAACGAGCAATAAGATCAGAACGACCATAAGAATGCCCGGAATAGCGATTTGCTTGCTATCCCTTTTTCGCCTTCTTGGTTCTACCGGATTTCCGTGCTCGTGTTGGCATCCGGAGAGCAGTGCCTTTGTGAATTGCTACGTGTTCGGTTTTGTCACTCTTGATGAGATATTGTGGCGCTTCCCGTGAGGCGTGATGCACATATCCTTTGAATTTCGTATCGGAAGTGATCTTCTTGATGATGAGTCCACTAACCCTACCAGCTTCCGAATTCCATCGCACGTGATCACCGATCTTGAATGTTTTCGGCATTGTGATCATCCTAATCCCATAGGTTCAGACAAATGATTAAGTCGATCTCGTCATCCGGCTGACTCGGCTTCGCATCGAACATACACCTGTGTCTTCCCGGCGAACAGAAGGAGGATTTCAATGACTCGACCCAAGACAAAAATACTTGTGGATGGCGGCGACCCGCAGGAGACCCGACAGGTTAAGGAACTGCTGGGATTTGTCGATTAGACAGACCACCAACCCTTCGTTGATTGCCAAGAACCCTCACATCAAAGAGCTAATCGCGTCAGGTCACAAACTCTCCAACCGGGAGGAAATGGATGAATACAAGAAAATCGTTCAAACAATCTCCCCTTTGGTCGAAGATTCGGGGGTGTCTATCGAGGTTTTCTCGGACGAGAAGACGAAGGCACAGGAGATGTTCAGCCAAGGGCAGGAAATGTTTTCGTGGATTCCCAATGCGTATATCAAGTATCCCTGCACGGCAGAAGGGCTGCGAGCGGCAGAGATGTCGGTGAAGCAGGGCGTGAGGGTCAACATTACCCTCTGCTTCTCACAGCAACAAGCAGCCGCAGTGTATGCGGCAACGAAAGGCACGAAGGAGCCTGCATACGTCTCGCCTTTCGTCGGGCGTTTGGACGACATCGGTCAGAACGGAATGGATGTTGTGAGGAACATAAAACGAACGTTCTCGGAGGGCGACGGTCACGTTCTTGTTTTAGCGGCGAGCATCCGCAGCTTAGAGCACTTGCTGTACTGCTTTGCGCTCGAAACGGAGCTCGCCACGGTGCCCGCGAAAATCTTGGAACAGTGGGCGAGCAAGAATTTCCCAACGCCCGACAACCAGTTCCAATACAAGGCTCCCGGTGAACCGATTCCTTACGAGAAGCTTGACTTGGAGCAAGGGTGGGAAACGTTTGATATTCGACACGAGCTTACGCGCAAAGGCATCGAGAAATTCGCTGCTGACTATCGAGCCACGCTTTCGCGACCTGCACGATTAAGATTGAGCATTGAGGAGATCAAAATGGACAGCACCATTTCGACCAAAGACCTGAAGTCGAAACTCGACAAGAAGAAGCAAGGAATCACGGTAGTCGAGACACTTGCACCTGAACGGTATCGCGAGGCCCATATCCCCGGTGCTTTGAATATCCCACCTGACAAGATCAAAGAACTGGCACCGCAGTTGTTACCCAACAAGGACGCGGAGATCGTGACCTACTGCGCTCATACACATTGACACGCCAGCGAATACGCTGCCCGTGAACTGGCGGCGATGGGTTACACAAACGTTGCGCATTATCCTGACGGCAAACAGGGATGGATGGAAGCAGGTCTTCCGGTGGAAAAGGCTGCATAACAAATCACTGCAACCGCGAAGCTTGAGGGTCGACAGTCCAGTTCAATTCGAATACCGAGAAGCTGCGTCCCGAAAAGGCGGACAGCCCATGAGCGGGTTTATGAAAAAGTGGCTTCAAAAGTTGCGCGTAATTCTAAGCTCCGCATTCCCAAGTGCGGCCAGCCCTTATTGGCGGGCGTTGCCGTTACGACGCATGAAAAGCCTCCTCGCAGGGGTGTTCTTCAGCACCGCCGTGGTCGGTTTTGCTGGCGATCTTGTGCAACTCAATGTTCAGCCCTTGGGTCGAGGTTTTTTCTGGCCTGCTTTCTTCGGCGCAGGGGCAGTGGTCGGGCTCGTTGCCACAATCAAAAGGGTTCGCTCCCCCGTTTTGATTTTTATCGCGGTCTGCTGGATTGGAGGCGGGCTTGCGGGTCTTGGCTGGCTGGGGCTGGGCTGGTTCACCTACACGATCTCGCTCCTCGTCACGCCATGGCCGATGCCGCAAGCAATGAAAGCACGAATTCTGTTTGATGCCATCGGCATCACGATTAGTGGAGGTCTCGGTTTTCGATTGCTCTTGTCCTTCGTGACTCACGAAGGATTGATCAACGTTCGGATGCAGACCGAACTTGCTCTAGCCCATGGCATCCAAGCCCGACTGGTGCCAGACGTTTCGCTCCAGATGCCGAGGTTCGAGGTCTACGGCAAATCAATTTCCAGTACGGAGATGGGAGGCGATTTGATCGACATCATCGAGAACGATGACGGAGGTCTGTTTGCCTATGTCGCCGATATTTCTGGACATGGCCTGCCTGCTGGTCAGCTAATGGGGATGTTGAAGACCGCGCTGCGCACATCCCTCCAGTTCCATCAACAACCTGTGGCTTTGCTCGAAAGTGCAGACCGTGTCCTGCCTAGTGTGAAGGAGGCGGATATGTACGCCACCCTCGCAATGCTCTACTTCGACGCCTCGACCCAAGCCGAGTACGCAGTGGCAGGGCATTTGCCTATCCTGCACTATCGCTATCGCAGCGGTGATACGGCTCGGCTCTCCATGGAACAGTTCCCGTTGGGTCTGATTCCGGGTGGACATTATGGGAGCCAGCGCGTCAGCTACTCGCCGGGTGACATGTTCCTGCTGCTCACGGATGGCATCACGGAAGTGGTCAACGAGCGAGACGAGGAGTTTGGTCTGGCACGACTGGAGCAACTGTTGAGCAAAATTGCAGGACAACCGCTATTGCAAATTTGGGAGTTAGTCATGGGAGAAGTAAGGCAGCACGGGGCGCAACAGGATGACCAGAGTTTGCTGCTGCTCCGCGTCCGCGACTAGCCAATGTTAATGAAGCCCCCTCACGTTGCTCACACACGCTCGTCGTAACAGACTAGCTCTACCTGATTGCCTTCGGGGTCAGTCGCAGACTGTAGGCCGTACGGGGTCGTCCTTCGCGGTCAAAGCGAAGATTTTGTTGGTCGAGGATGGTTTTGAAAAGCTCGCGCTGCCATTTCGGAAAAATAAGGTCCGTCGGTCCGGGGGTGCGCCATTGTTCGCTAAGGACAGCAGAGGTCACGGACGTTTTTGTGGGCGTGTTCACGCCATAAACGCGCGCCGGGCGGAGCCGGCTTCGAAGTCGCTCAAAGGGCCTCACTGCACCGGGCATACTTTTGCAATATCCGACGCCGCGCTTTCCACGCACTTCAATCTCTAGGATCGTCTTGCCCAAATCCTCGTCGTCAACGATCGTGACATCCCGAAACTCAAGTCGCCAGGCCTCGTCGGGCCGCAGTCCGGTATTGACTGCAAAGAGCATATAGTCGTGAAGTTGTTCCGTTTCCCGTGAACCTTGCCGCCAAGGATGGTGTGTTGTTCCCGCATCTTCGTTCCTCGTTTGAAGCGGTGCGAGAAACGCTAAAATGTGTAACAGATGTGTGAGTTATGTCCACTCTGGCATTTTGTCAATAAGCTTATTTATTTCAGCCAGATAGACTTATAATCGTGGTTGTACGTAGGATTTTTAGTCCGCTGCGTCTGCCAGTTCCGCCATCCCGGCCTAGTGCCTGAGCGGTAGGAATTTCAGCTTAGTGGAGGCGCCAAGCCTTTGCAACCATCCCGGCACCTCTCCCAGCGATTCCGTAAAGCGCCATCTGGCCATCGAGCACGCCGCTGATTTGACTCTGGTTGTGGCAAGCAAGGAAGCTGGGGCGTGTTGGAATGCTCGCGGGATGGCGAAACCGCTTGATTTTTCGAGGCGGAAGGAATACGGCGGCATAGCGTCAGGAGGGACACCCGGAAAGATTGCCGGACACGTCGAAGGCCACGCGCGGCAACGGGATCAACTGGTATTGGGGGAAACAGCGAGGAACCAGTAGGCTAAACGCTTGGCCAGCTCATGAAAGGTGTCGCATTTTCGGCGGGCATGGCTGCGGACTTGGCGGTGGTAGAAGACCAAGGACAGGGTATAGGCCAGAAACCGGATCATGGTCAGCACCACCAGGGCCGTGGTTTGGTGAACAGCGGGGTGTTTGAGGTGACAGTCGGTGGTGATGGTCTGAAAGACTTCAGTATCGATTCGCCAGCGGCTGCGACTGAACTGATGAATAAACAGCGGCGAGATCAAGCCGAGTTCGAAATTGGTGGCGTAGAAGTTGGTGCTCGGTTGCGACATTTCCGTCTTGCCCTTAGTTCGATGAGCGTCTTTTTCGCTGACGGTGACGCAGCGCTGGTGTTCGATGCGAACCGTTTTGACGACACGCACCAGACGATCGGCGACCGGCCAATCGAGCTCCGGCAAGTGCCAGTATCGAATCTCCCGGCCCGGCTCCTCGTAAATGCCGGTGGGAGATTCCTGGGTGAGACGCTCCGCCTCGCGCAATAACTCGGGCTGGTTCTCTTTCAAGGTGAAGGCCCAAACCAGACCCAGACGTTCCACTTCCTTAACGAAGGGCGCTTGCAGATACAAAGCGTCCCCCACCAACACATCAAGGAAGCGGCGGCCCAACTGCCGGACCAGATCTTGGAGCAGAGCTAGGGCGCAGGACACTTCGGCTTCGCCGTTCTTCTGAAAGCGGACCCCTAAGGGAATGGGGAAATCTGTGCTGACCAAGACCACGACGACGATACGGTGATAATACTGAATATCGGTTTGCATCTCGCCGTTCACCTTGTGCTGAACCTCCCGCTCCATACAGGCAGCGCAACAGCGGGCAAACGAACTGCAGATTTCAATGCCATCGACGGCCCCCACCACCAATCCTCGGGACCAATCGGAGCGTAGTACTCCGTTGCGTTTCAGGCGGCGAGCAATTTCACAACTGAGCGCAAACACGGGTTCGGGAGATTGTCTTTCGAGCGAATAGCCGAGGGTGTCGTCGCTGATCGGTCCGATGCGTTTGGCCAGCGCCCCATGGTGACATTCGGCCTCGATCTGAAGCAGGCTGGGAATCTGCATCGCCGCACCCAAGAAGACGGCGTCAAACACCTTTTTCCAGGCGTGCTGTGGAAACTGCCGTCCCTCGGGCAGAGCGCTCACCAAATCGGAGAAGCCAAACACCTTGTCGAGATAAGCCTCGAACCGGTGCCGGGTCAAACTTGGCGATCTTCCTTTTCTTTGAGAAACCGCTTCAGGTTGACTTTGCAGATGGTCGCGGCGGCGGCATCAAAGCGGCGGCGCATCTCGATCTTCTCCCGCACCTTGTCTACCAGTTCCGCCGGAATGTTGAGCGCTTTGGGCTTGCCGTCAATCAGCACCGAGATCTGATATTGGGAGTGCAGGCGTTTGCCGTCAGCGCAATGACAGTTGGGCCGGCCACAGGCGCGGGTGCGTTCGACAAACGAGCCGGGCAGCATTTCGCGGAGAGTCCCGAGGCTGCGAATGAGTTTGCCACGCAGTTCCAGGTCGGGTTCTGGGGGTGTTTTCATATGACACTTACATTAGTGTCAGATATGCATAAAGTCAAGTACCGCAAAAGATTTGCAAGAATGCCGTCAAACTGAAAACGGAGTGGAAATTCCTGCAAACAAACGGGCTGGCGCTGACCCCCACCCTACCTTAAGGAATCACTGGCACCTCTCCGCTCACCAAAGACTAGCCCATCGTGAGTCTGTGCGTTTATGCTGTCTGCCAGGAGTATGAATGGTGACCTTACCCCTCAGGCCTGACGCGCAAGACCAGCCGCAGGCTGTCCCCTTACGCGAGACGGGCCCTCTTGAACTCTCGGTGGTCATGCCGTGCCGGAACGAGGCCGAAACCCTCGAAACCTGCATTCGCAAAGCCCAGCGCGCCCTCGAAGACGCGCACATCGCCGGAGAAGTAATCATCGCCGACAACGGCAGCACCGATGGATCGGTTGAGATCGCGGAGCGGCTCGGCGCGCGCGTGGTGCGAGTCACGGCCAATGGCTATGGCAACGCGCTCATGGGCGGCATCGCGGCCGCCGCCGGTAAGTACATTGTGATGGGCGACGCCGACGACAGCTACGATTTCGGGCACATCCCGCGCTTTGTCGAAAAAATGCGGGCTGGCGCCGATCTCGTCATGGGCAATCGATTTCGCGGCGGCATTCTCAAGGACGCTATGCCCCCTCTCCACCAATATTTCGGGAACCCCACGCTCACCCGCATCGGCCGCCTCTTCTTCGGGAGCCCCGTCGGTGATTTCTACTGTGGACTGAGAGGGTTTCGCAAGCAGGCTTACGAGACGCTGGGCTTGCGCACCACCGGCATGGAGTTCGCGACCGAGATGGTAGTCAAGGCGACGCTGCTGCGGCTGAACATCGTCGAGGTGCCCACCACGCTTTCTCCCGACGGGCGCAGCCGGCCTCCGCACCTGCGCACCTGGCGCGATGGCTGGCGCACTCTGCGCTTCTTCTTGCTCTACAGTCCGCGCTGGTTGTTTTTGTATCCCGGCATCGGGTTGATGGTAGTCGGCACACTGCTCGGACTGTGGCTGCTTCCCGCGCCCCGGACGTTTGGGTCGGTTACATTTGATGTGCACACCATGCTCTACTGCGCCGCCATGGTCCTGCTCGGATTTCAGGCGATCGCGTTCGCGGTGTTCACCAAGTTGTTCGCCATCACCGAAGGGCTGCTGCCGCCTGATCCTACCCTCGACAAACTCTTCCGCTACATTACGCTCGAGGTCGGCATCGGAGTGGGGTCGGTGCTGCTGGCCGCCGGGTTGGGTACTTCTGTTTTCGCCGTTCGCTTCTGGGGAGCGCGAAACTTTGGCGAACTCGATTACGCCCATAGCATGCGTATCGTGATCCCGGCCGTCCTCCTGCTGATTTTGGGCGTCCAAACCGTCTTCGCCAGCTTCTTCCTGAGTGTTCTGGGACTCCGCCGCCGATGAAGTCCGTCGATTTCGATCTGCACGCCGATAGCTACGACGATGACCTGAACCGCGCCCTCGCCGCCAGCGGGGAGGACAAGGACTATTTTGCGCGCGGCCGCGTCGAATGGCTCGCCTCCTGCCTGAAGCGGCTGAACGAGCATCCGGCGGCGGCACTCGATTATGGTTGCGGCATCGGCGACACCTCGGTGCTGCTCCGCGATGAGTTGGGGCTCAAGTCGGTAGTGGGACTGGACGTCTCCGAGCGCTCACTCGCCAATGCGAGGACACACCACGGCGGGAAAGACTGCCGTTTTTTGACCTTCGACCAGTACACGCCCGACGAGTCCGTTGACTTGGTGTATTGCAACGGCGTGTTTCACCACATCCCGCTGGCGGAACGGGATGCAGCCGTGGACTACATCTACCGGTCGCTGCGGCCCGGAGGCCTATTTTCTTTGTGGGAGAACAACCCGTGGAACCCGGGCACTCGCTACGTGATGGCGCAGTGTGTATTCGATCGCGACGCCATCCGGCTCACCGCGGCGGAATCGATGAAGCGCGCCCGCCAACGTGGCTTCGCGGTGATCTCCGTCGACTACCGCTTCTTCTTCCCGCGATTTCTGGCTGGCTTGCGCTTCCTCGAGCCTCAGCTTGCGGGCGTTCCCCTAGGGGCGCAGTACCAGGTGTTGTGCCGGAAGACCACCTAGTAGATCACGTATCGCAACCTTGGCCGGACTTCGTTTGCGGGAGTCGCGGTATGCGCCGTCCAATCGGGCCGCGTCTGCCAGATCCGTCATCCCGGTTCGGAATGTCTGGTGTGGAGACGTTTAGCTTAATTGACCGTCTGGCCCTTTGCAACCACCTTAGCGCTGCGCCTCGACTGCGGTTTCAGTCTCAACTGGAAGCTTCGCCTGCTGCCACGCATCAAAGCCACCGATCACATTTGTAACGTTTCGAAAACCGGCTCGTTGCAGCAGGCTACAGGCGATCATGCTGCGATATCCGCTCTTTGCAATGGACGGCGATCGGACAGTCGCGGTCGATCTCTGGTGGGGAAACCTTGAAATTGTCGAGCGGCCACCAGGCCGCGCCTTCGACGTGTCCGGCTTGCCACTCGGATTCGCGGCGGACATCGAGCACCTGGATCGCGTCAGCTTGCAAACGATCATGCAAAGTTTGCGCGTCAATCTGGGGCAACTCGGCAAGCTCGAATCCCGCTCGTGTCCACGCTCCGATGCCGCCGTTCAAATATCCGCGTGCATCTTCAATGCCCACTCGCGCCAACCGCAGCCGCGCTTCTGGCAGCTGTTCGGCAGAATCCGCGATCAGCACCGGACGAGCGGATAACCCTAGAACCGTTCCTGCCCAGGACGCAAACTGGCCTGACAGAGCAATGTTGATCGAGCCGGGAACGTACCCGCGGGCGAACTGGTCGCCGGGTCGAACGTCGAGCGCGACCACTCCCTCGTCCAGCATCGACTTTAATTCGGGAGCAGAAATCGAGAGCAGTTCGTGGAGGTCAGAAAGCGCGGACGCGCCCTCGCGATTTATTTCCGCGTCCTGCAGAAAATATTCGGGACGGGTGGGCAAGTTGCTAGTCAGTTGCCGTATGAATTCTTCCCTGCTCTTGATCTGCAATGCGTAGTTTGTGAGCCTTTCGGTGCCGATCGTGGAGGAGCGCTCGGCGCGCATATTACGTCCGCACAGCGAACCGGCGCCGTGCGCCGGATAGACGAGAACCTCGTCCAGAAGCGCGAGCAGTTTGTGATGCAGACTGTCGAAGAGCATGCCCGCCAGTTCGGTGGGTGTGTGGGCCTTCGAGAGGTCTGGCCTGCCGACATCGCCGAGAAACAGCGTGTCGCCGGTCAGCACCGCCCACGGCTTGGGGGATTTATCGTTGTCCGTTATTAGAAGGCAGATGCTTTCGGGTGTGTGTCCCGGCGTTTCCAACACTTTGAGAACTGCCTTACCCACGGCCAACTCGAAGCCATCCCTCAAATCGACGTGGTTAAACTTGGCCCCAGCCCGAGCGCCAATGTAAATCTTGGCTCCGGTACGTTCGGCAAGTTCTTTGTGTCCGGAAACAAAATCGGCGTGCAGATGAGTTTCAAAGATATGGCGGATCTTCACTCCATGTTCTTCCGCGGCTTGCAAGTAAATTTCGACATCGCGCTGAGGATCGACCACGACCGCCTCGCCCTGCGACGCCAACATGTAGGAAGCGTGCGCCAGGCAACCCAGGTAAAATTGTTCGAAGTACATGATCGTCGCCTCAGTTGGGAGTTCTGAGAATCACAAAGAGAACTCAGCCCAGATCATGATAACCCTATGCCGCAAGCATTTTGGATTCTGTGTTCGATAGAGAACAATAAAATAAATAGAGCGCGGTTGTGAGGAAAAATAGGCAGTTTTCCACGCGCCGATTTTGGGTTACAATGCAGTCTCGAAGTACGCTGTATCCTGTTCCCCCCAGGAGGTAGTTCGATGTACCGGCCCCCCAGTAGCGGCGTCAGTGGTTCCAGCCCGCTCCTCGATGTAGAGTCAACGATTCGCGGACTTACTCAGGATTTCTGCATGGCATTCAACACCGGCAACTATGACCAGGCGGGGGCGTTATTTGCCTCGGACGGCGTGTTGATGCTTTCTCACCGTGAGTCATCCCAAGGACCAAAAGGAATCGAGCGGTTGTTGCGGCAATACGGTGACGCGGGATACCAGAATCTGCGCTTTGAGACCACGCGCGTAGACTACTCGGGCGACATGGCGATCGAAATGGGGCGTTACACGGTCTCGATTGAACTAGGAAACACAATAGTTGCTGACGCCGGGAAGTTTCTGCGCGCCTGGCACCGCCTCGGGGCGTGGCGGATTGTAGGTGATTCCTGGAGCAGCAACCTACCCGCCGCCCATCACGAAATCAAAGATCAGGCAATCAAACTTGGCGAAGATGCCAAGGTCGCTTAGGGAATCGCGAATTGCAATTGCGCCGCACCGGTTGCTGCTGATGGTTTCGACACGATGAGTGAACCGGTATCTGGCTTGACCGCTTCCGGAGTTCCGCCGTCGTCAAATGAGACAACTGGTCTCGATCGGGGGACCGCGTCGCTCTTCTGCCCGAATTGCTCAGCGCAACTGCAGAGCATTGCTGCAAGCTGAGTTGTCCACGCTGCGGCTTTTATCTCAGTTGTTCTGACTTCTACTGAGTGAAGCAGCAGTTGGCACTCACCACTCAGCCATCGAACATCCTCGATCTTTAGCTATAATCTTCGCGGCCAAATGCTAAGTGCCAAATGCTAAAGGCTTCGCACCTGACACCTTTCCTCGCTTCCATCTACAATAGCTAGGCAGCGACTTCATAATTCGAGGAGAACAAGATGCAACGCAAGGCAAGCGCAGTGTGGAAGGGCGGACTGAAGGACGGCAAGGGCGCGGTATCGTCGGCCAGCGGTGTACTCAACAATACTCCCTACTCATTCAGCACGCGTTTCGAAAACACTCCGGGCACGAATCCTGAGGAATTGATTGCGGCGGCACACGCCGGATGCTTTTCCATGGCACTTTCCGGGCAGTTGGGCGGCGCCAATCTAACGGCGTCCAGCATAGAAACCACGGCGACTCTCACCATGGAAAAACTCGATTCCGGCTGGACGATTACTGCCGTGCATCTGGATGTGGTCGGCCGCGTCCCAAATGCTGATCAGGCTGCTTTCCAGAAGGCTGCGGAGAACGCCAAGAGCGGTTGCCCCGTATCTAAGGTGCTCAAGGCGAACATTACGATGAACGCTAAGCTGGAAGGATAGAAAGTTGGGCTGCAGGCTTCAGCGTCTGGCTTCGGGCTATAGGCTTCAGCTCTTCTCTCCTCCCGATTCAAAGGTAGAAGGGTGCGGCATCCGAACTCAGGTACCTGAAGCCGAAATCCGGAAGCCTGCAGCCTGCAACCCGCGCCTCGAACGTTTGACAGCGAGCGACGCCCCTGTAGAATATTAGCTGTGGTTCTCTCCTGAAAGGTGCCCCGCAAGGGTCGCCCCGTAACCGAATCACTTTTTGCCATCGTGGCGGAATTGGCAGACGCGCATGGTTCAGGTCCATGTACCCGCAAGGGTGTGGGGGTTCGAGTCCCTTCGATGGCACCAAGGTTTCCCTCCTTCCCCGGCGTAGCTTGCCGATCGACTTTTTCTTTGACAAGTCGATGACAAGGGATTCGATTTCCATCCCGTATAATTGTTGCAACTTGCCATGCCTGCCAACCTCGATCAAATCGTTGCCGCAACCCGCCGAAGACTTGCCGAGATCAAGCCTGCCGCCGATCTTCGCCAACTTGACCGGCAGGCTGGAAAGCACGTTCCGCGCGGCTTTCGGCGCGGTTTGGAATCAGCCAGTCAGGATGGTGTGGCCGTCATCGCAGAACTGAAACGAGCATCGCCTTCTCGCGGACTCATTCGTGACGATTTTGATCCTGAGATTCTGGCGCAAGAACTCGAGAGTGCAGGCGCCGCTGCCTTGTCAGTGCTGACCGACGCAGAATTCTTTCAAGGGTCGCTGAAGAATCTTCGGCGTGCATCGGCCTGCACAATGTTACCGTGCCTGCGCAAGGATTTCCTTATCGATGAATTCCAGTTGCTGGAAGCGCGAGCTAACGGCGCCGACGCGGTTCTGTTGATTGTGGCTGCGCTGTCCCAGGATGAGTTGAAGAGGCTGGCTTCCCGTGCCGGTGAGTATAGCCTCGGCGTTTTGTGCGAGGTGCACGACGAGGATGAATTGCAGCGGGCCGTGGACGCAGGGTGCGACCTGATCGGCGTAAACAGCCGCAATCTGCGAACTTTCCAGGTCGATCTGGAAACCGCATTCCGATTAGCGGACTCCATTCCAAAGAATGCGCTTGCTGTGGCGGAAAGTGGGATCCACAACGGAGCAGACATTGCCCGCCTGCGTGCAGTAGGGTATCAGGGATTCTTGATTGGCGAATCGTTGATGAAAGCGAAATCGCCCGGAGAAGCGCTAAAAGCGTTGTTGGAAGTGCAGCGTAGTTCGGACCCGTTGGTCAGAAAATAAGTCTTCGATCGAACTGCGAACCGCCACCGAGTAGGAGCACTGGACTTCATGACCTGGGTAAAGATTTGCGGGATTACGAATCTCGAGGACGCGCTGATGGCAGTAAATGCCGGAGCCGATGCGGTGGGGTTCGTGTTCCACGAGAAGAGTCTGCGAAGCGTCGGAGCGGAGGCAGTGCGAGAAATGGTCGAAGAGTTGCCATCCAGCGTCGACAAAGTCGGAGTGTTTGTAAATCAGTGCGAGGATTCGATTTGCTCGGTCGCGGACGAAGCCGGCCTTAGTGCGATCCAAATGCATGGAGACAACGAAGATCCGCACGTCGCGGATTTGGTTGCGCAGCGGCGGCCCCATCTGAAAATCGTAGCGGGTATTTCGATGCGTCATCCACAACCCGATGGCTGGGCCATGATGTGGCGTCCCGATGCAGTTCACGCTTTCCTCGTGGACTCTGGAGGCCAGTCGAAACTAGGTGGGACAGGCAAGACGTTCGACTGGCAACAGGAGCGGAAGAGAATTGGAGTTATCGCAAGTCTTGGAAGAATTATCGTCGCCGGCGGCCTCACTCCCGATAACGTTACTGAGGCTATCCATATCCTGCAGCCCTGGGGCGTGGATGTTTCTTCGGGCGTCGAATCGAAGCCCGGCAAGAAAGATCCAGAAAAAGTCCGAGCCTTCGTCGCTGCCGTTCGTCATGCGGAAGGGGTCGCATAGCAATATGCCAACCGCGACGGTCGCGAAGGGCAACCGATCGAACCAAGCTCCCGCCAAAGGCCGCTTCGGCCTGTACGGAGGACGCTACGTCCCCGAGACGTTGATGGCCGCGCTCGAAGAATTAGAGCGGGAATACGAGAAAGCTAAGCAGGATCGCGGATTCCAGCGCCGCCTGGATGAACTCTTGCGGACCTACGCCGGCCGGCCCACGCCATTGTTTTTTGCGCGTCGTCTCACCCAAAAACTTCGCGGCGCGAAGATCTATCTCAAACGCGAAGATCTACTCCACACCGGCGCACACAAAATCAACAACTGTCTGGGACAGGGACTGCTGGCCGAACGCATGGGCAAGCATCGCATCATCGCCGAAACTGGCGCGGGACAGCACGGAGTCGCCACCGCTACTGTCTGTGCTCTGCTCGGCTTCGAATGCGTCGTTTACATGGGCACCGAGGACATGCGGAGGCAGGAACTGAATGTCTTCCGCATGCGGCTGCTGGGCGCTGAAGTGCGCGGGGTGAATTCAGGTTCGCGCACCCTGAAAGATGCGATCAACGAAGCGATGCGCGATTGGGTGACCAACGTTCGCACCACGCATTATCTTCTGGGCAGCGTGCTGGGCGCTCATCCGTATCCAACGATGGTGCGCGATTTTCACAAAGTCATCGGCCATGAGGCGCGCGCGCAAATAGTGAAGGCCGAGGGCAAACTGCCCACTGCGATTGTCGCCTGCGTCGGCGGCGGCTCGAATTCCATTGGCATTTTCTATGACTTCATCAAGGACAAGCGAGTGCAGCTGATCGGCGTCGAAGCAGGGGGACGCGGCGAGACCTTGGGTGAACATGCGGCACGTTTTCACGGCGGCTCGCCGGGCGTGCTGCAAGGAACCTATTCCTATCTCCTGCAGGACGCCGCCGGGCAGGTGGCGAATACGCATTCTGTGTCCGCGGGCCTCGACTATCCTTCGATCGGCCCGGAGCATGCGGCGCTTTATGATTCAGGCCGCGCCGAATATGTTTCAGCAACAGACGCGGAGGCGCTCACCGCTTGCACCCAGCTGGCCCGGACCGAGGGCATTATTCCAGCGCTCGAGTCGGCGCACGCCGTGGTCGAAGCGATCAAGCGTGTGCCCAAATTGAAGAAGTCAGATATTGTGATCGTGAACATTTCCGGGCGGGGAGATAAAGATATCGGAATCTTGCGGGAGAACTTGAAGCTGGACGGCTAGATCGATTTGCATCTTCGATTCCGCTCGTGAATTCAATCGAACCTCTGAAAAGCATGCCTCTATCTTTTCCAACCCGCCCTTCTCTGGTGGTATACGTCACCTGTGGCGATCCCGATCTGGCGACGACGCGGGCTGTCGTCTTGGCTGCGATCGACGCCGGCGCCGACGTGATTGAACTTGGTGTGCCGTTCAGCGATCCAGTGGCGGACGGCGCGGTGATCCAGCGCGCCAGCCAACGCTCGCTCCAGCACGGCACCTCCCTTGCCGATGTGCTGAAGCTGGCAGCTGAAGTACGCCAGTCCGCGCAGTCGACCGGACTAATCATTTTCTCGTATTTGAATCCCATTCTGCGCATGGGAATGGACAAGTTCTGCAGGATCGCGCGCCATGCAGGAGTTGACGGAACGCTGCTGACGGATTTACCGGTCGAAGAAGCGGGCGACTACCTGCGGGAGATGCGGCGAAACGACTTGGCAACCATTTTTCTCGTGGCGCCCACCAGCACCGACGAAAGGTTGAAGCACATTGCGGAAGCTTCGAGCGGATTTGTCTACGCGGTCTCTCGGACTGGAGTGACTGGAGCCCGCCAGCAACTGCCTGACGACGCGCGGAAGTTGGTTCGCCGCCTCCGCAAGTACACCAAGCTGCCAATTGCCGTTGGCTTTGGCATTTCCACCGCCGAGCAATTCGCGGCGGTAGGAGAATTTGCTGATGCGGCGGTGGTCGGCAGCGCGATTGTCGAGACGATCGAGCGCAATCCCGGCAAAGAAGCCGCATCTGTGGCAGAATTTATCAAACAGCTCTCAGCCGTCAGCTCAGCAGCCATTGCGTAAGCATCCGAGTCGTCGGCATCTTACTGTTGATTGTGCTGAGAGCTGACAGCTGAGCGCTAATAGCTTCTATGGATATTTCCGACTGGCGCAAGAAAATCGACGAACTTGACCGCAAACTGGTGGAGTTGCTGAGCCAGCGAGCGCAAGCTGCCCACGAGATCGGCAAACTGAAACGTGGCATTGGCATGCCCATCTATGAGCCGGATCGTGAGCGGGCTGTATTCGACAATGTTCGCGGTGTGAATCCGGGCCCGCTGCCGGATCGTGATCTGCTTTGTATCTACGAGCGCATCATGGACATCATGCGCCAGATTCAGCAGGAAGAGATCGCCCCCAAGGCGCGAGCGACCGAAGTTCCCGGCGACACGGAATTGGATGCAGAGGTGAATGACTGAACAGTCGTTGGCCGTTAGTCGTTGGTCGTTGGCGAAAACCAAGACTAACGACCAACGACCATCGACCAACGACTTCCTATGATCGTCGCAATGCAAGAATCGGCAACCGAGGAGCAGATCCAGCATGTGGTGGAACACCTCATTGCGATGGGCTTCTCGGTACATCGCTCCACCGGAGCGCGGCAGACCGTGGTGGCTGCGGTCGGGGCGCGAGTCGATTTTGATATTCGCAACCTCGAAGTGCTCTCCGGAGTCGAACACGTTCATCGGATCAGTGCACCCTACAAGTTGGCGGGACGAAGCTTCCGGCCACAGGGAACCGTAGTCCAGTTTGCCAACGGTTTGAAAATCGGAGGCGAACAGGTGGTTGTGATGGCGGGTCCTTGCTCGGTGGAATCGCGCGACCAGTTATTCGCCACAGCCGAGCGCGTGGCGAAGGCGGGGGCACGCGCACTTCGTGGCGGTGCTTTTAAGCCGCGCAGTTCTCCTTATTCTTTCCAGGGACTCGGTTTGGAAGCTTTGAAACTTCTTCGCGAGGCCGGCGATCGTTTTGGATTGTTGGTGATCAGCGAGGTCATGGAGATTTCGCAAATAGCCATCATGCTGCCTTTCGTGGACATCTTCCAGGTCGGAGCGCGCAACATGCAGAATTTCAATTTGCTCCGCGAGTTGGGAAAAGTCAAGAAGCCCGTCCTGCTCAAGCGTGGCATTGCCGCGACGTTGGAAGAATTGCTGCTCTCCGCCGAATACATCATGGCCGGCGGAAACTACGATGTAATTCTGTGTGAGCGTGGCATTCGCACATTTGAGACTTATACTCGCAACACCCTCGACATCTCGGCCATCCCGATCATTCATAAGCTCTCGCACTTGCCCATGGCTTCCGACCCGTCGCACGGCACCGGAATTCGCGACAAAGTTGCTCCCATGGCGCGAGCGTCCGTGGCTGCCGGAGCTGACGTGCTTTTGATCGAGGTACATCACGATCCGGACAAGGCATTATCGGACGGCGCCCAGTCGCTCTATCCAGATCAGTTCTCCGAGTTGATGGATCAGCTGCGCATGATTGCGCCTGCGGTCGGCCGTAAGATCGCCTGAAGGAAGGAAGAGAGTAACCACGAGACCCGGAGGCACGGAGAAGAAAAAGTAATGCTAGAACGTGCTGTTCCGAGGTTCCCTGGTGTGACTTTTCCGCTTTCTCTGTGCCTGTGTGTCCTGTGGTGAACACAGCTAATGCCTATTCGCCAAATCACGATCATCGGCGCCGGCCTGATTGGCGGATCCCTCGCCTTGGCTTTAAAGAAGTGCGGGTTTGTTGGAAGAATCATCGGTTGCGATCGCGCGCCCGTTCTCGAGCGTGCCCGAAGCAAGGCCGCGATTGATCTCGGCCACACCAATCCCGCCGATGCGGTTCGCGGCAGCCAGCTCATCGTGTTGGCGACTCCGGTCAGCGGAATTATCGATATGATCGACCGGCTAGGCCCAGCCTTGCCTCCGAGGACTTTGCTCACTGATGTCGGCAGTACCAAGTTGGAGGTCCTGGAGCGGGCTAAGAAGGTCTTCCGCAAGAACGCTGGCGTTCGCTTTCTCGCCGGGCATCCCATGGCCGGCAAGGAACAGTGTGGCGTCGAATTTGCTGACGCCGATCTGTTTCAAGGAGCTGCCTGGTTTATAACCCCGGTTCCGGGACAGAGGGTGTATGACGATCTGAGCGGAGAATACCTGGAATGGGTGGAGAAAATTGGGGCACGCATCGCGAGCATGGATGCCGCTGACCACGACAAGCTTTGCGCCTGGATCAGCCATCTGCCTCAAATGATTTCAACCGCACTCGCCGCCTCGTTGGTCGATGCATAC
Source organism: uncultured Acidobacteriota bacterium (assembly GCA_963838905.1). GTDB lineage: Bacteria > Acidobacteriota > Terriglobia > Terriglobales > Acidobacteriaceae > JABDBE01. The sequence continues at coordinate 409,236 of CAWITE010000002.1, forward strand.
GGCGCAGATGCGCCCCTTCTCGAGGCCGGCGGCCGCGCGCTGCGCGAGATGACGCGCATTTCAGGTAGCCCTTACTCCATGTGGCGGGACATCGCTCTCACCAACAAGACAAACATTCGAACTGCACTACTGCGATTGGAGCAGCATCTGGCCCACATCCGCGAAAATCTCGATACGCGAGAGCTGGCGATGGAGTTCGAGCGGGCCCACCAGTTAAGGAAGACTGTCGTAGCAACGAAGAAACGACTGGATTGAATCTTGAATTCGAGGGCGTCGTTCCGAAGCACCGCTCTTTTGGCCAGCGGTGCGAGGCGTCTCGCGCGGACTATTTCACGCCGATCCACCGTGCGGCCGTCTGGCTCATTGACCAGTTGTCATTTAGAATTCTCTCTTTCATGAACAAAGTCGTTGCCAATGCCGACGAAGCCGTGCGTGATATCCCCGATGGCGCGACCATCATGTTTGGCGGCTTTGGGCTCTGTGGCATTCCGGAGAACTTGATCCGCGCGCTCGTCCGCAAAGGTGTAAAGAATCTAACCACGATCAGCAACAATGTCGGCGTGGACGGCTATGGCATGGGCCTTCTGCTCTCCGCAGGCCAGATCCGGAAGCACATAGGAACTTATGTTGGCGAAAACAAACTGCTGGAGCAGATGGTTCTACAAGGTAAGGTGGAACTGGATCTGGTGCCGCAGGGAACATTTTCCGAGCGCATGCGAGCGGGTGGCGCCGGAATCCCCGCTTTCTTCACACCCACCGGTGTCGGAACGATCGTCGCTGAAAATAAGGAGACTCGCGAGTTCGACGGCCGCATGTACGTCATGGAACACGGTCTGAAAGCCGACTTCGCGCTGGTCAAAGCCTGGAAGGGTGACAGGTGGGGCAACCTCGTATACCGAAAAACCGCCCGCAACTTCAATCCGATAATGGCGACTGCCGCCAAGGTAACGATCGCGGAGGTCGAACACTTAGTCGAGGTGGGCGAGTTAGAACCCGATTTGATCCACACGCCCAGCGTCTACGTGAATCGCATTTTCCAGGGCGAGTTGTACGAAAAGCGAATCGAGAAGCGAACCACGAGAAAGGCGTCATAGGACGTTCGTCGTTGGTCGTTAGCCTGTCGCACCCTGCAGTTGGGTGCTCCGAACGCCAATGCCTGACGCCCTAACGAACAAAGACGAACGACCTACGACCATGAGCAAAGATGTCGACAAGCGCGAGCGCATTGTGAAACGAATCGCGCAAGAACTTCGTGATGGCTTCTACGTCAATCTCGGCATCGGTATGCCTACGCTCGTAGCCAACTACGTCCCTCCCGGCATGGACGTCATCCTGCAAAGCGAAAATGGCATGCTGGGCATAGGCCCATATCCTATCGAGGGGCAGGAGCACTGCGACCTTATCAATGCCGGCAAGGAAACCGTCAGCGAAGTGGCGGGTACGGCATATTTTTCGAGCGCGGATTCATTCGCCATGATCCGCGGCGCTCACATTGACCTGAGTGTCCTCGGCGCGATGGAAGTCGACGAGGAAGGCAACCTGGCCAACTGGATGATCCCCGGAAAAATGGTGAAGGGCATGGGCGGCGCCATGGACCTGGTGGCGGGCGCGCGTCGAGTGATTATCGCCATGGAGCACACGACCAAAGATCTTCAGCCGAAAATTCTGAAGAAATGTACGTTGCCACTGACGGGCGTGAGAGTAGTGAATACGATCGTCACGGAGATGGCCGTCATTCAAGTGACGCCGGCGGGTCTGCTGCTGGAGGAAGTCGCACCCGGCCTGAATGCGGATGACGTACAGCGCGTGACCGAACCTACACTGATCTTCAGCCAGAATCTCAAGACGATGGCAAGCTGAACCGCCTACTCGGCACCAGCGAAGCTCTTCATCCGGGCCGCTTCAAACTCATCGCCCTTCTGCCAGCCCACCAATTTGATCTGCGAGGCGGCTTCCCATCCCAGCACAAATCCGAATCGCGCCATCGCCGCATCGCCGGTGAAATCCATGCTCGGATGATATTCATCACTCGGCTGATGATAGTGCTTGGAGGTATATTCTTCGGCCTGTTGCATGCCCCAGGCAGCATCGTGTCCCTTAAACTTCGTACCCTCGTTAATTGAGAACGAGGGAATGCCCACGCGCGCCAGGCTGAAGTGATCGGAGCGATAGTAGTGTCCGGCCTCGGGGCGTGAATCGGGACGAATTGCCAGGCGAAATGTCTTCGCCATCGCCTCGATCTCGGGGTAGAACGTGGTGCGTTCGGCTCCGGACACTTCCACTTCCTCAGGAGAACCGAGGGGCGGCACATCGTCATAGTTCAAATCCAGACTGATCTTGCCTGCGGGCACCGGCGGATGCTTGCCCAGATACTCCGAGCCCAGCAAACCCTGCTCCTCCGCCGTCACCGACGCAAATAGAATGGACCGGTGCGGCCTCTGTGCTGCTTCGGCGTACGTGCGGGCGAGCTCCAGCAAGATCCCGCAACCGGTGGCGTTATCATTCGCGCCATTGTAGATGTTGTCGCCAGGCATATCCGGACGAATGCCGAGGTGATCGTAGTGGGCCGTATACAACACAGCTTCGCTTCTGAGCTTGGAATCTGATCCCGGCAGCATGGCCAGCACGTTGTTCGATTCAAACGGGCGGATCTTGCTTACCATGTGCGCCTTCAGCTTCACGGAAAGCGTTACCGGATGAAAATCACGGGAGCGAGCATCGGCCATCATCTTGTCGAGGTTCATGCCGGTAGTTGTGGCCATCTGTTTCGCAACATCAAACCGAATCCATGATGCAACCTTCAGCTTCGACGTGCCGTCCAGCCTGAGATAGGACTTCTCTCCCGAGTTCGAATTGCGAACGACTTCCCAGGGATAGCTGGCCATGTCGGTCTGATGAATGAGAATTGCGCCCACAGCGCCTTTGCGGGCCGCCTCTTCATATTTGTAAGTCCAGCGTCCGTAATAGGTGAGCGCTTTCCCTTTAAAGAAATTCACATCGTCGGAGGGCGGCTCGTTGACCAGCATCAGTAAAACTTTGCCGCGCACATCGATACCTTTGTAGTCGTCCCATTTATATTCGGGAGCTTCGATCCCGTAACCCACATACACGATTTCAGCGTCGACGTCCGACTGCGGCTGTTGAGTCTGGTCGTACGCGACGTAGTCGTCGAGCGGCGTGAGGCTCTTGGCATCACCATGTCCCGACACGAAGGTGAACGTGGTCTCTGGCTGCGGCGTGATGCCCACCATCGGAACCTTCTGCATGTAAGTCCCGTTGTCACCGACAGGTTTCAGACCATAGAGTGCAAATTGTGTCGCGATATACTCTGCCGCGATGTCACCGCCACGCTGCCCCGTACCGCGGCCTTCGAGCAGGTCATGAGAGAGATAGCGTACGTGTGCGCGGATGCGCTCCGGATCGATTTTCTGCATAGCTGCAAAGGCAGCGCCCGGCAGCCGCACGGAATCAGTCGAAGACCGGGCGTGCTTATGCGACGACTGCGCCGCGGAAATATTCAACAACCCAAGCACAAAAAGCACGGTGATGCTAGCGCGCATCCTCAGGGGCTCCCTCGAGAAAATGATGTCGGATAAGGTTTTTATTGTACGGGAAAGCATCAGAATGGCGTTGTTACCAGTGGACTGACCCTTCGGTTTGCTTGTAGCGCCGCAGTCCCGGCGCGGCAATCGTGGGGGCGTCGCGCCCCCACCCGCGAGGGCCGGCAAGATGCCGGCGCTACAGAAGGATGTCCCGCGACCGCGGGCTAGTTCTTGGAGCTTCAACCGGCTCGGAAGTCTGGTACTTGTTCATCCGCGCGGAACACCGGCTTTGCTCCTTCACCAGTGAACGTCGCGGCCTTCCGGTTGATCTCTTCGATCTCTTTCCGCTCCCAGCCGACGCTGGAGATCTCGATCTCTCCATCCTGCCCGATCCAGAATATCGTGGGCACGTTGGTGAGGCCGTAGGCGTTCGACACGGGATAGGTATTCGTGTCATCCAGCAGTACCGGAAAAGTGACTCCGTACTCTTTCATAAACGCAGCCGTGTCTTTCTTCGAATTCTGAGAGACACCGACAATGGTCACATTCTTTCCACCATGAGCTTTAAAAATCCGCTGCAGAAACGGGAAAGCATATTGGCACACCGGGCACGAGATTTTGAAGAAAGCTGCGACCACCGGACCGCGCGTGAGCGCATCGCTCAAGGAGAAATGACTTCCATCCATGGTTTGTAACTTGAAATCCGGCGCGGATGTTCCCGCGGGCAGTGCAGCCATATTGTTTCCTCCGAAGATGTTACGCAGCCACTTCACCCGTGCTTCCATTCTAGACGATCTTCGCCGCGCGCAGGATCTTCCGCGCCAGACCGGTCAAGGGTAAGGTCGCGAGGCGGGACTTCCGTACCCAGCGTCCCTCAAGACCCTTGGGAGCTGGGCTTCGTAGCACGCGCACCAGATAGTCAGTTACGGTGATGGAATGCCGTAGAGTAAGCCACGCCGCGTCGGCTCCGTTCGCGCCAACAGTTTCCGGTAACTCCCACATGCCTGGCATGAGGGTCGCAGTCTTCGGGCGCTGGACCAGGAAAATCGAAACATTCCGGCAGGCGAGCGCGTAATGGATTTCCCGCTTCGTCTGCCGAGTTCCCTTCCCCGGCTTATCGAGTTCTCCGCGAGTCGCGCACAGATCGGACACCGGGCACAACAGACATTGGGGCTGCCGCGGTAAGCATACAGTTGCGCCCAGTTCCATCATGGCCTGGTTGAAATCACCCGGACGCTGCCGACTGAGCAGTTCTTCCGCGGCACGCCACAAATTCTCGCCCGCAAGATTTTTTCCGTGCACCCGCTGCAATACGCGCTCTACGTTTCCGTCCACGACGGCGACAGGCTCATCAAAGGCAATGCTGGCAATCGCCGAAGCGGTATATCGGCCAATCCCAGGTAAGGCACGCAAATCTTCCGCCCTCCCAGGAAGCTTTCCGCCATGCTTTTTCACAATGTTCTTTGCCGCCGCATGCAACATGCGGGCACGCCGGTAATACCCGAGACCGCTCCAGGCCGCCAACACCGTCGCCTCCCGCGCGGAAGCCAGCTTTTCGATGTTCGGAAAGCGCCGTAGGAATCTCTCGTAGTGATCTATCACAGCGGCCACCCGAGTCTGTTGCAACATGATTTCTGAGAGCCAGACACGATACGGATCGCGATCCCTTCGCCAGGGCAAATCGCGTTTGTGCCGGTCAAACCATTCCAGCAGACGATGCTGAAAACGCCTCCCCGCCGTCTCCGAAGTGTCCTGTTCAAGGGTCATCTATGCTCCCATACAACCTTCGCGCACTCTAACACCACAAACTATGGAACGATCCCGGAGGCCCCACATGGCGCGATTCTACTGCAAACAGCCTCAACTGCCGGAAGTCCCTGCTGGCGCCTCTTTCATCACGCGCGGGAGTATGACTCGGGATGCCTCCCCGTTGACCTTCCCTGCCCGGCAGAGAATAATGGCTGAGCCTGGTGTCCGCAATCCACGAGTGCCCGTATACGCGCTCACGAAATCGAGGGAGTTCCATGAACGACTTCAACCGCAAGGTGGAAGAAGCATCCGCGCGTATCAACAAATCGATAGCCGAGGTAGCCGCCACAGTGGAGAAAGAGACGGCGGAGTTAGTTGCTCATTTGAACGACGAAGTGGTGCCGGCTGTCCGCCAGCACTCCACCAAGGCGTTGCGAATCGCGGCCGAGAAATTAGCCAACCTTGCGGACTACATGGAAAAGAATCCGCCTCCTCGCAAGTGAGCTGTCGCTCGCGTTGTCATCTTGAGCGCCGCCCACTCCGCGCGGGCGGGAATTCTAAGAGTCCGGTTGCGACCACTATTTTTGCTTCGCTTCTCTCCTTCCTGCTGACGGGTTGTAGCGGACACAAACAAGCACGCGTCGATGTTCCGCCTCCGCCGCCGATCAGCGAGCCCGCTCCCCAGCCAGCTCCAACCACCAGCTCTGTGAATGCTGAACCGGCAGCCAAGACGACCGTCCCCACGCGGCAAGAGGACGATGCGTTCCGGAATCTGCAGAATGCGAAACCGATCTCAGTAGAGACTGGCCTCGCCAGCTGGTACGGCGGCCCGTATCACAACCGCCGCGGCTCCAACGGCGCGATCTACAACATGCACGCCATGACCGCTGCTCACCGGACGCTTCCACTGGGCTCAATCGTGCGCGTGACCAACGTGAAGACCGGAGACTCAACCCTGGTGCGGATTACGGACCGCGGTCCCTTTGTCGAAGGCCGCATTCTCGACCTCTCGCAGGCAGCGGCCGAGAAAATTGACATCATGCAGGCGGGAGTCGCCATGGTGCGCCTTGAGGTGTTGCGCGCGCCATCTCCCTTGGAAACCGGTGGAAGATGGGCGGTGCAGATCGGCGCTTTCGAGAAAGAGCACGCCGCGGATAAGTTAGCCGACCATCTGTCCCACCGTTATCAAACTGCGAAGGTGCAGTGTTTCAGCAGCCCGGTCGGCGACTGGTGGGTGCGAGTGCGGGTGCAGGACGACGATCGCAAACGGGCCGAAGAGGTCGCTCACGACACCCAGACTCCGCAAGGTTCGATTTTCCTGGTAAGACTCGACTAAAAGACCGCAAAACGCTCTAAATCTGAACTAAATCCTCGGAAATCGAATCAGTCTGAACCAAAACCCGCACTGCAAAACTTTCTCTGATCGGGTATAGTGGGCACGCGCCTTCCCCGTCCTGGCGACCTCCGCGCTGCAGCGCGGTGTGTCTCCAAATTTTGAACTGTGGACGGTGTCATGAACGACTGTCTGTTCTGCCGCATCATTCGCGGGGAAATCCCCTCCAAGAAAGTTTACGAAGACGAACATACCTACGCCTTCGACGATATCAATCCGCAAGCTCCAACTCATGTGCTGGTCGTTCCTAAAAAGCACGTTCGCGGACTGAAGGAAGCGATGGCCGAGGATGCCGAGCTGATCGGCTACTGCCAACTCGCCGCCGCCAACATCGCTCGCCAGCGCAGCATCGAAGATGGCTACCGGACCGTCCTCAACGTCGGCCCGCGCGCCGGGCAATCCGTCTTTCACCTGCACGTGCACTTGCTGGGCGGCCGAAACTTGCAATGGCCTCCGGGATAGGACGACCCACTCTTGGGCTTCTTCTGGATTTGGTCAACCGTGAACACCGATCCTGGTTCGCTGCACACATTTTGGTGCAGAATTTTAGCTCAAGAAAAACTCTCAATTCGACCTAAGACATAGAAAACAAAGGGCTGGAAATTTTATTGCCTCCTAGAAATCCATCCGAGAACTGGTGTTTTTCCGTGAAGGGGCAGTGCGGGTGACGTGATGGTTCGTTGTGGGCCTCGCATCCATTACACTGCGCCGAACGCGGCGCCTAAGTCGGGGTTGGGGTTCAGGCGAAGAAATCGGGCCCAAAAGGTCGAAAGAGCCGCCAGAAAAACGTTGGTGGGCCGTACCGAGGCCTGGGCTGCGGTGGCGGCGTCGGGGCTCTGAGCCCGCCGCTGGCAGTACCCAACCACCAAACTCAGGTTTGCTACTACCGCGGCCATCACCACCTGCCAGCGGGTTTTCTTTTTCCCGAAGTAGCGACTTTGGCGAATCCCTAATCCCACCAGGCGCCCAATCCGATGTTCCACCACCACCCGCTCGCGCAAGCTCTGCCGCCCCGCCTCGGTCTGGTTATGGGCGCGGGCCTGTTGCTGCAGTCGTTCTTCGGCTTGGATGCTGATACTCCGCGGCCCTTGCCCACGGACGCATTGCGAGCGCAGGGGACAGGCCTGACAACCGGCCTGGGAAAAAAGAAATTGGCCCCCTCGACCTTCTCCGGCGGAGCGATAGTCGCGCGTACTCTGGCCTGCCGGGCAACGCACTTCCATCTGATCCAAATCGATCTCAAACTCACTCTTGGAAAAACAATTGCGGTTGTGACGGGCCGGCACCTTCGCCGTCAGGATTCGTTCTTCCTCCGCAAAGACACGCCGCGTCGGGCCGCCTCCGTAGGCACAATCCCCCACCGTTTCTTCGACCTTCGCCTCCAGCACTCGTTCGCTTTGCTGCACCAACTCCAGAGCTTTCTCCTGATCCCCAGCATTGCCCGCCAGCACCTCCACCCCCGTGATCAACTGACTCTCCATCTCCACCGCCACCGCTGCCTTGTGTCCGTTGAAGCGCTTGCTGGCGCTCTTGCGTCCATGCCGCATCTCCGGATCGTGAACACTGAGGACCCGATCCTTGGCGGTGCCCGACTTTACTTGAAAGCCGCCCTCCGGCTTTTCTTCCACGTCCTGCGCGATCAGCCGCAGCAGCAAAGCCGCGGCGGCGGCAATGGCTTCCGTCTGCGCGGGATGCTGCTTTTGGATCTCCTCCGCCAGGCTTAGCAGGCGCCGCCCGTCCTGCACGATCTCGGTTAACAACTGTTCCCGTTGCCCTTTGTCGTCCCAGTCAATCCCGGCTTCTCCCTTCACGCTGCTGCCAAAATAGCGACTCAGCCCCTGCTTCGCGGCCCACCCCGTAACCTCTTCTTCCTCTACCTCCGCCAACCGCCGCCCCAACCTCTCGATCCCTTCTCCCAGCAGATTGTAGGTGTCCTTCACCGCTCCCTTGCCCAAGATCGGCGTCGTATCCAAGGCCACGCGAAGCTTGCGATTCTGCAGGTATCCGGCGCGCCGGGCTTCTGCGATTGACTTCTTCAACAGCGGCTCTTCCATCTCGTGCAGAACCAGCTTGGCCTCAAACTCCTGCAGCGCGCTCTTCTGCATCGGTACTTCTTCCATCTCCAGTCCCAAGGCTACCTTCCAGCGCAGATCGTATTTGGTCCGCTCCACCGCCTCGGCAAAACTCACCCCCTCGTACGCCCGTAAGAACAGCACACTCACCGCCACACTGGGAGGCACGGATTGGCGTCCATTGTCCGGGCAGTACAAAGCCGCGAAGTCTTCATCGCGAAACAGCTGCTCCCGGTTCTGCGCCAGATACCCGTACAGGGTGTCGCGGCCCACAAAGTCGAGATAGACATGATCAGCGGCAAACAGCTTGTCTTGCGGAGAAAGCTTGCCCATCATGGCCGCTGCTCCCGGGCCCGCCGCGCCCTTTTCCGGGAGGAGGGCTGGGGCGCAGCCTCGCCCTTCAGTTGCTTCCGCTCCGGCAAACGCACTAACAGCAAATGGGTGCGGTCGAGCACTTTCCAGGTCACGGTTTCGCCCGACTCTAAGTCCAGGGCGGAAGCCAAGGGCAGGGGGATGTTGGCATACACTTGCACCGTCCCGCCCTGGCGCCGGATGCCTTGTAAACGGGTGACGTAATGATTTTCAAGATCTTGCATGTCTATGTAATAGCATAGATATTAATATTTTGTCAAGACCTTTTCACGCAACCGCCCCCAGTTTTTCTTGGGGAAGCCGCCAGTCTGATTGGAACATCCTTCCCGTGGGGGACTTTCCGGATGAGTCTCTAGATCTACGGTTCTTAAGGTAGTTAGAGGCAGAATCTTGGAAACATTGGAGTTATGGTAGCGCCCGACGGCCTGCGGTTCCTTTTGGGAACCGGGGTGAACTGGACTGGAAGCGAGGTCTTCGCCTTTCGCCACAACTGGTCGGTCCCAGCTGTCGGAATTGCCAGAAGCTGCGTTCATGGTCAGGTTGTCAAAGATCGAAGAATATCTTATAGATAATTTATTAAATCTGATCTTATCTTAGTTGAAGGATAAGGTCAAGCAGAGAGTGGACGAACTGTGCACCCGGTTCCGAATTGGGAATCTGACACCAAAGCCGCTAAAGAAATGGGTTTACGATGTGAACGCCATCGATCTCTCGCGCTTGCTGCATCTCTTCTGAGAAAACTACGCGACAGCCAGCCTGTTTGGCGGCCCGCAGGACCAGGGCATCCCAGAACGAAAACCCGTGGAGCCGGTGCAGGTCGTAGCGGCAAGAATGTCTGCGACCTCGGGTGCAGCGACATCGAACTCAGCCAGCAGTTCGACTTTGCGGCGAGCGATACGCGGATCAACGTGGAGTTTGCGAGTGACGGCGACGAAATACTCCTGGAGCACCTGCAACGACACGACGCCGGTGCCCGCACGCCGGTGCTCAGCAACCAGGTCGAGGGCGCATCGTTGCTTCGCCGGTGCAGCTTTGTCGTCGGCGTAGACAAGAATATTGGTATCGAAGAAGCTACGGGCGCTCATGAATCTCGTTTCGATTGAAGCGCCAGCCGCGCGAGTGCCGCGGCCAGAGAGTTTCTTGAACTCCTTGATGCTTTGCTCAGGGTCGTCGCCGCCAGCCAGCTTTTGCAGGTAGTCGCGGATCGGCTGGTTGAGACTCTTGCCTAAGGCATCCGCCTTCTTTCGGGCGCGGGCGACGAACTGTTCATCGATGGATAGCGTGACATTCATCAATACAGTATATGTGCGCATGTATTATGTGTCAGACGAAAACGGGGGCCTGAGGGTTTAGGGCTAGGGCTGGAAAAATGACTGTTTTGCGACGCTGCCAGCGCCCACCCTTTCGCACAGAACACGGGGCATCCCAGATTTGGTTTATCGGCTAGCCATAAAGGGTGGGCCGGTGGGCCACCTGCAAGCCTCGTTCCGGTTCGTTGACCAGCAGATGTACGTGCTCCAAGGAAACTGGGGTGAAGGAAACCGGGGACAGACGGGACGCTCACCATTTCTTGCGCCCAGAATCGGGGAACGTCCCGTCTGTCCTCGGTTTCCGCCCAGAGCTCATCGGTTACCCACGGAAAGTCCCGCCCAAGCGGAGCTTGGACGGGGCATCCTCGAGAGTAAAACGAACCCATAGTCAGGGCCACCCGCCCAGCCACCAGGTCGGTCCCCGGATTTCCGCACCTCACCTACGGCCACACACTGAACACCGTTCCGTAACCAACGCTTCCGCCGCCCTCAGTTGTGCCATGCCACAGAAGTGGTCTCCACCATGAATGACTGGCCGTTTGCGGAATAATGTCCGTCAGGATCCCCCAGAAAAGTGTACAGCAGGTTGTACATCCAAGTAGACCCTGGGCGGGGCGGACGGCTCAGCCGAAACACTACTCCCGAAAAATGTGCGCCACCAATCGCCGTGCTATAGAGGTTGCCGACTGAGTCGAATCGAAGCGGACTATTCGGACCTTGACCGTCATCTCCTCCAGTGAAGTGATACAGGACAGACTCCACCCACTGACAGTTCCTTGCGCGCGACAATCGAAACACGACGCCCGCTTTCGTACTGGCCCCCGCCTCCAGCTATACCGTACCGTGACCCTTTTGCATCAAATATCAAGCCGCCGTCGGGGCCGCCACCGTCAGGCTTCTCGGTAAAGCGGTGCAGGATCTTTTCATTCCACCGTCCGGCTTTTCTCTCCGGCGATGTCAATTCGAACACTATCCCCCGGCCGACCTTACAATTCCCGAAATTACACAACTGGTTGCCACCCATTGGCGTACTGCCATACACCGCGCCCTTGGCGTCCAGAACGAGTCCACCGTTAGGATTAATGTGCGCTGTCGTGGTATTGCTAACGTTCGGCCCGGGACCTTGCTTTTGGCTGCTCGCAGTCGCAGTGCTGATCGGTGTTCCAGAGGGGGGCACAGAGATCCTTCGTTGGGAGTCCTTGGCTCGGCCAAGGACTCCGCTGCCTCAGGATGACGGCAGAGATTCTGGAAGAAAACCAAGGTCATTACGTCACTAGATTTCGTTGACCTTGCCGCGCCGCATTTAATCAACAAAGGGGCTTGGTCGCCCATTCATCCGATACTCGTTTGCAAATCGGTGTTCTGGAGGGTGCAGAGATCCTTCGTTGGGAGACCTTGGCTCCGCCAAGGACTCCGCTGCCTCAGGATGACAGCGGATGCGGAGGGTTCTCTGAGCTTACTCGGCGGCGGCTTCGTCTTCTGGGGCGCCGTGGCGGCGCAGCAATTGGGGCAGGTTTTGGGAGAATGCTGAGCGCGGCAGTACCATGTCGCATCCTACTTCGTGCGCCTTTTGCTTCAGGTCGCCCTGCACATGCGACAGAAAGCCGATGATTGAGGTCTTCTTCAGTTTGCTTTTGAGTTTGGGAATCAAAGTCAGCGGCTTGGCGTTCGCGTTATTCATGTCGAAAATGACCAGCGACGGCTTCTCTTCGCCGTTCTGCTTGATCCGCTCCAACATATCTTTTTCGTTCTTGACGAACTCGACCTTAACGTTGAGCTTGCGGGCCGTCTCCTGAATCTTGGCCTGGAAAAACAGATCATCCACGAAGGCAAAGATGCGCGAATTGGCGTCCTCGTTCGGCGGGAGCGGCTCGGGCTCCACGGGGGCATACGACGGCGCAAAGCCGGGACGTCCACCTCGTCCGCGCGACCCTTTGTCTCCGCCGAGCGCGCCGCGATAGCTGTGATCCATGGGAGCGCTGTAGATACCGCTGAGTTGCTGGCGATCGCGACCGCCGGGCTGTCCCGAGCGATTCGATGGGCGACGTCCGCGTCGCCGTCTACCTCTCCCTCCGCCTCCGGAGGGATTTCCGGGTCCAACATTCATATTGTTTCTCTTTGCATAGTTCCGAGTATGTTCAGCGTTTCAGTCCCCGCTGTCGGGGACTTTGTCCTGGTGCTCTGGTACTACCGCTTTCCGGGTGGTGCCTCGCCTCGCACACAAGCACCGAGCGTGCGTGGAAACCCAATGCGGTTGGAGTTCATCCGTGAATGATCTTTGTCCGTCTAGGCGCCTGGAGCTAATGGGCGCGGGAGGCCAGCTAGGGAGCATGGCCGCTTGGGAACACTCTGATGGTATCTCTCGCGGCGGATATAGTGCAAGTCCTAACTGGCCGTAGTTTTGCACAGAAGTAACTGCAGAGTTGCGCTGGGGTGAGTTAGGATGGTTTCAAAGACTGACGGCACGGCCTGAAGTGTCCGTGAGACCTTGGCCTTTCGCCCGGCTCGGGCTCATCGGGCTTCCCGCTTTTACCCACGGCTTTCGCCGTGGGCTGAATTCTTACGCCGCTTCGCGGCTGTGGACTCACAGATTCGTTCGCACTGTCAGTCGAAATTCTGTTTCTCACGCACACCCTGGAGGCCGCACCCCTTCAAGGCATCGCCTATGTGCCCGAGCTCACCTGGCATGCCCATTGCATGGCTTGCCAGTAACACTCCGCGACTTCGCTTTCAGCGAGATGGAGTTGCGCGGCCAGTTCACTGGCGGTCTTCCACTCGCCGGACTCTGGGGCCGGCATGAGTTGATAGAACGGGCGCAGACGGCTGCCGCCGCCGAGCAGCACTGCCTTGCTCTCCTGATCGATGGGAACGTTGTCAAGCACCTGGGACATGGGAATCTCGAGAATGACGTCCATCATCGAAAGCATCCCCCATCAGGAACAATTCGGACTCCCCGTACGGGATTTTCGGCGAGACCAGTTCACAAAAGCGGGCGCGGACCATGGCCGAGAGCACCAGGTCGGCGGTCTTGCCTTGTCCTGCACCGAGCGTGGCCACCCAGCCGGATCCAACGACGGACTTCGCGTTCTCCCAGACGCCAATGCATGCCGGACCGAGTGAATTTCGTTGGCGAATCCGAATGCGGCCGAGTTCAAATAGCGCAACAGGCGCTGGCACAACGACGCTTCGCCCTTTCGAGGTTCTCGATCTCGCGTACATCCAGCTCGGCGAAACCGCTGTCAGCATGCGCAAATAATTGAGCCGGTTGGCCGGGATTTCATGCGCCGTGAGTACTTCCGGGCGGCGGAAGAAATATCCCTGGAAGTACAGAAAGCCAGCCTTCATGGCAGCCATGAACTCCTCGCGCGTCTCCACCTTTTCTGCCAGCATGCGACAGCGCCAGGGGCCGTAGCGTTTGACCATGGCGGCGGCGTCGGTGGCGGAGGTTTCACGCAGGTCCACCTTGATGATGTCGGCGTCATCGCTCAGGGCTTCCCGCGGATCGTTCATCCCAAAATCGTCCAGCGCTATCGTGTAGCCGGATTCTTTCAGCCGGCGGCAAGCAGCGATCACCAGGTCATCGGCCGGGAATGGTTTCGAGAATCTCGACTACGGCCGGTTCCGATGGCAGCAGAGTGACGTAATCCTTGAGCAGAATGTCGCGAGTGCAGTTGACGAAGGCTCTACGCCCATCGCAGAGAACGTCGAGACCGAGCAACATAGCGGTGTTCAAGGTGCTTCGCGAAGCTGCGTCCGCATCCGTGTGAAGGAAGAAATCCTTGACGCCATCACGAAACAGGAGTTCGTAGCCGACCTCCGCTGAATGATCGCGGCGATAGGGATGCTTGGCTTCGCTCAGCATGACATCCCAGCCTCGGGTCAGCTACCAATGCGGGCTTGTGCTCTTCATTCCTCGACCCATTCGATGCCGCAGGTGTAGCACTTCCAGTTGTTCTTGCGGACGGGAATGGGAAAGGATAAAAGGAGCCAGAGACCATAGGTCCAGAAGCGATTAATTCTTTCGAATCCGATGTCGAGCGAATAACAGCGGGGACAACGCGGCTGGGCGTAGGACTCGCCGACCTCTTCTTCGCTGAACTCGGGCGGGATGGGCTCGTCCAGAATGGAGCGAGCCGCAGCAGCGTCCTGCTCGTGCACCTGCAAGCGAATGCCGCCGATGGCGTTAGACAGCAGCCAGTCCATGCGAACCAGGTTGCCGTCGGCCAGGGCGCAGGCGATTCCGGCGGATTCTAATTTGCCTTTGGCCAGCAGGGCCTCGGGAACATCGCGGAAGTGTTGCAGGGTGACGAGTTCGGTCGACATCTTGAAAACGCACCGGTCGGCTCAAATTGCGGAGCCGCCAAGTTTCATGGGTCAGAATACTCTGAAGCTCGGAATCCCGCTAGCAACACGGAATCCCCCCGAATCCCCCCGGGCCGTGGTCAAGAGGTACTCATCCACGCAGAAATGCGCTCCGGCTCAGGGAGCGCGTTAAGGCACAGTGAGCGTGCCCGCTATTGTACGGTTAACGTAATTGACGCCATCTTGGGGGTTAGGGAGCCTGCTGTCGCCGTGACCGTTACGATGCTTGTGCCGGCTGGCGTTCCCGGATTGCTGGGTCCACTGCCGCTACCGCCGCCGCAGGCAGGCATCCACAGCGTAGAGAGCGCCAGGACCGCGATCAGGCTCAACAGACGCAAGCCGCGCGGCGTCCGCTTGCGACTTCCCGCAGAGACGACGAATCCCAGCAAACCGGGAAGAAGCAACGCATAGAACAGGCCCCTGCTCCGTCCCAAGGGGCTTTTGTCCATCCTTGCCGAGGGAGCTGTGGTTGTTATCGTCAGGGTCCCTCCGGTTGCAGCAGTCGGGAAGGTACATGCCGCCTCAGAAGGTAACCCCGTACAAATGTAAGTCACTGTCTGGCTGAAGCCGCCGAACCGAGTGATGGTCAGCGTCGTCGCTCCGCTCCGTCCGGGAGCCGTCACGGTAACGGTCGTGGCATTTGGCGTGATCTTGAAATCCTGCACGTTGTAGGGAACGGCCGAAGAAGTCGATCCGGAAAAGTTCGTATCTCCGCCGTACGTCACAGTGATGGAGTACGAAGCCCCGGCCAGCGTTCTGCTGGTGAGCGTGGCTACGCCTGAAGTATTCAATGTTCCCGTACCCAGCTTGCCGATGACCGCGTCGGTGAAAGTCACAGTTCCGGTGGGCGTTTTGGTAGAGGCAGAAGACGGCTTTACCGTGGCGGTGAGAGTCACGCTTGTTCCAGCGTTCACCGGCGATGCGGGCGAAATGGCTAGGGTGGTGGTGGTGGGAACAGCTGAGCTCCAGCCGGTGACCAAGTTGTAAGCGTCGACAGACCCGAGGCCCGTTACCAGATCGTAGCCAGCCCCGGCGTTGTAGCCAAATTGCCCTGCGGCCGGGCACTGCTGTGAGGTCGGATAACCCGCCGGTGTACCGGGCGTGCATGGCACGATATTGTTGCCAGTCGTTATGTCGTGAAAGGCAGTCGGGTCGCTCTTGGCGCGTTGGTAGAGGGTCGGATTGATATTGCTCAAGCCGGGCTTCGTTACAAGGCCATTCTTCAAAAGATATTGGTTGAGCAGAGTGACGATACCGGCAAACACTGGCGAAGACGCCGAGGTCCCACCAGCAATAAAGTTATCGTTTACAATGCCGCCGGCACAGCTTCCGCTAGTGCAGAGAAGATACCCGTCGTGATCCGGGGACGCCGCAATGGTCACATCGGGTACGTCCCGTACTCCGTCAGTGCCCGGTTGCCATGCGGGCTTGTTGAAGTAAATGCTCTTGCCGCCTCCGGTCGAGGCGAAACCTCCGCCCAGGGCAGTGTCGTTCCAACCCTCCTCCGGGATGTAGGAAAGCGCCGAGCCAAGATTAGTGCCATTGCTTCCCCAGTATGACCCGGTTCCTTCATTGAATTCACTGCCGCCGAGAGCGGTAGTTTCGGGCACGCTCGCGGGAAGATTGACTTCGAGGCCTCCGGTTGCCGGAGGTCGATGCCCCCTATCACAGCCTGCCGCTCCTTCATCGCCCGAGGAAGACATAAACGTGATTCCGCTGCTGTTCGCCTGCTGAATCACAGCCCGGATCTGCGTAGCAGCGGTCTGGCCGTTCAAGGGTTCGCAGCCGCCGTAACTCATGCTGATCACAGGCGCGAGGTTGTTGTCGATGGCGTACTGGGCTGAAGCGAAGACGCCCCCGTGAGCGATATCGCATTGAACGAAGATAATGTTTGCATTTCGTGCCACAGCACCAGACCACTCCAGGTCAAGGTCGGCCTCGACCAAATCACCGGTTGTACCGGGGTTGACGCAGCCTGTCGCCAGTGTTTGCTGGAGTTTGATTGCAGGTAGATTGAATCCGGTGCGGAACTCAGTGATATCGGAGAGAGCGATATCCGTCTGCCCCACAATAACGAGATTCATGTTTGTGCCGTCGATCCCGGCTGCGTAGAGAGGCTTGATGTCATAGATGGTGGCAATGTCGTCAGGAGCGAGGAAGTTTCCGTTACCGCTTGAGTAGAAAGAACCCCAAGTGCCGCCCTGCGTGCTCATCCGGCGCGCCACCATCGATTTCCAGAGAAAATCGTTTAGTCCACCGACGCTGGTCACTACGCTCACCAAGGCTTTTGGCAAGGATACTTCCGTGGTGTTCGCGTAGTGTTGTTCCCCATCAACAACGAAGCGATGAATCTGGGTGTGCAGCACGCTCTGCACCTGGGCCGCGGTTCCACTGAATGCCACCCAGTTGCGGGCACGAGCTATTTGCACAATTGTGAACCCCTCCGAGCGCAGCCAATTCGCAATACTTGCAGTGTCTCTTCGGCTCATGCCAAAGCGGTCGGCGAACTGCTCCGGCGTAAGCCAGTTGTGGTAATTCGGCGAGGCCGGGTCCTGCTGCTCGGCCAACAACTTGTCGAGTGCGGCCTGCTGCTCTGGGGATGGACTGACCTGGAGCGTGATGCGTCCGAGCTTCATCGAAGGATCAACCGGACCCTGATCGAATTGCGGCTGGGCTTTTGGATGAACGCTGCCCTTTAGGACTACGGTCTGGTTATTGTTGATTGGAGCGACGATCCGATCTTGCTGGGCTGCCCATGCGGTGACGGACAAAGTCGCCACAAACAGGTACAGCGTAAAGAGAACGGATAGAGGGCGCTGAGGTACGGCATTGGGGTTCGGGGTTGCAGGGAGCATGACTTCCTCCAATCACTCCAATCAATTGCGACAGGGATGTAGCTATCGCTGCGAGGGAAGGGTGCAGCGAATGGGCCGATTATCGTGGAACCCAAGATCAACGTCAAACACAATAGTCTGGTGTACCAAAGGAGTCTCCCCGAGAAGAATCCGTCCCCATCTTTTCCCGATTTCGGCGCGGAAAAAGCCGCCGCATACCTAGGTGATCTGGGTGGGCTATCTCGGGACGCTTAGATTGGGGCTATGGCAGCCCGCGGAGAATTTCTTCTTCTAGTTGCGCTCTTAGTCTTCGCGGTCTTAATTTCTGTCGTCGCTCAGGCTCAAGTTTCGCCCGACGGAGCGAGTGAACACCGTTTTTGGGACACGACTAAACAAGCTACTCTTTGCCAGCCACGGAGTGTTGGAGGCGGTGGACTTTGGCATCACTCATCACAATTTAAGCGATGGCGGAAGGGAGATGGACTCGATGGCGAAGGCACTGTGTGAGAGTGGAACGGCGGGCCAGTTGGTTTTCTTCGGAGGGAGAATGGCGGGAGTGGTTGGCATCAGCTATCTCTTGCACAGAACTGGGCACCACAAACTGGAGCGGGCTTTTCGGGTTTACGCCAGCGGGGATTCTGCGTATGGGGTGGGTTACAGCTTCGCTCACCGTTAGGGTCGGTAGTTGGGCGGAAACGAACTGACCTCGCGGCGGGAAAACGCACGGTCCTCCACTTCGCTTCGCTCCGGTCGGGATGACATAGTTTCTTGCTATCTTGCGCGGGCAAGGACCAGGGTCACGTCATCGGGTTGTTCGTTGGCGCCGATCCAGTCGTCGACTGCGGCGGTCACGATTTCGGTGATGCGCGGAAGTGCCAAGTCGCGATTCTCGCGTAATAAGTCGATCAGCCGCTGCTCACCAAACTCGCCAAAATCATTTTCCGGTTCGGTCACGCCATCCGTGTAGCCGACGAATATTTCGCCACGCCGGAGTTCAACCGAATCCTCCTCATAGGTTCTGTGATCGAACAGGCCGACCACGGTTCCGCCGCATTCCAGGCGGCGAATCGAACCGTCTTCGCTCACGATGATGGGCGGCAGATGTCCTCCGTTGCTGTAGGTGAGCTTGCGCTCTGCGCCGTTGTAGATTCCCAGAAACAAGGTCGCGTACTTTTCGGGCGGCGTGCTTTCGTAGAGCTGATGATTCAGCAGGGACAGCAAAGCGCTGGGGGAAACGTCGAGCGAGCGGAATCCCGATGCCAGGATCACGTCCGAACCGAGCGCCGCGCCCACGGCGGCGGGTTCGCGCAGGACAGGGACGTCCTGCATGCTGAGGGCGCGCACGGCGGAGTGGATGGTCGCCATCAGCAATGCGGCCGAGATTCCTTTGCCGCTGATATCGCCGACCGCCAGAATCAGCCGGTCCGCGTCCAGGGTCAGGAAATCGTAGTAGTCGCCGCTTACTGTGCGTGCCGGGCGGAAAAACCCGTGCACTTCCAGCGACGCGAGCTGAACGCTTTCACGCGGAAACAACTGTGCCTGGACTTCCTGGGCGATGACCAACTCGTTTTCCAATCGTTGTTTGTCTTTTTGCTCTTCGATCAGCTTTTCCAGCGAAGCAGTCATCGAGTTAAACGAGATTGCCAATGCGGCGACCTGGTCGTTGGACTTCACCGGAATGCGGTGGCGGAAGTCGCCGCGATTGACGAGCTGAGTGCCTTCGTAAAGCTGTGCTACGGCCCCGGTCACCGTGCGCGTCAGGCGCGTGCCGATTACGATTGCGATAATTTCGATCAGGCCGAAGATAACGGCCACGATCAGAAGGCCCCATTCGACGGCGGGCGCGATATCTCCCAGGGAATTAAACAGGCGGTCGTAAAGTTTGGACACACGCGTCTGTATGGTGATCAGGACGGGGTTAAGCCGGTCGCCCGTGTCCCAATCCACCACCGACACCGAAGTCCCAAAGGAGACCTGGCGATCCAGGCTGCGCGCCGCTGGGGGAACGGTTCCAGCAAAGTAGAGGGGCGCAGCTTTACTAGTATCCAAGACGAACACACCTGTTTTGGCGGTGTCGGTATCCGGCGCGCAGTCGCCTTCGGGCTGGCTGGTGGTTGTTGAAAGTTGTGTGCCGGTGACGCCGGGATTACTCGAATTTGGTGCGGCAGTCTGGGGCGCGTTCACCTTCCGAAGTGTGATTCCGGTATAGAGGGTGATTTCACCCAGGTTCGCGGCCAAGTCCTGGAGCAGACGCTGATCGAGAGGCTCGCTCGAAAGCACGGTCAAACTTCGGCCGTGAATGGGCATCGTCTCGGATGCACGCAGAAAAAGTTTGTTGTGGTCGCGAACGACTTCGCGGCACGAACCCTTCAAGTAGGACGGAAGAATCGGAGGCGACGAAACGGCATCCGCCGGAGAACTGTTGAGCACATTTTTGCCATCGTGCCACGCGTGCACGTGGCGGTCGGTCCAGGCTTTGTCGGTACGGCGCAGGCCTTCCACAGCGGTCGTGTCCGGGTTCACTCCGCTCTGCATCTTCGCAGCCAATTCGTGAGCGATGGCGGAGTTTGCCGCGTCCAGACTCTTCAACTCTGAATCCAGCGCAGTGGTCACAACGAACGTGGCAAACTGTCCTGCGAAAAGGTAAAAGGAAAGTGTCGCCAGTATGACCAGCATGACCACAGGAATTACGCCGACGAAGACGTAGGTCACGATCAGCCGGTTGCGCAGCCGCCAGAGCGCTTTTGCCTTTACCCAGCGGTAGGCCAGGATGGAGAAAAGAACAAAGACTACGAAGCTGAGGAAACTGACCCATCCGCCGAGGCTGTCGCCGTAAGAGAGCTTGAGCAGCCCAAACGCCCTTTGCAGCACGAACAGCAGCAGATCCAGGCCGAGCAGGTACGACGCGACCAGCGCGACTTTGCTAGTGGGCAGCAATCCCGCTTCGCCGAGCCGCATGCGGAGATAACGGTAAGACAGGGGCATGACCAAAAACAAATTATAGATGGAGTGGGCTTCAGGCATTTAGGAGTCCGGTCTCGAAGCCTGAAGCCTGATGCCTGACGCCCGCCTTTTCAAATCTCCGGATAGAAATCGAAGAAGGCCTCCAGACTGGTCTTCAATTGTTTTTCAATTTCGTCCTTGCTGCCTTCGAGCACGTGCATGGTCACGTGGGCCTCGCGGCCGTTCTTGAGCTTGATGGTTGCGTCACCAATTTCCGCAACTTCTTCCGAAGGCAGCAGCCTCAGTCCATAAACAAGGGTCAAGTTTGCCATGGGGTAATTCTACATTTCCTTGGCGGGCTCTCCGCGCGCTCTGCGATTTAGGATTCTCGCGATCTTCATTTAGAATGCCATCGTGCTCCGAAAGATCCTGATAATCCTCAGCGTTGGCCTGGCACAACTGGCCGTCGCGCAGCAATCGTCGCAACCGCAGGTCAAGGTGAACATGCTGAATGTTTGTTCGCCATCGCTGGCGGATCAGCAGGAGATCGCCTCCGCACTGGCCCGGATTCCCAAGCAACCGCTCTTCAGTCCGGATTTTGAAGTCGATCGGGGACGGTCGACGCTCGAGGAACGCCCGGATTTCCTTAAAGCCGGGGAGAGCGCGCAATTCTCAACCGATTCCGGAACCGCCGACTGGGTGCGGATTCGCCGTGAGTTCTCCGTGCAGGCGTCGTTTTCGACGGTGCAGTATTCGTTTAGCCATGATCCGAAAAATATGGTGGAGACTCTGATCTTCCACGTGCGTGATCCCAAGGACTTGATGCAGGTTGCGATCGAAGACAACGCCTCTGCCGTGACCACGCCGGCGACCATGCTTTCAACCAGCACACCAGCCAGCCGAATCAAGCTGGAGCGCTTCGGGAAGTCTTCGGTGGTATTGGCCCGCTGTCCAGGAACCGAGGGAAATCCTCCGCCGGATCAAACGGCTTACGAGCCACTGTTTCAGAGCGCAACGGCAATCGTTGCCAACTATCGCAATCTTCTGGCGGCCAAGAGCATCGTGCCCTCAGAGTTAGCGCGGATCAAATCCCTGGAAGCGACCACAGCCAAGCCGCCAGCGAAATCCCAGGCCAAGAAGACCGTTCCGGAGAAGTCAGCAACAGAAAGTAAATGACCGGAATTGCCGCGGTCAGTCGAGGGCTGAACCGAAATTTGAGGTTCGTAATCTATATGTCTTTGGGCGCTACGAGGACTGTCACCAGCGCCACCTTATAATCTATGGAAAATATCCGCGACGTCGTCATCATGGGATCCGGCTGTGCCGGTCATACCGCCGCACTTTACACCGCGCGTGCCAACCTGAAACCGCTGGTGCTGGAAGGCCACGAACCC
Source organism: uncultured Acidobacteriota bacterium (assembly GCA_963838905.1). Lineage (GTDB taxonomy): Bacteria > Acidobacteriota > Terriglobia > Terriglobales > Acidobacteriaceae > JABDBE01. Next base: position 431,207 of record CAWITE010000002.1, read on the forward strand.
GGCGGCCAGCTCTCGCTCACGACGCTGGTGGAGAACTTTCCCGGCTTCCCCGACGGAGTTCAAGGACCGGAGTTGATCGAGAACATGCGCAAGCAAGCCTCACGCTTTGGCGCGGAATACAAGCACGGGCACGTAACCAGTGTTGACCTCAGCGAGAGTCCGCTCAAGCTCCATGTCAGCCGTGAAGTGATTCACACTCGCACGCTCATCATAGCTAGTGGTGCTTCGGCGCGCTGGCTGGGGCTGCCACACGAGCAGCAACTCATCGGACACGGTGTTTCTTCCTGTGCCACTTGCGACGGCTTCTTTTTCTCGGGCAAGGAAATTACGGTGATCGGGGGCGGCGATTCCGCCATGGAAGAGGCAATTTTCCTGTCTCGTTTCGCCACCAAAGTCACAGTCATTCATCGCCGCGAGCACTTCCGCGCCTCGAAGATCATGCTTGACCGCGCCCAGAAAAATCCTAAAATTTCGTTCCTGCTCGATACGATCGTGGAAGATGTGAACGACATCCACAAGAAAGAGGTCAGCAGCCTGACGCTGCGAAATCTCAAGACTGATAAGGTCTGGGATTTCCCCACCAGCGCGATGTTTCTGGGCATAGGCCACATCCCCAACACGAAGGTGTTCGAGGGCCAGCTCGATATGGATCAGGACGGCTATCTGAAGACCACGAACAATGTTTTCACGCGTGTGCAGGGTGTCTATGCCTGCGGCGACGTGCAAGACCGACGCTATCGTCAGGCGATCACCGCTGCCGGCTCGGGATGCATGGCCGCATTGGAAGTGGAGAAGTTTCTGGAAGAACAGGAGTAATGTGTGGGCAAGGCGTCCACGCCGGTGCAGGCCCGACGGAGGATACGTAAAGTTCAAAGACATCCTTTGTGCACCTTCGTGTCCTTTGTGATTAAGGCATTCAAAGGCATCAACCACAAAGGACACGAAGATGCACGAAGGAAGCATGTCGTGGGTCCGCATGCAACGCCCGCAGCTATATCAAGAGCGACATCCATTTTGGAGGTAACGCATGCCAGACGAACAAGCAACCTGTCCGCACGTAAAAGAGATCCGCAAGGTGACGCCGAGTGGCCAAGGCTGCAAGGAGTGCCTCGAGATGGGCGATACCTGGGTCCACCTGAGGGAATGTCTTATTTGCGGTCACGTCGGGTGCTGCGATTCCTCCAAGAACAAACACGCCACGAAGCACTTTCACCAGACCAAGCATCCCATCATTCAGTCTTTCGAGCCGGGAGAGAACTGGCGCTGGTGCTACGTGGACGAAGTATTTCTGACTTAGGAATCCTCTGATTTGCCAGAGCAAGGATCGACGCGTGAGGTTTGCCTGATATCTTCACTTTGTGTACCTTCATGTCCTTTGTGGTTCCAGCATTTGCAGTTCATTAACCACAAAGGACGCGGAGGTACACAAAGGATATCTATGAGTAGAGTGTTTCCGCTCGCCTGTATCCGTCGAACTTCCTCCGTGGGCGTACCCGCTTGTGATACAAATTCCTGTGATCTTCCTGTACGTGCAAGGCAGTCATAACTCCACCTTCTCTACCTGCGCAGGCGTGCGGTGCTGAGGGCGCTTTTTATTTCTCTGTCGGAGAGCCAGTGGCTGCGGGCCGTCGCGGAGCGTTCCTCGATCGGCCAGAAATTCTCCAGCCGATTCGTTGCCGGCACTCAGGTCGAAGACGCGCTCCGGGCCACACGCGCTGTGAATGAATCCGGGCTGAGCGTCTCCATCGACAATCTGGGTGAAAATGTCACGAACGCCGATGAGGCCCGCGCCAGCGCACAACTCTATCACCAGTTGCTGGACGATATTGCCGCTCAAAAACTGAACGCCAACATCAGTCTGAAGCTCACCCATATGGGCCTTGATGTTGACGAAAAACTGGCACGCGACCTCGTGACCGGGTTGGTGGCCAAGGCGGCGGCCATGAATCCGCGCAACTTTGTTCGCGTCGACATGGAAGGTTCGCCCTACACCCAGCGCACGCTGGATTTTGTCCACGAACTGCACCTCGTTCCAGGCAACCAGGGATGCGTGGGCGCGGTGATTCAGTCTTACATGCGACGGTCGGAGAACGACATCGAGAAATTGCTGGCCGAAGGCATTCGCATTCGCCTGTGCAAAGGCGCCTACAAAGAACCGCCAGAGATTGCCTTTCAGCAGAAGTCTGAAGTCGACGCCAACTACGTCAAGCTGATGAAGATTCTGATGAAGAGCAAGGTTTATCACGGCTTGGCTACCCATGACGAAAACATCATCAAACAAGCACAAGCCTTCGCCACCAAAGAAAGAATTTCGCGAGACGCCTTTGAGTTCCAGATGCTTCACGGCATCCGCCGTGATCTGCAGCAGAGCTTGGCTCGCGACGGATGGCGAATGCGCGTCTACATTCCGTTCGGAACCGAATGGTACCCGTACCTGATGCGGCGGCTGGCCGAGCGTCCGGCGAACGCGCTGTTCATCGCCAAGAATCTGCTACGACGTTAACAAACACATCTTCATGTCATTCCACCATTCTTCGTTGTCATTCCGAGGAGCGAAGCGACGAGGAATCTGGGTCTTGCCGACCGCAGGACGAACCCAGATCCCTCGCTTCGCTCGGGATGACAGTTTAGTTAGCGTTTTCAGCAATCCGACAAACTGTTTTGAGTTCCAGGTCGAGCCAGATTCAGCGGATATTCCGCCTCATTTCTGCTAGCATAAAACCGTGGGCAACCATGGCCAGACCGCGCTTGCCGAGGCTTTCGCCGCTCTCGTGGGTCCCCAGGTCGGCGACGAGGATATCGATCTGGTCCGCGCTGCCCTGACCATCGCCCTCACCGAGTATTCCGACCTCGACATCGAGTCCTACGTCGAGCGCATTGACGAACTCGCCCGCATGGCGGAGGCTCGCATCTCCGATGTCGGCGACGCCGTCCAGACCATTGCCGCTCTCAATCACACACTCTTCGAGGAGGCTGGGTTGCGGGGCAATCGCGAGGAATACCACGATCCGCGAAATTCTTTTCTAAACGATGTGCTCGACCGCGGCCTCGGCATTCCCATTACGCTGGCCTTGATCTACATGGAGGTGGGCCGGCGACTCGGCTTTCCGTTGTTCGGCGTGGGCATGCCCGGACATTTTCTGCTCAAGCACTACGACATTGACGGCCGTGAGACGCTTGTCGACTGCTTCAACGGTGGCGATATCCTCAGCCCGCAGGACTGCCAGCGCCGTCTTGACGAAATTTACTCTGGCCAGATGACTTTGCGCCCGGAATTCCTCTTCGCCGTCAGCCGCCGCCAGATACTCACTCGTATCTTGAACAATCTCAAGACGGTTCACCTCTCCACCCGCAATTTCCGCAAGGCCCTTCCCTTGGTGGATCTGGTGCTCGTCATCTATCCCCGCTCACCCGAAGATGTAAAGCAGCGCGCTCTGCTGCGCTACAGCCTCGGCCAAATCTCGGGCGCGGCCGAAGATCTGGAGCAATATCTAAAGATGTCGCCCGACGCTTCCGACGCCGATGAAATCCGCCAGACCGCACTCTCCATCCGCAGAATGCTTGCCCTCATGAACTAAGATTAGTGAAACGCAGATTTACCGCCGGATTGATGAATTCGTCCCGAGGCTTTCATCGCTGTTTTGCACAGCTTCTCCGCTGCGACCGCTGAACTGCAAAATCTTTCATCTGTCGCGCGACTTTGATAATGTCCCCCTGCGGCGACATTAGAAATGTTCCCTTTTATGGATGTTACGGCATTAGAAATGTCCCCTAATCTGGAGGCCTCCACAGGAGGCCAGATTGGGAAGGGCAGCGATGAGCGGTAAGGAGTTGCGGCGAGCGGTCATATTGGCGCGGGTAGAAAGCGGCGAGCTAAAGCTGGTCAATGCGGCTGTGATGATGGGAGTGAGTTATCGCTGTGACCTGAAAGTTGCTGAGATGATTGTCTGCAGAAAGGATCAATTCATCAGACGTGCTGTCCCATCAGCACTACCCTACGAGGCATGGCGTGAAGGTAACGACTCGTCATGGAACCCTCCGACAACGTATCCCGCGATCGAGAGATCGGCATCGGAACCGCGAGGGGATGGTGCAGCTGCTAGCATCAAGGTGGCCAGGGGCCAGGGTTGATAGCATGGCCAGCATATGCAAATTCCCATAAGCGTCGTAACACTCGGGGAGCGGAAGATGCTATGCGCTCTTTTGGACAAGGCAGGGAATCTGTACGGCACAACCGAATATGGAGGCTCGAGCAGTTGCAATTGCGGCACGTGTTTGAGTTGACCAAGTCTGGCAGCACATGGAAGGAAACGATTCTGCATGCCTTCCTCGGCTCCTCACAAAAAGACGGATATTTATCCCAGGCCGGATTGTCGTTTGACACTGCCGGCAACCTCTACGGCACAACCCAGTACGGCGGCTTGAACAACCAAGGCTCTGCTTTCCAGCTGCAGCCGTCGAAAACCGGCTGGAAGTATAGAGTGATCCACTCCTTTAGCTCTCTAAACGGCGACGGCTATGAGCCAGTCGGCGGAATCACGCAGGGCGCAGACGGCTTCTACTACGGCACGACCTACTACGGGGGAAATGCCTACAACGCCGGCACGATGTACAGACTGTTTCAAGCAAGAAATACCTGGGTAGACAGAACGTATTCTACTTTCTCGAAGGTGGAGACGGAATCGGCCCTGATTCCAGCCTGACCATGGATGCAAAGGGCAACATGTATGGCACGACCTACCAGGGCGGCTCTGGTGAGGCGTGCAGTGGCGGCTGCGGAACCGTCTACAAGATGACTCTGGGCACGAATAATACATACACGCAGAGCGTTATCTCCAGCTTCAGGCCGGTGACAAGGATGGCCAAAATCCCTACTACGGCGCTGGCGTAACCTTGGACGCAAAAGGTAATCTCTATGGTACAACCTTGTATGGCGGAAGAGATACGGTAAACGCCGGCACCGTTTACGAGCTAAAGGTCTCAGGCAGCAGTTATAAGGAGAGTTTGCTTTGGTCTTTCGACACCGTCAGCGGCGATGGATATTATCCTCGTGCGGGAGTCATTCTCGTCAACGGGAACGTCTTCGGCACGACCTCCTCGGGAGGGAGTCACGGCACCGGCACCGTGTTTGAGATCAAACCGTAGCCCTGTCTTCGACAGTTGAATGGCTAAACTCTCGCCGCCGGGCCTTACGGCTCGGTGGCGAGTTTTCTTTTGGGGGGCATGTCCGCGTTGGTGGGAGGAGTCGGGCTTTGTGCGAAGAGTCGCGCTTGCGGGAGAAGTTGCCGTTGTCGTGCGGGTTTCCGTCCGAGCGTAGTTCGGCCGCGTCCACGGGGATGCGACGTTGATGGATGACTTTCATGTGATGACTCGAGCGAGAGGGCAAACGAGGGCAAATCGAAAACAGCCTTTCGTTCGCGTCGGAACGACTGCGGGCTCGCTACTCCGGCAGTTCGGGTCCGTTTGGTCCGGCTGGCGCGAGCGGCAATTTGGAAGCACCGCCCAGAATGCTTCGTTCTTCTGGCGTGAACTGCTTCTTGTAGGCGTCGCTGTCAATCTGACGCTGGCGCGCTTCCGGAGGCATTGCCCGCAAGGTCTGGATGGCGTTTCGCACTGCCTGTCTACGCTCCGGCGGGAGTTGCTGCATTTGGGAGTGCAGTTGCCGCGCCGAGTCTTTTTGCTCCGGCGTCAGGTGCCCCCAGGTGTCCATGCGATTCAGCACTTGCTGACGCTTCTCCGGCGGCAGGTTGTTGAAACGATCCAGCTGATTCTTCAACTGCTGCTTCTGTTGCGGAGGGAGGTTGCGGAACTGGGGATCGTTTTCGAGCGCCTTTTTCTGTTGCTCAGGCGGCATGTCCTTATGTTGGCGCAACCACTGCCCTGAGTGAGCGTTCTGTTGAGCTTTCGGATGCTGGGCGGGGGGATGGGAAGCACCCGGGTGGTTGGCCTGCGACAAAGACGGAACAACGCCTGTTAACACCAGCGCGAGAGCCGCTAGCGCGACCCGTCCCGTTATGAACTTCACCCGCACTTTCCCCCCGTGTTCTTGGATCACTACATAGGTCGCTACATCACCGAATCCTCACGCCTTGTCGATTACGGATTCGCGTCCACATCCTGCTGCGCTTGCAGATCGTCAAGGACTTCGAAATCAGAATACAGCTCACCGTTCTTATCCAGCGCCTGCAAGTCGCCCACAGCCGTCCCCGGCGCAGCCACCATGGCCCTTGCGCCCTCCGGCGTAGGATTCCAGCCAGCATCGCTGCGGAACAAAGTAAGGCTCATCACCATAAGCACGGCCAGCGAAACCACCAGCGCGGGCTTACGAACCCATTGCCACCAACTGGAAGGCTGTTTCGCCGCCTCTTCCCGCAGACGAGCGTGGAGCCGCACATCGAAATACGGCGACGGCTCCGGCGCCTGCCACTCATCCAGCAGCGCCATGGTCTGGCGGAACTCATTCAGTTTGGCTGCGCAGCCAGCGCAGCTCTCGATATGTTGATTCACTTCGGGCGTGACCGCGTCCAAGCCGGCGGCCAGGTCCGGCATCAGTTCGCAAATCTCCTTGCATTTCATGACTACACCCTTCATACAAACTCTTTCAGTTGCACGCGCAATGTTTCATAGGCGCGGAACAACAGCGACTTAATGGCAGACTCACTCAGCTTCAGAACTTCCGCAATTTGGTGGTAGTCCATCTGCTGATACTTGTGCATGATGACAGCGATCCTCTGCCGTTCGGGCAGCGCCTGTATGCGTTGCCGGATGGCGGCCAATCGTTCTCGCCTCACGATCGCCTCTTCCGCGGTGAGCGAGTTGTCAGGCACGTCCATGGTCAAGCCGGTTTCCTGATCCGGCTCGTCCAGGCTGACAGTATTTTCCGGGCGCTGGTGCCGGGTATCGCGCGCGTGATTCACCGCCAGATTGCTCGCGATTCGATACAGCCAGGTGGTGAACTTCGCGCTCGCTTCGTAATTTTCGCGAGAACGATACACTCGCAGAAATACTTCCTGGGCCAGATCTTCCGCCACGGCCGTGTTGTGAGCCATGCGATACATAAAGCTCAACATGGGCCGACGGTATTTCTGCACCAGATAGTCGAAAGCTGACTGATCACCAGCCTTCACCCGCAGCATGACTTGCGCGTCGCTCAATCCTTCGCTGGATTGATCGGCCGCAACCTTCGCCTCGACATGAGGCGGGACCGCTGCCATCGACAGCAACCCGCGATTCATGGCTATGCTGCTCACACTGGAGTGAACCCGTCCGGGGTCTGAAAGTTGCGCGCTTTCCGAGTCAGGGAAGGGCTGGGAAGTCCTCTCGGAAGAGGGATCTGGGGTTCCTTTCGCGGGGATGAATCGGTTTGGCATCCGGCACGGCACCAGGCCTTCGGAAGTCTTCCCGCGCGGCGGGATTCCGGGGCTGCGGAACTATAGGCTATCACGGACAGGTCTACGAAAAAACTGTTTCTTTGCTACAATATAGCGGCTAGTTCAGGTTGGGCGCTTAACTCAGCAGTAGAGTGCCATCTTCACACTTCCCGATTCAATACTTCCAACAACTTAACAGGCTTACGGGGACTGCCAAGTACTTGAAAATACGTGGGGGCCGAAGACCCTTGCGGGTGCTAGTGCGGGTGCTGCGAAAAAAGGCTAAGTCGCACCCAGAGCGCAGCACGGGAAAAGTGGCACTCCGAATCCTCGAACAAGCGAGTGCTGAAAAACCAAAGCCCGCCGATGAAAGCTGGCTTCGGTACGTCATGTAAGCTCTCAGTCTCTGAGAAGCATTCCGGGGTGATTAGCCACCGTAACGATTGGGGGGGAATTACCGGCGCGGCGGAACGTGCCGGATGTGTGCGGATTATTGCGGCTTGCCCCACCCTCGCGCACGCGGCCACCAACGAGGCACGTTCCGGCAATACTCCTCGTAGTCCACCCCGAACTTCTTGCGCAGCGTCGGCTCCTCATAGAAGACCACGAACAGATGCACGCCGAGGGCAACCGCTGCGACGGCAGTGATCATTACCGGGTTACCGTGCCCGAGAATCACCCACAGCCCGACCCAGCCCGCTGCAAAGCCCACGTACATGGGGTTCCGCACGTACCGGTAGAAACCCACCACTACTAATCGCTGCGGCGGGGCGACAGGGGCAGGTGTGCCGTGTCCCGTCCATCCGAAGTCCCAAATGCAGCGTAAGGAAACAGCGAATCCCAGCACGGACGGAACCGCTGCCAGCCATCGCCAACGTGCCGCGCCCGCCATTTCCACGCTGAAACCGAGCCATCGCGGCAGGAGCCAGAACCACAATGCCAAGAACGCAGCACCTACTGCCAGCGAAGCGAACGCCGTCAGCCAGCGATTGCCGTCTCTGGCTGCTGGAGCGCTCGCAGACGGTGTATCCGTCATAGTCCCTCCTGTCGCCAAGAGTATCCACGCAATTTAACCGCTATGGCCCGCCGGTCACGTCTAAGGTTGGCAAGCAGACCCGAATACCGCCTCTGCGGTCGGTCGTTGCGGACCGCAATACGCAACGCCTTTTTCTGCCGATTAGCACGAGCAGCCGCTTGCCCCGCGTGATCCCCGTGTAGATCAGGTTGCTTTGGAGCAGCATGTAGTGCTGCGTGGCGAGCGGAATCACCACTGCCGGGAACTCCGATCCCTGCGACTTGTGAATCGTGATCGCGTAAGCCAGCGAAATCTCGTCCAATTCCCCGAAGTCGTACTTGACCAGCCGCTCGTCGAATTGCACGGCGACCTGCTTCTCCTCCACGCCGGGCAACGCCAAGCCGATCTTCCGTACGCTATCGAAGTTAATCGTGCTCCCGTGTTTCTTCGAGGTTTTGATCTGCTTCGACGATCTTCCAGTCGCTTTTGATCCGGACTTCGACGTTCGTGCGCCCGGAATTTTGCCGATCCGAGGGTCTCCAGCCAGCACAAGCTCGCATGCCCGCAGTGCCGCTGATTCAAAATCAGGGGCATCGACTGGTAAGACCTGCCAACCCGTTACGCGTTTGCCCAATACTTGAATGGATCGCATGTTCGGGAACTCACGCCGCAAGCTCTGGTGGTGTTCTTGGGTAGCGGCGAGCCATACTCCATTATCCGTAGTGCTCTTAGGCTTGTCCCGTAGGATCAACACGATTTTGTCTTTTACATAGATTGCAAGGCAGCCAAACATCGGACGCGTGTACGGCGATAGTGTGGAAATCGCATCAAGCACGAATGCGTGTGGAATAGACTTGCGCTGCTTGGGCAGCAAGCTCGCATCCAGAGCTTCTGGAGAGCGCGCCAAATAGCCCCATTCGGGGCTACTTCCACTAGACAGAAACTTAATATGGGCCATCCACACTGAGGCGAGAGCAACGGTTCAAAGCATTAAGCCACTACAATTAGAACGACGCTGCTCGGCAGTTATGGCCGTCTTTTCCTTGGTGCTTCTATGCCCGTTGTAGAGAGCGTGGCTCCGGATCCTTGGCGATTGCAACCATGGTGGCGTGCCTTGGCATGAGTTGTCGAAAGGCAACGCGCTCGACCCCGCTAGGGAGATTGTAAGCTCTCGCCCCCGGGCCGACAGCGTTAATCCCTAAATGGCAGAGGTAGTCATGAAGCAAACGAAAAGCTCACCTTGTGCACGAGCCATTCAGGTTGGTGGGCGCCAACTTAGCCGGAAAGAACGGCGTGAGTTGGCACGACAGATTCAGTCCGATCAAATAACACTGCGGATCGTCCACTCGAATGCCGCTGGCATTGACGTGGGCAAGAATACACACTATGTAGCCGTACCCCCCGATCGCGATGCAGAGCCGGTTCGGTACTTCGACAGTTGCACGGATGGCCTGCAGCCAATGGTGGCCTGGCTGAAAAAGTGTGGGATTACGAGCGTGGCTCTACAGTCTACCGGAGTTTACTGGATCGCCTTGTATGATCGGTTGCAGGAGGCCGACTTCGAGGTGTACCTGGTGAATGCCCGGTACACAAAGAGCCTACCCGGGCGGAAGAGCGATGTGCAGGAGAGTCAGTGGCTGATGAAGCTGCATACGTATGGCTTGTTGCCCAACTCCTTCCGTCCGCCGCAAGAGATTCGTTGGTTGCGGAGCTATTGGCGGCAGCGGCAGAATCACGTGGGCTCGGCGGCTCGTTGCATCCATCGGATGGATAAGGTTCTGACCGAGATGAAGGTACGCTTGAGCCGTGCGGTCACGGATCTGAGTGGGGCTACGGGCCTGGCCATCATTCAGGCCATCGTCGACGGAGAACGGGATCCCCACGAGCTAGCTGCCTATCGTGATCCGCGGGTGAAGGCGACGCAGGAGGAGATTGCCCGCCAGCGGCACGGCAATTGGCAAGCGGACGGAGTATTTCGCTGGAAGCAAGAGCTGCAGGCCTATCGCTTTTGTCAAACCCGGATTGCGGAATGCGAGCAGGAGCTGGCGAAGCTGCTTCGGGCCTTTCCCGATCGTAGCGCTGGCGTTGCGCTTGCCGAAGAGACACGCCAGGGCCGACGCAAGCAAAAGCGGGGGAATTCTCCGCAATTCGATCTGCGGCAGTTGCTATACCTGATGAGCGGCGTGGACCTAGCCCGGATCGACGGCATTGATGTGATTACGGCGATGACGGTGGTAGCCGAAGCGGGCTACGACATGAGCCCCTGGCCAACGGCAGACCATTTTGTTTCCTGGCTGCGGCTTGCGCCGGACAACCGCATCAGTGGCGATAAAGTTATCGGCAAAGGCAGAACTCCTACGCAAAATCGTCTGACTCAGGCTTTAAAAATGGCCGCCAGTTCCTTGAAGGCAAGCAAGACATACTTGGGAGCGCAACTCCGACGGCTCCGGGCAAGGCGAGGCCCGGCCGTCGCCGTCAAGGCAATGGCCGCCAAACTAGCACGTTTGGTGTACAACATGTTGCGCCACGGCATGAAGTACGTAGATCGAGGGATTGAATTCTACGAACAACAACAGCGAGAGCGGCGCCTCCATGCTCTCGCCAAGAACGCCGCGCAGCTCGGGTTCCAACTAGTCCCGGCGGCTTCCTAGCTGGGACTCACAACACGGCCTGTACCGCGAAAAGTTTCTAGGGAGACGTGTTTTCTCTTAGTCATACCCGTGCACCTCCAGCCCCGCCTACGCGCAAACCATCGTCAGATCAACCTTCCATTTGGCGTGAGCGCAGCAATGCTTGGTGTCAGATGCATTTCTAGCAGATTATTCGGTGATGATCCGATCTGCCCATTCCACCATCGACACGAATATCGCAGGGCTGCCGAACTTCGCTCCCCATTGACTCAGGTCTGTTTCCGTAACCCCACGGGCACGGGAGCAAGCCCCTCAAGAAAAGATGGGGATGTGCTTTGCCACAACCTTGTCGAGCATTTCGCTCAATGGAGGCCAGCCCACAGGCATGACAGCGTTCACGGTCGCCTTCCGCATCAAGTAGGTGGCTTCCCCTGTAAGGAAAATCTGGACTTCGTGCCCGGCGTCAGCCAATGCCAATCCGTGCGCGAAAGGGAAAGACGCCCTTGTGGGGTCATCCGATCCCCATGCACTTTTCATCATGATCTTGAGGGCTTTCGAAGTTTTCGGCGCTTCTTGCGCCTTGGCTGCGCCGAATGCGAAAAACGGCAAACAAGCAAGCTGCGAGAGAAGTTTTCGTCGCACCATAGTTCCCCCTCCAATGTGGATTTGCTCCGTTGGCTTGACATGTTAGGCAGAAATGCAGGGGGAGGTCAATCGCAGCACAGAAGGAGTGCTCAGAAAATCGCAGCAGCGCTTCGCAACTGGGTGTCTACACGGTGACCACCGACGTTTTCTCAACCGTGTGCTTTGCCGGAGCCAGCGCGATCAGGGTTACACCGATGACGACGAGCACAGCCGACCCGATCAGTTCCCCGTGTGCGATCAGATTTCGAAAAGCTTGGAGCGACATCACGGTAGCGTGGGCAAAGCTCGACCATGCCGTGAAGGCGATCAGCCTCCGATTCGCGGATGGGATTCGGGCTGCCATTATCAAGAAAATACCGAGCGTGACGTAAAGGCTCATCATCATCGCCAACGCTGGGTCTTGCTTCACAAAGAGCACCAAGGGATAGACCATTGCGGTAAAAAGCAATCCCACCAATACAAGCACGACCTTCAGCGCCCGTTCTCTACGCATGGTGCCTCCTCTCAACCACTGAAACGCTTAAGCCGCCTTGCAACACTCGGCGCATTCGGCGCGGATCAATTCCTTTACCCGGTCGTGAATCTCGTCGCGGATCGCTCGGACTGCTTGGAGCGGCTGCCCTTTCGGATCAGGAAGCGCCCAGTCAATCGTCCGCAAATTGGGAACGAACGGACAGGTTTTTCCGCAACCCATTGTCACAAGGACGGAGGCGGTTCTAGCGAGATCGTCCGTGAGCCGCCGAGGTCTTGCAGAACTCAGATCAACGCCGATCTCCCGCATGACTTCCACTACTTCGGGGTGAACGTGATCGGCAGGTTCAGTTCCTGCCGAAATGGCTAGGCACCCGCTCCGGTCGGCGTACAGGTTGAACAGAGCCGCCGCCATCTGCGAACGACCAGCATTGTGGATAAACGCGAAAAGGTACGTCTTCAACTGGCGACTAGATTCGTGCGGCAGGAGAATGTCCTCGGCTGTTTCGGGCAACGAGGGGATGAGCCAGCGGATCAACACCGTTGCCGCAATCGCTCCGCACATCTGTGCTGCTACGAAGAGCGGCACATCGACGGGACGTATTCCAGCGAAGGTGTCGGACACCGCTCTGGCAATGGTTACCGCAGGATTTGCAAACGACGTTGACGATGTAAACCAATGGCGCTTCCGGCTATTTAGTGGGCGAAGGATTGAGATCCAACCCCCCACAGTGGAAGTAGATCGCATTGATGAAGTTCTGTTTATTGCGGAATCCGCGGGCGGTGTACTTCACCCATTGGATCTTCGCATTGAGCGATTCACTGGCAGCATTGGTGATCTGATGTCGCAAGTAGGTGATGATGTTTTCGAATCGCCGCTTCAGCATCGCCGCTTTTTCTTTCATCGGTTCTAGTCGACTTCGCACCGCCCAGTTGTACCACCACTGAAAATGCTTGCGCGCCGGCTTCTCATACACATAGTGGAAAAACGCCATGGCGGTCTCCTTCAGGGCCCAGGCGCGCGCCGTCTTCAACTGGCTCTGCCGCAGTTGCGCGAAGTCTCGCCGCTGCTCCCCATCCATGGCCGCTGGATTCCGCAGCCAGTCATATTTGGTCCCGGTCAGGCGTTCATCTCCATCCGCTTTCAGCTGCTTGTGTTCCCGGCGACGTACCCGATCCACCGCTTCCCCCAGATGTTGGGCGATATGAAATTTATCGAACACTATCTTCTTCTCGGCTTCGCTCACATGTTCCCGCACCGACTCTACATAGGGATCCCACATGTCCATGGCCACCGCGGCAATGCTGTCGCGCTGTTGCTCGGTGAGGGTGGGCCAGAATCCGTCCAGACTCTTCTGTTCCCGACCTTCGGCCACGTACAGCACGCGGTTATGGGTCAGATCGTTCACCAAGGTCAGGTACTTGTGCCCCTTGCGGAAGGCTTTTTCGTCCACCCCCAAGTGCGGGATCTTCTCCGCCTTGCGTCGGGCTAAACCGCGCTCCACTGCCCGTTCCATGATGCCGTGAATCTCGTCCCAACTCAGCCGTAGCTGTTCGGCGACCGCCTTCTGGCTGGCGTGTTTCAGCCAGGCGATGGCCAGCCCTTCCATCAGGGCGGTAAAGCGAGAGTTGGCCTCGGCCCAAGGCAGCTCTACCACGCGCACCCCGTGCTGGCTACACTGACTGCGCGGCGGTGCGGCATGCAGAATGGTGCGGTACTGACAAGTATCCAGATGCCGCCATTGCCTCTCGGCTTGATGATCGTAGAGGGCACAACTGGCTCCGCATTCGGCGCAGGGCCACTCCCGTTTGTTTTCATGGGCCAGATAGACGTGCACCTCGCCCTGCTTGAGTTGCAGTTCCACGCGCTCGACTCGCCATGGAGCCGCGATGCCTAAAATACGTCCGTACAGTTCGCAATCTTGCATAACTCAATTAGATTTTCCCACAGCGGAAAGCGTCGCAGCCTTGTGGGGGACGTTCAGTTCCCCTCATTCCTTCCATAGTGGAGCGGGTTCGCAGCGGACCGGAGCGGTCAAGGGCGCGCCGTTTTTTGGCGCGGCGAAGCGCCACCCTTGACGGCGAGGACCGATGCGAAACAATCACGGAAGGAAGGAAAGAGCCCTCTTCCAATTCTGCTTACCCACTACAGAGCCTGAATTCCCAAACCAATAGGCAGCCGTTATGTAGGCTCCAACCGCGACGGGCACGCTGTTGGCTCGAACTCTCGAACATCCCCAAATTACTGCGAGCAACCCGAACGTTGCGACGAACTCGCTGAAAACCTGAGAACCGCCGCTTCTGGCATGGCGCGACAGCGAGAATAGCGGTAGCCCGAACATCAAATGCGCAACGATTGTTCCTACCAATCCTCCACAGCACTGTGCTGCGATGTACGCAGGGACTTCGCGCCACGGCATGCCGTGCTCCAAAGCGTCGGCGACCGTCACGGCGGGATTGAAATGTGCGCCGGAGATGCCACCGAACGTGAAGATAAGCGCGACGAGGATTGCGCCTGTCGCGATTGTGTTGGCGAGGAGTGCCAGAGCTAGATTCGTCCCGGCGAGGCGTTCAGCCATGATGCCGGAACCTATCACAGTGGCGACGAGGAGGAGGGTTCCTACAAACTCAGCGGTTACTCTTCTTTGTAGGGAGGTGGTGGACATAGGCGTAAATAGTCGCACGTGGAAGATGAGAAAGCCAATGCCAAGAGTGCTTGTCGCAGCTTCGCGTACTCGGCTTGGGCTTGCTTCAGGATGGGGATGTCGGCGACGATTCTTGTTGAGCCGAACGAACAGTTCACGTCACGGAAGCTTCCAGTCCAACGCATAAACCTCCTCCGTGCTCTCATCACGTAGCACTATGGGGCATCGAAACTTCCATCGTGGTTCCGGGTGCGTTTACTGGCGGAACGAACCACTTCGCACATTCCGGCCGGCCGGCGGACAAAGAGCGCGCCGCCGAATACGGGGCCGGTCCTTACAAGGGATTTGCCGAGGACGTGATTGACAGGCTTTGCCTCCATTGTCCCTCCAGACGCTGACGCATCGGCCGTCGCAGAAGCCATCGTCAAAGTTGTGGATACGCCTTTTGGCAAGCGTCCCTTCCGCGTGCATATCGATCCGACTGAGGATGGCGCAGAGGTGGTGAACATGGTTTCTGATCGTGTTCGCGCTGAGCTTTTGCGGGCGGATCGGCCTCGCCGATGTGCTGACACCCGCAAAGTTGATGTAGTCCACTCTGATAAAATTGGGAAGGATGGTATTTGTTGTATAAAAATACCGTCCTTATCCAGTTCCAGTGAGCCTATCGTTCAATTTCTGCCAAATCGCTAATGCGTGATTCGAGGAAGATCTGATCTGGAAACGCGCTTTGCCCTGTTGGCAACAGTTGATCAATGGGGAGGCTTGTTCGATTGTCGACCATCGGTAAGCGTGTGAGCAACCCACCTAGTCAAGGCGCAGAGCCCGTGTTGAAATGCGGCTATGGATCATCAGACGAACGTAGCCACGGCAAAACGACGGACACGGGAAGAGATTCGGCAGATTGTGTCGGAGTTTGCAACTAGCGGCATGCCGCAGAGTGAATTCTGCGGCAGTCGAGGGATCTCGCGAAGTACTCTCGATCGTCATCTGAGAAAACAACGCGCCCAGGATCAAGGAAGCAGGGCAGACAATCGATTGTTGGCGGTGGAGATAAGGACAGCGAGCGGGAGATCGGCGAGCACCAGCAGCGGGTTGGTGGTGGGGTTGACCAGCGGACGCAGGATCGAAGTGAACCGGGGCTTCGATGCGGCCACACTGGAGTGCCTGCTGACGGTGTTGGACAAGGTATAGGGCGATGTTCGGATTTGGGCCAGCGACGCGGATCTACGTGGCCACCGGAGCCACGGACATGCGCAAGGGATTTAACGGTTTGTACGGTTTGGTGCGCGACCATCTGGGCTGCGATCCCGAGAGCGGCCACGTTTTCTTGTTCACCAATGCGCGGCGCAATCGCCTGAAGCTGTTGGTATATGACCATAGTGGACTATGGATATGCTGGAAGAAATTGGACGGAGGAAGGTTTCGCTGGCCGGGAGCAGACACTTCGGCCACGAAGATCGTGCTGAGCCACGAGGAACTGGCGCTGTTGTTGGGGGGCATTGATTTGAGCGAGACGCGGCGGCGGAAATGGTATCGCAAGCCGCTCATGGAAGAATCCGATAAGTTACGAATGCCAGCATAAACACTGGCGATTTCGTTCACTTATCCACAGTCAGATCTGTTATCAAAGAAGCATCGTGAGTGCGACTCCACCGGCTGCCGCGATGCCCACTGCTGAGGCAGAGCGTTGTTTCCCCGTCGAAGTTCTCGAACAACTGAAGGAGCAGCTTCCCCAGGCTTTGTTTGCCACTCTGAGCGACAGGGTTGCGACTTATGAAGAGCAGTTCGGGGCGGCGTCGAAGCAGTTAGATACAACCAGGAGCGAGTTACAGTATGCGCGACTGAAGATCCAGGTGCTGGAAGAACATCTGCGTCTGCGGCGGATCGCCAAGTACGGACCAGGCAGTGAAAAGCTGAGTAATCTCCAACTGCAGTTACTGGAGGAAGAGCCCGGGGTCTCGAACCAGGAAGTTCAGGCGGAGAGCGAGCGCGAGGGGTTGCCGGCACCGGACGGCGAGAAGCAGCGGAAGCGGCGCGCGCATCCCGGCCGGCAGACCTTTTCCGCAGATCTGCCGCGCGTGGAGAAGATCGTCGCTTGCACGGCCGAGCAGTGCGTGTGCGGAAAGTGCGGCGCGGAAACGAAAGTGATCGGCTACGACGAGAGCGAAGTGCTGAAGGTCAATCCGGCCGAGTACTACGTGGAAGTGACCAAGCGCGAGAAGCGCGCCTGCAAGCGGTGCGAGGAGCAGGGCGTCGCCATGGCGCCGCTTCCCCCGCGCATCATCGATAAGAGCCTGGTGGCCGACGAGGTGATTATCGACACCATCGTCAGCAAGTATGCCAATCACTGCCCACTCTATCGTCAGAGCGCCATCCTGCTGCGCGATGCGGGCATCGAGATCACGCGGGCCACGATGTGCGGCTGGGTGATGACGGTCGGCGAGATGCTCTCCCCGGTGGTCGGCGCCATGCGCAGGGAGTTGCTGGCCAGCGGTTACATCCAGGCCGACGAAACCCCGATCGATGTGCAGACGCACGACAAACGAGGTAAGAACCATCAAGCCTACCTCTGGCAGTACGGAACGCCGGGGGCTGGGGCGGTCTTCGATTTTCGCATGAGCCGCGGACGCGAAGGGCCGAAGCAGTTCCTCGGCGCCTTCGCGGGCATTCTCCAAACCGACGATTACATAGCCTACGAGCGCGGCCTCGGCGGGCCTGGGATGGTGCACGCCTGCTGCTGGAGCCATGCGCGAAGGAACTTTGTGGATGCGGTCAAACTCAACCCGCAGGACGCCGGCTCGATTCGCGCGGTCGAACTGATAGACCAGTTGTTTCTGATCGACGCCCAGGCGCGCGAGGAGAAGATGGATCAGGCCGCACGTCATCTTCTGCGCCAGGAGAAAGCTCCTCCACTGCTCGCCAAAATCCGGGAACACATCCTGGCCACGAGCAAAACCGTACTGCCCCGCAGCAAGGCGGGCCAGGCGTGCAACTACACGCTGGCGCTTTGGATAAAGCTGACCTGCTTCCTCGACCACCCGCAACTGGAGCTCAGCAATAACGTGGCCGAGAACTCCATGCGTCCGGTGGCGACTGGACGCAAGAACTGGATCCATATCGGCAGCCCTCAAGCCGGCCCGCGCGTGGCCGCCATTCTCTCCGTTATCGAAAGCTGCCGCCGGCTCGCCATCCCGGTGCGCCAATATCTGGCCGACATCCTGCCCGGTCTCGCCGACACATCCATACAGAACGTCACCGGACTCACGCCCAAAGCCTGGGCGGCCAAGACGCACTCCTGAAAACTTCTCTCATCCCTCTCGCACCGCCGTCAACCGTGTACTTGGCCGCACGGATACGACCATCGGTCCAGATAGATCAGCTATTCGGATTCGACGTGACGAGAGAACGCAGAACCGCCTCTAGGGTCGTGCGTTCTTTGCGGGAGTTCGCCTTGCCAGATTCAAAGTCGATCCAGCCTTCGTTGAAGCCGTCGATCATTCGAATCCTCGGCATGGGGTTCTCCATGCCTTGCGAGCGAAACAGTGTCTCCCATTGGTCACGTGGAACTGCTTCCGCCCGCACCGGAC
Organism: uncultured Acidobacteriota bacterium; assembly: GCA_963838905.1. Lineage (GTDB taxonomy): Bacteria > Acidobacteriota > Terriglobia > Terriglobales > Acidobacteriaceae > JABDBE01. The sequence goes on from CAWITE010000002.1 coordinate 449,570, forward strand.
GCTCCAGTGCGGCGCTAAAACCCGCGACAATATCATTCGCGGAGTAGCGCCTCGGACCTTCGAGTTCAATAACACGGACTCCCATCCATGTTTCATTAAGGAGTTCTCCCGCCGTTCGCGCGATGTCGCTCGCGGCAACCATCGGAATCCGGTGATCGAGAGGTTGCAAAAAACTGGGAACCACGCCCTTGCGCGCCGCTTCCACATCCCATGCCGCGTTTTCCATGAACCAGGCAGCACGCAATAAAGCAATCGGGACCGAGGTAGTGCGTAGCATCTCTTCCGTAATTTTGGAGTTGTTCAGAAGGTTGGGTTCCGCAACATGGGCTCCAACCGTGGAGAGAAACACTATCTTCCCCGGCCGGGTAGTTTCGATCGCATGCCGAATGGCCGCAGCCGCCTTGTGCGTTTGAGGAAATCCGGGTTCAGGATCGAAGTTTGGAGGCGTCATCAAGAAGACGCCTTCGGCGCCGTGAAAGGCTTTGGTGAGACCGGCTGCATCCTCAACACTGGCAATTCCGATATCACAGCCTTGAGCGGACCAGGAACGTCCCTTCTCAGCATCCCGCACCACCGCTCGTACCTTCTGTCCCTGTGCTAGAAGACTGCGAGCCACCGCTCCGCCTACCTTGCCTGTTACTCCAGTAATTGCAAACATAATCGACCCCCTCAGGAATTTTGTTGACCTGGATATCCGATGTTGCTTTTGATTGTGGCGATTTAGGCATGAATGGCATAATAGAAATGACGAAATGCATGAATCAGAATTTCGATGAGCGGATCCTGAACGGGATGAGCATCCTTGCCGCGATTGTGCAGTGCGGCAGTTTTGCCGGTGCAGGCAAAGCGTTGAATATGTCGCAGTCAGGTGTAAGCCGGTCCATTGCGCGGCTGGAGGCTCGCCTCGGAATACGATTGTTCGAGCGAACCACGCGCTCCGTCTCCATGACCGATGAAGGACGGCGGTTATGCGGGCAAATCGGCCCGCTGCTGACTGGCCTCGAAGAGGCCGTGGGATCGGTGATGGAAGGACGAGCACTGGTACGGGGAAGACTGCGCGTGCAAATACATCGCACATTTGCACATTTCCTTGAAGGAGTACGGCTCAGGGAGTTTCTTGAAGCCCACCCGGAACTCGAACTCGAACTGATAACTCGTGATCAACTCGGCGATCTGGTAAGCGACGGCTTCGACGTTGCCATCCATATCGGAAAACCGCCGGTTTCGAGCCTGGTTGTGAGAAAGCTCTGGGACACGCGCATCGTGACCGTCGCTGCGCCCTCTTACCTCAAACGGCACAAGCATCCAGCCACGCCGCTGGATCTCGTGACGGGCGGACATATTCTGATTGACTCTTGCAACCCAGAGACCGGGCGTCCGTTCGAATGGGAATTCCATCGTGGCCGAAGAATCGTAAAGGTTCCCACAAATGGTCGTATCATCGTCAGCGACATCATCACGATGCACAGTCTCTGCCTAGCAGGCTATGGAATCGTGCAGGTGATGGAAAATGCGGTGTCGCGATTGTTGAGGCAAGGAAAGCTGATTGACCTGTTCCTCGACTGGCCGGATGAGCGCTTCCCTTTCTACGCCGTCTACCCATCGCGGAAGCATTTGCCAGCCAAGACCCGCGCATTTCTGGATTTCGTTGTCTTATTACCTTCGTCCGGTACTGCCAATGTCCAGGATTAGCTGAGATCCCGAATAGGTAACGCATGATCTCCCTCTCAGCTCAATGGAGCCCCAGATGGGTCGAAGAGTGCATAATCGCCATAAGCGGCCAATGTCTGCCCATTTTGAAGGTGTGTAAAATGCTGTGCTTTGCAGGGCCGATCGGACTCTATCTTCACCAACCTGGCAATCCACAGTTGAACGAGAATGCAAGGTCTCGTTGGCGCCTTCTGCAATGCACGATGGATTCCAAGTATCCAGAGGCTGCCGGGGCCGAACTCATCGACTACATGACCCTTCGCGCCGCAGCGGTTGCCAATCTCCGCTCAAATCAGGACTCGATTAAACTCCCGTCTGAAGAAAAGGAATCCAACTGAAGAACAATACTGGGTCTCTCTCACGCGCGCTACGTCGAGCTATTCCAAAACTACGCGGTTAAAAAGTTTGGCCGGTTATCCCCGCCATTGCGCTCATCCAAGAACCGATTGGTAACGGGAAGTCGGCAAGTGTTTACGAATGTGGTCGCTTCACTTGCATCCCGGCCAAATGGCCCCAAAACCTGTTGCTGGCTTGCCAACCCAAGTAGTGAATGATAAAGGACGCTATCATTCCCTAAAATCGACGACGAGAGAAAGAAGCTGCGGCAGCCGATGGCTTGCCTTCATCGCCGCGTTGCCACGAGAGAGGCGAGGATGCTCCAGACTTCTCCGAAGCCGACTTCTGGCCGGAATCATCTCCGGGTATCAATCCGACCGGAACCGGAGCCGATGAAGCCCCGATCGCCGTAACTTCCAAGTTGGGATTTCTGGACAACGCCTCATCGGGGAGGCTCGGCAGGAATGCCGACCCGACGGTGTGATGCCTTGCCCCCCGGTTTTGAAGAACACCTAGCGTGTTCTGACGCATTATGAAAATTCTTTACTCTACATGATTCTTCAACCGCTTACCAGAACTGGATTCTGAAGCGTTTTGATCGACTCTGACCCGTTCTGAACATGGAACTATCACGTTTTCATCACAGCAGTTCAGCCCCCCGTGTAGGATTCCGACGTTTTTCCATCTATCAGTTCCTTAATGCGATACCATCCAAGTTTCGTGCTCAAGATTGATTACCTCGGTAGTCGAGAGGCACTGGATAATCCGCTGCGGACTAACCTACCAACCGAAAAGCAAGCTTACACCCAGTCGGTGAACAACAAAACCAGACTTTTCAGCTCTCCTTCAACACCTCTTTGAAAGTTCATTTCCATGGACCACCAGTGACTTCCGACGGTGCCCTCCGCTTGGTGCGAGAGTTGTTTGGGGAACGACGGGGTGGTCTGCTGAAGTACTATGAGCGGGAAGCGGCATGAGTCTTCGGTCGGGTAAACTCCCCTTCCTCGGAAGCGAAGATGAGTTTTTTGACCATAAGGGAGCACAACGGCCAATTTGCGCGCTGCGTTTCCTTTACAAAGTCACTCTTAAGAAGAACTGGGCCCTTGAAGAGATCATCCCCGCGCCCAAGAAGCCCCAGAAACTGCCGATCGTTCTTAGCCCCGAGGAAGTTATGCAATTTTTCCGGGCCGTCGCCAGCACCAAGCATCGCGTGATTCTGACCACCTGCTATGCAGCCGGCCTGCGCATCTCAGAAGCGATTCGTCTGAGACCTCCCGCCATTGACAGCAAGCGAATGCTCTTGCGGGTCGAACAAGGCAAGGGACAAAAGGATCGCTACGTGATGCTCTCGCCCAAATTGCTGGCAACCCTGCGTGACTGGTGGAGTCTGGAAAGACCGCAGCACTGGCTCTTTCCGGGTGATAAGCCCGGCCAACACATCAGCAAAGATGCGGTGGAACAAGCATGCCAGAAGGCTCACCGCCTCTGCCACATCCCCAAACCGATCACACCCCATTCTCTGAGACACGCCTTCGCCGTGCACCTGCTCGAGCAGGGCACCGACGTCCGCACCATTCAACTCCTGCTCGGCCATCGCAGCCTGGCTACCACCGCCCGCTATCTGCGCATTGCCACGAGCAAGGTGTGCTCCACCACCAGTCCACTCGATCTACTCCCGCACCCAGTTCCCACGGAGACCAAACCGGCGACTCCTCAGTACTTCTGAGGACTGGCCCATGGATCGTCCCAAGCTGGAAGTCGCCGACGTGTTGCGTCGCTACGGTGAAGCCTATCGTGAACAGCATGCTGCTTCTCTGTCCACGGCGCAGCGCCGGGTCATGAGTGCCATCGAACTGTGCCGGACGGCTGCTCTCGGCAGTCACCTGGAACAATGCGATCAATGCCCCTACGAACGCGTTTGTTACGACTCGTGCCGAAACCGGCATTGCCCAAAGTGCCAGTGCTTGGCGCGCGCCCAGTGGATCGAGGATCGTCAATCTGAACTCCTCGACACCCAATACTTCCATGTCGTCTTTACTCTGCCGGAAGAGATTGCCGCCATCGCTTACCAAAACAAAGAACTGGTGTACGGCATTCTCTTCCGGGCCACCTCCGAAACCTTACGCACCATTGCCGCCGATCCCAAACATCTGGGCGCCGAGATCGGCTTCTTCGCCGTCCTGCACAGTTGGGGACAGAACCTGCTTTTTTCATCCCCATCTCCACTGCGTCGTTCCTGGTGGCGGGCTCTCTCCCGACGGCGATCGTTGGGTCTCCTGCCGCCCCGGCTTCTTCCTGCCCGTGCGCGTGCTCTCGCGCTTGTTCCGCCGCTTATTTCTGGAGTTCTTGCAAAAGGCCTTCGACGACCACCAACTGCATTTCTTTTCCTCGCTCCACCAACTGCAGGACCCCGCTGCCTTCTCGGCTTATCTCGCTCCCCTCCGGCAGGCAGAATGGGTCGTCTATGCCAAACCACCCTTTGCCGGACCCCAGCAAGTACTCGACTACGTGGGACGCTACACTCATCGCGTCGCCATCTCCAACAACCGCCTGCTGGATATCGAAGATGGTCAGGTGCAATTCCGCTACAAGGACTATCGCGATGACAACCAGCAGAAAACCATGCCCTTGTCGGCCGATGAGTTCATTCGCCGCTTTCTGCTCCACGTATTGCCCGACGGCTTCCACCGCATCCGCTACTACGGCTTCCTCGGCAATCGCTACCGACAGGAAAAACTGGAACGCTGCCGCCAACTTTTGGGAATAGCCTCTGCCGATCAGACCACTCCCGCCACAGAACCACCGAAGGACTATCGCGATCGCTATGAGGAACTGACCGGCCTTTCCCTCCGACTATGCCCGGTCTGCCGCCGAGGTCGGATGATTCGTAAAGAAGTACCACCGCCAACCCTGGCTTGCACATCCCCAACGTTGAGGGATACTTCATGAGAATGCACGACTCTCAACCGCCAGCTCTGCAAACTTGTCCAAGACAAGTTCGAGGAGAAGTGTCTCCCGATCGTCCTCCCAGCACGCCGTCATTCTTTCCTTACAACTCACCCCGCTATGAATCCCTGTTCTTCGGTCACCCGACTCTCTGCCATTACTCCTCTTTGCGTCAGACTATCGCTTTCCCGCGAGCGTGCTCACGATTCAATACCCATAGCCCCAGCGGCATCGAGGCGGTTTATCCAATCCATTTTTAGCTCACCGGCGCGGCTTCCGCGATTTCTTGCCGACCACGCCCATTTGTAGCCGCGCCGCCGAGCTAAAAATGCTCTGCATTAAATGCTCTGCATTATGCCGCATGCGGCATAAGCGTCGCACATGCGCTCGGTTATGCCATCTAGCGGGCGGAGAACTTGAGCAGATTCAGTTCTTGCTTGGACACGCATCGGTTCAGACCACCGAACGTTATCTCGGCTCCAAGCAAAGACTCAGCCAAGCAGTGAACGACAAACTCGGGCTGGAAGACACCTGATGGGGGTGGTGATGGCCCCCAGGAGGACTTCTGACCCGAAATAATTCCCCGTTAGACATCCGCTCGAAACAGGACACTCTCTGCTTCAGTTGTAAGGTCAATACATATAACGGGCCCTTATAGTCGAATCCTACAGTGCTCGCCACGCATCTCTGGCCGTAACATGCGAACCTCAGGGATGATCGGCGGCCTTGGGCCTGAATCTACGGTTGACTACTATCGCTCCATCATTGCGCGCTTTCGCGCCCTCCAGCCGGATGGGGGATATCCGCACGTGATCATCAACAGCCTCGACGTTGATAAGGGGATCGCGCTGCTTGATGCTGGGCGGCTCGGCGAGTTGGCCGACTATCTTACCACCGGTGTGGAGTTGCTCGTGCGTGCGGGCGCGGACTTTGGTTTCATCGCAGCGAACACGCCGCATCTCGTTTTCGATGAGGTCCAGCGCCGTTCGGCTATCCCTCTTCTCAGCATTGTGCGCGTCACTTGTGACCACACCAAGGCGCTCGGCCTGAAGAAGGTGGGCCTGTTTGGAACGGGGTTCACTATGCGAGCGAGCTTCTACCCGGACGAATTCCAGCGGGCCGGGATCGCCCTGGTTCGACCAAAGGAGTCAGAGCGGGAATTCATTCACGGGAAGTACATCGGTGAACTGCTGAATAACCGATTCTTGCCGGAAACCAGGAGGGAGATTCTGAACATTGCGCAAAGGATGAGGAGCGAAGACGGCATTGAAGCGTTAGTCCTCGCCGGCACGGAGCTCCCGTTACTATTGCGCGACACCGCCAGTCCGGGCATCGAGTTTCTCGATACAACCGTCATTCACGTCGAAGCCATCGTTGACGAGTTGCTGAGGTGAACGGCTGAGTTGTGACGATTATTTCCGGGTTGCCCGTCATACAACCAGAATCCGGCCCAGACCTAGCTGCAGAGGCGTGAGCGCAATCGCCCGATTTCATCAACAACGAATGTGGTTGGGTCCATAGGCTTGACCCCCATTCGCGCTTCCCGTACTATCCTGGAACACCTGTGCCCGCCACTGACGGAATCCTGCAACAACCCACTCCTCAAGATGATCCCCAACATCCCTTGCGTCGCTTCCTCAAGTTTGGCGCAGGGAATCGCAGCGGCCACTTGCTGCGCATACTCGGGGTGGGCTTTGGCCTTGCTGTTGGTGTGGGAAACACTATTGGTACTGGCATCCTCCGCACACCGGGCGAAGTCGCAGGATACCTAGGAAATGGCTGGCTGATCTTTGCGGTTTGGCTCCTCGGAGGAATCTATGCGCTCCTGTGTAGCAGTTCCGTGACTGAGCTTGGTTGCATGCTTCCCCGCGCGGGCGGATGGTACGTTTACTCGCGTCGAGCGTTCGGGGAGAAGGCCGGATTCGTTGTCGGTTGCTGCGATTGGACCGTTCAGTCCATCGCAAACGCATACCTGGCGGTCGCTTTCGGAGAATTTGTCGGGGAACTTCTGCCCATGCTCGCGGGACACGTAAGGCTCTTGGGGGGCTTGGCGTTGGCATCGCTCGCTATTCTTAATTGGATTGGCCTTAAGGCTGGCAGTCGTGCACAAGAGATCACCAGCTTGGTCAAAGCTCTAGGTCTCATCGCACTTGTCACCGCTGCATTCACAATTTCCGTTAAGGTGGGAACTGCCTCCTCCTCAGAAACTTCTTTACACGGGGGCGGGGGTGAGAGTGACAGCTAGTCCGAGGTCTTTTGCCTTTTTCTGAATGCTGCGGATTTGGTGCTCTCGATATTTCTCTTCGTAGTAGTTCAATCCCTTGTCGACGTATTGTTCTCCGTAGCGCAGCATGAGGTAGACGAGCCGGGCTAGCATGTGTGGCATGGCCGTGATGGCTTTCGGTGCCCCCAGACGGGCTCGCAGACGGCGAAACTTGGCTCCCAGGTAAGTCTTACTGCGCCACAGACTGGTAGCAGCCATGCGTAGGGCAGTGGCGGCGCGGTTCTGCACATGTTTGGTGCCCCGGCGCAACACCTTTCCTCCGGTAATCTGATTGTTCGGGCACAAGCCCAGGAAGGAAGCAAAGTGGGCCTCGCTGGGAAAGCGGCTCATGTCAACCCCGACCTCGGCGATGATGGTTTGCGCGTTCATGATGTTGATGCCATCGATTTGAGTCAGGTCAGAGCCGCTGATCCGGTATAACTCGCCCCGCAGATCAAAACTGCTTGGGGCATTGCTGCCAGCTTTCTTGTTTGCCTTGGCCGGAGGCGGTTGGCTCCCGGGTTCAGCTTTGTCTTCCAGGGTTTGCAAATGGGCCGCCAAGGCGGTGTCACATTCTGCGATCTGCTGCTGATACATCTGATACAGATTCAGCTCTTGCTGCAGAATGAAGAGCAACTCCCTGCGCCAGTTGCCTTCCAGGCTGCGAGCAATTTCCTCCCGCGTGGCCTGAATCCGCGCATCTGCCAGATCGGCCAGCTTGTACCGGTTCCGCTCTCCCGCCAGGATTGCCTGGAGGATGGCCATGCCCGTTACTCCACTGATGTCGCTGATCACGTTGGCCAAATGCACGTTCATTTCTGTGAGCACCTTCTGCATCCTCTGAATGCAGGCGCTGGCCGAGGCCACGTGTTCCGCCCGCTGCCGCCAATACGCCCGCAGCACGCAGATCTCCTCCGGGGGACGGAAAGAGTTATTTAGCAGACCAAAGGTGTGCAATTGCACCAGCCACTGGCATTCCTGCACGTCCGTCTTGCGTCCCGGCAGGTTCTGGGTGTGCCGTGCGTTCACCAGAAATACCTCCAGCCCCTCCTCGATCAGGATCTCGTAGGCCGGGAGCCAATACACTCGCGTAGACTGCATCGCCACCGTATCGATCCCACGGCTTTTCAGCCAACCTGCCATGCGGCGCAAATCCTCGGTAAAGCAGGCAAACTGCCGCACCGGCTCCGCATCTCGATCCGGCGGCACCGCCACATAATGGGACTCGTTGCCGATATAGATCCCCGCTGCATTGGGATGAACCACATCGAGATTCAATGTCCAGTCCTGTGCCCCACGCGCTGCCTTCTTCCTGCCCTTTCCCTTCATCGCTCGTTCTCCTGGCTGATGTAGCGGCATTCGGCCCGGTTGCGATGGGTTTGTAATTCTCCTCAACGGGTTCGAGCCTGCTCTACTTCGCAAATCTCGCCACCATGCGAGCGATCGCCTAAACCGGAACCACGCTCCTTATCGGGCATTGAAGCACCATCTTGTCCACGGTTCTGTTTGCCGAATGCCGCCCGTTGGGATTCTCCACTCTGCTTGCTTTTTCCGAGAAACGGCGAGGTTATTTCTTGGTTTCAAGGCCGCTGGTGCCGGATACGCTGGCGGCTTCTTGTTGTTGGCGGGAAGGATCGCGGGAAGTGCATGCTGCCGTATTTGTGTGAGCCGGATTTGTCGGATCGCACGGGCAAATGGGATTAGTAAACTACCCAATTCCTAACGCCGGGGGCGGAAATGAAGAAGTTCAATTTTCGCGGGGTTCCACGGAAGCAACTTGTGGAGATTTTCTAACGCTGCCGCAGCAGCGGTACGGTAGAACGCCTCTGTTGTCGGTCGGGTCGATCATCACGAGATCAAGCCCCTCCGAATCGCCCTTGCCGTGCACGCACGGCTCCCCCCTTGAGCGACTCATTGACCGCGTCCGTTTGTGCTTGCTTTCCGCCAAAGGTACACGGGCGGCACCCAGACCGTGCGGCGCCGGATCATCTATGTGTCGTATCGAAACAACAAGTTGCGCGGTTAATGCAGAGGGCCACTTAAATGCAAGGGGTGTAGTTGAGGTGGTTACCACCTTCTCCTCATTTCAGGTTCCCTGAACTAAGTCAGCCCATCTGAAGTTTTCTTTCTTAGAAACTCCAACCTAAGGAGGTTGCCATGTTTGCTCGCAATGTCTCGATTCATCTGAAATCCAATACTCTTTCCGACTACACGCGAATGTTTGACAAGGACGTTCTTCCTTTGCTGCGTAAACAAAAGGGCTTCAAGGACGAAATCACTTTCGCCGGTCCCGGCGGAGTTGATGTGACTGCAATCAGTCTGTGGGAAAACAAGACCGATGCCGAAGCGTACAACACCAATGCTTACCCAGAAGTGTTGAAGACGCTGGCAAGATTTATCGAGGGAACGCCCAAGGTCCAGACCTCTGACGTCGTCACCTCGACCCTCCACAAGCTCGACGTTCACGCAACAGCGTAGAAAAGCGAGCCTTTGAAACGAGAAGGCGGTTAACCCCGCCTTCTCGGACGACTCAAGCCACTAAAGCTGTCCGAACCTGGCGACACGCGAAGTCATTATTAGAAATGGCGCCTTATGACAAACCTCTTTGTTGGAAATCTGGCCTCGAACCGGACACCGGACGAGCTCCGCACGTTGTTTCAAGCCTACGGATCAGTCCAACGAGTGGAAATCATGACCGATCCCCAAACCCGATATTCACGCGGGTTCGCGGTTGTGGGAATGAGCAACGACCTCGATGCCAAGAAGGCGATCGCACATTTGAACGGCGCGGTTTTGTGGGGAAAGCCGATTTGAGTGGAGGAGTCTCGACAGTTGAGCGGGTTGAGCGGGTTGACCTAGTTGGCCGTTTGCTAGAACACACTCCGGCAGCACGATTGAACTGTGCTCCAATCCACAATCTTAGACTCGATGCCTAATCGATTGCGATTTTGATGTTTGTCGAAGGAGCCCGAGCCATGAAGGATCCGTTTGAAGTTCTCCGAATGAAAGAGCAGGACATACTGAAAGTCAAACAGGAAATAGAGGCGCTGCGGATTACAGCCGAATTGCTTGGAGAAGAACCTCCTTCCGCCGGCGACGGGACAATTGAGTTGCGAAAGATCGTCAGCATGCCCTAGTCCGGGTCCGGCGCTCGGCAACGACCGCTGGCTGCAACGTGAGCAATTTGACCAGTCACCAGCCATCCATTCGTTGTAGTTTTGTTCAGGCTCATCCACACACTTCGCCACATTTACTCTGCCAGGCCTGATGCGAGACCGCAGATACGTTTCTTCTTTTGAGCGTATTCGCTCATTGGCAAGGTTCGCGCGGTTCCTCGAGGTCAACAACAGGAATGACTAAGCAAGCTGACTAGGTTTGAAAGACCGGGATGGCTCAAGGGCCATTCATCGACAGGCTACAGCGTTCACCTGATGGCGGGCAATCTGATGGAGCGTAGTCTAGGTGTGACGCACCAGTCACGACGGGGACTCCTTCCCCGGCAATAGGCTCGCACAAGCACCGGTGGGTAACCGGGCGACTTTCATCCCGTCTCCTGATCACGAAGCGAGCTGAAATTAATTCGCAGAAGTCGGCGGTCAACACAAAGTGACCATCGAACCAGAACGTAAACCTTGCGCAACCCAATAACAAAGGAGTTTCAAATGGCAGGCAAAAATATCGCAGTGTTTGGCATCTACCCGCACCAGACAAGCGTCGAGAGCGGCGTCAACGCACTCAAGGCAGCTGGTTTCTCAAACAATGACATCTCCGTACTTTTCCCGAACAAGGAGGGGACGAAGGACTCGCCAACATAAAGGAGTGATCGACCAGGCCGAGGGGGCGGTCAAGGAGACCTGGGGAAATGCGAAAGACGCGGCGCAGCAGGTTCAGGAATCGCACAAGGAAGCCGCCGCGGAAAAAGCCGGCGGGACCCGAGCAAGATCAGCCAGTCCATCGACGATGCCAAGGACAAGGTGAAAGATAAGATCGAGGAATTCAAAGATCTTCATTCAGCCTGAGATTCGAAATCGGGATTCTTAGGAGTCCCTTTTAAGCAACTGCACAACACATTTGATTTGGTGAGGCTCACTATGAAAACGAAGATCGTTACATTCTTGATCGCGGCGGCAGTGATAGCATCCGCAGAAACCTATGAGCAGCGCCTCTCCGACCCCACAACTGTTCTCCACGAGATGTCCCAGGCATCGGACGAGGGTATTCCGCAGGATCTGCTTCGGAAAGCCCGGTGCGTGATTGTTGTGCCTGGGTTAAAAAAGGTAGCGTTTATCGGCGGCGGCAAGTATGGCCGTGGTTACGCGTCTTGCATGACCAGGAAAGGATGGAGCCCGCCAGCCGCCGTGAGAATCGAGGGGGTAGCTTTGGCCTTCAACTCGGCGGGTCCTCCACCGATGTCATCATGCTGGTGCTCAACGAGGGCGGCATGAAAAAACTATTGTCGGATAAATTCACGCTTGGCGGCGAAGCCGCCGCCGCTGCCGGGCCTGTCGGACGCGACACGAGCGCGAATACCGACGTTTTGATGACGGCAGAAATCCTGTCCTGGTCCAGATCGCATGGTGTCTTCGCCGGTTTGTCCCTGGAGGGCGCCACCCTCCGTCAGGATCTGGACGAGAACGCCAAGCTCTACGGTAAGCCGCTGACCAACGAGGAAATCCTGACCGGCACAGTGAAACGGCCTGCTACGGCAGGGCCGTTCCTGGCACAGCTCCAGCATTTCTCGGGTAAAGGAGTTCCCCCCACTGTTGTCCCCGCTAACTAAGGGTCAGCAGCCGATGACACCACGGAATGGTCAGCCCGCAGCCGCGACTTCCCAGAATAGTTCGGGAAACGCCGCGCCGGACAATACAGCGAACAATCAGCCCGACCAGGCGGCGTCTGCGCCTACGACGGACCAGCAAGGGAATGGTAAGAGTGATCTTCAACTGACCGCCAGCATTCGACGCAGCATCATCGCTGACGACTCGCTTTCCACCTACGCTCACAACGTCAAGATCGTTGTGCAGAACGGAGTGGCTACTCTCAAGGGGTGCGAACAGCGGAAGAGAAGGCTGCAATAGAAGCAAAAGCTGCCGCCGTGGTGAGCCAAGATCACGTTGTGGATCAGATCGAAGTTGCCCAAATATAAGAGGATACGTGCTCGCGAATTTCTTGATGGATGCCGCACTTCAGGCCTCCACGAACAGGCCTCTTGTGCAACTAGTGAAGTAGTTGCTCTGCGGAAGTGGGCATGGCACGCCGGAAACCGACAACTCCAAGCGGCTTTTATTTGGAGTGGACTTTCGATTGAATCGACACATCCCAACGAGTAATTTTATAAAAGGAGAACAAAATGAAGAAGCTGATGATCGTTTCATTCGGGCTGACCCTGCTGATGTCCGTAGTGGCCCTTGCTCAATACGGGGCTCAGCAGCCGGACGCCAGCAAATCCGGCACATCAATGAAAGCAGTTAGTATCGTGGGGACGATTAGCGATGATGGCAAGATGTTCGTTAGCGACAAGGACGGCAAGAGTTGGACGATAAGCAATCCGGATGCGGTCAAAGGACATGAAGGGCACCACGTCATCCTGCAAGCCCAGGTGAATGCACACAAGGGCGAGGTTCATGTCATGTCGCTCAAAATGGCCAAGGGTAGTATGTAATCGCGAGCCGGGCATTATCGCGATGTTTCAGCAATAATCGGCGTGGCACTCCACCAGACGAGCACTTTTTTGCACAATAGCTAGCAATTTTGATACTTATCACGGAAGCGCAAAGCTGTCACAATTCGTGACAGAGCGTATCAGAGTAATGCTCAAGAGTCTCCTCTAGCAACTTGCCGCCGGCCCCGCTCGGGTGACGGTCCTTGCGACAATCAGACCGCAATTAGCCGGTGCAGGAGCCGTTTTTTATGATCCAGATACCACGTTCACCATTGGTGCGGATTTTGTTGGTCGAGGACTTCGAGCCCTTTCGCCGATTCATCCGCTCGCAACTGCAGCCCAGGTTGGATTTGGAGGTGATCGCGGAAGCGTCGGACGGACTAGAAGCAGTACACGTAGCCGAACAACTCCAGCCCGACTTGATCCTCTTGGACATTGGCCTCCCGAAGCTAGATGGAATCGAGGCGGCTCGGCGAATTCGCAAGCTCAGCCCTGAATCCAAGATAGTCTTTCTCAGTCAGCAATCCTCCGCTGATGTAATCGAAGAAGCCCTCAACTCTGGGGGGACGGGCTATGTGGTAAAAACGAATGCTGGAAGCGAACTTCTGGATGCCATCGACGCGATACGGACGGGCGGACAGTTCGTTGGTACGGCTTGTCGGGTGACGCTTGTCCCGCCTGTTGAACAGGCTGTTAAGCAGCCGTAGACGCCACACACCTTGCCCCAGCAGCCGCAACTCGGTTGCTGGAATGATGCACTCCGAAAACCGCAATCCAAGCAAACCAAAACCTTATCTGCCGCGAGTGCGTACCGCACGGGCTTCCTAAAAGCTCTTATTTTGGTCCGGCCTGGATTGGCGAGACCCTTATTTCATGCGAACTTCATCGAAACTCAAGTTTCCCAACGTGCCAAGCTATCTCATCGAACGATCACATCGTGCTGATCTTAATGTACCGTCGAACATCCTTCATGGACATAACCAAGACGTACCCCGCCAAAATCAATCCTGCTGTTCCCAGGACATTTCGAACGACTCTAAATGTTCTCATCGCGCCCACCTTCTGGCCTAACTGGCATCCTGCTTTGATGCTGTCGGCGCCAAAGAGGAAGTGCTTTTCACGACGCTCACGATTCCGTCAAACGACGAGTACACGTCCGGCGTCTGCGGCCCCATTCTTCCATTCCGTCGAGAGGGTGGCGGCGAAACTGATTCCGCTGACGCGGCCGGAGAAATCGGCAAAGCAAAATATCGGGGGACTAAAAACAGGCAAGGCTTTAATCGTGCCCGCTCTGCACTACCTGGCTAAGTTTCATCGTTTGTGCCGGTCTTGTCGCCAAGCCTAGACCATCCATCCCTCATCGTCCGCGATCAGCTTGAGACTTCTTTGTCTTCCGCCACTTTGGACTTCAAGTAGCCTTTGTATCAACTCGTTGAAGTTTTCCATGACTTCCTCCAATGGCTGGTAGGCGGAATGGTAGGTGACTGCCGAGGCAGAAAGCTGATCAAAAGTGACCACTTCGTGGAAGATCTTTCAGAGGCATAATTCCGAATTTTACGTCTGCAGTTTGCTGGTCCCGTGGGTTTGTGGCTGTTATCGTTTGCCGGGCTGCGTTTCCACGGCCTCCGCTGCCGAAAGCTTCCGATCCCGGTGGGGCTCGGTGCGCCGGGCACCCGTGTGCAGTTTACACGATTCCTTGGTCGCTGCACCACACGTTGGACAAGGCACGGCTAATATCTGTTTCAGGGTGAGCTCCTTGCTTTTCATTGCGCCATGATGCACCGTTCCGCAGACCAGAAAATGCTCAATATTGCTCATTTTCCAACACTACAGTTTCATCGGCTCCGCCAGCGATTCTTAAGAATTATGAGCAAAAGTGACCATCTTCGGTAATCACTGTTCTGACACAATATTAGAGGGTGTAGTTCCCCAGCAGGAGAAGCAAGTGATGGCACCGACCGCGTCGGCTGCGAAAAAGCGTGACTTCGATCCAAAGAACTTCCTCGCCACCATTGGCGAGGGCAGGAAAGTCGTGGCCTTTCCCAAGAAACAAATCATCTTCGCGCAAGGGGATATGGCTGACGCGATCTTCTACATCCAGGAAGGCAAGGTTAGACTCACTGTCGTCTCCAAGATTGGCAGGGAAGCGACCCTGGGCATTTTAGGCGATGGAGAGTTTTTCGGAGAAGGCGCACTGGCTGGACAGCTCTTGCGCATGGGGTCTGCAACCGCGATGACGGACTGCGAAGTTCTGCGCATTGACAAGAAGGCAATGATGATTGCGCTCCACCGGGAACACACATTCTCCGATCTGTTTGTAGCGTATTTGCTGGCGCGGAATATCCGATACGAAGAAGATTTGGTTGACCACCTATTTAATTCCAGCGAAAAGAGATTAGCTCGGCTTCTGCTGTTGCTTGCGCATTTCGGCAAGGAAGGAGTGCCCGAGACTGTAATCGCCAAGATCAGTCAGGAGACTCTCGCAGAAATGATCGGCACAACCCGGTCGCGGGTCAGTTTTTTCATGAATAGGTTTAGAACGTTGGGATTCATTGGTTATAATGGCGGCAGCGGGCTGCAAGTGCACAGTTCGCTTCTAAACGTCGTTCTCCACGACTAGCTTCCGCGCCCAATTCCCGGACACAGAGACTTCTTGACAGCCATAGCAAAGAAGGCACTTCTTAAATCTAGTCCGGAAAGCGGCACTATTTTCGTCGCGACCAGCACCTCCAACAACGTGGCCGTGTTACGAACGCTTACAGATGGCGAGGAGCGCTTCGGAGACAAGCGGGTGTTGCCCTGGCCTGTCGTTGCCGTCACTCGCGAGCGCATTCGTATTAGGTTCCAAAGCGCTTGTCGTTCGCTCACGTCGGCTGACACATTCTTCACCTTAACAAGTCGAGCGTGATAGCAGATCAGCGAGGCATGGAAGCCTTCTCGTTTTTGCTTGGATACCTATATTCCGAAAACTGAGCAATTGTGAGCAGTCACCACGTATTCCACTGTTGTAATTTGTTTATGAGATGTGAAGGAACTATGCGGCCCACGGTCGTTTTGTTCCTCTGGTGGCGCAGCCGTATATCTGTATACAGGACAGCTGGTTCATCCACCCACTGCGCCACATCTACTTTTCCAGGCTCACTGGCTAACTCTCATTGTTTTTGCTGCCTCGGTGACCCGCACAGGAAAAGTCGGAGAGCCTGGGTTTGGGAAAAACCCGGAGTTCACCGCGGTATCTCTTGTATGGGGCGGATCCGCCGATAGGCATAGACTGTAGTCAAGGCACGGAAGTGCGAACATGAGTGATTTCCTTCGGAACCTCTGGTGTCAAGAAGAAGGCCAGGACATCGCCGAATACGCCGTGATACTGGCCGTCATCCTGGTACTACTGGAACCCGATCGCAGCAGAGCAATGCGAGTTCACGCTGCTTCGTTCAGATTGTTGATCCGGGTACGCGCGGAGGTGGAAGGTTGCGGAGTTCTGTGGGCTCTTAGTTCGCCGAGGAGAAAGTTGATTTCTCCCCCCACAAGGATGACAAAACCGGAAAAGTAGAACCACACATACAAGCCGATGGCGGCACCCAGCGGGCCATAAGTCCTATCCAGACTATCGAAGTGCCGGAAGTAAATCCCCAGCAGGTACGACAAAGCAATCCACGTCATGACTGCAATCATCGCCCCGATCAGGCTGTCCCGGAAGCGCTGCTTCACATCCGGACCGAAATGATAGAGGAGTTCCACTGCGAGCACGGCAAAGAGTATGGCTATGCCCCACCGCAGATAACGCCAAGCGGAAACTACGAAAGGCTTGAACGTAAATCTGCCTGCAAGCCAGATTCCCCAGGTCGTCCCATCAACCGTCAATCCTACAGCCAGGAGCAACAGAGATCCCGCAAGCAACGTCAGTCCCAGCGCAATGGGTCGGGTCTGCCAGACCGGGCGGGTCTCGCGGACTCGATAGACGACATCAAGCCCGTCGATGATCGCGGCAAATCCGCTGGAAGCTGTCCAAATCGTGAAGACCAATCCAAGCGTAAGGAAGTGCGGGTGCTTGTGACTTATGACGTCAGACACGATGCTGCGCACCAAACTCATTCCATCTCCTGGGACGAGCCTGGACATTAGGCTTAGAAGGCCTTCGAACAAGCGAGGAATGGGTACATACCCGAGCAGCGACGCCATCGTCACCAGCAACGGAAACAGTGAGAGCACGAAATAGTACGACAGTCCGGCGGCAAATACGAAGAGATGTTCGTCATAAACATCGTTGTAGAGGGTTATCAGCGACCGTTTAATCGTGAGCCACGCGGGTTTGAGACCGAACGCGCGCACTGAATCACCTCAGGCTGGCAAACTTGCCTACAGCTTCGCAGGCATGCTTTACGGTTTCCGTTTCCGCACAAAACTTCTCCGGTTCTTTCGCCGACGAATGCAGGCATTGGAAGCAGGCGCCGAGATTTTGTCGCGGCCAACCCTCGGGCAATTGTAAGCGAGAACTATGCGACAGTCTGTTGGCTCGTCCCCTCCCAAGATATAGCTCATGAGCAGCATCAAAGCCAAGAAAAGGCCGAACTCTGTGAGTCCGGCCTGACAAGGTGAGCGTTCAGGGCAGAGATTAAGGAGAGCAGTCGTGAGGGTCCGAACGTCGATGCTGTCAGTCGACACTAACCCATGACCGCTCTGTCGAACATTTCGGATAATACATTGCCCGAAACAGCACGACTGTTCAAAATCGCACAGTTTTGAAAAACATCAGAGACTAATGTGACACGGTTTGTGACTAAAGTGGTGCACTACGACTAAGACAGAACCAAGGGCTGGACACAGAGTTTTGCTCGTGGACGACAATGCCCGCGCACCAGCCGAGGAAGATGTCGCTGGCCGATTGCATCAATCGGTGTCCCGTCACAACCGGCTCCCCATGGTTGGCGAAGACACTCTTTCCCACGTACGCCTCCAGCACCGAGGCGCGCGCCTCTTTCACCTGGAGGAACAGCGGGTCTCGGTCGCTGGCCATCAAGAGAACCACGGCGCAGAAGGTGCCTACGCTGCCAACACCGACCACTTTGAGAGCCGCGTCCTTGAATTTGAAGTGGTCGAGAACCACACGCACCGACGGCGACAGGCTCTCCGGTACCGGGCAAATGAGTCTCGAACTCTGGCATGGAACTCGTCGCGAGCCAATTCGCCGGTCGAGTGATAAATCGTCGGCGGATTGTCCCGGATCATCGCCTTTCCTCCTACTTTGCGCGCAAGCTCGGGAAAATCATGCTCCAAAGCGCTTCGTTCTCGCTCCTTTTCCAGCCGTTTTTTCGCCCTCGGGCGGGTGTCTTCATTCCGGATCGTCGGCAAAAGGTCAGCGGCGTCGAGGCTCTCGTACCACACGTCCAGTACCCGCGCATCTTGCTGTACTCGATCATGTGCTCGCGATAGGACTGCGCGCCGGTACGCGCTGCATCCGCACCACACACGTCGCCGAGGCCATTGTTGCTGAAACGGTATCCGGGATTGTCGGAGGATCAGATTAAAGAAGCACACGCCTGCGCCGCGCGCGGGCGTCGAAAGAACAAAGACCGCGGCGATTGCTGTCGCGGTGGCGAACAGTTGGTTATTGATGTTCTTCATCTTCAAGATCCTTTCGAGTGGAAAGCACATTTCATGTGGCTCTGGCGACACACATCGCACCTTCAGATCTAGTGATTCTCGATTTCTGCGTGACGGTTTGCTGCTGCAGGCAGACCATGTCGATATTGTTGAAGTTCAGGAACTCAGCACCCTGTTGATACGATCTCAAATCGTCCTGGGCAAGCGACCATCTCACTCGTGCAGGATAGTCATATCCTTCTTCTGTGTCGTTTACGGGTAGCGCCAGCAATCGAGCCGTTCCGTACTCGGCGGAAATGGCCGCGCACAAGTCGGTGGTAAACGTCGCAATCCCACACTGTCGGGGCAGATAGTTCCCGATCACCGCGGATTGCGATCGCGGTCGAGCCGCTGAAACTTCCTCTCGTACCTGGGGCGAGGCCGACGACTTCTAACTTGTGAAGCCGGCCCAGCGTCAACAGGAAAAGCTAAGGGCTCCAACGCCGGTACATCTCCGGCGTCCAGGCAGGTCACGGGGGACCAGTGGCCGATGTTCAGCCCACGCTCCTCAACTGGCAATTGACCAGAAGAACGCATCTTTTTCCCCAAGAATGTGGAGAAGCATCCGGAATGGGATCATCCAATTCTGACTGACTGCCTACCTCCAAGGCTTTCATGAGCAACAGACACCAGGGCAACGATCAATCGCCTTAGTTCTGAGAGGAAGCCATATCGTCACCATCCGCGACGCCAGCGGCAACACAACGCGGACCATCAACCGTCTCCTGGGCAGAAATCGTGATCGCAGCGTTACGCGCCAGAGCCTTGCCACGCAGGGTGCCCCCGTTAAGCGTGATGCTTGAAAGCGCCATAATCTTTCCCACGAAAATGCTGCCCTTCGCGACCGTCGCTGAGGAACCGACCTGCCAGTACACATTCACCCTCTTCCGCCCTTACCGCCAAGGTTCACCAGTACCTTGGAATTTGTGGCGGTCGTCAGAGTTGTACCGATCTGGAAGATCCACTGCGCGTTGGGATTCCCTTGAGCGTCTAGCTTCAGAGTGCCGGTCAATTGCGCCGCTGTCGCAAAGCAGTAAACTCCGGGAATGAGCTTCTTTCCGCCCAGATTCACGCCGGTGAGGGTGGTGCCACACCGAGCGCCCGCGGCTTGATTGTATGCCGCTGTCAGACCTCTCTGAGCCGCAGCCGTCACCGGGCTGGACTTGAGGAAAAGCTGGCCCTTCACCTGCGCGTGCTTGAGTCCCGTCACCGTGGGTGTCGGAGAACTGCCGACGTCACCGATTATGAAAGTGTGGGCGCTGACGTTGGTGATGCGCGCAAATTTGTCAGCCGTCCCAGGATTGATTTTCACCGCGTCGCTATCAGTTTGGGCATGAGCGCCGATTCCCGACAACGACAGAGCCAGCAAAGAAATGGTAAGCAGTTTCATATATTGTTTCCTTACGTTCTTTCTCGACTGCGAGACAGAGTGCTTTATCCAGTACTGCTTTGAGAACATCTTTCATTCCTAAGTGCGTAACTTTCATTTGGCACTCTATACAAGCGCATGGATCAACGTCTGCGCAGCATTGATCACATTCGCTAAAACAGGATTTTCTTTTTGTAAGCAGGTAGCTCGTGAGCAGAACTGTTCAAAATTGCACACTTTTGAAGAGACTTGCAGTCTAGTCTGGCACGGTTAGTGACCATGAGCGGTGCTCGACGACTCCGCAGAACCACGTCCTGCATATAGAGTAATATAGAGTTTTTTTATTGGCGGGTACCTCAATTGCGGACTTATTTCAAGCCCAGCTCGCCATTGTACTGTTGGGTAATCCCGTAGCATTCACAGGCGGCCTCTTCAAGTTTCTTGCGATTCACGATCTTCACCGCGCCACGGGCGTACTCGATGAGCTTCTTCTTCTGCAAAACACCGGCTGCCACGCTCACGCTCGGCCTATCTGTCCCCAGCATGGTTGCAAGAAAATCATGGGTGATGGGCAGCGACTCTGAATCCACCCTGTCTTGAGTCATTAGCAACCACCGTGCAAGGCGGTGCTCAATATCGTGCAGCCGGTTACACGCGGCTGTTTGTGCAACCTGCATTCCCTGCACGACTGCATAGCGGCTCAACATCAATTGCAGCTGTGGCGTGGATTCCAAAGTGTTTTGCAAAGCTGCGACCTCCACCCGAAACCCATCTCCCGTGATTTGTACCACCGCTTGAAGCGGGCTCCTGCTCAGGCCAACGGCCGCCGGTGTTCCTATAAAACCCTCATTGCCAACTACGCCGGCTTCGGCGGTCTTTCCATCTTTCATTACGACTACAAGAGAAATCAAACCTCGATTCAGGAAATACGTGAATTCCACCTTCCCACTTCCCTCGTGAAGGACTAGATGGTTGGGCAAGCTGACGTATTCAAGATGAGGACGCAGTGAGCTGTAGTCACTATCAGAGAGCGCTAGAAGTATCAGGTTGCTGACTGGTTTCCCATCGGTATTCGTACGCTCGCCAGACTGCACGATTTGGAGCCCTTTGCTTTCCATAAACCGTCCATAGAAGAAATGATCAGAACCGAACCCTCGCAGATGCGGGGAAGAACTAGCCTGTCATGCTGCGCGAAACAAGGCAGGATTGCGAAGGGCATAGTGAACCCCTCGAACACTTATCAACGCTACGCTGGATACGACCTTGATACTGAGCAATACTGACCGCTTCAAGACGTACGAAACCTGAAGTAACACTCAAGCGGTTCCGCCACTTCAAGCGAAGCCCCGAAATCGGGCGTACGGAGAAACAATCCTCAACGTATGTAGGATGCCCGACAGACCATCCGACTTGGCGCATGTAATATTCGTCCCCTTACGCATCTTCCGCCACGCCCATATGGGATAACGGGTTTCCCCTGCAGTTAGGCAGTACGCCACGGCGAAAGGAGAACGCTGCGTCCTTTGACGGCAAGCGCGTACTAGGCATGCGGTCAGACAACGCATGGGCGCAGCGATAGAGCGTGCCATGAATCGGAAGCTGGTATGGATTGAACAAGAGCGATTTCGGGGTTTTGGTTGCTCCGAATGCGCCTGGGTCTTCAAGTCTTCTGGCGCTCCCACTGGCAGATCTTTCGATGAAATGATGCGAAACTTTGAATTGCTGCGCGACCGAGAGTTCACATTGCATGTTTGTGCCGATCACCCGCGAGGCAAGAGCACAAAGAGCAAGCACACGGAATAGTTCAAACCGCCGGACGTCCCAGCGCCGAGGTCAATATGTGCCCTAATGTGCCCTATTCATTGGGACCACATCGATTACGCCCGGTCTACGCGTTATGTCAAGCGAGATTGGGAAAAGCTTTACCGCGCTGCCGTCCTCGAGTTTGACCGGAGCAGGTTGCTGCAGCAAATCGAGGAAGCAGAGGCAGCCATTCTCAGGCGATCGCGAGGTTTGTCAAAGCCACTTAACAACCATAGAAGAGAGCAGGACGCTATCACTCGAGCCCTGCACATCTTGAGCTTACTGCGAGAGGCTGGGCAAAAGCAGTAGCCTCGCGCAATTGCTGCTGGAAACAGATCCGCTCTCACTATACAAGGAAAGGACTCCAGACTCAGAAGTGGCACGTTCTGCGTAAACGCGGATACTAGCTAAAGGCTGTTGCGAAACCCAGGGCTCAACCCCTTGATTGATGCGGGTCGCTGAGGTAGCGGCGTGGCAGATCTGCAGATTTTGGTCCCCCCCAAAAAGCTGATCCGCTGATTATTTTCTTGACAATGTAAATCTTACTCGATATACTCGAGTACATATATGATCTCCCCCTCCTCTCACCAAGCCTGGCTCTTCTACTCCCCTCTGGCCCAGCAAGTCGCCCTGCTCAAAGACGATTTGCTTGATCCCGTCGATCTACTCTTAGACGATCCTGCCTTAGTCGACTTGGTTCGCCAATGTTTGACCCAACGTAGCCCCAGTTCTACTCGTACCGGTCGCCGCGGCATGGCCCCCGATCGTCTGCTGCGCTGCTGTGTCATGAAGCACCTGAAAGGCTGGAGCTTCCGCGCTCTGGAACGGGAACTGCGCAGCAACCTGGTGTACCGCCGCTTCACCCACTTCGATGCCGAGATCACTCCCGATTTCACTGTCTTCAGCCGCAGCTTTGCCCTGCTCAGTCCGGCCGTCACCGCCGAGATTCATCAGCGCGTGGTCCGCCTGGCTTGCGAGCAAGGCGTAGCCCAGGGCGAAAAAATTCGCACCGACACTACGGTTGTGGAAAGCCACGTTCACTATCCTACCGACAGTTCGATTTTGGGCGACGGCATTCGGGTGCTCAGCCGCAGCTTGCAACGCATCGCCGACGAGTGCAAGACCGGAGCCCTGGAAGTGGTCCATCACGCCCGCGCGGTGAAACATCGTCTGCTGGAAATCAGCCGTGCCGCCAAGTCCCTGACCGAGGCCAACCAGAAGCGGATGCGCCACAGTTATCAGAAGTTGTTGGCTCTGACTCGAGGCGTGGTGCGACAGGCCAGCGAAGTGGTGCAACGCTGGGGGAAGGGACGGCTGAAAGTGGTGGGCAAACTCCTGCGGGTAGAAACCCAGATCGGCCAGCTCCGGCACTTTCTCCCTCTGGTCGAGAAGGTGATCACCCAAACCAAGAACCGGGTGTTGGGCGGCGACCGCCACGGGGAGGACAAAGTGTTGAGTTTGTTCGAGCCCCACACCGAAGTCATCCGCAAAGGCAAAGCCCATAAGCCCAACGAGTTTGGTAGGCTGGTGCGGATTGACGAGGTGGAAAACGGCATCGTGAGCGGCTACCAAGTTCTCGTCGGGAATCCGGCCGATAGCACTTCATGGATGCCGGCGCTCGAGCAACATCAGGCTAGCTTCGGGCGAGTACCCGAGATGGCCGCCGGCGACCGCGGATTTTTCTGTGCTCAAAACGAGCGCGCGGCAGAAGCCCTGGGAGTGAAGAAGGTGGCGCTGCCGGCGCGGGGACGGCTCTCGGCCAAGCGGGCCCAGCAGCAGAAGCAGCGCTGGTTCCGCCGCGCGCTGCGCTGGCGGGCCGGGATTGAAGCTACCATCAGCACCCTGAAACATCCCTTCTCGATGGCGCGAGCCACTTATAAAGGAGGGCAGGGATTCGAGCGCCACGTGGGCTGGTGTGTGATTACCAAGAATCTATTTTCCATCGCTCGCTATCAACAGCGTCGGAGGGACCATGACCAAGTCAGTTGAGGGCACAGCCCAACGACGCAAGCTGCTGGGCGAGATCGAACGTCTGGCCGAGATCGCTGTCTTTGGAACGCTCTCGGAAACCTACCGCACCTGCGGACGAGCGGGCTGCCATTGTCAGGGCGATGGACCCAAGCATGGTCCGCATCTGAATGTGAGTTACCGCGGGGAGAAAGGCAAGACCACGGGCTACTATGTTCCCAAAGCAGCCGAGGAGGCCACGCGAGAAGGCGTCGCCGCTTGGCAACAAATGCAGCAATGCTTGCGCCAACTGGCAGAACTCAATAAGGAGCGCAATCTGCAGCGTGCGCGGGAGGCCGATTCGCAATGACGTCTTGGTTTCGTCTAACTCTCTGCTTGGCGTTACTGTGTCTGTTACTCTGCCTTACTCAGCCCGCCGACCTGAATCACCAGTTACAGATTGTCGGCTGGGGATTATGGTTCGATCGAGGGAGAGAACCCGCACCCGACGTGCTCACCGTTTCGGCTGTCAGAAGCATGGAATTTCGGGCTCGCGCTGGACCTCGGCAATCTCTAGTCCTCGACTCCAGGTTGACTGCGGGAAATAGTGGTCCACCCGGCCGGGAGACGCATGAGCCATCGGCACCAATTGGGCCTTGGCGAGTTGCCGGTCAAGCGCTCAAGCCGGCAACTCCAACCAACGCCCCTCGAGCACACTTCAGCACGAAAATACTGGCTCAAACCATCAATTTTTAAACTTCGGGGTTTCGCAACGGCCTTTAGCTAGTAGGTGCTACGAGCCGCGCCTTCACGCCACACGTCGGCCGCTCATCAGGTTAAGGACCAAGACCACCAATGCCACTACCAGCAGCAAGTGGATTAGACCACCGGCCACGTGGAGGCTGAAACCTAGAAGCCACAGAATCAGAAGCACAACGAAAATCGTCCACAGCATGTTTATCTCCTCTGTTCATTTGTCGAATTGCTTGTCCTTATCCTTGCCTTGCGTCTCTCCGCGCCAGTTGAACTCCTTTGAACGACTTCCCACAGTCCAAACAGAA
This sequence comes from uncultured Acidobacteriota bacterium, assembly GCA_963838905.1. Classification (GTDB taxonomy): domain Bacteria; phylum Acidobacteriota; class Terriglobia; order Terriglobales; family Acidobacteriaceae; genus JABDBE01. Next base: position 474,310 of record CAWITE010000002.1, read on the forward strand.
CGGCTTGGATCGTGATGTGATTAGCCCGCAAAACGGGCACATCCTCGAGGATCCGATTTCGCCACGGATGTTTTCGTCGCAAAGAGCTTCCCAAGCGAGTCAGCGAGGAAGGTACGCAAGGTACGAAGATGGACAAGAAAAGGATGCAAGACGGAGCCTACTCTTTCGTGTTTGACAGGCTCACGATGACACATCCGAGGCAGCGATTCTGTGCAAGATTGCTCAACTCACACAAAAGCTCTCAGTCCGCAGGGTGACAGCCGAGCCGATCTTGGGATTGCCCTCCGTTGAGCTGCAAAACCAAAGTGAGCAATTCAGACCAGCTATTGTTTCGGGCATGGGCGATCATCAGTAGAGACGAGCACTTCTTCTCTCTCTTTCAGGTTCTCTGAGCTACGGAGGAGGACTTTATAATCCGCTCTCCCCGGCCCCGTAAGGACACGGTTGGCGAAATTTGTCGTACGCACTCACCCGCCCAGAGTTCCCAGATCCTCTTTCTAGACCCCGACCCGGAGACTCGATGCGGAACCGAGCCGCCATCGTAAAGGTTGGCCTGGGCAATAACTTCCGCATTGCCGACCACACGAATCAACTCTCTTTTCTCTGTTTAGAGTGAGAGGCCGATGCGTCGCATCAGATCGTGGTAGCGTGGATCGGAACGTAGGCTGTCGAAGATCGGTTGCGGCAGTTCCTGAATACGCATCGTGCGTTCCTGATACGCCTTCTCCAGCCAGTGGAATGCGGAGTCTCGATCGCCAAGCCCGGTGTAGACGAACGGCAAAGTCCAACGGAGAGACGTAGCTCTGCTCGGATTGCGTCGTTAGTTTGTCGAGAACGCTCGATGCCTTGGCCCGCTCGCCTGCCAGCGCATAGGCGTTGGCGAGTAGCGCCCGGTAGGGCGCGCCTCCTTTCGAAAATTTCACTGCCTTCTCAAGTTCTGCGATCGCCTCGCGAAGCTCGTGCCTCTGCTCATGGGGAAGAGCCAGCAACCAGTGGCCTTCGGGGTGATAAGGATCGAGTTCGACAGCTCTCTGGCATGCCTTTAGCGCTTCGTCGTAGCGGCGTGCGCGGTAAAGAATGAATCCAAGGAAGGCGTTGCTGTCAACCGAGATCGGGTCAGGTTCACGCGCTCGCATGGCCTCAGCGATAGCGTCCGCGTGCCGCCCCATCTTGGACAAGTAATCGGCGTACCACATGTGCCCGATGGCGTAGCTCGGGTTCAGATTGAGAGCACGCTTGTATTCCGCTTCTGACCCGGCCAATCCCAGTCATAACCCTTCTTGACGTCTGCCAGTGAAATGTGGGCTTCCGCGACCGTCTCGTCCAGTTCCAGAGCCTTCATGGCAGCCGCTTTCGCTTTTGAGTAAACGTCTCGGGCAGGACGGATTCCGAAGATTCCAAGCGCACAGTAAGACTGGGAGAGGCCTGCATAGCCCTGGGCATACGCGGGTTCAAGTTCAATCGCTTCGCTGAGGAGTTGGATGCTTTTGTCCAAACCTTCCTCGGTCCACTTATTCCGGAAAAAGCTTCCCTTAAGATAAGCCTCATGCGCTTGGGGATTGATCGGACGTACACGCGCGAGGCTCGCGTGTTCTTGGGAAGTCAGCTTGACTTGAATCTGATCGGCAATCGTCTGCGCCACTTCGCCTTGCAATGTTAGGACATCGCCCAGAGCGCGCTCATACTTCTCGGACCAAAGGTGCCGATCGTCGCAGGCCTGGACTAGTTTGGCGGTGATCCTCACCGTTTGGCCGGAGCGCACAATTGTACCTTCTACCACCGCGTCCACTCCGAGTTCCCTCGCAATCAGCGGGAGGGGTTTGCGTGTGGCTTTGTACTGCATGATAGAGGCGCGCGAGATCACCCGCAGGGAGGTGATCTTAGCGACCTCTGTGATCAACTCGTCGGTCATCCCATCCGCGAAGTATTCCTCCGCCGAATCATTGGAGAGGTTCTCAAGCGGCAGCACCGCAAGGGACTCAATCAAACGTGCGCGCGGATGTGAGCGGTCAGATGGGGGTTCACTGCGACCCGCTGCTTTCTTCTCAACCGGCGCGATGAAGCGATATCCACGCTGTGGGAGGGTCTCGATAAAGCGGGGGCTATTGGAGTCGTCGCTTAATGCGTCGCGAAGCCTGTTAATTGCTCGGTTCAGGCCGCGGTCGAAATCTACGAATGTGTCCGCCGGCCAAAGTCTTTCTTGGAGTTGCTCACGCGTGACAACTTCGCCAGGACGTTCCAACGACATCACCAGAGCCTGAAAAGGCTGTTCCTGCAGCTTGACCTTGAGACCCCGTCTTCGGAGTTCGCCAGACTGAGAATCTACCTCGAAGATTCCAAAACGGATTGGCGGCTTGACATCGTCCATATCGAGGTGTCACAAACGAAATATACCAACTGGTTCTTTGCCGGATCGAAAACAACTCTTCCCGAGATCTGGTTTCGCAATCTACTGATTCTCAGCGGGATATCAAGAGACAAATTCATTACAAGGAAAGAATCTGTCGGCCATTTACCGCCTCGCCCCCAAGGCTTCACACTTCGCGCGAGACTTACAGGAGGTCTCCCATGATGAAGAAGCAAAGTTTGAGAATTTCCATAAACATGCGCCTAGGGGATGCGACCGAAGTATCCGGCAGGATCCGATAGCTCACCCCCTTAACCTTCGCCAGCATTTCGGTCGTCCACTCCTGCCGCTCGACGGTAGATCGGCCATTTGAGAGTTCCACGCTGGCGGAGATCGGGGTGAGCCCGCAATCGGTGGAACAAATGACAGCAATATCGAACACGAATGATGACGTTCTGGTATTTCCTGGATCGTCTACTTTGTACACAATTGCCGGGACGACTTGCAGATGGAAGTCGGGTTGACTGGCCCATGTAGTTGGACGGCCAATAAGCACGCGGCCACAGCTAAAAGCAGGAGAGCTCGGCTCAACTAGCTTCGCTGCACTATCCCGGCGCACTGTAATCGCGATTGCACTCAAAACCCCAGCTGACGGGCGAACAGACGGCGCAAGCTTGTGAAATGGCCTGGTTTCGTCAACTACCCCGTCCATTTTGTTATAAAGCCAGTTTTCGTCCGACACTGTTACTTTGTTACTTTGTTTCGCGCGTAACTCGGGCAGGATCACGTGTTGGGCGCTGCCACTCTCAATTTGGGCGACAAATTGGCCGAGGAGAGTCGCGGCGCATAATTTAGAAACACTGCGATTCCCGCTCTCTTCACACCCTGATCGAAGCAAATACTGTTTTCGCATTATTGACCTGCCGCTGAGCGTCCCTATAATCGCCGCACTCCGTGGGTGAGATTTGTCAGTGAACTGCATGTTCACTTGGGAAGGATGTCTTTATCTCAAAATCAATAGCGATCCGTGAAGAAAAAGGGGGAATACGTGATTGGCCTGAGAAAGCTAGCGCTTGTGCTGGTGGCGTTCGCCGCAGGTTTAAACGTCGTAAGTTTGAATGTCGGAGCACAACAAATCACAGCAAGCATTCGTGGAACTGTGCTGGATCCGAGCGGCGCAGTTGTCCAGGCAGCTGCGGTCATTGCAAAGCATATCGAAACCGGGTTGACTCGTGCCGCGGTTACGGATCGTCAGGGAGCGTACGAACTGGCAGAACTCCCGATCGGACATTATCAGGTAGAGGTCCACGCGCGAGGTTTCCAGAAGTACCTGCAGCAAGGAATCTCATTGGATGTCAACGAGACTGCGACCGTCAGCATTCACCTCAAGGTTGGGGCGGAGACGCAGCAAGTTGAAGTGACAGCGGACGCGGCCCTGATGCAGAGTACAGTCAGTAGTCTTGGGGAAACCGTGATGGAGCACGAGATTCTCGACCTCCCCCTGGATGGCCGCAACTTTTCTCAGCTGGGATTGCTTCAACCGGGCGTTGTGCCCTTGACTCCCGGGCTTCTCGAAGCCGGGGGGCCAGCCCGACAGGGCCAGGCTTATGCCGTGAACGGGCAGCGGCCGGAGTCGAATAATTTTCTGATCGACGGTGCCGACAATGTTAACGCTGTGGACGCCGGGTATGTTCTCAAGCCACCGATCGACGCGATCGCCGAATTCAAAATCCTTACCCATAACGCGAACGCGGAGTTCGGTCGCAATACTGGCTCTACGACGAATATCGTAACGAGGGCAGGAGGCAATTCATTTCACGGCGCGGCGTGGGAGTTTCTGCGCAACGATGCGATGGATGCGTCCGACTACTTCACTCGGAGCGTTCAGCCGTTGAAGCAGAATCAGTTCGGCGGTACCTTCGGTGGCCCGATCATTAAGGACAAGACTTTCTTCTTCGGATATTACGAAGGCTTCCGCAACCGGCAGGGAGAAACCGTGCCCGCAACCGTGCCCTCGCTAGCGGAGAGACAGGGCAACTTCGCGGAGCAGTGCACGGCTGGCTTTGGTTCGAGCGGACTCTGCAACAATGCCCAAGAGCAACTTACATTCTTTGGAACGCCGGTGCCGTTTAACCAAATGACTCTTTTCACACCCATTGATCCGACTGCGAAGAATGTCTTGCCATTCTTCCCGTTGCCGAACGTTGGGGAAAACGGGTTCATCGCCACCCAGACCCTAAGCCAGAATAACGACCAATTCGGCGTGCGCCTCGATCACTATCTTTCGCATGCTGACACTCTGAATTTCCGCTACATGTACAGTAGTGGCCCGACGACGGATCCTCTTTCGCCGGTGGGCGCCAATGTCCCTGGTTTTCCCGTGGGCCAGGATGATCGCGCGCAGAACTTTGTTGCGCAAGAAACCCACGTCTTCTCGCCAACGACTATCGCGGTCGCGCGCTTTTCGTATCTCCGCAATAAGTTCCTGCTCGACCAGCACCTGAATCACGAGTCGCCGTCGGATTTAGGTTTTCAATACGATCCCACACTCGCTTCCGCCGCAGGACCACCGTTTATCCAAGTCGGAGGCTACGCCTCGGTTGGCGATCCCATCACCGGACCGCGCAACACGTATCAGAACACGTTTAGCTACTCCGGCTCTCTAAGCTGGATCCATGGCCGTCACGACTTTAAATTTGGCGGAGGCTACCGGCGCGACCAGATCAATGCTTTGCAGGGTATCGCCACCAATGGTTTTTTTGTCTTCTCCAATTTCCCCTACAGCGACGGGTTTGCCAGCTTCCTTTCAGGCAATCCCGTGGTCTTTCTACAGGGCGGGGGCGATTTCAGTCGTGAAATCCGTGACCGGGCTCTAGATGCGTACGCCCAGGATAACTACAAGGTCACATCGAACCTTACCTTGAACCTCGGACTTCGTTATGAGCTGCCCTTCCCCTCCACCGAGAATCACAACCGGGTTAATCTCTTCGTCCCCGGAGCGCAATCGAAGGTCGTTCCCAACGCTCCGGCCGGACTTCTCTATCCTGGCGATCCGGGCGTGCCTGCGGGTTTGATTCCAACCCAGACGACGGCCTTTGCTCCGCGAGTAGGGTTTGCCTGGGATCCGCGTGGCGACGGCAAGACGGTGGTCAGCGCGGCCTACGGAATTTTCTACGAGCCTTACTACACGGGTGAGGGTGGGCCTCTGCAGGATCCGGTGAGCGCGCCTCCCTACCTCAAGACTCAGCAAATAAGCTTTCCCGTCAACTCATTTGCCAATCCGTTTTATAGCCCGAATCCTTTTAGTCAGGCTTTTCCGGAGCCGATGACGCTCCTCGTGGTCTCGCGCAATCTACATCTTCCCTATGCGCAGGATTGGAATCTGAACATTCAACGGTCTTTCGGCGCGGACTGGCTGTTTCAGATCGGATACGTGGGCACCACCGGAGTGAGACTGCCGCGATTCATCGAAGGGAATCCGCCCGCTTTTGTTCCAGGCGTCGACGACGGCGGCAATCCTATATCGAACGAAAATAATGTAAACCAGCGGCGACTCTATTCCGGATGCACCTTGGCGCAGCCCAATAATTGCATCTACAGCTCAATCGGCGAAATCGCGAGTATCGCGAATTCCAGCTACAACGCCTTGGAAGCCAGCCTGCGAAAGCGCTTCAGTCATGGGCTCTCCTTCCTTGCCTCCTACACCTGGTCGCATTCCATCGATGACGTATCTTCCTTCAACATTACCGGCTCAGCCTCGCAGCCCGTAGCGGGAGAAAACGATCTGGCACAGAATCCTTTCGATCTCGCGGCCGAACGCGGCCCCTCCATGTTCGATGCTCGCAATCGCTTGGTGTTGAGTTATCAATGGAGCCTGCCTTTCTGGCAACATTCGAGTAACTGGTACGGCAAGGTTCTAGGTAACTGGCAGTTGAACGGGATCTTCACAGCTATGAGCGGCACGCCGTTCACGGTATTCGATTCCAACGATGTTTCACTGCAGGGGCAGGCGCCGGAAATCACCGGCTTCTCCGCCAACCGGCCGAATGTGATTGGAAACCCAAACTCTGGCCCGCGCACGCCGCAGGAATGGTTCAACGTAAGCGCGTTCCAGCAACTCCAGACGGATCCTCAAGGCCGGTTCGAGGTATTCGGAGACGAAGGCCGCAACGCTGTCGAAGGCCCGGGATACGTGAACTGGGACTTCTCAGCGTTCAAGAACATTCCTCTGACGGAATCAAAACAACTTCAATTCCGCGGCGAATTGTTCAATGTGCTGAATCATACTAATTTCCGCTTGCCAGTCAGCGACATTGAATCGCCGACTTTCGGGCAAATCCAGTCGGATGTCAGCCCGCGCGTAATCCAGGTGGCTCTGAAGTTTCTCTTTTAGCGATCATCGCAAGACAAGCCGTTGCGACCGGCCATGGGTGTCAATCGCAAGAGAACACTAAATCCCGGGTGCTCGGCAAATCAGGCGAAGACCCGCTTGTCCAACATCTGCTCAGCGTGCAGCAACGTCTCATAACAGCTTGGGAGGCGGGGGAGTAAAACACAACCCACTGAAATCGCTATCGCGAGAATGAAACCGATCACGATACCCTTTATCACTTGCTCGCTCCTGTGACTGATCAGAAATTAAAGCGATAACCCAGAATCATCTTGGCAATCAAGTGGTCGCTTGCACCCGTAAGGCCCACGCCAAGGCCGAAATTGATCTCCCACTGTGGAGCTACATTCAAATCGATTGCTGGGAAAATCTGATGCTGCTGTTGTGAGACCGCATCGAACCCGTTCACGGGGCCGACCGATCCGTAGTATTCCAAACCTCCCGCAACTTTCGGTCTGAAATCGTAACTGAATTTGAAGTTCGGCGAGAAGACAACGCCCTGGTTCACGCTCTGGCCGTGGAAAGATCGGTCGAGCGTTGGGTTCAGCGACCAGTACCAGCGTCCGAACTTTTGATCTACGATGGGACGAATTTCCCAGGTCCACGTGTCCACAGAATATTGTCGTCTTTGGTAGCCGATTTCATTCGAAAGGCTCACTCCAACCGGCCAGTGCCATTTCTTCGGTACTGCAACCCGCGGCCGGATGTGATCTCCCACCCACTGCCAACTCTGGCCCTCAGTTATGGAAGTGAAAATGTAAAAGCCGCACTCGAACCAGTCATTGAAGCCATGTGTGATCTCAACGGTCTCATGCTCAGCGTGATTGGTGGGGTAAACATCATCAACGACCGTCTTCGAACCATCGATCGTAAAGTTGCTGTGGAGTTCGACCATCGTGTATCCAGGATCGACCAGATCAGATCCGTAGACCTGGATCTCGTAGTTGTCTTGAGCGCGGGCGAGAGTTGTAGTTGCAGCCAAGGTCAAGATGAGGAAAAGAAAAGTGATCGCGACATGTTGGGAACTCACCGTTCGATCAGAGTCACAACGTCCCATGAGGAAGATTAGCAGCTACATCATGAATTCGGTGTGGCGGTCAAATGATAAGTTGTTCATCTTCCTTGATCAGGCGAGCCAATCTGCATCAATCATAGTATGCGGGGGTTGCCGGCGTGTTCATTCGTTTCCATGATCTGCCGTGTCCTGATCTCGGCTAACTTCCTGTTCGCGGGCGTGGTAGCTGTTGGTCAAGAAACTTCGGCACCCCCGGACGCTCCGAGCGCAACTCAAACTCAATCAAAGCCTTCAAACCTCATACAACACGACGACCAGCATGAGCCGAGTAAGAATCACATTTTGTGGATCATCCCAAACTATCGCTCGGACGAAAACTCAGGACAGATCAGAGCGTTGACACCTGCCGAAAAGATGAAAGTTTCGTTGGACGATTCTTTCGATCCCTCAGCTTTTCTAGTGGCTGGAATTTTCGCAGGTGTCTCAATGGTGCAAAAGCAGTACAGCTCTTTCGGCACTGGAGCGCAAGGGTTCGGCAAATACTACGGAGGAGCATTCGCCGATCAAGCAATCGGCAACATCATGACCGAGGGCCTCTTTCCAGTTGTTCTTCATCAGGACCCTCGCTATTTCGTAAAAGGCACAGGCGGTTTCTGGAAGCGAACGGGTTATGCCTTAGCCGCGAATTTATCACTCGCGGCGACGATGGCCTCAATCACTTCAACACATCAGAGCTAGCCGGAAATGCTGTAGCCGCAGGTATTTCCAACCTTTACTATCCGGCAGCGGATCGATCGTTTGGAAATACTGCAAACAAGTGGGGGCAACAAACAGCCTTGGACACGTTCTTCAATGTTACGAAGGAATTCTGGCCGGATGTGCGCAATAAGTTGTCTAGACATTTCGTGATGGAGACCGATCACGTTGGACTAACGCTGCAGGGGCAACAGAGAGCACAGAAGGCAAGGACTGTGCGACGAACAAGCCCGATCTCTACTGACATATCACGCGCGTACGCGACGAGCGCGGAGTTCTGCCGAGCGTTCACAGACAATATGGACAGCATGCATTTGCTTTCGTTCCTGCTGACGGGTGATCTGGTGAATGCTGAGGAATGTTTTGTCTCCGGTTTGGCCGACTGCGTCACAGGAAGCCACGTGTTTCGAGACTGGGTACGATCCTGGGCCCGACGGACGATTGTTCAAAACGCAATTCGCATATTGGCACCCATCAAGGGCCACTCGGCGGTCGAAGACGTGTCGAGTGATCCAGTCAGTTGTAATTTTGCACGCACTCCCGAGGCATGTTACGCAATCGGGAGCATCCTGCGCTTGAAAGACTTCGAGCGCTTTGTCTTTGTCATGTCCGTTCTAGAAAAGTACTCAGACCAAGACTGCGCCGTTTTGCTGGGCTGCTCGCGCCAGGATATCGGGGAGACAAGAATGCAGGCTCTAGTGCACGTTGCTGAAACCGGGGGACTACGCACGATGTCTGGGTCCGGATTTGATCGCAATGATCATCAAGAGGAACAAGCGAGAGAAGCGCACAATGCGCCACAGTCTTGAGGGCTGCGTTGACGATAGGAGCCCCCCGACTTTGAGTCCAAGAACTGCGGAAATTGCGTTTAAGAACGTCACACATCACTGGACAAGCATCGCTCGTGACGACTCCGTGCGGTGAATCTTAAAAAGATTCAACTAAGGAACAGTCATGAGAATCCTGCTTTACAACCCCGATAATGGCGTGACTCGCAACTTCATGCCGCACCTTTGGATGTTCTTGCTCAAAACTCTGACTCCTCCTGGTCATGAAGTTCTGCTGATTGACGGCAACGCCCAGCCCGTGGACGAAGGCCAAATCGCGCGATACGTCTGCGAACAAAAGATCGGATTGGTGGGCATCGGGGCCATGACCCGAATGATCGCTAAAGCGTATCGCATCGCCGATGCTATTCGCTCGATAGGAGTCCCAGTTGTCATGGGCGGACCTCACGTCACCGAACTTGCCGACGAGGCCCTCGGTCGCGACGGTGGGGACCGCCACGCTGACGCAGTCGCTCTTGGAGAAGCCGATGAAACCTGGCCGCAGATTGTAAACGATGCCGTTCGCGGCGAGCTTAAAGACATTTATGCTCCGGTCGATGCTACCGGGAGAGAGCACAAGCCTTCGCTGAAGCAATATCCCGTGATCCCATGGGACTCAATTGACCTCGATCAATTCAACCTTGTCACGAAGTCCGCGACCTCTCTGCTCCAAAAAGTTGGTGAAGGCTAGGGAACCTTTCGCATCATTCCGGTCGAGTCCGGGCGTGGTTGCCCTTACGGCTGCGAGTTCTGCACTGTCACTGGATTCTTCGGCGACTCCATTCGTTTTCGCTCCAACGAAAGCGTCGTAAACGAACTGCTCCTGCTGAAAGCTCGCGCTCGCAGAGAAAAGGGCCAGATTGCGGTCTTTTTCATCGATGACTATTTTGCTATCAATGTGAAACGAACGAAATCATTGCTGCGTGACATCATCGCTGCCAAAGCCCAAGTGCATTGGGTGGCGCAAATCAGTGCCAACTTGTTACGCGACGAGGCACTCGTTGACCTGATCGCCGCATCCGGGGGCAAATGGATCTTCATCGGCATGGAATCCATTGACCCGACCAATCTGAAAGGCGTGAACAAGGGATTCAATAAACCAGGTGAGTATGCTGCCGTGCTCGAACGCCTGGCGCAACGCAATGTGTATGCGATCACATCATTTATCTTTGGTATGGACAACGACACAACCGGGGTAGCCGAGCGCACGCTGACGCAAGTCCGAACCTGGCCTCCGGGTCTGCCGATTTTTGGCTTGCTAACGCCGTTGCCCGGAACTCCGCTGTACAAGCGTCTAGAACTCTCCGGCCGGCTTACACGCCCCAAGCACTGGCAGGAGTTCATCCCGTTTGCGATGGCTCACACGCCGCTCAAGATAACCATTGAAGAAGCTCATGCCGAGGTGAAATACGGGTGGGAGCAAGCGTACAACCCTGAAGCGCTGGCCCAAGCGGTCGACTCTCTCAGTAACAGGCCTGTGGGCTATCGCATTAACATCTTTCTCGCACGCCTCTGCTTTCGCGGGATTTATTTCCCAATGATGGGGAAAATGGCATGGCTAACGGTAGTCTTCCAAAACCGTCAAACGATATTCAAATTGGCAAGAGAAGCCCTCTTCGGGCGAGGGCGAACAATGAACCCGAACGCTCACGATGCCTATGAATCGGTCCCCACTCCGGATGTTCCCGGCGGAGTGAACGCCTAGGCCGCGCCGTGGCAATACTTCTCGCCCTAGCGCTATTTGAAATGTAGGAACGCTGCCCGTGAGTTGCCCGGCCAATGAATTCTCGACAATGGTGGTAACTGCGTTACGCAGCTTGGAGAACACTCACGGGCAGCGATAAAGTTACAACGGCGCCTCCGCCCGGACGTTCTGAAACTCGCGTGCCACCGCCGTGTGCCTGGGCAACTGCATCCACAAATGCAAGTCCGAGACCATGACCTGGAGACTGTTTTCCTTTTACAAATCGTTTGAAAACGCGTCCGCCGATATCAGCAGGGAATCCCGGACCGTTGTCTTCAACCACCAGCAGTGCTGACCCTTGATGCGAATAGAGCCGGATCTTCACTCGGCATCCCGCTGGCAAATGCGTTAATTCGTTTTCAAGCAAATTGCTCACGACGCGATTCAGTAGGGTCACGTCTGCGTCCACAACAACGTGCTCTTCCAGATCAGTCGTCACCTCGTGATGGTGTTCGCCCATTGCCGGCTGGTAAATATCAACGAGTTGTTTCACGACATCCGAGAAGTCGACAGGACCGCGATCGATGTGAAGAGCACCCCCCTCTGCTTCCGCCAGGTCTAGCGTTGTATTCAATAACTGCAAGAGCCTGTCCAGGTTTTCGACCGCCTCCCCCACCGAGTCACGCCACTTGTCATTTCCTTCACTGCATAATGCGGATTCGAGCGTTCCACGAATCAAAGTCACCGGGCTTTTGAGGTCGTGCGCGATACCGCCAGTAACCGTGCGAAGCTGATTCACCGAAGCCTGCAGGCGGTCCAGCATGTGATTAAAAGTCTTAGCCAATCGCGAGATTTCATCTGAGTTCACCGGCTCGGGCAACCGTTCCTCTAACCCCTCGGTGCCAATTCGCGCGACGGTTTCGGTGATTCTTTCAACACGATGTAGCGATCGACGCGCACTCCAGTAGGAGATAACAAAACCGAGAAGGAACATGCCGCCCCAGACCATCAGAAGGCGGCGACCCAATGTGTGCAGTACATGCCTCGCGCCATGGTCCCATAATCCGAGATAAACAGTTCTTCCGTTTTGTGTCTTCTCAACCACTCGAAACGAGTGCGGATATCCATCTACGGTTATGGATTTTAGAGGTCCGGGGACCAGGTTCGCCTGTCGAATCGCTATGACAAAAGCGTCTTTAGAGCCGGGCCCTACCCATAAGGGCACTTCACTGTTATTCGGATCTGAGGCCAGGAAGAATACAGAATTGAGTCTTTCTCCGCGGGCGTTGCGCTCATCCGGTACCTCCTGAGTAGCAAGCTCGGCCACCTCCCCAACGATCCGCTTGTACAGGTGATCTCTGGGAGTATCAGCCGAGACTTGAGCAAGAACCTCAGCTTCGCCGCTGAGCCATGTGTCAGTGCGTTCTCGGATGCCCTGAGCGACAAGGAAATAAACGATGTAGAAAGCTACGGCGGTTCCGAGGCCGAACGCCAGAGTCGTCCAAATCGAAATCCGCCAGGCGGCGGTAGCGCGTAAATTCTTAGACATTCTTGAGAACATAGCCAACACCACGAATCGTGTGGATCAGTGGTCGCGGGGTGTCATGGTCCACTTTGCTGCGCAGACGATAAATATGGACGTCCACCACGTTGGTCGCGGGATCAATTCGCATCCGCCAAACGTGGTCTAGAATCATCGTGCGGGTTACCACACGACCTTCATTGCGGCAAAGATATTCCAGCAGAGAGAACTCCTGTGGCGTCAACTGCAGCAAGTGATCGCCCCGTCGTGCTTCACGACGTACCAAGTCAAGCTGCAAGTCGGCCGTTTGCAGGCGCACCGATTCATTCTGTGGAACCGCGGATCTGCGCAGGAGATTTCTCAGCCTTGCCAGCAGTTCCGGCAGGGCGAATGGCTTCGTGAGGTAATCGTCCCCGCCCTGCTCTAGCCCTCGCACACGTTCGTCCACTGAACGGCGGGCAGACAGGATTAAAACTGGCGCCGAACTACCTTGGGCGCGGCAACGGGCGATTAAATCCAACCCATCCAAGTCGGGCAGGCCAAGATCGATGATGAAGGCATCGTGAATACCCTCCAAGGCCATAGCTTCCCCGTCTTTCGCGGTACTCGCCGCATCCACCTGGTATCCGGCCTCGACCAGCGCCCGTTTCAGGAACTGCTGAATAGATACGTCGTCTTCTACCAACAGCAATCGCATGCAAGCTTTCCGCCGTTCCAAGACTTTACACCCCCGAGTAGGATGCTGGAAACTCTTTGAACGTTGAACGGCCTTCCAGCCGCTCAGTTGTTCTGGCCAAAGGCTGCGAGGTGGAGGCAGATTCAGGACCTGAAATTGCTCCTGCAAACTTAGGTGGAATTGCTCGCCTCTTCAGAACGAATCGGAGCCGGTCCTTCACTGCGGACGCCAAGTCATCTCCACTCGCACCGGAATTTCGTTCTTGACTGCCAGGGTTAGCAGCGTCGGTGGGTCGATCTTGAAATCGGTGAGCGTCGCCGGTATTGTGCCGGATATCTTAATTTCGTTCCCCTGAGTCGCCAGTTGAACCGGAACTTGCTTAAACTGGGCGGTCTGGCCGGCAAACTGGATCTCCAGATCAGCGTTGATAGTGGCCGACGTGGATGCAGACTCGGGCAAGCGGGTGCGCACAATGACCATGGGAAACTGTGCGCCGCGGGTTACCTGAACCATGTGAAGGTCTCGGTTACTGTCCCCCGAATCGAATGACTTCACAGGTACTGCGATCAGGAAATCACATTGTCCGGCATGGCAAACGCCCTTGCCTCGCGCCGCATGACTCACCCCCTCGGATTGATGCAGTGGATGCGAGACATGATACGTGAGGGTACTTTGCTCAAGGATCCACTGGCTATCCGGTCCGCCAAGCGCGGGGAGTGCCAGAAACAGGAAGGCTATCAGTATTTTCTTATGCATAAGGACAGCTTAGAACTTAAGCGAGACCGACATTACAGCAATCCCAAAGGCCGCGCCCGTGACGATGGCAACTGGCCCGTGCGCCGACGCGATCCCGTGCACCTTTTCGCCGCTGTTCTTTTGATTGTAAGCAATCGCTCCGAGGATGGGCGTCAGGATCATTCCCGGACCGTGAATCCAGGCCATGGCTTTGTGCAAGCGGATGGGACCACGGGTTTCCGTTCCAGGTATCCTGGGCGCGCGGATGGCGTAGTAGGCCGTCATGAAATATAAGTCCCCCGACACCGCGCCCAGAACCATATGCACCGTGCGATCGGTGTTGCTGGTGTTCCTCCCGCCGGCATTTGCGGAGGCGATGAACGTGGCGACCAGCGGAGCAAGGGTTATCAAACCGAGCCGCTGATGAATCTTGAGCATGTGCGTCCGTTTGTCGAGCCTGGCTTGATCCTGGGCGCTTCCCTGAGTCTGCTGCGGAGTCAGGCCCAGATCCTCAAGCGAAGGTGCTGTAGTATTGCTTGACGGCGCGTTTGGCAAAGTGTTCTGTTGCGACGGGGCTGGTTTGCCATTGATTGGTTCGCCCACGTCCAGTTTCTCATCCAGAACGACGGCCTCCGCACTCGTGACCTTTGCAGAGGGACTCTCCACCATCTTGAAACCAGCGGCCTCAAACTTCACCCAGTACGTGCCAGAAGGTAGACCTTCAAACCGGTAAGAGCCATCTGCCCCAGTGGTCGCGCTATGTATCTGACCCGTGTCTACGCTCGTCGCCGTCGCGGTGGCATTCGCAATCACGTTACCTGAGGCATCAGTAACCCTGCCAGTCAAGATACCCGTTCCAACCGTCTGAGCCATCAGAGACGAAACGAACGCAACGAACAGACAAACTAAGAACACAAGGCCAGGGAAGAAACCACTATTTCGGTTGCGAAAGATTTTCCTGAACATCCTTCACCCCACCGTTTATTCCTAAGCCCAAACTGGGGGCTGCCCTAACCCTACATTTCGACCTTACCCAGTTTTCATTTCCAATTGATCGAGGAGGCTTTCGGTGCCAGAACTCTCAGTCCCCGCGCGGGGTGTCGTGCTCACCCCGCGTGGGATTCTGGTAGCGCGACGACGTCCGATCGCGACCGGATCATCGAAATATGATATGTCGGGAACATTATCGTTCCCTTTCCGAAACATGACAATTTGTTCATCCATCAACGCTCCGCGCATTTCCACTCTCAACAGCGACTATGATTTCTGCGCCGCCGCCCAAAGTCGAGGTGTTGAAATGAAGTGCATTCGTCAAGTGGTTCAGGCGGTCTTTCTCATGTTCATCTGCAGTACCTGGCTTTGGGGTCAAACCCTTGAGACAAGACCCGCAGAAACAGTTCACAGCCATTTAATTCCGTTCCCTTGCCAGCACCGGTCAGTTCTATTCCCTGACAGTTCCGCCAGGTACTCCACTAAAGGTTTGGATTCGGAGGTGCGGGTTCGGGAAGTGGGGCAGGCGATTCATGGCAAAACAACGGAGCCGGTGTATGCATTCGACAAACTGCTGATTCCAGCGGGGACGGTCGTCAACGGAAAAATCTCGGCGATCGATGGTGTGCCTGCCAAGATCTGGGATCCGCCGTCAATGGGACATCCAGCCGGGCACGTGTAATCCGTTGAATGCCCCAAGAAGTTACGATATGAAGGTTGACCGGACAAGATCTGACACCACCCTGCCCAGACTGTTAAACGCGATAATGCAGAGCATTTTTAGCTCAGCGGCGCGGCGACAAGTAGGCGTAGTCGGCAAGAAACTGTAGAAGCCGCGCCGGTGAGCTAAAAATGCTCTGCATTATCGCGTTTAAGCAACACGGACAGGTTGTAGGTGATTAATTCCGATTGGTAAAGAAGCATCAACTCCCGGCCCGTACAGCGAGCTCGGCGACAATACCCCTGCACTCGAATGGCTTGCCACTAACGAGAAAACTCGGCGTCCCTACAAGATCCATTGCCCGTGCTCATCAGGAAAACCCGCGGCGACCAGAGCAGACCTTAAGCTGCAGGTATGCATGAACTCTCCCGCCCCTCGCAAAGACCACGAAAAGGATGAGTCTTCCCCGGCATGATGAGAGAGCGAAGAGTCGGGTAGCCGCTCTCCATCGCCAAAACATGGGCCTCGCTCGGAGGGGGCTATTGTGGTATGAGCTCCACGGTAATCGTCCTGTGGTCTGAAGATCCCAAGACTAATTTATCTGCTCCGATGGTGGGATCACGGTACTTCCACGGCCGATAGCCGGGTGCGAGGATAGTGATCGAGATTGGGAATGGCGGGAACGCAAAGAAAAAATGCCCGTCCGGAGGCAGCGTGCCTGAATACATTGACTCGGGTGCGTCCCTATGGAGACTAATGCGTGCGTTCGGGACCGGTGAATGAGTCTTAGCGTCGAGAATGGAACCTTCGAAGGTCCCGTCCGGCGGGCCCAAGCGGATATCGACGGTCATGTGAGCGCCAGGACTTAGGTGCTCCTCCGGCATGCTCTCCTGGCCAGAGGAGAATAGTAGACCTGTGGTATCGGGATACCCGGCGCTTTCCTTCACAGCGCAAAAAAGGGTTCTTCCGACGAAAGGTGGCGATATCAGGGTGTACTTGCCCTCTGCATCCGTCACCGCCCCTGGCAGGCTCCCGCTAATCGCTTGGTCCATCGGGAAAATTGATATTCTTGCACCGCTGACAGGATGATTTTCTAGATCTACTACGCGCCCAATGATCGTCGCGTTGTCAGAAGAGCTTTGCGACCATGCGGTCCAACCCCCTGAAAGTAACACCACGGTTGCAGAAATAAGTACCCCTAGGCGTTTATGCATCTAAGCCGTCCTCGGATTACTTTTGGAACGTTGTCCCCGGGTTAAAGCCCAAAATGTTGCCGTCAACCTCGATCAGAGTGTTGTCGACAGTATCCTTCCCAATAGTGCCCATGATGTTGGAGATCCTCCACTTGGGCACCATTGCCATTGTTGATTGGCGAACACAAATCCGCACGGAGTATTTGTTGGCGAATTCGGACACCCTGGTGAAAGGTAATCATTAAATTCACCGAGCAGGTATTACGGCTTAAGGCTGGTATTCACAGTGCACGTCGCCCCGGTTGCACGACACCACGGTGAACGTATATATGCAACAGATCGAGGCGGGCGTGAAGTCGACGCTCGATGCGATCTATTCGGAGCTGACGGCAAGGGGGGAGGTAGCAGCCGGCTCGTGAGAATTCGCAAGAGATTTGGTACGGTTTGGTACGGTGGGAATTTTGGATGGTCTGCAAGTGATAGAATCGTAAGCGTTGGGCGCTTAACTCAGCGGTAGAGTGCCATCTTCACACGGTGGAAGTCATAGGTTCGAATCCTATAGCGCCCACCATTTGTTTCCTTGGGCTTGCGGGGAAATCGGCCCCGTAAGCCAACCCACAACTCAACCCACAATTCACTGGATCATCTCCGAAGCCATCCCCAGCTCCTTCAGGAATGCGCCTTGCGCCGCCCGTGTTTCATCGCCGTCGCCCTGGGTGTAGATATCCAGCGTCGTTTGAATGCGTGAATGACGCAGGATGGTCTGCACGGTCTTGGGCTCCACCTTGGCCTTGTTCACCAGCCAGTGGCTAAGGCTGTGCCGCAGGTTATGAAGGCCGAAGCGATGTCCGTCAGGAATTTGGACGCCCGCCTTCAGGGCTGCGGGCCGGAGATGATCTGCAACAAAGACTGCGGGAGAGAGCGGCACGCGGCCTTCTGCCTTCAGCGACGGAAAAATGAAGTCCGTCGCCTTGGCGTAAGGCGTTTGCGCATGCCATTGCATCAGTTGACAGGCGAGGACAGGGTGGAGAGGGACGTGGCCTTCCGCCTTGCGCGTCTTCGTCGGCCCGTCCTTGCCCCGTGACCAACGCTTGGTGATTGCGATCTTTGCCTCCTCCCAGAGCACGTCACTCCACCTGAGAGAAAGCAGTTCCGAAAAGCGCAATGCGGTCGCAGCACAGGTCAGCACCAGAATGCGGTGCAGGGCGTTAGGCAGGTTCTCGATGATAACGAGAGTCTGCTGCGGGGTAACCAGAATCGCCTTGTAGCTGGTCGTGCAGCGTGTTTCGACCGGCAGCACGGGGTTCCTGGTGACAAGCTCGTGCAGGATGCCGACCTTGTAAACGCGTAGCATGGTGCCGCGCATCTTGGAGATCGTCGTCCAGGCAAGCCCGTCATCGTTGTGGAGGGATTTCAGCCAGCGCTGAATATCCAAGGATTTGATATCGTCCGCGATTTCCTCCCCCCACCGGGGAATCAGATACGCGCGAACGATGTGCTCGGTGTTAAGGACGGTGCGCTCCGTTTTGGGACGGACAGCATCGGCTCCAAAGTCGTTCTTCAGGTATTGCTCGCAAAGAGAGTCGAACCGGAGGCGACCGGGGGCAGGGGCGTCGCTGTTGATACGGATTAGCAAACCGAGCCGGTCCACCTCGCGCCATGCGGCTTTCTCGCTCGGGAAATCCCGGAGAAACCCGACGGGCAGGGTGTTCTCGACCCTTCTGCCGTCCGCCGTCCTGATCCTGTAACGGAGCACCCAGCTGTCTCCTTCCTTGCGTCGTACTGTCTTCAAACATCCTCGCTGATAAGACATAGCTCCTCTTTTCAGCGGGGACTGCCGAATGCAGGATCGCACACTTTGCGGGTTTTGGGATCAGTGTTTTTCGCGACGGCGGCGGCAAGTTCGGAAAGCCGAAATACCCAGATTTTACGGACAGTTCCCGTGCCGAGCGCATAGGCGCCGGCGATGCCCTTGCGCGCAAGCGCGAGCAGGTAGCGCCTTTTAATGGAAAGAAATTGTGCGGCCTGCTCGGCTGAGACGAAAGGTTCCGGGGTCATAGCCTCTCCTGCTTGGCCTTCGTCAGAAGCATTTGCCCCCCGCCGCAGGAATCGTCCTGCAACTCGGCGGCGAGTTGCGTCGAGAACGGCGTCAGTGTGAATGAGGTGGGGAACATCGTTCGTTGCGAAGCTCATCGTGACTTCCTTTGTACTGATTGCGATCGAGCTGGGCTGATTTTTGCGCGCCCGCCCAAATTTTTCTGTGGAAATCTCCTGATGGGCAGGAGAAAATCTAAAGTATGCGCGCCCCGGGAAGAGGAATACTACGGAGGCTTTCCGTACCGAAATCGATTTCGAACAAGTGCTCTATCGCCTGGCGCTGCACGCTCAAAGTTTGTTCACCGCCGCGGCATGCTTAGGGCGCGCCCAAGTGGTCTTGCCCGGTGGAGATAGCGCCGCCGACCTGGCCAGCGCCACGTTGCTGAAACTCCTCGACCCTCTCGACACCTCCGTTACTTGGTCTCCGACCAAAGGACCACCCACAACCGCTGGGGTTCTGGCATATTTGCGCGAGGTACTCAGACGCGACTTCCTCGATCTGGTTCGATCGAAACGCGCGACGACGAGCGTTTACCCGGATGACGAGAGAGATGGTCAGGATCTATCGGAATCCACCATCGATCAACGGGTCGCCAGCTATGGGAACCCCGAAGACGAACATCTCCAGAGCGAGCGGTTGTTCTGGCTAGTCGAGCAGTTCAAAGACGATCCCGAACTCCTCGAGATCCTTAGGTTGCAGCTAGAGCCGGCGGGCTACAATGCCTTTTCGAGCCAAGAACTGGCCAAGAGGCTAAGCACAACCGTGGTTGAAATCGAGAACCGGAGGAGACGCGTCATACGCAGATTGAGGAAGCTAGCCGACGCTCGTCTAATCGAAGAGGCAGAACATGTCTAAGCCTAACAACGAGCCACTCGCCGAAGACATCCTTCGCCTCGCGGATTCTCTTGCGGACGACAACGCCACGAACGACGATGAACTGCGCCGTCAACTACAGGAATCGGGTATCGATCCGGATACACTGAGGGCACGTTTTCATCGCTCCGCCACCCGAATCGCGAAACGGGAACAAGTGGCGCGCCGATCTGTGCCTCTTGCTCTCCACCAAGCGATCGAAGCGACGCGACCTGCAGACAGCCCCGAAGACCAAGCTGAAGACCAGTCCGACACCGCTCTCAGGATCGCCGATCATTGGCTCGACCGGCTCTTGTCGCCTCTCCGATTTCCGTCCAATCTCGAAACCGCCCGCGCCTACCGCAAGAGCAGCCAGCTTGCGAAATCCGATCAGCAGGAACTCGACCAACTGGAATCCGAGCTTAAGGAGAGAGTAAGTGAGACGCGACCAAGTCCGGACTTGGACTTGGTGACTCTGGTGGGCGAGGCGTTCCTCCGTCGCTTCGGCCTCGATAGCCGCGAACGGCTGGCAGAAATCGCTGAAGAAATTGGCATCGAGGTCCTTTATCGACCAGCGGAAAGCTTTGACGGCGCTCTCTTACGCATCCGCGACGCCCAGCGCGGATATATTGTCATCAACTCCCGGATTCGCGAGGAATCCCGCAGACGCTTTACTTTGGCCCACGAAATTGGACACTTCGTCTTACCAGGCCAGCAGGAAGTCTCCGCCCCTTGCAAGCAGCAAAGGATAGAAAACTGGGACGCGGATCTCTATCGCCCCGAACTCGAAGCCAACCGCTTCGCCGCCGAGATTCTGATGCCTCGGGGACTCATGGCCGAGTTTGTTCAGTCAGAGCCTTCGCTGGAGTCGATTCGCTCGATCGCAAAGCTTTGCGGCACGTCCTTGACGGCTTCCGCCGTACGGCTTATTACGCTCACTCCGCACCGAGCCGCAGTGGTGTGGTCCCAGGACCAAAAGATCCTATGGTCGAAGCTATCCGAGGGATTTGTACGTTGGATACGGAAAGGTGAAGTCAGGGAGAACAGCTTTGCCGCCCAGTGCTATCGGAAACAAAGCGTGTCAGACCAACTGGCACCGGTTCCTGCTTCGGCATGGCTGCATGAAAAAGGCTTGCGAGAAGGAGCCCAGATCTGGGAACAATCGGTGGGACTAAAGAGATATGGAGCGGTGTTGTCATTACTAGTGATAATCGAAGCGGTGGAGAAGGGGAAGTAACGGAGTCGGCCGACCTTCGTGAGATTGTGGCTAGGGCAATTCAATTGGCCTGACCGCTTTTTGAGGTCTACGTGACGTGGTGCGGCATTCGCTCCTGCTCGAAAGCTAATGTCGAGTAGAGTCGCTCTGATGGGAACGAACGGGACGGACATGGCGACGGCGCCACCTTCTGCGGCTACCGCGACACACTGCGCGCGCATTCGGGTCCGCTGATGAACTTCATCGAATGGCGGCCGACGCCGGGGAGAAACGTCGAGGTTCTCAACGACACGGCTGATCTGTACCGTTATTTCGACAGCAAGTAAGCGGCGGAGTTTCTCTATGCCTGCGTCGCGCGCATGGTCGAGCAGGACCTGCCGCGTGAAATCGACTTCCTGCGCCGCAATGACGAGGCGATGCGCCGCATCATGAACACGGTCGAAATGCCGGACAGGATGGCGGAAAACCTCGTCATGTTTATCCGCCAAAACAAGGGCGCGCTGGGCCGCAAGCGGCGCGAGAACGAATTCGCGAAGCTGACCGACGATGAAGTGGCTTCCCTTGAAGCGATCGTGCGCGAAGCCTTCGACGGTTTCGCCGAAGGCTAGACGGAGCGCTCTCGTCTGCGCAGTGTGCGAGGCTGCACCTCCGCACCGTGGGGGACGGTGGACGGGCTTCGACTTGGCACCTAAGCGGACCTGGTGCCTGATCGGCAATTTTGGGAAGAATAGCCAAGTACGGCGAAGTGGGGTGCGCATGTACGAATTGCCGCTAACGATTCCAGACGTGAAGGTACTGCTGGCGCTTGCTCCTGAAGAGCTGGCCGTGAAGATCCTCTTCCTCTTGAAGAAAAGGAACGAGGCTAAATTTCATACAGGCAACCTGCAAAGAGAACTGTGGGCGCATTCCACGTCCGGTCAGCCGCAATACCCGCGGCAATACGAACACGAAATAAGCCAGGCACTGGCGGAAGCGTGGGCCTGGCTTCAGGCGCAGGGGCTCATCGTTTCCGACATGGAGAACGGGCAATACGGGTGGCTACACTTGACCCGTCGCGCGCTGGCGATGGAAAGTGAAGCGGATTTCAGAAGTTTCAAGGTCGCCAATCTGCTGCCCAAGGAAATTCTCCATCCGAAGATCGCCGATCCGGTCTGGCTCGCGTTCATGCGGGGCGAATTCGACGTGGCGGCCTTCCAGGCCATGAAGGCGGTGGAGGTTTCCGTGCGGGCGGCCTCCGGGCTCGGAGATAATCTGATTGGTGTGAAGCTGATGCGTGAGGCCTTCGCACCGGACGCGGGACCGCTGACAGACATGAACGCCGAAGGCGGCGAAAGGGTGGGGCGGATGGAGCTGTTTGCCGGCGCGATCGCGTCCTACAAGAACCCGCACTCCCACCGGGACGTGAACCTCGACAATCCGTCAGAGGCAATCGAGATCATACTGCTGGCAAATCATCTGCTGCGCATCGTGGATGCACGCGCCAGGGCGAAGAATGTTGGTGGTCCATGAAGAATCCCGTTGAATCCGGCATGACCTGACAGCCGTGAGAACCCTATTGGCGCAGTCGCGTCCTTACCTGCAAATCGTTTGCAGACCAGCCAAGTTTGTTCATCTGCAGAAACGCGAAACTTAGTGATCTGGGACACTGGACGAATGGCCGCAAAGAAGAAGACTGAACGCCAAAAGACCGTGAAGCCGAAGGTGAGGGCGGACAAGAGAATCCCGTCGCCGAAAGCCGGATCGAAGACGCAGAATCTGCCCTTCGATGTCGACACAACGTCGCTCTGCTCGATATGCGCGAAGCATCTCAGTCTGAAGCGGTTTGTACTGAACCACGGCGCAACAGGATATGAGTGCGGGATTTGTCACCACAGGGATCAAATCGCAACGGCGCCGGCGGACTACCCGGCGATCTCCTCTCTCGTGCGATCGCTCGTCAGATATTTCTATGATGAATGGAGCTACAACCCCCACTGGGGAGGAGATCTGGACCCCGCATCCTTGCTCTGCAAGGAAAACGAGATCGTCGAAGATGCCACAACCTCCGGCTTTCCTCGCTCGGCGGAAACGTCGGAAGGATTTCTCGTCGAGTTGTTTCATCCTCCTTATCCGGGCTATGACAAGGGAGTGGCAGTCTATGGAGGGTTCCCGCAGGGCTGGACAGCCAGATTGATACTCCGCGCCTGTACCGGCTCGAGCAATTACCACGCGCCCTTCCGTGGAAGACGGTCAGCGCTCTTCTGCGATCCATTGACCGAACTTCGGCGATGGGGCTGCGCGACTACGCGATGTTTCTGTTGTGTCGCGTTTTGGGGCATATCAGCCTCCACCCGGAAGGATTATACGTGTTTGCGGACATTTCCCAACTACCGAGTACTGAGCTGTAGAGGCGCACAAGCCTCCAGTCATTCGTGACGTCGCCCGATGGGGCTGGCTCTCGGAGAGCAAGACGACTCGCGAATGAAACGTGGTGTGGCACCGCAGGACGCGGCTGCTGGCTCCCGTGACAGATCAACCACAGGAGATATCCATGTCCGTCAAGTCTTTAGAACTGCGCCAACAGCGTGCCAAACTCGTAGCAGAAATGCACGACCTCACCGAGAAGACAACTTTCGTCGGCGAAGCACAGGAACGCTGGAACAAGCTGGACGGAGAGCAAAAGTCTCTCGAGTCCCAGATCAATGCAATTGAAGCGACCGAAAAGTTGAACACAGAAATGCGGGAGAGCAAGAACGGTCACAAAGAGACCGCTCAGCCGGGTGCCGACACCCGCAGCAACGCAGTAGGCGCGACCTCGTTGGCGGGCGACAGCGACGTTAGCTTCACCAGTGTCGCGAACGGAGACGTTGTCACCTTCAACAGCGGCTCGGGCAAGTGGGTCAATTCGCCTAGCTCCAGCGCAACCCTGGCGGGCGACACCGACGTGGACATCACCTCTCCGGCTAACGGGGATGTGCTCACTTACCAGAGCAGCGGCAGCAAGTGGGTCAATGCTCCTCCTGCGGGCGGTGGTGGTGGAGGCGGCAGTTCACCAACCGGAACGTTGATGGCATACGGACAGCCGAATCCCTTTTCGGGCGGACCGCCAGCTTACAACTACGGAAACGTGTTCAACTATGCTGGATTGAGCCAAGGTAATGCACCGTCTATTGCACGCTCGTCGGTAACAGGCGGATTGCCAGCAGCCACCAGACTTTCTACTACACTAAACACACCAACCTCCTTTGCGTGGTGGGGATCCTACAGTCAAGAAACTGTCTGCGCCTCGCTGCTGGCACAAATACAATTCACGATTGCCTTGAACTCAATAACATCCACCCGCGTATGGATGGGAGTAGGTTTCGGCGCAAGCTCAACGCTAGAAACGGCAACGCCAGCTTGTTCGTTAATCGCTTTCCGTTTTGACACGGCGGTTGACACTAACTGGCAGGCTGTTGTCGGCAACGGCACAACGACGGTTGTGGACACAGGCGTGGCGGCTGACACGAACTTCCACCAATTCAAAATTACGCGAGACGGCTCTGGCGGATTTAATTTCTCCATTGACGGAACAATAGCGGCTAACATTCCGTCCGGCTCCGCTGGTATGCCAGCAAGCACGTCTCAGATGGGTGACCTGATACAGATTGACGCCGACGGTGTGACAGGCGCGGCGGTAACGCTGGACCTTGTGAGTATGAGTTGTTGGTTGATCTACTAACAGACCGAAGGTAGAGCATGGAGTGACCCATGGAAGATTCAAGCGCAAACACCTTCGCACAGCTAACACAAGTGATCCTCGGACGGTTTGACAAGCTGGACGAGAAGTTCGATCACCAAGTCAGGGAGATGTCAAACCTTACCAGCCGGGTAGTCGCGGTTGAAACCAAGCTGGAACCCATCGTTGAAGATGCCCGATTCAAGGGCAGGGTGCTGCTCCTGACCCACGCCATCACAGGCGCAATCGCGGGAGGTATCGTGCTCGCTATCCGAACCATCTGGCCCGAACACGTTCCTACTCCTTCCATCCTGGGCAAGTAAATAAGCTAGTACTCTTCGGGCAGAAGCAGAGTCGTCGCTGACCTGTCCGCTTCCGTGATGATCCAGATTTTGGTTCCGCTGTTCAGCGTGTAGGCTGAGAGCAAGCGGAACCCGTGAATGAGACTGAGTTCGTTCTCCCGGCGGTCGCGCTCGTCCACTTCTCCCCAATCTCCATTGATGTGGCGCACCAGGTACTCGAAGGGAGCCTCACCCGATGCCTCCAACGCAGCGAGCGCACCGGGTGTGGCTACGATCCGACCGGGCTGGAATTTCTCGGCAGCCACGCCTACTTGTCCTGCTTTTCTGCCAGAGCGGCTTGGAACTTCGCGGCAGGGACACCAGCTTCGGCGCGTTGGTCCCAGGTCATCAGGTGACCGCGTTTGCCGTACACTTTGATGAACTGAGCCTTTGTGGGACGACCCGCCAGCTTGTACAGGCGAAGACCTTCCGCCTGCGCTTTTCCGCGTTCTTCCGACGTCATAGCCGGTGCAGGAGCCGCTTCAGGCTTATCGTTTGCAGCGGCAAGTTTCACATCCTTGGCCAGAGCAACGGCTGCCATGCCGGCACGCGGGCGGCGCGACGGGAATGCGTGCTCCCGGTTGAAGAACTTCAAGGCAGACTTGCGGTTGATCCCACGCTGCTCCATCACTTCATTGATCTGCTCATTTGTGAACTGTGACTTTTTCATTTTGGCTTCTCTCCAAGAAGTAATTTGACAACTCGCGAACCATAGCTCGGAGTGAAAATGGAAGTAAACAGAAAAGACGTGGGGATTGGACGCCGAAGTTACTGCGAGGGAGTTACTGAACGTGGAAGTTCAAGTGAGCGAACTCCCAGACTAAACCGCCTGGTCTAGCGGTTCGCCCGGCTCACGAACAGGGAGTCCCAGCCAGGGTCATTCACGGCAACACGAAATTCTCCAGTACACGACGGCTCTCGTAGAACTACAGCGCGGGCCGTCTTCGCCTGCTGACGTTCACTCTTGCCTTGCCCGGTCGGGTTCGATTTGTCGATGAGATTGAAGATGTATGCACCCAAAGCGATCTCCTCGGGCGACGCGGGCGTGATCTCGAACTCTTGATGTGCAGGATCTCTGCCCAACAATTTCTTGGCGGCCTGACTCGTAGAGCGACGCACGTCCGGACGGTGAAGGTCGTAGACGTTGGCGATTCGCTGGAAGGAGCGACACTCCGCGTACATGGCGATGATTTCGGAAAGGGATACTCCTTCGAGGCTGTGCTCCAATCCGGCTTTGCTGAGGATCACGCGCATCGTCTCTACATCCGAAGCACCACCCATCATCAGGTAGGTCCCAGCCAGTTTGACCGCCATACGGATACGGAAGGAACACACCGTCTGCGTGGTTTGCAGGAGTTTAGAGAGCACGATCTGAGGCTTGCCCAGCAGGTAGTAGCTGAGAAGCAACTCTTGCTGCTCGCGGCTCAACACGCGGATCACCCGGAGCCAGTCGGCGAAGTGCTCCTGGCAATACACGTAGATGTCGTCCGCACCAAACTCATCCGTCGTCTCGCAGGAGATGGTCGTACCGCCCGCGAGTGCTTCCTCTTCGGTGAGGAGCATAGACCGACTGGCGGTAATGCTGTCCATGTAGGCGGAGTTTTCCATGAAGAGATTAAGATACCGGAGCCGCAATGTCCTGCCCGATTTCTGCGCATGAAAAACCCCAGCTGGGAGCCGGGGTCAGGGGAGGGCCGCGAGTCGGCCAAAGAGAACCGTCAGTCTTGGAGACCGACTAGGTCCTCCGAAGTGACAATATTCTTCGGCAGGAAGCCTGAATCAATCTGTTGCGTCCCTATCTGGATCCCAGCCTCAAGTGCCTCGTTCTCGGTGGCGAAGGTTTTTCCGGACTCGAAGGGTGTCTCATCAGAGTACCGCCCCGTATCTTTCCTAATGTTGACGTGCACCGTGAAGCTATTTTCCGGCTCCCGGAGCGGCAATGCGGTCGCTTTGATGACGAAACGTTTGTAGGATTTCTGCAATCTGCTCATTTACCTTTGATGCTCTGAAATCACTCGCAGATTCCGCCGAGCGGCCATATTCTGACCTAACGTCCATACCGTTTTGGTGGGATGTCGGAAATGTGGGAAACTGAGAGAATGCAGCAGCGAAACCTACGAGTAATCAAATGGATCGGCACGATTCCTGTTATAGGAGTCTGCACTGTCTGCGACCGCTCGTTCACGGTGCCGTTGCCCGCCCTGAAAAGGGTTGCGGACGCGCAAGAAAGTCTCAGGGTTCAATTCGCCGAGCACAAGTGTAAGCGAGAGGATGCTAACTAGGGTCAGGCTTGCCCTGCACAAAAAAAAATGCCCGAAACTGTTCAAAATTGACCATTCCTGTACACCAACTTTGTGTCATTATCTCTCCGCCATGAAGAAAGAACTCAGCGCCAAAAAAGCACTTGAAATCCTTTGTCCAACCTGTGGAGCCGCTCCGGGAGAGAAGTGTGAGCTTAGTACGGGCCAACCCCGCACTGAGCCGCATCGCGACCGCCGATTGATCGCAAAAGACTGAGCACTGCATTCTGCCCTACCGTCCCCTACCGTTTTGATGAGGAATTGACGCTCAGAAGGGACTTAATCGGGGTGTTCGCTGGACGCTAAGTAACTGACCGGGTTAGAAAATGCCCATAACACTGGTAAAACGGGCATGCGGGGAAATAAACTCCCCCTCCCGGCACCAGCCTTTGATAACACACCACTTACATTACCGTGGTACTGTGCGGGTACTATTTTCTGGTTTACGGAGCAGACGATCCCAGCTATGGTGAGCTGACCTCCCCACAGGGAGGTCTCTTGGCAAACCGCGCAGTCAGCATCTTCTACGACGTCCGGCACAACGGACAGCACCATCGACTCAAGCCCGTCATCGGCAAGAATCACAAGATCAAACCTCAGTGGGCCGTCCTCAAAGGAACCGACACCCACCTACCGGGCGGCTCGTACGCCATCGGCTGGTACGAGGGACCGCGCCGGGTGTGGCGCGACTGCGGCGTCAATCCTCAAGATGCCGTCGCAGCGGCAGAGCGGCAGCGTCTCTACTTGGAGGCCGCTCGTGTGGGCTTGCCCATACAGAAGGAAGAGGCGTCTCTCTCAGCCTCTCTACGGCAATTCACACCTATCTCGCGGAGTATCAGCTGTCACGAAGCGACGAATCCTACGATCTGGTGAAGCACACGCTGGAAGAGTTCCAGACTTCGTGTCGGCGCATCCATCTGAAGGAAATCACTCGGCTCGATCTGCTCAAGTTCGCGGATTGGCTCCAACGCGTGAAGAAGAACGCACCCCGCAGGGCCGACAAGTTCATGCGAGTTCACCAATTCCTGAAAGCCCACGGACGCGAGTTGGTGACGATGAAGGACGCTCCGAAGTTCATTGAGGCGCGGCCCGAAGTCTACGAGGATGATGATCTGGAGAGGTTCCTCGCGGCGTGTTCTCGCGATCAGCTTCCGATCTTCAAGACGCTTCTCATGGCTGGGTTGCGGATGCAGGAAGCGATGTATCTTCAGTGGAAGGATGTGGACTTCGTTCATCGGACTATCGCTGTCACGGCGAAGGAAGAGTATGGTTTCATCCCGAAGGCGTATCACGAGCCAGTCGTCAGCATTCCCGTGGAGTTCATGTCTCTCGCGTCGGTCAAACATGTCGAGAGGTAGACCGTCACGAAACGCATCAGCCCTGCCAGACCGCACAAGGTGGGCGACGTGATGTCCGGCTTCGGCAAGCGCCCAGCCATAGATCGAGCCGATGATTCCGGCTCCGATAACAAGCACTCGCATAAGTCAATCTCGTCTGCGGGTCTCTACGCCGCCTCCGCTCCCACGCTACAATATGTGCCCTCGGAATCGACGAACTGCGCCAGCACCCCACCGAAATCCTGCTTCTTGGGCGGCATGCTAAACAGCACGCCCTTGGCGCTCATGTCCCGGTAGAATGCCTCGACGTCGGCGACTGTGAAACCGAGTTCGACTTTTCCTGCTGGATTCTTATCGGAAGCTGGGTGCAACGCGAGAGTGGTTTCGCCTGTTACGAACTCGCTCCAGCCCGGAGATTCGAATTTCATTCTTAGACCGAGCACATCGCGGTAGAACTTCACGGCTTTGTCCATGTCGGCGACGAACTTGATTGCATATCTAAGCTGTGTTCCTTCCATTTGACCCCTCCACTGAACCGCTGCGTGCCAATTATCCCAACAGATGCTGGCGGCAGCAAATTGCCT
Organism: uncultured Acidobacteriota bacterium; assembly: GCA_963838905.1. Lineage (GTDB taxonomy): Bacteria > Acidobacteriota > Terriglobia > Terriglobales > Acidobacteriaceae > JABDBE01. The sequence goes on from CAWITE010000002.1 coordinate 503,531, forward strand.
CAAAGTAGAGGATATGGGCACAGCGTCCGAACTACTGAAGCTCTGCGATGGGCGGCTGATGCGCTTATCCCGTGAGTACTCGGATCAATCACGCAGCAAACGACGACGAGGAATGCTCCGCGCCCGTGGAACTCGCACAGACTGACGCTCGGCTCTTCTCGTAGCAGGGCTGTCAGGCTATCCGATGGTTCGTGGGGGGCATGGATGCTCATCCGAACGCGGGTTACAGCTACTTGACTGCCAAGAGGGTTCGGGTCGGCACGGGCGTTTCAGAGGTAATGGCAGCCTTTTGCACCACCCTGGCCGGCCATGTACGGGAACCGTGATGATCGGGTATCGCGACTCGATAAGCAGTGCCTGCGATCTCGAAGTTGGGTGTCGAGCCGCCGGATGGTCTGCCCAGCAGCGACTACGATTCCGGTTCGCGACTCAGTTGGACATTTGGCAACAAGTGACCGGAGCCTGGTTAACAACGGGAATCCTTCATTCTCGGCCTCGACTCCCACCCATTCTGTGAGGTGTGTCACATTTCAGGTGCATTCTCGACTTCTCTGTCCGCACGGCCGATGCGGTTCGGACTGTGACTGATCGGCCAGTTGAGCAGCGAGCCGCACTAGAAGCTGGCCCCGACATTGTCCAGAAGTCTTCTTGTGGGAGATCTCCCGCTGACAATTCACCGAGATTCCTCCCGACCGACGGACAAACCGGAATGTATGGTTCGCCGCTCCATCGACAGCACCACGAATACGACCAGTTGCCACCGTCTAAGGACCTCGTTGTCGGCAGGGACATCTCAGCCCCCGCCCACCAGACTGATCCACGGGGTCATAGAGACTTGGCCTTTTCCTTTCGCAAAAAGTAAGCGTATGCGCCGACGCTCACGAAGTTGACCACCACAGCGACCACGTTCCATAGGATCACCGGTCGCGACAGTATCAACAGACCGTAGTACACCCATAGAATCTGGAAGACGCCCATGATTGCCGCCATCCTGGGGTTCATGCCTGCGCTTGACCGACGCCGGAACATTGCGATCAAGTCCGGCAGAGCGGCAAAGGTCGTTCCAAAACCCGCCACAAGACCAAGGATGTCGGACCGCTTAAGATTGGGGTCAAGTAAGCTCTGCGTGTCATGTGGAACCAGGCCCTGACAGCCTGTGAGCGCGATTACGCTCAGGAAAAGAACGGGTAGCGTCACTCTGCTGAATCGGCCCATACGCGCCTCCTTAACGGAATCTCCGCGAGCAGGTTATAGATCATCACCGAGTAGAAGCCTTTGACGGCAACCTTCGGGGATGAAGTCGCGGGCCGACCCTGTAACCGCCCGAGGACATCAAGAAGTTGGAAGAGGGCACGAAGCAAGCCGCACTCGGCCGCGAATAACGTCGGTTCGCTTCTGAACCACGCGGGCTGATCCGCAAGGAAAGACCTTGACCAGGTCAGCCCCGGCGCTCCTCAATGCAAAGGTTTACTCCACTGCGTTCCACCCGGCATCGGGATCGAACACGGTCATAGCCGTTGCCGTTTCTGTCGTGGTCTTCCCCAAATTCTTTTGGAGCAGCACGCCATCCTGGTTGATCATGAAGGTCATCACCCCTGAGTTGCCGTATTCCGCCGGATAGGCGACGAAGGCAAATCCGCCGACCATTTTCCCATCGACTACGTAATCTTTGGCGCCGCCCGGCGCCTTGTCGCTTTGCCCCTTCAGCATGTGGAAGGAGTATCCGTGGAAAGCCGTGTGCGCATCGGCCTTTGCGGTATATCCATCGGAATTTGCGAACGCCGCCAGTGGCCCGAGCGGGCTCTCGGGCTGACCATCCGCCGACTTCCAGTACAAGCCGTTCTGCTTGCCCGGATCACTGATGAACTTCAGTGCGTATTGTCTCGTGGTTGCGCCATCGTGAAGCTGGGAGAAGTACTCGGCCTGAGCGTCCGCCACGGCTCCACAAACCTCGATGATTGCAAGTTCATTTCGCCCAATACGGCGATTCAGAATCTCATCCTTTCCCGCAACCGTATCGAAGAACCACTGCCCGCCATCATTCTTCTTCAGCGGGATCGGGAAGGGAAAATTGTCAGCTCCAACCAGCAGGATTTGGCCACCATCCGGCATCCTGCGCCAGCGATGCATCACGTCATAGCCTGCCGCGAATGCGTTGCCGATGTTCTTGTCCTGCACGGGGTCGCCAGAGAAGATAATCTCTTGCGAATCCGGACCAAAAATTGCCAGCAGCGCGTTTTGATCGCCTGCCTTCACCGCTGTCACCAGCGCATTACTCGCGTCGTCAGGGGAGGCAAACACTCTGGCCGAAGGTTTGTTGGGTTTGCTGCAAGCGGCGAGAGCAATGATTAGTGCTAGAAGCAGTGTCCGGATCATCAACGTAATTCTGCAGGATTTGAGCAACATCACATCCTCCAAAGCCTAGGCTTAAGAACTCTTTTCCAACACGCGCACTCGAGTTAGCTTCGCTCACGGCTGCTTGCCTCACTTGCGACCGCCCCAGCCGCCACCACCACCGCGGCTTGCCGAACCACGCGCGCTCGCCTCCCTCGATTGCCACCCGCCTCCACCACCTCCGCTGAGAGCCGATGACCCGCTGCTTTTCTCCGGCTGTCCCCATCCCTTTGCAGCAGCGGAATTGGCTCCCGAGTAACTTGAGTTGGATTTCGGGGTTCCCTGAGTTTGCTGCCAACCGCTGCCGCTGTTCTTGTAGACATTGCCGTTAGAGGCCGCGTACTTGTTGCCATTTGCGGTTTGGCCTGCCGCAGCGTTGCCGTACGCGCCGGACGCGGCAACACCCTTGCCACCCGACGAAGTTTGTACCGATCCCACAGACCCTTGCGTGGTGGTTTGATGCTGGGTGTACGCAGTCTGGCCGTTCTTGGAGACAACCGAGCTTCCGTAGTTCCCATAAGCGTTGGAGGTTTGATGCGTGGCGCCATAGGCTCCGGTCTTTGGGTTGTAGGCTTGACCAACTGCCGCGCTTCCGTAGGCGTTCGAGGCTGACGCGCCTCTCGCGTAGGTGCCGGTGCTCGGGTTGTAGGCTTGACCGGCGCTTCGAGTGCCGTAGGGGGTCGCGACGGTTGCGCCCCGCGCGTACGTTCCCGTCGAAGGATTATAGGCTGTGCCAACTCGTGCGGCACCATAGTAGCCGCCGTGCCAGGCACTGTTTCCGTAGTAGACATTGCTCCTATAGACGACCGCGCCGCCGTGCCAATTGCAGTTCCAGTAGCTGTAACCCCATCCGCAACAACCGTTATTGCTGATCGCGGCGCCCACGGCGATGCCAACTCCGAATGCAAGCAGGCCCGTCGCCACCACCGTCGCAGTGCTGTACCCTGGCGTCACATACGGGGTGCCATAGACAACCGTAGGGTTGTATTGCGGCACGTACACCACCTGTGGGTTGGTAGGCTGAATCACGATCACTTGCGGCGACTGCTCCACGACCGTAATCTGTGAGCCCGATTTCAGATTGCCCGCGGCCTTGGCTTTGGCGCGCAAAGTCTGGACCGCCGACATGACATCAGCGGCCTGGGTGTGATACGCCTCTCCCAATGCGGAAGTCCAACTGAGGTTCTTCGCCAGGTTGTCGAGGACCGAGGGAAACTGGGTGAGCGCCTTCACACTGGGATCCCACGGCTGGGTATCGACGGCCTGCATTAGGGCGGTGCCGGTGAGATTCTTGTTCTGCTGAAGCCAACCGTCGGCGGCATCAACCTCATCGGGAAAAGTCGCGGCTCCAAGAATCTGGGCAACCAGGGCGTCCGGATACAGCGCGATGGGCGCCACCAGTTGTTGCAACTCATCCGCAGACAGGGGCGCACCTTGGCCCGAATATCCGGTCGATCCCGCTGGTGCCGGTTGCTGACCCCCAGCGTCAAATGGCACGGCGGTGATGACCAGCAGGAAAGATAACGCCGTTGACAAAAGCTGTTTCGTGAAAGTCTTGATCATTTTCTTCTCTCCATCCAAGAAAAGGCATCGAGCTTCGCCACGATGATGATTCGTTTCATGACGAATCTCCAGAGGATTGTAGGGCGTAAATACGTTTCCCGGAAATTCGGGTCATTCGCCTTCGGGGGTGCTGCGTCTCAACGGGTGAGAACTGCTCTTCGGAGAGGCGAGACGATTAGTTGCGAATAAGTTTACTCCTTTGGCTAGTCTCTGCAATAGGCAGGCATCACCCGTCATCACCCGTTGGGTGTGAAGCCACGGCGCACGCCAGTGGGCGATGGACGTATCGGAAACCAGTTCTGGCTGGTAGCAGAGCATGGGATGAAGGCGGGATACGTCCGCAACATTGAGCGTGATCCGCATGTACGTCTGAAAGCTGCGTGAGGGGTTGAGGTATCACTGGCACACGGGCACTGCGCATCTGCTCTCGGACGACGACCCGCGTGAGCGCCAACGCTGGCTGGCGAATCAGTTGGCGAGCAGCGCGGGGAATGCAAGGGCGGTGCGGCTTTTCGGGACGCAACTCCTCAGTATTTCGAATTGATCTGGACGCGGAGTCCCTATGTGGATGACCAACGCGAATCTAGCGATTTTGCTGTAAGCATTTGGCAAGCTAACGGAGATGCGTAATGAGTCGAAAGCAAATTGTACTGCTGGGTTTGGCACTGACGACGCTGGTGGTTGGGAGTCGTGCCGCTAGGAACGAGAACGAAGCTCGATCGGAAATCGACAGATTCAACCAAAAATTTACGACTCTTCACTTGAAAAGATCACGCTGGCATCCTAGAGATGTGGGCGGATGACGGGGTTGACCTCATGCCCGGAGAAAACCCACTAGTTGGGAAGAAAGCGATTACAGCATGGGTTCAGGATATTCTGTCGAAAATGGCTGGACACAAAGTGACCAAAGAGGAGTTGCAATTTCACGATATTCGTATCTCTGGAAATTAGGCGTCGGAATGGACTACCGAAGATCAGGCAACACAGATGCCGGATGGGAAGCCGACCGTTGAAGGATACGGCAAGATCGCTCTCGTGCTAAACCGGGAACCCAGCGGAGAATGGAAGGTCAAACAAGAGATGTGGAACGATGCTCCCGCGCCCCAGATTCAACAATGCTTCACGCCCCAGAGTGACACGCTGCAAAGGTGCAGATCGTCGTACTCTCAAGGATTGATCGAGACGATCACGCGCCCCGGCTTGCGCCTCTTGCTCTAGCACGGTAACGCGGAGGGCCTCCGACACTAAAGTGGCGCCAATCGGTTGCGGTTCCCACTACGTCCAACTGCGCTTCAAAAGCGCAGTTGTGGCTTTGAGCAAGGCCGGATAGTCATCCGCCACTAGTACCAGTGGTCGGACCAAAGTTCGCCTCCGTTAAATGCAGAGGACACGCGATTTCGTGGCGCAGGACTCCGATGCTGGGAGTCTCCAGACTCGGGACGATTCTTAGGCAATGGGGCAGAGTTCCGCTACTGGGGAAATCCCTAGGTCTTAATGTCGCTTTACACTCAATGAAAACGCGGTCAAAACGTGTAATGGCCTAGTTGCGACAGTTACAGTCTGGTAGACTTGCGTGACCTACTGGCCGGAAGTGGGAGTCACTGTGCGTTATGCCGTGTAGATCGTGTGGATCGAGGAACCAGGCAGAATATGGCGCGGAGATCAATATCCACCTTCCCAGAGATCGGAACAAGACCGCCGTGTTGTTATTTCCGAAGCTTGTTGTCTGCTTGGATTGTGGCATTGCGGAGTTCACTATTCCCGAAGCTGAGTTGCGTCTGCTGGGGGAACGTGGCGCGGCATCTACTGCTGCGTAATAGCTCGTTCATTTCCGGCAAAGACAGTAGGCGGACCTAGCGACGATCCACTGCTGACAAACTGCCTGCCCTCTCGCACCGCTTCCATAGCAACTAGCAGTTCGCTTCCTGCATGCGCCTTCACGACGTAGCCCAACGCCCCTAAGCTCAAAGCCTCTTCGATTACATCAGCAGAGGATTCCTGGCCGACGAACAGTATCTTGGATTGGGGGACAAGCTTGCGGATCTGCCGGGCTGCTTCAATTCCATTCAGCCCGGGAAGTCCAATGTCTAGCAGAATCAAGTCGGGCTGCAGTTCTTCAGCTTTGCGTACCGCTTCCAGTCCGTCCGACACTTCGTAGATGACTTGCAGCTCTGGTGTTTTCGAGAACATTGACAGAGGAAAGATCGGAACGCCCGGAAGTCTTCTACCACAAGAATGCGAACAGGCATTTGATGAGACGACGCAGTCGCTCGTGCGAGAATAATAGGGGAGTTTGTCGGGAATTTATGCATAGCTCAACCGACTCGCTGCCACCGAGTTGCCGTGCCCGGAACCCGTTTTCGTCGAGCATTTAACCGAGAATCGCGTAAAGAAATTGCTAGCTGCCAGCCATGCCCTTGTTCACCAGAACTTTAACCTCAACCCGACGATTCTCGGCCCGACCAGACGCAGTCTCATTCGATGCCACTGCATTGGTTTCACCATACGCGCCCGGAGCCACGACATGCCGTATCGGTATGCCACCCTGCTGGATCAAGTAGTCGATCACCGCCTGAGCGCGATCCTGACTCAGTCTTGTGTTCATCGCAGCATTCCCAGTCGAGTCGGCATAGCCCTTCACCGTGATGATGTACCCCTTGAGGCTGGTTGCACTTTGGGCCAACTGCTTGAGTTTGGCTTGGTCATCCGGCGAGATCTGGGAACTCCCGCTTTTGAAGTTCAAGGTCAGGTCGGCCTTCACGTCATATTCGGTCAACTGGTTAAAGCGATCAGTGGTCTCTTGGATGTCCTTGATGTTCTGGTCAATGGCCTGCTTGTTGGCCGCGGTGGCCTGCTGGTTGGCGGCGATATCCTGCTTATTGGTTGCGATCGCCTGCTGGTTGGCGGCGGTCGCTTGCTGGTTGGCGGCGATCGCTTGCTGGTTGGCGGCTACTTGCTCTGCCGTGGGATGCAAACCGGCCTGGATCATTTCGGCCGTTTCCAGATCATTGGCATCAAAGGTTATTGTTTTCGCGACGAGCCGATTCTGGTCATCGGTTACTCCATCGACGCTCACTTTGAGTCCCGGTATCAAGACAGCGGCCGAGACTTGCTTCTTGCGTATGCCAAGACCCTTTGGCTGTTGCACTTTCGTGGAATCATCCATGACCACAGTGGTCTTCCCATCCGTGGTGTTCAGGATCAAGGTTTCTCCGGTGCGAGAGCTAATCATTCCTTTGGCCTTAGCCTTGTCGCCACTTGCGCCAAAAGCCGATGCTGACGCGAGTAAGCACGCTGTCGCGACAATCGCCACTATAGTTATCCGGTTTCTCTGCATAACCCCTCCTCATCTCATATCTCATTATAGAACCTCGAAAAATAGAACCTCGAAAACAGTGACGACGGGGCTAACTGACGATAAATTGCCATTACACTCAATGACCCACCCGGCCAATTCCTCAAAACCTGTAATGGCCTCCCTTGAAAAGAGCCGTAACTCACTGCAAACAGGAGTTGGCGTAGAGCCTCTTTTCATGCTTCGTTGTGACCGGAGTCCGGTCATGCTGACCTGGTTACACCAACTATTAGCAAACCCTTCAGATTCCCGATTGTCAAACTCGCGGCGTAGAGGGGGTGCTAGTATCGCCTCTAGCTGTCGCGTTGAATAATCAGGTTGCGTTTAAATGTTTGTTTCTGCGCATGGCGTGCTGGTCATTCTGGTTGTGTTCTTCGCCGCGATTTTGGCCGCGGCGAGCGAAGCGGGATTCCGTCTCGGGCGAAAAGCACAGTCGAAAACTGCCGAGACAGTGAAGTCCCAGTTGGAGGCCATCGAGGGCGGCATCCTCGCTGTGCTCGCTCTGCTCCTAGGATTCACTATGTCAATGGCAGTGACCCGATTCGAAGTACGCAAGCACCTTGTGCTGGAGGAGGCCAATGCCATCGGGACCTCCTACTTGCGCACCCAACTCCTTCCTGCCCCAGAGAGTACGGAGATTGCCAACCTCCTCCGCCAATATATCGTTGTCCGGCTCCAATACGCTGATGCCGGTGGCGACCTTGATCGACTCCAAGCCACGCGGGAACAAGCCACACGCTTGCAGAATGAATTTTGGACCCGGGCTGTCGCTTATGGGCAGAAAGACCCAAGCCCTGTCAAAGCCGGATTACTCTTGCAATCGTTGAACGAGGTTATTGATTTGGAATCGGCACGTTGGATGGCCTTCCAAAACCATGTGCCCCGGACGGTCATCTACGTGAACTATATTGTCGCTATATTTGCAGTAATCCTGGTGGGATATGCTTTCGGCCGTGAGGGTCGGCGCCGAGTCTTCTCCACCTCCGTGTTGGTGCTCGCGATCACGGTAGTACTTGCCGTCATCGTAGATCTCGACCAGCCCCGGCAAGGTTTCATCAAGGGGAGCCAGCAGCCGCTGGTTGACCTACAACATCAGTTGCTGGAACCCAAGCAGTAGCTTGCTGCGAAATGCCCGCGTCCGACGGTGCTGTCATTGCATAAAAAACTCGACATGCTGGAATCTAGGACCGAATAGAAACTGAAAAACTGTCCCAAGCGGGGAATAGAAAATGTCCACCAAAATCGAGAACGTCGTTTGGCATCCTAGCGCGATGAAATTTCTGCGGACTTCTGAGAGTGTGAGTTGTTTCAACACCCACGCGATATTTCACCAGCCCAGCACACCCACCCTCTACGGATTCGGCGGAGGATTCAATTCAAGATCGGATTCTTGTCGAATAACCCGCCTGTTTACGATATCTTTCCTAAGATGAAATCCCTTCTCCAACGCGAGAGAGGGAAGACACTTCCCGCCATAGAGCCATGGCGGCACCCTTGCAGCTCTCGCCCGCGAAGGGTTCTCCGACCAAAGAAGAACGTGACCGCATGACTCCGGCGCGGGCCATCGAGGAATTCAAAATGGGAAACTACTCCAGTTCATGGGTGAGCAAATTCGAAAGGATGTAAAGACATGAAATTCCTGAATCCTATATTTCTGGCGACACTCTCAATGTTGGCGGTGATGGTCACGGCCGCTCCTAGCCGGGCCCAAACTAAAACTCAAAAGGTCGAAGGCAAGGCCTCGGCGTCTCCCCAGAGCGACGCGGAGAAGAATGTGCAGGCTTACATTGACCTATTGCGCGGCGACGTGCGGCAACAGAAGGCGGAGTTTATGGGATCTGTCATGCTGTTTAGCGCTCAAGACGCTGCGAAATTCTGGCCGATCTACAGCGACTATGACACGCAACTCGCGAAGCTGAACGACCAACGAATCGAGATTATTAAAGAATATGCCCAGTCGTACAACCAGATGACGGATGCGACAGCGGATGAGCTTATTCAGAAGTCGCTGGCTTATCAAAAGCAACGCTCGGAGTTGCTTGTGCAAACTTATGACAAGGTGAAAGAAGCGTTGGGGGCCGTGACAGCGGCTCGTTTCGCCATGGTCGAACACCAGCTACTGTTGATCATTGACCTGCAGATCGATTCCTCGCTGCCCGTCGTTGGACAGGGCTCATAGCTTCAAGAAAAGGAGACACGCATATGCGCAAGGCATTCGTTTGGACAAATGCTCTTCTCTTGGGTGTCGCGATTGTACCAGGGATTTTTGGAGAGGGCTCCGGCTCAGCCTTCACGAACAGGGCCTCTGCTAATGCGGCGGCACAAACTAAGAGAAGAATCACCGTGCCTGCAGGGACCCGAATCCTCATTCGAATGGTCGATTCGATTGATACCACGAAGCAAACGAAGGGGTACCGCTTCACCGCTACTCTCGAAACGAACTTGCAAGCCGAAGACACAGTCGTTGCGCCACGCGGAACGACACTGTACGGACGTCTCGTGGGGGCTTCGTCCGCTGGCAGGATGTCCGGAAGTTCCGAGTTAACCCTGGAGCTCACCGATATCGTCATCAACGGCACCGCGTATCCGCTGCTGACCAGCACTTATGAGGTGAAGGGTAAGGGAGAAGGCGGGAATACTGCGAAGAAAGTCGTCGGCGGTGCAGGGTTGGGCGCCCTCATTGGCGGTATAGCAGGGGGTGGAAAAGGAGCGGGCATAGGCGCGGCTGCCGGTGCCGCTACTGGAACCGCGGTTGCGGGTGCCAAGAAAGGGCAGAAGCTGCAAATCCCCAGCGAAACTTTGCTCGAATTCCGCCTTCAGCAACCCGTATCGTTGCCCGTCGCCGGATAGGCAGGTCCCAATACGTTCTGCGTTTATGCCAAGAGAGGATACTCTTCTGGGCCTACTTCCAAGCGCACCACTTTGCCCGACGCGCCAAGTTGACCGACCCGATTGGGGGGTTAGGCGTTATGGATCTTACGCCAAGAATCTACGTTGCGCTCACGTGAGAGTGTCGTTCATGCGACGGACGACGATCAGGATGAACTGCGCCAAAAATCAACCCGAGAGAGGGGTATAATGTTGTCGGCTGCTGGTGCAGGGTAGAAACCTCGTCACGCCCGCCAGATCCCACGTTTCGGTCCTTTTGGCATTTTCAGTGGAGGATGCAATGCCATCGAGGCGTATTTGCCATAAACAGACCTTTCTCCCTGGCAGATCTTCCAGCACTTTGCCCTCCCTTCCCTTTCCAACTCTGCTTCCTCCTACCTGTGGATACTACTTGAACGACTCCGGGGATACGATCTCCCTAGGCTTCTCTAATTGGACCTAAACATCCATCCTTTCATGACTGTGATGGCCATTGCTTTAGTGGCCTCCCTGTTGTCGGAAATTCGCTTCGGGACTCTCCGGGTACCAGTTGTCGTCTGGGAAATGGTGTTTGGGATACTCATCGGACCGCATGCGTTAGGAGTCGTAAGGCCTGGCGGTTTTCTGCAATGGTTTGGGCAAGGACCTGGCTTGGCAGCGCTATTTTTCATGGCCGGGATGGAGATCGATTTACAAAAAGTTAAGGGTCGGCCTCTGTCGCTTGCGATTCGCGGCTGGATCTTGTCGCTCGGTTTAGGGCTTGCCGCTGCCTCTGTTCTTCACTCGTTACCAGGCTTTCAGGCTCCGATGATGGTTGGCCTCGTGCTGACTACAACAGCCCTGGGAACCTTTACGCCAATCCTGCGGGATACGGGCAACCTCGATTCCAGGTTCGGAAGCTTCGTGCTGGCTGCCGGCGCAGCGGGCGAGTTCGCTCCCATCATGGTAGTTTCCTTGTTCCTGACGCGTAAGTTTGGAGCGTGGCAGGAAGTCGCGTTGATGCTTGCTTTTGTGGCCCTTGCTGTCGGAGCGGCTCTCATCGCCCTGGGGCTCAGACCTCCCAGGGTTCTGAAGTTGCTGGAACGCACCATGCACTCGAGCACGCAGCTGCCGGTGTGTCTGTCTCTGCTGCTTGTTGCCTCCTTTGTATCATTGTCGACCGCTATTGGGTTTGAGGCTGTGCTCGGCGCCTTTGCCTCCGGCATGGTGGTCGGTTTGGCAAGCCGCGGCGAGCAAGACAAAGTGTTTCGCCATAAGATGGAAGCGATCTGTTTCGGTTTCCTCGTACCTTTCTTCTTCGTGGCAAGCGGGATAAGCCTCGACTTGGGATCGCTTTTTCACAGCCCGAAGACTTTGCTGCTGGCTCCCATGTTTTTGATCCTATTCTTGGTGGTGCGCGGAGCACCGGTTATCCTTTACCGCAATGACCTCCCGGGATACGAGCAACTGCCCTTTGCCCTTTATTCGGCGACGGCCCTGCCCATGGTTGTTGCAATTACCGACATCGGAGTTCGTAGCGGAAATATGCCTGCCCATATGGCAGCCGCCCTGGTGGGAGCAGGACTGCTTTCCGTTCTGCTGTTCCCCACGATCGCCGGTGTCCTACTGGGAAAAGCAGGCACCAAAGCGACCACGGCCCAGGCAGTCTAGCAATGGCACATGGTGCGTGCAGTAGTGCAATGCTCAATCTCTCAGATGCGGTTCAACTGTCGTAATCGCACTATAAAAGGGCGCCCTTTTGGAGTAGGTTGTGATCGTTCCATTATCACCTACAGAAAGTAGCAGCCTCGTGAACGATGAAAAGTATACTGGCTTTAGATCAGGCCGTTACAGTGCGCCGCGAAAAGGCGCTGGTCCACAGCGGGAGGAAAGGCCCTCCCGGGAACTGGATCGCTCCGCCCGGTAATATCGGAGCAGCGGTGGAGGCAACAAAACCGCTGAAGCCTCCGGTGGAAAGGTCGCATCAGGCGACTCGGCAAGTCTGCAGGTTGTAACCCGAGCGAACGCTGAGCAGGCCTCGAAACTGATAATGCAAGAGCTGACCCAACTGTAATGTGGGGAAGGCCGACGTCGCTGCAACCTAAATAGGAAACCCAGAAGCATCCAGAGCATCTCGCCGCTTTGCCCGCGATGTGGGGAGGCCTACGCCTCGGCGCGAACAGTTTTACGAAATTCACACCGGAACCGTGGACGCACACATCCCGCAACTTGGGAAAGTTTGAGCCCTGGCCCGATCCCGCCTGAAGACAGCGTAGCCATCCTGACAATTGCAAGATGTTGTAAATTGGCCGGAGCGAGACAGGAGGCTGCAGCGTATGAACTATTTTAGATATCCGTTCCTTGTTTTGGCGCTCTCTTTCGCGATCCTGTGGCTCTCAGCGCGGATCGGCGTTTCGTTTCGCAAGAGGCGACGAAAGCCGGAAGAAGACGAGCGTGAAGATTTCGGCATTATCGTGGCCGCTGTTCTGACCCTGCTCGGTCTCATCATCGGATTCAGCTTTTCGATGGCCGTCAGCCGTTACGATCAGCGCAAGAACTACGAAGAGGCGGAGGCCAACGCGATCGGTACGGAGTACGTCCGGGCAGGCTTGCTGCCTGTCGCCGATGCGGAGAGAGTGCATGGGCTGCTGAGAAACTATCTCGATCAGCGCGTTTTATTTTATGAGACCCGCGATGTGGGGAAGCTCCGGCAGATCGATGCCTCTACTGCCCAGCTGGAGGCTGATCTGTGGTTCGCGGTTCAGGCTCCTGCGGCGGCGCAGCCGACACCCATGGTCGCCATCGTTGTTTGGGGGATGAACGAGGTGTTGAACTCGCAGGGATACACGCAAGCTGCCTGGTGGAACCGCATTCCAATTGCCGCATGGGGATTGATGGGAGCGATTGGCATCTGCTGCAACCTGTTGATCGGCTATGGTGTGCGTCGCGGTGAGCCGAAAGCCATTCTGCTTCTCGTTCTACCGCTTGTTGTGTCCATCTCGTAGTTCCTCATAGCGGACATTGATAGCCCGCGTGGCGGCTTCATTCACGTAGCCCCCCAAAATCTCGTAAGCCTATCCCAGTCCTTGGCCAGGCAGTGAACATCGGGCGGAGGTGATTCGGGGTATTGTGGGGAAGATGGTGCCGGTTAATGTACGAGAAGTTGAAGCGGTAAACTTAACGGCCCTTGGTGCAGAGCCAAGGGCCGATGTATTTCTGGTGCGCGTTCTTTTTTGCCCGGTTAGGGGTGTTAGGGGTTCGAGACGCGGGTTTGCTGAACGGCGACGGATTGCCAACGACCGTTTTTTTTCATGTATATGCGCGTGAACCTGATTGACCGGTCGCTTCTTTCCCACCTAAGGTTTTCAAGCGCCTCAACATCGCCCTTCACTGCTGCGGCGGCGCGATCGGTCCCCAGCTTTTTGAGTTGGTCTTGGACATCTTCCGCCGAGGCCGAGCTGAGGCATGTGACTGCGGAGAATGTTGCAGCGAGTACGAACGCGCTATCCGGTGCATGCGCTTGACCTGCTCCCCTCTTTCCGCACGAAGCTGAGTATGATTTCGGACGAAGTTGATCGGTCCCTTTCCGCGGCATTCCGAGAGTGTTGTTTTACTCCGGGAAAAGGATGGCGGCAAATTGAATTATTGGGGTGCGAACAAATCTCCGACGAAGCCATGCGTTACGCGATGTCCACGCACCTAAAAAGAAGTGGAACGCGGACTATCTCAGTATGCGGCCGAGCCGGTTCCCGGGGTGACGCACTCAGAGTAGCCGGGCAGGCTAACTGGCCGGGGTGGCAGCCGCGAGAGGAGAGCTGCTGTTCGATGTTTGAGGTAGGGGAAACGCTAAATGGCAATTGATGCAAGAGGAATTCGCGAACAGTTGGTGACGCGCAGCAGGGCGGCGCCTCTCGTGAGTTGAAAACGGAGCATGCCGCTCTGTATCTGCGAGTACACAAGTGTCGACTGCGATGCGGAAGGGGAAGACATCGTTAGTGATTATTCTGCGTAGAGTCCGTAGTTGAAAAGCCTTTCCGATGGAGGATTCAGGCATGGGATCGGCAGCTGACATGCCGCGACCTATTTTCTGCAGTGATTGGAGTATGTATCGCCAAAACCTGGTACGGCTTCTCGCTTCTCAACCATAACCACAAGAAATCACGAGTCCATTGCGATCGTGCTCATTGCTAATTTCGCTTGCAACCTGATCCAGGTTGCTGAGGCTAATTTCTTCATTGTTAATGTTGTCAGGCGCCTAACCGGTTTTCTCAAGCATCTTCTTTGTTTGGACTCCAAGGGGTCTGGAATAAACGGCTGTGCTTTTTTCCGTGGAAATTATCCAGTGGACCCTGAAGAGAGAAGGGTCACATCAATGCCGACAGCTTCTTCGTGGCGGCGGCACTCATCTCGGGACGGGCTTTGGTGTTCTTGGGAATGGACTTTTATGAATCTCCAGTGTTTTTCTGAAGGCGCGTTGGAGCCACGAAGCTCCGGTGCCTTAGCAACCGCCGTAGTATACCCCTGAAAGTCGCTGGTCTGCGTTGCTCAGAAAATCCTACCGACCTGGAAAAAGAATTTGGCATGGTCATAATCACCCACGGCCCCACCAACCTCGACCGGCCCGAATATTGTGTTGACGACTAACGCCCCAACCACATCCCCGGGAAGATCGGGCGGCTTGGGCCCAAAGGGAAGTTGATATGTTTTGCCAATCTCGAACATAGCAAGAGCATCGATCGTGCTGCCGAGAAGAGGTGGCAATCTCTTCAATGTCCTGATGTATCCGGTTTGGAACAGGAAATACTGATTCGTCAGCAACTCATTGGTGCCGAAAGCCACGAATCGCGTTACGCCGCCAAGGCTGAATGGTGGTACGCCTGTCTTATAACCGTAGCTGGTCCCTCCATAAGCATTCAGAAACACCGAAGAGTGACCGTTGAGCCTGAAGAAATTCTGGATCTGAAGCTCCGATAGCGGAAAGCCGCTTGGCGTTCCGGGGTTTGCATTGAAATACTTGGCGTAGGCTCGAACGCTTTCTCCGCTGTAGGGGAGCGTCGGCCGGTCCAACGTGTCCAAGAGGAATTGAACCCTTACATCACCAGTCGTTCCGGCAACCGTCGGCAGTACTGTGCTACTTCCGATCTGCGGTTTTAGCTGCTGATATCCACCTTCATACCCGAAGCGCAGCTCGCCGGTTCTTCCAAAGGCGTAACCCACGTCCAAGCCTCCCAGCGCCCTGCGATTCCTGTACAGCGCAAGAAAATCGTTACCGTTGAACAGCGGGAATTGTGCGTTGTTATAAAGTGCGCGTGCAGCCACAAACCAGTCACTCGTCGCAGTGAACGGCCGGTAATACTCCGTGGCGAGACCGTACTGAGTGCCAAAAATGACATCTGTGCGCAGCTCGCGGCGGTATCCACCAAAGTTCAGAAAGGTTATTCGACCGCCAATGCTGAAGAAGACGTTGTCGTAGCTCGCGCCATTGATATCTATCAGCGGTCGCACGATCGGCGGTGAGTAGCCTTTCGTTGCAGCCGCTAGTTGCAAACCGGGCTCGCCGTCCTTTTCGACCATCGAGTAGTTCACAACCGAAAACGTGCCTGTCCCATTCAGTTGCCGGATATCCTGCTCCAATTTGGCGGTATCAACCGGCTTACCAACCAAACCCGATAGATCGCTAGCGATAGGAACGGCAATGTCTTGCGGTACTCCGGTGACCGCGACAAACTGCGGGACTTGTACCTTCTTGATTCGTGTGTCACGGTCCGCCAGATACTGCTGCCATGTCGCGTCATCCACTGAGAGCAATAGCAATTTCGCTGCACTTGCAGCGGCGGCGGCATAGCCTGCCTTGATAATCTCCTCGGTGGCATCGAAGTCCAATGAGCTGTACTTCTGCAAGTTGACCGTCACCACCATGTCGGCGCCTTCCATAGCACGCCGTTCATTGGCAGCAACAACCGTGCCGATGGACCGTCCCAGAACCGCGAAGCTGGAGAGCGACGCGTCGGGATTCAGCGGCGCGACCTCCAGGTGAATGCCGAGCACATACTGCGCCCCCATCGCCTTGGCGACACTAACCGGAAAATTGTTCAGCAATCCACCATCGACGTAAATGTGCCCGCCGGAGTGAACGGGCGTGAAAATACCTGGCAGTGACATGGTTGATCGGAGCGCCAGATCTAAGGGGCCGCTGCGAAAAATCTGCTCGCTGCTGGTTACCAGATCGGTGGCTACACAAGCGAACGGAATCGGCAGATCGTCGAAACTCGTGATGCCAGAGTATGGAAGGGCGATGCGGTCGAGAACAAGCGAGACTTCCTGGCCGGAGTTAAACCCGGAAGGAAACTGCAATCTTTTTTTCAACCCAAGCTCCACCGTGGCTGGATAATCGCGCGCGTCCTGCTTACGTCGAAACGAAAGGTCGTCGAACGGTGTCTGCCCGTTCATCACCTGATTCCAGTGAATTTCCTTCACGACGTCATAAAGCTGTTCCGCATTTCGGCCGGTGGCATAAACTCCACCCACAAGTCCACCCATGCTGGTGCCGGCGATATAGTTCACGGGGATGTGGTGTTCTTCCAACCACCGAATGACGCCGATATGTGCTAAGCCCAGAGCCCCGCCGCCTTCCAGTACCAAGCCCAGGGTTGGACGTTTGGACACGGCCGTATTGCTGTTGGCGACGACTCCAGGCTGTTGGGCTATAGCTGAGGATGCTGAGGCGAGCAGCCAGGAACACAAAAGTGCAGTGAGAACTCCGGCTCGCGAGTGCATGACATTTACCTCGGTAGTGAAGACCTCAGTGCTGGTAGCGGAGAGCTTACTTCGGCGAGGCCGCTAGAGCAGATTCGCAATTCCTTTACCGGGTGGAGCACGCCTTTCAAGCGTCCATGATGGCCGGTTGAATCAGCGCCAGCTTTAGCCGCTAAGATAACCTCTTGCGGAATTTACCTCAGCCGCTGATGCCAATTGACCTAACAGATGTTTTGTACCAGTCAGAGTGAGAGTTTACATCATAGTTGATCGGACCAGTACTTTTTGCACCACGCCTAGAGTTAGTCTTCGGCTGGCTTAGGTTGTACCAGTTCGCGTCCAGAGCCACGCCCGATTTCGACACTTCCAACTGATTCGGGAGCAATTCCGCGCGAGCCTCGGATTATTTCCGAGCGAACTGCCAGTTTTACCAGTTGCCAGGGTGACATGGTGCTATAGACTGCGCCACAAGTGTGTCTATTGGACTTGGGGTCCGTATGCCGAGTGCAAGACGTAAGATCTGTTCGTTAAGTTTACGCGAGAAAGCTCCGCATATCTGCGAGCTCTTCGATGTTGGCTCGCAGGATGGAACTGATTTCCTGGTGATGGAGTTCTTGGACAGTGAGACGCTGGCTGAGTGGCTGCGTAAGGATGCAATGCCAGTCAATGAGTTGTTGAAGACTGGAATGGAGCTAAAATGAATAGCACTCCTGCCCCCCGTCGCCCGTTTTCGTCGCCGCCTCGGTTGAGAGTGCTGCGCGCGATTGGAATCGCAATTATGTGGTTTATTCTCGCGCTGCTTACTCTATGGGCAGTGGCAGCTCTTTACGTCGATCTTCGGATCCCGGCATTACGCATTCCGGTCACTTTGATTTACGTCGTTGGGATTATCACAATTTTATTCAAGCTCAAACGATCCTGGGCTGCAGCCTTGTGTTTCGCGGGCTTTTGTAGTGTGCTCGCGTGGTGGCTCGCCCTAAAGCCCTCGAACGATGGCAATTGGCAACCCGACAGTGATCGAACAGCCTGGGCTGAAATGGACGGAGATCGGGTCACAATTCACAATTTGCGCAACTGCGATTATCGCACCGAAACCGACTACACGAATTGCTGGAGCGACCGGACACTCTATCTTCCACAGATCCGGGCCGCCGACTTCTTCCTGACGAACTGGGGGATACCCTTTGCGAGCCACCCGATTGTCAGCTTTCAATCTGGAGACAACGAGCATGTCGCATTTTCCATTGAAGCACGCTACAAAGCTGGTCAGGCGTACTCGACAATTCTTGGATTTTTTCGTCAGTTCGGACTGATTTTTGTGGCGGCGGATGAGCGCGACGTTATTCGGTTGCGCACCAACTATCGTAAAGATGAAGAAGTGTACTTGTACCGCGTCCACGTACAACCGGAAGTAGCACGGGCTATGTTCCTTACCTATGTCACCTACCTGAATAAATTGAAAGATCATCCCGAGTGGTATAACGAACTGACAAGAAACTGCACGACTACGCTCGACAAACAGCTTGCCGCTAACGTTAACAACCCGCAGCCCTGGAACTACCAATTCATATTGAACGGCACGCTGGATGAGTTGCTATACGACCGGGGACGACTGGTCACTGGTGGGCTTCCATTTCCAGAGCTGAAGCAACGCGAGCATATCAACGCTGCGGCCCAAGCGGCAGACCACTCTCCCGATTTCTCTGCGCTGATTCGAGCGGGGCGGATCGGATTCTGATGCGAAGACTTTCCCGGAGAGCACAACTCCCACAATAAGGCACTTGTGGACGCGGTAGCGACAAAGAATGTTGAACTGACACTGCAGCACATCCGCCGTATAAGTCCCATAATCAAGAAAATGGAGCAGGACCGCCTAACTAATTATGATGGTGGGAGCAATGGATAACATCGGGACAGGTCAGGTTGAGTTTCTATCCTGAGTTACAGCACTTAATCTGGTGGGGAGCAGCCATGACGGTGAACTTCTGGACCCTCGTGATCAGCACTTCCAAGAAATTCTCCTGCAGGCTCGATGCCAACATTCTCATCGACCTGTCAGCGCTGCCCGCACGGCGCTGGCAGCGCCCTGGATTCGGTCTGCGGTAGTTCGGTTTGTCGTGGTCGGCTAGTTGTTCACTCTGGCCATCGCGTCGTCCACTTTCTTTTGGTCCTCCGCCGACAACTGCGACGGCCCGAGCTTATAGTTCAGCTGGTCGATCGTCCCAGTGAATGCAAACGGCACATCGTAGCTAAAATCCGCCGGCGTGCGCATATCCAGCCCGATGTCAAAAGTCTCGTCGATGGACATGGCCAGAGGAATAGTGTGCTCGATCGTCTTGCGGTCGACCTCCTTACCATCAACTGAGAGCAACCGAGTGGTGGTTGCGACCGGTGATCAAGGCTGCCCGCGTCGGCGAGCACAGCGCAGTAGAGTGGAACTGGATGTAACGCAGGCCATTGTTCGCAATGCGATCCAGGGACGGAGTCGGGATAACGCCACCGAAGGTGCTGGGGACGCCGTAGCCCTGGTCATCGGGCATGATGAGCAGCACGTTGGGCGCGCCCTTCGGGGGTACGATGCGCGGCGGCCACCACGGAGTGGAATCCTTGTAGGTTTCTTTGATCACGCCGCCGAATTTCGGAGGCGGTGGCGGAATCTGTTTTCCGTTGATGGTGGTCGTGGTGTCAGCCTGGCCCAGCGTGCCCATAACCTGCTGCGCGATCGCCGCACTTCCGCCAACGAAAAAGCTCGAGACGGCAAGCGTTCCCAGGGCTAGTTTCCGAACACTTGTTCCCAAATCCATACAGATTTCTCCTGCAGGTACTGCTGGGTTAGCCGCCTTTGGCGAAGGCTGGCGCTGAGTTGAACCCCCACGGTCAACGCAGAGATGTCAGTTCCACCTGCGACAAAATCGAGGTGGACTCGGACGTAAGTTCTTTGGGTGCGCGAATCTTACGTCCACCACGTCCCCGGAACGACCGACAAACCCGCCGCCCCGCTCCGCTGAGCATTCACACTTGTACCGACAGTGAGGATCATCGTTAGGATCGCAATTGGTGAAAAGAAAAATGGCTTTGTGCACGGCGTCCTCCTCTTAAGGCGGTCCTTCGGGTCATCTCCGTTAGCAGGGAACAGTGTAGCGAGGGTGTTCTGGCTGGCCACGGGATCATCTCCCTGCAATGGTCCGGATGAAGTAGCCAAGGGCAGCGCTAACGAGAATAGCCTCCCTTCTGAAATTCTTCAGTGCGGGATATCAGTACGCGCCGAGCTTCTCGTAATTGGAGTTTGTCGTCGTCACCACCAGATGTTTAGCCGCTGCGTTGAGCACTGTTTGCTGGACATAGTTGGTGCCATCCGGAAGGCTGCCCATCTGCACCTGCAAGGCCACGGCATCTTTCTCCTCACCCATGTAGGTATTGATGTTCAAGCCGGTGATTTTCTTGGTGGCAGTCTCAAAAGTGAGCGTCATCTTATCCCCGGGCTGCGCATAATCCGTGAACACCAGGTTCACCGCGCCCGGTACAGGGTTCAGGGAGACTTTGCCTGCCTGGTAGGCTGCCTGCATTTTCTGCGGGTCGGGCGGCACGTATAGACTAAGGAGCGCCTTCACGTCTCCCATGTAGTCCTTCATCTCTTCTTTTTTCTTAGCAATGATCTTTTGTTTCATCCTGCCGCCGCTCGGTTGTTCCGGGGGCGGACTGATCAGAGTCTTCTGTACTTGCCCATCCGGGCCGTAGACGCAGCTGTTCTGCGAGGGAGGTTTCTGATCTCCTTTCAGGGTGAGCTGCGTCGTTTCAATCCACTTATACTGCCGGAGTTTCTGCTTGTTCTCCGCCATAGTCTGTTTCACGGCGGCAAGCTTCTCCTGAAGCTGAGGATTCTGTGGAAGTGCTGGGACAGTAGTCAGAAGCACTACCGCACCAATCATCATCAAGCGTTTACTCTTCGAATTCATTAGAACTCTCCTTGATCCGAGTCGAAACTTCCGGAAAAAACGTCCGGGATTATGAGCAAGTCCGTTCTTTTGCAAGAGTGGGCTCAGTGATCATATGTGGACAAATCGCAATGATTGTCGGTAACCAGAGACTCGCCATCATCTAAACACACCAAGTACTGGTTCCCTGGCCGAACCGATCGGAGCACATCTCCATGCCTCGCGATGCTGCTCCGAATCACTGTGGGGCGGACCTGTCAAAAATTGACAGTCAGGTGCAAATAGCCCTACCGGCCTTGAGCCGGGATTTCCGATTTGGACCCTGTCTCGCGCCAACTCCCAAGAGGCAAATAAATCATCTAGCCGGGATTTTCGATTTCGACGTCTATCGCGCGCATCATACGCTTCTCCTGCCCTCGACAACAGCGAATTTGCCCCCTGGGAAGTCCCCAACGAGATCAGCGGTGTTTCGTCGAATGGTTTTCGCCGTCTGCCAAACCTCGCTTGGCACTGTGCAATCAGTTTCTCAGACACTGGACTGACCCTCCTCCCTCAACCCCAGAGTTTGCAACCGCAATCGCGGTGCTACCCGCTCGACGCCGGCAGCGCCGAGTTCAATCAGACGCTCTCGGAGAAACGCGCTGTCGCGCTGCGCGACTACCTCGTTAGCCAGGCCCTGCCTGACAGCTCGCTGTCGGCGCAAGGTCTCGGCATGGAGAATCTCGTAGCCGAGAACAGCACAGCCGAGGGTCGACGGAAGAAGCGCCGCGTCGAGATCATTGTTTCCGGGGAAGTCATCGGAACGGCGATGAAAGCCAAGGCTTAGCCATCTTCCAAGGATTCTTTTCATCTGTTCGATCCCCGATGACAGGTCCGCGTCAGTGCCGGTCACGCCAAACAATTGGGTCAGGAACAGCATGCAGATCACCGGCCTTCTCCCAAGTTGGCCATAAATTTGATGGCTGTGATGCTCGGCAGAAACACGTATGCAGCGGCTTTGGTCGTAAGGAAGGTTGAGAGACCTGTTACTTCGATCGGCGGGCCACCATCTGCCTGTGGTATCACGAAAATGCTTTCCGCTGGGTTCTGGGTGCCAATCAGTGGATCTTTCGAGTTTGGGTGAAGCCTGACTGCCCCAGCGAATTCGCTGTCATTGACCCAATGTCGCAGCACGAACTCGTATTGGTTTTCGATGTTCGAGTTAATGAAATAAAAGAGAATCCCGCGCTCAATGCCATCGTAAGGTTTCCTGGAATCATAGGTCGGCCCGTAGGGCAGACCGCGACGAATCAGCCGGTGAGAATTATTGCTGCCTCCGGGTTGCCCCTGGCCGGCGATTGGCTGGCCTCGTGGATTGACGCGGCGTATGTGTGCGCCGACGGGACAGCGGACCCCCTTCGGATCTCCCGAACCATCAGCATTCACATAGTCGAAATTGTTCAACTGTTCGGGCGAAATCCCTCTCGCAGGGCTATCCGTGTCCGGTGACAATGCGAGAGGAACACCGTTGCGCCATCGCCCGCACATCTTTGCGGCGAGCAGTTCAGGATCTATTTTGTCTTTGTTCGACTGCAGAAAATTGTCAAAGCCAACGACATCAGTCTCGACCTTTTTGAAAACTGCAAAGCTACCGTTTAGACCAAGTTTTCGCGGCTCCGGTACCTCGTAGTTCACAGCGTCTTCCCGCAAGACGAAGAGCCATGGCTCGCAGGGTTGCTGGTGATCAGGGGGGTATTTTTCCGGGCCGCCGCGAATGGTGGGCGTGCTGATGCCGTCGGTATATCCGAAGTGAATTTTGCCGGTAGGCACGAGTTGGCCATTTTGCATCTCCATCAACGCCATTCCGTCTTGGCGCCAGATTTCTCGAAAGGCATTTCCTTCCGCAAACCAGGCACACAACCTATCGCTGTAGCGCTTCATCGCTTCCGGGCTGATGGCATGCAGTGTCACCAGGACATGATCGCGCCCTTTTCCGAAACCGCCAATCCAGTTCTGGGGCGAACTTGCTCCCGTATCTCCGACCAACTGCGCTCGTTGCGCGGCTCCTTCGATGAACGCACCAAATGACTTGAAAGATAGTGTTGTGACGAGTTCTCTTATCTCAAGCGCAACCAGTCCGGGCCAAGTGATACCGATGTTGAGGCAATAGTCGGGTCTGCGACGCGGGGCATCCGTGGGATTGTCTCCTGGTCCAGGCCCGAACCCCACGTGCCAGTCCGCAGCAGTAGTGATTTGCGGGACGTCGGATTCGTCGCCGCTTACGAGGCGCCCGAGTTGCCTCCGCGCTTGTTTCGGATTCCCTACCGTCAACAAGAAATGCCGCAGCATCGGCATTCTGTAACTGCGGAGAATAAACCCCTGAACGTCCGCGAGGTCAAGCGCGGACTTTTCCCTGGGCCCCGAATCGCCATTCGTCTCCGGGTTTTCAAGCCCCCTTCGACCAAGCCTTCGGCGAAGAAGTCCGAAGCCCTCCTTCGCTGGTGCTGTTTGGGTTTCGTTCTCTTTCGCCAACGCGGACCTCCTGATTGATCAACGGCCATCCAGTGTCCAGTGCTCGTCGTTATCTTCGCCTCGCCTCGGTTGCGGGCCTCTGCACAAACCGAAGCCCTTGCGAGAGTACTTACCTCGCCTTTTTCTTAAAAACCCTTCCAATCTCAGGGGCAAACTCGCCGATCCAGTTGATGCCCGACCCAATAAAAATCTGCGTGATTGCTGCCTGGTACCCTCGTACCTGCCATTTGGGATTGTTGGGTTCCCAGGTGGTCGCGATTGAGGCCGCACTGAAGGCCCCGAGATACGGCATGATCTGTGGCCGTAGAGATATCTCTGTTCGGTCGTAGGTCACAAAATTTCTGATGATCGCATGGCGAGTGCGCGGCCAAAAGCCATCGCACTGACAGCGATTGTAGCGGGGCTCCCAGCCGAGAATGCCGTTGCCCAGAGACGAAATCGAATTCTGGATGATGAACTGCGCCTGACGATTCCCAAGGCGTTTCGCAAAGCCCTTGAAGTCGTCTCCCCACTCTGGGTTGCTGTCCGAGATTTGGTCGTGGATTGCAAATAGCGCGGTTTTAATGTAGATGCCCGGTGTCGTATATGTCTGGCGCAGGTACAGCTTGAGGCGCTGACGGCCGTCAAGCGGCATGAGGGCAACTTCCTTAGGGACATATGAGCCATAAAACCAGTTGACGTTCAGTTGTCCGGCCGGTTTCGCGCTGGGCGTTGAACTACCTTGAACCTGATCTTGGGCTGAACAACCCATGACGAGGAATTCCGTTGCGAGGATAAGAAAAAGCCGTCTCAAGTAACTGCAAGCCGAAGGCTCATACTTCAGGTTTGCATTACCGCGATAAAGTGCGTGACTCGTCTGCTCTCCAATCTCGTCTGGATGCATTTGCTTGCCTTCCTAGCGGATAACTTTCTGGTTGTGCCTCCAGAAGCTAAGATGAGCGCGTACGGCGTTCACGGTCTGTCCATTTCTGGTGTTGATATCAAGAAACTATTTGTTACCCGCTTTTTGGGGCGCGCTTGCCGAAGTGGGCGAAGCTTAAGAAAAATCGTAGGCATATCCTACGAAGGAGACCTGTCTTGGGGAACTACCAGTTTTATTAGGTATTCTCTGAAACGTCGCGGGGGCATAGCGGTGCGTCGCAAGCGGCGGACAGGTTTCACGCTAATCGCGGCATTTACGAGAGGCCTGCACTGTGCCAATTAAGCTTGAGCAGGCAGCTCTAGTCGCGAGCGTCGACGCCGTCCGCGCAACGGCGGCTGGTCTCCGGCCTCTCTATTTCGTTCACGTGACCATGGCCGAGCACCAGATCGAGATTGCTTTCCCATCGTATAGCGTGCATCAACTCACCGGCAATCTCGAAAATCATGGTCGTGGCCGAAGATACTTATGAGTCAAGAACCCATCCGAGGGCTTGCTATTTATTGCCAAAGGTCCAGCTAAGGCCCGAGCTGCTGCCATAGTCGCTCCCGGCAAGACCATGCGGGGGCTGGTTGTCCCAGTTGCCGTAAAAAGACAAATTCCAAGACAGGTTGCCGAAGAGCTTTAAGTAACAGGTGGCATTGGTATTGAAACGGACGCGGCCCGGATCAGAGAGGGCGGGAAGGACAGATCCTGTTAGATCCAGATTGGTTTTCTTGAACTTGAAGAGTTTTACTTGCGCCGCTATCAGAGCGGCCGCAATGTTTTGTGTGCCTTGCGTGTTGCTGGACGATTTGTAATTGGTGCTTTGCCAGCCCAACCCGCCGAGCACTGCGATGTTAATACGGTTAGTATCTTTGAAAAAATATCCAACGCCGCCGCCGAGGGTGGTTTGAAGCGTGATTCCCTGCACCGAGCTTTGCAGCAAATTACCCAGACCCCCGTAAAAATAGTTGCGCCAAGGCAATAAATGGTAACTCTGAAGCTGCAACTGGTTTCGGGTAGAGATCGCGGAGTTACTGTTGGCAGACAAGCTGGAAGTGTAGTCGGCCTCGGCTGCCCATCGTTCCCGAAGGTACTGTACATCAACGCCAAGGTTGTATTGGGTTGACTGGTTACCCTTAGAATAAAGGATCCCAGAATTAATGGCGCCGTTGAATCGCTGGTGGAACTCTTCGGATGTTTGGGTCATCCTGACGATCTGGGACCTGTCGATCTCCATTTTGTTTCCCGACGTTTCGGTGAGCTGGATCTTGACGGGCTGGCCGGAAGGTGTTTCGGCAGTGACAAGGGTGCCTTCGTACGCAGATCCGCCCTGGGTGAGAACGACAAACAGCTGACTGCTTTCCAGGTGGGCCACCTCCGACCAATCCACGGAAATTGTCCCGTTGACGTAATCGAGTGACACAGAGAGAATTCCTGCATTGAGAGATTTAACCTGACCGGTCATGCGGTCCCCATTTTTCATGACAACCACATCGGTGCTTTTTCGCGCGGAAACAGGAGCGGCGGCCAGAAGCACGCAGGAAAAAAGAAAGGCCCGGCTTTTTGTGAAGGCTCCTCTGCTCATGTTTTTTCCTCCATCAATTAATGACGATACCGTGGATCGATGAGAAGTGAAAACTAAGAAGCGAGTCTCGCCCGGCCCTCGATGCAGGCTTATTCAATTTCGGGGTTCAAAGTGTGCGCTTCGTGAAGGTGAGAGCCGCACAGCTATAGGCTTCCGAGAGTTGCCTAACCCGCAACCTGCTCCTGAGTCATTCGGGCTATGAGATCTGTTTTGCTGAACTGGAGCGCATGGGTCGGGTTCAAACGCGCAAACATATCAAGGGAACGCGCGATAAGTCCCGTCCATCCAGTTTGATGACTGGCACCAAGACCGGCCGCATTGTCGCCATGGAAATACTCGTAGAACAAGATTATAGTCTCTCCAGTGGGAGTCGTCCTGGAACTTCTTGGTGCCGCCATACACAGGCCGCTTACCGTTGGCATCGCGGAGAAAGATGTTTGATACCCTGCGGGCAATCTCTTTGGCCACCTCGAACAAGGTCATGTATTCGCCCGAACCCGTAGGACACTCGACCTTGAAGTCGTCTCCGTAGAACTGGTAGAGATTGAGCAAAGCCCGGATCAGCAGACCATTCACAGGCATCCAGACTGGGCCCCGCCAATTGGAATTGCCGCCGAACATTCCCGTGTTCGATTCCGCCGGGAGATATTCAACTTTGTAGTCATGCCCGTCGACATTGAATGCAAACGGGTGCTCGCGGTGGTAACGTGAAAGGGAGCGTATACCATAGGGGCTGAAGAACTCGCTCTCGTCGAGCATGTACGCCAAATCCGCTCAATCTTCTCTTTGTTGCAAACCGATAAAAGGCGTCGCCCGGCGTAACCCAAAAATTCGCTGTCCGCCGGAGCAATGTGCTTCAGTAAATTGGGATGGCGCTTCCGGAACAACTCGACTAATTCGCCCAGCCGGGGATGGCACACGAACAACCCCGATAGCTCCAGCACAGTCGAGGCGCACAATGGTACCAATCCCACCAGGGAGCGGACTTTCAGCCGCAGAGCGTCCCCGTTTGGCAAGTGGAGGAGATCGTAGAAAAATCCTCCTCGGTGTCCCACATTTCGTCGTGGTTCACGCCAATCTGATCCATGGCGTAGGTAATCCAGAAAAAATGTTTGAGAAAGCGAAAGGCAACGTCTTCATACATGGGGTCGTGCTCGGTCAGGATGAGGGCGATCTCCAGCATGTTCTGACAGTAGAAGGCCATCCAGGCGGTGCCATCGGCTTGATCGAGATGGCAGCCCGTTGGCAGGGGAGCGCTGCGGTCGAACAAGCCAATGTTGTCCAGGCCGAGAAAACCTCCAGCGAATACGTTCTTACCCTCGGGGTCCTTTCGATTCACCCACCAGTTGAAATTCAGCATCAGGCCTGAAAGGATCGCTCCAGGAATCGCAGATCGGCCCGACCCGAGGCTTTTCTCAATGTTGTAAAGAAATTAGGTGGCCCAGGCGTGGAACCGGCGGGTTGACGTCACTGAAGCTCCATTCATAGGCTGGGATTTGTCCGTTGGGATGCGAATACAGGTTTCGCAGCATCAGCAGGAGTTGCTCTTTGGCAAAATCGAAGTCCACCATCGACAAGGCAATCGTGTGAAAGGCCAGATCCCATGCCGCATACCAGGGATACTCCCACTTGTCTGGCATCGAAATGACGTCGCTGTTCAGCATGTGATACCACTCGGTATTCCGAACCGTACGATGGGTTCTGGACACTAATGGGTGAGCCTCGTGTTCCTCCAGCCACCGGTCGAGATCAAAGTAGTAGTACTGCTTGCTCCACAGCATCCCCGCCAGAGCCTGGCGGTGAACCCGTCGCTCATCCTCGTTCAAGGAATGCGGGGTGATCAAGCAGCGGATAATCGGGAGTCAGACATGCTATCGCTGCAGACTACTGTTTAAAAACTGGGGGAGGTCCGCTGACTCGTTTTCCCTTGAGATCGACACTCACCTCGACGCGGTTGGCTATCTTGATGAAGGGAATCCCGCTGTTCATCCCGAACTCCTTACGGTCGAAGGCCATTGTCCCTTTAACGCTACCCACACCCTTCCCTATGTCGGGAGTCGTAAACGTCAGCGTCTCGGGCTTGGAGACCCCACGGATAGTGAACGTTCCCGGGAGTTCAAATGTGATCGGACCAGTCTGCACGATCTTGTCTGAGTGAAACGTGATGTATGGATCATCCTTGGCGTTGAAGAAGTCTTTGCTTCGCAGCTTGTCATCCTTCATCCCGCTTCCGGTATTCACGCTGTCAGCGTGAATCTTGATGTCCAGAACGCCAGTCGTACCATCCGTAGACGGAAATGTGAGCGTGGCCTCCCATTTGTCGAATTTACCCTCGATAGCGACCGACGCCTTGACGGAGAAGCGAACGATGCTTCCTTCCTGTTCAATTACGAAAACAGGGACTTGTGCTTGAGTCAGTGACGGAAACAGGGCAGACGCTACGAGGGAAAGGACCGCTATCCACAGACTGCTCCGTATGAACTTTTCTCGCTTCATTATGTTCCTCCGCAAATTGGTGGTTTTCGCTCCGCTCCGGGCCTAGCAATTTGAGGCAAAGCAAACAAGGACACTGTCGCGGGCGGAAAGAAAATGACAGTCGGGAATAACCGCAATGTGCCTCGTGGTTTGGCCCGTCTGCACGAACACCTTACGCCGAACCCCCACGCGAAGTAAAGTAGATATTCGTTCGCCCAGCTAGGGCCGTCGCAAAACTATCGGAAGCCAGGTACCACGAAATCCGTCTACAGAACATCGTTGAGCGCTTTGAGGAAATTGGCGGATGCTTCTACTCGATGCTTAATCCTTGCCCCAAGTGGCGTCAAAAAACTTCCCCGCCTCGCTGCAAGGCACGACACCCTCGACTCCGAGCTTATATTCGACGCCGATGAACATAGCGTCGTTGCATCGAGACCTTTTGATGGCCCGCAAGCTAGAGATAATTTTATCAATCTGGGATTCCTTACTCTTGAGCGAGCAGCAGACATCTATCGCGTAATCCGCAGTTTCTCTTAGAGAGTCGGGGGGGACGTTTGACTGAATTCCCACTAATCCGCAACAACTGCTCAAGAACGTGAGCGTAGAGAACCGAAGCACGAGAGGATTGACGGTAGCCTCTAGGAATTCAGAACTCTTTAGCTCGCTTTGGCCTCTGCGTCGCGCTTTCGGAAGGCGGCTTCTGCGGCGTCGCGTGATCGGTTGCGATTGGTTCGCAGGAGGTCGGTGTAAGGAAACTCGGCCTGAGGATACTTGTAGAGATATTTCATGTAGGAATGCGTGGGCGTGCTGTCGAGATATAATAGAAGTAGTATTCCTTCACATCCTCGCCGTGATTGCCTTCGCTATTGGTCAGACCGAACAGGCGCTCTTTCAGGATGGAGTCGCGGCCGTTCCATAGAGCAATCGCGAAGCAGAGCTGCTGCTTATCATCGGAAATGCCGGCCAGTCCGTCTTCTCCCCAGCGATAGGCGCGCGAGCGGGCTTGGTCATGACTGAAGTAGTCCCACGCATTTCCGTCGGGACTGTAGTCTTCCCGCACGGTGCCTCACTGGCGTTCACTGAGATACGGTCCCCACTTTTTCCATGGCGTGGCCATTTCGCGGGCGCTGTTCAGCCGGCGTTGCTTGCTGGTTTCGATATAGGTAACTGGAAATTTCTCGCTCGATGTCATTGATTTCTCCTTGCATGCGTTCTCAATGAAGAGCGTTTGATTTCAGGCGGGCCTTCAAGACTCACCCGCGGCCAGCTGACCATTCGAGATAGCCCAAATCCCGAAGCAGTGCCCATGCTATCACCAACGACCGTAAGTTCGTCCTATCTTGGAGGATAGCTAAGTCCTGGCTTCGATGGCCTCGCCCATGAGTTCCCTGACAGCATCGCGAACAAGTCTCATTGTGAGATCACGGGCCCAGCTAAGCTAGCAAGACTAGGAGTTATGCTAGTTCCTACAGTTAATGCGATTCGACTAGCATTCGCGAGGCTAAGACTCGCGGGTGCGGAAGAGTGCACTTGGTCAAGCACCTTCCAGAATGCTCCCACCGGAGAAAGAAAAATGAAGCGAAGGGTAAGCGTTACCAGGACTGTCCCTTTACTTGTGGTTGTGACTTTCGGATTGACCTCGCTTTTCGCGCAAGAGAAAAACCCAGACCGAAACGTGTTCTTTGGTGAAACCCACATCCACACCAGCTGGTCGTTTGACGCCTATGTGTTCGGCAATATGGTCACCGGGCCGGAGGATGCCTACAAGTTTGCGCTTGGCCAGACCATCAAGCATCCGGGCGGCTACGACATAAAGATCACGCGGCCTCTGGACTTCATGGCTGTGACCGACCACTCTGAGTACGCGGGCACTATACGCCTGGCGAATGATCCCGGTTCTGATCTCAGCAAATTGGCGATCGCAGACAAGCTGAAGGTCCGCAGCAAGGAAGACGTCATGAAGATCTATCTATGGCTACTCGCTTCAGGGACCGAGAATAAACCCATCACGGAGCTGACGGACCCCGCAGTGGCAGGCAGCGTCTGGAAGCAGGTAGTCGCGATTGCGGACAAGTATTATCAGCCTGGGAAATTTACTACCTTCGCAGCCTACGAGTGGAGCTCTACTCCGAATAATCGCAACATGCACCGCAACATTATTTTCAAAGACTCAAAGAAGGTGCCGGACCTACCTTTCACCTCGATTGACTCGGAGCATCCCGAAGATCTGTGGAACTGGATGGATACGCAGCGCAAAGCAGGGAATGAGTTGCTGGCGATCTCGCATAACGCCAACCTGAGCGACGGCATTATGTTTCCCCTTGAGGTTGACAGCAAGAACCGGCCGATCAACGCTGCCTGGGCGCAGGAGCGGGTGAACAATGAGCCGCTGACCGAGATCCACCAGCTTAAGGGCACTTCAGAAACCACTCCACTGCTTTCCCCCAACGATGAATTCGCTGACTACGAGTTACTAAGCTACTTTTTTGGAGGAGGGGCGGGGACTCCCAAAATCCACGGCAGCTTTGTCCGCGAGGCCTGGCAGAACGGACTGGGGATGCAAGACAGCCGCGGTTACAACCCCTACAAGATGGGAGTGGTGGGCGCCAGCGACTCGCACAACACGGCTGCCGGCTACAGCCAGAGCGACTATTTTGGGGGGCACGGGCTGCTGGACGCCGCGCCCGCGCAACGCTTGAGCGGCAAGAAAGAGGCGGGCCTGAATATGGGCCTGCTCAGCACGGCCGGCCTCGGTGGCGTGTGGGCGGAAGAGAATACGCGGGAGTCGATCTTCGCCGCGATGCAGCGCAAGGAAACCTTCGGCACCAGCGGCGTCCGCATCAAGGTCCGCTTCTTCGGCAGCTGGGACTTCAGTCCCGATGCACTGAACGCAAAAGACTGGGTGAAGACGGGTTACGCAAGAGGTGTGCCGATGGGCAGCGATCTGAAGCCGCAGTCGGGCAAGGAGCCGATCTTCATCGTATGGGCAGTGAAAGATCCCGACGACGCCAATCTCGACCGCATTCAAATAATCAAGGGCTGGACCAAGAGCGGCCAGATCTTCGAAAAGATTTATGACGTGGCATGGTCCGGCAATCGCAGGCCCGATCCAGCTACTGGCAAAGTCCCAGCCGTCGGCAACACCGTTGATGTTAAGAACGCCACGTACACGAACGCCGTCGGTGCGGTTGAACTGAAGAAGGTGTGGAGGGATCCCGACTTCGATCCGACCTTGGATGCGTTCTACTACGTCCGCGTATTGCAGATCCCGACTCCACGGTGGTCCACCTACGATGCAAAGATGTTGGGAGTGCCGCCGCCGAATTGGGTATCCGCCACGGTCCAGGAGCGCGCCTGGACTTCTCCCATCTGGTATACGCCTACAGAAGAGGAAGCGCGCAAGGGCGAAAAGCGCGGCGTTACGGTTGCCAATCTGAAGCAAAAGGGGGCCGAGCCACTCGACGATGCCCAGTTAACGCAATTGGTCGTGGGCAAGACACTGACTGTTCGTAACACAGTTACAGGCCAGCGGTACGAGATTTCCTACGGCCAGTCAGGACGTCGTCTGATCCTCAGCGTAGATGGGAAGCAACCGGAGCCAGGCGAAGCATTCGACGTGACGGGCGCAGGGGCCCTGGGTTCGCCGGCGCCGTACGAAATCAAGGATGGTCAAGTCATTACCACGATCGGAGAGACGCCGTTCGCAGTAACGGTCTACAAGCTGGGCGACAAGTATATGGCCGCGCGCAGCAATGAATTCGGCTACGCGAATTACGAAGTTGAGGAAATTAAGCAATGAAATGCGGGGCTTTGGAAGAGGACGAAGCAATCACCATGCCTGCGTTGGTGGATTCATTGCCTGGGACAGCGAGCAACGGTGGAGCGAGGGTTCATAGTGCGGTGAGACGGATGCGATGGTTGCGCGAGCCGCTCGTGCAGTTCCTCATCATCGGGGTCGCGTTGTTCCTTATCAACGGAGCATTGAATCATGGCACGAGCCAACCGGGGAGCTCCTACGAGATCGCGCTCACGATTGACGACCTTCGCCAGCTGCAAAGCACATTCGCTGCGCAATGGCAGCGTGCTCCTTCGCCTGAGGAGATGCGGGGTCTCGTGGAGAGCAGGGTACAGCAAGAAGTTTTGTACCGTGAGGCGTTAATGCTCGGTTTGGACAAAGACGACATCATTATTAAGCGCCGGCTGGCGCAGAAGATGCAGTTTCTGGCCGAGGACGTTGCCGGCACCCACGAGCCTACAACCGCAGAACTCAAGGCCTGGTATGGAAAGAACAGCGACAGATTGGCGTTACCTGGCCGGTTTAGCTTCCGTCATCTCTACTTTTCTCCTGACAGTCGTGGCGAGCGCGCGCATGACGACGCGACGAACGCACTGGCCAAGATCGGAGGAGAGGCGGGAGGCTCGAAGACAGCAGCGGCCCTGGCTGATCGCTTCATGTTCCAAGATTACTATGCAGACCGTACACCGGAAGAGTTGGAAAAGGAATTTGGGACACAATTTGCTTCGGCGATCCCGAAGCTTAGGCCACGATCCTGGCAGGGGCCTGTCGAGTCCGGCTATGGCTGGCACCTGGTATTTGTTGATTCGGTGGTCCCTGGCCGCATCCCAGTTTTCGAAGAAGTCGAGCCAGACGTAAAGACCGCTTGGCTGGCAGATCAGAAGCAACATGGTTGGCAAAAAGCCTATGAACAGATGCGCGCGAAGTACACCGCTCACCTGCCCGGTGCTGCAGAACTGCAGTCCGCAAGCACAATTGTGAAACCAATGGAGACTCCATCTGCATCTGGGGAGGGCCCACAGTGAGTTGTTTGCCTGCCCGTTGGATCGCGTGGTTGGCCTGGGTGCTGCTTGCGGCTTCGATGGCTTCGGCGCACGAGGCGCGCCCGGCCTATCTGGAGATTAAAGAGACCACACCCGGACAATTTACTGTGCTATGGCGCACGCCAATCATGTCGGGCATGCACCTTCCGGTGACGCTGAACCTTCCCGACGATGCGCGAAATTTGCGAGAACCGAGCGTACAAGAATTATCTGATTCGCTTGTGGAACGCCGCTGGGTTGAGGCTGGACGAAACGGCCTGGCGGGCAAGCGCATCGAGTTCCGCGGTCTGCAGATGACCATCACCGACGTGCTCGTGCGCGTGGAGATGCTTGACGGCAGAAGGTGGACGACTATTGCATGTCCGTCACAGCCCTGGGTAGAAATAGCAGCCTCTCAGACCTGGGCGGAAGTTGCGGCCACATACATCGTGCAGGGCATCAGGCACATTTTGTTCGGCGCAGATCATATGCTCTTCGTTCTGGGCCTGCTGCTGATCGTGAGAAACCGCTGGATGCTGCTGAAGACTGTGACAGCATTCACTGTGGCGCACAGCATCACGCTCGCTGTTGCGACACTTGGATACGCGGAAGTCCCAGTGCTGCCGCTGAACGCCGCAATTGCGTTGAGTATTCTGTTTCTCGGCCCTGAGATCGTTCGCTCGTGGCGTGGCGAAACCAGTGTTGCCCTCCGGCACCCCTGGGCCGTGGCGTTTGCCTTCGGTCTGCTTCACGGGTTTGGTTTCGCCAGCGCATTGACCAGTGCCGGACTTCCGCGGCATGAGCTGCCACTGGCGTTGGTTACTTTTAATGTTGGAGTAGAACTCGGGCAGATCGGCTTCATCGCCCTGATGCTCGCTCTCGATCGTTCCTTCCAAATCCTGGAAATACGCTGGCCACGATGGGCACAGGTGCTTCCCGGCTACACTGTCGGTTCTCTCGGGGCATTCTGGACGGTTCAGCGCGTAACGCTGCTGTTCGGAGGCGCGCGATGAGGACCAGCCAAAAACAACTTGGGGTGCGAGCTCTGGGTGTAATTGTGCTCATCTTTCTGTTGACCCAGCTAGCATTCGCCCATCCACAAGAGGGGGAGGCGGTTGGATTCCTGACCGGCTTCCGTCACCCAATCTCGGGGTTGGACCATGTGCTGGCGATGATAGCCGTCGGTCTTTGGGGGGCTCAGCTCGGCGCTCCAGCGATTTGGCTTCTGCCTGTAGCCTTTCCGATGGTGATGGCGATCGGCGGAACGCTAGGTCTTGTGGGAGTGCCGCTTCCAGGAATCGAGTATGGGATCGCGTTATCTGCCATCCTGCTTGGAGCAGCGGTGATGTTCGAGATTCGCCCGCCGCTTGGAGTCTCGGCGGCACTGGTTGGTGTCTTCGCCATATTCCACGGATATGCTCACGGAACCGAACTGCCACCCGGACAGAGCGCGTTGCTCTACAGCATGGGCTTCGTCATCGCGACTGGTTGTCTTCACGCACTAGGGATCGGAATCGGCACAGTCCATCGTTGGGGGTGGGGACAGAAGGTGCTGCGTGCTGCTGGAGGGGTGGTTGCCGTCGGGGGCGCGTTCTTCATGTGGAAGGCGATTGCATGAATCAGGTGGACAAATCGCGCGTGCCGATGTACGCCTTTGTCTTCTTCACGTTCCTCATGTCGGCAATTCCGGGGGAGGCGCACCTCAACTCGACTGGCATGGGGCCGTTCTACGACGGTTTGATGCACTTTCTGATGAGCCCGGAAGATATCATTCCGGTCCTCGCCCTGGCCTTGCTGGCTGGGCTGCGCGGAGCGGAGTTTGGACGTCGTGCGCTCTTGGTGTTGCCGGGTGGATGGCTGTTAGGCAGTTTATTTGGTCTCGCCGCCGCGGCGGTAAAGGGAAATGCCCTAGTCTCCGCGATTTGGTTTCTGCTCTTGGGCGGATTGCTGGCAGCCAACGCGAAGCTTTCGCTGCGGCTAACCACCGCCCTGGCTGCGGTGCTCGGACTGTATCACGGGTATTTGAACGGAACCGGAATGGCGCAGTCTGCGTCTGCTGTAGTTGTTCTTATGGGACTGGTGTCTGCGATCTTTGTTCTGGTCGCAGTCGCCGCCGCATTTGTGGTGCGGTTACGTGCGCAATGGGCGCGAATTGCGGTGCGCGTTGCGGGAAGCTGGATTGCGGCTAGCGGTTTTCTGATGCTCGGCTGGGCAGTTCGGACGCGATAGCGCGCCCACTCGTCCAACTGGCGATATAGAAATGATTTGATAGCTCTCGATGGCCCGTCTCATTCGTCGAAAAGACCTTTGCTACAAAGTTGGGGTGCCTTAACAACGGAGATCTTCTTTGCGAACCAAATTTGGGCTCGTCCTCGCGATATATACGTTCTTAGGTAGCGCATCTTTTCTGGTGGCGCAACAGAAGGGGCAATATGTGCCTGGGCAGTATGGCCTGAACGCCGGCGTAGTGCCTGACCCCGGATTCACCTTTGCCAACATAACCGTCAACTACTCTGCCGATTCGCTGAAAGATTCAGGCGGCAACTCGGTTCCCGGGATCACCGGGACTTATAGTTTCTGGGCCATTGAAAACATCTTCTACTACGTGCCAGCGAAGAAGGTTCTGGGTGGACATTTCTTCACCATGGCATCGTTGAATCTGGCGAACGGTTCGTTGACCGCGGACTTGGGTAACCCGCCCGCCTTCTCAACCAACGGAGGTGGCGAAGGCATGAGCGATACGTGGATACAGCCCGCGAACTTGGCCTGGAGTTTCAAGCGGGCAGATGTTTGGGTGGGTTACGCATTCATGGCGCCCACGGGAAAATTTTCTCCTGGCGCCAGCAACAACGTTGGATCAGGATATTGGGGCAACAACTTCGCGACTGGTACGACCTTCTACGTGACCAGAAACAAGGGAACCAGCCTGAACCTGGCCACGAACTGGGAAATCCATGGGCAAAAGCGGCAGATCAACATAACGCCCGGCCAGGCTTTCACCGATGAATGGGGATTGGGACAGATTCTTCCGCTGAAAAAAAATTTCAGCCGACTGCTCCAGTTGGGCGTGGTTGGGTATGACCAATGGCAGGTGACGGCGAATCAGGGTCTTACTGCTGCGTTTCCGTACTACTCGGTCCACGCGGTCGGCGTGCAGAGCAATTTCATTCTGCCGCCAAAGGGGCTAAATCTGTTTTTCAAGTATGAGAATGAGTACTTGGCAAAGGCGCGGCCAGAAGGGCGAACCATTGTCTTTGGATTCTCGTGGACACTTCGCGATCCTAAGCCGCAACCGCCAAAGCAATAATAATCAGAATCTTCCCTGTGCACTTTCAAAGTATAGGAAAATCAAAAAACTCCGGGGGTATTGACGCGGTTTCATCAACAAACTTCAGCAATTCAAACCATGTCGTAGATGGGCTTGAGCCGCCTCGAATACAATTTTCTTTGGTCTTGGGATTCCCGAGGCGATTCTGATGGGCTTCCAAAATCTCTGATCGATAGTTTGCAACACTATCCACTCTTAGCCCGTTTTCCGCTATTTGGATTTTGATGAGAACAGGCGTTGGGGTGTTGAGAAACTCTTTTCAGCGTGTTTCCCCGTCTACACTCGGAACCCGCGGTTGGTGAAATGGGGAATATTTGAACAGTAACCCATCTCAACCGCGCGTCTGAATAGCTGGCGACTCAGGAGTTAATCTACTGCGCGACTTCGATGGGTGGCGGTTGCCACGTACCTTCTCCCGGCGGCAGAATCGAAGGCGGCCTCTCTTTTGGCCAATACAGCCGCATCACCAGAAAGATTGGGCTGTCGGGCGCGGGCAGCCAGTTTGATTTCTTGTCGGCTGACGGCACCTCCTTCTGGATGTAGATCGTGAGCGAGCCGTCGGGATTCTTTTTCATCGTTGGCAACATCGGAGAGTTGATGAGATAGCGGTTGATCGGGTTTTCGATCAAGAGCTGGGTTTTGCCGTCGTACATCGTCACCGACCAAAATGAGTTGACTGGCGGTAGTTGATCCTTGGCGAAGGTCAGCGTGTATTTGTGTTTGCTGGCACCTAACTTATGCACACCTGAGACCGCCCTGAGATGGGAGCGGCCGACGCTTCCGTGAGGCCCAACGATGTGTGCCTGCAAGTCATTGAAAATGCGGGGCAATCTGTGCATAGAATTTTATGCACAGAAGTGTGAACGAAATAGCATACTCGGAAGGCGCATTTTTATTGGGTTTCCCGATAAGCTCGCAAAACCGGCATTCTATGCGGGTCTCGTGAGGCTTGATTTTACTGGGGATAACCGCCGTGGTGCCTCCCAACGTTCAAATCAGTGCGGTGATTGCTGCTCAACTCAGAAAAGCGTGCATAAGTCAGGTGGCATCGAGTGTCTCTCCATTGGCTGTCACTCTTGTTTGCGGATACACTGCCTCGGCGGCGTCGTTTCCATAAAGTCCAGCTTTAGCCGCGCCCGCCCGCTTAAGCCAGTTGCCGTTGTAGGAGGCACGATCACCGAAGTAGGATCCAACCTGCCAGCCGTTCACGTTCGTTGCTCCGCTCGCAATAAACTTATCGACCTGATCGTTCCCCTGCTTCATTCCTAGTAGCACGGCGGCTTTGTGCTTAAGGGAAAGGTCTTTCATTTCAAACTTCTTGCCGGGACCGACCCCGATCCTTGCCAGCTTAGCGCGGATGGCGGTCTCTTCCGGACCTGCCGGGGAAAACTGAAGGGCAAAGTCAAGGAACCGGGAAAAGTTTGCCTTCACTAGTTCCGCGTTGGCTTTGGGAAAATCAATCCTGGGGGCTGGGGGAGGGGGCGGCTGCTGGAGATAGGTTGAGAGAGGTTGCGCCCTGTAGCCAGATTGGACTTTGACTACGTTGGAAATGTCTGCCGGATTAAAGAGCTGTGTGCGAAAGAGGATGAGCGAGAACTGTGTGCTCGAATGGAACACCTTCTTGATTGTTGGAGGTGTTTCCCCTTTCCAATCGGGTCCGACGACCAAGTAGTCGCCTGCTTCAGTTCCCGTCGAGCGGCTGCCGATGTATCCATAGTTGAAGGTATTGCCGTCTGTCAGTTGTGCGGAGTAATACCGCGGCCTTGCAACCGCTGGAACTGACACCACAGTTGGCTCGGCGCGGAGGTCTAGATACAGTATCGAATAGGGCGTGTCGCTATTGGGGGAGGTGACGGCAGTGTCCTTATAGGTAGCGACATTGGCTTCGTTGAAGATCACTCCAAAAGGTGCCTTGAAATTGGGTGACGTGCGGTCGATAGCCAGTTCGTACATCGCGGCGTAGTTCATTACAAGCGGCAGCCCGTAGATGAAGCCTTCCTCGGCGATGGCTTTGGTCTCCTCGATGCTGGGACGGTCCCTCTCGTTCCTCTGACATCCGGCGATGAAAAGCGTCGCAATGACAGTGACCAACCCTCGGAAATGGAAAGTTCGTTTTGCCTTTCTGTTCATGCGTTTACTCCTCAAGCAACTTTCCGCGAGGGACACCTTCAACCAGGACACCCATGCAGACAGCTGAAAATATAAGCACCGCGCGGTGCCGACAACTAGCAAAACCATCAGTCCGAACGGGAGTCGTCGGATGAGCTGGATTGTGACCGGAACACGGGCTGTCCCGAATCAACTGTCGCAACCAGCGTCCATCGGCGTCCCCGTTTCCGGGTTTTTCCGATCCCGCCGCTGCGACAGTAGTACCCAAGTGCCCTACCCCTATTAGTTTTGAGAGTTGCAACCGGGGAAACGCTCATTGAGAATCCGTGGCTGAGGGTCCAGTTGAGCCAAGAGCGCCAGCTCGCCGAGAGGCTCCCCTGACCATTCTGACCCTCAAAGGAGAACCTTATATGAGCCAAAGTCATCTCACCCTTGATTTCCCGATTAAGGCGCCCCTGAGTGCCAAGGCGCTAACCGAAGAACTGCCCCCGTTGATGCCCGATTTCGCGAAAACGCAGGATAGCCTCGGTACCGTGCATTTCTCCCGTTTCATGCTGAAGGGAGACGAGAAACTGC
The DNA here is from genome assembly GCA_963838905.1 of uncultured Acidobacteriota bacterium. Taxonomy (GTDB): domain Bacteria; phylum Acidobacteriota; class Terriglobia; order Terriglobales; family Acidobacteriaceae; genus JABDBE01. The sequence goes on from CAWITE010000002.1 coordinate 542,687, forward strand.
TCTTCCTCTCGGACGTTGACGGCGAGATCGATGATCATATTGAACGGCTGGTGCAGCGTGCTGACCCCGTGTTGGACGCCATCTTCAAACACGTGGAAAACCCTCCGGCCACGCCCGTGGATTGCAACCCTGAGGCGGTCATCAAGTGGCTGAGGCGTCATATCCGCGAGCCCATCGATACGTATTTCTCTTACGACGCTTCGGTTCAGGACATCAAGGCAGCCGCTCGTGCGGCCGGCTTTACCGGCAATACCTCGCAGAACACCTTGCTGACGTACATGTCCTTCAAGTCACGTGTGCAAGGCTTTGTCTTGAAGCTGGTCGGGCCGGCCTTGATGGGAGAGAAGGGACATAAAGGGTCGGATGCTATTGGGACGCTGCATGTCGCCCATTTTGTGCCCTTTGAGAACAACCACTTAGGCTTCTTCACCGTCTTCGACGGTGATGTCGAGAAGTACTTCCAGGACTTCGCAGAAAAAACCTCGTTCACTTTCGATACTCTCTTTCCAAATATCATTGGCGGACCGCCAACCTCCGTAGCAAAGAACGCGAAGGCGTTCTATCAGTGGGGATTGGAAAACAACTACCCGCCTATCGGGTTTTACAGCGCCTATCCAGGCCTCAGTGTTCTAGATATTCGAGCCCTGCTGGCTGATCGCAAGGCACAAACGGGCACCGCTGCATAGCCGTTAATCAATCAGGAGGTAAGCGTTGGCAATGTTTAAAAGGTCAGGAAGGTGCAAATGCCGCCGATACGCTATAAAGACATTCCGCAGATTCCAGAATCCACTTATGCCTCAGAGATGGCAAAGATCGTCAGTTCGGTGGAGCAAACGATCAAGGCCTCTTACGAGAAAGAGAAGCAGAAACGGGCAGTGCGCTTCGCGCACGCGAAAAGTTATGGCATCGTTCGGGCATCCGTCGAAATCGAAAGTGGCTTGGCCCCAGAGTATGCGCAGGGCATCTACGCAATTCCGGCCACCTACGAGGCCGTGATCCGTTTTTCGAACGGCCTCGGCCATCTAGGGCCGGATGCGATGCTTGGTCCGATATTCGGCACAGGTTTGAAATTTTTCAATGTTCCCGGGCACTCCGTTCTCGAGAACGAGGCGGGGGGCAGCAACTTCGACTATGCAATGATCAACGCTCCAGTATTCTTCGCTAACACCGCGAAGGACTATGTCGTAATTGAGCGTTTGTTCGATGCGCTGCCCGGAGTGCTTATGGATCCTCGGACCGCGAAGACCTGGCTTCACGATTTCGTTACACGCGAAGGAACGTTGCCGCCTGACAAATGGCTTTGGGATGAGCTCTTCGCAGTCACGTCTTTAGGCAATACGCCATGGCGGAACCCTCTCCTGACGAGTTACTGGACCATGGGTGCGGTGCGGCACGGCGAGTATGTCGCCAAATTGCGCATCACTCCGCAGCCATCTGCTGCCACGAGGGTGAGAATCCGCGACCTGGATCCCCTGACAAACCCGGAAGCGGTGCGGGACTCGCTCGTGGCGGAAATCGGCGAGCACGATTACGCCTTCGAACTGGAAGCGCAGTTGTGTGTCGATCCTTTCCGAATGCCCATCGAAAATACTTCGATCGGCTGGTCAGAAAAGCTTTCTCCATTTACGAAGATCGCGATTATTCACATTCCGAAGCAGGATATTTCGTCGTCCGTCAATCTGGAAATCGCTGACCGGATCTCGATTACACCATGGAGAACGCGGGGCGATCACATCCCCATGGGCGAGATTATGACGGTACGGCGTGAGGTCTACCGGCGATCGGCCGAACTGCGGCGGCAGATCAACCAGCAGCCGCAAAGAGAACCGTCCAGCCCGAACGAGGTTTTCGATCAGCGAAGGGCGGCATAAGGCACCTACGACTTCGCAGATAAAATCGCGGATATCGAGTCGATGACGGTCTGAATTTTGTTTCAGGAGGAAAGGATGGCTACTCATTACAACCGCTGGATTGTGACAGTATCGCTTCTTGCAGTTATTGTTTTGGCGCTTACGCTGGTTCGTCCTAACCACGCCAAAGCGCAGGCGCAAGACCAACACCCGATCCTGGACAAGGTCGCCAGTAAGGTGATCCAGAAGTACCAGTCATCTACATGCGAGGATTTGTATAAGAAGAAACAAGAAAAGGCTCCGCCAAGCGCCGAAGAACAAAAAGCCATCGCATTTCTTAAGGGCAATCCGGAGATGCGCACCCTATTTATCAACAAGGTTGCGGCGCCGATCGCGAACAAGATGTTCGAATGCGGGATGATTCCCTAGAAGCATCCAGAACACTAGTTCAATTCAACCGTTCGAGGAGCCATGAGAAACATGTTTGGAGAAGCATTGCTGAGGTCCCTGCTGGCTCTCTCGATGGTGGCTGGAGCCGCAAACGCTCAAAATACGACGCCGCCCGCAGAGAAGAAGACCACCCAGGCTAAGAAGCCCCCGGCCACCCCGCCCAAACCGGACCTCGAGCCCAAGGCCATCGAACTACTCAAAGCTGTGAGCGAACGCTTGGCTGCTGCGCATACCTTGTCGTTCACTGCGGTGCAACTCGCCGAGTCCTCGAGCCGCCAGGGCCCTCCGCTTGCCTATGCGACAAAGACAGACGCCGTTCTACAGAGGCCTGACAAGCTGCGTGTGATCATTTCCGGTGATGGTCCAGCCTCGGAATTCTACTACAACGGCAAAACCATGATGGCCTACGCGCCGGCGGAGAACCTGCTTGCCGTTGCCGACGCGCCGCCTACGATTGACGCCATGTTGGAAGCTGCCTACCACTCCGCCGGGATCTTCTTCAACTTCACCGACTTGATCGTTGCCGATCCCTATAAGGATATGTTCGGGGGGCTGACGCTTGCCTATTACATCGGCCAATCCCACGTGGTCGCGGGAACGACGACGGACATGGTGGCATACATCGACAACGGCGTGTTCATCCAGCTGTGGGTTGGAACCGAGGACAAACTTCCCCGGATGGTCCGCGCAATTTTCCTCGATGATCCGGAGCGCTTGCGCGGCCAGGTGGAGTTCTCCAACTGGCAGCTCGACATTACCGTCGCTCCGGATGCCTTCGTGCCCTCAGACACCGCCAATGCGAAACGCATTCCATTCGCTCACCTCCAGGCGGAGCCTAAGCCGGGCAATACGGCTCCGGGCGCGCCTCCGTCTAAAGCGAAGAAGCCAGCCAAAGCGCAACAATAATGAAGGAGGAATCACGCCATGAAAGAGGTGATCGTTAGCTTGGCAAGTCTGGTAATCAGCTTGGTCCTGTGCGGCACGGGCCGGGCCCAAGCACACAGAAACGCCTATGGTGGCAGCACCTCGCATAGTTACGGGTCAACGAGCCACACTAGCGCCTACGGTAGCAGCTCGTCGCACACGGCCGGTCAAGGTACAAGCCATACCAGCACATATGGCACCAGTACGTCGCACGCCTACGGTGGCGGCACGAGCCATACCAACGCCTATGGAGGAACCACGACGGGAGCTTACGGACAGGGTGCGTCCCACACGGGTGCCTATGGCGCGACCGCGTATCGTCCACCCGCCTACGCCTATCATCCGCCGACTGCCTATTATGGGTACCATCCACCTACGACCGTGGCGTACTACGGGACAAGCTGCTACAACTGCAGCTCTGGCTCGACTGCGGGTGCCGCAGCCGCCGGCGCTATAGTCGGCATGGCCGTGGGCGCCGCCGCAGCCTCTTCCAAGGCCAGCTCCGAAAGCGCGAGCGCCTACAATGCAGGCTACTCAGCTGGCACGGCCAACGCGAGCACTGCCAACGCCAACGCTGCAGCTGCGAACGCTAATGCGGCGGCAGCGAACGCCAATGTGGCGGCAGCGCATGCTAGTTCCGCCGCTGCCAATGCGAGTGTCGCTGCGGGCGCCGCCAACGGCACGTATCAGATGGGCGCAGTTTATGGCGCGCTACCTGCTGGCTGCATCAGTCCCAACATCTCGGGAGGTGGAACCTATTATTTGTGCGGCAACACTTGGTTCAGCCCATCCTATGGTGCGAACGGCGTCCTCTATCGCGTGGTGCCAACACCGTAAGGGAGTGTGCATCCGCCAAATTTGAACGACGATTTGCGGGGAAAGATTCGACGAAAACTACATACTGTTTCAAACTGGGTACAGCCTTTGATTTTGCGAAGGCGCGATGTGGTCGGCTGTTGACCGACGCCCCCCGGGAAAAGATCCGGCCCTTGCTCCAAATGGCCGAAACGTGCGAAGGGTGGACCGCCCCGAAAGACGACCGCGACGGGCTGGAAGGCGTTTTATGGATTCTGCGCAGCGGAAAGCACTGTCAAGACATTCGGGCCTTGCTAGCCGATCGAAAGCCACAACCGCCCTAATCTTTGCGGTCATTTTGTTCGTAGCCTTAGCTGCGCATGCGGGGGCGCAGCTTGCGACATCGGCCGCCTCGACCTCCCCTAAACCCGAGTCCGCGCCAGCACTTGATCCGCTCGGACGTGAAACTCCCCGTAGTGCAGTCATGGGTCTCCTGAAGTGTATAGAAAACAAGGACTCTGAGGCCGCTGCTCGTTACCTGCAAGCGCCTCCCGGGGAAGAGACGAACCTGGAACAGAGAGCTAAAGAATTTCTAGCATTGAGCTCCAGGTTCAAAAGCAATATCGGCTGGTTGAGCGATGATCCCAAAGGCTCGATTGAACCTGGACTCCCTCCAGGCAAGGTACGTGCCGGTGTGATAGAAGTAGGTGGCACGACCACAGACATAATCCTGGTGCGGGTGGATGATCTGGAATTCGGGAAAATTTGGCTGGTTTCGCAAGAGACAATTGCGAAAGTTCCTTCCCTTTATGCGCGGATCGGAAGCGAAGGGCCGACTTTGTCTGATCGAATTCTGCCCGCCTCTCTGACCAACCGGTACTTGCTGGGGATGTCACTCGCCCAATGGCTCGGCTGGCTGATCTCGATCCCACTTTCGTGGTCGCTGGCATGGCTCTTAGCACTTCTAGTCAGTGCGCCCCGGCGGCTGGTGTACAAAGTGCGAAAACTGCCTCTGCGAACTATCTGGGACACGCCCATTGGCATACCGCTCAAGTGCACCATTGCAATTTTGATCCATGCCATTTTCGTCTACCTGTTGGATCTGCCGCTCTTGTATCGCGCCTACTACGTTCGTTTCCTGGCAGCGCTCCTGGTGGGATGCCTCGCGTGGCTGGCAAGCAAAATCACAGACCGGGGCTTCGAGCGGGTTGTCAACCGCACCCGAATGCAGCGCCGGGGTGGTGAGTCGATCTTGATCCTCATGCAACGACTCAACCGGGTTGTGCTGGTGATCATCGCTTTGGTCGCCACCATGGCACTGTTCGGGTTGAACGTGAAGACGACGCTTGCCGGCCTTGGCGTGGGGGGATTGGCAATAGCACTGGCCGCTCAGAAATCTCTGGAGAACCTCATAGGCGGAGTTTCATTGCTCATGGACAAAGCTATACATGTCGGTGACTTCTGCAAGATCGGCGACCAGGTTGGAACTGTGGAAGATATCGGGCTTCGTTCCCTAAAACTGCGAACCCTCGATCAGAATCTGTTGGTAGTCCCTAACGGATCGCTCGCCCAAATGCAATTCGAAAACATGGCTCGTCGTAACAAGCTGCTTATCAATCAGACCTTCTCTCTGCGAATTGAAACTCAAGCCGAACAACTACGTTTCGTGCTGGACCGCGTGCAGACGATGCTGGACCAACATCCCGCGATCGAACCTGGGACCTGTCGAGTTCGGGTGATGAGTCTTGTCGGCGCTGCTTTCCAGATAGAGTTGTTCGCATATGTCAAGACAGGTGATTGGGCCGAGTTCACTGCTATCCGACAGGAACTCATACTTAAAATCACCGAAATTGTCGAGGCTACCGGTACGCGGTTAGCGGCCCCGACACAATTAACGTATCTATCCGCAGATGCCGGTGTTGGCGCCGAAAAAGCGAAGAGCATTGCGAATCGTGTGACCGAACTTCGGGCCAACCATTCACTCTGATTTCCAGGTGAAGGCCCAACCGAACGGGAATGATCCGTCCGCGGTAGTCCCCGAATCGTTGTCCACCTTGCGCTCTTGGAGCAGGTAAGCTTGATAGCTTCGCAGCTCGTTCGGCCCCAGCTGATCTGGCAGCTTGCCAAAATGGCGAGCGGACGCAGTCACCAGTGAAAAACCGGGAACTCCATGAGAAGTCACACTCTCTGCAGATTGAGAGTGAGGGGGAAACTCCCTGGTGTGCAAGCAAATAACTGTAAATTCCGGTACAGCGAGAGATCGCGATTTGGGTAGTTCGAAGTAGTATGTTTTCTGCGCGAGCCAGCGTAGGAAGAACCGAGGATTGTGGTACAGCTACACTGGTCAACAAGGTATGCCGGTTGACCATCTCCCGCCGAGGCGAAACACCGCCAGCTTTGAATGCATCGGAGATCCCCGACGACGCGTTGGATTGCGTATCCGCTGCGTTTAGATGCGCCCGTAATGCCTATACCTTTCCGGCTGACTTCTCGCCGGGCTTGGGTTGGATGGCCACATGAATGAGATTCCCCGAACTTCGGCAGTTCTACATCGCCGGCTTCCCGTGCGAGCACCCGAGGCTACATCCTAATTCCCAAACCCTGCCCCTGCTCCTGCTGCGGTCCGATCTCTCGCTGCGGCGCAATCGTTTGATCCTCCCTCGGCTCCTGCTTCACTTCCGGCGCATGCGCACTTTGGTGAGAAACGTCGTGCCCTAGGACCGCGCCGAGCTTCTCGCGGTCGTTGGTGAAGAACTGCGCATCGTAGGCTCCACGTGACACCGCAACGTAGGCCATGCGGTTGTTGAGCAGGTCTTTGGCGCCCAGTTCGGTATCGACGTGGATCAACACGCGGTCTGCGGTTTGCCCCTGGCTTGAATGACTGGTGACGGCGTAGCCATGATCGAGATGCGGATGCAGCCGCGGATCGAGCTGCAGGTCGCGGCCTGCGTCCATCTTCAGACTCAATCGTCCGTCCTGATCGATACCTCGCACTGTGCCTAGCTCGCGATTCGCCGTTTTCAACTCTCGTGCGGGTGCCGTGAGCTGCACGCGGTCTCCAACAGAGAACGCCCGCTCCTCGTCCCGATATACGGACACCCCCTGTTGACGACGCGGATCGTAGGTTCTCTCCGTGCCATCTTTTAGCTCGACTGTCAGCCGGTTATTAGGACCATCGATGCACTTCACACGCGCGTATTCACCTTTTCCGATGCCGGTTTCTTGCGAGCTGCGGCTGTAGCGCAGCACATCCCCGACGTTGTAGCGTTCGGCCCATGTGCGATCCGCTCCGGTGAGGTCCTGACGTGGCACAAGGATGTGGACGCGATGCTCATCGCTTGCGACGACACGCTTGGCCTGCAATTCAGAATGGATCGCCTGATTGATTTCCGCGCGTGAACGGTTGTCGGGTGAGACGACTAGCGTGCCATCTGGCGAATTGGCATACTCGCTTGCTATGGCCGCGATGCGTTCGCTGTGACCCTTGAATTCAAAGATACGACCCTGCCGCTCCAGTCCTGCAATGGCCTCTGCGACTTGGCCGCGCGCCAGCTGTTCGACGGTCTGTTTTAACTCCGGGTCCTTCTGGCGCACGATCTCTTCCAACTTCACCGTCTTCATGCCCGCATCCTGTAGCTGCGCAAAGATGCGGCCGGCTTCGACCGATTCATGCTGGCGAGTGTCTCCCACCAGCAGTACCCGGTCGTTCGGATGCAGGCGTTCGATAAACTCGTGCATCTGTCTCGTAGAGGCCAAAGAGCTTTCGTCCAGCACATAGAGCCGGTGCTCTCCGTTATCGGCACGCTGGCCTCGGACAAGATGCGCCTGCAAGGTCATAGTCTCAATCCCGGCATCTCCCAGCGTTTGCGCAGCGCGGGACGTGGGCGCAAAGCCTTCTACCTTGTAACCTGCCGACTCAGCGCCTTCGCGTACCACGGCTAGCGTCGTCGTCTTGCCAGCGCCAGCGATTCCATCTAGGCCAACAATCTTTTCGCGAGAGAGAAAGACTTCTTCCACTGCCTGGCGCTGCCCGGCATTCAATTCCCGGTGCCGGTCTTCCGTTTCGACGCGAATGTGTGCCGGAACCAACGTCGGATCGTTGTAACCCCGCCGGTTGCCTTCTTGCATATGGCCGATGATCTCGCGTTCCATGCGCAGCATCGTGGCGGTCGTGTACTGCTGTCCAGTACCTACGTGCTCGACGGCAATGAACTCGCCTGTCTGCACTCTGCGTTCGAACTCCTGCCGGACTTGGGCAATCGTGGTCTGCCCCATCCCACGATTCAGTGCCGCTTCCAGAATGTCGCGGCGGTCTTCGACCGCCGAGCGCTCAAAAACATGATCGCGGGCATAGGTCACGGCCTGCCGCGCCGCCTGCGCGGGTTCGTAAGCGTGTAGCCGCGTTTGTTGCTCTGCCTGCGTCTCACTCTGTCCCCGTCCTTGTCGTTGCTGATGCTCGCGCGCCTCGGCCACGACCCGGTCGGTCTGATGTCCGTGCTGCGCGGCCAGGTCACGATGCCGCTGCAATACCTGTTCAGGCGAGAGCAGCTCTTTACCATCTCGGGTGCGGTGCGCCGCGACCTGCGCGGCTCCCGCGCCGTTGATCCCCGACTCACGGAGATGGTCTTTTATCTGTTCCCGACGAGGACTGGAGGCTTCCAGATACTCTTTTGTATACCCCTTGATCTCGGGCTGCCCGTGCTTGCCGCGCTCTAGTGTGTAACCCAATTTCTCAAGCCGCACTGCCAGTTCGGAGCGGTAGACACTGGTTGCATAGCGCTGCGAAGAGAACAATTCCTGCGGCTGCAAAGCGCGCGTCTGTTTCCCATTCTTTATTCCGTTCTGCGCCTCGATATCCCGCTCGGTCACGTTAAAGATCACCGCATGGGTATGAAGCTGCGGTGCCGCGTACCCTTCGACCGGACGCGCCGTGTCGTGCTCGAAGGTCGCCGCGACGAACTTGCCCGTCGTCTCAGGCGCACGCACATTGCCGATTCGCGCCTGGGTGTACCGCTCTAGCTCGCTCAGTGCAACCCGAACACTCTCGCGGTGCGCTTCTCGCACGCGCTCATCCCCGCCCACGAGAGCAGTCAAGGAGACCGACTTTGGCGCGGAAAACGTCGCATCCCATCCGGCTCGATGCTCAACACTGGTGACTTCCCGGCCGTACTTGCCCTCGTAGCTTTTAGAGGTCTGATGGCGTACGAGTTGCGCTCCGGTCTCGGGGTGTTGGCCTTCGCTCAGCGGGGCGAAGTGTTCGGGACCAACTGCGCCGTGCAATCCCCACTGCTCAGCGAGCTTGCCCTGCCATTCGCTGTGGCCCTGCTGGTCGCGGCTCCAGTAGTTCTGCCCCTGTGCGGCGAACTCCCGCGCGTGGTAGGTGCGGGCTTGGCCTGCCGATAATGGTTTCGAAATCGTCAGCATGTGGCTCGGGACATATTCGCTGTCCGCTCCCTAGTATATGAACTTCAAACCCGACTGGGGAAATGCTTTCCTGACCGCTTACGCGATTTTCGATCCCGCGATCAAAACCCTGACGTGGAGCTATAGGCTCTGCGGTTTGTTTCAGTTGATTCCCTTGGACTTGTCCCAGACGAAGAGTTCTTTAGCCTGACCGGCGTCGTTCTCGCTCTTTTCTGTTTCCCGATCTCTGTCTTCGCCCTTATCTCTAGATTCGGCGGGCGCATCGAACGGAATCGCGGTCTGGGAAGGAGGTAGTAATCGCGCTGGCTTTTCCGGCGCTGTCGATGATTCCGGCCTCTTAGTCGAAGGGAGGGTTGTCTCGACCGGCTTCGGTGGAAAGGCCGGCATCTTGCGTTCGATAAACGCCGGCTGCTTGTTGCGCTTTTTCGTCAGCTGAAACCAGACTGGCACGACCCGGTTCTCCTGCTTGATGAAGCCACGCAGTGTCTCCAGACCTGAAATCTCGGAAGCCATGACCAGCGGCTTGATGGCGATCTCCATGGCATACGATTTCTTGCTGCGGAGCAGGCCCAAGTTGCGCGATTCCTTGAGCCGTTCGACCTCGATCTCGCCGATGGCCTCGGAAATCCACTCGGCTGCGCGCGGTTCGCTGGTCTTGAAAAAAATTTTGGTTGCGGGCTGTGAGAGCATCGCTTCGGCGTCCTGGCCGTACCGTTTTTCCAGTTGGCTGCGCCCCTGAAATCCCAGCACAACCGGGGTCCCATACTTGCGGCTTTCCGTGACGGCGGTGTGAAGCTGAGGCAGCTTATTCAATGAAGCCAGCTCGTCGAGTACGAACCACACTGGCTTTGCGTCGTAGTCTTCGCAATGGCCCATCATGCGCAAAATGAACAGGTCGAGCCACACGCTGTGCAGTGGCAAAAGCTTCTCGCGATAGTCGGCGCTGGAGGTCAGAAACACCCACCGCTTGCGCTCCGTGTACCACTCGGCAGTCGAAAAAGTCTTGCCCTGCGCATCGTCGTATTCCGGCAGCGACTCCAAGCTGTCGGCAACCATGTTCATGCTGGCAATCACGCCCGCTCGCTGCGGCGGCGCGGCGGGATCGAGCAGAGCGGCAAGGGGTGTCCCCTTCACCATCGCAGCCATCATTCCTGGTGCGGCCATCCACTTCAAAATGTCTCTCGGTTGCGGCTTCCGCTTTAACAGATGAGCGAGAATGCGGCGCGGCCCATCGGTAAAAAACTCCCTCTCGTACTCGGTGTCAGGGAGGAACGCGGCGGCGATCGTGGTAGCCGTTTCCTCACGCATAAGCTCAGCGCCAAGGTTCCAGTATGGGCAGCGCGCATCGAGCGGATTGAGGATCAGATCGCCGCGTTTTGGGTCGTAGAACTCGCCCACAAAATCCATAGCCGGGTCGTAAACGATGGCGCTCTCTCCGCGCTCCTGGACCTGGCGTAAGAGCTGCCGGATTGCAGTCGATTTACCGCTGCCGGTGTCGCCCATAAGAAGGATGTGGCTCGACTCCAGTTTGCGCGGAATCCGGTAGCCGGGACCAAAGGGCAGTCTGCCCAAAAGCGGGTTCTCAAATCGAAGACGGAAGCGAATGCCATCGGCCTTCGCGCGGTAAGTCGAACGTGGAGCTGACAACAATTCGGGGCCTTTGGTGCGCCGCCCGTGGCGCTCTTCATGCCGGAGCCGCTCCCGCAGCGTAATCCACCCAGCAAGCAAGAACAGCACCGCCGCCGCACCCCACAGCACAGGCTGCAGCAACAAACGCCATGCACTTTCCCCATCGAAGAAGGTCTCTTGCAGATAGGGCTTGAGTTTCGCTGCAGCGATTGCTTCGCGGGGTCCCAGAACCAAGCCGGTCCAGCCCTCGTCGCGGGCTCTAGGCGAGAGTTTCATGGGCAGATGGAGGTCGTTATCGGCGGAGTCGGAGACCACGTCGGCAACCATCGCCAGCTCGCGTTTCTTTCCCAGCGCCGTCTTGTACAGCCACTGCACCGGGACCGCCACGGTGGAGTGGTCGCCCGCGAAGGCGCCCTCGAAATAGGCTCCCAGGTAGTAGTGCTGGACCGGTGGATAGGCCAGCCAATACCAGAGTCCCAGAGGCAAGAAAAGCACTCCCGAGAAGGGCAGCAATACTAGCGCAATCAGCCAGGGAAACCTTCGCGGAAACTGCATCGGCCTCATGCTTTTCTACTCCCGGGATCCTCTGCCTGGGCAAAGAAATCCTGCAGTAGCTTGCGGGCTTTTTGTCGTTTCTGGGCGTCGGCCTGGTCGCGAATCTTCAGCACGGAATCGGGTAACAACTGCTTCCCTTCCGCTCCCGCCAGAGCGGTTGCGTGGAACAGATTCAGCAGGGCATAACGGGTCGCCATCAGCTCGGCCAACAACAGCTCGATCGGGTCCGCTGACCGCTCACGGGCCGACCGAAGGGCCAGCTCGCGCAACCACTCCGCGAGGGATTTCCCGTCGCGCTCGGCGGCATTTTCGACCTCCTGCAGCTCTTCGGGACTGAGCCGGGTGGCAACGGTTTTGGCACGCAGACCCGGTCGCGCTGTATCGGTTGGAGAAGATGGCGGAATGCGGGAAGTGCTCATAGTAAGCCTACGTCGAAAAAACCGGCATTCACGCACTTCACGCATCGAGCGCAGCGTCATCGACGGAAAGTAACAACCACAATCGAATCAGTGTGTTTACACGATCATCGGTTGAGAATGACATTTTGTTTACGAATGTAAACGTTGAAATTCACAAAAACAACTAAGTCGCTGATTCAGAAAGCGTTGACGCAACTAAGAGCCCGGAGAACTTCAGGTTTCCTTGCAGTTCCCGTTTGGGGGTGACGTGTCATCCTTCAGCCGCTGCGAAGCAGCGTGCCGGCCCGGCACGCCAAACTATGGTTCCACCGGCAGACGGTCGCCTATCGCGGGAACCTATTTGACCGTCCAGGAATCGCCGGAGTTCGTTTCAACCAACGAACTCCACCGACGGCGGCAGCTTATAGCTCTCACTGCCAGGGCTCATTAGCAGCCCATCCACAAATACCGTGCGCTCATCTCCCTCTTCGGGTTCCATGAGCGCAAAGAGAATCATCGTCTGATCTCGTTGAGAAATGTATGCCTGCCGCTCCCGCCTATCCAGCAGCGAGCAATGAAACACGGGCGAGGCGATCCCGCTTCGCATTATCTGGTCCAGTCCTGGCTTTCCGCTCTCGGAAGCGAACCTCCCATAAAGGGTGGGATATCGACTCTCGGCCAAGTGCAGAGTGACGACGGATGGTAGAAACCAGGACCACAAATCTTTATCCGAGGGCAAATCGTCCCCGCCGTCGCTGAAGCCAAATTGACGAAGAGCAGCCGTATACCCGAACTGCAGGAAGCGCAAGTCTCCCTATAGCCGAAAGCCCTCTCTATTGTCGGAGGCACCGCAAAACGGAGGAGCTCGGCTCCAACTGAGGTTGGAGAAATGGGTACGCGGGTTTCTTGAGAAGTAGGCTCCGGAATGCTTCGCCAGAAGCGACAGGCAGGAATTTGATTTATTCTTTCCCTCACGGGCGAGGCGAATTCACGCTGCCTCCAAAGCTGCTCCCAGCGGCATGCGTTATGAATGGGACATCGTTCGTTCATCCGAAGGCTCATCGTGACTTCCTTTGTACTCATTGCGATTGAGCTGGGCTGGTTTTTGCGCGCCGCCCGAATTTTTCTGTGGAAATCTCCCTGATGGGCAGGAGAAAATCTAAGGTATGCGCGCCCCGGGGAGAGGAATACTACGGAGGCTTTCCGTACCGAAGTCGATTTCGAACAAGTGCTCTATCGCTTGGCGCTGCACGCTCAAAGTTTGTTCACCGCCGCGGCATGCTTGGAGCGCGCCCAAGTGATCTTGCCCGGTGGAGATAGCGCCGCCGACCTGGCCAGCGCCACTTTAGTACATGCAAGGCAGTAAAAATGGGAGGGTGAACTGCATGTGGTAGGAAGATAGCTGCCCTTCTTGCCTTCCCCTTTTCACCGGCAATTGTTTTGACACAGCGGGGCTGCATCTCTAGACTCACACCTATGGAAGTGCACCTCAAACCCGAGACGGAATCCCGCTTGAACGAACTGGCCTCCCGAAGCGGCCTTCCGACCGACGATCTCATGGAAGATGCGATGGCGGGATACCTTCAAGAGGTTACCGAAGTCCGCCAGATGCTCGACAGCCGCTACGACGACATCAAAAGCGGACGCGTGAAGCCAGTTGAGGGCGAAGTATTTTTCGAGAGCTTGCGCCAGCGTGAGGACGAGCTACTGAAGAATCGCCCTCCGAAATGAATACCGAGCAGGGTTTTACTCTTCACCCTGGCGCAGCACAGGACATCACCGACATCTGGGAATTTATCGTTGAGGATAATCCTCTGGCTGCTCGGCGTGTACGTGAAGACATTCTGGACGCCGTTCGCAAGCTGGTGCCGTTTCCGCACCAAGGACACAAGAGACCTGACCTCACCACAAAGCCCTTGCGGTTCCAAACCGTACGCAACTACATCATCGCCTACGCACCGGACGAAAAGCCGCTTGTGGTGCTCGCTGTGCTGCATGGTCGCCGCAGCCCTCGCGTAATCGCAGCCATTCTGCGCGGAAGAGAGTGAGTTCGCCCTATGTTGATCGCAGATCAGGCCAATCTCAGCATCGCTGCAATTCGACAAACGCCATGAGATGGATGCGTATCGCGGCGGGGGAGGGCGATCCAGACGCGCAGGGAGTCCTGGCAGTCTTTTTGCATGAGGGACTGGGCACCGTCAAAGACTTTCCTCAGGCCTTCTCCTGGGCGCAGAAGAGTGCGACGCAAAACAACATAGTGGGAGAGACGATCCTCGCAGAGCTATATCAAAAGGGAGAGGGGCACGGCGGCAGATGCAAAGAAGGCTGAGTTTTGGCGCGGTGCGGCCAGAGTCGCCGAAAGACGGAGGAACGAGCAACAATGGGGCGTACTGCTCAACACTCCAACTGCATCAGGGCTCACCGGAATGGATGCGATCAGACTGGAGTTCGGCATGGAACTGAAATTTGACGAGATCGAGAAAGAATACAGATCATCTGATGCATGCCTGCATGATCACCCAGGCAGCGATTCGTATCACTATTGTGACAAGTGAAAGTCAAAATGTACTCAGCCCATGCTAGTTTCCAACCCACAACCCAACCCACAAAATCTGATGTCTTGCACGACTTCCGCGAACTTTGGCAGTCCCCGCGGTCTGTTAAGTCGTTGAAAAACCTGATACGCTAAGATTCACACGGTGGAAGTCATAGGTTCGAATCCTATAGCGCCCACCATCTTTATCTTCTGATGATTCAACCATTTGGAAGTGGGTGGTTGTTCCGCTTGCCAAATTCCCAGCCCGATGGCCAGCCCGATGATTAGACGGTTTCATTGGGTTGACTCCGAGGCGGGCTTCATCCGCAACAGTTGCTCCATGTATACGCGCTGAGCGTCCAACGCCTTCCCAAAGTTCCCGTGCGTGTGGCTGGCGAATTGTTATTCCTCCCAAGATTCCTGAAGATTCCCCGTCCTGCTACCATTCTTCGATGCGCAATCTCCGAGTAGAGGAAAGCGCGACGGGCTTTAGGTGTTCCTTGGCTGTATCCGCCGTTTCCAGCTTCGTGCCCGTTTAGGTCGACCTTGGCCGCACCGACGCTCTCCCCCCTCACAGACCCCACCGTGCGGGATTACCGCAGCGGGTTCCTCAAGTGTGTCTCCCCGCACCATGCCAAGAGTGTAGGATACGCGGCGGCAACAAGGGATGTGCTCGTAGGAGCCCAACAAATGTCTCCACGGTCATCTCCTTTCCGCGAGTGCGCCGGCTGAGCCACTTTCGCCAGATATGTCGGACCTCCTGTGAGAACCGCCAGATACTCTGGTAGTTCGTCGGTCGCCCGTAATACTGGTAGTGGCCCCGGAGTTTGGCGTTGAGGGTTTTCTGCTGCTCACCCACAGGCAGGTGGCGGTTCTCCTGGCACCATTCAGCTATCGCCTTCAGGCTCCGTCGGAACCGCTTCTTCATCGTTCTCACATGCACTGTGAATTTCCCTCTCCGACTGCGGGCACAGACGTGGGGGAGAGTAGGCCCACGGAATCTCACCGTGAGCCTCTCGCAGAACCGGACATGAACCTCTCGGCGCATCCGGCTCCCATCAAGCAAACACTCCGGTCATTCCGATATCCCAGTGTACGAAGAGAGCCCTTCGTTCCGCGGCAAGCCGTTGTAGAAACTGGCTCGCCCGGACCTTATGGCCTTTAAAGCGCTTGAACTTTCGCATCGCCCAGGCTACGAGCGTCTGATTGACGTGTCGCAGTAAGGGGTACAGCGCCGATGGGGCGTATCGCACGTAGTACTCGATCCAACCCCGCAGGAGTGGATTGAGCTGCCGGGCAATGGCCTGCAAAGACAGCTGTGTTTGATGGCGAAGTTTCAATTCCCGAATCGTCGACCGCATGGCTTTCATTGCCGAGGAGCTAACTGCGGGATTAAATCCGCAGAATAGCGAGTTATCCCGGAAACGTCGCACCAGACGAGGCCGAAAGCAGTACCCAAGGAAGTCAAATTGGACGTTCGGGTACATGCCTTTGCGCTTCTTGTCCTTGCAGTAGACGATTTTGGTTTTCGTCGGATGCATCTCCAGGTGGCACTCCGCCAGGCGAGTTTGAAGCTCAGACTTGAGCGCCTGTGCTTCTTGCTCGTTACGGCAGTGCACCAGTCCGTCGTCCGCATACCGACACCACGGGAGGTCCGGGTGTGTCCGCGCCATCCAGAGATCGAACGCGTAGTGGAGAAAAACGTTCGCCAAAATTGGGCTAACCACACCCCCCTGAGGGGTGCCGCGATCTCGCTCAATTGTGGTTCCATCTTCCTGCACCATGGGCGCTTTCAGCCATCTTTCGATGTACAGCAGCGCCCATTTACACGTCACATGTTTCCGAATGGCTCGTAGTAAGAGCTCATGGTCAATGTTGTCGAACAGGCCTTGGATGTCAAACTCTAGCACCCAGTCGTACTTCCAGCACCGCTCTCGCGTAACCCCTACAGCATCGAGTGCCGATTTTCTCGGTCTGTAGCCATAGGAGTCTGCCAGAAACACCGGATCCAGAATCGGCTCAATGACTTGTTTAACCACCATCTGTGCCACGCGATCAGCTACGGTGGGCACACCTAAAATCCTTTGTCCTCCAGACTTTTTGGGAATGGAGACGGCGCGCACCGGCGGAGGAAAGTAGGTTCCCGAGCTCATCCGGTTCCAGATCTTGTAGAGATTACTCTTCAAGTCGGCCTCGAACTGCTCGATCGTCTGCCCATCCACCCCGGCCGCTCCTCCATTGGATTGGACCGCTTTGTACGCTTTATACACCAGCTTCTTATCGATGTTGAACGGCTTGTCTGTCGCACGCATCGAGGTCCTCCTGTTTCCAGTTGCTTCGGTCATGCGACCACTTGACCCGACCCCTTTGCTCCAGCCCCATTACGAGCCTTCTTCGCTCCTACGAGTCGGTCCGTCCCAGTGCTCCGCATCGGTACGCTCGCCTCGCGGTTTTGGCCGCTTGGGCTTCTCCCTTCGCATCAGAGCGACTGGTTCCTGCAGTTCCGCGCGATAGCCTGCGTCCGCTTCACGCCCCCTCTACGCCGGTCGCCGTCCACTCGGTCATCAGGCACCCCGTGGACTTGTCCCAGGTGGACCATACGCTCCTGGTTTCGACGACACTTGATTTCTTAACGACGCGTCTTCGAAGGGTTCACTTTCGTTCGTCTCTCGGACGCTCACCTGCACGAGTTTGTTCCCGCGCTTTTCCTCCAACGCTCACCACCACAGCTCTTTACCGCAGCAGCTTGGAGGCAGTTTGAGACCTGCTCCTGAAAGCCGATCTCGAGGGGCCCTTCCCTCATCTATCGCGCAGCTTTTTCACACGGTTGATTAGTTCATAATGAACTCCTTGTCCGTATGCTTCTGCAGCACACTAAAGCCGAGGAAATCGAAGGTAGCAGGTTTCTTTCCCTGCCTCTTCGCATTTTCCTCGGCATACCGTCCGAACTCCAGTAGTCGCGTCTTTTCCGGGTGGATCGTCAAACCGTATTTCGCGAATCGCTTCGGTAAGACCTCCATCACCTTTTCTGCGTCCTCTTTGTACTGGAAGCACAGCACGGCATCATCGGCGAAGCGGATCTCGTAGGCTGCCCCCTTTAGTCGGGGCTTCACCTCGTTCTCGAACCACTCATCGAGCACAAAGTGCAGGTAAATGTTGGCCAAGAGCGGACTGATCGTCTGCCCTTGTCCCGTTCCTGTTTCGCTCACGAGCAACCTGCCCTCGTCAATGACGCCTACCTGTATCCACTTCCGTATCAAGCGAAGCACGCTTCCATCGCGGACTCGCTTCTCGATCATTTCCATGAGGTGCTCCCGCACGATGGTATCGAAGTACGCGGTGACATCGATTTCAAGGACCCATCCCGTGGGCCGCGTGCAAATGACTCGTCCCACTTCGTCCAGCGCCTGGTGCTGCCCTCTTCCGGGTCGGAACCCGTACGAGCAATCGAGAAAATCCTGCTCATAAATAGCATTCAGTATTTCAACCACCGCCTTCTGCACGATCTTATCCTCCAGGGCGGGAATCGAGATTGGTCTCTGCTTCCCGTTTTCCTTAGGAATATAGACTCTGCGCAAAGGTTGGGCCTGATACTTGCCATTCTTGAGCCTCTCGTGGAGAGTTTGGATATTCCTCGCGGCGTCCTTCTCATACTCCTCGTACCTGACGCCGTCCACTCCCGCGCTGGCTTTCTTTCGTAGTCCTCGGAATGCCGCATACAACGCTTCGGGCGTGATCATGTGAGCGATCGAGTAGAATTGTCGCTTGGTATCCTCCTTGGCTAGTTCAGTTAGTCTGTCGATTTGTGTGGACATAGTTCCTCGAGTTCTGCGTCTCGCTTATGTTTCCTTCGACAGATACGTCACCTTGTTCCCCCCTTCCCTCCAGTGGATACCGTGGCCGCTCCTTTCGGAAGCCCTGCGGGTCTCCACCTTCGCTGGTACTATGGGGTCGTAAGACTGCTCGCCATCTCTCCGCGACCCCTCCGGTCTTCCCTTGGGGTCCCGTACCTCCCGATGTGAGAGGCATTCCTCTCGGTGTGGGAGGAGATGGGGAGCTCTCCTGGGTTTATGGGAAATCCTTTTGGAAACATGCCCTGAGCTAGGGACTCCGGCGATCCCGGGTCGCCCATCGCGATTTCGGTCGCACCCGGATGCTGCCTTCCGCTCGACCAACGGCGTCGGCATCGCAACGATAAAGGATTTCGGAGCTGAACCTTCACGGCCTGTTTCCTTGCTGTGTACGCTTCACACCCGCCAGTCGCCCGACGAATGGCAACACTCGCTACCGGCCTGCTCGCTAGCTTTGACCGGGCGGGACTTGCACCCGTTGGATTTCATTAAGCGGTTTCGCCTACTTCATCCCTGGTTCCTCCGCTTCCATACTTCTCCCAGCGCGATGGCCGTTCTTTTCATCCATTTCATTGCCGTCCTGGCTCGGTTGCTCGGTCCTGGCGGCGTCCGTTCCATCGTTGCGGAGTCGCTTCTCCTCAAACACCAGCTCCTGATCGTGAATCGCTCCAGACAACGATCGCCGAATCTATCCGCGTCGGACCGCATCTTTGCCGGCTGGATGGCGCTCTTGGTGCGTCCCACTCGTCTGCTCCGGTCCGCAATTGCGCTGAAGCCCTCGACACTGCTAGGCCTTCACCACGCCATGAGCAAGCGAAAGTATCGCAGGCTATTCTCACCGAATCGCCGTCGGACGTCGGGCCCGAAAGGACCGAGCGCGGAACTCATCCGTGCGGTCGTCGAAATGAAGCAGCATAATCCCAACTGGGGCTGTCCGCGAATCGCACAACAGATGGCCTTGGCGTTTAACATCCAAATCGACAAGGACGTGGTTCGAAGGATTCTCTCCCATCACTACCGGCCGGGGCAGCCCTCCGGTGGTCCCTCCTGGCTGACTTTCCTGGGCCACATGAAAGACAGCCTCTGGAGCATGGATCTGTTCCGGTGCGAGTCGGCCACGTTGCGGACCCACTGGGTCCTGGTCGTCATGGATCAATACACGCGACGGATCATTGGCTTCGGCGTCCATGCGGGCACGGTCGATGGTGTCGCACTCTGTCGGATGTTCAACCGCGCCATTCGAGGGCATCGCTGGTTGCCGAAGTACCTGAGCTCCGACAACGATCCGCTCTATCGGTTCCACCAGTGGCAAGCCAATCTGCGGATTCTGGAGGTGACAGAAATCAAGTCCCTTCCCTACGTGCCCCTGTCCCATCCGTTCGCGGAAAGGCTGATCGGCACCCTGCGCCGCGAGTATTTAGATCACATGTTGTTCTGGACGACGGTAGATCTCGAAAACAAACTGCTCGATTTCAGGACCTACTTCAACCACCATCGCACGCACACCTCACGGGAAGGGCGAACGCCCGATCCGCCCCCGTCACGACTAGCAGCCAATCTCCGCTCGTTTCGATGGCAACCCCACTGTCGAGCCCTATATCAAACACCCGTGGCTGCCTGATTTTTCCAAGACTCGCGCTCGCTGCGATATTCGGCCAACCTCGGCAAAACATCCAAGAAATCATTCGGAGTTTCTCGATCGCAGCGTGGTTCGCAGCTCCGATCGTTTCACTGCCACCAGGAGCGTCCGAAAATGAGACTCAGCTCACTTTCGCAGGTTCGCAGCGCGATTACCGGTAAAAATCGGTTCCCCGTAACAATTCGCCAGATACAGGCCAAGCTCGGTGTCCTCAGCCTTGTATACGACACCCATCCCACCACCACCGAGCTTCTCAATGATGCGGTAATGCGAGATGGTCTGGCCGAGCATTTGCAGGAATGCTATGGCGTGCGGATAGGTATGTCAATGCACGGGTTCATCGCAGCTTCGCGTATTCCGCCTTGGCTTCCTTCAGGATGGGGATGTCGGGATCAGCGTCTTTCCAGAGTGTGAGGGAAATCTTGGTCCGTGGCACTACTGTTTGGATTCTTGCAGGAGAACCACGTCGGAATCGGAGCGCCCGCGCAGTATCCCGAGTTTCTTCCCGTCCGGCGACCAATGGAATAACGAAACGCTAGATGAGTTGCTTAACTTCCCGCTCTGTTAGACCTGCCTTAGCGGCTGCGGCAGTCCGATGCGACCCATGAGATTTTGGAAGCGCGGCGAGCCGAGCAGTGGAACGTATCTCCTGTCGTTCAGATATACTAGCGCTGGCAATCGCTCTTCAAACAACCTCTCTAGGATTGTTAGCGCCTCGCCCTCTTCCCCGAGAAGACTATGAACGCCTGAGAGCACAAACACCGTAAAGTCCTGCCGAGGCTGGAGCTCAAGCTGGTGAGCGATTTCCAAGGCTTTCTCTCGGTGGCCCGCCTTTGCATGCGCCAGAGCCATGTAAGCCCGCGTGGTTGGAGTGTCGGCTGCGCCAGCTAGCAGGCTGAGGGCCTCTTGATGCCTTCCTTGGACGCTATACAGCAAGGCGAGGACATACGCTGCGAAGACGAAGCCGGGATTCAGCTCCAGGGCCTTCTGCAACTGTTCCTCGGCCTCGGCATAACGGCCGCAGTCATAGAAACCTGTGCCCAGTCTAAAGATGGCGTTCACTGAGAGCGGATCCAGTTGAACCGCAATCTGGGCCTCATTCACCATGTCATCATAGCGGCCCATGACGGCAAACCAGTCGGCAAGTCCCGAGTGCACGTCCGACGAGTTCGGACTGATTTCAATCGCCTGCCTAATTTCCTTCTCGGCTCCCGGCCAATCCCATTCGAAATAGAGCAGCACATAACCCAGAGCCAAGTGCGCTTCCGCCAGCGCTCCATCGGTTTCCACTGCCTTGAGGGCGGCCGCCTTGGCGCAAGCAAGCGCGTCACAAGGCCTGATGTACCCAAAAAGCCCCATCGCCAAATATGCCGCAGATGTGCGCGCGTGAGCCGTGGCATAAGCTGGATCGAGCTCGAGAGCACGGCGACAGTAATGCAAAGACTTTTGAAAGTCGTCAGGGGATAATTTCTCCGAATGGAAGCTACCGCGCAGGTAGAGTTGATAAGCCTCGCGGCTCAGGGTTGGGCGTTTGCCGAGCCGTTTCTTCTCCTCCCGTGTTAGGTGCAACCGCAGGCCTTCAGAAATTTCTTTGGCGATTTCCTCCTGCACATCAAAAATATCCGCCAGCTTGCGGCCGTAGCGTGCACCCCATAACTGCGCGTCCGTGGCCGTATCGATCAGCTCCGCGCTGACAATGAGGCTCTCGCCTCGTTGAAGCACCCGTCCTGTAAGCACCGCCCGCACGTGGAGAGCACTTGCCACCGCTTGAGGGTTCGCCTTTGGCCCTTTGAAATAGAACGCGGTGGCGCGAGGAACAACGCGCAGCTTTCTGATCTGCGAAAGCGTGTTGATAATTGTCTCGGCGATTCCTTGGCCTAGGTAATCAGCATCTGGGTCGCCGCTCTCGTTCTCAAAAGGCAGCACCACGAGGGAGTCGATGGCCTTTGGGCGGAGCGTCCGCCTACCCTCCCGCGTTAGGGCCGTGCTTGGCTCGCCTGCTCTAGCTGTGCGGGGAGAACCGCTATCCCGCATTGTCCGAGTTAAGTCAGCTTTCATCTCTGAGGCGTGCTGATACCTCATCCCCCGATCCTTCTCCAGGGCCTTGTCGATGATGTCATCGAGCTCCACCGGCAGTTCTCGATTCAAACGCAGAGGTGCGGCGGGCAGCTTATGTAGGACAGCGTCATAGATGGCCCAGGCCGTGACGCCCTTGAACGGCAGGATTCCGGTCGCCATCTCGTAGAGCACAACCCCAAAGGAAAACAAGTCGGTGCGAGCGTCCAATGGCTTGCCCAGCACCTGTTCGGGCGACATGTACGCAATCGTGCCCAAAACCGCGCCCGACTTCGTGAGATGTTCCGCGGCAAGAGTAGAGGCGGTCTGGGAATGCTGCGCAGCTATTTGGCTGGGAGAATTGGTACGAATCGTAACCTTGGCCAACCCGAAGTCCAGAATCTTGGCGTGGCCTCGCCTGGTAACGAAGATGTTCCCGGACTTGACGTCGCGATGCACGATGCCAGCAGCATGTGCGGCATCCAGCGCATCAGCGATTTCGATCGCCAGTGACAGAAGAGTTTCGGTATCCAGCGGCCGCCCCGCAACGCGATGCGCCAACGTCATCCCGTCCAGAAACTCCATCGCAATGAACGTCTGGCCTTGGTATTTCGCAATTTCGTATATGGTGCAAATGTTGGGATGGTTCAGGGCCGACGCGGCGCGCGCCTCTCTGCGAAAGCGTGCCAGCGCTTGCGGGTCTTTTGCAACATCCTCAGGCAAGAACTTCAACGCGACAAAGCGGCCAAGCTCGGTGTCCTCTGCTTTGTACACGACACCCATCCCGCCACCACCGAGTTTCTCGATAATGCGGTAGTGCGAGATGGTTTGGCCGAGCATTTGCAGGAATGCTATGGCGAGCGGTTAGGTATGTCAATGCGCGCGCTTCGTTGTAGCTTCGCGTACCCTGCCTTGGCTTCTTTCAGGATAGGGATGTGGGGGTCGGCGTCCTTTATGTGGTTCGGGAGTCTTCGTAGGTCTCTTCGCAAGGAAAACGGTGCTGAAAGGTCTCAGGCAGCACGTCCGCGGTTGCCCGCCGCGCGTTCTCCGAGCAGTAACTCGATGTGCTTTCCCAGCGCCAATTCCATATCGTTCTTGGCGGCCTCGAAACTAGGTGCGTGAACTGTGAGGCCCAACGATTCGATAGTGGCGTTCCAGCCGTCGTCCTCAAGCCAGAACTTACATTCGAGAAGCAAGCAAGGCCTGACTCCGAGTTTCACATTGTGAGGTTGCATGGGGACAACTCCAGGCCGAGAGATAATGCTGCGTATTGTACGACACCCGTTAGCTGAAGCTAAACCAGAATCGTTGCCGCGTGCCGCCTTTATTGCAGCTTCGCGTACTCTGTCTTGGCTTGCTTCAGGATGGGGATGTCGGGGTCCGCGTCTTTCAATGCGGACTCTGGTCTCGGTGCGCCAAAACCTCGTTCTGGCACTCTTTCGCTTCCGATAGCAATTCGCCAAACTCAGGAGTTCTACGGAACTTCACAAGCAGCGGGTCTGTTTGCAATGCGGTGTATGCACAATAGTTCTGTTCAATGGCACTTCTCAACAAGCGAACAGCCGCGTCCCTTTGACCGCAATATGACAGAAGAGCGCCAGTGAAATACCGAGGCTCCGGGTCAACTAATGCAAGCGAAAACGCTTCGCTCTTCTTCGCGGTTCTGTCCAATTGGGATGTCTGCTGAGGGTCAAGGCAGGCTTGTAGCAGATCACGACCCAATAGAGGGCGATCAGACGTTCTCTGAATCGTTTGGCGTGCCTCGCCCAGTTTGCCTTGGCCTAAAAGAATAAAAGCTGTTGGTCTTGCAGCCCATTCCGAACCTGCATCGAGGCGAACAAACTCCATTGCCCGTTGTGGCTCACCTAGTTGCATAAAGGTCCAAGAACACGAACGTAATGCGTAGTTGCCCCGATCCAATGCGAGCGCGGTGTCGCACTCGTGTGCTGATTCGTCCAACAACCCGGCATAGCGCAAAACGTACCCAAGAGCGAAGTGTGCCTGAGCACTGTCCGGTCTGCGCTTGACCAAAGCTGACGCTTCCGCATAAGCATTTCTAAGCTCGCCTCGATCTGCGCGGCTAGTGGTCAATGCTGCGGCTGCATCGATCAAGTTCGGATCAAGCGCAAGTGCTCGTTCCATGGCCGAGTCCGAACGCTTGAGCATTGGATCGCCGCCGTCGCCATATGCACTGTCGTAGTAATAGCGCAGCCCCAGAGCTTCCCAAGCAGGCGCGTAGGTTGGGTCAATACCCACAGCACGCTCCAGCATCGCGATCGCATCCTTGTTAGGAGCAACATCACGGGGAACGGCAATGCTGCGCAAATACAAGTCGTAGGCCTCCTCGCTCTTAGGTCGAGTCCCCGCCTCCCCAAAGCCCGACAATCCCCCAAACACGGGGACAAGACCTTGCCGAACTCTCGACGTGATTTGCTCCCGCATCGCAATCTTGTCCGACGCTGCAACACTGATGGTGTCTCGCCAAACACTGCGGTTATTCGCAACATCCACCGCTTCCAGTGTGACTTCCAACTGGTTACCTTCCATCAGGTAGTGTCCCGTTACAATTGAGTTCACCCCCATCTCCTGACCAGCTTGTTGCAAATCCACATTGGTACCGTTGTACTTGCTTGTCGTGGCGAATGGTCGGATCGAGAACGACGGCACATAGCTCAACGTATTCGCAATTTCATCTGGCAAGGCAAGGCGAAGAAAATCAGTGTCCTTGTCGGAGCCTGCATTCTGGAACGGCAGCACGGCGATTACCCTCGGGCTTGCAGAATCAACGGGGGAAACGGGAGGATGCCGAGACTGCCAGAGGTAGAGGGCTATCACGGTTGCGGCAATAACGCAAACAGCTCCCACAATTACCCATTGGAGCCGTCGTTTGCGAGGAGCGGGTGTCGATTCAGGCGGGGACACCGAGTTTCGTGAGTCCGTGTCCCGCTTCAGCCTTTGCAGCTCGGCTCGCATCTCGGAAGCGTGCTGATAGCGGAGGTTTCGATCTTTTTCCAGCGCCCGGTTGATGATGCGTTCCAGTTCTGGTGGCAGGTCGGGGTTGAGGCGCAGGAGAGAAGGTGCGATACGGTTCAGGATGGCCTCGAAGACTACTCCTGTGCTTTCGCCACGAAAAGGCAACACTCCCGTCGCCATCTCGTAGAGCATTACGCCGAAAGAAAACAGGTCGGTGCGTGCGTCCAACTCCTTGGCACGGACTTGTTCTGGCGACATATAAACAATCGTTCCCAGTGGAATTCCGGGATTGGTCAGATGCTCTTCCGGCGTCAGAGCGGATTGCGTCGTGCGATCCCCCGCGGCGGTGCTCAACACGGGGGTCACTTTTGCTAAACCGAAGTCGAGAACCTTCGCGTGACCGCGCTTGGTTACGAAGATATTGGCTGGCTTAAGGTCGCGATGTACGATTCCAGCCGCATGAGCGGCTTCTAGCGCGTCGGCGATCTCGATAGAGATGGGGAGAAAAACATCCGTTTCCAGCGGACGTCCCGCAATGCGATGTTTCAACGTCATTCCGTCCAGAAACTCCATGGCGATGAAAGCCTGCCCGTCCTGCTCACCAATGTCGTAAATCGTGCAAATGTTGGCGTGGTTCAGAGCGGAAGCCGCTTGGGCTTCGCGTTGAAAGCGGGCTAGCGCTTGCGGGTCACGGGCAACGCCCTCCGGCAGGAACTTCAGGGCGACGAAGCGATGCAGCCGCGTGTCCTCGGCCTTGTAGACCACGCCCATGCCGCCGCCACCGAGCTTTTCGATGATGCGGTAGTGCGAGATGGTTTGGCCGAGCATTGCGCGAATCTTACGTCCGTGAAACTGGCAAGTCAACGAAAGCTGTCAGGGTTGGCGAGACCTCAAGAGGGTTGTTGGCGGAATCGTGATCGCACCGATAATCCTCAACACTGCCGTCGAGATGCGCTCTATGTTGGCCGAGGCCGCGAACCCGTTAAGGTGGGGCGTGGCTAAAAAGTCGCCGTTGGGGTATATACGGGTTATGGGAGTGTCTCATCGACTACCCGATACATTCGCACACGCGGGTAGCTGTCCTCAGTGCTGCTACGTCTTGCCGCCAATGCGGGAGGCTTCGAAGGCGTACTTTGAACAGGGCTTTGTGACCTGTAGCCAGTGCCATGTCCCAGTTGACTTGTGGGACGTAGTGCTGATGCACGCGCTTGCGATGCCATCGGTAGCTGTGATGAGCCTCGAACTGTTGGGCGCAAGTAGGACCAGCTTTGTCAAGGATATTGAGGACGGCAAATATCACGAGATTGACTTGACCAGCATCGGAATACCTGAGGACGCAACGGTGCTTCAGGTCGGATACACGCCCCAAGGTGGTGGAGTATTCCCGCTCGAATGGCATGGGAACGTACCTGAACGCCGGATCGTTGGCACTACGCTCCGCCTAATAGGACGAGCCGCACAGGGCCACGGTCCGGTAAGCCCTGTGTCAATCTGGGTTGTTTGGGTTCACCAGGAGGCTGCGGATGGTTGGCCGTATCTAGTGAACGCGTTCGAGGCGGTTATCTCAAGACATTTCGACCGGGTGATCGTTCCTGCTCAATCGGCAGTTGAAATTAGCATCATACCCATCGTTAAAGATCTACTAGAGAAGCACGCATCAACTGATCGGGTGAAGCAGTTTGTCGAGGACGAATTGTCATTTGGACATGTCATCAACGTATTTCTGCCTTTCGTAGCTGGGCAAATGGGGATCACGAAACTGCCGGACAAGATCAGAGGTTCCCTCAACAAGCTGCGTCGCCTACGGAACGCTCTTGTACATCGTGGAGTCGGCGGGAGTAAGGTGACCCCAGAGGACGCGCTAGAGGCGTTGTGTGCGGCGGTGTTTGGCTTCGAGTACGCGGTTTATGCAAGATCGCGCCTCTTGGCAAGGTGAGGCCGTGCGTAGTCATTGAATGCAGCAACCGCTCCACTCCGCATCTTCCCCACCTTCGTCGCATCTACATGCGGCTACGCGCACCATTTCAAGCAGACACGGATGATGTGTAGCATGTCGGTATATGACACCAGAGGAGCTTGAGCCACGAGTATCTGCCGCGATAAGACTCTTGCAGACAGAAATTGACGATACGCTTTTCTGTCCGCGAAATAACTTCGCCTTGGACCGGGCTCTCGCCATGGTCGTTTCAAAGAGTCTCAGAGAGAGTCTAGCCGTCTGCCATCTGGTGTCTGGTGGTTTTTATGGCGAGGCTTTCGGGTTGACACGGTCCGTGCTGGAGGGTTTCTTCATTGTCAAGTACATCTCGAGCAGCAAGGACTCCGAGGCTCGGGCTGAATCGTACCTCCAGTTTCGAAAAGCTCACTACTACAATCAGGACGAGATTCGTAAGAAGCTCTTTCCTAACGTAGAAAGACCCGCATGGCTTACCCAAGAGATGTTGGACGAGACGAAGCGGCAGTTTCCAAAAACACGCCATTGGCATTCAGCGTATACGATGGCAGCGGATCACTACGATCATCCTTCTGAAATTGATCCGAAGACCGGCAAGGGCTTTCAAGCAACCGCCGACTATGACGGAGTGTATGAGATGACATCGCAATACGTCCACATGTCGGTTGTTTCGACCAGCCCAAACTTCATCGCTTCACCATTCCGCACCGCTAAGCGAGATATTGAAGAAGAGCGAGGATTCCTTGCACTCCACTTTTCACTGGTCTACGTCTATGAAACCTGCATAATTTTTGGCCGCCAATGGGACCACGTTCTCCCACCAACCGTGCATCATACGATTCAGACGCTTTTAACAGAGCTACGAATTGCGACTTCTCCACACGATTCGTCTGTGTGGTCGGTCGGTGTTGGCCAGAAACCTTGATTGCGAGCCTCGTGGTATTGCTACTCCGGTGCCATCCACTGGTCGCTGCTGCGGCAGAATATCGCTTGACTGACGTTCAAATCTAAGTCATGCCCATCGAGAAGTTTTGGTCCTCACCGGGTCTCCACCTCCTACCACTCCTACCAAAAACACGAGAACTGTGGAGACTGTGGCGACAATCCGCCATTGCACCCGAAGATAAGAATGTGCTTGCAACCCGCATAAACACAGGCTAAACTGCGCAAGTGGTAGTAGTCGTTGTACTTGCTAGAAATGGCTCGGGTAGAATCCCTCCCTCTCCGCCATTACCTTGTAATCTATCGCTTACATCGTGGCGCGGTCGCACGAACTAGAGGATGGGGGACTCTCTGCTGAATTCTCCGTCGAGGAGCATGAAGCGGATGGGTTCATGGAAACTGAATTCTTTCTGCCCGACACATTCCCGACGCAGGAGTCCGCGATTGAGGCAGGAATTCAGGCTGGGCGGCAAAAGATTGACGCGGGTTTTGAGCATGGATCGGCGGTCGTGAGCGGTTGATCAGTGGGGCAAAAGGAACGCCAGAAAACACTGGGTCGCGGAGGGAAGAATTGAGTGGCGAAAAAAGATAGTGAACGGTACACGCTAACCAGTGCCGCTAGACCGCATATTGCGGACGGTGGGAGAGACATCGTTCAGGCAGAGATTCTCTACAAGTGCCTCGAACCTTACGGTTCAATTTACTCGCTAGAGGAGCTAATCGTGGCTGCCAAGTCGCGAAACTACGAGTCCACATTCAAACGGGAAAATTCAGCAACGGTCCGCGGTCAGCAATATAAAGGATATTGTTCTCATCGACTACGATCGAGTGCGGCAGATGGAACTGCCCCGGACCCGTGCCCGCACTGCCCCACTCGCGAAGCTTCTTGCCATCGACCGTGTACTCGAGGATGCGGGCGTTGGCGTAACCGTCGCAGATGAAAATCCGACCATTCGGCGCAAACGCAATATCGGTGGCTCCGCGGAAAGGGGTGAGCGCGGGTTCCGGCAGTCCAATGTCGTCAATGCAAGTATCTGTTCGCCTGCAACGACGAATGCCCCAAGAACCGCGTGATCCGCACTGGTGACGGCGAGCCAGGATTGAATTACCTGTGCAGCGGCCTGCAGAAGTTCTGGTCCCACATTGACAACGATGCAAAAGACATCTGCCGCCGCTTAGCTCAAGAGGCTCGTTAAGCAGACCGGCTCCCCGAACCTCAGACCATAACTAGCGGTTTAACTAGTTACAAGGGCGGGGCGGCGTTTATAGACTCGTTTGCGTGCGAGTACGTCCGCTGGAAGGTCGCGAGCTGCGTAATTTTCAGAGCTCGGCCATCTCACATCACTTCATCGATATAAAACCAGTCGGTCAGTTTCACGATCTGTAGACGAAGCATAACTAACCTGCGGGGGCGAATCGTCGTTAATTGAAGGGAGAAAGTATGGACCTTGGAACAAGCATTCGAAACCTGGCTCTGGGAGCGTTCGCCGTCTCAACTGTTTTCACGGGCGGCGGTGCGACTGCACATGCTCAAACCTCTACTAAACCGAACATCCTGGTCATCATGGGTGATGACATCGGGATATCGAACATCGGCGCCTATGGCCGGAACATGATGGCCGGCAGGACGCCGAACCTCGACAAGCTGGCCAAGGAGGGTGCGCTGTTCACCGACTATTACGCCGAGGCGAGTTGTACGGCGGGTCGCGCGAACTTCATCACCGGCGAACTGCCCATTCGCACCGGCATGACCACCGTCGGCCAGGCTGGCGCGCCGATCGGCATCCCGGCGGAAGCCGTTACGATCGCCACCGCGCTGAAAGCCCAGGGCTATGAGACCGGCCAGTTCGGCAAGAACCATCTCGGTGACAAGAATGAGTTCCTGCCCACCGTCCACGGCTTTGACGAATTCTTCGGCTATCTGTATCACCTGGACGCCATGGAAGACCCGTTCCACCCCA
Organism: uncultured Acidobacteriota bacterium; assembly: GCA_963838905.1. Taxonomy (GTDB): domain Bacteria; phylum Acidobacteriota; class Terriglobia; order Terriglobales; family Acidobacteriaceae; genus JABDBE01. The sequence continues at coordinate 572,620 of CAWITE010000002.1, forward strand.
ATTATCCGCAGAATCTCTTGAATGTCGTTGGCCCGCGCAACCTGGTTCATTCCTGGGCCACTGACACGGATGACGCCACCGACATGCCGCGCTGGGGCAAGATCGGCAAACAGAAGATCGTAGATGAAGGGCCGTTGCCGCCGCACCCCACTGCCGGCATCAAGTACAACATGGAGACGGTGGACGACACGATCCGCGACCTCAGCCTGAAGTTTATCGACAAAGCCAAAGCCGATGGCAAGCCATTCTTTGTCTGGATGAACCCGACGCGCATGCACGTGGTCACCCACCTCTCGCCCAAATACGCGGCAATGATGAACTCGGAGAATGGTTGGTCCATCGAAGAAGCCGGCATGGCGCAACTGGACGATGACATCGGCCTTGTGATGCAACACCTCAAGGACGCCGGGTTGGACGACAACACCATTGTCGTTTTCACCACCGACAACGGCACCGAAACGTTCACCTGGCCTGATGGCGGCACCACGCCGTTCGCGCAGGCGAAAGGAACGATCATGGAAGGCGGCTTCCGCGTGCCATGCATCGTCCGCTGGCCCGGCCATGTCGCGCCGGATTCCGTTCAGAACGGCATCATGTCCGGCTTGGACTGGCTCCCCACGTTCGTCTCTTTGGCCGGAAACCCGAACATCACCGAGCAATTGCTCAAAGGGGTGAAAATCGGCGATCGGACTTACAAGAACCATCTCGATGGCTACGACCAGACCGCCATGCTCACCGGCAAAGGCCCGTCCAATCGCCACGAAATCTTTTACCTTGGCGAAAGTACGATTGGCGCGGTGCGCATTGACGACTACAAGTATCGTTTCATCGACCAACCCCAAGGCTGGCTGGGAGTCAAGAACCATCCTGACGTGCCTACGATTATCAATCTGCGCCTTGATCCGTACGAGAAAATGGCCTTTCCAGAAGACATGACGAGGAATGGGTCGCTGATGTTTTTCGGCGATTGGTACATGTACCAATTCTGGCGTTTTGTCTTCGTCCAGCAAATGATGGCCAAGGAAATCCAGACCTTCCTGGAATTCCCGCCGATGCAACGTGGCGCAAGTTTCAACCTCGATGCCCTGAAAGCCGAAATGGCCGCTAAGATGGCCCAGGCGGCGGCGGCGGCCAAAGGCCCCAGCAACTAACAGGAACGACATGGCGGCGAGCGCCCGTAATAGGTGCTCGCCTCCGATTTGCACAGCCAGTTTTGTGCAGGAAACGATCACCTACCGGAAAATAATCCTCCATCGCGCTGCTTGGCCACAAGGGTTGTTTGCCGTCCATGTCGGCTGACGCGAATATGTAGTCTGATGGCTGGCTGTAACCACACTCCATTCGCCAGGTCTTCAAGGCATCCGCGCGCTGGCGATCGTCATTATCATCCTCATCCTTCTGCTGCTGATGATGATCATTATCGCCCTGCTGGTGCTGTTCCTGTTGTCGCGCTTGTTGTTGCCGCTGCGGTTTCGTTATCCAGGAGCAAACCATTCGGCGTCTCGGTAGTGATATGTTCACCCAAGTATTGGCGAAACGCCTCAATCGTTCTCGTCCCGTTGCGAGTTGGCTGCGGAGCTAGGCTCCGCCATAAGCCATGGCACTGTCTCCAACGCGGTTCGTGGCGAGCTCACCGCGCCACATAGGCTAATGTCGTCGGGCGAGATCGCGGATCTGGTTGAGGTAGCCGACATAAATTGGAATCGGAATATCGGGAGAGTCGCCGTCGTTGAGGAAATGCTCAAGGCGGATCTCGATGGGAATGGAGCTGATGAGTTCGCGGAAGCGCGGCATCTGGAGATACTTCACGTGCCAGATTTCGAGCATGAGGGAGCGGAAGTCTTGGCCGATGAAGGGCATCTTGCGACTGCCTAAATATATTCCGTCAAAGTGCGAACGGTCGAGGGTAGCACGGAGCGGGTCATCCGGAAGGGAGAAGGTGTAGACCAGGTGGAAGACGTCGGCGAGGTCTCCCCAGATGACCTTTTCTTCGAAGGCGGTGAAGCGGAAGGGCGCGGCGGTGCGTTGCTGCGCGGCACGAGCGTGCTCGGTGGATTGAAGATTGTGCGTGGTGAGTTGGTCGCGAAACCAACGAAGGCGGTCGGGCGTGAGGTTGGAGCGCAGGAACTCGATTGCGTAAGCGTTCGGGAGGTAAAGGCTAGGATTGGCATCGAGACGGGCGAGCCAAGGCGTCCAATTCTGGCGCTCAAACGTGGTGAGGAGGGCGTTTAGGTCGGCGACGGTAGTGTCGCTGTGATACTTGATAGCTTGCCAAAAGTGCTCGGTGGAGTCATAGGTAGCACCATAGAGCGGTATGCCCTCGGCGATCGGGTACCAATTGGAGAGGACACGTGCGGGAATGGAGGGAGCGGCGCTCCAGCAATTGATAGCGTGTTTCCATTTTTGCTGGACGGCGACGAAGGCCTCGGCGTATCCAACCGGAGTGGGTTCGGTGACTTGGGCGAGTGCGCGGCGGAGTTCGTCTTCGGTATGCGTGATGAGCGTTTCGAACGGACGCTCGTCGGTCATAGAAACCACGCGACTCTCGATGCCGCGGCGAAGCAGTTCGCGGGCGAGTTGTTGCCGCTTGGCGTCGTCGAAGGCGGAGTTGCGCGGCCAGCGATGGGTTTGCGAGTCGATGTAGGGAAACAGTTCGGATAGCGATCTGAATTCGATGAATCCGTGGAGCGCGAAATTGACGGCGCGGCCGTCCTTGGTGATGACGGTGGAAGGGGTGATGAGAGCTTGAATGGAGATCTCTTGGGCGTGAAGAGTGGCGCAGAAAAATGAGATCAAAAGTGCACGACGACGGAGTCGCACGAGCGATTTCATGCAAGGGGATGATGCCATTGATGACGAGAAGGTTCAAGTTGTGGTCCCGGCCCGGCCTGAAAGAACCGAAAATCCCAACCGGACAGCTTGAGTTCTATACATACCAGAAATTCTCACGGTCGAACTTGGGAGGGGACCGAGTACGTGTGAGTTCCGCTCGCAGACGTACGGGTCCTCTTTTGTGGAGCCTATTCTCACAATTAAGTGCGCTTCGCGCTCAGAGCAAACCGCGCGATGGGCATCGGCCCGCGAGCGAAGCAGGCAAGAGTTCTGAGCGCGACGTGACGCGGGAAAGAACAGAAGTACGAGATTACGAACCACACCTCATCTTTCATTGTACTGACGTGGGCAATTGAACTGGGTCCAACGGGCAGAAGGCGCCAGCCCGCAATAGTTGGCAAGACTGCCACCGCTAAAATGCAAAGTGAGTCAAAACAAAACTGGGTGCCAACCCGGTTTGACGTGGGTCCATTTATGGGTCCAGCTTTCTAGCCCGTTTTCGTAAGTTTTTGAAAAATATGCTCCTGAGCATTCCTGAGCGCTCCCGAGCATTCCCCGTAACTATCTGATTACAAAATGCCTTGCAACTTTCACACGGTGGAAGTCATAGGTTCGAATCCTATAGCGCCCACCATCCTTATCTTCCGATGATTCAACCATTTGGAAGTGGGTGGTTGTTCTGCTCGCCAAATTTCCAGCCCGATGGCCAACCCGATGATTAGACCGTTTCATTGGGTTGACTCCGAGGCGGGCTTCATCCGCAACAGTTGCTCCATGTATACGCGCTGAGCGTCCAACGCCTTCCCAAAGTTCCCGTGCGTGTAGATCGCCGTGGTATCTGGTTTGGCATGGCGCAGCATCGTCTGACTGACCGTGATGTCCTTGGTCGTCTCGTTCGCCCAGGTGCTCAGACTGTGGCGGAAACGGTGCCAACCAAAACGTTCGCTTTCACTCACCAGCCCCAGCGCGACTGCAGCAGGCTTGACGAAACGCGCGTTTATGGTTTGACCCCACAACGGCCTTTTGCCCTCGAGAGTCGGCGAGGCAAACACGAAGTCCTCATCCCTGCTGTATTCGGCTTGCTGGCGCAATTCGTTGAGAGTTTTCGCCAGGGCCTCACACATTGGGACGGGAGCTTTGCTGGCTTTGGTCTTGGTACGGTTCAAAATCTCCCCACGTCGAAAAACCTGCTCGATGGAAATTCTGTTTTCGTCCCAGAGGACATGACGCCAGCGGAGCCCAAGGCACTCTGAAATGCGCACCCCCGTGGCCGCGACCAGCAACACGGCAATGTTGATCGGGCTGGGAAGTCGCTCGATTAAGGAAAAGACCTCATCAGGCGAGAGTAGTCGAATTTCTGGATGTTCCTCCTCGCTGGCGGGGATCGTTACCTTGTCCATTGGGTTACGGATGGAATAAATCTCGTTGTGGTCAACGAAGTCAAAAATCAACGACATAATTCCAGCCGTCTTCGAGCATGTCTCCCAGTGGTAGTCGTCACCGTCATGAAGGTCATAAAGCCAGTTGCGGATTGCCAACGGCTTCATTTCCCCCGCGATGTCGTTCCTCCAGCGAGGAAGAATGATGTTTTCGATGTGGTACTGATAAGTTTCGATGGTGCCTGTGTTCTTCCTACGACCGTCCTTCTTGCGAAAGGGCAGACCGTCTTTGATGTAGGTCGCGCACAATTCACCAAACGTAGGGTTACCAGAAAGTGTCAGCGTTATGTACTTCTCGACTAGGCCAACCTCGCCGACCCCGTATGGCCAAATAATTGGAAAGTGTTGAGACGGCGTCGCTTCCAGCTCCCTTCTCGGCTGCCAGTTCATCCGGCATGGTAGTCTCTTGGTTCGCCCGCGACACGAGAAGATCGGTCTTTGGCGATCGGAGGAGAAGCCACAAGATGGTTTGGGCACGCATGCTCGCCTACATCACAGGAACGGTCGATCAAGAGCTCCTGCTGCGGAACGAGTATTTGGCCGCCGAGAACCGCATTTTCAAAGCGCAAATCAAGGGCCGTTTGCTGCTTTCCGACGGTGAAAAGGCCACCCTGGCCGAGATTGCCCACCGACTCGGGCGAAAGGCTCTGCGGGAAGTGGCGATGGTGGCGCAGCCCGAAACCATTCTGGCGTGGTATCGCAGGCTCATCGCCAACAAGTTCGACGGCTCCAAGTCTCGACGCTGTCCCGGGGCCCCACGCGTGGGTGCGGACATCGAGAGTCTGGTCGTGTGCATGGCAAAGGAGAACCCGAGTTGGGGCTACGACCGCATCGTGGGAGCCTTGGCGAATCTGGGTCACCAAATGTCAGACCAAACCGTGGGCAACATTCTGCGGCGCCATGGCACTGCTCCCGCACCCCAGCGGAAGAACACCGTCCGTTGGAAAGATTTCATTCGCACCCACCTGGATGTTATGGCGGCGACGGACTTGTTCACGGCGGAAGTCCTGACCGGGAAGGGCCCGGTCCCCTACTACGTGCTGTTCTTCATCCACTTGGAGAGCCGCAGGATCTGTGTATCGGGAATCACGCGGCATCCGGACCAGGAGTGGATGGAACAGCAGGCCCGGGCGGTCAGCTTGCAGGAGTGGGGATTTCTGGCCAAACACAAGTATCGGTTGCAGGATCGCGATGCGAAATTCTGCACCTCGTTCCGGCAGCTGATCGAAACCGATGGGCGCAAGACGATTGTGTTGCCGGCCAGGAGTCCAAACTTGAACGCTTACGCCGAGCGTTGGGTGCGATCCGTTAAAGAAGAATGCCTGTCACGGTTCATTCTCTTTGGGGAGCGTTCTCTACGACGAGCCTTGCAGCAATACGGCGCTCATTATCATGAGGAGCGCAACCATCAAGGAAGACAGAACCTGCTTCTATTTCCGCGGCCGAGCGCTGGCGCGTGTAAGGCAGAGGGGACAATCCGCTGTCGGGAGCGTTTGGGTGGGCTGCTAAAGTACTACGATCGCCAGGCGGCATAGGACCTAGTCGGACCTGCGAATATCAAGCACCGAATGGGAAGCACTGTAATCAGAGGGACGGAATCTCGCGGTTGCGCTCAAAACATTACACATTCCGTAATGGGTAATCTTTGAAACGCAAGTTTCTGCAGCCTTCTGCTTACAGCGGCACCCATTCGCTGGGAAAGCGCGTTCTTGGCGCACATCCGCCTCCCTCGCAATCGTCCGAATTGTTTGACCATTCGGCCTCCGAAACCCACTGCCTCGGCTTCAGCCGCGGCCACGAGCCGCCGCATCCGTTCATCGAGATGTCTCTCGATTAATTTGAAGCGTCGCCGGATCGTAATATCGTCCACCATTCCAGGGACAGCATACACGTAATGCCCCTAGATGTGGTATAGTTATTTCGTGACAGTCTCTTAGTCCCGGCGAGAGTCGCGAGTTGGGATCGTTGATTGAACGTGCGAGCCGAGTAAAGCTGCTGGAGGGTGCCGAGCTAGAGAGTGCGCGGAAGGTCGCACGGGCTGGCATCCCTGAAACTCATCGCACTAGCGCTCCTTTTGGCCTGGCAACTCGAACCGTTTTGCGCGATCGAACACTACCGCGGTGGCCCTAGCAAAGTTTCATGTGAGAGGGAGGCGGTGCCTACCGGTTTCAGTTGTGCGATTGTTCTCAACCTTGATCCCCCGCTTCCGGACGGCATCAGCAGCATCGTTGGCGGGAACTACGCCGCGATTCGCGGAGTTGCACTGATACTCAACGGTACGCTGTACACAGGCGTGTTCGATCCTCCCTTAAAACACAACGATCGATTTCCAAGCCTGAGCAGAAACCAGCGCATTCCTGCAAGAGTCGAGGGTAACGACCTATTCGTTAGATTGCCTGACGGCAAAGAAGCAAAGGCTAAGATCATTCGTCGCGAAAGCCTCCATCCCAATCAGCCGCAACCCGCGTAAAGATCCGCCATCAATAACTGTCGAAACCAGCCATTACACTCAAAACCGCCGAGCAGGGCTGCTTGCTCCAAGGCGTTTGGCTGCGGCCCGCTCCCGCGCTGCGTCCGCTTCACGTCCCAGCTGAGCATAGGCATCGGCTAGAAACATGTGCGGCTCGGGCGCCTTGGGTTCGAGTGCAGCGGCCTTCTTCAACTTTGGGATAGCTCCCTCAAAATCTCCCGACAGCTCCAGAAATCGCCCCAGGATCAGGTAGCTTCCGAAGTGATCCGGCATGAATTCCAGCACCGTCTGGCACTCTTTGATTGTTTCCAGCACGCGGCTGGTATGCGCGTAAGCCGACTCCAGAAAAAGATGCGCCTCGGCAAAGCCCGGCACCTTGGCTACGGCGAACTCCAGTTCCGGCACCGCACCCGCGAAATCCCCAACTCCCATCAAACCTCTCGCCAATTGGAAATGCCTCGAGGCCGAATTCGGATCCAACTCCATCGCCTTGCGCAGCACAGGCACAGCCTTGTCGTACTCCATCATATCCAGAAAGCACTCGCCCAGCTCCGCATAAGTATTGGACACGCCGGGTTTCTCGGCCACCAGTTGTTGCAGCAGAGCGACAGCTTCGTCGGGGCGCCCGCTCTGGCGTAAGGCATTGGCCTGGTGCGTCAAGTTGCTGATCTGGATCTCGTCCTTGGGATCGGCTCCTTGGTCACCGGCATCTGCCTTCGAAACGTTGCTGCGCCCTGAAACGTATCCAAGCGCGGCCAGTTTCTCGTGCGCCATCGGGTCCACCGCCGCCTTCGGTGCTTCCCGGTGGCTGCTCGTCTTCTGCCGGATGCCGTCGAGCCGGCTCGCCAGCGTATCCGCCGCTGCGGTCGACTCCGCCGCGAGATTGTGTTCCGCTTTCGCGTCCGCAACCTCGTCATACAATTCCCGCCGCGGCGCCTGTACATACAAATACTTTCCCGTTCGCAGCGATTGCAGTGCACTCCATCCAAATGCGGTGTGAGGATAATCCGTCTCCGCATAGGCCGGCCGATCGTGCCACGCGGCCACGGCCGCGTCGCCTCCCGCCTTCATCATCGTCGCGGGGGTAGTCAACTCAGTCGTCGCCGTCATCAGTCCCAGCAGCGACTCTCCTTGGACTTCGGCCGGCACGGCCACTCCCGCTGTCCGCAAGAGTGTCGGCATCACATCCACCAGTTCGACCCGACTGTCGACCCGAACCTCGGGCTGTTTCTCGGTCCGGCTCTTCTTCGTACTTCCGTGCGGCAACTTGATCACCAGCGGCACCCGAATCGTCTCGTCATACAGAAAAATCCCATGTGTATCTTCACCGTGAGCCCCCAGCGATTCACCGTGATCCGCCATTACGGCAATCACTGCGCCGTCGTATAGCGCGTCCGCTTTCAACTTCCGCAGCAATTTCCCCACCGCCGCATCCTCGTACGCAATCTCTCCGTCATACGGCTCCGAGGCGTACCGGCTCTTGTAGGGTTCCGGCGGATCGTACGGGTCGTGGGCATCATACAAATGCACCCAGATAAAGAACGGTCCTGTCGGGTGTTGTGTCAACCAAGCCAGGACACGTGCAACGACTTCGTCCCCACGACGCTCGATCGTCTGGAAGCGGCCCTTCTGCCGGAGTTCTTCAGGGTGGAAGCCAGCGTTATAGGTGTCAAACCCACGGTCGAAGCCCGGCGCGTAGTTTGTAGCTGGGTCTAGAATCGTCGAGCCGACAAAAGCCGCAGTGTGATATCCGTGAGCGTGCAAAATGTCGGGAGCGTAGGGCAGATCCTTCGCCAGCGGCACGCGAAAATCGTTTACCTGGTGGAACTGTGGATACGTACCGGTGAGAATCGTCGCGTGGGAGGTTGGCGTTAGCGGAGCCTGCGAATAGGCGTGCGTGAAAACCGCCGATTGCCGGGCCAAAGCGTCCAGGTTCGGCGTCAGCCCGCGCTTCGATCCCAGAAACCCCATCCGGTCCGCGCGCGTCGTGTCGAGCGTGATCAGCACAATGTTTGGCAAAGCAATGTTCGCCGGAGCAGCCTTGGGCGGAGCATTGTGCACCGGTGCGCTATTCGTCGGAACTGTGCCGGGCGGCCCAACCGCTGCAGCAAGCGCGCTTCCGATCAGCCCGAAAACGCACAGCCACTCACGAATTAGCGACATGGGAAAAAGTCTATCATTCGACAATATGGCAAAATCCGGTACTCGGACCTCATGCCCGTTAGCATTTGCAGCCCGGTGAGTCCTCTCCGGAGGAAACTCCCTGACTCACTCTTCTCTGGTTGACTCTTGGGCAGATTGCTTCAGGCGATCGGCTTTGCTCCGCTCCTGCGCCGCATCTTCTTTGCGTCCCAACTGATCGTAAACCTCGGCCAGAGCAATATGTGGCTCGGCTCTTTGGGGTCGCAACGCAGCCGCCTTCTCCAGTTTCGGCAATGCCGCCTCAGGGTCGCCCGACTTCGCCAGATATCGCCCCAGAATCAGATACGTTCCGTATTGTTCAGGGATGATCTTCAGCACCTTTTCACATTCGCTGATCGTCTCTGGCCGGTTGGCTCGCGCGTAAACGATCTCTAGCAAGAGGTGTGCATCGATAAGATTCGGAACCCTGGCGGTCAACCTCTCGAGCACAGTCACTGCCCCCTGCACATCTCCTAGTCGCACCAAGGTTTTGCCCAGGTCCAATTCGGCCATGGTGAACTTCGGGTCCAGCTCCACCGCCTTGCTCAGCATCGGGGACGCTTTGTCGTATTGCTGCAGGTGCATATAGGCCCCGCCGAGCTTGAAATAGAGCATCGGCATGTCTGATTCTTGGGCAATCAGCTTCTGCAGGATCGGAACAGCCTCCTCGTAGTGCTCATTATCAAGAAGAGCATTGGTGTCTCGGATCGTATTGGCCGTCGCAATCTTGTCCTTGGGGTCGGCACCCTCGTCAGAAGGCTTGGCAATGTGGCTGCCCCCTGTTACGTATCCGAGGGACGCCAGCTTCTGCTGTAGTGCTGGATCGAGGGCCGCAACCTTTTCGTCGGAGAGCTTGGGCGCTTCCCGTTTGCTGGTTGTCTTGTCCAGGAATTCGTGCACCTGGCCCGCCAGTGTGTCGGCCACCGCGACCGAGGTCGATGCTAGATTGTGCTCCGCTTTTGGGTCCACCGTCTGGTCATACAGTTCCCGCTTCGGCGCCTGCACATACAAGTATTTTCCTGTCCGCAGCGACTGCAGCGCACTCCATCCGAAAGCGATGTGAGGATAATCCGACTCCGCATAGGCCGCCCGGTTGCGCCAGGAATTCGCAGCCGCCGCGGATTGCTCGGCTTTCCCTTTCGTCGTCGTTGTCATCAATCCCAGCAGCGATTCCCCTTGCACCTCGGCCGGTACGGCGATTCCTGCCGTCTGCAACATCGTCGGCATCACGTCCACCAGGCCCACACGATCGTCGATTCGCCGACCGTAGATCTGTCGATCCTCGGTCTGCCCATTCTTGATTGATTGACCCTTGATTGTCTGCCCCCCGATCGGCTTCTCCGCTGCGCGCGCGTGCGGCAGCTTAATCACCAGCGGCACGTTGATGGTCTCATCGTAAAGAAAGAATCCGTGCGTATCCTCTCCGTGAGCTCCCAGCGACTCGCCGTGATCGGCCATTATCGCGATCATCGCTCCATCGTAGAGCCCGCGCATTTTCAACTCCCGCAGTAATTTCCCTACCGCCGCATCCTCGTACGCAATCTCTCCGTCATACGGCTCCGAGGCGTACCGGCTCTTGTAGGGTTCGGGCGGATCATAAGGCTCGTGTGGGTCATAAAGATGTACCCACATGAAGAAGGGACCTCTGGGATTCTGGTTCAACCAGGTTGTCGCCCGGGACACCACTTCATCCCCCCGGCGCTCGATGGAGTTGTACCGGTCCCTCTCAGCCAAGAACTTCGCTGAACTGAATCCGGCGTTGTAGACGTCAAATCCGCGGTCAAAACCGGGAGCGCCACCGTGCGGGTCTAGAGCCAGGGAGGCGATAAATGCTGCGGTGTGATATCCATGCGATTGTAAAATCGCCGGGGCATAGGGTAGGTCCTCACCCAGCACATCCGGAAAATCGAGCACGTGATGGTACTGCGGATAGGTTCCCGTGAGAATCGTCGCATGGGAAGGCGAGGTTAGCGGAACCTGCGCGTAGGCCCGTGTGAACACCGCCGACTGCGGCGCCAACCCATCCAGGTTCGGAGTAAGCCCGCGCTTCGATCCCAGAAACCCCATCCGGTCCGCGCGCGTCGTGTCGAGCGTGATCAGCACAATATTGGGAAACGCCTTCTCCGGCCCGCGCGTTTCTCGCACAGTGGAATGGCCGGCCGTCTTCCCCGCTGCAGGGGTCGCGGAAGCGCTGTTCCCAGTGGTCTGATTCCCGTTACTCTGAACCGGCGGGTTCTGGAGCGGCAGCGCGAACGCGGCCAGACTCACAACACACAACAGCCAACGAATCACAAACATCGAATCAGACTCCATTCCCGGGGGAACATGACCGGAACTACTGCGGCTCAAGATCGCTCGGAACGAAGGCAACGACAATATTCCGACCGGCTCACTCCTGCGGTGCGGCATTTCCCGGGTCGGGTGCGCCGTTCGCCGGATGGATCGGATTCGCGGCCAGACGCTCGGCCTCAGCCCGCTCGCGCTCCGCATCGGCCTGCTTCCCCAACTTAGTGTAAACATCGGCCAGATACAAATGCGGCGCTGGTATCTCGGGCCGCAGCGCAGCCGCCTCTTGAAGCTTCGGCACCGCCCCCTCCAAGTCCCCGGACTTCGCCAGAAATTGCCCGAGAGTCAGATAGGTTCCGTAGCTACGTGGAAAGAACTTCAATACTTTTTCACATTCGCTGATCGTCTCTGGCACGCGGTTGCTCCGGGCATACGCAATCTGTAGCAGAAGGTGTGCCTCCGCCAGATTCGGCACCCTGGCTGTGACCTTCTCGAGCACAGTCGTTGCTTCCTCAATATCTCCTAGCCGCATCAAAGTTTTGGCCAACCCCATCTCGGCGTCGGTGAACTTCGGGTCCAACACCACCGCCTTGCGAAACACTGGCTCTGCTTTCTCGAATTCGTGCGCCTTCAAGTAGCAATCGCCCAGCTTGGAATACGGCATAGGCATCTCCGGGTTTTCGGCAATCAATTTCTGCAGAACTGGAATCGCCTCCGAGTAGTGCTCATCCGCCATCAGATCGTTGACGCGTCGAATTGCTCTGATCGTCCCAATCTTGTCCTTCGGATCGGGCTCCTGGTCCGACGATTTGAAAACATGGCTGCCCGACGTAACGTATCCAAGCGATGCGAGCTTCGCCTGCGCCGCTGGATCCAGGGCCGCAACCTTTTCATCCGATAGCTCGGGTGCTGCCCGCTTGCTGCTTGTCTTTTCCCGGATTGCCCGCACCTGGCCGCCCAGCGTATCGGCCACCGCCGCCGATGTCGCTGCCAGATTGTGCTCCGCTTCGGGGTCCACCGTCTGGTCATAGAGTTCCCGCCGCGGTGCCTGTATGTACAAATATTTTCCGGTCCGCAGCGATTGCAGTGCACTCCACCCGAAAGCGATGTGAGGATAATCCGACTCCGCATAAGCTGGACGGTCGCGCAAGGAATCTGTAGCTTCTGCCTTTCCCGCCTTCATCAGTCCGACCAGTGATTTGCCCTGCACTTCCGCCGGCACCGCCGCTCCCGCAATCTGCAACAGCGTCGGCATCACGTCCACCAGCTCTACCCGATTCTCAATCCGTTTCTCCGCTGCACCTGCCTGCGGCAGCTTGATCACCAGCGGCACCCTGATCGTCTCATCGTAAAGAAAGAACCCGTGGTTATTTTCCCCGTGAGCTCCCAGTGATTCCCCGTGGTCGGCCATCACCGCGATCATTGTTCCATCGTAGAGCCCGCGCGTTTTCAACTCGCGCAGTAATTTCCCCACCGCCGAATCCATGTACGCAATCTCTCCGTCGTACGGCTCCGCCGCATACCGACTTTTGTAGGGTTCGGGCGGATCATAAGGCTCGTGCGGGTCATAAAGATGAACCCACATGAAGAACGGACCTTGTGGATGGGAGTTCAACCACGTCAGAGCATGCTCCACCACCTCACCGCCGCGGCGCTCAACCGTGCGGTAGCGATCTTCTTCTTTATCGAACGCTGCCGTGCTGAAACCCGCGTCGTAGGTGTCAAACCCACGGTCAAAACCGGGAGCGCCCCCATTAGGGTCAAGAGCTATGGAGCCAATAAATGCCGCCGTGTGATATCCACGAGATCGTAGAATGGCCGGGGCATAAGGGAGATCCTCCGCCAGCACATCGGGAAAGTCGTACACCTGATGGAACTGCGGATAAGTTCCCGTAAGAATGGTCGCGTGCGAAGGAGAAGTCAGCGGAGCCTGCGCATAGGCGTGCGTAAACACCGCCGCTTGCCATGCCAGTTCGTCCAGGTTCGGCGTCAGCCCGCGCTTCGATCCCAGAAACCCCATCCGGTCCGCGCGCGTCGTATCGAGTGTGATCAACAAAATGTTGGGTGCGGGCGTTCCAGCCGCCGCCGTACTCGCGCACCAACACACCAACCACAACCACCGTCGAATCACGCGCGCACCGAACACATTACTCCTCAGACCCAAAATCGAGACCCAAGCTCGCGACCATCCCGGAACCGCTGGATCATTGTGGCGGACTGCTTGCCGGCGGCGTCGCCGCGGGCGGCTTGACTTTCGGAGTCTTAGCCGGCTTCTTCGTCGGGCCTTCGGGAAGGCGCCCACAGTCTTCCGGATAAATGAAAAGCGTTGGATCCTGCGGGCCCAGGACTACTTCCTTAAATCGAACCACCCTGCTCCCTTTACTATTCAGATCTTCGACCTTAATGGGGAAGCCCTTCCATTCTTCCGGCTCCCAGAATCTCAGCTTCGTGACTACCGAAAGGTCTTTTCCACTCACGGTAACGTCCTCCACGTGACACACGCGTCCGTCCACTGCCTCCTTCCCGACCGCCACGCGCTCGCTGGTGTGGCCGGGTCTCGAAGCGATGAAGGGCCAGGAGCGAAAATACGCGTGCGCGACCTTCACGCATCCCATTTTCGTCTGAACGTAGGTCATCTCATGTGTCAAATCCGTGATGTAATAGCCTTTTTCCATGGGGCCTTCCGACCTCAGCAGGTTTCCGGATCTGTAAACATAACCCTCCCGGTCATCGTGAGGTTGCATACTGCCCACCATCACCGCCGAAAATTCTGTGAACTCGTCTAACGGAAATCCCGCTTTCGCAGCAGCAGCCTCGCCTGCCTGTCCCGGCGTTGACTCCTTCGGTGTCGCCTGCCCTGGTGCTGCCTCCTGCGTCGCCGCCGGCTCTTTTGTGGTAGTTTGCCCCACTGAATCCTGCCCTTGTGATGCTTCTGTCCACAGCCCCGCCGCCATCAGGCAGCCGGCGAACAGCAGCATCGTCGTCCTTCGAACCATTTCTTTCCCCCGATTAAAATCGACTCTCCGCATATAAGAAAAAGGCCACGCGCGGAACCAGCGTGGCCCACGAAAGACATCAGGATCGGATTGTTACTGCAGGGTCGTCCTGCGACTAGCTTTGTCCTTTTTCAGGGCAGCGGCGCTCGCCTTGAACGTGGGCCCTGCGGCCTTCGCGGCCTTCGAGCTTACGTGCGGAAGCTTGTCCGTCAGGAAGCCAAAGTTCCCAAGGAATTCGTATCCGCTGAAGCCAAGGAATGAGTCCCAATTCCATTTGCCAGGCTTGTTCTTGGAGTTTACGGACGTAGCCGTGATCGTTATCCACTGCTCGCCGGTGTAAGCGCCAGCGTAGGCGTCCATGATCGCGTCAGCATAAATGAAACGGCCGGGGCCGGTGATGCCCGGCTGCAATCCAGTGCTCCCCAAGTCCAGAGAGGTAACCTTGATCGCGGTGCCTTCGAGAGTCGCAAACGGACTCGCGGACGCAGCGCAAGCGTCCAGAACGTCCATGCCGCTCATATAGAAGTTGTTGGCTCCGCCGGTCTGCACGATTTCGTAGTTGCAATATTGTACTCCGCCGGTGTAGTTAAGGAATCCGAAAGAGTAGCTACCCTGCGCAAAGGCAGAACTGCAGCCAAGGACAAGAAGAGTGATTACCGCCAAGCTTTTCAGTTTCACAGGAATCCTCCTGGAGGTTTTGTTCACAATTGTGAACAACAACCCCGAGACAGTACACCTTCTACTGGGGTAGAGTAGTCGCGTCGCACTGACAACCCGGAAGCTTAGCCCATTCCGAAACGATGTCAAGCAAAATTTTGCAAAAAGAAAAACTTTGCACTCTTGCCGTCGATTATCAGATGGCCTTACGTATTCCGGTAGCCGCTCTTTGCTTTGAATGCCGTATCTTGCCTAAGAACAGGATCGGTGTACAATCATCTGCCAGCAGGTCAGAGAAGGTTCTGCACCAGACATTTCCGCCGATGGCTTCACGCTTCCTCTGCTCCTGACTTCGCGAAGGAGATACCGTTATGCAGGCTTGCAGGATCGCGCTCGCCGCTTGCCTCGGCCTTGTTCTGCTCATGCTTTCGGCCCCGGCCCAAGCGCAATATCGGCTCACAATTTTAGATTCAAATCAACTCGGTCTAGTCAATCATGGCAACCATACCCAAAACGTGCACGTCGATCCGCTGCTGGCCAACCCCTGGGGACTGGCCCATAGCGCCACAGGGCCTTGGTGCATTCCCGATAACGACACGGGATGGGTGACCGTCTACAATGCAACGGGAGGACAAATACCTCTCCGGATCTTGATTCCCACTGCCGGAAGCGAACATGGCTCGCAGAATGGTGGAAACGGTCCGGGCACACCGACGGGAATCGTTTCCAACGGATCATCGAAGGATTTCCAGATTCAGGGCATGCCATCGACTTTCCTTTTTGACACGCTGGATGGCACCATCAGCGCATATGTGCCGGGCGTGAACGCCAACCAAGCGATCATCGTGGTCGACAACTCGGCCAACGGCGCGCTGTACCAGGGTTTGGCCATCACCAGTTATTCCTCGGGGAATTTTCTTTACGCACTCGACAATGCCAACAATGTAATCGATATGTACGACGGCACTTTTACGCTGGTGAAGTCGTTCGGCGATTCGTCGATCCCACCCAACTTCTCAGCGTTTGGCATTCAGGACATCAATGGCATGGTTTACGTCACCTACGCTAAACCGAACTACGGCTCCGGCGGTTATGTCGACGTCTTTACGGAGAATGGTGTCAAGGTGAAGACACTGATCCAGGGACTACCACTGAACCAAGCCTGGGGGATCGCTTTGGCGCCCAGCAACTTTGGGCCGCTCAGCAATACTCTGCTGATTTCAAACAACTCGGAGTTCGGAACTATCAACGCGTTCGACCCTAAAACCGGCAAGTTTGTGGGCACGATCAAGGATCAGAAAGGCAAGCAGGTTGTCCTCAACAACCTCTGGGGAGTCGCTTTCGGTGGCGGGAACTCATCGAGTGGAGCGACCAACGAGCTGTTCGTCACCGTGGGCAACGGCCAAGGGCTCAACGAATTGGCCGGCACCTTTTTATCAATCAAGCCGTAATTGACAACAACAGCAGGAGGAGGACGTCGTAGTGTCCAAAAACTGGATCTGCTTGAAAACATAGGATCTGGGCTGGGAGATCAAGATGCTAAGCTGCGCTGATGCCAAGAACACTAGATCCATTTCGGTTATTGCTGTTCGCCGTCGCCGGCTGGATGAATCACCAGCAACAGCACATCATCGATTATCTACGCGAGGAGAATCGGATTCTGCACGCACAACTCGGTACACGGCGACTGCGCTTCGATGACGAACAGCGGCGTCGCCTCGCGGTAAGGGCCAAGCTGTTGGGACGAAGAGTACTTGCCGAAGTTGCCATCATCGTGACACCCGATACTCTGCTGCGATGGCATCGTAAGCTCATCGCGGAGAAGTACGATGGGAGCGCAAAGCGAGGCTCAGGACGGCCAACAAAGGCGGCCGATTTAGCGGCTCTCATTGTGCGCATGGCGACAGAGAATCGGGACTGGGGTTACCGGCGGATTCAAGGCGCGTTGTCCAATCTGGGACACATGGTTGCCCGCGGCACGGTCGCCAATATTCTGAAGAAACACGGCATCGAGCCGTCCCCGCAACGGAACCGTCAGACCAGCTGGAAGGAGTTCTTGAGCCGCCACTGGGACCTGCTGGTCGCGGCTGACTTCTTCACCGTGGAAGTATGGACTCGTCGCGGACTGCGGCGCTTCGTGGTGCTGTTCTTCATCGACTTGTCCAGCCGACGTGTGAAGATCGCTGGCATTGGAGCTCAAGCCAACGGACTGTGGATGAGCCAAATCGGCCGGAACCAAAGCGATCCCGTCGATGGTCTGTTTGTGGGGAAGCGGTATTTGATCCATGATCGCGATCCGCTGTTCACGGCGGAGTTCCTGGAGATGCTCGCCGACATCGGGATTCAGTCGGTGAAACTGCCGCCGCGTTCTCCAAACCTGAACGCCTATGCGGAACGCTTTGTACGCACGATCAAGGAGTCGTGCCTGGACCGATTGATACTCTTTGGCGAGGGCTCACTGCGGAAAGCGATCCGAGAGTTCGTGGCCCATTACCATCTGGAGCGAAATCATCAAGGGCTGAGCAACCGGCTCATTACTCCCGAGGCTATTCCGGCAAACTCTAACGGAACGATCCAGCGACGCCAGCGACTGGGCGGCATGCTGAACTACTACCACCGAGCCGCGTGAGCGCCCCAAAAACATAGGGCCCACCAAGCCATGGTGATCAATCTTCAGAGGTCGCCTCTGTGACCTTTTCTCGTGATCGACAAGCAGCGTTTCGCATACTTCTCTCTGTTGGCCCCAAAAGCTCCAACGCGGTCCCGTTCTGGGCAGGAGTCGGGCTGAGTTTTTGGACCCTACGGGATCGCTCCGACCCGCATAAAGACTGCACTTCTTCCCTCGCGAAGGAGAGATTTTTGTTTTCTTATACATCAAGCTTCTCGTGGTTTGAGCTGCGGATTATGCACAACGGCCAGGTCGGGATTGGCGAAAGTCGCGTGGATGTCGCTGTACAGCGGAGCAATGATAGACGCAAGATTGTGGGTCAGCGTCATCATGTCGATGAGCGCGGGCGCGATGGCAGTCCCCCGGTAGTGATTCCTAATCTCCTCGTGCAATCGCAGTGCTGACTGCTGGACGTCGGGGACCGCGCCGGAAATCTGTCCGGCAACTGTGTCGGCCATGGCTCTAGCGACTGTCGCCATGTCTTCTTCGAATGCTGCCAGCGCGTTTGCGATCGGCTGCGGGAGTTCCGAAAAGCGCTGCTCATACAGGTATTGCAGGCCCGTGACCTGCACCTGCACCAGTGAGCCGAGAGCCGGCTGCCAGCGCCGGAAATCGTCGCGGATGGCGAGCTTGCGTGGGCGTGAAGGCCCGAACTCGAAGGGGATCGCATCGGATTGCGCCTTCACGGCGTTGAGTCCGTCACTGATCTGATCGCGCAACTGGACCGCGCGGGCGGCGGCTTCTTCGCGGTCCGGGTTTAGCGTCTGCTCGACCAGTTCGGCAAACATCCGCAGAGTACGGGAAAACGCGCTTTGCATCTCCTGCAGCGCGTCCTTGACCCACAAGTGATCGAAGACCAGCCACATGCACATCAGACCCAAGAGTACGCCGACAACGCGATCGCGGGCGATCGCCAGTGAGCTCTGGATGGTGAACTCCTGCAGGTTGATGAGGTACCAGGCAAGCGCGAGCTGGACGCCAAGATACGAGAGTCGCGGCGTTGCCGTGGCGATCCAGGCCGAGATCGCAGTGACGATGGCAAATACAAGCGTGAATCCCACGATCGAGTTCACATACGGCAGCACGAAGATCTGCGCCCCAAATCCGAAAATAAATCCGCCGACGATCACGCCTCCGAGTCGAAGAAACTGTTTTTGCCGCGATGACCCAATGGTCGACAAGGCTGTGGCCACGCACGTAATCATCGCGGTGCTGATCCCGGTCCAATTTACCGACTGATAAACGACATAGGCCAGCAACGCAGCCAGCCCGCCCCGAATGGCGAACTTCAGATGGTCGAGATTGGAAAAGGCGTCACGCACGATCAAGGGTGGCCCGGCCTCCGTTGCCAGGGGCGGCGGACGAAACAGATTGTCCAAGTTTCCCGAGCCGGAAAAAGCATGTGGCATCAGTGATACTACGGTCTCCATCTCCGGGAGAAGAGGCAAACCTGAGCCTTGGCTCTGGCTGGGTATATCGATGGCGGGGGGCAGTTTCTCCTGCGCCAGACTCTGCCACAGCTCCGCGATCTGGTTCGCCAGCCGCAAGCATCGTTCGCGATCGGACGGCTCGATACTGATGGGCTGTGGAGAGCGAACAGCGCGCATGGTAGCTGCAAGATCGATCAAACGGCTCACTAGGGAAACCGCTACGTTCATGCGCGCGACGAATTCCTGCGGGTACCCGGAGCGCAGCAATTGTCGTCGTGTTCTGGAGCCCCCAAGAGCCGCATACAGAGAGAGCTCTTTTTCCACCTTGCTGCTAATGGGCTGTTCCGCTGCAAGTTGCCGCAGGAGTTCTTCCACTACGGCCAACCTGCTTTCGATACCCTGTGTGAGATCGGTGATAGGATGCACGCGACGGAAGACATACTCGACGACAACGGTCACCGCGGAACCTATGATCACGGTAAAGCCCAACCAGAGCGTGTTCTCGACGCGGTCATTGAGGCTGAGATAGGCCTGGTCCCAGATGGGAATCGCGACCGCCAGGGTGAAGCCGAAGCCCAGCGCCAACGCGTAATCGGGCATGATGTGAATCACATAAAAAACCAGGAATAGTGTCGCGGCAATCCACAGGAAGTGCGTGAGCGGGTCGGCCACGAACATCGCGACGGTCAGGATGGTGTACATCGACGCGATCGCAACCACAATGGCTAAGCGAATGCTACCGATCAGCGTTGCCCGGGGAGTTTCGCGGCTGAGGAAGAAGGTGTAGATGGCGCCCTGAAATCCGTAGGGAATACGAAAGGTCATCACCAGGATCATGATGATGATGGCGGCGATGGTCATGCGGCCGACGACCCAGGCGCGACCAGGATAGAGCGCCAGTTCGTTCTTCAGGAATCGCCAGAACCATGCTCCCGCGTCGTCGAGGGCCTTGGACCGCGCGAAGCCGGTCACTGTCGCGTCTTGGGATGCCATCGCTACTTCTCCCCGGGCCGATTGGGACGCATGATCACCACCGCCGACTCGCTCAGGCGAAACGGCTCCGTCTCCGGCGCCAGAATGCGCACGCGCACCGGAAACCGCGTGGCCAGATGCACCCAGTTCAGCGAGCGCTGCACATCGGGCAGTCCGGTTTGCGAGAACGTGCCGACCAAGGTTGAATCCGGCTGCACCCCATACCCCACGCTATCCACCACTCCGTCGTAGCGCTCGTTGGGACGCGAGAGCGCGTAGACATCGGCGTGCATCCCGGGCTTGACGTGCCGGAGCTGCGTCTCGCGGAAGTTGGCGATCACCCACCAGACGCGTGTGTCGATCAGCGTGAACATCTGTTGGCCGATGTGGGCGTAAGCACCTTGCGAGATGCTCAGGTTGGTGACGCGTGCGTCGAAGGGCGCGTAGACGCGGCAATTATTGAGGTTGTACTCCGCGGCGTTGATGTTGGCGATCTTCCCTTCCCTCTGCGCGGTGAGCGGCTCCAGCGTCAGCACGCTGTGTTGCGATTGCGCCAGTTGTGCGCGGCTTTGCTCCTGAACGGCTTTCGCCTGGTCGTATTGCGCCTTCGCCGAGAGCAACTGTGCCTCGGCCAACGCCACCTGCGAGCGCGACTGATCGACGACCTGCTGTCGCGAAACTACGTCCGTCCGGGCCTGGTCCACCTGGTCCACAGTCACGAATTGCTTGGCCAGCAGCGGCTCAATGCGATTGAAGTTTCGCGTCGTGTACTGCAGCTCTGCCTGGGCCCGGTCCAATGCCGCTTTCGAGGCAGCGACGTTGGCCTTAGCTTCCTCCACGGCCGACGCGGCCCGGTCAACACTTGCGGCCGTGCTGGAGGTGTTGGCTTGCGCGGCGCCGACAGCGCTCCGCTGCGATGCGATGGTCCGCGTCTCGTCAATAATCTGGCCTTCCAAGGTGCTCAGGTCGGAGCGTGCTCTCTGCAACGCATACCCGTAGGGGCGAGGATCGATCTCGAATAGTAATCCGCCCTGCTTGACGAACGCGTTGTCCTGCACCGGAAGGCTGATGATCGGGCCATCCACCTGCGGAGCGATACCGATGAAGTTGGCAAACACCTCCGCATCATCAGTACGGGGATATTCGACCGTGTTGCGCACCACCAGCAGACCGGCGATCAGCGCAGCGGCTGGAATCGCCACGCTCACGATCTTGCCGAGGCGTTTGCGCTCAATCGGGTTGTTGTCGGTGTCAGCCATGGCCTCCCCTCCCTGGGTCACTTGAAGAACAACAGCCAGATTGAGAATGTAAAGAAGAGAGCTAAACAGGGATACACCAGGATCAGTGGCGAGAGCTCCTGCTCGAACTTGGTGCGCACGAAAACGATCCGCACCACCACCGCGAGCAATATGCCAAGAACGCCGCAGAGAATCCAGGAAGGAAAAAATGATCCCAGGATGTTAAACGTAGGCGCGCGGGAGCAGCCAAGTTCCGGCAGTAGCAATAGCACGCAGACCATCGCTGTGCGGCTGCGGAACCTGGCTGCGTTCATCGATAATTGTGGACCGGTCTTCATGTCAGGGAGTCTTGCCGTAAAGCAGATCACCGGTCTGATAGGCCAAGGCTGCCAGCTCGGTCAATAGTTGCGTGCGCGCCGTAACGTCGGTACTGCGCGCATCGGCCAGGGTACGCTGCGCGGAAACCACATCGATTTGGCTGCGCAGTCCATAGTTGTAGGACTCCAGCGCCGCGTTGTAGGACTCGGTTGCTGACTCCAGTAGCGCCGCGGCCGCTTTCTGCTGACGCAGCGCTGTCCGGGCGGTCGAGTAGGCGGACCATACCTGGTTCTCCACCTGATCGCGTATGGCGTCCACCGCAGCCGCGGCCTGCTTCTGATCGGCGTGCGCCCTCGCCAGCCGCTTCTCCCGGGCCAATCCGTCGAACAAGGTCCACGTCAAACTGAGTTCCGCATCCCAGGCTTCCTGGGTTGGGGAATACAGGCCAGGCAGATGGATCTGTTCCCCGTAGGAGCGCGCCTCGCCTGCCTGACCGACGAAGCTTAGCTTGGGATAATAAGCCCTGCGGGCCTCATTCACCTCTGCGCCAGCGGCCCGCAGCCCGGCGACCTGTTGCATCAGATCGGGGCGCTGGGCCAGCGCCTTGTCGATGGATTTTTCAACGGTGTCCGCAATGCTGTCCGGCATCTTGATGTCGCGAATGCTCTCCACCTGGAACTGTGTCATGGGTGAAATCCCAAGAGCAGTTGCCAGATCGCCGTGGGCAATCTCCGTGGCCCCAATTGCGGCCTGGAGATTGTAGTCCGCTTGCGCTGTAGCACTGCGGGTTTCCAGCACGTCGGGTAGAGTCGCCAGCCCAAGCTTGAGCCGTTCCTCAGCTGCCGCCTGCACCGTCTGCGCATTCTTCAGGTTGGCCACCGCCGCTTCTTCCTGTCCCTTACTGTTGAGCAGCCGGTAAAAGGCGCCCATCACCTGGAAGATGACTTTGCGATGAGTGTCATTGAACTGAAAATTGGCGGCGAGAAGATTGTTCTTGCTAATCGCGATCTCCTGTGAACGCTGCAGGTCAAAGATGGCGTAGTCCAGGATAAAAATGGGCGAGAATGTATCTACGGTTTGCCGCTGAAAACTTGTGCCAAAGAAGATGTCCACACGGGTGGTTTCCGCCAGGGCGGCGGCGGCCAGTGTGGGATACAGCGTAGACCGCGCTATCCCCAGATCGGCCGCGCGTGCGCGCGCATTCTCCCAGGCTACGCGCGTGTCCGGATTGTTCTGCTCGGCGATGTTGATCAATTCCGGCAGAGTATAGATTCTGTTCGGATCGAGATCGACTGCAGGCTTCTGGTGCGCGGGCGCCTGCAGCGGTGGCTTCGCTAGTGAAGCGTCCCAGGGGTGGTTGGACGCGGATGGCGCTTGTTGTCCATAGGCGGCGTCGCACCCACCCACGACCAGCAGCATGATAAGTGTTTGTCCACAAAACCGAAGCATGGGTAAGCCGCGTCGCCGTAAACCAGGAGCACCGTTTCTGCAGAGCCCCTGTTTTTCTGTTCTGCATTTTAGCAATAAACTTGCGATAACCCGCCATGGGGTTGGCATAAGTCCGGGCTAGCTTAACCGCGGCGGCGCGAGGTTCCATGAACCGGCATCACGGGCCGCCCCTTACCGGAATTTGCTCCGATTGCCGCGTTTCGACCAACTGGACCGAACTGGTAGCCATCCATCGAGTCCGAGGCGGGCGAACAGATCGACCTTGAACACTACTCCGCAGCCGGGAGGGCATTCTCGGCCGCCGGTGCTGCCGCCCAGAAAAGTGGTGCCGTAAAGATTGCCTGCCAGCGGCTCGCAGTTGACGTTGTGGATTCGGCACTCGCGGAAGGGCGAGTTTTTCGCCATGTTGCTGCGCGTCGATAAAGGTTAGGACGTTCACGCAAGTTATCACCTAGATGGCAGACACCATATAAAAAGCGATGGCCGCATCGGTCTGCCGCCCACGAAACGGCAGCCCTTGACTCCTGCGTTTCGGGGAACCGAGAACCTTGTAACACTTGCTGGCTATGCTCCGAAAAGCGTAGGGGCGATTTGCGACCCGACCGCATTCTCTGGAGTTGTTGAGATTGCGCCGGGTATTCTCGGACCCCGCGACGGCCAGATCACGGTCGATCTTGTAGAGCCAAATCAGCAGCCAGCCGCTATCCCTTGGGTCGAGATAGTCCGGCGAGAAGTCTTTCAGGACACGTTTCCGGGGGTCGTGATTACAATCGGGTCGTGCGGCTGATCGTCCCTCGCTGGGGTCGGCTTCCGGCAGACGTGCGCGATGAACTGCGGGTGCTCGACCGCTGAGTCCCGCGCCAATCACGGGCTCTGACGGGTACTATGGGTACTATTCTCTCCAAGACTGCTGCGACACATGCGACCAAATCGGACGAAACGCTATCAAACGCCTGAGTGCAATCAGTGGGTTACGCGCAAGTCCTTTTCCTGCAACACGCACGATATAATCCCACTCTCTCCGCCAAACACACTACTAAGTTCCCGGTTCAAAGCCGCTTCTTCTCCGCAAACGTCGCACGAAACTTGTGCAGCCACAATCCATCAAGCTTGAGGTAAGCACGCTCTGCGACCGCCTACGGGTCATCCAAGATGTTTTAGTTTGGGGCGACGCTTCTGCATCCCATCTCTTGAAGGCCCTGTCTGTCAGGCTAAGCCGCCTGTTCCTGTGACTTCGCGAACCTCATCAGGAAGATCCGAAATCGGATGGCAGAGTTTAAACAGTGCCCGTCGGAGACGCCAACTTACTGGAAGGGTATCTACTTTTCCGTTTTAAGGTTGCGGTTTCCGGAGATCCTCAGGGTAATCACGCGAGTTGAGAATGATCGTCTCACTTCGCAATCACGAACTCCGCACTCTGACCCTCTGCAGAGTTGGGTCCCATCCACACGGTGGCGCTCGCCCGTTCAACCACGTCCTGCATGTCAATGTTCCAGAATGCGAGTTCATTCCGACCTATGGTGAAATCGATCCGCTGTGACTCTCCCGGCGCCAACGTAATTCTTCGGAATCCTTTTAGCTCTCTTACCGGACGAGCTATGCTGGTCCCCCGAAGACGTAGGTAAAGCTCCACAACTTCATCACCGGCGCGCGTTCCGGAATTTTTTACGGTTGCGGAGACGCGTAATGCTGCGGCCTCGCGGTTCAGAGCATCGGCGCTCAACTGGGTTGTGCTCAACTCCAAAGGAGAGTATGAAAACGTTGTGTAGCTTAGTCCAAAGCCAAAGGGGAACAGCGCAGTGTTCTGTTCATCCACGTAGCGCGCATGATATTTCTCGCGATTGTCTGTGGGCGGACGTGTGAGATCAACACCGTCCGCAGGACGGCCAGTATTCAGTGCGTCATAGTAGAGAGGTTCTTGGCCCACGGCGCGAGGCATGGAAACCGTGAGTTTGCCGCTCGGATCGACATCGCCAAACAGTACGCGCACTAGGGCGGGGCCCGCCTGCACTCCCGGAAACCAGGCCTGCAAAATCGCCGGAACGTGTTCCGCGGCCCAGCCAAGTACGAGTGGCCGACCACTGAAGACGACCAAGATGATTGGTTTCCCGGTGGCGGCTACCGCCTCTAAAAGCTGCTGCTGGTTTCCCGGAAGTCCGAGGTGCGCACGGGAAGCTGCCTCTCCAGTCATCCATTGAGCGTCTTCTCCAACCGCCATGACGACAACGTCCGCCTGTTTGGCAGCGGCAACCGCTTCCGCAAAGCCAGTGTCGTCTTTAGTCAAAATTTTCGTGCCAGGAGCGTAGAGTACCTGCCCGCCCGTCTGTTGCACGCGCGCGGTCAACGCCGCTCGCAACGTCACGACGTCCTTCGCATCGCCCCGCGCATACCAACAACCCAACATATCGATGGCACTATCGGCAAGCGGACCGATCAGCGCAACCGTGTGAGGCTTCGGATCCAGTGGAAGCGTGCTTCTCCCGTCCGAGCCGACATTTTTCAAGAGGACGAATGAACGTTCGGCAATTGTGCGAGCGAATTCCACGTTAGTGGGGTCCAGTTGAGGCTTTCCGCCGCTTGCCGGTTCAGGAACGTATGGGTGATCAAAAAGTCCGAGAGCAAATTTTATCCGCAGGACCCGGCGAACTGCTTGATCGATGCTTTCTTGCGACACTTCTCCGGACCGCACCAGTTCCAACAAGTACCGGGAAAACAAGTTGCTTTCGAGGTCCATATCGACCCCCGCGGAAATGGCTTTCTGCGCGGCTGTTCTCCCATCCAATGCGGTACCGTGGGCGATCGTTTCCCTTATTGCTCCATAATCGCTGATCACTACTCCCTTAAAACCCCACTCCTCGCGCAGTACATGGGTCAGCGTGTAGGAATTCGATGTGGCAGGCACTCCATTAATGGCATTGAAGGCGCTCATCACCGTTCCGGCACCGGCTTGGACTGCAGCGTGAAAGGGCGGCAGATACACTTGACGCAAAGTGCGGTCGGATAATTCAACGGAGTTGTAATCCTTCCCTGCTTCCGCAGCCCCATAGCCGACGAAATGCTTAATGCACGCCACCATGGATTGAGGATCGTCCAGACGAGTGCCCTGATACCCCCGCACATAGGCGGCAGCCATTGCAGATCCCAGATACGGGTCTTCGCCCGCCCCCTCCACAATCCGTCCCCATCGCGCATCTCGCGCGATATCAACCATGGGTGAATAGGTCCAGCGGACACCCTCTCTGGTGGCCTCTTGGGCAGCGATACGCGAAGCCCGTTCGACTAGCGACGGGTCCCAAGTTGAGGCCATCGCCAAGGGTACAGGGAAGATAGTGCGATATCCGTGGATTACGTCCAATGCGAAGACCAGGGGAATATGCAGGCGCGATTTCTCTATGGCAAGCTTCTGCAACGCATTCGTCTCAGCCGCGCCGGTGGTGTTCTCGAGCGAGCCGACATTACCCTGGGCAATCTGCTCACGATAATCTTGGTGCGGCGCGCCCGGCCCGGTGGAACTGTCGGCAAAATGCACAAGCTGCCCGATTTTTTCTTCCAGCGTCATTTGGCCGAGCAATTTGGTAATGCGTTGCTCGGTCTGAGGATCATCCAGTGGTGGTGCAGCCGCGGGAACCTGCGCGAAAAGTAAACCAAGAGGACACGCGAAGGAAATGACCAGACACAAACGACGAACGAAAGACATGTTGGACGCCATATGCCTGACGCATCCTCCTGATGGTAGTCTCGCGCAGACCCCACACGCTGCGCTTGAATCGCGCTCTGAACCGCAAGAGAGGGTACCAGAAAACATTTGAATCAACTACGAAAATACCCTTTAGGAGGCATCTGCCGCGACTGGACAGCGAAACAGTTTTGTCGTATTGAAGCGGCACGCTCGAAACGGGTGCGGTGGACCGGAAAGAAGTTCGACGTATTCACTTTGATAGGTTTGAATAAACAACGACTCACTGCAGCTGGTGTGAAAGATCTGGGTTGCGCTCGAAATATAAGCGCGGCCATCGCTTTAGTACAGACAACGGCGATTTTGTCTCACTCTGTTTCGGACTGCCGTGCTCGGACCACGTATCGATTTGGAGCGGTACCGACGAGGAGGCGGCAAGTCGGACAAAGAGAAAGGGCGGCGGGGAGCTTTGCCCTCCGCCCGTGATCAAGAAGGTTGGTTCCACGACGAGCGCTCAAGGTCGGGTGTAAGACGTCAATTGCAAGATGCGGATGCCAGGCACCGGAGGGAGCTCTCGATCGCTCGTGAGGAAAACCGTGCACCCGGCCGCTAAAGCGGCTATGAGTTGCAGCGAATCGGGCGTCTTCAGTCCGGTCGCAGCCCGGAGTTGTGCGGCGGCGCGCAAATGATCGCGCGAGATGTCAGCCATGTGTACTCCACGGCTGCGCGTAAGAATGGATTCGTAACGTTCCGCCAGAAGATGGTCGCCCCTGCGATACGGGACGAATAATACTTCCAGCAAGGTCAGAGCAGAGGTGAGAAGTTCAACTCGCCCTGCGTCGACTTCCCGAAAAAGCGGCTCAATCAAGGGAAGAAAGCGCGGATGTTCCTCGATGAAATAGATGAATATCGCGGTATCCACTCCCACCGGTCCATGACCGAGGTCCCGCATCAATCCCATGAGGCTCGCTCTCGCTCGACATGTTTCGCCGCATCCAGTGCCTGCCACTGGTTCTTACCCAACCCCTTGAGTTCCAGAATCGAAGATCGATAACTGTCGAGACTATTTAAAACCTGGCTAAGAGCGGCTGGCAGTTGGTACAACGGCGCTAGTCGAAGGGCGGTCCGGTGAACGCGTTATAAATCTGGACGGTCCTACGCCTGCGACATCATTGTATCTTTTCAGCCCGACGACCAACCCGATGGGCATCTTTGTTACAGCAACTTAGCGAAGCTTAGCAGCCCCTGCGAGCCTCTGTAAGCTGTTGTAAACTAAAGTAGTTCCGTCTTCACACGGTGGAAGTCATAGGTTCGAATCCTATAGCGCCCACCATCTTTATCTTCTGATGATTCAACCATTTGGAAGTGGGTGGTTGTTCCCGGGAGAGTAGGCCCACGGAATCTCACCGTGAGCCTCTCGCAGAACCGGACATGAACCTCTCGGCGCATCCGGCTCCCATCAAGCAAACACTCCGGTCATTCCGATATCCCAGTGTACGAAGAGAGCCCTTCGTTCCGCGGCAAGCCGTTGTAGAAACTGGCTCGCCCGGACCTTATGGCCTTTAAAGCGCTTGAACTTTCGCATCGCCCAGGCTACGAGCGTCTGATTGACGTGTCGCAGTAAGGGGTACAGCGCCGATGGGGCGTATCGCCCGTAGTACTCGATCCAACCCCGCAGGAGTGGATTGAGCTGCCGGGCAATGGCCTGCAAAGACAGCTGTGTTTGATGGCGAAGTTTCAATTCCCGAATCGTCGACCGCATGGCTTTCATTGCCGAGGAGCTAACTGCGGGATTAAATCCGCAGAATAGCGAGTTATCCCGGAAACGTCGCACCAGACGAGGCCGAAAGCAGTACCCAAGGAAGTCAAATTGGACGTTCGGGTACATGCCTTTGCGCTTCTTGTCCTTGCAGTAGACGATTTTGGTTTTCGTCGGATGCATCTCCAGGTGGCACTCCGCCAGGCGAGTTTGAAGCTCAGACTTGAGCGCCTGTGCTTCTTGCTCGTTACGGCAGTGCACCAGTCCGTCGTCCGCATACCGACACCACGGGAGGTCCGGGTGTGTCCGCGCCATCCAGAGATCGAACGCGTAGTGGAGAAAAACGTTCGCCAAAATTGGGCTAACCACACCCCCCTGAGGGGTGCCGCGATCTCGCTCAATTGTGGTTCCATCTTCCTGCACCATGGGCGCTTTCAGCCATCTTTCGATGTACAGCAGCGCCCATTTACACGTCACATGTTTCCGAATGGCTCGTAGTAAGAGCTCATGGTCAATGTTGTCGAACAGGCCTTGGATGTCAAACTCTAGCACCCAGTCGTACTTCCAGCACCGCTCTCGCGTAACCCCTACAGCATCGAGTGCCGATTTTCTCGGTCTGTAGCCATAGGAGTCTGCCAGAAACACCGGATCCAGAATCGGCTCAATGACTTGTTTAACGTAAGCGTGTGAGCAACCCACCTAGTCAAGGCGCAGAGCCCGTGTTGAAATGCGGCTATGGATCATCAGACGAACGTAGCCACGGCAAAACGACGGACACGGGAAGAGATTCGGCAGATTGTGTCGGAGTTTGCAACTAGTCTAGTGTATCTTAAATAACTTTACAGACTCTGCCGCAATTGCTATGATCTCGCACATGCCGAATACAAGCTTGGCGATCAATTTGCAAGCGGCGGAACGGTCGCAGCTGGAACAATGGGAATCCGCCCACGGGACTCCACAACAGGTGGCCCTGCGCTGCCGGATTATCTTGGGTGCCGTGGCGGGTGAGCAGAACGTGGCGATCGCCGAGAAACTCGGCGTGAGCCGCCCCACCGTACTGCTGTGGCGCAAGCGGGTGCGCGAGCAAGGCATCGGGGAGGTTTGGCAGATCGCTCCCGGACGCGGGCGCAAGCCGCAGTACGATCAGGCCACGCGGGAGCGGATCATCCAAGCGACCTTGCAGAGTAAGCCCCCGGGGATGACCCATTGGAGTTGCCGACTCATGGCGCAGGCGCAACAGGTCAGCAGTAGTACGGTGAACCGCTTGTGGCAACTGCACAATCTCAAGCCGCACCTGAGCCGCACCTTCAAGCTGTCGCGGGATCGGAAATTCTTGGAGAAGCTGACCGATGTGGTGGGGTTGTATTTGAACCCGCCGCACAAGGCGCTGGTGCTGTGTTTGGATGAAAAGAGCCAAATTCAGGCGCTGGATCGCACGCAGCCGGGCCTGCCCCTGAAAAAAGGCCGGTGCGGTACGATGACGCACGACTACAAACGCAATGGCACCACCACGCTGTTTGCGGCACTCAACGTGTTGGACGGCAAGGTGATCGGTGAATGTCACGCCCGGCATCGCCACCAGGAGTGGCTGAGATTTCTGCGCCGCTTGGACGGGGAGTTTCCCCCGCAGATTGAATTGCACTTGGTGATGGACAACTACGGCACACACAAAGAGCCGCACGTACAAGCGTGGCTGAAGAAGCATCCACGGTTTGTGTGCCACTTCATTCCGACCAGTTCCAGTTGGCTGAACTTGGTGGAGCGTTGGTTTGGAGAATTGAGCAACAAAGCGATCAAGCGCGCCAGCTTCGTAAGTGTGCCGGACTTAAAACTGGCAATCGAGGAATTCATGCGAAGCTGGAACGAACATCCGAAACCCTTCATCTGGACGGCCACCGTCGAGGGCATCATGAAGAAAATCGATCGGGCGCGGGTCAAGCTGGAGCAGATCGAACCCGGGTCCACCCTGCCCCGGGGCAGAAAAAAGAAGGGATAGTCTGTAAAGTTATTTACGATACACTAGACTAGCGGCATGCCGCAGAGTGAATTCTGCGGCAGTCGAGGGATCTCGCGAAGTACTCTCGATCGTCATCTGAGAAAACAACGCGCCCAGGATCAAGGAAGCAGGGCAGACAATCGATTGTTGGCGGTGGAGATAAGGACAGCGAGCGGGAGATCGGCGAGCACCAGCAGCGGGTTGGTGGTGGGGTTGACCAGCGGACGCAGGATCGAAGTGAACCGGGGCTTCGATGCGGCCACACTGGAGTGCCTGCTGACGGTGTTGGACAAGGTATAGGGCGATGTTCGGATTTGGGCCAGCGACGCGGATCTACGTGGCCACCGGAGCCACGGACATGCGCAAGGGATTTAACGGTTTGTACGGTTTGGTGCGCGACCATCTGGGCTGCGATCCCGAGAGCGGCCACGTTTTCTTGTTCACCAATGCGCGGCGCAATCGCCTGAAGCTGTTGGTATATGACCATAGTGGACTATGGATATGCTGGAAGAAATTGGACGGAGGAAGGTTTCGCTGGCCAGGAGCAGACACTTCGGCCACGAAGATCGTGCTGAGCCACGAGGAACTGGCGCTGTTGTTGGGGGGCATTGATTTGAGCGAGACGCGGCGGCGGAAATGGTATCGCAAGCCGCTCATGGAAGAATCCGATAAGTTACGAATGCCAGCATAAACACTGGCGATTTCGTTCACTTATCCACAGTCAGATCTGTTATCAAAGAAGCATCGTGAGTGCGACTCCACCGGCTGCCGCGATGCCCACTGCTGAGGCAGAGCGTTGTTTCCCCGTCGAAGTTCTCGAACAACTGAAGGAGCAGCTTCCCCAGGCTTTGTTTGCCACTCTGAGCGACAGGGTTGCGACTTATGAAGAGCAGTTCGGGGCGGCGTCGAAGCAGTTAGATACAACCAGGAGCGAGTTACAGTATGCGCGACTGAAGATCCAGGTGCTGGAAGAACATCTGCGTCTGCGGCGGATCGCCAAGTACGGACCAGGCAGTGAAAAGCTGAGTAATCTCCAACTGCAGTTACTGGAGGAAGAGCCCGGGGTCTCGAACCAGGAAGTTCAGGCGGAGAGCGAGCGCGAGGGGTTGCCGGCACCGGACGGCGAGAAGCAGCGGAAGCGGCGCGCGCATCCCGGCCGGCAGACCTTTTCCGCAGATCTGCCGCGCGTGGAGAAGATCGTCGCTTGCACGGCCGAGCAGTGCGTGTGCGGAAAGTGCGGCGCGGAAACGAAAGTGATCGGCTACGACGAGAGCGAAGTGCTGAAGGTCAATCCGGCCGAGTACTACGTGGAAGTGACCAAGCGCGAGAAGCGCGCCTGCAAGCGGTGCGAGGAGCAGGGCGTCGCCATGGCGCCGCTTCCCCCGCGCATCATCGATAAGAGCCTGGTGGCCGACGAGGTGATTATCGACACCATCGTCAGCAAGTATGCCAATCACTGCCCACTCTATCGTCAGAGCGCCATCCTGCTGCGCGATGCGGGCATCGAGATCACGCGGGCCACGATGTGCGGCTGGGTGATGACGGTCGGCGAGATGCTCTCCCCGGTGGTCGGCGCCATGCGCAGGGAGTTGCTGGCCAGCGGTTACATCCAGGCCGACGAAACCCCGATCGATGTGCAGACGCACGACAAACGAGGTAAGAACCATCAAGCCTACCTCTGGCAGTACGGAACGCCGGGGGCTGGGGCGGTCTTCGATTTTCGCATGAGCCGCGGACGCGAAGGGCCGAAGCAGTTCCTCGGCGCCTTCGCGGGCATTCTCCAAACCGACGATTACATAGCCTACGAGCGCGGCCTCGGCGGGCCTGGGATGGTGCACGCTTGCTGCTGGAGCCATGCGCGAAGGAACTTTGTGGATGCGGTCAAACTCAACCCGCAGGACGCCGGCTCGATTCGCGCGGTCGAACTGATAGACCAGTTGTTTCTGATCGACGCCC
The DNA here is from genome assembly GCA_963838905.1 of uncultured Acidobacteriota bacterium. Taxonomy (GTDB): domain Bacteria; phylum Acidobacteriota; class Terriglobia; order Terriglobales; family Acidobacteriaceae; genus JABDBE01. The sequence continues at coordinate 604,943 of CAWITE010000002.1, forward strand.
AGGCGCGCGAGGAGAAGATGGATCAGGCCGCACGTCATCTTCTGCGCCAGGAGAAAGCTCCTCCACTGCTCGCCAAAATCCGGGAACACATCCTGGCCACGAGCAAAACCGTACTGCCCCGCAGCAAGGCGGGCCAGGCGTGCAACTACACGCTGGCGCTTTGGATAAAGCTGACCTGCTTCCTCGACCACCCGCAACTGGAGCTCAGCAATAACGTGGCCGAGAACTCCATGCGTCCGGTGGCGACTGGACGCAAGAACTGGATCCATATCGGCAGCCCTCAAGCCGGCCCGCGCGTGGCCGCCATTCTCTCCGTTATCGAAAGCTGCCGCCGGCTCGCCATCCCGGTGCGCCAATATCTGGCCGACATCCTGCCCGGTCTCGCCGACACATCCATACAGAACGTCACCGGACTCACGCCCAAAGCCTGGGCGGCCAAGACGCACTCCTGAAAACTTCTCTCATCCCTCTCGCACCGCCGTCAACCGTGTACTTGGCCGCACGGATACTGTTTAACCACCATCTGTGCCACGCGATCAGCTACGGTGGGCACACCTAAAATCCTTTGTCCTCCAGACTTTTTGGGAATGGAGACGGCGCGCACCGGCGGAGGAAAGTAGGTTCCCGAGCTCATCCGGTTCCAGATCTTGTAGAGATTACTCTTCAAGTCGGCCTCGAACTGCTCGATCGTCTGCCCATCCACCCCGGCCGCTCCTCCATTGGATTGGACCGCTTTGTACGCTTTATACACCAGCTTCTTATCGATGTTGAACGGCTTGTCTGTCGCACGCATCGAGGTCCTCCTGTTTCCAGTTGCTTCGGTCATGCGACCACTTGACCCGACCCCTTTGCTCCAGCCCCATTACGAGCCTTCTTCGCTCCTACGAGTCGGTCCGTCCCAGTGCTCCGCATCGGTACGCTCGCCTCGCGGTTTTGGCCGCTTGGGCTTCTCCCTTCGCATCAGAGCGACTGGTTCCTGCAGTTCCGCGCGATAGCCTGCGTCCGCTTCACGCCCCCTCTACGCCGGTCGCCGTCCACTCGGTCATCAGGCACCCCGTGGACTTGTCCCAGGTGGACCATACGCTCCTGGTTTCGACGACACTTGATTTCTTAACGACGCGTCTTCGAAGGGTTCACTTTCGTTCGTCTCTCGGACGCTCACCTGCACGAGTTTGTTCCCGCGCTTTTCCTCCAACGCTCACCACCACAGCTCTTTACCGCAGCAGCTTGGAGGCAGTTTGAGACCTGCTCCTGAAAGCCGATCTCGAGGGGCCCCTTCCCTCATCTATCGCGCAGCTTTTTCACACGGTTGATTAGTTCATAATGAACTCCTTGTCCGTATGCTTCTGCAGCACACTATGGTCAAAAAAGTCGTTCGCAGACTACACTACTCGGAAGAGTATTGTTATGGGTTCAGGGTCGGTCTTGATTGGAAGCCGCTCACAAGCCGCGACCAGTATTCAAGCTGTGCGCCCAGACTCAATATCCCAAACAGGGACCACCACCTGCTTATGCCGCCTTACGTTCATAGTATTTCAGCAGGCCGCCCAGCCGTTCCCGACAGCGCACCTGTTCTTGTTTTCCTGGGACTGCTGCAGTCCGCAAGGGGAACAGCAGGAGGTTGTCTTTGCCTTGGTGATTTCGTTCCTCATGATAGTGGGCCTCGTAGTGGCGTAGCACTCGGCGCAGAGAACCCTCTCCCAACAGGATCAGCTTCGACAAACATTCTTCCTTGACCGACCTGACCCAGCGTTCCGCATAGGCGTTCAGATTCGGACTTCTGGCCGGCAAGGCAATTGGTTCGATGCCTCCCTCCCGGATCACGTCGCGAAACCCTTGGCAGTACTTGCGGTCGCGATCGTGCAATAAATACCTGCGGTTGTTCAGAAAACCAGAATCTTGCATCGTCCCATTGCGTGCCATCTGTTCCATCCACGCTTCGTCCGGATGACGTGTCACTCCCGCCAAGCATATCCTTCGGCTCTCCAAATGAATGAAAAACAGCACATAGTACGTCATCAAACCTCGCAGCGTAAGCACTTCCACCGTGAAGAAGTCGGTGGCCACCAGTACTGCCATGTGCGCACGGATGAACTCTTTCCAACTCCCGGTCTGCTTCCGCTGGGGAGCTGGTGGAATATCATGACGTCGGAGTAGATTGCCCACCGTCTGATCCGAGAGCTTGTAACCCAGATTGGCCATGGCGCCCACGATCCGGTCATAGCCCCACCTGGGATTTTCCCTCGCCATCCGCACCAGCAACCGCTCGCTTTCCTCCTCCACTGGGGGACGACCTCGGGTTTTACGACACTTTGAGCCGTCGAACTTGTGGGCGATGAGCATTCGGTACCAGGCCAACAGCGTATCCGGTTTCGCGGCCGCCGCCAATCCTTCCAAGGCTTTCCGTCCCAGCCGGTAGGCAATCTCCGCCAAGGTGGCTTTTTCGGCGTCGGATAACAGCAACCTGCCTTGGACTTGGGCTCTTAAGATGCGGTTCTCGGCCGCCAGATATTCGTTTCGCAGCCGCAGTTCCTGGTCTACGGTTCCGGTGATGTAGGCCAGCATGCGAGCCCAAAGCATCTCAGAGCCTCCCTCAAATGATCGTCGATCCGTCGAACCGGGATTGTACATGCTCTTGAAATGTCAGAAAGCCGCTGTGCGAAGAAAATTACGAGACCGGAACCCAGACCTTTTCAGTGGGTTTGAGATTCTTGACCATACGCCGCCGATTGGTGCTGCCGGCGGCGCGGCGAGCCGTTGGCTTCTGTAACTCAGATCAATCAAACAAGGAGAAATGACGATGTCAAACGAACGGCGAAACAAAACAACAGCAGTGCTGGTGCACGGGGCGTGGGCTGACGGTTCCAGCTGGAACAAGGTGACTATCGAGTTGCAGCGGCGGGGTTTCAATATCGTGGCGGCGCAAATCCCGTTGACGTCCTTCACTGACGACGTGGCAGCGTTGCGCCGGGTCCTGCGCAGGCAGGACGGCCCGGTGGTTCTCGTCGGGCACTCCTATGGTGGAGCGGTTATCACGGCGGCTGGAGCCGGCGAATCCAACCTCAAGGCGCTGGTTTACATCGCGGCGATTGTGCCGGACGAGGGCGAGACCGTTGGCGAGATTTTCGGCCGCGTGTCTCCACACGCAAAGGCTCCGAAACTTCAGCCTGACTCGGGTGGCCTGCTCTGGCTGAAGGTAGACGACTTTCGCAATGCAGTTGCGCCGGATGCACCGTCCGAGGAAATCGCCCTCATGGCGGTGACTCAGAAACCGATTGCACTCAAGTGTCTTAGTGAGCCTATGACGCGGCCAGCGTGGAAAGAGAAACCGTCCTGGTTCTTCGTCGCTGACAGCGACATCATGGTCTCTCCAGATACACAGCGGTTCACCGCAACAAGAATGAAGTCGACAGTTGTCTCTCTGCCGGTGGACCACACACCGTTGGCATCCCAACCAAACGCAGTCGCTGATGTGATCAGTGATGCCGCGGCAAGTATTTACGAAGATTCTGGCACCCAGAGGGAACAAAAAGGAAAGTCAAAGTGACGAACTCGATTGCAGGAAACAGGCCAACACCACGTGCCTTTGACACCATTATCTACGGCGGTTTGATAGCGGGCACCGCGGCATAACTGCAGACAGAGAAACACCAAAACAAGTGCAAAGAAAGGATAACGGATTCCGCTCACGGTTGCTGCATGGCGTCGATGATTGTGACAGCAAAGACGACTCTTAGAATGTCCTGGCAAACCCGAACTCGGGCCTGGATCGCCCAATCCGATCCAGCTCTGCGTAAAGCGTTCGGATCCTCGCAGAACGAGTCTGGTAGTCCAGAAGTTGGGGAGAGTCCAATGACGCTTCCTGTCGCAACGCCTCGATTTGCAAATCAATCAGTTGAAGCACTTCACGTTTGATGGCGGAGGCTGGGTCCGTAATCATGGGTCTCTCCGGAGGAGAATTGTAGCTGATCCGAGAGAGCTCAAACCACGAAAGCATCCAACCGCAGCTGTTTGACCCAACGAGGACTGGTGTTCGAGTGCGGATGTGCAAACGCCGGATTCCAAGAAACGCCGCGCCGAATGATCTTGGAATCAGTTGTCCAAATAAAGTCGCAGCCTACAAGGTGTGCCGTAGAATGTGCCGTACCCTTCGAGCCGGTATGCGCCAATACGGGCTTTTTCGATACTTCAACAAAGCGCTTCCGTGCGGGCTAGGTTGTGTATAAGTGATTGATTTCACATGGTGGTCGCTGCTGCTGGACCTGCTGAAGTGCAACAACTCTTGATCAATAGTTCGCCGTTCCGCGCTGTTTCGCACTCGCCCATCTTCTCAATCACTTACACGTCCTCGATAGAAATAGTTTTTCAAGGTGTGCCGTAGAATGTGCCCTGCGAGAAGTTTGCGCGGAAATGCGCATAACAATAAGGATAGGGACGTTTTCGCCACAGCACCTTCTCGTCGGTTCGGATCCGCCGAGCTTTCACCGAGCATGTGCCGGATTTCGGCGTGTCCAGCTTGTCCCAAAATCCTCTTCCTGCATTTCGGCGCAAGTCTGGGACACGCGATTTGAAAGCGCGCGAGTAGCACTCAGGTTGCTGTCCCGAAATCTACAGTCTCTGAACCATCTCCTTGATATAGAACAGGGTGAGGCCAACTGACCCCACGTCAGCAGCGCAACCTATCCGGCACAACAGCTTGCCGGTCGGGTTCTCCTCACGTGCAGGCTGTTGGGTCGTGAGTTCCATTCCGCACTGCCACGCCAGTGAAGGGCCACGAGCACGTCACTGCTTCTTGCCCAGCTCGCGAATGTAAGCGACCAACCCGGCAATCTGTTCTTTGGTCAACTTGCCGTCATACGCGGGCATCTTGTTCTTACCCTTCGCCACGACGTCAGTGAGTTGTGCGTCCGATTGACCCTGTACCTCGGTCGAGCTTAGGTTGCGGGCGCCAAGTTTCTTTCCCATCGGCACTTCGCCTTTGCCATCCGGTCCGTGGCAGGCTGCACACTTTGTCTTGAACAATGTTTCGCCGGTACTCTGGGCCGGAGAAGCATCTGCACAGAACCCAATCAGACCTGCTAGAAGCATGCCATTGACCATTACTCGAACCAAATCGCGTTTCATCGAATCGGCCTCCTTGAATTTATTTTTGAATGTTTCATCTGTTTCGATCTAAAGTCCCCATCAGAATGAATAACGAAGTGCCAAAATGACGTTGTTGGCGGTGAACTCCTGGCTTCCGATCGGAGCAAGGCCTGGAGGATTCGGAATCGATTGGGGGTTGTACCCGTAATACAACATATTTGGCCGGTGTCTTTCCCACTGCGGCTTGCTCTTGTCCGTATGCGAAACCAAGAAAAAGGACAAACACTGCCACAATGGCTAACGATCTCTCGCGTTGTTGCGGCCTTACATTTATCATTTATCCGGCCTGAAAACTTCCATTTGAGTACGTTCATACCGTTGCACCTCAATGCCACAAATCATTTGCCAAAAATGCTTCTAACTTTCTATCTTTTTGACGTAAAGCCAAAGCCCAGCCAGCACTATCCCGATTGCGATAAGGGACACTCCCAGCCCGACACGGCGATGGTTCCGCTCAACCATGGCTTTCTTCCCAGCTTCCAGGTTCTTGGCGGCGATTGTCAGGCCAGCCTGAATATCCTGATCTACCAAGTCCTTCCGGAAGCTGTGGATCGTGACCCGAGCTTTGGTCAGCGAGTTCCGTGCCTGATCCTGCCCCAGCCGAGCCTCGCTCACCTCCATGCCAGAAGACTCGGCGACACTGAGAACCTGGTTAGCACTCTTGATGGCCTCGTCCAATCGACTCAAGCTACTCAATAATCCTGCCCTTGCTTGATCGCAGGCGTCGCCGGGGCGATGACACTGCATACAGACGGCGTCAGGACCAGTGCCAAGCTTCGCGTCAGTTGCATGGCTGATGCCATGATTGCTATGACACACGACGCACCCTGGAAGAGACGCTGCTTGAAAGGCATCTTTGTGTGAACTCTTTTCGTACATCTGGGATTGGAAAGCGTGACAGTTCGAACACACATTCTGAACCTTGTCGACTCCTGGCGGCGCCGCGCCATGGTTTCCATGACACGTCGTACAGGTTGGCGCACTCAGATCACCTCGCACAGCTAGCGCCTGGTGGTGCACGCTCGTGCTGTACTTGGCGAACTGATCCGTGGGAATGGAGTATTCCTTCATGTAAGCCGCGTCAGAATGGCAGCGGGAGCACGTGTTCGCCACGTTAACCGGGTTCACCGTCGAACGGGGATCGCTGGGCGTCCTTAGATCGTGGACGCTATGACAATCCGTGCATACTGCAACCTTTGTGTCTCCGGCCGCGAGGCGTTTGCCGTGCACGCTGGTGTGGTATTGGTCTAGCTGGTCGGTGCGTAAGCCGGGGTTGAACTGTCGAATATATGCGGGGTTGGAGTGGCAACTTCCGCACAACTGCGGGATCTGCTTGCGATCAATCTTGCCTTTCCAGCCTGCTTTCCTGCTCATGGCTTTGTCTGGATCGTCGCTGGTTGGGTCGCCTCCGTGGCAACTGGCGCAAGTTAGGCCCTTTTGTGCGTGGATGTCCTGACTGAACTTTTCCTGACTCACTCCCAGGGGATCAGGCAAGGCTGAATGACAATCCAAGCAGGAGTTCGTGGTCTGCCCATAACCCAGGCACGCAGCGAGCACGACGAAGCCGGCCAGCACGACATAGCGGGCTACGCTGAACCGTCGGAGCCTATTTCGCAAGATGACCATAGAGACTCATACCCGCCACGTAGGCAAGAGCAAAGACTGCGACTCCAGTAATCCACCGTTTGGTGCGCGAGGGCTGATCGCTCTCAAAGAAAGGCAGCAGAATCCACAGCAGGCCGACCACGCCGAAAACTAGTACGCCGAGAACCTCCCCGTCGATGAACCACACTTTGGGAGGGATGAGCTTGAGCGTCTGGAACATGAAGAGGAAGTACCACTCGGGCTTGATTCCCGCTGGAGCAGACACAAAAGGATCTGCCTTGACACCGAGGTTCCACGGGAAGAGTGCCGCCAACGCACCGAGCACTCCAAAGGCCATGTACCAAGCCATCAATTCCCGCAGTAAGAAGTTGGGAAAGAATTTCATTTCCCTCCTCGCGGACGGATTCGCGGTCCACTGCACCTCCAGCTTCGGAGGAATGCTGATCCCAAGGCGCTGAACCAACAGCAGGTGCAGAAGGATCAGCAATGTCGTCACTCCAGGTAGAACGGCAACATGGAATCCAAAGAACCGGCTCAGCGTGGCTGCAGTGACGTCTTCACCACCGCGAAGAAAGATCATCAGGGGCTTGCCAATGATCGGAACCTGTCCCGTAATCTCGGTGCCGACCTTGGTGGCAAAGAAGGCCAAGGTGTTCCACGGTAGTAAGTAACCGCTGAAGCCAAAGCCCATAACGAGAAATAGGAGGATTACACCGCTTACCCACGTAAGTTCGCGCGGTTTGCGGTAAGCCTTAAGGAACAGCACGCTGAACATATGCGCGAATGCGGTGAAGATCATCAAGTTGGCTGACCATGAGTGGATCGACCGAATCAGCCAGCCAAACTGCACCTGGGTCATGATGTACTGGACGCTCTCGAAGGCTTCATTCGCTCCGGGCCGGTAGTACAGAAGCAGCAGGATCCCAGTCACCACCTGGATGACGAACAAGAAGAGAGTGATGCCCCCGAGGAAGTACCAATAGGAGAGTCGGTGGAGAGGAACAGTCTTCTTCCGCAACGGGGCGACCAAGCCCTCCCAGCCCAACCGCTCGTCTAGCCAGTTGCCCACGTTGCGTAAGGGATTCATCAAGCCTCCCGCCGACGCCGCACGAAAATCTCGTCCCCGTGCACCTGCACCTCAAAGCCTTCCAGTGGGCGCGGCGGAGGCCCCGAAACATTTCGCCCGTTGAGGTCGTACTTACCGTTGTGGCAGGCGCACCAGACTTGGCGCAAATCATCGCGGTACTGCACTGTGCAGGACAAATGCGTGCAGGTTGCTGACATTGCGCGATACTCTCCGGTGGCTGTACGAATCAGCAGACCAGGGTGATTACCGAACCGGAAAATCTTTCCACTGTTCGGCTTCAGCTCTCCGACACGCCCGGCCACGACGGAATCGCTCCCGAGGTCCGAAGTTTTCGGTGGGACTAGGTAGCGCAACACGGGATAGACGAATGCAACAGCCGTTGCCAGAAACCCGCCACCCAGTAGCACTTCGACGAACCGTCGACGAGGAACCGGGGCTGATCGCCGGTCGCTGAGGTTTGTCATTCCCTGGTCACCTATTGCCATAGCCGTCTCTCCAATGGACTATCTCTTACCTCGCCCGAGAGTGTGTACCATAGCTACTTGAGATCGTCACCTAAGTTCCTGCCAAGACGCTGACATCTTGTACATCGGAACATGGCGGGCACGTTGCATCGAAATTCATCTGCGACTCCGTTTCTGAGCCGCATTCTTCACTGGTGTCGGTTTTCGAGACTGAAGGGTTGATACGGTTTTGCGCACACGGTTCGACCCGGTTGGTTCGCATCCAAAGACTTTCGCGAGATCGGCCACCGTGATGTGGGCGAACTCTTTCTGACAGCGGACCGTAGCCGCCGCCAACGCCTTCAACAGCGGATCTCGTTCTTGGCGGAGATTGCCCCGAGCGTGGTGGGTAAAGAAATCAGCCACATCGGCTACCCGAATGTGGTCGGCCGGAGTAACAAGCCAAAAACCACCTTTTGTTCCGCGGCGAGATTCAATAAATCCTGCCCAGGTCATCAGCTGGAGAATCTTGGCGGTTTGTGCTGGCGGAAGGCCGGCCGCGGCCGCAACCTGCTGAGCTTGAACCGGCCCGGCCGCATTTGCCAGACAGCATAGCGTCTTGAGTGACGCATAGATGCGCGGCGGCAGACCAGCACAGAGCATGCTTTTCCCCTTTTAGGAGCGTATTGTCCGACATCGCTAATTCTCGGGATGTTCAAAAGTGAACACTTATTAAGAATTTTGCCAAGGTCTTTTGTCTCGGTCTCAAGCTCGAAACGCGGACCTACCCCGCAACCTGGCAGATTGTTTGGAGATCAGAACGTTGTGATGGACGTTACATCAGCTTTTGTGCGGCGGCGCGATTCGATAGATCCGCTGGAGAATCTTGGCGGTTAGCGTAGGCGGGAGGCGGCCGGCCGCCGCCGCGATCTCGTGCGCCTGAAGCGGGCCCGCCGCATTTGCCGTGCAACACAGCGTCTTGAGCGACTCATCGATGTGCGGCGGCAGACCAGCACAGAGCATGCTTCTCTCCTTTGGGAGCGTATTGTCCGAAATCGCTAACACGCTCCTAGCCTCGTGTACAGAATTCTCTCTAGACCGCCGGACGTTGGAGCTTCAGTCGGCGAAGCAACTGTGCATTCGCGGCGACGATAATTGTGGAGAGACTCATCGCGACTGCACCAACACTCATCGGTAGATCGAGTCCTCAGTGGACGAAAATGCCCGCTGCCACCGGGATGGCGACAAGGTTATAGGCGGTTGCCCAAACCAGATTTTGGATCATTTTTCTGTAAGTAGCACGAGATAGTTCGATCGCTCCCACAACGTCTCGGGGATCGCTGCGCACGAGTACAATCCCGGCCGACTCAATCGCCACGTCGGTTCCCGCGCCAATTGCGATTCCAACGTCCGCGGATGCCAGCGCCGGCGCGTCGTTCACGCCGTCACCAAACCATTGCGACCCTCTTGCCGCCCGCCTTAAAACGCTTCACTGCCGAGGCTTTGTCAGCTGGGAGCACTTCCGCCGCGACTTCGTCTATACCGATGCGTTTCGCCACCGAATCGGCCACCGCCTTTGAGTCTCCACTGATCATTGCGACCCGGATACCAAGGCGATGTAGTTCCTTAACGGCTTCATTGGATTCAGGCCGAATCTCATCCTCGACGGCGAAAGCACCGAGCAGTTTCCCTTCAGTGACGACATGGAGGACTGTCTTTCCCTCGGATGCCCACTGGGTCGTCGACTTTTCAACTTCTGGGGGTACTGTTACCTTGCCCTCGGTCAACAAACGCGGTCCGCCGATAATGACGCTCTGGTTGTTTACGCGTGCCTGTGCCCCTCGACCGGGTAGCGATTCGAAGTTGGCAGCTTGCGAAGTTGGCAGGTTTCGACGCTTGGCTTCGGCCACGATGGCTTTCGCAAGCGGGTGTTCAGAGTTCGCTTCGACGGCGGCAGCACGGGAAATCAAGTAGTCTTCGTTTGCCCCAGAAGCCGCGACCACTCCCGATAGTGCGGGGGACCCTCGCGTGAGCGTTCCGGTCTTATCGAATATCACCATGTCCAAATTGCGGGCACGTTCTAGTGCGAGTCTGTCCTTGACGAGAAGACCATTCTGAGCCCCGAGTGATGTGGAGATCGCAATCACGAGTGGAATCGCCAGTCCCAGGGCGTGCGGGCAGGCAATGATGAGGACGGTTGCCGTCCTGATCAGGGCATGTTCTTTGTCACCTGAAAGCCACCAGTAAGCCAGAGTGATTGCGCCAGACGCGACTGCCACGTAGAAAAGGATTGCGGCGGCACGGTCGGCGAGAGCTTGGGTGCGAGACCCAGAAACTTGCGCAGCAGCAACGAGTCGCATGATGCCAGCCAGGCGGTCTGCTCCCCGACTGCCGTAATGCGAATTCGAAGGCTTCCGCCAGCGGCGACCGTAAGTATAGACTTTGGGTTCCGCCCAATCACCATGGCCGAGAACAGTCGCCTCTTGTCATGATGCTGCATGGTTGCGGGCAGAGCGCCAAGGACCTGGCCAAAATTTGTGGAATGAATGCGATCGCGGAGAGGGACAACTTTTTAGTTGTCTATCCGGAACAGCCGACCGAGGCCAACCGCCTGCGATGTTGGAATTGGTTCGATCCGAAACATCAAGCGCGCGAGGCCGGAGAGCCTGCTATCCTGGCCGCTGTTATCGAGCAAGCCGTTTCGTCACATAATATTGACCCCGATCGTGTTTATGTGGCAGGTCTCTCGGCGGGGGCAGCGATGGCAGTTGTAATGGGAGCTACCTGCCCTGATCTGTTCATGGGGATTGGTGTGGTCGCGGGCCTCGAGTTTGCAGCGGCCACGACCGCAGTTGCGGGCCTCGGTGCAATCACGATGGGTGGCCCTGAGCCGAATCACCAGGGGCTGCTCGCCTTCCAGGCGATGAGCGGGGGCTTGCGAGAAAAGCCCAAACGCCGGATGCCTGTAATTGTCTTTCAAGGGGCTGCAGATCCTTATCTTAATCCTGTCAATGCCGACCAGGTACTCACTCAGTGGGCTAGAACAAACGATTACCTCGATGAAAATGGGGATGGCAAAAGCGTGCTTGATCAGGCCGGAGAATTGACTAACGGCAGCGTCCCGGGCGGCTATAGCTTTCAAAAGTGCAAGTATGAGAACAGCGCTGGCCGGTTATTGATGGAGAAGTGGTTAATCGAAGGGTTGGGTTATGCCTGGTCGGGTTCTCCGTCGGCCGGGCGCTTTGCCGACCCGAAAGGGCCGAACGCCAGCGAAGAAATGTGGCGGTTCTTTTGCGAAACAACCCTGGACTCACGCGACCAGCCGGCGTCTGGGCCAGTCTTTCGCGGAGCTCTGGCAAGCTTGTTTCACCGGGCAGTTCAGTACCTCAAGCCATCTGCCCAGCGCTAAGCGGCAGTCTGCACCGCTTGGATTCGATTGCGCTCAATCTAGTGGGACAAATCGGGTGAGCCTTACAGCTCCAACTCCGCCCGGATCATATTGTCCTCCGAATTCGAGGATATCTTGAACCCGTACCTCACACACATCGCGCGCATCTCGCGGTTCTCGATCAACATATTGGAGACCACCATCTTTAGCTTCTCGTCGCGCGCGATCCGGATGAGGAGGCGATACAACTCCGTCCCGAGGCCCTTGTGTTGCGCGGCATCGATAGCCACCGCGTCCATTTCGGCGTCTTCACGGCCGTGCAGCTTGCTGAGACGGCCGACGGCGAGGATTTCGGTCCCACCGCTTTCGAGCTTGCGCTCGGCCACCAGCGCCATTTCGCGGTTGTAGTCAATGAAGCAGATGCGGGTCAGGCGTTCGTGAGCGGTGCGCTGAGTGAACTTCAGAGGCTGGAGGTAGCGCAGATAGACGCTGCGCTCCGAGAGCTTGGTGTGGAACTCGATAATGGCCGGCTCGTCCTCGGGGCGAATCGGCCGGATGGTCACGGCGGTGCCATCTTTCATCGTCCACTCGCTGACCAGGTGGGTCGGATACGGCCGGATCGCGGACTCCGGCAAGTGCTCCTCGGTTATCTCCGGTCCGTGTAGCACCACGCGCGCATCCAGAGCCATCAGCCGGTCCGGCGAAGCCAGCAGCGGATTAATGTCGATTTCCTTGATCCAGGGGTGCTCGACGACCAGCTGGCTGAAGCGCACCAGCAAATCTTCGAGAGCCTGCAGGTCAACCGGCTTGCGACCGCGGACCCCCTTCAGGGCCTGGAAGATTTTGGTCTGCTCCATCAAGCGCCGGGCCAAGGTCGAGTTCAACGGCGGCAGCGCCAGGGCGCGATCTTGAAAGACCTCCACCAGTTGGCCGCCGGTGCCGAATAACAACACCGGGCCGAACTGCGAATCCAGACTGCTGCCGACGATCAGCTCGTAGCCGTCGAGCTTCACCATGGGTTGCACAGTGACGCCGTGAAAGTGTGCGGCCCCGGCTTTCTCCGTGACCGACCGCTTGATGGCGTGGAACGCCGTCTTCACCGCGGCGGCATCGGGCAGGTTCAACTGCACACCGCCGACGTCAGTCTTGTGCGTGATGGTGAGCGAGTATAGCTTCAGCACAATCGGGTAGCCGATTTCCTCCGCGGCCTGCAATGCCTCCTGCTCGGTGATTGCGATCCGCGTTTCGACCGTGGGGATGTTGTAGGCCTTAAGTAACTGCTTGGACTCGTGCTCGGTCAGGATGGTGCGGCCCGTCTGCTGTACGTCGCGGATGATGATCTCGGCCGTGCCGCGCTGTAACGCGGCGCCAGCGTGTTGCGGCATGGTTGGCGTTTCGTAGATTTCCTTTAGGTTGTAGGCGTAGCGCCACATGTAGTCAAAGGCGCGCACCGCGCTGTCGGGGAACTCAAAGGTCGGTATGCCAGCCCGGTTCAGGATCTCCTTGCCAGCTGCGACTTCAGCGCCGCCCATCCAGCTGGCCAGCAGAGGCTTGCCCAATCCCTTGGCGTAAGGCTTCAGCTTTTCGGCGATCTGCGTTGGGTTGGTCATGTCCTGGGGAGTGAGAATGACCAGCATGCCGTCGATCGCAGGGTCCTTGGCTGCAATCTCCAGCGACTTGGCGTACCGCTCCGGCTCAGCGTCGCCGAGGATATCCACGGGATTGTTGTGGCTCCACTGCGGAGGCAGGATGGCGTCGAAGGCCCTCATGGTCTCTTCCGACAGTTCGGCCAGTTCGCCTCCGTCTGCGACCAGTGCGTCGGTGGCCAGCACTCCCGGCCCGCCAGCGTTAGTCAGGATGCACAGACGCTTGCCGCTTGGCCGCGGCTGCTTAGCCAGAACGTCCGACATAAAGAAGATGTCGGCTACGCTGTTGACGCGCAGCACGCCGCAGCGGCGGAAAGCAGCCTCGAGCACTTCGTCGCTGCCGGTCAACGATCCGGTATGCGAGGCGGCGGCCTTGGCGGCGGCGGTCGTACGCCCGGCCTTGATCACGATCACGGGCTTGTTCAGCGATACCTCGCGCGCTGCCGACAGAAACGTCCGCGCATCGCCGATGGACTCCATGTAGATTACAATGCTGTTGGTTCGCGGATCGCTGCCGAAGTAGTCCACCAGGTCGCCCCAGTTCACGTCGAGCATGGAACCGATAGACACGAAGGCGCTGAAGCCGACATTCTCGCGCAAGCTCCAGTCGAGCACCGCTGTGCACAGCGCACCGCTCTGGCTGATAAAAGCCACGTTGCCCGGCCGCGCCACGGTGTGGGCGAAGGTCGCGTTCAGGCCGCGGACCGGATTCATGACGCCCAGGCAGTTGGGTCCGATGAGCCGCATCTTGCCGCGGATGGTCTTGGCAATCTGCCGCTCCAATTCTTTGCCGTGCTCGCCGAATTCCTTAAAACCGGCAGAGATGACGATGCCGGCAGGAATTCCCAGCTCCACCGATTCGGCGATAATCTCGGGCACGGTGTCGGCGGGCGTGACCACCACCACCAGGTCCACCTTGTCGGGCAGATCTCGCAGGCTGGGGTAAGCCTTGATCCCGAGCACATTGGAGCGCTTGGCATTCACCGGAAAAACCGTGCCGCCGAAGGGGCTGCTCAGCAGGTTCCACAGGACCGAGCGGCCTACGCTGCCGGCACGTTCGGAAGCGCCGATCACGGCAACGCTTTTGGGAATAAACAGCGGATCTAGTGGATGTTCGGAACGGTAAACTTCTGGGGACGGGCCTGGCCTGATCGAAGAAACCGGGGCTTTGATGGCAGAAACCGTGGACATAAAGTGAACCCCTCCCTTTGGCTCGCCCGCCCAAACTGGCGCGAGCGAGCTCAGGTACTAGAGTTATGATGCGTACCGCTCCACCGCCAGGCCCATCGCATTGCCGCCGCCAAGGCAAAGCGCCGCGATGCCTTTGTGCACGTCGCGCTGGATCATCGCGTAAAGCAAAGTGGTAAGAATTCGTGCGCCGCTCGCGCCGATAGGATGTCCGAGAGCAACCGCACCGCCGTTCACGTTAACTTTGTTGAGATCGAGTCCCAGTTCACGCGTGACCCCGATCGCCGCTGCCGAGAAGGCCTCGTTGATTTCGTAGAGGTCAACGTCTTCGTTCTTCCATCCTGTCTTCTGCCAGAGCCGGCGCACGGTTTCAACCGGCGCCATCATGATCCACGCGGGAGCAATGCCACTGCTGGCCTGCGCTACAATGCGCGCCATCGGCTTCAGCCCAAGCTCCTTCGCTTTCGCCGCTGACATGAGCACAAGAGCCGAAGCACCGTCGGTCACGCCCGGTGCGTTGCCGGCGGTCACGGTCCCGTCTTTCTTGAAGGCCGGCTTCAGACTGCGCAAGGACTCAATGGTCGAGTCCGCGCGCGGCGACTCATCCTTGCTGAACAACGCTGGAGGTACGCCCTTCTTCTTCGACGGCAGTTCGACGGGAACGATCTGATCTTTGAATCGGCACTCATTCATTGCGCTCACCGCTTTGCGATGCGAGTTGAGGGCATATTCGTCCTGCTCCTCGCGGGTGATCTGGTACTTCTCGGCGACATTTTCGGCGGTGTTGCCCATGTGGTAGTCGTTGAAAATGTCCCACAGGCCATCGTGCACCATCGAGTCGACCACTTTTTGATCGCCCAGGCGAAATCCCTTGCGCGCAGTTTGCAGAAGATAGGGAGCATTGGTCATGCTCTCCATGCCGCCGGCCACAACGAAGTGCGAGTTCCCCGTCTGGATAGCCTGTTGGCCGAGCGCGACCGCCTTCAATCCTGAGCCGCAGACTTTGTTAATGGTCAGGGCGCTGACGCTGTCGGAGAGTCCGCCGCCAAGAGCAGCCTGGCGTGCCGGGTTCTGCCCCAGTCCGGCGGAGATGACGTTACCCATGATGCATTCATCAACGGTGTTGGGATCGATACCGGCGCGCCGGACGGCCTCGCGCACGACGATGGCGCCGAGGTGCGGAGCGCCTAAATCGGAAAGTGAGCCCTGAAATTTCCCAATCGGCGTTCGTACCGCCGACACGATGACAACATCTTCCATGAAAGCCATGGCCCTGTACCTCCTGAGAGGAATCTGCGAAAGAACGTTATGGGAGAAATGGGGTCTCCATTTGAGGTCCCGAAAGGTTGTAGCTCGGCTTTCTATTTTCAGCTGCAACGATCGGATCATCCGCGGCGGCTGCGTGTCTGCTCAGAATTGCTCACTCTGGCGGTAGATCTCTACCGAGTCATAGTGCAATTCCTAAACTGTGGCCGCGGCGCACCTCCAAGATCGTCGATGGCCTCACCACCATCCAGAAGTCATTGAGGGCTGCCCCCTCCCGATCCCCTGGTATTTCGCTTCAGCTCCGCGCGAAGTCGAGGACGACGCGTGACGCTACCTGGCCATGCTCAAGCCGGTCGAAGATTTGGTTGATCAGAGACAAAGGCTGGAGCTCGATATCGGCCTTGACCTTACCCTCGGCGGCAAAGGCGAGCGCTTCGGCCATGTCCTGGCGCGTTCCGACGAACGAACCCCGGATGGTAATGCAGTTCGCCACCACGTCGAAGAGTGGAACCGGAAACTCGCCCGGCGGCAATCCGACCAACACACAAGTCCCGCGCTTCCGGGTCATGCCAACGCCCTGCTTAAATGCGGGGAGCGAGGGCGCCGTAATCAGAACTCCATGAGCTCCGCCACCTGTCGCCTTCTTCAAGATGGCTGCCGGGTCGCCAGCCTTGGCGTTGATCACCAGATCGGCGCCAACCTGCTTGGCGTGGGCCAGCTTGCCGTCATCGATGTCGATGGCGCAGACGAACAGTCCCATGGCCTTGGCATATTGGATTGCCAGGTGACCCAGTCCCCCGGCGCCGGAGATCGCCATCCATTCGCCGGGCTTGGCTCCGCTCTCCTTGATTCCCTTGTAAGTGGTGACGCCGGCGCAGATCAGCGGGGCGGCTTCCACCGCCGTGAGTCCGGCCGGCACATGGGCAACGTAGTTTGGGTCGGCGAGGAGGTATTCGGAAAAGCCACCGTTCCTGGTGTAGCCGCCAAACTGCGCCTCGGCGCAGACCGTTTCCCAGCCCTTCAAGCAATATTCGCAATGACCACATGCCGAATAAAGCCAAGGTACTCCTACTCGGTCGCCCTCCCGGACAATGGTTACTCCCGATCCTACGGCGGCGACTAGCCCGATGGCCTCATGACCCGGAATGAAAGGAAGTGTAGGCTTGACCGGCCAGTCGCCATGCGCGGCATGGAGATCGGTGTGGCAGACTCCGCAAGCCTCGGTTTTGATCAGGATCTGGCCCGTCCCGGGGGAAGGGATATCCCATTCCTGCAGCAGCATGGGCTGGCCAAACCGCTCGACTACTGCGACGTTCATCTGGTTCGCCTTGGAAGGCGAGATGTGCGATTCCTGTCGCGTTGAGGAAACAGGCTGATCAATCACTGCAGCGTTCGTTTTGAGTGCCATATGTAAGTCCTTTTTTCAAAGCTGAAAACGGTCGACGGAGCGGTGCCTATACAGGCGCATCGATCGCTTCGACACAAACCAGTTTTTTGTTGACAAACTCCTGGATGCCCATGCTGCTGAGCTCGCGCCCGTAGCCGGAGTCCTTGATCCCGCCGAACGGCAAATCCGGTCTCGTCCAGGTTGGATGATTGACAAACATCATGCCGGTGTCGACGCGGCTCGCCACGCGTTTGCCGCGCGCAACGTCCTTG
Source organism: uncultured Acidobacteriota bacterium (assembly GCA_963838905.1). GTDB lineage: Bacteria > Acidobacteriota > Terriglobia > Terriglobales > Acidobacteriaceae > JABDBE01. Next base: position 622,370 of record CAWITE010000002.1, read on the forward strand.
GTGAAGACCGAGCCCCCCAATCCGAAATCCGAGTCGTTGGCAAGGGCGACCGCCTCGTCCTCGTTCTTGACTCGAAAGAAGAGGGCGACGGGCCCGAAGAATTCCTCCCTAAAGGCGGGATTGTCGGGCTTGATATTCGAAAGGATCGTCGCCTGCATGAAAGCACCCGGTCGATCAATGCGTTTTCCGCCCATCACCAGGGTGGCACCCTTGGCCACGGCTCCTTCGACCTGGCCAAGCAGTTGTACGAGGGCCGCTTCCGTGGACAGGGGTCCGAGGGTCGTAGCCTCGTCCATCGGGTCTCCTGGCTTCAGCGCCGCCAGCGCGGTTTGGAACTTGCCGAGAAAGCGGTCGGCCAGCTCTTCGACCACGATGAAGCGCTTCGCCGCGACGCAGCACTGGCCCGTGTTGTTCATCTTGCCCCAGACCGCCCACTTGACCGTCTTATCGAGGTCGGCATCCTCGAGCACGATGAAGGCGTCGCTGCCGCCCAGTTCCATCGTGGACTTCTTAAGGTTTTGTCCGGCTCGCCCAGCAACGCTTTTTCCAGCTTCCACGCTACCTGTCAACGCCACACCTTTGATTCGGGGATCGTCGATCACGCGGTTCACCTGATCATGCGAGATCAGCAGGTTGGTATAAGCGCCCACTGGCGCACCCGCCTCCATCCACAGCCTCTCAAAGGCGATGGCGCACTGCGGAACGCACCCTGCGTGTTTCACCATCACGACATTGCCCGCCATCAGGTTGGGAGCGGCAAAGCGCGCAAGCTGGTAGTAGGGAAAGTTCCAGGGCTGGACGCCGAAGAGCACGCCGAAGGGGCTGCTTTCGATTTCGGCTTCGCCCGAACTCGGCTTGAGGTGTTCTGGCGCGAGGAAGCGCTCGGCATTCTTGGCATAGTAGTCGATGATGTCCGCGCTGAGCATCACTTCGCCGCGGGCCTGGTCAATGAGCTTGCCCATCTCGAGCGTCACCGGGCGGGCGAACTCGTCGGTTCGAGCGCGCATAATAGCCGACGCTTTCGCGACCACGGCCGCTCGTTCCGCAAAAGTCGTGCGCCGCCAGCTCTCGAAGCAGGTTGCGGCGGTTTCAAGCGCCCTCTCGAGCTGCTTGTCGGTGAGTTCCGCGAACGTCTTCAGGATCTTGCCGTCGTAGGGGTTAACGCTTTGGTAGGCCATGGCTTCTCCCTCTTCTAGATTTCAGCGGGCGGGAGCGGGATCAAGTTGTCGCAGTGGTCTAGGCCTCGATGATCACGTTGAATCGCGGCCCTGTGCATTATGTGTCCGCCTAGATACGAAAGCTGTTCAGTTTTGCTCACAAAATCTATTTTTCCGTGGAGGCGCGCCGGCATTCGAAGTTGACCAAGAAGTGAGCGAAATGGAACAGTGTTGCTCCGCCATCGCGGTATAGACATATGTAATCTCGATCTAAAGGTTTCTTTGGATCCGATTTCGCACGGGCTGGGGATTTTCGTGACCAGGTATCTTAGTCGCGCCGTTCAGCGTCGAAACACAGCACCGTTTGGTTTTGATGCAACAGAATTGTTGCGAACGAACGTCACATGACACGCACCGTTGAATTCACCGAGTTGTTGCTGAGAGAAGCGCAACAGAGCCTTCTACAAACCAGCATCGCCCTCGAAGACGTGGTCCCTGTGTGTGAAGACCTGGACAACGCGGGCTATTGGTCGGTGGAGTGTTGGGGCGGGATGGCATTCGATTCCTCCATACGCTTTCTCAATGAAGACCCCTGGCAGAGGTTGCGGACTTACCGCAGGCTCCTCCCCAAGAGCAGACTACAAATGCTGCTGCGCGGACAAAGCCTGGTTGACCATCGGAACTTTGATGACTCTATCGTCCGCCGGTTTGTCGAGAAGGCGGCGCTGAACGGCATCGATGTCTTCCGCATCTTCGACGCACTGAATGATGTTCGGAACCTGGAGGCAAGCGTTGAGGCCGTGAAGAAGGCCGGCAAGCACGCACAAGGCGCAATCTGCTACGGGCCGAGTCCGGTGCACACGATCCCGGTGTTTGTGGACATAGCGCAGCAGATCAAGGAAATGGGTTGCGATTCCATCTGCGTGCAGGACGTTGACGGTCTGCTTAAGCCACAGGCGGCATACGATCTGGTCAAGGGGATCAAGCAGAAGTGCGGAAGCGAGACGATGGTCAGCGTCCACACCCATTCGACCACAGGCGTGACCATGGTTTCGTTGATGAAAGCGATTGAGGCAGGATGCGACATTGTGGACACAGCGATCAGTTCTGTAGCGCTAGGCCGCGGGCACAATCCCACCGAGAGCGTGGTTGCAATGCTGGAGGGGACGGATTACGAGTCACGTCTGGACATTGAGAGGCTGCATCGCATCAAACAGCATATTGCCAACGTCCGCCCGCGTTACGGCGAATTCTTCAATCAGCCCATGGGTGTTGAGACGGAGATTTTCCAGCACCAGATACCGGCAGCGCTCATCTTGAACATGGAATATCTGCTGAAAGGCCAAGGCACGCCTCATTTGCTGGACGAAGTGTTGGCGGAAATCCAGAACGTCCGCTGCGACGCCGGATATCCTGCGCTGGCCCGTCCGGCAAGTGAAATCCTCGGCACCCAGGCAATGTTTAATGTTCTGCAAGGCAGGTATAAAGTGATCACCAGTGAGTTCGCCGACTTGATGCTCGGGTATTACGGAACAACGTTCGGAGAAAAAGACCCGGAGGTGGTCGATAAGGCAGCCAACCACGCGAACAAACCCGCCATTACTCGGCGTCCGGCCGACTTGCTTGAGCCATCATGGGAGCGGCGGCGAAGCGAGGCCATGACGCTCGGCTGTAATGGTAGCGACGAAGATGTTTTGACTTACGCCATGTTTCCCAAGGCGGCAGCGCAGTTTTTCCGGACTCGGGAGGCAGGGCCGAAAAACATTGGCAAGGAATCGATTGACCCTAAAGCTGGCCCTGAACCGGCGCCCTTGGCGAGTGCGTGCGGCAATGCCAGGCCAGGATCATCCCGGAGTTACATCATCAAAGTTCACGGTGAGGAACACAGAGTCACAGTGATCGCGGCGCAGTGAAAACGGGATCATAGCCACCTTTCAGATTTCTAACCCGTGCCAGGGAGGTCCGACATGGCGACACCATCACTCAAACCGGCTAACGCGACCATGAAGGAGCGAACTGCCGAACTTCGCGAGAAGCGCGCCAAGATTAAGGAGGGTGGCGGCCCACAGCGCATTCAGAAGCAGCACGCGGCCGGCAAGCTCTCCGCCCGGGAACGCATCGACGAACTGGTCGATGGCGAAAGCTTCCAGGAGATCGGTCACTTTGCCAAGCACCGTGCCACCTATTTTGGCATGGCAGACAAAGATCTCCCCGCCGATGGTGTGGTCACCGGATGCGCGACGATTGATGGCCGCTTGGTCCACTTGGCCTGCCAGGATTTTACGGTAGCCGGCGGCGCAGCCGGGGAAGTGCATTGCGCCAAGATCACCGAGATGATGAAGCTTTCCATGAAGACGGGTAGCCCATTCATCTTCGTGAACGATTCCGGCGGAGCGCGTGTGCAGGAAGGCATCGACAGCCTGGCGGGCTACGCCAGTGTCTTCTACAACAATGTGATGCTCTCCGGATCGGTACCGCAGATTTCCATCATCTGCGGACCCTGCGCCGGCGGCGCAGCCTACAGTCCCGCGCTGACCGACTTCATCATTCAAACCAGGCGGGCGCAGATGTTCATCACCGGTCCCCAGGTCATCAAGCAGGTGACAGGAGAGACCGTAACGGCAGACCAGTTGGGTGGGCCAGCAGCCCAGATGAATCGCTCCGGCGTCGTTCACCTCATCGCCGAGGACGACGAGGGAGCGCTTGCTCTTGCCCGCCGTCTGCTGGCCTTCCTGCCCTCGAACAACCTGGAGGACCCGCCGCGCCTGGCCTACGACCTGGACTTGGAATACGATCCTGCGCTAAATGATTTGTTACCGGCGGAACCAAAAGTGGCTTACGACATCCGTACCGTGCTCAGGCGCTTGCTCGACCATCACGACTTCTTCGAAATCCAGCCCGGGTTCGCCCAGAATGTAGTAATCGGTTTCGGGCGCTTGCAGGGGCGCACGGCGGGGATCATCGCCAATCAACCGTGCGTACTCGCAGGGGCGCTCGACATCGACGCATCCGATAAAATGGCCCGCTTCATTCGATTCTGCAATGCCTTCAACATCCCGTTGCTGACTTTTGTTGATGTGCCCGGATTTCTGCCCGGAGTCGAGCAAGAGTACGGCGGCATAATTCGACATGGAGCGAAAATCCTGTTCGCCTACTCGGCGGCAACCGTCCCAAAGATCACGGTCGTGATACGCAAAGCCTACGGCGGAGCTTATATCGGCATGTGTTGTAAAAACCTGGGGGCGGACCGGGTGGTGGCCTGGCCGACGGCGGAAATCGCAGTTATGGGGGCCGAAGGCGCTGCGGAAATCGTGTTTCGCCATGAAATCGACGCCGCCGAAGACAAGGGGGAACGGCGGGATGAGCTGATCGAACTCTATCGCAGCACGTTCGCCAATCCCTATGTGTCCGCTGGTCGCCGGTTCGTGGATGACGTAATCGAGCCTTCCGAGACCAGGCGATACCTGTGCCGGGCCTTGGAGGCCCTGCACACGAAGCGGGAACTTCGTCCGGCCAAGAAGCACGGGTTGATTCCCCTGTGAGGCCCTTGGGGGCAAACATGGATTCCAAATCAAAGTCGTCTCACGAGGTGACGCCGGAAACGGTGTCCGTGATCGCCGCAGCTGTCACGGAGTTTCTCGGCAAGTCGGTCCGGGTTCGCTCGACGAGAGTGCTGAAGACGCCGAATGCCATCGATCGCTGGGCACGGCAGGGGCGTGTGATGGTTCAAAGTTCGCATAACCTGACCCCATAGAGGAGGTTGACTATGTCTGCGAAAGCTGGAATCACCGAAGTCAGCAGAGTTCTGGAGCGGAGCGGGCCATGAAGCTCCAGATCTCGATCGATGGGCAAGCGTATGAAGTCGAGGTTGAGGTCGCCGAAGAGGATTATCCCCCTCAGATGCAGGACAACCGCCCCACGCCGGCGTCAACCACCATTCAATCGACCGTATTGCGTACGCCGCCCAAACCGGGGGCTTCCCTGGATCCCGATAATCACGAAGCCAAAGTGTGCCGCAGTCCTCTGGCCGGAATCGTCGTGCATGTGCCGGTGGTCCCGGGACAGCAGTTGCAGGTGAACGATCTCATGGTTGTACTTGAAGCAATGAAGATGGAAACCGCCGTCACCGCGTCGATGGCGGGAACGGTGAAAGCGGTCAATGTGGCACCGCGAGATTCGGTGAAACTAAATCAGGCGCTGGTCGAATTCGACTGACTTCGCGCAGCCGGTGCGGTTCTAGGCGGGTGTGCGCTGATCTGTCAAGCAGAGTGGTAAACGCAGAGGGTATTCTCCATCTTGCCGTGCGATTCGAGTCGGCTGCAGATCGCACCTTGAGCGGCTTCGCGGGGCGGCTTGGTTGAAACCCAAAACAAGGATACCTGATGTTGCTGAAACCTTTCGTTATCAACTCTCACGGCCGCATTGTCTTCCCCGGGAATTTTTTTCCAGAGTTGGACTTTTCTGTATTTAAGACCCTTAAGCAATTTGCAGCAGTTATCCGGCGGGACTTCGGGGAGAAAGCTCCGACGGACGTGGAGATTGGGGCACGCTTGCGGGCGGGTGAATACAAGGGCCGCTATGAGCTTTGCCGTGATCTGGCGTTGAACCGTTTCTGGGTGAATCGCTACACGTTCACGATGTACGAGAAACGGCCCACCCGCTGGGGAGATCTCCCACGGCAGCGGGACGATGTCTTCCTGCCGGTGTACAAGCCGAGGGATGCGTCAGCCATCGCAACGGCGATCGAGGCTGGTTACCGGGCTTTGCCGCCATCCTGGGACGAAGAGCTCGAAGACCGGAATTTCAGCATTCTTCTGAATGTTTTTCGCAACAAACTTAGCTCCGGTGGCGAGCTCCGCCCTATCCGTCCCACCGTGTCGGAGGCGCTGGCGGACGCTGCAAACCGCACCCGCCACCTGCTAGCGTATGACCCCGATTATCTGCGCTATACGTTCGACGATGTGATCGACTGCCTGCATCCCGTGCCCGAGCTGGAGGCATTGATGCGGCAGTGCATGATCCTCCACAACCAATATCCTTGGGACCCATCTGACGAGTACGTCAAATCGAAGTGGGCAAGCTGAAGGACGACGATTACGTGGTGGCATTTTATCCCCGGAGCCAGGACGTGCTCCATTTTATCCAGCGCGTAAAGAAGGACGAAAATTGGGGACCGCGGATTCGCCCGTATCGGACAAAACGACCCGAAACTCTGGCCCTGAGTGAGCCCATCAAGCCGTATCCTCCGGTTGAGGTCAGCAAGCGATTCGCAATTCTTCCCCGGTTTGAGGCCATTGCCGTCTATGAAGGTGAGGTGACCTGCAGCAACGCAGACCTCATCCGCAACCACGCGTACTGCTGGTCGCGCATGAGCGCCATGGAAATCAGCAAGAAGACTGGGATCGAGGAGCGGCGTTACACCCAGTTACCGCTCGAGGATATGGCCCTGCTTGCGGCCAAGAAGGCCCTGGCGAAGTCCGGCCGGCGGCCTGCGGAAATTGGGGCCGTCCTGCTTTGCACTTGCACCAGCACCACGCTCATTCCGTCGATTGCCACCTGGCTTTCGGGGGAGCTCGGCCTCTTACAGACGCATACTTCTTGCGACATCGTTGCCGCCTGCGCCGGGATGCCCTATGGCCTGGCGGAGGCGGTGCGCCTGCTCCAAGAGATCGATCGGCCGGTCCTTCTCATCTGTGCGGAAAAATTCTCCGACAAGATCGGAACGGTGCGGACGTCGCGCATGATCTTCGGTGATGGCGCAGCGGCCGTGGTAGTGGCGCCGGCGCCGGAAGGAACTCCTTCCGATATCGAGTTTTTCCAAACATATGCCAGCGGGCCATGGTCGGAAGTGAACTCCATCATTTGGCCGAACCCGGAGTTCGACAACAACATTACCGTGTATGGGCCGGAGGTGAAGGCCCTGGTGACTCGCTATCTCAAAGAGATGATGGGTGAGTTGGCGCAGCTTCCGAACCCTAATGGTGGCGGCGGGTCGCTCATCGATGCGATCGATCTGGTTGTACCGCACCAGGCTAACAAGAACATGGTGCTTACGCTGGCCGAGGCAGCGGGGATCCCTGGGGACCGGATTTTTTTCAACATCGAACGGGTTGGCAACACCTCTTCCGCCAGTATTCTCATGGCTGTCCATGACGCGGTTCGAGAAGGCAGGATTGACCGTCCCATGCGGGTTTTCGCGCCCGGCTTCGGTGCTGGCGCGGTTGGGGGCTATGTCGTTATGCGGATCGATCCCGCGATTGTGAGCTGCAATTCTGAAGACAGGGGTCTCGAAATGGCAAACGTTGCAGATGTACGTGGAAATTTCCAGCCGACTTCGCTCGCGGGTAAGGTCGCGCTGGTGACCGGGGCCTCGCGCGGCATTGGGCGTGCGATCGCGCTTGAACTCGTACGCCGTGGGGCGAACGTTGCACTGAACTTCCGGGCGGATGTCAAGCACGCCGAAAGCGCGGCCGATGAAATCCGCGAACTGGGTGGCGAATGCCTGCTCGTCCAGGGCGACGTGGCCAAGAAAGGCGGTGCCGCACGCATGGTCAAAGAAGTGCTCGACAAATGGCAGCGCCTTGACATCCTGGTGAACAACGCAGGTATTACGCGCGACCGAAGCATGCGCAAGATGACCGACGACGATTGGGCAGCAGTAATCGACGTCAACCTGAACGGTACGTTTTATTGCACCAGCGCGGCCCTGCCGGCCATGATCAATCAGAGGTTTGGGCGGATCATCAATATCAGCTCGGTGGTCGGGCAAATGGGCGCTTTTGGGCAGGCCAACTACTCGGCCAGCAAGGGCGGCATCATCGCCTTCACCAAAACTCTCGCGCTGGAAATGGCTAAATTCAACATCACCGCCAATGCCATCGCGCCCGGCTTCACTTCTACCGAAATGGTGGATGCCATTCCGGAAGAGATTGCCGCGCAGATCAAGGCAAAGATTCCTTTGGGACGTTTCGCGTTGCCTGAGGAAATCGCCAAGGCCGCCGCTTTCCTTGCCGCGGATGGAGACTACATCACCGGGCAGGAATTGAACGTCAACGGCGGATACCACATGTGAGAGGCGTTGAACTTATTGCGAGCGGGGAGCCAGCCAGCCATCGATACGCGGCCAAGTATATTTGCTGGCTCCGCTGCCTGCCATGATTCCGATGTGACCACCCTTAACTCGGAAGAGTTCCTTGTCCGGGCTGCTGACCTTCGACATAATGGGCTCAGACTGGCACGAGGGCGTAATATGGTCGCTCTCGGCGATCACGGTGAGCAGGTTGGCTTGAATGCGGCTGAGCTCGACGCACTCGCCTCGAATCACAAGCTCACCGCGCATCAGCTTGTCGTTGCGATAAAGGTCCACGATGAGTTGGCGGAAGACGCCTCCGGCCAGAGGCACGTTGTCGGTCACCCACGTGTTCATCGCATGCCAGCCTTCCACCATGCGAGGATCGTCGATGTTGTCCCACAGCTTCACATAGTTGCCGACATAGTTTTCTACCGGCTTGAGTGCCTTGGCCCCGTAGTCGATCATCTCTCCGGGCATGTTGCCAAACGCCGCGAGCACCTTGTCCACATCAAAATAGCGCTCGTCGGTCCACCGTGCGAAGGTCAAGCTCTGCTTGTTGGAAAAGTCCAGGGGAGCGGTCAAGAGAATCAGGTTGCGCAAGCCTTCGTCGCCACGCAGGGCGGCGTAGATCGTGGTGAGGATCGCTCCGATGCACCAGCCCAGGAGACTGAACTCTTTCACTCCGGAGATGGCTTTGAGCTTACGGATCGCACGCGGCATGTAATCCAGCGTGTAGTCGTCAAACCTGAGGTTCTTGTCTTCGGGCCCGGGCGCTCCCCAGTCCAGCAGGTAAGTATCGTAGCCCTTGTTGAGCATGTACTCGACAAAGCTGTGACCGCGACGCAGGTCGAGAATGTAGGGGCGGTTCATGAGGGCGAAAACCAGCAACAGGGGAATGGGATGGCGCTTCTCTTTGGGAAGAACGGGTGCGTAGCGATAGAGCTTCGCCTTGTTCAGCGTCCAGACCAACTCCTTCGGCGTCTGGGCAATGGCAGCTTTAGTGGTCATCACCTTAGTAAGCGTTTTCAGCCGGTCTGCAGCGGCGATAACCGGGTCGATGATAACCGTATCTTCTGCCATCCTACTTTTTCCCTCTTTTCGCTCGTGTCGCCGCTTGTGTCGCTTTGGTTGTCTTCTTCTTGTGTGTTTCCCCCGGCTGCGGACGCGGCGCGACGCCAGCTTGTACAATCAATCGTTGAATAGTGTCCAGTTTGGCATCTAGGTCGTCCAGGCGCATCTCGATGTTGGTGATGCGCTCGGCAATCGAGACAACGTCAGCCCGGGACGGCATGGCCAGCTGCTCGAGCGTTTTGAGCATCGCCTTTTCGACAGCTTCCCGAAATGGAGCAGAGACCGTCATGTAGCTGTCGAGCATCGCGCCGGCGGCTTGCGCATAGGCTTCGCTGTTCACCATGTCAACCATGGTCTTGCCCCAGGCATCCATATAGATGTCGCGCGCCGCCCGCCAGGGTTCCATCGGATCAAACGGCTTACCGTCGTGGGTTGGGTCTTCAGCCACTTAGGACTCCTTTCAGCACAACGATACACCAGAGACAGTCACAAGGATACTCCGCCGGTTTTCTTTGGAACGCCCGGGCGGCATCCTTGGACTGCCCGCGCTGAACTAGACTACCGTTAGTTCTTGGCGGCACCAAACGGCTGGGAAGCGATGTTCAGGAACGATTTCTGCGCTTCGATCACAGCGTTCGCTCCACGCTGGAACGTATCGACGATCACTGTCGCCGGTCCGGCTGTCGAACCGAGCTGTTTCTTGGTGGACTCAAAAACGGCCTTGTTTTGCTCGCTGGCAAACTCAAGGACCTGCTTCTGCGCTTCCACCGAGCGCTCAACCGACTTCTGGATGGTGGTGGTGACACCTTCGGCGATCTTGGAGTACGCCTCGGCGCGCAGTTTGGCAATACCGGTGACGGCCTGGGTCTGCTCGACCGCCAGATCGATAGCGCCCTTTTGGGTTTCGATGGCGGTTTGGACTGCGTGGCCGGCAACATCGAAGATGAACGTGGGCAGTGTTACCGGGAAGTAGCTGAATGTCTTCTTCCAGGCCCCGATCCATTCGGCGGTCTGCTCTGCGGCGAGGTCCAGGGTCTTCTTTTGCAGGTCGGCGACCCGCGCAACGCTGTTGAGAACCAGTGGAGAAAAGGTGTCCACGAATTCAGGATTAACGGCTGCTGTAGCTTTCTTGGTTGACTTGGAAGTATTTCGCATGATGTGCTCCTTTTGAAGAAACGATGTTATAATTATGTTGCAAGTTATGCTGCAGTGCAACATAACCTAATGTTACTCCTCTTTGGCAGCGTGTCAAGAGCAAAATGAAACGAAATCTTCCTCAGCCGCTCATTATCAAGAAATACGAGAACCGACGTCTTTACAACACTTTGACCAGTCAATACATCAATCAGGACCAGGTTGCCCAACTGGTGCGCGATGGTTACGACGTGCGGATCGTCGATGCAGCATCCGGGGAAGACCTGACCCGGCTGATCCTGGCGCAGATCGTGCTGGACGACGCCAAGACGCCCGATTCCGTTTTTCCTCTCGACACATTGCGCCAGATGATCCTCGCTTCCGGCAGGGCAACGCAGGAGAATGCATTGCGGTACATGAAAGCGATGATGGACATGTACCAGAACGCATACCGCGCCTTGCCGCCACCGATCAACCCTTTCGAGTTCCAACGGGGGCGCTGGCCACAGCCTCTGTCTCCTAATAACGGAGCAACCGGAGACCTGCAGTCGCAGCCAGAGCAGCCGCCGGCGGCCTCCGAAACACAGGCGAAAGCCAGTGAGGTGGGCGAACTCAAGCGACGACTCGAAGAACTGGAATCTTTGCTGACCAAACGTTTACCAAAAAAGAGCAGGCCGAGGCGGAAATCTCGCCGCAAAGCTTGACGCGTTGCGGCAAAGCAGCTATATTAAATTGCGCTTATACTCAATCAGGATACGAACTGGCTCTTCCCCCCAAAGGCGCTTCCCCCCAAACAGGATGTGATGACCAGGAGCATCGATGCCTCGCTCTGAGCAAGACTCTGCTACTGAAGGCGTTCCTCAGCCGGTTGAAGACAAACCAGTCCCCAACGCTCCTCAGCCAATTGAATTCACGCCTACGGACGCACCCGTCGCCCACGAGAAACGGCAGCCTGCCAGAGAGAGCGGGCTGCGTGGAAAAGTTGTCGTAATCACCGGAGCTGTGGCTGGAATCGGACGTGCAACTGCGTTGCGCTTCGCTGACGAAGGCGCACGAATTGCCGCCTGGGATGTTTCGGCCGAGACCGCTCCTCAACTCGAATCCGCGATCAAGGGGGCAGGGGGCGCGTCTCATTTTCAAGCGGTTGACGTCACCGACGCCAAGGCGGTCGAGGCTGCCGCGGCCGCAGTTGTCGAGCAGTGGGGCCGCATCGACGTTCTCATCAACAATGCCGGCATCGTTCGCGACGCGCAACTGGTGAAGTGGAACGGCGGAAGCCCCGAGTCGATCATGAGCGAGGATGTGTGGGATTCGGTGATCGGGGTCAACCTGAAGGGGGTCTTCCTGGTAACCCGCGCGGTGGTACCCCACATGATCAAGGGTGGAGGTGGAGTAATTCTCTCCGCGGCCTCTGTCGTGGGCCTTCTGGGCAACTTCGGACAGACGAATTACGTGGCTTCCAAAGCCGGTGTCATCGGAATGACGCGGACCTGGGCACGGGAGTTGGGCAAGTACAAGATTCGCGTCAATGCCGTGGCTCCGGGATTTATTGCGACAGACATGGTAAAGGCGATGCCCACGAAAGTTCTGGAAGCCATGGTGGCACGAACACCGCTGGGACGGGCAGGAACATCGGAAGACGTGGCCAACACATACTTTTGGCTGGCTTCGGATCAGGCGAGTTTCATTCACGGGGCTGTGATTTCCGTGGATGGCGGCGTCGTAATCGGAACCTGACCGAGATTGGTCAGGGCTCCCTAGCCCAAGGGTCGATTGCGGACAATTCACGCATCGGCGACGCCGCCTAGACTTTCGATATGGTTGCCGTATTCCCCTTTGGCTCTGCGCTGGGCTTCACGCACCTGCCGCGGATGTACTGGCCAATCCTTATGCTCAGGCTGCTGGGCTACGTGAGCCTTACGCAAACCATCAAAGTATGGCTGCTGCGAAAGCAATGGATCTAAAACGGCACTTCCGGCTACGGCACTATTGGCTGGCATCCATGGACCGATATCATCTAGGCGCAGCGTAAGCAGGGATTCGGTTGCGCTTTAGCCCGCTGGATGGAATTCGAGGACTGGCGCCCGAACAACTATGCATTTCACCGTTTCTAGCGGTTTCCAGATCAAGAAGGTCTTCAAGAATGCCTTTGGGCAACAAGGAACGACACCGCACAGGACGCATCGGTTGGCTACGCGCGGCCGTATTAGGCGCAAACGATGGCATACTTTCAACATCGAGTCTGGTGCTTGGTGTAGCAGCTGCACATGCTTGCACAGATGATAGGCACGACCCGGTCGTGGGTCAGTTTTTCATGAAATCTGTTCAGAAAGCTAGGTTTTCTTGACTATGATGGCGGCAGCTCGCTGCAAGTTCATAGTTCACTTCTAAATGTCATTCTGCACGACTAGCCTCCGGGCCGAAATCCGGGAGAAACCGCCTGATTAAGCAGAACTACAACCCTTTGCACAATTGACAAACCAGCGGAAGGCGAACAAGAAGCCATCGCTCTAGAGGCGGACAAAATCATCCGTAAGAAGGAATTTATGCCGCAGGGTTGCTTGTACCAACGTCGGCTCGTTGGGGAGAGAAGAATTCGTTTGAATCTGTAACCTTTGCAGCGGTTCGGTCACCCAGCCAGAAGAGGTCGAATAACGACCCGATCCCGATTGCAAGCCATGCCATCAACAACAGTCGTAGGAGATGCATTTTCGATTACCCGTGGGACTGACTGCTGGCGAGCGCTCGTCCAAGATTTAACCTCCTAGCCCGCCGCGCAACTGAGAACCTGTGGGTTGAGTACAGAAAGAGCAGTCGTGAGGGTCTGAACGTCGATATCGCCAATCAACACTAACCCATGACTGCCCTGTCGAACAGGCCGAATCATACGTTGTCCAAAATGGAACGATTGGTCAAAATTGCACAGTTTTGAAAAGCATCGTGGCCTAGACTGACACGATTCGTGACGGGAGGCGGTGCTCTTTGACTCCGACAGAACCAGTGGTTGCACACAAAGTCTTGGTGGTGGATGACGATGGCGCTGCACGCACCATAATGAATGAGAGGCTCAAACGCAAGGGACCAGAGCTTGTAACGGCCTTCAGTGCGACGGATAACCCGGTGCGCCACAAAACAACCCGCCTTTCACTCGTGCATGAAAGATGCGGCTATTGAGGGAGGGAGCATGCGCTCAGATTCCCCGTCCTCTTGCGTTTTTTTGTTATCGTTGTTGTTCCTGTTCGTGCTCGGCATCGCTGCGCCGGGCCAAAGCACCCCGCAAGGTGGGAAGGGTCACCCATCGCCTGCGGAGCACGCTGCGGCCGCGCCCTCTGCCGATTCTTCCAAGTACGTTGGCGCAGAAACCTGTAAGACCTGTCACGAGGAGATTTATAACGGCTGGGAGAAATCGCCCCACTGGAAGACCACCCTTAATAAGGATGCCAGCCCCTCAAAGCAAGGCTGCGAAGCCTGCCACGGTCCCGGAGCAGACCATGTGGAGGGTGGCGGCGACAAAACCAAGATATTCGTCTTCGCAGATCACTCCCGGCAGGAGACCAGCGCCCGTTGCCTGACCTGCCACGGCGAAGGGCACGAGCAGGCCCATTTTTCCGAATCTGCGCACTCCAGCAGCAACATCGGCTGCCTCGATTGCCACTCACCCCATCACGCCAAGGAAAAGCCGCACTTGCTGGTTCAGAACACCCCGCAGTTATGCTACGGCTGCCACACCTCCGCCAAAGCGGACTTCGCCAAACCCTATCACCACCGCGTCAACGAAGGCCTTTTGCAGTGCAACGACTGCCACAACCCGCATGGCACCGCGATCCCAACTCAGCTCAGGACCATGCCCAACGGCGACGCGATCTGCTACAAGTGTCACGTCGACAAGCAGGGCCCATTCGTTTACGAGCACGTGCCGGTCAAAACCGAGGGCTGCGTCAGTTGCCACACGCCCCACGGCTCAACCAATCCACGCTTCCTCCGGGTGAGTTTGGTGAATATGCTTTGCCTGCAGTGTCACAGTTTCCCAACGCAGGGACCCGCCGGACCCGCCCACAATCAGTCCGCGAAGTATCAGGCCTGCACGATGTGCCACGTGGCGATTCACGGCTCCAACTTCAGCGATGTCTTTTTCAAGTGAGGGAGACTCATGACCTCGCCACGAAAACTCGGCCCACCGACCCTCCTGAGTTCCCTGCTTGTCTTTGGCCTGCTCGCGTCGTCACCGCAATCCCTACCTGCGCAATCCTCCGGTGGCAGCCAGAACCAGCCCGCGCAGCAAGAAGGTGTCACTGCCGGAGACTATGTAATTCATACGTCCGCCGAGATCGGCTATCGCTACACCAACGTGACCGGCAGCGATAATATGTACGACACCCTGGTCAACCTTCAGACCGGCCCACGCTTTCTCGACGAAACTTTCTCCATGCAATCGCAAGATCACCAAGGCTTGCTCTTCGACAATCTATCCGTCAACAGCTTCGGATGGGGCGGCGATCCCAACAACGTCTTGCGAGCCCGGGTAGAGAAAAACAAGTGGTACAACTTCCTGGCCAGTTTCCGTCGTGACCAGAATTTCTTTGACTACGATCTGCTGGTCAATCCCCTCAATCCCCCGACCTCGAGTCCCTCGATCCCCGTGCTCAATTCCGCCCACGCCTTCGACACTACGCGCCGCATGACGGATATCGATCTCACCCTCCTGCCCCAATCCGTCGTGAGCTTCCGCTTCGGATATTCGCACAACAACATGACCGGACCTTCCTACACCAGCATTCACACAGGAACGGACGCTCTGCTCCTTCAACCGTGGAACACCACCATGAACGCCTACCGCTTTGGAGCCGACTGGAAGGTCGCGCCTAGAACCGTTCTCAGCTACGATCAATTCCTCTATTACTACAAAGGAGACACCGATCCCCAACTCTCCTCATTCGCCATGGCCTTCCTACCCGGCGGAGGTTCAGTCGAACTCGGACTTCCCTTCGACACCGCCAACAAGTCGCCTTGCGCCGTGGTGCCGCCCGCAACCAGTCTCATCAACTCCGCAGGAACGCTGACCAATCTGAATTGCAACGGCTACTTCAGCTACTTCCGCAACCAGCGAATCCGCACTTCCACCCCGATGGAGCGCCTCAGCCTGCGCAGCAACTACTTCCAGCGCGTGGAACTGCTCGGATCTTTCACTTACAGCTCCGCCGACATGAACACGCCTCAGGACGAGTCCTTCAACGGCTTCGAAACTCGTACCACCACCCGCGCCTTCACCACCACGGGAACCGGCAGCGCCCGCCAGATTTCCAACGTGGTCGATCTCGAAGGCACCGTCCACGTGACCAAACATATCCGCATCATCGACAAATTTTATTACTGGGCCTTCCGCATCCCCGAGAATGCCAACTTCACCGAGATCGATAGCGTCTGTACCGCCACATGCAATCTGCTGACCCCGCTGAGCGCCACCGCCCCAGCCGCGACCACCACCTTGACCCAGGCCTCTTTCAATCAGACTTGGATCACCAATCAGACCCAGGTCGCCTGGGACATCTCGAAAAAAGTCGGAGCCAACCTCGGATTCCGCTACAGCGACCAGGTCTTCAAACACTTCAACGATTTCTTACCCGGAGACGAAGACTATTTTGCAATCCACGGCTACACCGAACTTTTCGGCTTCTGGGCGCGACCCATCCACGCTCTGAGGCTGAACTTCAATCAGGAGTACACCAGCTTCGACAACGTGATCGTGAGAATCTCGCCTCGCAAGCAATCCCAATATCGCTTCCAGGCCGGATACACCCCGCGACCGTGGGCAGTGCTCGGCGGTTCGATCAACATATTCCAGCAGTCGAACGGCGACTCATCCACCAATTACCAGGGCCACAACCGCAACTACGGACTCACCGCCTCGCTCGCGCCCAACGAGCGCTTCGCCGTCGATCTGGCGTACAACTACAATGACGTTATGCAGAACGCCCTGATCTGCTTCAACGACACGCCGCCGCCCGGCGTGAGCCTTCCCTTCGTAAACAATGCCGCGTCCTGCGCCGCCAATGATCCGTCCAATCCGCTGCTGGCCAACTCCTACTACACCAACCACACAAATTTTGGAATGTTCACCGTCCGCTTCCAGCCCATCAAGCGCCTGACCATGAACGTCGGCGGCAGCGTCACAAGCGTCGCCGGCAACACGCCCCAGTTCAACATCCTCCAACCGCTGGGCTCTTTGCAGTACCTCTACTACCAACCCGTAGCCAACTTCAGCGTCAATTTGACCCACGGACTAGCCTGGAACAGCGGCTGGAATTATTACCAGTACAACGAAGGCTCATTTGTCGGACCGACGGCGCCTCGCTATTTTCATGCCAACACCGTCACCGAGTCCCTCCGTTACTCCTTCTGACCCTTGGGCGGACTGAGAGCCTGCCCGCCTGGTGCACGGTGTGTAACTTAATCTCACCGCACGCCGGGCCTGGTACGCCGAATTAGCCGACGCGTAGCTACTTCGCAGCAGGGTCGTTGTTGTTAACAGGCGTGGCTGTTGAAGAACTCGAGATTTTAGAAATCAGGAGAAATTTCGGTGATGGAAAATGTCTTGCGGGGTAGAGATGATCCTCGCTCTCCACCGAGAAACCACGCTTTCGGATCTGTTCGTGGCTTATCTGCTAGCACGGAATGTCCGATACGAGGAGGACCTAGTTGACCAACTCTTTAATTCCAGCGAAAAAAGACTAGCGCGCATTTTGCTTCTGCTGGCTCACTTTGGCAAGGAAGGCGTGCCCGTGATCGTAATCCCTAAGTCAGTCGGGAGACTCTCGCCGAAATGATCGGAACAACTCGGTCGCGAGTTAGCTTCTTCATGAATAGGTTTAGAAGACTAGCCCTCTTAGACTACGGCGAGAGCGGTATGCGAGTTCACAGTTCACTTCTCAACGTCGTTCTTCACGATTAGAACTGGCGACTAACTTTGCGATGGCTGGTGGAGCCTCTTGCGGCCATCGTCATCCCATTTGACGACTGCGTCATCTTCGTTAACTTGCCGAACTGTGCCGAATTCTCCAGTCGGCATTCCGAAGTCACCCAATCCCTCGACGCGATCTCCAGGATTCAGTTCTTGGTCAGTGGCCCATGGTTCGACAAGCGGTGGCTTCTTGGCACGGTCTGAATCAGGGGGCGCCCCGGGGTGTGATAAGGGCGGCTGGCGAGCTTTACGCAGTTTGGGTATCGACTTATTGCTGATATGAGGCATATCCAACTATTTCTTTCCGACAGCCTTAATCTGCGCTCTTCGCTCCGGGGGTTCATCTCCCCGATAGATACGGTAGATACAGAATGGACTTGGAGAGCATGGTTTAGCTGGATCCAAACTGCACAGTTCACGCAACTGTTCCGAATAGCGACCCGACTCCCGCGGTCACCGCCATAGCGAGAGCTCCCCAGAATGTGACGCGCAAGGCGCCAACAATCACGGCTGCGCCACCCGCGCGTGCCGCCAAGCCACCTAGAAGCGCCAGGAACATCAACGAACTTCCCGCGACAAGCGGTATAACCCTTGCTGGCGAGGCCATGCTGGCGGCCAATAGAGGCATGACTGCCCCAGCCGCGAAGCTGCAAGCCGATGCCAACGCAGCCTGAATCGGACGCGCACGGGAAGCTTCGGAGATGCCGAGTTCGTCGCGGGCATGTGCGCCGATCGCGTCGTTGGCCATCAACTGTTGGGCGACCTGTTTCGCGAGCACAGGGTCGAGGCCGCGAGCGACATAGATTGCCGCCAGTTCCTTGTGTTCACCCTTGTCGTCAGCTTTCAGTTCCGCACGCTCAATCTTGAGGTCGGCTTTTTCAGTGTCTGCCTGTGAGTGGACAGACACGTACTCGCCCGCTGCCATTGACATGGCCCCGGCTACAAGGCCTGCGACGCCTGCAACCACCACGTTGCTGTGAGTCGCGTGTGCAGCTGCGACACCCAAGACCAGACTAGATGTTGAGAGAATCCCGTCGTTCGCGCCAAGCACTGCTGCACGTAACCAGCCGATGCGTGATGTGCGGTGTCGTTCGTTGTTGATTGCCGGCATTCTCGATGACCTTTGGAGTCGCGGAACCCTAGTCGTCCCGGCGATAAAGACGTGGGCTGGAATCGCCGCTCATCGTTCGTCGTATTCGCGGGGTACATCGTCCTGTGGCACTTCTCTTGTTTTCACTTCATGAACATCAGGATCGAAGAATGAATAACGTACAGTGATTCACCATGCTGCCGCTGATCAATATTGGACACTCCCAAGGATTAAGTGGCGCGTCGAAACCCAGCTCTGGCTTGCCCGTGATCCAGGCACAATCGCCAAGGTGACGAGGCGGTCCCACACCTCGTGCCTACGCGGCTTCTGTAATTCAATGTGGCCGCCGAGCTTGCTCGGATTGAGTCAGTACTCCGCGAAGAAACTCGCCATCAATTCGCCATCACAAGTAGGTGTTCCTCGGAACTGTCTTGCATTACCAAGCGCCTGCGGGAAAGTTGGGACTCGACACACGACGTAATCAGGCGACGGCATCATTGAGAATTAGCCGACCGCTCGGGTCAATGGGCGCTATAGAGGCATTGTCCACGTATTTCTTCTATTCACTTTGGCCATTGTCAGTCTCGCACCCGCCTTGGCTTCGTTGCCGCAGCCCACAATTCTCACAAATATGGGTGAGGGATATCACCGCCAAACCCCTCATCTACCAGCGATAATCAAAGGGGACTCCGGCGACGCCGTTAGATGGTGCAGCGGAGGTTCCCTCCGGGGGGAGGTTGGGCCTCCAAAACCGGAGCCCCCTCGTGATTCGCCTCCGCGCAGCGGTTGAAATGTCGCAATTGCTACGTTTTGATTTTATGACTTGCACGCCTTCTAGCTAAAGGCTGTTGCGAAACCCCGAAGTTTAAAAATTGATGGTTTGAGCCAGTATTTTCGTGCTGAAGTGTGCTCGAGGGGCGTTGGTTGGAGTTGCCGGCTTGAGCGCTTGACCGGCAACTCGCCAAGGCCCAATTGGTGCCGATGGCTCATGCGTCTCCCGGCCGGGTGGACCACTATTTCCCGCAGTCAACCTGGAGTCGAGGACTAGAGATTGCCGAGGTCCAGCGCGAGCCCGAAATTCCATGCTTCTGACAGCCGAAACGGTGAGCACGTCGGGTGCGGGTTCTCTCCCTCGATCGAACCATAATCCCCAGCCGACAATCTGTAACTGGTGATTCAGGTCGGCGGGCTGAGTAAGGCAGAGTAACAGACACAGTAACGCCAAGCAGAGAGTTAGACGAAACCAAGACGTCATTGCGAATCGGCCTCCCGCGCACGCTGCAGATTGCGCTCCTTATTGAGTTCTGCCAGTTGGCGCAAGCATTGCTGCATTTGTTGCCAAGCGGCGACGCCTTCTCGCGTGGCCTCCTCGGCTGCTTTGGGAACATAGTAGCCCGTGGTCTTGCCTTTCTCCCCGCGGTAACTCACATTCAGATGCGGACCATGCTTGGGTCCATCGCCCTGACAATGGCAGCCCGCTCGTCCGCAGGTGCGGTAGGTTTCCGAGAGCGTTCCAAAGACAGCGATCTCGGCCAGACGTTCGATCTCGCCCAGCAGCTTGCGTCGTTGGGCTGTGCCCTCAACTGACTTGGTCATGGTCCCTCCGACGCTGTTGATAGCGAGCGATGGAAAATAGATTCTTGGTAATCACACACCAGCCCACGTGGCGCTCGAATCCCTGCCCTCCTTTATAAGTGGCTCGCGCCATCGAGAAGGGATGTTTCAGGGTGCTGATGGTAGCTTCAATCCCGGCCCGCCAGCGCAGCGCGCGGCGGAACCAGCGCTGCTTCTGCTGCTGGGCCCGCTTGGCCGAGAGCCGTCCCCGCGCCGGCAGCGCCACCTTCTTCACTCCCAGGGCTTCTGCCGCGCGCTCGTTTTGAGCACAGAAAAATCCGCGGTCGCCGGCGGCCATCTCGGGTACTCGCCCGAAGCTAGCCTGATGTTGCTCGAGCGCCGGCATCCATGAAGTGCTATCGGCCGGATTCCCGACGAGAACTTGGTAGCCGCTCACGATGCCGTTTTCCACCTCGTCAATCCGCACCAGCCTACCAAACTCGTTGGGCTTATGGGCTTTGCCTTTGCGGATGACTTCGGTGTGGGGCTCGAACAAACTCAACACTTTGTCCTCCCCGTGGCGGTCGCCGCCCAACACCCGGTTCTTGGTTTGGGTGATCACCTTCTCGACCAGAGGGAGAAAGTGCCGGAGCTGGCCGATCTGGGTTTCTACCCGCAGGAGTTTGCCCACCACTTTCAGCCGTCCCTTCCCCCAGCGTTGCACCACTTCGCTGGCCTGTCGCACCACGCCTCGAGTCAGAGCCAACAACTTCTGATAACTGTGGCGCATCCGCTTCTGGTTGGCCTCGGTCAGGGACTTGGCGGCACGGCTGATTTCCAGCAGACGATGTTTCACCGCGCGGGCGTGATGGACCACTTCCAGGGCTCCGGTCTTGCACTCGTCGGCGATGCGTTGCAAGCTGCGGCTGAGCACCCGAATGCCGTCGCCCAAAATCGAACTGTCGGTAGGATAGTGAACGTGGCTTTCCACAACCGTAGTGTCGGTGCGAATTTTTTCGCCCTGGGCTACGCCTTGCTCGCAAGCCAGGCGGACCACGCGCTGATGAATCTCGGCGGTGACGGCCGGACTGAGCAGGGCAAAGCTGCGGCTGAAGACAGTGAAATCGGGAGTGATCTCGGCATCGAAGTGGGTGAAGCGGCGGTACACCAGGTTGCTGCGCAGTTCCCGTTCCAGAGCGCGGAAGCTCCAGCCTTTCAGGTGCTTCATGACACAGCAGCGCAGCAGACGATCGGGGGCCATGCCGCGGCGACCGGTACGAGTAGAACTGGGGCTACGTTGGGTCAAACATTGGCGAACCAAGTCGACTAAGGCAGGATCGTCTAAGAGTAGATCGACGGGATCAAGCAAATCGTCTTTGAGCAGGGCGACTTGCTGGGCCAGAGGGGAGTAGAAGAGCCAGGCTTGGTGAGAGGAGGGGGAGATCATATATGTACTCGAGTATATCGAGTAAGATTTACATTGTCAAGAAAATAATCAGCGGATCAGCTTTTTGGGGGGGACCAAAATCTGCAGATCTGCCACGCCGCTACCTCAGCGACCCGCATCAATCAAGGGGTTGAGCCCTGGGTTTCGCAACGGCCTTTAGCTAGGAGGGAGAAAATGACAAATCCACCGACAGACCTAGAGGCTTACACAGACGAGGAGCTCGAGCAAGAAATGGCTCGCGTGGTGGCGCACGCTCGTGGAGAAGTGCTGAACGACGCTGAAGTGCAGAAATTCTGGCAGTTCCACACGGAGATTCAGCGGCGTCGTGCGCTCCCTGGGACCGCCGCGTAGTTAATTGATCTTGTACCGGGGCTTCTGTGCCTACGTAAAGGCAATTTGAAACGCGTGGAAAGTTACACGAGCTTCCCGCAGGTTGGAGATACCGGCATCCAATCCCCTGCGTTTTCAGTTTCAATCGGCAACTGAAAACTGAGATCAGTTCTGGTTAGCAAAGTCAGGTACGATAGAACCCAAGGCAACAAGAATGGCAAAGAACACAGCGCACGAATTAGAAGCAATCAAGAACGCTTTTATTTGCGGCATTGCACAGGGTCGCTTCGACGAACGGAGCCTCACATGCCCTCGCACAGTAGATAACCCTATCCCGCAAGCAGAAGTTATTTCTGAACTGAAAAAGGTTGAAGCGGAGTACAGCCTGACGTGGCAAGATGACCTTTTAATGGCGGGCTTTCCGGATGTGGATGGTCTTGTTCATGGCGTCCAACTTAAAGGTTGGCTAAAAGAGCAAGAAGGAAAAACAAGCGAAGAATTCAACTTTGTAGAAACTGGCAACGAACCACAACCCCGATAGATAGCGGCAATGAGGGCAGACATTTTGTCAGTAACAGAGTGACGGGCTTCGTTTTGACCGAGGATAATCGTGAGTTTGCGGCAAGGCTGCTTAACTTGACCTGAGCTGTCCTGGTAATGTCAGTCGGTCTGCCCGACGAGGGCAAGGAGGACCGATTGATTAAACCCGCTAACGCGTCGGCGATACCCCCGGACATGGAACAACCACGGCAAGAACTGGAAGGGTGGCGGAGCACGCATCGGCCCCGTTGCCACATCCCCGATAGTTTGTGGATGAGGGCGGCGGAGCTGGCGAGTCAGCATGGTCTCTATCTGACATCACGTACCTTGCGCGTGGACTACATGCGTTTGAAGAAACTGGTGCAACCGACAAGCCCCGAGCGGAAAAACCGCGGAGTTGCCGAGGTTTATCGAACTGATGGCGTCGACGGCGGCCGGCATTCCGGAGTGCGTGGTGGAGTTGGAGGGAGCCGGGAGAAGGATGCGAATCCAGATGAAGGGCATGGGGGTGGCGGAGTTGGTGGGATTGAGCCGGATGGTGTGGTCGGACAAGTCATGATTGCCATCACACCCCAGATGCGAATCCTGATGGCGGTGGAAGCCGTGGACGGAAGGAAGGGGATAGACGGGCTAACTCGATTGTGTCAGGAGAAACTGCAGGCGGATCCGTACTCGGGATGCTTGGTTTTCTTTCGCAGCCGGCGAGGCACGTCGATCCGTATCTTGGTCTTCGATGGCCAGGGGTTTTGGCTGGCGCAGAAGCGGCTCTCGAAGGGAAGATTTGTGTGGTGGCCGAGTGGCCAGGAGCCCACGCGGGTGCTGGAGGCGCATCAGGCACAGATGCTGTTGGTAGCCGGCAACCCGGATGCGAAGGGCGCGCCGGTGTGGCGGCGCGTGAGCGTGGAACCATCCCCGTAAAAAAAAGAGATTACCAGGATTTGCACTTGCGTTCCATCTTCGGCTCTGCCACACTGAGGTCATGCCCGCTCCTTGGCAGTACCGAGGCCGAGCGATCAGCGCCGAGGATATCGTTTTCATTCAGCAATTGATCCGGGAACACCCGGGCGTCAGCCGCCGCGCGCTGTCGGCGAAACTGTGTGAGGCATGGCAGTGGAAGCAGAGCAATGGCGCCCCGCGCGACATGGTGTGTCGCGGTCTTTTATTAATGCTGCATCGGGCGGGCGCGATCGAGTTGCCGCCGGTACGCTATACCCCGCCGAACCCGCTGGCGAAACGCTGGCCGCCGGTGGCCATGCTGATCGACACGACCCCGATCCAGGGGCGACTAAGTCAGCTGCAGCCGGTCGAGTTTCAGCAGGTGCGGCGCACGGGGGACGAAGCGCTGTTCAATAGCCTGATGGAACAGCATCATTACTTGGGCTATGAGCAGCCGGTCGGCGAGCAGCTCAAGTATCTGGTCTGGGCGCAGGGGCGACCGATCGCCTGCCTGGCGTGGAGTTCGGCACCGCGTCACTTGGGCAGCCGCGATCGGTATCTCGGCTGGAGCGCGGAAGCGCGGCGGCGGAACATCCGCTTCCTGGCCTACAATACCCGCTTTCTGATTCTGCCTTGGGTAACGGTCGAACATCTGGCGTCGCATATCCTGGCTCGCATGACGAAACGGTTGTCCGAAGACTGGGAACGCCTCTACCAACACCCCATCTATTTTGTGGAAACCTTTGTGGATCCCACGCGCTTTCGCGGGACTTGTTATCGCGCCGCCAACTGGATTCGGTTGGGAGAAACCACCGGCCGCGGCAAGGATGATCACACCAATCGTCCCAACCGATCGATCAAAGAGGTCTTGGGCTATCCGTTGACGCAGCGCTTTCGTGAGTTACTGCAGGAGGTCTAGATGCAACCGGCAACCTTGCCGTTGGAAGTGACTGCCGAAGAGTTGGAGGCCTTGCTGGAGAGTGTGCGGGAAGGGCTGGGGGAGGCCGGATATCAGAAACTGAAAGCCGCGATCCGAACCTTGGGCTACTTGAGCGATTTGTTGCGCGAACGAAAGATCACCCTGGAGGGGCTGCGCGAACTCTTGCTGTCCGGGGCCGTGGCGAGCACGGAAAAGACCCGTCACGTGCTGAAACAGGCGGGCATCGAAACGCAGAAGAAAAACCAAGAGAAGCAGAACTCGCAGGCCAATGGGAAGCCGGCGCGGCCCGGACATGGCCGCCATGGAGTCGACGCTTATGGCGGAGCGAAGAAGGTCCAAGTTCCGCATCCCAGCTTACAATCCGGTGATCGCTGCCCCGGTTGTGGCCAGGGCAAGGTCTATGTTCTGGAGGCGCCGGGAGTGTTGGTGCGACTGGTGGGACAAGCGCCCATCACGGGCACGGTCTATGAACTGGAGAAGCTACGCTGCAATCTTTGCCTGGAAGTGTTCACTGCGGAAGCGCCCGCAGGAGTAGGCGAGGAAAAGTATGATGCGACCTCGGCCAGTATGATGGCGCTGCTGAAGTACGGCAGCGGGATGCCCTTTTACCGCGTGGAAGGGTTGCAAGAGAAACTGGAGATTCCGCTGCGGGCTTCGACGCAATGGGGCATCGTGAAAGAAACGGCGGAGCAGCTCGGGCCCGCGCTGGAAGAGCTGATCCGGCAAGCGGCGCAGGGAGAAGTGGTCTATAACGATGATACTGGTATGAAGGTCCTGGCCTTGCCCGCGCCCGATCGGCCAGAGCGTACGGGAGTGTTTACTTCGGGGATTATCTCCACCCGCGATGGACAACGGATGGCGCTGTTCTTCACCGGCCGACGGCACGCTGGAGAAAATCTGTCCGCGGTGTTGGCCCGTCGGGCTGCCGATCTGGCTCCTCCCATGCAAATGTGCGACGCCCTATCGCGCAACCTGCCCAAGACCCTGGAGGTCATACTGGGACACTGTCTGGCGCATGGTCGACGCCGGTTCGTGAAGGTGGCGCAGAATTTTCCAGAACAATGCCAGTTCGTGCTGGAAACCCTGGCTGAGATTTATCACAACGACGAGCTCACCCGGGACCAGGGCATGTCACCCCAGCAACGGCTCGGATTCCATCAGACGCGCAGCGGTCCGGTCATGGAGAAACTGCATGTCTGGCTTACGACACAACTGCAAGAGAAAAAGACGGAACCCAACTCCGGGCTGGGCCAGGCGATCTCCTATTTATTAAATCATTGGAGAGAGCTGACGCTGTTTCTGCGCCAGCCGGGAGCGCCCCTCGACAACAACATTTGCGAGCGGGCGCTCAAAAAAGTCATTTTGCATCGCAAGAATGCACTGTTTTACAAAAACCACAACGGCGCCCAGGTTGGGGATCTGTTCATGAGCCTGATCCACACTTGCGAACTCTGCGCCGCCAATCCGTTTGATTATCTGACCCAGTTACAGCGGCACGCCGCGGATCTGGCAGAAAGTCCCCGCGATTGGATGCCGTGGAATTATTGCGCTACGATGGCGCAGTTGGATGACGCCGCGTGATCGGGAACCCCCACTCAGGAGTAGCTCATGCCATCGGCCAAAAAGAAGTCGAGCAAGCCAACCCTTTGCCCAGCATGCGGTAGCGTTGACTTGGTCAGAAAGATCACCACCTATCCCGTTCTACTCTCCGGCCCGCTGGAAGGTAAGCAGATCCACGTTGGCCGTGTTGCTCTCCACGAATGCTTGACCTGCGGACACCTCATGCCCACGCCTGCTGGACAGGCCAAAATCGATCGCAATGTCGAGATGGGTATCCGCCTCTTCCTCGGACAACTGCATTGATCAGCTACTACCACTTTTCCACGCTCCCACACGCTTGCCGCAAACTCACGGATAATCAGGACAAGCACCCGACGACTTAGCCCTAAGCACTACAAGGCCAAGGCCCGCTTGACAGCGGTAACTGTCGAAACCAGGTCAGCATGACCGGAATCCGATCACAACGAAGTATGAAAAGAGGCTCTACGCCAAGCGCCTGTTTGCAGTGAGTTACGGCTCTTTTCAAGGGAGGCCATTTCACAAGCTTCCGAGTAGAGGAGTCCCGGTGAGCTGTAGGCTTCCTTTGGCTGTATCCGCCGTTTCCAGCTTCGTGCCCGCTTAAGTCCACCATGGCTCGTCGGGGATCTCCCCCCTCACGGACCCCACCGTGCAGATTTCCCGCAGTGGGTTCTTCAGGCGCGACTCCCCGCCCCCGCCCGGGCCTGTGTGATCCGAGGTAGCAGCAGCGGGTACTGACGTAGGATTTCTGCAAACCTTTCCCACGTCAGCTGCTTTCCACGTGTCCGGCGGCTCAGCCATTCCCGCCAGATGCAACGGACTCTCTGATAGAACTGCCGAATAGCGCGGTAGTTCGTGCGTCGTCCGTAGTACTGGTAATGGCCGCGGAGCTTGGCGTTCAGGGTTTTCTGCTGCTCGTTCACCGCATCGTGCCGGTGCTGTTTGCACCATTCCCAGATTGCCTTCAGCCCTCTACCAAGCCGCTTGGCAATGGTCTTCACGTGCACTGTGAACCTCCCCTGTCGGCTGCGGGTGCATATGTGCAGACGAATGGTTCGAGAACGAAGTGAAGCCCCGGCTAAAAGGGGAAGCCTACGAGATCCGCTTTGCTGATGATGCCATCTTGTGCTTTCAATCATCTCAACCAGAGCCGATCTCACTATCGAGTCAAAGTATGAGCGGATGTCAATCTCCAGAATCCACCCTATGGGCCGGGTACAGATCATCCGTCCCACCTCATCCAGTGCTTGGTGTTGCCCGCGTCCGGGTCGAAACCCATACGAGCAATCGAGAAAATCCTGCTCATAGATGGCGTTTAATAGGCCAACCGCCGCTTTCTGCACGATCTTATCCTCGAGGACGGGAATCGAGATCGGCCTCTGTTTCCCGTCTTCTTTGGGAATATAGACACGTCGCAGTGGTTGGGCCCGATACTTGCCTTCTTTGAGCCGCTGGTGGAGCTGTCGGATATTCTCTTCAGCGTTCGTCTCGTATTGTTGGTACGTGACGCCGTCGATCCCAGCACTGGCATCCTTTCGCAGACTCCGGAACGCCTCATACAACTTCTCGCCTGTGATCAGGTGAGCCATAGAGTAGAACTGCCGTTTCGGATCTTCCTTGGCGAGTTCAGCTATTCTGTTGATGTCTGTGAACATATCGTTTCGAGTTCAGGGCCTCGTTATGTTTCCTTTCAGCAGATTCGTGCGCTTGCTTCCCCCTTCCCTCCAGTGGGTTCCGTGGCCGCCCGTTTCCGGAGCCCTGCGGTTCCCCACCTTCGTCGGTACTATAAGGTTGTAAGACTGCTCCAGCATCCGTCCGTGCTTCCTCCGGTCGACCCTTGGTTGCACGTACCTCTCGATCCATTTCCAGAGGCGGTCCTCCTGGTATGAGAGGAGATGGAGAGCTCTCTTCGGTTCCTGGGCCATCCCTGTGGAGCATGCCTTGGGCTAGAGACCCCGGCGAGTCGGCGCGACCTCGCGTTAACGGTCGCCGCCAGATACTGCCTTCCGCTGGCGCAAACACGTCGGCCTCGCAACGATACATGATTTCGGGGCTGAATCCTCACGGCCTGCTACCTTGTTGTCTACGCTTCGCACCCACCAGTCGCCCGGTGAATGGCAAGACTCACTACTGGCCTGTCTGCTCGACTTTGGTCAGGCGGGATTTGCACCCGCTGGATGACAATAAGAGGTTTCGCTTATCTCACTAACAGTTCCTCCTCTTCCAAGCTTTTCCGAACGCGATGCGCCGTCTGTTCGCCCCCAAAAGCGCAGTGGTGTGCTGCGGCGAGGGGGTTTTGAGCGTAATAGGGATGTTTCAACAGGTATCGGATCGATTTTGAGATGGTAAGCGGGGCGGATATCTGCCCCGCTCTGTTCGAGAATGGTCCTTTCCGGAAACCCTAATCCTTATTCTTCGGGAGCTCTAACCCGCTCCCCCTCGGCCGTGGTTGCGAACCCTGGGTCGATCACCATATCGTGAATCGTGTTCCCTGATTGGGCGACGATCATTTGCAGGTGCACCGGCTGCTGGTTACCGTTGGTCACAGTAAAGGTTCCGGTGCAGTCCGGCTTCACCGAGTAGGTGCCCGTGTTAGAGGCCCAGCCCGGTGCCACGTTGCCGTTAACGGCAACCGCGTCGAGTTGGGTTAGATTCCCTTTGCCATCAAAGGTCGTCTTGGCGAGACCATCAATGAGTAGGGTAGACCCGTCCTGCAGGAAGACTGTTCCGTGAATGGTAAAAGCGTAGCTGCCTCGGATGGTGGAATTGCTGCAAGCGCTGGCATGGGCCCTCGAACTTTGAGACCCAACCACCACTAGGGTCAACAGAAAGAACAAAATGCGGAATTTCATGGTGCCTCCAGATTTTTTCTTGGGCAGCCCGTAGGCCTCACTCCCAAGCGTTGAAGGGTATCTTGTGGCTTAGTCTGCTGGGAAGCAATGGAGAGCACCTGTAGATTGCCTGTAGGAACGCGAACGAAAATTCGCTGCGCGACGTAAAATGTCCGAGTTGGCTGGGGCGGGGCAGATGTCTACGGAGAGAGTCCAGTTCGGACGGTTCGTTTTGGACATAGGCCGGTACGAACTGACTTGCGCCGGGAAGCCGGTGCGCATCGAGCGTATCCCCATGGATCTGTTGATCCTTTTGGTCCGGGAAAACGGGAGACTGATCGGGCGCGAGGAGATCATCGAGAAACTGTGGGGGAAAGGGCTTCACTTCGACACGGATAACAGCATCAACACCGCCATCCGAAAGATTCGCCACGCGCTTGGGGACGACTCCGGGAACCCGCAGTATGTCGAGACTGTGCTCGGCAGGGGATATCGCTTCAAGGGCCGGACCGTTGTTGCCTCCAGAGTCGTAGGGGAAATAGAAGCAGACCGGTCTCGCATCATGCTCGCCGTTCTTCCCTTCGAAAACCTGAGTGGCGACCCCGCGCAGGAGTATTTCAGCGATGGCCTGAGCGAGGAGACAATCATGCGATTGGGGCAAATGTCTCCGCATCGCATGGGAGTCATCGCGCGTACCTCGTCAATGACCTACAAGCAGACCAACAAGTCCGTGGCGCAAATCGGCCAGGAACTGGGCGTGGACTACGTGCTCGAGGGTAGCGTGCGGCGCGAAGCTGGCCGCGTTCGCATCACTGCTCAGCTGATTCGAGTACGGGACCAGGTTCACCTGTGGGCGGACAACTACGACCGCCAGCTGCCGGGTATTCTCGATATCCATGGCGAAATCGGGGCCTCGATTGCGGCTCAGGTGAAGTTGAAGTTGATGTCGGAAGAGGAGCGACGGCTCACCAGGAATGCTCCTCGGGACGCAGAGGCGCACGATCACTATCTGCGCGGGCGCTATCACTACGCGAGATTTAACCTCTCCGATGCGCAGAAGGCGATCGGATATTTTCAGAGCGCAACGGATCGTGATCCGGCGTATGTGTTAGCCCACTCGGGCCTGGCCGATGCCCTCACGGTGCTTCCCATCTCAGGCGACGCTGCTTCGAAGGAGGTGTTCCCCGCAGCGAAGACTGCTATCGCGCGGGCCCTTCAGTTGGATCCCGATTCTGCGGAAGCCCATACTTCAGACGCTGGAGCCAAGTTCTGGTTTGACTGGGATTTCAAGGGAGCCGAGGCGGCGGGGCGACGGGCCATCAGCCTGAACGAAAACTATTCACTCGCCCATCTTTATCTCGCTCACGTGCTTTCGAACATTGGACGACACGATGAGGCATTGGCTGTCATTCAACAACAAGCCCTCGTCATCGATCCACTTTCATTGATTGTTGGAGCAATGCGCGGGCAATTTCTGTACCACGCGGGGAGGGATTCGGCGTCGGTCGAGCAATTCAAAGCTACGTTGGGGATGGAACCGCGATTTTGGGTGGGGCAGATTTGTGCGGCGAAGACTTACGAGAGGTTGGGCATGTACTCTGAGGCCTTCGCAGCCTGCGACAAGGCGTTGGAGTATTCTGAGGGCAACTCGGAAGCCTTATCACTCGCGGGTTATGTGCACGCGGTCTCAGGGAACAGGGCCGAAGCAGAAGCCAAGATTCATACGATGCTGGAACGAAAGCAGCAGCGTTACGTACCTCCCTATAATGTTGCACTAGTGTTTGCCGGACTTGGGGAGACGGAGAGGGCGCTGCAGTGGCTGCAGCAGGCTTTCGAAGAACGTGACGTGCATATGCCCTTCATACTGGATCACAAGTGGGACGGAATCAGATCGAACGCGCGGTTCCAGAAACTCCTGTCGCGCGTGGGGTTCGCCAGCTCGTAGCCACGTGTCTCCATTGAAAAGTTGCTCCCGAATGGAAAAGACGAGTCAGTCACAGATTTCCCTGCAACACCCCGTTTATTGCTTAATCCGAAGAGGAACATAACGGAACGATCAATCACTAGGAAAAGCGGTGGTGCAGGAAGGCGGGAATATCGCGCGCACCCTGGGTCACGACCACAATCTCTACGGGCCGCGATGTGGCACGATAGATGACGAGGTAAGCGCCCACTGGCCAGAACAGAACTGGGTAAGCGGTCAGATCCTCGCGCTTATGGCCTATGCCAGGCGTGTTGGCGATGGCGTCAAACGCATCGAACAGCCTGCCGATCCACTGGTCGGCGGCGTCAATATTATCCTCGGCGATGTAGTCCCAGATACCATCCAAATCCCGATCGGCATCCTCGCTCAGGATATACTGCGTCACACCCTGGCCTTCCGACGCTGCTCGGATTTACGCCTGAGCCGCGCGCGGGCATCCGTCGGGGAGACATGCCGGCCATGGTCAAGCGTGTCCAGACGACGGCCGAGTTCCTGGTTGAACCCGGCAAGCTGGACAGAACGCGCCTGGTCATGCTCTTCAAGCAGCCGGAGCGCTTCCCTGACCACTTCGCTTGCCGAGTTGTAGCGGCCCGATTCCACTTTGGCGCTCACGAATTTCTCAAGCTCGGTAGTAAGAGAAACGTTCATGGGTTATGCTCCTATTTCGCCACTTTAGCGCCAATACCAAAGATTGTCAATCTTTGGTATTAGAAAACATTGCCCCTCCTTAGGCTAATACGGGACTAAGGTCCGAGGTACGCTTAAGCAGCGTCGGTGTTCGCCTCATTCGACTCCGACGCATCTCAACGAACTGGCGAGTCCAAGTCTCGGACTGCGGAGAGAGTGGGATTCGTACCCACGCCCGTTCAATGGCGTCCATCACTTGTAGAAACTACATTGCCACGGATGCCAAATTTCCCACCCTCGCCGCGCACCATTGCACGCTATTGCACGCTGGCGGGAAAATATTCTGCTCGCAGCTTTCGCTTAGGCAGCGGGCAATCGCATTCGAGCTGACCGTCCCAATAACAACCAGGGTTTAGAAACTGGCCGTTTCAGCGTTGGGGGAGGCAGATATCCAAGTGGGAATTGAGGGCCTCTGAAGTTGGAAGTCATTGAGAACCACTTCGGACGCCTCAGCCGGCTTCGTGTTGCCACCTATTGCAATGTGCTGACAGTCGAGCTCATAGGGCTATTGCCGCCCTTGGCCTGCGGCGCGGCAGCAGCGGTCGCTGAGAAGTAACATCTTTATTAGAGACATGTGTCGCTATGGAGCGCAGTACTGCGACGCGATTACAGTGTCAGCGAGGATCGCATGGCTGCGGCAGGGGCAATGCTCACTACAATTGCGACATGGGCTGGAAGACAATGCGGGTTGCGGTGTGCGACGTATGCGGGCACAGGTGGATACCGGAGACCGAGAACCCGCCAAATTGTCCCTCTAAGAAGTGTCGTTCAACCCTGTGGAACAGGGGTGGCGTTGATGGGTGGACAAGAGAAGCCCGAATCAAGACGGGTCGCAGCCGCAGGACGACGTCGAAGAAGAACCAATGACAACATTATTGCCTTGAGGACATAATATGTGGCGGTTCCTTGTGATGAGTCGGAAACAGCACTATTGCAGTCGGGTCGCCAGTGCGTGCTGGTCGCTCGCGTGCCGCCCCCCAACTCCACCATCCCCCCGCAGCACAGTTGACAAGTCTTACAGCCCGGCAAGATATGCAACGAACAGGACGGCTAAGATTCCATCCATGGTTCCGATGGCTGTCATCGCGACCGTACGTTTCACGGGACCGAAAAAGATAAGCTGAACGATGACAAACTTTTCGATGACGGAAGCCGTCAAGATCGGAGTGCGACTAGCGGGGACGTACGCGCTATACACGGTCAGTGCGCAGACTACAAACAGCAGCGCTCCCCAATGCCTGATGAAGAACATCGTAAGGCCGTCGGTATTCTCTGCTCCGAACACTAATCGCAAAACCGGCTGAGGAAAAAGACACGCGGCAAGACCGCCGACAGCCGTCGCAGCCCCTGAAACGATGAGTATCCACCCGATGGACGATGTCAACATTTGTCCTCCCGCCAAGCCCGCAATCAGGATAATGAGCAAATGGAGGAGCGGAACTGGCAAAACTAACAGCAACTGATGTGGAGTCACAAAGGCTTTCGCTACCGAAAAGCAGCGCCGAGCCCTGACTGTCGCAAAATCGCCGGTGGGTGGGAACCCATGTCCCACCATTTCAACCGTTCCAAGCCCTCGCCAACGGGGTGGTTCGAAAGGGTGCAATCCGCGGCTTCATTTTATGCGGCCTTTCGCCCCCCTGCTTCGCCTCGACTGAAGATGGTCAGGCAGTATACCTTTTGACCACCGATCACTGTGGCAGCCCGATCCGGCGCAGCAGGTCGGCGTAGCGGGGGTCGGCGCGGAGATTGTCAAGCGCCGGGTCAAGTTTGATTGTGTCGAGATGACTTCCAGCAGCAGCGGCTTTCTCCAGAGCCGCGAACGCAGCATCCTTCTCGCCGAGCATGGCGTAGCTACAGGCCGCGCTGTACGGGCGGCTGGCTTCGGAATCCTTGGCATGTTTTGTCAGGACTCCCTTGTACCCCGACTTCTCGAAAACCCCCCTCAGTTCCTTGGCACTCTGTTCGTTCCCAAATAGCTGCATGGCTTTGATATATTGCTCCATCGCCTGTTTGTAGTTCCCTATCTGAAAATATGCGTCCCCAATTCCCACCACGGAGCCTCCATGTCTGGGGTCGATTTCCAGAGTTTTGTTCCACTGCTCGATCGCTTTGTTGTAATCGCGTTGGTAGTAATAGGTGTACCCGAGCATGGAGTTGTACAACGGCGAAAGCGGATCAAGCTCCACCGATTTGCGACACTCAGTGATAGCTTCTTGGGCTCTGCCCATTTCATCGTTGAACCAACAGGAGACCTGATAGCCATACGCATAACTGGGGTCAAGTGCCAGACCCTTTCGAATCTCCGATTCCGCCTCCGGGAAATTCCGGAAAAACAACATGTCGACCGTTGCCAACGATATGTGAGCCTCGGCATTCTGAGGGTCAAGCTCCAATGCCCGTCGTGCCATGGTTCGCCCATTGTCGTAGGCCTCGCGGCCAGAGAAGCCTTGGTACGCTTGATTGGCGTAGACATCGGCCAGTCCGGCGTAAGCCGTGGCATAGTTCGGGTCACGGGCAACCGCCTGTTCGAAAAACTCGGCTGCCGCCTTGAAGTCGTCCTTGCCGTATTGTTCGAAGCGGTACCGCCCCTTCAGGTACAACTGGTAGGCCTCAGCATCCTTCGTGCCAACTTTCGCGATGCTTTCCTTTTCGGTTCCGCTCAACTGCGGCCGCAGTTGGCTGGCGATGTCACGGGTTATGGCGGCTTGCAGCAACGAGGCATCATTGGTGCTGCGTGTGTATCGCTCGCCCCAGAGTTGTGCTCCAGTCGCGACGTTGACCAACTCGGTTTCGACATTGAGTTCACTGCCATGCTCCACCACGCGCCCCGTGAGCACGGCATCGACATGCAGGTCGTGCCCGACCCCTTGCGGATCATCTTGCCGCGATTTGTAGTGAGACACAGTGCTGCGGGCCATCACTTGGAGATTCGGGAGCCGGGAAAGAGAGTTGGTGATCTCCTCCGAGATACCCTCACCGAGATAGTCCATTTCGGGGTCTTTGCTGGCATTCGCAAACGGCAGTACGGCTATCGAATGGATCGGTGTCGCATCTGGAGTGCGGGAGTGCAGAGAGCGCCACACCAGAAACGCAGGACCAACAAGTACGACTGCCGCCGCTCCCGCAGCTATTCCCGACAGCCTTCGGCGCGAATGCCTTACCGCATTCGTTGTCGTAGCTGCGTTCTTGCCGCTCTCCGTGTCTCGCTTTAGTCGTTGCAGTTCCGCTCGCATGTCGGCAGCGTGCTGATAGCGGAGGTTCTTGTCCTTCTCTAGTGCACGGTTAACGATGTCTTCCAGCTTCAGCGGCGTGTCAGGATTCAATCGGAGTGCTGGCGCTGGCGCTCGATTCAGGATCGAATCGAAAATAGCTCCCGAAGTGTCGCCCCGGAACGGTAGCGTGCCCGTACACATCTCGTAGAGCACTGCCCCGAACGAGAACAGGTCAGTGCGAGGATCGAGCTCCTTCCCTCGTACCTGCTCCGGCGACATGTAGGCGACGGTGCCCAGCGTTGCCCCCGGACTTGTCAAATGCTCGGCACTCGATTCGACAGTCGGTTGCGACATTCCGCATGCTGCTCCCATCGCCGTGCTTCCAATCGGAGTAACTTTCGCCAGACCGAAATCCAGAACCTTGGCGTGTCCGCGCTTGGTGACAGATGTTGGCAGGCTTGATGTCTCGGTGGACGATGCCAGCGGAGTGGGCAGCATCCAGTGCATCGGCGATCTCGATAGATAATGAAAGCAGCGTTTCGATTTCTAGAGGCCGTCCGGCGATCAAATGCTTCAGCGTGACGCCGTCCAGAAACTCCATGGCAATGAAAGAACGACCATCGTGCTTGCCGATTTCGTAGATCGTGCAGATATTGGGATGGTTCAGTGCGGACGCGGCACGTGCCTCGCGGCGAAAGCGTTCCAAAGCCTGCGGGTCTTGCGCGACATCTTCGGGTAGAAACTTCAGGGCGACGAAGCGCCCAAGCTCGGTGTCCTCGGCCTTGTAGACAACGCCCATACCACCGCCGCCCAGCTTTTCGATGATGCGGTAGTGCGAGATGGTTTGGCCGATCATGTGATTGAAGAGCTCACTGTGGCAATCCCATGCGGCGCAGCAGGTCGGCGAAGCGGGGGTGGGGGAAGCGGGTCAAACCTCGCGTCCATTTTCACGTAAGTCAGCAAAGTAGACTTTTGCTGGAAAGCCTTTTCCAGTGCGGCGAGCGCCTGATCCTTATCACCCAACCCAGCAAAGACGAGCGCGAACTGATAGCTCGAAATTGGTTCCTGCTTCGAGCGATCTTCCATCTCCGAAAGAATCTGCTGTGCCTTCGATTTCTGCCCTGCTATGGCATACGCGTGCCCCAGCGAAGCAAGGGTGTTGGTGCTCCGATGCTTGCCAATGGCGTCAGCCTTTTCCAGTTCGGCGATAGCCTCAGGGGACATTCCTTTCTGTTCGTAGACAAGCCCCATTCCCCAGTGCGCGACTGAAAAATCTGGGTGTTCCTCCAACACCTTGCGTAATTGAACAATTGCCAAGTCGTATCGTCGTCCAAAGTAGTAGATGGCTCCGACGTTTGCCTTAATCACGGGCGACAGCGGGTCGAGTTCTTGTGCCTTCCTGATCTCGCTCAGGGCGTCGTCAATTCGCCCCAAGCTCGAAAGATAACGGCTGTAGCGGTGGTGTACAGTGGCATCGTTTGGGTTAAGCGCCAAGGCACGCTGAAATTCGCGTTCGGCATCAGCCCAGTTCCAGTCGTAGTACGTAAGAATGTACGCAAGAGATGCGTGTGCTTCCGACAGCGAATCGTCAAGCTCCAGAGCCTTGGAGACGGCTGCTTTGGCTTTTGGAAAAACCTCATCAGGAAGTGCGCTCGTATAGAACGGAAGCACGCTGTAGTAATCGGCAAGTCCTGAATGCGGGGGCGTACAGAGGGTCTTTTTCTATCGCTTGCTGGAAATAATCTCGTGCCTTGGCTAAGTCCTCCGCCTCGCCGTTGTTCCAATAATATCGGCTTCGCAGGTAAGCGTCGTGGGCTTCAGGATTAACCGGATGAGGAGGTCTCCGCAGTCGCGATTTTTCCTCTTCTGTCAGCTTGATGCGAATCTGGTCTGCTACAGATTGAGCCACTTGGCTTTGCAGACTCAGAACGTCGCGCAGATCAGATTCGTAGCTCTTTGCCCAAAGATACCGTTCGGGGGAGGCTTGTATCAATTGTGTTGTCACTCGCACCTTGCTCCCCGAACGCAGGACTGAACCCTCCATGATTGCGTCTACGTTTAGTTCCTGAGCGATCTGCGGTAATGGTTTTTTGGCGTCTTTGTATTGCATTGCCGAGGTTCGAGAGATCACTCTTATTGAACCGATTTGCGCCAATTCGGTAGTCAACGCATCCGTCATTCCTTCCGCGAAGTACTCTTGCTCAGGATCGTGCGACAGGTTCTCCAACGGCAATACCGCGAGGGAGTGGATGCTTGCGGCACCGAGCTGGTGCTGGAAGTATTGGCGAAGCCCGCTCTTCAAACCCAAGAGCACAACCACGAGCAAGACTACGGAAATTACCGTCGCGAGCACGACCGTTCGCCGGACAGGACGAGCCACCACAGGCGCGGCAGGACTCGGATTTGTGAGCCGTCTCAGGTCAACCGCTAGCTCCTTGGCGGACTGATAACGACTTTCTGGTCGCTTATCCAGACACTTCACAATGATGTCTTCCAGCTTGGGCGGCACGTCAGGGTTGATTCGAACTGGCGGTACAGGTATTCGATTCAAGATCGAATCAAACATCGCACCTGTGGTGTCGCCTCGGAACGGCATAGTTCCTGTACACATTTCGTAAAGAACCGCTCCGAATGAGAACAAGTCCGTTCTCGTGTCCAAGTCCTTGCCCCTAACCTGCTCCGGCGACATGTACGCAACTGTGCCCAAAGTCATGCCGGGAATGGTCAGGTGCTCATCTGCAACCTCCAGGGTTGGAGCGGAATTCGACGGTGACTGAGATTTAGACGAGAGCTTTGCCAGCCCAAAGTCGAGAATCTTCGCCTGACCTCGATTCGTGACGAAGATGTTCGCGGGCTTGATGTCCCGATGGACGATTCCTTTCGCGTGTGCGGCGTCGAGCGCATCGGCGATCTGGATGCCGAGATCGAGCACCGTTGCGGTCTCCAGCGGCTTGCCAGCGATCCGGTGCCGGAGCGTCTGCCCCTCCAGCAGTTCCATGGCGATGAAGGTTCGCCCATCTACTTCATCAATCTCGTAAATCGTGCAGATGTTCGGATGATTCAAAGAGGACGCAGCCTTGGCCTCCCGCTGGAAACGGCTGAGGGCTTGTGCGTCGTGGGCAAGTTCGTCGGGAAGGAACTTCAGGGCGACGGGGCGGCCGAGCTTCAGGTCTTCTGCCTCGTACACCACACCCATGCCCCCGCCGCCGATCCTGCTGAGGATGCGGTAATGGGAGACCGTCTGCCCCACGGGTTGGGACGGATTGGACACTGGTTAGGACATGTTAGGTGGGGGCAAGGGGAAGGTCAATGCGAGTAGAATTCGACATCACGAAACGGAGGGTATATGGGGATTCACGTTCATCTTGCGGCGTTGCTACTTCTAGCGACCTTGCCACTATCTGCTCAGACCACACCTGGGTCTGCCCCGAACGCGAACAATGCCCGACCAACCGCGGATTCGAACCCAGTGCCGATGCAACCGACTCCAACGGTCTTTGAGGCGGGCGAAGGTGCCAAAGCCATATTGCTGGAAAAAAATGAAGGCGAATTGCGGACGCGTCGACCCCGCCCCT
Source organism: uncultured Acidobacteriota bacterium (assembly GCA_963838905.1). Classification (GTDB taxonomy): domain Bacteria; phylum Acidobacteriota; class Terriglobia; order Terriglobales; family Acidobacteriaceae; genus JABDBE01. The sequence continues at coordinate 660,466 of CAWITE010000002.1, forward strand.
CAGTGCCGAATCCTGCCTCACAAATCATGCTGAAGGCGGGACCCAAGAACAATGGTTCGCAGCACTTAGTGTTGACGCAAAAACAATTTCACAGATTGGGTGAGATAGTGTAGTTCCACTTGGGCAGGATTTCGTGAGGCCTGATGCGAAGTGCCTGAAGTTGTTCGGGTGTGGGTTCCGTGCCGGTTGGATAGTGGTGACGGTCGAGGTGAGCGTTGACCGACAAGCCGGTTTGAGTTCTGGTGGAGCGAATGAAGCGGAGGATCTTGTGATAGCTGTCGAGCGGTTCGCCGGCCCAGTTCTTGGAGATCTCAGAGAAGAGCCGATGCTCGATGGGGTTCCATTTCGAAGCTCCCGTGGGGTAGTGAGCGACGGTGAGGGTTAGGCCGTGGGAATCAGCCAGTTGGGACTGGAGTTGGGTTTTCCAAGCGCGGCAACGATAACCGTTACTGCCGCCGGTATCGCTCAAGATAAGGAGTTGCCTGGAGCGTGGATAGCGGAGCAATCCCTCTTGGCGCCACCAATGTGCGATGGCGTGAGCGGCGAAGGTGGGAGTGTCATGGGAGACGCCGACCACGACAGAGCCTCGATTGGCGAGCAGATCATAGATGCCATAAGGGATGGCGACGCCAGTGGAATCGGAGCGGAAGTCGTGATCGTTGACCCAGCGGGGAGACAGATCCCAACGCGCACCAGGATTTTTGAAAGGGCCGACCAGTTCACGTTTTTTGGTATCGACGCTAATGATGGGGAGACCGCGGCGTTGAAATCGGTCTCGAAGATCGCCGAGGTAGAGGAACTGATCGTTGCGATCGGGACTGTGGTCGGTGGAGAGTTTCTTGTGATTGACCCGAAGGGAATAGCCCATCTGATGGAGGAGGCGGGCGACGGTGTTGGAGCTAACCAGGACACCGAAGTCAGCTAGCGCCAGGGCAATCTTGGCGGTGGTTCGCCGCGACCACTTCAAGCCGGTGATGGGGTCACCGGCGGTGTCGTATTCGAGCAGGAACTCGATTAGGGTGACGATGTCGGCGTTTTTTTTTCCGCGGGTTGGCGTCCGCCGCCCAAGCGGCGGATGCGTCCCGGCGTCACCTTCTGCTCGAGCAGTTGCTGGCGCCCGCGGGCGACGGTGTGTGGATCCAGGCCGAGGAATTCGGCCAAGATACGGTCGCCGCCGTGCCCCAGCTTGATGGATTCTAGACCGGCGAACAGGCGGCGTTGCTGCTCGTCTAGCAAACTGTAGAACAGCAGAATGGCGGCCTGGAGTTCATGGGGAGAAACCTGGAGAGCGGAGGCGTCGGCCACCAGAGGAACGGAGAGGGCGGTTTGTCGAGTGCGGATCTGATCCCTTGCCTGCCGGCTATCGGGGGAAGTGTACAGGAAGCGTCCAGCCACTTCTGCGCGGCGTAAACGTCCCTCGCGGAGCAGATCGTGGAGAGGATCTTGCACCTCAGCATGGAGTGCGTCAGCGAGTTCGTCGGCGAAGCAGCCGCGCGGGGACTGATGGACGAAGGATTCGATGGTAGCGACGAGCGTGCTGTGACGGGAGAACCAGACCGCATCGCGGGACCACAGGCCGGCCTCGTCGAAGCGGACGGTTTCACGGAGGGCATAGTAGCGCCCGCGGTGCGTGTAACTAGAAAGGTAGTCGAGGGCCTTGAGTTTGCGAAAGACGGTGAGGCTCGCGGTGGTGCCGAGAGCGTTTTTGAGTTCGGGCAAGGTGGCGATCTTGTGGCGAAGCAAGTGCTTGCGGAGGGCTTGGGGATCGAAGGTAAGCGGTCTCATAATGTTATAGTTCCGACTGATTGCATCTTCAATCGGAACTATAACACAACTGACTAATGTGCGGGGGCGTCAGCTACATAAGTGGAACAAATAATGATCACAGTGCTTGCAAGCAATCAGATCATCGAGAGTAGCGGCCCGCGAAGCCCTGGATAATGATCGCTATCCGACTCTCAGTGAGCAGTTGTTGCTGCGTCGGCCCTTAGTTGTGGGTACTGAGGAGATTGCACCGGGAGCTTCGATACCTACTCATAAGCACCTGACACAGGACGAAGTCGTGCTCATCCACTCAGGAACCGCCCACGTTAGGCTAGGCGATCAGGAGCGCGATTTGCATGTTGGGAGTATGGTCTTTATTCCTGCGAATACTTGGGTAGGGTTAAAGAACACATCCGCCGAGGTCATGAGCATAACATTCGTGTTTTCTGCCCCCGGCTTTGATGACTACCTGCGATGCACATCCGTTCCGGCAGGCGAGAAGCCGACTCCCATGACTCAAGAGAACTGGCAGCAGTGCCGACATGAAGGGCACGCTCTCTTCGAGGCGGCTGACGGTACACAGAAGTCATCACGACAAGAGAGGATTTGGCAACGTCAGTCAAGAGAGTCTGTACCGACCGCACACATGGAGTTTATGGCAGATTGGGTTGACGCAGGGCGAAACTAACAACATCCGCAAGCCTTGCCACGCATGGCTTCCCGACCCTCCCAGACGATGAGCGGCAGAACGGCTAGAGCCGCAATCGGGTCTGCCCATTTGACGCGCCAGATGGCGTTGATCGTCAGTCCTGCCAAGGCGATGAGCGACAGGTAAGCACACAGCGCCGCCTGAGCGGGATCCGCCTTCAATGCAGCACTGCCTGTAGCTTCTGACAGCCGCCGTTTCTCTTTCGCAAGCCTCGGCATGACGGCCGCGGCTGCGACCAGAATGGCTATCCCTAGAAGCGTGGGCTTTGGTTCGCTGTAGCCGAGTAGGCTCGCGACCTGAGTGGCGGGAACGAAGGCAGCCAGTGCGAACAACAAGGCTCCCGCGACACGGGCAGCCCGCTTTTCCACGTCCGCGTGTGCGTCAGTTGCACGAAATCTCCACGGCATTACTACCGCTGAGAAAAGTTCGATGGCGCTGTCGCCTCCCAAGACGAGCAGAGCGGGACTATGCGCTCGCCAAGCCGCGAAGAGTGATAACGCAGCTTCCACACTCATCCACGCGATTGTGACGGTTTGCACACGTTGGATTCGCCGAACAGCGTCTTCAGTAGCTATTTGCAGCGCGGATGCCATTCACAGCATTATGGCACCGTACACTAACGCCGAGGCCGCAAGAGTCATCAAGTAATGACGGATGAGAGTTCGCCCGGCTTAACCTGCTGATCCTCTTCAGCAATCCGCCCGCGCTCACAAGTCGCTCGACTTTGTTGATTAACTGTGGTTAACTAGGGAGCATCATCTACAGTTAATCCATCTAACCTTGCTCGTGGGGAGAATCGAAGAGGTACGCTTTCAAATGGGATGCAGTCGTCTTGTTTTTTTGGTCGTTGCTATCGCAGTTCTCTCAGCAGAGGCACTGGGTCAAGGCGAGACCACCAGCGCGATTGTAGGCCAAGCGACTGATGCGACCGGTGCGGTTGTTCCGGGAGCCACGGTAACAGTAACCAGCCATGACACAGGATCAAAGCGCAGCGCTAAGACGGACGAAGCAGGTCGTTTCAACTTTCCCCAGCTAAAACCAGGTTCATACGCAGTCAGAATTGAAGAGCAGGGGTTTGAGCCACAAGAGGCGGACAACGTCTTCTCAGGTCTGGGACAAAGGCAAACCGTCAACTTCATCCTGAGAGTAGCTCGCTCGAACGAGACCGTGGAGGTCAATTCGGAAGCCCCGATCATCAATCCGAGCAACGCGAACACATCAACGACTCTCGATGCTACTGCACTCGAAGACCTGCCCAATCCGGGCGGCGACTTGACCTACCCTTTGCAGTTCGCTTCCGGCGCTCTCATCAACACGGCTGGGAGCGGCAATGATTTCGTGGGCGGTACGAACGGGTATGGCAACGTGGAGTTCAATGGACTTCCCGCGCTCTCCAACGGATACATCGTTGACGGACTGGAGACCAATGATCCTCTCACCAACCTCAACAGCGGGCTTTCAACCAATCTTGTCTTAGGACTAAATTCAATTTCCGAAGTGACCGTCAACACTCTGTCCTATTCTGTCGATCAAGGCAGGTACGGCGCGTCTCAGATTAACTACGTCACCAAATCTGGCACGAACCAGTTTCACGGAAACCTGTACGAACTCTGGAACGGCTCGATCCTCAACGCGGCGGACTATTTCACGAATGCCACGCCGGGCAACCACAAACCGCGCTCGAACGTGAACCATTTCGGAGGCAGCTTGGGCGGTCCGATCCTTCATGACAAGCTGTTCTTCTTTTTCGACAGCGAGTGGGTTCGAATCGCATTGCCGATCGTCACGCCGACTACTGTGCCCACTCCTGCATTCCAGCAATACGTGTTGCAGCAGCTTCCGCTTGGCGGCACGGACCCTGTAACAGGGTCAAGCTACGCGCCAGCCCCGCAACTCGTGCCCTTTTATCAGAAGATGTTCTCACTTTATGGGAACACCAGCGGGGTGCCTCTCGCGGTGCTGGGATGCCCGTTCAATTCGGATGGCTCCCCGGCTCCGGGCGCTACCCCAAGCGGCGACGGTTGCGCCAATCGGCAAA
>CAWITE010000003.1:0-27182 GCA_963838905.1 uncultured Acidobacteriota bacterium
TCGGCAGTTTGTTAGACTGAACGGACCAGTCTATCTGGAACTATCAGCCCGACTACCTCGGGGCTCCGGGTTCGACGGGTTTCGCGCAAGGAGACTCGTTCTTCGACTAGCGGCTGGGCAGACCGTGTCCGAAATCCTCGGTCACGTAAAATCATGTTTCCGTTGCGGACAACCGCAATTCGTTGTTCAGGTGACGCGGTTGACCGTGGCCTGAAAGGACGAAAATCATCGGCTTTTGTGGCGAAAGGGGTGGTTTATGTCGGCGCGGAGGACTTTAAGGTGCACGCGCTGAACGCCTCCTGGATTCGCAATTCCCATGAAGAAACCAGCTCGCCAGAAGATATTCTGCGCCACAGTTGAACAAAAATGTGGTTTTCCACGATCGGTTTGGCAGCAAGCCGAGTTCCGGGAAGCGGCAGAAGAGGGTCTGGGCGGCCACTCGGAGTATCCAGATGAAGTGGACGGAAAGTCGATCGAGGAAACCAATGAATCCTATACACCGTCAGATAAAAGAAGGGCGGGCTGAAGCAGCCGACCGCGGAGAGAAATGAGAGGGTGCGAATCAAGTCACCGTTTTTTCCCGGCTCAAGCATTTCTGGCCGCCCTGCTCCTGTGCGCCGCTGACGCACAGGCCTCAGGCTCACCCATTCCCCACGGCACTCTAGAACTCATCGCCGAGAATCAATGGATCTCAATCGGACACCCGTTCTATCTCGGGTTGCATTTCCAACTTGAGAGGGGTTGGCACATCTACTGGGTCAATCCAGGCGATTCCGGCGAGCCGCCGCGCGTAACGTGGCAGTTGCCACCAGGTCTCAGCCCCGGAGTGATCAAGTGGCCTGCGCCTCGGCGTCTCGAGACGTCTAGTATTGTGGATTTCGGTTATGAGGACGCGGTGACGCTGATCGTGCTCGTGCATGCCGAAATCAGCTTGGCCGCGCAGCCGTTGGCGCGCCTGGGCGCTGAAATAAGAGTGTTGGTCTGCCGCGAAATGTGTATCCCGGGCAAGACGCAACTATCGCTCACGCTTCCCATCAAATCGCGGCGGCCTGCGCCAGATGTGCGAACCCGCGAATTGTTCGCTGCCGCGCGTAAAGATTTGCCGCGGCCCGCGCCTCAGAATTGGAAATTCAGCGTGCACGACGCAAAGGACTCATTCGTGCTCACCGCGAACCTCGGTGCCAGAATCACGCAGGCAACCTTCTTCCCCCTTGCGGAGGCTCAGATTAACTATGCAGCGCCACACATTCTGCAGCCTATGCCCAGCGGATTTCGACTGACGCTTCGAAAATCGGATCGGCTTCTCAAACCGATTGCGCGCTTGCAGGGGGTGCTGGTGCTGTCCGGCAACCACGCCTATTTGATCGATGCGCCCGTCAGCAAGCTTGGCGCGCAGAAGAATAACTCCAGCAGCGGAATCCCGGAGATACAATCTTTAAGGGAGGGACCACAGAAATGAAGCGCTCGACTCTATACTCAATGCTCGTCGCGGTTGTAATCTGCACAGCTCCGATGCTGGTCGCGGCTGCGAAGGTCGGCCAGGCAGCGCCGGATTTCACGGCCACGGCTAGCAACGGAAAAACATTTCGCCTCTCCGATAATCGCGGCAAGTACGTAGTGCTCGAGTGGCACAACAACGGGTGCCCTTACGTGGGCAAGCACTACAAAAGCGGCAATATGCAACGCCTGCAAAAACAGTGGACCGGGCAGAGCGTCGTCTGGTTCACGATTATCTCTTCGGCGCCGGGTAAACAGGGATACGTGACTGCGAGCGAGGAGAACGAATACCTGACGAAAATGCAGGCCGCGCCAACCGCTGCACTGCTCGACCCAACCGGAGAGATCGGCCATCTTTACGACGCGAAGACGTCTCCGCAGATGGTCGTTATCAATCCTCAAGGTATCGTGATCTATGATGGCGCCATTGATGACAAGCCGACAACCGACCTGAGCGATATTTCCGGAGCGACTAACTACGTGAATCTCGCCCTCAAGCAGGCCATGGTCGGCAAACAGGTGGAAACGCCTGCGACGCGTCCGTACGGGTGTTCGGTAAAGTATTCGGACTAAGCGCGCCATTCCCATCGCCTCTGGCAACGTGTTGCCGGTCATTCCGAAGGGCGTAGAGTGCACGGACCACGCCATTGACTCAACCGCATTTCTGTACTTTCATTGCCGAACAGGCATCGGGGGTCAAATTCATGTGTATGAAACGCCGATCGTTTCTCAGTTCGTCGGCCGCGTTCGTCGGAACCGGTATGCTTGCCTCGCACGATGGCCAGGCCGACAAGATCCATCCGCACCACGTTCATGCCGCGTCGCTCATGACCGAGTGCGCCAACCGCTTTCTGGCCGCGCTCGATGCCAATCAGCGCGGCAAAGCGACCTTCCCATTCGATACTGACGAGCGGATGAACTGGCACTTCATCCCGAAGGATCGCAAAGGCCTGCCGCTGCGCGAGATGACGCCCTATCAGAAGCACCTCGCCAGCGCGTTGCTGGCGGCTGGGTTGAGCCAGACTGGCTACATCAAAGCCGTGACCATCATGAGCCTGGAAGACGTGCTCAAGATCATAGAGAGCGACAGCGGCGAGCGTCGCAACCCCGAGAAATATTACTTCTCGGTGTTCGGTACTCCGTCCGACAGCGGAACGTGGGGCTACCGCGTCGAGGGCCACCATCTCAGCCAGAACTACACAGTGGTGAATGGCAACGTTATCGATGGACCGAGCTTCTTCGGCGCCAATCCCGCCGAAGTGCGGCAAGGACCGCGCAAAGGCCTACGCACTTTGGTTGGGGAAGACGACCTTGGCCTCGAGCTAATCCGCGCCCTCGACGAACAACAGCAGAAAGTCGCGATCGTGGACCCAACCGCCTACGAAGACATCCTGACCGCGGCTAGTCGGAAGGCGGCGCTTCAGGGCCAGCCATCTGGTCTCTCTGCTTCCAAGATGAACGCCGACCAATTCGACGCGCTGATGGCCCTTATGGAGGAATACGCGCACAACGTGTCCGATGAACTGGCCGATGGTCGAACGGAGCAGATCAACAAGGCCGGCCGGAATATCTACTTCGCCTGGTCGGGCGGCATTAGGCGTAGCGATCCGCATTATTACCGCGTTCAGACTCCCTCGTTCCTCATTGAGTTAGACGACACGCAGGACGACGCCAACCACATCCATTCCGTGTGGCGCGACTTCAGCGGCGACTTTGGCCAGGACCTACTCCAGCACCACTACCAGGTCAGCCACCAGAAGAAGTAGAGCCGCCTAACGGCTGAGCGCGATTCCGGGTGTGTGGGTCATCATCCTCGAAATGCTTGGGGGAGTCCTCACCTACTTCACGACCAACTACAAAGACCGAGCGGAGAGAGCCGAAGGAAGCGCAACGTTTTTGGAAAAACAGGCCGATGGTTTTCAGACGACAGCAGTGAACGCTCAGAAGATCGCGGACCAGGCTAAAAAAGATGCGGAGCAGGCAACGCAAACACAACGCGATATCGATGCCAAGACAGTTGCTGACTTAAACAATCGACTATCACAATCGCAAACGCTGAGCAGCAAGCTAAGCGACCAAGTAACAGAAGCCAATAAGAAGTACGACGACCTACAGAAAACGTGCACCCCGGCCAAGTGAACGCTCATGACAGTCAACTCAAACCGTGAAACCCCCTGAAACCTGGCCCCCTGGATTACGGTGGACTTACGTTGCTTTAGGTCGCTACCTGTGCGCTGCAAGTCCTTCAGTTTACGTTTTCAGGCGGGTTCGAATCCCACTCTCTCCGCCAGTTTCTTGATAACTTGCAGGGCAGAAAAATCACACGGAAACCAGTTGGCACATGAGAGAGCCGTCCTCACCACTTTCGATTGACCCTCCTGCATCTCGTCGGTCACCACATCCCGATACCCGACGAAGCAGACCGCCTGTCTCCGGCTTGCAAGTATCGCCGCTCGGAGCGAGACTCTCGGTCTCCGAATGAAAGCGAGCGAGATCGGCGGACAACGGCTGCGTATGTTTGTCGGTTCTGTCTCATCAGATCTTCCCTGCTCGGTTGACCTGGGTGATGCACCTTCCCATCGTGCACATTGACATACGAAAGTCCATACCGCCCAGATGAACTGGACGAAAACGGAGCAATGACTGTGAAATTGTCACGGTCGGTTCCTGCCCTGTACGACAAGTTCATCGAGGAGGACAAAGCAGGGAGGAGGTAGTGCATTCGTGTACAACGTAAAGCATGCCTAGCGACGCTAGAAGCAGTCCGGTCCATGCTCAACGCTTTCGTGCCGCAGTCAATCCACGATGAGCCTGGCACCGAAGCGCATGGCCTAGCGTGGATACGATAGGCCGCTCACTCTCCAGTGCTCGGCGTCCGACTTTAGGTTAGCCCACAGGTTAGCTGAACGCTTCCGTGTCTCACCCTTTATCTCCGAGAATTACCTGAAAACAATCTCTACTTTTCAATAGGTTAGCAAGAATGGCAAGTCCGAAGGCTGCCGCTCTATCCAGCTGAGCTACGGGCGCACACCAGTATTTCCAGTGTACATGCGGAGCTTTACCCTATGAATTGGTGGATCGAAGGTCATCGTCACGCTCTAAGCAGCGAAAGCTGAGCCATGACGCTGGACTGAGTATTCTGCTTTGCCAGAAATTCGAGAGGAGTCTAATAGCGATTACGTCCGCCTCCGCCGCCCCCGTGTCCGCCGCCGCGGCCGCCACGATCTCGACCGCCGCCTCCGCCGCGCTCGACCTTTGGGCGCGCTTCATTCACATTCAAGGTGCGGCCGCCAATCTGAGTGCCGTTCAGCGCCGCGATGGCCTTCTCTCCGTCTTCCGCACTCGTCATCTCCACGAAGCCGAAGCCGCGCGAGCGCCCGGTATCCCGGTCGGTCATGATGCTGACCCGGTCCACCTGCCCATGCACCTCGAAGAGCTTGCGCAGTTCGTCTTCCGAAGTATTGAAGTCGAGGTTCCCAACGAAAATATTCTTCAAGCGAATTGCCTCTGAGTGAGCTATTTGAGCGTGGGCGACTTCGGCAGCAACTGGGAGGCTGGTTGGCCAAGCCGAAAGCCAAAGTTGACGAACAATCAAATGCGCAGGAAGTATAGCAGGTCTGCTATTGGGGGAAAGGTATTCTCGTTCCCGCCATGCATTGCAGTGAAGGCTTCACTAGGAGAACGCCTCGAAGCGTCAGCGGAAGAGCGTGCTGCATAGGGATCTTTCGACTCCGTAGGTTCCCTGCTCGCGCACGAAACATACTGCGCTCAAGATGACAAAAATTCTTAGCAGCCGTCCACCTTCCAATACCCATCGCGCTGAAAGCCGAGTTGCAGAAGGCGATTCTTAGGATCATGACGCTTGCCGCACTTCGGGACACTTCAGATAGCGGCTCCACGCTGTACCTTGCCTGTCATAGTTTTCGGAAACCGCGAAAGTGGTTCCGCAACTGCAGGAACGAGATACAGCTTCAAGTCGGTATCCGTCTTCAGAGCTCGACGGGAATCCGGCTTGCGTGGATGGCGAGGCATTATCGCTCTTCTTCCGCCATCGCCATCGAACTCCTCTTTCGTTTGTTGGCTTGCAGGATCTTCTTGCGCAGCCGTAGAGATTTTGGCGTGACTTCGACAAACTCGTCGTCAGCGATGAATTCAATGGCCTGCTCAAGATTAAGATTCCGGAATGGCACCAGGCGGACCGCGATGTCAGAAGTAGAAGACCGCATATTGGTCAATTTCTTTTCGCGGACCACGTTGACATCGAGGTCGTTATCCTTGGCGTTCTCGCCAACTATCATGCCTTCGTAAACATCGATTGTCGGGCCGACGAACAGTTCGCCTCGCTCCTGCAGGTTATAAAGAGAATACGGCGTGGTTACTCCCGCGCGGTCGGAAACCAGCGCACCGGTCAGTCGATGCGGAATCTCGCCTTGCCATTCGATATAGCCGTCAAATAGAGAGTTCATTACGATGGTGCCGCGCGTATCAGTGAGCAACTGGCTGCGCAGGCCGATCAGCCCGCGGCTGGGCACGCGGAACTCGATCCGGACGCGGCCGTATCCGTGATTGTGCATGTTGAGCACTTCGCCCTTGCGCGCGCCAAGCTGTTCCATGACCACGCCCACGAAATCTTCAGGCACGTCCACGGTCAGCTTCTCGATCGGCTCCATGAGCTTGCCATCGACGCGCTTGGTTACGATCTCAGGCTTTCCCACCATCAATTCGAAACCCTCGCGGCGCATCATCTCAATGAGAATCGAAAGCTGCAGCTCGCCCCGACCCATAACGACGAATGAATCCGTGGTCGCGGTGTCCTCTAGGCGCAGGGAAACATTGGTCAGTAGCTCTTTCTGCAAACGCTCCCGCAGATTCCGGGAGGTCACATACGTGCCTTCTCGCCCGGCGAACGGCGAGGTGTTCACCGTGAAAAGCATGGCAATCGTAGGCTCATCAATGGTGATGTGAGGGAGTGGCGCCGGATTCTCAGCATCGGTAATCGTCTCGCCAATCGTGATGCCTTCAACGCCGGCTACGGCGATGATGTCGCCAAGAGTGGTCTCGGTAATGTCGGTTCGCTTCAGTCCGGAGAATGAAAACAGCTTGGTGATTTTGGTTTTGTGGAGTGTGCCGTCAAGCTTGGCGATGGCAACGTCTTCACCAGTGTGCATGGTTCCGTTGAACACACGCGCAATTGCCAAGCGTCCTAGATAGTCGCTGTAATCGAGGTTTGCCACCAGGATCTGCAGTGGTCCGGCTACATCGCCCGTGGGCACAGGAATGGTTGTGACGATGGTCTCGAACAGAGGCTGCAAGTTCATGCCGCCTCCTTTTATGTCTCGCGAGGCGGTTCCAGCTTTGGCGTTGGTGTACAGAACCGGAAAGTCGAGTTGTTCTTCTTTGGCGTCGAGATCAATGAAAAGATCGTAAACTTCGTTCAAGACTTCCTGAGGGCGGGCGTCAGAGCGATCGATCTTATTGATAACGAGGATGGGCGCAAGATGCGCCTCGAGCGCCTTGCTGAGGACATAGCGCGTCTGCGGTAAAGGGCCTTCACTGGCGTCAACCAGCAGCATCACGCCGTCGACCATCTTCAAGGCGCGCTCTACTTCTCCCCCAAAATCGCTGTGGCCCGGCGTATCAACAATGTTGATCTTCACGTCATGGTAGAGGATGGCCGTGTTCTTGGCCAGAATTGTGATGCCGCGCTCGCGCTCCAGGTCGTTCGAGTCCATCACCCGTTCGATGATGTGTTCGTTGGAACGAAAGGTGCCACTCTGCTGCAGCATGGCGTCGACCAGCGTGGTCTTGCCATGGTCGACGTGGGCAATAATTGCGATATTACGAATACTGGAACTCAAATGAGACTTCCTTCCTGATGACCGGCAACGGCCTACTACCACTTTACTATGGGCGGGAGAAAGCGGCGCGACCAAGTGGACAGCGCATTTAACTTGAATGATGGAAGACGGCGTTCGCGCCCGCCAGCCGGGCGGGGATGCCCGGCCTCCATAGCAAAAGACTCAGCCGACTGGTGAGTGTTTTGGCATGGCCTTTCCCGCCAAACGGCTCTCGGCCTCTTTCACTGCGCGGCGGGCTGCCACGATGGCTTTGCTGGTAGTGGATTCGGCGCCTTCGGAATCGGTGTTGGCAAAGAATACGCGGTCCATCGGTTGTCGTGCCAAAGGCTGCACCTTGGTGTAAAGACCGGGCGTGGACATATAAAGAGGATGTCCCCGGCGGTAAATATGCACTTCGACCGGATCGACATTGGAGCCGGGGAAGAGCTTCTGAAAATCGTCCAGCACGCTGACGGCTTTTTTCCGCGCGCTCGATTCCGTCAACAGATAACCACGGTCGTCTTCGCTCATGGGCGTGTAGCAGGTGAGGATGTTGTATTTCTGCTTGTAGCCCGGCTGGTTGCGGATGGTCCAATCCGCCACGATGAAATCGGTAAACGTGTTTCCCGGGCACCACGTGTCGTAGCTCTTGTTGAATACGGGCTTGTCGAAAATCAGGTTGACCACTGCGTAAGGAATGTAGCGGATCTGGTGCATGGCGTCGTTCTGCTTCTCTGACAGACCCTGCACGATACGCCGCGTAATGAATTTGGGACTGGCCATAATGACCGCTTTTGCCGCCACCGTCTTCAGTTCCGTGCCCTGCAGGTAGGTGACTTGTACTTCCTGGTTGTCTGGGACGACGGCGACTGTGGTCGCGCCGACTTGCATGTGTTCCGCGAATGTTGCCTGCAGGGTTTCCGCCAATCTCTTGGTAATCACGCCCAGTCCGCCGGGCCAGGTGTAGAAATCGGGTACAGCGTCTCCAGCGATCTCTTGCATTTCATCAATGCCGAGCGCGGCGGCTGTGTCCTCGGAAGCGGCTCCCCAGTTGGACGGGCCGTAGTTATCCCACCACTGCTTTACCTCGACCGGGTAGCCTTTCATGAAATCAGAAAATGGAACGTTGTAGAGTTCGTTGCCTCGTTTATCGAGATCAATCGCCAGCATCTCCTTCTTGAACTTCTTGAAACCCTCGCGGACGGACGCGGGGTAAGGCAATCTGTCGAGGCCTTCGACCCAGGTATTGGCAATCCATTCGCCCTTGATGATGGTGCTGTCGCGATCATGGATGGGCAGAGGCTCCAGACCAATTTCTTTGGCGAAGCTGTAGGCCTCCTCACTCTTTGCTAGAAACGCCGATCCGGTGGCATATGCGTTGCCCTGATACTCCATCAAATATGCGTTGCCGCCCCAATGGGGTTCTTTTTCCAGCAGGAGGAAATCGCGAGTGCGCAATAAATAAGCCGCGGTCAGCCCGCTCACCCCTCCTCCGACAATCACCACGTCGTGGCGGGAGGAAACTGGCGGGCGGGCGAAGATTTTGCCATCGCGCACCTGGTGGCAGATGCGATTGTCTTCGCCGTCCACTTCAGGCTGCGGGGTCTCGGCCGCTAATAAAGAGAGATCGACCGGACAACCGGCTGCAACCGATCCCGCGACCACGAACTTAATAAAGTCCCTGCGATTTGGAGTCATATGAGAGTTTCCTTTCGTAGTGCCGCCGTCCCGGCGGCTGTTGTGAGGGCATCCCGCCCTCACAACCGAGGGCAAGATGCCCTCGGGAACAGCCGGCAGGATGCCGGCGCTGCACTCCTTAAGCAACACTTTCGACCGCCTCGGCCGCAATTTCAGGCTTTCCTTCCGAACCTACCCGCAGTCGGTACCAACTAACGATCGCGATTAGAGAAAAAACAAAAATGATGCTGGAGATGGCATTGATCTCCGGCGTGATCCCCCGCCGCAAGCGGCCCCAAATTTCCAGCGGCAGCGTGTTGTCGCGCCCAATCAGAAAAAAGCTGACCGCGATCTCGTCCATCGACAGGGTAAAGATCAGCAAAGCGGCGCCGATGATGGACAATCGCAAGTTGGGAATGGTCACTCGCCAGAACGTCTGCCAGTAATTTGCGCCGAGATCCAGAGAGGCCTCTTCCTGCGCACGATCCAGTTTCTGCAGGCCCGCGAAAACTTCGGTGGTGGCGACGGAGATCAAAGCCGTGCCGTGACCGAGGACAATCGTGAGCAGGCTTAGCTTCACGTCCGCTGCGCGAAACAACATGAGTAGCGAGAGTCCGGTAATGATTCCGGGGAGGATTAGCGGCAAAAGCACGAGCCGGCGGAAAAGGGCTTTTCCGGGGAAGTTCGCTCGATCTAAAGCCAGCGCGGCTGGGATGCCAAACGTCAGCGAAATTGCCATTGCCGCCAATGCAACGATCACGCTGTTCAGAACTGATTCCCAGATGGCGTCATCGGCAAAAAGCATGCGGTACCAGTCCAAGGTCAGGTTGCGCGGAGGGAATCCACCGACGCCCGATCCGTTGAAGGAGTAGATGATCAGGGTCACGATCGGCAGATAAAGAAATCCGAATACAACGATGGTGTGCCACGGCAACCAGCGAGATGTGTTGCGGGCAGCCCTCATCGGAAGCTCCATTTTTTCTCTAGTCTCTCCGAGAGAAAGAGCAAGCTGACGACCAGTATCAGCATGCACAGCGAAATGGCCGCTCCCAAGGGCCAATTGTAAGCCGCGCCGAACAAGCTGACCACGATGTTCGAGATCATGATCCCGCTCGGACCGCCAAGCAGCAATGGGGCGAGAAAATCGCCGAGGCTCAGTACAAATGCGAAAGTTGCTCCGGCCAGCACTCCGGGAATCGAGAGTGGAAAAATCACCCTCCAGAAAGTTTGCAGCGGAGAAGCCCCCAAATCATGCGACGCCTCCACCAGATTGCGGGGAATATGCTCGAGCGCTGCATAGATCGGCAAAACTGCGAACGGCGTATAGATGTGGGTAAGCGTGAGTACCACTGCGAACGGGCTGTAAAGCAGAAACTCGAGTGGATGTTTTGTAAAGTGGACGTACTGCAGCAAAGTGTTGAGCACGCCGTCGCTGCCCAGGATGGTCTTCCAGGCATAGGCGCGAACCAGATAGCTCACCCACAACGGAATAATCACCAGCTGATAAAAGAGATCTTTTCTCGCGCCCGCATAGAACGACAGGTAGTAAGCCAGCGGATAGCCCAGCAGCAGGGAAAAGATCATGACCCGGGCCGCTATCCACATCGAGCGAAAGAGAGTCTGCAGGTAAACATTCACGCGGAAGAGTTCGCGGTAGTTGTCCAGGGTCCAGGAGTGGACGATCGTTTGTGACGGCGAAACCGACCAGAAGCTGTAGCAGAAGAGTAGTCCATAAGGGAGGAGCAGAAACATCACCACCCATAACAGTGGGGGCAGCGTGATAGCGGCTCGGTATGCGCGAGAAAACATCTTCTTGACTAACCTCTTTTTTCCGGGGACTCGCGGACCGGCACAGCATCCGTCGGGAAGAATTCCAGATGCAAGTCGCCTTGCCGGTTTTCGCGAGTTGCAGTTCTCACTGAAAGTGTGAGCCCGTCGGCACAGACAATCTGCAGAAGTTCGGTCGCGCCGTGAAAAGCCTGCTGCCGAATCTTGCCATGGAAGGTGACCAGGTTGATGTCGGAGCCAGCCGTTGCCGAGGGTACGATTCGAATGTTCTCCGGCCGCAAAGAAAACAAAGCTGGGCCATCGGGCAGCCCGACTCGCCAGGAGAGCGACTTGCAACGAACGACTCCAGACTTTATTTCGCCACGAAGCAGATTGGTGTGGCCGATAAACTGCGCAGTGTAGGCCGTCGCTGGATGGCTATAGATCTCACGCGGCGAAGCGACCTGTTCCAACTCGCCCATGCGCAAAAGCGCAATGCGGTCCGACATGACCATGGCTTCTTCCTGGTCATGGGTTACAAACACAAACGAAATACCGACCTCGCGTTGCAGCGATTTCAACTCCACCTGCATTTGTCGGCGCAGATTGGCATCCAACGCAGAGAGCGGTTCATCCAGCAGCAGCAGTCGTGGCCGGTTTATCAGGGCGCGAGCCAGGGCAATGCGCTGCTGCTGCCCACCACTGATCTTGCCGGGCTTCGATCTGGCGAACGCGGTCATCTTAACCATGGCGAGCGCTTCCGAGACGCGGGCCGCAATCTCGTCTTTCGGCAGCTTGGCCACGCGCAGTCCGTAGCCCACGTTTTCTTCCACAGTCAAATGCGGGAAGAGTGCATAATGTTGAAACACCGTATTGACGCGGCGGCGGTACGGCGGCAGGAGATCGAGCCGTTCGCCTTCCATCAGGATCTCGCCAGAATTAGCGCTCTCGAAACCCGCAATGATGCGCAATAGCGTCGTCTTGCCCGAGCCGCTTTCTCCGAGAATGGTCAGGAACTCGCCTTCCGCAATCTGCAGAGAGATGTCGCGAAGCACGGGATTCTTCCCGAAAGACTTGGCAACATTGCGGATCGCGAGCAATGGTTGCAAGCCGGACTTGGCGGAAGTAACCACGGGTTCGGTGGTGGTAGCCATCTGTTTTGATAGCGCCGCCGTCCCGGCGGCTGTCGTGGGGGCGTCCCGCCCCCACTTCCGAGGCCAAGGTGCCCTCGAGACAGCTGGCAAGATGCCGGCGCTACAAAATTTAATTTATTGCGCGGCTTTTACTTCATTCCAGATCTCAACGTACTTCGCGCGGCGAGGCACGTCCTGCCAAAAGTAGATATGCCTCTGATAATTGTCGACATCATCAAGATGCAGGCTCTTGACCTGTTCCGGCGTCATGAACTGCGCTGCCTGCGGGTTCGCCGGCGTGTAACCGGTCACATCTGCGACTTGCTTTTGCGTCTGGGGTTCGATCATGTATTCAAGGAACTTGTAGGCTAGTTCCTTGTTCTCGCTGCCCGCGGTCACCATCAAGTGGTCGATCCAGCCGGTGGTGTTTTGCTTCGGAATGGTTTCGCCAATCGGGAAATTCAGCTTGCGAAGCTGGTTGGTCATCAGCGGCCATCCCATGGCCAGGACGACTTCGTGGTTTTGAAACAGATTTGTCAGCTCGCCTCCCGTCGACCACATCTTCCGGACGTTGGGCTTAAGCTCAAGCAACTTTTTCTTGACTGCCTCCAGCTCCGCGTCGCTGAGGTTATAAAGATGAGTGGGATCGGGTTTGTCGAAGCCGAGAACCTGCGCCGCCATGTACACCGTGGAAAGTTCGTCCCAGACGGAAACCTTGCCATGGTACTTGGGATCCCAGAGCACATTCCAACTATCGGGCGGTTGCGGAAATGCCGTGGTGTCATAAAGCATCGGGTTCGGCCCCCACATAAAGGGCACACCAAACACTTGTCCTTTGAGCCGAACCAGGGGAAGGGAAGTGAGCTGGGGCGAGAGTTGGCTGTAGCTGGGAAACTTCGAGAGATCAAGCGGCGCAGCCAATCCCGCCGCAGCGATCGAAGTGGCAACGTCGCTCGATGGTGAAATCACATCGTAGTTGCCCGCGCTGCCGCCGCGCAGCTTGGCCACCAGTTCGTCGCTCGATCCCATATAAGAGACGGTGACCTTGCAGTGGTTTTGCTCCTCAAAGCCGCGCACGAATGATGGATCGGCGTAGCCTTCCCAGACCAGCAGGTTGAGCGTGGGAGTCTTCTTCGAGCAAGCGCCAAGCAGGAGAATGGATGCCGCCAACAGCGCGAAAATAAAGCGTCGGGTCATCAATAGGCCTTCACGATCCCTGCCTTCGAATCGCTCAACTCTAGAAAGTCGGCGGAGTATTGATCCACAGCACCCGGGCTTCGGTGCGGCCCGGGTTGAACCAACGATGCGGCGTGGCGCTCTCAAAATAGAAACTGTCGCCAGGCTTCAGCCGATACTCCACTTCTGCTACTGAGATATGCAGTTGCCCCCGCAGAACGTGTAAGAACTCTTCGCCTTCGTGAGTGTAGGATTCGCCGCTGCCAGCGCGAGGAGAAATGCGAAACAGGTGCGGCTCCATCACCGTGTTTCCCCACGCCAGCAATTCCATGCGAACGCCTGGCCCGGCCTCGAGGACTTTGCGCTTGCCCGAGGATACCAATCGGCTATTCGATTCCGCGGCATCGAAAAAATCAAGGATGTTGGTCTTGTAGAATCGCGCCAGCTTTCGTAAAGTGCTCACTGACGCGCTCATGTGGGAACGTTCCAGGGCGCTGAGGAATCCGACGGAGATGCCAACGCGCTTGGCCACTTGAGCCAAAGACAAGCTGCGGCGCAAGCGTAGTTGTCTCAGGTGTACACCGATGGCGCCGCTGTTGCCATTCGTCGCCGGGCGCACCAGGCCTTCGCGCTTGAGCAATTGCGCGATGGCAGGCGCGTTAAGTCCACGAACCTTGCGCAAAAATCGCGCGCGCTTGAGCAACTTTACATCTTCGGGTGTGTAGAGCCGGTACTTGCTGACGGTGCGATGGGGGCGCGTGAGGCCGAGGCTCTCCCATGATCGTATCAGCGATGGGGAAACGCCTATCAGGCGGGCCACGTCGCCGATTTTCAAGTAAGGTTTTGGCTCGGCGGGCTTCATTTCTAGGACTGCGCTCCCCGGTCTTTTTCAGACTCGATCACAGCACCATTTTTTACTTGACAGCGTGCCCACAGGTTCTCTAACCTTGCGCGATTATAGCAAGGTTTGATTTTCACGCAAGAGTTGTTGTAGCAAACTTCCACCCTGAATCGGGAGGTGCTCAATGCATCCGTCTCTGGCGCATCGTGTATCGGCTGTTTTGCTGTCCGTGCTGGGCTTGCTCGCGATTCTCTCGATTTCAGCATTCTCTCAGAGCACCAGCGGCCGGATCCTTGGGCGTGTCGCAGATCCCACCGGCGCCGTTCTGGCTGGCGTAAAGATCACACTGGTAAACGAGGCTACGGGTGCCAGTCGTGGTGCTCAAAGCAACGATAGCGGTGACTACAATTTTGTGGAAGTCGTGCCTGGCAGCTATCGCGTCGAGTTTGAGCTCTCCGGCTTCAAGAAGAATGTGCAGACCAACGTGATCGTCGATGTTAACCAGGTGGTTACGCTCAACTCGGTGCTCCAAGTGGGCGCGTCGCAGGAAGTTGTGGAAGTGACCTCGGAAGCTCCCCAGGTTGACACCACCAGCACGCAACTGGGAGCAGTCATTAATAATCGCTCGGTCAACGAATTGCCCCTGAACACGCGTGACACTTATCAATTCCTTCAGCTGCAGCCCGGCGTTCAGGCCCAGCTTGGAAATGGCAATGGCAGTCTATTCTACGGATCGCAGGATACAGGTTCCGTATCGGTGAACGGCGGCCGCACCCGCGCCAATAACTTCAGCGTCAACGGCGGCGATGCCAATGATCAGTTCGTGAATCTGCCGACCGTGCAACCGTCTCCAGACAGCGTTGAAGAGTTCCGCGTTATTACAAACACCTTCGACGCGGAGTATGGCCGGAATTCGGGTTCTGTCGTAAACGTGATCACCAAGTCCGGAACTAACAACTTTCACGGTGACCTCTTCGAGTATTTCCGCAATACAGTCTTGGACGCGCAGGGCTACTTCAACACAGTCAAACCCCAGTGGAATCAGAACCAGTTTGGCGGCACCATCGGTGGCCCCATCAAGAAAGACAGCAGTTTTTTCTTTGTTTCCTATGAAGGACGGCGGATCCGGCAGGGAGCTCCCGGTGCCGTGCTAAACGTTCCTACGACGGCGCAAAGGGGTGGAGATTTCTCTGGAGTCGGCGGCTTTGCGGGTGGCGGAGGGATCGCCAACCAGTTCGTAGCTGACGCTCTTAATGGCCGGTCGAATGGGGGCGGGAGTTGTCCGAGCGCAATCGCGAAATTGGGGGGCACGGCGCCGGCAGCCGGCGTTGACTGGTCTTCGATCTTTCCGACTGGTGTCATTCCCGTAGCTTGCCAGGATCCGGTTGCTGTCAACTTGATGCAGCAGTTTGTTCCGACGGCCAACGTCGGAACAGGTCTGAACCAATCCGTGCCTGTAGGCACTGATAATGGAGATCAGTTCACCGTGCGGTTTGATCAGAAGCTCACCAGCCATCAGAATCTGAGCGTCTACTATTACTTCAACGACATCCGGCAGCTGCAGCCGTACAACGAGTTTGAGGCCGCGGGTGCGACTGTTCCCGGCTTTGGCAACTTCAATGACAACCGTTTTCAGCAATGGAACATAAGCCACACCTGGACCATCACCAATGCGCTGGTGAATGATTTTCGCTTCACCTACATGCGGCAGGGGCAGCAAGGCTTCCTGAAGCCGCAGACAAACAATCTTGTGACCGACTCGTGCACCGGCGCAGCGTCGACTTTCTGCTTCACGGGCACCTCGGATTCTGCGCCTATCAATAATCTCCTCGCCGGCTCCGGCATTCCCGCTGGGAAAGGCGGGATCACCCCCGGGTTGCCCGCGACCCTCACCGGGGTGCCGTACGTCAATATCAGTGGTGGAGCGGCGTTTGGTAACAACTTCGAAGGTTTTCTTCCGCAGACCGGCAACAGTTTCCAGTGGTCCGACAACTTGACCTGGGTGAAAGGCAGCCATACTTTCAAGTTTGGCGCCGATATCCGGCGCGCCCGCTTTGACCAGTACTACTATTTTGATGTCAACGGCGAATTTACCTTTAACAACTCCGGACCCAACGCGATCTTCCCCGGGGATGGCGACAACTATGCCGAGTTCCTGCTGGGGCTGACCGACACCTATACGCAGGGCTCTGGACAGCGGGAGGATATTCGGGCCACGGCGGTTTATCCCTTCGTACAAGATAGCTGGAAAATTAAGCCAAACCTGACTCTCAACTACGGCCTTCGCTGGGAACTCAATACCCCGCTCACGGACATCACCGGGACCGTCGAGACTTTCCGGCCCGGACAAAATTCTACCGTTTATCCCTGCGCCTTGTCGCCCTTGAGCCAAGCCTACTTCGGGGTGAACACGTCCAACTGCAACGCTGTCGGGGTGACGCCCACTGGTCTGGTGGTGCCGGGGGACAAGGGTGTTCCGCCGGCCATGACGAGCACGTATTACAAGGCATTTGCGCCCCGCATTGGTATCGCCTACAGCCCGAATACAAGCGGCGGCTTCCTGAGAAAGCTTTTCGGCAACAATGGCGACACCAGCATTCGCGCCGGTTGGGGCCTGTTCTACAACCCGATGGAGGAATTGGTATTGGCGCAGTTTGGTGCTGAACCACCGTTCGGTGGTAGTTCGTCGTTGTTCAACACGTTCTTTAACACTCCTTTCGTTTACCAGGCCGGAGGAGCGCCCGCGCCGAACCCGTTCAACGGCATTCTTACCCCGACACCTGGCCAGCCCGTGGATTACTCTCTGTTTCGCCCGCTTCTCCTCTACGGTGAATTCGAACCGCACCTGCGTACGCAGTACACGTCGCAATACAACCTCACCATTCAGCGCCAACTTACAAGAGACATGATGTTGCAGGTCGGATATGTGGGGTCGGAGGGACATCGTCTGTTGGCTTCGCACGACATAAATCCATCAAGTCCCCAGACGTGCCTGGATATGTACAACCTCTACAACCTGAATCCGAACAATGTGACCTCCTATGGAACGCCGACCCAATGCGGCCCCTTCCTGGAAGACACCCAATGGAGCGTAACCGTTCCCAACGGCTTCCAGTTCCATATGCCGAGTGGGCAGGTGGTCAAGGGCACGGGGCAGACTCTGCAGTTTGTGGGACTGCGTCCCTACTCGTCGCCGAGCTGCAATCCGTTTACCGGAGCCGGCTGTCCCGCTGACGGAGTTCCGGTGTTCAGTGATATCTTCGCCGAAGACACCATCGCCAATTCCGCCTACAACGCATTTGAAGCGATGCTCGAAAAGCGCTTCTCTCATGGCTTGCAGTTCCAAGCCTCCTATACTTTAAGCAAGTCCATGGATGATGGATCCACGTTTGAGGAAACCCTTAACCCGTTCAACTACGCCTCCAGCCGCGCGTTGTCGTTGTTCAATTCCCATCAACGCTTCGTGGTCAGCTATGACTGGCAGTTGCCCATACCGCAGCACCAGGGCGTCGCTGGGAGGTTCTTGAATGACTGGGCGGTCTCCGGCATCACCCAATTTCAGAGCGGTTTTCCCATTCGCCTGGATACCGAAAACGACAATGAGCTGATCGCCAGCATATTCTTTCTCGGCACCGAGGCGCCGCAACAAGTTGCGCCCTTTCAGAAGCTCAATCCCAAAACCAATGGCAGCTTTTGGTTCAATCCCAATGACTTCCAGGATCCGACCTTGGGCCATTTCAATGTCGGCACCCAGCGCAGTATCTGCTGCGGTCCCGGGCTTATAGACTGGGACTTTGCCGTGCACAAGAAGATCGCGGTGACCGAGGATAAGTATTTCCAGTTCCGGGCGGAGATATTCAACATTTTCAACCATACCAACTTCTACAATCCGGACGGACACTTCTCCGACGGCCCCACTGAGTTTGGTAAAATTACACAAGCCCAGGATCCGCGCCTGGTGCAGTTTGCTTTGAAGTTCTATTTCTAGCCCGAGACCGGGCGGCTACGGCTGCCCGGGCACATTCTAATGGCCGCACAAGCGGCTTGAGATTCCTGGAGACCCGGATGTACCCCGAATTGCAAAAGGAGCTCGAAACCTTCGAGCGTCGCACGCCCAAGTCCGCCGCATCCCACAAGAAAAACCTCAAACGCATTCCGCTCGGCGTGGCCAGCAACTACCGCGCCTACGATCCCTACCCAATCTTCGTCAAGGAAGGCAGCGGCTCGCATTTCCGCGATCTCGATGGCAACGACTACATCGATCACAACCTCTGTTTCGGCGCGCTGATGGCGGGACATTGTCATCCCGCGGTGATGAAGGCCGTCGAAAAACGTCTGAGCACCGGGACCATGTTCGGCATGCCCCACGACATGGAATGGGAACTGGCCGAAGAAATCTGCGATCGCTTTCCGATTGAGATGGTTCGCTTCGGCAGCAGCGGTACCGAAGCCACCATGCACGCCGTGCGCCTGGCTCGCGCTGCAACTGGCCGCGACAAAGTCCTTAAATTTGAAGGCGGATACCACGGTCTGCACGATGCCGCTCTGGTCAGCGTGAAACCCCACGCCCCGGAATTCGGCGACGCCCATGCGCCCACTTCGGTTCCGGGCGGCTTGGGCGTGCCGAAAGCAAGCATTGCCAACGTCCCCGTTGCCGCCTTTAACGATCTCGCCAGCGTCGAGCTTCGTTTCCAGCAGAATCCCGGCGAAATCGCTGCGATCATCCTCGAACCGATCATGATGAATGTCGGCCTGTGCATGCCGCAGCCCGAATTCCTTCAAGGCTTGCGCGAAATCGCAACCAAGAACGGCGCGCTGCTGATCTTCGACGAAGTAAAAACGGGAGCAAAACTCGGCTGGGGCGGAGCCTCAGAATACTTCGGTGTGAAGCCCGACATGATCTGCCTCGCCAAATCCATTGGAGGCGGATTGCCGCTCGCCGCATTCGGCACCCACAAGTCCGTCATGAATCTCATCTCGGAGCACAAGGTCTTTCACGGCGGCACCTACAACACGAATCCGGTCTCGATGGCCGCCGGCCTGGCAACCTTCCGTGAAGTCCTCACGCGTGAAAATTATGCCCACGTGGACAAGCTCAGCCAGAAACTAGCGGCAGGCTATCGAAAGACCATCGCGAAGGTGGGTTTGCAAGCCTACATCGCCAGCGCGGGTGTCAACGGGGCTCTCATGCTCTATCCGAAAGAGATCCGCAACTACCGCGATTGGACCGCGGTCGACATCGATCTCTGGCGTCACTATTGGTTCGCGATGGTGAACCGTGGCGTGATGCCGCAACCTTACTGGTGGGATGAGCAGTGGACGATTTCAGTGCAGCACACCGACGCCGATATCGACAAACATCTTGCAGCCTTCGAAGATGTGGCGCCCGCGCTGACCAAGGCACAACAAGAACGCACAGCAGAAGTAGTGGCCCACTAAAGTAAGAACGGTCAGGACTCACGTGGGGCAGCCGCCCTCGGCTGTCCCGCCGGAGCGAAGCTCCGCAGCGCTTTCCTATCAGGCGCGGCTTCACCGGTTGCGGATTCTGGGTGGCGCAGCGCTTCAGCGCTGCGATAAAACGCCCTAGATAAAATGAGGGCTTTAGCCCCTGAGGCCTTAAAGGCGGTTCCGCCGCCGAGGTCTCAGACCAGGAGCGGTTTTGTCATCTGACGCCCACGACGCCAACCAGCCCCACTTAAAGCGTGTCCTCGGCCGCTTCGATCTGGTCCTGCTCTTCGTGGTAGCCGTCTTCAATCTGAACGTGGTCCCATCGATTGCAGCCAACGGCGGCGTTACCGTCTGGCTATGGATCATTGCCTTGCTGTTCTTTTTCTGGCCCCAGGGCATCGCCGTCCTCGAACTGGCTCACCGCTATCCCGGTGAAGGCGGCGTTTACCTCTGGGCCAAAGAAGTCTTCGGTGACTTCCACGGCTTCCTCTCCGGCTGGTGCTATTGGACGAACAACATGCTGTACGTCCCCACCGTGATGTTGTACTTCGTTGGCGTGTCCGTATTCGCACTCGGTCCTGGCCACGCCGCACTTGGTGACGACAAGAACTTCGCTATGGTCGCATCGATCGCACTGTTGGCATTTCTCACCGTGCTCAACATCGTCGGCCTCAGTGTAGGCAAGTGGCTGAACAACCTGGGCGGCATCGGCACTTTTGTTGCGGCGGCCGTGCTCCTTGGGTTGGGTGTGACCGTCTGGTCGCGCTTTGGAACGCCAGTTACACCGGCCGATTTCAGAATTCCCGCGGACCCGAAGTTTGTTCTGAACTCGTTCGGCGTGATTTGCTTTGGCCTGGTGGGACTGGAACTCGCCTCGGTGATGGGCGATGAAATCCGCGATCCCCAGAAAACCTTGCCCGGAGCGGTCGCCTGGGGAGGCGTGATCTCCGGCGCTCTTTACCTGGGCGCAACTCTCACGCTCCTGGTTGCCATCGGAAAAAACGACATCAATGTACTGCAGGGAATCGTGCAGGCGGTCAGCCACATGGCTGACAAGGTTGGGGTCGCCTGGATCATCGCGCCCTTCGCGGTCATGTTGAGCTTGTCCATCGCCGGCATCGGTTCCGCATGGATGGGCGGTTCAGCCCGCATCCCGTTCGTTGCCGGTCTTGATTCCTACATGCCAGCGGCGATGGGAAAAGTTCATCCTAGGTACGCCACCCCTTATGTCGCCCTGATCGTGCAAGGGTTAGTTTCGCTCGTCCTGATCGTCCTCAATTTCACGCTTTCCGGGGGCGTTCAGGAAGCCTTTCAGAAAATGTTGTCAGCCGCGGTCGTGCTGCAGTTGGTTCCATTTCTCTACGTCTTCGCTGCCTTGATCAAGTTTGCGGCGCGTGGCTCCCTCCAAGGTGGAAGGTATGGCAAAGGCACGCTGATCTTTGCCGGTGTAGCCGGATTAGTCACAACATCGCTGGCGATCGTAGTGGCCTTTTTCCCAGCCAGACAAATCACGTCATTGTGGAAATACGAAGTCAGTATGTTTGGCATTACTCTGGGGTTTATCGTATTGGCAGTGTTTTTCTTCTTCGGATACAGTCGGCTGAAAACGCCGGAAACCGTTCCGATTGGAGCAGGCGAGCGAACTTAATCACTATTGAATTACGTGGGGACAGCCGCCCTCGGCTGTCCGGTCGAGCGAAGCTCGACTGATCGGAGGAGGAATTATGCCAGGTGGAGTAAAAGCTGACGTTCGCACCTATCAGATGTACGTGAACGGCGAGTGGGTCGATAGCAAGTCGAACAAAACTTTCCCGGTTTACGACCCGGCCACGGAAGAAGTGATCGCCCAGGTTCCCGACGCAAATGCCGACGACGTGAACCGCGCCGTGGCCGCCGCGAAATCTGCTTTCGAAAACGGTCCATGGGCTTCGACCACCGCGCAAGAAAGAGGACGCGTCCTGTTCCGCCTCGCGGAAAAGGTTCGCCAGCACACGCCCATGCTGGCAGAGTTGGAATCTCGCAACACCGGCAAACCCATCGTCGAAGCCGAATTCGACATCGCCGACGTGGCTACTTGCTTCGAGTATTATGGCGGCCTCGCCACGAAAATTCTGGGCTACGTCAACCCGGTTCCAGACAATGCGGTGAGCCTCACACTAAAGGAACCGATCGGCGTTGCCGGACAAATTATTCCGTGGAACTATCCGCTTCTTATGGCAGCGTGGAAGCTCGCGCCGGCCCTGGCTGCGGGCTGCACCTGCGTCCTGAAGCCCGCCGAACAGACTCCCATCACCGCGCTCGAAATGGCCAACTGGCTCACCGATGTCGGCTTGCCGCCGGGTGTGGTTAACGTCATCACCGGATTCGGCGAAAGCTGTGGCGCTCCCCTGGTGCAGCATCCTGACGTGAACAAAATCGCCTTCACCGGCAGCGCCGCCGTCGGCAAAATCATCGTTAAACAAGCCGCCGATACCGTGAAACGAGTCACGCTCGAGCTCGGCGGTAAATCGCCTAATATCTTTTTCGCCGACGCGGACTTCGAAGCCGCCATCGACGGCGCGCTCTTCGGCGTATTCATCAACCAGGGCGAAGTGTGCTCCGCTGGCAGCCGCATCCTGGTGCAGAAACCCATCTACAAGAAGTTTGTGGACGCGATGACCGAGAAAGCAAAGAAGATCAAGCTGGGCGCGCCTCTTGATCGTGACACCAAAATGGGCCCGGTGGTCAGCAAAGACCAATATGACCGGGTCCGGTCGTATCAGGAACTCGGGAAGAAAGAAGCCAAGCTGGCCACCGGCGGCGGACGGGCCGAGAAGTTCGCCAAGGGTTACTACATCGAACCAACGATCTTCTACGACGTGACCAACAACGATCGCATCGCCCGCGAAGAAATTTTTGGCCCGGTCGCCGCCGTGATTCCGTTCGAAGACGAAAAGGACGCTCTCAAGATTGCAAACGATTCTCCCTACGGCCTCGCCGCCGCGGTCTGGACTCGCGACATCTTCAAAGCATTCCGCATCGTGAAGTCTCTGCGGGCGGGAATCGTCTGGGTCAACCACATGCAACCGACCTACGTCGAAGCGCCCTGGGGAGGTTATAAACAGTCCGGGTTCGGCCGCGAGCTCGGCCCATGGGGGATCGAAGAATATCTCGAAACCAAACAAGTACACATCAATCTAAACGAAGCTCCAATCGGCTGGTACTGAGCAACATGACTTTGCCTTACCGTCATCCTGAGCGAAGTGCGGCCTTCGCGCAAAGCGCGAAAGCCGCCGAGTCGAACGATCCCTACCCGCATAGTCGGCGATCACTATTGCGGGGAATTCGCACAGAAACTTAGGAAGCATCATCATGAGCACGATTCGACTCAAAACTCAAATCCCGGGACCAAAATCCAAGGCGCTAGCGGAACGCCGAAACGCAGCCGTGCCGCGAGGGCTCTCGCATGGAACACCGGTATATGTGGGCAAAGCCGAAGGCGCTTGGCTCCAAGATGTAGACGGGAACCGCTACATCGATTTCGCCGGGGGCATCGGCTGCCTCAACATTGGACATCGCCGAGAGCCCGTGATAGCCGCCGTACAAGAGCAGCTCGAAAACTTTCTGCACACTTGCGTGCAGGTTACGCCGTACGAAAACTACATCCGGCTAGCTGAGCGGATGAACCAGATCACACCCGGCAATTTCCCCAAGAAAACGTTATTCGTGAACAGCGGCGCTGAAGCGGTAGAGAATGCAGTGAAGATCGCGCGCGCTCACACCGGACGCTCGGGCATCATCGCCTTCGAAGATGCGTTTCACGGGCGCACCATGATGACCCTGGCACTCACCAGCAAGACCCATCCCTACAAAGCAGGATTCGCGCCATTTCCCGGCGACGTGTACCGCATTCCGTACGCGTACTGTTATCGCTGTTCCTATTCGCTGAAATACCCGTCGTGCGATCTTTTCTGTGCGCGCCATCTCGAAGACACATTCAAACGTGCAGTCGCATCCGAAGACGTGGCTGCCGTGATTGCCGAGCCAGTCTTGGGCGAAGGAGGATTTGTCGTCCCTCCGCCCGACTTCTTTCGCGTGCTAATCGAGATCTGCCGCAAGCACGGCGTTCTGTTCATCGCCGACGAAGTTCAGAGCGGCTTCGGCAGAACGGGCACTCTCTTTGCCAGCGAGCACTACGGCATCGAGCCTGACATCCTGGTCACGGCCAAATCCCTCGGCGGCGGTTTGCCCCTGGCCGCGATCACCGGCCGCTCCGAGATCATGGACGCACCCGCACCGGGCGGTCTCGGCGGAACCTTTGCTGGCAATCCGCTTTCCTGCGCGGCGGCACTGGCTGTGCTGGACATCTTCGACCGTGAAAATCTATTGACTCGCGCCCACGAAATTGGAACTAAATTCCAGAAGCGCGCCAAAGAATGGCAGAAGCGCTGGCCGATCATCGGCGACGTACGTGGCCTGGGCGGAATGCAAGCGATCGAACTTGTGAAGTCCGCCGACAAGCGTGAACCGGCCGCAGAAGAGACCAAAGAAGTGACAAAGTATTGTTACGAACACGGGTTAATTACAATTACAGCAGGCTCGTATTCCAATGTGATCCGGGTTCTGGTTCCGCTGGTCGTGACCGACGAGCAAATGGATGAAGCCCTCGACGTTCTGGAATCCGCGCTGCAAGCGGTGTCAGAGAAGAAAGACGTCGCGACCATGATCACGTAGGGGCGGACGACCTCGTCCGCCCAGCCGAGCAAAGCTCGGCGGCATTCGAAACGTAGCGAAGCTACGTTTCTACAGACAACACGCATGCTGTACAGACGTTGCTTGCAACGTCTCGTATTAGCGAAACGCTTGACATCGGCAACAGCAGAGGCAACGCAAATGACTATCGCAGCACCACCTCTCACCAAAGTTCCCAACTACGTTAACGGCCAATGGGTCGAATCCCCTGCAACGGAATGGTTCGACGTCACCAATCCCGCGACCGGTGAAACCATCGCCAAAGCCCCACTCTCCGATGCCACCGAAGTTGCTGCGGCAGTCGAAGCCGCCGCCGCAGCCTATCCCGAGTGGCGGCGCACGCCTCCCGAAGACCGCATCCAGCCGCTGTTCAAACTGAAGCAGCTGCTCGAAGATCACATTGACGAGTTGAGCCGCATCATCACCCAGGAAAACGGCAAGACGTTCACCGAGGCCAGGGCCGAGTGGCGGCGCGCCATCGAGAACGTCGAAGTCGCATGCGGCATTCCAATGATGATGCAGGGCTACAACCTCGAAGACGTTGCCCGGGGCATCGACGAGATGATGATCCGCCAACCGCTCGGCGTAGTGGCGGCGATCACGCCATTCAATTTCCCTGGCATGGTGCCTTTCTGGTTTCTGCCCTACGCCATCGCCTGCGGCAACACCTTCATCCTCAAACCCTCGGAGCGTGTTCCGTTAACTATCCAGCGGACCTACGAGTTGCTTGCTCAGACCGGGCTGCCCAAGGGCGTAGTCAACCTCGTCAATGGAGGGAAGACGGTCGTCAACGCGTTGCTCGATCATCCCAAGGTGCGCGCCATCAGCTTCGTCGGTTCAACTCCAGTCGCGAAGTACGTCTATGAGCGAGCCGGCGCCAACGGAAAACGCGCGCAGTGTCAAGGCGGCGCCAAGAATCACGTCATCGTCTTGCCCGACGCCGACATGAAGATGGCGACCCAGATCATCAGCGACAGCGCCTTCGGCTGCGCCGGACAGCGCTGTCTCGCAGTTTCGGTCGCAGTCACAATCGGCGAAGCGCAACAGACATTCCGCGACGCAATCGCCGAGTCCGCCGCGAACCTGCGCGTGGGCAACGGTCTCGACGAAGGCGTGCAGATGGGACCTGTGATCACGGCGCAGAGCAAGTCGAGAATCGAATCTCTGATCGTAGCTGGGGAGAAGCAAGGCGCGAAAGTTTTGCTCGACGGACGCAATCCGAAGATCTCAAAGTATGAAGCGGGAAACTTCGTGAAGCCGACGATTCTCGACGATGTGTCGCCCACAAGCGACGTAGCCGACACGGAAATCTTCGGTCCGGTCCTCAGCCTGATTCATGCTCGCGACCTCGACGAAGCCCTGGCATTTCTAGAACACAGCAAGTACGGCAATCAGGCTTCGTTGTTCACCTCGAGCGGCGCGGCGGCGCGGCGATTCCGTTACGAAGCGCCGGCCGGAAATATCGGGATCAACATCGGTGTAGCCGCGCCCATGGCCTATTTTCCATTCAGCGGCTGGAAGGACAGCTTCTTCGGCATCCTGCATGGACAGGGTCGCGACGCCGTCGAGTTCTACACCGAGAAGAAAGTAGTGGTAGAACGTTGGGCCAAAGAACACTCACGCAAGTTCTAACCTGGTGTTTTCCTTGGTGAACCTTTGTGTCTTTGTGGTTGATGCCTTTGAGGATGTCTGAGGCGGAAGGGAACCAATGTCCGACGCTATCCAAAAATACAAAGACTATGTAATGACCGGCTTCATGAAGCAGGTCGTCCCCATCGTGATTGACCGAGCCAACGGTGCAACCGTAACCGACGAGAACGGTCGCGAGTATCTCGATTGCTTCGCCGGCATCTCAGTCGTAAATGCTGGACACTGTAATCCGCAAGTAATCGCCGCAGCCAAGGCCCAGATGGAAAAGCTGGTCCACTGTTCGTCCTACATTTATCACGTGCAGCCGGTAGGCGACCTAGCCGAAAAGCTCGCGCAAATCGCGCCCAGCGGCCTGACCAAAACTTTCTTCGGCAACGGCGGCGCTGAAGCCATCGAGGGCGCGATGAAGCTGGCTCGCCTGTACACCGGCAAGCACGAATACATCTCGCTCCACGCCAGTTTCCACGGACGCAGCTGGGGCACCCTCAGCGTCACCGGCAACCTGGGCCGCAAGAAACGCGGAGGCCCATACGCCCCAGGCGTGGCCTTCGCTCCCGCACCCTACGCCTATCGTTCTCAATGGCGCAACGACCCCGAAGAATGCGGACGGCAGTGCGCCAAAGCCATCGACGACGTGATCCGTTTCGCCACGTCCGGCGACGTAGCCGCGTTCATTGCGGAGCCAGTCATGGGCGAAGGCGGCATCATTGTGCCACCACCGAACTATTTCAAAGAGGTCAAGAAAGTCCTCGACCAGCACGGCATCCTTTTCATCGCCGACGAAGTCCAATCCGGCTTCGCCCGCACCGGCAAAATGTTCGCCATTGAGCATTACGGGGTTGTCCCCGACATCCTGGTTACCGCCAAGGGCATCGCCGACGGATTCCCGCTCAGCGCATTTACCTCCCGCCCCGAAATTGCTGCCGCCTTCAAACCCGGCGACCATCTTTCCACCTTCGGAGGCAATCCCATCTCCTGCGCCGCC
Organism: uncultured Acidobacteriota bacterium; assembly: GCA_963838905.1. Classification (GTDB taxonomy): domain Bacteria; phylum Acidobacteriota; class Terriglobia; order Terriglobales; family Acidobacteriaceae; genus JABDBE01. Next base: position 26,743 of record CAWITE010000003.1, read on the forward strand.
GCCCTCGCCAACATCAATTTCATGGAAAAAGAAAATCTCCCAGCCCGCGCCACCGAAACCGGCAACTACGCCATGACCAAACTCCGCGCCCTGCAAAAGCACCACCCAATCATAGGAGACGTCCGCGGCCTGGGCCTGATGATCGGCGCAGAACTGGTGAAAGACGCAAAGTTAACCCCAGCCACCACCGAAGCCGAAGCCATCCGCGACGCCCTGCTACGCAGCGGCGTACTGGTTGGCGTAGGAGGCGTCTACGGCAACGTGATTCGCTTCCAGCCCCCGCTGATCATTACGCGTATGCAGATCGATCAAGCCATCGACGCCTTCGCAGCAGCCTTGCAGGAAGTGGCGCAGCCAGCCGCAGTTTAAGCGCTTCGGCGATGTTATACCTGACTTATGCACAGATTTTGAGTTGAGAGAAAAGGACTGAAGTGCAACAC
>CAWITE010000004.1:0-183152 GCA_963838905.1 uncultured Acidobacteriota bacterium
TCGCGACGCGTGGTCCACCCTTATTCGCAGGTGTCCGATACCTTCTTGATATTTGAAACAGTCAGCGTGGGGGGTAAGGTTGCAAGCACCCTGGACGGCGACCAAGATGGCTTGCGATAAGCCACGGTACCGTTGATACGCACAGATTGGCCGGCATAGTGATGGAGCGAAGCGTTGCTACCGATCACTTGGTACAGGTCGCCGGTATTAGTCCCTAGAAAGTAGCCTTCCCTCGAATCGCCGCTCAGGCAGCCCTCGATAGTTTGTGGCCCAACGGCTTTGGAAGGCGTGCTCCCGTTCGATTTCCCCTGATTGGGAGTTTGTTGAGCGTATCCGTGCGGCCAAGTACACGGTTGACGGCGGTGCGAGAGGGATGAGAGAAGTTTTCAGGAGTGCGTCTTGGCCGCCCAGGCTTTGGGCGTGAGTCCGGTGACGTTCTGTATGGATGTGTCGGCGAGACCGGGCAGGATGTCGGCCAGATATTGGCGCACCGGGATGGCGAGCCGGCGGCAGCTTTCGATAACGGAGAGAATGGCGGCCACGCGCGGGCCGGCTTGAGGGCTGCCGATATGGATCCAGTTCTTGCGTCCAGTCGCCACCGGACGCATGGAGTTCTCGGCCACGTTATTGCTGAGCTCCAGTTGCGGGTGGTCGAGGAAGCAGGTCAGCTTTATCCAAAGCGCCAGCGTGTAGTTGCACGCCTGGCCCGCCTTGCTGCGGGGCAGTACGGTTTTGCTCGTGGCCAGGATGTGTTCCCGGATTTTGGCGAGCAGTGGAGGAGCTTTCTCCTGGCGCAGAAGATGACGTGCGGCCTGATCCATCTTCTCCTCGCGCGCCTGGGCGTCGATCAGAAACAACTGGTCTATCAGTTCGACCGCGCGAATCGAGCCGGCGTCCTGCGGGTTGAGTTTGACCGCATCCACAAAGTTCCTTCGCGCATGGCTCCAGCAGCAGGCGTGCACCATCCCAGGCCCGCCGAGGCCGCGCTCGTAGGCTATGTAATCGTCGGTTTGGAGAATGCCCGCGAAGGCGCCGAGGAACTGCTTCGGCCCTTCGCGTCCGCGGCTCATGCGAAAATCGAAGACCGCCCCAGCCCCCGGCGTTCCGTACTGCCAGAGGTAGGCTTGATGGTTCTTACCTCGTTTGTCGTGCGTCTGCACATCGATCGGGGTTTCGTCGGCCTGGATGTAACCGCTGGCCAGCAACTCCCTGCGCATGGCGCCGACCACCGGGGAGAGCATCTCGCCGACCGTCATCACCCAGCCGCACATCGTGGCCCGCGTGATCTCGATGCCCGCATCGCGCAGCAGGATAGCGCTCTGACGATAGAGTGGGCAGTGATTGGCATACTTGCTGACGATGGTGTCGATAATCACCTCGTCGGCCACCAGGCTCTTATCGATGATGCGCGGGGGAAGCGGCGCCATGGCGACGCCCTGCTCCTCGCACCGCTTGCAGGCGCGCTTCTCGCGCTTGGTCACTTCCACGTAGTACTCGGCCGGATTGACCTTCAGCACTTCGCTCTCGTCGTAGCCGATCACTTTCGTTTCCGCGCCGCACTTTCCGCACACGCACTGCTCGGCCGTGCAAGCGACGATCTTCTCCACGCGCGGCAGATCTGCGGAAAAGGTCTGCCGGCCGGGATGCGCGCGCCGCTTCCGCTGCTTCTCGCCGTCCGGTGCCGGCAACCCCTCGCGCTCGCTCTCCGCCTGAACTTCCTGGTTCGAGACCCCGGGCTCTTCCTCCAGTAACTGCAGTTGGAGATTACTCAGCTTTTCACTGCCTGGTCCGTACTTGGCGATCCGCCGCAGACGCAGATGTTCTTCCAGCACCTGGATCTTCAGTCGCGCATACTGTAACTCGCTCCTGGTTGTATCTAACTGCTTCGACGCCGCCCCGAACTGCTCTTCATAAGTCGCAACCCTGTCGCTCAGAGTGGCAAACAAAGCCTGGGGAAGCTGCTCCTTCAGTTGTTCGAGAACTTCGACGGGGAAACAACGCTCTGCCTCAGCAGTGGGCATCGCGGCAGCCGGTGGAGTCGCACTCACGATGCTTCTTTGATAACAGATCTGACTGTGGATAAGTGAACGAAATCGCCAGTGTTTATGCTGGCATTCGTAACTTATCGGATTCTTCCATGAGCGGCTTGCGATACCATTTCCGCCGCCGCGTCTCGCTCAAATCAATGCCCCCCAACAACAGCGCCAGTTCCTCGTGGCTCAGCACGATCTTCGTGGCCGAAGTGTCTGCTCCCGGCCAGCGAAACCTTCCTCCGTCCAATTTCTTCCAGCATATCCATAGTCCACTATGGTCATATACCAACAGCTTCAGGCGATTGCGCCGCGCATTGGTGAACAAGAAAACGTGGCCGCTCTCGGGATCGCAGCCCAGATGGTCGCGCACCAAACCGTACAAACCGTTAAATCCCTTGCGCATGTCCGTGGCTCCGGTGGCCACGTAGATCCGCGTCGCTGGCCCAAATCCGAACATCGCCCTATACCTTGTCCAACACCGTCAGCAGGCACTCCAGTGTGGCCGCATCGAAGCCCCGGTTCACTTCGATCCTGCGTCCGCTGGTCAACCCCACCACCAACCCGCTGCTGGTGCTCGCCGATCTCCCGCTCGCTGTCCTTATCTCCACCGCCAACAATCGATTGTCTGCCCTGCTTCCTTGATCCTGGGCGCGTTGTTTTCTCAGATGACGATCGAGAGTACTTCGCGAGATCCCTCGACTGCCGCAGAATTCACTCTGCGGCATGCCGCTAGTTGCAAACTCCGACACAATCTGCCGAATCTCTTCCCGTGTCCGTCGTTTTGCCGTGGCTACGTTCGTCTGATGATCCATAGCCGCATTTCAACACGGGCTCTGCGCCTTGACTAGGTGGGTTGCTCACACGCTTACTGTTGAGCAGCAGAAGTTCCCAGCAACAGCAAAACAAGTAGCAGCAAGAGCCGATCTCGCATATACACCTCAGCCGGGGGTGCTCATCAGGAAGAGAAACGCTTGGAGTTGTCCACGATCTGTTGTTGATTGGCGTCGATCTGCTGTTTGTTGGCCGCAGTCTGTACCTGATTGGCCGCTATTCCTTGGGCATTGGCTTGAGTGGCTTGTTTGTTCGCAGCAATATTCTTTGCGTTGGCCTGGACGGCGTGCTTAGTTGGAGTCAAGCCAGCTTGAATGGCTTCGGCCGTTTCCAGATCGTCCGAGTTGAAGTTAATGGTTTTGGCCGTCACCCTGCTCTGCGCATCGCCGACGCCATCTACCGAGATCCTGAGGCCGGGGATGAGGACGGTGGCTGACATCTGCTTGTGGCGGAGACCAAGAACTTTCGGCTGTTGCACCTTGGTGTCGTCGGTAAGAACGACGGTGACGTTACCGGAATCGGTGCTCACGACCAGAGTCTCTCCGGTTCGTCTAGCAATGACTCCCTGCACCTTGGTCTTCTCGCCATTGGATGCGCCGTACGCCAACCCAACCAACAAACAGCACAGCAACGCGGTAGACCCTATATTCGGTTTCCTTGTTCGCAGCATATTAAGGTAACCCTTCCTTCCTTCAGTTGTGCGGGGGCTGCTCGGAGCCATGCTAGCCTGCACGTTTGCGCCTTCCTCTGGGCGCTATTTCGAGGGCAGAGCCTTCGACAATCCACCGTATCGTCAAGTGGCTAGGCGCCGGCGGGTACGCCGTTTTTCTGCAACAGAAAGGCCATAATGTTGACGGAGTTTTTCGCCGGCATCGAGTTCGGTGCCATCATCGGCATCTGGGTGTGTACACTCGACCACAGAGTTGAGACTTTTGAATGGCTTGCCCACAAGCGCGGGCCCCATACCGCCTTCGAGCGTAGCACCATGACAGCTGGGAGGTATACCATCCGTCGCGACCCGATGTCTCTCCGCTCACGCCAAGGGCGCACATCAACACCACAACAGCAAACAGCCATGGGGAAAGCGTCTTCATAATCAGGCCCAGCGCCAGCTTAGAACCAGGAAAAAGGATCGACCTTATAATAGGTAGAGGTCCATGCTGAATTTATAACGCAGATTGTAAGCGTCCCCAAACTGGCAGTTTTACTAGAATCGATCGCAAAAATGACTGCCGTAGGCGACGGGTCATGACTGTGGTTTGCCGTGCCGATGCTTTTTAATTTGCACATCGGTGCCCACCACCCCGTTGACGCCGACAATTTTTTTCAGCATTTCCTAAAACTTCTACTAGTTGCTGACACACGCTATGCGAACTAGACTCAGCCTCGATTAGGTTTTGATGTCAAAAGGAAATTTTGGGTAAGGTACTCCAAGGTATTTCATCCATGAGACATGTTTCCTTAGCACTGTTAGTCGCTGGGTTGGGTTGTTCCTCTTTCCTAGCCGCTCAAAATACGGTTCTTATCGCTTCCACGGCGCCCGCCGATAATCCGCCGTTGACCTCCTTGAGCAACCACCCGCTCTCGTTGGCAGCGGCGGCGATACCCAGTACCCCACTGACGGCACCTGCGGTGTTGCCCAGCATGTCGTCCGAACTGGCTCTCCGAGCTTACTGGCAGGGGGTTGAGGAGCAGGACAGGAATCTCGCATCCTATTCGGCGACGACCATCATTCACGCCGAACTACCAGCTACCTCGCAATACGGAGAGTACGCACTTCGCCGTGACTACTCGGCTCCCCGGTCTCTCGGGTTCCAGGTGATCCGTTCCGTTGGCGACACTTTCGTCAAAAGCAAAGTCATCGCACGTCTGCTTCAGTCCGAAGTCGACCACGTGAAGAAGGACGATCCTGCGCTGACTTCGCTTACTCCCGCCAATTACAAGTTCTCGCACAAGTCCACCACTATCTTGGACGGTCGCCCGGTGCACGTTTTTCAGCTGAACCCCCGCGCCAAGCGCCTCGGTCTGTTCAAAGGACGCATTTACCTTGACGCCCGCACCGGCACTATGGTGCGCTCCGAAGGCAGCATCGTGAAGTCTCCTTCCCTGTTCATCAAGAGCATTCACTTTGTGCAGGATTACGTCGACATCGCGGGTTTCACGTTCCCCTCCCACATCCACTCCGAGGCCAAGACCCGAATCGTGGGAAGCGCTGTGGTGGACATCTACGATCAGGATTACCAGCCGGTTTCCCTTGGCGGCGCGAGTATTCAGGTTCCCGCTCTGTAAAACGGTGTTGCCCGCTGAGGCTTTCTCCGGCACGAGTACACGCGAAACAAGTATGGCGTTCACTAGGCACCTGAAGGAACACAAATCGCCCTTATCACGAGAGCCGTCTATGGAGAACTGCTGACTGCTGAACCAGATTGCCCAACCTCCACAGTTTGTGCAGGAACCACATCTGGGCCACTATCGGCATTCCCAATACAAAATAGAGCAGTAAGCACAAATCGATGCTAGCCATTACGATTACTTTTTTAGTGCTTTCCTGTCGATGTTGCTAGTTTCGCGTTCCGCAACGGTGGACTAACGTGAGCACGGAATTTCGCGCAGATTTGCTCGCGTTGAAGGCCAATGTTTCGCGACACGGAGGATCAATATGATGAAAAGCTTGTACAAGGCAGCTCTGATGACCGGATTGACGTTTCTTTCAATCGGGACGCCTGCCATAGCGCAAATTGCCAACGGCGTCGATTTCACAACGACATTTCCGTTTTACGCAGGTAACGCCAAGATGCCAGCCGGCGCTTACACAATCACCCAACCCCCAGACGAAGAGAACACGGTGTTGCTGATCCAAGGCAAAGATGGATCGCACTCTGCGTTCCTCGACATCGCGCCGACCCAGGCAGCGAACCCTCATCCCAACTCAGACGTAACGTTTAATAAGTACGGCACAACTGACTACCTCAGCCAAGTTTGGGTTACGGGGCAGAACTATGGGATGCAGGTCCTTCCCACCAAAGTTGAACAGAAGGCGGCCTCGAAAGCGGCGGCTGCACAGCATTCGATATCTGCCAAGCCACGGTAGAACGTTCCGTGACACTCTCGCGCGTCATGAATTGTGTGGGCGCGAGAAAGGGGGCTTGCCCCTTCACGACAGCGCCGCGAAAGGGGTCACTTACCAGAGCGGCTTATTCATGAGTACGGTCTGAGACTTGGAGAAGAAGATGGCAAATGTCGATAGTAAAGAAAACTCGGTTGTCGCAGTTTACCCGCAACATTCCGATGCCGAGAACGCAATCAACCTGCTCAAAAAAGCTGATTTCAACATCAAGAAGCTCGCGATTGTCGGTCAGGGATACCACACCGAGGATCAGGTTGTCGGTTACTACACCACCGGCGACCGGATGAAACATTGGGGAAAGACGGGTGCATTCTGGGGCGGACTCTGGGGCCTGCTCGTGGGATCCGCTTTCTTCATCATCCCCGGTGTCGGCCCGGTTATGGTGGCCGGCTCCGCGGTTGCGTGGATTGTGGGCGCTCTGGAGAGTGCTGTTGTCGTCGGTGGTTTATCTGCGCTGGGGGCGGGGCTCTACAGCATTGGAATCCCCAAGGACAGCGCCCTGAAGTACGAGAGTTCGATCAAAGCTGGCAAGTTTTTGCTCATTGCGCATGGAACGGCTGAAGAAGCCGAGGCGGCACGGCGCATCCTTGCCAACACAGGTGCAGAAGAGCTGAATGTTCACCAGCCGGATCAGCCTGCCGTAGCTGCGTAGGCGGGTTTGGAAGTCTCGGGGCTTCGGCCAGTGCGGCCACTCCCGCAGTCCGTTTTGCTGAAGCCTCGGGTCCAGCGCTTTGCTGCGCCCTAACAAAGGTTGCAACGACCGCCAGTGAATGACATCAACTTGGAGCTGTCAAATGATCTCTCAAGACGCCAGGAAGATTCTATCGGTGGCCCTTAACTTCGTTCTCGTCACCACTTCATCGCAGACCCTGTACGGATATCAGACTGCAACTTCTCCTCTCCCCGCTGACAGTGGGAATCCCACGGACCCGGCACCGCGGAGCTCGGCGGAGTTGCAGTCATTAGTGGCGCCGATCGCCCTGTATCCGGATGCATTGGTCGCCCAGATTCTCACGGCATCGACGTTCCCGGACCAAATCGCCATTGCGAATTACTGGATGCAGCAAAACAAGAATCTGACGGGGAGCGCTTTGATGCAGGCTGTGAACAAACAATCGTGGGATGCCAGCGTGAAGGCGCTTACGGAATTTCCGTCAGTGCTCAATAACCTGTCGAACAATCTCACCTGGACGTCCTCGCTGGGAGAGGCATATCACGACCAGCAGGCTGAGGTAATGACCGCGATCCAGACTTTGCGCGCGCAAGCTAAAGCAGCTGGCAGTCTCAAGTCCAGCTCTCAGATCACCGTGGTGCAGCAGTCGCCAGAGACGATCGTCATTCAACCGGCCAACCCGCAAGTCGTTTACGTTCCCGAGTACAACCCCGGGGTAATTTACGGCACGCCTTATGTGACTCCCGGGTACAGCGCGGGAGACGTGGCCGCTGCCGGAATCATTGGCTTCGGCGCCGGGATCGCTGTCGGAGCACTGATGAGCGGCGGATGTTGCGGCTGGGGATACAGCAGTTGGAACTGTGGGTGGCACGGCAACGCGGTGGTCTATCACGGCGGCGCGTACTACGGCAATTCTGCCTGGCACGGCGGGTACTACAACGGTGGCTATCACGGCGGCTATGGCTACAACAACGCCTACAATCACTCGAACAACTACAACAATTCCTACAATCATTCAAACGCCTACAACAACTATAACCACTCGAACAACGCCAACAGCTTCAAAGGTGGCGGCAATACCTATAACAACGTGAACGTCAATAAACAGGGGGCTCAGAACTTCGACGCCAATCATTCCTCAGCCTCGAACTCCTGGGCGCAGCACGACAATAGCACTGGAAAATCGAATGCCTTCAGTGGAATGAGTGGGCACTCTGGCGGATTCGGCGGCTCCGGCGGGTGGTCCTCGCGGGCAGAGAGCGGCCGCGGCTGGGGAAGCATGAGATCCAGCGGATTCAGCGGTGGCCGCTTCGGTGGGGGCGGCGGTTTTGGCGGTGGCGGCTTCCGGGGAGGAGGCGGTGGTGGGTTCCGTCGCTAGATAGACCCTTTAGAGCACCGTGAAAATGCAGATTAGGAGGACTGGTATGTCGGGAATAATCGGAAAGCCAGAACATTTCGTCTCACGTCTCTGGATGTTGTTGATGCTACTCGCGTCTGTCGGATCCCTGCTCTCTTGTAGCAAGCAGGAGAACACCACCGCGGAAAAGCCCGCAACGGAGAAGACTTTCGCATCTCCGGCAGACGCTGGCGCCGCTTTCTTCGAAGCCGCCAAGTCCGGCGACCAGACTGCGTTGCTGGCGATCTTCGGTCCAGACGCCAAGGGTGTGCTGTTCTCAGGAGACCCGGTAAAGGATAAGGATGCGCTGCAGGACTTCGTTGCTGCATATGGCCAATTGAATCGCTGGCGCCCGATCAAGGCGGGCGGTGAGATTCTTTACGTGGGTGCAGATAATTTTCCTTTCCCGATTCCCCTGGACAAGAATCCCCAAGGCCAGTGGATCTTCGACACTGCTGCAGGTAAGGACGAGATTCTTGCGCGCCGTATCGGCAAGGGAGAGTTGACTGCAATTGCGGCGTGCGGTGCTATCGCTGATGCGCAGCAGCAATACTTCAACCAGACTCATGATGGCGTCAAGGTGAAGCAATACGCTCAGAAGTTCGTCAGCGACGAAGGCAAGCAAAACGGACTGTACTGGAATGCTCCAGAAGGTGAGACTCCGAGCCCGCTGGGCCAGCTTGGTGACTTCGCGAAAGCCGCAGGTTACACCAGCGCAGGAGACAAACCGCAGCCTTTCAATGGCTACTACTTTCAGATCCTGACCAAACAGGGAGACAAGGCACAAGGAGGCGCGAAGGATTACATCGTCGATGGAAAGATGACGGGTGGATTTGGAATTCTCGCCTATCCCGCAGAATACAGGAATTCGGGAATCATGACGTTCATCGTCGACAAAGACGGTACCGTCTACCAAAAAGACTTGGGCGAAAAGACCACCGATGTCGCCGCAGCTATGGCGGAATACAACCCGGGCGGCGGCTGGGAGGCCGTAGTCGGTACGGAAGCAACCAAATAGCAAGAAAGCGATCACATTATGGCGATTCTGAATTCCAATTGCGGATACCAGTAACAGTAGCGCTGCAAACCAGTACCACGAAGGGAAACTGCGACGGCGATGTGTACGAGCCTCAGTTTTTTCCGGGCGAGGATCCGAACGTTCCGGCGATCAGATAGCCAGCAACCGTATACGGGGGCGATTCCTGCCCATGTCGTTCCATCAATGTTTACGAAGGTGTAACCGGGCCTGCATGACCACTGTGCAAAAATCGCGCCCGCGGTCAGTGGGACCGTCGCTCCGCCGCGGCAGGTTGGCTTTGCACCTTGCCGGCGAGAGCCGACGCTGATTCTAAGGGAGTTATTGAGAGTTATTTCGCTGATACCACGCTACTGATACCTGCCATGCCTCTAGGTTGCTGATTCTAAAGGAATGGCGGAGAAGGCCGGCAGTCCCTCGATCGATGTTCAAGGCATCGGTAGAGGAACGGGCAAGTGCCCAGCCAGCGATTCGAAGGGCTCGCAGCCGACGCCGAAGCAGTAGTCAAAAGCGATCGCTCGTGTTGGGAATCCCGGGAAAGCCGGGATTTTTTTGTTCCTCCTCGGGCAACCTGCCGAAATCGGCGGTCAATTGGCGAAAAATCTCGTGGCTGTTGAAAAAGGAACCAAAGCAATAATTTTGCTGAATCTGAGCATCTTCGGCGAAACGAACATTCAACAACTTACAAACGAAATTTCTGGCGAAGTGCCTCGAAAAGAGTTTTTCAAAACCCACGAGATTTATCGTCAACTAACGGTATAGTTTCCGGTTGGCCGTTCAATTTGGGAGCTATCTCGTTTTGCCTCAATCTAGAATTCCACGCTAAGATTGCCAAATGATGGACTCTTCACGCGAGGCGCTGAAGCCGGACGAGCGTGGACTTGGGGATGCACCTGCCAAGTCTCAAGGGAAGTTAGCGCTAGCTCTGGGAGTGATCGCAATCGCGCTCAGCTTGGTTCTTGGGTTTGTTTATCTAATCTCGGTCCGTCGCCTGGAGCGCGAGGTGGCACGGCTCAGCCAGCAGACGGAAGGTTTCAGCCGGCTGGTCGTGCGCGCACAGGAGCAATCGCAGACGTTGGCTCAGCAGGCTTCGCAAGCGGCGGCGAACGCGCAGGCAGCCGCTCAACAGCGCGACTTGGCGAAGCAGGATCAATCGAACTCGGAGGCGCAGGCACAACTTGCGCGGCAGCAGGCCGCCGCGGAGCAGCAAAAGGCAGATCAAGCCACACAGCAGGCTGAGGAATATCGGCAAGAGCGAGAGGCGGAACTTGCACAGCTGCAACAGGCTCTCGGGCAAATCGCCGAAACGCGTCGCACCGCCATGGGCCTGGTGATGACGCTGGACAGCAAGTCGATTCGGTTCGACTTTGATAAGGCAAACATTAAACCGGAATATCGCGACATCCTTAATCGCATCGCCGGGATCCTGATGACGCTTAAGGGATATACGATTGCTGTCTACGGATATACGGACGACATCGGCACGCAGACGTACAACTTACAACTCTCACAGCGTCGCGCCGAAGCTGTCCGCGACTTCTTGGTGCAGACCGGAATTTCCCCGACTATCATGAGCACTAAGGGTTTTGGCAAATCCGACCCGCGCGTTCCGGGCGACAGCGAACAGGCGCGTGCTGCCAACCGCCGGGTCGAGATCGGCATAGTGGATTCGAAACTTATCACGAACGGCCCTCTCGTCGTGCCAAAGTGAATTAGGCGGTACAGGTCCGGTGTAGACGTCGAGAGCGGAGTTCACCAGGATCACCCGCCGAAAGTTGTCGAGTGCTTACCATGGAAGCCGCGAATTAGTTAAAGATTCTGAAAGGATGGCCGACCATTCGGGAGATGGCTCGGTTACTGGTTACAAGCGCGTCTATCATTCCTAATCCCACACAGAATTTAACGGTCAGATGTGCCACACGGTTGAGGTATACGAGGAGAGCACGTCAATTTGGGGAGCTGCATCATCCGCAGTGTTTCCTACGGCAGCGACTGGCAGCACCAAAATTTTCCGATTTAATGTATACGGCCCACGTCATTCAGCCTGACGGCCCAGGCTAAATACTATCAACCCGAAAAAGCACCTTTGCAATTGGTGCATTGAGCTATAGAGAAAAAAGTAAATTAAACAGAATTTGAGGATTGAAGTTGAGCACTACCAGAAGCCGCTGAACTGCGTTGCGAGAAGATCCGTTTCGCACTGTTGTGTTTATTCGTGTTGACTTATTTCAGGTTAGGCCAGTGCTGATCGGCGAGATCGAGAGTTCACCGGCTTCATTGATGGTCGGTAGGTTGTGGCCTGATCCTTGGGAGCTCAATCCAAGTCGTGCGCACTCCACAGATTCAGGGTGCTCTGCTGGAATTTCAGCTTCCACTGCCCGGCTTGCTTCCCCCATATATCACTCAAGTGTTGATAGCGCTCTAGTTGGCTGCCAGGAAACACGGCCTTATAGGTCACGACGACGCAATCTTCATCCAGTTTCACGACGTTGAAATCGTACAGAATCGGCGACTGCCCCGGATGCTCAGGCGGGTGAACATCGCGCACGAATTCCTTTTTCCCGGTGCTGTTACCGTTGGTCTCGACCGACATGAAGTCGTCGGACACTGCGTTTTTGACGTATTCCGCGTCGCCACGCTCCAGCGCATCCTGAAACGCTTTCTGTATATTGATCAATTCCTGCTGAACCGAAGACACATTCGAGCGTTGCGGTGTGATGGAATTGGCTTCTGCTGCGCTCTCAACTACGGATAGCAGGAGGGCTAGGCAGAACGAAACCGTAATCATTCGTCGGATCTCCAGGGGACGCTCCTTGTTTCTCGAGTTTCGGGTATTATCTCGCACGGAGATATTGAAACGAATCAATAAAACGATATTATCTAAAGTCAAATAAACACCCGCAAATGACGACCCAGATCGCGCAGCCCGTAATGCCGTGCAACCTCCATCTTGGCGCATCGACGGTTCTTTGCTTGAAAGGGATTCATACGATGAAGATTCGAGGCTTTGCTTCTCTCTCTGTGCTCGTAGCCGTTCATCTTCTTTCCGCAACTGCAGTTTTCGCCGAGACTCACCAAACTTTAGCTCGTGAACCGGCGACGCTGCGTCTGACTGATGGATGGAGTCTCCAGTCCTCCGGCAAAATCGCTGAAACCGGCGACGTGATTTCCACCTCGGCCTATCAGCCGAAAGCGTGGTGCTCGGTGACAGTGCCCACGACTGTGGTGGCGGCCCTGGTCAAGCACAACGTCTATCCCGATCCGACGTTTGGCATGAACTTGCGACAGTTTCCCGGAGTAACGTATCCCGTGGGCGCAAATTTCTCGAATTTCTCAATGGAGCAGGACAGCCCGTTTGCCGTTGCGTGGTGGTATCGTAAAGCCTTCGTGCTCTCGGCCGGGTATCGGGGCAAAACGATCTGGCTAGAGTTCAAGGGCATTAACTACCGCGCCAATATCTGGGTCAACGGAAAGCAAATCGCTAATCTTCAGCAAGTTGCGGGCGCTTGGCGAACCTACGAATTCGACATCACGGGCGTTGCGCATGCCGGAGCAGAGAACGTTGTGGCGGTTTAAGTGTGGGCTCCCGAAAAAGACGATCTGGCCATCACCTTTGTCGACTGGAATCCCGCTCCTCCGGACAAGAATATGGGGCTCTGGCGAGAAGTGAATGTAAGGACGAGCGGCCCAGTTGCCTTGCGCTATCCCGCTGTCCTGTCACAGGTCAATGCTCCCGCGAACGATAGCGCCCAACTCACCGTGACTGCACAGCTGAAGAATGCAACCGACCAGCCCGTGAAAGGCAGGCTGAAAGGCACAATCGAGAAGACCCAGTTCGAAGTGGATATGGAATTGGGGCCACGCGAGGTAAAGGATGTAACCATCGGGCCCAACAAGTTTTCGCAGCTTATGTTGGCCCATCCGCGCCTGTGGTGGCCGGCGCAGATGGGCACTCCAGATTTGTACCAGTTGCATTTGGAATTCGACATTGACGGACAAGTGTCCGACGCATCCGACTCGCACTTCGGCATTCGAGAAATCACTTCGCAGATCAACGACAACAATAAGCGTGTCTTCAGCATAAACGGTAAGAAGATTCTGATTCGCGGTGGCGGCTACTCCTCAGACATGATGCTCCGATATGATCCAGCGAATGTTGACGACCAGTTCAGGTACGTGCAGGACATGGGGCTCAATACGGTTCGTCTGGAAGGGAAACTCGAGCCGGAGGACTTTTTCGAGAAGGCCGACCGCAAGGGCCTGCTCGTAATGGCGGGATGGTGCTGCTGCGATCACTGGGAACACTGGTCGAAGTGGTCGGAGGCGGATTACCAGATCGCTAAGGATTCTCTGCTATCGCAGATCTACCGTTTACGCAGCCACCCGAGCTTAATCATGTGGCTGAACGGCAGCGACAACCCACCCCCGCCGGATGTTGAGCAGATGTATCTTGATGTCGAAAAGCAGGCGCTATGGCCGAACCCAATCGTTTCTTCAGCTACCGCCAAGCCTACCGGATTCTCCGGCCCCAGTGGCGTGAAGATGACCGGGCCTTATGAATATGTCGCTCCGTCCTACTGGCTCGTCGATTCTCCGAACCATCCCTCGCTCACCCAGTGCAACGAGGGCGGCTGCGGAGGCGCTTACGGGTTTAACACCGAGACCAGCCCCGGCCCCGCGGTCCCGACGCTCGAGAGCCTAGAACGATTCTTGCCAAAGGATCACCTGTGGCCAATCGATGAATATTGGAACTATCACGCTGGCGGCGGTGCTTTTAAGGACATCCACGTGTTCACCGATGCGTTGAATGCACGATACGGTAAGGCTGACAACGTTCAGGACTACACCACAAAGTCACAGTTGATGACATACGAAGGGATCCGGGCCATGTACGAGGCTTACAGCCGGAACAAGTACACCTCGACCGGGGTGATTCAATGGATGTTGAACAATGCGTGGCCATCAATGATATGGCACTTATATGACTATTACCTGCGCCCCGGTGGCGGATATTTTGGCGCGAAGACGGCGATGCAACCGCTCAATCCCGTATATGGCTATGACGACCACTCGGTTTGGCTAGTCAGCAGCCAGTACCGGGACGCCAACAATCTCAGGCTTACGGCCAAAGTTTACAACCTGGATATGAGTGAGAAGTTTTCCAGGGACGAAACCGTGAATGCGCCAGCGGACAGCACGAACCGGATATTCGACCTGCCGCAAATTTAGGACCTAAGCCCGACTTATTTTCTTCGTCTCACGGTTCAGGATTCGACGGGAAAAACCGTCGGATCAAATTTCTACTGGCTGTCCACCTCCGTTGAGACGCTGGATTGGGAAAAATCGGACTGGTACACGACTCCGACTGCGAGCTACGCCGATTTCACCGCGCTCCAGAAGTTGCCCAAGGTGAAGCTGAACGTAGCCAGCAGCAGCGAAAGGAAGGGCGATGAAGAAGTCACCTATGTGAGGCTACAGAACCCGAGCAGGAATCTGGCATTTTTTATCCGCCTGAAGGTTGACAAAGGCAAGGGCGGCGAAGAGATTCTTTCAGTGCTGTGGGAGGACAATTACATCTCGCTGATGCCCGCCGAGAACCGAGAGATCACGGCAACGTATCACGCCAGCGATCTGGGCACTGCGAAGCCCAGCGTCGAAGTCAGTGGCTGGAATGCGGAGTAGCATACTCAGCGAAAAGAAGCATCTTTTGCAGTGGTGGAGTATTTGATAGGACATGTGTACCATCAGCGGACAACGTTTTCGATCTAGCACCATTTGTCATCCTCCCAGCTAACTTTTGCTCATCCGGTTGCCTCGGCAAACCGTTAGTTCTAGAAGGCGTCGATCTCGCCCAGAAAGTGCTTGCGCCCTGTCCGACAACTGGGGGTCGTCGGCGTGCTCCGCCAATGGCCGACGCCACCGCAATTCTCACCCAGAGATAAGCGTGAAAGCTTACTTGTGCTTCTGCATGCTCACCGGGAGCAAGATTGCAACTTGAAGTTCCCGCCAAGTTCTGTTCCGTTTATAACAGCGGAAATAACAATTAACAATTAGCCACGTTAGGACACGACGGAACTTTGTTTTTCCTTGTGCGGGCTTCCGGACTCAGTACAATCGACTTTGGGTTTTGTGGGGTGAATATGAAGGATTCTGTGCCCAGTATCCGTACTGAAAAAGGCCGACTCTTGAATTGTATTTCCCTCAAGAACGCCGTATTGTGTGCTGACTGCGATATGGTCAGTGACAGCCCGCACGATCATTGTCTGGTGTGCGGAAGCCGCTCACTGTTCAACATCTCGCGTCGGTTAGGTGGGATGCTGCCCAACCAGCGGGCGATGCTCGTCGATACGGCGACGGAACCATCTACTTTGCGGCATCCTGTGCTGAAGTTCCCAAGAACTCGCAGAGTGTTCAATTCGAAGGAACGGGCTAAAGTGCAGAAGGAAAGTATTCAGTGGAGATTGTTCAGCTACTACGCTGTTAACCCACTAGTGGTCCCAGAAACGTGCGATGAGTGCGTATAACCGCGCGATTCACCCAGACCACCTTAACCCCAGTCTCCCTTTCAGAGCCCAAGCACGCCATGGCCATCACGTGCCACAGTGAGTTATTAGCACGGCGCGACCTCCCTAGAACGGGCGGCATTCTTAGGATGCTTGCTGTTGCTCACCGGGCCAAATACATCAACACGAATAAACGCAAGAAGAACTATCTCGTATGTTCACAACTCTCACGCGCTCGATAGGTAGTGGTGCTTTAGTGTGGAGATGAATCCAGCCCTGAATAACATTAAATGGCTGTACAATGGGCAGCATTTCGAAACCGGGAACGGAATCCGGCTCAAACCGGTTCCTGTAGCGACAAAGGAGCTTTCCATGCATTCGTCGCGGACGTATTTCGTAGTCACAACTCTTGCAATGGCCTTGGCGCTGGGGAACATTTCCCTGGCACAAAGCCTGAACCGGCAGGTAGGCACGCAGTTTACGGTGACGGCCGATCCTCTGGTTCCGCGGCCCTCGGAGCAGCCCTGCAAAGTGCAGTTGTTTTCTGATTACCAATTCGCGTTCTTTTCAGAATCCGCACAGACCTTTCAATACACGCCTCCCGCCAATTGTCCGGGGCCATGGGCAGAGGTCGTCTTCGAAGCCGATTTCAGCGAGAACGCGGGCCAGCAATTCGACCGGACAGCCAGCATCTACCTGGCCACCGCCGATATTTATTTCGGAACCACTCCGGAGCCGCTGGCCACGCTCACCAACACCTGGCACGTGGAGCGCGACGTGACTGATTACAGCGCGCTACTTACGGCGCAGCAGCCTGGCACGATCGTCCTGGCGAACTGCACCTCAGACTGCCCGCCGCCTTACAACACTCTCAACGGAATATTCACGGTGAGCGCTGATCTGGAGTTCTATCCCGCGCAAGGCCAAGGCCAGGCCATACCCGACGCGGTGATGCCGCTGGTGCAGTCGAACGGCAGCGGCGGAGTGAACTTGCCGGCGTTCTTGTTCTCGCCCAGCGACCAGCTCTCGACCACCTTCACCCTGCCCATGAACATAGAACAAGCATATTTAGATGTGGTTACGCAGGGACAGCAAAACGACGAGTTCTGGTACAGTTGCGTTCCGAATAATTTGACCACCGAATTGCAGAGTTGCGGAGGCACTGCTTTTCGCGAAGCGGAGGTCAGCATCGACGGCCAACCCGCCGGTGTCGCCCCCGTTTTTCCTTGGGTCTTTACCGGAGGAATCGATCCCTTCTTGTGGGTGCCGACTCCGGGCGTGCAAACCCTCGACCTTGTGCCCTATCGCGTCAACCTCACGCCATTCGCCGGCCTGCTGAGTAACGGACAAACGCATACCGTCGCCATGAACGTGCTGAACGTCAACAGCCAGTTCAGCGTGACCGGAACTTTGCTGCTGTTCGAGGATCACGATTCCCAGCAAGTGACCGGAGAAGTCACTTTGAACACTATCCAAAGCCCGAATCCAGTGGTCACGACGAACTTGCAGGTCAATGGGAATAACGTCACCGGAACGGTGAGCACGACCTCGCAACGGCGGTTCCAGTTGGCTGGCTTCGTGAATACGTCTCACGGGAAAGTTAGCACCTTTATCCAGCAAAGTGTGAACTTCAACAACCAGCAGGGCTTTAACATCAACTCGAACGAGTACGTCCAGGATATTTCTCAGCTCACGCCGGTGAACTCAAACGTCGCCACGCGACAGGGGCACAATTCATCCTTTAGTACGGAGTCGTTCCTTTATCCTCTGACCGCCGATATTAATGTCACCTTCCCGAACGGCGGGGTCGTCCAAACGACGGTCGTATCGCAGGAATTCAAGAACTTCGTGGTGAGTCCGTCGTTTACGGGCTTGGTAGACAATGTAGTGAATGCGAAGGACACATTGAATTTCAATACCGGGCAAAACACCAACGCAGCCAGTTCGCAGCGATATACACTCGGTGATTCCCACGGTGAGTTTTATGGTTGTGGCATTGCAAGCGAGGGTAACGTGTTGAAATTCGTGAGTAAGGGGTGCAATCAGACGATCAAGTTCAAATAGTTCGCTCGGCCGGGGCAGATGTTACCGGTTTTTGAAGAGAGGCAAATGCCACCTGATACGTGCGGGATCATCTAACGCGTAGAGTCCGTCGCGCAGGCGGAGTTAGAATTTACTTGTCATCTTCCCCGGTTATGTTTCCGGATCGGCCAGAGAATTTGGATTTGTAGTTTTGTTGCTTTTTGCAGTCGAGTGCCCATCAAGCAGATCACCTGATCTTCAATCTTGAATTTTGTTAGCGTTCAGACTGGGCGAAACCCACGCGGGTTTCCGAACCGAAAAAGCGATAATTCTGGTAAATTTATTCGCAAGGCATTGTATATCTTATAGTTGACTGTAAAATCGCGCCATTACACGTATAAACCACCGTTGCGAGCTACCGTAGCAAACCCCTTTGACCCCGGCCCAAGTCGCGTCCTAGCGCGTCTAAAGCCGGTTCTTGACCCGGTGTGCAGCCCAGTCCCATCCGCCATGTCTCGCCCAAGACCATGATTTAAGGGCACTTGCCAGGGTTCTGGAGGATCAGCTTTAGACCTCTGCCCCTGAAAGTTGTTCTGCAGACGATACAACTTCGAAGTCCACAGTCTGTGTCCTGCTCACGAAGATGCGCCAATTTGTGTACGCTAATTTCAGACATTAGGAATTCGAAGTCGCTCAAAGTCCATTTGCTGAAGTCGACTTTCTGGAGGAACGAAGCGTCCGCCGCAAACCGTACATCGTTACATTCGACGAGGAGAAACGCATCCTCGATGTTGCTGATCCGCACATCAGAGCACTGGCTATTCTGATTTTGGAAACTGGCTTGCGATCCAATCGCGAGGCTCTTGTTCTCAAGTGGGATGACATCGACTTCGTGAGCGACATCATTCGCGTGCTCGAATCGAAAACCGCTGCAGGGATCCGGAACGTTCCTCTATCCGCTATGTGCAAGTCTGAACTGCTGAGATGGCGGAGTCTGGTTGGTCCGCGATTTTCGCCTCACGTATTTCCAAACATGCGCAATCCTGAACGGCCCCTTAAGCAGATCCGCGGAAGCTGGGCGAAGGCGCTCAAGCTCGCAAACGTCAATCATTTTTGGATCTACAACCTGCGGCACACATTTGCGAAGAAGTTTTTCAATCTCCTTTGGCAACGCATCCCAGTTCTCGTCGCCGTAATCGTCCAAAAGAGACACTTTTCTATCGGTAATCTCCAGAAACTTATCCACGAGGGTGCGGTGTTGCAAACGCCACTGTTGGTATTCACGCAACTGGCGTTCCTGCATTTCACGCAAGAGGCGGTTATGCGCTTCGTCGTTTGTTTTCTGCACACGTGCCTGTTCCATCTGTACGCGTTCTTGTTCCATTTGCAGGCGTTTCTGTTCAGCCTTACGGACACATTCCTCATGTGCCTCGCTAAACCAACCTGTTTTCTGACCGCAATAGAGGCATATCGCGACGGGAATAGGGAACCACCCAAGAAGAGCTTGCCGATTGTACCTGCTTGCAATCAAATCGCTGATCGGCTGTAGCACAAGGTGGGTCCATCGCTCCCAAGCAGGCTCACGATGTTAGTGCGCCACAGCAGACCAGTGGACTAGCATCGGAACACGTAGGTATCGCCATCCGGCTGCGCACCATCTCGGATTTGGCTTCTGCGTGCTCCTAGATGCCCGCCGTCCGGACTTGCTTGAAGCTTGGTTCGCCGTAACGAGGTGTGTGAAAATCGCTGATGTGAGAACAAGGTGCAAAGTTCTAACTTGGCAAGAACTCGCAGAGGCCCTCCCGGAAGACCTTCAAGACTTTCTGGATCAGAAATATAGGATCGTGCCTCCCGGCCAAATTCCCAGCCCACGCAAGTCCGACATTGATCATGTTGAGTACCGGCCCGCATCCACGGCGAATCCTACACCAGATCGGGCGGTTTAATCTTCCGTCTTTTGCCGTGGCGGATGTGGACTACCCACACTATTTGCCGCTGTTCTTCGATTTCATAGATCACCCGATAAACGTGAGGCTTCTTGCCGTAAAGCAGCTGCCGCAGCTTTCGCTTCGTCTTTCGCGCTTCCGGAGCAACCGGGCAGCGCAGGGGAAATGAAGCGAGCCCGTATACCGTCTCCTCCAGCCCGTTGTACCAGCGAGCGGCGGCGTGCGACTCGGCAGCGTTCTTTTCCTTATAAAGAATTTCAAGGTCGCGGGACGCGCGATCGGCAAACTCAACGCGGTATGTCATGTTTGCGGCGAATCTCGTCGAATACCTCTTTCGCCGGGCGCGTGCGTTCGTGGGCTACGTCATCAAGGCCCTGGCGGATGCCTTCCTCTGCGTCGGCGCTGGCCGCAATGTCGAGCAGACGTTGATAGGCCTCGGCGTCCTGCACAATAGCCGCCGCTTTTCCCTTCACCGTAAGCACCACGGGACGCTTGCTCTTCTTGAGCTGTTTCATAAAGTCGCCGGAACGCCGGCGGAACGTTGTCAGCGATTGGATGTCCTTGGTGATGTCCAGCATCGGCCTGCTCCTTTAAAGCACCTTTCTAGGTGCTAGCAGGATACTCCATCTCTGTAAAGCGGAAAAGGCTTCCTTGCGGGCCTCCGTTGCTTTCCTCGTTTCTTTCTTCTACCCCCTGCCCCGCTTGCGGCCCCGCTCTGCTGCTGTGCATTCTGCGCGGTGATGAGCGCATAGCCTCCGTCATGAAGCCGCGCAGGCTCCTGGGCCCTGGCGCTGACCTCAAGCAGCTTGTCCGCAATATCCTGGGTGCTCCAGCTGCCGCGATGCGCCGCCATCATGCACCAGGTGAAGTTCGCCTTGCTGCGATCCGGACGGCCCTCGTTGGTCAACGGCCCGCCCTTGATGCAGAGCTCCTAGTCAGGCCAGCGCCGCTCAGTTCCCAAGCGGCTGTGATTGCGGGAAGTTTGGAGGCGAACCACGGTCGGCGAGGGATCGGGCGGAGCAACCAAAGCCGAGGGATTCGAGCGCTTCGGCGTCGTCATTCGGCCGGGGACGGCATCCATGATTGCTACCTTCGGAGAATTGCCGGCGTATTTGGCTTTGAAGTTGGAAGTGCCGGCCAGGCGCACGGAGCCGGTGCTGGATGGAACTTAGAAGGAAGTCTGGCGGAGAGGGAGGGATTCGCCTGCGCCATTTCTAGCAAGTCGTGGTGATTCCTACAGTTAGCGATTCTAGCCTGTGTTTATGCGGGTGTCGAGCATATTCGTAACTTAGGCTGCTGTTTCCACAGTTTCCCTTATTGCCCCTAATTCCACGGAAACCGTATCAATGGTATCACTTGTAAACGGCCTTGTGCCGCCACCAAAATCGCCTTAGCGGTCTTTCTTCTTTCGGTGCTTTGACGCCGACGCCTTTTTCCTAGCGTCGATCACAAAAATCTCAGGTGTCTTCTGACCCTGTCTTATTTTTTTGTCCCTCAGGGCTATCACACTCTTGATTGCAGAGTCTCGCTCCGTGACACGGACGACGAGATAAACTGATTCGTCCGTTGCCTCGCTCTTTTCATATTCTGGCAACTGTTTCTCAAAACCATTAAGCAAGTCAGAGTTGCTGGATTTTTTTACTTCCACTAACATCCGGCCTTTGTAGCCACTACTCAGCTTAAAGTCAACCGGGCCGTTTCCTGCATTTGGCTCACGGCTCAGGTCAACGTTGTTTGCTTCGCAGTATGCGTCGGCGACCGCATAGAAGAGCCGCTGGGCAAATACTTCGTGCTTTGGCTTTCCGTTGTCTTTGTACAAACACTCGTAAAGCCTGTTCTCTTCTATGTTTTTCTTAAACTGGGCCAATATCAGAACCACTATGGTGCGTAACTCCCCGATAGTCTTTGGCTGTTTGATGCCTATTTCCAACGGACTAGCCTCTGCAGCAGACCTTCCGATGAAATCCCAACTCAGCAAGCCATCCGCATCTTTTTCAAAGTTGTAGCCTTGAACGGCTGCTTCGCGGTACACCTTGATAAGGTCTGCAAGGTTCTTCGGTTGAGCAAACAGCATCTCGCGGATTTGCTCCTTTTTTACGCTGGCATCTTCCTTGCGGGCCGCCGCAACGATTGCATTCCACGTTCGTCTCACCTCACGATTGAAGGCCGCCACTTCATCAATCTCACTGCGGTCTAGAGCAATGGGCAATTTGCTCAAGAGAGCCTTCGGTACCAGAATCAATGCCCTCTCTCCATCAGGCGAAATAGGGAGCGTCCACCGCTGTCCCTCGATCGGACGTTCTCTCGACGGTCGCAGATTCAGCTCTTTTGTGATCCGTTGGGTGTAATCAAAAAATCTGTGCTTCAGAATCGACACAGCCATGTCACTCAGTAGGTCTGAGCCAATGTCTTCTTGAAACAGTCCAATCAGCTCGAACATCTCGGGATCGTCGATATCTAACGCAAGTATCTCCTTTGCACGCATTACCAAAATACGTGCTCGTTTCGGGCCAACAGCTCTTCCGAACTCACCAGCACCGGAATAGCCCAGTGCTGCGCCATGTTCCTCTTTGAAATTCAAGCGTTCCTCTGCTTCCACCCATGCAATATCGCCCTGTTTCTTGGACGCTCTTAAGAGTTTGATGACCTTGGAGAAATATGTGGTTATGTCTCCCCGCGCATCAGAAAACTCTGGAATCTTCACTTCTTTATTGAGGAGTTTCGGGTCAACAAACAACTTGTTGTCAATGCCCAAATGCGCGTCGAATACACCGCGTGACTTCAGTTCTGAAGGTTCAACACCAAAATAGCGGCTGAGTCTAACAGGCATATTTCGCCCTCATCAGGAAAATCTCTCAGATTTCGCGGGGGAGAAGTCTGAATTGTATCTCAAGGCCACGGGCTGCAGAGCATTTGTGGAATCGGGTTCCGGTTTTCGTAACACCGATTTTCCAAAACAGGAAGGACACCCGCGACTCCGGGTATAATCGTGCTTCTCCGACAGGTGACAACGGAAAATAATCAGCTTGGGGGCTTTTCTCTGTGTTCGGGAGACAAGTTTACTGACTATGGCGCGCCTTGAAGACTTAATCAAAGACATCACTCTCTTTGCCACTTTTCGCAGAGTCGCAATGTTCAAAGCCCCATCGCTTTCATTCTCGTCGCTTCTTCGTATTCTTTCGCTAAATCGAAGCCAATATCCATATCTGGCGCGACCTGCCTGAAAGCCACGTACTCGTAACAGAGCAACTGAAGTCCGGTAAAAGTGCCCGCCAGCGTCCGTAGATGATATTCGCTTTTTGGGTCGTTGACGTTGATGCCGTTCATACCCAACGCCGCAACTTCAAATCCTACATTGCGCACTTGCTCCAATGTCATCAGGTCGAACTTCTTTAATGCGCTGACACAGTACATCACAGCGTCCATGCGGAGACCGCCGTTTGGTGTCTTACGAAAGTTCTCTTGTGTAATGTTAGACCGCATCTGCTTCGCCATGTCCGCGATTGGGGTATATGGCTGAAGTTCGATGACCTTGATCAACGACGTGTCCGCATCGTGGGAGTCCCCCGCATTCATCTGCGCCTGTGCCAGCCCGAACCATGCCGCCTGATCTCGGGGCAGCCGTTCCACCGAACGTTGCAAATAACGCAGAGTGTCGGTCTTATCGCCACCAGACTGCATGAGCGCGGCACCGAGATTACGCAAGGCGTAACCATTGTCAGGATCGTCAAGCACAGCTTGTTTGAGGATAGCCGCCGCCTTGTCGTATTGCTTCAGCCGAGAATAGGACACGCCAAGGGCCACTTTGGCATTGACCATCCCATTGTCAATCTCCAATGCACGTTGCAAGTGGTTCACGGACTCATCCAACTTGCCCAGATCGCTGTATGCCATTCCGAGGTTGTAGTGAACCATGCCGTCCTGCTCCCGAGATGGCAGGAGGAATTCAAGAATCTGGACACCGGAGCGATAATCGCCCTTCTCAAGGGCCGCTACAGCCTCCTCCAATGCGTCAGGGTGCATGGAAGATTTACGCCAACTGACTCGGATGTTGCCGCTCTCTATACCAATGGAGTACTCAGCAGCAATCTTGCCCAGTTGGTCTTCGTAGAAGCTCTTGACCGCCGATTCAAATTTCTCCGTCCCCGGCGATCTGGCTTCTTCCGGGATGAGGTTCAGGTCGAAGTCGCCTACGGCAATCTCAAACACATGAAGGTCGTTGTCTTGGGGCATCAATCTTCCAGTTTATACGGTATCCATTTGTACCAGCTCAACAAGCCGAGTTGCTCCGCCCAACGATCCACCAACCCGCAGTCACCCGTTGGCTTGGATTGCAGCTTGCCAAAAATATCGAGCAGAACCTTACCGTCGATGTCAGCCCCGATTGAGCGGTATGGGAGAATGATCGAAGGGTCTTCCAATTTGGTCGTCCAGAACAACGCAAATGCCGCGTTCATCGCTGTGTTAGCCTTGACGACTTTGTTCGGAAACAACTGTCGGACATTGGGACTAAGTGCTTGTGCGTTGTCCTTAAGTTGGAGTCGGGCCGAAGCAACCTGTTCTTCGCGCAGATCGGGGCAGAGCGACCATAACCAATCATCGATCCTCAGTCCGATGGGTATGGAGCGGAGTTGGGTTAACAAGCCATTCGTCAACATGTCCTTCGCCATCCGCGCTTGGGGCGGAAGCGAACGGTCTGCCAGCAAAGTATCCATCTTGCTGGAAGTCTCGGGGGAAATACCAAAGTCAAATCGCGCGTCAGGTGGGGTCTCGAAAAGTCGTACAACGAATCCGCACTGGTAGCAGATGTGATAATCAGGCTGCCTTCCCGAAATCGGACGGTAGGCGATCATATGCATCGGCATGCTGCCCCGCGCTATCTTAATCGTGGCTAGCACGTTCAGTTTAGGGTCCTCCTGAACGCGCACGGGGCGTCCAGAAAGCTGTTCTGCGATGTGCAAAATGTTCCGGGTACAGTCGGTCAAAGTCATTACGCCCCACCCGCTTGTGTCTTGCCTGTGTGCTCCATGCGGCTGCGAAAAAAGCTCTCGGTGTTCTTGTCCATAAAATGAACGTAACAGCCCTTCATGCCGCGAGTCAGCAGTACCCGGTACGTGTTTTTCACCATTTGGGTGAAGCGGTCACCTGACTTCTTCACCTCCCGGTCGTGGGACTTAGTCTCGTCTCCTCTCCACTCTCGCGTTTCGGGCACATAGACGAGATCGGGGCCGAAAATCACCCCTACATAGTCGAACTCGAATCCCTGAGCGGTGTATATGCACCCAATCTGGTTCACCCCGCCGTCCTCGTAAGCCCATAATGTCTCTTTCGGTATCCCGGGTGCAAGATGCCACTGCCCAGACTTGGCGTTCCAAGGCCGCTTGTAGTCACCGATAACCACGTCAGTCACGAGTTGTCCATTAGGCATGGGTCTGGACCACGGCCAACAAAACCCCGCTGCAAGCCGAGCGGTAAATTTCTTTTCCAGCTTTTGCCTAATCGCATCTTCCAACGCTTGGGCGCTGGGCAGAATCTTAAAGTCAAATTCGTCCGCCTGATTCCACATCACATGAGCGGTGCGCTGAATCCCCAAAGTGTTGTTGACCCAGCTCACGAATGCGTCCGAGCCAGCACAGCGAAATTGAGCTTCCAACTCAAACTCGCGAACGTCACAGTGCAATTTTGTCGCTTCGTCTTTTATGTATTGGACGGAGCCGATTTCTCCCGGTTTGATGATTTGGTTGTTCAATGAAGAAAACCGCAGTCTTGCTGACCTTCAATAGCTCTTGTATCTGCGGGACCTTGCTCCGTTTCACTTTCGGCGTACGGAAATCGTTGCTAGTTTCTCGAATTCGGTGGGCCTCGTCCGCGATCATTACATCGATAACGTTAACGTCTGCGGTCATGTAGCTATTGAAGTACTTCACCTGCGTTGCCGCCCGAGAACCCACAATTTCGCGGATCGTCATGGTGAATGCCCGAGAGCCTGTCACGTAGTGGGCATTGAGATGCTTCGCCGAGAGATCGCCGAGCAAATTCATGGCGATGACCGATTTTCCCGTGCCGGGACCGCCGCGCACGATAATCACAACCTTCTTCTTTCCGTTGACGCCCTCTTCTGCGACCTGCATTACCTTGTCGTAGACCACCAACTGCTCATCCAGCAGAATGTATTCCGGCTTACCATGGATTAACTTGGCAACGTGATCGAGGAGCTTCTTGCTTGCGCGATATTTGCTTCGCTCCACCTTGGCAGCAATAACCCCAGCATCTCCAACACGGATCAACTTATCGAGAAAAGATGTGAACTCCGGTACGTGGTCTGCTGTAAAAACAGGACACTTGGCGATTTGATCGGCAAACTGTGGTGAAAACAGGGGGTCCTTTTCCATCGGGTTGTAGTTGTGAAGGTAGGAGCAAGCATGGACATTGATGCAGTCCTCACCCTGAAACGCGGTGTGACAGTCTGCGAGGTAAGTCATGTACTGCCCGACCTGCACCGCCGGATGGAGCACATCGCGGACATTGCCAGCGACGAACGTTGCAACTTCGTTTTTCCCAGATGTGCATTGGCATCCATCCCACTGCTTAAGTTCGATGATGACTGCGTTGGGAGCAGCCTTTACTTGGTCATAGCCAGTAACAAGGCAATCCAGTCGCTTCGACGTGAGCGGGAGTTGGAGTTCCAATAGAACTCCGTGGTTACTGAGTGATGCCATCTGAAAGACCTGAGAGACAGCTCGGAGCGAGTTATTCCATGAATTCACTTCGCCCACGGACGGCTGGTAGCGAAACTCGGCAAAGAAGGCGTCCTTCAGCTTTGTGGCGATTCGGTTGTACGTCGTGTCTTCCAAAAGAGATTGGGTCGTGCCAGAATAGAGCCGCATCGATAGAAGTCGCTATACTTCACACTCTTTCCATTGAATTTTGAAGATGTGAAACAGAATACCCCAACTTGTTGCATCCAGATTTCGTATTTTCCATCATTGCGATTAAGCTCCTATTTTACCGCGTGGCGCTCGCCCGCGTCGGTATACCGTACGCTTGCTTTCCGTTCCATCAGAAACTCACCGCACAGCTCCGGTCCGGGGAATGCCCATCAGACATCAACAGGAAGCCCCCTAGCAGGCTGCTGAAAAACTAGCGACGGACATAGTTTCCTTGTCTGTCTTTCATTGTTTTCATCATTTCTATGTCGGAGAGGTTGATTCTCAGTGCTTTTCTAACCCCTAGCGCCATCTTTTTGCGCTGCGGGACACACTTCGGCCTCGACTTACACCGCAGGAACTGCGGCCGCAAGGTTTCGCATGCGCACCAGATTGTAGGCCGCGCAGGCGAAGGTGAAGATCCAATCTACCTTGCAGACGCCACGGTGCCGCAGCTTGCGCATCAGCGCAATCGTTTTCAGCCAGCCGAAGCATTCTTCAATTCGCTTCCTCTTTCTTTGGCTCAGGGCATATCCGGGGTGCCGAGTGGTGCGCCCATCAATCGCGCTGCCGCCGGGTCGTTTGTGGTTCTGCGCCACATGCGGCGTCACCTGCATATTCCGGCACTCGGCAACGAATCCTCGTGTGTCAAATCCCTTGTCTCCGCCCACCGTCACCGGCTGCGTCCCCGGCAACTTCTCCAACATCACCAGCGCCGCATCCCGTTCTGCCGTCCCATTGGCTTGAAACACTTCCGCCGCCACGATCAGCCCGTTGCGGTTCTCCACCAACAGATTCCCGCTGTAACTCAACTTCGACTCCTTGCCCGGTCCTTTGCGCGCCAACTGCGCCTCCGCATCAGTCTTCGACTCATGCGTCTCGTTCGATCGCTGCTCGCCGTGAAAGTCCACCGTCGGGTTGCCGGGATCATCCGGCGGAGCGTCCGATTTCCCCTCTTTCGCTTGAAAACTCTTCGCTCCCGCCCACGCTTCCAGCAGCGTTCCGTCTACCGTGAAATGCTCATCCGACGTCAGACCTTGGCCGCTTGCTTGCGCTACCACCTGCGCCAAGAACTCCTTGGCCACGTCCGCTTGCAGCAACCGATCGCGATTCTTAGTAAAGGTGGTCGCGTCCCACACCTCGTCATCCGCGTTCAAGCCTACGAACCAGCGGAACAGCAAGTTGTAGTCTATCTCTTCCATCAGCAGACGCTCGCTGCGAATGGTGTACAGCATCTGCAGCAACTGCGCCCGCAACAGCTTCTCCGGCGGAATCGACGGCCGGCCCAGGGCCGCGTACATGCTGTCAAACCGTGGCGACAACTGGGCGAGCACCACATCAACCATGGCCCGGATGGCACGCAGTGGATGATCCTGGCGCACGCGGGTTTCGGGTGACAAGTAACTGAACATATGATTCTGCTGCTGATCTGTTCCGCGCATGCCTTCTCGTAACATATTCGGCTGTGGATTAGCAGTACTTTTTCAGCAGCCTGCTAGGAGGCCGCAGGACGCTCGTGCAACAGCACCCGGCCCTCTACCGGTGCGTTGAAAAGATAGCGTGTACGCGGGACCAACGGTACCATACCGCGAACCATAGGGAGGGCGTGAGCAGCGGTCTCAAAGACCTTCGACAATCATGCAACTACCGCTGCGGCTCACGCTCATATTTGCTGGAAGGTTATCATTCGGGCGTTCCGCCGCTTCAACATGCCTTGCGCCAAATTCTTCCCGTGGCCGCTCATGTATGAGCGACTCCAGTAAACCTTCTTCCACGCCTGTAAATATTCTGAGGTTTCGGGCACCTAGCGCGGGGAATAGCGGCTCCTCAATTCCGCGGAAGGTGCCGAAATCTGTTCTCTTGGTTTCGAGCTGTGCATTCGGTATTTCTATTAACCTGGCGTGAGTTCTCTCTAAACGCCGATCTCGTTCAGTGGCGGTCTGATATTGTCCGGCCCATTTCAGTAGGTTTGATTCTTCGGCGACAACTGCGCGTTCGCGGAATGCCTCAGGATTGCGAATTCGCCAACTACGCTTACCTGTTCGCTCGGATACCCGCTCCGATGTTTCCTCCTCAGGATCATCCTCAGGAGTATCGGGAGGTGGATCGAGAACAAATATCTCAGTGCCACCTTTCAACATGCAGGTAGCCACGACCATCGTTACAACCTGTCGTGGCCCGGCTCCCAACACAACCGAAGGAACTTGCTCAAGTCCTCTACGCAGTTGGTGATAACTCGCGGCCTCGTTAGTCTGAGTGCCCTTGCACTCAACGATGTAATACGGAGAGTCGCCTTTCTCACCCCACATGAGGTAGTCAGGCTGTGCTTCCCCCTGACGTTCTATATCCTGAAACGCTGTTGGATCGTTTAGAGCGATCGAAATGTCCACGAAGGAACTGGCACCAAAGAAGTTCTCCATCAGAAGACCAGCCACTCCGATTCCGAACTCATCCGAGAGTAGCGTCTTCTGGTGGAAGTCCATCCTCCTAGCATCTTCGCTCAAGCGCAGATTCGGTCCTTGAGCGACAGGCTCTGCAATGGCCCAAAAATACCTGCGGGTAGCCCAGCTCGCGCTAAGGCGGGCCATGTTTACCCCTTTGGGAGTAGTCAGGAATCCAATTTTGTGCAGAAGATCGATCGCTCGCACGTTCCAGTTTAGCTCGGGTTGAAAAAGATCTACGACAGTGCCAACCTTTGAGACTGGCATCGGTTTTCCCTTTGCCTGGAGCGCTTGACCGCGCTTAGCCACTTGAAGATTGACTTTGGTAAGCAGATCGTCGCTACTTTCGATTGTTACGCGGTAATTCGCCTCCAAGACTCGTCGCAGTCTTTGAAATGGCATCACAATCCTCGATGAACTACTTGATCAGATCAGATTCCCGGAGCGGTTCCAAAACGCCGTTCTGGAGCTTGCCCTTATCGAAACCCTCCGCAGAGTCGGCGCGCACTGTCACGTTAACCTTACCTGCAAGATCAGCAAGGTTCGCTATTGCGTTCCACGCCGAGAACAACTGATTCCGGTCGGCAGAAAAACTGAACTCTACAGATTTCTGGGCCCCTGAGGTGGACCCCGGTGCATCGTTCGGCCCTTCAGGCGGGGTCAGAACTAGTGGCGGTTCGCCAACTGGAGCACCCCCAGGGACATTGGGTCCGACGCCCGTTGATCCCGGCACTGACGCTGGCACTGGCACTGGCACGGCTTGCGGCATGATTAAGAAGCCGGATTCCAAGTCGATTTCGTCCTCGCTGACAGCGGCACTAGAACGCACGCGACCCAGGGGCACTTGATACTTCCCGTCACTTCCAAGTATCGGAGTTGAACCGGAGTAGTAAGCAAAGAAGCCGTCTTGAATTCCTTTCGCAACCGCCTTCTTCACTACCGCGCTACTAACCAGCCTCGGGAAACCGAGGAATGAGTAGAATCCATCGACCACGTCGGCAGTTTTGATTCCAAGGGCGGGCGGGGTCCCCTCGCCAAGTTTGAATAGCTCGATGATCTTGTTAGGGGTGGCGGTTTCGAATACACGCCTCTGGACATCTACGAGCAATTCCATCATGCGGTCATGTACCCTGGCCTGCTTCTTTTCATTAAGGGTCGTTTGCAGCGGACGACCACCCGCGGCCGCTACGTCGATGACGATTCCATCCGTGGTCACTTTGGGTAGCCACACCTCCGCGTACAGTTTCAGCAAGGACGACTCTGCTTCGGCAATTCGGGTGGCCTCCTGTTCGCGAAGTTGTGACCGCTGTACATCTGTCAGGTTGTGCTGCTTCGATTTCTCCCGCACTCGCTCAATCGCAATCAGATAGCGAACTGAGCGCCGCAGACTTTCGATCTGATCCGCCGCCGGGACAGCCAACCCGAGTCCGTTCCGGTACTTGCGAGGAGCATTTCCATAGGTTTCGAAAATCTCTTTGGCTGCCGCTTCTCGCCCGCTGCGTGCTTGGGTGCCGAAATCGAAAGGCATGTAAGCCACGAGGAACGACGGTTCCTTGTCTGGAATGTCGCC
The DNA here is from genome assembly GCA_963838905.1 of uncultured Acidobacteriota bacterium. Classification (GTDB taxonomy): domain Bacteria; phylum Acidobacteriota; class Terriglobia; order Terriglobales; family Acidobacteriaceae; genus JABDBE01. Next base: position 30,505 of record CAWITE010000004.1, read on the forward strand.
AGACTTCGCTCGCCATACGACTGCATTGCGGCCTGTGATACGCGCCTCCAGCATCTCCTTGATGCGTTCTTCTACCTGGCGCTCATCTCGCCCTACCGCCTCCGATTCTTGTTCGACTAACAGCGTGACGTTGGGGTCTTTCTTAAAGCAGTACCGGACACCATCGAAGTGCAGGTAAAGGCACTGCTCCTTGAGTTCCTTCAGGCATGCCAATGCAGTCGTGCTGTCGAGATCAGGCCCCACGCACACCGATAGCAGTTCGGGTTCCGTGATACCGGGCGGAAGGGATTCTGCGCCGTTCACACCATCACGTTTTCTGCCGCCGAATGAGTACATCAGTATCGCGGTGGCGAGCCTGAAAGCCGTGCGTTTTCCAGTCTCGGATGGACTCTCCCTGGTACGGCGGTCGTCAATGCGTCTTGCGCGAGCGTTCGCTCCAGTCAGATCATGCTCCAGCACGGCTTGGAAGTCCGCTTGCTGTCCGACTTCCTTGAAGAACGCGAGTCGAACCTCGGCGTCATAGATCGGCACGTCACCTGGGCCGAGTACCGCGCGGCTTTTCTCCTCGCGCTTTGCAGCTCGCAAACATGCAGCCAAGAATCGCAGAGCGCCGCGAGTCCTCTGAAAATCGGGAATTGCTGCCCACTGCTCCCGCATCACGTCAATCAGGGCAGGGTGGAAGGGATAAGCTGCCCGCACACGCGCTGCCAGCGCAATGCCTTCTTCCTCCGCTTGGCGCTCCTCGGCCTTGCCCTTGGCGTATCCACGCTTCATCTGTGTGATGATGTCTTGGTACGCAGTCGCAGCTGGAGCAGACTCTTCGGCGGTTGGAATCCGTGCAAGCAGCCGCCGCTGAATGACAAAGAGGACTTCGTTGCCTTCGACAGGCTCGCGAAGTTGATCTTTGCGTGCTGCGAGGTGGTCTACCGTTTGAAGAAGGTTTACGTACTCCAGCGACTCGCGTTTGCTGGACTGCAAGGAAAAAACTAGCGCTGTATTCGCAGAGTTACCCACTGCACCCGTCAGTCGGTGCAGGAAGTTCATGGTCTCGTCGCGTAGAGTCGTCTGGTGGATTTTTATGCCACCCACGCTGATAAGGTATTGCAATACCTCGTCGAGCAGGATTAGGTTCGGCCCTTCAGCAAGCAGCGCCATGATCTCATCCGCACCTGGCGCGACACGAGCCTCGTCCTGCTGGCGCATGATTTCGTAACCGTTCTTGCCGCCGAGCGACCATGCGATCCAGCCCCACATCGTTTGCGCACGGAACTTCTCTCCGGGAATCTCTTTGCCCTTGGTTGCGTCGAAGAATTGACCGTCGAAAACCGCAGTGCGGACATTGGTCGGCCTGGGTAGACCTTGAGTTTCGGGAAGGACATCCAACGCCCTTCTGGTACGCGCAGCATGAAGCAGAGATGCCAGCGTGTGAGACTTGCCTCCGCCGAAGGGTGTCAGCAGCTTGAGGATTCGGTTACCCTCGCCACCAGCCAGGCGCGAAAGTACATCCCCTAACAGCGACCGTAAGCCTTTGGTGGGGTAAGACACTCGGAAAAAATGCTCTGGGTCACGGTAGACCGCCGGAACGTTCTTGTTGCCATCAGCTAACGGGCCAAGATCGAGGGCGAAGATGTCTTCGGAAAAGTGTTCGGAAGTCACGTCTGGATGAAGCGCCACCACTTGCACCCACGGCTTCAAGGTCGTGTTTGAGAAACTGGCAGTCATTAGCTCTATCCTTCTGGACGATTCGCCCTCTGTTCAAGAAATTGCTGATATAGCTCGACTGGATAGCGTCCCCGCAGCCGGAGGATACGCATACGCTCCAGGGTGCTATCCATCGCCGAAACCTGGGTGGGCGTGTATTTGATTCGAAGACCATCGATAGGAACGAGAAAGGGCGGAAATTTCTTCATGGTTTGCACTAACATGGGGCTAAGGTTTGCCATGCTCGGCGCTTGGCGAGTCTGCCGATAGATCAGCTCTGCCAGTTCAGTTTCCATCAGGTCGTCAATGTCCGCTTGGGCAGGTTCCCATCGCTCAGCCATTTTGGCAGCCGGGATAAGTTCACACTCACGCCGGTCCCATCTCTGCATAAGTAGAGTAATGTCTACTACTTTGAACGGAGGTGCAAAGACCCACGTATGACCTGTCTTCGCGGGATTATCGGGATGCACTAATGGCGAAAAGCCGCGACGACTTAAGCCGCTTTCGGAAGGAAAGTATACTGTCGCGCCACCTGCAACCATGCAACTCCAAACACTCTCGCGTTCTAGCATTCGCATAAGTGCACCTGAGGCATCTATGCACGCACCTGTCTGGCCGTCTGCCACCAACTCAGCGGCGAGAAATGTTGCGAGTTCCTGAATGACCGCACGGACTCGATTCAGATATTCCTCGTCAAACGAGCACACATGAACATACTCACCATAGTTTTCGAGAAAACGGGGGTCTTGGCTCTCGCAACGCTGAAAGGGAGCCCCATCGTAGAAACCCGGCTCTGCGAAGTCAATCCCACGCTCTCGAAACAATTGTTCAAGTTCTTGGCGTGTCGCCATCGGTTTACCTAGTAGCGCGTTCAGCGGCCTGGAAAAGCGGTCCCACGCCAGAGTCTTCTACAACACTGCGCCAATTTGCGGTCAACTTAGTCAGTGCAGCGAGTTCCGTACCACTTGCAACCTCAGTCAATTCGCTGCCCTTGAGTCCCGGCCCACCGAGTGCCTGAGCAACCAAACGCACTTGTTCAATGTTTGGTCGTGTTTTGCTCAGGAATTCGACGATGCCGGAAGGATGCCGCTCCATAAGCCACAACAGCCGATGAAGAGTGTCGATTATAGGAGCGGGCTCACCGTTCTCTGCGTGCATTCCCAATTTAGAGTCATCTCCTCGCTCCGAGTAGTCCAGCAATCGGTACTTGATCTTGTTTTTACTAGCTTTCTTCGCTAGCAATGGGCGTGATCCCGATGACACTCCGTGGAGGCCGTCCAACTCCACATGAGTCCCGTTAGCGAAAATGATAGCTTCTCCCGCATCCAGTTCCTCTGAGCGATACGTGTATCGCCATAGTATGTAGAATCGGCTCGCCGAATCCACACCCGCCAAGCTGTAGCGTCCGTCAGCTGTGCCCACCGCTGAGGACAGTCTTTGCAAAACCGCATCGAGCACCACTGTCTCTACTTCGGTTAGGAACTTCTCTGCGGGAACTTGGTCGCCATTCGCATACTCAACCTTTGCGTAACGAGTGAAAGCACGCAGACCTGCCCCTACCGCCGCGATTAGGAGGTCTGGGCCGGAAATGCCCATTTCCCAAAGTGCAGTAACGCGTTCATGAACGATGTCTTCCAGTTCCGGCCGGACACCATCGTACTTGCCGATCTTTGCCCCCTCGCGCTTACGTGCCACCAGGAAAATGCTAGAGGCCAACGCGGCATCCCCCTGATGAGCAACTCGTTCTTTCGTCTCCGTATCGAGTGGCCATGCCTCAGTCACTTCGTACTCAGCACGCCGAATTGCCTCGATAAGCGTGCTCCAACCTAGGGTAGTTTTGTGCGCATACACCATGACGAGGATGCCCCGTGGCTTTGTCACCCGATGCGCTTGCTGAAGTGCACTGAAGAGGCAATCTTCATAAAATGTCTTAGCGGCTGATTTCCCACCTTGTCGGTAGGCTGCTGCCACGCACTCCTTTTTCTTAGGAGTCAACTTCCCCGCGAAATGCTCAGGGTAAAGAAATCCAACGCTTGGCCGCATCCACACGTAACAGACATCGGAAAGTTCCGAGTAGCTTTCGTTGTTGTAGTAGGGAGGGTCGGTTATTACCGCATCAAAGAACGTATCATTGAATGACAAATCCGTCGCTGATCCGCGCTGACACTGCACAGGACGCCGGTAGATGCCTTCTTGACGAATCGCCGACGTGATATATGCGAGACTTCCCCATGCATCGCCTGTTGCGCCGCCGAAGATGTTCACTTCTGGGAAATCCCACATCATGGCGAATCGCTTCATGTCGGTCATGCCCTGCACTACTTCCCGAGCATTGTTCCATCGCGACAACGAGTTGAATCTGTCTGTTAATCTGCTGAGCCAGACTCCCATGTAGGTCGTGATTGCTTTTGCACGCTCCATGGGTACTCCATCTTTCAACATCTGCTCGTGTGCACGGTGAATTTCAACAGCCATCGTGAGGAGCGTAAGTCTCTGGCGGGGCGTGAACATTTGCCGAAATGTGCGGATACCGTACAAATAGCTATTCCCGGTGTCAAGTCCGGCGTTGCCAGTCGGCAGAATCTCTTCATCGAGACTGCTGTCACCGAGGCGCATTTCCAATTCGTGAGCACGTTGTTCTGCGATGGCCTGCCGTTCGATTTCTCTGTCGGCTAGTGACTCGTCGGTAAAGTAAAACTTCCCGCTTCCCTCCGGGTTTAACGCAATTACGCACATCAATTGTTGGCCGTAGCCTGTGTTGTCACCATATCTGCGGACGTACTCTCCTTCGAGGGCGGTCTGACAGAACGGACAAACGGTTGAGGAACCCTCGCTGCCTTGTGACGGATCAAAGCCCAGCATTGATTCTGAGTCGCCTTCGACTACACGGAATCGCACTATTTTCTTTTGACGGTCGGGTTCCGGTTTGAGCGCAACAAATCCCGAGTCCTTCTTGCGTAGCCACGTCTGTCTGTATAAAGGTACCGTCGCCCGACAAGAGGGTTTCGGACACGGGGCGGTTCGCGTCCAATAGTAAGCAATGATGGAAAGGTTCTCTTCCTTATTCCCCGGTGGCACATCCTTGGTATAGGACAGCGCTTCTTGCTTTGCGTTTGGAGTGGGTCGCTTGGGGAACCGGCCGAAAAGATCGGACACCTGCTTGCGCGTTTCGTCGAGAACTGCCCGTCCCCACTTCTCGACATCGTCGGCGAGAGTTGGACCAAATTGCTGCGGGAAAGTGATTGTGCAGAGTTCGATCAAGTATGCGACTGGGTTAAGCTCTACTGCGTAAGTCTCACAACCCAACCTCGCCGCCTCCAATGGGATCGCGCCGCCCCCTGCAAACATGTCGAGTAAACGTGGACGCGGAGCAGTACCCGCCTCTATTTCTGCGACTGTAACTTCTCGTCCCAAATCCCGCGAGAGCCGATCCGCATGGGCTCGGAGGATGTGCTGGGACGCTTCTCTTATAGCCATCGCTGAACCGGGATACTGGCACAAGGTTTTGACGAACACTTTGGCAGCCTCACGTCCTTCATCTGCCTCTTTGTCATCCGTTTCGCTGTTTGGCGCGAACTGTGACTTTGGAACCAACGCACCATAGATAGCCGCACGACAGGCGACTAGCGGGCGGCGTGCTCGCCAGAGATGGAGAGTGGAGATATGCCCCTTGGATCGGGGCTCGCTTGACGCCTCGGCGCTAATTTCCTCGATAGGTAGATAGTCTTCAATGAGCCGCTTGTCGTCAATCAAAGGGGCAATCCCTTCTGCTTCTGTGCTGCTCCCTCAATTGCCTCGGCGGGAATGTCGTAATAGCGGGCGGCGATAATTTCTCGCTTTGCATGATCGAGATACTTCACTGGATTTTGAATCGTAATTGGCTCGCGGTCGGGACTGTTGAGCGGATTCCAAACCACGTACAACCAGTAACTATCACCGAGTTGCGTCGCCTTGTACCATTCGTTTGTCGTGAGACGTACAGGCTGTCCCCGGCGACGGCCTTTAACCTCAATACGTCGAATCCCAGTAACCGGATCGCGATAACCAGTCTGCGGATCAGCCGGGCCGATGCTTCGTACATCAAATCCGATTTTGAGGTGCCCGACGCGCTCACACTCGAACCCCCTTGTGATTTCGTAGGCAATGACAACATCCTCGGCGGCAATTTCACACTTGCGCCGAATTTCTGGATCGAGATCGTCAAGCGCGGCACCAATCTGTTCTTCTACTGAACGTGAGCTTCCAAGCACCAAGGCAGTCGCAACATGGCGGACGGGGCCGTGCTTGGCTAGGGTTAGCCGTTGCAAGCCCGCCAGGCGCTCAACGCGGGTCCGGGTTAGGTCGGCTAAGTCGTTTTCCGCCCGCTGGCGAGCAATAGCTACATCGGGGTCACCAATTTCTCGCGCTCGCAGATTCATCACCCGGTCTTGCGCGGCACGGACACGAGCGTCAAAGGACTGCTGGAGATAATCGCGACACACCTGTACGAAACGCTGTCGATCCTGCTGGCACTCGGTACGGCGCTCCGTCTGGTGCGTACTCTTGAGAAAATCTGCGGCGGGAGTAGCGTCTTCCGGCTCCAAATTTTCCGGTGCCGCTGGATGTGCTGGGAGATCGAGTAAGACATCAGCCGGAACGACCGTGAACCTCTCTTCTCCGTTGGCGAGTTCTTCGCGAACAGCAACCAATTCACCCAGAAGGGTCTGAGTCTCGCCTTTAGTGTTCTGGCCTTTGATTCCTATCTCGAAGAAATGGAGTTTATAAGGAACCTCACTGTTCGTGTCCACGAACACACCTACGCCTGCAGTCAGCGGAGCCAGCATCTCATTCAGTCGCTCATCAACGGCGGCGTACAGTGGATGACCGGGGCCGATCAGCACAGCGTCAATATGCTGATCCATCTCCAGGTGTTCTTTGTGGAAAGTCACTTTCCGGTAGGAGGTCTCCGGCTTGCCGAGTCGCCGCAAGGATGCCAGTCGGTCGGAACGCAGGTCGGCCAAGACGTGCTCGACGCGGTAGAGTCCATCGGCGCGGGTCTCGACTCTAAGCCCAATCTCGCGGGCGGCATTCAGGAAGTGTTGCTCAACATAGCGCGGCATCAGCCGACGTTCCTCCGCTTCAGCGTTCTTAGTCTGGAAACCCGAAAAGTCCACGTTCGCCCGCGCCAGGGCGATGCCGGTGGCCTGCTCGTACTGGAGCAGTCGAGCAGGATCAACCCGCTCAATCTGATCCAGGTACTCATCTAAACGCCGAGGATCGTTGGCTGCTTCACGCAAAATGTCTGGCAAATTGACATCGTTCAGCGAAAGAACCTCACCGATAACGTCAAAAACTCGATCCGCCAGCGCGTTGCGCATCTGCTCCATCTTTTGCAATAACCGCTCAAGGATGCGACCTTCGATTATCGGCTGCCCTTCTTCCGACTCGCTCGCTACAAAGTTGAAGGCGTGAACGTCGCGTTCCTGGCCGATGCGGTGAATACGACCCAGACGCTGCTCCAAACGAGTTGGATTCCACGGCAAGTCGTAGTTAATCATCAAGCGGCAGAACTGGAGGTTGATACCTTCACCCGCTGCCTCAGTCGCTACGCAGATTTGTTTTGAAGTGCGGAACTCCTCTTGAGCACGCTTCCGCTCATGAGGATTCATGCCGCCGTGAATCTGGCACGTCGAGTATCCCCAGCGAGCAAGGTGGTCTAGCAGATGAGTCAGAGTGTCTCTGTGCTCTGTAAAGATCAGCAGCCTGCCCCGGCCGTCTTTTAGTTCATTGAACTCGGCTTTCGCCAGGCAATCGCGAAGCGCTGTAAGTTTGGAATCAGTGGCGTGGTCACGAACGCGGCGTGCCTGTGCCAGCAAATCCCGAAGTGCTGCAATCTCAGCCCGCAGTTGATCGAGTTCAATCGCAGTCGTGAACTCGTCCGTCAGAAGGTCGCGTTGGGCATCGTCGAGATCATCTTCATCTTGTTCGGCGTCAGTGAGTCGCCCTTGAATTTGTGCAAGGCGCTTCGCACGCTGCGCTGGGGATAAAGACTCCAACTCGTCCAACAGTTCTTCTTGCTTTTCAAAACGACGACGTATCGATTCGGCGATAGCTTGCGTTGAACTAGCAAGGCGTCGCTGGAGAACCGTACGAGCCAAGGCCACGCTTTGCTTCTTGCGTCCGCTGGCCTGCGGCAGAAACTCATTTATGTATGCCGTGACAGCTTTGTACAGGTCAAACTCTTCATGGTTCAGCCGGAAGGTCACGGTGTGCGCGTGACGGTCTGGGAAAAGCCGCTGACCGTCGATGTCGCGGAGATCTTCCTTCAGCCGACGCAGTGCCCAGGGGCAGTTTTCTCCGAGACTGAGAATGTCGCGCCGTATCTCGCCTGCGCGTGCCCCCACCCGAGTCGGTTCTGGAAACAGGTCGGGATCGATCAGCCGGACGAAATGGCTGAAGCGGTCATCATCACCATGGTGCGGTGTAGCAGTAAGGAGCAGCAGGTGGTCGGCGTCCGCGGCCAGGCGTTCAGCAAGTTGGTAGCGACGGGTCTTCTCAACCTCGTCGCCGCGACCGGAAGAACGTTTGGTGTAGGCGCTGCACTTGTGCGCTTCGTCAATGATGACTAAATCCCATCGTTGCTGGCAGACCCGCTCGCGGACATCTTCCTGCTTGGCATAGTCCAGCGACGCAATCACCTGGGTAGCACGCTGCCACGGATTCACCAGTTGCTGCTGATCAACTGCGGAGAAAATGACCTCGAACGGCTCGCCGAACCACCGCAGCAACTCGTCTTGCCATTGGATAGTTAATGGCGCGGGGCACAGTATCAGTATGCGCTCAATGGCCTCGCGCAGTTTCATCTCTTTAAGGAGGAGGCCCGCCATGATCGTTTTACCGGCACCCGGGTCGTCCGCCAGCAGGAACCGGAGTCGGGGCTGCGGCAGCATCTTCATGTAAACGGCTTCGATCTGGTGTGGCAGGGTTCGGATACCAGAGAGGCTAACCGCGAATTGGCGGTCGTGCGCGTAAGCGAGACGAATACGCGCCGACTCGACGAGCAGGCGCAGTTTCTCGGCGTCGGCGGGATGGATTACAGTCGGCGTCACCACGGCTTGGCCGACCAGTGCCGCACCTTCTTCCAGCGAAAGGATAGCTTCGTCAGGCGTCCCATCTGCTAGGCGAACCCGACATTCGTACCCTGAACCGATGAATCGAATTCCTTCTAACGTGACCGGTTCTAGGAAGTGTCCTGGGAGACTCACACGCTGGCCGACAGGGAATTTCTCGGGCGAGACTTGTGGGGTAGATGACTGCGCCATAGATACCAATTCGGGGGAATGCCTAACATACGCTACTCTTACAAAACGTTCCAGTACGTGAACGCCCATTGAAGACGAGCCATTGGGTCCCGGTTTATCGCGGGGGCGCGCCGAGGCTTAACAACTTATCTTCGCAGGCCTTCTGCTCGGTTTGGGATCATCTTTGGGACACAGTATTAAACACGCGCCCGAGCCGTCTCTCCTTAACCAGCATGTCCATGTGTTCGTCGAAATCTTGCACTGACTGGTGGACATCTTTCTCAAGCGGCTCCATCCACTTTTCGATTGCCGAATATCGGACGAGGGCATCGGCAGGATGAGTCGCTTTCGCTATAGCAGAGGCGTGGCGACGCTGACGTTCGATCGTATCCATCGTGAAACGTGGACCGGGAGCCTTGGACCAGCCTGTGTACGCTCGGTCGATATCGTCCTTCGGCACCCTTCCCTCTTCATGGGCTTTCTTCATGACATCGGCACCCTGGTCGCGCCAGAACTGTCTATAACGAAGACCGTAATCTAGCTTTTGGCGATCCGAGTCACCATCATTCAAATAGGACAACCCATCGATGATTTCGTCGATGCGTTCCACGAGGTCCTCGCAAAGGGTCCTTGGCAGGGACCAGCTGAAGGCTATACCCTCGATCAGCTTTCGGTAAATCTTTTCTTTGATATCTTGGTCTGCGAACCCATCAGCTCTTGCCAGGCAAAAACGCTCCATGAATGCAGAGTTTTCTTCCGTAGGGTTCCCACCCGGAATGGAATAGCTGTGTACAGGGAAATCTCTCGCTAATTCGGCGACAGTCATGAAAAGCAGCTCGGTCGTCGGGCCTAATATGGCGGGGTTCATGACTTCGCGGTGGAACGCGTCATTTCGCATCTCGTGACAGACCCGGAGGATCGCGGCTTGTTTACTTGAAATCTTTCTGAAGTTTTGTGACAAGAGCTTCAACTTGGGTTTGAACTCGTCCTCTGCCCGACGACGCTCTTCCGCGCTGTACGAGGGTCCTGGCGGATACTCGATTCCGGCAACCCGAATATTTGCTGATGGAGGGGCAAAGGAGTCGTCCCACGCGAACTGGTTAGCCAGTTCGCGGTACATGACCAGCTCCGCAGCGTTATCGAGCAGAATCAGCGCAAGCCGAATCTGCAGGAGCGTGCCGCGGAGCATCAGCCGCTTCGCTTCTTCAATCTGTTCGTATAGCAGTCGAATACGTTCCATCTACCGTCAATTCTAACTGCCACGGGCGTCCCCGTTGCGACTCCAGGGTGCCGCCGTGCCGATCGAACAGCTCAGTCCAACCAGGCTTCGTATAATATTCGCCCTTCGATCAGGACAGCGATTACTGCTGTACAGGCCGTCCAGGGCGCACGATCCCGGTCTCCTTGCACACAGGGGCAGTCATGGACAGCGATCGGCCCGCAGAGGGCCTATACGCGTTTTCTTCGCCTAATTCGCCCGTGATTTCGCTCTAAACAGCCGTAAGAAGCTCCTTCCGGCCCGTTAAAGAAAACTCCAGTCCTTTGTTATCATACGCTTAGGAGTCAGATAATTCAGGGATGTTACAGCTTTGGGCTATAGAAGGACGTAGGGAAGTTACACGTTTATTTTCATATGCGTACGGGGATAGGGATGGTTAGGGACGTTATCGTACTGCACGTACGGACGTGAGCACGGCGTCGGCTAGGCCGTCCCGCCGTGCGGAACCAGTAGCACGGCGGACCCTGTGGCGACGGGGCAAGCATGCTAAGGGTTGGTTAGGGACGTTATTGATAATAAATGGCTTGAAGCCGTGCTGCCGTGCTGGGAGACCTTGTATCGCGGTCGGCCTGCACGTCACCCAGGTTTACTAAGAGATAAACAAAGAGCGCGAAAAATAAGGGGCCCTCCCTCCAGCACGGCGTAACATATTGATTCAATTAGCAATTGCTCAAAATGATGTTTTGAGCAATCAAAACTAATTAATTAGTTGTTAGACAGGGCCTGGACGGCGTGACGTAAGCACATAGGAGCGGCGTAGCCACAGTGGGATCGTGCGGGATCGTGCTATTTGCTATCTGCGTACGGAATACGTTCAATCCGGCGTAAACAATACGCCCGTGCGGGATCGTGCAGAGCGTGCAGGGCCTGTTTGTTTTGCTGTCTGCTTTCTCTACTTGGCTTGGTCTCATCTGGCCGGGTTGGCCGCGTTTCATACGGTATTAAATACGGCCCTTCTCCCATGGGCCGATCGTCAGATTTGGCCGCGATCGTCGTTCCTGCGGGCTCCTACGCGTGTCTGGCCGCATCCTGGGCATACTGCGTACGATGGCCACAAAGTGTACCTTATGCGACTGCAGTACGTAACAGGCACATTAGTGCCATTGTATGTGCCAATGGTCGCTGATATCGTCAACGCATGAAACTGTTGACCGTCGAGAATGCGAAGACGACGAAGGGCGAGAGTCTAGGCTACCTGACCGGTATTCTGTACCTCGCGCCCGCGTCTGAAAGCAGGGTGATGAACACCTGCGCGATGGCAAGCGAAGGATGCAAGAAGGCATGCCTCTTCACTGCTGGCCGCGCTGCCTTCATTCCGGCCATCATCGAAGCACGAATCCGAAAGACGCAATGGCTTGCGGTCGATCGAGCTGGATTCATGGCTCAGCTTCGCAAGGATGTGGCCGCACTCGTTCGCAAGGCCGCGAAGCTCGGATTAAAGCCTGCCGTGCGGGTCAACGGTACGTCAGATCTGCCCTGGATTCCGATGCAACTCTCAGCGGAGTTTCCTGACGTGACCTTCTACGATTACAGCAAGCTCCCAAAACCATGGCTGCGCACACGGGCCAACTATCACATCACTTTCAGCCTGAGTGAGACGAACAAGACGGACGCATTGGCCGCACTCGCCCATGGTGTTAATGTCGCCGTCGTATTCAGTACGAAGAAGGGACAGCCATTGCTCGCGACGTGGGAAGGGTTCGAGGTCATGAATGGTGACGCGCATGACCTTCGCTTCTTGGATGCGCGTCCTGATCGTGCTGTCGTGATCGGACTGTATGCGAAGGGGCAGGCGAAGAAGGACACGAGTGGATTCGTGCAAATCGTACAGATCACGCAGATCGGGCAGATCGGGCAGGTCGCACCGTTGATGGCCGCGGCTGAAGCGACTGGAGCAAACATCTAGGTAAGTGTTGATCAGCACAGGAAGGGAGGGCACAAATGATCTGGATTTTAAACGTCATTAAGCTGATAGTCCTATTGCGAAAAGTTTTCGCGAAGTAATGCTAGGTGTGGGTTCTTGGAAGGGATGATCATGACAGTTCGGGAGTGGCTGATTGAACAATTCGGAAGCGGAGCTTTGCGCATCGCTGGTATAGATGACGCGCAGCTAGGTGGCAAGGAAGTGGCAGACGTGACAGACGTGACGCTGCTGATCGACGACGAAGGCCGCACCACGTACGTCGGTGGTGTCGGTGTTCCACTCGTCGATTTTGGAAGCGTGCGGCTGATCTTTGATGATCAGGCCGAGAAGCAATGGGAGGCGAAATTGGCCGCTGGAGGTAAGAAGTCGATTGGAGCAAGGCCGGAAGCACGGCTGCGTCTCGTGCGGAAGTGAGAAAGTGAACACGCGGACAGGAGGAAACATGGCAGGGAAGGCAGGGAAGGCAGGGAAAGTGGAAAGGCGAGTTCGAGTAGCGATACATCTCGACAAATCACAAGCGGAAAAATTGGAGGCCATCGGCAAGCAAAACGGCGGCACAGTCGCTGGAATAATTCGGCTCGCTGTGGATAGTTGGTTAGAAGTTTACGAGAAGCGTGCTGCGCGTCTCGCAGAATTAGAGCAAGAAGAAACGCGGCAAGCTCTGCTCTACAAACTGCAACAGCAACAGGACGCGCTGAAGAAAGCAGGAGAGTGATGTCAATCGCAAGTTTGACCAGAGAGCAACTCACCGCGTTGTTGGCCGCAGCCAGAAAGGCCAGCGAGCGCGACTACGTAATGGTTCTCGTGGGATTTTTTCACGGCATGCGGGCGAGTGAGGTCTGCGCACTCAACGTCGCACACATTCGAGACGGGTACATTCGCGTCGAACGCCTGAAAGGAAGCGAGACGAATATCCAGGAAGCCCACCCAGATGTTATCGCGTACGCGAAAGGGAAGACGGGTCTGCTCTTCGGTATCAAGCGACGGCAGTTCTTCAATGTGATGCGCAAGCACTGCATCACTGCTGGCATTCCCGAGCATCTCGCTCACCCGCACACGCTGCGTCATACCTGCGGAATGTTGATGAATGAAGGCGGCGCAAAAACCAACTTGATTCAAAAGCGGCTCTCGCACGTAAACGGAGGCAACACCCTGAAATATTTGGCCGCGACTGACAGAGCGGCGGACCAAGCGTTCTCTGCGGCGTGTGGAGGAATGTGATGGGACAGTTTATTGATTTGACGGGCAGGAAATTCGGCAAGTGGACTGTGTTGAAGCGGCATTCAGTAAATGGCAAAAACAAAGATGTTTGCTGGCGCTGTGTTTGCGCGTCTGCGGGAAAAAGATGACCGTCATCGGAGGCACTCTTCGTAATAGGGACCGACGCGATGGAATCAAGTGCGATAGCCAAGACTTGACCTTGCAGGCCATCCTGTAGAAATGGGGTCGCTACTGTCAGGCAGGCCCTTAGGCGGATGGTCAGCGCAATGGTTGCTTGAGAGGGCGAAGAAACGGCGCAAAGTTGTGAAATGGCCTGGTTGCGACATTTACTTGGCGAACCAGCCAAGTTCAAGCTTGGGCACATCTGTCGGGGCATGATCTTGGGTTTACACGTTGGCCTGACATTCCGCGTCTACAGTGGCGGTCGTTATGGGGGAGTAATCAAGCGAACGGGGACGGGCGAAGTGCCGGAGCCGCCGACTACGGGGTTAACGCCGTTGTTGGCTGAACTGCAGCCAGCTATGTTAAGTACGGTGATCTTGATATCGCCCGGGCTTCCACCGCCGCGAACCTCATCTATGAATGCCTGCATGTATCCGTCAATCGTAACGATTCCGCCGGTGGCGGGAATCCCTGCGGTGTCGATGATCGGAATGGTGACGATGGAGTTGCTGGTCGTGACCAAATTCCCATTCTGTGGACCGCTTTCGGCTGTGATCTTCATCGGATTATTAGGCCACGGAGTCGGGTCGAGCGTGTCCTGGCCTTTGTTGTTGCCTGCCGCTGTCGCGTGAATGAGACATTCAGCTCCGAGGGCGCTCAAACCGCCCGCCCCACCTGGGTTGACACCGTTGTTCCATTGCAGGTTGGTAGCACCGCCTCCACACGAAACCACTTGATAGGAGGTAGTCACATCGGCACACTCGATACTCTGCTCATAGTCCGTTGTTCCCGCGCAGGCGGGGCAGACGTTCGGATTTGGGGTGGTTGGCGTGGTCACTTGTGCCGGCAGGTAATCCACTTGGGGACGGCCACTAGTGGAGCTGGTCGGGATCCCGGGAGTCGGGTCGAGCAGTGGAGAGCATTGGGCGAAATTAAAAGTTTGGCAGTCGGACTTGAGGTAGAAACTCTGCCCTATTAGAGCAGAATCGACCACCCAAGTCGTAGTGTTAACAAGCTGAGTACCGACGTTGATAGGATCGGCGTTCGCGACCAGCCAGGGCTTCACACTCTTCGGTGCGATGGGTGTAATGGTCGTCAGGTTAGCAGGATTGTAGACTTCGGCGGTGGCAGTAGCTGTCACGCTGGCGGCGCTTCCTCCCCAGATTTTGGCGAAAAAAGTAGGCAAGCCTGTTCTCTGCAACGTGACGGTGATCTGCGGATTGCCCTGACGAGTCCAGTCCACTGTCGGCGAAACCGGTCCGAGCGCGGCCCCGGCAATCAGATTGTTCTGCAACACTGCATTGAGTTGGTTCGTCGCGGCAGTCGTTGCCCAGGACTGCACAGTCGTGAAATTCGGGTCGGTAAGCAGAAGTGTGGTGATACTGGAATCTGCGATCGCCTTAGCGCCCGCCAAAGCGGCGGCATCGGCGGCCCGCTGGGTCTCGCTGCGAGCTGCATACAATGTGACCACGTCAATCGCCAAGGCTGCCATCGCGAGAAGAGACACGATGGAGATAGCCACGAGGATCATGGTTTGCCCCCGCTCACGACGACGACGGCCAGAACCAGCAATCATGGGCGGATTGTCACACAGGGTGGGGGGCAAGTCAATGTTATCGCCGCCCCGGGACCTGGCGCAAGGTGGAGGGGCTGCCGGGATTCGAGGGACTTATCGTCCGTTATCGTAAGCCCAGGCTCACCCTCGCAGAGCATATCAAACTTGCAAAGTATCTAGCCGACGAACACGTCGGTGCTTAGAAAACGATGATACATCTTCGCCTTGTTTTCGCCGTAGTGGAAATGCTAGGCTAGTAACAGAGAAACTTGAACTACGAAATCCTTAAGACGGTTTCCCAAATTCTCACGTATACCGGTCTCTCTGTATCGTCGATTCTGACGTGGATAAATCTGCATTTCAAAACGTCTCAAGACCCCGATGCTGGTCACCGGAAAATTCTGACGCCAGCGGGAAAATCAGCCCGAATCTTTCTTGTCATCTCATTTGTGATCACAATATGTTCGGCAATCGTGCAAAACTATGCTGATTCAAAATTGAGACGCGCAGCGGAGCAACGTGGAACGAAAGCAATTCAGGCGGTTCTAGAAGAACAACACAAGCTATACGTGAATGACTTGACGCAACAATTTGAGGGGCCGAACGGAGTCATTCCCAAACTAGGTGAACAGGCGAAAGCGTTCACAGCCGCCAAGTTCACGAAAGATGGCGTTGTGCCCGACCGCTACAATCCGAGGTCGGGAATACAGCGAGGCCACCGTGTTCTGAGAGGAAGAATCTTCATTGCCGATTCCCTCAAGAAACATAAGACCATGGACAAGTGGAATGAAATAGTCAAGTACGCTCAGGCCAAAGACCCACCTTCGGTTCCGTTGGATCCGCTATCAGAGTCGCAAAACGTAAGAGCCATCATCTCCGAAGCCGAACTCCTGGCTCCGCCGGAGCCGCTATCAGAGCGGGAATTGCGGGAATTAGGGGCGAAATCTACGCTTGAAGGCTTTAACGAACTCTTGCGCATCGCTCAGGAAGACCTTGGCGTCAGGTGAATCATGACAATCGAAGCATGGAACATAGTTCTCAATGCAGTCGTTGCCGTCGTGCTCGTGGCCTATGGTCTCTGGCTTAGGAACATCGTCACGCAGCAACTCAAGAGCAAGGACACTGCGATTGGTGCTTTGGAGGCTGTCATAAAAATCAAGGACGCAGAAATATCGTCCCTAAAGTCTGATACAGCGCCCGCAATCAGCAAGGCGTATGCGGTTGTGCGACAGCACGCCAACCAGATGACCGCAGAGGTAGACGAACTGACGAGACGCGCCAACGAATTGAGTGAAGAATTACAGCATTCGCAAGGAGAAGTCAGCAAGTTAGCCTCCGAGAAGCAGCGGCAATACAGTCTTGATGCAGTCCACATCCTAACAAGCGAGGCCAGAGCGTTTCTTCGAGCATCGGAGTTGTTGGACGGCCCAGAGTTACGAGAAATATTTGAGGTACCAGCTGATGACGAATCCGAGTTCAGGCTTCGTGAACACTATGAGGATGTCTATGCGCAGCTGGTTGACGAGGCAAGTACGAGGCTTACGGAGGCCAGAAAGATTGCGGAACAATTCGGCACCGCTGATCGTGAGTGAACTACATCAGGCTGCCAGCAAGCTCCTACCCGATCGAGGGCAACTGACTGAATCTGGGCCATCTCAACAGGTGGCCGTTTTCATTGGGAGCAAACATGATCGACATCAAGAAGTTCAAGAAGCTGTTATCGCCAAGAGCACTGAAGCTGTTCAGTACAGCAAGGAGTGTCGTACTTCGTGGAAAGGCATCGGCCAGAGTTCGGCGTTTCTTTAAGATTTTACCACCCGAACTCCTACTTCGTGAACGCCCTGAGCGTAAAACTCCTGCGCAGTGGGTCGAGATAGCCAAGAAACTTGCACGACAGCGCGGCGGTGGGTTATTTCGTCTGGTGCATCTCCAAGACCTTGAAATGGTAGAAGCGTATCAGATACCACGGTGCCCAACTGCAACTGTTATCAACGGTAGCCCCACAGCGACTTCGGCTCATCGTAACATCAATCTCCCCGTTGGGGAAAACCTCGTAGCTAGACTCTGTATATTCTGTGCCTTCCTTTCCGGGCGGGGCGGATTTCCAGCGAAAGGCTTCAACGCTGTCTCCGGGTAGTTCTAAAACACCACGACCATTCGTGCATTTGTGCGGCTTGACATCTAAGCGATGGTCACTGCTGACTACTTCAGTTGACACGCAGCGTGCTCTAATGACGATATTACCCATGTGAAGCAGATAGACACTGTCCTTAAAACTGTCCATTACGAGAGGCTGACCGCGTTGTGCCGCAGCCGACACGCACAGTGCCACTGCGATCAGGATTGTTGTGAGTGTCTGGCAGATCATAGAGTCTTATTTTACTGCATTGACCTTCTCGCCATGGGTTTTCAAACCTGCTACCTGCTTGTCTGCAATGCAACCGCGAAAAGGGCGACATGATGCCAGATGAGTATCGAGCCGTGCGTCCATTCTACGCGGACTCGCACGGCCCAAACGACACGTTCATCATCATGCTCCGCTCCGCGCCGTTGCAGTTGCCAGCGCCAGAAGTGGTTCGGCCAGGTGACCGGACAAGGTTTCCTGATGCGGGGCCGTGCAGGCCGTGCGGGTGGCCCACCATAGTTCAGGAGAAAACAATGAAAGCAAAAGACGCGATAGAAATTTTGTCCCGACGCAGAAAATTCTTAGAAGCCCGCAGTACCCCTGACATGAGCTACGACAAAGCAGAAGCCTCGGCTCTGGAACTGGCCTTACACGCGATCAATATCTCGGGCGTGGAGGCGCAGAAGATCGTAGTCGAAGAGCGCGCGCATTATAAAACCATGAAGAGTGTCTTGCTGGAAATCTACAAATTCTACGAGAGCGGCGAGGCGCTGGATCAGCACGAGAGAATCTTCGACAATGATGAAACGGTCCTGCAGAGACTTGAGCGCGTACTCGTCGATGTAGGTGCGATTCGCGCAGCTTAGGGCGTGCGGGATGGCCCGCTTCTCCCACTTTTCAGACCAAACACTGATGGATAGCGGGTTCCGTGCAATGAGGAAGCATCCCGGTGTCACCGGGAAGGTTCGGCAAGTCCTTCATATTGCATGGCATGACGACCAGCAACAGGACTCTGTTACACGTCCACGTGCGGGAAACCCAATGAATACGCGGCTCTGAGCGTGTTCGCTGTTCAGCACGTTAGCAGGTTAGCAGGTGATAGTAAGTGCGGGCGACCGCTAGTACCTACTATCAATACTTCATGACCTATTGACGTGATCAATACTTTGGCTGTACACTGTAATTAGATAGCAGATCAGGCAACGAGGTAAAGAGCCGGGATCGACTCACCGAGTAGAGGTGGTGTAAAAGATGGCAAATGCCGAGCACCCGTGAGCAGCGTACGGGAACCAAACGTGAAAACTCAGGAACGGCGCTGGCCGAGAGCAACAGAGATGTAGAGCAGTAGAGGAGAAACACAAGCCAGTGTGAGAATACGGAGCCCTCAGCAATGCCGAGTGTGGAGCGTAGCAACCTCTGCACTCGAACGGAAATAGAAAATACAAAATCAAACAGGAGAGGAGATGACATGAAGACCAAGACAAATAAGTCCGTCATGTTTTGGATGGACTCGGAACAGCACAAAGAACTAAAGGCTCTCGCGGTAGAAAAGGACACCGACGTAGCGCACATCCTGCGGAAGTTGGTTTCAGATTACTTGAAGAAGCAGGGCAAGGCTGCGGCGTAGTGGAAACACTCAAGCGGTAAATCACAACAACTCAGCACTTCATCGGCCAGCAATCTGGTCGTGGGAGAAGTGTGTTCGCGTCGTCCAGAAAATCCTGGTCGGCGGATTCGTGTCTTCGCTCAACGGAGCAACGCACCGGACGCATCCGGCACATGGCGACCGATCCGCCTGCGATCGGAGAAACGAGTAACTCATGAACGGACATAAAAATATTACCGAAGAAATGGTGAACGAATCTCTACAGAAGTTGCACAGTCTGCAGAAAAGCACGGGCAAGCGGTGTGTCCCAAGGGCCGAGTCCTTGGATGCTGTTGTCTATGACGCCATCGTGACGGACGAGGGCAGGTTGTCTGCAGCAGGGCGCATGCAGTTTGCTAACGGCCAGAAGTTGTTTGACGTGACGTACCTGTCAGACGGCACACGGAAAGTAGGACGCGTGGAGTTCCCTGACGGCGAGAAGCGGTTCGACTGCACAAACCTGCTAGATGGAACAGAGAAAGTAGGACGAGTGGAGCTTCCTGACGGCGCGAAGGGATTTGACGTGACAGTCCTGCAGGATAAAACGGAGAAGACCGCACGCATGGAGTTTGCTAACGGCGCGAACGAATTTGACGTGACAGACACGCCAGACGGCACGCGGAAAGTAGGACACGTGGAGTTTCCTGACGGCGAGAAGCGGTTCGACGTGACAGTCCTGAAGGACGGGACGCAGAAGGTCGCACGGGTGGAGTCCCCTGACGGCGTGAAGCGGTTTGACGTGACACAACTGCAGGACGGGACGGAGAAGACAGGACGTATGGAGTTTCCCGACGGCGCGAAGGGATTTGACGTGACACGACTGAGGGACGGCTCTATCACCTACAGGGAGTCAGAGCACGGGGAAGTCATGACGTTGCAGGCTGCAGCGACGGCAGGCAAGTAGTCAGAGTGGCCCACTCCCCCGGTGCCAGCAAGACGTAAGCCGGCAACACAATTGAAACACGAAAGGTGAATTATGAAAATATCAGCAAAGGCTCGTAAGCGTGTGAGCAACCCACCTAGTCAAGGCGCAGAGCCCGTGTTGAAATGCGGCTATGGATCATCAGACGAACGTAGCCACGGCAAAACGACGGACACGGGAAGAGATTCGGCAGATTGTGTCGGAGTTTGCAACTAGCGGCATGCCGCAGAGTGAATTCTGCGGCAGTCGAGGGATCTCGCGAAGTACTCTCGATCGTCATCTGAGAAAACAACGCGCCCAGGATCAAGGAAGCAGGGCAGACAATCGATTGTTGGCGGTGGAGATAAGGACAGCGAGCGGGAGATCGGCGAGCACCAGCAGCGGGTTGGTGGTGGGGTTGACCAGCGGACGCAGGATCGAAGTGAACCGGGGCTTCGATGCGGCCACACTGGAGTGCCTGCTGACGGTGTTGGACAAGGTATAGGGCGATGTTCGGATTTGGGCCAGCGACGCGGATCTACGTGGCCACCGGAGCCACGGACATGCGCAAGGGATTTAACGGTTTGTACGGTTTGGTGCGCGACCATCTGGGCTGCGATCCCGAGAGCGGCCACGTTTTCTTGTTCACCAATGCGCGGCGCAATCGCCTGAAGCTGTTGGTATATGACCATAGTGGACTATGGATATGCTGGAAGAAATTGGACGGAGGAAGGTTTCGCTGGCCGGGAGCAGACACTTCGGCCACGAAGATCGTGCTGAGCCACGAGGAACTGGCGCTGTTGTTGGGGGGCATTGATTTGAGCGAGACGCGGCGGCGGAAATGGTATCGCAAGCCGCTCATGGAAGAATCCGATAAGTTACGAATGCCAGCATAAACACTGGCGATTTCGTTCACTTATCCACAGTCAGATCTGTTATCAAAGAAGCATCGTGAGTGCGACTCCACCGGCTGCCGCGATGCCCACTGCTGAGGCAGAGCGTTGTTTCCCCGTCGAAGTTCTCGAACAACTGAAGGAGCAGCTTCCCCAGGCTTTGTTTGCCACTCTGAGCGACAGGGTTGCGACTTATGAAGAGCAGTTCGGGGCGGCGTCGAAGCAGTTAGATACAACCAGGAGCGAGTTACAGTATGCGCGACTGAAGATCCAGGTGCTGGAAGAACATCTGCGTCTGCGGCGGATCGCCAAGTACGGACCAGGCAGTGAAAAGCTGAGTAATCTCCAACTGCAGTTACTGGAGGAAGAGCCCGGGGTCTCGAACCAGGAAGTTCAGGCGGAGAGCGAGCGCGAGGGGTTGCCGGCACCGGACGGCGAGAAGCAGCGGAAGCGGCGCGCGCATCCCGGCCGGCAGACCTTTTCCGCAGATCTGCCGCGCGTGGAGAAGATCGTCGCTTGCACGGCCGAGCAGTGCGTGTGCGGAAAGTGCGGCGCGGAAACGAAAGTGATCGGCTACGACGAGAGCGAAGTGCTGAAGGTCAATCCGGCCGAGTACTACGTGGAAGTGACCAAGCGCGAGAAGCGCGCCTGCAAGCGGTGCGAGGAGCAGGGCGTCGCCATGGCGCCGCTTCCCCCGCGCATCATCGATAAGAGCCTGGTGGCCGACGAGGTGATTATCGACACCATCGTCAGCAAGTATGCCAATCACTGCCCACTCTATCGTCAGAGCGCCATCCTGCTGCGCGATGCGGGCATCGAGATCACGCGGGCCACGATGTGCGGCTGGGTGATGACGGTCGGCGAGATGCTCTCCCCGGTGGTCGGCGCCATGCGCAGGGAGTTGCTGGCCAGCGGTTACATCCAGGCCGACGAAACCCCGATCGATGTGCAGACGCACGACAAACGAGGTAAGAACCATCAAGCCTACCTCTGGCAGTACGGAACGCCGGGGGCTGGGGCGGTCTTCGATTTTCGCATGAGCCGCGGACGCGAAGGGCCGAAGCAGTTCCTCGGCGCCTTCGCGGGCATTCTCCAAACCGACGATTACATAGCCTACGAGCGCGGCCTCGGCGGGCCTGGGATGGTGCACGCCTGCTGCTGGAGCCATGCGCGAAGGAACTTTGTGGATGCGGTCAAACTCAACCCGCAGGACGCCGGCTCGATTCGCGCGGTCGAACTGATAGACCAGTTGTTTCTGATCGACGCCCAGGCGCGCGAGGAGAAGATGGATCAGGCCGCACGTCATCTTCTGCGCCAGGAGAAAGCTCCTCCACTGCTCGCCAAAATCCGGGAACACATCCTGGCCACGAGCAAAACCGTACTGCCCCGCAGCAAGGCGGGCCAGGCGTGCAACTACACGCTGGCGCTTTGGATAAAGCTGACCTGCTTCCTCGACCACCCGCAACTGGAGCTCAGCAATAACGTGGCCGAGAACTCCATGCGTCCGGTGGCGACTGGACGCAAGAACTGGATCCATATCGGCAGCCCTCAAGCCGGCCCGCGCGTGGCCGCCATTCTCTCCGTTATCGAAAGCTGCCGCCGGCTCGCCATCCCGGTGCGCCAATATCTGGCCGACATCCTGCCCGGTCTCGCCGACACATCCATACAGAACGTCACCGGACTCACGCCCAAAGCCTGGGCGGCCAAGACGCACTCCTGAAAACTTCTCTCATCCCTCTCGCACCGCCGTCAACCGTGTACTTGGCCGCACGGATACAAAGGCTCAACAGCCCCAGGACACTCAACCCAAACCCAAACTTCCACCGATGGCAGCAACGATCCGCGTCATCATGCCAAAGCTGCAGTACCCACCATTCCGCAAAGAGACAAAGAACACGAAGGGCAAACGTAACAGAGACGGCTGCTCGGGAGACAACCTTGCTTACACGGCCATCATTCAGGCGATGCTCCATCATGCCAAAGGTCTCCAACCAGACGCTACCGAGATAACCGTCAGCCCTGCCATTCAACAGATCGCGGACGTGTGCCAAGTCAACAAGCGCACCATCCAACGATACTTGGCCGAACTCAAGAAACACGGAACCATCACGGCTCAGAATAAGGGCAGCAAAATCAGTAGCGATTTCACCATCCACGTCGAGCCTTTAGGGGTGACACCTAGTGTCATGCCTGAATCGGCCTCCAGGGGTGACACAGTACCCCCTTCAGACATGACACAAAGTGATCTAGGGGTGACACAAAGTGGGGTTAGGGGTGACACCAAGGGTCGCCCTCAGGGGTATATACCCTCAGGAGTAATACCTCAGGATAAAGCTTCTCAGGATGGCGAGCGGCTCCCGCCTTCGCCTTCGGCAGGCGTACGCCAACTAGGGGGAGAAGAAAAGAATGGAAACCAGGAAAAGAAACGTCCAGTGGTCGCCGCGAAAGCTGTCATGTCTGACAAGCTGGATGCAGCCATCGCGGAACTGGACTCCCGGCCCTGGACGAAGCGCTCAGGGATGGAGAAAGAGCGAGACGAGTGGGCTCGTGCCATCGACCTATTCTTGAGACTGCTCCGTAGCAATGTCGGGATGGGATTACACCTCAACATGATCGGCAAAGAAGCTGAAGCTGAAGGCATCAACCTGCCGAATGGTTCGGAACCATCGTCACTGTACGCCGTGATCGAACTTCTGATGAAACTGCAGTTCGTCACCCGGGTGAAGGGAACGATCTATCTCGCGAAGCATGCGCCGAAGGGAGACAACTAATGATAATGAGCGTCCTGGACAAACTTGAACCTACGAAAAACTTCTGGGCTCTGATGTTGCCAGACTGCCCGATGATGTCTGATGCAGAGATGATCACCTGGTGGTTGGGGAACTACAGCCAAGATGAACTTGAACACGCGATCATTCGCACAGCGGGAAAATTCCGTGGACAGAAGCCTCAATCAGAGATCGTGTACCGCTACGTCACAGGAGTTCTCCGTAATGAACGCTCAGCAAAGATGAAAGGAGACCAACGATGAGAGTGCAACTGAAAAACATTTTGCCGAATCCGTTCCGAAACCTTGAGGACTTCCCGGTCCTGCAGCACAAGGTAGACGAACTGAAGAAGTCAATCAACACGACAGGCTTCTGGGATAACGTCGTAGTACGAGAGGCAGGAGACAAGGTTGAGATTGCGTACGGGCACAACCGCGTCGAAGCACTGCGCCAGTTGTATCCTTCGACTCACGAGGTCGATCTCATCGTGCGGCCACTGACGAACGAAGTCATGTTGCAGATGATGGCCGCCGACAACAATGAGGCATACGCAAGCACAGTGCTGACGCTAATCGAAAACGTAAAGCAAACCGTGT
Source organism: uncultured Acidobacteriota bacterium (assembly GCA_963838905.1). Lineage (GTDB taxonomy): Bacteria > Acidobacteriota > Terriglobia > Terriglobales > Acidobacteriaceae > JABDBE01. Next base: position 54,555 of record CAWITE010000004.1, read on the forward strand.
CCGCGTACGGCGCAGGGGAGATCAAGTTGCCTGCACCGCATCCTAAAACCAAGCAGGAGTACATTCGCTATGCGCCTAGCTACGCACCTGGTCTGTCCCGGTCAACCGGGACACATCCATATACCATTGATTCCATCGCTACGTTCCTTGTTTTGACAAAACCAAACGGCAGCTACCAGGACAAGGTTGCGTACGCTCTCGGTGCTTTGCATCTCATCGAACTTGGCTACCTGACGATGGGCGTTCTACGCGGCATCAAAGACCTGACTGTCGAGAAACTTGGTAAATGTGTCCGCGATGCACAAGATCGTTACGAAAAGGTTCAGCAGAACGAAAAGCTGAACGCTGCGAAGGCAGAGCGCGAAGGCGAGCAGTTGAAGGAACGTCTCGCACGTATCGAGGCAGCGCGGGAACAAGCGAACGCGGTCCTGATCAAGAAGGCGCACGAAATCGCGGAGGCTAAGAAGGCTGAGGACATCGAACTCGAGAAGAAGTTGAAGGCCGACCGTGACGAGCGCGCACGTAAAGAGGAGGCGACTGAGAAGGAACGCAAGAAGGCAATGGAGGCAATCAACGCTCGCGTGGCCCTGCGGAACGCGGAGATTGAGCGGCAGCGCAAGGAAAAGAACGCGGACCTGAAGGCCGTTATCAAGCAAGTATTCACTGGAGATGTTATTCCGAAGTCGGCCTCCGTAGAAATACGAGAAGTCTCCATTCATCAGGTCATGAAACGCCTGGATGATTATGGCGCGCTCCGGTTCGACTTGAAGGCACTGGCTGGCAACAAGAAGCTAGGCGAAAAAGGTCGCGCAAAGATTCACGATCTGCTGGTCACGCGCATCAAGGAATTGAGTGATCTAGTGGTTAAGTTCAAATCGCGAGGATCACGGCACGCACGTTAGCATGATCCTGCACTGAGCAGGATGATTGCCGGGGAGTGCGCACGTGCTGCTTCGCAGCTCTGGACGAGGGTAACCACTAAACCGCGCGGTATTTTATATTGTATTTGCCGTGCGGTCAGTAGTTTAGAGCGATTTATGCCCGGAGGTAACCATATAGTATGATACAATTATAGTATGAGGATCAGATAAGGAGTAGATATGCAAAAGACAGTCCTGCAAGCCCATATAACCAAACGGCAGCGCAAGGAATTAGAAGCGCAGGCAAAAGCCCTGGGCGTGAGCACAGCAGAAATCTTGCGCCGCGTCCTCGATGAAAAATTCCCTGTGCATTCCAAAGCAGCAGCATCAGCAACGAAGTAAAAGAATAGCCCACCCCAGGCGCGATCAGACGCCTCTGCCGCGACTCAGCGGTCACAGCCAGGAATCAATTGGGAAATGCGAATAGTGGTGGTCCGTCCATCTGGAATCAAGATGGCAGACTCGACGACAAACAGCGTGCCATGAAGCGCAGCAAGCTTTATCGCCAGCTTAAGCCGTGCTTTCCATTCGTCGAGTTGTATCAGGGCGGAATGAACACGACGGACATTGCGCGAGAACTGAACGTCTCGTGGGATGTTGCGAAGAACAGATTAGAGAGAGCGGCCAAATTGGTCGTGACCCTGAAGAAACTTTAGAAGGAAGGGAACGGTGAATGTGACTGCATGTCCAGCGACTGCGCTAGAAGTCTTGCGCGTAACGAACATAGAAGAAATTAAGAAACCCAAACGCGCACCAAGGCCCAAGCGTACTGAAGACGACGAGCGTTTTGCGAAGAACACGGCCTACTTTTGGCAAGTCCTCGAATACGCTCTGTACCTCAGTGAGTTTTATCCGATCTGCGCATGCGCCAATGGAGATCCCGATGCCCGCCCCTCGAAACGTACAGCGAAAATTTCAGAGTTTCTCGTTGACGTGTGGAAACTGTCGAAGAAGTTTTTGGAGCCTGATGTCAACTACGAAGCCTGGGAAAAGTTGTTGAAGTATGGCCACTCACAGGACTCTGCTGACCTTGCAGGTATCCAAGCGAACCTGATTCAGCAGATAGGCGCAGAGTTCCGCAAGAATGAGATGAAGAAATATTTTTGGGATTAGCTTGCGTCCGGTTTATCTTTCTTCTCCGGGCGCATAGGGGCGTGCCGGTCCAGCACGCTCCACAGTTTGACGCGAGGGTCTAACGACCAAGTCGGAGACAACTTCTCCGCTTTGCCTCCTCGGCTCGCGTCAATTCATATTGGGCAGCGTGTTCCCTTTCTTTCACGCGCCCAACGGGCCATGTGTCATCTCCATGGCCCAATAAATGTGCGGCATTCCCTGCCATGGGAGATTAGGCCATCGTGCTTTTAGGTGTTTCTTTGCGCACGGTGGCCGCCGCGCTTGAAAGGTCAAAATTGAGTACGTTCGAAGATATGGCCGCGCAGAATTGCGATCCATGGAGAGATCCTGATCCAAAGAAGCAGAAGTTCGAGTTAGAACTCTCGTACCGATTGCGAAAATTTTCAGCACGTTGGAAAGTTGCCAGCGAGGCAGAGAAGAAAAGTTTGCTGAAGGAGATGGCAGTCGTGGAAAGAGAAACCGAAAAAGAATTTGGCCTGGAAAAATCAGAGCCGCAACCGCAACAGTCACTGGCGGAACGTATTCGCTTGAAGTGACCCAACCCGCAGTAGATTCACAGCAGCACTAGAACAGAAATGAGGAATAGATGAGTACAGTAACTACCGATTGGAGAGCGTTCAAAGACGAACGTTTATTCCAGAAATTTGCGGACAAACTATCAGGGAACGATTTTAAGGCCCTGATAAATAGCGACTCGGATTTCCGAGCGCGTATCGAAAATCGCCCGTGGGATTCGACGCCTAACGTGCGAGACATTGCCCCGGCCAGAGCCGCCAAAGAAGAAGTGGACAGAAATCTGAAAGCGACCATCAAGGAGTTCGAAGAGCAAGCCCAGGCACTCGCCATGGAGATGCGCGACAAACTTAAGAAGCGCCTCGATAACAGTGCGGGACTTACGAACGATCTGATCAAGTTCTTCCTGTTCGCTCCAGAGTTCAAGAATCTTCCGATATTCAGCACGGCAGGAAGTGGCGGGTCATTCACGCCAGCCGACAGAGGAGAGATTAAGAAGGCGTACCAAAAATTCTGCGTAGACGTCAAACGGGAGTTTACGTCAGATGAGCAAACTGCTCTCCTGAGAACGTTGACCGATGCAGGCGGGATAGGCAAAGCCCTGTCACCGACGGACGCACGATGCTGGAGCGCAGCTTTCCTGCTCGCTAAAACCGTCGGACGTATCTCCCACAAGGCCGCACCTAAGGAGGAGCCAGTTGTTCCGCAGCCTGCGCCGAAGTCAAAGGCCGAACTAAAGCGCGAACACATGACAAAGGTTGTATTCGAACACAAGGGTAAGAAGTACACCCAGGCCATGATCGATGGCTGTCTCGGTGACGAGTTCAAAGAACTTGTCCGCGCCGGATATTCAAAGGATGGCGCACTCTTGACAAATACGGATCAGCTACGACCAGGGAGGGTCAACTAGCCATGAGTTCATCGATCACAATGTCCGTCCTGCGCGGAGAGAATGGAAAGCAGTATGGTACGTGGCAAGCGAAAGAAGTAACCGGCACGTTCACCGCGCCGCGGTTGAGCGTGGAATGTACTCTGTGCGGAAATAGGCAACAGATGGACGTGAACCAGTGGTATTCAGTAACGAAAGGCCGCGCGATTCAGTGCGCCAACTTCGGAAGTCATCGTCAAGCTGCTCCGAAGAAGGCCGCGAAAGAAGTACTGACGCTGGACGTGCTGAACAAGATGCCAGCAGATGAGTATAAGCGTAGGCTCCTTCACGAAGTCGGATTCCGCGAGCAAGCGGAAGCTATCCTCGCAACGGCCCCGAAGCAGATGGACCGTAAACAGTACCTCTCGGCCAAAGAGAGCGCGGAACGTGCTGCCAAGCTGGCCGACGAACAGAAGATGTTTCACAGGTTTCATCGAGCATGCGAACAAAGCGGCCACAAGATGCCATTTGATGGCGGATTTGCAGGATGGCTGCAGCAGACTGCCGCGCAGAAAGAAGAATGCGTAAAGTTCTACGATTTGCGAAACCGTGACTGGAGAATATTCCCAGCATGAGCGACCAGATCATGGATTTGTACAACGAAAAGTTACGAAGGATGGGAGTGCTGGATGCAGATCCGGCACCCGTCGTTCAACCGTCACGTCGTGTGGAGCAACCCGTGGTGCCCGTCCAGGCCGTGCAGTCCGTACAATACGTAGAGAAGTTCGAACCTGCAGTTGTCCGCGATGCTCGCGTCGATGAACTTGAAGCACGCATAGCACACCTCGAAAAAGTGCTTGCTCCAGCACTGGCGCAACCCGCTGCTGCAGAGATCGATAAGATGTACCTCGAGTTTCTGTCGCTTGAGGGAAAGACCGAACTGACATGGCATCAGTTCAGGTGTCTACCGCGCGTGAAGCGTCAGGAGTTGCTGGCAGGTGCAGCGTGAGTGATCCGAAATACCGAACGAGTTTGCAGACTGTAGCAGCCCTGCTCCATTACCTCGGCCTGCCGATGGAGGTAGTCTGTGATCCAAAGAGCAATAGATGCGAATTTCTGTTCCCGATGAGCATAAGCAAAGAAACTTGTGCCGGGACCGTGGACTACGAAGTCTCTAGCATCCTTCGACGCTTCCATGCGGGAGAATGTGAGGTCGCTGACACGAAAACATTGTTGGATTCAATGTCTCATGTCCTAAAGCAGATGGCCAAAGCGAAGCAGCGGGTGGGTGCAGCATGAAGTTCCAGAAATTCGGCAAGCTCTTTGTGCTCGGCACTTGGGGCAAGGACAAAGCAGGTAGGAAACTGATGTTGTGCTGGTGCGAGTGTGGCCAACTCTGGGTCGTGCGCGCCGACAACTTGACGCAGACTGCCGCGACCGGCAACAAGAACACGGTCAGTTGCGGGTGCGTTCGTAAAGAAGTAGGCAAGGTACGAATGAGTACCGTCATGAAAGCCTATTGGGCAGGGATAAACACATGAGCACGGTGACTCACACCGTGCTGCCGTTCCGCGGATTCCGTCTCTGGGAAGTCTGGAAGCCGATCCCAGGTTACGAGAACTACGAGGTCAGTAATTTCGGGCGAGTGCGCAACCGCATCGGCGGCGTGATCCTGAAGCAGTCAGTGACTAAACGAGGACGCGGGCATCAGGCGCATAGCGGAGGCTACTGCATGACGTTTCTCGGTGGAGGGAGCAGAGGCACCGCAAAGACGATGCTGGCTCACCGGTTAGTGGCGAAAGCGTTCATTCCGAATCCGCTGAATAAGCCTGAGGTCAACCATGTAATCGGGACGCAGAAGCAGAACAACTGCGTACTGAATCTCGAGTGGATGACCCGTACGGAAAATTTGGAGCACGCTAAGAAGAACGGGCTTCGCGATGGATGGTGGGTGAAGGAGAAATAGAGATCGACTCCCGGAGAATTTTTTGTAGACGGTGCGGATCGTCTGCTTCTTTGTGACTCCGGGAGTCTTTAATTTTGAGGAGAGATGACAGACAGCAATGATTTGAAGAGAGAGAGAAAACGTGAGAAGCGTGCTGAAGAACTGCGAGACGCCTTTGAAGAGGGTTTACTGATTGATCTCGAGAACAAGGGCAAAACACGAGATGATGAGGCCGCTCGCCGTGCCGCACAAAAGTTATTTAATGATCGCACTCAGGAGCGTCTAGATCAGGCGCTAGCAGAGATCGACGAACTGAAAAAGTCTGCAGGAAATACGGCAGATTTTGATGCAGCAGTCGCGGCCAACAAGACTCTGACCACGGAAATAGAAACCATGAAGGCTGAGTGGTCGGCCACAGTAAACGCAGAAGTCCGTAAAGTTCACGACGAAGTACGCGATGAACGCCTCGCCCTGAGTCAGAGGGAGATCACTGTTAAGCGTAAAGAAGACGCTCTGCAGGTTTACACAGACAAGTCATTAGTCGCCCAGGCATTCAATTACCTGTCGAACTTGGTACGCCAGATTGAAGGATGGCGACCGGCTGAGTTCTTCGATCATGAGATTCCAAAGAGTCCCTGGTTGTGGCGCACGTGGTGGGCGGAAGATAAAGCCAAATCTTGGTGCGCCTGGGAAGTCGAGATCTCGGCCATGCCACGAGAGAAACAAGTTGCAGAGATAGCAAGTGGTCTACACGCATTTGGCTGTATTCAGCACCAGCGGGAGAAGAACGATCTGTCTCCCGAACGTAAGGAGTTCCTGGAAGCTCGGGCGAAGTACATGGGCGTTGAGAATGAAGTGTTCGAAATAAATCGACGCATGACGGAATATTGCAGACTGCAGCCGCACCCGTTGCCCGCACGTAATGTGGACTACGAGTACGGTGCAAAGAGAAACATGCGGACGCGGATGATCACGGGCAACCTCCCGTCGTATCTCTAGAAAGGAAACATGCAGCAGGAAACATTTTTGAACTTCAAAGCGATACTGAGCAACCCCGAATCACCAGCAGCGCTGCTTCAACAAACTTATCAGACGGTGTTGTTCTCGTACGATTCGACGGATAATCCAGAACGGGCGGAACTGATCGCGATTGCGCGAGCGGCGGGAATCATGGCCCCTGCGCCGGTCGCCAACTTCCGCTCAGGCGCACCCGCGGGTTATCAGCCAATGTGTGGCATCAAGTCGTACGAATACTGTACGGTCGCAGACCTCCAAGGAATCAACAATCTAGGACAGACAGGACCATTTCCTCAGTGGCGCGCGCAAGACCCTGGCTTGAGCGACGACGAATAAAACAACTTTACAAACATAGAAAACTCAAGGCATTGAACCTTGGGAGTCGCTGTGTCCCCGGTCCCCCACTGGGCGCACAGCGCATTTTTACGGAGGAACAAAGAAATGCGCTTAGACAGAACCACGGGAAAGGCTGAACTGCCCCAGCCCCAACCGTTGCCACCGCAGGGGCAGTCATTGGCAGACAAAATTGAAAGCCTGGGATGTGCCCTGACAGCCGACGAACTTGCAAAACTCTTGGCTGTCTCGCACGTAACGATTTTCAAACAAGCGAAGGCAGGGCGCATTCCTTCGTTCCGCATCGGCACATGCGTCCGTTTTGATCCTATCGTCGTTGCGAAGTGGCTCAGGGCACAGTAAACGCGGCGCAGGGGCGATATAATTTCGAGCGGCTCAAAAAGGAGAAGCCGGAATGGACCCGAAGTTTGCAACTTTGGTTGAGACGCTGGCTCCGAAGCTGAAGAGCCTATGCTCGATGACTCCACTCCACGCTGGTAGTCTGCCACGTGATATGCCAACGTCAGGCGTCTACTTATTCACCGAAAATGGGCGACACATGTATGTCGGGCGTTCAAACGTGCTGAGAAAACGTCACGGTCGTCATTGTCTTCCCGGCGCGACACACAGGGGCGCTGCGTTCGCGTTTCAACTTGCGCGTGAGGCGACGGGTAAGACTAAAGCAGCGTATGTGGCAGGCAAGGAGAGTCGAAAAGGTCTTATGGAGGACCCAGCTTTCGCAGCGGCGTTCAAAGCCGCCAAGCAACGGATTCGGATGATGGACTACCGTTACGTGGAGGAACCCGATCAGAACCGTCAGGCGTTGCTGGAAATCTATTGCGCTATTGTCCTTTCGACCCCTTACAACGATTTCAAGACACACTGAACCGCACGGAACCTGTCAGAATGCGGGGCGCATACTTTCGTTCCGCATCGGCACGTGCGTGCGGTTTGACCCGAAGACAACCGCAGATTGGCTCAGGAAGCAGTAGAACTCCGGTTCTGAGTGTAATCGGGATTTTGCTACAACTGACTCGGGTACTCGCATGCGATTTGTTCTCAATCGAGTTTCGGTAACCTGCGCTAAAACTCTTCGAGACTGTAAGTTTTTCCAAAGTCTATTTGACCGAACATCGGAGTAATGCTATAAAGCCAGTCGTGTGGCGGTGGAGAGGAATCCGATGACTCGATCACGTTGCCTCCTGTTCGTTTTGTTTGCCGCTGTTTCTCCGTTTCTTATCGCCCAAACAAGCAACACTTGTTTCTCGATTTCGCAAAACCTGCTGCAGAACCCAGACAACGCGGCATGGCTTACATCAGAAATCCCGCCGAATGCCAAGCTGGTGAAGGTGAGCTACTATGCGCGTCCACTCATTCCAGGACAAAATCCCTCTTGGGTCCTCTGTGCCAACCAAGGTGTGTGTCAAGGCACAAGCGCGTATTTCCCACCTGTTGGCACGGGGTCTGATACTCCACCCACGGGTACACAAAATTGGTCAGCGATGGTTCTGCCCTACGCGCCCTATGGCTGGTACGATGCGACATGGGTAAGACTGGTTGTGGAATACACAACAACGGACGCCGTTTGCAAGACTCAGCAATCTTTTCAATCAGCCGCGAACGCTCATGCGAATGGGATAATCGTGCTTCCTGTCGGCAAGAGCCCTGCACACTATTACACGTACGGAGCAGAACTTGTCCCGGGAGGCGTGTGGCAACCGTGCGGCGACTCGGTTAGCCCAATGGATGCAACTAAGTTGCTGAGACCAACTGACCCAGCTAACCCAACCGACCCGACGAAACTGATATTCTCCGCGTCAGTCAATATTCCCGAAAATTGCACAGTGCCGGGTGGGCCAATCGGGGGATTGGCATTCTATTTGACAGTAGACAAAGACGAAGCTGACAATGCGGTTCGAGTTAGCGATCTGTGTGAAGATAGAAGTGGAACCCTGCGGCGTGGCTGTAGGACAGTTGTTACATACGCTCCCTAATAGGTCGAGCGCACAATTTGCGCCCAATTTCCGTTGAGTTCTTCAACTCCTGCACCGTTATCGGCCCGTTGTCCGTGGTTTGTTTCCGAAATCGTCCCGACATCCCCATCCTGAAGCAAGCCAAGGCCGAGTACGCGAAGCTGGCAAGTAGCCCGAACGGTACTCAGCCCTGTCCGGGCGTTTTTCCGATGACCGTTGTAACCAGGCGATTACGGGGCTCATTGACCCCTACACAGCGAAAATCTGGTTCACCTTCTCGCGGGTCTGTTGACTGCGTGACGGCTTCAGGTAGCGCATCGTGCTCTCCATGTCGGAATGACCGAGCCACTGCTGCACGGTGCGCAGATCAACGCCAGCCCATAGGCACCGGGTTGCGAATGTGGCGCGGAATTTGTGCAGCCAGAAGTTCTCCGGGTCGAGCTTCGCACGCTCGGCAACGGCCTTGAGATCGTCCAGAAAATTCAGCTTCGGGTTGCATCCGGCGGTGGGGAACACAAGGCTGCAAGTTTTGTGTGCCTTCGCCTTCCACGCGTTCAGCCTCTTTGCGAGCTTCGCCGGGATGGGAATCTCGCGCTCCTTGTACGCCTTTGGCGTCCATCCCCGGTCGGGCTTGTGAGTGACCCGGACAGTCGATGCAGCGAAGTTCACGTCCGACCAGTACGTGTACATAACCTCTTGCTCCCGCATCCCCGTCATCAGGAAAAACTCGTACCACAACCGTTCCTCCGCATCACACGCTGCGAACAACTTGCTCAGTTCTTCCTTCTCGTACATCTCGGGTTCTTCTTCGGTATAGCGAGGCCAGTCGTTCTTTCCGACCAGCCCTCGAATCCCGTTCGCCTTCAGGAAAGCCATCAGATTCTCGAACTTGTTGTACACGCTGCGCGGTGCCTGCCCCTTTTCATCCCGCAGGAACGCGCAGAACTTCAGCAAGTCCATCCGGTCAATGTCTTCGAGATTCAGCTTGTGGCAGGATTCTCGGAAGTAGCTCAAAGCCGTCGTGTAGGCCGCCAGCGTCTTCGGCTTCTTCGTGAGTTCGGTTTCTTCGAGGTAGTCAGCGACCGATGCCGCAACCGATCTGTGGCCGTTCGCAGCGACCTCCGGCACCGTGGCATCCCCGTTGTTTAGCTCGGTCTCTTTCCGCAGGCGCATCGAACTGGCGTCGGCTGCGTCCTTCCCCACCGACAGGCGGATGCGCTTGCCGTTGTCGTGCCATTCGATGTAGTAGGCCCCTTCAGGGTGGCGCTCGGGCTTGCCGTTGACCAGAACAGCGTCAGGCTTGACACGGCCATTGGCGGACAACACGACGGGGCAGTAGCGCATTCCTGCACTGGTTTGGACTCTTTTGGTGAGATTGACTTCGCGGTGCATCCGGTGACCCCTTCCTTGAAAACCGTATCAAGTATAGGTATCACCAGCTTGCAAGTACTAGATAACTAAAGTAATGGCGGAGAGGGAGGGATTCGAACCCCCGATACCCTTTCGGGTATGCCGGTTTTCAAGACCGGTGCCATCAACCACTCGGCCACCTCTCCGGAACTCCGGACCTGATCGATTATCTTACATCGCCGGACGGGACTGGTTTCACAAATAGGTTTATTCTTAGACTTAAACTCTGAGGTTTGGTCTGGGTTGGGTAAGCTACCTTGCCTGAGACCAAGAGGAATCATGAAATCCCGTCATCAGCTCGCGTTTCTGAGTTGCCTGCCGACCATTCTGCTGATGGTTTGGCTGGCGCCGCAATGTGCACGCGCGCAAACTCAGAACGGATCGGACACTTCCACCAGCGATTCGAATTGGACGGCCTCGACCCGGGAGCAACTGCCCAGCAGTCTCAATCCTAGCAGGACATCTGAAACTCATACCGCGTCCGGCAGCCGCACTGTTGACAATCAAAGTATCGAGACGATGGGAATGTACGGCCGCTATGCGCCTTATCTGGATCTGCAAAAGGAGACTGTCAAGGTCGATGCCAACACAGTCCGAACGGTCGAACGCGCATTCGGCAGAGATTCCGAAGGCCGGAAAACGTTGGTTCAGGTGACAGAAGAGGAGAAGCGAACCTTGCCGGGAGGCGAGGTGAAGGTCGTGCGCACCACGTCGAATCCCGATGCCAACGGCGGCTTGCAGGTGGTGCAGCGCGAAGTTAAAGACACCAGGCAGATCAATTCCAACGTGCAGGAGACCAAGAGCACGGTTTTCACCGCCTCGACGAATGGCGGTCTGGCTGCGTCCATGCAGACCACGGAGCGCGACACTAAGACGGGCGACCATACGGTCGAGTTTCGCAAGTCTACTCTGTTGCCTGACTTGAATGGCGGCTGGCAGACCGGTGAACTCAGGGAGGGTACGATCAAGGGTGACGGCAAAGATCGCACCAAAGAAGAGCGCGTGCTTCGCCCGGGAGCTGACGGAACTCTGGCGGTAGTCGAGCGGACGGTGAGCAAGGAATCGGAAAATGCCGCAGGCGAGAAACGCGGCACGGTGGAAACCTATTCAAACAACCTTCCGGGAACTCCGGTCGATGGCAGCCTGCGCCTGAATCAGCGGGTGACGACAGTTCTTCGGAAGGGCGAAGACGGTACGCAATCTACTACGAAGCAAGTAGAGCAGCGGAGCCCTGCGCAACCCAGCGATAGCCTGCAGGTTACGCGGGAAGCTATCGACATTGTGCGGCCTGGCCTCGACGGCACGACTCGGCAGACCCAAACGCTTCGGTCGCTGGATTCAAACGGGAGCCTCAGGATAGTGTCCGTCGATACTGGCAAGCAAGGCAACGCCTCTGCGGTCCAAGTTAATATCGCGCCAGTTAATATCGCGCCGGCGAAGACTCCTCAGGCCGCAGCCAGTCAGTAGCTGCAATTACTTGGTGACCGTGCCGCAGGCAATGCGAGCGCCGGAGTTTCCCGCAGGATCGGTCTTCATGTCATCCGCGTCGGCATGGATGACCAGCGCAGTTCCGCCATTGCTGAACAACGAGTGGTTGTTGGTACCATCTCCAAGGACCACGTCATCGTCAGTCAGCTTGAGCTTGGCGGCGCCCTGTTCGTTGACGCTGAAGTTCATCATGTCGCCGGCGTGGTGCCCTTCGGGATTCTGAAGGCCGTGCTTTTTTCCGTCGGGATTGAAGTGTGGGCCCGCGGACTTGAAGTCCGGACCATCGCACTTGGTGTTCTGATGGAAGTGAATGGCGTGTCTGCCCGGCGGCAGGTCATGCAGATTAAGGTCAAGCCCTACCCCGGTGCCTTTCTCGCCGGTTCCGCTCTCCACTATCGTGACCGTGCCCACGCTCTTGCCCTGGGCATCTTTCATCTCGACCACAGTTTTGGCCGTGCTGGACAAGGACCAGAAAATGATCGTCGACGTTACTGCTGCAACCAAGAATCGTTTGTGTTTCATGGGCACAGATTATAACCAAGCTACGTCTTGTGCGCTATTTGATCATCGTCGAGCAGCGACGGCGATAATGCAGATTCGTTTGACTCGGTGTCTCCTCCGGCGTCTGAGTATTCCCGTTTTGGGATGGAGTTTACTGTTTAGGACTGGGTACCCCCCCGTCGGCTGCAAAATTAGAAAACAATGGATCAATCTTGCGACTACATGGTAAAGCTTTGAGTTTACAAGAGTTACAGGCAAATATAGAGAACATTAGAGTTAGGGCACACGCGCCGTGGTCTTCCGTTCCATTTAGGAATTGGTGCGAGTTCGGCATTTTGAGCGAGGTGAAAGCTACGCCATCGCCTGGGTCAGATTGTCGAAGATCGACGTCGACAAGTGCCAGCACTCCGATTCGTCTAACTCCTCCGAACCACCATGAACATTGGTTAGAACGCACATGACATGCTTCGCACCCTAGTAAACACAGGGTCGTAGGCGTTAAATTATTTGACCTCTGCCTATCAATGTTTCCGGTGTCCCACTACACCTTCTACCAGTTCCTAGCACCCGACACGTTCTGTAGATCCCAGTCCTCCACGGTGGGGCTCATTTCTTGAAGCGTTCTCGATGAACAACGCCCGAACCAATGGTGGCGGAGAGTCCAAGCATAAGGAGAAAGAGCATGAAAATGGAACCGAGGGAGATAGGTGTCGTTGCTGAAGCCGCGGCATTTCTAGTCGCTGCCGCGCTGGCTGTCACACCTGTCGTGGCGCAGCAGGTCACTGGCGAGTTGGGTTCGCCCAGCGCTACGACCACCATCAACGGGAAACAACTTCCGCCCCCGCCTCCGCAATTTGGCGGAGTGATCAAGCAAAGCGCCTTGGATTCTAAGCCCTGGTGGCCGCCGCGCATTGTGCCGCCCAAAGGCGCGCCCAACGTGTTGCTCATCATGACCGATGACCAAGGTTATGGCGTCACGGGCACCTTTGGTGGTGTCAACCCGACACCGGCGCTGGATCGCATCGCCAATGCGGGTTTGCGCTATACGCAGTTCCACTCCACTGCTCTTTGCGCACCCACGCGTGCAGCGCTGGGCTGCCACTAAGACCGAATTCATCGCTTTCCAGAAAGCCGCGTAGAATGCGCACTCTTACAGATTGTTGTGCAGAACTTCATTTCCTATCTCGGAAATGCATGATCCCCGGTAAGGGATGATCCATGGGACAGCGAACAATAAAAGGCAAGTCCGGCAGCCGGATAAAACCCCGCACGGCAACGATCAACACGTACGGGATCGCTGACGAACAAAAACGTTCGGGCAAGTTCCAGTCCGCTTACCAGGATATGCATCGGCAGTTAACCGCGCCGCAGTTCGCACACGCGCTTTCCTGCCATGAGGCCGCGCATCTTTTCTACTTCAGGATGGTCGGTATGCGGAGTCACAAGGCAACGCCTGCGCGACTCCAATACGATCCCGTGATGGATAACTATTTTGGAAGTTTAGCGTCAGTTCAAATCCTCGATTCTCTGCCTCGGGTATCAACTCAGAATGAGTTCGAAGAATTACTTGCGAGAATCGCACGCGCTCTCGCAGCTGGCGGAGTTGTTTCACGTAAGCTAATGGCTTCAATGGATGTCGGTTCGTGGGGGCATGGAATGGATACCACTGGCGGGGATCAAAATGACAAAGAACGATTCGTAGCACTGTGCCGAGCACTTAATACCAGTGCTAAGGTCTCTGTAAACGCAGAAACTTCATGGAAAAATGCACAAGATGCGGTGCTTAAGGACTTATCCGAACATCCTGAATGGTTGGGCGCTATCGAAATATTGGCTGCGGAACTAAGGCCGGAGCTAGGTTTATAGAAGCTCTGTCGTTTTGGATCACTCTTAAGTGCTGCCCTTGACTTGGCGAGCCACGTCGGATGCTGCATGGCTCAGGAAACTCTTTGTCGCTAAGGTAACATCGCCATTACTCATCGACCGTATTCCCTAGCGTAGTCAAACTTGTTTCAACGTTTTCGCAAACCTCATTAATTTAACCCACGATTCAGGTCTGACCGTTCTCCTATTCCGCACACGAGAAACGGTTTGAGCATCAAGCTCGGTCCCGCGCAATCTCGCGATCAGAAAGCCGAGCAAGAGCTTTGGGAAACGATACAGGTGCTCCGTTCGGATGCCTTACGAGCTTTTCGACTTCCATCATGTACGCGTCTTCCGACGTGCTGCTGTCTACTTCCTTGCCAATCAATTGAAAGACGGCCTTTGCAATTACGGGCCTGCGACGCAAGAGGCCCAGAGTATTCTTTGTGCAGAGCGAACCGTCAGGTCCGAGTGATTTAAATTCAGGACGCTGGCTGTACTTATCGATAAACGTCCCCCATCGTCTCCCGTACGAGAGGAGCAATTTTTCCATCAACATAAAGGACCCAATTGTTCAGCTTTCCTTTTTCTCCAGTGTTTACACATACATAAGTGAGACCGTCCCAACGAGAAGGTTTATCGCAGAACGGAGCTAGCAAAGCCGTGCTTGAGAGGGACAGAACCGGACTAATCGCGAAGTTGTACGGACGCGCGGCGTCGTGGTCAATAAAACGAAGATTGCGAAAGGACAGAACCACGGTCCCGGATTCTCAACTCTTTCGGGTTTGGGCTCAAGGTCGAATTCCATCTCACCCGAAAACACGCGGACCTCTTTTCTGTTTTTCTTAGCCTGCTTCTTTCCGTTGACTTCAACCGCCAATCCATAGCAACCTGCACTTGCCAGGCATTTATAAAACTGCTTGATTGGGCCTGACGATCGCTCCTTCGCTTCGACCACGATGTTGTAGAAGTTATCTTCCTCTGGAACGATCTTCTTATTTCCAAGAGTGATGGGCTTGAGTCCTTCCTGCACTCCCACCGGCGTAATCCTGACGGCTTTCACGATCTTTGGAGATCGACCTGTTTGTATCTTCGACGCGGCTAAGTCCGGTCCGAAGTACCAGATCGGGACCTTGGAAGTCAGGGGGTTAATTCCAATATTTGTGCTCTCTCTTTCCACGTCGTTGTAGACAGCTCGAACAGGGAGCATGTCGCCGTGAGGCTCTACGAGTGCGAAGAAATTCAGGTCTGGCCAGCTCGCGCGATTAAACATCTTTTGAAGCGTCACAGAATTCAGAAATTTGCGCACTTCCTCCGTGTCGTCATGGACCTTCACCACACGTGTGATCATGTAGTCCCATGTCCCCAAGAGCGAATTGCAGGTTGCATATTGCGAAGTAAAGTCTACGAACATGATGGGAACTTTTATCCCTTTGATGCGGCACTAGGCCCGTCCTCCGTAGTAGGACTGCATTGCAATGCCGTGATCTTTATTTGTTAGAGAAAACTTCTCTAAGGGATGTTCCAATCCCATGCTGTCAAGGAATGCCTTCGCTAAGGGCCGACGCAGCAACAACTGCTCACTGAGAGTCGGATAGCGATCATTATCCAGGGCTTCGCGGGCCGCTACTCTCGATGATCTGATTGCTTGCAAGCACTGTGATCATTATTTGTTCCACTTATGTAGCTGACGCCCCCGCACATTAGTCAGTTGTGTTATAGTTCCGATTGAAGATGCAATCAGTCGGAACTATAACATTATGAGACCGCTTACCTTCGATCCCCAAGCCCTCCGCAAGCACTTGCTTCGCCACAAGATCGCCACCTTGCCCGAACTCAAAAACGCTCTCGGCACCACCGCGAGCCTCACCGTCTTTCGCAAACTCAAGGCCCTCGACTACCTTTCTAGTTACACGCACCGCGGGCGCTACTATGCCCTCCGTGAAACCGTCCGCTTCGACGAGGCCGGCCTGTGGTCCCGCGATGCGGTCTGGTTCTCCCGTCACGGCACGCTCGTCGCTACCATCGAATCCTTCGTCCATCAGTCCCCGCGCGGCTGCTTCGCCGACGAACTCGCTGACGCACTCCATGCTGAGGTGCAAGATCCTCTCCACGATCTGCTCCGCGAGGGACGTTTACGCCGCGCAGAAGTGGCTGGACGCTTCCTGTACACTTCCCCCGATAGCCGGCAGGCAAGGGATCAGATCCGCACTCGACAAACCGCCCTCTCCGTTCCTCTGGTGGCCGACGCCTCCGCTCTCCAGGTTTCTCCCCATGAACTCCAGGCCGCCATTCTGCTGTTCTACAGTTTGCTAGACGAGCAGCAACGCCGCCTGTTCGCCGGTCTAGAATCCATCAAGCTGGGGCACGGCGGCGACCGTATCTTGGCCGAATTCCTCGGCCTGGATCCACACACCGTCGCCCGCGGGCGCCAGCAACTGCTCGAGCAGAAGGTGACGCCGGGACGCATCCGCCGCTTGGGCGGCGGACGCCAACCCGCGGAAAAAAAAACGCCGACATCGTCACCCTAATCGAGTTCCTGCTCGAATACGACACCGCCGGTGACCCCATCACCGGCTTGAAGTGGTCGCGGCGAACCACCGCCAAGATTGCCCTGGCGCTAGCTGACTTCGGTGTCCTGGTTAGCTCCAACACCGTCGCCCGCCTCCTCCATCAGATGGGCTATTCCCTTCGGGTCAATCACAAGAAACTCTCCACCGACCACAGTCCCGATCGCAACGATCAGTTCCTCTACCTCGGCGATCTTCGAGACCGATTTCAACGCCGCGGTCTCCCCATCATTAGCGTCGATACCAAAAAACGTGAACTGGTCGGCCCTTTCAAAAATCCTGGTGCGCGTTGGGATCTGTCTCCCCGCTGGGTCAACGATCACGACTTCCGCTCCGATTCCACTGGCGTCGCCATCCCTTATGGCATCTATGATCTGCTCGCCAATCGAGGCTCTGTCGTGGTCGGCGTCTCCCATGACACTCCCACCTTCGCCGCTCACGCCATCGCACATTGGTGGCGCCAAGAGGGATTGCTCCGCTATCCACGCTCCAGGCAACTCCTTATCTTGAGCGATACCGGCGGCAGTAACGGTTATCGTTGCCGCGCTTGGAAAACCCAACTCCAGTCCCAACTGGCTGATTCCCACGGCCTAACCCTCACCGTCGCTCACTACCCCACGGGAGCTTCGAAATGGAACCCCATCGAGCATCGGCTCTTCTCTGAGATCTCCAAGAACTGGGCCGGCGAACCGCTCGACAGCTATCACAAGATCCTCCGCTTCATTCGCTCCACCAGAACTCAAACCGGCTTGTCGGTCAACGCTCACCTCGACCGTCACCACTATCCAACCGGCACGGAACCCACACCCGAACAACTTCAGGCACTTCGCATCAGGCCTCACGAAATCCTGCCCAAGTGGAACTACACTATCTCACCCAATCTGTGAAATTGTTTTTGCGTCAACACTAAGCTGGCCGTGCTGAACACTTCTTCAGGAGAAGTGTTTATTGGAAGCGTGTCGAATTCGCGTTTCATGTGGCACCAGCAACATGGGCCAGGCGGATTTATGAGACGGTTGTGAGTTCTCACAACTCTTCCACAATCTTCTGTAATTCGCGCGCGGTCCGCTCGGGATCACTTGCTGGCTCGAATTGAACGGGCGCTCCGATCTTTACTTTGACCTGGCCTGGGCGGGTAAATTTTTTTCCTGCCTGCTTCACGTCGAATAGTCCATCAATGCGCATGGGCACGATAGGAATTTGGAGATTGTTTGCCAACAGGCCGATGCCGGCTCGGAAGGGAAGCATTTGGCCATCGGTGGTATGACGGCCCTCAGGAAAAACCAGCACGCTGTAGCCGCGATCTACGGATTCTCCGGCGTAGGCGAAGCTCTCGCGGAATCCCGCTTCGCGCGGCAAAGGAAACAGATTGAGCAACGACACGCCTAGAGCCCACTTCACCCGGTCATAGGCTTTGCCGGGAAAGCCTCGTGTTGCCGGCGGAGTACGCAATATTTCGAGTGCCTCGCCTCCGGTCGCAATCGCTAGCTTATGCCGGAGACGAGCGGGAAGAGCGGTCAACACGAACCCTGGATCTACGTCCCCGATGTGATTGCAAATCACAAGCACCGGCCCACGGACTCCCCGCAGATTGTCGCGACCCTCAACGTGAGGCGATCCC
Organism: uncultured Acidobacteriota bacterium; assembly: GCA_963838905.1. Classification (GTDB taxonomy): domain Bacteria; phylum Acidobacteriota; class Terriglobia; order Terriglobales; family Acidobacteriaceae; genus JABDBE01. The sequence goes on from CAWITE010000004.1 coordinate 72,711, forward strand.
AAAAGAAAAACCGCGGGTCGCAGCAACAGGTAATGAACCGCCAGACGGACCCAGGTGACCGGCCAGCGCTGTACCCAGCGCGGATAGTGGTAGGGCAGCCGCGGCGGCAGTTTGCCCTGCAGCATGCGCTCCAGTTCACCAACCGTGATCACGGTCGCGAACCGGGCCTCGCTTAGATCGATCTGGTATCGATCTTCGAGCGCGCTCAATAACTCCACGCGGTCGAGCGAACTGAGGTTCAGCTCGGATTCGAGATTCGCATCGGGAGTGAGCTCTGGTGGCGAACGCTTTGTGATTCGCGCAATCAATTCCGCGAGAGGACTCGAAGACATCTGGTCTGGGGATTCTCGCGCCAGCTGAGCTTGCACGGCCTGCTGAATTGCGTTTCGGAGTGGCTTCTGTGTGGAAGTGCGCGGAAAGTCTTTCTCCGGCCATACGATCCACGTATTCATTCGTTGGTACTCGGCCAGGGATGCGTTCGCTCGCTTCACGATGGGTTCCGCATCGGCGTCACTGTTTCGAAGTATGATGGCGGCGCATGGCTCTGCGTTTCCATCACGCGGCAATGGGATCACAACAGCGTCCTTCACTTCCGGCTGACGGCGGAGGGCGGCTTCAAGATCGTCGGGATAGACGTTCATGCCAGCCGGGGTGACGATGACATCTTTCTTTCGGCCCTTGAAATAAAGGTTTCCATCCGCATCAAGTTCGCCGACGTCGCCGGTGCGATACCATCCGTCCTCGCTGGCGACGGAATGCAGATCGCTTCCGTTCCAGTAGTCGGCGGCGACTCCGCCTCCGCGCACTAGGATTTCTCCGTCCGGAGCTAGTTTGATTTCGCGTCCCGCCAGCACTTTTCCAATCGAGCCTTTGCCCAGCCGAAAAGGGTGGTTCACGCTGATGAGCGACGTGGTTTCGGTGAGGCCGTAGCCTTGAATGGCGGCGTAGCCGAGGCGTCCCCAGAATTCCTCGGTGTCGCGGTCGAGGGCCGCGCCGCCGGAGATGAAGGCCCAGAATTTCCATCCGAACTGACCATGGATGCGGCGAAAGATCCACCAGCGGTGCAGAAAGTGTTTGCCTTCGGCGACGCGAAAGTGTTGCCGGAATTGCTCGCTATTGCCTTCGTCTTCGAGATCGCGTTCGATGTTCTCCTTGAGGGATTGCAGCACGCGCGGAACCGCTACTAACACCGAAGCGTGCTCGCGACGGATCGTTCCAATCACGTCAGCAGGTTTGAATGTGTCTTGGAAGATCACGGTGGCGCCCATCAGCTGCGGAAGGAAGATGCCAAGAAATTGTCCGAAGACGTGACTGAGCGGCAACAGATTCAAGAAGCGGACGGGGTGTACCCATCGTTCGTATTTGAGATATCTCCGGATCTCCAGTTCCAGCGGCGCAACATTAGCGAGAACGTTGGCGTGAGTAATTACGACTCCCTTGGGCTCGGCGGTGGTGCCGGAAGTGAAGACGATTTCCAGCGTGTCCTCGGGTTTGACCTCGGTGGCGGGATAGGCCGCTGGCGAGCGGGATGCCAGTGCATTGGGAAAATCCTCAAAGGTGAGGATTGGGATCGACTGCTGCGCATGCTCCCGTGAGCACACGAGCAACCTGGCGCCGACCTGCTGGTGTACGCGGAGCGCGAAATCAGGCGTAGCTACATCGTCCATGGGGACGACAACCACGCCGCGCAAAGCGCATCCTAAGAATGCTGCAACCCATTCGGCTGAGTTTGGACCCCACAGCAGGACGCGATCGCCCTTTGTGCTCGCGCGCGCATCCAGTTCGCGGGCAAACTGGAAAGCGAGATCAGCCACTTGCCGGTACGACCAGCGCACGGTGCGGTATCCGCGGCGCTGCACGTAGGCGGTTTCTTGCCCCCTTTGCAGAAATCGGTCGAGATATTCAACGAGTGAGCGGCGCTCCACGTAACCGATGTTAGCGCTTGATGGGCCCGGCCTTGTGAGTAAGATCAGGGAAAAGGGCTGTGCCAGGTCGCGAATATTTACCGATAGGTAACTACGCCTCGCAACATGTTAACCAGTGAGTACAGGATATATACCAAGAAAACGCGCTTTATTACCAGATCTATGAAAACAAAGGTTCTGCCGTCGAGATACCCTCGTTAAGATATCCCTTCTAAAGGACTTACAGAGGGGTATCCCGGAGCTTGCCTGCTTCGCAAGTCTATGAAAACAAGCTGGGAGTTAGAGATACCCTCTAAACTATACCTGCTAAAGGATTTAGCGCGCGGTATTTTTGAGGGAGGTAGGCCTCTTTCCTAGTGGGGGTGCCTACGCAGGAATCTCGAAATTGTCAAAGAGCTTAGAGAACCCTTGCTGTTATCAAACAGCTAATGCAGTTGTTATTATGTTAGCCGCCCTGGAGCACCCGGGTCAAGGGAAAAATGGTGGCGTTGAGTGCGATTGAGGGCTGGCAAAGGCGGAACGGGTGGGCCGATTCCCCGGCCTGTGCGCCTATTTGCTGGACGTGGCCGCCGATTTCATTGGGTCAACGGATCTTTGTATTCGTTGAGGGCTTCACGGGTTCGGTTCAGCGGGAACACACGCGATTCACTCGGTATGCTGGTGACGAATGGACGAATGAGCCAGCCAAGCCCGTCGGGGATGTCGCGGGTGAGCGAGATAGCTTCCAGTTGGACGTACACGCCGCCATCGCGCTCCCAGAAGCGCCAGTAGGAATTGAGTCGCCAGAGAAAACCGCTGTCGTCCCCGATCGGTTTTTCGCGCTCGCCCAGCTGTCCTGCGCCGTCCACTTCTGCCACTCGGGTGCTGTACGACCGGCTGTAAGCGCGTATCGAGTCCAGGCGGACATAGTGCACATCGTATTCCGTGTCCAGAATCACAGTCACAATCTCCGTCTCGCGCAGGCGAAGAAAGACCTTAAAGTCATCGCCGTTGTGCTGGATCAGTTTGGAGCGGAGCACACGCGGGGCGTAGATTCGCGAATGCTCGTCATAACCCTGCAAGAGTGCGCGGGTCTGTGTCAGGTTGGCGCCCGGGATAAAAACGAGGCCCACCCAATGATGGATAAGGCCGCCGGGAACTGGTATGGACGCTCCGCGTTCAAGCGTCTCCAGCCTCTGGGTTGCGACTTCTCCCCGCTTCAGGCGTGCGGACACCGCTTCACGTTGCTGTGTCGGCAACTCGTCCACCCACAAGAAGGGCCCGGACTGTAGATCATTTTGCATATGTTGCTCGCTCAACTGCACATAACGATTGAAGGCGGCATCGGTTTCGGGTTTCCGATCAACAGCCTGGCCGGGAGAACTGGCGAGCAAAATGGCAGCGATGGTCAGGAATGCGCAACGGAGCATAAGAATCTCTCTGAGTTAAGATGGTTTCGATGTTGCAAAACCACGAAAATGGGATCTTTCGTTGCGGTGCTTACGAGGCGGACCCGGGATCCGGGGAGCTGCGCAAATCTGGGGTTCGCCTGCGGGTTCAGGAGCAACCTTTCCAAGTGCTGCTTGTGTTGCTGGGGCGTCCGAGCGAATTGGTCACGCGGGAGGAGTTGCGCCAGAAACTGTGGCCGGCTGATACGTTTGTCGACTTTGATCATAGCCTTAACACTGTGGTCAATAAGCTGCGCGAAGCATTAGTGATTCGGCGGCGAACCCGCGGTTTATCGAAACACTCGCGAGGCGCGGATATCGATTTCTAGCTCCGGTTGAATTTGTCCAAAACCAGGCTGCGCCCGGACTCCCGCCGGCGATAGTCGCCGCGCCGGTCAAGATCGCGGGGGAGCCAGCGTTCTCGAGAACGCCCTCAACGGTTTCGGTGCTGACCTGCGCCGAGGATGTTCCCGCAGTTCGATCCTGGTATGTTCGTGTGCTCTCCCTTCTGATTCAGCTCATGTATTTGAGTTTCTATGTCCGGCCCGGCCCGGTTGACCCGAGTGCACGAACTTCTGGAGCGGACGCTCGGCTATCCGGCCTGGGTAATGACGTTGCTGGTAGTCTCTGCGGTCGTCGCTCTGCCGATTCGCTTGTACCTGACCTCGGCCGTCGTGTTCGAACTCTCTGGACTAAGTAACAAATTTCATCGGCTTTTCCCCGTGACTTTTCCGCTCGATCAACTGTGGGCGCTATCTCCTTTCTTCTGGCTCCCCAGATCGGAGTGGGCTTGGCGCTGGCTGCAACTGCTGCACTCATCTACGCTCCTTTCGCACAGCGGACCCTGCTTCTGATGGGGGACCGTTCGCAAGCCGCCGGATCTCTGTAACTACTCTTCAGCAGCTCATGAACAGGCGACAGAAATACCCATCGGTCGCTGGCGAGAAAGTTCCCCACGGAGCAAGCTGCGATGGTCAGCAGATTTGCCACGACCAGGTTCATGCCGAACTGACCTACCAACCACCGCATGAGTAGCAAGGAGCCGCAGATTGAAATAGCTCCATTGCTAAGGTGGAAGCGGAGCAAGCGGACGCCAGTCTCGGCCAAGCGCGAGCCGCCGCGGTCTCTCCAAGTGAACCGCTGGTGCCACATGAAATTGTGCAGCACTGCGGCCTCTACCGCGAGGCCGGTTGCCCACAGATAATGGCAGCCGAGGGCGGTCAGCGCTTCGAGAGTCCCAAGCTGGACTACGACTCCGATGGCGCCAACTAAGGCAAACGTTGCCGGGCGCTGAATGCCGGGGCGACAAAGAAAAGATAGCAGCTGCATCTCGACATTCCGCCTTTCATGAAATCTTTTCCTCGCGATAGAGCGTCCCAGTGTGCCGAATCGCAGAGACGATGAGCATCAGGACCATCCCTGCGATGCCAAGGGCACCTCCGACATCCAACAAACGCACTTGCGTGCCCAATACTTTCGCGGTTGGTAAGTGGTGAGGTAGGCCTCGATCGAGAGCATCAGGAAAGCGATGAGCATCCCGAATGCAATCGCCGGGTGAATGCATGCCGAGAGTGCAAGCCCTCCCATCAAGAAAAAGGCGGCGAATGTGTCGACGATGTGATCTACGTAAAACCCATAACGTGGCCGCTGGCGATTTCGCACCGGGCCAAAGTGCCGTCCAGACTGTCTCCAAGCCAGTTCAGCGCCAGAAACACTACGCCAAGCAATAGCGTGTAACGGTTCCATCTTGCCAGTTCGTAGCAGACTCCGGCCAGGCATAGCGCCACGAATCCCAGTAGCGTGAGATGGTCAGAATTGATGCAGTGGGGCGTGCGCTCCGCTAACCATAACAAGGTTCTCTTTTCTGCGGTGGCTACGAAACTTTGCTGCAGTCTGGGTGCTGGAATAAACGACAGTGGTTTCGGTCTTACTTGCGGGTAAGTTTGGGTGGACATTGATCTCGCCTCCGATTCAGGTTCTTGCGCGACCTAATCTGCTATCCAACCTCGGATGAGATCAATGCAGCGCCACTCAAGCGGGAAGCAAACAAAGATCACCAGCTAAACTATTCAGCGGACAAGGCCTTTGATGAACCGTCACTTGACGGGAGGCATGGTTCGCAGGGAACCTATTCACGTCCCACACCGAGGGCGTCGGCTACGCGATTGATGTAGTTGAACCAGGACGCGATCAGTGTAATCTGCAGGATTGCCTTGTCGTCGAAACCGGCGGCGCACAGGCGGTCGTGGTCGTCTTTCCACACTTTGGTGGCGTCCTTGGTAAGTTTGACCACATAGTCCAGCATCACGCGCTCTTGCTCGCTAATGGGGGCAGTCGTGTAGTCTTTCTTCAGCGCTTCAATCAGTGCTTCGTCCAATGTTATGCGACGCAGAAACTCTGCGTGTGACTCGATTCAATAGACGCACCGGTTGGTGACGGAAACCATCGTGGTTATCATTTCGTGCTGGCGGCGGGTGAGCGGCAAATCTGGCGACATGAGCGCGCCGAAGGTCGCGAAAGCATGGTACAGCGCGTCGGGAATCAGGCTGTGGGAGGCGACGATCTGGGAGCCCCCGCCCTCGACAGGATGCACCGGCACCGCGTACTCCTTTGGATAAAGCGATTTTTGGTCGTCCATGGCTTTGCGCAGTTTTTCATCGGCCTCGGAAAAAGGGATGGTGCGAATCCAAGTCATAAAAACACTTGCCTCCAATTGGGGATCTTGCGTAAAATTCCGGCCAGTTAACCTACATTGAGACTGCTGCATGTGCCAATATCCGAATTGTATTACTCGGACCTGGCAGACAGATTCATTCGCGGATTCCGCCCGCGCGGAGGATCGAGTCGATGAGCATTGTGGTCTGGAAGGTTATTCGCCACTTACCCAAGCCGTTGTTGCTGGCCTTGATGTTCTTTCTCATGGCTGCGGTGTGCCGCGCTTAGCGCAGATGGCCTTGTCCACGAACCTTGCACCACAGAGTCACAGAGGCGCAGAGAAATCAAGAAAAGAACGTGCCCTTTGAACCGTTGATCTCAGCCAAATTCTCCGCTGATGGCCCCTGCCTTCTCTGTGTTCTCTGTCTCTGCGTTGAAAGATTTTGTTAGCTTGCGGCAGGCATTGTGTGTTAACATGAATACGAGTTCGTGTTCTTATTATGAATATCCGCCTCTTCCTGTACGGACTCGGGATCTGGACCGGTGCCACCCTTGCGTTGCGCTTGGCGGGACAGCATTTACTGCGTCCGGGTGATTGGAAGGGGACGCTCATTCTTTTCGCTGTGAGCTTTCCCTTGATGGCCTGGCTCGTGCGCCGATTGTGCAGACGATTTCATTTGCAGCCGGAACAATGGCCTGCCGGAGCGATCTCGATAGCACTAGCCACGCTCCTTCTCGACCCATTTTCCTGCGCATTCTTTCCGGTGGTATTTCCGAACATGGCTCCTGAGGTCGCGGGAGTTTTCGGAGGATGGATGCTTTGGTGCTGCGCCGGCGCCCTGGTCGGTGGGGTCATCCCTCCGGGACGGCCGGCGTGAGTGTGCGTCCGAACCTGCTCGCCGGTGAGGACCTTCCGCCGGAGCCGCAGCAAAAGCGAAGTCTGGAGAAGCGGGCGCGACTGAAAGCGGCGGGGCTTTCCTTGTTTGGCAAGAAGGGTTATGAGAGCGCTTCCGTGGACGAGATCGCTGGGCGGGCGAAGCTTTCGGTTGGGACCTTCTATCAGCACTTCCGCTCCAAGCGGCAGTTGTTGCTGGCACTCATGGACGAGTTACTGGAGAAGCTGAGCCAGCTTGATTTTCGTCTAGGCAACGGCGCTGACGTTCGCGGAGTTGTGCACGAATTGTTGTCGCGTGCCTTTTCTCACGATCTCCGCTACCTGGGCGCGTATCGCGCCTGGGAGGAAGCGGTACTTTCTGACCCGGACTTGACGCGGAAACGACAGGAGATTCATGTCTGGACTACGAACCGGGTCACAGCAGTGTTTCAACGCCTGCAACAACTGCCCGGGGCGCGGCCAGGAGTGGATGTTCCCGGCTTGGCACGGGTGATGGACAGCTTCTTCTGGAGCCTGCTGGCGCAAGCCGTGCCGATGCCCGAGGTCGAGTTGAATCGGTGGATTGATTCAACCACGCACCTTATTTATCACGCGATGTTTGCGGATGCTCCCACGCGCTCGCGCTGAACTTGGTTCAAACCGCCCGGACCAGGCGTCCGGGTCTAGGTGTGCATGGCGAGGACGGTTGCGCCTACACGGGCAAGGGTAACCCGGTCGTACACTCCCTTTCGGTAACCCTTAGTAACCATACGATTCTGAGTACCCAGCCGTACAATTACCCTTGTCCTAAAGACCATCTCCTGATACTGGGCGCAATGCCGATGGAATGGTCAACTTGGCCACGAACTCTCGTGCTGTAGAGAATGTTTCACGACGAGAGACGAACCGGAGCTGGAGTCCGCACTTTTATGGCGTTTGGTTTTGGCTTCAATAAGCAGAAGGTTCTCAGTGCTGCGGAGAAGTTTGTCCAACAGGGCAAGTTGCCAAACGCGATCACTGAGTACGAAAAAGTCCTCAAAGCCGACCCCAAGGATCTCACGGTCATGAATACCGTGGGAGACCTCTACTCACGTCTTGGCAATAGCGAAAAGGCCGTGGAATGCTTCAAGAGCGTGGGCGATGCTTACGCCTCACAGGGCTTCACGGTCAAAGCCATTGCCATGTACAAGAAGCTCAGCAAGCTGAAGTCGTCGCTCGAAGGCGTGCTTCGACTGGCAGAGCTTTACACCCAGCAGGGACTTTTCAATGACGCACGCGCGCAGTACTTGCAAGTAGCGGAAGAATTTCTGCGTGAGGGTCAGCTGGAGCAGGCGGTAAGGATCTTCCAGAAGACACTGGAAATGGATCCTGAGAATGTTGCCATGCGGACGCGGCTGGCTGAAGTTTATGTCCGCTTAGGAAAGAAGACGGAAGCCTGGCAGATCTTCTCCGCGGCAGCCGAGACTTTACGCGCCAAAGGCCAACTTGGTCCAGCGGAAGAAATTCTGCAGCGCATGATCACGCTGGATCCGGGCAACGGCTATGCTTTGCTGCTGCGCGGCCGGAACGCGTTCGACTCGGGCGATATGGCAGCGGCGGTCGAATGTCTGGAGAAAGTCGCCGATCTCGACAGCCATCCCGATGGATTGCGAACCCTGTTGCAAGCTTATCTACAGACCGGGCGTTTGCCCGAGGCGGGCACGCTGGCAGCGAAGCTGCTCTCGGTTCACAATGACATCAGTGCAATTCTTTCCTACGCCGACGCGCTGATCGCAGCTGGACAAAGCGAGGATGCGTTGCAGGTGTATCAGCAGCATTCCGATCGGCTGCTGGCAGCGGACGCGGGAAAAATCCTGGAAAACCTGCATTCCCTTATCGGCGCGGTGCGGGAGAATCCGCCAGCTCTGGAAATGCTGCTCGATCTGTTGAACAAAGCGGGGGACAATACCCATCTTACCGAGGTCTACGAACTCCTCGCCCACGCCTATGTGCAAGCAGGAGAATTGGAGAAGGCGCGCGACTTCTATCTTAAGTTGACTCAACTGGAGCCAGAGAACCAGTTGCATGCCCGCAACTATCAGCAAGTGGTTGGCAGGCTCGGGACCCCATCCAGTTCGCACCTGATCACCCCGGAAGAGGGCGCGGTCATGGTGGACGAACTTGAAGCTACTGCGCCCTTCATTGATCAACGCTACTCCGATGAGGTAGCGCTCTTCGTTCGTGCGGCTTTGACGGACGCCGAGCTTTTCATTTCCTATAACATGCCGGCGAAAGCTTTGGGGCCGTTGCTTTCCGCGTTGCCCCAGGCGCCCCGCGACCTGCGCGTCAATCAACGATTGGCGGCTCTACACACTCGTGCCAGCCGATTCACGGAGGCTGCGGTTTGCTGCCGGACTTTGGAGAGCATTTACCACGATGCTGGACATCCGGACGAAGCTACTCGTTATGGCGAACTCGGGGCCAAGTATGAGGAGCGCGGTTCGGCAGTTCCTGACGTGAGCCTGCCAGCGGCAATGCATGTAGAGCCGAAGTTCACGGTTCCTGATGCTTTGGTTGCAGATGCTGCGCCGGAATCACCGATCACGGAAGTCGCACCGACCGAAGCAGTGGTCGGTACTGCCGCCGGTGCGGAAGGATTGTTCCACGCCCCCGCTGTCTCTGCCCCCGCGTCAGAAGTGCCGGGGCATGCGGAGTTTGAGATCCAGTCGTCGGTTTCGCCGGAAGCGATTGCGCCAGAAGCGGTCGCGGCCGAGCAGGAAATCGATCTATCCGCCGAGTGGGAAGGTTCGTTTTCAGATGAACCCGTAGCACCCGCAGCTCCGCCACAAGAGGCTGTTGAAGTCAGCGCACCAGCCAAAGACGAGGTTTCGGCTGATCCAGAAGCGATCAAAGAAGCAGTTGAAGAGGTCCGCTTCTACCTTTCGAATGGGATGCACGAGGAGGCCCGTGCAACTTATAGCAAGCTGGAGCGACTGAAGCCGGAGCCACCTTTATTGTCGGCTCTGTGGGATGAAATTGAGGCTGGTTCGGCGCAGGCTCCAGCCACGGATGCAGAAGCCATCGAAGAAATTTCGGTTGCCGACATCGCAGCGGCCGAGGAAAAAGCTTCTGCCGTTCCGGAGCCAAAGCCAGGCGTATTGGATGCACTGGTTAGTGACCTGGAGTCCTCGCTCGGAGATGGCTTCCTGCCGCAAGCTACCGCCCATGAAGTAGCTCCTGAAACGAAGCCTGAACCGCAAGCGTCGGAAGTGGCCGCCGCCGCCGAACATCAGCCGAGCGGGAAGCTGAACAGCTTCGTATCAGACCTCGAAGCTTCTCTCGGCGACAGCTTCCTGGCAGAAGCGCCGGTGGCGAAGGCAGAGCCCCGAAGCAAGCTACGGGCTGTCCCGGAGCCCCAAGTGAAACCGGAGCCGGTTTCAGCGAAATCCGGGATCACCATCCCGGCCAAACCTCCGGCAGCGCAAGTTCCGGCTGCCATGGCCGCCGCCGCGACCCAAGCAAGCCCAGCGCACGAGGCCTCGAGTGCTCCACCGACTTTCACCTATCACCCCTCGGCAGTCCGACCTTTAGCCACGCCGGCTCCGGGACCCAGTCCGCCCAGGTTCGACGCTGGCGCTGGGGTTGACCTTGCCGACATGTTCGGCGAGTTAAAGCACGAGCTCGAGGAAGACTCGGCTGCTACCGATGAAGATCCGGAAACACACTACAATCTGGGAGTGGCTTTCCGTGAGATGGGACTCTTGGACGAAGCGATTGGTGAGTTGCAGAAGGTGTGCCAGGCGGTGGATCGCGGTCATACTTTCCCGCATATCATGCAGACCTACACTTGGTTGTCCCAGTGCTTCCTCGACAAGGGCATTCCGGAAGCGGCAATCCGGTGGTACGAACGGGCACTCAAGCTGCCCAGCATAGATGCGGAAACGCGCACCGCATTGCACTACGAGTTGGCATCCTCTTACGAGACCGCCGGGGACAAAGCCGCGGCCCTGAACCACTTCATGGAAGTGTACGGGAGTAACATCGATTACAGGGATGTAGCCGAGCGCATTAAGACCCTGAAGTCGTAGAATGTCAGGATGGGTTTCCACTTTCTTACGCTGGGAATGTGCTTTGGCAGCCCCCGGCCCGCAACACTAAGGCTCCTCAGGAGCGTGCGGTGACTGCGGATCCGAATACACCCCAAACAATTCCTCCTGGCTCGTTGGGGGCAAAGCTGCCTTCGCCGGAACACCGGGACGGTTCCACTGCGGCCGTCGAGATACCGCCCGAGCAACACGGCGGAAACCACTATGTGGGTTTCGAGCTTTGGCTGCATCGGATTACTGTGCTGATGTTCGGCTTGGTCTGTGCCATTGTAGGTGTGCTTCTCGTGATTCTTCCCTGGAGACCGGAATGGACGGACAACCATCTGCTAATGGCATACCCGGGGTTGCGGGCCTTCGTTGCCAACGGCTTCGTTCGCGGGGTCTGCAGCGGGCTGGGTATCCTCGACCTCTGGATCGGATTTTCTGAAGCACTTCACTACCATGAGGTGAAACACCCGTAAAACAAGTTCCTGGCCGGCGAGTTGCAATTACTGCGCCTGGCCTGCCGGATCACTAAGTTGATGGAATCATGGAAAGACGGCGCCACTTATGAGCGAGAGTGAAAAGAAACGTGCGCCCCTGGCGTACGAAAATGAAGCCTTTTTGAATAGCCCGGATGGACGCATCCTGCGCATCCTGTCGGAGTACATGGAGCCGCTTGCCCGCTTTCGCCGCGAGCAGATTCAGGACACAGTGGTGTTCTTTGGCTCAGCCCGCTTCTCCAGCCGCGCCGGCGCGCAGGACAAGCTCGGTGAATTGGAATCGAGTGCTTTACAGTTTGCCGGTAGCCAGCTCGAAACATGTAGAAAACGGGCTATCGCGGCTGTGGACATGGCGCGTTATTACGAAGACGCGCGCCAGTTGGCTTTTCTTTTGAGCAAGTGGTCCATTCAAATTCCCGCCCGCCGGCGGCGCTTCGTGGTCACGACTGGCGGCGGCCCCGGCATCATGGAAGCGGCCAATCTCGGCGCACAGGACGCCGGAGCGAAGACCGTGGGACTGAATATCGCTCTGCCGTTCGAGCAGATGCCCAATCCCTACATCACTCCGTCACTGAATTTCGAGTTTCATTACTTCTTCATGCGCAAGTTCTGGTTCGCGTATCTCTCCAAGGCACTGGTGATTTTCCCTGGCGGCTTTGGAACCCTGGACGAGTTTTTCGAAATCCTCACGCTTGCGCAAACGCAGAAGCTGGCGAAGAAGATTCTGGTCGTTGTTTACGGCAGCGAATACTGGAACCGGCTGATCAACTTCCAAACTATGGTGGATGCGGGAACGATTTCCGCCGAGGATCTGGAGCTCTTTAAGATCGTGGATTCGCCGGAAGAGGGTTTCGAGTTTCTGCGCGATGGTCTGACCAAGTACCACCTAGGGCCGGAACCGAAGCATAAAGGCGAACCGGGCGAGCGGGTTCCCGAAATCGCGAAGACCAACCCTTAATTAAAGGCTTGCTCCTTCTCTACATCACAGATCGCGTCCAGTTCCTCGGTGATGAAAGCGCTCGCCAGGGCGCTTTGCTTGCGAAGATCGCGGAGGCGACTCGTTGTGGTGTGGACCTCATTCAGTTACGCGAGAAAGATCTTCCCATTCGCGAGCTCGAAATTCTTGCCCGCACTGCGGTTCGTGTTGTCCGCGAAAATTCTCCACTGCGAACTGAAAAGCGGGAGCTGCCAACTCGCTTGCTCGTCAACTGGCGCACCGACGTCGCGATAGCCAGCGGTGCTGACGGCGTGCATTTGCGATCCAACGATATTTCACCATCCGACGTGCAAAAAATTTGGCTTGCGGGCGGACAGCGCACCCGCGTATGGGTCAGTGTTTCGTGTCACTCCGCGAACGAAGTTGCTCGGGCTGCGGTCGACGGGTCTGACTTCGCCGTGTTCGCCCCAATCTTCGAAAAGAAGGACGCCCCACCACTAAGTCCAGCCGGCCTCGAGGGACTGCGTCAAGTTTGTCGACAGAAGATCCCCGTCCTTGCTCTCGGTGGTATTACGCTCGAGAACGCTCGTGCCTGTTTTGATGCGGGCGCGGCTGGCATTGCCGGGATTCGTCTTTTTCAGGAGAACGACATCGCAGAAGTGGTGCGACGCCTGAAAGCCTAGCCCGTCCATTTCTTGCCAGTCTTCAGGATATCCATCGCCTTCGCCAGTCGGCGCCGGCGCGTTTCTTCTTGTTTAGCCGAGCTGATTGAAAGCGCGATCTCTTTCTTATTCGTAAACGAGAGCTTTTCCCATTTAGCCTGAGCAGTCTTGCTTTTGGCCATCTCTTTCTTCAGAAGTGCCGGCGCTTCCACGACCCGCTTACCTTCATCACGTTCCATCACAACGCTCACGGCGTCCCCGGCCTTGACTCCCGCTCCGTCACGCATGCTCTTGTTTATGGCCATTCCGTGGCAACCGCCCATGGGCATAAGCGACGAGCGAAACGCGAATCCGTTGATGGTTCCACGCACCGGCACTCGCGCGCGGGTACCGAATACTTTTATGACGTCGAAGGGTGCGTTCAACCAAGCGACTGAAGTTCCCTTGCCTTCAAGTTTCACAGTGAATTCGAGCTTTTTCATATTGCAAACGCCACCGGCGAACTCGCGGAAAAACTATAAGCTCACAATCGGTTCGAGGCAAGCCGAGATGGCGGGGTGTGATGTGACAAACACAGGTCGAGAGGAAAATCAGCGCGACCATTGTGCTACGCTCATCAACCAGATGAGCGGTTCACCCATAGCACCTGCAATCAGAGTGGATAAGTCAGAAGACCCGAAGCTCGTGCTTATTCCTGCAGGCTGGTTCGGCATGGGCTCGGAGGCGGGCCAGGAAAACGAACGTCCCGTGCACCGTGTTTGGGTCGACGCTTTCTACCTGGCAACTTGTCAGGTGACCAATGCGGAGTACGGTCGCTTTCTCCGCGCTACTGGAAGCCATGCGCCTCCACTCTGGGGCGATGCAAGTTTCAATCACCCCGAGCAGCCCGTCGTCGCGGTTTCGTGGTTCGAGGCGGTGGAATATTGCGAATGGCTGATCGAGTTGAACGGTCGCAAATATCGCCTGCCTACCGAAGCCGAGTGGGAGCGGGCCGCGCGCGGCGGAGTTGAGGGCAGACTTTTTCCCTGGGGTGACGACCCACCAGAGTCATTGCCCAACTATGGCGAGCGCTGGAAGGCTGGTCCCGAACCGGTCGGACGGTCCATGCCCAATGCGTTCGGACTCCACGACATCTGCCAGAATGTGCATGAATGGTGCAGTGATTGGTATGGGCACGATTATTACGTGGCCTCGATTGAGCGCAATCCGCGAGGTCCCGACAGCGGTGAGCGCCGCGCTTCTCGCGGAGGTTCCTGGCGTCACCACGTCAAAGTCACTCGTTGCGCTGCCCGCTCCAGCATTCCGCCACAGTTCCAGTATGCAGACTACGGATTCCGGGTAGCGTCTGACCCACTAACCGCTATCTGAATCAGGCTCGCTTTTGTCGCGGTGACAGCATGGCGAGAATTTCGCGAAGTCCCTGGCGGATCTGCTTCAAGTCGGGCGCAGTTCGCTCGGGGAAAGGTAGAGGGGTCTGTTTCTTGTCGACCTTGTTCTCCGCTCGCAAATGTTGCCGCGCACCGGCAATGGTGAACCCCTCCTCATAAAGAAGTTTCTTTATGCGCAGTACATTTTCAACGTCTTTGTGGCGATACATGCGCTGCCCGGTGCTGCCCTTGACTGGTTTGAGCTGTGGGAACTCAGTTTCCCAGAAACGCAGGACATACGCGGGCAAACGACACAGGTGAGCAACTTCTCCGATGCGAAAATAAAGCTTGTCCGGGATCACCACGTCGGTGGTCTTGGCGGATTTGGCCGCGGCTTTGTTGCGCGAGCTCATTGGGGTTCGAGAAGTGGCTTGCATCGCAGCTGCGCCTCACTCCCTATCCGCGTTTCTAGCACGACCGGGGCTTCGGAACAACCCCTCATTTTCCAGGGAAATATTTTCCTTTGTATCGCCGCGTTTTAGGATCAACAAAAAACCCCCGGAGAGGTGCTTCTCTCGAGAGGCTTTTCTGAATTTCTACTTTGTGCGAAGTATCGTTTCGCGTACGGTTAGTGTTTCTTTTTCTTGGCAGCCTTTTTCTTTGCTGGCATGAAGTTTCCTCCGTGAACAATTTTTCCCTTGAAGGGGGCCCTTAGTTCGAAATCGATGCCCAACTGTAGTAGGGGCAACGAGTCCACCCCAAGATATTGAGGACTATTACTTTCATTGTCAACAGAATTCTTCAATTGAGACGTTTCCATTTGAGCGACCGACTCAGCTCCGTGTCGTACACTTGCCACCGTAGTTCTATTCCGCCCATGCGTTCCGCCAATACCAGACGTGATCCCATCGAGTTGGAAATATTCAAGAACATCTATCACTCCATTGCGGAAGAGATGGGCGCGGCTCTGCGCCGGACCGCTTTTTCCCCTAACATCAAAGAACGCCGCGACTACTCTTGCGCGGTGTTCGACTCCGACGGCGAAGTGATTGCCATGGGCGATCACATGCCGGTTCACCTGGGATCGATGCCGATGTCGGTTCGTGCGGCGATCGATCAGTTCGACCTCGAACCCGGAGACGTAGCGATGTTGAACGATCCATTCCGCGGTGGAACCCATCTGCCGGACATCACGCTGGTGGCCCCGGTGTACGTTTTGTCCGGTCGCGCTCGTCCACGGGCGAAGAGCACAGTTCCGGATTTCTACGTGGCTTCGCGCGCCCACCACGCGGACGTCGGGGGTGCCTATCCGGGTTCGATGGGTCTTTGTCGAGAGATCTATCAGGAAGGATTGCGCATTCCGCCGGTCAAGATTATGCGCGCTGGGAAGATGCAATCCGATGTCCTGGCGCTTCTCGTGAGCAATGTCCGCACGCCTCAGGAACGCGAGGGTGACCTCGGTGCGCAGATTGCCGCCTGTCACACCGGTGCGGAGCGCCTGCGGGGTGTTTGCAGCCGCTATGGTCTGGAGCGAACTAGCAAGGCAGCCGCCGATTTGCTCGACTACTGCGAGGAAATGATGCGTGCATTTCTCAACCAAGTGCCCGTCGGAACCTACCATGCAGAAGACTTTCTGGACAATGATGGAATCAGCGCGAGGCCTGTGAAGATTGCGGTGAGGTTGCAGTTCGGAAAGCATTTGCGAGCCCGATCTTCCGGCCGGGTCGGGACCGGTCGTATTCCCGTTACCACACGCGCGGTTGTGGTGGATTTCACCGGCAGCGATCCGCAGGTCGAGGGCAGCTTGAATGCCGTGGAGGCAATTACGTATTCCGCTTGTTTTTATGTCTTCCGTTGCTTGTTAGCTGAAGACGTGCCTGCGACCGCGGGGCTGATGCGCCCGATCGACGTGATCGCCCCAAAGCAAACGGTAGTCAACGCCAACCCGCCGGCTGCCGTGGCCGGCGGAAACGTTGAGACTTCGCAGCGCATCGTGGACGTGTTGCTGCGGGCGTTGGCGCGGGCGATCCCGGAGCGAATCCCCGCAGCCGCGTCGGGAACGATGAACAACCTGACCATCGGTGGGATTGATCCACGAACCAGCGAACCCTTCGCGTACTACGAGACCATCGCCGGGGGTATGGGAGCGCGTCCCTCGAAATCTGGAGTGTCTGGCGTGCACACCCACATGACCAATTCGCTGAACACACCCGCCGAGGCGTTGGAGTACGCGTATCCGCTCCGCGTGCGGCAATATTGTCTGCGGCCGGACAGTGGCGGTAAAGGTAAGTGTTGGGGTGGTGATGGAATCATCCGGGAGATCGAAGCGCTGTCTGATGCCGAGGTGACCCTGTTAGCGGACCGGCGTGAGCGCGGTCCTTACGGTCTGGCGGGCGGTAAAGATGGAACTCCGGGGACAGCTACGCTCATTCGCGAAGACGGGACGTCGCAATCGTTGCCCGGCAAGTTCAACGTTCGACTACGTAAGCGCGAACGGATTCGCATTGAAACGCCGGGCGGCGGCGGTTGGGGTGAGTGATTCATTGTTATTCTGACTCGCTGCGGCAGGGGGCGAATCCCCGCGCTTTGAAACGAATCCAACTTAAAGATCGGATTTCACGCCCAACTTATGAGGAAATCTCAAAATGCAAACCGACATTGCCACCCACTACCTTGAGGAAGTCCGGCGCCAGTTTCGCGGGCACAAACGCCTGGCCGAAGCCGCCATGGCTCAACTGAAGGACGAAGAGTACTTCATTACGCTCGATCCCGAGTCGAATTCCATCGCTGTCCTGGTCAAGCATCTGGCCGGCAATATGCGCTCGCGGTTTAGCGACTTTCTGGCCACCGACGGCGAGAAGCCGGATCGCAACCGCGACACGGAATTCGAAATGAACTCGGGAACAACCCGCGCGGAGGTTATGCGCTGGTGGGAAGAAGGCTGGACGCGTGTGTTTGCGACCGTCGAGGCTCTCCAGCCCGACGACGTCATGCGCACGGTCACGATCCGTGGCGAGCCCCACACCGCGATGCAAGCCATCAACCGGCAAATCGCGCACTATGCTCAGCACACCGGACAGATCGTTTTCCTGGCCAAGCACTTGCGATCGAACCAGTGGAAGTCACTGAGCATACCGCGCGGGAAGTCGAAAGAGTTGCACACCCTGGCCCCGAAATATGAAGGTGGCGTAATTCGCGAGCGCCCGGAGGGGCGTTGACCTTGCCGCATACCGCTTTCGGTTAGCCTGCCGGTTGGGATGCTAGAATTCAAGGTTTTGGTTTTGAATCCGAAATCATAAGTAAGGCGGTTCCATGTCGGACACCATGCAGGCGGTTGTAAAAACAAAAGCTGCACCTGGCGCGGAGATTCGGGAGGTCAAAGTTCCCGCGTTCGGACGCAACGACGTTCTGGTTAAGGTCAAAGTTGCGTCGATCTGCGGTACCGACCTGCACATTTACGAGTGGGACCGCTGGGCGCAGAAGCGCATCCATCCACCGCTCATTCCCGGTCACGAATTCTGTGGGGAGGTGGCGGCTTTTGGAGATGAGGTGACGAGCGTTAAGGAAGGCGATTTCGTCTCTGCCGAGATGCACGTAGCTTGCGGCAAATGTCTGCAGTGCCGTACTGGCGAAGCCCATATCTGTCAGAACGTGAAGATCATTGGTGTCGATGCCGACGGCGCATTCGCCGAGTACGTGGTCATTCCAGAGTCAAATATCTGGAAGCTCGATCCTGCCATCCCGCAGGAGTACGCTTCCATCCTCGATCCGTTGGGCAACGCGGTTCATACCGTACTGGCGGGCGAGGTCGCCGCCAAAACCATAGCCATCACGGGATGCGGTCCGATCGGGTTGTTTTCCATTGCGGTAGCGCGAGCCGTGGGCGCGGCGCAAGTGTTTGCCATCGAGGTCAACGAGCACCGGCGACGGCTGGCGAAGGAGATGCACGCCGACCTGGCGCTCGATCCGTCGAAAGAAGACGTAAAGTCAATCATCATGGAGCGGACCGACGGCCTGGGTGTCGACGCCGTCCTCGAAATGGCCGGCCATCCCGACGCCATTCGAACAGCCTTTGACATCGTACGGCGCGGCGGTCGCATTTCCCTCCTCGGCCTCACCTCCAAACCAATTTCCCTTAATTTTTCCGAGGACATTATCTTTAAGGGCATCACCATCCAGGGCATCAACGGCCGCCGCATGTATCAGACCTGGTATCAGATGACGGCTTTGCTCAAGAACGGCAAGCTCGACCTGCATCCGGTGATCACGGACCGCATCGCCATGAAGGATTTTTCAAAGGCCATGGAGCGATTGAAGACGGGGCAGGCGAGCAAAATCCTAGTTTATCCGAATGGTACAAAGTAGTGTCGGGCCCGCTACGCTTCGGCAGGGACGTTCACGATTTTTTTCTGGATCGCGTAGGTCACCAACTGAGCTTTGTTGTGGATGTCCAGCTTCCGCATCAGATTAAACCGGTGAGCTTCGACGGTCTTGACGCTGAGTCCCAACGCACTGGCGATTTTTCTTGCAGAGTTACCCTCTGCAATCAATTTCACCACCTCACGCTCTCGTGGTGTTAGGTTCGAACGCCGTAAATTCGCGATCTGCTCCACAAACACTACTCCCTATGGCCAAAGTAAATACGGAAGGGTTCCAGGCGGCGAAAAGCACGCCGGACGGCCCGAGACGGGCTTCCAAAGCTTTCATTGTATTGTACAAGCCTTCTACCCCATCCGCCACTGTGGAAGGCTGGTTTTGCCAAAGCGCGTCGCGCGAAAAGCAACTCTTTAAGTTCATCGGATACAATCCAGAGCGATGCTTCGTTATTTCACATCTGGGGAATCGCATGGGGAAGCTCTGGTCGCTTTCCTCTCGGGCATGCCCGCAGGCTTGCAGGTGGATCAGGCTTTTCTGGACCGCGAACTCTGGCGTCGTCAGCAAGGCTATGGCCGAGGTGGCCGCATGAAGATCGAGCGCGATACAGCGCACATCCTCTCCGGAGTGCGCCATGGGATGACTATCGGCTCACCCATCGCCGTTCTTTTGGAGAATAAGGATTGGAAGAACTGGCAGGAATCACTTCCCGTGGAGCAAGGGGATCCTGCCAAACACAAACGAGTGGCTTCGCCGCGGCCCGGCCATGCCGATCTCGCTGGTGCTCTGAAGTACAATTTTGCAGATGGTCGTTATGTTTTGGAACGTGCCTCCGCCCGGGAATCCGCGGCACGAGTTGCGATTGGCAGTCTGGCAAAACTGCTAGCCCAGGAATTTGGGATCGAAGTGCTTAGCCACGTAATCTCGGTCGGCAATGCGTCGATCGGCGAGGAGATTCCTTGGCAGCGTATCGCCCCCTTGCGCGACCGCGACCAGGTTCTGCTGAATTGCGCCGATGCGGATGCCGAATCGCGTATGAAGGAAGAAGTTGACCGAGTACTTAGGACCGGAGACTCGGTCGGAGGCGTGTTCGAAGTAGTCGCCCACAATGTCCCTCCCGGGCTGGGCACATATGCGCAATGGGACGAGCGTCTGGACGCGTTATTAGCGGCAGCGGTGATGTCGCTGCAGGCGGTAAAGGCGGTCGAGATCGGCTCGGGCATCACGGCCGCAGCTTCCCTCGGCTCCGCCGTGCATGATGAAATAGGGTACGACGAGTCCACAGGTTTTGCCGGGTTTACTCGCAGCCGTAACAATGCAGGTGGAATCGAAGGCGGCGTCTCGAACGGAGAGGACATTCGGGTGCGGGGTTACCTTAAGCCGATTTCCACCTTGCGCCGTCCTCTGCAGTCGGTGGATTTTGCCACCCGCGAGCCGGTGAAAGCTGCCTACGAACGCTCCGACGTGTGCGTCGTCCCTGCGGCTGGCGTAGCGGCCGAAGCGATGGTGGCATTGACCCTGGCTCGGTGCGCACTCGAGAAGTTTGGCGGCGACTCTATGACCGAAACCTTACGCAACTTCCAAGGCTACCTGGAGCAGTTAAAAAAATACTAGCTAGCTAACTAACTACTCAATGATCTATCCCATCATAAAGTTTGGAAATCCTGTCTTGGAAAAGCCGGCGGAACTGGTTACGGTTTTTGACGATCAATTGAAGAAACTGGTCGAGGACATGTTCGAGTCCATGTATGAGGCCCATGGAGTCGGCTTGGCCGCTCCCCAAATCGGCATCTCGAAACGTCTCGCGGTCATCGATATTACATTCAAGGAAGATCCCGACGCACAGTTGGTGCTCGCCAATCCGGAGATTCTTCATACTGAAGGTAAACACACGCAGCCAGAAGGCTGCCTCAGTATTCCCGAATTTCGTGAGCCCGTGACCCGCCCGCGTAAAGTGACGATTCGCGCCCAGGATGTGAATGGAAAGTGGTACGAGAAAACCGGCGAAGAACTGCTTGCCCGAGCCTTCCTGCATGAAACCGAACACCTGCATGGCAAACTCTACATCAGTCACATCAGCGCACTGAAGCGCGATCTGATAAAGCGCAAGATCCGCAAGCTGATGAAAGCCGGGGAGTGGTAGGTGAGCAATTGAATCGTTGAGTGATTGAATCATTGATGCAATGACTCAATGACTCAATGAGTCAATCCCTCGTCTTTTGTGGCACACCTCGCTTTGCCGTTCCCACGCTGGAAGCGCTGGTTCGTGAGGGCTTTCAGGTCGCTCTGGTGGTCACGCAACCAGACAAACCTCGCGGACGGGGACTTGCGCTTGGCCCAGTTCCAGTAAAGGAGTCTGCCCTTGCACTTCGATTGCCAGTCACACAACCGCAGAGCATCAAGAACAACGACGAATTCCGCGCCCAGACTTACCGCCCTCAAGCCCGAGGCAATCGTAGTGGTCGGTTATGGACGTATTATTCCGCAGTGGATGATCGATTTGCCGCGCCTGGGCAACCTCAACCTGCACGCATCGTTGTTACCCAAATATCGCGGAGCCGCGCCGATCCAGTGGGCGATCGCCCGGGGTGAAACCATGAGTGGGGTCACTACCATGCGTATCGACGCGGGACTGGATACTGGCGACGTCCTGCTGCAGAAAGAAATTCCAATCAATCCCGCGGTTACCGCCGAAACGCTTGCTACAACGCTGGCCGCAATCGGTGCTGATCTCATGGTCGACACCTTGCGCGGACTCGATGCGGGCACAATCGCCCCACGCCCGCAGGATGACGCGAAAGCAACGCTCGCCCCCATCCTCAAAAAGGAAGATGGCCGGATCGACTTTCGCCAAGCCGCGCAAGAAATCGGCAATCGCCTGCGCGGGTTCCAGCCATGGCCCGGGGCATTCACAACCTTTCGTGGCAAGAACCTGCATGTATGGGAGACTGCAGTGGCTCAGCATTCACTTCGGCCCGGGGAACTTCTGGTTGAGGGCGGACGTTTATTCGTAGGTTGCGACGCAAGTACCGCATTGGAGCTGCTGACAGTACAGCCGGAAGGCAAGAAGCGCATGGCTTCACACGATTTCATCCATGGCTATCGTCCTCAAAACGGCGAGAAGCTGGGTCTGTAACCGAGAACTGCATGCCGATCTCGCCCGCCCGCATCGCTGCTTTCGACATTGTGCTTCGAGTTGAGCGCGAGGACTCCTACGCCTCCGAACTGCTGCACTCTTCACGGTACGCGGATCTTTCGACTGCTGATCATGGCTTGGCAACCGAGTTAGTCATGGGCGTTCTCCGCTGGCGATCTTTTCTGGACGAAAAGATCGCAGAGCGGTCATCGCAGAAACTCGCTCGCCTCGACCCAGAAGTCCTCACCGCTCTGCGGCTTGCGGCTTACCAATTGCTGTTTCTCGATCGTGTGCCCGAGCGGGCAGCCGTGCACGAGAGCGTGGAATTAGTGAAACGCGCCAGGAAGCGCTCGGCCGCGCCGTTTACAAACGCCGTCTTGAGAAAGTTCGCCGCAGTGGAACGAGACCATGATTCTACGTTAGCCATCGGCAATGCCCAAGCGTCGGCGGAGTTGGCCGCGTCCTCCGCGCACCCCCTTTGGTTAGTCGAGCGCTGGATTCAGGAATTCGGCTTCGAGCCTGCTAAGCAAATCTGTACTTACGACCAGCAAATTCCGGAAACCGTCATCAGGGTCTCTGACGCCACGATTGCAGACGAACTCCGGAAGCACAAGATCCAGCTTTCTCCGGGCCGGTTGCTGGCATCGGCGTATCGCGTCGTAGGGGGTGATCTCACAACCACGCGCCTATTCCGTGACGGGCGAGTTTTGATCCAGGATGAAGCGTCACAGCTGGTTTCATTCCTCGTTGGCCAAGCCAAAACCATCCTCGACTGTTGTGCGGCGCCTGGCGGGAAGACGCGAGTTCTCGCCGATCGAAACCCCAACGCCGGCATCGTTGCCATCGAGCTGCATCCCCACCGCGCGCGCATGCTGCGTGGACTGGTGACTGCAGCTAATGTTCAGGTGATCGCGGCGGACGCTCGGAGTGTTCCGCTAGCCACACGCTTCGACCGCGTGCTGGCCGACGTGCCCTGCTCTGGCACCGGCACGCTCGCCCGCAATCCCGAGATCAAATGGCGGCTCAAACTCGAAGACCTGGCCGATCTTCAGGCGCGCCAATTGGCCATCCTGCAATCGGCTATGCAGCGCGTTTCCCCTGGCGGAAGGCTGGTGTATTCAACTTGCTCGCTGGAGAAGGAAGAAAACTCAATAGTAGTGGAGAAGGCTGTACTGGCCGACCATTCGTTCCGCAGGATCGATTGCCGGGTTGAACTGGAGCCACTCCGCTCGCGAAATGAACTTCGATGGGAAGACATCGATTCGCTGACCGATGGACCATACTTGCGAACGATTCCCGGAGTTCACCCCTGCGACGGCTTCTTCGCCGCAATCCTGGAGAAAATCTAGCCACAGGATTCTCACGGATTTACACACATGAAAACTGGTTATGATCGGCGTTGATACGCGGAAATGCGTGGCCAGATTTTCAGCGTACTTCGAAGTTAACCGCCGATCCCACGACGATCTTCGCTCCGGGTGCCGGATTCTGCGAGACGATAACGCTGCTCGGCGTGGGCTGTGGCGGAGGGGAGGGCGGTGCGGGCACCGACGTCGCGGTGGAGGAATCGGCAACTGGCGCGGCCGGCGGGACAGCTGGCGCGGCGATGCTGACGCTTCCTAATCGGAATCCCGCATCCTGCAAAACCAGCGTCACTCCTCCTAATGCCTGACCCGTGAAATTAGGCATCAGAAACGCTTGCGGGAGCGCAGCTTCGGTCGTGAGCAGGCTGATCTTGGGTGCTGCGATGCCGCTGGCATTCGGCGGAGGGCTTTGACCCAGCACCTGGTCCGCAGGTGGGCCACGCATTCCGATCTGTGCAACTGCACCCACATCCAATCCACGGCGAAGTATATTGATCTGCGCTGCGCGCTGGCTTTCCCCGAGCACGTTGGGAATCTCTACCCGCTGCGGTCCCAGACTCTCCGCAACCCGGATCTGCCATCCCCGGCGCACCTTCGTCCCCGGGGCCGGAAGCTGCGAAAGAATTTTCCCTTCAGGAACCGTTGGGCTGTAGTACTGTCGTTCGACGTTCATCTGGAAGCCGGCCGCGTCGGCAAGTCTCCGCGCCTCAGCCGGTGGCTTGCCCACCAAGTCGGGGACGGCCACCTCTCGCCCATGAATGGCAAAGCGCATCGCCGTCAGCGCCGACACCAACGCTACCACCAGCAGGACCAGCGTGAGGAAGATGAATCGAAAAAAGGCCTTCATCGCGTGTTGCAATTATAGCTACAACTCACGTAGGCCGGAACGCCGTCGTCCGGAGCGTGAGCGGAAGCTCGCCGGGATTCTCAGCGAAAGCTTTGGTGTCACCGCCAGATAGACACGAGCGTCCGACGTTCCCTTTTTCTTTGCGTCAGCCCCGTCACCTTTGGGAATGCATTCAAACCTATTGCGCACATCCGCCCACCCGCACCCGCCTGTCATCCTATACTGTGTGGATGCAGCCCGAGGCTGATCTTTTCTTGCTCCTGCGACGCTACTGGGGCTACAGCACCTTCCGACCGTTGCAGGAAAAGATTGTGCAAAGTCTGGTCGGCGGCCGAGACACTTGCGTCGTAATGCCCACGGGAGGCGGCAAGTCGCTGTGTTACCAACTGCCCGCTCTGGTCTCGGGCAAGACGGCCATCGTGATCTCGCCCTTGATTGCACTGATGCAGGACCAGGCAGCCCAGCTTGCGCAAATGGGAATTCCGGCCGCGGTGCTGAACAGCACTCAGAGCAGCGGCGAACAGTCGAACGTCACGAAGAAGGCGTGCGCAGGGGAGTACCGCCTGTTGTATCTCTCGCCGGAGCGCCTGGCGCGCCAGGACACGATCACGCTGTTGCGACGCATCCCAGTTGCATTCTTCGCCATCGATGAAGCTCACTGCATCTCGGAGTGGGGACACGAGTTTCGTCCTGAATATCGCCAGCTGAGCTCGCTACGCGTCAACTTCCCCGATCTCCCGATTGCGGCGTTCACCGCCAGCGCAACTCGGCGGGTCCGTCACGACATCCTTACTCAGCTACAACTACGCGATCCGGCAAAGTATATTGCCAGCTTTCATCGAGCCAATCTGCGATACGTGGCGCGCCAATGTGAATATGGAGAGCAGCCAGCGCTGCTGGTGAACGCCGTCCGCCGCTACTCCAACGGCGCCATCATCGTATATGCACCCACCATCGCTCGCGTCGAAGAAACGGTTGATTTCCTGGAGGAGCAGGGGATACCCGCCATCGCTTACCACGGCCAGATGGAAAAAGATCAACGTCGGCTCCACCAGGAGCGCTGGATGGCGGACGAGGTGCGCGTTCTTGTCGGAACCATAGCGTTCGGCCTGGGGATCAATAAGGCAACAGTGCGGGCCGTGATCCATCTCTCGCTGCCCCAGTCGATCGAGCAGTATTACCAGGAAGCTGGCCGCGCTGGTCGCGATGGCCTGCCCGCCGATTGCCTCCTGCTGTGGCAGAAACGGGATGCTGGTTTGCTGGCATATTTCATCGAGAAGATTACGGACGCCGCCGAGAAAGAGCGCGCCTGGCAGCGCTACCACACCGTCCGCCGTTTCGTGGAATCGGCGAATTGCCGTCATCGTGAAATCTGCCTGCATTTTGGGGAGACTCCGAAGTGGACCTCGTGCGATGCCTGTGATGTATGCAGCGGCATGCCCGCGTTCCTGTCCGCGCCTGCGCCCACCAGGCGAGCCAGGCGGCGCAAGCGTGTCACCGACGAGAGTCCCGCGCGGCTGTCCGCCTCTACACCGCGCTCCGCACGCATCGAAACTCCTGTCCCAGCTTCAGACGTTGATACTGATTTGCGCGAGTATCTTCGAGAGTGGCGGCGCGGAGCAGCGAAGCAGGACAAAATTGCTTCCTTCATGGTCATGCACGACAGTTCGATTGACGAGATTTGCCGACGGCGCCCCGGCTCGCTCGACGAAGTTCGCGGCATTCCGGGATTCGGCGAGAAGAAAACCGAACGCTACGGCCAGCAGATTCTGGAGGCTTTGGCGGAGTTCAAAAATGGCGCGCGCGCTAGCGCGCCTCTGGAAGTAAAGTCGAAGCCCGCCGAAGAGACCATCCGCTTGCTGGGTGAAGGGCACTCGTTTCTCGAGATTGCGAAGCTTCGCGGCCGCCACCTCGGTTCCGTAGTCGGTCTAATCGCCAATCTGGTGGAAAAGGGCGAGCTGCAATTCCAGCCTGGGTGGATCGAGGAAGCCAAACTGGCCAGCATCGAAGAAGCCTGCGGCCGGCTGGGTACGCGGGCGCTGAAGCCGATCAAGGACGCTCTGCCGCCCGAGATTACCTATGAAGAGATTCGCTTGGTCGTAGCCAGACTGCGTGGCGAGCAACGAGAGACCGCATAAAAACCACGCCGCCCCTAGGCGTTGAGCGGTGGTTTATGATGAGTGGTCGCTTTCTGTCAGACTCCAACCCTGAGGCTTCATCATGAGCGCTCCCAGAATTCCCGCAGAGAAAGCGCGTCTCACCCGCGAAGAAATCAATCGTAAACAAAAAGAATACATATTTCCTTCGGTCACGACTTACTACTCCGATCCGCTGCCCATGGACCACGGCGCGATGCAGCACGTTTGGGACGTCGAGGGCAAAAAGTATCTCGACTTCTTTGGTGGCATCGTGACCATCAGCGTGGGCCACTGCAATCCGCGGGTCACGTCGCGCAGCAAAGCTCAGATCGACCGACTGCAGCACGTTTCGACCTGCTTTCCCAACGAGCCCATGGTTACCCTCGCGGAAAAGCTGGCGCAGATCACGCCGGGAGCCCTGAAAAAATCCTATTTCACGAACAGCGGCACCGAGGCCAACGAGACCGCGATCCAGATTGCGCGCATGCATACCGGGAACTTCGAAGTGGTCGCGCTGCGTCATGGCTACAGCGGACGCTCTTCACTGGCGCGCGGGCTGAATGGCATGAGCACCTGGCGGCGGAGCACGATCGAGGTCGGCATTGTTCATGCCATGAATCCCTATTGTTACCGTTGCCCGCTTGGGTTGAAGTATCCCGACTGCGAAGTCGCATGCGCCAAGGATATTGAGAACACGATCCAGTTCTCGACTTCAGGACGCATCGCCGCGTTTCTAGCTGAGCCCATCCAGGGTGTCGCCGGCTTCGTCACGCCACCAAAAGAATATTTCAAGATGGCCTTCAGCATCGTGAAGCAGTATGGCGGCGACTTCGTCGCCGATGAAGTACAAACCGGCTGGGGGCGCACCGGGCACAAATGGTTCGGAATCGAGCACTGGGAAGTGGAACCGGACATGATTACTGCCGCCAAAGGCATGGGAAACGGCGTGCCCATTGGACTGACCGTTGCAAAGCCAGAGATCGCCGATTCGTTTCAAGGGCTGACGATTTCGACCTTCGGAGGCAATCCGGTCACCTGCGCTACCGCCAAGGCCGTCATCGATGTCATTGAAGAAGACGACCTGCGAACCAACGCCGCTGTAGTCGGCGGCTATTTCCGCAAGAAACTGGAAGAACTGCAGCAGAAGCATCCGCTGATTGGCGACGTTCGCGGAATGGGCCTGATGCAGGCGCTCGAATTGGTCGAGGATCGCAGAACCAAGCAGCCTTCGCCAGCGGGCACAAACGCCCTAATGGAAGAAGCTCGCAAACGCGGCCTGCTGATCGGCAAAGGCGGCTTCCACGGCAACGTAATCCGCATGTCGCCGCCGCTGAACATTTCGAAGGCCGACGTGGACGAGGCAGTGCGGATATTGGACGAGAGCTTCGCGGCGGTTAAGACATCCTTGTAGCGCGGGCATCCTGCCCTCGCCGTGGGGGCGGGACGCCCCCACGACAGCCGCCGGGACGGCGGCGCAACATTCCATCAGTGCGACTCTTCCGCGGCGGGGGCAGTATCCACTGTGTCCACTGTTTCCGCGATTGGCCTTGGCGGCAACTCGGGCATCGGTTGAAAGTCTCCCGGATCCTTTCCGGCCAGCGCAACTTTCATGAAGTCCATCCAAATGGGGAGCGCGGCGCGCGCGCCGCTTTCCTTGGCTCCCAGCGATTTCTTCTCGTCATAACCAATCCAGACTCCGCTGGTCATCGCGGGCGAAAATCCAATAAACCAGGCGTCAGTGAAATCGTTGGTCGTGCCCGTCTTGCCCGCCAGCGGATACTTCATACTGGACGCGGCAATCCCCGTTCCATGCAGCACTACTTCCCGCAGCATGAAGGTCATGATCCGCGCCGTGCGAGCACTGATCACGTCTTTCACGTCCGGAAAATCTTCCTCAAGCACGCGGCCTTCGTAGTCCTCGACCTTGGTGATGTAGCGCGGCATGATGCGAACTCCGTCGTTCGGAAAAACGCTGAAGGCGGACGTCTGCTCGAACAGGGTAACTTCGGCAGCGCCCAACGCCACCGGCAAGTAAGCAGGAATGTTGGATGTAATCCCGAAGCGATGGGCGTAGTCGATCACGGTTCTTATTCCAATGCGGTCCGCAACCTTCAGCGCGGGAATGTTCCGCGATTGCGCGAGCGCCCGCCGCAGCGTGATTGTGCCTTCAAATTTCTCATCATAGTTGTGCGGAGTGTAAGGGCCGGACACGGTCTGAAAAGTCACGGGGGCATCGACGATCAAGTCGTCTGGCCTGGCTCCCTGATCAATGGCGGCGGTATACACATAGGGCTTGAACGAAGATCCCACTTGTCGCAGAGCCTGCGTAGCCCGGTCGAACTTGGACAGTTCAAAGTCCCTCCCGCCGACCATCGCCTTGATCTCGCCGGTGGCATTGTCGATCGCGATCAATGCGCCCTGGGTGCCCGAGTCCTGCTCCAGGCTCGCTCGCGCCTTGCCGTCACCGCCGAGGGTCACGATTTTCAAATAGACGATGTCACCCGTCTTCAGAATGTCCTGAAGTTTGTGTTGCGTCCAAACCGCGTCGGCTTGCATGAGCGTTCCCGTATATCGGCCGAACTTGAATACCGCTGAGCCGGGCGCTACCGCCGTAACCAAAGCGTGGACATAACCATTAACCTCAGGCTCGTCGTCCCAATCGGGATGCTGATAGCTGGCGAGAGTTGTGCTCCCGTTTAGCGCATTTTCCAGATGCGCTTTCCACCCATGGCGGCGTTCATAGGCGGCCAGACCGTCGAGCACAGCCTGATTCGCGGCCCGCTGCAGATCCATGTCAAGCGAGGTGTACACTCGTAATCCGCCCTCATGAACCTGATCGCTGCCATATTTGTTTTCCAGATATCGTCGGATCTCTTCGACAAAGTGCGGCGCCAGAGAGTTGGGATCGTGTTTCAACTCTAATTCGATAGGTCTGTTCCGAGCCTCGACGGCTTGTGGCGCCGTGATCTTGCCGTCTTCCAGCATGCCGTTGATGACCAGATTGCGGCGCTTGATCGCTCGATCGGGGTGATTGATCGGGGAATAAAACTGCGGGGCTTTCGGCAGTCCCGCCAACAACGCTGCCTCTTCGATGGTGAGCTGCTTTGCCGGCTTGCCAAAATAGTATTCGGACGCGGCCTCGAAACCATACACTCCGTGGCCGAGAAAAATCTGGTTGGCGTAGAGAGTGAATATTTGTTCCTTGGTAAAGCGGCGCTCGATTTGAATAGCGAGTAGGGCTTCCTCGATCTTGCGATGAAACGATCGATCGGGCGAAAGAAAAAGGTTTCGCGCAAGCTGCATGGTGAGAGTGGAGGCGCCCTGCACTCTTCCGCCGGATTCGATATCGCGATACGCCGCACCGGCGATCCGCCATACATTGATGCCCCAGTGACGGTAGAAATCCTTGTCCTCAATCGAAATCAGGGCATCGCGCAACACCTGCGGATAATCGTTATAAGACGCCACCACGCGCCTCTGCAGAGCGAACGAACCGATGATGCGACCCTGCCCGTCATAAAGCTCGGTAATGGAGTTGGGACGGAAATGTTCCAACTCTTCGACTTGGGGAAGATCAGTGGAATAGACCAGCAACAATCCGGCGGTGGCGCCCACCAGCGCAGCCACCAACACCAGCAGCCCAAACAGGATACGGCCCACTAACTTCCGTCCGGCGACCTCAACCGGTGGAAGGTCTTGATAGATGACCTTCATGAGAATTGACCTCAGAATAGCACGGGCAGCTTTTGGCCTCTTAAAGGCTCTGCTTTGTTAATTCTTCGTATTCGAGAATCAGAGGTCTTCGGGAGTGAGGCCGGTGTGCTTCGCTATTCTGGACAGCACCGCATGGCCAAGTTCTTCATTGTCATGGAATGCAAACATGTAACTGCCGTGGACAGGATGACGCAATTTTATATGCGAACCTCTCTGAGAAACAACCACCCACCCTTTTCGAATCAAGGCTCGAAGGACGCCTCTCGTGGGTCGACTGCCACCAAGTCTGAAAGCCCTGCGAGTTGGCCGCAATGTGGAAGTTGGGACAGCCCTGCTCCAGTTCCGAGCCCTGACGCAACAATTCGATCGCACCAGGATCGGCATGCAGGAATCCGATGTTGCTGTGGCTGACCACGGCAATTTCCCGGTCTGGATTCTGAGACGTCAGGTTGGCCAAGTTGGTTGTCGGAATCCAAGGCGCGCTGATCACCAGATGGGAAAGCGGTATGTGATGCGCTAAAGTTCGGGCCTGCGCTTCGGCCTTCATGAGGGTTTACAAGTCGGCGAAGGAACGAATGGGCCAGTCGACGATGTAACCCGGCTGCTCGGAGTGCCTTGGCGTTCTGGGTTGCGCTGACTCCCAACCCGATGTGGCTTACGTTCTGGGCGGCGGCGAAATTCTTGTAAGCGATCGCCCGCCGCGGGGTGTGGTGCTGCACTCTTAGCATGTGGACCTTTCACTGAACCAAGAGCCGGCCAACCGACCCGCGAGCGGATTGCCTGGATTTGGGGCGAAGACCTCCCTCGGAGTTGGCAGACTGCAAAAGTCTGAGGCAAGTTTTCTAAGGAATTACTGCGGGATTACCGAGTGCTCTATTTCTCTTCCTCTCTACTTCTAATGTGACCCAGTTGAGGGGGTAAACCCGCCAACTTGTTACCTTTATTTTCGCAATGGATTCAGCGAGTTACGAGGCAATGTGTGGTTTAGGGGGCTTGACAACTTTTCGGCACTTCGGCGGTTTTGTGCCTTTATTTGGGCAGTTGTTGCGGCAAAAGACGTGGGGCAGCCGATGCCGGCCGCCCACGCGAATTAGCTAGCCCTGTTCTTCAGGACTTCAATGGCCTTCAGCATCTGCTGGTCTGGCTGCGGAGGCTGAACCTTCTTGTTGGCATCGTCGGCAGGAGCGGCATTTTCGTCTTCATCCGGCACTGGCCCATCCTCCTCGGTGTCAGCGACCAACACGTTCGGCGTTATGGCCGTATCCTGAATCGCTTTGCCAGTGGGTGTGTAGTACTTGGCAATCGAAAGAATAAGTGCGGACCCATCGCGAAGTTCCATGGTTTTCTGGATCGAACCATCGCCGAAGGTCTTATCTCCCACAACGTCGCCGCGAGCATTCTCCAGAATGGCAGCAGCGACAATCTCCGCCGGTCCCGCTGTTCCCTTATTCACGAGCACCACAACGGGAAGGTTCGTGATCGTCTTGGAAGGATCTGCATTAAACGCTTCGCGGGGATACTTCTGGCCCTGAATGTAGGTGATCGTACCGTGATTCAGAAAAAGATTCGCAGTGGTGATACCCTCGGTCTCTTCACCCTCCGCACAGTTGCGCAGATCCAGGATGAGCTTCTTCGCCCCGGACTTCTGCACCGCCTTAATCTTGGTTGCAACTTCCTGAGACTTGCCCTTGGTGAAAGCATCCACCTGGATTACGGCAATACCGTCATCCATCATCTTGTCGGTCACCGGTGGAATCGCAACGACGTCGCGAGTAATGACGACTTTCTGCGGCTCGGCGCGACGCGCGCGGACCAGAGAAACGGTCACGTTCGAGCCGGGCTGGCCGGCCAGCAGATTGCGAACTTCACCGACCGACATTTCCCGAGTACTCTTGCCCTCGATGGCTTCGATAATATCGGTGTCCTGAAGTCCTGCTTTGTCTGCCGGCCCGCCCGGAATGACCGAGATCACCGAAGCGTAGCCAAAGCGTTTGGAGACCGCAGCCCCGATGTCGCCTTTTGCTTCGGTTTGGTGAGCCTTGTATTGCGTGTACTCTTCGGCGCTAAGATAGCTGGAATTGGCATCCAGCGACTCTAGCAGTCCATGCAAAGCCCCCGCGGTGACAACCGGAATGTTGGGCTCTTCCACATACTCGCTGCGCACGCGCGAGAGCACCTCGCTGTACACCTGCAGTTGGCGATAGGCGCCATCGTTGCTGGAGGCGCGCACGCCGTCCATTCCACCCACCACCATGAACAGCAGCACTACGGCGGAGGAAGCAAGAACTACAGCCTTGGTCTTTATTGACATCGGATTCGTTTTCTCAGAAAGGAAGTCACTTCCTTAGGAAGTGTTAACAGTATATCTGGTTTGATGCGGGTTTCTCAGAGTTTGCTTCGGCAAAATATTGACCATTGGTAACCAGCGATTGCGTAGTCTGGCGCCCGGACGGCAAAACGGACGCGACCGCCGCTCGTCCTGTTGCAGCACTCATAAAAAAGGACTTAACAGTGGTTTAGCAGTGATCCTCAAATTGGTGGCTTGGATGCAAAGACGCAGGTCTCTCCTGCGCGAAGAAACCTGAGGGCTAATGCGGGTCAGCGGATACCGCGGCAGGATCCGGCAAGGTTGAGTTTTCGCCGAGGCCGTGGGAATCAGAGCGAGTTACTCCGGTGACTTGATAGTCGGTGTATTCGATGGTCAGCACGGCTTTGCCCCCCATCCGAACCAGGGTTTCGGACTGGTTGTGGACGGGAAGCCAGAAGCCTGCGACCTTGGACCAGCGATATTCAATTTGAATATGGCCGACCCAGAGGGATGGGTTCTGGGCGGGCTCGCCTTGCATGCGGGCAATGGCGAAATCTCTAGCGTCCACCCAAAGTTTTCCTCGGTAGAGATATTTGCTCTTGCCTTTGGGGTTTACGGCTAGAACGTAGAAATCCCCACTCGGGGTGTGTTCCGTCCCGGCTAGCGCGAAATCGTAGTTCTTTGGGCTGATCTCCAGCTCTTTCCGGCTGTGCTCTTCTTGTGCTTCCTGTTCGCTGCTGAGCAGTTTCAAGAGCACGTGGTTAATCAGCAACTTTGAACCACTCTGCGAGATGACTTTGAAGTCTTTCCGGTTCGGTGCGGTGTAAAGTGCTTCCACCTGCATCGTCGCATCGTGGCTGCCAAAGATTCCGTGATAGTCCAGGTGGTAAATCCGCTTGCCACGATATCCACGCAACATCTGGGAGCGTTGCGCGTTTGCCGCCATTAGTCTTTGCACGATTACTTCGGTCGCGAGCACGGGAGGTGAGTGCAAATCCGTATCAGCGAAGCTGAAGCTGGCGAGCATGGCGAGCAGAAGAACGCTGGCTTGGGCTGGAAATTCAAACCCGCGCTGCTCGAAGCACAGCAATCGGCGCAGTTCGAAGGCGTGAGAAAAAGTCCGCAAGCAATTTTCAATCTACCATATTCAGTTGGGGACCGAAGTCACCGAAGGAGTAGAGTCTTTCGGGAAAAAGGGAAGCGAGCGTTGGCGATACACGCAGCCCGCTCTTGCTTTGTAGTTCTCAGTGCCCTCTGCGGCCGTTCTCCGCGTCCTCTGCGATTTAAGATGTTGGGTCAGCTAACAAAACCTTCAAACGCAGAGACCGCAGAAAACCCGCGCAGGGGGCGCGGAGATAGCAAGTGGGGTTCGAGACCCAGCAGATTTACCTGACTGCCGCCAGTTGAGTCCGCAATTTGTGAGTGGCGCGGAATAGCGTGTTCTTAATCGTGCCTTCACTGGTATTCAAAATGCCGGCCACGGTTCGAAGCCTTAGGCCGTGGTAGTGCTTCAACTCGAACACGACTCGCTCGCGCGGCGAAAGTCTCTGCAGGGCGCGAACGATGCAGCCTCGTAGTTCGTGGCTGGCCATGTTCCGCTCTGGACTGGAACCGGCCCGCTGATCGGGGATCCGGTCCAAGACCTGTTCTTCCTCGCCATCGGATGAAATAGTAGTTGTAAAGTCCCGATAACGCGAGGATCGCTTCCGCAGGTGATCGAGACACAGATTAGTCACGATCCGATAGATCCAGGTGTAGAACGAGCACTCAAACCGGAAGCTGCCGATGTTGATGTAAGCGCGCAGAAAGGCTTCCTGGTAGATGTCTTGGCCGTCTTCCTGGGACCCGGTGAGATGAACCGCCAGGCGGAGTACGGCCCGGTCGTACTGGCGAACCAGTTCTTCAAAAGCGGCGGCATCGCCGAGCTGTGCTCCGCGGATGAGCTGCGTGTCATCTACCCGAGCTGCTCCAACCTTCTCCCGATGCTGGACTCGAAGCTGTAGAACCTTTTCCACGTTTTCTTCTCCGCCCAAACTGCTTTAGCCGACAAACTTATAACCCGTCCCGTGTACGGTCAGAATGAATCGAGGTTCCTCCGGCTTGGGTTCGACCTTCTGCCGGAGACGAACAATGTGAGCATCCACGGTGCGCGTCGTAGGAAAGCGATCGTATCCCCAAACGTCCTCGAGCAGCCGGTCCCGGCTCAGGGTCTCGCCCGGATGAATGAGGAAGTACTTCAAAAGTTCAAACTCCTTCGACGAAAAATCCAGCGCATGCCCCTTGCGCGACACCTGGCAACTGCGCAAATTCACCTCGACCTCGCCGAAGGAATATTTCTCCTCCGCCTTGGGAGCGATTTTGGCGCGACGCAGTACCGCTTTCACCCGCGCCAACAGTTCACGAATGGAAAATGGTTTGGTGACGTAGTCGTCGGCACCCAGCTCAAGTCCGACTACCTTGTCCACTTCTTGTCCGCGGGCGGTCAGCATGATGATCGGAATCGACGGCCGTTTCGCCTTAAGCTGCTTGCAAACGTCCAAACCGCTCATCCGGGGCATCATGACGTCCAGGATGACGAGGTCCGGCGATTCGGCGATCGCACGCTCCAGGCCAGCTACGCCATCGCCCGCGGTGATCACCTGATGCCCCTCGAATTCGAAGTTGTCGCGCAAGCCGGCGACCATGTTCGGCTCGTCTTCTACAATCAGGATCTTCGCCATTCCGTTGGTCTCCGGCGCCTACGCCAATGCTACCTTGGTTGCGTTCGTCCGCAGCGCCACCGGCAGGTTGATGGTGAATTTGCTTCCCCGACCGGGCACGCTGTCCACCGAAACCTCTCCCCCATGCGCCTGAACAATGTGACGAACTAATGACAGTCCCAAACCGCTGCCCTTCGTGTTGTGAACCAGCGGATCGCCCACTCGATAAAACTTGTCGAAAATCTTCTGTTGCTCGGCGGGAGGGATGCCAATGCCATGGTCGACCACCTCGAGCTTGACCGAGCCGTTGTCGCGGAACAGGTTCACGCCGATGTACTTCTGGTCCTGCGAATACTTGAGCGCGTTGTTCACCAGGTTTAGCAGCGACCGTGCCATAGCCTCGCGGTCGACGCTAAGCGGCGGCACGTCTTCGGCAATCTTTTCCTCGAAAGCAAATCCGCTTTGCTCGATCTGGTAGCGATACGATTCGAGGGTGTTGCGCACCAATTCGCGCATATCGGTCTGGCGGAAGTCGTATTCTTTCCTTCCGGCTTCGATCCGCGAAAAATCCAAAATGTTATTGATCAGCGCCGTGAGCCGCTCGCTCTCCTTGCGGATGATGCTGTAATATTCCTGATACTTATCAGGCGATTTCAGCCTTCCCATCTCCAGAGTTTCCGCGTAAAGCCGGATCAGCGAGAGCGGCGTCCGCAACTCATGCGAAACGTTTGAAACGAAATCAGACTTCAACCGCGCTAGCGCCATCTCGCGCGAAATATTTCGATGCGTCATAACAATGCCGCCAGTAAGCAGCAGCGAGATGGCGCCAAGAATCAGAAAACTGGTGTGAACAAAATGCTGGCCTAGCGCCGCCAGGGTGGTACCGCGCAACTTGATCGCGAGCGTCAGGCCCGGGAACGCGCCCTCCAGATTGCGCTCCACTTCGGGTTCGCCGCCATCCCATCCCGCCGAAGCCACCATTGGGGCGGATTCATGCCGCGAATGGAGCATCATCACAACGTGGTTCCTCTCGCCTTTTTCTTCCTGGTGGCTTAGGATTGTCTCCAGCATTTCTGGAAAGAACCGATCGCCCAAGTACTCGGCGTCAAACACCATCCCGCCAATGGCCTTGTGCCCTCCCCAGGTGTCCTTCGCCAGGAAAATAGCGCCGGATTGATACAAGCGCTTTTCGCCTCGCGGAACCCAATTAGGGAAAAAGTAGTAAGGCTTACCCTTCTTCGACATCTCCTCCAGATTCTTGACTTCATCCTTGTAATCAACCTGCATCCATCCATGGGTCATGCTGGAAAAATCGTCGGCCTCAGTGCGAAACGAAGCGTCCTTAAGCCGTGATGGCTGGGAACGGAACGTCAATCCGCTACCCGGTTCATAGATGAAGATATGGGCAATATGAGGGTGGGTGGCGAGAATTCTGTCCATCGTTTCCACACAAGCGTCGCCAGCGCTGGGCAGTTCGCTGCGAAGATCGTCGGCGAGGTCGTATGCCTTTTGGTTGATCTGCTTCTCGGAAATCGCAAGGATCTGGTTGAAATCGCGCTGGAAAGCCGCTTCCACGCCCCGATCGCGCTGGATTCCATTTAGGTGCCACGCACTCAGGATGACCAGGGCAGCGGCGGGCAACACTACGGCGAGCTCCAGGGTCAGCATCAACCGGGTTCGCTGGTTCCATCGCCGCTTCATCTTCATCATGGTCTCCTGATCCGGGTGATACTGCATCAGCCCGAAAACATATCAGCCCGGAAACAAACATAGTTGAACAGGCTGGGGGATGTGTCAATCCACAGTAAAAACAAGTAAAAAGTTGTGAACTGAATGATTTTCAAAGCACCGGGCCGGTGCCTCAGATTCCTGTAGCGGAGAGCCACGGAAAACCTCTAAGGCAATCTGAAATTCACCGTTACATAGGTCTGGGCTTCGACGGCTACGCCGTTCCGCACGTAAGGTTTGTAGCGCCACTGCTTTACCGCCTTGACGGCAGCCTGGCCAAGGAGCAGGGAGCCATCCACGAGTTTCAGGTCGCGGATGCTACCGTCTTTGTCAATCCAGGCTTGCAGAACTACGGCGCCTTGCAGACCGGCTTTCAAAGCTTGCTCTGGATAGCTGGGCGGGACTTTCTGCAACAGCAATCCCCGAGACAGATCTTCGGGCAGGCTTACCGGTTCCATCTGGCTGAGTAAAGATGGCGACCGCCTCACGCTCACGGTTCGAACCGTAGCCTCCCTTGGGGGCGGTAATCTCAAGCTGTCCGGGATCAGCATCGGCGACGCGGCTGTTTGGAAACGATCTTGATTCAGGCGAGCATTGGCATCCAGGACTTCTTCGTTCGATGTCGGAACCTGGTCTGACGGGAGCATCGGTTGAAGCGGGACGGTGCGCACTCTCGATGACGGATATCTGCCAGAACCAGCCCGGCGCGAAGCCGCGGCTTGGGCCAAAGCGGAATCCGGGTTCGTGGCGTCTTCAGATGACTGTAGCTTTCCCGACTTCATCTCCAGAGCTTGCTTATAAGCGGTGGCCACGCTGGCAAACACACTCTGCACCCGCAAAGGCTGGCCAAAGGTATAGCCAAACGAAAGGAACGCTACGGTCAGGAAAGCTCCCCACAGGAGTCTAACGCGGCTATATCTTTTAACCTTGCCGGATTCAGGCTCGGCGCGATTCCGTTGGTTGAGAGACCGGAACAATCGCCGGTCAAAAGTGGCAAATGTGAGATGGAGTGGCGCGGAAGTTTCGCCGGGGGAGTAGCCGGGATCTGGGGAGGGCTCAGGCGGGCGGGCGGCCAGTGGCTTGGGGGAGGGCTGCTCTGAAAACGGCCGCCGCTCAACATTTTGTACTCTTACGACCGAGTGCGTTGTTTCCTGGGTTTGGGCAAAATCGCCCCTCGCGATCCACGTCTTCATGCAACCCAGAAAACGGTCGTTGCTCAGCACCGCATACTTAACCTGATCGGGCTCCAGGGGCTTGGTCAATACAAGATCAGGACCATCTTCTTCAGCCGTAGGGTTCGATTTCCCACTAGTGAGGGCGAGGGTGAAAGCCGCCTTGTTCAACTTCAATTCACGCGCATTCTTCAGGAGAAATGCCGCTTCCGGGCCGCTATCCCAGTCGGCCACAATGACATCAAAGCTTCGACTGGTAAGCCATTCGATGGCGGTAAAGATGTCCGGGCAGGGCTCAATCTCGAGCTCGAGTTCTCTCAGAGCCTGAACCAACCGGCGCGACGTTTCCTCGTCAGAGGAGAACAAAAGAGAGACTGGGGACATCAGCTATCAGGCTAGTTTTCAGACGCCCCCGTGACAAGTTACGAACTACCACTATTGTGCTATATCAGAAGACGGGGTAACCGCTAAGGCGGTTACCTGTACCAACGGACAAGCCTCAGCAGGCTCACCAACGCCAAACATCGGAGATCAGCGAACAGGCATTGCCATCGCCTTCGCCGGACGCATAGAATCCTCCTTTACCGAAGCTCAATCCGCGAGAGAGGCTTTTTGAAAAAAGTCATCGCAATGTATCCCGGCTCCTTCGATCCGCCGACCAACGGGCACTTGGATTTGATCGAGCGGGGCAGCAAGATCTTTGATGAGTTGGTGGTGGCGATTCTGCGTAATGCTGAGAAGGCCCCGCTGTTCAACTTGTCCGAGCGGCTGCTCATGCTGGAAGCAATGACTGCCGACTTCAAGAATGTACGGGTGGAGACCTTCGACGGACTCATGGTCGAGTACGCGGCCAAAGTGAAGGCCAGTGCCGTGCTTCGCGGGATTCGCGCCATCAGCGATTATGAGTATGAGTTGCAGATGGCTTTGATGAACCGCAAATTGCAGCCTGACCTGGAAACCGTATTCATGATGCCGGCCGAACAGTATTCTTACCTGAGTTCCCGGCTGGTCCGGGAGATCGCCCAATTGGGTGGCTCGGTTAAGGACCTGGTTCCGGAGTTGGTTATACAACGGCTGAAAGAGAAGCTGGACCCGGCCATCAAACTGGCGGATGCTAGAAAAATGAAGCAGAGGAAACGAGGATGACTCCAGTTACGGAAGCGACTCTTGCGTTAAAACTCACCGAACGAATCAACCGCATCGAGCCCTCCGCCACAATGGCGGTGGTGGCAGAAGCCGACAAGTTGCGCCAGCAAGGGATTGACGTGGTGGATTTCGGAGCGGGCGAGCCGCACTTTGCCACGCCTCAGCACATTAAGGATGCCGGCGTCGCCGCGATTCAGGGCAACTTTACAAAGTACACAGCGGTCAGTGGGACGACCGAACTGCGCGACGCAATTGCGCATCGCCATGCCGTGGATTTCGATTCTGACTACCGCCGGGAAGAGGTGATCGCTTCGACCGGCGGCAAGCAAGCCCTGTTTAACGCTGTGCAGGTTCTGGTCGACCATGGAGATGAAGTCATTCTCCCGGTTCCGTACTGGGTTTCCTTCAAAGACATCGTGCGCTACGCCGGGGGAAATTGCGTTCTGTTGGAGACCGATGAAGCCCAGGGCTTTCGAGTTACTGCGGAAATGATTCAGCGACTGATCACTCCGCGGACCAAGCTCATCATCTTGAACTCGCCATCGAACCCTTCGGGCGCGGTGATGTCGCCGGAAGATCTGACGGAAGTGGTGCGTCTGGCGCACGAGCGTGGCATCTGGGTACTTTCCGACGAGTGTTACGTGTACCTGAACTACACCATAAAGCGTTTCTCGATCGGAGCGCTGCGCGAGTACCGTGAACGCATGGTGATCATCGGATCGCTCTCCAAGACTTACGCGATGACGGGTTGGCGGTTAGGTTATGCGCTGGGGCCCGGCGCGGTTGTCGGGGCGATGCAGAAGCTGCAAAGCCAATCCACATCGAACCCGACATCGATTGTGCAGAAGGCGGCAGTGGCGGCCCTGAAAGGCCCGCAGCAATGCGTGACCGACATGCGGGCGGAGTACATCAACCTGCGCGATCACGTGGTCAACGGGCTGCGTGCGATTCCCGGAGTGAAGTGCACATTGCCTGAAGGCGCGTTCTATACCTATCCGAATGTGTCCGCGTTCTTTGGGCGCAGGGGAGTGAATTCGGCTTCGGATCTTGCGGGAAGGTTATTGCGTGAAGCTCACGTGGCGACGGTTCCGGGCGAAGGATTCGGAACCCGTGACCATATTCGGGTGTCCTACGCAACGTCGGTGGCGGAACTGGACCGCGGACTGGAGCGCCTGCGAAATTTTCTCGCGGCACTGTGAGGACCTTGGTTCCGTGTAGCGCCATCGTCCCGGCGGCTGTCGTGGGTTCTCGCCCACACTTCCAAGGGCAAAATGCCCTCAGGGCAGCCGGCAGGATGCCGGCGCTACACGGCGTTATTCCCCCGCATGAATGACCTTTATCCACTCTTAATGTCGCCCGTGTTCGACCCGCGTCCATGGGGCACGACTGACTTATCTCCCATCTATCCAAATCATCGTTTCGAGGAGAAGATCGGCGAGGCATGGTTGACGGGAGACGAAGGCAAGGTCGCGAATGGGCCCTTGCGAGGAAAATCGCTTGCCGAGTTAAGTACCCAGTACGGGCGAGAACTGGTCGGGGAGGCCGCGACCGATGACACTCGCTTTCCTTTGCTCACTAAGTTTCTTTTTCCCCACGAAAAGCTTTCGGTGCAAGTCCATCCCGATGATGAAGCCGCACGCCGGGCAGGCCAACCCTGTGGCAAGACGGAGTGCTGGTACATCGCGCACGCCAAGCCCGGAGCGCAGATTGCTTTGGGCCTGAAGCCGGGGGTCACGCGCGCGCAATTCGAGCAGGCGATTCAGGAGCAGCGCGCGGAGGAATTGCTGAATTGGATCAATGTCTTTCCGGGCGAAATGATTTATGTCGCGGGCGGGACTGTACACACGCTTGGCCCCGGTTCGATCATCGTGGAGACCCAGCAACAGTCGGACACAACTTATCGTTTGTATGACTACGGCCGGCCGCGCGAGTTGCATCTCAAGCAAGGTCTGGCGGTCGTGAAAGAGAAAGTGACTTCCGGGAAGGTAATTCGCCCCGCGCCGACCAGTGTAAATGGCACGAACAATCGCCGGTCGCCGTTGGTCGCTGCACCCTTCTTTGTAGTGGAAATGTTCGAATTGAAAGAGCCTCAGGATTTCAAAACGGGGGAGGGGAGGGACAAGAATTCGGTCCAAATCCTGGTCGCAGTCGAGGGATGCGGCATGGTCGAGGCGCGGGGCACTGAACCGGTGACACTGGCAAAAGGAGATGTGGTCGTAGTTCCCGCCTCTATCGGTGAGTTTCACGTCCGGCCGCAGTGGACGCTGGAATTGCTGAAGGCGGCTTTGCCGGGCAAGGCGGTACCGGAACCCGCGACCCGGATATGACGGACAAAAAAGAGCATACGAAAACCGTGGCGAAAACGAACTCCAATTTCTATCCGGTTATCCTCGCGGGCGGGCGTGGAACCCGATTTTGGCCGTTGAGCCGCAAGCGGCGTGCCAAACAGTTGCTGGCGCTTGACGGCAAGCAGACCATGATTCAGCAAACCGTCTCGCGTCTGCTGCCGCTAGCTCCGGCCAAACGTTTTTGGGTCATCACGAACCGGGATTCGCAGCGCGAGATCGCGCGCCAGATTCCGCGGCTTATCAAACAGCAGATCGTTGCCGAATCGGTCGGACGAAATACGGCGCCAGCCATCGGCCTGGCTGCTTTTATTTTGCTGAAACGCGATCCGAACGCGGTGATCGGCATGTTTCCCTCGGATAACGTCGTTGGAGACGAAAAGCGTTTTCTCCACGTTTTGGAGAGAGGCATCGAGATTGCGGCTGCCGGCGAACATATTGTAGTTTTGGGGATTCGTCCAACCCGCGCCGAGACGGGATATGGTTACATCGAGACCGGCACGCCGACGGACCGAGAGGCATTCCGCGTGCGCCGATTTACCGAGAAACCCAATGCCGAGCGCGCAGCCAGATTCGTGGCTGCGGGAAACTATTTCTGGAATAGTGGCATGTTTCTTTGGAGCGCGCGGACATTGGTCAACGCGTTACGCGAGCATCTGCCGAGGACCACGCCGATACTCGAACAGATCGCGAATACGTTTGGAACCCGGAAGTTTACCGGAGCGTTTCGCCGCCTGTATCCGCAGTGCGAAAACATCAGCGTCGATTACGCCTTGCTTGAGCCGCGATCATCGAAAGGAGAGCAGGATTCCAAAATCTTCTGCCTGCCGGCAGATTTTGGGTGGAATGATCTGGGCTCATGGACCGCACTGCACGAGCATCATGCAGCGAAGAGCCAACCGTCAGACGGCAACCTGATCTCCGGCGAAGGCGTCTTCACCCTGAATGCAACGGGCAATTACATTCACGCTCCGGGCAAATTTGTCGCGGCCGTTGGCGTGAATAATCTAATCGTGGTAGAGACGGACGACGCGCTGCTGATCACGACGCGCGAGCAAGCGCAGGATGTGGGTAAAATTGTGAAACATCTGGATGAGAAGAAACTGCATAGGCTGGTGTAGGGAGCGAGCGTCGTTGGTCGTTCTTCGTGGGTCGTTGGCAGGACGGAGACGCAACTCCAACGATTAAGGGCCAACCAATGGCAAACACCAACATAACGACCAACGACTAACGACCAACGACTAATGACTTCCATCAAGTTCGGCACCGACGGTTGGCGAGGCATCATCGCTGACGATTTCACCTTTGACAACGTTCGCCGCGTGGCGGGCGCGATTGCTGCGTACGTTCTCAGGCATGAAGACGCGCGCCGCGGGTTAATTGTGGGCTACGACACGCGCTTTCTTTCGCAGCGTGTGGCCCGGATCGCAGCCGAAGTTCTAGCCGACGCCGGGGTGCCCGTCAAGCTGGCCAACGATTACACGCCAACGCCCGCTATTTCTTTCGCGGTAAAA
Source organism: uncultured Acidobacteriota bacterium (assembly GCA_963838905.1). GTDB lineage: Bacteria > Acidobacteriota > Terriglobia > Terriglobales > Acidobacteriaceae > JABDBE01. Next base: position 115,610 of record CAWITE010000004.1, read on the forward strand.
CAGCTTGCCGCTGCAGGCGGCGTCGTAATCACCTCGAGTCATAACCCCTGGGACTGGAATGGAGTGAAGTTTAAAGGCAAGTTTGGCGGCTCGGGCACGCCCGCGATCATGAAGGCAATCGAGGATGAGTTGAATATCGGCGCGATGCCCAGCGGTCAAAAGGCCGTGATTGAAGAAGTTGACCTGAAGCAAGCGTACGTTGAAGCCATCTGCCGCTTCGCCGATCTTGATGCGATTGCCAAGGCAAATTTCAAGTTTGTTGTGGATTCGATGTACGGCTCTGGGCGCGGGGTGCTGACCGGGGTTTTCAGCGAACGTGGTATTCGTCACGTTGCCATCCGGCAGGAGTTGAATCCTTTGTTTCCGGATATCAATCCGGAACCGATCATCCCCCATGTGGCTATGCTTCAACAAACCGTGCTCAAAGAGCAGGCTGATGCCGGATTGGCAACCGACGGCGACGCAGATCGCATTGGCGCCGTGGCAGAAGACGGCAGCTTTGTGGATTCTCACAAGATTTTTTCCGTTCTCTTGCAGTGGCTGCTAGTCCGAAAGAAGTGGCCCGGAGAAGTGGTGCGTGCTTTCAACACCACACGCATGGTCGATCGCATTGCGGCCAAGCATGGCCGTAAATTGAACGAGTGCCCGATTGGATTCAAGTACGCTGCTGATCTGATGATGGAGCGCGAAATTGTCATCGGCGGCGAGGAGTCCGGCGGTATCGGCTACTCGCGATTCCTGCCGGAGCGCGATGGCCTGCTCAATTCGTTGCTGCTGGCCAACGTCATGGCCGACGAAGGTAAGCCGTTGGGCCAATTGGTGGCTGATTTGCAGCGCGAGTATGGTCCTCACTACTACGGGCGGCGTGATCTGCACATTCCCGAGGAGGTCAAGCAACAGGCTATTCTGCGTGCGCGATCCGACGGAACCAAACGCTTGGGCCGCTACGCCGTCTTAAAGAAAGAGGGCCTCGACGGTATAAAGTTCTTTCTCGACGCGCCCACCAACGGCAACGGCGCCGAGGCGTGGGTACTGTTCCGGGCATCCGGGACCGAGCCGCTATTGCGGGTTTATTCGGAGGCGGCATCGCCAGAATTGGTGAACGAAATCTTATCCAGCGCTGAGATATTTGTCAGTGGTGAATAGGATCAAGAACTAGCGCTACCCACCGTTCACTGAACTCTTGGGTCTCGCATTTGATGCCGATGAATACGATAATCAACGCAGGATAGCCAACGACCGATGAGCACAGCAGTCGCCACAATTCCGAATCCAACCGATTCTGCTGAAACGCGGCGGTATAACCGCATTCGGAGATGGCTCGGTGTCGCTGATTTTGTCCTCGGCTTGATGTTCCTCATCGCGCTGCTGGCAACGGGATGGAACGGTACGCTGCGCGACCTCGCGATGCACGGAGCTTACGAACACTACACGCTTGCGGTCTTTCTCTACGTCCTGATTCTCATGCTCATCGGCAAGCTGCTCGGGCTGGGGCTGGACTACTACGGATTTCGAGTGGAGCGTCGCTACAATCTCTCCAATCAAAGGCTGCGCGCGTGGGTGTGGGACGAAACCAAGGGATTTCTGGTCGGCGTGGTGCTGGCGTCGATTGTGGTCGAATTACTCTACTTCATTATGCGCGAGTTCCCGCAGTATTGGTGGCTGATCGCGTGGGCTGCTTTTCTGGGATTATTCGTGCTCATGGCGCAACTTGCGCCGGTGGTTCTGTTCCCGATCTTTTATAAATTCGAGCCGCTCGACAATGCCGACCTCAAGTCCCGCCTTGTGGGACTGAGTGAGCGTGCCGGAACACGGGTGCGCGGCGTCTACAAATGGAACCTCTCGGAGAAGAGCAAGAAGGCCAACGCGGCGTTAACCGGACTCGGCAACACGCGCCGGATCATTCTCGCCGACACGCTTCTCGATCAATTCTCCGCCGACGAAATTGAGGCCGTGCTGGCACACGAGTTGGGACATCACGTGCACCGGCATATTCTGAAAAGCATCGCGGTGCAGGCCGGTATTACTCTGGTTGGATTCTGGGCCGCAAATTGGGTGCTGCACTATGCCGTGGAACGAACCCACATGTTTGAGACGGTCTCTGACTTCGCCAACCTGCCGTTGCTGGTGCTGGTTTCGACTATTCTGTCATTCCTCTTGCTGCCGGCTTTGAATGCGTATTCCCGCTATAACGAACGGCAGGCGGACCGCTACGCATTCCAGTCTATCGCCAGCGTGGAGCCATTCATTTCGTCGATGAACAAGCTCGCGGATCAGAATCTGGCCGAGCGATCTCCTGCGCGATGGGTCGAGTGGTTCTTCCAATCGCATCCCGCAATTTCCCGGCGTGTGGCCGCCGCGGAAGCATGGGCGAAGCAGCAGACCTCGGTCGCGCGAAAATAGAATGCTGTAGAGACGTAGCTTGCTACGTCTCGTGTCCCGCAAGAATCTCCTCCACCCGGCGCAAATCCTCCTCGGTGTCTACTCCAACCGTATCGTAGGGTGTTTCCGCAACGTGGATCGAAATCCCGTTTTCCAGGAAGCGCAGCTGCTCGAGCCGTTCGCTGCGTTCGAGCGACGACTCAGGCAACGCGCAGAAACGATCGAGCGCCGCCTTGCGATAGGCGTAAAAGCCGAGATGCTTGAAATAGCCTGGGTTTCCACAGTCGCGGTCGTAAGGGATGGTAGCGCGTGAAAAATAGAGCGCCCTGCCGGCAGCGTCGGTCACAATCTTCACCGCATTGGGATTATTGATGTCCTCCGATGAAGCCGGAGTCTTTAACGTCCCCACCTGAATATTCGTGTCCTTCATCAAAAGGAGCAGCGCCGCAACGTGTTCGACCCGGGTCAGCGGCTCGTCTCCCTGAATGTTCAGGTACACGTCCGCCGCAACCGAGTCTGAAATCTCGCGCACGCGCTCCGTCCCACTGCGATGGGAAGGCGAAGTCATCCGCGCGTTCCATCCATGTTGACGGCAGATCTGCATGATTTCGTCCGAATCCGTCGCGACGATGACGTCGTTCAACAATGGAGAGGATCGAACACCTTCGTAAACGCGGCCAAGCAGCGTTTGCCCGGCTATCTGGCGGAGCATTTTGCGGGGCAACCGCGTAGAGGCAAGGCGCGCTGGGATGACCGCAATCGTTTTCATGCAACCAGTGTCAATTTTTCTGCGGACGAGTTGCAAGCCAAGTCCTCGTGCAGTCATTGCATCTCTTTAGATTTTGTCGAGTACTTGTCCAGGTCTGCGGGTTAAGGCTCGGCGGCGGTCCACCTCTCGGCCCCGGCTCGCTGATCCAATGACGGTTAGTCGCGCCTTAGCCCCCGTCCGCCGTTCCGCTACATCGTGATGTTTACTACACAGTAACAGGCTGTATACGGAAATACCGCAAAAAACGCGTTTTCTCGCCAGATCTATGAAAACAAAGGCTCTGTCTTAAATATTTTCGTAAAGTATCCCTTTCAAGGGGACCTACGAGGGAGATCCAAAGTTTTCTTGCTTTGTAAGTTGTTGAAAACAGGAAGCGAGGCGCGGATACCCTCTAAAATAATCCCTTCTAAAGGACTTAACGGGTGCCTTTTGGGCGGAAGTTAGCGTTCTTGCCAAGCGGGACGCGCCTAGGTCAGAATACTTCAAATTGTCAAAGGGCGGGTCGCTCACTACTGTTATCGAACAGCTAATGTATTCTTCTATGTGTTATCCAAATAGAAATGCGAGGTCAAGCCCAAAAACCGGTCGGGCGGGTCGCGGCGGGGAGTGAATGACGCAGGTATCTGCTTCGAGGTTGATCCCAGTTAAGGGTGGGCCACCCATTGCGAGTTCTTCTTTCGTAGTTCTGCGATGGTCGCGAGCTTCGTCAATTCTGTACTCGCCTCAGCTCGCGACCTACAATTTTTGTGACATAATATTGAACATGGAAGGCGCCGTTCTTCGTGTCGACGTAACGAGCCTGGTGCTTGGGCATGGCTCACCTTGCGTCAGAATGCGACAGGAAGCGTGCAACCGAAGCCAGTTCATAGTCAAGTTGTTGTAACAAAACGTGGCGGCGTAGCTCAGGTGGCTAGAGCGACGGTCTCATAATCCGTAGGTCCGTGGTTCGAGTCCACGCGCCGCCACCATCCCTTAAGGTCTTAAGGGTGAGAAGGTTAGTCGATTATGCACGTTACAACGAGAATTTTGTTCTCGTTGTAACGTCAAGTTGCTGCATCCGTTGGAATTCAACGAGATATCAAGGGCGAAGCCCTTGGCTAGTTAGGTAGGATACTTTGCGCCTCGTCCGGCTGGCGCACATTATCAGCGCACACATCGACGGCCGTCGAGAGCGCTCCCACCATCGAGTTACGCGAATCCTCTTCCCGCGCTTTGACGTATAGGTTCATTGTTGTCGATAGCTGCGCATGGCGTAGGACGTTCTGAATCGTCTTGTCCGGCACTCCAAGGCGATACAGGGTTGTCCCCAACCCCCGTCGAAAAGCGTGAAACCCGTGCCACATCTTGCAATCCAGCTCGAGCCGATGATCCGATTTCTTGTGGGCGTCCTTGTCCTTTCTGCAATGTTTGCAGCGATGCAGAATGGGCAGGATCACGCGGCATTCGAGGTTGTGCAGGTCCATTGGGTTCCCTTCCCGTTGGCGAAGATTGGCCCCGCTACAGGATCTCCGCAAGCTTTGCGGTAAGCATCCAGCATCCCAGGTAGTGGCGGAATGACCGGCACCGCCTTTTTGCTGGCCGCGGTTTTCGGTTCATCAACGATTCCGTTCCAAATCGCCCGCGTGACCCGCAATTCCGTGCCAGTGTAGTTCTCCCACTGCAGCCCCTGGATCTCTCCTTTCCTGAGTCTAGTGTAGGCGGCAACTGCAACCACAGTTGCGGCCGGTTCGGGCAGGAATGAAAGCATCCGGTTCACTTCGTCCAGGGAATAAGCGTAAGTCTCAGACTTGGGCCGTGCGTTTGGCAGCTGAGCGTCAATTACCGGGTTCTCGCCATCGAAGTACCCGCGATTCTTGGCGTCGATAAAGACCGCCGACAGCAGCCACTTGCAATGACTCAACGACGTGATGTTGATGTCGCCTCGGCTCTGACTCGGAACTAAATATGTGGGTTCTTGAACAGAACCAGGGCCTTGTCATTATCAGCGTTCCGCAATCCGCCATCGACCACAAGGCAGAGATACGGAATGCTGCGGAGGAAGACTGATGCAATCAGATCAGTTGAATGAAAGTACTGCGACAAATAGGCAAAATCCTATTTCCGATCAAGAATGGCATGAACTCGTTTGTGCAGCAAAAGAGTGGAAGAGCGCAGCTCTTCGAGCGTTGGATGCTGTTCAAATATCAGAGAACCCGCCGACTGCTGGACCATCTGAGTCAGTTTGATGTAGTGCTCTAGGAGTTTTTCGGTCACTTCGAGATGGTCAGCAAGAACAGCTAATAATGCTTGTTCATGAGTTTCCATAGCGCCGCGAATTATACCCCTTTGTCCGGCGCAACAACGAGACGGTTCTAAACGGTCAGGTCAAGGTCTTCGGAAGGCCGGGGGGGAGGACTGACCGACTGACCGGCCTTGTCACGCGCGGGTCTACACGCGCGCTATCCGAAGCTTTATTGCTCTGTCTTCGTTGTGCCCGCAGTGAAAGGAGTTGTGCTTGCCTTGCCGTTCTTTGTCTTCCATAACGCAGCGATATACACCACATTATCCGCAGCGCTGTTTCACAATCGCAACAGCGTGACAGTTGAGAAAAATGACGGGGGGGATGGTAAAGTGTCTCGAACACTCTACAAAGGATTGTTTTATAGGGCGGGCCCAGAGTCTCCATGCTCCCCCGAACATAGGAGAACCCGGAACCCGCCCCCCCAAGATCTTGATGCCCACTATACCCCTCTTTTCCTTAAAAGTGTGCAATTTTGAACAGTCATGCCATGGTGTGCGGGGTAAACACTGTAGTCAGTACCGCGTTCTCCTAGGCGGTCATGGGTTAGCGTCGATTCATCGACATTCGGACCCTCACGACCGCCTTTTTCCTGCGAATGAGGCAACACTCCCGACCGAACACACGCTATGCGCTTCTAGCGTGCGGGTGAGCCGCATTGTAGCTCTGCACCATGCTGCGCATCACGAGGCGGTTAGCCTGATCCCGCTAGGACTTGACGGCCTGGATTGCATCCACAGTGTCAGTCAAGCTTTCGTTAACAATAAGGGTCTTCCCGTCGCCGAAAGTGATCAACGTACCGCCGTCAGTCTCGGTAACGGAGCGAACGTGATCAGTGTTTAGGTACTGATGCTTGCCGCTTTTGCCTTGGGTAAGCTGTACTAATTTCATCGGAAACACCTCACTGTGACGAACTCAAACCTCGCGAGTTATTTCAGCTTCACAAAGAGCAAGACGAAGATTGCCCAGATTCCAATCGTCACGGGAAACTGGGCCGCTTGTGCTTCCTGCAACGAGCCTCCTCGTGGAAGGGCAAGCGAGAGGAAAAACATTGCTACAGCGGTGAGTATTCCGAGGATCAGTTTGCTTTTCCAGGTCATCGTCGTTTTTCCCTCGCGTTCTGGGTTCGCCCGTCTTGTCTTTTTGAGCTACTGAAATCTTCGTAGGGCAGTAAGCGCACATTCTACGCCGGTACCGAGTTGCAGCGCGATTCGTGGGCGCGACTCGAAACAATGACAGAGGATCAGCGAAAGGAATCTGCCCGCAAAGCCGCTCAGGCCAAGTGGGCTAAACGGAAGTCGTGAGCGTATCGAGTGTCCGGTATGCGGCTGTGCTCCATCCTCACGCGTTCTCGTTCTGCGCGGCAGCTAGGTTCCCGTACCGATCAACTTCGCTTGTTGCGGGCTGCCCCCACCGTTGTCGTATACCGAAACATCCCCGGTCCGCTTCCCCTTGGCCAGAGGCTTAAACGTAACCTTGATGAAACAGCTCGCCCCGGAAGCCACGCTCTTACCGCATGTATTGGTTTCAGCAAAGTCTCCGGTGTCGGCGCCAGTGATCGCAATGCCTGTGATCTTTACGGCTGAATTGCCCTTGTTTGTCAGCGTGATCTTCCTGGCCAGACTCCTGGTGCCCACCGGCTGAGTCCCAAAGTTCAGCGTTGTGGGAACAAGTTGCACATAAGTACTAGTACCCGTCAACGGCACTTTTTGCGGGCTGCCGGGGCCGCTTTTGCCAGTGCTCGCCGTCCCCATGCCCCCGGCGGACGCACTCCGATCCCGGCCGCTTTCAGATAGGCGCCGGCGGTCTCCCGACGCACCCCGGTCTCTTGCTCGATGCGCCGCAATGGCCATCCGAGCCGTCCCAGGGCAATCACTTGTTGTTTTTTCGCTTCGCCCAAGACGTTGCTCATATCGACGAAGGCTACCGTGCCTTGCGTCGAATTCAACGTCCCCGAGCCTCATTCTCGTTGGCCGGTTTTCAGGTGACCTTCATTGGCCGGTTTTGGGTGACCGCTGAGGTCCACGGTCATGGTCTGCGAGATTCTCACTGGTACGCGACCTGCGTCCAGCTCCGATCTCCGTCTGAGAAGTAAAGCTTCGGCATCATGCATATCGGAGGAGTGTGAGGACTCAAAGTACTGGCGTCCTTGCCAGGTGTATGTGATCCAATAAATATCTCCACGCTTGTAGATTCCGGGGCGCCTTCTCATAGTGAACTCTGTCCATGCTTTGTACAGATCCGGTGAGCGGCCCAAACTGACACGTGGTATTTTCGAGCCAGTTCTCTGAAGGGTGCTTTGGTTCGAACTCGTTCCCTCCGCAGCTTCGCGACTTCCTCGGCCGTCAACACGCGCAGCGGAGGTCGTCCCAGTGTCCTTCCCTTGGCGCGAGCATGCTGCAGACCAGCCTTTACTCGTTCACGCAGGAGCTCTCGCTCAAACTCGGCCACGGCGCCTAGCACCTGATATGTGAGCCGACCCGCTGGCGAATGCCGTATCGATCGCTTGCCTCCATGGACGATCGTACATTGCGGGCGGTGAGCACCAGGATGAGGACTAGCGCCAGAAAACTCGCGCCAACTAATCCTAACCATCCACTCAACACCGAAGTTCCGGATGTGTCTCCAGCTAGTGCCCCTGTAGGGCCGCGCTCGACTACAGAGTTTTTCTTTAAGAGGAAACCAATTAAAGCGGCTCCGAACGTTGGAACAAACCAAGCGAAAGCCAGGAAACCAACGCCAAGAACTATCCCGACTCCGGCTCCTGCCGCTTCAGGGCCGCTCTTAACACCGCTCGTCACGGAGGCCATGGATATCAAGGTCGAAATGCCAACTATGGCCATCACGATGGTCCAGAGAATGGCGAAGTTACTTAGCACGTTCCAGCTTGTGCCCCCCTTTCGAGTCTCCCCTATTCTCAACGGGCGTCTTGCCAAGTAGAACGGCAGGACGACAGGACCACACACAAGCGTGCCCAAAGTCCAAACTACTGCGGTCCCCTTGCACCTGCGCGCGAGAGCATCCAAGAAAACCCATCCTGCCAGGACCGCATATAGAACGACGTACCACATAAGACCTCCCATGAGCTGCCGCCGGAGGTACCTAAATCGCCGCGATTGTATAGGCAATATCGATTCTGGACAATATTCGATTTTGGGATATTGATCTGGAGACCTGTAAAAGCTGCCTCGTAGTCCTCGAGGCGGCCACTGAAAACCAAAGATTACATTCGGGAATACAGGTTGTTCTTGAAACGGCTGAAACAAGCCAGATTGGACGCAGGTCTTACCCAGGCTAAAGTTGCCAAACTGCTTTCTCGGCCTCAATCCTTTGTTTCGAAGTCGGAGTCTGGAGAGCGGAGGGTGGACTTCATCGATTCATCGAACTTCTACACCTAGCGAAAATATACAAAAAGCCCGTTTTCTTTTTTCAGAGAGACTGAGCAGGATCTGTGAGCATTTCCGCGTCAAAGGTGTCTTCATTTCACCTGTTTTCTAATCGCTATTTTTTAACGTTTTACCAAAATATGTTTCTGGATGGTTCTTAGGTATGTTTATTCGTGTTGATAGTATTTAGGCTAGTGGAGTCGTGGAATGATCGAATCACTTCGCGACCTTTGCCCGATTTCTGAGTAACGTGAAGGATTCCCATGTCCCGAATGCTTTCGCCCGGAACCCTTTTTCCTTTCCTACAATCCGGTCTCGGGAAATCGTGGTTGATCTGCTGCCCCTCGAGGTCCGCCGATCGATTACTTCCGGGTTTGCCGATTAACCTCAGACTATCGTTTCTGCGGAAGTTCGGCCGGGAGTAACGCCGAATGGAATGAACTGCGGACTAAACCTCCACCACAATCGCTTCAGCGATCCGCCGGCCACGCGCTAGGTAGATTCTTGGCGCGCTGAATGCTCTGCGCGTGCAACACGCCCTTGGCATCGTACGCCCCATAGACCGTAATGAGGCCGCCCCGATAATAGTTATTAACACGGTTGCTTTTTATCGCTGCACCAGCATCGATCTGCACGCTGCGCTTCTCCCGAGTTTCCAACTGCAGTTGCGTATCCTTGACGCTGATCACCTTACCGCTCACACGGTGCTCCCACCGAGCGGCTTCTTTGCTCAGCGAAGCCGTCGTACCTTTGTTCTGGCCGAAGGCAGCGGGATTCAGGCTCGTCAGCGCGACCAGAAAAATCCGAATACAAGTCCGCAGTCGTAGCAGCATGCCCTCCTCCTTGGACTACTTCAGCCCAAAAATCGTGAGTTGCTGATTAGTGGCTACAAAGACTTTTCCATTCGCAACCACCGGCACGACATTCGCATTGCCGCCGCCCCATGTACCCACGGACTGCGCAAACAGCTGCGGCAGCGAATTGCTTCTTTTGTGTGGGAGGGCCCGAAAGGCGTAAAGCCACATGTTGCCGCTAGCGTCTGGCCGGGAAACCGCCCAGATGATGGCGTCTTTGTGGTCGTGCGAAGAAATAAACGTAAAGAAGCCTGAATCCTGGCCGCCTCCGCCCCCTCCCGTCACGCTGGCTGAAGTGCCTTCGTGAATCAGTGAGATCGATGGGTCTGTGCGAACTTTCCAGACGTTCACGTTTGCACCTCCGCTGCTCACGATATAGTGGCCGTCTTCTCCTTCAAAGTACGAAGGGCCGCACCAGCACGCTCCGATATTCACTTCCGCTGCCACGTTGTCCGTGGCGCCTGCGCCGTTCTGCGGGGCATTGTAGCCTCCTAAATCGTCGGCATTCAGAATGTACAGTTTCCCATCCTTGCCGCCGGCCGCGACGAGGCCACGGATCGGACCACTCTGATCCGGCAAAACCATCGCTCCTCCGGAGCCATAGTCTGCGTCGGTTTGGTCCAGAAAAGTCTGGGCCCACGGCGTGAACACGTCGTGCACGACGCTCAAATCCGGTGGCACTCTCACGACGCTGTTTTGGATGTTGGCGTACTGTGGCGTGCCGCTGGCCCCGCTATACGTGGTGTAGTATCCGCCGGCGAGATTGGAGTCCGAGTTTCCAGTTACAAAGTAAATGTTCCCCGTGCCGTCAGCAGAAGGTCCGTAGCCGGACATCCATATCGAAGACAAAAACATCTGCGCAGGAGGAGTGGGTGGCGCGAGTTGATTGTTCAACTGATTCGCAGGTAAGGGCGTAAGGGACGGAGTTTGCCAGCCTAGCAACCAGCCGCGGGATTGATACGTTTGACCCGATGGCCCGCTCCAGTCGCAAAAGCTGCCGAACGCAGCATAGAGACTTCCATTGCTCAGTAGCAAGGCAGGGCGCTGCCGTTGCCATCCGGGATTAAAGGAGAACGTGCTGCCATCCGTGAGCGTGTGCGATGCGCTGGCTGCCGGGGCGGGAAACCGGTCAGTCAAGTCGCTGAGATTCAAAGCGTGGACGCGATAAATCGTGTTGCCGCTTTCCCACGAATAGGCGACGACGTACATCGTGTTGCTCGCGCGGTCGATCACTGGAGTGCTGTTGATACCGACGTTCGGGCCGTTGTTTCCGCAACTGTAGGCTGGCGGTTGCGGCACAGGCGGCGGCCATTGATTCAGAGGCACGGGAGTGTTGATCTGTCGGCTCACCAGGATTTTCCCGCTGCCCGCATCTATCGCGTACACGCTATTGCTCTCTGTGGCTGCATACACCACATCGTATCTTCCTGGAGCGCTGCCGCCGGTAATGTTTTCGTCCGGCACGACAAGGGGCTGTGCGTCCACCTGGTCATCGAGCGAGGTGGGCGAATACAGCACGGCGAAATGTGAGCTGGCAACCTTCTCCGGCGTGAGTCTATCTTCATGCCGATTCCAGCCGGTGCGCAGATTGTCGTAATGATACGTTGTTACCGCGACGTCCTGGTGATGACTGCAACCAGACAGCAGGGCAACTGCAAAGAATGAGAGGATGCGCGGATTCCCGGGGGCGCTCAGAACCATAACCCACCTCGAGATTGGTGGCGACCGGGGAAGACCTACGGAAGTGCGGAGATGCTACCGCAAAGTCACGTCGAATGCAATTGCTATTTTATGAAACAGCCCTGGGCGTCGCGGCTCCGGGCGGATGACTGGCTATGCGGAAGTTATTCTGGCCGACCTGGGTAGCGCCGTTACCTCCGGCCTGCAGGCTAATCAGAAGTTATCTACCTGTCTGCAGTGAGCTCGCCGACTTCTGAAATTGATTGTTGATGTAACCACGGCACCTTGAGAAAAGTGTATTACGGCTGCAGAGTATCGGGGGACGCACGGGCTCCGATTTCAGGGAATGATGCGCGGACGTGCTTGCTCCAGTCGACTTGTTCCACTCGGTCCACCACGAAAATCCAGCTCAGAGCTCCAATCCAGGACATCGCCGCACATATACAGAACGGCCAGTAGAAGCGTCCGGTCCGATCCACAAGGAATCCGGTGAGGGCAGGCGCCACCCATCCAGCCAGATTACCAATCGAATTCTGCACCCCGGTCCATCGCCCCGCAGCCAACGGTCCCGCCAATGTCTGCGTAATAGCCCAGCCATTTGAGATGCCGATGCCCAGGAACACGCCGGTCAACGCCAGCATCCCGATGAAAACGCCGTCGTGCGTGACTACGGTCGCCGCCAGAAAGATACCCAGGCCTGCCTGTCCCAGAACCATCGAGGTCTTGCGCACGCGCGTCGGAGTGCCTCCCGACGCAATCCAGCGGTCGGAGAGCTTTCCGCATGTGGTCGCCGAAGCCGCGGACAGAAAAAAGATCAAACTCCCGGCCTTTGCCATGTTGTCCATCGAGAGATTTCGCCCTCGCACCAGATAAAACGGCAACCAAGTGACCAGGAAATAAAGAGAATAGTTGATGCAGAACTGGCCGATACACGTACCCCACGCCGAGCGCTGCCGCAGAATGTGCCAGACTCCCATCCCTTTTTTGAAAGCTGACGCCGTGACGGCTGTGTGGCGCGGCATCCACGCTAACCACGGAATCAGCCACAGCAGGCTCACCAGGCCAAGCGTGACAAAAAACGGCCGCCAACCGAAGCGGCCCACCACAGCGCCTCCGACGAGCACGCCGATTGCTGGCCCCAGAGAAAGGCCAGCCATAATCACCGAGTTCGCAAAGCCGCGGCGGCCTTCGACGAAGTGAGTGCCGACAATCTTTGAATAGGAAGGAAAAGCAACCGATTCCCCTACACCTAGAACTACGCGCACTACCAGCAGCGCCGCAAACCCATGCAGGAGTCCGGTGACCGCTGTCGCCGTGGACCACACGAGGAACCCGGCAGCGAAGACCCATTTCACGTCGAAGCGGTCCACCAGCCACCCGGCCGGAATCTGGAAGCAGCCATAGGTCCAGAAGAATGCGGAGAGCAAGACGCCGAGCTGAGAAGCCGACAGATGTAGTTGGTCCTTCAACATCGGCGCAGCAATCGAGAGATTGCTCCGGTCGATGTAATTGATGAAAACCGACAAACCCAACAGGAAAAGGACGCGATTCATGCCGGTGTTGCGGGTGTCAGTGTTGTTTGCGGCGTTGCTCATGACAAGGCGCCACAATCTTAAATCAAAGCTTCGACCTTGCCACCATCGTCTGGATTGTGCCTGGATGACGGGTTGCTGTGACATAACCGACCGAAGGAGCCATGAACTTGATGAACCGTTTTCTAGTCATGGTGTGTTAAAAGCTGCATCCTCAAAACCGGCCACTGCTCTCAAATGATGGTCGTGGGGAGAAAATGGTGTTGGGACTGGCATGTTAGGCCGGGCCGAGAACCGGCTTTAGATGCGCTAGGACGCGACTTGGGCGGGGTCAAAGGGGTTTGGGTAGGGTATTCGCAACAATGGTTTATACGCGAAATGGCGCGATTTTGAATATAACTATAAGATATATAAATGTTTATGGGTAAATTTGCTCGGATTCTCTGCTTTTGGATTCCGAAATCCGCGCACTTCTCCCGTTAATCCTGGGTGGAGGATTCAAGATTCAGGAACACCAATTGATCTGGTAAATGTGGCACTCGACTGCAAAAGCAATAGAACTACAAATCCTAATTCTCTGACCGATCCAACACGCCCTGGTTTGTCTGGTTGGAACCGATGACAAAAATCCTAGGCCGGAAAGTGAACTATCCGAGCTTACATTCACGGCCAATGAGGTCGACTCCCGCGATCACCTGGTACCACCAGTCTGTCAGCACCTGACGTTGCGCGTCTTTGCTGACACTGTTAGGTAGATGTACGGCGAGATCTGCGCGTTCTTATTCTCCGTGAGTCCCGGTTGCCCCCTGTGGCTTCCGCTCGCGGTCACGAACCTTTTCGCCGAAGTCCGAAGCATTCTTGGCGATGTTGGCTCGCGATTCTTTACCCCTGGCCGGGGCGATTAGCAGGCCGACACCTACGCCGATGCCCACTCCGATCAGCAGAGCACCTACTTTGCCCAACATTTGAGAATCTTCCTTGCCTGCAAGAGCGTCGGTGTTGCGGCCCAGGCGTTCGGAGGCGGTTTCATAAGTCTCCCTAGCCCTGCCTTTGATGTCGTCTACGTTGTCTGGCATACGCCCCCGGAGGGTATCAAGCAGATAAAGGCCGGTACTGAGCAGGACCCCGAGAATTGATTCTCGCTTCTTGAATTTCATTGGGTATCTCCAGGACGATTGTATTGCCTATATTGTATCGCCGGGCAGAGGTTGCACAGAAGGGTGTGGGGTCGACGGCCTTGATGTCGTTTATCGAGTTCGCGAAACTCGCCCCGGTCTGGAAGGCACGTAACCAGCCGCCGTATTACTTCCGAGACCGATTTCGGGATTACCAGCAACCACGTGTGTCATTACGAACGTGGCATTTACACGAACCTGTACCCCGCTTACTATCCACTAGTGTCTTGGCCGTTCTGGGGGAGGGCTGCCAGGGCGTGTCCTGAGCTAAACAGTTCAGGACTTTCTTTTTGATCTCTCGTTCACTCAACCGAAAAACACACCAGTGCAAAACGGATTCTCTCGCAACGCAGCTGAGCGGCTTGGCTGGTGCTCAACTTCAATCTTTAAAATCTGCTTAATTCACGTTTGTCTCACTTTGTAGCTCAAAGAACCAAGTGCAAAGGTGTCTTTATTCGTGTTGAATAGCATTCGTGTTGATAGCATTTAGGGTCTCCGGGCAAGTCGCAGTATAGAAAAAACCGGACTGATAATCCTTTCCTCCCGGTTGCAGGCAGTACACTCGAACAGTCATGATCGAGAGTCACGTCAGCGATCGGACCGGCAATGTGCAGTCTGACCTTCACAACCGGAGGCCATAGTCGATGGTTTTTCCGAGGTTTGATCTCACCGGCCAAGTGGCACTCGTAACCGGTGCTGCCCGTGGTTTAGGCAATGCGATTTCACTGGCGTTGGCTCATGCCGGCGCCGACGTAGCGCTGGGCCTGCGCGATGTGAACGCACGGGGAGACCTCGCGGATCAGATCGGAGCTATGGGCCGACGGGCCATGCCGTTACAGATGGATGTCAGACGGCTCGATCAGATATTCCAGGCGGTTGATGACACGGTCAGGCATCTCGGAAGGCTCGACATCCTCGTCAATAATGCGGGACTTGCGCCAGACAATCTCGCTGAGAACGTGCGCGAAGCGGACTTCGATCTGACGGTTGCGGTTAATCTGAAGGGAACCTTTTTTGCCAGCCAGGCTGCCGGGAGTGTAATGATCCGGCAGAAGAGCGGCCGCATCATCAACATGAGTTCACAAGCCGGGTTCGTGGCGCTGCCAACCGAGTCGGTGTACTGCATGACGAAGGCTGCCATTGCGCACCTGACCAAATGCCTTGCCGTTGAGTGGGGGAAATACAACATCACGGTGAATGCGGTCGCACCGACATTTATCCGTACTCCGGGGACGGAGGGCGCCCTTGCCAACCCCGAGTTCTGCTCGGACGTGATCGAGCGCATTGCTGCGTTGCACCGCATTGGTGAGCCGATGGATGTGGCGGGGGTGGTCGTGTTCCTTGCCTCCAGCGCTGCGTCCCTTATTACGGGCGATACGATTCTCATCGATGGCGGGTGGACGGCCAGGTAGGCTAGTGGGGGCAAGCGTTAGCAGTTCGGCGCGAATGTCTTGCTCGGCCTTGTGGTGCTCGTAGAGAATGTCGCTTTTGAGTTGAACTCGCTGGTTGGCAGTCATGGAAAGCGCCCCATCAA
This sequence comes from uncultured Acidobacteriota bacterium, assembly GCA_963838905.1. Taxonomy (GTDB): domain Bacteria; phylum Acidobacteriota; class Terriglobia; order Terriglobales; family Acidobacteriaceae; genus JABDBE01. The sequence goes on from CAWITE010000004.1 coordinate 131,200, forward strand.
CTGGCCTGCGTCACAATGTGTAGGAGAAGGGATCGCAAGCCTATCAACAATTGCTGACGCCTGTTTGACGAACTGTTTCCACCCGACTGACCCAAATATCGTTCGGAGATCAAGGCGGTCTGCGCGATGCCAGAGGACCGAACATCGAGAGGGGGTGTTGCGCAGTGGTGTTTGGCCGGTGTCATGGCTCTCGTGTTCTTTCTATTGGCTCGGCAGTTAAGCGCTGATAACACTGGCAGGGTGATCACCGTGGTGATATCAGTGGCTATCTTTGCATGTAGCATCCATCCGACGCTGCATTCACCTTGGCTGCACAGCAATATCAGTCGCAGAATTGTTTTGTGTTTCGTTGCAGTTGGAATAGCAGCATTTGGGTGGATACTTTGGCCCTATTCGTTGAATGTCAGTCCGACCAACGTCAGATTTGCAGACAGAAGTGCTGCTGGTCAGACTTACAGTTTTCGGTTCACTAATCGATCTGACAAAGACCTTTATGCTTCTCAACTGAAGTTTCGTATCCATAGTCGGACGCTGTTTGGCAAGGATTTCCTGATAAATATCCCGACTGCAGGTCGTAAAGCATACGGCGAGGGTGTTGTCGGGGCGCGACGTTTCGCCGACATTCAGGGTCTCCTTTGCCACGACAGTTATCAGCGTCCTGTGTTTTCGATATTTGTGTTTCACTTGGCGCCTCATGAGTCACGAGAGATCACGATTACTAACGGCAGGGCGGGAAGCGCAAAAGTGGGGGCAACCACAGGCTTCTTTTCGACCACCCCTCAGCCGCTCCATGTAAATGGAAACGTAGATTCAACTCCTGTTCGTAGTGACGAATCCCTTAGTGATTGTCAGTCTTTCGGGTTCTTGGTAGATGCGCATGAACACGAGGGAATGTACTGGTTTAACCATGAAGGTGGAAAGCTTGGCGGAATGATCGTGCCACCGCAGAGCTAGGCCGCTCGCGTCCAATCCGCCCTTAGCATCCCACCAGAGGCTGACAAGGGCGAGTGTGAGTTTCGCAGGCCACCGTCTTCAGTCCGGCGAAACTCCGCTGATCACGCAATTTGAAAAGGGGTTCGAGAGTGTGCAGAAGCAAAAGTAAGCGTGCACGCTTTTCTCAATTCTTCACGTGTTTTCTAATCACAGTTTTTACGTCTTACCTAGGTATTTCTTGATGGATTTTAGAACGTCTAACAAAACCACATTCCTCCAGCAACCCGTGAATATGGTCGCAACATCCCTACGGGCGGGAGCTGTCCAATGGCCATCGAACTCTTGCCTGACGGGTTGTGGAAGCTGGTCGAACCGTTCATCCCAGTCGCCAAGGCGAGGCCCAAAGGCGGAGGGCCGCGCTTAGCGGACTGAGCATGTCTCACTGGCATTGTATTCGTCCTGCGGAGTGGAATCCCTTGGGAGATGCTGCCGCAAGAGATGGGCTGTGGCTCTGGAATGAGTTGCTGGCGACGACTGCGCGACTGGCAGCAGTGTGGTATCTGGCAATTGGTCCATTTCGCGTCCGCCGCGCCAGCGGCTCACTTCAAACGACCCTATCGAAACTGCCCCGGCAAATCATCCTTGGACATACCCCTGCTCGTCGCGCCGGGGCAGTCCCGATAGGGATCTAGCGTTTACCGGGACATCGAAAGCATTAGGTTCAGATTGCGATCATACATACCTAAGCGTGAGATAGGGCGGCCATTGAAAGATCAAAAGGTTCTGATGTTGAATTCGCAGTCGACTCTTCGTGCAAGGTTCGGCAGGGCGGCCTCGCGCTAACTTAGGTCGGGCACTGCACTCACTTCTTCGCCTGCAGGAGAGCGACGGACCGTTGTTCGTCAATTAGGTGACGTCGGCCATCTTCGCTGGTGGTTGCGCCTTGCCTAATGAGTTCGATTACCTGCTCAGGTGTGAGCGCAGGATCGAGGGCAAATAGTTTGGCCGCGAGATTCACCACATTCGGAGAAGCCATCGAAGTACCGGACAGCCTCAGCCTCGAGCCGCCGGGAACATAACTTTCTACGTTGTACCCGTCGGCATCGACGACCACCGTACTTCCGTAGCTGGTGAATGAGGTTTCATCTCCTGCCTGATTCACCGCACCTACCGCAATCAGGTTAGGAAGGTGCAGCGAGGCCGGTACGTCGTCGATGAAACCGCTGTCGCTATCGCTATTACCGGCAGCGGTGACAAAGAGCGTGTTCGGTGCGTTTTTGATTGCGTTCTCGATCGCAGCGCGCCAAATCGCGTAAAGTTCGGCAGCCCGCTTCTTGCGCTCGGCGGGATCGGCGCCACCACCAGTCTTGGAAATCCAGGTCTCGAACTCCTGCGGCTCATCTCCCCAGCTCATGTTCACGACTCGCACATTGCGAGTACGAAAGTAGTCGGACATCTGCTGGAAGTCAGCGCCAAGATGGTGGGCCCATTCGGCCGTGGGAGCAAACGGCAGCTCGGGCAACTCATCATTAAACCGGGCGACCACTAGGCGCGCGGCGGCATTGCCACGCACGGCAATTCCGGCGCAGTGCGTTCCGTGCACGTAAAATCCCAGCCATTTATCCAACTCGAAAAGTTGATGGATCTGCTCCGCGGATAGCGTATTGAACCTCTTCTGCGCCGCATCCGCAGCGGGGGAGTCGATGCCATTTGCAATGTCCAAACGCCCTTGTCGAAGTTGCAGGAATTCCGGATACTCCCTTTGCTGTTCGGGAGTAAGCGGATATAGCCACGAAGTGGATGGACCGCCACGGTCATCAAATGCCAGGCCATGAGTTCCGCTAGCGGTAAGCTTTGGGTCGGTGAACAATTGATTGGGGAAGACGGAGACGTCGATCCCGGAGTCCCAAATCGCGACCAACACGGGAGGCAGATTCTGACCCTTGGTCAGGGTTACTTCACGGGTGGCCCAGATATCGGGTTTGACCATGTTATGAGCGGCAATGTACTGCTTCAGAACCAGGCCGCGGGCGGAAAGTAGGGGGATCCACGATTGCAAGTCGTTTCGCGTCGAGATCAACTCCCACGCTTCCTGGTTATCCAGCGCACCCGACTTCTGGACTGCAGGGTCGAGGTCAGTCATCACGTTGGCGATAGCAACCGATCTGGTGTAAAGCCGGGAGCTTGCATAAGATGATTTCGTATCATCCTGCACGACATCCCAGGGCAGTGGGTCAATCGTCTCGCTGTAATGCTTAGTGAAAGCCTCCTCGTAAGCAGGACCGCGGGTGGTGTGGGCGTCGATGGCGGCTTGCAACATTGCTTGCGGGTAAAGGAAGGCGACCAGCTTGGCTGCAGGCTTTTCCTGCAAAGAGCGCAGGGTGCCTATCGTCTGCAGTGCTGCTTGGTCTTCACTGGCGAGTAGTTGTAAATCGAGCTTGACAGAAAGCAGAGTTCGCAGCGTAGCTTTATCGTCGATAGCGTAATCACGAAGGATGGTGTCGAGATCGGCACGCACTTTGGCCGCAAAGGCATTAAAAGTCGCGTCGTCCGCTTGCACCAACTCAGAGGCTGGGACGGCCAGCGGATAGCTGAAGCGAGGCAGGTCGGCTTGGCTGTTAACCTTCTTTTTCTCGCCCGATTGTGAGTATGCGAAAGTCGCGAGAAGAAACAGAAGAAGGCAGGCAATCCTTAGAGCGATCCGGCGACGATCCAGCATAGGACACCTCGGGTGAAATACAAAGCGGAATTGCGACTTACAGTTCGAAGAAGTCTAGTAAACGCGTGAGAAGTCTGTCAATTCTTTTGCGCGAGCTCTCGCCGCGCTCCGGGCCTATGATCAGCAATACGGAAGTGGTCCATTCCTGCCATCCAAAGATTAGTTATGGGAAGCATTTAGCCCTGGGGTCGAGTGGCGCACCGTGGCGCTTTGGATCGCTCAACCAAGTCTTCTCAGCTATTCTCTACTTTCCAGCCCTCGCGATTCTGAGCATCGCCTCCACGCTGCGCTCCACATCCTCCTCGGTCATCGCCCAGGAAGACACGCTGATACGCATAGCAGTATGCCGCTGCCACTGCGTTCCCCCGCACCAGCACGTGCCATCGTTCTGAATCTCTGTGATCACCCTCCGCGTCTCTTCCGGGCTGCCGAACGAGACCAGCACCTGGTTCAGCACTACATCGTTCAAGATCGTGAATCCAGCCTTCTGCAGGCGTTCAGCAAATGTCTTCGCCGCGCGGCAATTTCGCTCCACCATCTCCCGCAACCTTCGACCAACCGGGAATAATCCAAAAAAGTCTTTTAAAATGAGTCGATGCAGGCAAACGGCGGGATTGTTGGCAATGATTTATATGCTCATAGCGACGTACAAGGGCGTTCCTACCACGATGTTCTTTTCGGCGTGTCCGAACTTCGCCGGTAACGGGCCGTACGCCAGGCGCTTTGCTACAAACTCCACCTCCTGCGATGGTCCTTTCCCGTAAGTCGTAGCCGTGAAAACCGCCATTAGGGACGGGTCCCCGAACTCTAACGGGATGTTCGCGGAGAGGGACTCGCCCAATTCCTGCCGCAACTGCATTATGAAATAGGGCAGACAGGAATGTAATCCCGCCTTTGCAGACCCAACCTCGCCGATCACATGTGTGGCAGAACCGCCAAGGCCAACAATCGTTGTCTCGGTGGCACCCCCAAAGTACACCAACGGACTTGGAGTTAATTGCGGATCCACGGGGAATGCACACGGCCCCCAGCGCATCGGCATCGCTCCGGCAAAATACTCCTTCGGTTCATCGACGGTGCCGATACGGCCGGCTCGTGCGAGATTCGCCAGAACGGCGTCTAACTTATCAATGGAATCCCGGCCAACAACTGTGCCAGGTCCTCCCTGGGCGTACAGCATATTGACTTTGCTATCAGAGATGTATAGGTAGTATTTCGGAGCTGAGGGGGCCTGCAACTCCCGGATTTCCGCCGCAGATCCGGCAGGACCAGGGGCTGGTCCTTCGTGAGGAGCGCCGAGCACCTTCAAGAGTTTTCGCCATTCTCTGGCGTGATAACTTGGGTCGCTCCAGTCTATGGGAATGAGGCCCCGTAGCCACTCGGGCAATTCGCTAGAGCGTAGCACCAGCGGGATCAGCCCTGGCTCACTGCCGGACGGGTCAAGCCGTCGTGCCATCAAGCTCTCAAAGGCGACCATCCGGTTTCCATCAAAGTAATCAGGGCTAAGCACACACAACACGCGGCGACTCTCGTGCCCCGCACGAGTCATTTCCAGAATAAGATCACGGCCAGGAACAAAATCATCGACGTCGAGCAGGACTGCGAGCCCTGCGTTCCGAAGTGCGGGTGCCAGTTGCTCACGAACCCATCTCTGGTCGGGATCTACCCACCGATAACTTATAAATACATCGTGCATTCGATTTTTACCCTCAAACCGTCAAAAGGCCAGAACTGTACGCCTACTGTCTGCAGTCGGATGTATCGAAGCCACGGTATGCCAGCATGGGTTGAGTTCGCCACGGTTCCTTGCACGTCGAAGTGAAAGACAGACTTCGCTCGTGCACGCTGTTCGGTCACGCGCCTCCAACTCGCGTTGCCCCGTCGCGCGGCTGCATTTCCGCAGACTCCCTCACGCACAAAGGCGACATAAATGTCGTGGTCCGTTGGCCAGTGTTTCTGGAAATCGTCGAGGAATGCTGGCCATTCGTGTGGCAAACGGTATTCGTCGAAGAATCGCACAGGAAATGAAAAGCCGTGATCTATTCCAACCAGTGTCGGTCGTGCCTCTGAAAGATGCTCCACCAACCATTCGGCAATGCCGCGTCTTGTCCAATATTTGCGGGGGCTTGGCGGTGGCTGCACCTCAGATGGGAAGGAGTTTCGGTTTGCGACATAAACACGCAGGCCCGAAAGACTTGATGTTGGCGTCTTTGCGCCCGAATAATCGATTCCAACATCGCGGTCGAAGAAACAACTATCTACAGTTCTCAAATTGCACCTCGCAAGCTGAGTCGTACATTAATTGTAGGGCCCAGAAGTTCTAATACTGGTGCCTTCACGCTCCCTTCAATGAGAAACCGAAGCACGAAGCGTCGCTACTGTAATGAAATTGTAATGATGGAAGGATCAGAAGGATCAGAAGAATCGCATTGATCTGGTTGATGTGGTACTCCACTGCAAAGGCAACAAAACTACAAGTCCTAATCCTCTGACTGATCCAAGCATGTGCGGCAGACCGTGCAAATCCCGAAGTTGTTGAAACAAGGCTGGATTCTATTGTAGCGAACAAAAGGCGAATACGCTAGACTCATGGGCGTGGATGAAGGCAGAAAACGTGTGCTCCTGATCGCTGCCTGCATCCTGGCGGCTCGGAAGCTGTCACAGTGGGATGGTAGGAATTCTCCAGCATCCGAGAGCGCAATGTTCGACGCGATTGCTCTGGCGGAAAGAATCATGGCGAAGATTGATTCGCGCTGGCCGGTTCGGTAGGAAAGACGAAAGTGCAATGATGCGATGGCAGCAGTTTGTAGACGCGTATGACTGGAAGGCTAGGCTGATTCCCACGGCGATCATCCTCCTGCCATCCTTCTCGACCATCTTTTACTTCTACCCTCGAATAATGAGCAATCCACTGCAGTTGGCAGGTTCTAGCCTTCTTGCCTTCGCCTTGATCTATCTGGCCTCAATGTTCTTCCGACATCTGGGAGTGCGCTATGCCAGACGATTCTGGGAAGAGCGAGGCGGGCTTTCATCCACGCGCTTCGGTCGGATGAGAGATTCATTTCTGAGCCGCGATCAAAGGAACAGAATCCAGATCGAGGTTCTGAACAGGTTCGGGATAAAGCTCATGTCGCTCGAAGAGGAATGTGAGCGTCCCGCACTAGCTGACCGGCGAATCATGGATGCGTTTCGGGAAATCAAAGAGTTCTTACGTCGATGGGATGGATGCGGCTTAGTCGATAAACACGGCGCAGAATATGGATTCGTGCGCAATCTGTGCGGCTCCAGAATGATTTTCGTTGTTCAATCTGTCGGCGGAATCATTATGTGCGGCTTCAAAGATAACTGGCCTCATTGGACTTTCACGCGTGGCTGTTGGGCGAATGCTGTCTTACTCACGTTCTGGGTGCCTTTCGCATGGCTTGCTCTCCCTAGAATGTTGATGCTGAATGCGGAGGCGTATGCTGGACGTGCATGGGTGACTTTTCTGAGTTTGGCAGAGGGAACGCCCAAGAAGCCCATCTCGACCGTGAATCTGTGCACCGACCATCGACGCGTGTCGAGTGAATGAGTCTGCCAGACTGAAGAGAAGCAGAGGGGCCGAAGTTACGTTGCAATCGGAAGATCAGTTGGTGCTAATTATGGCCTAGTTGTCCCGCGCGCGGATCAATGCACATGAGATATGCAGCGTTGTTACGTCGCGAGTTGAGTTCACGGAATGCGATGTACTCCTCGACCCATGGCTTGCCTCATGTCATGAGCTACGGTGATGTGCCCGTGGTCGTCTACAAGCCATCAGTAGTGGAACGGAAACACGGCAATTTCATTGATTCCAGCTATCAGTCCATTCTCAATCAACCGGGATGGAGACACCGATTGGACAAGGTCCACACTCAGTCCGCTCGTTCACTTCCTCAAAGTGATGAAGGCTGGCAGGAACTCGATTCGTCGATGAGTTCGGATGCTTTACTGATGAATATATTCTGTTGTCCTGGTCTGACGCAGATTCAGACTCTGGCATTGCAGCTGGGATTCGAACTGGACGAGATTCCGGAGTTTGGATATCGACCACGCATCCCACGCAACCGCTGCGTGGACCGAACTGAGATTGACATGAAACTCGGCACGCTTCTGGTGGAGTCAAAGCTAACGGAGACTGATTTCCAGATTCAGCGCCCAGCAATCGTGGAATCATATTGCGACTTCAGTGTGGTGTTCGATCAAGAATCGCTTCCGCGACTGAATGGCCAATATATCTCCTACCAACTGATTCGCAATGTCCTTGCTGCGCACCATCTCGGATTTGGCTTCTGCGTGCTCCTAGATGCCCGCCGTCCGGACTTGCTTGAAGCTTGGTTCGCCGTAACGAGGTGTGTGAAAATCGCTGATGTGAGAACAAGGTGCAAAGTTCTAACTTGGCAAGAACTCGCAGAGGCCCTCCCGGAAGACCTTCAACACTTTCTGGATCAGAAATATGGGATCGTGCCTCCCGGCCAAATTCCTAGTCCATACAACTCCGACATTGATCATGTTGAGTAGCCACGGTCCGGTCGATCGGCGGGCGGCTTCGATAGCAATTTATTCTACCGCTGTGTGGGAGATGAAATGTGGCGTTGTCCAATTTCGCCGCAGCCTCGGAACATCTCGCGGGTGTCTTGTAAACTGATGCAGCTCTGGCATGTCTCTTTGCTAAGGCTCAGCCACTCCTGCGTGGGTGTTTCTTAGTCGACGCCATCATTCGAATATTGGGATCTTGAATAATCGGAAAGGCAGAGAATGAAACAACACAGGTTTTGCTCGAGTGTGCTCGTATGGTTTTTCTTGACTTGTTGGTCATTGGTTGTGTGGCCAGCCGATGGGTCCTCAAAGGAACACGTACTCTACAACGGCAAAATCTTCACCGCAGAGCCGGACCATCCTTACGCCGAGGCGGTCGCTATCCGCGGCGACAAGATTGTTGCCGTGGGCACGAAGGCCGAAGCGACAGCCGCGGTTGGCAAAGGCGCCGAAACCACAGACTTGCAAGGGCGTTGCCTGCTCCCAGGACTGATCGACAGCCACGAGCATTCGATTGATGGTGGCATCTCTCTCATCACCGCTGAAGTCGACGACCCTGGGATCTCCCTGAACGATCTGATGACCTTCGCGGCGGAGTCAAGAAAGAACGGCAAGGGGATGCGCGGCGACGTTCTCTACATCACGGGTCTGAGCTCGGGACGCTGGTCGAACACCGATGAACTGAACGCCCGCTTCAGCACCGGAACCTACGCGAATCAGCCCTTGTTGCTGGCTGGCTCAGATGGACACACTGGCTGGGCAAATCGGATCATGTTGCGGCGCGCGGGAGTAACTAGAGATTTTCTGATTCACCTCTCAGAGACAGAGCGCAGCTACTACGGCTTCGACCGCAACCTGGAACCAAACGGGTTCCTCGTGGATGCGGGACTGGACAAGGTATCCGCAAAATTGCCCGACCTTACCCCGGAGCTATATCTGGAAGCTGGCCCTGCGACCCTTCAGTACAACCACCGCCTGGGAATAACTGCGTGGCTCGATCCACAGGCAACCACGGCGGACTTGCAAACCTACCGGCGTCTGTCGGAACTCAGCGAGCTCAAGGCACACGTTGCGGCGTTTCCGGAGGTGCATCCGCGTAGCGAAACCGATCCTCTGGCAAGGATCCAGTCCATCCGGAAGGAATACGGAAACATTCCCAACCTCACCGTCCCCGGTTTCAAGATCTTTGCAGACGGTGTGGTTGAAATTCCCGCGCAGACGGCAGCCATGTCCAAGCCTTACAAGAACACCGGCTTGTCGGGAGAGCTGCTTTTCGATCCTGTTCCATTTGCGGCGTTGGTGACGGCCGCAGACAAACAGGGCCTTATCGTGCACGTTCACGCTATCGGTGACCGGGCGGTGCATGAAGTCCTAAATGCCTTCGAAGCTGCGCGCAATGCGAACGGTAATAGCGGGCTGCCGCATACTATAACGCATGTCCAGTTCGCCAGTCCTAGCGACATACCTCGCTTCGCGGAACTCGGGATCATCGCGGCGCTGCAGCTTTTCTGGGCCACCGCCGAGGAAGACTCGGTTGAACTTGTAAAGCCTTACATCGATCCCACAATTTATGAATGGATGTATCCGGCGCGTTCTTTGCTCGACGCGGGCACTGTGATCTCGGGCGCAAGCGACTGGCCCGTATCCACAGCGAATGTGTTCGAGGCCATTTACCAGGCGGAAACGCGCAAGGGCCCGGAAGGAGTCCTGATCCCGTCGGAGCGGATGCCGCGGGAGGCCATGCTCTATGCCTATACGCGCAACTCGGCTCGTGCGATGAACCAGCTGAGCAGCATTGGCACGATCACGCCTGGGAAGCAGGCCGACCTGGTGCTGGTCGATCGCGATGTGCTGACAATTTCGTCGGAAGAACTGAAAGACACCAAAGTTCTGTGGACGATGTTTGGTGGCAAGGTTGTGTACCGGATGGGACCCTGAAGGCGGGGGGAGCCGGTGCGGAGCGGCGGAGTGGAATCCAAACTCAACCTTGATCCTTACAATTGTTCTTAATTCACGCTTTTCTCTGTTTGTAGCTCATACAGTCAATTGCAATGTGTGTTTATTCGTGTTGATAGTATTTGGGTTAGGGGTCATGGAATGATCGAATTATTTCACACCTTTGCCATTTTCGAGCTACCTTAAGGATTCCATGTCCCGAAGCGCGTCGCGCAAACGCAGAGCCGGTCATTAGACAAGATAAGGAAGACTTCATATGGCGTGGAGTCTCTCGGATGAGTTTTTCCCGTATACGGAACCAGCTTGATTTTCTCTCATGGGAGCGTATCCTGCCCTCTAGTTTGTCGCGGCTTATTCCCATGGTCTTACGCTCGGGTTAATCTCACCCCGATCGGAGTCTTCGGTTCATCGATTTTTCGATCAGAGGAAACAGAATTTCGCACGCGATGGCGAAAGATATCTCTCTCCAAGGAGAAATGCTATGACATTTGCACATTCAAGAATGCACGCGAGCAGAGTGATTTTGGCAGCCGTGATTGCGGTTGCGGTAATTTTGTTACCAAAAGCGAAAGCCCAGAATGATGCGGAAGCAAAGATTCTACCCCCATCCAATTCGACCCTGAACGGTCGCAAGATCGTCAGCTCAGTTTTTGAGACGAACTCGACTGGCGTAAATACCAACTGCGGAACTTCGAGTTGCCAGGCTCTTGTCCCGCTTTTGCCGAAGGTGAACTTGCCCTGTCCCGGGGCGATTGGTAAGACTTGCACATTCTTTATTCAGATCGAGTCCGCGAACCAGATATCATCGGTTGACCAGGGGTTGTATCGTATTCTCGTGGACATGAGTCCAGCGAGCCCAGGGCCTGTCGACAGCAGCGGATTGTACAAATTTGTCGAGAGCGATCCGAATTCCGACGATACTCACACCAATTCCGCTGGAATTGTGGCCACGGTGAAAAACACCGTCGCCAACCAGATCCACCACTCAACAGTCAGCTTTGGTTGCCAAGACATCACCGGAGACGGGTGCTTCGCATTCGCCGCCCTGTCGAGCCTGAGAGTCGACATTTTTCAGCCCTAGCCTTCGGGGGGTAAGTTCTCTGCGTCAACGGCGTCTGAGTGCTCGGATGGCGGTTGGTTATGCTTGTGATGGCTGGAATGCTGCCTGTGAGACCCTTGGCAGCGATATCACTCGTTGACCCTGCGACGGGGTTTTGAGCGCTTGGCCTGATTTCGTAAACTGAGAATAGTGCGAGGAGTGGAACACTGAACTCGCGATCACTCCGATTCTGAATCCGGCTTGGCAGGGCATGGCCCCTCCCCGCAGTTGGACCTTTGGGTCTATTGGCCACAACACCGGCTTCCTCGGCGCCAGAATCGCCAACGTGAGGAGCCTCCTCATAGCGAGCAAAGTTCATCGAATAACTGGCTCGCCCTTGAGTGCTCGAACGCATGCGTCGCATAGCCGATCAATTCAACCAGAGGCACGAGGGCGTTGGTCACCAGCGAACCGGCACGAATCTCCATAACTGCAATCCGGCCGCGACGGAAGCTCAGGTCTCCCATGATGACGGCCGCAAAGTCCTCAGGCGTCACCACCTCAATCAACATGAGCGGCTCCAAAATGACCGGGTTTGCCTTGCGGGCGGCTTCCTTAGAAGGCCATAGAAGCAGCTATCTTGAAAGCCATTTCGTTCGAGTCCTCTACATGGTAGCTTCCGTCGTACAAAATAGCGCGCACGCCAACCATCTCGCAGCCAGCTAGAATTCCACCTTTCATGCCTTCTTGAATACCCGAATTAATGGCTTCGAGGAATTTCCGTGGAACAGCACCCTCGGAACTTTCGTCGATGAATTGATAGTCACTTCCTGCTTTTAGAGGCTCCAGCCTGAGCTTCACGTGGCCGTATATACAATGGCGGGAAACAGCGCGAACATATTTCCCTTCGGCTTCGGACTGCTTGCGAATGGTCTCCAAGTAAATGACCTTGGGCTTTCCAATCTCGATCTGGACTTTGTATTCACGGACGATGCGGTCGCAGATTGCTTCCAAGTGCAACTCGCCCATACCGCTAATGGTCGTCTGCCCGTCTGGAGATTCCGTTTCGATTCCGATGGTAGAGTCTTGTTGAGCAAGTTCGCTGAGTGCTCGTTGAAGACTCTGACGGTCATCATCAGTCTTCGGCCTGATGACCGCACAGATTATGGGACGCTTGTGGGTGCTCGATTCGCTCATGGCGGGGCGTCTTTTGATCGCGTCTCGGTAGTGTAACTCCCCGGAGCTTTCAACCAACGGACTTGGATCAGGTGGCCGTCAGAGTCGACTGTGACCTGGATAGAGCTGTGTCCCATCTGTTCTTTGACGTAGACAATTGATCCCAAAGAGAAGTCGATCCATCGTTTCATGGACCAGGTACGGCAGCACACCAAACGGACCATACCTCTGAAACCCAAAAAGCTGATTGCGGGGTTGGGGCGAGTATTACAAACGCACCCACGTTCGTAAGCTCTTCCATTGGCTCGATGGCTGGATCCGGCAGCGGATTTGGTCGCATCGGTATAAGCGTTGGAGCAATGCTGTCTGGACGCAGCTTCCTTTGCCCAAGCTTTACGGCCAGTACGAGTTTGTTCGGTTGTTCGACTTAATTCCTTCCCTGTCATCCCGGCGTCGCTGAGCATTCGCGAAAGCTGCATGCGCGAAACCTGCACGTGCAGTTTGAGCGGCGGGCGGAGGCGAGCGCGTAAGCGCGCCTCCTCCGATCCGACTGCAATAGTGGTTTCGACCCATCACAAGGAACCGAACAAGCTTGGCAAAACGTCGCCCGCTTTCCCCAAAAGGCATTCCGTGAAAGAGAGGTTATCCAATTCGAGCCGGTGAAGAAGTGAAGATTCTCTCCAGAACCGGTCTCGGAGAAAAAATCATGAAGTATATGAAATTCTTGGGAGTCGCGAGCGCAGTTCTGATGCTTGTCATCGTAACTATCGTGCTGGCGCCTGGGCGCAAAGCAAATTCAAAACGCTGCATAAATTCATGGGCGGCGAGGACGGAGCCTGTTCCCAAGCAGGCATGATCTTCGGCCAGGCAGGAGACCTCTACCGCACAGCCGGGGAGGGTGGCGCGTACGGAGCCAGCGTGGAGTTTAGTTGATTCCGAGCCAGGACGCCGCACTTCCCGGGCTTGTCTCACCCAAACCGTATCGACAAGGGGCGTGGGAACCCCGGACGGTTGGATGGAAACAGAAAGTATGGGTCAGCAACCAAGTCCATCACCATAGTTGTGTGCTGGATCTGTGTGGACGCTCTTTCAAGCGAAAGACGAAGCTCACGGTTAACTGAAGATTGTTCTGGGGCTGTACTGCGCCAGCAGAATCGTAAAACGATGTGCGCATGTAATCTCCGATGACGCGGACGGCTAGTTGGCCCGAAACAGGGTGCTCGACTCCTCCCCCAACCGAGTAGGACGGCCGGAACAACCAGCCATGAAAGTCCTCGGATTCGCTGATTGGCACTGCGCCGTCGACCAGAGCCACACCGGCCAGCGCGCGAACGAACACGCGGGTATTTCCGTGCGCAACCGCATAGAACACTGGACCAGTGCGAGCGTTCAACACATAGCCTTGGTGCAGGGTGCTGAGGACGTCGGACGTATAAAGGTAGCTGGAGTCGAGCGTCGCCCCCCAGCGCGAGCTTAGACCGATGTTCCCACTAAAATCCAAACCGTTGAAATTCGCTCGCCCTGCGGAGGGAATCGGCATTGAGAGATAGCTATAACCGACACTCAAATCGAAAGCCGGCCCAGCGACGGCGGGTGACGGCGACGATTGCAGCCGACTTTGCGCAAATGCGGACGCTGCCATCACGAACCCGAAAAAACAGATCTTTCCGATGGTCCTCATTATGTTTCTCATTACGTCCTTTCTGATCGGCAGTACAAGTTTAGGGAGGAGCTTTGCCCGGCCACTGCTTTAGGGACCTACCGAACCCTGGGCCACAAGTCTTCTCTCAGCCTGGCTATAGGTTAGAACGGGGAAAAACGGGGTGACCTCGAACGGCATCTTCTCCCGCGCGGACAAAAGCGCAACTGGCTTCGCATTCATCATCGTGAGTTGATTACCCCACGGATCCACCTTGATCCGGCTACCGATCGGAAGCGCGGCGATCTGATCCAGGCGCTGTTTCTCCAAAGCTGGTGCGGAGTTGAAAAGGGCCGCCATTCGGGGGGTGTTCTCACTCGTCATTGCGTTGCCCATCCGCGGCCTGATCAAGTTGGTGAGCACTGGCGCGCGATCGTGTAGTGCTTTGAGGAACAGGCCTGCGTTGCCTAGTTTGTCTTTGTACGGCGAGTTCCCCAGCAACTCGATAGCTTTGTTGTCGGCAGCTTGCTCGTCGGTAGCATCCAGTTCGAAATGCAGATGTTGGAAGGTGGTCGTATCGGCAAAGAAGAGGCGGTCGTTGAATGCAAGCTGGGTATCGATGTGATGGCCCAGCACGATATGGCCGAGTTCGTGAGCCAGGACCATCGCCAGAGATGCTTCATCCGGCAGTACATCCAGCAGACCACGACTGACTACAATTGTGTGCCCTATCGTGAAAGATTCCAGAGGCAGCGTCAGCAGTACACGGCAGCGCACATCAGGCTCGATTTGAAGCTTATTGGTGATGATGAGGTTATCGACCACCGTCTGCAGGACCTTGTCCACAGCGCCGGTCGGCGCGAGCACGCCGATCTTTTGAAGATGATCGACCGCATTGTCTTCTGCCATCCGTTCCCACATACGCTGAGCTTCGACGGGGGAATTGTCTTTGGCAACTGGACGATCATCCACCGAGTTGTCCACCTTGATTTGCGTGAACTCTTCGTTGCGACTCAGTTGTTCTGGATCGTAGCCCCACAGCCGCGTCTGGGCCTTGAGATACAAATCGTGGAATAGTGGGCTGTTGCGTTTTGTGCCCGACTCTTCGACATAGATGTAGGAAGGCAGCCACACATCCGCTTGCAGATTAAAACGCCAACTGTCGAAGTGCAGGTAATGGGTGTAGGCCGAATGACCGGAATAGGTCCCGTTGAAGCGGACAATATTGAAGTCGCGGTCTTCTACCCAGATTCTTCCGGTAAACAAACCTTCTCGCGCTTTTTTCCCAGGTTGCACATCGATCACAATGCAGCGCGCTTCGCCAAGAAACTCGCGCCGCACAAAGTTGAAACGATAGTTGTTCTTCTGGAAGTCTGGATCGAGCACGACCATCTGCGCGAAGCCCTGCGGCAAGAACTTGTACTCCAGAGCAGCCGAGAAGGGATTCAAGGCGTGATGCAGAAATCCCTCGCGCTGCCCCTGGAACGTTGCATCGCGGACACCATTATTCAGGTCAAGCCGGCCCAGGAAATACTGATCACTTACCGACTCGACGTCATGATCGTTGTCTTCGCGGAGATTCTGGATGTAGGTTTCGGCCAGAGGGTGCATGCGCTTCATAGTCACGACAAATCCGCGTTCGCGCTCTACCACCCGGTCGACGGTTTGGTCGAAAGAGAGAGCCGACGAGGGTTTCGGGTTTTCGGCCGCAACACCTGCCGTCGCGGATACAAGCAGCAAGAAGATGATTGTTCTGAAACTGCGCATAGCGCTCCTCACGAAATAAGTTCGAAAATGATGTGGACCAGTGCCATCGAATCAATGGGCTGGCCTTCATGCAAAGCTGGCTTGAACTTGATTTGCTCGGCGGCTTTTACGGCCTGTTCATCCAGTCCGTATCCCAACCCTTGCAGTACTCGTATCACGTGGACCTGCCCGTTGGATTTGAACAACACCTCCAGGCGAACTTCTCCGTTAATCTTCTGCTTCCGTCCCTCGTCCGTGTAGTCGGGTTTGGGCTTGAAGGTGATTTCGACGGGTGCGTTGGCTTCGCTACTCGGCGGGTGCAATCCAGTTTTGGCATGGATGCTCGCGCTGTTGAGAGCGTCGATCGCCCCATTGCCAAATCCGGAGCTCATCATCACGCCCTGGTGTGTGCTTCCGATCCCGTTGCCATGGCCCGATCCACTGGCCAAGTCGAACGAACCCGTTTCGCGGATGTTAGCGACCCCGCGATGCTCTGACGACGGAATACCGTTCGGGTCGCCGAAGCCGCCGGTTTGCACTGCTGCGGCGGGTTTCGTGGCCGTCGCTGTAACCGGACTGCTGGTGGAAAAGGTACCGACCGCGACGATCTTCGACGTGGGTGCAGTGGGAATCACAGGCAGCTTGCTGTCGAGTTTCAGCTCCGGCGCAGGGCGGTCAGGTTCCTGCAGCTTGTGCTCGGGTATGGCGCGGATCTGCCGGGTCACTACAAGCGCCGCCACAGCCGGCTTGCTTTCCAGTGCCGGCTTAGATCGTGCCAACACGGTTGGGATAAAAGGCTGCTGCTCGTGGAGTACCAGTGGTTCGTAGGACACGAGATTGTTCACCCGATAGTCTTCAGGCGGGATCAGGTGTTGGTGGAATCGGGCACCCACAAAGAGAAGACTTACCAGCGAGAGAGCTTGCACGCTCCAGCCAGTCACGAATGATTTCCAGCGTGACTGGGGCGATGGCAATAATGTAAACAGAAGCCCCTCCAGTTACGGTTTCCCCCGCTCGGGCAGGTAGAGGGCAATCGCAATGCCACCGCCAATCCACGGGATGCATCAGCGGCGAAGGTTCTAGTCCCTGCGGCGCAGGAGCGCCAGAATTCGCACCAGGGAAAGCATTTAGGTCACACGTGAGCTGTCAGAGAAGGTGGGCTTTAGAAAGTTTCTCTAGCACGATAGTAACCTTCATCGGGGTTACGGGTTACGCATAGGTACTCAGAAACTCAGAGCAACACTGAAAGCGTGTTCACAGGGAAAAGACTTACCCACCGGATGCATGGACGTCCCACTGAAATCCATTCGTGTAGGAGGGAGTGATGTAGTTCCAACGTCAAAGCGCGGCTACTCGCCGTTGCACCAGCAGAAAGTACAGAGCCATCAGAATCAGGGCCAACCGTTAACCGCCAGCACTACGGGGGCCGTAAACGTGGGAACGAGCCATCCCGACAGCAAGTTCCCTAGGCGTCTGGCTCGCCATTGACGGCTTCGCCTATGTGATCATAAGCCTCACGAGCGTACTGTTGCCGCAATATCAGGACAAGGTGGATACCTACTCCCAGCCTGCCCTCTTCGGGGAGGTTGCGTTCATGTCTTGGCTTCTGACCAAGGGCGCAAAGCCCAAACCATTGGCGGGTTCAGCCCCCTCGGTGGCGGTTGGTTAGGCACACTCCTGGCCTTTGGCAAGTTCGGGGCTAAAACATCACGTGAAGCTGCTCGCCGTGCGCACCACATCCTGGCGTGCTATAGACTCATCGACCCTCCATAAGCGTCGCCAATCCCTGTGTCGTACGGCTGGATCCGATAACGCTCACGCCATCGACCTTGTCGGATTATTACTTCGTGGTGTATTAGGCGGACGACGCAAACAACGCGTCCGTGGGTGCCGCCAATGCGCAATTTCCGATCGCGAGACTCACGGGATGATTTCTGACAGGTGACCAAAGCCGGCTTGCGGTTGGCGATTCGATCCCGGGTGGCTACAACGGAAGTCATCCATACTTTTTGTTGTACGTGATGAGCAACTAGGAAAAGCGCAATTTTGCGACTCTTTCAAGGGCCAGAGCGCCCCAATATCCCCAGGAGGGAAATCCATGAAAAACCTGAAGCTGAAAAAGCCAACTCTGCTGATTTTCGCGATTGCTGTAGCGTTTCTTGCCAGTACCGTAGTCGCACAACAACCCCCTGCCACCGCTCCCATCAACCTGGTAGCCGGGGTTGGGGGGCCCGTATCGAGCTCCAACCAATGGTCAAACTATTCCGCGCTCAACCTCATTGCCGGAGCCTTCATCTTCCCGGCTGTGGCCAGCGTGAAAACTACAGTCTTGTACATCGGCTTCACTGCAGGAACCGAGGCCGATCTTGGCAACATGGTCCTTTACACAACCAAGCGGGGAAACTCCAAAATCACGGCAGTTACATCGGTGAAGTTAAAAGGCGTTTCCAACCCGATCATTTCGCTGACCAATAAGAAGGTCTGTCCTACCCAACCCGTAAGCGTCACCAATCCCTGTGTCGTACGGCTGGATCCGATGACTCTCACCCTATCGACCCTGTCGGACTATTACTTCGTGATGTATCTCTCGACCAGCAACAAACAACGCGACCCTTGGCGCCGCCAATGCGCAATATCCGATTACCAGCCTTACCGGTTGGTACTTGAGTGGCGACCAAACCCGACTCACAGTTGGTGGTTCGATTCCGTCCGGCTACACCGGGACCCATCCGTACTTTCTTTTGTACGTGATGAACAACTAGAGAGAGCAAGGGAGCGGATCTCGTCCGAGACGCGACTCTGATTTGCTCCCACTTCCAGTGCGCGCTGTCGCGCGATCCCCTGCTCATGAAAGTACGCAATTCAGATTGACGTTCGCTTTCCTTTTGAATCAAAGTTTCCCAGCGCTCCGCGACCATTTCGGTTCCGCCTCGAGTTTGAAAGCAAGGATCGGAGTGTCGTGGACCAGCGACAAGGGTTAGGCTACCCATATACGAGCTTTCAAGCGGGGGCCTATGAACGCAACAGCTACAGCAAGCGGTCCAATTTCGGCGGCAAACGCTCTCAGGCGGATCCAGGCGCTCGACTGGGAACGCATCTCGCGGGATCTTGACGACCAGGGAAATGCGATCCTCAAACGCATTCTATCTGTGAATGAGTGCCACGCTTTGGCCGCGCTTTACCCAGACGACAGCCTTTTTCGAAGCCGCGTTGTCATGTCGCGACATGGCTTCGGGCGGGGCGAATATCAGTACTTCGACTATCCACTGCCCGAGATCATTTCGGAGGTTCGAACAGCCATCTATCCGCGTCTGGCACCGATTGCCAATCGCTGGAACACCCTGATGGGCCTCGACGTCCGCTATCCGGAGACGCACTCTGAGTTCCTCATGCGATGCCACGATGCCGGACAGCTGCGGCCAACGCCCTTGCTGCTGCAGTATGGGGAGGGCGACTACAACTGCCTGCATCAGGACCTTTACGGCGAGCATGTTTTTCCCATACAGGTGACGATCCTGCTATCTGAGCCGGGGACCAATTTTACGGGCGGAGAATTTATACTTACCGAACAGCGTCCGCGCATGCAGTCGCGGCCAGAGGTGGTTCCGCTTCGCCAGGGTGATGCTGTGGCTTTCGCCGTACACCACCGTCCGGTGCAGGGCAAGCGCGGCAGCTATCGCGTTAACATGCGGCACGGTGTGAGCCGTTTGCGCTCTGGCCATCGTCATACGCTCGGGATCATCTTTCATGACGCGAAGTAGGAATGCAATGACGATGAGTCTGTTCGATCAGACGAGCGACGACTCGAATCGAGCTGAACCACTTAAGGAGGAGTTGTGCCCGGGTGCGTTCGTCTTACATGGTTTCGCGCTGCGGGATGAAACCGCTCTTCTGAAGGCGTTACACGAGGTGACTGCAAAAAAAGCTCCCTTTCGCCACATGGTGACGCCAGGTGGCTTCCGTATGTCCGTGGCGATGACGAACTGCGGCTCTCTGGGTTGGGTCACGGACAGGACGGGCTACCGGTACGATGCCATTGACCCGGAGAGCGGACAACCGTGGCCCGCGATGCCGGCTCCCTTTTTGAAGCTTGCTCAGGACGCGGCCGCAGAAGCGGGCTTCGCCGAGTTCGTGCCCGACGCCTGCCTGCTGAACCGCTACCAGGCGGGAGCGAAGCTTTCGTTGCATCAAGATAAGGACGAGCGGGATTTTACTGCACCAATCGTTTCTGTATCGCTCGGCATTCCCGCGGTATTTCTCTTCGGTGGAATGAATCGAGCGGACAAGACCAAGCGAGTCCCGGTAGAGCACGGTGACGTGATTGTCTGGGGTGGACCAGCGAGGCTTCGCTATCACGGAGTGCTGCCGCTGAAGGAAGGCCAACATTCCTTGCTCGGCGAATACCGCGTGAACCTCACATTTCGCAAAGCTGGTTAGCCGTACGTTCAGAAAACAACTTAGGCTCATCCTGCAGCTTTCGCTCTCACCGGCGTTCGCCTTCCACTGTCAATGAGTTGCACTTTCTGCAGCGCATTTTTTTCAGGTCCCCGAGTCACCGTACTGACCACGCTGCGTGATCGCCGGATGCGGCTTACAGCACGGTCGACGACACGAGCGAGTTCGGAACCGTAATCGGTCGTGCGGTCTTCCCCTAAGCGCCGCTTCGTCTTCTCGGGAGAAAACCATGTGGGATTCCGATTGGACTCTTGTGGTGGCTCGAGCCGCGAGACTTCACAGAGATGAGCTTGCACGATGAGCTTTTTTTCGGCAGATCTCGCGGCGGATCGCGAAGCATCGCGCAGGTCGCCGCGCTTGCGACGAACGTACCTGGCGAACCAAGCCTCTTCCATCCGGCCGTGAACTCCGGCCTCTTCGAAAGCTTCGAGGGCAGCCGCCTGGGCGTGCGTCAACCCCGGTTCAGCTTTGCCTTTGGGAAACGTCCAGTGCCCGCTGTTGGTCCGAACCAGCAGGAACTCAATGCCGTTTGCGCGGACCCGGTAACAAACAGCGGCGACCTGTTCGCAACCACGGAGCTTGCGAAGTTGCGACAGTCGAAGGAATTTCGCGGAAGGCCGATACTTCCGGGACCGCCCATTGGTGGTCAAATGCGATTCGACGTTATCCCTAGCATCAGCGCGCATAAGAGCAGAGTGCATGATGCATCCGGGCCTGGCTAGAGCACACCTTGGTTCGGGGGGATTGTCGACAGGGTGGCTGGCGAGACGAGACCACCTATCCCGCGGGAATCCTTCTGCATACTTGCGATCCTCGAGGGTTGGCGACAGTATTTTCTCTTGGCCCCGACTGCTCGCCAGGAGGATCTTTGGAAAACTTGTATTGTCTTCCCTGTAATCGGGAACTCGAGGCAGGACACAAGTCGGTCGCGGTATATATGTTGGCGCAGACTGTAGGGATACGACCGCGCCAGAAATCGTCGGCTCAGCGGATATGTTTCTGCCCTCAGTGCTCGGTCTCCCTGGCGATGGGACCTCCACCGGAGGGTGCTCTCAACATTGCGGCGTGGAACATGATCCGCGATCTCGTCGGCTCAGATCCGGCGCTCAACCGCGCGGCATGGGAAAGCTTGCGAGGCATTGTAGGATTGCTTCCTGCTACGGGAACCGATGGCGGTGGTCATCGAGCGCCAACCGGAGGATACTTCGAGTTCTGATAGCGCAGAAATCAGAGCCGTTGGCGGTAGAGCGAATTGTCGATTTGTTGCGACATCGCATCCACATTCAGGGGGCAGTTGAGAAACTGCTGAATGGATTCCGAGACGCGCAGCGGCTCACGCAGGACATCGCCGTGTTCCACGCCATGGACCGATATGTTGGCCTTGTCTTTCAGCCAGGCGTTGACTTGATTCAAATGCGCTCCCAGCCCTGCGATCAGTGCTGCCGGAGCCAACGCAGCGCCGGTCGTCCCTCGACGCCGGATCATCTCCGCCTGAGAAGCGATTACTTCGGGGAGTGGACGTTGCATGAAGATGACCCGATATTCACGCCCGGCGGGTAGCGCGAAAAGAAGCTGCGAAATCACTTTCACCGCCTTGCCCTCGGCTTCCGCGATGCAATCCGGCTCCCTAGGCAGGAGCTTGATCCGTTCCCACTCGAAGTACCCGCGCGGATTGTCGGTGTCGGCTTGACGCTCGCCATCGGTGACGACTGACATCCCGCCGGCCGAGAGCATCTGCATCATGAGCGACGTCCCGGAACGCGGAAGGCCAGAGACAACTGTAATCACGCTTGCGCTCTCGTCTTTCTCTGCTGCATGAGTTGAGCGTACAAGCTGCGATGACGGATGGCCTTGTCGAGATCCCCGCCGGGTTGACTATGCAACGCGGCCAGCCAGCGGTGGGCGGCGACCAGCCCGGGGAGCATGCTGAGGCAAGTCTCGAATGCGAGCATGGCCCGCTGACGATGCCCTAACCGTGCCAGCGCCACGCCAAGATAGAAATGTCCTAAGGGAAGAAAATGCTGCAGACCTACAGCCAACAAAGCCTGTTCGGCTGCCTCCTCATTTCGGCGTTGTCGCAGACGCGACTATGGCTAGACCCAAGTGGGCTTCCGGGCTGTCACCGTCGATATCCAGAGCCTGCTGGAAGGCTCGGTCGGCATCGTCGGTGCGCTTCTGCCGCAGATAAGTCTCTCCGATTCGCAAATGGAGATTCGGTAGGCGCGGATCGGATTGTTCGGCTTTGAGCAAGCTGGCGAGCGCTGCCTCCATGT
The DNA here is from genome assembly GCA_963838905.1 of uncultured Acidobacteriota bacterium. Classification (GTDB taxonomy): domain Bacteria; phylum Acidobacteriota; class Terriglobia; order Terriglobales; family Acidobacteriaceae; genus JABDBE01. The sequence goes on from CAWITE010000004.1 coordinate 153,693, forward strand.
TTCCTTCTTCGAAGTGTATGACGCCCATCAGCAGGTCTGCCCACGGCCGAGGATTGGGCTGCTTGTCCGCCGGTGTTGCTGCTTCCGGCGTCGTTGTTTCGGGTGCAGCCGCTTCCGGCGTTTCCGTCCGCGCTGTTTCCATCACCAATGGATGCGGGGATTCGGCTTGCTGCGCATTCTCCGCCAGTTGGGCCGCGTCGGCCTGGCCCGGCTGCTCAGCTTTCGCCGCCTCCGCTTCGGGCGGGTTCAAATCAGCAGTTATCAGGGCTTCCAGAATTTGTTTCGCTTCTGCGCGCCGGCTGAGCCCGAGATAACACTGGGCGAGATGCATCTGGAAACGGGTTTGCTTGGGATCATTCTTGGCCAGGTCTTCGAGCAGGGGCAGGGCATCGTCGGGTCGGCCACAATCCAGATAGTCGCGCGCCAGATTGTAATTGGCTTCGCGTACCGCGCTGGCCACGGCTTTGCTTTGATCTTCACTAGGCGGCTGAATGTAACCGAGCGCCACGAATTGTTGCAGGACGGCTTGAGCGGCGGCAGGATCCATGCGCAGATCACTGGGATGCATCCCGCACTCACCGGGCTCCTGCTCCCAGCTGGGAATGCGGGCGATCTGTGGCGGCTCTTCGAAGGCTTGCACCAAAACGCGACCATCCATGTCGGCGCCGACCGGCAGGCCAAAGAGAGTCAGGACAGTTGGCGTCACATCCAGCAGCGTCGCTCCGTAAATGCGCTCGTCCTGCTGGACGTGTGATCCTTTCATACCAAAAATTCCGAATGGCCTGTGCTGAACCGCCGGACCTGCCGGCTCGGCCGGGATGCCACGCGGTCGCAAGTGGTCGGAGTGGAAACCGTGGTCGGAAACCAGCAACACTGTCGCCTCCGGGCCGGCCAGATTCAACAGCGTCTCGAGCATCATGTCGTGAAAGCGATAAGCTCCATTCACCACATCTTTGTAAATCTCGTACCGATCCTCCGGAATCCCCTCCATGCGCGGCGGATGGTAGTGCATGAACCCGTGGCAGAAGTGATCGATGCCGTTGTAATAAACGGCCAGGAAATCCCACGGCTCATTCTGCAGAATCCAGGTAGCAGCGTTGTGGATGGAACAGTTTTCAGACAAGATTTTGGCGAACGACATCAGTCCCTTGTCCTTTTCCTGATCGACCTCCGCAGCGCGCGGAATCCAGGGAAGGATCGCGGCCTCGGTAACATCCCCCGGATGCATGCGCAGCTCAGCGAAAGTATCGCGCAGACTTTCCGGATGGACGGCGCCCGGCGGCAGCGGCCAAGGCTGATCCTGTGGTGCGGTCGCGTAGGGAAAAAGATCGGAAACCGAGATGCCGTTAATCGGCTCTGCCGGATGACCAGCGAACCAACCCAGGACGTGGGTTTTGAAGCCGCGCTGGGTGAGAATATTCCAGATCGCCTTGACCTTGCGCGATGTGCTCGAGACTGGCCGAATGCCACCGTTCTGCGTGTCCGGCTCCATGAATCCGTGGATGCCATGCTTGTTCGGCCGTTTCCCGGTAGCAATAGAATTCCACAACATGGGGGAAAGGATAGGTCGCAAGGTCGCCAGATTCCCCATCACGCCATGGTTGATGAAATCGTCGAGCGTGGGCATTAAGTCCTGGTCGAGCAGGGGATTAATCACCTTCCAATCGGCCGCATCCCAGCCGATCAGCAGCACTTTCTTGGCGAGCGGTTCAGGCATAACAGCACGCGCGGTCGGGAAGCAGCCCCACTGGGGAGGAAAGTCTACCACGTTTTGGCTTTGAGGTCTCGGAGATTGGAGGCCCGGCCTTCGCGGGACTCTACTTACGTTTTCGCTTTGGAGATCGTTGCGGTTTTTCTTCGAACACGGCGAACTGGATTTTCTTTTCCACCGGGTCGATGCGATCCACGAGCACTCGTATCCTCTGACCCATGCGGTAGATCTTGCCGCTGCGCTGGCCGATAATCTCACGAGTGGTTTCGTGGTAGACGTAGCGGTCGTCGGTCAACGAGTCCAGCGGGACCAGGCCTTCGATGAACAGGTCGTTGAGTTCGACGAAGAATCCGAACTTGGTCACGCTGATGATCAGGCCGTCGAAGTCTTCGCCGACCCGTTTCTCCATGAACTTAACCTTTTTCCATTCCATCAGGTCACGCTCGGCTTCGTCGGCGCGGCGCTCGGCTCGGCTCGATTCCTCGGCGATTTCGTGAAGCTCTTCGAGAGGGATCGGGCCGCTGACGGGCGCGAGCGACTTGCGATGGGCGCTGTGATCGCGACGTTTGGACCAAGGGGAAGCCGCGTCTGCTATCACACTCTTCGCGGGCGAGGGCGCCCGCGCCCCATGATCGGCCCCATGATCGTTCAGCGAGTTGCGCAACACTTCTTTCAGGATGCGGTGGACGATCAGGTCGGGATAGCGGCGGATGGGCGAGGTGAAGTGTGTGTAAGTGGGCGCTGCCAGGGCGAAGTGTCCCAGATTCTCTTCTGAATAGCGGGCTTGCTTCAACGAACGCAGCATCAGATAGGAGAGGATTCGTTCCTCCGGTGTGCCTGCGATCTTCTCGGTCAACTTCTGATACATGCGCGGAGTAACGTGAACTTCTTTCGGAATTTCGATTTCACGCGGACGTTTGCCGGTTCCGTGGCTCGCGCGACGCTCGGACTTGAACTGCACCCGCTGAATCGGCAGCGCGCCTACGCCCAGCGAATATCCGAAGGCGGCGGCAATGACCTCGAAGTCGTAAACCCGTTTGGCATCGGGCTTTTCGTGAACGCGGTAAATCGAGGCGACGCGCTTGCTCTCAAGATATCCGGCTACGCATTCGTTGGCCGAAAGCATGAACTCTTCAATGAGGCGATGCGCGATGTTGCGCTCCGAACGGGTGATGCTTTTCATCAATCCGAATTCGTCAAATTCGATCACTGGCTCGGGCAAGTCGAAGTCGATGGAACCGCGCCGCTCGCGCTTGCGATTCAGGATCAGCGCGAGGTCCCGCATCATTTCGAACGTCCCAGCCAGATTAGCGTAACGTTTCCGCGTGGTGACATCGCCTTCGAGCACGGCGTTCACGTCGGTATAGGTCATGCGCTCGGCCGAACGGATGATTCCCTCGCTTAACTCGTAGCCGAGAATTTCGCCCCGGTGATCAATCTTCATAACGCAGGAAAGCACCAGTCGCTCCAGGTGCGGGCGCAGGCTGCAGATATCGGTGGAAAGGTCAAGCGGCAACATGGGCACGGCGCGATCGGGGAAGTAGACGCTGGTGCCGCGCAGCCGGGCTTCCTGATCGAGGGCGGAATCGGGCGTGACGTAGTGGGCCACGTCCGCTATGTGGACCTGGAGTTCGTAGTTGCCGTCGTCGGTTTGGCGAACGGTGACGGCATCGTCAAAATCGCGCGCGGTTTCGCCGTCGATGGTGACGATGGCTAGATTGCGGAAATCGCGCCGCTTGCGGCTCTCAGGCGCCGGAATTATGGTTTCAATGGCTTGTGCCGGGTCGAGGACTTCCGGGGGGAAGCGATGCGGCAAGTGAAATTTGCGAATGATGACTTCGACGTCGACGCCGAAATCGTCTTCGTAGCCCAGGATCTCAACGACTCTTCCCCGTGGATTCTGGGTGGCCGAGGGCCAGTCGGTGATTTCGACATCCACGACTACGCCTTCGAGATCGTCCCATTCGGTGCGCCGAGCGGCTTCCTCGCCCAGAACGCGATCGACGGATTCCCGACGGCGGGACGCCCTCGGGACGCCGGCGCTACCAGGAACTTCCATACCGGGCGGAATGACGATTTCCTGGGAAATCTTCTGGTCGATCGGCGTGACATAGTTACCGCGATTGCCGTGATGAAAGATTCCAACGACCGTGCTGTGAGCGCGGACGACCGGACGAACGATGCGGCCTTCAGCACGGCCGTCGGGGCGGATCGGGCCGACCTCTACCAGCACGCGGTCCCCATGCATCGCGGAGCCTACTGCGGGCGGCGGAATGAAAATATCTCCGGCGAGTAGTGCCTTGAGGTGTGGGTCGAGAGTAGCGGCATCGGGGGTGACAAAACCGTAGCCATCGCGATGCATGCTCAGCTTTCCCACTAGAACATTCTTGCTGGTAGCGGCCTTCGGAATCGCGTAGCGGTCCGAATCAACCTGAACCAGTTGGCCACTGCTGACCAGGCGCTGTAGGCGCGCAGAGAGTTCCTGACGAGCGGCACCATGCAGTCCCAGCTCCCGCACCAGTTGCTTGAAGCCGGCGGTGCTTTTGGGCTGGCGTTCGATCTTCTTCAGGATGACGGAATCGGAGAGTTTGTCCAAGATCGTGGGTTGTCTGCAGTTCAAACCATAATACTCCGGTGTTGTGGCTGCCATGGTTCGACTAGCAATCTCGGACTCGGGACAGTATAAGAACCGCCATTCGGTGGGAGGAATTACATTGCATCCAGTTTCATCCCCCGTGCACAAGTAGGTTACGAAAGGGTTCAAAAGTGCAGAAAGCACACAATTTCCACAAGACTTGACATGGCGGCGGGAGTAGAATTTGTTTGGTCACCGAAATGCGGGTTTGACCCTTCAATCTACTCGTGAGGAAAGGATTTTTTTGACATGTGGAAACCGACAAATCAGCCTTCTACGACACCTTCGCGGCCAGGGGAGCCAGAGCGTCCCGCTATGCCTCCTCCGGTGACGTCTGCGCCAAGCGAGCCAACTGCGCCGGCTCGTCCAGCGGTTGCGGCCAGCACGGCGGATCAGGCGACGATCGGTAAATCGCTGGTGATCAAAGGCGAAGTGACCGGTTCGGAATCGCTTTACATTGATGGCCGTGTGGAAGGTTCCATCAACCTCGCTGGCAATCGTGTTACGGTCGGCCGCAATGGTGTGGTAGCCGCGAACATCAATGCCCGCGAGATTGTGGTCCTGGGAAAAGTGCGCGGCAACCTTACCGCCAGCGATCGAGTGGACATCCGCAGCGACGGTTCGCTGACCGGCGACGTGGTTGCGGCGCGCATCTCGATTGAAGATGGCGCATTCTTCAAGGGCGGCATCGATATTCGCAAGGGCGGCCAGAAGCCGAATGGCGAGGAAGTGAAAGCGCCGGCAGCTGCTGTTGAAGCGGTCGCAGCCCGAGCCTAGGCAGAACTCACGTTCAGGTCTTGGTCGCGAATTCAGCGTCCGAGACCTGAAGCCTGCAGCCTGCTACGGTACGATCCCTTTCGTTAGCTCTTCTGCCTGCCTTTCCGCCACTCGCGGGAGAGCTGTTCCTTTACGACGCCGCAGATCGCCGGGCAATTGAGACCGTGTCAGCCACAGTCCTGCTGCGACAGCCCCAGCCCAAGTGATGCAGATTAGAGCCAGAGCCTCGACGTCGGCGATGCGACTGCCGGAGACCACAACTGCGCCTGCGACGCGATAACTTAGCAGCCCCGCTGCAGTTGCCGTGATGGTGGCTTTCCCCAACTCTCCCCATTGCAATTCATTCCACGGAACCAGCTTGCGCCGGTGCAACAGAATCGCCATAGCGAGGCAGTTGGCTGCAATTCCCAGGTCAGAAGCCAACGCAAGTCCCACAGATGAGAAGGTATGGTACAGCGCCCGATACATGGGCAACGATGCGATTGTGATCAGGCTGCTGGCGACCATGGGTGTAAGCGTGTTGCCGGCTGCATAGAAAGCCCGCGCGTAAAGTCCTTGCGCCGACCAGAACACCAGCGAGAGCGAGAACCAAAAAAAGTACGTGGCGGTGGCTTGCGAGTCAGAGAAAACGAAGTGTCCGTGCGGCAGTCGGTATACCAGATCGATCGTCGGGAGTGCTGCTGCCATCATCAAACTTGAGGCGAGCAGCGCAGCGGCGGCGGTACGATAGACCGATCCATTTACCGTGTCGGCAAACTCCTGCATGCGTTTTTCGCCAAATAGGCGTGCAAAAAATGGCAGGGAAGCCTGACCGACAGCTTGTCCGAGGATGGCAATCGGCACGGCCAGCAGCCGCTTGGCGTAGTTGATGTGGCTGATTGCGCCGGGAGAATCTGAAGCGAAATAACGGAGAATCCAGTCATCGGCGCTGACCAGCGAGACTCCGATCATGAGAGGAATCGACATTCGAACCCATTCCCGAAAGGCTGAGTTGCGCATATCGAACGAGATGCGATAACCAGCGCCTACCCGGGCGGCTCCGATTGCGTTGATCAGGAATGGTCCGACGAAAGTGCCGACCAGCGCTCCGTAAGCGAGTGAAGCGATTCCGAACGAATGCGAAAGGGCCACACCTCCAAGAATGATGAACCCGTTGTAAACCAACGGCCCTAGGGCTGGGAATAGAAAGAGACGGCGCGAAGACAACACCGCGGAAACCACTCCCCCCACGTAGAACAAGATCTGGGCAGGCAGCAGAATGCGGGTAAGGTGAACGCAAAGATCAAGTTGCTCTGGCTTGAAGTTGTGGAACATGAGCCGCGTGATCTGAGGAGCAAAGATTTCCGCCAGAATGACGCCAATCCCCAAAACCAGCGTCATCACGCTAATGATTACGGAGAAGGTTTTTTGGGCGTCGTCCTCCCTCTTTTCCGCCAGGAATCGTGTGTAGATGGAAACGAAGGTGATGGAAATCGTGCCGCCGGCGACCAGGTAGGCGAGGAAATCGGGAATCTGAAAAGCCGCGATGTAAGCATCGGTCGTCGGACCAGCACCAAATGCCCACGCGGTATAGGCCTCGCGCAAATAGCCGACGATTCGCGAGAGTACCATCGCGGTCATCAACAGCACGGTCGCCGAAAATGCAGTGTGTTGGTGAGAAGGCCGGAAGAGGCGCAGCCAGCGGGCCGAAACAGTCATCGGATTGTCAGGACCATTTGCCGGAGTTGCCATCCAAGGCCGATTCTACACGGCGGCTACTTCTCTCTTATTAGGCCGCGTGGTTCGTCTCGCGATACTCGCGTGGGGACAGCCGCCCCCGGCCGTCGCGCGGAGCGCAGCTCCGCGAAGCAGAGCGTCAAAGTCCATTCTTCTACTCGCCTGCGTTCCTCGAAACGCAATCGATGGCGAGCTTCGCTCGTATGACAGCCGGGGCGGCTGTCCCCACGTGGGTATTGATGTTTTGACACCTGTGGGCGAGCCGCCCGATAATCCGAGGCGTGCCGGATTCCGCTGCAATCGATGCTTCCTCGTATTCCGCCGTTCTGCGGCGTTCGTTCCGCAAAACCTTTCCTCCTGCTGTGCGCGGCGAAGGTGTTTATCTGTGGGACGCGAGCGGCAAACAATATCTCGACTTCTCTGGATCTGCCGCGGTGAATTTCATCGGACATGGGGTGGCGGAGATCGCAGCAGCGATGGCGTCCCAGGCCAAACAACTGGAGTTTGTCCACAGCAGCCAGTTCACAACTCCAGTGGCGGAAGAGTATGCGGCGGAATTGATCGAGTTCGCCGGAAAGAATTTCGAGGGCGGCTGTGTCTACTTCACCTGCGGCGGGTCGGAGTCGATCGAAACCGCATTGAAGCTTTCACGGCAGTATCAAGTGGAGATTGGACAAACCAAGCGGCATCAGGTGATCAGTCGCGGGCAAAGCTATCACGGGTCCACCCTCGGGGCTTTGTCAGTCTCCGGAAACAAGCGGCGGCGTGAGATCTATCTTCCGATGGTACGGGAATTCGCGCACGTGGGATTTCCGTATTGTTATCGTTGCGCGTTTGATTGCACCGATGGCTGCCGCAACTGCGGAGAGGAGTACGCCGCGGAGTTGGAGCGGGCGATCGAGGCCGCAAACGGAGAAGTGGCTGCATTCATCGTCGAACCAGTGAGCGGGGCAACTCTGGGTGCCGTCGTGCCGCCATCCGGTTACTTGCAGAGTGTGGCGGAGATCTGCCGGCGGCATGGAGTTCTTTTGATCGCCGATGAAGTCATGACTGGCATGGGACGTACGGGGCGAAATTTTGCGCTCGAGCATTGGGACGTCGCGCCGGACATTTTGGTGACGGCCAAGGGATTGTCTAGCGGTTATGCGCCGCTGGGTGCGGTCCTGGTTTCGAAGAGAGTGGCCAGCGCGATCGCTGACGGATCGGGAGCCTTTCTGCACGGTTTCACCTACAACTCACACCCGATTTCGCTGGCTGCAGGGAGAGCCGTCCTTACACGTGTCCAAGAGCAAGAACTCGTGCAGGCAGCCGATTCTGAGAGTCGAGGCTCGACGGCTGCGACCCTGCGCCAAGCACTCGAACGCCTGCGCGACGCAAAGGCGGTTGGCGATGTGCGCGGGATCGGATTGCTGTGGGGCGTGGAGTTTGTCGCGGACAAAACTACCAAGCGGCCGTTTACCCCAGAACTGAATTTCGCTGGTCGCGCAGCCCAGGCGGCGGTGAATCGAGGCCTGTTGGTTTATCCGATGCAAGGATGCGTGGACGGAGTGTCAGGCGATCATGTGCTGATTACCCCTCCGGCGGTGATCACCGCCGAGCAAATCGATTGGGCTGTGAAGCAGTTGCGGGAGGCGATTGAAGAAGCTGCTACGACTTGAGCAATCTTCGGTAGAGCGACGGGCGTCTCGCCCGTCCAGCGTTGCCAAACACACGGGCGGGGACGCCCGAGCTCCATCGAAGCCTACAGCTAGTCCACGTGATTGTGGGCCTGACGTTCGACTGACCAGACATCTTCCGGCTTTTGTTCAAACGGATAAACGTGCACCATCCAACCGAAGATCTGTGGTATGAATTTGCCTCCGGCGGCTTCGCAAGCTTCCTTGGTTGTGATTGAACCGCGCAGGCCAAATTGAGGATTCGGTCCGCCCATCTCACTTCGTTTGTCATCTGGAGGCACGCACAAGTTCACGTGCGCGTGCCACTGGGCGATGCTGAGCGGGATGCGAGAGTCGAGCTCCTCTTCGCCAGTGTTCTTGGGTGCAGTGTACATGACCCCGATCAGCTTGTAGCCATCGCCTTGCTTCTCATAGAGCAGTGAAGTGGGATGATCGGGATTGAAGCGCTTACTCGCTTCGAAACCATACCAGTAATTTGTGAAGTGATATTGCTTCTGCGGGCGGTTAGGCATGAAAATCTTGTAGCCGTCGGCGAGAGCAGCTTTGTAGTCCACGTATTTCTCCGCGACCTTGCGAGCGGCTGCGGCCACCCGGTCGGCTTTTTCCTGATCGCCTGGCTTGGGATCGCGCAGCGCGGTCATCTTCATGTGCGGGCCCATATCCATGTGCCGGCCTTCCATGGATTGCATGGCGTGAGCGCTGCCGTCGTTGCCCATCCCCGGCATGTCGTGCATTTCGGACGCGCTCATTTTGGACATGTCGCTCTGGGCTTGTTGTTGGCTCCAAAGCGGAGTAAATGCGAACACCGCGATCGCAGCCGCGCTCAGAATTGGTTTGCTCATACAAATCCCCCACTATGTACTAAACCCTGAACGAAGCGGATTGTTTCCGCAACAGGAGAGCGTTACTGATAGTTACGGGAGTAATTCGGCTGACTGGGTTGCTTCAGGAGGCGAGTCCAGTTGGCCTTACTTCTGCCAACCCGACGGAGAGCAATACACTCTTTGCGGCCTCATTTCCTGACCGGATGCAATCGGGCACTCCGATTCCGCGGTATCCGTTGCCCGCCAGCGCCAAGCTGGGAAGCTTCTGCAGCAGACTTTCAATCCGCTGCAACCGCTCCAAGTGACCGACTCCGTATTGAGCCATCGCACCGTTCCACCGATAAATGCGAGTGAAAAGTGGATCCGCCGTCAGCTTGATGATTTGGCCAAGCTCTTCACGAACAATGCGGACGATTTCTTCATCCGGAGCCTGGAAAACGTGTGCGTTTCGAGCGCCGCCAATGAAGCAGCGGAGCAGGGCGCGGTCCTCCGGGGCACGGTGTGGAAACTTGTTATGCACAAACGTGGCCGCAAGCATGTGCCGGCCCTCGCTGCGGGGCACAAGAAATCCGAAACCCGGTGGCAGAGACGAACGCACGCTCCGGTCGTAGCCGAGGTTTACAGTCACTGACGAGGTGTACCGGATGCCGCGGAGCTCAGAAGCAAGCCCCGCGCTGGCCATCCCCAGCAACTCCGCAGCCGCTTGCGCCGGTATGGCCATAATCACCGCGTCGAATTCATCCGAAGCATAGCCTGCGGAAACTACCCAGCCTCCATTCTGCGGTTGAACACGTTGCACTGGGGTACTGGAGTTAAGCGCAGATGCAGGCAGCCGAGAAACCACCGCGTCCACCAACTGCTGCATACCATCTTTCAGAGAAGTGAACAGCGGCTTAGTTGGGCCCTTTGGAGCATGTGCGATTTTGTTGCGCGCGGCCAGCATGGCGCGGCCGAGGCTGCCATGGGTGGCTTCCATCTCGGCAAAGCGTGGCAGAACGGCGCGTACGCTGAGTTGGCTGGCCTCACCGCCGTACACGCCCGAAAGCAACGGATCAGCCAGACGATCCACCATTTCGCTCCCATAGTGCCGCTCCACAAACGAAGCGACGGTTTCGTCAGCCTCGGCCTTTCGTGGAGGATGAAACCATTCGCGCGCCATCCGCATTTTGGTGCGCGCGGAAAACAGCGGCGACAACGCCGTTGGCGTCATCTTCGTCGGAACCATGAACATCAGGCCGTCGGGCATCACGACTAACCTGCCCTTCACCAGAATGTAGGTTTTGCGATCGGCATCATTGGATCCGATAAGTTGATCGCCCAGTCCGACTTCGCGGCTCAGGTCGCTGGCCCAGGGCTTTTCCGTGAGAAATGAATCGGGTCCGGCTTCGAGCAGACAGCCATCCGCCCACTCGGTCACCAGCACTCCGCCGAGACGCGAACTGGCCTCGAACAGAGTGTATTCGAGCGAAGCCCCAGCCTGGCGCCGCTTTTCCAGCGCGAAGGCAGCTGACAATCCGGAGATTCCGCCGCCGATGATGGCTATCCGCTTCATTTACTCGCTAGCAGTGATTGCGAGAGCCGCGTTCTGGCGACATCGGCCAGGGCCGCGGCCAGCAACGACGAATCATTCAGGGACTCGGCGCGCCACAACCGCATGTCTTGCGCCTCCGCGAATTGCTTGAAGCCGATGTCGATGTCGTAGAGAACTTCAACATGGTCACACAGAAATCCGATGGGTTGAACGAAAACGTCGCGATGACCTTTTTCTTTCAGACTGAGAATCGTATCTTCAACTCGCGGTCCCAACCACGCTCCACCTGACATGCCCTGACTTTGAAATGCGAACGTCCAGTCTCCCGAAGCCAGCGCGGCCTCACGCGCCACCAGCGAAGCAGTTTCCTTCGCCTGGCTTTCATAGGGATCGCCCTCCACGATCGTGCGCTCAGGCACACTATGCGCGGTAAAGATAATCGGGATTTGTTGCATCTGTGCCTCGCGACGGGCGCGGTCCAATCCGGCGCGCAGCTTGTCGGCAAAGGCTCTGATCAATAGCGGATGATCGTGCCAGGACTCCACGAAATCGACGTTAAAGGAAGTTTCGTTGTCAGCGAGGACGGAGCGATAAAGACCGACGCTGGTCCGTGAATTCTGTGGCGCCAGGCAGATGGCAACGGCGTGCTCGATACCATCGGAGACCATGGCGCGAACTGCCTCGGCGATGAACGGCTTCCAATTGCGCATGCCAACGTACACTGGCATGCCCAATTCACCCGCCAGAAGTTTGGCTTGCTTCAGCGTCAATTCAGTTAGCGGAGAGCGGCCAATCAGACCGTAGCGGTGCTTCACTTCCTCCACAACTGGCTGCGGAAGCGGCCGCCCACCGGTTACCCGCAGGAGAAAGTCCGGGACTTGTGCAACAGAGTCCGGGCTGCCATGAGCAAGCAGCAGGACGGCGTTTTTTCTTGGGTCAGCCAATCTCTAGTCCCCTGACTGCCACGCAGGGATGACCCTGGTCGAGTGTTCCTGCACAAATTTCGCCAGTGCTTTCACATTCTCAACCGGAGTTTCCGGCAAAATGCCGTGACCCAGATTGAAAATGTGTCCGGGACGTCCAGCCGCGCGACGCAGAATGTCTTGGGCTCGCGACTTCAGTTCCTTCCATTCCGCGAACAGCAGAACCGGATCGAGATTACCCTGCACGGCACAATCGAAACCAACGCTGCCCCAACCGTCATCGAGCGCAATGCGCCAGTCGAGCCCAATCACTTCGGCGCCGGTTTCTCGCATCGAGGGCAGAAGGGTAGCGCTGTCCGTCCCAAAATAAATTATGGGCACGCCCGTTCTTTGTAGCGCTTTCACTAGTTCGGTAGTGCGCGGCAGCACGTAGCGACGATAGTCCTCGACGCTGAGGCAGCCAACCCAGCTGTCGAAAATCTGGATGACGTCCGCGCCGGCATGAACTTGCTGGGCCGCATATTCGGAGACGACTGCGACCAACTTTCGCATCAACTCATCCCAAACCGCGGACGACGAGTACATCATTTTCTTGGCGTGGACGTAGTTGCGTGATCCGCCGCCTTCGATCATGTAACTGGCAAGCGTAAACGGCGCGCCACAAAACCCGATCACCGGCAGACCCTCGCCAAAATGCTTGCACACCAGGCGCACCGCGTCGGAAACGTATCCCAGATCAGCCGCACGGTCGGTGCGCAGGCGGCGGATGTCTTCTTTCGTCCGTAACGGCTTCTCGATGACAGGCCCTTCTCCGGCTGAGAAGCGGAAAGGCAATCCCATAACTTCCAGCGGCAACAACAGGTCGGCAAAAATAATGGCAGCATCGACCCCGAGAGCCTCAGCGGCCGTGATGGTCACCTCGGCCGCGACTTCCGGCTTCTGGCAAATCTCGATCAGCGAGTATTGTTTGCGGACGGCGCGGTATTCCGGCATGTAACGGCCAGCTTGCCGCATGAACCATACCGGCGTGCGGTCAACCGGTTGGAGCTTGCAAGCCTTGACGAATTGGGATTCAGGAGCAGACATGCAAACTTCCAATGTAGCATTTTCGAGCCGTGCCCTGTGGCGCAGGCCGGGAAGCGCTCATCAGCATTCACCGCTTGGCGGGGCTGTCCAAAAGCTGGACAACTTGCCCTACCGAGTAGGGCGCACCAAAAGAGATAACCTCATTCCCCCCGTAAGTCGGCCTATGATTCTTAAGAACAATCAGTAGGAGGTAGGGCACATGGCAGCGAATCAGGTGGTTCTTTACTTCGACAAGCAGGAGGATGCTCTGCTTTTCACCTTGGCTGCCAGTTCGGTCATGTCAGCGGAAGGCCCAGTCCATGGCAGTGACGCTGTGGTCAAGGTTGCAGAGGAAATTTGCAAAGCCAGTCGAATCACGACTGAGGGTGTGCTCAATAGCAGCGAGCTAGTCTGACCATGCTAGTCTGACCAGGGCTGCGGCGTGCGATCCCAGCGGTGCTTCTTCAGAGTCTGAAGTAGTCCGTCGTCGAGCGGCCCGGCATCGCTCATCGCAATGTTTTGCCGGACGTGATCCGGCTTCCTCATTCCTACGATCGTCGTACTCACCGTCGCGTCCGACAGGATAAACCGCAACGCTGCGTCCGGCAGACTTATGTTCTTGGGAATCGCCGGCTTCAGTTTCTCCACCCGTGCCAGCGTTTGCTTGAGATTTTCCGGGCTGAAGTATTTCGATCGCCAGTCGTTCGCGGGAAACTTGGTTTCCGCCGTCATCTTGCCACCCAGACTGCCTTCATCGAGAGGGACTCTGGCAATCACTCCAATGTTTAGTTCCCGGCAGGCAGGAAAAAGTTTGTCTTCTGGCGATTGATCGAAAATGTTGTAAATCACCTGTACGACATCCACCAACCCGGTCCGCATCGCCCTGATGCCATTCTCCGGCTGCCAGCGATTGAGACTCAACCCGAAGAAGCGGATCCATCCATCACGCTTCAGCCTTTCCACCGTGTCGCGAAATTCCGCTTCGTCCGCCCAGCTATCGTCCCAGACATGAAATTGCAGAAGGTCAATGGAGTCGGTTCCAAGCTTCTCCCGAATGAGCTTGGCATATTTGAAGACGTGTTCAGAGGGAAAGACATCACGGTACTTGTCTTTCGGGGAGGCCGGCCACTGGTTGTTGAAGGGTGGAATCTTGGAGGCTGCGTACAGGCGTTTCCCGCGGTTGGCAGATAAGATTTTGCCCAGCAAAGCGTCACTCTTACCTTCGCCATAGGCCCAGGCGGTATCAAAGAAATTGCAGCCGAGGTCGACGGCCAACTGCAGAGCCTCCAAGCGATTGACGGTCATCGGACCCGCTCCAACCGCTCATTCCCCAGAGTCCATGGGCGATTTCGCTGACCTCGACACCAGTGCGGCCAAGCCTTCGATACTTCATGAATCCTCTCGCGGGGATGAAAATATCCGCTGCCGGGATTTGACATCGCCGCCCTTAGATTTTTAACATATAGGTTCAGCATTGAACTGTTCAAGAGTGAGGCAGTTTCAGGCGCTGCACACCCAGAATACCTTGCAATAAACCTCTATGATTACAGTTAAACAGCTTACCAAGAGATACGCTCGGAATACTGCCGTCGACCACATCTCATTCGAGGTTGGAAAAGGTCAGATCGTAGGTTTTCTTGGGCCGAACGGGGCCGGGAAGACCACAACCATGCGCATGCTGACGTGTTTTCTGCCGCCGACGTCGGGCAGCGCAACTGTCGCCGGCTACGATGTCTTGGAGCAGCCGCTCGAAGTCAAAAAGCGCATCGGCTATCTGCCCGAGACGCCGCCGCTCTATCCAGAAATGGAGACGGGCGAATACCTGACCTTCGTGGGCAAGCTCAAAGGGCTCTCGGGCGCCGAGTTGCGCAGGCGAGTCGATTACGTTTGCGATCGCTGCGCCGTCGCCGATGTAAAGAACAAACTCCTCGGCAAACTTTCGAAAGGCTATCGCCAGCGCGTGGGTCTGGCTCAGGCGATCATTCACAATCCGGACGTGCTGATTCTCGATGAGCCCACTGCCGGTCTCGATCCCAAGCAGATCAACGAGACTCGGGATATGATCAAGAGCCTGGGCGGCGATCACACCATCATTCTCAGCACTCACATTCTGCCCGAGGTCGAGCAGACTTGCGAGCAAGTCCTCATCATCAACAAGGGCAAGCTAGTAGCGACGGACTCAGTACACAACCTGCAAAATCGCGCTCGCGGAGCAGAATCAGTCCTGGTCGAAGTCAGCGGACGCAATGGCATCCTCGATTTCGCAGCCGTACAGCGGCGGCTCGAACAGATTGCTGGCGTAAGCCGCGTCGTGGCCAAGCAGAACCTAGCAGAACCGCAGCAGCTTCGAGGTCGAAAGCGGGAAAGGCTTTGTCCGCGGCGATCTGGCGCGTGCTGTGGTCGAGTCCGGTTGGGATCTCAACGAGCTGCGGCCCGCGGCCATGAGTCTTGAAGAGATATTCCTGCAACTCACCGGCGCGGAAAAAGCTGCACAAGAAGAAGGCGCAGTCAAGGAGGCACAGTAAATGCGAAATATTTTGATCATCTGCCGTAAAGAGCTGCGCAGCTATTTCGCGTCGCCCATTGCGTACCTGCTGCTGACGATGTTTGCGCTGATCTTCGGCTACTTTTTCTGGAGTTCGTTGGGCGAATTCGTTTACGTCGCCATGGAATCGCAGATGCGGGGACAGATGTATCCGATGAATCTGAACGAGATGATCGTAAGGCCATTGCTTTTTAATGTCGGCGTGGTTGGCCTGTTCTTCATCCCCATGATTACCATGCGGCTGTTTGCGGAAGAGAAACGCAGCGGCACGATCGAGCTGCTCGTAACTTCGCCGATCCGCGATAGCGAAATCATCCTGGGCAAGTGGCTGGCGGCAGTCGGTCTTTACGCTTGCATTCTGCTGGTTACGGCGGTGAACTTTGCATTTCTTTTCAAGTATGGCAAGCCTGATTGGAAGCCGTTGGCGATTGGTTATCTCGGATTGTTGCTACAGGCAGGCGCATTGCTGGCGATTGGTACGTTCATCTCAACGCTGACCAAGAACCAGATCATTGCCGGCGCCGCGACCTTTGGAGTGTGCCTGCTCCTCTGGGTTTTGGGCTGGGTCGCTGGATACGAGACCGCTGTCTGGGCACAAGTGCTTGCTTACATGTCGATCATTACGCACTTCGAATCCTTCGCCAAAGGCGTGCTCGACTTGAAGGATGCCATCTTTTATGTGACGGTGATTTTCCTGGGACTGTTCTTCACGGCCCGTTCCATGGAATCTCTCCGCTGGAGGTCGTAGGTGAATATACAGTTGCTGAAAGCCAGACAGACGAAGTACGCAGCGTACGCGGCCGTCTACGTCCTGGTCGTCATAACCGCGGTTGTCATCGTGAATGTACTTGCGAATCGTTACACCAAGTCCTATGACGCCACATCGAACAAGCGCTATAGCCTGTCCGAGCAGACCGCGAAGATTGTGAAGGGACTAAAAGAGAATGCGACCATCCTCTATTTCGACCAGGGGACGCGGTTTCAACACGCGAAAGACTTGCTTGGGGAATACGCATCGCTTTCCCCAAAAGTCCACGTTGACTACATCGACCCTGACAAGAAACCTCAGGAAGCTCGTGAAGCGGGCATAAAGAATTACGGAACCGCAATCGTGCAGGTGGGCGACAAAAAAGAAGAAGCCAAGAGCATGACGGAAGAAGGCATCACCGGGGCCTTCATCCGTGTGCTGAAAAACAAAACGCGGACGGTATGCTTCGTCGCCGGCAGCGGCGAGCATCAGATCGACGACTCCGACCGGAACGGTTATTCCAATTTCAAAGAACTCGTGGCCAAAGACAACTACGAAGCGAAGTCGATCGATCTGCTGCAGAAAGCACAAGTCCCGGAGGATTGCACGGCACTGGTAATCGCTGGACCGACTCGCGACTATCAGCAACCCGAAGTCGACGCCATTAAGAAATACGTCGAAGATGGCGGCCGCGCTTTGTTCATGCTCGATCCGCCGCTGAAGATCGGACGCTCCGAGATCGCGGACAACGATGCGCTCACAAACCTGCTGCAAAGCTGGGGCGTAACCATGGACAAGAACCTGATCCTGGATCTGAACCCGATCGGCCAATTGGCCGGACTCGGGCCGCAGGTAGCCCTGGTAACCAGCTACGACTCGCAGCCCATCGTGAATGGCATGAAGGGCACGGCAACCGGATTCCCGCTCTCGCGTTCGATGGAGATCAAGAACGGCGACAAGACCACGGTACAAAAGATGTTTGACTCGTCGAGCACAAGCCTGGCGACGAACAATTTGAGTTCTCCCGCGATCGATCCAAACGACCCGAAGAATAAGAAGGGACCGCTGACGATTGCTGCAGCTGGCACGTACAACACCGGCAAGCAGGATTCGCAAGGCCGGTTCGTAGTAGTGGGTAGTTCGTCATGGGCGGCGAACTCTTTCCTCAAGTTCAACGGCAACAGCGATCTGGCTTTGAACACGATCGACTGGTTAGCTTCGGATGAGGATCTGATTTCGATCCGTCCCAAGCAAGAAGAAGACCGCCGCATCACCATGACTCGCGCCCAGCTGAACCTGGTTCGGATCACCAGCCAGTTCCTGCTGCCCCTGGTCGTAGTCTTTGCCGGTGTGTCAGTCTGGTGGCGGAGGCGGTAGATGAAACTGGGTGGTCTGATCGTCGCCGCCGTCATCTTAGCGGGGCTCAGTGGAACGCTGTACTGGTCGAATCACCACAAGCCCTCGGATACCACCGAAGCTTCCGCCGACGTGGCGCCCAAGATTCTTGCGGTTAAAGAAGCT
The DNA here is from genome assembly GCA_963838905.1 of uncultured Acidobacteriota bacterium. Taxonomy (GTDB): domain Bacteria; phylum Acidobacteriota; class Terriglobia; order Terriglobales; family Acidobacteriaceae; genus JABDBE01. The sequence goes on from CAWITE010000004.1 coordinate 171,365, forward strand.
GAGATTTCCAAGTTCGACCTGAAGAAGGATGGCGGCGAGCAAGTCGGCGGCGAGCGCAATAGCGCGGGCCAGTGGCGCATTACTTCTCCAACGCCTCTGCCCGCCGATCAGAGTGCAGTTTCCAGCTTGCTCGGTACTTTTTCATCTCTCAACTCGGAGCGTTTGGTCGAAGAGAAGGCCAGCAATCTAGTTCCTTACGGTCTGGATGCGCCGAAGCTTGAAGTTGATTTGTCTGAAAAAGACAACAAGACTCAGAAGCTCCTGCTGGGCGACGAGACCCCCGCAGGCAACGGAATTTACGCCAAACTCGACGGCGATCCGCGGGTTTTCACCATCCCCAAGTATGACAAGACCAGCATTGACAAGAGTGCGAACGATCTGCGGGACAAGCGGTTGCTGACGGTCGATTCCGACAAGATCAGCCAAGTCGACCTGATTGCGAAGAAGCAGGAAATAGCTTTCGGCCGCAACAAGGACGAATGGCAAATCGTGAAGCCCAGACCGCTGCGTGCGGATGGGACGGCAGTGGATGAACTGGTTCGCGCTCTCACCGATGCGAAGATGGAGCTCGGCGCATTGGACGACCCAAAAAAGAATGCCTCACTCTTCTCCACAGCCGCGCCGGTCGCGACCGCCAAGGTCACAGCTGAGTCGGGAACGCAGGAACTGCAGGTACGAAAGAATAAGGAGGAGTACTACGCCAAATCGAGCGTAGTGGAAGGCGTCTATAAAGTTCCGAGCATGCTTGGTCAGGCGCTTGACAAAAACCTGGACGATTTCCGCAACAAAAAGTTGTTCGACCTCGGCTCCGACGATCCCAACAAAATCGAAATTCGCGACGGATCAAAGACTTATTTCCTGACCAGGAGCGGAGAAGACTGGTGGTCGGGCAGCGCGAAAAAGATGGATGCCGGCACAGTTCAGGAACTCATCGACAAACTTCGCGATCTCTCGGCCAGCAAGTTTGTCGACTCCGGGTTCACCGCTGCAGCGCCCATCGACCTCACTGTCACATCGAACGAAGGCAAGCGCGTAGAGAAAGTCGCGATTTCGAAAGCCGGCGACACCTACATCGCGAAACGAGAAAACGATGCGGCGCTCTACCAAATCGATTCCAAAACAGTGGATGACCTCAGAAAATCTGCCGACCACGTAAAGCCCGCAGCCGCGCCCGGCAAGTAGCGTCGCGACCGCACTACCTATTCGGGCCTGCCCAAGGGGCGCAGGAGATCGGCAAATCTGGGATCTCCGCGGAGTGGCATCTGCGCGCGTGTGACCTACAGTTTGAAAACGGATAAGGTCGGCCCCCGTTTCAACAGGTCCGTCGCCGACACCGCTGCAGGCGAAAGCCTATGAGTTGCTGAATCTGTTGCCAGTAGTTGGAAACTGAATCTTGAACTATCTCTCAGCGAATCAGCAGAATACTGTCTGAACCTATCTGGAAATTCGGCCATTTCCTTACGGTTCGGCCCAGCATCGTCCCACGTGGTCTATAGGCCACCTGACCAAAGCATGAGCCGATTGGCAACGCCCTACGACAATGCCCGAGCGGAAAGTTTCATGAAGACTCTCAAATCCGAGGAAGTCTACCCCACCGAATACCGCGATCTTGAGGAAGCCCGGGCTCTGATCAAACAGTTTCTGGAAAAAGTCTATAACCAGCAGCGCTTACATTCGGCGCTGGGCTATCGTCCGCCGCTGGAGTTCGAACGCAGCTTACGGCCCTCGCCAGCCTTGGAGAAAAGACGAGCATGAGTTTTTTCAGGCATGAGGAAATCTATTGATCCGATGTCAGTCCCGGTTACAGTTGGGAGCGGCACGAAGTTAAGGGGGCAGTTGCCGTACGCTGAAAAATGATTGTACGGCAAAGTGGATTGTTGAGGATCGTTACCGGTCGGTAAAGCGGAGGCAGGCTCTGCCGGAGGGCAGCCCGCCAAGAAATAGCCGACTGGAAACTCATCGCAGCCGATGAGCACGGGGGGCGGCGACGTTGAGTTTGATTCTGTTGGATTTAGCTGATCACGGGTGAATGGCTACGTCACAATTACGTCACAACATTTTGTGCCCATTTTCAGTCGGTCCAGGCCAGTGAAATGAGGTTTAGACCTACTGATCCAAGATCAGTTGTTGTGATTTCTTAGCCCTTTATTTCCATCAGCTAATCATCTAGACTTTAGATGGTTAATCCAAATGCAAAGCCTTACATTCAAACTCAAGCAGGCCAGCGCTGTGCTGGGAGTGCCGCCAAAAGACCTTCAAAACCTGGTACAGCTCGGGGTCATCCGTCCTGCACGACGGAACAATGTGTGCTGGTTTGACACGAATCTCCTGCTAGAGGCGAAAGTGGCTTTTTATCTCAAGGAAACCCTCGGCAGTTCGAGTGACCACCTGGCCAGATTCACAGAGGCGTTTTCGAAGAATCTTGGCAAAGCCAGAATGGGTGATCTGGGGGATATCTGCCTTCGCTCTCGTCCGCTTAACGGCACCAATGCGGTGGAAATCAAGATTCCGGTTCGCTCTTTGGCTCGGGAACTAGAAGACCAGATTCCTCTGGCCTCGGCTTATAAGGACCTTCCCAAGGGCCGAAAGAAGCCTGGGTGGAAGAAGGATTTCTTGCGGAGCATCCAAAAGGCCGCCGCTGGTCTGGGCGACATCTCAGAGGAAGAGATTCTAAAAACCGTTCGAGAGTACCGCTCGGGACGAAAGAAGCTGCCGGAGATCACCGTCGTTGTCCGCGCAAAAAAGAAAACGGCCTAGAGGCGTTGTCGATACGTCCGTCCTGGTAGCAGGAATCGCGGGACTCAAATCCCTGGAGATCGCGTCCAAGAATCCAAGCGCCAAACTGCCCCGGGATTGGATCGAACGGGATACGTTTGTCTGGCTGGCGAGTGATGAGATTCTTCTGGAATACAAACAGGTCTTGGGAAGGCTGGGCGTCCGGCGTCCTCTCATCGGGAAGATAATCAATCTGCTGCGAGAGGAGGCGTAACTTGTTCCTGCCTCTGCTCTGCCAAACATCTCTCCCGATCCGGGAGACGATCCCTTCTGCGCGTGCGCTGAAACTGGCCGAGCCGATTTCATCGTGACGCTAAATCCGAAAGACTTTCCCCAATCGCTCTTGTCGGCTCACGTCACCAAACCGGGTGAACGCATTCCAACAACTGCCCGCCGGAGGACACGCCAGCCTCCACGGTAAAATCGGGTATCGTGAGCAACAAGCAAAAAACGAAAAATCGACGCGATCATTATCTGCCTCAGGGATACCTGAGGGGTTTCATCGATCCTGCGCGTGCTCACTTACCGAAACCTCTTTGGTGTTTTCATCTGGACACAAACAAATGGATGGAACGCAGCGCCAAACAGATCGGCTACATAGATGGGTTTTACGATTATGCGATTGAAAACACTGTCGCGGAGCATCCTGATATAACTTTCAAACGCTTGGAAAACGATTTCCGGACGTTCGTGACCAAATCGTTAAAGATGGCTTTCGTTCATGGATCGACCAAAAGAAGTTCCTTCTGTCGTACATGCAGATGATTAGAGCCCGATCGCCTCTGTTCTTTGATCAGTGGCGCGAACAGTCCAAAGCAATCCGTGTCGCTACAATCACCGACGTCGGTGCTGACTGGCGTTCCCTTAAAGTTGACTCCCTGGAAGGCAGACGCTAACCGAGGCGGAAATCCAGAACTGGACCATTTCGAAGATGCGTGAAGAGATCAAAAAGGGTCCCGATTGGCTGGAGAACTTTCATTGGGCCGCTACGCTACACGGATTTACCAGACGATCCCGTAATCACGGCACAGCAACCGCTCGTGTGCCTTGGGAGCAGTACAGAGCTAACAACGGCATTGAAGGACCCGGAAACACTGATCTATTTTCCTATATGTTGGCAAGCGTTTCTTTTCGGTAGCGTTCGGCGCTTCGATGTTGAGACGGAGAGGTTTCACCCCGATACATTGCGACGGGTACGTCTTCACGTCGCACCCTTCCTTCCAGGATGTGATCGACGCCCAGTTCTTGCCCGATCTGGCTGACGGTTTTGTTGGTGTGCTTATACGCCATCGCAGAGGTGCGAGCGATGACGCCCAACTGTTCGGGGCTCAGTTGCGCCAGGTCGGTAATTGTTTCTTCCGTTAGACCGTCGCCGAAGGATCGTTGCTCATGTTCTGGAAAGGCAGCACCGCCAGCGTCGCTCGCTTCTGGGCAGCGGGGTTCTTGTGCGGATGAGAACGTCTCAGATAGGTGACGCCTGCCAGAACGGCGAGCAGAGTAACCGCCAACAATGTCACGACCAACCACTGCACGCTTCCCGTTCGCGCACGCGGCACCTCAGCGGTGGCGTCGCCAGCGGCAACGCTCTCCGAAGCTTGAGTGGTCTCCGCAGCGGCTTCGTGAACCGGGGCGAGGAAACGGTACCCACGCCGCGGAATTGTCTCAATGAATCGAGGGTTCTCGGCCGAGTCGCCGAAGGCAACGCGCAGTTTCCGGATGGCGGTGTTGATGCCCTCATCGGAACCGACGAAAGAGAGTCTGGCCTGCAACTCCTCGCGCGTAATTATGTCTCCGGGACGCTCCAGAAGCATCGCCTGGACCCGAAAAGGGTGCTCTGGCAGCGGAACTTTCCGCCCACTCTTGCGTACATTGCCAGAGCCTGGCTGGATCGATTTCGAAAAGTCCGGTGCGAACGCGGCGACTGGACCTGGCGGGCGCCTCCATAGCCTCCACTCAAGGGAACCGGATTTTACTCCAGGACCCGGCTCTGTGGCTGGCCTAACAGCCCACCGCCAAACAGAGCGGGAACGGCGGGATATCGCCGAGTACGCAGTGACGCTCGCAAGCAAGCGATGAAATTAGGGCGCCGGCAGTGCTGTTTTTTTCTGAATTCCTTCACCTTCCACGATGGTGTAAATGAAATCTGCCGGGACATCGTGCAGGACTTCAACTTTGCCGCTCGGCCATTTGATCTCTATCTCGTCCATTCTGGCTTCGGTGCCGAGGCCGAAGTGCAGTCGCGGATCATTCTGCGAGAGATAACTGCCTCCTGCGCGAACCTCGTTGAATTGCACTAGCCTTCCCGCTTTTGTAGTTACCCGCGCCCCAATAGCCATCTTATTGCTCTTTGTGCCTACTAACGTGAACAGCACGCGGTGATTCTTGTTTCCTCCCTGATTCAGCAGCAGTGTTGGCACTTCTCCGGTATTCATCAAGACAATGTCAATATTTCCATCGTTATTGAGGTCGCCAAAAACTGCGCCTCGGCGAGATGCATCCGGGATTCCAGCAAGCACGCTGGAAACATCCTCGAAGGTGCCATTGCGGTTATTGCGGAACAGAAGCATGGGCTCACGGTAACGGGGAGCGCCTGGGACGAGATCCATTTGCGGATACACGTGTCCATTCGCGACGAACAGGTCTGGCCATCCGTCGTTGTCCATGTCAAAGAATCCGGTTCCCCAACCCACCGGGTTATACGTGGGCTTGGCAAGCTTGGCTGGGTAACTTACTTCGGAGAATCCCTGCGCTCCAAGATTGTGATACAGGCTGTCGGGTTGTTCGGTGAACGTGGTGACGAACACGGAGAGGCGGCCCTCGTGTAAATAGTCGCTCCAGTCCACTCCCATGTTGCCGCGCTCCGACCCGTCGCCGCTGACCGCCGCTCCTGAGAGCATGCCGACTTCCTCAAAAGTTCCATCGTGTTTGTTGCGGTAGAGGTAATTCGGGCCGGAATCGTTGGCGACATACAGATCGGGCCAGCCGTCGTTGTCGTAGTCGCCCCAGATTGCTCCCAGGCCGTAGTATTTGTTGGGGTCGTCGACGCCAGCCTTTTTGGAAACTTCTTCAAAGGTGCCATCCCCGCGATTGTGAAACAGCAGGTCGGATTCACCGAGCATGCCCCACGGTCCACACTGGACCGGAATTCCCTTAAAGCTGCAGTTCTTCTCATTCGTTCCGAAGTTGGGCAGGTGGTTCACGTCAAAGTGCACGTAGCGAGAAACGAACAAGTCCACATGGCCGTCGCGATCGTAGTCGGCCCAGGCTGCGCCGGTGCTGAATCCTCCGGCGGCCACTCCTGCCTTATCGGTGACATCCTCGAATTTGCAGTTGCCCAAGTTGTGGTAGAGAGCGTTCCCACCGTAGCCAGTTACATAAATATCTGGCAGACCGTCGTTGTCGTAATCGGCGACGGCCACTCCCATGCCCCACCCTTTTCGCGTGAGCCCGGCGGGCTTGGTGATGTCGGTGAATTTGAAGCCGTCGTCCTGGTGATAGAGCGTGACCATGGGGTCGCCGCCTTGCTTGTAGCGGTCGACAGTCGATCCGTTCACCGTGATGATGTCGAGTCTGCCGTCGTTATCGCAGTCGATGAGGCCCACGCCGCCGCTCATTGATTCCACGATGTAGCGCTTTTCTGGAGACGAAATGTGGGAGACGGTCAGTCCAACTTGCTTGGCGACGTCTTCGAACTTGGGCAGTGGAGTTTTCGCGGGGACTGCTTGCGCAGAGGCAAAGACAGAGAACAACAGACCCAAGGAGAGAAGTATTCGCATGATGAACCGGAAGCGACGATTATAAATCCAGCGTGGAGGCCAGGCGTCCCGTCCTCCATCCTTTCATTTTGTGAAACATGCAGTCTTCCGGATGAAAAGGTCAATCGGCGGGTGCCGGCGCGGGTTCTGGGACGTGTGCCTTGCCTCGCTCGCGCCATCCTTCGATAATCAGATATAGCACGGGAATGAAGAAGAGATTGAGAACGGTTGACATGATCATGCCACCGAATACCGTGGTTCCGACGGAGTGGCGTCCTTCCTGGCCGGCGCCGTGGGCCACCATGAGCGGCACGACTCCCAGGATGAATGCGAACGATGTCATGAGGATGGGGCGCAGACGAATCCTGGCTGCCTCGACTGTGGCTTCCACCAGCGGCAATCCGCGTTCCCGCAACTGTTCGGCGAATTCCACGATCAGAATCGCGTTCTTGCTCGACAGTCCGATCAGCATCACCAACCCAATCTGACAGTAGACGTCGTTTTGCAGGCCCCGCAGCGCTTGCGCGCCGAGCGCTCCTAGCAACGCCATCGGTACCGCCAGCAGCACGATGAAGGGCAGCACGAAGCTTTCATATTGCGCAGAGAGGGTCAGATACACGACCAAAACTCCCAGGCTAAACAAGATGATCGTTGTTCGCCCGGATGCTAGTTCTTCGAGCGACAGTCCTGTCCATTCGTAGGTGAAGCCCTGGGGCAAAACTTTCTTGCTCAAATCTTCCATGGCGGCGATCGCTTGGCCGGAACTGAAACCCGCGCCCGCTGAGCCGTCAATTTCGGCAGAGCGGAACAGGTTATAGTGGCTGATGACCTGCGGCGTTGTGGTCTGAGTGACTGTGGCCAGGTTCTCAAGCGGTATCATCGCGCCTGTATCCGCGCGCACGTAGTACTGCTTCAAATCTTTGGCCTGTGAGCGGAATTGCTTATCGGCCTGGACGTAAACGCGATAAGAGCGATTGTTGAAATCAAAATCGTTGACGTACGCCGAACCCATGTAGACGCCCAGAGTGTCCGTGATCTGTTGCAGCGGCACGTGCAGGCTCTTGGCTTTCTCACGATCGATGGTGACCAGGAACTGCGGATCGCTTGCAGTGTAACTGCTGAACAAGCCCGTCAGGTCTTTGCGCGCGTTGCCCTGGCGAACCATCTCCTGCGTGACGTTGGCCAACTCTTCCAAACTGTGCGAACCCTGGTCTTGCACTTCAAACTGGAAGCCACCGAATTGGCCCAGGCCCTGGACGGCAGGTGGCAAGAAGCAAAGTACCAGCGCTCCGGTGATTCCGGAGACAGAGCTGCGCAACCGGTTCACCACAGCGTCAGCGGAATGCTCGGCGCCTTTGCGTTCTGAGTAACCGGTAAGCCCCGCATAGATGATTCCGCGGTTGGGTGCGCCGTTGCCGGTGATGGCGAAAATGTTTTCCACTTCCGGCATCTGGCGCATGATTGCGCTCACCTGATCTTCGATCTGCCTGACGTAATCCGCGGACGCGCCGGGCGGGGCCTGGATGACGACCGGGAAGTAGCCCTGATCTTCGTCGGGGACGAAGCCCGTCGGCACACGCTGGAAAATCATGAAGGTGAGCCCTAATCCTGCGAGAAACAGCAGCACTGCGGCCAGGCGGAAGCGTAGGAAAACGCGTAGGGATCGCTGGTATCCCTCTGTGATGGCGCCGATCACTCGATCAGTCTGACGGAAAAACCATCCTTTTGTGCCGTGCTCGCGCCCGAGCAAAATTGCGGAGAGCGACGGTGTCAGGGTGAGCGCATTGAACGCAGAAATGGATATCGAGAACGCTATGGTGAGCGCGAATTGCCGGAACAAAATGCCGGTAGTTCCGGGGAAAAACGCGACCGGCACAAACACGGCCACGAGCACTAAGGATGTGGCGATAACGGCGCCAGCCACTTCTCCCATCGCGGCCGAGGCTGCTTTGTGCGCGTCGCGCTCACCTTCCTGAAGATGACGTTCGATGTTTTCGATGACCACGATGGCGTCGTCTACCACCAGCCCGGTGGCCAAGGTGATGCCGAACAGAGTCAGCGTGTTAATGGAGAATCCCAGCAGCTTGACGAAGGCGAAAGTCCCGATCAGCGAAACTGGAATGGTGACCGATGGAATGATGGTGCTGCGCCAGTCTTCAAGAAATACGAAGATCACCAGAATGACGAGCACGATGGCTTCGACCAGAGTGACGAGAACGTCTCGGATCGATTCCCCCACGGCCTCCGTGGTGTCGAATGCATTTTCGTATTTCATTCCCGGCGGGAAGTGTTTCGAGAGCCGATCCAACTCCGCCAGCGCCCGGCGATCAACGTCGAGCGCATTCGCGGTGGAGAGTTGCAGGATGGCAATCCCTACGGCGTCGTGCCCGTTGTAGACCAGATCGGAGCTGTAGTCCTCCGCTCCGAGTTCTGCCCGGCCCACATCTTTGAGCCGGACCAAAGTTCCATCGGCATTCGCCTTGAGAATAATGTTTTCAAATTGCGTGGGCTCACTCAGACGCCCGATAGCCCGCACGCTGATTTGAAACTGTTGCCCGGCTTTGATTGGAGGCTGTCCTACTTGCCCGGCGGCGACTTCCACATTTTGTTCCTGCAGTGCGTTGACCATGTCGCTCGCCGTGAGGCCGCGACTTGCCATGCGCACTGGATCGAGCCACAAACGCATCGAGTATTTGCGTTCGCCGAAGATGACGACGTCGGCAACTCCCGGCACGCGCTTCAACGTGTCCTTCACGTAGACGTCCAGATAGTTGCTCATGAACAGCGGGGTGTAACGGTCGTCCGGGGAGTACACGCCGGCGCCGAAAACGAAGTTGCTCGACGACTTGGTAATCGTGATGCCGGTGGCTTTGACCGCGTTCGGGAGACGTCCCTGGGCGGTGTTCACCCGGTTCTGAATATCCACGGCGGCGAGGTCAGGATCACGGTCTAGCTCGAAGGTCGCGGTAATCGAACTGGAACCGTCGTTGCCACTGTCAGAGGTCATGTACTTCATTCCCTGCGCGCCGTTGATCTGCTGCTCGAGGGGAATGGTGACTGCAGACTCGACGGTTTGCGCACTTGCCCCGACATATCCGCTACTGACGTTGACTTGTGGCGGGGCGAGGTTGGGGAATTGCGCGATCGGCAAAGTAGGAATTACGACCGCGCCCGCCAGAATGATCAGCAGGGCGCAGACAGTTGCGAACACCGGGCGGCGAATGAAGAAGTCGACGAACATGGGAAAACCGCAATGCGGCTTTAGGCTTCAGGTCCTCGGGCTTTTGGGCTTCCACCAAAAGCCAAATCATCTGAACGCTGGGCTCGAAGCCCACTGCCCGAAGCCTAGCCTATCCCTGTGGCGATACGGTCGCCCCGTCCACCAGAAACTGATTCCCGAGACGATTACCTTGTCTCCAGGCTTTATGCCCTCGAGCACCACATAATCATTCCCGGTCATGTCGCCGATGCGCACCGCTTTCTGATGCGCCACCAGTTTGCCCTTCTCGTCCTCCGCCACAAAAGCGAAGTACTGTCCGCCGACACGCGACACTGCCACCACGGGAACGACGGGTCCCTGATGCGTTCCCCAGATCACTCGGGCGCGAATGAACTGCAAATTGCGCAGCCGGTCCTCATTGTTGGCGATGCGCGACTTGATCAGCACCGTCTGCGTAGTGTTGTCCACTTGCGGCGATATGAAACTGATACGGCTGTCCGCCATCACCTGGCCGCTTCCGTCCACGATTTGCACCGGCATATTCATCTTGAGCTGAGACGAGCGCTCGACCGGAATGTAGACGTAGGCTTCGAGGCTGCCGGGTTTGTCGACGCTGGTGAGCATCGTGGTCGTCGTCACGCGGTCGCCCACGTGGACCGGAATGTCGCCTACGATTCCGGTCGACGGAGCGGTCACGCGATAGTAGTGCAACTGCGTCCGCTGCTCCTGCACTTGTGCATCCAGCGATTTCAGTTGCGCTTTAGCGGTATCGAGCGCCGATTTCGCCTGGTCGAGATCCTGTTTCGCGACCACTCCGGCCGCAGCCAGGGCGCTGATCCGGTTGTACTGTTGTTGGGCATAGTCGAGGTTGGCTTCCTGAGCCGCCCGGCTGTGTTCCTGACTGTTCACCGTGGCTTGCTGCTTGGTGGGATCAATCTGCATCAGCACGGTGCCCGGCGTGACGTGGTCGCCCGAGTGCACATAGATATCCGTGATCTGCCCCTCGACTTGAGGCATAATGATGGCCGCGTCCCGTGATTTGAGAGTTGCAACGTACTCCGTGGTGTCGCTGATTGGCACCGACTGCGCCACTTGGATCTTGACGGGAATCGCCGCATCAGCCTGGGGCTGAGCGCCCTTCACGGAAGTCCCGGTGCAGGCCGTCCCGAGCGCGGCAAGGAGTATAGCCACTAGGAGCGCAATTGAGGGCGCGAGACGCGGTGTCGGACCCGCACGACCGTCCGGACTGAAAATCCTTCTCATCCCGAGGTCCCGTTTCCTGTACTTGCTCCCACTAGCCTAACAAGTAAACTTCAGATCGGCAAAGACTTACATCCACATGAATTAACCGAAAAGATTAAGTTCCACACAGTCACCGTTAGACTCGAAAACCCGAGAAAGTTATCGCGACGATCCGACGACCACCTTCGCCAGCAGGCAGGTCAAGCATCTCGGGCAGAGCTGCAATGGCCTTCGCATGGAAACCTGGCACTTCGCCTCTCGCCTACATTGTTGATGTCATGAAACCTGTCCGCAGTTTTGCCAGCGATAACAACGCCGGCGTTCATCCAAATATATTGCAAGCCGGCAGCCGGCGCCAACCGGGGCATGTGGCTGGCTACGGGGACGCACGCTTACACCGAGGCTGCGGTTCGCAAATTCAAACAGCACTTCGGCGCTCATATCGAAAAAGTTTTCACCGTGTTTAACTGGTACGGCTGCGAACTGCCTGAGCCTGAAGGCGCTGACGGAGACTTATCAGGCTGGTGATCTGCGCCGAAGCGGCAGCATATCTATACTGACGAATGCGGTGCGCCGGAGAAATTCAACGGCTGCAAACTTATTCGACGCCGACGGCGACGGCAAGCCGCACGGTCGAGGCGGTTGGGCACGCGTATCACGGGATTGGCGGTACCGAGCATCATGTTTCAGGCCGCGCGTGATCTCGATCACGCAAGTCAGCGAAATGGGTACGGTTTACGCGCCGAGGGAGATCGGCGATCTGCCGGTTTCGCTGACCGCACGACATGTTTCTGCA
>CAWITE010000005.1:0-130669 GCA_963838905.1 uncultured Acidobacteriota bacterium
TCCATTCGCGCTGATCTATGTTTTCTCGGAATGTGCAGTTTGCACCCGGAGGTCGGAATAACCGTTGGCGACCGAGAAGAAGCGTACGTGAAGCAAGCGATGATAGGGGCTTCAACGGAAGTGGTTGGCCTGATTTCACTTGGGAAAATGGGGACATCTTTGCCTTACCTGGTCGGTCCTGCTTCCCGACTGACACGTTTGATCACCGATGCATCAGACGAAGATGTCCTGAATCCCTACCGCTCCCAAGGCATAGAAGTCACAAGTACGTAAACCGAAGCGGTTCGACACTTCTATAGGTACGCCCGTGTCGACATATGACGGACCGGGACAAGGGTCTATGCTGCGCGATCAAAGGCCTGAAATTAGCAGATCCGGGAAAAGTGCGGCACAGGACCCGCATCGTGATGCCAGAAGGCATGATCTGGTGCTCTACTGCGGTCGAAGGACAGTTTTGTGAGTGCGCGTGTGGCTACAGCCTTGCGCAAGAAGGGAGTCCGCAAATCCGGGTGCTGGTCGGCGGGCTGACTGCGTGGAAAGCCCGTGGTTTTCCTCTCGATACCGTTACTACCGAGCTTGCCGAGCGTATTGCAGAAATGAAGCGACTCGGTATCGAGTTGATTCCATCGCCCTGGAGTCCGCCACCCGCCGAAGCCCCGCCTGCTTCCGACTGAAACCACACACCGACGCTTTTACCCGGTCAGCGCAAAGAGACCAGCTAGAATTGCTACCATGCCCTCGGCATGCATGGCATCCTGTTTACCGATCCTATTGCGCTTCGCCACGAACTGGTGAAGGTTGGCCTGATTCCGGCATAACTCTAGTGATCCGGGTGCGGTGGATCAGCAAAACACGTAGCTACAGCGGTGTCGGCTCATGCCGCGTATTCCCAGATAGAATTGACGATCAGTAAGCATGGCCGACATCATCAGGAATGAATCGCTGGGAGCGGATGCAGGGCCGATGGTGCGGCGCTTGGCGCAACGCTTTAGTGAACTGCCCCAGGTCGTGGCCGTTGCGCTGGCTGGGTCGCGTTGTGCGGGCATTAGTTAGCGACCTGGAATCGGATTTTGACCTCTACGTCTATACGGTGGACGCGGTGGCCGTAGAGTTCCGTCGAGCACTCTTAGGCGAGGGGGCGGAAATTGACAATCGCTTCTGGGAACCGGGGGATGAGTGGTCTGAGCCTGCGACTGGCACTCAACTAGACATCATGTATCGATCCCCTGAATGGATTGAAGATCAGCTCGACCGCGTTTTGGTACGCCAAGAATCTGCGATCGGGTATACAACGTGTTTTTGGCACAACGTTGTCCATTCCGAAGCGCTATGTGATCCACGCGGTTGGTATCGCTGGTTGCAGAACCGTGCCAGCGTTTCATATCCAGAAGGGTTGCGGCGCGCCGTGGTAAAGAAAAACTGGCCGATTCTGCGTCGCAATCATTCATCCTATCGGCGACAAATTGAGCTGGCCCTGAAGCGCCGGGACGCGGTGAGCCTTCAACACCGCGTAACAGCCTTGCTCGCCAGCTTCTTCGACGTATGGTTTGCGATTGAGAAACAGGCCCATCCAGGCGAGAAGCGCCTTCTAACTCATCTGCCTGAACCGTGGGCCTTCCTTGTACGTGCTGTGCTAGAAGCGCAGGCAGGGACATTGATCGCGCAGATAGATTCGCTGCTGGATCGACTTGACGCGCGACTTGTCGAGGAAGGCCTGTCGGATCGGGTTGGGCCAATTGAGATGTGACCGCGTTGTCAGATCACGAATATTGGACGGCGGGGGGAGCATTCCGGTCCAGATGTCGGCTTCGGGGAGATCGCCATTTAATCTCCTCCAGGCCCGCTTCTGGACAGCTTCCGAGTCAGCGGCCAATTCGTCTGGGTTGACAAGTGAAATGGCGATTTTTCGCCCACTACCGTGCCTCGGTCCCACGGTGTAGGCACGATTGCACGCACGGCGGTCGCGAACTTGGTACACTGGCGCTCCGCGCCGAGGTCTTTATGTCTTCAACTTCGTGAACCTTCGGCTTGCCGCCAGGTGTCGTGCGCGGAAGGAGATTCGGCTACATAAGCACGACCGCGCGGGCTCATGTCGACAGGCTCAGCTCTCGTTGAAGGTTGGTTTTCTGAATTCTCTTCGTGAGGTATAAGCATTGACATCACTACGAAGGGACTCTCGCCGGTTGTGGGTGGTCGCGGGCGTGGCCGGGTTTATTCTGCTCTTCGCCATTCACCTGGCGCTGATCTCGCGCGCGAACACCATTACCTGGGATGAGCCCGACCATATCTATTCTGGATACATGTCGTGGCGCGGTGACTTTGGCTTAAATCCCGAGCATCCGCCGCTGGTCAAGTTCGTTGCCACTCTGCCTTTGCTTCCTATGCAACTAAACGTTCCAGAGATGCAAGATCGTCCTTACCGGTTACAGGCGGTTCTCGGTGGAAGAGATTTCATCTTTCACAACGACGCCGACAAGATCGTGTTTCGCGCGCAGATGGCGGCCTCAATCTTCACGCTGCTGTTGCTGGTGATCGCGTTTCTCGCGACGCGAGAAATGTTCAACACCATCGCGGGCTTCCTTGCGCTCGGGCTACTGCTGTTCGATCCGACCCTGCTCGCTCACGGAGCGCTGGTAACCACGGACGCGGCGCAAGCCTGCTTTTTACTGGCATCGATTTATGCGTTCTACCGCTATGTGCAATCGCCATCCGCGGGCCGGCTGACGATTACTGGGTTTGCCGTCGGACTGGCGTTGGCGTCTAAGCACAGCGCGGTCCTTGTCTTCCCCATGCTCTTGATTCTCGCGGGAATCGAGATATTCCGACGAGAGTCAGCGAACAGCGGATCGCAACTTTCTGTCGGTAAACGCGCCGCTCGCTATGCTACGGCCTTAGTGATTATCGGCCTCATGTCAGTCGCAATTCTGTGGGCGGCCTATGGTTTCCGCTATGCGGCGCGCGGGAACGGGTTGCAGTTGAATCCGCCGATGGAGGCGCAACTTGCCAAAGTTCCGAGTCCTACGCAAGCCAAAGTACTTCACGAATTCGCCCGTTTCCACTTGCTCCCCGAGTCTTACATCTACGGCTTTGCGCACGTATTGTTCAGTGCCGACAGCTTCAACAGCTATCTCTTCGGCAAATCTTATCCGCATGCCGTCTGGTTTTACTTCCCGGCGGCCATTCTGGTGAAATCGAGTCTCACATTCCTGATCCTGCTGGCGATTAGCGCTTGGGTGATCGCGAGCGAGCGCCTGCGGAAGAGGCACGAATTGCTGTTTCTACTGATTCCGCCGCTCATCTATCTGGCTGCGTCGATGAAGAGCGGAATGAACATTGGCATTCGCCACATCCTGCCCTTCTATATCTTTCTTGCGATCCTGATCGCGGGCGCGGCCTCCGTGCTGATTAAGAACAGCCGCCGCTGGCGGTATGCGGTCGTACTTCTGCTGGTCTTCCAGGCAATCTCAGTGACGCGCGCATTTCCCAACTGCATTGGCTATGCGAACGAAGCCTTTGGTGGCCCAAAGAACGTTTGGAGGTATGTGAGCGATTCGAGTGCGGACTGGGCGCAGCAATTGCATGCCGTGAAGCGATACACCGACGAGCACCACATGCAACACTGCTGGTTCGTTTACTTTGGAACAGGTGTGATCGACTACAACTATTACAAGATCCCATGCAAGCTGCTTCCGACCATAGAATCCATTTGGCTGGGCACGCTCTCCGAGGCTACTCCTGCGATCGATGGTCCGGTGTTCATCAGCGCAGTCAATCTCACGGGATTCGAATTCGGCCCGCCTCCACTGAATCCATATGAGCAGTTCAAGACCTTGAAGGCTGCCGATGCAATCGATTCGAGTGTCTTTGTGTATGAAGGACGCTTCGAGACCCCACTTGCGGCTGCGTTGGCTCATGCACAAAAGGCAGGTGTGTTTCTCGCCGGCAATCGATTGCCGGAGGCACTGCAGGAAGCACAACAAGCTGTGACTCTCAACCCCGATTCGGCCGGAGTGAATGCACGGATGGGCAACGTGCTGGATGCGCTCGGCAGACGAGAAGAGGCTCGCCCTTACTACGCAACGGCGCTGCAACTGGCTCTTACCAAGCAGCCAGGGTTTCAGCGCTCGCTGGTCGCGCCGCTCAAACAGCGCCTTGCGGCAGAAGACGACAGTGCACAAAAAGGGCATCCGTGAGCACGATGCCGGCTAGGTGTACTTGATCGGAGCAGGAAAACTGACTGACTGTAATCCGGCAGCCTACCTGCGAATGGGTTTGTCCCGAATCGCCGATTACCCCCGTCGATCGCATCGCTGGGCTGTGCCTGGAACCTTGAGATCGATTTGACACCACGAACCGCGTGGAGATGTCAGCTGAAACATCGAAGCGGTTCCCTGGCCTCGGTTCTGGGCGTAAAACGCGACTACACTCAAGACCCCGGCGGTACAGTTACGAGCCAGAAGTCGGCTTGGGGGAAGTGTGCTTGCAGACTCTCGATTCACCCGGTTGATCTCCGCGAAGCGCGTTTCTGGACAGCGAACAAAACACTGAAGCACGGTGGTAGAAGATTCACTTTCCTAGGACGAAACGGCTCGTCCGCATCATGGCCTATAGCGCTCTGTAACAAATGCGCTTCCAATTGAATTTGAATTGTCCGCGCTGATTCCCGGCCATGAAGATCCACGCAACTGTGCCGCGCGGGCATTGGCTGTGCCGATCTGTTCCGGGGTTAACAATCGCGATAGGCTTTTCAGTCTAGAGCGGGCCAGTTTCTGGCCTCCGTTCATAGCGATTTTGTACCATGAGTAAGCGCTGACATAGTCCAGCGAGACCCCCTTGCCTTGCTCATAAAGATACGCTAGGTCGAGTTGAGCCCGCGCATATCCCTGCTCAGCGGCCCGCCGCACCCAATTCGCTGCTTCGGAGTAGTCAACCGTCGTACCGGTGCCGGTGCCGGTGTAGTACATCCAGCCAAGATTCTCCTGCGCGGGAGCGTAACCGCGCTCGGCTGCGGCTCTGAACCATGCCGCCGCTTGTAAATGGTCTCGTGGTACGCCTTTGCCGGTGAAGTACAACGATGCCAGATTGCACTGCGCTATGACTTCTCCCTGGGTCGCTGCGGCCCCATACCAACGTGTCGCTTCCTGAAGGTTTTTCCCTACACCCAGGCCGTGCTCATACATGGAAGCCAGATTGTTTTGCGCGGCGGAGTGTCCCTTCATTGCGGCGGTGCTGTAATGGAGCAAAGCCTGTGGATAATCCCGCGCGACCCCTTTACCCTGTTCGTATAGGTAGCCCAGGGCGAACTCGGCATCGGACGACCCCTTCGCGGCGGCTTGCAGAAACCACTTGCCGATTCTCGGTAATCGTGCGCAACACCGGTTCCCATCATGTAAGCCCGACCGAGCAGATAAGCTGCGTTGCCATCCCCCTGATGGGCGAGCTGCTGAAGAGAATGTATGTCAACCTGAAGCTTCCCTCCATCGTTGGTCCGATCAAGCCTTCGTTGGGCGGCCAGCGTAAGACTGCAGAACCAAACCGTTGCCAGCAGCAGCGTAATTGGAAGTGATCGTGAGTCGACCATCGTGTCCTTTGCGCTTCTCCGGCCCGAATAGCCGCTGAGGAAAAAACAGGAGCAATTTCTCGTGCGCCAACTGTTAAATGCAATCGGGGTGGATGGCAATGCAACCGTGCACACCCCTGGCACACGCGTAGGTAACGAGTACAAGTCGCTGATATGACTAGAGGTTCTTGGAAGTTGAAGTGAGCCGCGGGAAACAATTGCGGCTCACATCACTAACATCGGTGAGGGATTTACGTCTAACGCGTGGTGAGGAAATGCCTGACTCGGTTTTGGCTCCAACCGTCCGCTTTGATGATTTCGAGGTCGATGTTCGGGCAGGTGAACTACGGAAAGACGGTCGACGTATCAAACTGCAAGAACAGCCTTTCCGCGTTCTGTCTTTATTGCTGGAGAGATCGGGTGAGCTGGTAACGCGGGAGCACCTGCGTCAAAACCTCTGGCCCGCCGATACATTCGTCGATTTTGATCATGGCCTGGAACAGCGTGGTCGCCAGACTGCGAGAAGGCTTGGGCGATTCCGCCGACAAACCGCGCTATATAGAGACAATCGCAAAGCGGGGCAAATCGGTTCATAGGCCTGCTCACCAGGTCTGCGCCCGCGCCATCTGGATCTAGCCCTGAACTGGCGGCTGAAAGGAAAACTACTATAGGCGAAAAGTACGCTTCACGGATAATTTGGGTTTCCGCCGCGCTGTGTTTGGGCCTGATTTGCGTTACCGCAGCTTGGACGGTGTACCGACTAAATCCGGACGCTCAATTGGCGCACATTGAAGTAGTGCCCTTGGGTTTTCGAGGATTTCAAGCTACGCCCGCTTTTTCGCCGGATGGTGCGTTAGTCGCATTTCGTCAAAGCGATGGCGTAAACAATTCAGGAATCTACGCAGCCGTCGTCGGAGGCGAGAAATCGCTACAGCTTACGAGTGACCCTGGCGACTGCTGCCCCACATCGTCTCCCGACGGCCGCCAGATCGCTTTTACTCGTTACTCTGGAAAGTCCGTTTCTATTTATACAGTGCCAGCTCCGGGAGGCGCGGTACATCGCGTCTATGACGGTCTGGCTTCGATGGGAGCCGGACTATCGTGGTCGCCGAATGGGCAATTTCTCGCATTTTCCGAGAGTAGCGCCGACAATCCCACTCGTGCCGCGATCGGCCTGCTGTCTCTCGCCGATTCCAGTATCAACGCACTCACCTCTCCCCCGGCCGGCTCACTTGATCATGAGCCGGCATATTCACCCGACGGCAATCAGATCGCGTTCATTCGTTCGACTGTGGCCGGCGTCAGCAATGATGTCTTCGTTATGCCGAGTAAAGGTGGCGAAGCCAGGCGTGTCACGTTTGATAATCGCCCCATCATGGGACCTCCCACCTGGACTACTGACGGCCGCGAAATAGTGTTCTCTTCGGACCGCAGCGCTACGATGGGTTTGTGGCGGGTTTCCGCGGCAGGTGGAGCATTACGTCCCGTGGCCGGCCCCGTGGGCGAGGCAAAGTGGCCCTCCATCCCAGCCAGAGGAAACATTCTCGTCTACGAGCAGATACTCTCCAAGTTTGATATTTGGCGTCTCGACCTGAGAGATTCAACCCATGACGCAAGACCGCCATCCGCTCTCGTCTCAGAGAGGGTGACAAGATGCGGCCGGAATTCTCGCCGGACGGCAAAAAGGTGGCGTTCGAGTTCAACCGCCTGGGCTTTTGGGATATCTCGACATGCGACGTCGACGACAAGAATTTGCGACCAGGTCACTTCCTTGCATGGAACCGCAGGACGTGCCCGGTGGTCGCCGAGCTGGCGCTCCATCGCATTCGAATTTCATCCAAAGGAGCGCAGCGAAATCTATGTGGTCGAGGTACCGGGCGGACTCCCTCACCTTGTGCCTACCATTCCCGGCGCGGACAATCTCTCGCCAAGCTGGTCGCGAGATGGCAAATGGCTATATTTTGCCTCGAAGTTCGGGAATGATCCCTTCCAACTGTGGAAAATTCCCGTCCAAGGCGGGTCCCCGACCAGGCTCACCAGAAACGGTGGAATCTCCCCGGTTGAATCGCTGGATGGTCGCTACCTTTATTACTGCAAATATGAACAGGGAGGGGTATGGCGAATGCCGATGCAGGGCGGAGAAGAGACCGAAGTACTGAACGACGTCGAGGGTGGTGGCTGGCCCAATTGGGCGATAAGTCCCAATGGGATCTACTTCCTGAAATTCGGTAAATTCCCCCGCACCAGCATCGAGTTCTACGAATTTGCTGCCGGCAAAACTCTTCCCGTGTGGACAGTGGAGAAACATTCCGGCTGGGCATTGAGCATGTCCCAGGACGGCAAGTCGATCATCTACATCCAGAATGAATTCGCGGAATCCAACATCATGCTCGTAAAGAATTTTCAGTGAAGTTGTGCCCGTCTTATGGAGAACCTCAAGCAAGTGGTGCCTGCATTCGCTTGATTGGCGGCGAAAAGACGCGGGTCAGACGTCCTCTTCTGGGAGATCGCATTGATGTCCCCCAAGAGCGTTTCTGGATAGCTTCCGCTTTGCCGACGATTCGGGAGTTACTATGTGATAGTTCATGGGAAGCTGCCGATATCAAGGCAGGAGTCAGCGGGATGACGCGAAAGCTGGAGCTACGGAGACATAAGAAGATGGCCAAATATGTGATTCAAGCGAAGCGTGGTGCACCGCCGGGAGGAGCTTATTCCCAGGGATGGCGGGCCGGGGATTTCGTCTTCGTTAGCGGAACGGGTCCGATCGACCCGGTCCATGGCGGGCTGGTGGGTGACAGCATTGAGCAGCAGACGGAGCAGACCATTGATAACATTGTTGCCATTCTCGAGGCGGACGGAGCTTCTCTTCGCGATGTGGTGAAGGTCCATGTGCACCTGAGTGATACGAGTTTGTTCGCGCGTTACAACGCGGTGTACGCGCGACGTTTTCCGCCGCCATATCCGGCGCGCACGACGGTAGGCAGCGATCTTGGTCACACTCCGGGTATGCTCATCGAAATCGACTGCGTTGCGTACAGTGTGAAGAAAACGGGCCCAAGACCAGTGCCTGGGGCAAAGAAGAAGACAAAGAAGAAGGCGAGCCGCCGGAACAAATAAAATGTCGCAAAAACGCCACAAGGACGGGCCACCCCAACCAAGGTCGCGGCGCGGAATTTCTTCCCTAAACTGTCCCGCCTAAACTGGCTCGGTAGTCGCGAGACCCACTGAGGACTTGGCCAACGGTAACGTGGGCAGCAGCGGCGCTTCGCGTCCGCGGGCGGTAACTTTCTCTACTGATGCGATCTGGCCCTCCCGCACGAGAAGCGCGGAATCAAAGTTGTTTACCGTGGGGCAGACGTGGCGCGGTAGGAGATAGAGCGCTTCGCCTACTTGCGGACCTGCGGTTTCGCGGTTCAATGCCATCGGAAGATGCTCTTCACTGGGCGCGAGAGGCGTCAGTTCCGGATGTCCGGCTACCACGCACGTGGGCACGCCAGAATCGGCCGAGACGGCTTTGTGGCCCGCGTCGCAGGTGATGATTCCGTCGTGGGGCCGGCTGACCACACGTGTTAATACCAGCGCCGCTGGCGTGTAGCCGTATTCAGCGGGCAGTTGCGCCAGACTTGTGGCATCGCAATACACAATTGTTCCGGGCGAGACCCGGTGGATGAACCCTGCGCCGTGAAAACCTTTGTACGCGAGAGAGCAGGGGAACGTCGGCGTCCCGGCGGTGACGACTTCCGGCACGCTCATCCCACTGCTCTGGATCGCGACCACAAGTTTCAGCAAACGATCGTAGCCGGCATGCGCCGCCGCAGTCCGTTCGGGCTCGTCGACCCCCCCGTACTGGCCGTCGTAGTAGTGCAGGCCGCCGAATTGCAGCTCCGCTGCTTCAACAGCACGCACAAGCCGAACCACTTTGTCGGTCTGGACCTGTTCGACTCCTGTTCGATTCATGCCAGAATTTATGTCGACAAAAATGTCGACTGAGCTGCCTCGCCATTGTCGCACCTGTTCTTGGTTCTCGACCAGGACAGAAATCCGGACGTGCGGGAACTGATTCGCTATTTCGAGCACGCGGCGTGCATTTGCCCCCACCACCGGGTAGGCAAGAAGGACGTCGACTACTCCGTTGTAGCAAGCTACCAGCAATTCGAGCGTGGTTGCGCACTTGAAACTCCGGACAGACCGCTCGACAAGCATGCGAAGTGTGTAGGCCAGCTTTGCGGTCTTGATGTGCGCACGCCAGCGATCCGGATCGCCTCCGAGCAGATGCAAAGTCTGCGCAATGTTTGACGCCACGATTTCGGGATAGACCACAAGCGCAGGAGTAAGGACGTCTTCAATGTCGGCCACGCGGTGACGTTCGTCCCAGGGAAACTCGCTCAGCATGAATTTATGCGCTGCCATCGCGGCTTCGATCATATCGCGCAAACCTGAATCAGGCTATGGGTGCATTTCCCGTCCGCAACGAAACGACAGGACTGGTCCGGGATGCGCAGTGGCTCGGGCAGACCCTTTCGGTGGGATCACTTCGAGCCTTTCCCGAATGCTTTGCGCACTTTACAGTTACTCTGACTTTGTGTTCTTCGCGGCGTTTCTTTGGCGACTGACTCTTGCCTTGGAACTGAGTTACCAGGCAGGCAGTGGGCAATCTATGAAGGGGGGACCACGACCGACCTGGCGGGTCGTTGACCATCTTCATTGCTGCTAGTAGGCTCTGACTTCCGCGATGTTGCCTAGCAATCCATCTGACCATTCCGAGCGAAGTGATCTGCTTCGTGGCCTGGGTCCTGGGTCGGCGATCGCCATCGTCGTTGGCGACACGATCGGGACGGGGGTTTTTCTTGTCGCTAGCGACATGGCGCGTGCCGTGGGCTCCGCCACACTAGTGTTGATCGCCTGGATCCTCGGCTTGCTCATCGTGCTTTTGGGCGCCTTCTGCTATGCCGAACTTGGTGCGGCTTTTCCGAAGGCCGGCGGCCCCTACGTCTACCTTGGCCGGGGGCTCGGCCCTCTCTGGGGATTTCTTTTTGGCTGGATGAGTTCGTTTCTCGAACGGCCTGTCGCTATGGCCACTCTGGCGGCCGGGTTCGTGCGGTTCTTGGGATTCTTGTTTCCCATTGTGGCCACGCCTTTGTTCAGCAGTCACATCGGGCGTTACGAATTCACGTTCACGACGGCCCAGCCGATTGCGGCGTTGATCGTGGTGATCGTGACCGCGGTCAATTATTTCAGTGTGCGGATGGGTGGCGCTATCCAGGTGCTGCTGACATCGCTCAAGATGGCCACAATCCTGGTCATTGTTGTCGGAGGTGTAGTGTTCGGAACAAAACGCGACGGCCTAACTGCGCCAGCGATAACATCGTTCAGGTTGGGAACGATTGGCGCCCTGCTGACAGCGCTCGTTCCCGCGATGTGGGCGTACAACGGCTTTAACGATCTGGGCGATCTGGGGGAAGAGGTTTTCCAGCCGCAGAAGAACATCCCGAGAGCCATTATTCTTGGGCTGCTCACCGTGGGTGGGCTGTATTTGATGGCGAATGTTGTGTACTTTTATGTTTTGCCATTGGCACAGGTGGCGGCGTCCCAGCATGTTGCGTCTGACGTAGTGCAGTCGTTGAGTGGTTCGCGCGGCGCGGCTTGGCTCACGGTCGCCATGGCTGTGTCGGCTCTTGGGGCGCGGCACGTCGTGGTCTTGACCGGTGCGCGCATCCCGTACGCCATGGCGCGCGACGGTTTGTTCTTCCGTTTCGCGGAGCGCCTTCATCCTTCCCTGCGTACGCCCACCGGCGGGTTGGTTTTCCTGGGCTCGATCGCTGCGCTGCTGGCGCTCACTGGGACGTTCGAGGAGCTCTATTCACTGTTTGTCTTTGCTGTGTGGATCTTTTTCGGGTTGGTGGCGATTGCCCTGATACGTTTACGCCAAAAAGAGCCGAACCTGGCTCGGCCTTACCGCGCCTGGGGATACCCCTGGACGCCGCTCATCTTTTTGGCTGCCGCGATGGCTTTGACGGTCAACTTGTGGATGATGCGGCCCGTACGTTCATCGCTGGGGCTGGGAGTGATTGTTCTCGGTATTCCGTTCTTCTACCGCTGGCACAAACGGCCTTGTGCCGCAGACATACATTCGGCAGGAACGAGTGGATTCTAATGTACCGGCGGCCCGTTTCGGTTAGGTGCCGAATGGCCGACCATCCGGGAGTGGGCCGCCAGCGCGCCTGTGAGATTCCAGGCCATGGGCGTAGGAGGCCGCAGCTAGTCATGGAATGCTCAGCGCTTTCCCGCCCCCAGCAGTGCGCGGCCGGGGAAAATATCTGGCACGATCTTGCCTTCGTCGATAAGAACGGTTCCGCCTACCACCAAATAGCGCACGCCCACGCTCGGTTCCATGGGCTTCGCGAAGGTGGATCGGTCACTGATGGTCGCAGCGTCGAACACAACAATGTCGGCGTCAGCGCCCTCCTGCAGTCTGCCTTTTAACCGTGCAGCGGGAGTAGAACGCTCGAGCATCTCTGCCGGCATGAGACTCATCTTTCGCAGCGCATCCATCAGCGTGATTGTCCCCTTTTCCCGTACGTATTGGGCCAGCACGCGCGAGTAGGTTCCGGCGTTGCGGGGATGGCCGGGAATGCCATCACTGGCGATCATAACCAATGGCCGCGGAATCACTTTGTCCAGCACCTCCTGAGAATTGGAGAAGATCAACACCGTTTGGGGAGCGTTTGAATTGTGGAGTTCGTCGAAGCGTTCCTTGGTGAGGTGCTCGCCGGTGTTAGGAAGAACGAGGTCGCCGTAGCTGATACCCCCATGCTTTTCCTGCCAGCCAGGGTTAAAGACCGCGGAGTTGATAAAGGTCATACCCGCAATGTAGGGATAGGCTTCGGTCGTTACGTCGAGTCCGCGTGCCCGGGCTCCTTCGACCATCGAGAGGCACTCCAGGGCATCACGCAAACAGGAGCTATTGATGTGCACGATGTGCAGCGGAGCGCCTGTGATGGCGGACGCTGCAATGACTTCACTCATGGCTTCGATAGAGGATCCGGGCTCGGCGCGGCCCGAACTGCGTATGTGGGTGTAAACCGGCACCCTCCGCTCGGCGGCCAGACGGAACATATCAATGACCTCTAGCCGGGTGGCTCCGGGCGTGTACTGAATTCCCATGCCGAGGGCCAGTCCGCCCGTGTCCAGTTCCGAACGCAGGCGGTCTTCTATACGCATGATTTGCTCTGGGGTCGCGTGCTGATCGGTCGCGGGACCGTTCTTCGGCAGGATTTCTCCGGGCGGCAGCGGCGTTCCGAATACTAGAGCCCGTGCCGCCACATCGCTGGCCGAAGTGCCGTAGTGAATGAGTGACTGCCCATGTTTCGCTTTTAGGAACTGAGCGACGTCAGGCGCGCCGATTTCCAGTTCGAGCGCCGTGGTTACGCCGTCGAGCGCTTTCACGCGCTGGCTCTCCATGTCCTGGCCGTGCTGGTGAAGGTCAATGAATCCGGGAGCGACCACCAGCCCACTGGCATGGATGACACGGCCTCCGCTCAGCGTCTCGGACGAGATGCGGACAATCTTTCCGTCGCGGATGCCAACGTTGCGCACGGCATCCAGGCCGGTCTCAGGATCCATGACGCGTCCACCCTCGAGCACCAGGTCGTACTGCTGTGCGTACACAAAGATGGTTGATAATGCCAGAAAAAACAGAAATAAAATCAGCTTGCGCATGGTTGCTCCGTTGGACGGACGATCATAGCAGGAGGAAATCCGTTCGCGGCTCGCCTCCCCGGGCGGATGACGGGCTAACCGGAACTTACGTCTAGCACGGACTCCGACGTTGTCCAGAAGTCGGCTCTCTCTCCGGAAACATCCTGTCTGGGCATGAGGCAATCGACTGGGATTGCGCTTGCTTAAGAGTTGGGTCGTTATTTCGGTCGACACTTCTGCGGCTCCGTTTCGGGAGGGTTGCGTTGGCCGCGACGCTGCGGGGTTAGTGGCTCTAGGTTTACGCTGCCGGCACCAGTTGCAGGCCGAGGCTGCGGGCTTTGCGCTGCAGGGTGGCGAGGTCGCGTTGCTGCCTGCGCTGCTCAAATTCCGCGGTGCCGCGGTCAACCCAAAGCTGTCCCTTGGTAACCAGCCGATAGTACAGGCAGGCCAAGACGCGGGCCATGGCCTTGACGGCTTTCAGTCCCCCCAACTTGGCGCGCAGGTATCGGTACTTCGCGCCCAGATAGCTCTCCCTGCGTACCAGGGACTGCGCGGCCATGCGAAAAGCATTGCCCACTCGATGGGTGCGGTATTCCCGCCTATGACGAATGACTTTGCCCCCGCTGATGTCCCGCTTCGGCGCTAAGTTCAGCCAGGAGCTCCATTGCGCTTCGCTCTTCCATGCGCTCCGATCAGGGCCTACTTCGGCCAGCACCGTCTGTATCGTCATCCCATCGAGGCCGTCGATCAGCGTGGCGTTGACTCCTAGAATGCGCTCTAATTCCTCCGCCAGAGCAAAGTCCGGCTGGTTGCCTTTCGGTTGGCGCGGACGGCGTTTTTTGCCCGTATCCGTGGCCGCTACCGGTTCGCCGGCCGTCGGTGTCGTGGCAAGTGCTTCCCGGGTAGGCAGTGCGACCATGTACTGTTTCAGCTGGCTGTCGCATGGGGCGATTTGCTTACGGTAAAAATCGTAGGCGTCGACGGCTGGCTGCAATTCGAACAAGACCTCCGGTTTCCAGTTCCCCTGCAGGCTGTGGATGATCTCTTCTTCTCTGGCTGGAATGCGCCCGTGGCGCAAGGCCGCTAATTTTCGCGGGTCGCGCTGGCCACTCAGAATGGCGCCAATAATGGCCTGTCCGGTTTGCCCGCTGAGATCGCTGATGGCATGGTGCAATTGCACCTTCATCGTGATCAGCGCCTCCTGCATATGCTGGATGCAGCGCCCCGCGTCCTGGATGTGCTGATCCCGCAGCCGCCACACGGTACCCACCCCGTGGATCTCCGACGCCGGCAGAAAACAACTCCGCAGCAGACCCTAGAGACTCATCCGGAAAGTCCCCCACGGGAAGGATGTTCCAATCAGACTGGCGGCTTCCCCAAGAAAAACTGGGGGCGGTTGCGTGAAAAGGTCTTGACAAAATATTAATATCTATGCTATTACATAGACATGCAAGATCTTGAAAATCATTACGTCACCCGTTTACAAGGCATCCGGCGCCAGGGCGGGACGGTGCAAGTGTATGCCAACATCCCCCTGCCCTTGGCTTCCGCCCTGGACTTAGAGTCGGGCGAAACCGTGACCTGGAAAGTGCTCGACCGCACCCATTTGCTGTTAGTGCGTTTGCCGGAGCGGAAGCAACTGAAGGGCGAGGCTGCGCCCCAGCCCTCCTCCCGGAAAAGGGCGCGGCGGGCCCGGGAGCAGCGGCCATGATGGGCAAGCTTTCTCCGCAAGACAAGCTGTTTGCCGCTGATCATGTCTATCTCGACTTTGTGGGCCGCGACACCCTGTACGGGTATCTGGCGCAGAACCGGGAGCAGCTGTTTCGCGATGAAGACTTCGCGGCTTTGTACTGCCCGGACAATGGACGCCAATCCGTGCCTCCCAGTGTGGCGGTGAGTGTGCTGTTCTTACGGGCGTACGAGGGGGTGAGTTTTGCCGAGGCGGTGGAGCGGACCCAATACGATCTGCGCTGGAAGGTAGCCTTGGGACTGGAGATGGAAGAAGTACCGATGCAGAAGAGCGCGCTGCAGGAGTTTGAGGCCAAGCTGGTTCTGCACGAGATGGAAGAGCCGCTGTTGAAGAAGTCAATCGCAGAAGCCCGGCGCGCCGGATACCTGCAGAATCGCAAGCTTCGCGTGGCCTTGGATACGACGCCGATCTTGGGCAAGGGAGCGGTGAAGGACACCTACAATCTGCTGGGAGAAGGGATCGAGAGGTTGGGGCGGCGGTTGGCGGAGGTAGAGGAAGAAGAGGTTACGGGGTGGGCCGCGAAGCAGGGGCTGAGTCGCTATTTTGGCAGCAGCGTGAAGGGAGAAGCCGGGATTGACTGGGACGACAAAGGGCAACGGGAACAGTTGTTAACCGAGATCGTGCAGGACGGGCGGCGCCTGCTAAGCCTGGCGGAGGAGATCCAAAAGCAGCATCCCGCGCAGACGGAAGCCATTGCCGCCGCCGCGGCTTTGCTGCTGCGGCTGATCGCGCAGGACGTGGAAGAAAAGCCGGAGGGCGGCTTTCAAGTAAAGTCGGGCACCGCCAAGGATCGGGTCCTCAGTGTTCACGATCCGGAGATGCGGCATGGACGCAAGAGCGCCAGCAAGCGCTTCAACGGACACAAGGCAGCGGTGGCGGTGGAGATGGAGAGTCAGTTGATCACGGGGGTGGAGGTGCTGGCGGGCAATGCTGGGGATCAGGAGAAAGCTCTGGAGTTGGTGCAGCAAAGCGAACGAGTGTTGGAGGCGAAGGTCGAAGAAACGGTGGGGGATTGTGCCTACGGAGGCGGCCCGACGCGGCGAGTCTTTGCGGAGGAAGAACGAATCCTGACGGCGAAGGTGCCGGCCCGTCACAACCGCAATTGTTTTTCCAAGAGTGAGTTTGAGATCGATTTGGATCAGATGGAAGTGCGTTGCCCGGCAGGCCAGAGTACGCGCGACTATCGCTCCGCCGGAGAAGGTCGAGGGGGCCAATTTCTTTTTTCCCAGGCCGGTTGTCAGGCCTGTCCCCTGCGCTCGCAATGCGTCCGTGGGCAAGGGCCGCGGAGTATCAGCATCCAAGCCGAAGAACGACTGCAGCAACAGGCCCGCGCCCATAACCAGACCGAGGCGGGGCGGCAGAGCTTGCGCGAGCGGGTGGTGGTGGAACATCGGATTGGGCGCCTGGTGGGATTAGGGATTCGCCAAAGTCGCTACTTCGGGAAAAAGAAAACCCGCTGGCAGGTGGTGATGGCCGCGGTAGTAGCAAACCTGAGTTTGGTGGTTGGGTACTGCCAGCGGCGGGCTCAGAGCCCCGACGCCGCCACCGCAGCCCAGGCCTCGGTACGGCCCACCAACGTTTTTCTGGCGGCTCTTTCGACCTTTTGGGCCCGATTTCTTCGCCTGAACCCCAACCCCGACTTAGGCGCCGCGTTCGGCGCAGTGTAATGGATGCGAGGCCCACAACGAACCATCACGTCACCCGCACTGCCCCTTCACGGAAAAACACCAGTTCTCGGATGGATTTCTAGGTGTGCAATTTCAGCCGCCACTGACATTCTTGTACGTCACTCTTGCGCCCAGGTACACTCTTGGTTCCACGGGCATCGACTAGGTTGACTTGCAAACCGTGGCTTTGCCGTACGTCATGCACGGCGATCCCATCCACCCCAGTGGATTGCATCACTACGGTTTTCACCCCACAGCTTTTCCACCACTGCGCCATCTCTTCCAGGGCCGCCGTCCAGGATCCGAACTCTCGCACGGGTTGCGCATCCCGTCCTGGCGGCACCGCCACGTAGTGGCTTTCGTTGCCCACATCAATACCGGCGGCATGGGAATTGACAATCTCCAGTCCGGGATCCGTGGAGTTCAAACGACGCTCCACTTCCCTGCGTTCCTTACGATTCCATCGCAACTTTCCATTGCGTAGTCGCTCCAAGGTGGATCGCTTGTGCTTGGCCATGGCATACTCCTTCCATCATTGAAATTGGCCAAGCTCGGCTCGGTTGGCGATCACCACACAGGCTCTCCGGCGGGGTCGAGCTTGGCCTTTTGCAAGGCCAACTCGCCACCAAACAATCGACCGCAGCAACCGAAGTCAGACTTCGAGACGGGCACGAAGGCACCAAGACGATTGCGACCATAGCTGTCGAGCTTGGCTCCTCTGAGTTTGCGATGCTCCGTGCCGCTCGCGCAAGTTTCCCACACTATGGACCCGCTACCAGCGGGCCGGAAACTTCGAGGAGATCACTGGAGGATCTGGAGGATCTCCCCGAAGCCCGTTTATGGATCTCGTGGTTGACCGGCTCGCCTCGCCTCCAACTCGCGGCTCGATTACTTTGTGTTTACCAACGAACCAGACGTTATCCTGCCGCCTCCACGCATAGCCCCTATATAAGGCAGTTGTTCATGTTCGGCGAATCTCGTGCCGGAACCGACATCCGTTAACCCCCGACATCCGTTGACGGGCAACTGTCACGTCCGTAAGATGAAGCGACCAGAACGCTAGGACTGTCCCTGTGATCGGCCAAACCATCTCCCATTACCGGATTTTGGAGAAGCTCGGTGGCGGCGGCATGGGCGTCGTATACAAGGCCGAAGACTCGCGGCTGAACCGGTTTGTCGCCTTGAAGTTCCTGCCTGATGAGGTCGCCCGCGATCCTCAAGCCCTCGCTCGTTTTCGACGCGAAGCCCAGGCGGCTTCTGCGCTGAATCACCCGAATATCTGCACTATTCACGATATTGGTGAGGAAGATGGCAAGGCGTTTATTGCCATGGAATTTCTTGACGGGATCACCCTGAAGTACCGCATTTCCGGCCGGCCTCTCGATCTTGAAACCGTGCTGTCGCTAAGCATCGAAATAGCCGAGGCTCTCGACGCCGCTCACACTCAAGGGATCGTGCATCGCGATATCAAGCCTGCCAACATCTTCGTGACCAAGCGCGGCCACGCCAAGATTCTCGATTTCGGACTCGCGAAGGTCGGAGCCGCAGGCGGCTCTTCGAGCGTTACGCTGACGAATGAGGTGACTGCGCCGGACGAGCCTCATCTCACCAGCCCGGGCACTGCACTGGGTACGGTCTCCTATATGTCGCCCGAGCAGGCGCGGGCGAGAGAGTTGGACGCACGTAGCGATTTGTTCTCCTTCGGCGCCGTCATCTACGAAATGGCGACGGGCGCGGGGCCGTTCCGTGGCGAGAGTACGGCGGTGATCTTCAAGTCCATTCTCGACGGCACGCCCACGGCAGCGGTTCGGCTGAACCCTGAGGTGCCCGCTGAACTGGAACGGATCATCAACAAAGCTCTGGAGAAGGATCGCAATTTGCGTTATCAGCACGCCGCCGACATGCGAACCGATTTGCAACGCCTGAAACGGGATACCGACTCCCATTCGGCAGCAGCCGCGTCCAGCACCAGTGGCCGCATGAGCAGCGCCGATTCTGACCTTGCAAAACGAAAGAGGCTCTTCGGATACGTCATTGCCGCTGCGCTGATCAGCGTCGCCCTGGTTGCCGGCGGACTATTCCTCCGTTCGCGCTCGGCGCGGTCCAACACCACCCCCCTTACTGAGAAAGACACAATCGTCCTGGCAGATTTCACCAATTCCACCGGCGACCCGGTCTTCGACGGCACTCTCAAGCAGGCGCTCGCCGTCGATTTGCAGCAATCTCCTTTTCTCAACATCCTTTCCGACAGCAAAGCTGGGGAGACTCTAAAGCTGATGGGCCGGACGTCGGCGGAGCGCGTCACTGGGGAAGTCGCGACCGAACTCTGCCTCCGCACTGGCAGCCAAGCGGTAGTTTCGGGTTCCATCGCCAACTTCGGTAATCAATATGTCGTCACGCTCGATGCCGTTGGCTGCAACAACGGCGATAACCTCGCCAAGGAACGCGCCGAAGCCGCCAGCAAAGAAGGCGTGCTCAAGGCACTCGATACCTCAGCCGCCGCTCTGCGTGCGCGCCTCGGCGAATCCCTGGCTTCGGTGCAAAAATTCGACGTGCCCATGGAAGCCACTACGCCTTCCCTTGACGCTCTGAAAGCCTACAGCATGGCTATCACGACTGGCCGCACCAAGGGCGATTCCGAAGCCGTTCCGTTCATGAAGCGTGCCATTGAACTTGACCCAAACTTCGCCATGGCCTACGTTGGTCTGGGTATCGAATTCGCGAATCTTGGACAACCCGGAGTGGCGGCGGACTATGCGCGGAAGGCATACAACTTGCGGGACCGCGTGAGCGACCGCGAGAGGTTCCGCATCTCCGCTTTCTACTTTCAATACGTCACCGGCGAAATGGACAAGGCCATCGAATCATACGAACTCTGGGAAAAGAGTTACCCGCGTGAGATGGTGCCTCATGGCAATCTTGGCAGCCTCTACGCTTCCGTGGGTCAATACGACAAAGCCATCGCGGAAACCGAAGCGGCGCAGCGGCTTGAGCCTAGCATCACTGACTACGCCAACCTGGCCAGCAATTACATCTCTGTCAATCGCATCAGGGATGCGCGGCTGACGCTCGAGGAGGCGCAACGCAACCACTTTGATGGTTTGTTCATTCGAGGCGATCTGTATTCCCTCGCATTCCTCGCCGGGGATAACGCCGAGATGGAACGCCAGGTCGCATGGGCGGCTGGGCGGCCCGGCGAGGAAGACCAGCTGCTGAACACCCACGCCGATACTCAGGCTTATTATGGCCGCATGGCGAAAGCGCGCGATCTCGCCCGCCAAGCCGCCGATTCTGCGGTGCGCGCGGACGCCAAGGAAACCGCCGCGCAATGGCTCGCTTTTCAGGCCGTCCGCGAGGTCGAAGTGGGCAACGCCAGCGCTGCGCATCAGGCCGTTGCGCGCGCGTTGGCGCTCGCCCCCGGCCGCGATGTGAAGGTTCTCTCGGCGCTGGCTTTAGCCCGTGCCGGCGAATCTTCGCAATCGAAAACCATCATGACAGCGCTCAAGAAATCGGAACCCAGCAATACTTTCCTCAAGGTCTACTGGTTCCCGGTGCTCGAAGCGTCCATGGCGATTGCGCAACATGCTCCCGACCGGGCGATCATCGCTCTCGAACCTGCTTTGCCTTACGAACTCGGGAATCCTCCTCCCGAAGCCATTGGCACCCTGCATCCGGCCTACCTTCGCGGTCTGGCGTATCTTGACGAGAAGAATGGTACAGCTGCGGCTTCCGAGTTCCAGAAGTTTCTCGATCATCCTGGAATCGTGCAGAACTTTTTGCTGGGGTCGCTGGCTCACCTGCAGCTTGGCCGCGCCTATGCCATTTCTGGAGACCCGACCAAAGCTAAAACCGCCTACAAAGATTTCCTCACGCTCTGGAAAGATGCCGATCCCGATGTCCCGATCCTGAAACAAGCCAAAGCAGAGTACGCGAAGCTGCAATAACTCGGCGGTACTAGCCACAGGAGACAAGCTGCTCTTGGCGAATCACTCCCCGATTACAGCGACACGAAGTATGGGCCATGAGGGTTTCCGTCGACGCGGGCCAGAAGTCCGGTTCGAGGAGATCGCCCTGAATTCGGCTGTTAGGAGTGCTGGCGTTTGTCTCGCGCGAGCCGAGGGCGCAAGTTGATGGCGAGAACCGCGGGACCCTGTATAGGTTTCGACCGGCGGCGTTATACTCTGCCGACTCTCAAGCGGGGTCTGGAGGAGGCGAGTATGCGCAAGCGGCTGGCATTGATTTTGTTGAGTTACGTTCTGTGCGTGGCGGCCACGGCACAACAACCAACGCTCACTGTGGGAACCGCGACAGCAGTCACCGGGCAGACCGTTACCGGATTCATCGATGTTTCGGCGGGGAGCGACGCGGGCACGAATATCCCGGTTGCGGTAATTCGCGGCCCGAACCTCGGGCCGACTCTCGCCCTGGTGGCCGGCGCGCATGGCACCGAGTATGCGTCCATCATTGCGCTCGAAAAGCTTATACAGGAACTCAATCCCGCGGATATTTCCGGTACGGTCATCATCGTCCCATTGGTGAATATCGCGTCATTTGAACAGAAGGTGCCGCACGTGAACCCGGTGGACGGCAAGAGCATGAACCGGTTCTATCCGGGCGATCCCAACGGAACGCAGACCGAGCGCGCGTCGTGGGCGATGACGAAGCAGGTCGTGGAAAAATCCGACTACCTGATTGACCTGCACGGCGGCGATCTCGATGAAAGCCTGCGGCCGTATTCCTACTGGGCGCCGACCGGTAACGCGCAGCAGGATGCCGTCTCGCGCGCCATGGTGCTGGCCTTCGGGCTCGACACGATCATCCTCTCAACCGATCGCCCCCGCGATCCGAACACCGCTCGCTATCTGGAGACTAACGTCAGCCTGCGGGGGAAGCCGTCCCTCACGGCCGAGGCGGGCCATGCTGGCACCGTAGAGCCGGAAGACGTGACGGCGCTGATCAACGGCTGCCTGAACGTGATGCGCTACCTGAAGATGCTGCAGGGCAATGCGCCTCCGGTGCAGAACCCAGTGTGGATCGAGCGCATTGCCAGCGTCACCAGCGAAACCGCCGGCGTTTTCTATCCCGTGGTCAAGCGCGGCTGGTACGTGCAGCAAGGCATGAAAATCGGCTACGTCACTGATCTCTTCGGCAAGACGCTGTGGGAAGCACGTGCGCCGTCGAGCGGCGTGGTCCTGTATGTCTGCGCCGTGCCTTCAATGAAGAAAGGAGAGACGGTAGCCAACATCGGCGTGCTCGCCAGCAAGGCGCCATAGAAGGCGGCTACCGGTTTCGGTGATGCGGGCCACTTTATTCTGGGCCAGAAGTCGGCTTCAGGGCCACCACCCCATCATGTGCCTTCTAACCCGAGGTTGTCGTTTACCGCTTGGCTGAGTTTCTGCTTGCAGCCAAGATAGCGCTCAGTAGTTTGAACGGATGCATGCCCCAACAAGAACTGAATCTGCTCAAGTTCTCCGCCCGCTAGATGGCATAACCGGTCGCTATGCCGAATCCCCGATTATGCCGAATCGAGTATGAAGCATCTTCATTTGGCGTTGAGTTGGCGCACTGAGACGATCAAGCGATTCGGCATAGCCGGGCCCCAGCCGAAGATCGGAATACCGAACAGACCCACGATGAGATTCGCCCAGGC
This sequence comes from uncultured Acidobacteriota bacterium, assembly GCA_963838905.1. Classification (GTDB taxonomy): domain Bacteria; phylum Acidobacteriota; class Terriglobia; order Terriglobales; family Acidobacteriaceae; genus JABDBE01. The sequence continues at coordinate 22,326 of CAWITE010000005.1, forward strand.
ATACGTCGCCGTAAGATTCGTGATCGACCTGGAAACCAGCCTCGGCGAGCCAACTGGTTGGGGACGCCGATGACGCTCACCAAAAGAAAAAGAAGGATACTAAACGGCTGATGGCGAGTGTTGAGCTTCGTCCATGGCATGTGAAGCACACCGGACTATGCCGCATGGAGCGAGTAGCACGACGGAGTGTCCGCAGGATTTACGCTGTTTCGAGAGCATTTCAGAATCGCGATTCGGCATAATCTCGGATTCGGCATAGCGACGCAAATCGTGGGGAGCCAGATTCTTGATGTGGGCACGTTTAGCGGCCGCTTTCACCACGTGCCAGATGGCCTTGGCCGTGATGCTGTCGCCCCAAATCTTATCCAGTCGACTCACTCGGCGGAAGATCGCTCCAGCGTTGATGCCAGCCGCGGTGGTCCACTCATCGACGGCTCGTTTCGCCCACAACGGAACCGGAACGGTTCGGATGTGTTTTCCTTTGCCAATCAGGTCAGCGATTGCGCAGTGCTCCTCGCGGATTTGGAAATCTTCCGTTTCGAGTCCAACCAGCTCGGCCCGTCGCAGGCCACATCCAATGAGGAGCGCAAGAATCGCACGATCACGTTTGCCTCGGAGACTGCCTGACGGTGGTTCACCGAGCAAGGTCTTGGACTGATCAACGGTCAACCAGTTGCCGATCCGTACGCCCAGACGCTTTGCGCCTTTGACACGACGGATTCCTGCGGCCAGGTCGGGACTCAAAAGACCAGTATCTGAGGCTTCATAGGCGAGACGCCTCACGGCGGCGAGACGTACATTGATGGTGGAGGGCGCAAGGTTCTTCTGTTCGAGAAAGAGCCGGTAGCGAAGGACGACAGTTCGGTTAAAGGCCAGACGCGGTTCGGAACAATACCATCCGATGAATTCGTCGATGGCATGACCATATGATTCTTGCGAACTGGCTGCGCCAAGTGAGTGAAGAACTGCATTCTTCAACTGCTCCAAGTCGGCTAGCCGAAGCATTGCTTTTGCCTTGGAGCGTTTCGATGTGTTCCAATGAGCCATAGTGGCGGCCTCCGACGCCGCGATCAGTATGGTCATTCGGTTGGAGGCTGATGGTCTCGAAGCCCGTTTCTGGATAGCAAGGCGAAGCGCAGACGGATTCCCAGGTTGATCCGCATTTGTCGACGATTCGGGTGTTTGATCTGTTTCAGCCAACGCCGCCGTTTTACGGGAACTGCTTCTGTAGAAATTGAAACACAGGGCACTACGACCAAAGATTTCGAGCACGGGCTAAAGAAGGGCTTGACACATTCGCACTCGTACAATACCATGTAGTTATGCAACCAAATGGTTATGAACAAGCGGCACGGCGTCACCTGGACGCCACCTTCGCGGCGCTCGCCGACCCCACCAGGCGCGCCATTCTTGCCCGGCTCGCCTCAGGGGAGGCTTCGGTAACAGAACTCGCCAAGCCCTTCGAGATGACCCAACCGGCCATATCAAAACATTTGAAAGTGCTGGAGCGCGCTGGTTTGATTTCCCGGGATCGCGATGCGCAACGGCGTCCCAGCCGGCTCCAGGCTATACCGCTGGCGCAAGCCAGCGAATGGCTCGAGCACTATCGCCGGTTCTGGGAGACTTCCTTCCAGCGCTTAGATGGTTTGCTCGGCGAGTTAAAGGCCCCCGCGAAGAAAAAGAAATCCCACAAAAAACGCTAAAGGAGCACTTATGTTCTATCCAGAAAGCTTTAACGTAACTACACCCAGCGATCATGAAATTCAGGTCACCCGTGATTTCGATGCACCGCGGCAGTTGGTTTTTGACGCCTTCACCAAACCGGGCCTGGTGAGGCGCTGGTTGCTCGGTCCGCCGGGTTGGACCATGCCGGTTTGTGAAATTGATCTGAAGGTTGGCGGTACGTATCGATATGTGTGGCGCAAGTCCGGCGTAAAGGATATGGGGATCGGCGGCATGTTTCGAGAAGTTGTGTCACCCGCTCGGCTCGTCGCAACAGAGAAGTTCGACGAGTCCTGGTATCCAGGCGAGGCCTTGGACACGACCGTTTTCGTCGAGAAAGGCGATATCACCAAAGTCACCATCACGATCCTCTACGAATCCAAGGAAGCCCGCGACACGGCGCGCAGGTCCGGCATGGAGCACGGCATGGCGGCAGGCTATAATCGGCTTGAGGAACTGTTGTCGGCGCACACTACGACTAGCCCTTTAATCGATCCACCACAGATCACCGAGACCACGGCGCAGTTGGCCGCCGTCATTCACCTCACGATTCCACGCAATCAGATGCGCTCCGCCATGGGTCCCGGCATCAGTGAAGTCATGGCCGCCGTCAAAGCCCAGGGCATTGGGCCTACCGGAGCCTGGTTTGCGCACCATCTGAAGATGACCCCCGAGAACTTTGATTTCGAGATCTGCGTGCCCGTCAGTGCGCCATTAGTCCCGGTGGGCCGTGTGAAGCCAGGAACATTTCCAGCGGTGAAGGTGGCGCGCACAATCTATTGCGGGGCCTATGAGCGCCTCGGCGAAGCTTGGGGCGAATTCAAGGCCTGGATCGCCGCGAACGGGCACTCCGCGGGTGCGGACCTCTACGAATCCTACCCAGTTGGGCCGGAGTCGACTTCCAATCCTGCCGACTGGCGCACGGAACTTACACAGCCACTAGTCGCTTAAGATATGTCGCGTGGGGTAGCGCTATGCTGGAACGTCCACCTGAGCATAACCGGTTATACTGAAAAATCATATCCCAGGACCGCACTCCAGTGGCACTGTCTAGAAGTCCGCTTCGAGGAGATCTCCCCGAAGCCCGTTTCTGGCCAACTAACAATAAGGTTGAATGTTCGGTACCGACAAGAACTTTGATCAATGCCTATATTCGGATGATCGCGACTTTAACTAACCGAGCAGAAATGGTTGTTCTCGTCTCAGCTCAACACTTGAGTTGGAGTCGAAGATATGGCTGATGCAAAAATTGAAATCAAGGTCGGAGCGTTATACGGTAAAGAAGGCTTGCTCGTCGCCGACATTGATCTCCTTGCTGCTACCGGCGTTCTGCAGCGCGCTGCAAATACGCGTAGACTCGGGCTGCGGCGGCAACAGATTCTGGCTATTGCGCCGACGCAGGGAAAATCGGCAGCTTGGCGATGTCTCTTGGTTCGTGCTGGATGACAACTATGGCGTGCAGGTTTCTCGCGATATCCTTGAAACGCGCAAGCGATGCGAGCGACTGGCTACGATCAGTGTTGAATGACGGCACACCGTTAGCGACATAGTTATCCCGAAAATGCGCGACATCGCCAGACAACAAGACATATCCCGTGTGGGCAAGCTTCACTAACAAACCGTGATGGCCCGGCGTGTGTCCCGGCAGGTCGAGCATCACTACCGTTCCATCGCCAAAAACGTCCTTATCACCCCTAACACCTTCAACCAGGCCATCGCTGCTGATCCAATGTTCAAGCGGTTTGGCGAAGGGGTTGCCGGGCTTGCGCAATGCGTCGAGGTCGCCCTGCCCAATCAGCAGCTGCGCCTGTGGGAAAGCAGCGGCTTGCCCTGTATGGTCATCGTGGTAGTGGCTGATCCCAATTAAGCGAATAGCAGCAGGGAATATGCCAATCTTCGCAAGTTGCTCGACCAGTGTGATTGAAAGAGTTTCGCCTGTGGATGCTTTCCCCTTAAGCGGCAGCCCAAAGTCAGCTGCCGTCAGTCCGGTATCCCATAGCATGTAGGTTTCACCATGCTTGATCAGATAACAGCTCGCCGTCAGCACTTTCGACTGCCCGATGTAAGCATAGGTATCAGAGTACATATTGAGATCATCGACGTTGATAGTTCCGCAATCCAACCGCCACAGCGTGACCTGAGCTGATGCCGCTGACGCTCCCGTCGAGCTCAAGAAGACACTCAGCAGTAACAGTATCCAATTCCTCAAGGTGCACTCCTCTGAAGTATAGTACGGCATGTTCTACTGCCTTTTAGCAGCTGACCAAGGAACCTGCAACTTCGCGAATGACCTTCAGCAGAAAGTCTACGTGCTCCTGGCTTAAGCGATGGTTGACACTGCACGCCCTAACTAAGCACTCTTTTTCCCATGGATCTTCATGCCCGACAGGAACACCCGCCCGTCCTTCTCTAGCGCAACCAACAATCGTCCGTTCACGAAGATGAGAAATACGTCGATGATTTGAACAGCCGTATTCAAGCTAACGATACTGAAAACACACCACCGAGAGCCGCTGCGGCAAGACTATAACGGCGCTATTTGGATCGACATCATCTTTGGTCCTCATTCGTCGATCTGTTGGTGCTGGCGGCGGCTCATGCCTTTGCGTTGGCTCTGTGGACACCGCCTGTTTTTTCCTGGTCGAAAAGTATATTCGTTTTTCAATGAATCGTGTTCGATACGTTCTGTTCTGGGGACTTGGAGCAATTCCTTTTGTATGGCTTCATACGGCAATCGCGCGGCGTAAACGTCCCTTGTGGAGCAGATCGTGGAGGATCTTGCACCTCAGCATGGAGTGCGTCAGCGAGTTCGTCGGCGAAACAGCCGCGCGGGGACTGATGGACGAAGGATTCGATGGTAGCGACGAGCGTGCCGTGACGGGAGAACCTGTGGCTGGCGAATTGATACTGAGGCAGTGAAACGGCTAGATTCACGAAACGTGCTGCGATGAAGAACTGAAGAACTCCAACGCGAATGATTTCATTCCGAGTTTTTGCCCACGGAGACCTGCATATCGCAGGAAGCGCACATCTTTGAAAACTCAAGCGGCCATGGGTGTCTGATATAGACCTCGACAGTGTGGCTGCCAGCGAAACGCGCGCAGATTGGCGACGGGTGGTGACACTGACATATCCGGGGTTCGCCCTTCCCGTGAGTGATGGGTGCGATGGTGGTTGAAGTAGGTCCTGAAATCGAGCAGTTTATTCTCGAGATCTGCGCTCGTCCAGAAACAACATGTGATCCAAATATTCGCGTCGAATGGTGCCAATGAGGGGAACGTAGGGGACGGTCTTGATTTCTGTCACCTCCAGGATCCGCAGATTGGCTTGCCATGGGTGGAACTTATAGAGAGGATCATGGTCGGAGCTGAGGTACTTTGGCAACCAGCGTCGACCTCGAATGGCGCGGTTAAACATGCGACAGAGTGCGACCCCATCGACCGTGCCGGCATGGACGCCGAAACCCATGATCCGTCGCGTGTATTGATCCATAACCACCAGGACCCAGTGGGTGCGCAAGGTTACCGACTCACAGCGGAACAGATCCATACTCCAGAGGCTTTCTTTCATGGGGCCGAGGAAAGTCAGCCAGGAAGGCCCGCCCGGGCTCTGTCCCGGCCAGTGGTGATGGGCGAGAATCCTGCGAACCACGTCTTTGTCGATTGCAAGGTTGAAGGCCAAGGTGATCGGTTCAGCAATTCGCGGACAACCCCAGCGGGGATTGCGTTGCTTCATTTCGACGATCGCATGGACGAGTTCTGCACTCGGTCCCTTCGGGCCGGGCTTGCGATGGTGATTGGGGGAGAACAGCATGCGGTATTTTTGCTTGCACATGGCTTGGTGAAGGCCTAGCAGGGTGGAGGGCTTCAGCACAATGGCAGACCGGAGCAGGCGAGTGGGACGCAGCCAGAGCGCCAGCCGGCCGGCAAGGATCCGGTCCGACGCGGACAGATTCGGCGCTCGTTGCCGGGAGCGATTCAGGATCAGGAGTTGATGCTTGAGCAGAAGCGACTCGGCAACGATGGAACGGGCACCGCCAGGTCTGAGCAAGCGAGCCAGGGTAGCGATGAAATGGATGAAAAGGACGACCAGATCGCGCATCACAGAATCCTAGCAGGACGGGAAATTCCAATGAATTATGGGCGAAATAACAATTCGCCAGCCACACCTCAATGAGTGGTGTTTGATTTAGACAGTTGACACCACTTGGGTGCTTCACTGATGGACTACCTGGAACTCCAAAGGGGCCGCCAGCGGTGATATTGCCCGCGACGGCGAGGTTGCTTCTGTCTCGCAGGGGCACTAATCATTTCTAACTTCACTCCGGAATCGTGAAATCCCAAACCCTCCCGGAGGCCGATCCTCCCGACCTGTTCCCTCCTCGTGCGCCAGCCATCGTATTGCTCTGGCCCGTGCCCATGAAGAACGCGTATTCCCCTGGCTTCAAGGCTTCGCCCAACGTGATTTTGTAGACCCTGATCCCGATGTGTTCGGCGCGGAACGGGACTTCCTTGTCCTTGTGCACGCCGGACTTGCCGCCGGTAATGCCTCCGAAGGACCCGATCTGGAATTCCCTGTGATCGCTTTTCTTGTTTAGCATGATCAATACGTAGTCGGACGAGTCGTCTCCATCGGGAACATACAGGTAGAAAATCGGCTGGCGGTCCCGGACAACATTTTTCGACGTGTGCCCTTCGATAGTCGCATCCCAGTGCTGATTTCTCAGCCCGTTCGTAAAAAAACTACCAGCCTTGCCGCCCGTCTTGGTGTTTGTCACCGCCTGGCCCAGAAACAGCACAAACTTGCCTTCGTCCCGCCAGTACACGCCCACCTCGGGCGGAGGGAGATTCGGATCGACCGAGATCGGACTCGTACCCGCTACTACGGTTGCTGGCGGAGGAGCGGGGTTGATCATGACTTTGATGACCGAGTCGGGAACGTTTGCGACTTTGAGTGCCTTCAATCCATCGACGCTGGTATCGAAGCTGACCGCATCGGTTCCAGCCTCGTAAGCCTGGCGAATCTTTGTGATGATCACATCGTCGGACAGGCCCACTTTAGCCATCTCGATGACGTCCTGGTTGGTGAACCGCTTGCGCAATATCGCGCCTTCCTGGACGCGCGCAACACACACTGCAACGAACAAAAAGAACATAGCGAACAGACCGGCCATCGCACTCCGATGGGCAGTTCTCATTGCTGATCACCCTCCAGTACAGGTTCTGTCCGGCTGTCTAGGCGGGATTATACCCCACGCTTCGCTCCGGTAGTGTATTTGCCTTTTGTTTGCCTAACAAGGTAGGGGGACTATTCGGTTCTGTACCTACCGTCCCCTACCGCACGCAAGGCGGTTTCAGGCACGATTGGCGAGAGTGCGGAAGGCTTAGAATGATTACTACAACAGTTCGCACAGTCTGCGCTCTTAGGATGGAGGGGTTTGTGCCAGCCCACTTCAACGTCGATTCCGAAAGGCGCCTGGTCACTGTGAGATTCGATAACGAAGTGACTGTACGGGATGTTGTACAGTACTTCGAAAGTCTGAAGGCCAACCCGGCCTTCGAGCCAGATTTCTTCGAACTGGTGGATTTAACACAAGTCATGAGCTCGGAGGTGGATTTTCAAGCGGCTATGATGTGGGCGCATGAGGTAGATCCGTTTTCGCGGGAAGCGAGACGGGCTTTCGTTGCACCCAGGGCAGTAACCTCTAGAACAATACGCATGTACCAGATGGCACGTGGTGACGACGGCAGTATCGCTGTTTTTCGTACCATGGCCGAGGCCAACCACTGGTTAGATATTGAGCAGTCCACATCAGGAACAGCGTCCAATGGCTGAGCAAATCGCCCAGGCCGCGTGATCGCATGCCTACTCATGAAGAACACATCCTGCGCATTCTGGGCGAGGCAACCGAGCCCCTGTTCCCATCTGAGATCACGGAGTTGCTCAATCACGAGCTTCGCCCGGGCGCTGCGTACATGACAACGGAAGTTGCGACGCGCCTGCAGGCTCTCGAGAAGGAAGTTGCGCAACTGCCGGATGGGCGCTGGATGCTGAAACGATTGCTGCGCTGACAATCCGGTGGGGAGGGGGGAGACGTTGGCAATATCACTTCGAGCTTGCTGCCCAGGCTGCAAAAAGATGGTAACTGCGCTGCCCCTGTTGGATAACAGCGAACTTAAGCCGGCACTGGATAGCAACGCAGACGTTAGGGTCATGCACATCACTCTTGGGGGCGATCACGTTTGGAGTTTGAACAATCAAGAGAAAGAGAATCTGCGCAATACCATTGCCAAACGCTCAGCCTAAAGACGGCAAATGAGGACATCACCAAACCATGAGACTAACCAGGGTCGACAAGACGGACGCCATCATTGTGGTGGTGATAGTGGTTGTCGTCACTATGGAGTGCCAACTCGTCTTCTTGACTGGTCGATGTCGCCCTACGTGGCGGCATATTTTGCTGTTTGCTGCGATGACAAACAGGACGGCGAGATATGGAGCTTTGACGAGCTTCAATACGAGAAGGCGGGCCAGAACCAATGGAAGACGTGGCCTGAGACGACCAATGATGGTTCTGGGGAGCCTTCCAAATTCGATGCTAACCTGACCGCGTTTAGGCTAACGGAGCCACCGGATTGGTTTATCGCTTCCTTCTATGGTCTCGGGTTCCCTCGTCAGAATGCTCAGGCTGGTGCCTACAGCAGACTGCACAGTTTGGCCGCAGCCACGCTGAGGCGATTAGGAAGCTACTAGTATGTCGTTTCACTAAAACATATACAAACTATCCGGTGGTCAGGGCCTCGAACTTCTTCCACCGATGAACGACGGGAGCGGCATTGATTTCCGCAATGCCCTGAAGGATGCGGGTTTGGAGTTCCTCCCAGGATTGCACCCGGATATGTCGGAGAAAGGTCCTGGCCATCTTTCCAAATAAGGTCTCGACGATATTGAGCCATGACCCGTGCTTGGGAGTTAGCACGTATTGGAAGCGATTGGGCCGTGATGCTAGAAATGCCTGGGTTTCTCTCGAGATGTGCGCGGAGTGATTGTCCATGATCAGGCGTAGGACCGACTCCGCGGGATAGTGGGCGTCGAGATCCTTGAGCAGGGCGACGAACTCCCGACTACGATGCCGACGCTCGACCCGGGCGGTTACGTGCCCGTTGTGCAGGTCCAGTGCAGCCAGAATCGAACACGTGCCGAGGCGTTTGTACTCGTGGTCGCGGCCGAGGCCGGAATGCTTGCCTGGCACCGGCGGCAAATCCGGGGCGGTGTTCGCAACCGCCTGTAGACCGGGCTTCTCATCGACAGAAACCGTTATGACCATGGGGATCATTCCGCCGCCATTCTGGTTTTGCAGCGCAACCTCCTGATAAACCAGCAGAACCTCTCGCATTTTGGTTTCGAATTCGGGATCGCGCCGTTCCAGGTAGTATTTCACCCTCTCCGGATGCAGCGGTTGTTCGGCGAGAATTCGGTGTACCGTCGCTTTTGCGGCGCGGGCAAGCGATGCATATCCCGCCTTGCGGGCGTGCTCCCGCACATGCCGGGCGAGCGCGCTCCGCGTCCAAACCTCCGCCGCATAGCCGAGATCTTTAGGCTTGGAACAGGCCAGATGAATCACCCAAGCCTTGGCCTCCTCCGTGATTAGGGGTTCCTTGGGTCGGTGGTAGGCGTCCTTTAGTGCCGCGTCGGAACCCATCGCAAGCGCCTTGCGAATCCATTTATCGACGCTCTTACGGGTCATGCCCACCGCCCTTGCAATCTGGCTAACGTTCTCGCCGGAATGGTACCGCAGCACGATACGCGCTCGCTGCGTCTCTCGCCAAGGTGCCGTACGCGAATCCCGCAAACTACTGAGGTGCTCGACCTCCTCCGCGCTGAGTTTCAAGCGCGGCCGTTTTGAGATGCCCGCCACAGGAGCACTGTAGCATTAAGTATTCCTATGTGTATATATTTAATTGAAACGATATACTAGGTGATAAATCGTGGCATCACAGGTACGAAGTTACAGCGGCACTCAAACCCAAACTACGGACGATCCTTCGCCAGACGCATGGGGTGTGGAGAGGATCGCTGTTCCCGGACTCTGCCGGAGCCGCTGAAACGGCACGCGAAGTCTTTCCTTGAGGCCACATTCCGCTGCGGGTATCGGCGTCCAAGAAGATTGAATTCCGTCGCTGCGGCTGCGGTTCACCGCTCATCGCTGAGCTTCGTATAACGCCATTCAAGGTAATCGCAGAGTCCATCAAGATCGGGAAATAGTGCAAAGCGATTCACTCCGCAGCCGTCCAACTGCCTTCTGATGTACGTAAAAGCGGATGCTGGGACAGCAAACTTCACAAGTCGGCGGGAAAAGTTGCGGTTTTTCTCCAAAGGCACGAAACTCCCGCTCTCTGACATCCTATGCACGGTATGCACGGTGAACAGACCGCCCTGTGCCGCTATACGTCGAGTAACCAGTTTCGGTCGATAAATTCTAGTACCGCCCCTTATCAAACGGTTTTTCTCGGGTGGTCTCGTCAATGAAGTCTTCCATTCTCGTCTTCAACAACCACACAACAGCATCGAGGGGTTTCGAGTCTCGCTTCTTGGGCGGTTTTTCAACCGCAAACCGGAGTCCGGCCAAGGCACTATAAGTCCAATCTAGTAACCGCGTCGGAAGTCCGTGATGCTGGGCTAATGAGAGGAAATCCCATTCAGAAGCCGGCCTGAACTCAGTAAGAGCAAAACTCGTCCGCTGGAAATCCCGAAACATCAGTAGCTCGATGTCGGATCGCTCCCCTTTTGGCACGAGCCGGGCCAGTCGCGGCAGAAGAGTTTTATCGACTCGTTGTCCTCGAAACCTCAGCATGGAGTGCGTCAGCGAGTTCGTCGGCGAAACAGCCGCGCGGGGACTGATGGACGAAGGATTCGAGGGTAGCGACGAGCGTGCCGTGACGGGAGAACCAGACCGCATCGTGGGACCACAGGCCGGCATCGTCGAAGCGGACGGTTTCACGGAGGGCATAGTAGCGCCCGCGGTGGGTGTAACACTCTTGAGCTGGGCGGGAAGTCGCCGACAATCCTGCTGGACGACGCCGCGCTCGACCAGGCGGTCCCAGCGGCTCTCACTTTAGCCTTTATGAACAGTGGTCAAGCTTGCGCCGCCGGAACGCGGCTTCTCGTGCCGAAGAGCCGATTCGACGAGGTGAAGCGGGCCATACGGGATGCGATGCGGGCCTTTACGGTGGGCGATCCAGCCGATCTCAATATCGCCGTCGGACCAATGGTGTCGCAAAAGCAGTATGAGCGCGTGGAATCCTACATTCGCAAAGGTATTGAAGAAGGCGCTGAAGTACTGGTCGGCGGAGAAGGTCATCCGGCAGGTCTTGAAGCGGGTTACTTCGTGAAGCCCACGGTGTTCGTCAATGTGAAGAACGACATGACGATCGCCCAGGAAGAGATTTTCGGCCCCGTGCTCAGTGTGATAGCGTACGACTCCGAGGACGATGCGATCCGGATTGCCAACGACTCCAAATACGGTCTTCACGCTGCCGTCATCGGGACTGACCTCCAGCGCGCACGTCGTGTTGCCTCTCAGTTGCGGGCTGGCCGCGTGGTGATCAATAACATGACGGACGATCCGCAGGCGCCCTGGGGCGGATTTAAGTACTCCGGCGTCGGCCGCGAATATGGCAAATACGGGATTGAGGCGTTTCTTGAGCCAAGAGCCATCCTTGAGTGACCGCTCTTGCCTGAGCGAAACGATGAAAGGACGAGTTCATGAGCAAGCACATCACTATCTCTCCCAACGAAGCCGCCGATCGCCTCGCTATACGAGAGCTCGTCGAGGCCTACGCGCAGTGCGCCGATCGTCGCGACGCGAAAGGCCAGATGTCTCTGTTTACTCCAGATACGCACTTTGTCGTGTACATGAACGCCAAGGATCCGAAGCCTTCGCAGGAGCTGCACTCGCGCGAGGCGCTCGCTCCAGTTTTTGCAGATCTGAACAAGTACGCCGCCACCATGCATTTCATCGGGCGGAGTACGATCCTTAGCCTAACGGTTGACCAAGGCACTGGAGAGGCCTATTGTCTGGCGCATCACCTCACTGTCGACGGTGGGAAGCGACAGCTGATAATCGCCGCGCTACGCTACTACGACACGTTTGTAAAGATGGACGGCACGTGGCTGTTTGCGAAGCGATTGCTCCGCGTCGACTGGATCGAAGAACGACTTCTGTCATGATAGCGAGCAGTCAGGTGTCTTCCATAACGAACATTGCGACCGCGGAGCAGGAGCGCCTTGTCATCGTAGGCGCGACTGGAATGGTCTGTGGATACGCGCTTCGCTACGCGCTTGAAGACCCGGCCGTCGCAAGTGTGACTGCGATTGGGCGCAGGAATCTCCGCATCTCGCACCCCAAGCTGAAAGAGGTTCTGCACCGAGACTTCGCGGACTGCTCCGCACTCGCGGAGACGCTCTCGGGTCAGAATGCAGCGTGGCACTTGATCGTGGGGCCTGGAATGGCGTCGCCAACGAAGGACATGGGGATTGACGATGAGTCTAGCCACCCCGCGTTGTGTTCAGAAGTTGCAGACGGCGTCACACGCTTCCTTATTAACCCAGGAGGTGTGTGTCTTTTCCGAGAGCCGGATGCAGGAAATCTGCCTGTCCGGTTCGATGAGCGGGAACAGGAAACAGGGTCAAGCCAAACCGGATTGAGGCGGCCATGCGAAAGCATCCCAACAGCCACCGGGAGGCGAAAGCCACTGCGCCTGTTCTCGACTCTACTCGGGATAGCGCTCATTGACCAGCGGTCAAAACGTGTAATGGCCTGTTTGCGACATTTGACAAAAGCAGCGACAGGTTGAAAGACCGCAAGCCCCGGTAGTCTTGGGCGTTCTTAGACTGGGTGCGGAGGAGGTGGTTGCATGTCGAGAAAGACCGCGCTCGTTGCTCTGGGTTTTACTGCGTTGGCGTTGGTTGCGGCCAAGTTGTTGTTGCCCACCTACGTGACCAGTCCTCAGCAAGCGCGGGAACGCACCGTGTAACTTTTGGCAGTCGCTGATACACCAAAACCCTCTAGGCTGGCATCGTCCTTCCTTAACCCTCGTCCAAGATCCTTTTGGGCGGGCTTTTTCGCTCACCGAAAACGCTCGACGTTCAATGACCCCGGCTGTAAAGTGACAGCAGGCATGAATCCACGTTGGTGCTGCACTGCCAAATGGACGGTGGATCTCCGGACATAATCATGTGACTCCGGTCGTCGGCGCGTCGCGTTGCGTCGCTGATTCTGACGATGCAGCGAGCGTGTTCGGGAGGACAGAGCCGTGTGGTGGATCAGCTATCGGGGTGAATCGGGGCACGGCGTCGACAACATCGGTGTCTTCGAGGACGACGGCTCCCCGCGCAAGGTGCATCCGCTGCTCCTCGATCCATCGCCGGCCGCGCAACCGCTGCACATCGCGCGCGGCTTCGCACTGGTGGGCGACGACCTCTACATCGCGAACGCGTGGCGCAAGGATAGCCACATTGCGCGCTACCACCGGCATGGCGACACCTTCCGCTTCAAGGAGGTGCTCGCGAAGACCGAGCAGGTTGCGGCGATGGTGCATCCCTTCGACGTGGAGCTGGGGGACGATGGTCGTATCTACGTCTCCTGCCAGGATACCAACACCGTGGTGGCGCTTGTGCCGGAGACCCGCAAACCGGCACCGGTGGCCGCGCACCTCCGTAAGCACTATCCCAACGGGAAATTTCTCCCCGGCACGCTCGTCGCGTCCAGCCAGGGGAGCCTTCCCGAGTACGGTGACCGCACGCCGCTCGATGTGCCATCGCCCCTCGGCCTCAAGGTGGTGCTCGACGAGCGCGGCAAGCCACGCCATTCGGTGCGCGGCATCGTCGTGCACCGGAAGCATCTGTACGTGGCGGACGAAGCCGGCGACGCAGTGAAGGTCTTCAATGTGAAGTCCGGGGAGTTGATGGCCCGCATCACGGGGCGGGCGCTTGAGGCGCCCGTGCACCTGATCCTGCACGGCGAGACGCTCTACATCGGCGCCTCGGGCACCGGCAGCATCCTCGCGCTGGACCTGACGTCCACACCTCCCAGTGGCAAGCTCAAGGCACGCCTGGTGATCGACGGAAAGCTCGACGCCCCCTCCGGCTTCGCTGTCGGCCCCGACGGCGATCTCTACGTGGCCGAGCGGAAGAAGCAGCGGGTGCGGCGCTTTTCCTCCAAGGGGAAGAAAAAGGGGACGTTCATTGATGACCTTCCGGACATGCCGGAGTTCCTCGTCTATGTTCCCTGAGTAATCGCAAAGTACGCCCGAACTCCCGTATGGTCAAGAATCTCAAACGCACTGAAAAGGTCTGGGTTCCGGTCTCGTAATTTTCTTCGCACAGCGGCTTTCTGACATTTCAAGAGCATGTACAATCCCGGTTCGACGGATCGACGATCATTTGAGGGAGGCTCTGAGATGCTTTGGGCTCGCATGCTGGCCTACATCACCGGAACCGTAGACCAGGAACTGCTGCTGGGAAACGAATATCTGGCGGCCGAGAACCGCATCTTAAGAGCCCAAGTCCAAGGCAGGTTGCTGTTATCCGACGCCGAAAAAGCCACCTTGGCGGAGATTGCCTACCGGCTGGGACGGAAAGCCTTGGAAGGATTGGCGGCGGCCGCGAAACCGGATACGCTGCTGGCCTGGTACCGAATGCTCATCGCCCACAAGTTCGACGGCTCAAAGTGTCGTAAAACCCGAGGTCGTCCCCCAGTGGAGGAGGAAAGCGAGCGGTTGCTGGTGCGGATGGCGAGGGAAAATCCCAGGTGGGGCTATGACCGGATCGTGGGCGCCATGGCCAATCTGGGTTACAAGCTCTCGGATCAGACGGTGGGCAATATACTCCGACGTCATGATATTCCACCAGCTCCCCAGCGGAAGCAGACCGGGAGTTGGAAAGACTTCATCCGTGCGCACATGGCAGTACTGGTGGCCACCGACTTCTTCACGGTGGAAGTGCTTACGCTGCGAGGTTTGATGACGTACTATGTGCTGTTTTTCATTCATTTGGAGAGCCGAAGGATATGCTTGGCCGGAGTGACACGTCATCCGGAGGAAGAGTGGATGGAACAGATGGCACGCAATGGGACGATGCAAGATTCTGGTTTTCTGAATAACCGCAGGTATTTATTGCACGATCGCGACCGCAAGTACTGCCAAGGGTTTCGCGACGTGATCCGGGAGGGAGGCATCGAACCAATTGCCTTGCCGGCCAGAAGTCCGAATCTGAACGCCTATGCGGAACGCTGGGTCAGGTCGGTCAAGGAAGAATGTTTGTCGAAGCTGATCCTGTTGGGAGAGGGTTCTCTGCGCCGAGTGCTACGCCACTACGAGGCCCACTATCATGAGGAACGAAATCACCAAGGCAAAGACAACCTCCTGCTGTTCCCCTTGCGGACTGCAGCAGTCCCAGGAAAACAAGAACAGGTGCGCTGTCGGGAACGGCTGGGCGGCCTGCTGAAATACTATGAACGTAAGGCGGCATAAGCAGGTGGTGGTCCCTGTTTGGGATATTGAGTCTGGGCGCACAGCTTGAATACTGGTCGCGGCTTGTGAGCGGCTTCCAATCAAGACCGACCCTGAACCCATAACAATACTCTTCCGAGTAGTGTAGTCTGCGAACGACTTTTTTGACCATAGTGTGCTGCAGAAGCATACGGACAAGGAGTTCATTATGAACTAATCAACCGTGTGAAAAAGCTGCGCGATAGATGAGGGAAGGGCCCCTCGAGATCGGCTTTCAGGAGCAGGTCTCAAACTGCCTCCAAGCTGCTGCGGTAAAGAGCTGTGGTGGTGAGCGTTGGAGGAAAAGCGCGGGAACAAACTCGTGCAGGTGAGCGTCCGAGAGACGAACGAAAGTGAACCCTTCGAAGACGCGTCGTTAAGAAATCAAGTGTCGTCGAAACCAGGAGCGTATGGTCCACCTGGGACAAGTCCGCGGGGTGCCTGATGACCGAGTGGACGGCGACCGGCGTAGAGGGGGCGTGAAGCGGACGCAGGCTATCGCGCGGAACTGCAGGAACCAGTCGCTCTGATGCGAAGGGAGAAGCCCAAGCGGCCAAAACCGCGAGGCGAGCGTACCGATGCGGAGCACTGGGACGGACCGACTCGTAGGAGCGAAGAAGGCTCGTAATGGGGCTGGAGCAAAGGGGTCGGGTCAAGTGGTCGCATGACCGAAGCAACTGGAAACAGGAGGACCTCGATGCGTGCGACAGACAAGCCGTTCAACATCGATAAGAAGCTGGTGTATAAAGCGTACAAAGCGGTCCAATCCAATGGAGGAGCGGCCGGGGTGGATGGGCAGACGATCGAGCAGTTCGAGGCCGACTTGAAGAGTAATCTCTACAAGATCTGGAACCGGATGAGCTCGGGAACCTACTTTCCTCCGCCGGTGCGCGCCGTCTCCATTCCCAAAAAGTCTGGAGGACAAAGGATTTTAGGTGTGCCCACCGTAGCCGATCGCGTGGCACAGATGGTGGTTAAACAAGTCATTGAGCCGATTCTGGATCCGGTGTTTCTGGCAGACTCCTATGGCTACAGACCGAGAAAATCGGCACTCGATGCTGTAGGGGTTACGCGAGAGCGGTGCTGGAAGTACGACTGGGTGCTAGAGTTTGACATCCAAGGCCTGTTCGACAACATTGACCATGAGCTCTTACTACGAGCCATTCGGAAACATGTGACGTGTAAATGGGCGCTGCTGTACATCGAAAGATGGCTGAAAGCGCCCATGGTGCAGGAAGATGGAACCACAATTGAGCGAGATCGCGGCACCCCTCAGGGGGGTGTGGTTAGCCCAATTTTGGCGAACGTTTTTCTCCACTACGCGTTCGATCTCTGGATGGCGCGGACACACCCGGACCTCCCGTGGTGTCGGTATGCGGACGACGGACTGGTGCACTGCCGTAACGAGCAAGAAGCACAGGCGCTCAAGTCTGAGCTTCAAACTCGCCTGGCGGAGTGCCACCTGGAGATGCATCCGACGAAAACCAAAATCGTCTACTGCAAGGACAAGAAGCGCAAAGGCATGTACCCGAACGTCCAATTTGACTTCCTTGGGTACTGCTTTCGGCCTCGTCTGGTGCGACGTTTCCGGGATAACTCGCTATTCTGCGGATTTAATCCCGCAGTTAGCTCCTCGGCAATGAAAGCCATGCGGTCGACGATTCGGGAATTGAAACTTCGCCATCAAACACAGCTGTCTTTGCAGGCCATTGCCCGGCAGCTCAATCCACTCCTGCGGGGTTGGATCGAGTACTACGGGCGATACGCCCCATCGGCGCTGTACCCCTTACTGCGACACGTCAATCAGACGCTCGTAGCCTGGGCGATGCGAAAGTTCAAGCGCTTTAAAGGCCATAAGGTCCGGGCGAGCCAGTTTCTACAACGGCTTGCCGCGGAACGAAGGGCTCTCTTCGTACACTGGGATATCGGAATGACCGGAGTGTTTGCTTGATGGGAGCCGGATGCGCCGAGAGGTTCATGTCCGGTTCTGCGAGAGGCTCACGGTGAGATTCCGTGGGCCTACTCTCCCGGGCTGATCGCCCACGGCAATCGTTGGCATGGGATGCGCGGCTATGCGAGCTTGTCACAAGAACAGAGATGGCAACTGGTCTCCTACATTCAATCTTTGCCGACAGGTTCCAATTAGTTCTGCCTTTATTTGGTCAGCGGCGATCACGGAGAGATTAAGCGGCCGCTACTCCTCCTCAGGGCCGTAGTAGAAGATAGCTCAGAAGAGAGCCGTCAAAGTCCGTATTCGTCGTCTTCATTCTGGTTCTGTGCGGGCTCACTCTGGCCAGACTTACCCTGTTGGCGAACGGCGCTCCAGGAATGATCTCCTTGTCCACTTCCGCGTCCCTCATGTCCGCCACCTCCTCCGCCCTGAGGCTGAAGGGTGCCGCTCATTTTGTCGCCATCGATGGTGCCCGTAAAAGCCAGCGTGATGGTGCGGCGTTCCTGCATTTGCACGCTAAAACTTACGGTGTTTCCAGAGAAGCTGCCGGTCAGCTGAGAGGCACCTCGCGGGCCCTGAAACGTGCCGCTCAGCTTCGAACCGTCCTGCTGGATCTGAATTGTGGCTTGCTGTGAGCCATCCCGGCCCTGCCATGAAAGTTGCCAGGCCCCACCGATATTAGTGGGTTGAGAATTATTCGATTCCGAATCTTGTGCTAGCAGAAGTGGCGCGGCGAGAAGAAACACAAGAACAATGGGGTACAGTCGTTTGATCATATTAGCCTCCTGAAACTGGTTTTTCTATGCAAACACGGCAGGAGACTTGTAGGAGTAAAGAGTTGGTAAGGCTGAGTAAAGTTTTGTTGTGCCGTAACGGTGAGGCGCGCTTTGAGCCCGAATTAGCCCACTCAGAGCTTCTTATACCGTGGTAGTGTGCTTCCGTGCGGGGACTAATGTCAATGGCACTCGTCGAGACAAAAGATTACAAACCTTTTCACACTCTTTACTTTCCTTACACCAACGTTGCTGTTAAATGGAACCTTGGAAACATTCTCGCGGTCGACGGTTGTTCAGTAATCGACCAAGGTTTCTCTGTGTATTTCCATTTGGCAAGCAATGTGGCCTGGATCATTCTTCGCATCGTGGTCGCAACACTCTGCGGGTTCGGAGTCCTTTTCATAATCGCTCCGACCTCGTTAAATCGCGCCTTCGTTAACGGCCGTATTTTTGCTGCGGTGTCCGGGACTTTCTTTCCACTCTTGATGTTAGGCCAGGAACGCTCCTACCGAGTGGCCAGCGATCTCGCGCTGCTGATTCGAGGGAAGCGATACATCGAGTTCGCGCGTCAGTTGGAGGGCGCCCAAGGTCTGTCACATCCGACCGTGTTTTTTTTAAAGGAATACTGGCCAATCGCAGAAACCAGGTTTAAAAATCGATTCGCCTGCTTGAGCCATTAGCACACACGCTTGTCGAGGGTCCTATAGACCGCGCAGAGCTAGGCCTTTGCACCCTAGCCGATGACTACGCAAAAAGTTTCCGCTACGGAGACGCGGCCGACACCTACGCGCTGCTCGGTCGCCTGCCAGGCTACACAGAAGGCGATACCGGATGTGAAGCTGGGCTCGAGGGCGAACGCTGGGGATTGCTGCGGCAATCGCCGGCACAGAGTACCACCGTCACTGGTCCTTTCACGCTCGAAGAAAATCGTGCTCCCGCCGGGCTGCTTGAGGTGCCGGTTCAAGCCCCACATCTCTCAGACCATTGGATTCCTGATACCTGAGCCAATCTCTCCGCAGTCACTCGAACCGTAGCGGCGCAACTAGATCTAACACTGTCAGCAGCTACTTCGACGGCACAAGGCAGCGGCGGAATACTTGTGCGGATCCACACTGCAGTGATACCGGAAATTCAAATAGGTCGCGCCACCATACGCAATTGCGCCGAGCTGAGACAGTGGCTAAATTCTGAGGTAGTGATTGCGCCGACAGAGCTTGCCGACTGGCCAACTCCTGAAACGGCGCGGATGTGGTCAACGTTCTGGAACAACTTCACCCCACGAGCGACGTCCGTCTGGAGCGAGCGCAGCTATTCAGTGCCTGCTTCCTGGAATGCAGGATCTGAGCCTCCGCCGGGTGGCCAGGCTGTTCGCATCTATAGCGATCCGGAGAGCGGAGATGCGCTTGTGCTTTTCGGCCGGCGCAACGCGGCTCGGTCGCCTTGAAAGCGACCATGATCTGAATCCCGACCGTGCCGGTCTCGTCACTGCGTCCGTTCTCGCGGATCGAAGCGGTGTAGAAATCAAATACACAGGCCCAGACGATCTATGGCTGGCATAGGAATCCGGCGCAGCAATATCGGTCCGCAGCATCACATGAAATTCCGAAAGTCGTAGACGCTGTCCACCATATTCGGGTTCTGCTGAATGATGTTCGCGAAGGCCTTGGAATAAACGAGTGTGACCGGCAGCTTTTTGTAGAGGGTGTTGTTGTTCCAATCCATCTTTGTGAGTCCGAGAATACCTGCACACGTCTCATGCCAACCACCTGCACCCGTGTACCGACGAAGTAACAGGGGGGAGGGCGTAGGCTTGAGCGCGCCTTCTTTGTACTGCTTCGACTTGAAGCGTCGGCGAACCAAGTGGATGAGTTCTCGCGTCGAAGAACAATAGCTCGAATTCTGGTAGGTAACGTCTGTAGTGTGCCTTTGCATCCACGATCTGGTGATCGTCGCCGGGCAAGACTACGGTAAAAATGTCCCAGGTCGGCGTCGAACTCCCGAGCAAGCCGGGAAACCGATCCCACGTGTCATCCCGGGCGCCGGTGAAGCCGTGAAGAAAAACAACAGCCAAGCAATACGACCGAAAGACGGTCGTCGAAGTTCTCAAGGCAATGATCGCCCAGGATATGAAGTCAGGCGGCCCCGTGAACTCGAGGCGCGTCAATATTGCTGAGAGTTGGAGACGGATATGACGGCTCTTCAGGAATGGCTTTCTTACGCTCCCACGGTAAGAACGAGTTGAACTGTCTTGAGCGATGCTCACGTCTCCGCGATTCTGCATTTCGCGATGGATGAGCGAATTCAGCTCCCTTCAGGATTCATTGTCGGGCGAGATGACCAATGTCCCCTCCGGTTTTCGTGCATACTCTCGGGCAATTGCGCCGAACCGTTCTTGGGGATTAACGATCTCATGTACACGGCCCTGCTGTTCGAGGTTCGCAATTCCTCCACGAACGTCTCCGCGGGCGAACTGCTCTACAGTCTGCTTGAGCATCGGGTCCTTCTGGCGCAAAATCTCATCCAACTTGGCCGTCTGCATGCCCGCCTCTTGTAGCTGCTTATATGGTTTGCCAGCTTCCACCGCCTCATGTTGCCGTGTATCGCCAACCAAAAGCACGCGGTCGGATGTGTGAAGGCGATGAAAAAACTCGTTCACTTGCTTCGTACTTGCAAGGCTCGATTCATCGATAACAAAGAGCCGTTTACCCTTCAGGCGCAACGCAAGCTCGGAGCGGTAGACCGCCGTAGCAAACTGCTTAGACCGGTACAATTCGCGCGGCTGTAGGGCCCGCGCTTCTCCGTTCTGGGTTTCAGTGAGATTGAAGAACACGACGTGAGTATGCAACTGTGGCGCGGCATACCCGTTTACCGGGCGCGCACTGTCATGTTCGAAACTCGTGGTGATCCACTTACCCGTTGTTTCTGGCGGACGGTTTCCTCCCATGCGCGCCTGGACGAACTTCTCCATCTCGTTGAGCGCAACTTTCACACTATCCCGGTGAGCCTCGCGGACGGCCTCGTCGCCACCCACGAGGGGCGGTTAGCGACACGCTCTTCGGCGCCGAGAAAGTTGCATCCCAGCCGGCACGGTGCTCCATCGTGCTGACTGTTTCTCCGCGTCCGTTGACGTATTCACGCGTAGTTTGACGCCCTACGAGTTGCTCACCCGTTATCGGGTGCTGCCCATTGGCCAGACGCTGGAAGCGCTCCTCCCGCACTTCGCCGGAAAGACCCCATTCCTGTGCCAGTCTGCCATGCCATTCGCCGCGTATCCGATCGCCCTCGGAGTAGTAGTTCTCCTGAGCATTGGCGAATTCTTCCTTGTGATATGTCTGCGCTTGTCCGGTGCTCAGCGGCTTGGAAATAGTGAGCATAATTCACTCACTCAAAGTACAGTTCCTGGCCAGCAGCAATGCCTTTCGGGTCTTCTCCCAACCCTTGGTGCTTTTGGACGCCATGACGCTCTACCAGCGAGTTCGCTCCTGACTTGTCGCAAGCTGTATTTGAGCGTTGATCGTCCCTCCGAGCAGGTACGCCAATCCGGACACGTAGAGCCATAACAATAGAATCATGACCGCTCCTAGTGATCCGTAGGTGGCGCTGTAATTATTAACGAAATGCAGGTATGTGCGAAAGCCGATCGAGGCCACTATCCAGACAAACGCACCAAATGTCGCACCCGGAGTCATCCAGTGCCAGTGTCGGTTCTTCAAATCGGGGCCGCAATAATAGATCGCCGAACACGACATCGTAACGAAGAGGATGGCGGCCGGCCACTGAATGGCCTTCCAGACGAAAACGACAATCGGATGCAATCGATGTTCCGTCCCAAACCAGCCAACAAAATAACTACCGACCAACACAAAAAACAACGCCGCGAGAAGTAGAATCCAAATCACCAGAGTCAGTCCGAGTGCTATTGCGCGAACCTTGAACCAGGATCGAGATTCTCGGACGTGATGGGCCATGTTCAAAGCGGAAATCATGGAACAGACGCCTCCGGAACCGCACCAGAGAGCAGAAATAATACCAAAGATCAGCTTTCCGCCACTAGCGTTGGTAGCCGACTCCATAGCGACTGTGCTTAGGAGCCGGAATGCTGTTGGCGGAAGAAAATCTGCGAAATAAGACAGCAAATCGTTTTGAAGTTCGACGCGGTGCGACGCGAATAGGCCGAATAGAGTCGTCAGTACCAGAATCAGCGGGAAAAGAGCGAACAAGAAATAGTAAGCTAGCTCAGCCCCACGTCCGAAAAGGTTGTTCGCGCTGATCTCCTCGATAACATTGCGAAAGAGTTGCCGGGGACTCAGACCTCCAAGTGTCCAAAAGGATCCGGATTGAATCGCGGTCGAGGCCTCTGGGATCGTCACGTAGGCAGCCGGAAGTCTTCCGCCGACATTCTAACGCAAAGCCTTATCTGAGACGATGCGCGGCGTTTCAGTGACCGGTCACACCGACAGTTTCCGATCGAAGATTTTCTCGTAGTGGCGTTGTAGCAATTCATTTCCTAGTGCTAGGTCCCGGCTGGGGTGATTCACCGTGATCAACTCTGAGACGTCAGCGATGTCCTTACGGACTTCCTCTAGGCATCTTCCTCCCGTATTTGCTCCGAGCCGACGCGTGTCCAGACCGCTCGCAAGAACGTTGACCTTCATCGTGATCAAAGTCAGTAAGGGCGCGACATCGCCGAATCCAGTGGCTGTGAGAATCGGCAAGGGATCGCTGCAAAAGATGCCGTTAAGCCAAACGCGGTCGTTGATTTAGGCTTCTTCCTCGCCGCCAGCGGGTTGCGCGCGCGGCTTTGCAATTGATTGCAACGCGCCTCGTATATGCAGGACTGGCGTGGGGTTGTGGCAACGCCGTGTGCGACAGAATGAGATGCGGCGTGTGCAGCGCACTGTGCGCTGGGCCGCCAAGTGTGCTGGAAACAGGCACGAATCAACACGAAAGCGCACTGGAAGGCGCGGTTTGCTGGCAAGAGTGATTAGTCTTCGGCGCTGAAGAAGTGATCTAGCAGGCTGCGGAAAAATGCGCTTTCCGAATCCTTGCGGTTATTATCGAGTTTTTGGAGCCCGCGATGGGAGCGGATTTCCCACTGCTATCCAACGAGATTCTGTTGCCGAACTTGGTATTTTTCCGCAGCCTGCTAGTGGTCTGTCGCAGTGAGTTCGTTACTGCGGATGCGGCACAGCGACGCTGTTGATGCTCGAATGCAGTTGATTGAGCAAGTCCCACTTCGGTGACCAGATGTGGAGTCTGGTAATGTTTTACAGGCCACTAGTAAGATAGTTCTTTCGGCGGGTTGGCGTTTCTAATCGTTTCGCGGAACCACGGTGATGGCATCCAATCCGTTGCTGTTATCATTCGGTGGATCACCGTTAATAAAGGAAATCGTAGTTTTCGACGATGTTGCCGTGATCGTGGTTACGAACTTCTCCCAGACCTGGGTCTTTTTTCCTTTGCCGCGTGAGTTCGTAGCCTTGAACACCTGTTCGCCGTTGACTTTCACGATTACCGTGCTCTTCACGCCCCAAATTCCGTTGGGATCATAAACGTTGCCCACCCAAAACGTAAGCGTATACGCGGTGCCCGGCGTAGTCGCGATGGTCTGCGCGACCCCGGTTCGTGTGTTGCTGACTCCCGTTAAATCGAGCCATTGCTTGCCCGCTTCCGCCGGAAACGTGAAACCGTCCGCGGTGAACTTCCCGCTGACTATGGCCGCATTTCCGGCCGCTCCTACCACCTCCCAGCCAGAAAAGCCCTGTCCCTTAGCGAAAGTTTGGTAGCTCCCAACCGGCACGATTGGTGTTTCGAAGCTGCCATTCTTGACTAGATTGGCTGCCTGAGCAGCGATTGCGAACAGAAAGACAGTTGCTATCGAAAAGCTCACCCGAATTCGTCGCGTCATGGGATTCCTCCAAGGGCCATACTCATGGCGTCGACCGCCATTGTACACCGGACAACCGCACTTGCCTTACTCGCCAATTCAGATGGAAGGCGAACTCGATGCCCAGACGGACCTTGAGAGTCTCGCCGATTTTTTTTAAAGCACGCTGGCAGGAATAAGGATTGCTGCGAAGGCGGGAAAGACTCGGCCAGCCCTAAAACGAATCGCTGAAGTTGCGTCCGTAGTGTTTGCCGGTGTTGATATATCGGCCCAGTGAGTCGGGTTGTGGAACGTGATTGGGTCCCGGCGTACTTCCTTCGACGCCAGCGGAGAACACGTGCAAGGGTCCAAGTTGTTGTGCAGGCGTAAAGGAAGTGGAACCAAACGCTGGTCCATAGAAGAACGACTGAGCGATCGGTTCGGGCGGGCCGAAGGCGTTCGGCGGAGGCGTGTCTGGAACGTTCGACTCGTATGATAACTGGAAGGTGCCCGTAGCCCCATGCGTTTGAGATTCTTGACCATACGCCCGGCGGGCATAATGCCTCGTTCACGCGAGCATTGCAATATCCGCCAGATCATCAGTTTACCGACCCGTTGGCCATCCGACTGCAAGAACTACCAGTATCATATCGACGATTCTTGTGCCACGCTGGCACGATCCTGTGGCGGTCTCCGTGCCCCTACGGATCCGTTGTTAAGGGGAGGAATTAAGTCGTTTCTTTCGCGTCTTTCCGCCCAGTCTTTAGCACTATCGTCGAACCTTGCGCCTGCGCAACGACCGAACGAACGGCGCATGGAATTCTAGTCGAGTTAGGAAGTTAGCAACTACACTCGAAGAGTTGGGTTTTGAACGGTGAGAGGCGGAGGCACTTGGAAACGTCACCAGTCCGGGTTCTCGTTGTCGATGATTACGAACCGTTTCGCCGATTCGTCTGTTCCACGCTGGGGAAAAGCTCGGATTTGCAGGTCATCGGCGAGGCCGATGACGGATTAGACGCGATTCACAAAGCCGAAGAACTGCAACCGGACTTGATTGTGCTCGACATCGGGCTTCCAACACTGAATGGAATCGAAGCCGCTCGACGAATCTGCAAACTCTCCCCCGAATCCAAAATACTCTTTGTAAGTCAAGAATCTTCTACCGATGTGGTGCAAGAAGCTCTTCGCATAGGGGCACTTGGCTACGTTGTCAAAAGCCACGCCGGAATCGAACTACTGGCGGCGGTCGAAGCGGTTCGTCAGGGCAAGCAGTTTATCAGTGGCGGAGTACCGAGAAAGGCGGAGATCACTCGCAGCCACGAGGTTGAATTCTATCCTGATGATGCAGCTTTTGCGGTTGGCTTTACTCATTTTATCGAAGCCGCTCTAAAGACCGGGAAGGCGCTCATCGTGGTCGCGACTGAGTCACATCGGAAGAGTCTTCTTCAGAGATTGCAGGAACAAGGCGTGGATATTGCAGCCGCCATAGAACAGGGGCGCTACCTCCCTTTGGATGTCGCCGACACGCTCTCGACCTTCATGGGGAATGATCTGCCCGACCCAGTGCAATTTTTTGGAGTCGTGGGTGATCTGATCGCGGCAGCAGCTCGGGCGACAGCGGGAGAACAGTCGCGGGTTGCAATTTGCGGGGAATGCGCGTCAATTTTGTGGGCGCAAGGTAAAGCGGATGCGGCTATTCAGGTGGAGCGATTCTGCAACCAGCTAACTAAACGATACGAAATGGATATTCTTTGCGGGTTCTCATTGAGCAGCTTTTACCGCGAGGAAGATAAGCAAGTCTTCCAGAAGATTTGTAGCGAATGCTGAACTATCATTCGCAGTGATGGGATCTCTTACCCGGTTGCATGCAGGTAATCGCTTCCCGAACGCAAAGGCACGCGAGCGTGGATCGTGGTGCCACGCCGAGGTTGCGATTCTATTGAAAGCGTTCCATTCACCAGTTTCAGCCTCTCCTCCATGCTGATCAGACCAAGACCTCGGCTCTGCTTTGCCACTTCGCGGTCAAAGCTTACGCCGGGGTCGCTAACCGTGAGATGAATCTCGTCCGACGTTCCCCACAATCGCACTTCGAAGTGCCGGACGCCGCTGTGTTTCGCCGAATTGTGCAGGGCTTCTTGCAGAACTCGGAAGAAGCAAAGCGCAGTATCTGGCGACACGGGGCTTGGCAAATCGTGGGTTTGGAAGTCAACCTCCACTTTCTGCTGCTCGCCGAATTCTTGGCAGAAGCCTCTCATGGCCGCAGCGATACCCAGATATTCCAGTTTTGCCGAATGCAACTCGTGCGACAAGGATTGAATATCGGCGGCTATCTCGAAGGTCTGCTTCTTTAGTTCGCCCATTTGACTGCGGACTTCAGCAGGCAAAGCGAGAGACTCTTGTTGGAGTTGTTCTAGCCCAATGGCTAACATTGCGAGACGTTGACCGATGTCGTCGTGAAGCTCTCTGCCGATCCGGGTACGTTCGTGCTCTTGTGCCTCAATCAACTTGCGGCTCACGTTTGCTAGCGCAGCTTCCGCAAGCTTGCGCTCGGTGATATCCATATCGACGCCAACCACTCGTGAAGGCTCGCCAGATTCTTCCATAAGAACCTGCCAGCGGCCAGCTATCCAATGAACACTTTCGTCCGGCCAGACCACGCGCCATTCTCCATGCGTTGGTTGTCCGGTTTTCAACGCCTCATCAACCAAATTCATGACTTCTGCCCGATCGTCGGGGTGAACCAAATTTTCAAAAGCCGTTCGCGTTTGCCCAAAGCCGCCCGGCGGCAAACCATACATTGACTCCATTTCCGGTGTCCAAGTATTCACTCCCGTCCGAATATTCCGCTCAAAAGTTCCTATGCGAGCAGCCTTCTGTGCCAATCGCAGCCGTTCCTCGCTACTACGTAGCGCCTCTTCCGCCAGTTTCTGGTCGGTGACATCCGCTACCATACCGATCACCCGCAACATTCTACCTTCACCGTCGAAGAAGGCACGCCCGCTGCTCTTTACCCAAATTGGAGACTTGCCGGGAAGCAGCACGCGGTACGTCACGTCAACCGTCGGGTTTTCCAGCGAATGTCTGTCAACGGCTGCGACAAGTTTCTCCCGATCGTCTGGGTGGACTTTTTCCATGGCCTGCTGGTGGGTCAAGGTTCGCGGCTCACTCGCACCGAGGACGTTCACATACCCCGAGGATCGCACCATTACGTCGGTGGCAACGTCCCATTCAAAGGGACATTTTCCCGGCCTGAGCTGCCAGACGGAGCCGTTCCTCGCTTTCGCGCATTGCCTCTTCCACCCGCTTGCGCTCGGTGATGTCACTCACCATCGCCAGCGCCCCATCAAACTCTCCACTGTCCTTGAACATAGGGCTAACTGCCATTCGTACCCACAATTCCGCACCGTCCCTTCGCCGGAGGCGTTCCTCAATCTGCTCGCGCACTCCTTGCTGTCGACGCTTTAGAACTTGAGTCTTGTGCTCAAAATCCTCGGGAAAGTAGAAGTCGAATACACTCCGCCCAACCATTTCTCTCGGTTCGTATCCCAGCATCTCCTCCATCTGCCGATTCACATAAGGAGTGTGAAGTTCCGAATCGAGGAGCCAGACTCCTTCGTTCGTGGTCTCAACCATTCTGCGATACCGCTCTTCGCTTTCGCGGGTTTCGCGCAGCACCGCTTCCGCCCTCTTCAGTTCGTCTATGCGACGACGCTCGGTCGCGTCACGAATTGCACTGATCACGAAGGTCTCGGTCCCGATGGTCAAACGGCTCAAACTGACATCCACAGGAACTTCGCTGGCATCGCCACGCACAGCGAAGATTTCGAGTACTTGCATAGCTTGGGTTTCCGATTGGCGAAGAAGTCTTCCCGATGCTGCCGATGGCGGTCGCCAAGCGTAGCCGGGATCAGCGATTCGACCACGTTTCCAATCAAGTGCTCACGACTATATCCGTAGAATTTCTGTGCTTGTAGATTGGTAGCAACAATTTCTCCCGCCCGATTGACCACCAGCATGGCATCGGGGGGCCGCTTCGAGCACGGCTCGACAGTTGGCATCAGCCCATTCGGGCGGCTGACCTCGACGGGGTGGGCTGGTAGTCATACGGTCTCCCCAACTGGCTTAATCCGCTTGTGTACAAACCCCATTTCGCGTTAACGGTAAGAGAACCATTAGGTTCCCCAAGCACAAGACATTGTGTCAAGGAATGGTATTGTAGGCAACCGAGGTTTGACCTCCCTCTCGTCCCCACCTAACATGTCTAACCAGTGTCCACGCCCTCCCAACCCGTGGGGCAGACAGTTTCCCATTACCGCATTCTGAGCAGGATCGGCGGCGGCGGGATGGGTGTGGTTTACAAGGCCGAGGACACCGAGCTTGGGCGCTTGGTCGTGCTCAAGTTCCGATGACACACGGGTGTGGAATCGTGACAAAGTGAAACAGTGGGAACGGACATGGAAAAAGTGACTGGCATTGGCGGGTTGTTCTTCCGCGCTAAAGACCCAGAGGCGTTGGGACGCTGATATCAAGAACACCTTGGGGTCACGATGACACCGTCGAGCTACGAGGAACTGCCATGGTGGCAGGAGGCAGGGCCGAGTGGGGTCAGCCCATTCCCAGAGACAACGGAGTATTTCGGAGACTCCAAGCAGATGTGGATGGTCAACTTTCGCGTTCGGGACCTCGACGCGATGGTGGTACAGCTACGGGCAGCGGGTATTGCAATCGAGGTAGCGCGCAGCAGTACCCGAACGGGCGCTTTGCCCGCCTGCACGACCCTGAGGGCAATCCCGTTGAGCTTTGGCAACCAGCGTGGCGAGACGCTCCGCGTTAGGCTGCCAACCAAGAGGCTGCCCATTATCGCTGACTCTGCTTCTTTCCGTTCCTGAAGATTTCGAGACGTACATGTTTTTTCCACGTTACTTGACTTAGCAGGAGGGCACCATGAATCGAGAAGGGGCGCTGAAGGTAGTTTTGGTAGTGGTCGGATTGATCTTTTTGTTTGCTGTTTACCCACTGATGATGTTTCTATGGCCGAGTGGCTGGCGCTGGCAGCCGAACCAGCCGGAATACGAGCAGATGATCCTTGGTGTGTATGCCGCACTTGGGGTTTTCCTACTGCTCGCATCACGTAATCCGTCTGCGAATCGCAGCTTGATCGCCTTTACAGCGTGGTCAAGCCTTGTTCACGCCGTAATCATGGCGGTGCAGGCATTCCAGAATGCGGGCGAACGCGGACATCTGCTGGGCGACATACCTGCACTCATTATTGTTGGCGTTGCGTTGATCGCGCTCGCGCCAGCAAAGCAATCGGCGTAGCGGGAATGCTCCGCGTGCCTCCACCAGTGGACTGAGACCCAGTGCCTCTCGTGCGCCCGCTGGTCGCCGCATTCGGATTGGTACGGGAAGTGACTCGGCGGTGTTCACCCGCGAGGGAAGACGGTCTTTCTTACTTTTTGTTCTGCAGTTCTTGTATCACGGGGCAGACTTCCGAGGCGAGGGCGAGCTACTTGATTAGCGCGGTCTGCGAGGCCACAGCCAGCCACTTTCCGTTGCGCTTCACAAAGACATCAGTCCACACGTAATGGTCGCTGGATTTCTTACCGTCTTCTATGGTGATTTCATCGTCGGTGCCGGTGACCACGGCAGTGTCGCCGAAGACGCGCACTTTCATGTCGCCCAGCGTGGCGGAGGTTGTGTGGGCGGTCTTGATCTCAGCGGCTCTCTCAGCCTTGGTCTGGCTCTTGCCGTCAGGGGTGATGGCGATCCAGTCATCTGCCACTAATCTTTCGAATGCTGCCGCATCGTGATTTTTCTCGGCATTGAGCCAGTCCTGTTCTATGGCCTGTAAAGTTTGTGAGATGGCGGCATCGGCATCGGCTTTGGGCTGCTGGGCTTGTACGGGAACCGCAGCTGAAAGAAGCAGACTGAGGAAACAGATGTGAGCGATGAATTGTCGTGACATTATGTGTGTGGCGACGATCTCCCTCTGGCGTTCGATTATGTCGCTCATGGTTGATCCCTCGGTTTGCACGTGCTCAAGGCGGTGATTTTATCGCAATCTTGCCGATGAAGGGGGTTCGAATCGACTGCATTGCACAGTTTGCATTGCATTGACGCGCCGGGCTACAGGGTTGACAAGGGTTGACAATGCCGCAATCAACTCAAGAAAGGAGGAGTCGCATGTCTGAAGCAAACAAGTCATTGGTACGTCGCCTGATCGAGGAGGCGGTCAACAAGGGCAACTTCAAGGTCATGGATGAGATTCTTTCAACCGACTACGTGTATCGGGAGCCTACGGCGGGAGAAAAGCGGGGCAGGGCAGGTTACCAAGAAATAGTCACCATGTACCGCAATGCGTTCCCTGATATAAAGCTGACGATTGAGGAGCAGTTGCCGAAGGAGACAAGGTCGTCACACGGACGAGCGGAAGCGGAACACATCGCGGTGAACTGTTCGGTACGGCACCAACCGGAAAGCGTGTGAGTGGTGTGCCGGGCATTGTTGTGACCCGCATCGCTATCGGCAAGGTGGTCGAGGACAACTGGGTCTACGATGCCTCGGGCATGTTGCGGCAGTTGGGCGTGGTGCCCGCAGCCGTTGCAAAAGCAGCATAGAAGTATTTGCGCCCTTTCGGAGGCGCAAGCCAGTCGCGCACGCAAAAACCGCCTGAGTTGGTTTCCTTCAGAATTCTTCGCCCTCGAAAGAGGGCTGTTCGACGGGCGTCCCGTGACTTCTAACCGAAGTACCGGGGCGCTTTCGTGATTTAGGTGTTCTTGCTAACGTACTCCCCAAGTCGCCGTGGTGCAGGGGCACCGCCAACGGTTCAAGCGGCAGGTCGGCTTCGGAATGGAAGATCAGGACTTGGTTTCCGCGTCGGCAACCGCGAGGCATGTGTCTTGCTGTCGGTGTGCGAGGCGCAGACCCGGTATTCGTGACCGTGGTCGTCCACTTCCAAGTAGTCGGCCACTTGTTCACAGCCTTTGCGATCACACAACACGGTCACGTCTGGCGGATGGTGAAGCTGGAAAAATTCCATGCGTAGGATTTTACGGTGACCGAATATGAGGCACAAGCGCTTCAGCTTAGTGCGAGCTTTCTAACCGCCAATTCGATCTCATCAGGAGGGATAAGAGCGTGCTTCCGTTGAAACTCGGCATCGAAACACTCACTGCTGCGGTTTGCGAGTGTCCTTGATGATCGCACTGGGCTTCATACTGCCGCCTTGTACTCCGGCAGGCGTACAATTTCGATTGCTGCGATCCCGCTGCTTTCCTGCGAAGCTACTGGAGACGCCCATTATTAGCGTGCGATGCAGCCAACGTTGCTGAAGGGAAGGAGCCGAGATGAACATCGCTTTCCTGATCGGAAGGATCATTTTTGGCGCGTATTGGTTGATGGCCAGTTTCAACCACTTCAAGAACCTCAATTACATGAGCGAGTACGCGAAAGCGAGGGGGACACCGTCTCCAAAGCTTGCCGTGGGGGGAACCGGAGTCATCCTGCTGCTGGGTGGTCTCAGCATGTTGCTGGGCGTCTATCCTGTGGTCGGGATCATTCTGCTGATTGTCTTCCTGCTGGGCGTGTCGTTCCAGATGCACGCCTACTGGAAGGTGGACGATGCGCAAATGAAGCAGATCGACATGATCAACTTCACGAAGAATATGGCGCTTGTGGGGGCACTCTTGATGTTCCTGCTGCTGCCGGATCCGTGGCCGATGAGTCTGGGGATCGGGTAGCCGCACAGGGCATTGCAGGAGGAAGCA
The DNA here is from genome assembly GCA_963838905.1 of uncultured Acidobacteriota bacterium. Classification (GTDB taxonomy): domain Bacteria; phylum Acidobacteriota; class Terriglobia; order Terriglobales; family Acidobacteriaceae; genus JABDBE01. The sequence goes on from CAWITE010000005.1 coordinate 53,957, forward strand.
TGGTACTTCACGCGTGTAAAACCGCAGGGGTTCAATCTCGAAGATTCCAAAAAGGACCCGTAAGCCCGACGCTTGCAAGCAGCGTCTCTGCCTCTTCCAGTGTGTGCCGTCTCCATTCAGGTGTTAGCTTGTCTTTGTACCAGCCGTAAGCAAGCTGCCAGCCTTGCTGGGGTGTGAGCATCGCGCCGCGTTTAATGTCACGGGTCTGGCACCAGCGATCAATGTGCTCTTCTGCACGGAAGATGAGCATCGTGCTTCAGGTGAAGCCAATGTTGTCCCACCAATGGTGTGCAGGAACAGCGAAATGAATGATTCCCTCGCTGCGCTTCAGCTTCCCGGCTGCGATCTCTAGCTGCATCGACTCGCTACAGTCGCCGCAGACCGCACGGATGACAGCGTCTGTGCCCAGCGCTGCCACAATGCCGAGCGCATCCCAAATGCAGATGCCCCAGTAAGTTTTTCCACGAGATTCAACCCGGAAGGGTGACGGCACCGCGCAGAATGGATTTGCCGCCCAGATGTTGCCGTCGTTTGGGGCTAGGATCAGAACTTTACCCGCTGCGAGCTGCCTTAAAGCCCCTTCCACCTCAGCCTGCGAACGTCCTAAAGCAACCGCGATCTCAGGCGGTTGCGGCACTCGCCCAGTATCGGCGGCCTTCCCGAAGACGTGGAGGCGCACCTCGCGTAGCAACGCCTCAGTTGCAACGGCCGCTTGAGTCATTGGCGACCACCGATGAAAATGTGACCAGTGTAGCCTACAACTCGATGCGGAGTACGTCCAGCGCGGATCAACCACGTGGCGAACGATGACGCGGAGTGCTCCCGACCCGTAGAGCTTGCCCACACCCAGAATCGGCTATTCTCATAGCACGATGACCCACGACGAGCGCATGCAACGTGAGTCCAGCCTGATCGCCACCATCAGAACGAAGCTTCCCGAATTCGCGAGGATGTGCGCAGATGATACGGAACTGGTTTTGCTCCACCAAAACGCGTTTGCTGCTGACTATCAAGAAGACGAATACACTCTCCTCGGCATGGCGATCAAATACGCTGGTCTCCGTGGGAAAGAAGTGCGCGTAATCGGGAAGAATCGGAGCACGCTGGGCGAGGAAGACAAAATCCAATGACCGCAATGGTCCCGGTTCAACACAGTTCCACGTTCAGGTTGTGGCGCAGTGATCCCCGCAAATAAGATTCTTGGTGGTGACAACGAGCGCCCCAGACCGCCCAAGGATCGACGAATTCTTGCCGATCTACGATCTCAGTGCGTCCTACGAAATCCGCATCGGTGCTCCGCGTCCGGTCGTCTATCAATGTCTTCTTCGCTCCGACTTCAACAAACCGTGGCTAGTGCGGCTGTTGATCACCATCAGAACTGGAAAGCACCCGCCCCGGAATCGCGTCCCCAGCGATCTACGTCAACGGCTTCACGGTACAGGCTTCGTTATTTTGGCAGAAATTCCGAATGAGGAGATGGTCATCGGCGTAGCAGGAAAATTCTGGTGTCCCGATGGCGGGCGTTGCCTCGACCTCACTGCGGGTGATTTTGCCGCGTTTGCTCGCGCCGGATACGCAAAGGCGGCGTGGAACTTCAAGCTCCGAACGGAGTCGTCTACGTATACGGTGCTTTCAACCGAAACGAGGATCAAGTGCTTCGGTCGGGCAGCATTGTGGAAGTTTCGCTTCTACTGGAGTCTGGTCAGTCCCTTCTCTGGGCTGATCCGCAAGGCGATCCTCAAGCAGGTGAAGACCGAAGCAGAGTCTACTCTCACAGAAGGTTCTTGAAGATCGTCAAGTTCAGGAATAGCAGCAGTGCCACTCCGCTGAGCACACTTCTCACGGCATGCAAAGCAGCCCAGCGTGCGAGCAGACGCTCCGCTTCGACTGACTGTCTATCCAGTGTCGGGCTGAGCAACAGCTTATTTGTGGGCAGGATCACGAACAGCGTGAACGGGATAACGCTACCCAGAAAGGCTCCAGCAACCAGCCTCCAGAATGTCGCCCCGGCGAGCCATGCCGCGATGGAGGATAGTAGTCCCAAGGATGCCAAGGTCGCCTGCATGACTGTGGCTCGGCGATAGCTGGGCGAAAATTCAGTAGCGGCTATTTCCACTCCGCATTCCATTCTGGCTGGATGTTCGACAAGATTGATGTAGACGGAGGCTCCCGCGAACAGGCTGCACGACAGGACTGCAACGAATTAGGCAATTTCGCGCATCGATTCCTCCCCGAGAATATCCATAGGCATTCTGGCAATTGTGGACAGATAATAGGGCGAATTTCCGGATGGCAAGTTGGTTAAACTGTTCCCAGTCTGGAGGGCAGCGCCATGGATTCTTCGTCACCCGTCAAAGTCGCGGCGGCTCAGGTCGGGTCGGTTCTCTTCGACGTACCGTCAACGCTGGTTAAGGTCGGGCACATATGTCGGCAAGCAGCCGAGGCAAGCATACGACTGCTGGTGTTTCCCGAGGCGCTGCTGGGCGGCTATCCGAAAGGCGCGGACTTCGGTACCAAGGTGGGCAGCCGCAGTGATCAGGGGCGCGACCTGTTCCGGCGCTACTGGAATGCGGCTGTTGTTTGTCCGGGGCCCGAAACCGACCAACTAGCCACGTGGTGCGATGAACTGGATTTGCAGATCGTGGTCGGTGTTATCGAGCGCGACCGTGGGACGCTCTATTGCACCACTCTCATCTTCGTCCCCGGCAGGGGATTGGTGGCCAAGCATCGGAAGTTAATGCCTACAGGCAGCGAGCGTCTTATCTGGGGCTTTGGGGACGGCTCCACTCTGCCGCTAGTGGATACGGCTGTCGGCCGATTGGGCTCGGCAATCTGCTGGGAGCACTACATGCCGATGTACCGCCAGTACCTCTACGGCAGAGGTGTACAGATCTGGTGTGCGTCCACGGTGGACGAGCGGGAGATGTGGAGGGTAAGCATGCGCCACATCGCGTATGAAGGCCGATGCTTCGTCATCAGTGCTTGCCAGTATTTCACGTGTGCGGACTGCCCGACTGATTTCGAGCCAGCACAGGGGAAAGCACCCGACACTGCTCTGATCCGTGGTGGCAGCATGATCGTTTCGCCTTTCGGAGAAGTCCTATCGGGGCCCCTTGAGGGGCGCGAGGGGCTCGTCGCCGCGACGATTGATCTCGATGAGATTTCGCGGGGCAAATTTGATCTGGACGTTGCCGGGCACTATGCAAGGCCAGACGTATTCAGTCTCACTGTAGACGTTGCGCCGAAGTGCGCAGTATTTGCGGAGAACGCAGCGGAACAGTCCCCGGTTTCGAACCTCGCACCAAGCGATGCAACCAACCCGCCTTCGCGGTTGATTGAGGTGCCAGTCGGAACGAAAAAAGGTGCCCGATCCGAGACTGAGCACGTTTGATTCTATTCAATGGCAGAGATTGGCACCACTGCCGGGCTGGGCGACACCATCGAAACCTCACCCTCGGCCTGCTGCTCCGTTTTCTTCAACGCGAGTATCAGCATCGCCGATGCAAACAACGAAATGCCCGTTCTTCACGTGCGAGTTCTCCCGTGATCCAGTCTTTCTCTTCAGGTGACAAAAATTTCACTTCCCTAGGTCTTCCCGGCAGCAGAAAGTAGGTGAGGAGACCGCCCAGAATGGCCGGAGTTCCCTCCAGAACTAGCAACCATCTCCAACTGCTGACTCCAAACCAGTGCACGTGATCCAAAATCATGCCGGATACCGGAGCGCCGACTATGTTGGCTACCGGATTGGCAGTCAAAAACAAGGCAACTGTCTGAGCCAGTTGTCGCTGGCGAAACCAGTAGGTCAGATACAACATAATTCCCGGAAAATATCCGGCCTCAGCCACCCCAAGTAGAAAACGCGCAACATACAGGTGGAAGGCCGTTTGCGCGAAACCTGTTATGGCTGCCACAATTCCCCAACTCACCAATATTCGCGCAATCCAGACACGCGCTCCCATCTTGTGCAGCATCAGGTTACTGGGTATCTCAAAAATAAAATAGCCGAAGAAAAAGATTCCGGCGATGAATCCGTACTGCTGGCTCCTGATAGCTAATTCCTTGTTCATTGTCAACGCCGTGAACCCGATGTTGTTTCGGTCGAGCGCGGCGATTATGAAGAGAGCAAAGATGAGAGGAATGATCCGCATCCGCACCTTGCGGATTGTTGTGGCTTCGATTGTGCTTGGAGCAGGTGCTGGACTGGCGCTCACGCCGCCCCGCGACAGATCGAGACAGTGTAGCACTGAACCACGAAGCCGGAATCTTTCAGTCGAAGGGTATGCCCGTTTTCAAGGAAATGTCGCGCAGTTCCTCAATGACGGCTGGGACAAGCGGCACACCGTTGCCCCGCCGCGTTTCTTCGGCTTGCCGCTCAGGATCGCCCGGAATCAGCGGTCCATTCGTGCCCGGTGCTGGCTTGGTCGCACGGAACACTCGAATGTACTAATCCACCTGTGTCATAAAAGAATCAGCGTCAATGAAGCCGTCGATCCGCATCGCGCCAAAGAAGTGCCCGATCCCCTTACCGACACTATGGGTCGGTATTTCGATTTCCTGCCGAAGAGTAAACGGTGGGGCGAATGGCCCCCAATTCGCCCCGCTCAAGACGCAACTCAACATATCGACCATGACCGCCAAGCAGTATCCCTTATGCCCGCCATGTCCACGATCAGAACCGAGCGGCAACAGTGCTCCGCCTTCAATCATGTCTTCGGGCTTTGTAGTAACAACACCGTCACTATTGACAGCCCAGCCGGATGGAATCGGACTGCCTTTCCGTCGAGCCATTTCGACCTTTCCATACGCGGCGGCACTCGTTGCCATGTCGATCACGATTGGCGGCTCCTGTTTTCCGGGGAAACCAATCGCGATGGGGTTGGTACCGAGCATGCGCTCCGCTCCCCATAAGGGTGCGACCAGCTTGGTCGAGTTGGTCATCGCCCACCCAATAAGGTCGCGTTCCAGCGCTTTAAGAACGTAATAGCCAGCGATGCCGAAGTGATTTGTGTTGCATGCGCTGACCCAGCCGGAGCCAGCCTTTCTCAGCCAAGTCCATTGCGATGCGATTGGCAGTTGGACCGACAATCAGCCCCAGACCGTTGTCGCCATTCTCTCAAGGCTGTCGTTCAATTCACCGAGCTAGGAGTGACCATGATCTGCGCCGAGACCAAGGTTTTTCCCGTCGAAGCCTTACGCGAATTCAGCACCCGCGTGTTTCTTCACCTCGGATGCCCCAAAGCAGATGCGGAGCAGGCTGCCGATGTGCTCGCTTGCGCAGACCTTCGAGGCATCGACTCGCACGGCATAGCTCGGCTGCACATCTATTTCGAAATGCTGAGTGAAGGAGGGGTCAATCCAAAACCCGACATCGAGATCGTTCGCTCGACTTTGAGCACGGCGACTGTTGACGCCAGTCTTGGAAGGACCGACAGTCTCGAGCTCATTCCAGCGGAGTATACTCCTGCTGCGATAACACTGAGGGTTGGTTTCGTTTGCGCCATCATTCCCCCTCTGCCCCGTGGGGCGGTCTGTACGGTTTCGTTCGATCGTTGCAGACACGACTCCCGGCAATTTGAAGATTGTTGTTTAAAAATTCCTGCAGAGATGCAAACGCCGATTGCGAATCTTCCGTTTCTCGCGCCAAGTCTCGAGGATCGCCCGAAACGTCGCTGGAGACTTGTAGTTGTTTGGGGCCGCCTTCAGATGGCAGCTGGTCAGTGCTGGTGGGCGGATAAACAAGGGCTGGATTCACCTGCCCGTATTCGCCCGCGGCTTCTTCGGAATGAGTTTTGTAAGAAGATTCAGAAGTTCCGAAATTGACTCGACTAAATTCGTTCGGTGTTGGTGACATCATGCCTCCGCTGCATTCAAATTTACCCATGCTTCCAAAATCTCTACGTCATACCACTCACACCAATCGAGCGACTCATACCACCACAACCGCACGGGCCGCGATTGGTCACTGAAAACCAGACGTTGCTCGATACACTCCCGCAAATCCCCCAGGTCCGCGGGCGTCAGTTCCTCGATTGTCTCTTGGCCCGCCATCATCGCGACCATCGCACGTCCCAAAAATGCGCGCAACACTTTTTCCCCGCGAACTTGTTAAACTATGCGCAGTCCCTTTACACATCTCTCCGCCGTGCCCTTCGGCCCCCGGTCTCTTGTGCGATCCGATGATTTGTTATCCGGAGGCGCCCAATGGCAAAAGTCCTGCAATTTATCCGCAAGTTGCGATCACCAAAATGCGCCATCTGCAATAAACCTGTGGACCTCGATGTCGCCGTGACTGATCAGGACGGGAACATCGTTCATGAAATATGCCATGTGCTCAAGATGCGCCTGAAGGAAGCCCGGAAACCGCCCAAAACCTAGTGCGCTTTCAGGACGCCTGACAAAAAATCCCCTCTTTTGAGTTTTGAATCATGTGTGGGGTCACGCGCCGCGCTGGCGGGGTGGCCGGGGTGGACCCACGGGGGAGTATGCGACAGGACTCCAAGAGTGCCTTATTTTTGGCTTAACATCACGCGGCCCGCTAGGGATGGCAGCACGGATCGTGCGAACTATGATCTTGCTGGGCTGAGGCCACACAACCTAGCCCGCCCGCCGTGGGGATGTTGGGTTGCTGCCCCAACAGGCAGGCGCAACCGATAGAAGCGAAAGACCCACCGAGACGTGAATAACAGTTTCCTAGCAAACGTCAGAGGTAACGAGCGTACCAAGTCCGGGCTCGGTGCAGAGTGTGCCAAGTCCAAGATGCCCCCATCGCTCCTGCAATTCCGTGTCCCTTACGAAATGTGAGCCATCGGACTCTGAATCTGTGGCCGCCAGTTTCAGAGTCCTGTTGGGGGCATCACTAGATGATTTATCCCTCCGATCCTCGCTTCGTCTGTGATCGCTGTCACACGTCGGTTATCTTTTTTCGCCCTGAGAAACGCGGACCTTTTCGATGCACGAGAGCTGGCTTGCGGGGCTAGCTTTCTCTTGCCTTCGTCACAGCATGCGAATCCTAAAGTCTTGCGTTCGGCAATTTTCCGTCTCTTTGGAGCAGTGAAATGGTGAGATTTGAAACAAAGCGAGCGAGACGGCAAAGCATCCCCGCTTCGACAAACTTTATTCGCAGATGGCGTACCAACCAATGCTGGAGGTAATGAAGTATCTGCGCGACAACGGCTACTGGACCTACATCGTGACCCGCGGCGGGCAGGACTTCGTTCGCTCCTACGCGCAGCAGGTCTAAGGCATTTCGCCGGAACAGATCATCGGTTCGGCGCTCGATACCCAATACCAATACAACAAGCACGGCCAGGGCATCCTGATGCGCGATCCGAAGCTTCTGCTGAACAACAATGGTGCGGGCAAGGCGGAGGATATCTACCTGTTCATTGGCAAACGGCCGCACGCGGCATTCGGCAACACGGATGGGGACCGGCAGATGCTGGAGTACACCCAGCGTGTCGGCGGAGCTTCTCTGGAGATGCTGGTGCTGCACGACGACGCGCAGCGCGAATACGCGTATGGCCCCGCCCAGGGATTGGCGGACACCAAGGTCGGCACCTTTCCTCAGGCTTTATATGACGAAGCCAAGGCTAAGGGCTGGACCGTGATCAGCATGAAGAACGATTGGAAGCACATCTTTGCCTGGGAGAAGTGAGCCGACAGTTGTGAAAGGAATTTGAAGCCACCTGCCGCAAGCGGCAGTTCCCAAGCATTCGCCATTTGTAGTGAACTGCAGACGAAAGGTAACTCGCTGTCGCGGGCTAACCAGCATTTAACCAGCATTTGGAAGGAGAGAAACATGGATTTAGGAACGAGTGTTCGAAGTTTGGCGCTGGGGGCGCTCACTGTCTCGAGTTTCCTGATGGCGGGCGGAGTCACCCCAAGCGCAGCACAAACAACGCAAAAACCCAACATTCTGTTCATCATAGGCGACGACATCGGGTGGATGCAGGTGGGCGTCTACCAGAATGGCTTGGGCTTTGACACCACGCCCAACATCGACCGCCTCGGCAATGAGGGCGCCAAGTTCATGACCTACTACGCCGAGTAGAGCTGTACGGCCGGGCGCAACGCGTTCTTCACCGGCATGACGCCTTTGCGCACCGGCATGATCCCGCCGCAGCTGCCCGGCAGCCCGTCGTACCTGCGCGCCCGGCACCCCGGCGCTGGCCAAGTTCCTGTACGACCTGGGCTACACCACCGGCGAGTTCGGCAAGAACCACCTGGGCGACCATACCGATGCGCTGCCGACGACGCACGGCTTCCAGGAATTCTGGGGCTACCTCTACCATCTCGACGCCATGGAGCAGGTGAGCTTTCCCGACATCAACAAGAACCCGACGACGCAGGGCTTCGCGCCGCCGTGCAAGAACACGCCAATCCCGGGCCTTGCCGAGGTGCCCGGTGCCGTGGATCCGAAGACGACGACCTGCCTGACGCCACCGCGTCCGGTGCTATTGTGCACGTCTTCCGACGGCACGTCGAAGAACCAGACCTGCAAGGACCAGGGCGCGCTGACGCTCAAGCGGTCGGAGACCGTGGATGAGGAAATCTCCGCCAAGGTGATCGACTTCCTCGACCGCAACGATCCGAAGAAGACCAACAAGCTGTTCTTCGTCTGGTACAACCCGGCGCGCATGCACGTCACGACGATGCTCTCGCCGAAGTACCTGGCAATGCTGGGCGAGGAAGGCGGCAAGGACTGGGGCATCCAGGAAGCCGGCATGAAGCAGATGGATGACAACATCGGCTACGTCATCGCGAAACTGGAAGCCATGGGCCAGCTCGACAACACCATCATCGTCTTCACCACCGACAACGGCGCGCAGAGCCAGACCTTCCCGGACGGTGGCATGACGCCCTTCAAGGCCGATAAGCTCACCACCTGGGAAGGCGGCATGCGCGTGCCGCTGGTCATCCGCTGGCCCGGGCATATCAAGCCGGGCACGGTCCTGGACGATATTTTCGCGTCGTATGACTGGTTGCCGACCTTCGTCGAGATCGCTGGTGGCGCCAAGGGCAACGACCTCAACAAGCAGATCATGGCGGGCAAGTATCCGGGCATCGTCAAGACCAAGCTCCAGCGGGTCAATCAGCTCGACTATCTGACCGGCAAGTCGGCGACGTCCGCCCGCGACACCTTCCTGTACTACACCGGTGCGACGCCGTCGGCGGTGCGCTACAAGAACTGGAAGATCTACTTCACGATGGAAGGCTCGAGTGCCGCCTCCGCGCTCGCGGGTCCCCAGCAGTACGGTTGGGCTCAAGTCCAGAACATCCGGCGCGATCCCTTCGAGCAGGCCGTGGGGGAATCGCAGAAGTCCGTGTTCTCCATCGCCGGCGCACTGACCGCCCCGAGTACCGCGTACATCTACAACTGGAACATGCTGCCCGTTGGGCAGCAGTTGTGGCTGCAGGAGTTGGAGTCCTTCGGAGAGTTCCCGCCGCTGCAGTCCCCGGAAAGCTACAACCTCGTTCAGGTCATGGAACAGGTCAAACAGATGGCCACTAAGAGCCATAGTCAATAGCGCGCAAGATTCAACGGACCGGGGCGGCATTATACCCGTTGACCTTGAGACAATTCGACAAGGAAAAGCGAAAGGCTTCAAACTGGAATGGAAGTAAGTGACGTTCTAGTTATTCGAAGCCCCGAGCTATTGGACGTTCCTCTTCCTGGCAAGGTCTAAACCTGAGTCTGCGGTCCTCGCTTTCCGGGGACCGTTTTTTTATCGATCGGGTTACTTTCGTTACATCGTTTGGGACCTTTCAGGTTCAATCGCATACAGCAATCACGCTACCATCAACCTCAAATTAGGTATCCGCTCATTCTTCCAAGAGTGAAGGAAAAACTACCGCTACCCTGATCGGCGGTGGGCCGGAGCCGATACCCTGGGACGCGTCGTCGCGAGGAACTGGAGCGGCGGACTAGTGCGGACTCCGGAGCCGAAGCTCGACTGGCTGAAGACCGCAAGGGCCAAAGCCGCGTCCTATGGTAGTTCTCTAGTACTAGCAGAGGCAGGCAAATGTACCCTGTGCCGCAAGCGGACGGTTTAGATCCGAATGCCGCGTTGCAGTTGATCAGTCAGCGCGCGCAAGTGCTCACCCGCAGTACGGGCGCGGCCATCGCGCTAGGCCACAAGGAGTCGATGATCTGTCTGGCTAGTGTAGGAGCTAACGCCCCTACGCTCGGCTCTCGCCTGGATGTCAGCACTGGTTTTTCTGGAGAGTGTGTCCGTACCGCCAAAGCGCAGCGCTGCGACAATTCGGACAGTGATTCCCGCGTTGATGGCGAAATCTGCCGCCGACTTGGTGTGCGCTCTATTCTGGCGGCACCGATCACGTTCGCTGGCGAAGTAGTGGGTGTGTTGGAAGCTTTCTCCTCCGAGCGCTTCGCTTTCCATGATGGCGATCTCGTCGTCCTCGAGAACCTGGCGGAAACCATAGTCGAAATCCGGTCTTCGTTTAAGGCCATGCCGACACCGAATCTTCTACTCAAACTGGAACCGGCATACCGAGTTTTCTTTAGCAACCTGATCGACACTCTGCATCCGCCGCAGACCCCACCGCTAAAGCTGACTTCACTGCCGGCACGGTTTTGGCCGGATGTTTTTGTGCCCTCGCAATTGCCTTGGCAACGGTTTGTTCAATCGATGCTGCTGCACGTGATCATGGTCGTAGCGCTCGGCGGTCTTCTTGAGTTCGGATTTTCGCAGCCGCAACTGCGCCACAGCCAATTAAGATTCAATAAGTCAGATGTTATTTACTACTCACCCTCTGATTATCTCCCCTCATTTAAGAGGCTCACCGGGCCATCGCAATCGCGGCGGACACAACGACCTGCATTGGTCAAGCAGCCGGTCTCCGTGTCGCGGGAATCGGGCAGCCGCACGCCGGCATCGGTCACCTCACCGAGCATCAAGCTGAATGAGGAACTGCGATTAGCGCGCATTATAGCCTGGAATTCAGCCATACCTGCGGTTCCATTTACGGCGGCGATGCGAAGTCAACGGAATATGCCTACCGTGAGTGCGTCGGCTATCGCGCCTCCACCGGATATCTCGGAGGTGTCGCCTTCACGACATCTCACGCCTGCGACGCCAGTTGTCATTGAGCCTGCGCCGTCTGTGGATCAGTCAATTCGCCAGATCGCTAGCATCAGCATTGGTCACTTGCAGGTCGTTGCGCCAGCGCTCGAGATGCCCCTCCATCAGCAGGTTTTGTTTCCTGCGGAGCGGACTCTAATCGCATCAACCTCGGTTGTGCCGCCACCACCGTCTGTTAGAGGTCTCGGAAATACCGGGCATCGCACGAGCTCGCTACCGGATGAGATGCCAGTTGTGCCACCTGCTCCGTTGCTGCAAAGTACAAGCAGCCATCTAAGGAGCAGTCCCCAGGGCGGTCCTGTTTCTGTCGGGCCACCTCCGCCCTCTGTTCGGAGTCTCGGAAATCCTGGCGGTCAGCGACCGAGCTCATTATCAGCCGTTGCCGATCAAGCTGTGCCGCCTGCTCCTCCGCTTCAAAGTGCAGGTAGCTACGCGAGCGGCACTTCGGACGGCATAGCCGTTCCTGTCGTGCCTCCTCCACCCTCCATTAACGATCTCGGCCATCCTGGCAATCAGCGCGCAAGCTCACTGCTCGCTTCGGGCATGCAAGTCGCACCCCTTCCTACTGCGATCTATCGCGCCGGTGACCGCTCTAGAAGCGGGGGCCCGACTACGCTGGCCAGCGGACTACCAGGTGGGCTGCTACCAGGTGAGATAATCCCCAACCACGAGGGAACTCTTGCCGACACAAAGGAGCTTCCCGACACAAGAGAGCTCAGTGTGAATTTTATGGTTCCAGCGTTGGTCCTCCCAATGTCTTCGTATTTTTCGAACTATGAGGTATTCATAGCAGAACAGCGGCTCACGCGGCATCAGTCACGCCTCATAAAGCTGGTTTATGAATTTCTTGCTTATCAGCAGAGGCTTTCGGACTATGGTCCGAATTACCCGGGCATCGAAAACCTTCGCGTCACAAGAGATCGGAGTTGTGATCAGGCTCTAATGCAAGTAGCGTCTTCGGCGAGTACAGTACCCTGGTCGCAGTCCGCTCGACTTCAGCTTAGTGCGAAATCCTTAACCCAGGGACAAATTACATTGGAATGTTACCGGACAACTGCAGACGACTACCGCAGAGCGCACGCTCGTCAGCACCGACAGAAGGTTGCTACCAGCAATCCGGGTTCAGATGTTCTTCCTGATTAGGTCGGTGCGCGGGAACGTCCCGGCAAAGACCACTCGCCCGTCCAAGTCACTTTGAGGCAGGCAGAATCGCTTACGAGACCCCACGCTAGGCATGTTGGCGCTGGGAGCGCCAAGGCCGGCGATCCGGAGGCGCGAGGATTCTGTGTGCGCTGCGCCCAAACCCACTGGCGTCCTGAAGATCAACCGCATTAACGTGACCAGCCCATTCCAGCAAACAAACAACTGCCCCAGCAGCCTCGGACCCGGCGCAAATTGCACGATCAGCGTCAAGTTCCATCCCTGCATCCTCTCGCACGTTGGACCTGGGATCCAAGCCATTCCCAACACTTCCGAAGCGATCGCCACTTCGCGGCGATGGAACGACTATTTGGCAGAGCACACTGCAAAATATCCGAAACGGCTGAAAGGTTTCGCGGCATTACCGATGCAGGACCCTCAGGCTGCGGCTCAGGAATTGACACGTTGCGTTAAAGAACTCGGTTTCTGTGGCGCTCTGGTGGCTGGGTTCTCACCTCAAGCGGCGGAGATCTGAGCTCCTCTTGTCTCGACAACCTTGTGCGCTGACGCCGCGGATGAGAACAGAGATATGAGACCTTCGACCAGTGTTGGGTGAGTCAGGACCGCATCGCGCAGCGCGGTGTAGGGCAGCCCGGCGATCATCGCAATCTGGACGGCGGCGAGGGTCTCCCCCGCACCGACACCGAACGCTGTGAACCCGAGGATGCGATCGCTATCAGCCTCCACGAGGGCCTTCACAAACCCGCGGGTCTCCGAAAGCGTGTGTGCACGCAGGTTGGTTTCCATTGGGACTTTAAATAAGCGATACGCTATCCCGTGAGCCTCCGCTTCTGTTTCACTCAGGCCGATACGAGCAAGTTCGGGGTCGGTAAACAGACAATAGGGGACTTGCCTGCCCGTGGTCACACGGTTGCCTCCGGTTAAATTGGAATGGACTACGCGGAAATCGTCGATGCTGATGTGCGTGAATTGTGGGCTACCTGCGACTTCGCCGATCGCCCAGACGCCGGGCGCGGTAGTCTGGAGCCGCTCGTTGACCTTGATGTATCCCCGGTCGGTGAGCTCAACTCCGGTCAGTTCCAGGCCAAGTTCTTCGGTGTTCGGATTGCGGCCTGTGGCGACCAATACATGACTACCCTTTAGGACTTTCTCAATTCCATTCTGCTCGACGACGACACTTACCAAGTCGCCAGATTTGCCCGACACTTGCTTGATTCGTGCATTCAGGAGAATGTCGATGCCTTCATCTGCGAGCAGGCTGCGCAGAGCGTCGCATACGTCCGGGTCTTCTCTGGACATCAGCCGCCCGCTGCGATCGATCATCGTCACCTTGCTGCCGAAGCGGCGCATCGCCTGGGACATCTCCACTCCGACGTAGCCCCCACCGACAACAAGCAAGTGTTCGGGAATTTCATCGAGTTCAAGAGCCTCGATGTGCGTGAGCGGTTGTGCTTCCGCAAGACCAGGAATCGCGTCCAGCGCGGCACGTGTGCCCGTACTAACGATCACATTCGCGCCCCGCAGTTGACGTGTCGTCCCATCGGCAAGGGTGACTTCCACTGTTCTCAGAGCTATGAACCTGCCGGTTCCGCAAATGAACTCCGCTCCCGTTTTCCTGTAATTGTCCAGATACATTGCGTTCAGGCCTGACACCATCTTGCGCTTGCGGTCACGGACGCCGGGCATATTGATCGTGAAGCCATCGCAAGCGATGCCGAACTCCTCACTCCGCCGAAAGTATGATGCGACTTTCGCGGTGTGAATGATGTTCTTGCTGGGCAAACACGCGATGTTCGGGCACGATCCGCCGATGTATTTGCGCTCGATTACTGCGACTCGCTTTCCTTCGCCAGCAAACGTCCACGCAGCAACGGTCGATCCCGTCCCGCCACCGAGAATCACCAGATCAAATTCTTCCGGCTGCGTCTTCTTAAGTACCTGAGTGGATGAGGTGCTTTCGGTGCGCTTCATGCGACTTTTCCTTTCTGAGCAACGGGTTCATTCTGTGCTGTCATTGATTTCACCAGGTCTGCCGCTGACGCTCCCTCGAGCGACAGTCCATAGCCGACTTCTCGAACAATGCGCTCTTTCAACGGTTGAATGAAATGTACGCGCGTATTGCGGCGAGTCACTTCCGGAGCCTTCAAGTACAGCGCGGCCAGTTCCCGCGCCCGACTGAGCGCCTTACCGTTCGGCACAACCTCTGCAATCACTCCCCATTGATGCGCGGTTTTCGCCGTGAGCGGCTGTGGGTTGAGCAGGAACGCCTCCGTTCGTCCCGCTCCAGCGCGGTAACTCCATGTCGTAAAGATGCCGTCACCGGGCGCAACGCCCGCCGAGAAATGCGCCACATCCTGGAAAGTCGCGCCCTCGGCTGCCACAATTACGCTGGCAAGCAGCGCGTAGTCGGAGTGCACATGGGCGCGTCCTTCGACAGCCGCAATGACCGGCACGCGTATGTTGGCGATATTTTCCAACACCTGAACACCTTCGTCGTGAACCTGGCTCCAAACGCCGGGATCGGCAACGTTGCCAAAAGATGACCAATCGACATCAGTAATGAACTCCCCGCCTGCGCCCGTCAGGATCACGATCTTGTTGGCCCGGTCTTGCGCAATGCGGTAGAAGGCGTCGACAAACTCCGTGTGAGCTTGCGCGCTCATAATGAACGGCCCGTCATTGCTGTGGAACTCAGCAACCAGCACACCGTTGGCGTCTCGTGTCAGCTTTAGGTTGTGATAAGCAGTGAAGTAGTCACTTTGAAGTTGCATAGGATTCTCCTCTCTGTGTTGCCCTGACTGCGTTGTTTATTGCGAGGTCAGCACATTGCGCTCAGGTGGCCACAACGAGACCGCCTGCGGACGAATGACCTCTCCGGTGATCCAGGCGGATTCGTCTGACGCTAGGAACACCGCCAGCGGGGCGATATCCGTGACGCCACCGAGCCGGCCGAGCGGCGTCTTCCCAGCCAGAACGGCGCCGGCACCACCCTCAAAGGTCCCTGCGGCTACATTGCCTTCGGTTTCTGTATGACCGGGAGCGATGGCGTTGAGGCGTATCTTGCGCGGCGCCAGTTCGAGCGCCAATCCCCTGGTCAGCGTTTCGATGGCGCCTTTCGTGGAAGCGTACAGCAGGGCTCCTGCCACCGGATGCGAGCCGACGATAGAGCTGAGGTTGATGATGCTCCCGCCGTCTGGCCCCGAACCGCTTGATCGCCTCCTGCACGGTGAGAATCGTTCCGAGAACGTTGATGTTGTAGTGAAGATGAAAGCTCTCTTTGGGGATCTCCGAGAAGGCGCCGAAGCGGAATACCCCGGCGTTGTTGACCAAAACGTCCAGTCTTCCGAAGGCAGAAACCACTTCTTTGAATAACCGCGTGACATCTGCGGCCCTGGACACGTCGGCCCCGACCGCGATCGCCTCGCCCCCGTTGTCGGCGATCGCCCGAGCGACGCGTTCGGCGCCTTCGCGGTCGTAAGAATAGTTCACGGCCGCACGCGCGCCCTCAGATGCCAAGGCGGTTGCAATCCCTGCGCCTATTCCCTTGGACGCGCCGGTTACTATTGCCACTTTCTCAGACAGTCTGCTCACAATTCACCATTGTTCTTGATCCGATTCGCCGTATTCGCGAACCTCGCTGTGAATTGCCCTCGCGGGTAATCGTCTACACGATTTCTACCTCTTCATTTTATCTCCTTTAACCCACGAATCCAGGACGAGAAGCTGTTCGATCTTCATGGCAGAATATGCAGCGCTTGTCATTGGCGTGATGCAGCTTTGCGCAGTACGGAGGGACGCCTCCACGGATCCGAAGAAAAACCTCACCGGCAACCAACATACCCAACCTGGGCGCAACGAAATAGATCCAGAGTGCGTGCCAGTAACTCGCGTGGAATGCGGAGCCAAATGTCCGTGCGGGATTCATGCTCATCCCAGAGAGTGGTGTTTCGAACGTTATGAACATAGCATATAGCGCGCCGACGAAATAAGCTGTGTAGCGGGACGGTGTGGCGCGGTTCGAGGCGAGCAAGATGGTGGTCATCAAAATGAACGAGATTGTCAATTCAGCTACGAACGCTGCTGCATCTCCATACACACCGGGCGCTGTCACTGCGTACCCTACCGCTTCACGCCGTGGCACACCACGCAACACATACGTGGTGATCGCGACACCGATAATTGCGCCAGTAAATTGTGAGGCGTAATAAAACAGCGCATCCCAGAACGTCACTTTCCTCAGCCGGTAAAAAGCAAACGTTACTGCAGGATTGAAGTGCCCTCCGGATTGTTTGCCCCAGGGGGTCAGAACAATCGCGACGACCGTTGCACCCACGGCTAAACCCATGAGGGCGCGGCGCAAGATGGCGCTGGCGATAAACTGCCGGACTGGCGATGCCGGATGCTGTAACATGGTTGCGAACAAGCAGGTAAAGAACATATATAAGGTCATTTCCCCCGCTTCCATCAAATATTCTGGCCAGTGGAGGCGCAGGCTGCTGAGTGCGTGCATTGCCTTATGTGGGCGGATATTTTTGCCTGCTGATGCAAGTCGTCGTTCGCATTCGTTCCGGTAGTCGGTTGCCATCTGCTGGGATCATTTCCGAGAAGCCGACTTCGGGCCAGCGTCGCTGAGATTTCCGTCCTGGGCATAACTTCTGGATTGCCCGTTATTCGGCCGCCAATGGTCCTCAAAATCGTCAGCGCGAGCAAGTCTCAAAAACGCTTTTCCTTCACGGCACGCCAGCTTACTTCGCATGACTGATAATCGAGTCAAGCAGTCATGCGACTTCATTCCAATTCTTCAGAATACCCGCAACCCAATCTCTAGATTAGATTACCCGTACAACTGCCAACGTTGCATCGTCGGTTTGGTGTCTTTGAGGGAATTCATCGATAGAATGGAAGATCAAGTTGACGAGAATCGCCGGCGTTCTGGGAGCGTTGCGCTCCGTAAACGACTGCTTTCAATAAGCCCTGAACTCCCCATTCCTCTCCGTCCTGATTTGTCGCTTCGATGAGTCCGTCAGTGAAGGCGATCAGCAAATCACCGGTTTCGAGCTTTAAGATGCCCTCCCCATACTCCGAATCTGCGAACAGTCCAACTGGCGCGCCACCCGTTTCTAGCCAATGCATTGAACCATCTCGCCGAATGACGACCGGCGGATTATGTCCGGCATTTACATAGCGCAGAGTGCGAGTCGACCCGTTGAATACTCCGTAGAATAAGGTTGCATATCGGTCCTCGGACGACGAAGCGTACGCTTGATGATTCACCACCTTGAGCGCCGCGGCCAAGTCATATCCCGTGAACAATGCCGCCGTCCGAACAGAGGACTGCACATTGGCGATCATGAGCGCCGCGGCCAGACCTTTGCCCGACGAATCCCCAACGACGAGCGCCAGGCGGTCATTCTTCAGCGGTATGAAATTGTAGCAATCGCCGCCGAGCGCCCGAACCTGTCGGCAGTGGGCGCTATAGTCCAAGGAATCGCTAGCCGTACCCGGCGCCTGCATAAAGCCCTGTTGCACATCGCAGGCCAGTATCCAGTCCTGGCTAACGTCCACTACCATTTCGTCGGCCGTCATTTTCCCGCCTCCACTTGTATGTCGGTTCTGGCGCTCCTAAATCGACATCGGGTGGTGACTTTTGGCGCATGAAATATTTCTGAGGACGATGTAGAGAATGGCGGGGCGGCTCCGACTACAGGATGAAAGCGCAGATCGCAGGCGCTATCACCAGAAAGGAGACAAGATGACAACTCTGACACCATATTTGCTATTCGACGGCAATTGCCGGCAAGCCATGGAGTTTTACAGATCCTGCCTCGGAGAAGAGCTGATTCTGACCCTAGTGAAAGACACTCCCGCGAAGGAGCAAATGCCAGCATCTCAACACGACAAGGTCCTAAATGCCCGCTTAAGAGGCAGCAACGTAGATATCTCGGCATCGGACTGGCTACGGCCTGACCGGACGCGAGTTCGCGGCAACACCGTTTGTCTCTGTCTCAGCGGAGGGACATTTCAGAAATTAAAGTCCCTATTCGAAAAACTCGCCGAGGGAGGCGAGGTCACAGATCCTCTGAGCCAGCAATTCTTTGGGACGTATGGGGCACTCAACGACCAGTTTGGCGTCCGATGGATGTTTCACACCCACACGAAATAGATAGAAGGAAGATGAGAACAGCATAGGAGCAAAGGACATGAAATACATTTTGCTGATGTCAGGCACGAGGGCAGGCGTTGAGGCGTATCACGCCTGGTCGAAACAGGATATCGAGGCGCATATGGTGGTTCTGCGGCACATCAACCAGGATCTCACCGAGTCCGGGGAATTTGTCGCGACACAGGGCTTAGTCGAACCGAAGGAAGCCAAGGTCGTGCGCGGCGAGAAGAACGGCGTCCCAGTCACCGACGGTATTTTCCCCGAATCGAAGGAATTTCTGTTGGGCTACTGGATCGTTGACGTTCCGAACGCCGAGCGCGCTTATGCCATCGCGGGACGGATTTCCGCAGCATCCGTAAACATGCCGATTGAGGTGCGGCAGTTCGCAACCCATGAAGCCAAAATCCCGATAAATAAAGGTGGTGACGGTGGCGCGAGAAGGAGCGCCGAACTCAACAGGAGAAGAAAATGAAATACATTTTGATGATGAACGGCAAGAGGTCCGACTTCGAAGGATATGCGGGGTGGTCGAAGGAGGATCTTCAGGCGAATGTGAGTTTCATGCGCGCATTCAGCAAAGAACTGAAAGATTCAGGTGCATTCGTTTCGACCGAGGGCCTGGGATGGCCCAGCGAGGCCAAGCTCGTCAAGGCCGGAAAAAACGGAGAACCAATCACCGATGGCGTATTTCCGGAATCGAAGGAGTTTCTCGCCGGATACTGGATCATCGATGTGGAGAGCCAGGAACAGGCTTATAAGGTTGCCGCGCGAGCCTCACAAGCGCCGGGCCCTGGGGGGAAGCCGGGAAACATGCCCATCGAGGTGCGGCGAGTTCTGAGCAACGCGTCGGATCTGCAGGGCTAGACAGCAGCGATGAACAGCGAGGGAAAACTCCGATGAAAAGATTCGAGAGCGTGGATGAATATCTGTCCGCTTCACCTGAATCAGAGAGGAAGCTCTTGGCCGACCTGCGAAGAACCATCCGGCAGGTCGCGCCGCAAGCCGAGGAAGTGATCAGCTACGGCATTCCTGCGTTCAAATGGAACGGAATGCTGGTGTGGTATGCCGCCTTTAAGAAACACATTGGCCTCTATCCGACGGCTTCCGCGATTGAAGCCTTCAAACAGGAGCTAAGAAACTATAAGACGTCGAAGGGCGCAATTCAGTTCCCGATGGGCAAGCCGATTCCGGTGGCACTCGTGAAAAAGATCGTCAAGTTTCGCCTGAAAGAGAATGCGCAGGGGAGAGAGTAGAAGCAGGCTTCTGTCTTCGGGCCCGGACCCGCTGGTATGGACATGAGCTCAACCTTGGAACCTTCAATCGAGCATCTGCTGCGTGAACTCGCTCCGCAGGTGGTCGGCGCCGTCGCTCGCCGCTTCCGCGACTTCTCCTCGGCCGAAGACGCCGTGCAGGAGGCTATGATTGCCGCTTTCACGCAATGGCCGCAGGAGGGCGTTCCCGATAACCCTCGCGGCTGGCTGATTCAGGTGGCGTGCCGCCGCATGACAGACCATGTGCGCAGCGAAATTGCCCGCCGCGAAAGAGAAACGGCAGTGGCCGCCGAAGCGGAAAGCTTGCCCACCCTCGAGATCGAGGCCGACATGGATCCTGACGACACGCTGATTTTGTTGTTCATGTGCTGCCATCCCGCCCTCACTCCGTCCTCGGCAATCGCGCTGACGTTGCGGGCGGTTGGCGGTTTAACCACGGTTGAAATTGCGAATGCTTTTCTGGTTCCTGAGGCCACGATGGCGCAAAGGATCAGCCGCGCTAAGCAATCCATCAAAGCTTCGGGCGTACCGTTCCATCTGCCTTCTCCGCACGAGCGAACTGAACGTCTGCGAGCAGTTCTGCATGTACTCTATCTGATCTTCAGCGAGGGATATGCCAGCAGCATAGGGCCGCATCTGCAACGACTCGACTTGGCGCGTGAAGCGATCCGCCTGACGCGCAACACCAAAACGCTACTCGCCGATAATGCCGAGGTTGCCGGACTTCTGGCGCTGATGCTGTTAACCGACGCGCGGCGCGCAGCCCGAACCGGTCCGGATGAGGAGTTGATTCCCTTAGATAAACAAGATCGAGCTCTGTGGGATCGCGCGCAGATCTCCGAAGGAATTGAGCTTCTCACTGCCGCACTGTCGAAAGCATCAGTGGGCTTGTATCAGCTTCAGGCAGCGATTGCCGCCGTTCACGACGAAGCTCAGAGAGTAGAGGACACCGACTGGCCACAGATCTTGGCTCTGTATGAGTTGCTGAAACGAGTCGCCTCCAGTCCCATGGTCACTCTCAATCACGCAATCGCAGCCGCTATGGTGCACGGCCCCGCCAAAGGCCTCGAACTGCTTAAGGTTCTAGACAGCGATGCGCGTATTGCCGGTCACTATCGTCTCGACGCCGTTCGCGCCCACTTATTTGAAAAGATGGGCGATCACGAAGCCGCCATCAAACACTACCGAATTGCGGCTGCGCGCACGACGAGCATCCCGGAACGGAATTACCTCATGACGCAAGCAGCACGTTTGGCCGGCGATTAACACCCGAGTCATCGGCAACACGGAAGTTGGCCCGAAACGGGCTTCGAGACCATAACGTCTCCAGTTGAACGACCATACTGACCGCGCGGTGTAGGAGGCCGCCAGTATGGCGCATCGGAAGACATCGAAACGCTCGAAAGCAAGAACAATGCTTCGACTAGCCGATCTGGAGCAGTCGAGAAACGCGGTTCTTCACTCGCCCGGCGCAGTGAGTTCGCAAGAATCATACGGTCATGCCATCGATGAATTTATCGCGTGGTATTGCTCCGAACCACGTCTGAGCTTTAACCGAACTGTGGTTCTTCCTATGAAGCCTCCGATAGCGGACTCTTGAGTCCGGACCTAGCGGCAGGGATCCGTCGTGTGAAAGGGGCGAAACGTCTCGGAGTGAGGATTGGGAATTGGCTGACGATCGACCAGTCCAAAACTCTGCTCCGGGAATCGCCGTCATCTAACCTGCGCGGCAAGCGTGATCGCGCGATACTGGCGCTCTTCATCGGATGCGGACTGCGTCGGGCTGAGTTGGTGGGACTCAGAACGGAAGACTTCCAAGTCCGCGAAGAGCACTCCGTCATTGCTGAGCTCGTTGGCAAAGGACAGCACATCCGCACTGTTCCTGTCCCGTTATGGGCGAAACGCGTCGTCGCCGACGTCCACCCGGCAGTCTTGAGTCATCACTCAACGAGTTGGAACGGATGCACTTTCCCCGCCATCGTCTTCCCCGCGTCTTCACTGGCTGGGGCCTCGATTCTCGCTATTTTCGCGGTAAAGAATCGCTCAAGTTGGGTATAAGTTAAAAGGACATTCGTCCTCGCTTTCGCGGTTGAAATGAGATTTTGTTTTTCCTATACATCGAGATCCACCGGCGCACCGTCGTAAGTCGTCATCAACCAGAAGACCAGCGTAGCCACAGCAATAAACTGGAATTTATAGGGGATCTTATGAGCTTCACACTCGCCATGAAAGCGGTCCACAAGAAACTTTACCCATGAGCCAGTGGTCTCGAGATCGAGCGTTTCCTCTTCGCTCACCTCGTCCATACACTCGCGCAGCGCCTTCAAGAACCGCTGATGCTGCATCTCGTATTCGAATTGGTCCAAAGACTTCGACATCACAGCCCTCGCTCTCTTACCAACTCCGGCATCCCCAGCGCTATCAGCGCGCGGTCTGGATCGAAGCCCAATACGGTCGCACACCGGCGAAAACTGCCAGGCCCCTCGCTCGGAGATCCTAGCCACTGCCGAGCGTGGCCGCTGTAGGACGGTATGCTTAAATCCCGCAGCGCTTGCTGCACCATCTCTACCACCAGGCAGCGCTCCGGCGAGTATGCGACTAACTGGACCTGCTCGGCGTTGACGCTGAAGGCTTCTTTCATTTTGATCGCTCGGGCTTCTTGGGTGTTAATTTGCCGTTCATTGCCACTACTCCTCTACGGTCGTACCAGCCGCGCCGTCTAGCACTAAGGGAGCGACTCGCAAAGGCTGACGAGCTGGGGAAACTCAAAGGTGGCGCAAGCTTGCGGGAGTATTTCTACGAAGAGCTTGTGCAACAACTAGATGCTGCTTACACGAAGGAAGCAAGCAAGGCAACCCCCGACCACCCGCTTGAACTGGACTACAAATGGACATGTGGTACCCATTGGCGATGCTACGGAGGTGCGAACATGAGTGATTTCCTTCGCAACCTCTGGTGGCAAGAAGAAGGCCCAAGGGGAAGAACAAAGCCGCAGTGGGCTGCGGCTTAGTCCTGAAGACGATGTCAAATGCAGTGGATCCTTACTCGTGCTTGTCTTTGTAAATCTTCTTGCTCTGGCGGTTCGCTTCCTTATTGAGCTGGCGCTGGTCTTTCTTGGTGAGGTGCCCGTTGTCAGCAGCCATATCTTTCTTCTCGTTGTTCTGCAGGCGCTGTTGGCCCTTTTCCAGATTCGCGGCCTGCCCCGGCGTCAGCTTGTCGTTCTTGATGCCATTCGCAATGCGGTTCTGCTGATTCTGCTCACGTTGGTTTACCTGGTTCACGCGAGGATGGTTGGGATCATCGACGCCCGCGCCTGCGCCAGAAGTGTTGGAATTGGTTGCGGTTTGAGCAGCGGCGGACCCGGCGAACATCATACCCCCGACTGCCAGGACTAAGAGCAGGTTGGTGATTTTGTTTGTCATGCGAGAAAAAACCCCCGTCGGACAAGTTAGTTCTGAGCTTTAGCAGAGGGCTAGGTTACGAAAGTCCTGACGAAGTAACTGTGGTTCGGCTGGAGCAGGTTTGCTCGCCAGCTCATCCTCTTGTGTGCTGCGTTCCGCCCTTTGCGCTCACACGTCGCCAGCCACCTTGCGTTATCACAGCAGCATAGATGGTGTCGTCGTCGAAGCAGAGGATCTAAGCCGCCTCTTGCATCTGGCAGTAGACTAGGGGAATTTCAATTCCCCTAGAAAAAGTTACATCGGGGAAATCATTTTCCCCCATAGGGGAATTACCTTTCCCTCTTCCCACCTCTTGGTCGCTTGCCCGAGTATGCTGGCATGTCCAGCACATCACTTCCGCTGTTCGACACCCGGCAGGCTGCTCATGCCAAGCTCACACCGAGCAAGCAGGAGGTATATGCGCGGATTCTCGGCTTCGCTCGCTGGAGAGGCCAACGAGGATTTACTGCCGATGAACTCGCGGCCGCCTGGGGCTGCAGTCACAACCATGTCGCTCCGCGAATCCCCGAATTAAAGAAGTTGGGGCAGTTGGTTCCGACAAAGGGCGTGTCTAATGCAATCCGAGCAACGCTCGATTTCTAATCAAGCATGGACTGAACTCGCTGACGCAGTTGAGAAGTGGAAGTGCGAAGCCCTTCCAGTTTCGGAAGCTCTAGGAAGTTGTCAACGACCTGCGGCATCTGCTGACGCACCAGGATCGCAAGCTGAATGTGATCGACCAGAAGCTTCTCCGTAATTTCGAGGTGCGAAGACAGAATGCGCAATAGGGCCTGCTCGTCGCTTTCGATGCTTGTCATGGCGGCAGGAATTATACGCCTCTTGGGTTCAGCGCGTTGTGAGTCGCGGGAGATTCCAGTGCGAGCTTGACGATGTACCAGTGGTAGATTGCTTTGCTGAGGTGGGTGGCTGTCTCGGAATTGTGAAAGTGTCGGGGCGTCCCGAACACTGCCACGCGGGACGGAACCTTTGTTTGGCGTGCGGGGAGCGGTTTGCGCCCCTGAGGAGGTAATGGACTCATCGACCTTTGAAGGGGTTTTGAGCGTAATGGCCTGTTATCAGAAGCTACCGCGTAACCACTTCAGCGTAATGCAAAGAAAAACCGCCCAGACATCGGGCGGCATAGTGTTCGTTGCGATTCGTTCTACTTGCTCCGCAGGTAACCGTGATACACACCGCTCCCGTCAATGTAGTATCCCGTGATCCCCCCGATGGGTCGTTTTGATCGGGGAAGGTGCCCTGGCCAGCGTGTGGCTGGCGAATTGATACTGAGGCAGTGAAACGGCTAGATTCACGAAACGCGCTGCGATGAAGAACTGAAGAACTCCAACGCGAATGATTTCATTCCGAGTTTTTGCCCACGGAGACCTGCATATCACAGGAAGCGCACATCTTTGAAAACTCAAGCGGCCATGGGTGTCTGGTATAGACCTCGACAGTGTGGCTGCCAGCGAAACGCGCGCAGATTGGCGACGGGTGGTGACACTGGCATATCCGGCGTTCGCCCTTGCCGTGAGTGATGGGTGCGATGGTGGTTGAAGTAGGTCCTGAAATCGAGCAGTTTATTCTCGAGATCTGCGCTCGTCCAGAACAACATGTGATCCAAATATTCGCGTCGAATGGTGCCAATGAGCCTTTCCACGAAGGGATGAGACAGGGGAACGTAGGGGACGGTCTTGATTTCTGTCACCTCCAGGATCCGCAGATTGGCTTGCCATGGGTGGAACTTATAGAGAGGATCATGGTCGGAGCTGAGGTACTTTGGCAACCAGGGTTGACCTCGAATGGCGCGGTTAAACATGCGACCGAGTGCGACCCCATCGACCGTGCCGGCATGGACGCCGAAACCAATGATCCGTCGCGTGTATTGATCCATAACCACCAGGACCCGGTGGGTGCGCAAGGTTACCGACTCACAGCGGAACAGATCCATACTCCAGAGACTTTCTTTCATGTGGCCGAGGAAAGTCAGCCAGGAAGGCCCGCCCGGGCTCTGTCCCGGCCAGTGGTGATGGGCGAGAATCCTGCGAACCACGTCTTTGTCGATTGCAAGGTTGAAGGCCAAGGTGATCGGTTCAGCGATTCGCGGACAACCCCAGCGGGGATTGCGTTGCTTCATTTCGACGACCGCATGGACGAGTTCTGCACTCGGTCCCTTCGGGCCGGGCTTGCGATGGTGATTGGGGGAGAACAGCATGCGGTATTTTTGCTTGCACATGGCTTGGTGAAGGCCTAGCAGGGTGGAGGGCTTCAGCACAATGGCAGACCGGAGCAGGCGAGTGGGCCGCAGCCAGAGCGCCAGCCAGCCGGCAAGGATCCGGTCCGACGCGGACAGATTCGGCGCTCGTTGCCGGGAGCGATTCAGGATCAGGAGTTGATGCTTGAGCAGAAGCGACTCGGCAACGATGGAACGGGCACCGCCAGGTCTGAGCAAGCGAGCCAGGGTAGCGATGAAATGGATGAAAAGGACGACCAGATCGCGCATCACAGAATCCTAGCAGGACGGGAAATTCCAATGAATTATGGGCGAAATAACAATTCGCCAGCCACACGATGTAACCCTCGTATGCCGCGATCAGGAAAGTAGCCGTTTCATTCGCGTTTACATCGCTCCTTACCATCCCATGTCTCTGCCCTTCACGCAGTGCCTCCTCGATTGCATCGTGCCAGTCCCTGAAAAGTTTTGCCGTCCTTCTGCGGAACCCTTCATCAAGACCTGACATCTCTTGAGACAAGTTAAGTAAGGGGCAGCTACGCTGAACGTCTGCTCTTTTCAGCGATTCGGACTGAACGATGCGGATCAGAACGTCGATCGGGTTCTTGGCGTTCCGTAAAGGCTGCACCCACTTCTGGTGAAGGTCACTTGCCATGACTTCGTCCACCACCGCATAGCCGAGGGCTTCCTTGTTATCGAAGTAGTAATACAACGCGCCCCTTAGTCACGCCCGCTTTGGCCAGAATGGCATCCAGGTCAGCGCTTCGAAATCCTGAGCGGTGCATCTCCTGGAAGGCCGCCTGCAAAAGGAGCCCGCGTGTGCGCTCTGAATTCCGCGACGTCGCTTGGCTGCGTCGCGATCGTTTTCTAACAGCGGACATACTAGCCAGTATGCCTCTTCAGGCGGGGAGGTGTCGAGCCGAGCGTTTTCACCCGAGCGTTTTCACATTCTGCCCGGGGGAATCAGTTTGTTCAGGTCATACATGACGCCGTTCTCCCACAGAAACCGGGCGGGAACATCCATAATTAAAGAAACTGTGCTTGTGGCCCATCAGCACACACGCTCAGTGGCTCGTGGTGCGTTTCTGAGCCTATAAGAAAACAGGGAGGGCAAGAGTGCCCTCCCTTGGCAAGGAATTCCAACAATCCTAGAACTCGCGAATAATCTGGAGCGCGCTCCAGAGTCAAGGGTTCAAATGGAAGCGTTGTTGGTCGCGGCTATCGACCGAAGTGGACGAGTCCGAATCTCTGCGAATGCTGTTCGCCAACATTCGCGGGCAAATTGGATTGCGGGCGTGTAGGTGCGACATCTGCAACCGACCTGCCCATGCTTTGGTGTGCAGGGGTTGCCAGAAAGGCGTGGATGTTGCCCTTATCCGGCCCGCTGCGTACGATTGCCATGCCCGAGATTTGTCCGCGATCGTTGATCTCGTTAGCCATGGTTACGAAGAGGTTGGCACTGGCGGGAAACAATGTGTTGAGGTCGGTCATCACGCCGTCCTGCCAGATGAAGCCATGGGACCAGTTGAACTTGGAGTCGAAGTTGCTTCCTACGATTTGGCCCTGGTTGTTGATGCCGCTGGCTAGGCCGCCAAAATCTCCCGGCAGAAGGCCAAGGTTGGTGAGTGTGCCATTCTGCCAAAGGGCACCAAATTGGGTTGTGCCGTCAGCGCTGCCGACTAGCCCAGCAATTTGGCCCTGGCCGTTAACGAATTGGGCGATAGAGCCAGTTCCGAAGTCAGGAAGTTGGGAGGCAGTGAAGTTTTCCCACGATACGGCGTGAACAATCGCTCCGCTGCAGTTTCCCGAGTCGCCCACGGCTTGGCCTTGATCGTTGATCCCGAATGCGACCCCGTCCGGATCGCCAACCAATGTAGGA
Source organism: uncultured Acidobacteriota bacterium (assembly GCA_963838905.1). Lineage (GTDB taxonomy): Bacteria > Acidobacteriota > Terriglobia > Terriglobales > Acidobacteriaceae > JABDBE01. Next base: position 81,206 of record CAWITE010000005.1, read on the forward strand.
AGAGGAACAGGGTGGGTTTTGCCGGGTTCCCACAACACCGGCGTTCTAATCAGATTGGGCGGGCATCCCGAATCCACGGTAGCGGTTTCCGCAAATCCTGCGATTTGTCCCCGGTTATTGATCGCGCTCGCCTCCCCGTTATTTCCGCCGAGCAGCGGGAGAGCTCTCATGTGGAAGAATTGCCAAAGAAACGGTTGACATTCAAGGTGTGTGCCGAAGCCGCAAACGTCATCGCCGTTCGGGTCTAGGACATTCGTTTCGGAAAAACCTACCACCTGCCCGAAGTCGTTGATCTGGCCCCAGTTCATCGAAGTGTTCGGTCCTCCGAGCGAGCCGAGGTCGAGCTTGAATCCGTCGATGTCTATCAGTGCGCGCCCGCTCAGCAGTTTCCCGAATATGTTATCCTGCTGCCCCGCTACCAGGTTCTGAGCCATGATCTCGGTCCAGCCTTCATTATTGAGGGACATGGCACAACCCAGATTAACCTTCCCCTCAGTGCCTAAATCGGTAACTTTGTAGCTGGCTTGTGCGCCTGCATTGCTGAAGCAAGCCAGAACAATCGTTGTGACCCACGGTATCCAGAAATTCCGCAACTGTCTTAGTGCGCTCATGTCTTCTCCTTGTTTGTCCGAGCAAAGTATCCGTGCCGAGATGAGTGGCGACTCACGCTGCGTGCCCTCGGCTCGGTCCCATCCCAGGGGCCGCAGCCTCTTAATTCAGGGCCAGATCGTGCACGCCGATGTCCATATGCCGGGAACAAATCAGGCAGATGACGTGAGCTTGTTGAATTCGGGTACAACGCCAACAAAAAGAGGGGACGACACGGCGGATTTCTCCAACTAATGACAGCGCGTCATGCGTCGATTTATGTGGGTATCAGTAGGAGTACCTTGATCGCGCTATGAGTTTCCGTAGTGAACAGTGACGGTTGCATCCATAATACCAACTGGTATGTATGTTATAGTTATTTGAACCGCTGCGGAAGGGATGCTGCGAGGATTCATTTACGGGCGAAAAGTGTCAGTTGCAGGCACGGCGATTACTTCATCGACCTGCTCGGGAATGGCTTTGCGGTGACGTTGGCCGTAGGCGGTGCCAGACTTGCGCCCCCGATGGTTTCGGGTTCGGTTTCCGTGGGCCGCGGGAAAACGGTGCGGCTTGCCGCTTAGTAGCCCGCTGGGCTTCCTCCAGCTGCCGCTTCAGCCTCTCGTTCTCCTCTCGCAGCCGTTCCCGTTCCTGGCGCAGCCGTTCCCGCTCTTGCTCCAGTTGCTTTTCCCGCTGCCGCAACTGTTCATTTTCTTGCCGCAGCCGCTCATTCTCGCGACGTGTTCCTCGCCACTGCTCCTGCAGGGCCGCGATCTTGCGTTTCAGTTCTGCGATTACGGCAACCGGATGGAAAGACTTCGGCCACGCCATCGTCTGCTCTCGCAGGTAACCTGAACGAAGTGGCGGGATTTGTCCAGCTTAATTACCCTTCGAGTATCTCGATTGCAAACTCTTGACTATCGGCCGGCGTCATACGCACCTGTTCGCGGTAGCGCCAACGCGGTAAACAATGACCTTTGCTCCAGAAGGGAATCTCGAATACATGCTCAAAAGTAGATCCGGGATACCATGGCCACTTGCTAATAACCATATTCAATCTCGGCAAGAAGGAGCTTGCCTTCAAGCGTGGCGAACGTTTTTGTTCACTGTATGTCCTAGAAGTGGGACCAGGAGCTCGCCCATACAACAAAGATGGTAAGCGAATCACTGGCACCGCCAAGGGCCACAAGTTTCAGAAGACCCGTGACTGGCTTGAAGCAAATACCACAATGGTCCAGGCGATCAATGGTCTCGTTGCAATCATTGCCATTTTGTTCTCAATTTATTCTGTGATCTACCTACGCGGCCACTGAGGATCTTCTTTGCTGCGTAATATTCGTTGACCATAATCCATCGCCTGTCCCTGCCCTTAGTCTCGCGTTCCGGGGGAGGGAGCATTTTGCCGTCTCTGTACACTAACTCCCTAATCTAATCGTTTGACGGGCTTATGTATAGCGACGGCAAAATGCTCCCTCCCCCTTCCGGTGCGATCACGACGGAAGTTGGGTTTCCCAGAGTGCTCCAAATATTGCTTCGCTCTCGTGTGAATTATCTGGCGTTCTTGCCAGTCCCCTGGGGCCTGCGGCCCGCAAAACCTCATGAAAAGCCGAGCTTTACTTGATTTTGGGTTGCGTGGTAGCAGGCGGACTTTCGACCCAGTTCCCGTCAACTCAAGTATCTCCTAAGTCTGCCGTGGCGTTCCGGGCGCGAAACTGCTTCCTCAATTTGGCTACCGCCTAGCGAAGTCCAACCATTCGAAGGCACAATTCGTGGCAAACACAATACTGTGACTTTTGCTAGTTGTACCCCCGCGGGCGCGAAGGGCAGTCTAGCCGAGCCAACTGCGAGGTTTGCGGCTCAGCTAAGACGTAGCACTGTCGTTATTCCGATAGGCGAGAAGAAGTAAAAAGGAAGAGGAGGACTTTTATGAAGCGCAGCGAAAGAATTGCTATGGTTGTTGCGACACTTCTTGTTGCTTTAGGGCTCGCGGCGGCGCCGCCTGCCTCAGCGCAGGAAAAGAAACCCAACATCCTCGTAATCATGGGGGACGACGTCGGTTGGTTCAACGTTGGCGCTTATCACCAGGGAATAATGTCTGGAAAGACGCCAAACCTCGATAAGCTCGCCGCGCAGGGTATGCGCTTCACCGATTACTATGCTGAGGCAAGCTGCACGGCTGGGCGCGCCAACTTCATCACCGGCGAGCTACCCATCCGTACGGGTTTGACGACCGTCGGCCAGGCTGGAGCTGATGTAGGGATGCCGGCTCAGGCCGTCACTCTCGCCACGGTCCTCAAGGCTCAGGGATATGAAACCGGCCAATTCGGAAAGAACCACCTCGGTGACCTGAACAAATTTCTACCGTGCGTGCACGGCTTTGACGAGTTCTTCGGTTACCTCTATCACCTCGACGCCATGTCCGACCCGTACTGGTTCGATTATCCCCAGGATTGGATCGACAAAACCGGACCGCGCGATCTGACCCACTGCTGGGCCACAGACACGGATGACCCGACGGTTCAGCCGCGATGGGGTGCGATCGGAAAACAGAAGATTATGGACGACGGTCCCTTGCCGCCATTTCCAAACATGACGGACATGCAGAATTGGCAAAAGGGCCGTCCTGCCAAGTACGACATGGAAACCTTTGACGAGGTGCTGGTTAAAAACACCGACGCCTTCATGGACAAGGCCAAGAAGGATGGCAAGCCATTCTTCATCTGGCACAACACCACCCGCATGCACGTCTTCAGCTACATCCCTCCCAAGTATCAGGCGATGATGAACGCTACCAGCAACTACAACCTGGAAGAAGCTGGCATGTCCCAGATGGATGACTGTATCGGGGAAATCCTGCAGCATCTCGACGAAATCGGCGAAGCTGAAAACACGATCGTTATCTTCACCACCGACAACGGTGCTGAAGTGTTCACTTGGCCGGACGGCGGCATGACACCCTTCCGGGCCACCAAAGGCACGGTCTTCGAAGGTGGATTCCGTGTACCCGCCATCATCCGCTGGCCGGGACACGTGAAACCGGGATCGGTTGAGAACGGCATCATGTCCGGCCTCGACTGGCTGCCCACTCTTGCACACGCGGCCGGAAACCCGGACATAACCAATCAACTATTGAAAGGCGTGAAACTGGGGGATCGCACCTACAAGAACCATCTGGATGGCTACGACCAGACGGCTTTGATTACCGGAACAGGCCCGTCGGCTCGCCATGAACTGTTCTACTTCGGTGGTCCTCATCTCGGTGCGATTCGCATCGATGACTTCAAGTTCCAGTTCTTCCAGCAGCCGTTCGGCTGGCCGGGAGAAAAGGTCACTACCGACATGCCCACAATCGTGAACATACGGCAAGATCCGTTCGAGCGGACGCCGTCTATCCGCGGCGAGAATCTAAACGAACTGGGCGGCGGCTACATGAACGACTTCTACGCACGCGAGTTCTGGCGTTTTGTCCTTGTCCAGGAATACGTGGGCAAAATGGCGCTGACAGCCGTAGATTATCCGCCGATGCAGGATCCAGCTACCTTTAACCTATCTGCCATCAAGGCCAAAATCACCGAGTTGATGAAGGCTCACGAAGGCCAGTAGACACGCCTTTAGCCTACCGGGCGGCTCGGAGGGCCGCTCGAAAAAACTCCTAAATATTAGGGTTTAGGCCAGTCATACAAGAAAGAAGAGCATATGAAACTAACTCTGAATCGCTTCATGTCCGTTCCCGGTATCGCCGCCATCGCTTTCGCAGTGTTGGTGGGAAACGTTCACGCACAGAGGGCATCAAGCCCATCGTCGTTTTCGTTTGCCGTGTACGGCGACTCACGCTCGATGATGTATCTCCCGTACAAGCAAGACCAAGAGCCGCAAGCCCGCCAGCTCATGGTGGACATGTTTGAGCTGGTGCTGCCCGCGAAGGTAGCTCCCGAGGTCGTCGAAAAGGATGTCAAGCTGATCTATGACCCCTCAACCAAGGAACTGGTAGAGATGGTCATGCCGTTCGATACCGCTAGCGAAGTAACCACCCTGAAGTTCGATAAGGGCTGGGTCACCGAGGCTTCGGTTGAGGACGTCAAACTACTACCCGGAGTGAGCCGCACTATGTTCCGGTTGGAAGGCGGCGACTGGGTTGCTAAAGAAGTAGTCGCGAACATAAGGAGCGGACGTGCCCAGTTCATTGTTAACACTGGGGACCTGGTCTGGTGGGGCAAGCAAGGCGGCAAGCCCTCCGACAATCCATACTGGAAGCTGGTAAACGACGACGTTCTGAAGCAACTTCCCAAACCGGACCGCGAGATGGAGAAGGCTGGACTGCCCGGGCGCGTATTTCCCGCAGTCGGCAACCACGAAGTGTGGGCTGACTCTGATGTCGAAGGTCTGCTGACTGCCTTCCCGTATCTCAAGAAATTCGGGGTCTCGGACAAGCAGCTTATCTATAAGTTCGATTACCAGGGCGTGCGGTTCCTCTTCCTGTGGACTGGCGCTTACGACTATCGCGATCCAACAGGCTGGGGCTCGACTCGGCCACCCTACGAAGCACAGATCGAGCAGTTACAGAAATGGCTAGACGAGGCCAAGGCGCAGGGCACGAAGAAAGTATTCATCTCGTTTCACAGCCCGGTGTTCGCTCGCTCGGGAATGGGGGCTATCCCCGCCGATCAGAACCCCCACAAAGCCATTGCCGCGTACGCCAAAGACCTCGACATCGTGGTCTTCAACGGACACGTGCACACCACAGAGCTTTACCAAGTGGACGGAGTAAAGTACTTGCTGCTGGGGGGCGGCGGCGCGGAACAGGACCCGATCCTTCCCGGAAGGACCCATATCAAGGTTCCTGACGACTACCCGCCAGATCAGTATTGGAAAGGCGCAAGCCCGATCGAGGAATACAACTATCTTCTCGTGGACGTGACGCCCGGACAGCCAACGAAGTTCACGCTCAACCGCTTTCGGCCGGGATCGTCAGAACCGTTCGCCACGGTGGAGCTATTCAAATGACGTTGCGTCACGCGCTGCCCTTGCCCGGCTTCGTGCTGCACCCGATCACAGCGCTGACCATCGCAGCGTTGCACGTATACCTCAGCTATGGCCATCTTTCGAAGCTGTTCGACGGCGAAATGACGTGGACGAACATCTGGAAAGGATTAGGCGCGTTAGCCGGTGCATACGTGTCCGCAGCGCTCGCTTCACGCGGGCTTGCCAAACACAAAGGTCAGCGCCAGAGCACACTTAAACTAGAGACTAGTGACGGCGCGTAAGGCTAGCCCCTACCGTAATCGGGCCGGGCTTCTGGGCAGCCACCCAACCCGACTTCCGGTCAGGATTTGACGCCCATTTCTAACTTGTAGCTCTTCAGCCAGCGCTCAAATTCGGCATAGGAATTACGTTTCACAGGCATATCCCGAACTAATTTTCGAATGAAGTTCTTGCGATCAAATCCGCTCTCGCGAGCGCATTTGTTGATACCGATGTTCTTAATATCTTTCTTGACTTCTTCACTCGCGAATACCATCTTCGATCTTCCGTACTCGGTTGCCTTGAACTCTAAGACACTGACATCGTCGCCTTCTTCCCATTTGCGATCGGTCTCTTTTCCTATATAGCGAAGCTCTCCCGCAACAATATGAGCACGCTTGAGCAGTCCTTTCGTGTCGCTCCTGCATGGTGTGCCATCGGGCGCAAGGCTCTTGGCTTCGGGATGCTCTTGGTATTGGATTAGGAGACGTGAGAATTGCGAAGGAAAGACCACGTTGTGGTCCGGATTCTCTTCCTTGGTGCAGTCCACCATTTTGTACTTCTTGCCGTCATGGACATTTACGCATTCCGTGTCTGACCAGCGCTCCTGATGGGTTGAATATGGACAGACGAGCAGAACTTTTTCGTTTGACCGCTTATCAAATGCATAACCAAATGTTGGATCGACCATCGGTAGAAAAAGAAAATTGTATGGGCGGGCTAAATCCCATTCTCCCAGCATGTCGAGAACGTGGTGCGTCGTAATCGTAAGGCGCATCATCTGCGGAATGTTGAGCCATGATGGGGTTTCTTGTTGGAGGTTCAAAGCGCCTCGCACGATGTAATCCCACATCTCATAAATCCATTGCGGAACGTCTTCGTCCCAATCGTCAGGAGAATCCTTCGGTGGATACAGAAAACCGATGCCATGCGCTTTCGGATCAACGATCTTATAACGGTTGTTCGGACCATTTTGCAAAGTCTCGCGTTCTGCTCCTGTGAGTAGATTCACGGAGCGCGTGCTTCACGAGGTCGCGGGCGTAAGTCCGAAGGTCCAAGAGATTCCTTCGCTGATAAGTTTTGAATCACCCGCGGTATAGGAGAATTTATAACAAAAACGTGCATGGGAGATAGCTCAGGCCGGAGCGCTTTGAAATAGGTCCGGCTGCCGGCGACGCGCGGAGTGCTTGGGCCATAGATGAATTCTCATTTGTTTTGGGTTAAGAGTGGCGGGAGTACAAGGGTGTCGCAAGAACTGCAAGAGCAAGCATGATGCCGGTCGAACAATCTCGGATTAAGCAAGAGCGCTTCCGGGTTTCTGAACTGCTGGACAATCTCGAAAGCGATTACCGCCTGCGCAAGATCGCCAGCCCACAGTTCAAGAGTCACCTAGCGCACATCCGCAACCACTTTGGCGATGCCAGAGCAATTGACATCACGGCTGCGCTGGTAGACCGCTGGATAGAAACCCGTTTGGCCACTGGTGCGGCTCCTGCCACAATCAATCGCAGTACGCAGGTATTTGGGCAGGCGTTCAAGCTGGCGGTAGAGCGTGGACAGCTTAGCAGCGCTCCCAAGTTGCGCCACCTGCCCGAACGTAATGCTAGAACTGGCTTCTTTGCCGAGCGGGAATTCCGCACTGTGATGGAGAACCTTCCCGCCTACCTGCAGGATTTTTGCTCTGTTCGGTTTTCTCTGTGGCTGGCGTTCGGGTGAAATCAAGTCGCTAGTGTGGGAAGACGTTGACGGAGATTGCATCCGGCTGCGCGGGGAGAATTCCAAAAATGGCGAGGGCCGCGTGATCGTGCTTGAGGGTGAACTAGCCGCTTTGATGGAACGGCGCAAGGCAGCCCGCACTGTGAAAACAAAGACGGGCGTTCTCTTGTCCCAGTTCATCTTCCATAATAACGGAGAGCCGATTGTCGATTTCCGCAAGGCGTGGGCTAGGGCTTGCTGCATGGCGGGCGTGGGCAAGATGGTTTGCCCCACCTGCAAGGGTTCAGTGGATGCAAAACGCAATTGCGCCAAATGCTCTAAGACTTGGAAATATGAACAGCTCAAGTACGCAGGCAAACTTTTTCACGATCTACGGCGCACCAGCGACGCAAAACGATCCGCAAGCGCATGCGGGCCAAACTGCGGCAGCTTAAGCAGGAGCTCCAGCGGCGCATGCATGATCCCATAGCTCAAACGGGAAGATGGCTCCAATCGGTCGTGCAGGGTTACTTCAACTACTACGCGGTACCAGGAAACCTCGACAGCCTCGCGGTGTTCCGAGAACGATTGCTGGGACTGTGGTGGCGCAGACTGCGGCGCCGGAGCCAAAGGGATCGCTTCTCGTGGAACCGTACGCTTGCATTGGGCCGCCGATGGCTACCTGAACCCCGACCGCTCCATCCTTATCCCGCGGTTCGCTTTGCCGCCAGTCATCCGCGATAAGAACCGGATGCGCTAACGAGCGCCCGTCCGGGTCCGTCCGGGGGGTACCACGCAGAGTGGTATCCCTACCGGGATCTCATTGAGGGTTTGACCAATCATGCAGGCGGTGACGAAGAACATCCTCAAATTTACTGCGACGGGACTTGTGGCGGGAGTGGTTCTGGGTTGGCTGTTGTCCCTGCCCTCAGGAAACTATTTTGTCACGCTTGGTGTGGCAACGCTCGGACTTTTCGTCGGGGCGATTCTCGGAATCGTCCATCGAAACGATGCTTAGCCGTTCGTCAGTTGACGAAAAATCGCCATTACGCTCAAAACCTCCTCAAAACGTGTAATGGCCTGCAATTCTTATCTGGTGCTGGTGACTCGCTACTGTCATCTCCTGGCCATTTCCGTTTCGTAGGCTGCCTGAAGCTTCTTCACTGCGGAGATACGAGTAGATTTCATCCGAGAGCGGACCTTTTTCTTGGCGCCTGACTTCGGAAGATGCGTTTCGCGAAGTTTAGACATAAATTCTGCCCTCAGCTTCGGCCCTCCTTCTTGCAGGACCTGAGCGAGACCCCTTAGCCCGGGGGCCGGCAAACACTTGTGCCCCCATGCAACCATCTCCATCAGAAGCGGGAGCAATTCGATGCCTCTTTCGGTGAGACTGTAAATGGCTTTCTGTTTATGGCTGGCGTCCTGAGACTTGACGATGATCCCCTGCTGGACAAGCCTTTGAAGACGATCGGCCAGAATATTCGACGCGATCCCTTCCACAGACTTGGTCAGGAGCTCGCGAAAATGCCTTCGGTTCATGAAAATGATGTCGCGGATGACAAGCAGACTCCACTGGTCGCCAAATATCTCGACCGTCAGGTTGATAACGCACTCTGACCTGTGATCTTTGTGCACTCTGCCTCCACTCCGGCTGGGCGTTGCCTGCCCAATGATTGTACAACTGGTTGCATATGATAACTAGTTGTGTTGCGAGCGCAGGGGCGTAGTTTCCGCCAACTTCTTCCATTTCAGAGGCCGTCGCAGCCAGGGCCTAGCCCGCATTATTCATGAAAAGTGGAGTGGAGTGTGATTGTTCGCATGAGTGATATGTAATTGCGACGACGGGGGAATTTCCTTCGATCGCGTTATTGATTCCAAAAGAATTAGTCGGGTTCAAACGTCAATTTTGACAAGTGGTGACACACCTTCGCCAGGAGTGCAACCAGTCTGATTTCGGATTGTAAAAAGTGGGAGCTTTATCCGCTCTGCGCGCCCAAACGGCAGGCGATAAGACGGAAGGCAGGTAGAAACGGGAACGACGTGGGCAGGTGAATGACCCAGCGCCGTACCGAGACCATGACCCGAGCCCCGAGCTTGAGCAAGCGCTCGCGCAAGGTGAGGACCTGGGCCCGGGCACAGGCTGTGCCCGCAGCTCGCAAACGTAATTCCTGCATCAAGACGTAAGCCGCAGCCGTGAGCAGAACGCGAAACTGGTTGGCCCAAAAGCTGGTGCAACTGGTGCGATCAATTTCCAAGTCGTGCAACTCTTTGATGCGGTTTTCAACGTCGCCACGTTGGCAGTACACCCGTTCGTAAATCCATTGCGGACTCTGTTTCATGTTGGTAATCACGAAACGGGGATTGTCTTTGGGATCTTTTTCCGGCGCCCGGACGACTTCCGCTTTGATCACCACCCGGCGTCGATGAGGCCATTTGCCAGCCGCGTAGTCAACTTCTCCGTAGATATGTTCCGTTTTTCCGCTGCTTTCTGACAGCTTACGAGCGCGACCAATTCCCGGAGCCGCGATCCGCTTCAGGACTGCGTTTTTGGCCATGGCCACCACATATTCCAGTTTGCTCTGCGCATCCAAAAACTCCAGCACCGCGGGACTGGCAAAACCACCATCCAGGCGAACCCGAATGGTCACTCCAGGAAAATGACCTCGAATGATCCGGATCAGCCGCCGCAGCAATCCTACGGCGCCCACCGCGGCGGGGGCGTTGCCAGGACGCAACACCGCAGCGCACAAATACTGTTCGGCTTCCTCATTGAAACTGATAAAGCCCATCACCGGTAAATAGCACCAGCTGTCGTAATGCCCGTTAAAAAAGGAGAGTTGCTGTGCGCCATGGGTGGGATCATCGGTGGGATCCAGATCGATGGTGACCCGGTACACCCGGCGCCGTAGTCGCTTGGCATGCCGCCGGATGACGCTCCGGGCCAAGGTCTCGCCCATGCGATACAGTTCCTTGACTCCGACCGCATTCTCGAAACGCGACACCGTCGGTTGCGAGGCCAGGTCGAGCCCTTCTATGGGATCGCGACCGAGAAGCAGCTTATGAATGGGGTCGCTGCCCAATCGGGCCGAGTCGTTGCCGTCGGGGTAGCCACAGGCAATTGAGAACACGCGCTGTGCGACTAAGTCTCGCAACCTATGATCGACCTTGCCGGCTTGTCTTTGGTCCTGCAGACATGCCGTTAGCTCCTCCACCAATCGGTAGTGACCATCGGCGGCCTTCAGCAGCAAAGCACCGCCATCGGAACTGCCTTCTCGCTGATTAAATTGGGCAACGACAGGTTTGCGAAAAATTCCTGGGAACAACAAACACTGTGTTGTGCTATCGTCAGACATTAAGGAAGCCTCTTTTGTTGCGCAAACATTGTCTAGTCAACATGTTTGTAACAGAGGAGGCTTCTTTTGTCTTCAGATCTCTTCCGATTCACGAATAATGCGGGCTAGAGGCGTTAGCCTTCTCGTCAGTACCTAATTACAAGGAGCACCACTAGTTGTTATATACAACCGGTTGCATAATACAAACAGTATCCCGTTTCCCATAGAGTTGTCGTTGCTAAAGTCCCGTTTCTTGTAGATGTGCGTCGGCTTTCCGCAATCAAAACTGCGAACGAATGCTGATTTCAAATAATGCTTTCCGTGTAAGTCGCACTACAGGCGAGTAGTCCATCCCTGATTGCATTCATGCCGTAACTAAAGCTGAGGTTAGGCGGCCGTAGCGGAAGTTGGCAGCTCAAATGCCTTCATACACGCCATGCACGAAACACCGGATGCTTCTGCTCTGAATTGCACATTAACTGTTGGACTACGCCAAGTAGGCGGCGGGCATGAATCGCCGAGAATCGCGCATCTGCACGTACCGCTACCTGGACAGCCTGCGGCCTTGAGTTTTTGTTTGAGACGAACAAAACCGACTGGTCGGTTGCACAGGTCGGTTGCACAGAAGAAGAGACGAATCTGGGGTCAACAGCTCGGGGCTAAAACGAGAAACTTCTCCTGCCTGGCTGGAAGGCCACGCGAGAGAGACTCAGCGGTGTCGCAAAGTAAGCGGAGCTGGCAGCAGTAATGTCTTCCGTCTCCACGGCAATAACAGAACTACTAAACACTAGCCACTGCTTCTAAGGGGTTCCAGCATGACCACACACTTCAAATCAACCCAGGAGGAATCATGAATCGACTGCAGCTTTGGAAGGTAGTAAGTGTCGTACTTCTTGCATGTGGTTTAGCAAGCGCTCAAACCATCACCTCATTTAGTGCTCCGGGCGCGGGCACAGGCGCCGGCCAGGGCACCGGGGGCTTCGGCATCAACCCGCAAGGGACTGTCGTGGGATCCTACCTTGACGATGGCAACGTGTTTCACGGCTACCAGTGCGTTTCGGGCTGTGGTGCGGCCAGCACTTTCACCACATTTAATGCTCCGGGCGCGGGCAAAGCCGCGAACCAGGGCACGATTACTTTCGCCATCAACGTGTTCGGAGTGATTACAGGGTACTTCATTGACGCAAATAACGTTGCCCACGGCTTCGTGACTACCGCTCCGTTCAAGCACTTCACCATTTTGAACGAGCCGGACGCCGGGAAAGGCGCCGGCCAGGGCACTTTCGCGGGCAACATCAAGCCCGAGGGAGGGGAGATCGCCGGATCCTACGTTGACTCAAGCGGTGTATCTCATGGCTTCGTCACCGCTCCGCCTTACCGCACCTTCACCTCATTCGATCCCAAGGGCTCCGTATCCACTATTATCACAGTGGTAAGCGCCCTCAACCAGGAGGGGGAGGTCGACGGAGCTTACCTTGACGCGAGCGGCGCGCTTCACGGCTTCGCGCGCGCTGCGAACGGCACCATCACCAAATTCAACGTCAAGGGCGCCGGCACCGGCTCCGGCCAGGGCACCTCAGCCTCAAGTATCAACGACCTGGGGGCGATCACGGCAAACTACATTGATTCGAACGGCGTGAATCACGGATTCCTGCGCCAGCGGTCCGGCGCCATCACCACATTCAACGTTTCGGCCGCGGGCAATGGCTCCGGCCAAGGCACCGTACCTGAGGGCATCGACCTGCTGGGGGAGATTACGGGACAATACATCGACTCGAGCGGCGTGAATCACGGCTTTGTGCGGAGTCCGTTGGGCGACATCACCACCTTCGACGCTCCGGGGGCGGGAACGGCCTCTGGTCAGGGCACAATTCCGGCGACCCCCAACGTGTTTGGGGTGATCACGGGACAGTATATTGACTCGAACAACGTGCATTTCGGCTTCCTATGGAACCCGTAACCTCGCTCTGGGGTAAACAGCCATCAGCAGCTGACGGCTGATTCTGCGACACCGGGACGCAGGAAACCTGGATGTCCGGCTGGAGGAGGGAGGCGTCGTATCACTGCCTCTCACGACGCCGCCGGAAACTTGAGCCGTCGGTTTCAAACCGGCGGCTCTTTTTTGATGCCCGCGCGCTTCGGGCTGAGGATCCCAGCCCCGCGGCAGGTTCTTGGCAAATAAAGAAGTCGATGTCCACGAGTTGCTACAGTTTTGATAAATAGTGAAAAATCGCGATTACAGTGCGCCGGGATGAACCGGCATGAAGCAGAGGATGAAAGAGCCTTACGAGTAAAGACTAGCGATCTGCTCGGCCCCGAGTCTTGCGCTGATACCGCGAGGGACTCAGCGAAGCGTAGACAGGGGCTAGGCGAGGTGGGTATCCAGCTCCGAAAAGATGCAATCCGGACGCCGCCGTCTTTGTAATGCGCGGTAGGCAACATGAGCAGGAGCGCTAGCGCGAGTTCCTGGTCAGTCCGGCGTAGTCGAAGACCCCAGACGCGCCTAGAAGCTTCATGCACGAGAACCGGGAGACCTCGGAGACACCTGCGGCAACACCAGGCAGCAGGACGGCGGGCGAAGGCAATAGCCGCACGGCCCGCATGTACGTCCCCGAGGAGTCACACGACGGTATAGTACCGATGAATCATTCGAACAAAGACAGAAGACCGTTGGCGGAGAGTGAGGAGGGAAGGGGAGCGGTCGACAATGCTGCGGATCTAGCAAGGTGCAAGTCCTTGTGCCGTCAATTGCCTGTTTCGGACGGCTAGCATATCCGGTGCGTGCGGAGGCAACGAAGCACGTTCTGCCCGGATGTAGAAGCCTCGGCCGCCCTTTGGCATTGCCATAGCGGTGGGAGCGATCTGGGAGGCAAACAAACTTGGGGGCCTGAACATAACGAAATGTCTGCAGTCTCGAAAACTCACCCACGAAAAGTCGCGTTCGTGGAATGAAGCGGGAAGCCAACCCATCCTTCCTGGGGGGAAGGCCGATGACATCGGGGAAGTCAACAGGTGCATGCACCCGATGGGACCGCCGTGGCAGGGGACCAGGCAACCAAGGAAAGAGACGCAGAATAACGTCGAGAAGGTTCCGCTGGCAGCAGGGGCTGGTAGCAACCTGCGTAGACTCCTCGCACGAGGCTATTGCCGAAGGAGAGGAGAGGCGGCGGGATTGGCGCATGAGCCCGTATGAGCTAAGACGGAGGAGTAATGTCCTCTCAGGGGGCAGTTCATGTCTCCCCAATTCTCGGCAACACCGGGAGTGGGCAAAGGGGCTCTGGACACTTGGCGGTTCCATCGGCAGCGTGGTGGCCGGACTCAGAGCCGGTGTTTAAGCCGTACGCTCGCGGTGGAACGAGACTGCGGGTAAACCAACGAAGGCGGGGCGTATTGCGAACCAGCGCTTCAACCACGCTACGCTTGGGAAGATCCGCAGAGGAAAAGCCAGGGTTTCAAGCTGGACTCGGGAGATCCGACCGTCCAGGATTATAGGGGGGCCTCCGGAAACGTGGCCATGGTGGAATTGGGAACCCGCCTTGCAATCGAAAGAGCGAGGACGGTAACCCTCCACCTAAAGCTGGCGCGCTGGAGCTCTATCCCAACCCGTCGATCAAGGAGAACGCAGGTCAACCTCACACGTACCCGACTCAGAGCGGGAAGGGCGTGCCCCAGGGATTGGCAGGCGTACGGAAAGCAGCACGGGAAAATAAGGAGATGAAGTTCACCGCTCTGCTCCACCATCTGACCGTCGATCTGCTGCGGGAAAGCTTTTACTCACTAAAGAGGAAAGCGGCACCCGGAGTGGACGGGGTCACCTGGCAGGAGTATGAGACCGGAGTGGAAGATCGGTTGGTTGATCTCCATGGCCGGGTTCATCGCGGAGCGTATCGAGCGCTGCCTTCGAGAAGAGTGTACATAGAGAAAGAAGATGGACGGCAACGTCCACTGGCGGTCCCGACGGTTGCTTCATAATGCACCTCCTCAATCGCGTTTCAGGATGCCGTTTTAATTTTGTGTGAACAGTGTATCCAGTCTCGCAATTTCTGCTCATCTCCTTCACGCACTGTAATCCAGTACGGCGCTCCAGAGTTAAGCCGACGGGCCTGGATCACACCGTGCTCGATCCAGTAATAGACCACATTGGGATTGACTGCGAAACGCTCCGCTAGCTGGTGGACCGTCAACTCATCCGGACGCTTCAGCTGGGCTGCAGGGATCTTGTAGGCATGGCGGATCCACTTGATCATAGAAACCGTGAAAGGTTTGCCTACCGCACTGACCAGCGCTGCCTGATTGAGTTGATCGGCGATTTGTGCATCGCTCAAGCTCTGAGCTAACTCGCGGACTCGATCAACCAACGCTGCGGGATAGCGCATGCGGTCGGCCATGTTGGGTAGGAGCTGCACACGAAGATCGCCAGACGTGCCGCCCTGCCAACGGATATGAATCAATAGCTGCTTTTGCTGGGGTGACTTCTCGACCGTGATGTCTTTGATAAGCAGTCGCAACATCCGCTTGCGATCTTTGGCCTGCGTGGTGGGCGCGTGCCATACACGCGGCAAGTCTCGGGCGAGAGCCAGTATTTTTTCCCTTTGTTCGGGAGTGGCAACGTGAGCTTCTTGACGCTGAAACTCCGCCGCTTGCTTCTTGAGTTCCTCTAACTGAACCAGCGTATCGTTCCAGCGACGTTCCAGAGTGCCGGCCACCAAGCGATTCGAAGGATCGACTTCCTGATACCTCCGCTCGGCCAACGCGGCTTCGTACTCGGCGCGTTGCAACCGCATTTGCCACTGGTGCATGATCGCCCCGTCGCGCCTTTCCAACTCTTGTACGGCAGCCAATGCCAGCTCCAGTTCGGCTGGCTGCAGGGCTTTCAGCACTTCTTCCGTCACCACAGGATCGAGCAGATCGCATCGAAAGTTTAGACAGTTCTTGGTAGCCTGTCCTTCGCGACGCAACCAGTTGCATTCATAGATGGGATAAATGCCCCCGTTGCCTCGGTAGCGCACGGTAAGAGCTCGCCCACAGTAACCACACAGCAGCAACCCTTGCAGTAAGGCCAACCCCTCGCGTGCCGGTCCACTCAGAACCGTGGCTTCGCCATTGGTTCGGTTTTTCTCCAAGCGCTCTTGGTTCGTCAAGAATTCCTCGAACGGGATGTATCCTGCGTGATGCTCGGACAAGCGGACTGTCCACTCGGGCATCGCCACGGCCTGTACATGCTTCTCAATTTCGCCTTCCGCGGTGATCCTCCGTCGATACTGATAACGCCCATAGACGTACATCCCTGCATACGTAGGGTTCTTGAGTATGCTCAGCACTCGGGAATACGTCAGGTGGCCCCATACTAGCTTGCCGTCCCAAGCCCCACCATAGGCGCGCTTGGGAAAATGCAACCCACGTTGGCTAAACCCTTGCACTACTGCATATGCGCTGCCGGTTTCCCGAAACAAGCGAAACACCAGATCCACGGCGCCCCGCACTTCTTCATCGGGATCGGGGAAAATGCGACCTTCCTCGCCATAGCAATAACCGACGGCCAGCGGAAAACGCAACTCGCCCTTTTTCGCTTTGTTCAGCTTACCGCCTTGTAAGCGCTGGTGCAGAAAATGCAGCTCTGCTTGGGCCATTGTCCCCTTCAACCCCAACAGAAGACCGTCGTTAAAATCGCCGGGGTCGTAGCAACCATCTTCGTCGATCACCAGCGTTTGCGTGAGGGCACACAACTCCAGCAGTCGATGCCAGTCGAGATTAGAGCGGGCCAGCCGCGAGGCTTCCAGGGCAAATACGGCACCCACCTGCCCCATCGAGACATCCGCCACCAAGGTCTTGAAGTCTTCTCTCCCCGCCATCTGCGCACCCGAGATTCCCAGGTCGTGGTCGAGGACGTGGATCGCAGCTTGGTTCCAGCCCAACTCCTGGGCTTTCTCGCGCAGAGCATATTGCCGCTCCGTGCTCTCGCGATGGTGCCGCACTTGGCCGGGGGTCGATTGGCGCAGGTACACGTACGCCGGCTTGTGGCGGTGTTGTTCTGTAATCTTGGGGTTCATAAGCGGCTTCCGCCCTGGACGAGAATCCTGGGCCGTTCTTCAGCCAATCTGCCAGCATATTGGCCAGCAGCCGGCCTCCCATTTGCGTGTCCCTCGGAACGGAGAACGAAGCCTGGGGATTGTGCATGGCCATCTTTCAGATTGCCTCGCGCCGTCGTAGCAGCTCGCGATTGATCTCGCAGATCTCCTCCAAGATCTCGCGGACCTGATGGTGACGGGCTAGACACTCGGTGATCTGGGCGTGATGTTCCTGGGGCACGTAATCCATTTGCGGCCTTTGGCCGGTATAGCTCACGGAGAGGTAATACTTGGGACCATGACCGCGACCGCGGGCGCATTTGCATCCCGGCTTGCCACACGGCTTGTAGCGCTCGATGAGTGAACCGCGCAGCAGATGATCGAGTGGCGGCAACTGGCGTAACAGCTGCCGCCTTCGCTTTCGCAAGGCGGACGAAGTCTGTTTGCGCGATATGTGGCGCATAATTGTCAGACCACGTATATAACTGGTCTGCTTGTAACTCCAATAAATTCATTTGTCAATGTCCTTGCAGTGACTACTGTGGTGCCGGTTGGGCCGCGCGAGTTGCTCCAGCAACTTCGTCAACTCCAAAAGCAAGGTGCCATTAAATCGACACGGCGGCAAACCCAATGCCTGGTAGGGACAGGCATCGGCACGATCGGTCCACTCCCGTGCGACGCTAAAGCTACCGCGGCCTAACCCGCCCAACTCACGGAGGACAAGAGTATCGACGCCAGCCACACGGCGTTCTTTGAGTATGGGGAAGCTTTGACCTCTAAGTGGATGAAAAGGATGACGGATCTCTGCCCATCCCAAAGGTGAGCTGTCCAGTTGTGCAGTTAGCGCTGACCGTGGCGGCCCTGGAAGATAAGCTCGTCCAGTACGCCGTGACCACGATCCTCAATCAGATCTATGAAGAGGACTTTCTCGGATTCTCGTATGGCTTTCGCCCGGGGCGCAGCCAGCATGACGCGCTGGATGCGTTGTCGTACGCGCTCTTGAAGAAGAAGGTGAACTACATTTTGGACGCTGATGTCCGAAGCTTTTTCGACAATCTCGACAAAGGCTGGATGATCAAGTTCATAGAGCATCGCGTCGCCGATCCTCGCATACTGCGGCTGATCCAGAAATGGCTGAAGGCCGGAGTGATGGAGGAAGGCAAATGGTCGGAACCGAAGACAGGTACGCCGCAGGGTTCGGTGATTTCACCGTTGCTCGCTAACGTGTACTTACACTACGCTTTCGATCTTTGGGTGAACGTCTGGCGCAATAAGTGGGCGCAAGGCGAGGTGGTGGCCGTCCGCTATGCGGACGACGTCATCTTGGGATTTCAGTATCGGACGGACGCGGATCGTTTCCTGGAGAATCTACGGGAACGACTGGCCATGTTTGGACTGGAACTACACCCAGATAAGACGCGCCGGATCGAGTTCGGCAGATTTGCCGAAGAGAACCGGAAACGTAGAGGGGAAGGGAAACCCGAGACGTTCGACTTTCTAGGCTTCACGCACATTAGCGGGAAGAATAGTTTGGGGCGCTTCACCGTGCGACGCAAAACGATCCGCAAGCGCATGCGGGCCAAACTGCGGCAGCTTAAGCAGGAGCTCCAGCGGCGCATGCATGATCCCATAGCTCAAACGGGAAGATGGCTCCAATCGGTCGTGCAGGGTTACTTCAACTACTACGCGGTACCAGGAAACCTCGACAGCCTCGCGGTGTTCCGAGAACGATTGCTGGGACTGTGGTGGCGCAGACTGCGGCGCCGGAGCCAAAGGGATCGCTTCTCGTGGAACCGTACGCTTGCATTGGGCCGCCGATGGCTACCTGAACCCCGACCGCTCCATCCTTATCCCGCGGTTCGCTTTGCCGCCAGTCATCCGCGATAAGAACCGGATGCGCTAACGAGCGCCCGTCCGGGTCCGTCCGGGGGGTACCACGCAAGTGGTATCCCTACCGGGATCTTGTTGACGGGTTCGTGGGCGTAAGTGACGACTCTGATAAGGAATTGCGACGATTGTCAACCGGGTACTTTGCCTAATTCTCACGTTGCAACTTTGGGTTGTAAACCCAACGGGCTCACCCAAGCCATTGATTCCACAATCTGCTTCGATCCCCTGAGCACAGTTTGAGCACGGATTCATTCTGTAGCACCTGCGCAATTCCCGCGTTTCCATCCCACCTAAACAAGGAGTTCCACGTTGAATAACCTTCTCACTCCCCCACAACTCGCTGACCTGCTCGGAGTGTCGGTCTCGTTTGTGTACGACCGAACCCGGCAGAACGCATCCGACCCCATCCCCCATTTCAAGCTCGGAAAGTATGTCCGATTCAACCTCGTCGAGGTGGAGAAATGGTTGGAGGATCGCAGCCGATGAACGATCAAACCTTGACAGATGCCAACCGCTTAGCATATACAATCCCTCATGAAGCGCAAGGACCCAGCGGCTGTGGCTCTTGGACGCAAGGGAGGCCGTGCTCGGCTCAAGAAAATGACGGCCGAGGAACGGACCAGGATTGCGCGCCAAGCAGCGAATGCCCGTTGGACCAAGAAGGAGGGAAAGAGCGAGTCCCGCTAAGGAGGCGGTATATGACTCGCAATACTTTCCAGAAGGGCTACGTGTTTGCCCGAATGACGGAACATGGCAAGGTCCACGTTATCCGTTATCGGGTTCGTTCAACAGATGGTAAATGGCGGCACAAAGCTGAGACCGTAAACTCTCCTAGACGCAAAGATGCGGAGCGAATCCTGGCCGAACGTCTTCGAGAGGTAAACCGGGGCCTCAAGCTTCCGGTTGAAATCAGCTTTGAGGAGTTTGCCGCGAATCACTGGGAGACATACATTACGCAGAATCTCAAACCTTCAACTCAAGCGTCGCACCGCTCTAACGTGAGAACGCATTTGCTGCCAGCGTTTGGCAAACTTCGGCTGTCGGAAGTCAGTGCTCTCCAGATCATGGAACTGCTCAAGGAGAAATCTGCTGCCGGCCTTAAGCCAAAATCGCTGCTCAACCTGTACGTGCTTTTGCAGAAGATGCTCAACCTTGCGGTTGCTTTGGAACTGTTGAACTCGAACCCAATTCAGCGTGTTCCGAAACCAAAGGTAGAGAGGGCGGAGAAACCTTCGCTTTCCCCAGCTCAAGTCAAGGCCATAGCGGAGAATATGCCAGCGAATTTGAAGGCGCTGGTTGTCCTTCTCTACTTGACCGGGCTGCGGATTGGCGAGGCCTTGGCTCTGAAATGGTCGGATGTGGACTTCGATCACTCGAAGCTGTATGTCCGCCGTTCGGTGTGGCGCAGAAGAGAGCAAACCCCCAAGAGTAGGAAGAGCCTTCGTGCAAAACACCTGCTTGGTGGACTGGCACGAGTGCTCCAGACTCATCGGGAGTTGTGCATCTCTTCGCAACCGGAAGATTACCTTTTTTCCAACGGCGCTGGTCATTACCTTGACCCTGACGATCTGAGGAGACGGGTGCTGTATCCGGCGATGAAGAAGGCGGGAATCGAACGCAAAGTTGCCAGGGCGTATGGTTTCCATTTGTTTCGGCATTCCGCCGGATCGCAGATGCAGGAGGTCACTGGCGACCTCAAGCAAACTCAGAGCTTCCTCGGGCACAGCGGAATTGGAATTACGAGTGACGTTTACGTTCACTTGCAGCCTGATTCCGAGGTTGAGTCAATGGACAAGCTGGAAGAGACTTTTTTCGGTGAATTGTGCTCAACTGTGCTCAAAACTGGGCCGAAGGACGGTTCTGAGAGAGTGAACTAGGAAGTACGTTTGGTGAAGAACCTGCTCGTAACCTCAATCAATCTGGAGAATTGGTGGAGTTTGATCAGCTCTAAGGTTGGTTGCGGGGGGTGGATTTGAACCACCGACCTTTGGGTTATGAGCCCAAACACTCAATGATGCGTAACGACTTGCAGCACAATCTAGGCGCATGGATGGCGGCTAAGAGAGTGTAAAGCAGTCGAGATTTAACCTTTCGTTCCCTCGTTTGTTCCCCCGTTCTTCTAAATCAATATGTGTCCAGTGGTATGGACCAGCGACACAGCATTCGTGTTGCTAAGCGGGAGTGCCCGCGGCAGAGTCCACAAAAACGGGGATCAGTTGATTGCAATCTGAAGAACAGCAACGGAGTCAACCGGGACGAGAACTGGATGGCATTCCTTGCCAACTCGTAACCTGTCGTCTGAATGAACTCCGCCCGCATCCCAGTTACGTTAAGCATAAGCTTTCCGTCCCTGCTTGCAAAATCGATGCACTCGATCGGTTGGGAAACCGTGCTTTCCAGGATCCGATTCTTGTGACGCAAGACCGTCTGATCATTGACGGATATGCGCGATGGGAACTGGCCAAGAAACGAGGGATGGTAACCATTCTGTGACTCGTATACCAGAGGACCGAGGACGAAGCCCTTCGCGACTTTCTCTGGAGGCATCGTCGATTTGACGGGCTGAATGATTTCACACGTATAGAGCTGGGGCGGGACCTTAAATCTTTCTTTCGAGAAAAGGCACGACTCAATCAGCAGGCCGGCGGTCAACGGAAGGGTTCGGCAAAACTAGAAGCATCGGAGCGAGTGGACTCGAGGAAGGAGAGAGCACAGATCCTAGGTGTTTCGGAAGGAAATGTCGGCAAAGTAGACCGCATATTGGAGCACGCATGTTCGTCGACCAAGCAGGCAGCACGGGACAAAGAAATCTCGATTCACCGCGCAGACCAATGGAGTCGCGAAACAGAAGCGCAACAACTAGAGAACTTAAGGCTCTTACGAATTGAGCGGGGCATAAGAAAAAAAGCGCGAAACCTTGTTGCGGAGGTTTTGGCGTCCCAGCCCGATGAAGGTGTATTAACTGTGTCCGATCTGCTTAGGCTGCTAGTGCAGGTGTCCACCATGTCGCCCAAACAGTCAGAGGAGTTCGGCCCGGTCGCGGTTCGTCGCCTGCGTGTTCCCGGCAAAGACATCTATGTGACTGACGAGCTAATCCAGGCTTCTAGGCCTCAATAGGAGGTATTAATCAAATGATAAGTCAGCATCCACTCAAACAATTCTTGCGCCTTATGCGAGACAAGTGGGATCACCCTGGCACACCAGCTCATGTCCGCGAGAGCTTCCTAAGTATCCTCAATTGCGGAACCGTTGCGCTGGGCGCGGAGGTTTACGCCTCAGCGACTGAGCGGAAACTTGTGTACCACACCTGTAAGTCGAGATTCTGTCCAAGTTGTGGGCAACGCGCCACGGAGGCTTGGCAAGAGGAACTGGAGGCCATTCTTCCCGACATTCCCTATGTTGGTATGACTCTGACAGTACCAGAAGAATTCTGGCCGATTCTGCAGGAAAATCGCGATCTTCTGCATGGGATGCCTGCGATGGCAGCGGAAGCCATACAACTGTGGGCGAAAGATCGATATCGAGTGCGCATCCTTGTCGTTGTTGTGCAGCAGACTTTCGGGGGCTTTCTAAATTTCCATCCCCATCTGCACATTATGGTGTCGGCTGGCGGCTTGCAAGAATCGAAAAATCGTTGGATCCATCGACTAGCGTACAACGCGGACGAGTTAATGCGAGCCTGGCGATATGCGGTAATCGCCTTCCTGGCTGAAGCGTTGAAGAAGAAAGTGCTCAAGCCCACGCTTTTTGGCAAAGACCTTATGGACATGTTCAAGGTTCAGCACAAACGCGAGTGGCACATCTTCATCACTCATGCAATGTCGAAGGCTCATTTTCTGCAGTATGCAGGCCGATACATTCGGCGCCCACCGATCGCCCGGCATCGCCTCAACCTTGTTAATGATAAAACGGTCGAATATTTGGCAAAGGACACAAGAAACGACAGGTTCCAGACGTTGCGGTTTTCCACCGAAAGGTTTCTGCATATCCTGAAGCTGCACGTGCCGGATGCTGGGCGGCACGGCATGCGATATTTTGGACTGCTCGCACCGCGTTCCATAACTCGGATGTTGGCTGCTGTTTTCATGCTGCTGGGGCAGAAAAGGCGTCCGAAACCAGGCCGATTGGATTGGGCAAGTTTACGCCTCAAGTGCTTTGGGAAAGATCCCCTGGTTGATGATCGGGGAGAGCGGATGCATTGGGTCGGGCGGCTGAGCCCCCAGGTCGCATAAAGGTCTCTGCTTCCGGCAAATACACCTCTCGCGTCAAACGTGCAAGGGAGACGCGTTTAGTTCGTCATTTCTCTAATAGCGTCTTTCACGAGAGATTCTGGTTGTAATCCGACATCGTCGTCGTCCTCAAGAAACGTCCGGTTCTCAGCTTTCCAGCCTCCACCCCCAAGCAGTTCCGCACTCCGCGTGAATCGATACACCGGAACGCCAACAGAAATGGATTTTTGATTTTCCTATACATGAACGTGCGACAAACAAGATAATCCGTCAGTCTATCGGCCGGCCCAAGAAGGACGAGAGCAAGCTCGACTTATGTTCTGTGCTCGATGCCTTGCAGCAGCAGGAGGCGCGACAACACGGATCGGTTATAGTGCGTGTCGGGGGTCGGCTTCAACACACCGTCATTCTCATCGGTCAAGATCTGTTAGCAGGCCCACATGCCCAAATGGGGTTGAAGCTGGCATGAAACACCGCGATCCGCTGAGAGAGATCCTTTCTCGGACGCGTCCCTACTGGGACCGGGATAAAACCCCTCCGTCCGCTCGCCAGGCCTTTCGCAAGGCAATGCAGTGCCGCACTCCGGACTTGGGATCTGAGGTCTATGCTTCTGAAAACGAGGAGAGACGTGTCGATCACACCTGCAAATCGCCAGCCTGCTCGAGTTGCGGAAACAAGACCACCATTAACTGGCGGAAAGACCGCGAGGCTGCACTGCCCGATGGGCTTTATAAGGGGATTACCTTCACCATGCCGGATCTGCTGTGGTCGTTCTTACGCGACAATCGATTTCTGGTTCCGGCTCTTTCGGATTTCGCGGCGAATGCCATCCAGATTTTGGCGGCTGCACGGCAAGGGCTGCAGGTGGGCATCATCACCTTCCCCCAAACCTTCAACGGGCGGTTAGAGTTCAATCCCCATGTGCACACGATGGTCTTGGCGGGAGGCCTGCATGCCTCCTCCGGCTCCTGGAAGTCGCGATTCTACTACGATGGCGATCAGTTGATGAGGCTTTGGCGTAGCGCTGTAATCCAGTTGCTCCGCGTAGCCTTGCGAGCCGGTCGTCTCCAGACAGATTTGACTATTGCCCAGATGGAAGACGTGCTCATTCATCTGGAGAGATGCTGGTGGAGCGTCAAAGTTCAATCCTCGGAGACGAAAGATCATCGCCTGCGATACGACGGTCGCTACCTGACAAGGCCCCCTATCGCCCAGCGTCGTATCACCAATATTGGCGAAAAAAGCGTCACCTTTCGGACCAAAGACAAAAAGTTGGGTTTATGGGTTGAGGTAGAGTACTCGCTGGAAGGATTCGTTGACCGTTGGGCACAACATATTCCGGAGCATTACCAACATGGAGTACGGTACTTCGGGTTGTTTGCTCCACGCGCGCTCGGGCAGATCTCGGCTGCCCTCTTCGCCATCCTGGGACAGGAGCGAAGGTCGCGCCCCAGACCTCTTTCTTGGGCCCACTCCCTGAAGCGAGACTTCGGAAGGGACCCGCTTCTCGACCACAAGGGGCAGCGGATGAGGTGGGTGCGACGACTAGCACCGGAGCCACCCAAGTTAGTCAGCAATGACGGACAAGCGTCGCGAGGTGACCTCTATGGCTAGCACACGAGGGCGGAGCGACCCGCGGAAAGAGGAGGCGATCGTCTACCTTGTCGTTTCTCCAGCCATGGGTAGAGGACAACGTATTTACACCAACGAGGACATCCAAGCACTGGGTGGAATTCATACTATCGAGCAGCATCTTTTTTAGGGCGGCGTTCTGCGCCGTCGGTCACATGCTCGACGCGTGGAAACAGAGGAACGACGGAGAGGTAGAGGCATACGCTCTAAAAGAGTTGAAAATCAGCCCACAACGCCTGCTACGCGCGACCAGGGGTTTGCAGACCCTTCAGAAAATCTACGAAATTGCCGAGATCACCGTGATCAAGTATTGGTACGACCCAGCTTGGCCCGAACCCCAGTGCCCCGACTTGGTGTTAGGTGAGTTCTCCTTCAGGATTCCACTGCAGATTCGACGATCTCATGACAAGATGTTTCTTGTTGAAGTATTGCCCCTGGCCTCGTGTTAGGCATCTGCCTGAGCTTGTCAACGCGGACACTTGCGCTATTAGGATGGGAGCCGCTGCGGGCTAACCCCTTCCTCGATTCAGCCGTCACCAAATCAAACAGGACTTTCGCCC
The DNA here is from genome assembly GCA_963838905.1 of uncultured Acidobacteriota bacterium. Taxonomy (GTDB): domain Bacteria; phylum Acidobacteriota; class Terriglobia; order Terriglobales; family Acidobacteriaceae; genus JABDBE01. The sequence goes on from CAWITE010000005.1 coordinate 106,438, forward strand.
CAGGGTTTCGCTGCAGAAATGAGATTTTGTTTTTCCTATACATGAACAATCCGAGCTGTAGATTTGATCTGCCAGATGAAACATTCCCTGTATCGGGTTCCAAGATGTGCGTCGTTGTTGATAGCGAGTACATGAAAGGCAAACCGGCCCGAATCACCTACGCGGGAATGCCGGCGCAGGTTCAAGCGCATTTCTACCATGACGTGCTATTCAATTTGACGTTCACGACAATCGGCTCTGACGATTGCGGGACTTATCACATTCTCGACGCGCTAAAAGAGAAATACGGAGAGCCGAAAGAAACGCAGACTGTGAATGATAAAGAGGTTCGTCCAAAGGAATTTTCGGAGAAGAATCCATTCCTGTTTTGGCAGGACGGCACGATCACGATAACGTACAGCGATGCGTTAAGCTGCTCAGTCAGTTTTGAAGTCGACAAGATCATGGAAGCTGTTACCAAGGCAAGAGGTGCCGCCGACTCTGATAAATACCGATCACAACACCAATCGCAGAAGAGTGATATGTGATCATCGGCGAGGAGCAGTTTAGAGCGGTGTATACTCGCGGGTAGCGGCTACTCGGCAGCCACCAATGTTGCCCGCGTGCGTGAATATCACGTCCCCTCGTCTGACAATTGCATTCGCCAGCCGCTCTGCGTGCTCATCCGTGATGAAATTGAAAGTATTGTCATCAAGTACGAACCGGCCTAGGTGTTGGCCGCTGATGATCGGAATTCCTTCCGAGACGAAGGTCTCAACCTTGATTGACGCACCGAACGGACCCATGCCTACGCGGTCTGTCACCTCGCCCACCGTCTTGAAGTTCCAACCCTTCGGAACAAGTCCGCTTTCTGAGTTTTGAAATCTGAGAGTGGCTCAGGAACTGTCGTTGGTGTAGCCGACTCGACAGACTGTGTCGGTCCTTTGACTCGCGAGGGCCACATTCAATAAAAGCTGGGTAGAAAGAACTGGATACACATCGGGAGCCCTCAGGCGGGACCTAAGGCAGCGGCAATTCTCTCGGTCGTGGAAAGCTGCCGTCGGTTGAAGATCTCCGTCCGCGACTACTTGGCTTCGATCCTTCCCGGACTCGCCGATCTCCCGATACAGCGCATCGCGACACTTACGCCGGTTGCCTGGCGCCGCGTCCCAGGATCTGTAGAAATGTTGGCGAATCCGCTTGCGCATTCGCGTAGAAAGCCTGCCGAGCTTGAGCCGTGTCGACCTTCTGCTCGTGAGTGACCGGGCGATAGCGCGGTTCGAGGAAACCGAGCGGCACAGATTAAGATTCTCACTACTGGGTTTGAACTTTTGTGGGTGTGGGTTTGAGTTCGGCGACGAGTTGCTGGAAATTTGGGTCGGGGCGGAGATTCTTCAGATCGTCGTCGGCCAGCAGGCCATCGGCGTCTTTATACCCGCGGTTAAGGGCTTCCCGTAGATACTGGATTGCGTCATCCGGGCGGTTGGCAGCCACCGCCACGCAGGCGAAGGCATACCACACCGACCAGCGATTTCCTTGCTTCCCGGAACTGCTTTCCTTGTCGATCACGTTGCGAAACAGCTTACTTGCCTCGGTATAGCGATCGCTGTAGGCCATCGCTTCTCCGAGTTGCCGCAGCGTATCCACCGTGTCGGAATGTTGTGGCCCCAGAGTGCGGAGCTGGACATCGTAGGTTTCCCGAGCAATGTTTTCGGCTTCCGCATAATGTCCCTCCCTGGTCAGTGTTCTGGCAAGATAGGTCTGACATCGTAAGGTATGGGGGTGTTCCGCTCCGAGGGTGCGAGTCTGAGCGGCGAGCGCGTTCCTTTGCAATTTTTCCGCTTCTTTCAGATGGCCTTCTCTAAAAAGATCATCCGACAAATCCATTTTGGACTCCAACGTTTCCGGGTGTTCGGGTCCAAAGATTCGCGAGCGGATCCCCAGCACATCACGGAACATTTTTTCTGCTTCGGCCAGGCGGCCTTCCAAAGACAGGACTTCCGCGAGATTTTCCATCGACCAAGCTGTCGCCTGATGGTCGTTCCCCAGCATCCGTTGCTGGGTGGTCAAGACTTCGCGATACAGCGGCTCGGCTTCGGCGAAGCGGCCCTGCGACTTGACGACCAATGCCAGATTGCCCGCCGCAATCAGAGTGCGAGGGTCATCCGGTCCCAAGACGCGGCGGTCCGCATCGACCAGCTGACGATAAAGCTGTTCAGCCTCGGCATAACGGGACTGATCCGAGAGCGCAGCGCCCAGGTTGCCCATCGCTCGCAATATTTGCTCATTTTCTGGTCCTAATCTGCGAGTCCCAATCTCTATGACCTCCCGCTCCAACTTCTCCCCCTCGTCGTCATGACCCTGGTCTTCGAGGACCACAGCCAAGTGATCCATGGTCTCAAGCGTGAGTGGGTCGTCGGCTCCGAGAACGCGACGTTCGGCTGCCAGCGCCTGACGCTCCAATTTCTCAGCTTCGGAATAATGTCCTTCATAAATCAGAACAGTAGCCATCTGAGCCATCGACTCCAGCGTCTTGGGATTATCTGGTCCGAGGAGGCTTAGTCGAGCATCCAAAGAACGCTTGGCCAGTTCATCGGCGCGAGCGTATAGGCCTAAGGACATGTACGTGCGCGACATGACCCGCATCATCTCGGCTTGAACCTCAGGGTCCTTCGGCAGGCCAGTGCCCAAGTCTTTCGAAGCCTTGTCGAGAATCTCGCGGGCCGTAATGCTGTTACCGCGCGCTTCGTTCGGGTTGGACACCTTGAACATCCTAATCATGAAATCAGTAATGCGTGTGGCGCGATCGCGTTCGCGGTTGGCGCGGTCGCGCTCCCGAGTAATCCGTCTCAGTTGCACCGCCTGCAAAACGGAGAATGCGGCCAGCAACAAAACCAATCCAGCCGCCACACCCACGGCTACACGATGCCGCCGGGCATACTTCCGCACCCGGTAACCAGTACTGGCCGGACGCGCCACGACGGGCTCATGATTCAGATAGCGCCGAATATCCGCCGCCAACTCCGAAGGCGCGCCGTAGCGGCGAGTGCGATCCTTCTCCAGGGCCTTCATCGTGATCCAGTCGAGATCGCCGCGCAGCAGGCTTACCAGTTGCCTGGGCTCCGTGCCGCGCGCTTCAGCAGTCGCGACCGATGTATCGCGATCCGTGTTTACCTTCGTGCTCGGCGTTGGCGGTTCCTCCTCGCGGACCCTTCTTAGTAATTCGTCGAGCGGTTGTTTCTGCTTCTGCTTTGTTTCAAATGGCTGCGACCCTGTCAGCAGCACATAGAGAACGACCCCCAGCGAATACACGTCCGTGCGCGTGTCTATATCCTGCACATTGGGATCAACCTGCTCGGGACTCATGTATCCAGGTGTTCCGACAAAATGTCCCAGCTGCGTGAAGAGGCTCTCACCCTCAGCCTGAGGCGTAGTCGCCTTCGCCAGCCCGAAGTCGATGATCCGTGCCACTGGTTTGCCGTCTACTTCCACCACCAGAATATTTGCCGGTTTCAGATCGCGATGGATGATGGCTTTCTGGTGCGCGTGTTGCACGCCTTCGCAGGCCTGGATAAAGAGTTCGAGCCGATCCTTGATCTTAAGTTTCTTCCGATCGCAATACTCCGTAATCGGCAGCCCGGGCACGTACTCCATCACGAAGTACGGCTGGCCCTGCGGAGTTGTCCCGGCGTCGAATACCTTGGCGATTGCGGGATGATCCATGATCGCAAGCGATTGCCGTTCCGATTGGAATCGTTGCGCGATCGCCTCGTCGTACATCCCAGCTTTGATCAGCTTCAGGGCCACTTGCCGCCGTACCGGAGAGGTTTGTTCGCCAAGCCAGACTTGCCCCATTCCTCCCTCACCCAGCTTGCGGACGAGTTGAAAACGCTGCGCGAAGATCTGTCCCGCTTCCAGCGCAGCGATATTATCAATGTGATCTGACTCCGCACCCAGCGGCGGCGATTGCAGGAAGGTAGAGCGGACATCTTCCTCCGCCAACAGAAGCGACTCCAGCTCGGCGTGTAGCGCCGCGTCGGAGGAGCAGGCCTCATCGAGGAACCGGGCACGCTGCTCGGGGGCAAGTTGCATGGCTTGGTGTAGCAAGTCTTTGACCTGCTCCCAATGTTCGGCGTTCATAGGTCACCTGCTCCCAATGTTCGGCGTTCATAGGTCCGCCGTCCTGCTCATTTGGCGATGCAACCAGACGCGGGCGGTGGCCCAGTCGCGGTCAACGGTGGCACGCGAGATCCCCAGGACCTGGGATATTTCGGGAGCCGACAAGCCGCCGAAAAACTTCATTTCCACGATCTTTCCCTGGCGTTCATCGATGCTAGACAGTTCGTTCAGGGCATCGTCTAAGGCCAAGAGTTCGACATCCCCATTGACGGGCAGGGCCGCCAGTTCCTCGAAGACAATCCTGCATCCGCCATCACGTTTGCACGCCCGGCGCTCGCGGGCGTAGTCCACAAGAATTTGCCGCATGAGCCGCGAGGCAACGGCGATGAAATGCGCTCGGTTCTGCAGCTGAACCGGTTCGCCTCCCAGCAGCCGGAGGTATGCCTCGTGAACCAGAGCCGTGCTCTGCAGGGTGTGATCCGGCCGCTCGGATTGCAGGTGGTAGTGCGCCAGACGCCGCAGCTCTTTATAGACGAGCGGGACTAGAACGCCGAGGGCTTTCTCGTCGCCCTGCTTCCAATAATGCAAAAGCTCGGTGACCTGACCGGGCTGATCTTCGGGCATGGGTAGGGTCGCCCCTTTCCGGAGAAGACCAACAGCATAACTATGCGCTCGATGCTCGTCAATCACGTTTGATTCCCGAAGTTCCGCCGGCTGATGCGAACGATTTTCCGGGCAGGTCCATGAGGCGATCTTGACGTGGTTTCCGCATTATGAAGTGACAGGCTCTTACAAGAGCCGGAACTAAGGAACAAAAAACTCGAAAAAAAAAGGAGAGCATCATGAAAACGCAAAATGTCAACGCAGTCCACAGACTCTGGATCTTCTTTCTGGCATTGTTGGCTTGGTCCGGGATGGCCAGCGCGCAATCAAACTGGGCCAATGAGCCCAGAACCATCGGGGAGGATGAAATCAGCGATAGGAAACTTAACTTCGACGTGAAGCCGCTTCAAGACGGGGACATGGACGCGATCCAACACGATTCGGACATGGCAACGGGCTTGAAGATGTGGACGTACAGCATCAAGTCGACCAGAAGCGGCTCCAAGGGGGACTTTTATACAGGCGTAATGGTCGGCAACAGTCCTATCACCACGAATGGAACCACAACGACAACGGTGTACGTTGTTCCTCTAATCGTTGAGATTAGCGGCCATACATTTGACCCCACAGTGCCTGATAAAGCCTGCTTGGGGGGCAATGTCCCGTTGGACGTGCTGAAGGTTTCCCCGATGGTTCTAGCCTTCCACGATTTCAAGATCAACGGTGTCGATGTCGGCGTAACGCAATACAGCGATGCTTTTCAGCGGGCAAACTTCTGGAAGGATGTGGCTGCCAAGGGGGGAACTTATCACAACAAGCTGGACTACAAATTTCTTCCCGCCCTGACCCTCACACCGGGCAACACCGAATCGGTGCTCTATTCAACCAGCAGTCTTTGCACCTCCGTCTATGGCGGGATTGATAAGGACTGGATAGACTTCGGGCTTAAACTGTACATCATCGGCTTGAAATCTATGGGGATTGGACCCACCAGCCTGGTGACCTTCATGCTCTATAACACCACCATGTACCCCCACTCGAATCCGCATGATTGTTGCATTGGCGGTTACCATGGCGCGTTTGGTTCACCGGTGCAAACTTACGCCCCCTTCCAGTTTGACAGCGCCGGCTTCTTGGGGGTGAAAAGCGAGAATACAGCCATTATGTCCCACGAAATCAACGAATGGCAGGACGATCCATTGGGCAATAACCCGACGCCGGCCTGGGGACATGTGGGGCAAGTCTCGGACTGTCAGAATAATCTTGAAGTGGGCGACCCGCTAACCGGAACCGACTACCCTTCCGTAGACTTTCTCGGCATTACCTACAACCTGCAGGAACTGGCTTTCTATTCCTGGTTTTATGGGCCGTCTTCGATTGGGGCTGGGGGTAAGTACTCCGACAACGGCACCTTCACGGCAGCACAGGGGGCCTGCACCTAGCCAACCTCGTCAATTGGCTCAACTTGCGCTGAGGCCATCGCAATACCGAACCACCCCGGCGGTGCGCGTACGAGCGTGCCTCCGGGCTTTGTTATAGCCGCGTCGGAGCTGTCCGACCCTGCTCTTCCAATCTCAACGGCTACAAGCCATCGAATGATTTTCTAGGCCGATGAGGCGTTTCACCCGCGTTTTCCGCCTTTCTGTATGACCGCAGGACTCAGCCGATGTTGGTGGTGGGCGAAGTGAGCGCAGTGATCGTGCCGGGGCTAAAAAATGGCACTGCTTGGAGAGTCTGGACGGGACGGTGCTGGTTTGTCTGGACTCGCTGCTGAACTCGATGTAAGTGGGGATCGCTCAGAGGTGGGAAAAGTTCGAATTTCAAAGCTCAAGGAGCATTTTATGAAAAGGGTTCATGTGGTGCAACTTTCAATGTTGATGGTGCTGGTGTGCAGTTTGTTTAGCCCGGCGCAGCAGAGCGTGGCGGTGGCAACCGATGCAATTGTGCCGCCGCTGGTGAATTTCAGCGGAGTATTAACCGATGTCAACGGCAAGCCGCTGACCGGCGTGGTCGGCGTGACCTTCTTTTTGTATAAAGACCAGCAGGGCGGCTCGCCGCTCTGGCTAGAAACCCAGAACGCCAAGCCGAACTCCACCGGGCACTACACGGTGATGCTCGGTTCCACCACCAGCCAGGGAATACCCGCGAATATCTTCGCCTCGGGCGAGGCCCGGTGGCTGGGCGTGCAAGTGCAGGGGCAAGCCGAGCAGGCGCGCGTGCTGCTGGTGAGCGCGCCTTATGCTCTGAAAGCCGGGGATGCCGAGACCCTGGGCGGAAAACCAGCTTCCGCGTTTATGGCGGCCTCTGGTAACGCCGCCTCCAGCAACGGTCCGGGTAGCGCCGTCACGGGCACGGGCAAGAAGGACTTCGTCCCCCTGTGGCTGAGCACAACCAAGCTGGGGAGTTCGAACTTGTTCCAGAGCACGGCGGGGGACTTGGGCATTGGCACGACCACGCCGGCCGCCAATCTTGACGTAAACGGCAGCAGCGACATCCGTAACACGCTCACGCTTTTTCCCAACGGCAGCGCGCCGACGCTGTCGATCAATGGGACAGCGTTCAACGTCAGCAATATAGGGCTGGTCAGCTTTGTCAGCGGTCAAACCTTCCCGGGTACGGGAGCGGTGACCAGCGTGGGCACCGGACTAGGCCTGAAGGGTGGACCGATCACGACCAGCGGCACGCTGACCATCGACCCTACCGTGGTTCCGCAATTGTCGGCCAACAACACTTTCAGTGGCACTCAGACGATCAACAACACAGAAACCATCACGGTGAACAACGGCCATGCAGCGCTGTGGGCAACCCAGACTGGGTCAGGCAACGCCATCTGGAGCAGCGCCAGCAACGCCGGGAGCTTCGGCGTAGTCGGCGTCAACATTGCTACAACTGGGACTGGCGGGGGGGTGGATGGCGTGGGGTCGTCTGCTACTGGCTATGGCGTTGTGGGTGCGAGTCCCAATGTCGGTGTGTCGGGGACCTCGGCTGGCTCCAGCCAAAGGGGGGCAGGCGCGGGCCGTGCTGGCTTATGGGGCGACACTGGGGGGGTGAATGGTGGTGGGTACTGGGGGGTACTTGGGACAGCCGATCAGAACTCAGCCGGCGGGTTTCTTAACAAAGGAGACTTTCCAACAGTCTATGCGCGGAACTCTGGATCTGGTGTCGGGGTCTACGGGGCCGCGTCTAGCGCCAGTAAAACGGGAAGCGGCTCAATGCAAACTGGCGTATGGGGCGACACTGGGGGCGGACCAGGTTTTGCGGCCATTGCTGGGACCAGCGACGAAAGCATCGCAGGGTATTTTGTCAACAATAGTCCCGATTTTAAATTTGAGGCAGTCCAAGTGTTGTCCAAGAACAGCGGCGCTTTCGCTCTCACCGCAATTGCAACCAAAAACAGCACGGAGGGGGTAGACCACCAGTCGCCGTCAGCGTTATGGGCCGATACCGGTGACTCCCCGGGAACTTCTCAGGCTGTGCTGGCGACCGCCGACGATAACTGGGCCGCCCGTTTGTTAAACAACAGCTCGTCTCATCCTGCCCTGGGCGCCCAGAACGATGCCGCCGCCGGGGCCTTGGTGTTCCACACTATCGGCGGCACAGTCGGCGGCTCATGCAGCATCGACGTCAGCGGGAATCTGAATTGCTCTGGAAAGATCGGCGCCGATGCTCCGGTGGACGGCGGCGCGCGCAAGGTTTCACTCTATGGTGTGCAGTCCGCCGAAAACTGGTTCGAGGACGCTGGTTCAGGCCAACTGCGCAACGGCTCGGCACAGATCGCTTTGGATCCCACCTTCGCGCAGACCGTGAACACTGCTGTGGAGTACCACGTATTCCTCACTCCGAACGGCGACTGCAAAGGACTCTACGTCAGGCACAAGACGGCGACTTCGTTCGAAGTGCGTGAACTGGGCGGCGGGAGTTCCAGCATTGCGTTCGACTACCGCATCATGGCTAAGCGGAGGGGCTTCGAGGATGTCCGGCTCGCGGACGTGACGGAGAAATACCGGCAGTTTGAAGCGGAGCGGGCCTTGCAACAGCAAAACCGCAAGACACTTCCGCCGCCGCAGCGCTTCGTACGTCCGCTCGCGTCAGCCAAGCCTGTGAGCTTGCCCACAACTTCGGTAACATCCGGTGCCGTGCGGTCGCTCGTTGCAAAACGCAAATAGACAGAACCGGATAAGCACATCTGCCCGGACTCCACATATGGTGGATCAGCATAAGAGGAAGCTGAAGGAGGCCCGCCGCAGCGATTATCAAAACTCGTTGGAAATCAAACGAGCGAAGCTTCAAGAGCACCAGGAGAAGAACCATGAAAAACGTGAAAGCTCAACTTAAAGTTCGCGAAAGGAGCACTTCAATGAAGCACACGATCGGACATCTGAGTATTGGGTACTCGCCATCGCAAACCGCCGCGACAAAATCGAGTCGATTTTGATTTGGCAACGGAGTTGGCTGGGGTGATGGGAGCCGACCTGACCGTCATTGACGGCATCAAGCTTATGACCGTGCAGACGATTTACTCGGAATTGGGAGCGGACTTGAGTGCTTTTGCCAGTGAGAACCATTTTGCCTCCTGGCTTATGCTTGCGCCCAAACGGGACATCAGTGGAGGCAAGGTGATTCGCCATGTTTGGGTCAAGGGACGCAACCGTGTGGCCAGTGCGCTGCGCATGGCCGCCGAAAGCCTCAAGGCCAGCCAAAGCTACCTCGGGGCTCGCTACCGATCTTTGCGTGGGCGACTGGGGGCCCCGAAAGCCATCAAGGCCATGGCCCGTTATCTGGCATGCCTGATTTATCGCATGCTCATGAAAGGACAAGATTGGGTTGACCGTGGCGCTGCTTATTACGAGCAACGCCGGCAACAACGTGAACTGACCCACCTAGAACAAAAGGCCAAAGCCCTGGGGCTTCAGCTGGTTCCAGCCGAGTAATACTCGAGACCAGGGTCACAAAATCGAGGCACAACCCAAAATCACAGGGAAGTTTCCAGAGAGTGCGGAACCTCGACGATGTCGAGGTGAATTGCGATGAGAAACTTGCTTTGAGCAGCCAGCCGGGCGGAAAGTTGTAGGGCTAGGCTGGCAAGTTATGGTCGTTGTCAGTTTGGTGCCAAAGTGCCCGACGGAGAGTATGACTTCGGTTGCTGCGAAGAATTGCTTGGTGGCGAGTTGGTCTGAAAAAGGTCAAGCTCGACCCCGTCAGTGAGATTGTGTACGTATCGCCAACCGAGCCGAGCCTAGCAATTCCAGGGAATGAGGGGAGTTTGTCATGGCCAAGCGCAAGAGGTCAACCTTTGAACGCCTGCAGCGGGGAGAGAGGTTAAGCCGACGGGAGCGCAAGCAGATCGAGCGGCAGTTGCAAGCCGAGGAACCGGGATGGGAGATTGTGCATCGCAATGTAGCCGGAATTGATGTGGGGAACGAAAGCCATTTTGTGGCCGTGGATCCAAGGCAGGCAGATCAGCCGGTGCGAGAATTTGGTTCTTGGACGGACGGGCTGCGCCAGATGGTGGACTGGCTGAAAAGCTGTCAGGTGCAGCGGGTGGTGTTGCAGACAACGGGCGTGTATTGGATTCCCGTGCAGGACGTATTGGAAAAGGCCAGCTTTGAGGTAGCGGTGGTGGATGCACGCGGAACCAAGAACCTGCCTGGGCGGAAAAGCGACGTACAGGAGTGCCAGTGGATACGGAAGTTGGATATCTATGGCTTGCTGCGGGGCTGTTTCCAGGTACCAGACAGTATCCGTTCGATTCGGACCATCTGGCGTTTACGGCAACGGTGGGTCGAGGAGACGGGACGTTCCATCCAACAGATGCAGAAAGCTCTGACCCTGATGAACGTACAGTTAGCCAATGCCATTACGGATCTCAGTGGCCAGACGGGGATGGCCATTTTGCGCGCGATCGTGGGCGGGGAGCGTAATCCCTGGACTTTGGCCAAGCTACGGGATAAGCGCATTCAGGCCAGCGAGGACGAGATTGCCCATAGTCTACAAGGCAATTGGCGAGAAGATGTGCTCTTCGAGTTAGAGCAAGTACTTGCTGCCTACGATTTCCAATTGCAGCAGATCGAAAAGTGTGAGCAGCAGCTAGAAAAATACATGAAGGCTCAGCCGACCCGTCCTGCGGTTGGTCCAGTACCAGCCCAAGCCGCCCCCGGGGTCGAAGAGGCTTCAAAAAAGCACAAAAGAAAAGCTCGCCGTACCAAACCACCGCGAAAGAATCGAATCGGTTTTGATTTGGAGACGGAGTTGGCTCGGGTGATGGGAGCCGACCTGACCGTCATTGACGGCGTCAAGCTTATGACCATCCAGACGATTTACTCTGAACTGGGACCCGATTTGAGTGCCTTTCCCAGTGCGAACCATTTTGCCTCCTGGCTCATGCTTGCGCCCAAACGTGACATCAGTGGAGGCAAAGTGATTCGCCACGTTTGGGTCAAGGGACGCAACCGTGTGGCCAATGCCCTACGCATGGCCGCCGAAAGCCTCAAGAACAGCCAAAGCTACTTAGGGGCTCGCTACCGATCTTTGCGTGGGCGACTGGGAGGCCCGAAAGCTATCAAGGCCATGGCTCGTTATCTGGCATGCTTGGTCTATCGCATGCTGATGAAAGGACAAGATTGGGTTGACCGTGGCGCCGCTTACTACGAGCAACGACGGAAAGAACGCGAACTGATCCACTTGGAACGTAGGGCCAAAGCCCTGGGCCTTCAGTTGGTTCCTGCCGCGTAATCTTCGAGACAAAGGTTACAGAATGGAGGCAGATAAAAGACCAACCCAAAATCACAGCGAAGTTTCCAGTGAGAGAGAAACGAATATCTGGCGGCCGAGAACCGCATCTTAAGAGCCCAAGTCCAAGGGTTGCTGTTATCCGACGCCGAAAAAGCCACCTTGGCGGAGATTGCCTACCGGCTGGGACGGAAAGCCTTGGAAGGATTGGCGGCGGCCGCGAAACCGGATACGCTGCTGGCCTGGCACCGAATGCTCATCGCCCATAAGTTCGACGGCTCAAAGTGTCGTAAAACCCGAGGTCGTTCCCCAGTGGAGGAGGAAAGCGAGCGGTTGGTGGTGCGGATGGCGAGGGAAAATCCCAGGTAGGGCTATGACCGGATCGTGGGCGCCATGGCCAATCTGGGTTACAAGCTCTCGGATCAGACGGTGGGCAATAGGCCCGCTGTGGTTAATAATTTGTCTGTTGCGCAAGGCGGGTGTTTCATCAGGTCGAGGAAAGGTTCCCACCCTGCCATGCACTGGCGGATGTATGACACGGCTTTCACCACGCTGTATGTCCTCAAGAATGCTCCGACCGCTATCCACAAGGACACAGCTGATGCGCTCGGTACATTCGGCTGCATGGCGTGCCTCGGAGGCTTCGAAGGCAACGAACTCGTGTTTCCCAAGTACCGCATTGGCGTCGATTATCGTCCTGGCGATGTGATCCTCGCAGACGTGCACGAGTTCCACACCAACCTGCCCTTGCTATCTGGTGAGCGAGTCTCCTGCGTATTCTTCGTACGCGAAGGAATGAACGAGTGCCCAGTTGGCAAAGTGTCCGCCTCGTCGAAGACGACGGCCATAATTTAGCAACGCGCTAAATTATCCCCACCCCACAAACTTCAGTAGTAGTGGCGCTGACGCCCGAATAATGTGGTAATGAAGACAACTACTTTCAATCCCCGTTCCGTAGTGCTAATGTTGCACGTGCGAGGCATCAATGCGGCTAACCGTAACGTTGGCCTTAGCTGTTCTTGGGATTACAGCCAGTTGCCCCCTGTGCAGTGCATCCGAAGATAGCACGCAAGGTTCATCCGTCATTCTAAGCGGAATTGTCTACGAAAAAGAAACCAGCAGTCCTCTGCCCGGCGCCTTGGTTGTTGTGGCAGAGCCAACTATGCAAGGGAATAGTGATCCATATAACGATCTTACAAGTGTTTTGACAGATTCCAAAGGCAGGTTTGTTGTTAGCTGCGTCTGGGAGAACAAAAAGCATCTAGCATTGTTAGTCTGGAAGCACGGATATTCTTGGAACGAAACAACTGAACATACAATAGCGTTTTTCCAGGACAGGAAGCATGATATCGAGGTCTATCTCGACAAGAGTCCGCCAGGGCCGCCATTAACGCCTGCGAATGTATTTTACGCCACAGACCGAGAGCAAGGCAGCAGTCCTCACTTGTCTTTCCTCAATGCCCGCGACCCACTACAGCAACTTCATTACGGCTTGTGCCATGCTGGAATTGAGGGCCCTGTTCAGAATGATCCCGTAGCTATAGATAAGGGTGTTGCGCTTCAGTTGGAATCGTACCCCTCTAGCAAGGACTTCTTAGAAGCGATTTCGAAGAACAACAGCGATGACATGTTTATCTTTATTCACGGGTTCGATAACTCCTTCGATGACGCGTGCGCGACCGCTGCACAGCTGACCTATGACCTGAGATTTAGGGGGACGGTGTTGATTTACAGTTGGCCGTCCAACGACGACCTCTCGGCGTATTCTGACGACGAGGAAGCGGTCTCGTGGAGCAGTCCACATCTCAAGTTGTTCTTGGAGATGTTCGCATCTTCTGTCAAAGCTCACGTCTACATCCTGGCGCACAGTATGGGAAACAGGGCGCTACTCTCCGCGATGAGCGATGCGGCTGATTTCCAAGTTCGACGGTGGTTTTTGGAGGATCTCGTATTTGCCGCACCTGACGTAGATAGCGACACATTCAAGAGAGAGTTGACTCATGGCATTGTTCCGAATCGGGCGACGCTCTATGCGTCAAATCATGACTTGGCTCTCTGTGTCTCTAAGAAAATTCACTCGGATCGAAAAAGAGCTGGGGACTCAACTCCGGAGATCGATACTATCGCGAATCTGGATTCTATTGATGCGTCATTGGTGGACACAAGCATGCGGGGTCACAGCTACTACAGCACATCGTGGTCCGTGTTGGCGGACCTCCACGCCCTGATTCAGGATAAAAAAATACCAAGCCAGCGCTTCGGGTTGGTCCAAAGAAAGACAAAGAGAGATAAGAAGGTTTATTGGGCTATCACTCCGCCTGAGTGATAGTGGAGAAACCCATCGAAGACCGGAAATGTGGGACGGTTGGACCAGGTCGGCGGGTGGTGCACCCTTCCTCCTCCTCTTTAGTTATAGGGCAACAACCTGTAATCCGAGAGCGCGTGCTTGTTTCCGGAGCCTGGCTTCCATCCGTTGGCGATTCTGTACTTCGTTCTGCGCGCAGATGGTTTCATCGTAGGCATGCCCAGTGGTTACCATGTGATAGAGGATGCGCGCCAGTTTGTGCGCCGTGGCGGTGATGGCCTTGGGAGCACCCAGTTTGGCGCGCATCCGGCGATAGAAGTGCCCGAGAAAAGATTGGCTGCGATGGACTGAGAGCGCGGCCATGCGGAGCGCGGTGGCGGCTCGATTCTTGACTTTGCGAGTTTTGACCGACAAAACCTTCCCTCCGCTTACCCGGTTGTCCGAACAGAGTCCGAGCCAGGAGGCGAACTCCGGACCGCTGGGGAAGCTTGAAAGATCGCCTCTCGGATTGCAGAAGGAAGATCCCACGATCGCCGATTAGAGGACCAAGTTCACCGTAAATCTCTGCTATATAGGAATCACTGTAGGGCATTTGTACGAGTAGCATAGAAGTAGCATAGCGATAACGCTCTCCTGAGCGAGAGCAGCCCAGCCGAAAATGTTGTAGGGCTTCACAACGACTAGTCAGGGCAAATTCCTGGTCTTCATGGTGGAGAGCTCTCTCCATCGCTTCTCGTAAACTTTTCGGCCTGATGTCAAAGGCGGTCAAAGCGGAGGTGTCGTGCACCAGAGTTGGGTTGCGCATACTATCGATGAGTTTTCGGCCAATCCGGGCATAAACAGGCGTGATTAAGCCCAACCACAAACTTGACAGGTGTGTGAGAGATCCATTCGCACGTAAAGTGATCGAATGTCCGAATGTCGCTCTATTCGCAAATAAAGTGATAACTGACAGATACCCGCGATGCTGGCACTGCTCTTACTCGTCGGAGCTTGTGGCGTGATGGTGATGGTGATGGTGATGATGATGGGCTGGCGTGATGGCTACTGCAAAAGGACTTCCACCAACAGGAATGGTCGCAACCACGGTGTTGGTCCTGGTATCGATGACCGAAACGGTGCCGGAGACGTTATTCGTCACGTAGGCGCGAGTTCCGTCCGGCGTGATCGCTACTGCAACAGGATATTCTGCAACGGGAATGGTCGCAACTACAGTGTTGGTCGCGGTGTCGATGACCGAGACCGTATTGGAGACGTCATTCGTCACGTAGGCGCGAGTTCCGTCCGGCGTGATCGCTACCCCAAAAGGATCTATCCCAACAGGAATGGTCGCAACCACGGTGTTGGTCCTGGTATCGATGACCGAGACCGTATTGGAGACGTCGTTCGTCACGTAGGCGCGAGTTCGGTCCGGCGTGATGGCTACCCCCAAAGGCGCTGCCCCAACAGGAATGGTCGCATCCACAGTGCTGGTCGCGATGTCGATGACCGAGACCGTATTGGAGCCAAGGACCGTATTGGAGCCAAGATTCGCCACGTAGGCTCGGGTTCCGTCCAGCTCACAGCGTTCACGGCGCAAGAGGGACGCTCCCTTGGGGCATCGTAAAAGGTGGGTGGATCCAGGGAGATTACATTGATGGGAACGCTGTCTATCACGGCTTCCTGCGCCAGCCGTAAGGGTAGGGCGATCAGGGCGAATTTTGCCGAGCTACCTGATCTGAGGAGGGGACAAGATAACAAACACAAATATTTAAGGAGGGAAAAATGAAACCCGAAAAGCTGATGATCATTGCTGCAATCGCTTTACTTGTTGCGCTCGCCACGTCAGTTCCGCTGGCCGCGCAGGACAATCAGCACCGCACTCATGCCAAGTTCATTACGTTCGACGCTCCGGGTGCAGGCAAAGGTCCCGGCCAGGGCACCGTCCCCTATAGCCTCAACTGGGCGGGGACGATCACGGGAGACTACTTTGACGGGAGCAACGTGGAGCACGGCTTCGTGCGCACTCCCAAAGGTTCCATCTCCAAGTTCGACGTTCCAGGCGCTGGCAACGGTTCCGGCCAGGGCACCCAGGCCTGGAGCCTCAATACTGAGGGGGCGATCGCGGGAACCTACATTGACGCTAGCAATTCGTGGCACGGCTTCCTGCGCGCTCTCAACGGCAGGTTCACGACGTTCGACGTTGGTGCGGGCACAGGCGCTAACCAAGGCACAGCGCCGCGGGATATCAACGACTTCGGAGTGATCGGGGGAGGGTACGTTGACCCGAGCGATGTGGTGCACGGCTTCCTGCGCACTCCTGACGGCAAGTTCACCACGTTTGACGCCCCGGGAGCCGGCGCAACCCCAGGCGCTTACCAGGGCACCTACGTCGGAACCCCCGATAGCCTCAACTTATTTGGGGCGATCACGGGATACTACATTGACGCAAGCAACGTGAATCACGGTTTCCTACGCACTCCCGACGGCAGCTTCACGACGTTCGACGCTCCGGGTGCGGGCACCGGTGCGTATCAGGGCACCGTCCCCTATAACCTCAACTGGGCCGGGACGATCGCGGGATACTACGTGGACGGGAACAACGTGGCTCACGGCTTCCTCCGCACTCCCGACGGCAGGTTCACGACGTTCGACGCTCCAGGTGCGGGCACTGGTGCTTATCAGGGCACCGTGCCCTTCAACATTAACCTGGAGGGAGCGATCGTAGGATACTACGCTGACGGGAACAATGTGGATCACGGCTTCCTGCGCGTTCCCGACGGTGGGTTCATGACCTTCGACGCTCCAGGTGCGGGCACTGGTGCTTATCAGGGCACGCTCCCTTACATCATTAACCCGGAGGGCGTGATCGCGGGGTTTTACGTTGACGGGAACAATGTGGATCACGGCTTCCTGCGAGCCAAGTAAACACGAAGCGCAGCAAATGCAAGCCGCCCGATGTCTGGGCGGCTTTTCTTCTTTGCATCACGCGGAAGATAGCGCTCGATAAACAGTCAGAATCGACAACTGACGAGAACAGGCCATTACACGTTTTGAGAGCGGCGGGCCGACCCTGTCAGAGAGGCGATTTATCGCCAACCATGTTCGAGGCCACCCGCTGAGCGCTACGCGGATTTTGCAATGTCACGGTTGCCACTGGACCGGCAGGCAAGTGGCAATTTCCACGCGGTGGAACGATTCAAAAGTGACCTTTTGCGGACCCGACGAGAGAAGCCGATAATCGAACGTTGTTTGGTACTTGCGCTCGACCGCGTAAGGATTCTGAAAGCGCCAGGTATTCACATTTTCCATGGCCGCACCCTTCAACATTGCGTGACCGGACACCACCTCAACATTCGTTGGCTCAGTAGCGTTCGCCGCTAGAGTGAAACTCAACGTCACGAATCCTTCAATGCGGGCTTGGCACGCCAGTGGAGGATGTCTTGGTATGTTGGCGGATACCAGCACAGGTTCGTCCTGTGCTGCCATCGTTACGGAGACAGCGGTTGCGAACCAAAACACAGCACAAATACGTAAGGTCATCGGAACGCCTTTCGGTTGAAAATTGTACGCTGGTTTCGCTGCTTTACAGCCGTGGGTGTCGTTAACAGGCCATTACACGTTTTGACAACTGGGTCAATGAGCGCTATCGAGATGTTACGCCACCATCCTCCTGATCCACCGCCAAACCCATCGCTTTCATTGACTTCCCCCCCGTCCGAACCTAACATGACTAACCAGTGTCCACGCCCTCCCAACCCGTGGGGCAGACGGTCTCCCATTACCGCATCCTCAGCAGGATCGGCGGCGGTGGCATGGGCGTGGTCTACGAGGCCGAAGACCTGAAACTCGGCCGCCACGTTGCCCTGAAGTTCCTTCCGGACGAACTTGCCCATGACGCACAGGCCCTCACCCGTTTCCAGCGGGAGGCCAAAGCAGCGTCCTCGCTGAACCATCCAAACATCTGCACGATCTACGAAATTGATGAGGCCGATGGGCGGACCTTCATCGCCATGGAACTGCTAGAGGGGCAGACGCTCCGGCACCGGATCGCGGGCAAGTCGATGGAGATCGAGGCGGTGCTCGATCTGGGCATCCAGATTTCCGATGCGCTGGATGCGGCACACTCGAAGGGCATCATCCACCGGGACATCAAGCCCGCGAACATCTTTGTGACGAATCGAGGACAGGTGAAGATTCTCGATTTCGGGCTAGCGAAGGTCGTGCTCAAGCCGGAGAGCGTTGCTCTGAGCGCGGCGACCATAGAGTATGAGGAACATCTCACGAGTCCCGGTAGTGCGCTGGGAACGGTGGCGTATATGTCGCCGGAACAGGTCAAGGGAAAGGAACTGGACTCGCGAACCGACCTGTTTTCGTTCGGAGCAGTGCTGTACGAGATGTGTACGGGCATGTTGCCGTTTCGAGGCGACACTTCAGCGTTGATCTTCAACGCAATTCTGGAACGCGCTCCCGCAGCCCCTGTGCGGCTGAATCCCGATATTCCGGCAGGATTGGAGCAGGTCATCAACAAGGCGTTGGAGAAGGACCGCGACATTCGCTGCCAGTCTGCCGCCGAGTTAAGGGCTGACCTGAAGCGGCTGAAGCGGGATACGGATTCCAGTCGCTCGCGCCCGGTGAGTGATGCCGCCTCGTCGACCTCGGCGGCGCTCGTGAATCCTGAAGCAAGCCGCCCCTCCAGCGGAGTAGTCATCCTCGCCGAAGCGAGACGCCATAAAGGCAAGCTGGCAGTGATGCTGGTTGGGTCGGCACTCTTGCTGCTTTTATTGGGGATCTATTGGTCCCGGCTGAGCGGTCGGAGGAGTGAGTGGAACCTCCAGTCCATGAAGATCAGCCGGGTTACACAGAGCGGCAATGCCTCGATGGTCGCAATTTCACCGGATGGTCATTATGTGGTGTATAGCTTGGTGGAAGGGGAAAAGCAAAGTCTTAATGTCCGTCAGGTGGCTACCGGGAGCGACGTCCAGATTCTGCCGCCGGATGAAGTCCTGTTTTGGGGGCTGACCTTCTCGCCCGACGCCAACTACATTGATTTTGTCCGCTCCGAGAAAAACAACCTCTATAACACCTATCTCTACAGCATGCCCGTCCTTGGTGGAACACCACATTTGGTCACGCGCGGCGGAGCGGATTCAGTCAGCAGCTATTCTCCTGACGGCACGCATTTCGCTTACATGCGAGTGGGCGAAAAACTGGATCTCTTGATAGCTAAAGCCGACGGGAGCGACGAAAGGGTGCTAGCTACTGCTCCCGCCCCAGGTGAGTTTATGGGCACCGCGTGGTCTCCCGATGGCAAGACGATTGCCTTCGCGACGCTGGACACGACGGAGGGGTTGCACTTCGTGTTGTGGGACGTCTCCGTCTCCAACGGATCGATCCGCGAGATTTATTCCGCTCCCGACGCCATCGGACGACCGCGCTGGCTGCCGGATGGCAGCGGCCTCCTGGTCACAATTGGCGACCGTTTGCAGGCTTTCCGTGGGCAACTGTGGTTTGTCTCTTATCCGCGAGGCGTCGCTCGCCGTCTTACCAACGACCTGCTGGACTATCAGGCCTGTTGTCTGGACCTCACTCGGGACGGCCAGACCCTTGTCGACACAGAGCAAACGAGAGTGTCTAATCTGTGGGTCGCGTCCAGCGGCGATGCCACCCGGGCTAAGCAGATCACGACGAATGACATTACGGTCAACAGCTTCTCCTGGATGCCCAATGGCAATATCGTCTTTGCCAGCGGCGACGGCAGCATTTTATTTATTAAGCCGGATGGAAGCGGACGCACACTGCTGACTTCTAATCAGCAGTTAAACTCGTCGCCGTCAGTCTGTGGCGATGGACGCTACGTGGTTTTCACCTCTTACCGGGAACAGAAGCAGGGAATATGGCGCATGGATGCCGATGGCTCCAACCCGGTCCGCATCGCTGACGAGACGCTCGCGCAAGGCCCGCTATGTTCCCCGGATGGCAAGTGGGTCGTCTATCTGCGCGGCCCAGCGTGGTTCCCGATGCGTGTCCCAATCGGCGGCGAGAAGCCCGCGCAAATGGTGGCGCAAGACCCGGTAGCGGCGGTTCCGATCTCTAAACCTGACCTCATAGCTCCTATCCAGATCTCTCCCGACGGGAAGCTCGTCGCCTACTTGATGTGGAGCAATCCTGGGGTAAACCCTCCTCCGTCCGGTTCAAAACCCCTGGTTCTGAAAGTAATCCCTCTCGATGGTGGAGCACCTGTACATCAGTTCGACTGGCCTGCTTTGGCTGGACACCCGCGCTGGGCCACGAAGGGCGATGCTTTGCAATACGTATTAACCAAGAACGGCGTCTCCAACCTTTGGGAACAGAAACTCACCGGCGGGCCGCCGAAGGAGATCACGAACTTTCAATCGGGCCTGATCTTCGACTTTTCCTGGTCGTGGGACGGCAAACAGCTGGCCCTTACCCGCGGAAGCAACAGCAGCGATGTCATCCTGATCAGCAATTTCCAGTGAAGACCCAGACATTCCGATTCCAGCGTAACTGTCGAGAACAGGCCATTACACTCAGAACCCCTCGCAGGGTCAATCAGTGATGGCGATATTTCGCCAATTAGCTGCTACCCTTTCCACAGAATGCTAGCCTGATAGCCTGCTCGATATGCCGCTTCGGTCGATCTCCTTACGACGTTGGGTCAGGTAACTTTCCAAGTCCCACAGATCCGACGATTGCTGGATCTGGCTGGCCATCTTCATTTACTTCCTGAATCACCTCGTGAAGCTCTCGCCCCAGGGCAGCGTCGAAGGCTGTGCGGGCGATCAGCTTTTCTGACTTCGACCAAATCGGTTCGTTCTGGTCGGGATAGGTGTGTTGAGTGGCAGACGGGATGGTCATGTTCCGGTCCTCCGTGGCTGCATTCTACCCCGTGCGCAGATGCCTTTTCTACGGGATCGGACGCTTTCACTGTGGCGGATTCATCATCGTTCGTTCACTGGATGTCCGAGATTCTGTTTGCAACCGAGATAGCGTTCCGTTGTTTGGACGGATGCATGCCCCAGCAAGAATTGAATCTGCTCCAGCTCGCCACCGTTACTGTGGCACAGCTTCGCACAGGTTCGTCTTTCATGCCGCATGCGGCATGACCGGGCATCCTTTCTTGTTCTTTGGCGAGCTTCCTCGGCGTCCCCACCCAGTTGGCGCGCCAAGGCGGGTTTTGGGAGTCGATCACGAATGTTACGGCGAGGTATGCTTGGGCGAATCTTATCGAGGCCAGTTCGGTATTCCGATTTTCGGCTGGCGCCAGACTATGCCGAATCACTCCGCCGAGGAACAGCTCAGGCTGCTGCCATAGCGCGGGCATTCGGCATGATCCGGGATTCGGCATAGCGCCTCAAGTCATGCGGCGCAATATGCTCCAAGCCCGCTCTCTCGCAGCAACTCTTGACGACGTACCATACGACATTCTGCGAGATGCCGCTGCCCCACACCTTTCCCATCCTAGCGACTGCTCGGAAAATTCTGCCCTCCGTGACCCCGGCTGCCCGTGTCCATTGGTCGAGGGCCGCTTTGACCCAGTTCGGAATGGGAACGGTGCGGATGTGACCACCCTTACCGACGAGATCCACCACCGCCCAGTGCCCTTGGCGCATCTGGATTTCATCCAACTCCAGGCCAGCGAGTTCGGATCTGCGGAAACCACAACCGAATAGCATGGCAAGCATCGCGTAGTCGCGCTTGGCACGCATAGTTTCGAGGTCGAAGAAGGTTCGGTTGGACGGAAGTGTGGTGTGGCTACCTTCAATTTGAGAAAACAGAGCCATACTCGTGTCTTCAAAGCCAGGGTCCCCAAGAAAACTTGTACGGCGGATTTATTTCTTCTCCAGATCGATGAAGACTGACATCGGGACCTTTTTCCGGAACTCCCGTCTCTTCATCTCTGCCTGAATGATCTCGCCGATACCAGCTACCGCGAATCCACCTACCGCGAGAGTTGGTGAGAAGACTCCGGTAGCAACCGCTCCTCCGAGAGTTGCCACACCCCACTTCAGCAGGTCGCGGTCAATCGCATCCCATTCGCCCTTGGCCTCATTGAAAGCCTGACTGAGTTCATCTCGAAAATCACGAGCCAACGCTTCGGACTTCGCTGGATCGGGATCTCCACCTACCGCATTCCATAATCTCCGCAGGTACGAGCGGAAACCCTCTAAGCGCCCGTTTTGCCTGACGGAGTAAGCGAACTTCGAATCCACCTTGTCCAGGAACTTGAACGTCAGTTGCTGAAATGCTTTTGTTAGAGGGCTCCACATCTGAGCCGTCGCGTCTAGATCTTGTCGCGCAGCAAGGATCTCCTGCCATCTGAACCTCACGTTGGTATACGGGAATGCGCCTGTTGCCTGACAGATATACATCCCCATCTCCAAGTTTGCACCCATGCGATAAGCCATCATTTGTGTTGGCATGCGATCAAGAGTGTCATTTGGCAGAAGAGGATCACTTGCTCGCTTCCGCTCCATGTGGTCCAGAACCTTACGGATCTCTTCCTCTGAGGCTCCTGGATTGGCTTTTCTCGCCATTCGTTCCAAGTAGTCTCGTGGCGCTAGGAGGAACGTATCCCTGGTTCGTTGCTTCATTGTGGACTTGTCAATATCCCCCGAGGTTGGCCCCCGTCCTTTCAGACGAGCTGTTGCGAGATCCCAGGTTTTGACGCGCAGGTCCCGGTTGAAGTCTCCGGGATCTGGGATCAGAACGACCAGCCCAGCTTCGATCCAAGGTGCTAGCAGAAAGAGATGAAAGACCAATCGAATCGTCTGGATCTTCCACTCTCCAGGGTGGTAAATCGGATTAAACTCTTCCGCTACCAAGTTTGGGTTGTCGAAAGGATTCACGATTAGAATTTGGTCTGCGTACAGACAGAATCGGAAGACGTTCTCCAACATCACCTCGGGTTCGTTCTCCCCGAGATATAACGCTCTGAGAGTAGTGTCTGGCGCGGGCATTATCAGCCGATCGTCAGTTTCGATGGGCCAAAGCTCAGCTATGAAGCGGTAGAACTCACGAATCTGCGCATCACTCATTCCATCCTTGACCTTGGTCCAAGATCGCTCCAGGCCGAATATCTCGGCCATAGCCCCCAGCAGCGCCATGTTTTTGTCTCGCAGAGTACGCGACGAGCTTGCAAGAGCAGACCTATCTGCTCGCGTTCGATCTAGAGATTCGCAGCACTTCTTGTACTTCTTGCCTGATGCACAAGGACAGGGCTCGTTTCGGCCAGGCTTTGGCATAGCTAAGATGATACCGGAACGCGAAGCGGCTCTCGCATTCCGCAGCCCAGCCCGGACCCGTTCAGAATGAGGCTACGCTTCGCCGCAGCTCAGAGCCGTAGGAATCGCCTTGCCGTTTGAATCATTCGCATGGAGCCGTTTCGCAAGAGTACAATTGGTGCGCTCGGCAAATCAAATACTCCCCCCTGTGTTACACAGCCGAGCAGGACCAGGTTGGGCTTGGCCCGGAAGATAAAAGGCCCCAGCCCTCGAACATCGAGAACTGGGGGCGTCCGGCTTACGGCGTGGAGAACGCGAGGACGTGGTGGGAGCTATTGATCCCCCAGACGCCGCCGTTGCCTGTGCTGATGGAAATGAGCGAGCCCGGAACCCGCACAAAATTCAATGTGCTTGGCTCCAAACGGTAGATACTTTCTCCGGACAGTGCCCAGACTCCGTTCCCGCCTGCCTGGATCTGGGTAAAGCAACACCCGATGTCCTTGAATCCCAGGAAGTCGTCGTACTGGTAAGCCACATCATTGCCAGCGTCTACCGCCCATACCCCATTTGGGCCGACCGTAAGCGCCGGAATCGCTCCAAATGCATCAGAGACTTGGTCGAAATTACCCGTAGAAAAATTGAAGCGATAGACGTTAGGGCCGCACTGTGCTCCCCAGATGTCGCCGCCGCCCACGTTTATTTCGCAAAGGACTCCGGGCTCCTGATCGAAATTGTTCCCGCAAAAGTTGTAACGGTAGATCTGGGAACTCGAGTTGAGTCCCCATACTTCGTAGGGGTGGCAACTATCTTGGTAGCCAGGACCCACCTCGATGACATCAAGAACACCCGGGACTGGTGAGAAGACCCAGGATCCTCCGCTTTCTCTGGCACGGTAGATACCGCCCGAAGAATTCAGCCCCCAAACCGCATCCGCTTGGAACGTATTGCCTCCCCCGACAGCGATCTGGGTTAGAGATATGGTGTTCGCCAATACAAATTGTTTGTTCCTAAAAATGTAAGGGTTCCCGTTGCTGGCCAGTGCCCATACGCTGGCGCCTCCCGAGGAGACTTGCACCAACGGGGCCCCGCCTTGAACTTTTGCGCGCTTGAATGTTTGTGCCGGCGCAGGCTGGGCGCAAGCAATTCCCAAAACGAGGGCAAGCATCTTGACTAAAGACTTCTCTATTTGATTCTTCATGATGTTCTCCTTTGACTATTTCGTAACTCGATCACTTCACCGCGTTGTTCCTCAGGGGTCAGCTTTGTCTTTTCG
>CAWITE010000006.1:0-743349 GCA_963838905.1 uncultured Acidobacteriota bacterium
TATGTCACGAACAATTCCCAATTGGCATAGAACGGGCAGACTAGCCGAAGTTCGTCACGGAATGGCCGAGAAACCGGCTAACCCGTTCAGAATCAGTTCAGGCAACAGCTGGGTCTACACTACATTTGCGATTGAACTGAAAACGCTCAGGTAGAGCCAGGCCGAGCTGGTGCAGGAGGGATTTCTGTTCGGTCGTGGGTTCGGTAATCTGGCGCAAGCGGATCTCGCGTCCATCTGTCGTGGGCAGCACGATGTCCGCGCTCTGCAGCGTAGATAGCAAAGCCAGCGCCTTCATCGGTGATAAGGGCTGAACTTGGATCGCTCCGCTGGCCAAGAGTTGTGGGACCATTGCCGGCCGACGCTGCAGCAGATGCTTCAGCGTCACCCACGAGGCATAACCGAGAAAGGCCACCAGGATATGGGCCTTAACTCGCGACTCCTTCTGATGAAACAAGGGCCGAATCGAAAGCTCACTCTCGAGCGCACGAAACGAGGCCTCGGCTTCGGTCAGTTGCATGTACATGAACCACATCTGTTCGACCGAATCCGCCTGCAGATTGGTGCGCAGCATGTAGGCACCTTCCCGCAAGTCCCGCCAGGCCTCCCGCTCTTTTTTTATTTTCCACCGCAGATGCACGCCGGCCGGCGTGTCCCGCAGAGTGACTTCGAACAGATCGTTGATTTGCGGGTTGTGGAGTTTAATGGAAAGGTCATATTGCGGGTTCGTGGGCGTCGGAAAGCAGGGCCAGGTCGCGCGCAGGCAGCAACCCCATCTCCTGGTAGATCGGCCGCATGACCGCTCTGACTTTGGGTAGCTCGAACGTGAACCATAGCGAGCCCGCCACACAGAACGCACCGGTAAGGATGACAGTGTGGGACGCTCCTATCTGGTGAGCCAGCGCGCCAGCCAGAAGGCTGCCGAACGGAGCCGCTCCGAAAAAAGCCATCGTGTAATAGCTCATCACCCGGGCGCGCTTGTCTTCCGGCACCAGCGACTGGATGATCGTATTGCTGACGGCCGCGCCCTGCATCAAACCGAAGCCGACGAAGACCATGAGTATAAGCGATAGCCAGAGCGCATGCGACAGGCCGAAGAGAATCAGCGCGCCTCCGAGAATCGCGACCGCGATCTGACCCATGCGTGTCAGCCCGACGACCGACTTGCGGAGCGCCAGAGAGAGCCCCGACACCAGCGCACCGATTCCTGAAGCCGTCGTCAGCCAGCCGAGTGTGTACGCCCCGCCGTGCAGCACCTGGCCGGCAAAGATTGGCAGAAGCACGGCGTAGGGGTAGCCCATCAGGCTGATAAGCGCAAAGAGCAAAAGGATGGTGCGGATGGGACGAAATGTACGAACGTACTCCCAACCCTCGCGCATTTGTTCGAGCATGCTGCTCGCGTCGCGGCGGATATCCACGGCCTTGATGCGCATCAGCAGCAAGGATGCAATCACGGCAAAGTAACTGACTCCATCGATCAGGAAACACCAGCCTTCGCCGACAGCTCCGATCACTAGGCCGGCGATGGCTGGGCCGATCAGCCGAGCACCATTTGCCATGGAGGAGTTGATGGCGATGGCGTTACTGAGGTCGTTACGATTCTCGACCATCTGTACGAGGAAGGACTGGCGCCCAGGCATGTCGAACGCATTGATCAAACCCTGCAAGGAAGCAAGAACGATGATTTCCCAGAGAGTGATGACATGTGCCAGAGTGAGCGCAGCCAGGGCAAGCGACTGGACGGCAGCAGCGGCTTGCGTCCATACCAGCAGCTTGCGGCGATCGAGGCGCTCGACCCACACGCCCGCGAATGGTCCCAGTGCAAACGAAACAATCTGCCCCGCGAAGCTCACAATGCCAAGCAGCAGCGCCGAATGGGTCAGTTGATAGACCAGCCAGCTTGTTGCCACCCGCGTCATCCAGGTGCCGATCACAGAGATGCTCTAACCCGCGAAGAAGAGCTTGAAGTTGCGGTGTCGCAGCGCTCGCCAGGAGTGCGCCATCGAACCGAGCAGAGGGGTCTGTGGTATATCCGAGCTGTTTAAAGCCTTACTCACTTTTCAGCCAGGCGCTGGATAATCTCGCCCGCCTTGAACAGCGTTTCCCGTTCCCGTTCGTCGAGTTGGGCGATGGCCTGTGCCAGCCATGTCTTCTTCGCTTCCTTGACACTATTCCGTACGGCCGCGCCCTTGGCGGTCAGCTGAATATTCATTTGGCGGCCGTCGGTGGGATGCGGCTTGCGCTCAACCATGCCCATTTCTTCAAGCGCCGCGATCGTGGTTCCCATCGACTGCGGCTTCATGCTTTCCGCGCGGGCCAGATTGGCGGTGGTTGCAGGCCCGTCTGTAGCCAGGCGCTTCATGACGGCGGCCTCGGTTAAAGAGAGTTCATGCGAGGCGGCCGCACCGCGCACGCGCCGCACCAATAGCCCAATGGCTTGAATCAAGTCGATTACTTCGGTTTCAAGTGACTTTCGCGGCATAGCTATTTGATCCTACACGACAACAGTCTAACTTGCAAGTTTACCTTGTTCAGATTGCCTGTTGTATGGAGTAGGCTGTCGTGCTCGGGCGGCCGGCATGCTGCGTACGATTGCCTTGGCAGCAAAGGAAATGCTCATGCGCATCCACAACGTTGATGCGGCCGAGCGCCGCTCCATCTTCGAGGGTTGTCCGGCCGAATGGCAATACAATACCTCGGAACCGTGCATGGAGGCTGGCTCCTCGCGCTGCTCGACTCCGCGCTCGGCTGCGCGGTCCAAACCGTGCAGCCCGGAGTTTGCGGTTTACCACGCTCGATTTGCATGTTCGGTTCGTGGCGGTAGAGCAGGTTGAATACAAGCCTAAGTGTGAATCGCGGGCGCTGCTTACCATCCCTGGCTGACGTATTTGTTTGTCGCGCTCGGAAGAACTGT
This sequence comes from uncultured Acidobacteriota bacterium, assembly GCA_963838905.1. Lineage (GTDB taxonomy): Bacteria > Acidobacteriota > Terriglobia > Terriglobales > Acidobacteriaceae > JABDBE01. Next base: position 2,912 of record CAWITE010000006.1, read on the forward strand.
CCCTGGCCCTGCGCCGAAGCGAACACCTGTGCTTGGGCCCCTCAATGCACTCCCAGGGCGCTGCTGGTCACCTGTTGTGAAAGGTCTGGGCAGTGTGATTCCACAGGCGGTTAAACAGCAAGGAATGCCTGGATAGGCCGTTAACACAGTAGATGTTCGCACGTATCCTGCGTCACAAAGCGGCGGCGATTTTCATTGACGTTATGCCCGATTTCTAACACTGTTCACGACGAAGCCCGACGCCGGGCGCGTCGCTCCGTTTGCACGATTCTGCAACGGCGCGCCAAATTGTTGCGTCTAACTATGTAGCGAACGGTTTTGCATAGGAGGTTCAGGAACATGAACATCTTCGGAGGCGCAGCAAGGTTCGCAAGGCATGAATTATTCAAGCAAAGTTTAGTTACCCTGTTGTCGTTGACTGTTTTGTTCTCGACTTGGCCTCAGACTCTCTTGGCGTATCAAGACCCACAGACCCCAGCGCCGCCCGCTCAAGCTACTGCGCAAGGCGGACAGGCCCCGGCGCAGGCGCCTCCTTACACACCCCAGACTCCCGCGCAGTTGCAGCAACTGGTAGCTCCGATTGCGCTGTATCCGGATTCGCTGGTGGCGCAAATCTTGGCCGCATCTACGTTCCCCGAACAGGTGGTCGAGGCGGATAGATGGGTGCAGGCACATCCTGATTTGAAGGGTGACGCGTTGGGTAAAGCTGTGGACCAGCAACCCTGGGATCCGAGCGTCAAGGCGCTCACGGCATTTCCAACCGTTCTTGGAAATATGGACAAGAACCTCTCGTGGACGTCATCGCTGGGTGACGCTTACTACAACCAGCAGCAGGATGTAATGGACGCCATTCAGGTGATGCGCAAGAAGGCAGAAGATGCCGGCAATCTGAAAACCACGCCGCAGCAGACTGTCACCACGGAAGGCTCGACTGTCATCATTCAACCGGCCAATCCCGACATCGTTTACGTTCCCGCATATAACCCGTGGCTTGTTTACGGGGGACCAATTTATCCGTGGCCCGGATGGTACGCCTACCCTGGCATCTGGTTTGGCGGGCCGTACCTCTCGTTCGGACTCGGATTTGGAATTGGCTGGTTCGGCGGCTTTGGATGGGGCTGGCCGCGTTGGGGATTCAACTGGCGCGGCGGATATCCAATCTATGGAGGCCACCGGTACTACTCCGCGAGTAGAACGTTCTACAACCGAAACAATTTCTATCACGCGGGACGCGGACCTTACGGCGGACGGGGTGGAGCCTACGGCGGCGGAGTTTACAACCATCCAGGAGCAGTCCCCCGACCATTCAACGGAAACAGCCAGGCTGCGCGAGGATATGCGGAATCCCGAGGCGGACAAAGCGGAGTTCACTCGGGAGCCTTCAGCGGGTACGACCGCGGCGGACAGGTCAGGAGTTTTTCCTCGCGTGGCAACGCCAGCTTCGGTGGCGGAGGCTTCCACGGAGGCGGCGGGGGCGGTGGCTTTCATGGCGGAGGCGGCGGTGGTGGTGGCCGACGCTAATCGCGGTTACGTCATCCTTGTGAGTTCATGAATTTGCCAATGGAGAGAGCTATATGCTGCGAACGAAGCTGAGATTCAACAGACTTCATGGATCTGATCTGCCTAAGCTAGCTGTGGCCGCTTTACTTTTGACGGGATGCTTGTTCGTTCGTTCGACGGCGCAACAATCAGGGCAGAAAACATTTTCGTCCTCGGAGGAAGCGAGCAATGCGCTATTTGTGGCTACCCAGAACAATGACGAAAAAGCCATGCTCGAGATCCTTGGACCAGACGAGACGCAAATCGTTTCCTCGGGAGACGACACCGAGGACAGCAACAACCGCGCTATCTTCGTAAAGAAATATGAGGAAATGCACCGTCTGCTGAGAGAACCGGATGGAACGGTCACTCTCTACATTGGCGCCGAGAATTGGCCTACGCCAATCCCACTGGTGAACAAAGGGACCGTGTGGTATTTCGACACGGGTGCAGCCAAGAAAGAAATTCTGTTCCGGCGCATCGGGCGCAATGAGATGTCGACGATCGCAGTTTGCCGGCAACTGGCGGCGGCGCAAAAAGAATACTACGCTTCGCAGCATAACGAGTACGCGCAGAAAATCTTCAGCGATGAAGGACAGCATGATGGCCTTTATTGGAAGGCCGCAGACGGCGAACCCAAGAGTCCGATTGGCCCCCTCGTCGCCTCCGCTGTCGCCGAGGGGTATCCAAAAGACCAAAACGGAGTCCCGACTCCTTTCCGCGGCTACTTTTACCGCATTCTCACGCGTCAAGGAAAAGCTGCTCACGGCGGGACGAAGAACTACATCGTCAATGGCGAAATGACTGAGGGTTTCGCTTTTGTGGCCTATCCTGCGGAATACAGGTCGTCTGGAGTGATGACATTCATCGTTGGCGCGGATGGAGTGGTTTATCAGAAAGACCTCGGAAAAAAGACCGAGGCCCATGCCAAGAGTTGGACGGAATACAATCCCGATTCCAGCTGGCAAAAGGTCGAAGAACAAGGGGAAGATACCGCCGACGACCAGCCAATCGAGTAAAGCACTCGCCCAGAGTCTCATGATTCACAGTGAAGCGGGTGACTAGGGAGAACGCCGCTCTGGGGGCTGCCCGTTTTCTTTTTAGTCACAAGCTTCAAGGTAGCGACGTTGCTGAGTCGTTCCGTGTGTCGTAATAGGCAGGCCGTAGGCGTCGTTGTTCCACAGGTTTTCCCAAGCCTGATGGGAGTGGTTGGGGGCGAAACATACTCCCAGACACCACTGGCCGCTGGCAGGTGTCTGAAGGTCTACTCCGGTTTCGAAGGTGGGGCTACTTCCGAAAAGATTGTCCGGCGTTCGGTTCTCTGGAAGACGACGATGATGTGTTGAAAGGTGTGCGGGGGTTTGGCAGACGCGACCGATCTGAATTGCGGTGAGCTCATTTCATTCCCGTAGTCCACTCCCGAGCAGAGTGGTTTCAAATTTTGCCCTCGAATCCTCGCCACCCATACGGCCCGGCCTGTCTCTCGCGAGTTGCCAGTTGATCCCTACGGCGATCTCCGCTGGGGCTTCCCATGTTGCCTCTGGTCTCCTATGCGTACATGCCGTCGCCATTACCCCGGCAGGTTCAATGGAGCTTGTTCGCTCGTCTGTCTCCATTGCCAGCGGCCTTCCCCGTGTAACAGTAAGGTCGGCTCCTGCAATTGTTTTTTCGAGGCCTGCTCAGCGTTCACTCATGTTATGGCCTGCACGCTCGCCGAGTCGCCTAGCCACCCTCTACATCGAAAGCTCCGACAGCTTCGTTGCCTCCGCTGCCGCTTCGATCGCTACCGGGTGGAGCGAACCAGTTCCCGGGCGGGAGTTGCACCCGCTGAAGTCCAGCGCCTTTCACGGCGCACTGTTACGCCAACTAACCGGGTAACAGGCTTGTCGCACTCGCAACTACCTGATTGAGAGGTTATTCAGCTGGCTACCTACTTGGAAAAGGCCTGGATAGCAGATATCTCATCATCCTCGATCTTGAGAACCTTGTGGAGGTGAGTCACCTGCAGTACCTGCAGCACTGGAGGAGCCGGGCTCAACAGCTTAAGTTCGCCGCCCAGACGCTGCAGGCCGGTGAAGCTGCGCATCACATCTCCCATCCCGGAGCTATCAATGTACTTCACATCTTTCAGATTGAGCAGAATCTTTCTGTGACCCTTGCTGGCCAGGCCTCGGATCACATCGCTGAGCACGGTGCCACTTCCCGGGCCGAAAGCGAGCGCTTCGCCCACGCTGATGCGCCCGCTCAAATCAAGGATCGTGACTTCCCTCGTCTGACGGATCTTGTATTCCAACATTGCGGTCATTCCTCCTAACTGCCGCGACACTCAGCGACCGCAACGTTTCAGATGTAGAGCGGCCAGGTTCGAGAGTCACGGCGCTTACGGTCCGTCGTCTCTGGGATTATCACCTAAATACTGGAAGGATTGGGAGTAAAACGCCCCCAAGGGAAATGCATTGAGGTTTGGTGAAATGGCGATTTGTACGAAGCCGCTGGCGCGGCGGACGCTACCGCGTGTTCGAGGATGGGCAGTTGTGGAGGGTTTGAGATAAGTTGGGTCACGGAAAAAGGAGGTCCCCGTGACCCAACTACGCAAAAAGATGCTGGAGGAACTCCAGCGTCGTAATTACTCCCATCGTACCGCAACAACCTACGTTCGCATCGTCCGCGATTTTGCGGAGTATTTCACCAGCCGCCGGACAAGCTCGGGCTCGAGCAAATTCGGCAGTATCAGGCTCATCTGTTCCAAGCCAAGAAGTTGGCTCCTGCCACGGTCAGTCAGTATGTGTCCGCGTTGCGCTTCTTGTTCATAAAGACACTGCGCCGACACTTTCTGGCTGAGTACATTCCATCTCCCAAATCCCGCAAGCGACTGCCGACCGTGCTCAGCCCGGAGGAGGCGACCCGACGGATCGACGCGGCCTGCAATCTCTATTCGCACGCTCCTCATGACGTTGTATTCCACCGCCGTACGTCGGGCCGAACTATGCCGGCTGAAGGTACAAGACATCGACAGTCAGCGCATGATGATTCGCATTAACCAAGGCAAGGGCGGCCGCGACCGCGAGGTTCCTTTGAGCCCCAAGCTGCTGCAGACTCTGCGCGTCTACTTTCGCTGGATGCGGCCCACCACTTTCCTGTTTCCGGGCACCGTGAAAGGAGTGCGCGCCGACGTCCCCATCACTCCCAATATGATTTGGTTAGCCTGCCGGCAAGCTGCCCAAAAGGTAGGATTCTGCGGTTGGGTGCTGTATGACCCGCCGCAAAGAAACTACCATCGAACGCATCTACCGCGAGGTGACCGGCAACAAAATCCCGGCGGCTGTGAAACGCATTCTTCTGCCCAAGCGAAAGGTCAAGCGGCATTAATGCTCTCGCCCGTGGAGGAACTGAGAATGCCAAGCGACGAGTGGATTAAAGCACTTGCAGATGGCAGAAGAGTGAAATTCACTTACCAAGAACTGCCGGATGAGGGGGCGTTCGTCACCGCTCAGGTTGAAGGTAATAAAGTCGTCTATTCGATCGTATTGACCAACGCAAACAATCCGCTCACTCGTGAAGAAGTTGAAAGTCATTTCGAGGCCGAGCTTCTAAAGAAGTAGCCCCAGTCAGGACAGCACCCAAAGGTTCGTCGATCCAACCTGCGTACTGAGACCTTTGACAATCGTAGGGCACAAGCCTAGCGTTGTGATTGAGCAAGCTACCTTTTCTTACTCTTTCAAGTCCTCTGGACTAAGTCAGCCCATCTGAAACTTTTCCTCTTAGCTTCCCTCTGAAGGAGGAATTCAGTTTCCTCGAAAACCAGCCCGATACGTTTGAGCCTTTGTGGCTGGTCGAACAGAAGTCGGATAATCTGAGGTCCAGCCTCGGCAGCGCGCCAGCCTCGTCTCTCTCCCTCTTGCAGCGCACATTCGATGGGATAGGCTTCATCTTCCCATGTAATTCGACCGTTCCCAAGTTGGCCAGATCGAGCCCGTCCCCATCAAATGGTAAGCGGTCGTGCAAAATCGGAGACATGAGGCGTTTGCGCATGCTGATACCAGATTCTTGGGCCAGAGGTGCAGCGTACGGTTTAGGTGCACAAGAGGCCTGTGACGGTAGGGCTGATGTGCGGCGTGTTAGCGATTATCCGATACAACTATCTGGGTGTTGAGTATGCCCGCCGCCTCAGCAAGTGTCAGGTCATCGGGCACTCGCTGGAAGTCACTGTGGTTTTCGGTCTCCTGCACGCCGATTGTCTTGAAGAGGAGAGCTTTTCCATTCATGTCCACACCCAGGACAGTCATTTCCCACTGACCCGGTGCCACTTCTTCCTGCCTGACCTCAAACTTGCCCCCCCTTGTCCAAGTGTCCCAACAGTCCGCCTCCGAATGTCACATCCTCCATGAGATGCCCATTGAGCGCTGCCAGTCTGTCTTGTTTGGTATCGACTGTCATCTCCCCTTGCATGCCGTGGAGAACCCGGGCTTCAAGGGAAGACGGCTGAAAATTCGGGTTTGGTCTGAAGGTTAGCGTTACGAGGTCCCCCTGACGACTCGCGTAGCCGAACACAAAGACATCAGGCAGAATATTGAACAAGCGCGCCCCTTGTTCTGCCTTCTTTTTGCTCGCCTGCTGTAGTTTCCGTTGCTCATCCGGATAGCTCACGAGCCTCTGCATGCGCTGGTTCTCCTTCTCCTGCTGCTTGGCGTTAAGTGGGCGGCCATCAATGGAGACGAGTCGACTCAGGGAACCATTGTTTGTCTCGAGTATTTCCTGGACCTGTTTGTTCCCGGATTCCTCTTTTTCGAGCCGGTACATCCAGTGGCAGTGATCTTCAGCTTGGAATTTCAGTTCCTTGGTGACCACCTTCCGTATCAGTTCGTTAGCCGACATTCCGAGTCTCTCGGAATCCGATTGGGGGAGTGCGTTCGATCCGAGCAGCATGATTGACACTATGACGGTTGCAGGGCCGCGTACCAGTCTCACAGCCAATGACGACGCCAGTGCACGGCGCGTTCTGAACCAGCGATGCATCTCGTCAATCCTCCCATGAGATGGACAGCACGAACGGCTCGTGGATCCGCATCGCTATCGCCGCCGTTCGGTTCCTCACAATTTCGATCATCGAACAACGCGCACCAAAAAACTGGTCAAAATCGCGCACTTTCCTTCGACCGCTCACCGGCAAGTGAGGTTCATTCTTTCGTCGTCCTGTTTTTATCATGGCCTGCTTGGAACGAGAGAGAAGTCCGCCCAGGAGTGAAAGACCTCAGCAGATTCTCAGTCAATGACCCTCAGCAGATTCTTGGTGGGCGAGATGCCGTTATAGCCGTCTCTGCCCAGTTCGCCCTGCTTGCGGTTCACGAGATGCTGCAACGTATTTCGCCACGCTTACGTAGCGGCCAATTCCGGCTGAGGTCCCCGCTTACGTCAACTAGGACCGCAGTTCCCCCAACGGACGCAAGAGGAACTGTAACTAGTGTGCATCGCTTTTCCAGTTTCATATTGGGCATCTCGTTCCAAGATAAAGCTAACCAATAGCTAAATCAGTACGTTACTTTTTCCTATGTTTGGCACGCGGGGTGCTCATACAGCAGTGATTGGAGAACACCACACGGAAGCGCAGCGATCGCCCGCCGCCGGAAGGTCTGAGACATGTGTTCGAGACAGCCGTGTGCGGCATTCGTCAGGCTGATCTAGCTGCCAAGAAGAAGCTGCAGTATCGCACCCCCATCGTTCAGCGCGGAAGGGTTCTAGGGGTTTCCCCAGCCGCTGCGGAGAAGCGCGCACTATCGGACGCGGCCCGAGCCCTAGCTCAGCTGTGGAACGTTTGAGCGTGCAGGAGCCGAAAAGCGGCTTGCCGCTTTGCAGGACCGAGTTATGGTGAAGCGAATCGCACCAGTCCAGGTCGTTTCTTTTTGCCTGTTAGCGGCTTGCGGAGGGTTATGTCAGAGCGAACGTAGTGGTGTGGTTCAGGGGTTGCAGTTTGAGGGCACAAACTCAACCGAAGTGCAGCGCCAACAGAGGGGTGCGCGGAGATCACTGCCTGATGCTCCGTCGGCACTGGTTCTAACCCAAGAAGATAGGTTTCAACGGGCTGGCGATGAAGCGCGCTTGCCTTTGAAAGTTGGCGCGGTTGGGGTGAACGCGGGCGTAATGCGCGCAACAGACCTGGGACCTGTCCCCCCCGGACCGCCGCCGAGCGTAACCGCCCTCTTTAACGCGGTCCCAGCTCAAAGAGAGTCCGGCGCTGCTTTTGGCAGGTACCTGTATCCGTCATTGCTCAAGCAGAGTTTGCGTTATCAGCCTTCGGCCAGCGGCAGCTTGATGGGCCGAGCCACTGACGCCGCTTCGAGAATGTTTGTCACGCGTGACGAGTCCGGAAAGCGGAGGCTGAACACTTCGTATTTCTTCGGCGTGCTGACTTCAGTCGCTGCCCACACCGCCTCCCGTCCCTATTGGGCGCGCTCTAATTCGGCGCCGTTCAGCGATTTCGGTTCGACGGTTGGTAACGACGCAGGTGTGAAGCTCTTACACGAGTTTGGACCTGGCATCCGGCAAATGGTGACGGGCCACATGCCGGAATTCGTGTCCAGGATCGAAGAGCGTATCATCCGCGACCAGACCCCGAGTGAAGTCGCCTCCATCCCCGCCAGATAATGCCTGTCCCTTAGCTGGAATGCCCGCAAGTAAGTTTGTCGAGCCAAAAATCGGGGCGACAATTTAGGTAACCACGCCCTGACAATGCGTCCGTTTATTTTGCCCATGTACTTGCCAGCGTCTTTTCTTGGGAACTCCCTTCGCTCTCTCGGGTTCGTCGAAAGCCTGGTAGACGAGAAGCAGATTCTTGCGGGCCGCCTGCCAGTAGCACGTAGGGGGTAGCCGTTCATGCGCCGAGCAAGGCGGAGTTTAAACGTCCTGAGGTTTTGTTTTCTGCATTGTATTTTCCTCCTTCGAGAACATTTTTTCTTCCCGAAACCCTCGGACGGTTTTGAGAAGGCGTGCCGCGGACCGCAGCAGTCACAGGGCGGGCGGAGCCCGTTCATCGAAACCCTTGACGGCGAAGACCACTGTGAAAACGCCGGTCTGGACTTGAGCGCTGAGGTGAAGGGGAGAGAAAAAATGGACGGAAAGAAGAGAAGAGATTCGGCCAAGAACACCGAACGGGGATAATTGATCAGGAGCGCATCGTCACACGCGCTTCACAGTTGATGGCACTGGCGGGGAATACAGCGGCAAACTCCAAATGAATTACTCGACGGCTACTCGGAACTGTCGCCGGAGGGGAACTATGGAGCAGGAGTGGTCGCATGAGGACCGCATCACCCCGGGCTGGCGATACACGTCACGGCTCCACTCTTAGGGCAATCCTGAATCTGTCGATCTGACAGGAAACCGTGCTTGTGGGAACCGGGGACCACTCGCAGGGGACTGTTCTCTTCCCGGCATTCGTCCAAGTTTGGAGAGACGACTGAACTTTGGAGAGAAACGTCGCTGACCTTGTTTGGCGGCAGCTTCGTTAGAAACTTGGCAAGGGATTTTCAGGCGATCACGCCACTTCGAGTTCGTGACCTCCGACGAGCTGCTCCTTCGCTGGAAACGCCTTTGCTAAAAGAGTGGCGACAATCTTTGTGCCCTCGTTGTTCGACTCGATCACCAACTCTCCATTGAACGGACGCAAGCGTTCTCGCATTCCCATGATTCCCACTCCGGTGCCTTTAGACTGAATCTCGGCCAGCCTTTCTGCGGACATTCCGCTTCCCTTGTCCTGAACCTCGACAATGACCCGATCGGATTCGCGGGCCACCCGGATGGACGCGGTCTTACTTCCGGAGTGACGATGCACGTTGGTTAGAGACTCTTGCACAAGGCGAAACACGACGAGTTCCATGTCTGCGGGAAGTCTTTCAAAGTTTTCAGGGATTCTCAGGTCGATGTCGAGTCCGCTGCGTTCCTTCAAACCTTGCACATACCAGTCGAGCGCAGATGAAAGCCCGCTCTCGTCCAGTAGTGGCGGGTGCAAAAGATAGGAGGTGGTGCGAATCTCTCGGTTCAGGTGCTGAACCAAGCCTTCGGCATCTTCGATGTCTTTGGCAAGTTGAGCAGGATTATTCCTAACATCTTGGGCAAGCTGCGCAAGAATCATGCCCAACGCGGCCAGGGTTTGACCCGCACTGTCGTGCAATTCACGCGCAATGTGTCGACGTTCCTCATCCTGAATTTGTATCAACCGCCGTGAAAGGCTTCGCAGCTGGTCCCTCTGTTGGAGAATCTCGGCGTTTCGCCGCTGTAGTTCTTGAGTCCGAAACTGCACTTGGGTGTCAAGGGCATCCACCAATGTTCGATAACGTTCCTCACTCTCGCGCAACTCTCGCTCAATTCGTTTACGTTGGGTAATGTCCCGAGCAATTTTCGACGCTCCGATAATTTTCCCGCTGGCGTCCCGGACAGGCGAAATCGTGAGCGAAATATCGAGCAGTGTCTTGTTCTTACGAACACGAACGGTGTCGAAGTGTTCGATTCGTTCGCCTTTCTTGATTCGTTCGATGATGACCGTTTCTTCGTACCGACGATTAACCGGGATGATCAAAGAAATGTGCTGGCCTACCGCTTCGCTCGCGGTGTAGCCAAACAACCGCTCCGCGCTTGCGTTCCAACTGGTTATGATGCCGTCCAACGTTTTGCTGACGATGGCATCATCCGATGAATCTACGATTGCGGCGAGTAAGCCAATAGCTTTATCCGCCTTGAGGCGTAAGGCAGGCAGCTCATTCAAAAGCGACTGGCTGATGCTGTCATTAGCTTCCGGGTCATTGAGGATGCAATCCGCCAGCGCTTCATGTGTCGCCAGTAGTTTGTTGATGTCATCTTCAAGGGTGATCTCAGGATGCGTTTCAGTCCAATAGTGCGCTGCCCTGACAAATGCCAAGAACAACAACAAATATTGAAGGCGAACCGAACCCAATAGCCGGGTCAGGGCGTCAAGACACAATAAATAGTCAGAAGTTTTCAGGAAGACATGCCCTGCCAACGCAAAGATGGCATCTTCCGTCTGCGTGTCCGGCGTCGGCATTTCGGCAATTGGTGCAGGGCTGGCGGCGCACAGTGATAGGCGAGACTGAAGTTCTTGTCCGCGTGGAAAAGGCCGACGAAGGAGCTTAACAACGTCCGTCACGCTTTGCGCGTGCACATTCGGATCGCCAGCGGGACGGCCAAGTCCCACCAAGAAACCAACATGACGACCACTGCAATACCGGACTGCGCAAAAGCGCGACAGGTGGACGAAAAGACGCTCCTTAAAAACGGAGGGTAGAGGATTGTCGAGGTAGGCAGCTTGTGCGAATCCCCACAGTTTCTCAGTGATCTCGGGAGTCTCAGAAGCGAGGCGGAAGAAATTTGGGAGAACCCCGAATCGACCCTCAACACTTTTCTCTAGGTTTGGCACGCCCCCGTTGGTGGATGCTGAATTTGGATTGTTGAGCACTGTGGAACACTACTCCAGGGGCAAGTATACGGCTAATTTACCTAACGAAACGGAATCTCTCGTTCAGGCTGGGGAGGAACGAGTGCTTGCAGTAACTTTACAAGGACGTGAAGGGCTGCGAAACCCCTGTAAGGACGCGCAAGGAAGGCTTGCTGGACGGCACCTTCGTGAGTGCGAAAAAGGGGCTTGGCCGTGGGGCCGACCAAGCGCGGCAAGGGGACGAAAATCATGGCCATCGCCGCTGTTACCAGTCTTCCTCTAGCCGTCACCGTCGATAGCGCCTCGCCGCACGAAACAAGACTCGTCGAGGAAACCCTGGCCGGAAGCTTTCTCGACGTACTCCCGGCACGGCTGATCGGCGACCGGGCCTATGACTCGGATTTTCTGGACCGGCGATTGGAGCGCGATTACAGCATCGAGTTGATCCGCCCAATCGGGAGAACCGCAATCAGGCCCAAGACGGCCGCAAGCTGCGACGATACAAGCGACGTTGGTGTGTCGAGCGGTTGTTTGCCTGGTTGCAGTGGTTCCGGCGACTAGTCACGCGCTACGAACATCACATCGAAAACTTTCTCGGCATGGTCCGCCTCGGCTGCATGAGAATCATGTTGAGGTATTTGTGAGCGATTACTCGTATCGCAGCGCCACCATGGGATCGACCTTGGCGGCGCGGCGGGCCGGGACCAAGCTTGCTCCCCCCGCAAATACGATCAATAACAACGCCGCAGTACAGAAGGTCATCGGATCTGCTGGCGAGATTCCAAAAACCAACTGGGCAACGGTTTGCCGAAGAATCCAGGCGCCGAGGAGTCCGATTGCGGCTCCAATCACGGCCATCCACAACCCTTGTTTTACGACGAGCCAAAGCACGTGTCCGCGCTGTGCTCCCAAGGCCATGCGTAAGCCGATTTCACCTGTGCGCTGCGCGACAACGTAAGAGACCACTCCGTACACGCCGATTCCTGACAACATCACTCCAAAAGCTGCGAACAACGCGAGTAGACCGGTGGTGTAACGGCCGTCGGCGGTCTGTCCCTGCATGATCTGATCCATGGTCGAAACTTCTGCGAATGGCAGGTCGGCATCGAGCGAGCGAAGCTGTCGGCGAATCGATGGGGCGAGTTGCATCGGGTCCAGACTGGTGCGCACGATCAAGTTCTTGAAACCAGCGTTCAGCTCCGGCGTCTGCCGGAAGAGCGTATTGATGTGCGGCAACGGGGGGAGCGCCAGTCCGCGGTTCATCGAATTTCCAATCACGCCAATAATGGTGAATGGAGTGCTTGATGCGCTCGAGGCAACGATTGGGTCCGAACCCATGCGAATCTGCCTTCCGACCGGATCTTCAGTCGGAAAGTAAAGGTCCGCGAATGCCTGATTCACCAACACCACAGGCATGCTGGCCTCAGTGTCTGAATCCGAGAAGTTGCGGCCATGGAGCAGCGGGATTGCAAGCGTGTGAAGATAATGCCAGTCCGTCGAATTGAATGCCGCCGCGGGCGTATCTTCAAGCTGCGATACGGGCCGGCCTACGATGGTGAAATTTTCCGTCCACTGATCATCGAAAGGGTAGGCGGCACTGATCACAGCGTCCTGTACTCCGGGTAGTCGGCTGACTCGCGCCACGTATTCGTCGCAAAAACGTGTGATGCTGCCGCGATTGGGATATCGAACGGATGGCAGAAAAAAATGCGTTCTCAGTAAATGATCTACGCGAAAACCCAGCTGCTGGTCCTGTAAACGCACAAGGCTCTGAATCAGAAGCCCGGTGCCAACTAACAGCATGACTGCGAGCGCCAGCTCACCAGCGACAAATGAATGCCTCAACCAGCGCCTGCTGCGAGTAGCGATGTTTGATCGTCCGCCTTCTTTGAGCACTTCCGATGGATTCACTCTCAGGCTGATCCACGCCGGAAGAGTTCCGAAAAGCAAGCTGCTCAAAACTGAAATTCCAAACCCGAACGCGAGCACACGGAGATCGACTCCTACCGCGGCAAGTTGAGTCAGTTGGGGAGGATGGGCGTGCGCTACGAGCCCACAGCCGCCCCATGCCAACGCTGCGCCGATGATTCCGCCGAACATGCCCAACGCCAGGTTTTCGGTCATGAATTGCCGAATCAGGGCAGATCGTTCCGCTCCCATCGCCACTCTCACTGCGATCTCGCGAGTGCGGCTGGAGTTTCTTGCCAACAACAAATTAGCAACATTAGAGCAGGCAATCAGCAGAATTAAAATCACCGCGCCCATCAGCAGGAGGAGGGTGGGACGTAGATTGGCGACGTGCTCTTCGTGCAGAGGACGGAGGAGTACACCTACGCCGCGGTCGAGCGGATATTGGGCAGCGAGATTCTGCGCAATTCGCTGAAGGTCAGCGTTCGCCTCCTGGATGCTGACCCCTGATTTCAATCGCCCGATTGTGGCCCACGAGCGCGACCCGCGTTGGCTTTCCTTCCATACCGTCTCGCTGGCAGCCATATACGGAACGAATGGACTCCACAGCTCAACTTTGCCTTGAGTAGTGTCACCGAACAATTCGGGAATCTCGCCCGGCATTACTGCGATAATCGTGTAAGGTTCGTCATTGATCCGAATAGTTTTGCCCAGTATGGAAGGATCACCATGGAACCGTGTCTGCCAGAAGTTGTAGCCCAGAATCGCTTCAAACTGATTTCCCCATTGGTTTTCTTCGTGCCTAAACAAACGCCCCATCAAAGGCTTGATGCCTAAAACTTCGAAATATTCGGCTGGGACTAACCCTACCCGCATCTGCTCGGGATCGATGGACCCGCTGCTGGTGCTAACATTCTTTGGCCAGATATCGTACACGGCGAACTTCTCGAAAGTATGGTTTTGGGTTGCAAAGTCGCGAACGTCCATGGGAGAAGGGCCACTTATTATCCTGTCACCCTGGATCGATAAGATTCTGACCAAGCGGTCAGGATTGGGAAATGGCAAAGGTTTCAGCAGCACGGCATTTAGCACGCCAAACATCGCAGTGCTTGCCCCGATGCCCAGCGCCAGCGTGAGCACGGCCACCGCCGTGAACCCAGGGCTCTTTCGCAACTGGCGCAGGGCATAGCGAAGATCTTGTGCCGGTCCGCTCATCAGGTTCATCCTCCTCCAGCACGGTGGTACCGCAATCCGTGGGCCAATACCAAGGCGAAACGGATCACGCTCCTGTCAGCTCGGCCCTCCCCCAAGCAATGCTCTTACCAAAATAGTGCAAGGTGTAAACCATTGATGGCAAATGACAAGAGAACACGGCTCTCGAACCAAAACATTCAAAAGTGTCCACCGTTGGTCCTTGATGTCCGGAAGCGAACAGGCAACCATCGGTCAGTCTGGGTTTATGAGACCGGTTGTAGTGCGTTCTTGACCGTCTCAAGATCTGTCTTCATTTGCGTGAACAACTCTTCTTCTTTGAAACCATAGTGCCTCGCTGCCCAGATAGTGTCCTCCAGCATTCTGAGCACGCCTTCGAAGTTGTTGGTGCCCAATCGGGTCAAAAAGACCCTTGGCACGTTCCGAGAGACCAGCTTTACAGGCATAATCGAAGAGAACGGATACGCAAATCGTCTATCACAGCCAATGCTGAAACCGTTACCTTGCAGGATGTGCTTTCGACCAGTGGGCAATGATTGTAGCAATTCCGGATATGTTAGGATTGTCGGCTTCTTCATAGCCACTTGGCCGCGCCACCATGATGCGAACACGTTCCGCGTCTGCCCTGGCTAAAACTGTAACTTCCATCTCGACACTGCGCCCTGGCTCCTTGTCGTGGCCCGGAGCAATTCTCCGGTCTCTGAAGCGTCTGCCCTTTGCTGTTCACCTAAAAGTGGTGAGTTCGAGCCTTCTCAGGCTTTGCTAGACTGGGCTGGCCATGGGCGTCATCGACGAAGTTCTGGAAGCCAACGAAATTTACTCGCGTACCCACGAGTTGCGCCGCCTTACTCCGCGCCCGGCGCGCCAGCTTGCCATCCTCACTTGCATGGACACCCGGCTTTCCATCCGCACCTTGGGGCTGACCACCGGGGACGCCCACATCATCCGCAACGCGGGCGGTATTGTGACCGACGATAGCCTGCGCTCGCTGCTAATATCGCACTACCTCCTCGACACCCAGGAAATCATGGTCATCAACCACACCGATTGCGGCCTGATGCACACTAGCGAGCAGGACTTACGCACGCTCATCCAGAACCGTACCGGGACCGCAGCCATCGCTCCCGCATTCTTCTTTGCCTTTCAGAATATCGAGGAGAACGTGCGTCACCAGCTACAGAAGTTGCATACTCATCCCTGGATTCCCAAAGAGGTCTCGGTGCGGGGATTTGTCTACGACGTGAGCAACGGCCGCTTGCGCGAAATCAAGTAGGCTTGAGCGGCCTGAACCGAACCGGATTCGGAAATACTCGTGCGTATTTCAAAATCACACACATTGTAGCGATGGCACTCTAAACTGTCGCAACCAGCCACAGCACTCGTTGAGAATTGGCCGAACCTCGCCCGGTCAACGAGTGCTATCGAGATATATTTCAACAGTAAACCTTCCGAGACACCGCCGCCTTAGGCTTTCATTGACTTGCCCGTTTCCCAGACGTAGGTCATCAGCAGGCTACATTAATCGGGAGAACTGGCACTACAAATCTTCAAAAACCGGTATGTTCGGCCTGCACTCTCCTTCCCCACCCGACCTTATCTCATTGCTAGGAAAGAGCCGTTCCGGCCCTAATCGCGTGGGGTTCATGGCAACTGCATTGCCTACATGAAGCGTAGATGCCGATTGCCTGTGGGGATTCTCTTCGGACCATATCCAAGAGCTGCTCTCCCTGCGTGCTTTTTGTGATGGTCTGCCCTCAGACGACCGAATTCTCGCACACGGCTGAAAGTGAAAGGAGGATGGTACAAGATTGTCGCAAGCCTGGCGGAGAGGTATCTTTGTCTCTTAAGTCAAGAACAAACATCGCAACCTAGCCAAACAAATTCAGCATAATCTCTTCCGGCCTACGGGAGCCGACATTTAACAGCATTCCAGGTCCGCCACTTCGATCGAAAACTAAGAAGGAGAATTTTATGACCAAGGTATTTCGGTTCTTAGCAATTTGCACAATCGGTGTTGCACTTGCAACATCGTCAATCGCATGGGCACAGACCTATACGGCGGTCAACTATCCCGGCGCAACACTCACCGAACTAATTGGCGGTCCCAATCCACAGGGCACGAGCGTGGGCGGTTACACTCTCACGGCTGGCGGTGCTCTGCACGGTTTTACGCTAAGGAACGGGGTATTTACGCCGTTCGACCCACCGGGTTCTACGTTTACGACTGTTAACTATATCAATCCGCGGGGAGATATTGTGGGTGCCTTCGTCGACGCAGGTGGCGTCAGCCACGGTTTCGTTCTGAGGGGGGGACTTATACAACGGTTGACTACCCGGGCGCGGCTGGTACCGCTCTCACTAGCGTTAACCCATCAGGTGAAATGTCAGGCGCTACCTGTTCCGACCCCGCCTGCGGCGTCTTTACCGCTACCAACGTTACCCACAGTTTTCTAGTGTCCAAGAAAGGCGTCTTCTCGGCGACCTTCGATCCACCCGGCGCAGCCAGCAGTACTACCAGCGTCGTGATCCCCTCTGGCGCAGTCGTTGGTGCTTACACAGACCTCAGTGGAACGACATGTTCCACACAATGCCAAGGTTACATGCGGTTCCACGGGTCGTATGCCACAATTAATTTTCCGGGCAGTTCGTTTACGTTTGCTGGAGGAGCCAACGCCAGCGGGAACATCGTGGGGATTTACACCGATGCTTCGGGCAACGGACACGGTTTTCTGTTTAATGGCGCTTACACGTCGTTCGACTACCCCGGAGCCGCCTTCACTGAGGCAACAGGGATTAACCCTAGCGGTGTCATCGTGGGGCTCTATGTTGACTCCGCGGGCGCCGTGCACGGATTTATCCGGAGGCCATAAGCGACAGGGCTGGTCTAACCGGTTGACATTCTCCTAGTTGTCAGGAGCAAAGGAGCAACTGGACAGGAGTTGTTGTTTCTTTTCCTCACTCAAGACATTGGCCATTCCGAGGAAGGGTACAAGCCTTCCTCGGAATCAATGTCCCGGGTGCGGCTGCCGTTGGCCGGTCTTCAGGTGATTATGCTTGGCCGGTTTTGACCGATTACTGAGGCCTAGATAATTTACGAAACCAGGCCATAGATGGGATGAGAAGGTCGATCCCCGATCACGGATGCGTTAAGCTACCGATGAGATCCGGCAGTTGTTTATTGTCGAACGCCGCCTTAAGGGCCGACACGATCTCCGCCTTAGAGTGGCCGGCCATCACCATCCTCGCCCGCAGATCTTGCCGCAGCCACGACTTTCCCTGCGTCGGCTCACCCGCACCTGCATCAAAAAAGTAAAGAAGGTGGCATGATCGCATTAAGGTTGGTACGACTGATTGAGCGTCATTCGGACGAACTCGCGGCCGAGCTGACCGCGAAACTCGAAACTTCCTCGCGCACTACTGAGCTGCGCAAAGTTCCCGTCGAGGAATTGCGGCAACATATCCAGGAAATCTTGCGGCACTTTGGCGAGTGGCTGCTCACCAAGACGAGCCATGACATCGAGCAGCGTTATTTTGAACTCGGTGAGCGCCGCGCCTCCCAGGGGGTCGCACTTTCGGACTTCTGCTGGGCAATGGTTGTGACCAAGGACCATCTCTGGGAATTCCTGCAGCGCCAGGGCTTCATGAACAGCCCGGTCGAACTTTACGGCGAGATGGAATTGTTGCGCCTGTTGGACCAATTTTTCGATCGTGCTCTGGCCTTTGCGACCGAGGGCTATGAGCAGTACACCCAGTTGCAGAACGACTATGAAGCCTGCGCCCGCGAAACGCAGAAGGCAACCCGGTAGTGTGGTTCGTCGCCAACGGAAAGACGGGCATGGCAGTGATGTACTCAATCGCCCGCCAGATCGTTTTGCGGTTCCTTGCGGATCGCCTCAGCATCGCTTGCCTCGCTCGAGCTATCATATAGGCATTTCCTTCTGGCGCTGCGAACGTGGTTATTTCAAGTACGACTTGACCATGTCGATGACTTCATCTGCTGCTACGATCTGCTGTGAAGACGGTTTGTGTTTCCCGTTGAGAACGTGACTCCGGATGTGTCCTTCCAGCAACTCGGCCATCAAACTGTTCATAGCGCCTCTGGCAGCACTCATCACTTGCAGAACCTCGGAGCAATCGCGCTCTTCGTCCAAGGCTCGCACCAGAGCTTCCACCTGCCCTCGGATGCGCTTGGCCCTAACGCGCATAATTCATGAAGAGTGGAGTGGAGTGTGATTGTTCGCATGAGTGATATGTAATTGCGACAACGGCGGAATTTCCTTCGATCGCGTTACTGATTTCCAAAAGAATTAGTCGGGTTCAAACGTCAATTTTGACAAGTGGTGACACACCTTCGCCAAGAGTGCAACCAGTCTGGTTTCGGATAGTAAAAAGTGGGAGATTTATCCGCTCTGCGCGCCCAAACGGCAGGCGATAAGACGGAAGGCAGGTAGAAACGGGAACGACGTGGGCAGGTGAATGACGCAGCGCCGTACCGAGACCATTACCCGAGCCCCGAGCTTGAGCAAGCGCTCGCGCAAGGTGAGGACCTGGGCCCGGGCACAGGCGGTGCCGGCCGCTCGCAAACGTAATTCCTGCATCAAGACGTAAGCCGCAGCTGTGAGCAGAACGCGAAACTGGTTGGCCCAAAAGCTGGTGCAACTGGTGCGATCAATTTCCAAGTCGTGCAACTCCTTTATCCGATTTTCAACGTCGCCACGTTGGCAGTACACCCGTTCGTAAATCCATTGCGGACTCTGTTTCATGTTGGTAATCACGAAACGGGGATTGTCTTTGGGATCTTTTTCCGGCGCCCGGACGACTTCCGCTTTGATCACCACCCGGCGTCGATGAGGCCATTTGCCAGCCGCGTAGTCAACTTCTCCGTAGATATGTTCCGTTTTTCCGCTGCTTTCTGACAGCTTACGAGCGCGACCAATTCCCGGAGCCGCGATCCGCTTCAGGACTGCGTTTTTGGCCATGGCCACCACATATTCCAGTTTGCTCTGCGCATCCAAAAACTCCAGCACCGCGGGACTGGCAAAACCACCATCCAGACGAACCCGAATGGTCACTCCAGGAAAATGACCTCGAATCATCCGGATCAGCCGCCGCAGCAATCCTACGGCGCCCACCGCGGCGGGGGCGTTGCCAGGACGCAACACCGCCGCGCACAAATACTGTTCCGCTTCCTCATTGAAACTGATAAAGCCCATCACCGGTAAATAGCACCAGCTGTCGTAATGCCCGTTAAAGAAGGAGAGTTGCTGTGCGCCATGGGTGGGATCATCGGTGGGATCCAGATCGATGGTGACCCGATACACCCGGCGCCGGAGTCGCTTCCCGTGCCGCCGGATGACACTCTGGGCCAAAGTCTCGCCCATGCGATACAACTCCTTGACTCCGACCGCATTCTCGAAACGCGACACCGTCGGTTGCGAGGCCAGGTCGAGCCCTTCTATGGGATCGCGACCGAGAAGCAGCTTATGAATGGGGTCGCTGCCCAATCGGGCCGAGTCGTTGCCGTCGGGGTAGCCACAGGCAATTGAGAACACGCGCTGTGCGACTAAGTCTCGCAAGGTATGATCGACCTTGCCGGCTTGTCTTTGGTCCTGCAGACATGCCGTTAGCTCCTCCACCAATCGGTAGTGACCATCGGCGGCCTTCAGCAGCAAAGCGCCGCCATCGGAACTGCCTTCTCGCTGATCAAATTGGGCAACGACAGGCTTGCGAAAAATTTCTGGGAACAACAAACACTGTGTTGTGCTATCGTCAGACACGAAGAAGCCTCCGGAAGTGCCTCAAACAGCGTTTAGTCAACATGTTTGTAGCACAGGAGGCTTCTTTTGTCTTCAAATTCAGGAATTATCCGGGCTAAGAAGGAGGTTCTGCTTTTCATTGATTGTGTGGCTCATGATTTATTGTCGCCTTTCACTATACCATACAGGGTATGGTAGTATGATTTAATACGTACGTTTTATTATGACCACTGTGCCCCATTCCTTCGAGGTCGTGTTCTTGCACCCAGCAGTAGCCACTCTGTTCGCGTTTGCCGGAGTCGCGCTCGGCATCGCCCTTAGCAAGATCGCCTTGCATCGGCTCAGTCTGCTCGTCGCTGTGGCTATGGGCACGCTATTGGCCGTTACGTTGTTTGATGTATTACCTGACGCCAAACAGTTCTTGACGTGGCCAACCTTTCTTCTTGCCTGCGCCAGCGGATATTTTCTCTTATGGGTCATTGGCAAATACGTCTACCACGTCTGCCCGGCTTGCGCAGTGAGCGACCTCGAACACGCAAATCCACAACTTGCACAGACGGCAATGATGTTGACGGTCGCCCTCGGTCTGCACTGCACGATGGATGGACTTGGCATCGCGTTTGGAGACAATCTGCTTGGCCATCCGGATGTCGGGCTGGTGGCAGGAATATCGGTGCACAAGATACCCGAGGGTCTGGCTCTGATACTGCTACTGCTCGGCGCGGGAATTGAACGCAAGAATGCGATCGCGTGGGCGCTCGGAGTGGAAGGCATGACAATTGCTGGCGGCGTACTCGGATTCTACTTGGTGAATTCCACGTCCACGTTCTGGTTGGGCATATTGTTCGCGCATGTTGGAGGCGGGTTCTTCTACATGATCGCGAGTGCTGTCAGAGGTGTACTCGGCCAACATACGGAGAACCCGCGATACGCCCAACATGCGCTGGTGAGTGGCTTGTCTTTTATTTCCAGTGCAGTTCTTCTTGGGCTGGCCGCCAAGTGATCGGGAACAATGAACACTCTTCTCGGATTGCAAGGGGCTTCTTGAATGCTGATTCGACCTCGAAGAATCCACCGGTGCATAGCCAACTGCCGAACGGGACTGAAACGAGACAAACACCCAAGCTCACGAGACGTCGTAACCCGAGTTTGCGCACCGCATGCGAGGTAAGGTACAGTTTTCGGAAGTGACTCGAAGAATCTCAACTTCGATAGTTCTTCTGACTGCTTTGCTGGCGGGGACCATTAGTCCAATGGTGGTTTGCGCGCTCAGGTGTGAACGGCACTCGCGAGCGGAGATTCGCCACCACTGTACTCAGGATTCGGACTCGATGCCGGGAATGGCTCACAATCACTCAGTCATGCATCACGCTGGTGTCGAGGACGTGACGCTGGTGCTGCAGGCGCAATCCTGTATGACAGACTGTGCCAAAGTTGAAGGCCTCAACGTTCTAGGAAGGTTCGTTTCGCAGGTGACAGCAGTCCAGACGGGTGCCGTAGGACTGAACGCAACCCCTAAGTTTTTGGCTCCCCATCTCGAAAGCGCATGGAGTTTGGACGGCGGCCCACCCTCATTTCCCTCGGCATGCACCGCCTCTTACAGCATTCTCCGAATCTGAGTCTTCCCCTCTCCTTCTAGCAATGGTCGCAACAGCAGCGACTCAGTGTCGATTGCTGGGCCGTGCATCTCGTTTCGATCCAATGTCCGCCGAGGTTTTTTCAGGGCACTTAGGGTCCTCCCAGTTCTTGAAGAGGAAGAACCATGAAGAACAGACGTGATTTCCTTAGAAATACGCTCGGTCTGGGCGCGGGTCTGGCCGCTGCGCCTCGCTTGTTCGCAACCTCGAACGAAAGCAGAACAGGCATGGACATGAAACAGCTGAGCCACGCTACCGAGCGCAGCAGTGGTGAAGTCGTTTCTGTCGAAACGCCCGACGTTCCGCAACTTCCGTGGCGCTTGGAAGGGGGCGCGAAAGAGTTCCACCTGATCGCCGAGCCGGTTAAACAGGAGATTGTTCCTGGACGTGTGATTGACCTCTGGGGCTACAACGGCAGCGCTCCGGGTCCGACCATTCAAGTGAACGAGGGCGATCACGTTCGCATCATCGTCGACAACCACCTCCCCGAAGCGACATCGATGCACTGGCATGGATTTGAGGTCCCAGTCGAGATGGATGGATCGCCGGGGAGTAGCCAAAACCCGATCCCCCCAGGAGGGCGATTTGTCTATGAATTCACGCTCCACCAGGAAGGAACCTACTTTTACCACTCGCACATGGCGATGCAAGAAATGATGGGCATGATCGGCGCGTTCATCATGCATCCCAGAGAGCCATACAGGCCGCCCGCGGATAAAGACTTTGCAATCATTCTGCAGGAGTACGCCATCCTGCCTAACATAGCCGTCCCCAACTCCATGAACATGGAGTTCAACTGGCTCACCCTCAATGGCAAAGCTGGTCCGGCGACGACTCCTTTGATCGTGCGGCACGGTGAGCGTGTCCGCATTCGCCTGGTCAACCTCGGCATGGACCACCACCCGATCCACCTTCATGGCCATCAGTTTGTGGTCACTGGCACGGAAGGAGGACGACAGCCCGAGTCCACATGGGGCCCAGGGAACACGGTGCTCGTGGGGGTGGCGCAATCCCGCGACATCGAATTTGTCGCAAACAATCCCGGTGATTGGATGCTGCACTGCCATCTCCCTCACCACATGATGAATCAGATGTCATCCAATGTCGGCCCCATGACACGGAGGAATGGAATTCCCGCGGGTCTCGACATGGAACGCGGCATGGGGATGCTGCGGCAAGGAAACGCCACATCTGAGGAAAATGGCTCAAGCCTGGGTCGTGGAATGGGCGTCGGTTCCACCTTCGAACAGCCGCTGTCAAACTCTCCGCTCAAAACCAAAAATCCGATGGAGCATCAAGACATGCCCGGCACGCAGTACGAGGGAATGCAAATGGGCAAGCCCGAAGTCAGCAAGGATGCTAATTCCGTGCCCGGATTTCCGCAGGATGCCTTCATGGAAGGTCCCATGATGGCGATGGATCAGATGGTAGACAAACCCGAAAACTTTGGTCTACGCCCCGGCTGGAGCGGCTTCGTGGCGGGAATGATGACGTTCGTACGCGTGCTACCTCAAGATAAATACGACCAAATCATGGAGCTTCGGAGGAAGCGGCACGGCAATAAGCCAATGAACATGGACATGCCGGGGATGGAGCACAAACATGAATAGCCTGACCACGCCAGTTGTGGAACTACGTGTCGAAGCAGCAGCGCCGCTTCGTTATGTAACCCGATTTGTACTCTGCTTTTCTTGTTTTTTGTTCCTGTTTGCCGTGCCAGGCCGAGCGCGAACTCCGGCCTCCGAGCAGACGCTGACACTCGAAGAGCTGCAACAGATGGCCTTACAAAACAACCCTACGTTTGCGCAATCCGCCGCCAATATCCAAGCCGCCGAAGGCAGAAAGAAGCAGTCGGGACTCTATCCAAACCCAACCGTCGGCTACCAGGGCGAGCAGATCCGGGGCGGGTCGTTTCACGGGGGTGAGCAAGGCTTTTTCGTCCAGCAAGAAATCGTGCTCGGTGGAAAGCTGGGCCTGAATCGAAAGATTTTCGACCAAGAACTCAACCAGGCAGAAAGAGAGGCTGAGGAACAAAAGGTGCGCGTGGTCACAAACGTGCGAATGTCGTACCTCCAAGCGCTGGCTGCCCAGGAGACGTTGGAGTTGCGGCAAAATCTCAGCAAGCTCGCCGACGAAGCTGTCGAGACCTCCCATCAGCTCGCGAATGTCGGCCAAGCGGACGCTCCCGACGTGCTCGAATCGGAAGTGGAAGCGCAGCAGGCAGAACTCGCGGTCACCATGGCCGACCAGAATCAGCAACGGGTCTGGAAAGCACTATCTGCCGTCGTGGGGAACCCGCGGCTTCCTTTGATGAGGCTCGAAGGAAAACTGGAGGACACCCTACCAGTCAACGCAGATGAACTGGTGGAGAAAATCGTCAACGAGAGTCCAGCCGTAAGGATCGCCGAACTCGGTGTCAAACGAGCGGAAGCAACCTTAGCTCGCGCAAAGCGGGAACCGATTCCCGACCTGCAAATCCGCGGCGGCATACAACAGAATGGCGAGTTGTTGTCTGAGCCTAACGGGAGACCAGTCGGATTGCAGGGCTTTGCCGATGTAGGGGTGAGAATTCCAATCTTTAACCGCAACCAGGGAAACGTCGCCACCGCTAGGGCTGATGTAGAGAGGGCGAAGCGCGAAGTGGAGCGGGTGAAGCTCGTTTTGCGGGAACGGGCGGCGAGCGTCGTCCAGAACTACGCTTTCTCGCAAACCGCGGTCGACCGCTACAAGAACCAGATGATACCGAGGGCGCAAAAGGCATACGAGCTATATGCCAGGAAATACCAGCAGATGGCCGCAGCTTATCCGCAGGTTCTCATCGCCCAGAGAACATTAATGCAGCTAGAAGTCTCCTACACTACTGCGCTGGAAACGTTCGCAACGAGCTCAGTTTCTCTTCAGTCCTACTTGCTCACGGACGGTCTTGAAGCTCCTTCGCAGCCAGGCGGAATCGACCAACCAGTGCGTGAGGTGAACATCCCCTTCCAAACGGGCACAAGCCCGCAGGAAAGATAACCCATGAGAAGACGCACTCTCCTTCTATCGATCACCGCAGCAGGGCATCGCGGGAGCAGGAGCGTTCGGATGGGTGTCAATCCGGCGTGGCTTCAGTGATCTGCTGGCTTCTTCAGAAACCGGCGCAGCGCAAGAAGATGATTTCCACTATGGTTCCACTCGGCAGGTTCGGGACACCCGATGAGATCGCCAAGGCCGTGGTCTTTCTCGCGTCGGACGACAGCAGCTACGTCACTGGAACGGAATTGTTTGTGGATGGCGGCTTCGCACAAGTGTAGTCCCGTTAACAGGAGAGGACGTTGCTGCCCAATTCCGATGGAGAAAGCTATGACAACAACCGCGTACGCCGCGGTGGACTCACACAGCATCAAATAAAGCAGCAGATTTCAAGTAACTCAGTGATGTGCCAGTGGATGGGATGATGTTATGGCGAAAGTGATCGAATTTTACGCTCGAGATCTCTTTCCGACAAAGGTGAAGTCGGTACCCCGCGACCGGTGCGGTAAAGTGATCGAATTTCCCAAGGACAAGCCAACCGTAGCGGGTAAAACTGCGAAGATTCGGGAACGCGATGAAGGCGACCCTATAGCTGCCTCTTGGCCTGGATGTTTCTAACCCTACGGCGTAGATACACGTCCTCCGAAGAATCTGGAGCTGCTGACGAGGTCCCCACTCTTCTAAATGGACTGGAGTTTATCGATCAGGAACGCGAAATGACAGCAGTGAGATCTTTACGGACGATGGGAGCGACGCGGGTACCGAGAAGCTCGATCGACCTTAACATCTTCTCGTGCGGCAGCGCCGAGACACCCATCTGGAAAGTAATACGGGCAAGACCGCCGATGACTTCATTCGCATACAGGATCCTCTGTGCGACGGTTTCGGCATCGCCGATGAGCAGCGCACCTGTCCTTCGCCAAAACTAGATCGTCGGAATAGGGTTGACTTCTCAATAAGTTACCGGGAACAATCGCCTGATATCGCAGAGTTCCTTCTGCGTTTGGTTCGCTTGGTTTGGCTCTTCGCGCGTGGCCAACAAGCGCTCGTTCTGGAGAACATCGCGCTCCGCCAACAATGGGCAGTCTTCAAACGTCATGGCAAGTATCCACGCTTAAATCGCTCCGACCGAGTGTTCTGGATCGTGCTTGCAAAGTTCTGGAAGAACTGGCGACGAGCACTAATCATCGTCGATCCGGACACTGTCGTGCGTGGGCAGAGACAGTGTTTTCCCCGGTATTGGGCGCATTTGTCGTGCAAGCCGGGGAAAAGGATTGGCCGTCCGCCAGTAAGCAAGCAAATCCTCGAGCTGATTCAGACCATAGCTGGCGCGAATCCCTTGTGGCGTGCGCCACGCATCCACGGCGAGTTACTAAAACTCGCAATCGAGGTTTCGGAACAAACCGTTTTCCGCATTCTGCACGCCTTCAAACGACCACCGTCACAGACCTGGGGAGACTTTCTTACAGAACCACATCGGGGAGATGGTTGCGGCCAATTTCTTCACCGTGCCTGACGGTCAGACTGCGGGTGCTGTTCGTGTTCCTTGTTCTGGAACATCGCCGTAGAAGGGTGCTTCACTTTGGAGTCACGGATCATCCCATTGCCGAATGGTTAGGTCAGCAGATGGTTGAGGCTTTCAGCGAACAGGATGCTCCACGCTATCTGATTCGCGACCGTGACGGCAGCTACGGCAGCGAGTTTCGGCGTCGAATCGGGGGGCCTGGGAATGAAAGAGGTCATCACGGCACCACGAAGTCCTCGGCAGAACGCATTTGCCGAGCGGCTAATTGGGCCGATTCGGCGCGAGTGTCTGGACCATGTCGTGGTGCTGAACCAACGACGTCTGCGCAAGCTGATGAAAGAGTATTTTGTGTACTATCACCGTTCACGGACGCACCTGGCTTTGGCCAAGGCGGGTTGAAGAATGGGTGGGTAATTCCAAACTCCAATCTGGGAAACTACGGTACGGACTACAAACTTAGGGCGGGCATCACATTTGTCGGCTTCGGAACGAACTTACCTCAAGATGGCTACTACCCGCTTCTGGTTCAGGACAGCAAAGGAAAGCTTCTGGATGGGCGGGAAGAAATACGCGATCACCTTTGCCAAAGGTCAAGTGCCCCCGCTGGAGCGTTCTGGTCCGTGACCAACTATCAAGATCACTTCTTGATTCCTAACACCACAAAGTTTTCTGTAAGTAACTGGCTACGAATATCATCACGTTCCACGCCAACCTGGGCCGCATCAACCCCGGGATGGACTTGCATTGCACGTAATGTTTGTAGGATTGTCGTTCGTCCGATAAGACTTAGATTTACTGGGCTGGATCCCCCCTGTCGAATGCGGTTGGGCGAAATCGAGACATGGTCGTTGACCGCACTCGTCGGCATGACCGTCAGATTCTGTTGACGGAAATAGGTTACGCTGCACGCGCTCACCTTTTTTCTGGGGTTGGTGTGCGGCATTCACCATCGCTTCGTCAGCGGCAAGAGTATTTAATATCTAGGCGAAGTGAATCCCCCGACGGTCTAGCACCATCCTATGAAACGGATGCTATGAACTCCAGAGCTGGGAAATTGCTAGTGGTGGAATCCGATGATGCTCTCAGGGAGCAAATCGTCGCCGTACTCCGTGATGCGGGATATGTAGTCTCGAGCGACTACCAGCAAGGAATGAAAGCGGTCGACGCCTTCGATCCCGACGTAGTGGTCCTCGGTGCGGATCCGCCCCAGCTCGATTGCTGTGACCTTCTCTCCGAAATCAAGGGTTCCGAGCAGACTCACCATATTCGCGTTGTGATGCTCTCGCCGGGAGGATCCGCCGCGCGTACTCGGGGCCTTGATCTTGGTGCCGACGATGTACTATCACTGCCCTTCGACTCCCACGAATTGTTATCGCGGTTGCGTTCCCAACTGCGGGATAAATCCGTTGCGGACGAATTTCGCGACCGGTTGCGCCTTGCCGAGGAGAATCGAAACGCTACCCAGCAGGTGGTGACCGCGGTCAACGAGGAACGGCGGACGCTCCGGGTGGGCGGGCTGACAGCAATTGCCGTGCTTGTGGCCGCTGCGCTGGTCTTCTTCCTCTTGTATCGCCACAACCTACAACAGAATACCCGGGTCTACGCTGCGATCACTCGATTGCAAACCGGCATGCTAACCGAACAACGGTTGATGGAGAGCTCGCGCCGGGGTCTTGAGGGTGGCGAACACAGTCCATCCCTGGCGAGCGATCCACAAAAAGTGCAACTTCAGAAGAGGAGCGAAGACCTGCGGTCGCAGATTGCGGCCAGCAAAGACGAGAACACGTCTGCTTTGCAAAATCAGTTAACGGCAGTAGAAACCCGTCTTCAAAAGCTCGAGACCGAGGGAAAGGTGGCGCAGACGATCATCCAATCTTACGAGCCTAGCGTCTGCCTTATCCACATTGTGCTTGCCTTCCGAGAGCACACCACGGGATTGAGATTGCACTACGCTGAGATGACCAGCAGTGGCGCCCCGAAAACTGACGAACATGACAACCCGCTCTTGAGCCTCACTGGGAGCGGACCGGAAGTACACTTGGATGCTTTTGGTACGGGATTTCTCGCCTCCACTACTGGACAAATCCTCACCAATCATCACGTGGCCGAACCGTGGTGGCAGAACGATGATTTGAAGGAAATGCTCGATCAAGGGCTTGAGCCAGTGACCGTGGAGATGACTGCGTATTTCCCGGGTGTCTCGCACGGCATTGCCATCAATACCGAAAGGATTTCCACTACCGCTGACGTTGCAGTCCTAAAAGCAGATATTTCACAACTCGGAATCAAACAGATAGCCCTTGCCGATGGCCGCCGTTCGGCAGTCAGCGGCGGTCCCGTCGTGCTGCTTGGATATCCCACTGCTCTGGACGCAATTCTGGCTCGAGCGGGCACCGAGACTCTCCAGTCCATCGCCACCGCGTCCAAAGGTGACTCAAAGCAGGTGATGGAGGAACTGGCCCGTCGTCACCTGATCAGACCCATCACCACTCAGGGGCACATTGGCGACGTACTGCCTGACAAGATCGTCTATGACGCCCAAACCACCTCGGGCGGCTCGGGTGGCCCGCTTTTCAACGACGAGGGCAAAGTCATCGGAATTAATTTTGCCATGGTGCGTGAGTTCGGCGGCTCGAACTTCGCCATTCCTGTTGGTTACGGTAAGTCACTTCTGAAACCATAATCCCGCGCTGCCATAGACCCACAAGGCCATGGTTTCGTTGCGGGCGATTTACGCATTCCAAAGAGTGACGGCCACAAGCCGCTAACCCGGTGCTCATACCGAAAGCCAATCCCGCATTCCAGTAATGACGCACCGTCAAGGTGCTAGGTAAAGCTTGGCTTCGGCGGCGTGCACACCGAGTCAAACCAGCGGCTGATGTCACTCTTGTCCCAATTACGATTTGAAAACTGACGCAAAAAAAGGCTGAGCCTCTGATAAGTTGTTATCGGGTTTCGCAACCGATTTCAACGAAGGAGGATCAACCTTGACTCGAGTCAGTAGTATTTTCTCACAACTGTTGCAGTTATTCTCTCGCCTGGAATTCCAATCCGCCGTGCAGACCCATAAAGCCGAGCGACATGCTCGTGGGTTCACCTGCTGGGGCCAGTTCGTAGCCATGCTGTTTTGTCAGCTGGGGCGGGCGCAATCGCTGCGCGAGATTTGTAACGGCCTTGCCGCCAGCGAAGGGAAATTAAAGCATTTGGGTCTGCCCCAGGCGCCGCCCCGCTCCACTCTGGCCTACGCCAACGAACACCGACCTTGGCAACTGTATGAGACCGTCTTTCACCAACTGCTGGAGAAGTGTCAGGGCGTGGCAGCTAGCCGGCCGGGGAAGAAGAAGAGGAAGTTTCGCTTCAAGAACCGACTGCTCAGCTTGGATGCGAGCGTCATCTCCCTGTGTGCATCGGTGTTCGACTGGGCGCAATATCGGCGGAGGAAAGGAGCCGTCAAGCTCCATCTGTTGCTGGACCACGATGGCTACCTGCCGTCGTTCGCGGTGGTGACTGAGGGCAAGACCAGTGAGATCAAGGTGGCGCGCACCCTGCGGTTCGACCCGGGCACGATCCTGGCCATTGACCGTGGTTACATCGATTACGAGTGGTTTCGGGAACTGACGCAGGAAGAAGTGTACTTCGTGACGCGGATGAAGGAGAAGGCGGTCTACGAGATGAAGGAGGAATTAAAGGTTCCGCAAAACAGCAATGTGGTGCGCGATCAGATCATCTGCTTTCCACGACTGGCGGTGGAGGGCGAGGAGCCGGTGCTATTCCGGCGGGTGGAGATTTGGGACGCAGAGAAAGAGGAGGCCATCGTGTTCCTCTCGAACCTGTTGGCCTTCGGCGCAACGACCATCGCCGCCATTTACAAGGATCGCTGGCAAGTGGAATTATTTTTTAAAGCTCTCAAGCAGAATTTACGCATAAAAACTTTTGTAGGGACCTCGGAGAATGCGTTGCAGACGCAGATCTGGACTGCGCTGGTCGCCATGCTGCTGATCAAATACTTGCAACTGCGGTCGACATTCGGGTGGTCGCTGTCGAACTTGGTGGCGCTGCTGCGGCAGCAACTTTTCGTGCACCGAAATCTGTGGCAGTGGATTGATAGTCCGTTTCAACCGCCGCCGCAGCTGGATCCGATGGTGGAGCAATTGCCTTTAGGACTGAAGTAATAAGTTGGACAGCAGACCCGCAGGAAGGTTCTACATTTTGCTTTTTACGCGGTAAATTCAAGGTATGAGGTAGTCGAACTTAGACAGCATCCTTGTCCAGCACGGCGATTTTGGACGGCCAACCTGACCTGCAGCAGGCGTCGGACAGTGGCTATGTGCCCTGATTTTGGTAGCCGCTAGTTGATTCGCTCGCTAATTTGGACAGCAATGGGCTGATGTAGACCTCGGCATGAGCCTCACCGCAATAATGCCGGGCTCCCGGCGCGTTGGCTGTTTCAGAGTTCCACCGGTAGACGAATCTCCACATCGAATCACGAACCAGTGGATGGGTTTCGTAGTAACGAGTCCACAGACTTCACATCTGAATTCCTGGAGCGTTGTCATGGGCTTTGTTCCAATTCTGGGAGTTGCCTGCGAACTCTACCGGACGCCGTTTTTCTTTATACTGAGCTGCTTGATTTTCAAATCAAGCGTCGACCGTGGAATTCCAAGCTTGGCAGCTGCACCATTTGGCCCGGCAACTTTCCCCTGGTCGAACAGCACGCTCGTAAGCCGTGCGTCAAGGCGGCCGTGCGCCATCCATACGCGTCCCATTTCGCGTCCAAAGCTACGTCCGACACGATCACTGTCTCAGGCGACGTGCTGCCTCCGTGCAGGGTCCCCCTTCGCGATCCACCGTGTGCCCGGAAACCGGCCGTTGCAGGTATGACGAGTGTTGAAGCTGTCGATTTAGCTTCAACAGTGCTCGCGTAACGCGGTATCGGCGACAACCAGCGGCTCTTATGAACGGTGGAGTGTGAGGTGGAAAAATTGCTTCACGAACGGTCTTAGTGGAAATCGTGCCAGTGTGAACCCAGACACCTCCGATCGTGGTTGACCGATCAATAACGGCGACGCGATTGTGCGCTTTTGCCGCACCAACGGCACCCTTCTGTCCTGCTGGACCACTGCCGACAACGATAAAGGTCGTATTCAGATACACTCAATTCAGAGCCTCCATGCGGAGCGAAAGTCGTGCGACTACTGCCTCGATCACATTCGGTTGAATGGTGCGGCGACTTGTGCTTACGGCGAGATTGTGACTCTATGGACGAATTTTCGAGGAGATGCCCCAGAACCAGCTTCCATTCTCTCGAGGTTGGACCGCGCATGTTGGTAATCAGGCTGGACGTCGAGTGCTTTCCTGTACATCTCTGCAGCGAGGTCGCGGCGGCCGGTTTGCTCGTACGCGACCCCCAGATCAAAGTACGCTAAAGCAAAAGCGGAATTGAGCTCGATTGCCTTGATTAGCTGTACGCGAGCAGCCTCCGGGTTACCTTGCTGCAGGAACAGTGCACCTAAATCGCAGTACGCGGAAGCTTGACTAGGATCGACGGCTATGGCTCGTTGGTACGCTTGCTCTGCGGCAGAAAAATCACCCGAACGCTGAAGAACTGCCCCGAGATCGATGATTGCCTCCACATCATTGGACTTCAGAGCAATTGCCTTTTCGTAGGCGCTTTTCGCTTGTTGGGTTAAGGCGAGTTGCAGATAGAGATTTCCAAAATTCACCCAGGCATCAGGATCTCGGGGATCGAGAGCAATCGCCCGCTGGTATAACCTAAATCCGGCGCATTCTGACCTTTGAAAGACGGCCGAGAGGCCCTTCTGGAGCCGGTGGAAACACGATCGTGGTACTTTATGCCTCACATCACTTTCGGTGCAGTGAGGCTTAGAGTGCGTCGATCGCCAAAGAACGTGAGAATTGCCTTTAACCATGCTGGTCTCACGCACTTTGGGGGCATCCATTTACTCCACGAATTTACGCGAGTGCTGCATTTGCGAGAGTTCCTCGCCCAGCAGATCCGTTATCCCCGACGAAACCGACACTACAGCGTTCCGCAAATACTCTTGGCGTTGGTTTATCCCATCGTGTTGGGATTAGATCGCATTGAGACCGCGTCACTGCTACGTGCAAACGGAACCTTTCAATACCTGACTGGATTGCCGAGTTTTCCCGATCCACAAACCTTACGACGATTCTTGCTGAACGCGCCGGTTTACCTCCGAGAGCAGTTACACCGTGCCAACGATCGTCTGCTGCAAAGGTTCATCCACTTGCCGGAGCATCGCTCGCGTCTCCTTTTCGACCTAGACAGCACAGTGGTGACATCCTTTGGTCATCAGGAAGGCGCGGAAGTCGGCTACAATCCGCGTTATCGCGGCAAGAGGTCCTATGACCCGCTGCTTTGTGTGGAAGCAAACTCCTCCTTTCTCTGGGACGTCGAATTGCGACGTGGAGATGCGGGGACCTGGGCGGGCAGCGAGCAATTGTTGGCTTGTTGTTTCCTCTCCAGCCCGGCTGACATTCGCGAGTTCCGAGTGCGAGCCGATGCCGGCTTCGGTTACGGACCCGTGTTGGATTTGTTGGAAATGCGTCCGAGCGCGCAATACACCGTGGTTGCACGCATGATCCCCTCGCTGAAGCGTGAACTCGGGAGGCTGAGCTATGAGCGACTGAATCCCAGTTGGGAAATCGCGGAATTTGAGCACCATCCCCACGATTGGCCACATGCCCGCCGCTGCATTGTGGCGCGTAGGCCAATCCAGGCAAGCGACCCAGAGCCGACGCTGTTTGTCATGAAGCATTATGCTTATCGAGCCTGGCACACGAATCTACAACTGACTCCTGCCGGCGTGTGGCACTTCTACGATGGTCGCGCCGCAATGGAGCGGCGCATTCGAGAAATCCGCGAGGACTATGCACTGTCGAAGATTCCTACTCGTGCTTTTGAGGCCAATGCACTCTACCTGGAAGTAGTTCGGCTGGCCTACAACCTAGTGACAGCTTTTCAGCGAGCGTGTCTCCCTGAAGAATGGCAAACCCTGACCTTAAGCAAACTCCGGCATAGGCTCTTCTGGCTGCCGGGTGAACTTACGCGCCCGCAGCACCAACCTACTCTGCGATTAACCAACTCTCCCCTCGTAGTGATGAGGGCTGAGAAAATCCTGCATCGAGTTCACAAGTTGAAACCGCTGCAGGCCTGAACCCAGTTCCATGAAACTTTGATCGACTGCTGCATAAATTTCCGTGCAGATGCGCAGTTTTCGGCCACTTTCGTATGAAACCGTCGATTTTCACGCCGGATTTAAGTATAAGGCCGCTGATTGAGAATAATTGCCCTGACGTTGGAAAAGGTTGCCAAGGTTTATGAGCGCCGAGGTGTACTGTGGGTTGAGGCTAATGGCGCGCTGCCAATAATCAGCGGCTTTTGGAGCATCTCCTGCCTCTGCGAATGCAACCCCTAGATTGTAGAGAAGCACCGAGCTTTTTGGTGTTGCTTCCAGGGACTTCACGTAAAGCGAGATCTCTTCGCGCCAATCGTGCACGCGTGCATCGAGGCGCCAAGCGCCCCAGAAAACCCACCCAGTGACTGCACACAGTACCACTGATCTTGTTCGATCCCTAAGGCTAAACACAAGAGCCACAATTGCGAATACGAGGCCCAGCCCAGCCAAATACGTGTAGCGTTCCGCCATGCCTTGATAGATGGGTACCATTCCGCAAAAAGGAACTAATGCGATACACAACCACGCCAAACCAGCGGCTCCTTCGGGCAGCTTGTTCCGAAATCGCAGAATGCTAACAAACAGAGTTAGGACTCCTATGAACGCCGATGCCGCGATCATCGGAGAGTTGTTTGTCGGTACGTCAGTCGAACGCTCGATACTCATCCGAACCGGGAGAAGGATCCAGGCAATGTATTTCCAGAACGTAATGGCTAATCCGACAAGTACGGGCACACCTGAAGAGAGGTGTGCGCCTGCAATATGCCTGAGCCAAAGATAGACAGCATCGACGGCAAGTCCGATGCCGGACAGCACTAACCAGCCGCGACGCACTGCGTTGGGGGCAAGAACTAGTAGGCACGTCATCGGCAACGTCAGGATGCCGATCTCATGCGAGAGAAGAGAAGCGAAGGATGCGATCGTGTAGGGGAGCAGCGCGACAATTCTGCTCGAACGAAGATACCAATCTGCGCTCAATAACCCGGCCAATAGGAACAGAACCGCTAAGGAGATGGCTCGACCGGAAATCCACGCCACAACTTCGGAGTTAATTGGGAGACCCAACCACGTAATAGAAACGGCTGCTGAAAGCAGAATTGAAACCCGCAACCTTTTTAACAGCAGGAATGCGAGTAAACCGTTCGCCCAATGCAGAGCAAGGTTTGTGAAGTGAAAGCCTGTCGCATTCAAGCCCCAGAGCGCGCGATCCAAAGTCAAGCTGAACCAAAATAGTGGCCTGTAAAAAGAACCTCCGAAGCCGCGAAATTCACTGTTGAAGGGAACAGCGGAGCGAGCATACACCGCAGCCGAATGCCACGACGACAAAGCGGGATTGTGTTGAATCTGGGCAACGTCATCATAGACGAATGAAGCGCCGATCACATGACGGTAAAGCAACGCCACCCAGGATGCGCTGATAATCGCGAACCACAGGTCGGGATTTGATGCGAACATCGTTAGTGGGCGAACTAAAGACCCCCAACGACTTCGACCTCTCGTATTACCACCTAACGTTTCAACAAATCTCGAAATCTCCACTCGCGGAGCGTATCGGTGACCCGGACGCGATCTTAGTTCCGTCGTCGCCAATACGGTGGAGTCAGTCGACATCGTGCGATCTCCTCAAAGTGATCAACGAAGCGTCTCCAAGCAATTAAGTCAGCATATCTTTATGATACCGCTTAACTCGAGAACGCTCGCGGTATGCATTGTCGTCGGGAATGTGTCATGCAACTTTGCACTATATTGACTGAACTCAACACCGGGACTGGAGCTTCCAGATTTGTGTGGTATGCGCCACACGATAGTCGCATAAAGAGCTAAGGAATGAACTTGTACCCCAGGCCGTGCATGGTCACTAGATGCGCCGGATTAGCCGGATCGTTCTCCAATTTCTGTCGCAACTTGAGGATGTGATTGTCTACAGTGCGGGTGCAGGGATAGTTCTCATATCCCCAGACTTCGTTCAGGAGTTCGTCTCGGCTGATGGCTCGCCGCGCATTCTTGATCATGAATTCTAAGGTCCGGAACTCTCTCAGTGCGAGCGGAATCCGCACGTGACCGCGAACGATTTCCATCTTCATGAAGTCCACCATCACCTCTCCAAAAATGTAGAGGCTTTCCGGGCGGACTGAAAGGTCCGCCTTCGTAGAGCATGCAGACGGGCAACCAATTCCTTCGGGCTGAAGGGGACAGCTATGTAATCGTCGGCTCCCATTTTTAGGCAGAACCCGGAAGGCAGTTTCCAGCCGGAAAAGCAACTCAACTCCGGATGGAATGGCGTACTCCTTGGCCCGCTTTATGACCCACATCGCACGCCAAAGTTCTTCCGCGACACTCTTCGTGCATCGCCGCTCCCGACGCTCGATTCTTGCGAGTAGTGATTCCGAGATGCCGGCGGCCTTCGCCAACTCCGCTTGTGATAATCGGAGGTCGCAACGTGTCTTTGTGATCACCGCGGGATCTTGCAGGGTCGGAAGTAGCCGCTTCCACTTCAACTCGACGAGATTATGCAGAAGCGCAGCCCAGGGCACTACGCCACAATGTCCCGTCACTGGCCGTGACAACCTGCTCTGGCAAGAAAAACCGACTCGCTAACTCAAGAACTCCATCCACTTGATTTGTGTCCTGACGTTCCGTACCTACCCCAAGTCTACACGTTATTATGAGGAGTTACTCCTTATTTATATGTTTGCTTTACAAGTAGCAGTTGAAGTGTCACATTGAGCACAAAATGAGGCGCCTCTCCCCTGGGGAACTCGATACGATCGCCGGCCGACTGGAAGAGATTGGGCTGGAAGACGAAAGACTCCGCTCGAAATTGCGCGAGCAAGTGGAAGAGTTTGGCTTCACCCTCCGCGCGCGGATAAATCGAAGCGACTCGAGGGAACACTTTATCAGTTCACGGTCACCCGCGGGCTGACGACGGAAATCAAGGATGCCGCAGTCGAACGGATCCGCCAGGTGTGTTCTGGTGCGCTCTTCGCTCGTCTCTTCCAAGTAGTGACGAAGTTCAAGCTGGCCGATGGCGCCACGCAGGTTCTAGCCGGCCGGCTGCCGGCTGACACCCCGCGCAACCTGCGCGCCCTATTCAGTCGAGCAGTCGAAACAAAGGAAACTGGGCCCAGACTGCGAATCGAGAAACTCGAGGCCTGTGAGGCGGCCGGCGTTAGCTTCCCAAGTCGACCGGTATGCTTTTGCTGCTCCCGTCGAAGACATGATTTGGTATTGCGACAGCTGTTACCCCATGGTGGTCGAGGTCGCAACAAACGCACTTAAACTTGGAAAGGAGGCTCGCGGAGGAATAGGCCAGGACTAACGAAGGGCCGCCAAGGAGAGGGCGGCCTTTTTCCTCTTTGTTAATGCCTGCCTTTGAGGTGTTGGCTCTTCGGCATCGGCACTCAAAAACACTCCCGTGCCTCCGCGCCTTCCCGCGCCTTCACCAACGCGAAGGCAACTGGATCACGGAAACTGTGTTGCTTTGTCGGTTGGCGACGTACACCCGCTTTGTGGTCGCGTTTACCGCAACTCCCGTGGGAAACTTCCCTACGCGCACTCGTTTCTTCACCAAGAGGTTCTTCGCGCCAATGAAGACGGCTCGATTGCTTCCGGTGTCGGCTTCCACAGCGAGACTCGTGCCTCGTATCCCGGCGACTTCATTGGGATAGCTGAGATCGCTGACGTCGCCCAATACGTTTCCGCTGGTCAGGTCTATAACGTAAAAGCCACTGTTTTCGTCGGTAGCGTACCCAAGGCCATTTTTTTGATCCAGCGCGACGCCCACAACCATGGAAGCCCCGGGGAGAGCAATCGTGTTGATGGGCTCGTTGATCCTGCCATCAATCACAGAAACCTGTCCACATTGACACAGAAAGTCTGCCACATAGATTCGATTCAAGTGAGTATCCACCGCTACGCTGAGGGGATACGGAGGCAGTGAGATTGAGGAGACGACCCTGCGCTTCTTTCCGTCGACGACAGCCAGCGCACCGTTCTCGTCCTCGAGCGTCACATACACTCTATTGGTGGCAGGGTTAACCGCCACCTTCGCCGGATAGGAGCCCAGCCTTAGCCTAGAGGTCGTGAGCGAAGTCCCATCAATGATTGACAGCGATCCGCTGTTCAGATTGGCTACATAGATCGTGTTTGTCCTTGAGTTGACGGCGATGCCGTTT
Organism: uncultured Acidobacteriota bacterium; assembly: GCA_963838905.1. GTDB lineage: Bacteria > Acidobacteriota > Terriglobia > Terriglobales > Acidobacteriaceae > JABDBE01. Next base: position 40,341 of record CAWITE010000006.1, read on the forward strand.
GGAGAGTGCCCCACCCTTACAGTCGCTAACGCCGCATTCGTGACACCATCGATTACCGAGACTGTGTCGTCCCCCTGATTGCTGACGTAAATGCGATTTGTCTTCTCGTCGGCGGCAAGATAGATAGGCCAATTCCCTACCGCGATGGTCGCAATCACTTGTTGAGAGAAAGCATGAGGCGAGAGGCAAGAGACAATCAGGAGAGCCACAAAGCCGACAAACGGACATCGCATAAATAACCTCGGTATCGAGACTCTCGCCTGATGCCAGCAAGGCCCCGAACTCGGACTACTTTGATGCGCCCGTTCTATGGCACGGTTGCTTCATTTACGGCCTTCTGAAGAAGGTCTGCCCATTGGTGGCACGGAGGCGAACACCATATGCGCGCCAAGCCAGATTTTATGTGACAAAGTGTGACAAGGTTGAGCTACGAAAGGTTTGCAAGTGATTGAAAACTTGGTGGAGCTAGTCGGGATCGAACCGACGACCTCATCGTTGCGAACGATGCAGTCATCGGTTCATCAAGACTGCATTTTCAAACACTTGTATCGCACCCGAGCGGAAAACGAGTCGATTTATTGGAACTGTAAACGGAACGTGCGGAGATCAGGTGGTTCGCCTCAACCTCTGACTCTAGATAATAAGGAACTCTGTCATTTGCCCAACATTTGTCAATGCGCGGTAGAGGTCTCGATCTGTGGATATTCGGACATGTTGGGTGCATAGCCACTCTTCGCTAGAATGAGTTTTACCTGTGCGTGTGCACGCTTCGCATCTTGTAGTCTCCCGGTGGTGATTCAACTTGGCTTTCGCCTCGTCACCTCAGTCCGGTTTGGCTTGGTCCTGTTTCCTGTTCCCGCTCATCGCACCGGACGTGCGGATTTCCCGCATCCGGCGCTCGGAGAAAGCTCACGTTTTCGCCCACGGAAGGCTAGTGGGGAAGATTCCGGGTAGGTAGGTCACCTCGGTACGGGGGCTCGCGAGCCCTTAGTACAAGGACCCTTGGTTTTTTAAAGCAGCGTGCATATGCGGCGATCCCGGCCGCTGGTTTGCCGCAGCCAAAGAAGCCGGTCTTTCTGACTTAGCCCTCGAACTCGCGACAACAGGTCGAACCGACCCGCGCACTCTCAGCCCACGGCGCGCGACCTGCTCGAAAAGGATGCCCGATTCTGTGTGCAAGCGTTGCATGACATTCGAAATCAGGTTGTAGCTGCTGCTGATGTTGTTCACGCTGACACTAACCCCGCCCATCATGGGACCGCAGCCAACCTGACAAATTTGCATGGTAGCCATCGGTGATGCTGTTGCAGGAGTAATGTTATTGTTCACGAGGCCAGGGGGGACTTTGCTGACCGCTGCTGACCGCCGGGGTTGACGGGGAAGCGACGCATTGTCCATTCTGAGGGGAGACGGCAAAGCAGAAGCACAATTTTGCTTCCAAAGCAACCTTTTGCCCGAAATTCCCGAAATTCGTTGAGTGAGGGCCAGCAGAGAGTTCCGGCTGGAGACTATCCCGTCAGGTTGTAGAATACCAAACGGCGACTTGAGATGACCAAATGAAAAACCTCTCAGCGGTAGCTACTTTGCAGCGGCTGGCTGCGGTCCTGTGCGCATTGACGCTTTTCTTCTTTGCGGCCGCGGCCCAGGCGGAGCAGCGTCCCACCATGACGAGCCACGTTCCTGAAGCCGTGTCCACCCGGCTGGCGCCGTTGGTTGGCCATCTTCCCAGCACGCAGCGGCTGAGCCTGGCAATCTCCTTGCCTCTGCGGAATGAGTCCGAGCTCGATGATCTTCTGGAGCAGATCTACGATCCGCAAAATCTCAGCTCCCGCCAGTACCTCAGCGTGCAGGAGTTCGCCAGCAGATTTGGTCCCGGCGAGGCTGACTACGCAGCAGTGCTCCGTTTCGCGGAGGTCAATGGCCTGGCCGTGATTGATAGCGCCGCCAATCGCATGGTGGTGGACGTCGAAGGCCCGGCGGCAAACATTGAAAACGCCTTCCACGTAACCCTCGGCGTCTATCAGCATCCCACCGAGAGCCGCACTTTCTACGCACCAGACCGTGAACCCAAAGTTGATCTGGACGTACCGCTATTGCACATTTCCGGCTTGGATAACTTCTCTCTGCCGCAAGCCAAGAATATTGTGTCTTCTGTGCAGTCAAACAAAGCTACGGGATCCGGTCCTGGCGGCTCGTTCTTGGGGAGCGACCTGCGAGCGGCCTATTACCGCTCGGGATCCCTGAACGGAGCGGGGCAGTCAGTCGGGCTCTTTGAGTTTGGCGGATACGAGAAGAGCGACATCGATAGGTACTTTAACAACGCCAAGCAGCTGCTCAATGTCCCGATTCTCAACGTATCGATCAATGGGGCGAAGCTGACCTGCCCTCCTCAATCGTGTGACGATACCGAAGAGGCCCTCGATATCGAGCAGGCCATTTCGATGGCTCCGGGCCTGAGTCGGCTCGTCGTGTACGTGGGAAAAAATAATGTCTCAATCTTTAACCGCATGGCCGCGGACAATACTTCCAAACAACTGAGCTGCTCCTGGGGATGGAAGGATAATGAGAGCAGCCTGGACCCGATTTTTAAAGAAATGGCGGCGCAAGGTCAGACCGTATTCGTCGCGACCGGCGATCAGGGCTCCAATACTGCCGCCGACGTTGTCTGGCCGGCGGATGATCCCTACGTTACCGCGGTCGGTGGCACAGACGTGACCACCAATGGCCCGGGTGGCGCGTGGCAGTCGGAGACAGGCTGGAGCGGCAGCGCCGGCGGGCCTTCCAAGAACGGCATCGCCATTCCCAGCTATCAGAAGCTCGAAGGGGTCATCAACGCGCTCAATCATGGGTCGAAGACCTTGCGCAATTACCCGGATGTCGCCTCGGAATCGAATGTCCGCCAATACGTCTGCGCCAACGGCATATGCCGGAAGCAGGGCGGAGGAACCAGTTATGCCGCGCCGCTATGGGCCGGTCTTACGGCGATGATGAATCAACAAGCCCTCGCCAACGGCAGATCGACCGTCGGGTTCCTCAACCCGGCTCTCTATGACATAGGCACGGGAACGAGTTATGACAGCGACTTCCACGACATCACCAGTGGCAGCAACGGCAAGTATTCGGCGGTAACCGGCTACGACCTCGTGACCGGCTGGGGCAGTCCCAAGGGCCCGGATTTGATCAACGCCCTGACGGGAACCGAGTAATGCCTAACCCGTCGTGTTCGCCTTAATCATGGTTCCGGCTTCGGGCAGACCGTTTCATTGTTCGTTGTGCCTGAAAGGCATGAAAAACTAAGCTACAGGCGTCACCCTTCCGTAACCTCTCCCATTTGTGCGGAATCGAACGTTCAATCAACAATCGGGGAGATCCTCCTTTCGGTGGATACGGTTCTAATTCTAAGGACTGCCTTGAGCTATTGGCGAACCGCCAAAAACAAAGGGCTAGAGGAGAGGAGGCACAACAAATTCGTCGAGAGAAGGTCCGTGCTGAGTTACGGGACAATCCGTTTGACCCACGAAGTGAGGTATCTGCTGACGCCCGGCACATCGCATCACTTTGACACTTTGGAAGAAGGGAGAACGTTTCGACGCCGAACAACTGAAAACGCAAGCAGCTTGAGCATCGAATAGAACCCAGGTGATCTCCCAGGTTTTCATGCCTCGGTGGTGGCCAATCGTAGGCCTTGAGCCTCAGATAGGATCATGGTTGGCACCTTAGCCAACGTTTGCGTAGCTTCGGAACCGAATGGTGTCGAGCACCACAACGTCATGAAACCGTTGAGTTGGGACAACAAGCAACTGGGGTTGGCATCGCCGCTGCAATCTGCGGCGAGCCAAAGCGGCCAACCAATCACCCTTGCGAGAATGAGAGGGCTGGATGTAAGTCACCACACCCGCATCTCTCCGAGGGGCGGGGAGAACTCTTTTTTCTTGACATCCCCTTTCATAGGATGAGTGTAATGGCCTGATAACAGAAGTTACTGCTCAAGCACCGCCCGGCATGATGCGAAGAAAAGGCCGCCCAGACCTAAGGCGGCCTGTATTCTTTAATTCCGAACGGGTCAGAGCGTCACTTCGTTACCCGGAAGACGACGTTGCTCTTGAGCGTTCCCTTGGGTGTCGTCACATCCACCGTGCCAGTGATCGCACCGGTTGGTACGGTTGTCGTGATTAAGGAAGCCGAAACCACTTTGAAGACCGCCGCCTTGCCGTTAAACTTGACGCTGGTCGCGCCGGTCAGTTTCGTTCCCAGAATCTTGACGGCAGCTCCCACCTTGCCGGAGGTCGGCAGTGTTTCCACAAACGGGCCGAGACCTCCAGACAGGCTGAAGACCGTGCCATCGTTGTTAGCCCCGCCCCCGCCCGTTGTCCCGTAGAGGTCCCCATTGGTGTACTGGACTAGCCCCACGGGGTATGAGCCGTCATTGCAATAGCGGCCAAGGGCCGAGCAGAAGTAGTAAACCGTGGTCAGCGTGCCGGTCGGGGTGATTTTGAAGGCCGTCCCACAGCCGCTGCTGCCGCAGCCCGTGTTGCCCCCGCCTTGGCCGGTTACCCCGTAGAGGTTCCCATCGGTGGCCTGGACCAACCCCGTGTAGGAGGGGTACTGGCCGTCCGCGCAATTGCTTTCCGAGCAGAAGCTGTAAAGCGTGGTAAGCGTGCCGCTGGGAGTGATTTTGAAGACCGTGCCACCGTTGTTAGCCCCGCCATAGGCCGTTGTCCCGTAGAGGTCCCCATTGGTGGCCTGGACCAGCCCCGCGGTGGGCTCTTTGCCGTCCGTGCAATTGCTTTCCGAGCAAAAGCTGTAAAGCGTCGTAAACGTGCCGGTCGGAGTGATTTTGAAGACCGTGCCATCGAGGTTGGCCCCGCCATAGGCCGTTGTCCCGTAGAGGTCCCCATTGTTGGCCTGGACCAGTCCTCCGGCCGGGAGGTCAGAGAAATCGCCGTCCGTATAGTCGAAGCTGTGCAGCGTGGTAAGCGTGCCGCTGGGAGTGATTTTGAAGACCGTGCCATAGCCCTCCCCGCCGTTGGACGTTGTCCCGTAGAGATCCCCATTGGTGGCCTGGACCAGCCCCGCGGTGGGGTACTCGCCGTCCGTATAGTCGAAGCTGTGCAGCGTGGTAAGCGTGCCGCTGGGAGTGATTTTGAAGACCGTGCCAGCGGGCCCGTACGTTGTCCCGTAGAGATCCCCATTGCTGTCCTGGACCAGCCCCGCGTAGGGGAAATTGCCGTTCGTGTTGTCGAAGTTGAGCAGCGTCGTCAGCGTGCCGTTCGGAGTGATTTCGAAGACCGTGCCCTCCTCGTCGCCGTTCGCGCTGCCATATTCCGTTGTCCCGTAGAACTTCCCATTGGTGGCCTGGACCAGCGCCCCGACGGGGGTCTTCTCGTCCGTGCCGTCGAAGCTGTACAGTACGGTCAAAGTCTGCGCTTGCGCCGACTGGGTCGTACTGACCGCCGCCACCAGCACGGTCGCTAACACCAGCGCGGCACTGGCCGCGGGCAGACGCATCCTGGAACGCCAATTCAGAAGTTGCAGTGTGTTCCTCATAAGTCGATCCCTTTCTTCTAAGCAGCAGCCATCCTAGTCTTCTTAGTACCAAATGCTCAAGACCAGAAATACACTGAACCCGCGACGCCTCCAGAATCTGAAACGATCCAGTACACTCCCGTCGATTCCATCGTTCCAGAAAATTGAATATATTCCCTCCCCGTTCAAGCCGCGAATAGGGTTCCACCGGACAGCGCACGTTAAACGTACGTAAGCGTGTGAGCAACCCACCTAGTCAAGGCGCAGAGCCCGTGTTGAAATGCGGCTATGGATCATCAGACGAACGTAGCCACGGCAAAACGACGGACACGGGAAGAGATTCGGCAGATTGTGTCGGAGTTTGCAACTAGCGGCATGCCGCAGAGTGAATTCTGCGGCAGTCGAGGGATCTCGCGAAGTACTCTCGATCGTCATCTGAGAAAACAACGCGCCCAGGATCAAGGAAGCAGGGCAGACAATCGATTGTTGGCGGTGGAGATAAGGACAGCGAGCGGGAGATCGGCGAGCACCAGCAGCGGGTTGGTGGTGGGGTTGACCAGCGGACGCAGGATCGAAGTGAACCGGGGCTTCGATGCGGCCACACTGGAGTGCCTGCTGACGGTGTTGGACAAGGTATAGGGCGATGTTCGGATTTGGGCCAGCGACGCGGATCTACGTGGCCACCGGAGCCACGGACATGCGCAAGGGATTTAACGGTTTGTACGGTTTGGTGCGCGACCATCTGGGCTGCGATCCCGAGAGCGGCCACGTTTTCTTGTTCACCAATGCGCGGCGCAATCGCCTGAAGCTGTTGGTATATGACCATAGTGGACTATGGATATGCTGGAAGAAATTGGACGGAGGAAGGTTTCGCTGGCCGGGAGCAGACACTTCGGCCACGAAGATCGTGCTGAGCCACGAGGAACTGGCGCTGTTGTTGGGGGGCATTGATTTGAGCGAGACGCGGCGGCGGAAATGGTATCGCAAGCCGCTCATGGAAGAATCCGATAAGTTACGAATGCCAGCATAAACACTGGCGATTTCGTTCACTTATCCACAGTCAGATCTGTTATCAAAGAAGCATCGTGAGTGCGACTCCACCGGCTGCCGCGATGCCCACTGCTGAGGCAGAGCGTTGTTTCCCCGTCGAAGTTCTCGAACAACTGAAGGAGCAGCTTCCCCAGGCTTTGTTTGCCACTCTGAGCGACAGGGTTGCGACTTATGAAGAGCAGTTCGGGGCGGCGTCGAAGCAGTTAGATACAACCAGGAGCGAGTTACAGTATGCGCGACTGAAGATCCAGGTGCTGGAAGAACATCTGCGTCTGCGGCGGATCGCCAAGTACGGACCAGGCAGTGAAAAGCTGAGTAATCTCCAACTGCAGTTACTGGAGGAAGAGCCCGGGGTCTCGAACCAGGAAGTTCAGGCGGAGAGCGAGCGCGAGGGGTTGCCGGCACCGGACGGCGAGAAGCAGCGGAAGCGGCGCGCGCATCCCGGCCGGCAGACCTTTTCCGCAGATCTGCCGCGCGTGGAGAAGATCGTCGCTTGCACGGCCGAGCAGTGCGTGTGCGGAAAGTGCGGCGCGGAAACGAAAGTGATCGGCTACGACGAGAGCGAAGTGCTGAAGGTCAATCCGGCCGAGTACTACGTGGAAGTGACCAAGCGCGAGAAGCGCGCCTGCAAGCGGTGCGAGGAGCAGGGCGTCGCCATGGCGCCGCTTCCCCGCGCATCATCGATAAGAGCCTGGTGGCCGACGAGGTGATTATCGACACCATCGTCAGCAAGTATGCCAATCACTGCCCACTCTATCGTCAGAGCGCCATCCTGCTGCGCGATGCGGGCATCGAGATCACGCGGGCCACGATGTGCGGCTGGGTGATGACGGTCGGCGAGATGCTCTCCCCGGTGGTCGGCGCCATGCGCAGGGAGTTGCTGGCCAGCGGTTACATCCAGGCCGACGAAACCCCGATCGATGTACAGACGCACGACAAACGAGGTAAGAACCATCAAGCCTACCTCTGGCAGTACGGAACGCCGGGGGCTGGGGCGGTCTTCGATTTTCGCATGAGCCGCGGACGCGAAGGGCCGAAGCAGTTCCTCGGCGCCTTCGCGGGCATTCTCCAAACCGACGATTACATAGCCTACGAGCGCGGCCTCGGCGGGCCTGGGATGGTGCACGCCTGCTGCTGGAGCCATGCGCGAAGGAACTTTGTGGATGCGGTCAAACTCAACCCGCAGGACGCCGGCTCGATTCGCGCGGTCGAACTGATAGACCAGTTGTTTCTGATCGACGCCCAGGCGCGCGAGGAGAAGATGGATCAGGCCGCACGTCATCTTCTGCGCCAGGAGAAAGCTCCTCCACTGCTCGCCAAAATCCGGGAACACATCCTGGCCACGAGCAAAACCGTACTGCCCCGCAGCAAGGCGGGCCAGGCGTGCAACTACACGCTGGCGCTTTGGATAAAGCTGACCTGCTTCCTCGACCACCCGCAACTGGAGCTCAGCAATAACGTGGCCGAGAACTCCATGCGTCCGGTGGCGACTGGACGCAAGAACTGGATCCATATCGGCAGCCCTCAAGCCGGCCCGCGCGTGGCCGCCATTCTCTCCGTTATCGAAAGCTGCCGCCGGCTCGCCATCCCGGTGCGCCAATATCTGGCCGACATCCTGCCCGGTCTCGCCGACACATCCATACAGAACGTCACCGGACTCACGCCCAAAGCCTGGGCGGCCAAGACGCACTCCTGAAAACTTCTCTCATCCCTCTCGCACCGCCGTCAACCGTGTACTTGGCCGCACGGATACAAACGTACGGACTATTGTTATCCGCCGTTCTCTGGTTGTTAACGTGCGCAAATAGTTGCAGATTCGTTGTTTGTGAGCCGGCGTGCCTGACTTTTTGCGCAAAATCGCCATTTCACTTTTATCGCAAAATCGGTGTCCAGAATTGTAGCGGTGTTCGCAGGTTTGTTCGAGAGGAGCGGGCTTCAATCTTCCTTCCGCCGCCAGACCGACAGTCTTGGGGAGGGGGTTTTGAGTGATAATGGCCTGATAACATCAACTACCTGTGCATGGCAACGTTTGGGGCATAGAACGATACAAATTAAGGTCTTAGCTGGAACACGACGCCGCTGCCGGTTCCTCCCAGATACGTTGTCCCGTAAAGCTTGCCCGTGCTGTCTCGCACCAGCCCCGTTTCAGGGTACTTTCCGTCTTTTCCGATGTCTCCAAAGGAATGAAGCACGGTCTTGTGCCCGTTCGGAGCCACCTTGAAAATCGTCCCGAAGCTGAAGGAGCCACCGTTTTCTGTTGTTCCGTAAAGGTTTCCTGACTTATCTTCGACCAAGCCCCCGAGTGGGTTCGCTCCGTCCCCACCCCCCGCAAAAGCGTACAACACAGTCTCGTGCCCACTCTTGTCGACCTTGAAAACCGTACCATTGCCGTTGCCGCCTAAGTAGGTTGTGCCATATAGGTTGCCCGCAGCATCACGCAGTAGACCAGACAGAGGTTGCCCTCCGTCAGCGCCGCCCTTGAAGCTGTACAGTACCGTCTCTTTGCCGCTGCTATCAACTTTGAACACTGTTCCCCAGCTTGTGGCTCCATCCCCTCCAGTGGTTCCGTACAAATTGCCGGCTCCGTCCCGAATCAAGCCTGCGTACGGGAATTCTCCATGAGCTGCGCCGCCAAAACTATGCAGAACAGTCTCAATGCCTGTACTGTCAACCTTGAATACGGTCCCCAGGTTCGAGCCTCCTCCCAGCACCGTGGTTCCGTATAGGTTCCCGGCCGTGTCCCGCACCAAACCGGTTAGCGGTTGGTCGCCATCCGTGCCGCCAGAAAAATTGTAGAGAACGGTTTCGCTCCCAGTGGTGTCCAGTTTGAACACCGCGCCGCTACCGGAGGATCCGCCTAAGGGGGTAGTGCCGTAAAGGTTGCCAGCCGAATCCCGGAGTAGGCTACGCAAGGGATTAGCACCGTCCGGGTTGTCATGGAAGCTGTATAGCACCTTCTCCTTCGTGCCGCTGAGCTCAAAGATGGTCCCGCTGCCATGAGCACCGCCATCGCGCGTCATTCCATAGAGATTGCTTTTAGAGTCGAGCGTCAGCAGTCCATAAGGGGACGATCCATCCGATCCTTTGAACCGGTGCAGCACCGTGTAGGTCTGGGCATGCAGGAGTGGCGAACCGGCAAGCGCAAGTAAGGCAACAAGTATCGCCATCAGTAATGCCTCCGACACCGGAGTCCTATTCATCAATCTCCCCATGGGACCCTCCTTTACCATTCGGATAATCATCGGTTCCCAACAAGTGTCGCTGTGCTTCTAACCGCTCTTCCCTGCGCGCCGAGGGCCAGTGAACCTAAGCCGTGCGGCCCACCACCTAAGCTGTTTCCGACGGTGTTTACACTAGTTTCCTCAGATTGCAGACGACCGTTCCCGATCAGAATTGGCTTATCCGCGACGGTCTCGTACGCATAGCCGGTTAACGTGGCAGAGATCCCATGTTCGATCTTGACTGTAAGGCGTGCCCAACCGTAGTGAGTTTGCCCGTTGATTGAGAACTTTATGCCCACATAGCGGTCCGTTACATTTCGCCAGTTACCACGGCTGTGGGATTTGTAGGTCCCTTTGGTAGTGTGGACGACACGAAACCAATTGGCCATGGAAAGATAACTTGAGTTTTCCCTCGAGAATTTCCCCGCGTTATTTCCGATAAGAACTCGCGTAGGGAGCGGTGAAACAGCGTAGCCTGAACACCAGGCAGCCCCGTCCGGGCGTCCGGAAGCTGAGCGACCGCCCCTGCCGGAGGCATTTAGTGTTTCGTAAGTAGTGTTATAGCCATCGTGTCCATCGAACCCATAATGTATAAAAATAGTGAGGTCCGTGATCCCGTCGTGATTCAAGTCCAGGGCGACCCTTCCTCCAACGGGTATCGTCTGATTTGCGGGCGTGTAGACAATCCTGGCTTCCGCTGGAGGAGTAAGGGCGATAACTCCTACCCCGGCTGCACTGGCAGCCAGTGCATACATTTGTATTTGCCGCTCAAATGCTTGAGGAAAGCGGTGAGCGATTCGAGGGGACCCTGGCGATCGTTTCATATGGCCTCGCTTCTCCAAGCCCGACGACGTGTGTATGGCGCTTTGGATTTGGTCTTCGCTTGCAAGTAAACAAAGGACTTGGAAACTCAAACCGAAGCTAGCACACCTTGCCCTACGCCGCAATGACCGGCATCACGGTGGGCGCACGCCACCAGAAGGGGATGTCCGTGAGAGTAGTTGATTATCGACTTGTCTTACGGCGTATATAGATAGCCGTAAGATAGAAACATGGACAACACCCCACCTCCCACTCGCCTCCGCCAACTCGCCGCCGAACTGGCTGAACCCAAAGCCATGCGCCGCGGCTCCTTGTCCGAACGCACCATCAAGTGCAGCAAACCGGGCTGCGCCTGTGCGCATGACCCCAAGGCTCGTCATGGCCCCTACTTCAGCCTCACCCGCGCGGTCCAAGGCAAGACCCACTCGCGTTTCTTGACGGCAGAACAGGCCGGCGTCGCGCGGCAACAGATTGAGGCCGGACACCAGTTTCGCAGCCAACTGGACGCCTATTGGGAAGGCTGTGAGGACTGGGCCGATCGCGAGTTGGAAGGTTCCGCCACGGCCTCCGCACGGGAGGCCGAAAAAGGGGGCTCCACGCGGACCTCCAAAACGAAATCGTCCAGGAAATCGAGACGCTGTTAGGCCGTCCGTCGATCGCGGACTTGGATTTGGAAGCGGTAGAGATGGCGGCGCGGCGGCAAGCTTTGCGCTTGGCAGCCCGCGCCCTGGAACAACAGCTCAACGCCGATACCCGCGATCATGGGGGACCGGAACTGCCCTGCCCCTGCGGAGGCTCCGCCCAGTATCATGGCCGTCCCCCGAAGAGCTTCGAAAGCGTGCTGGGGCCTTTGCACCTCCAGCGCGCTTACTATTACTGTGACCAATGCCAGAGCGGATTCTGCCCGCGCGACCGGGCTCTGGGGCTGGAATCGTTTTCTTTGACGCCCGGCGTTCTGCGCATGACCGCGAGTGCGGCAGCGCTGCTGAGCTTTGAAGAGAGCCGTGGGCTGCTGCAGGAGTTGGCGGGGGTGAACGTCAGCGCCAAACAGGTGGAACGAGCCGCGGAAGCGCTGGGGGCCGAGATCGCCGTCGATGAACACCAGCACGTGGAAAAGATGAGCGAAGGTGCTCCCACCATGTATCTGGGAATGGATGGTACCGGAGTGCCGATGCGCGCCCAAGAAGTCGCGGATCGCGCGGGCAAGCAAGCCGACGGCTCGGCCAAAACCCGCGAAGCCAAGCTGGTCACCATCTGGACTGCAGAATCGCACGATAAGGAAGGCAAGCCCGTGCGCGATCCGGGATCGGTCACCTATTCGGCCGCGATTGAAAGCGCGGCTACTGGATACCAGCCCTCACCTCTCCGCCTTCGCGGAACGCGTACTGCGCGAGGCAGCCCGCCGAGGTTTCACCGAAGCTCCCCGTCCGGTGGTGCTGGGGGATGGTTCGACTTGGATCTGGAACACGGCCACGGAACTATTCCCGCAGGCCACTCAGATTCTCGACCGCTTTCATGCCAAAGAACATCTCAGCCAGGTGGGAAAGGTTATTTATGGGGACCGCCCGGAAGGCAAGCAATGGATTGAGGCCCGCTATGATGAACTCGACGAGGGCCGCCTGAAATCCCTGATCGAAGCGTTGCGTGACCACGCCGGCCAGTACAGAGAGGCGCGAGAATGTATCCACTACATCTGGAAGAATCGACGGCGCATGCGATATCCCAAGTTTCATCAACAAGGTTTATGCACCTCGACCGGCGTGGTCGAGGCCGGCTGCAAAGTTGTGATCGGCACCCGGCTCAAGCGGGCGGGCATGCATTGGACCGTAAGGGGCGCGAACGCTATTATCGCCCTGCGCTGCAGCAAGCTCAGCGGTCGCCTTGAGGACTTCTGGGAGCGCCGCTCAGATCGAACGCAGGCGGCCGCATGACTTCATCTCCCAAATCTGGCGTGCACCCCATCACGGTTCGATGTGATGGAATGGCGAAACCCAATTTTGGCAGCTGGAGCTGCGAATCTTTCCCGAGTGACTCTTCCTAATCATCCAACCATCCCGCTCTCCACAGCGCGAGCTTTTGCTCCGAATAGAGCGGGAAGCGTTTTTTAGAAAGCGTTTCAAGCTGGTGCGGGCGGATGGGCCGCAAGACTTGGTCTTCCAATCGCTGCGTACCGGTGTTCCCATGCGGGACGGCAACATCCTACGCCGTCACCTTCGCCCAGCGGCTCTCAAGCTGGGAATTGATCCCAAGAAAGCCACGTGGCGTTCGCTACGCACTTCCTGTGCGACATGGATGGTCGAAGCGGGCGCAAATCCCAAGGACGTGCAAGGGCAGATGCGGCACTCCCGCATCACCACCACGATGGACATTTATTGCCAGCACGTGCCCGACAGTCAACGCCGGGCCGTAGCCAAGATGATGGACATGGTGGAGTCCCGACGCACACAACCGGTCACCATCCATTGAGTTTTGGAACGTAATGGAACGTGATTTCAAAAACGACGGTGCTAAGTGATTGAAAACTTGGTGGAGCTAGTCGGGATCGAACCGACGACCTCATCGTTGCGAACGATGGCGTCTGCCGAATTATCTCTCTTCCCTGCTTGCACTTAGCAGCCGACTACGGTCCATTACGGTCCAATTCCAAATTCAGGCTTTGCCGGGGTCGCCTCAACTCCACAAGACCAGCTTCAGAAATCCAAACCAACGTGAAAGGCAGGTAGTGGCTCAATTTGAAATCAAACGTCGAATGATGATCGCGCCGAGGCCGGTAAGGAGCACTCCTCCGACCGCAAAGATGATCCTTGTACTGCGAGGCAGTGGTTTACCTGGTTCTGGGAAACCAAATCGCGGTCGCAGATCGGGCGCGGTTCCACGCCACGCATGTACGAGGCACCAGATACCCAACCCGAGAAACAGGGCTGCGGTCATGCGACTGCCGCAGAGGCCTTATGCTCCAATAGCCCAATCAATTCGTCAATCTCCCACACGTGATCTGACAATCCAGCTTCCATGGCAGGCGTAACGCGGAGCGTCTGATGGACACGGCAGAAATCGTAGTACATAAACCAAAGGGCAACGGCGGCGGCATGATTCTCAACCTTCTTGGAGAAGGCTTTCGTGAGGCGGGTGAAGCGCCGGATACTCATCCGCATCGAAAGGTTCTGCCGCTCAACGTAGCTTGTGCTGACGTGCTTGGGGTCCGGGTTCCCACTGACAACTTTCATATCGCATCCGATGCAACGGGCAGGAGAATAGCGCGTTTCGTTTTCAGTTGGCGCGCCGTAAATCTTCTGTAAGTGCGCATAATTGAATGTAGGCACGGGCCAGTCCCAAGTGCGCCAGTGCGCCAATGGGCTCGTTCCAGACCAGGTAGGCGTGGTCGAGAATCTTCTGGAACTCGGCGGCGTCACCCCGCCCCATCGCCGGATATCACTACAGTGCCAACTGGGCAATCTGCACTGGCAGGACTTTCACCTGCTAGACCATCAATTAGCTTCACTGCACTATCCCGGCGCACTGTAATGGCCTGGTTTCGTCAGCTATCCGTCCAACGTGTTGAGGAAAAGTTAACGATTAAGATCAGCGGCCTGCGAACGATATCCGAGATAACTGCCGAACGGAAAAATCGCCCCCACCCCCTCCAAACAACCGGCAAAAGGTGGGAGCGGTGGCGTGAAAGGAGAGATAAAGCTATCCACTCCGACAGCCTATAGAACTGTGAAAACCGCTAGTCCTTCTCTTAGAGTGAAGTTCCTTTGTTCGATGAAATTTCCGTCCTCACTGAATGGCACCGGACTCACTTCTTCCCTGCGTCCTCGTCGACCGAGATTTGCCCGAACAATCCTTGTTCGTAGAACAGGGGTCCAGCTGTAAAGAACAATTGGTTCTTCCCACCGTTCACACTAGGGTCAGTACCGAAAGCGAGCGCCCAGAGTCCGTCGATGGAGATATACTGGCCGTCATCGTCTTTGAGCGCTCCCTTGTATTTTCCGTTCCCCTTGTTGAAGGCGTTGATATTGCCATCGCCCAGGTTGCCCACCAGCACGTCGTTGCTGAACTTTCCGAAATGCGCGGGAGCCAGGGCCAGACCCCACGGCAGATTCAGCTCGCCCATGGAAGCGAAGTTCTTAATGAAATTACCGCTGGTATCAAAAACATCGACGAAGCCACCCACGCTCCCGCTGAAGAATCCGGCAAACGTCACGTACAGCTTGCCCTCAATGTTCTGAATGCCGAAAGCTGCGTAACCCTTCGGAAGGGTGCTATCGGTAAACGATTTGACGAGATGGAAGCCGGCGTCATAGATGTCCACCTTATTGTTAGCTTGGTCAGCCGCATAGATGAAATCGTGGCCAGAGCTATCGGCCCCAATCGCCAGTCCGGTGTAAAACGCGTGTGAGCTGGAGTTGTTCACGGCGATCACAGCATTGGTAGCGTCGACCTTTGGGTTCCAGCCGCTGATCGTGCCGTCTTCGGTGTCGAAGATGAACGCGGCGGAGCCGGATTTACCATTCTCCGAAATCACAAAGTCATCGCTGTCGGCGACGTTCGCCACGATGCCGGTCGGCGTGCCTGGGACTTTACCGCCCGCAGCAGACGGTATTGTAACGACCAGCGGGACCGCTTTTCCCAGCGGTCCGTAAAGGGTCGACAATCCGGTACCCGTGTCAGCGACCCAGAAGGGACTATTCGGAAAGAAGGCCAGTCCCCAGCCATTGATCAGGTTGGGATCCTTGTGCAGAGCCCGTCCCGGAACGTTCGAAACCAGGTCGAGCCGCTTGTACTGCGCGACCGCAAAATTCACAGACAGCAATTGCAGGGAGAGAACACCCAGAAGTACGAGCCGGATAGATTTCGACACGATGCACCTCCTTGTGCAAGCGGAATTGTGTAAGCAGGACTAGGATTCGGATACAACAAGCCGTGGGGTCTTTCCCCGAGATGACTCCAGGGCAGCTCCCAGCCTGCTTGATTTCACGAGAGGCTCGGGGCCAGGAAGGGAAAATCGTGAGAAGTCTACTCCACTCACGAACAATGTCAAGGATAATCCGGGTCCCACGAGATTAGAAGAGATGCTGAAAACGGGCCCACCAACGTCTCCGATGCCCGCTCAAGTCTGTAAATCGTTGTCGCCTAAATGCCCTGAGCGCAGCGGGCGTTAACTGGCGAAACATCCCTATTACACTCAATGACTGTCACTCCAAGACTCTGATCACGATGCTTTCCTGGGTTCAGTGAGTTTTTTCTCCGGGGCGGGCTGGTGGTGTCCTCAACTGGTCAAGGGTACGCTATAGGGTCTCGGACAAGGCTGAATCGATCATCAGCGAATCTCTCTGCCCACTCCCGGTCATGTATCTAGAAGGCCCGACGTTTTGGGCATCGTTTGAATACCCTCCCGACCTACAGCTCCGGAGGCAGTCCACATCCCATCGGCCTTCCATAAATCAATCGTTTACAGCGGCTCTAACACGGCCTTGTGCGGCACTAGCGGCGTCAATTGAACACATTCTGAACACAGCCGCTCCTAATAGGGTCCTGCAAGATCCGCAACCTTCGCGGGAAGAGATTGGTGAGCGCGGTAGGAATCGAACCTACAACCTACTGATTAAGAGTCACAACACCCCTACCAAAAATCAACAAGATAAAGCCCTTCCCCCTGCAGATTCCGGCAAAGTCCTGCAAAATCCGCAACCCCCGCGCAACAAGAAAGGGGGCCGCGAATGAACGTCCGCGATCCCCGGTGGAGCAACGTGACAGCCACTAAACAGCAAATTGAAATCGCAGACGGGGGCACAGAAGAGTTTCTTGTTTGCGAACCCGTGGAACATTTGTTCCCGTGTAAACAAATGTTCCACAGAAATGGTGCACACCGGTGTTGAAGGGTCAGCCACCAACGTTTCGCAATGGCAAGCGCTCGCACTGCGGGGTTAACGAGCGCCGGAAAGTTACAACCTCATCGTCGGAGCGAATGTGGAAGTTATCGAAAACAGGGAGCGGCGAGAGCGCGAGTACATCTTTCTGCTCGGATACCTGAGCGCTGAGATACGTGGGAAGGCCGCGAAAGACCGAGTCCAGACGTTGCGCTTGGCAGTTCTAATATTTCTTGAAAGTGTGATCATCTTGGATGCTGCGATTGCCCAAGTTGCGGCAGAGCGCCTTAACGGCCAACCAGTGTTATTCCAGGACTGCTCGGTCAAACTCGAGGAACAACTTCAGATGGCTGACGAGTTGTCTGAACACTTTAACCTTTTGGCACGCGCGGTGGGTGTTGCCGAGATAAATCTGGAAGAGCTCCGGAATGCCCTTCAATCGGAAACCGATCGGCAAATTTCTATCTGGGTCCATCTCGCCCACACAGCAGCACTAAGTCTATTCGGCACCGAGAAAGAGGTGCGCGCCGCAATGGAACAAAGTTTCCTTCTGTTCAAATCGAACCGCGGTGAGGCGTCCGACAATGTTGCTGATGCATAATATTCGGCTTGCGACTGTGCTGGAGGTAGTGGCCTGGGACCAGCCTTCGTCCGAGCTTTGCACGTCACAGAACCCTTGATTTTCGAGCCTTTCTGTGGCTTAAGCCTATGGGGGTACCCTTGCAGGTGCTCGACACTCGCCGCTTGTTATAACCCGCTTGTTATAACCACGCTGGTTGAAAAACGGGGAAGGCCTCTGACATACTGGCTTCAGTGGGCGCGATTAAAACCAGCGTGGAAAAAATCGCGTAGGTGGATCGTGAACCATTAGTATGCTGACCTGCCCGTCTCGCGGTATCTGCCAGTCTGGCAGTTTGGCGCGATGCAACTCCACGAACTTCATCATAATTTCAAGCCACTCTCGCTGGTATTTTTACGGTGAAAGCGGGTGAAGGCATCGACCATGCTCTCGGGAGTAGCGTTGCGCTCCATATATTCACGAGCCCCGGCGCGCATGGCGGAAACAATCGTACCGATGGTCATCGGGCCAACGGCGAAGATGACAATCTCGCTGGTGTTGGAGTGGATCAATTTAATGGCGTGCATCGCCCGCTGAATATTCTGCGGATCAATGTCGACCAATACGACGTCGGCGTGAACATCCTGAATCTGGCGGAGGATTGCGTCGGTCGGGCTGGCGGGAAACCCAACATGCCCAAAGACATTGCGGCCCATCTGGGTGCTCTCCAGTCGTTGCTGGAGGACCATGAGCCGTTCTTTGTCCTCGGTAAGGAGGGTGGCCGCTATGCCATGCATGGCTGGAACCTCAATTACA
This sequence comes from uncultured Acidobacteriota bacterium, assembly GCA_963838905.1. Lineage (GTDB taxonomy): Bacteria > Acidobacteriota > Terriglobia > Terriglobales > Acidobacteriaceae > JABDBE01. The sequence goes on from CAWITE010000006.1 coordinate 58,208, forward strand.
GGTGAATGACTCTGGCGGGTGCGCCCCTCGATCATTGCACTCTGCAGTTTTTCGATCTCAATGTCCAACACGTCCCCGATCCGGCTCAAACGTTCCGCAGGATCGAAAATCTCAAGTAACCCTTGTTTTTGTTCGATCGAGAGCTGCAGATTGGCCGCAATCGTGTCGGTTAGCTTGGCCGGATCTTCCATGCGGACGTCCGCGATCATAGTTTCGTAATTCAGCGACTGGCAGAGCTTGACGTACTGCTCAAACAGGGAGGTCACCCGCTGCATGCCACTCTCGATCTGTGAGTTGGTCTCCGTACCGTAGCGGGGGAGCCGGATGGTGGCCTGCAAGAAACCTTCGGTTTCACTGATCTGCAAAATCTTGCCCCGCTCGATGCCTTCGACACGAACATAAATGTTGCCGTCGGGGAGCTTCAGGCTCTGAACGATGTTGACCACCGTGCCCACTTGGTAGATCTCATTGGGCCTGGGTTCGTCGACCCCGGCGTCATGCTGGGTCGCCAGAAAGATCTTCTTGTCGGCCGCTAGGGCCTCTTTCAGGGCGCGGAGGCTGGATTCCCGGCCCACGACGAAGGGAGTCATCATGTAAGGGAAGACGACCATATCCCGAATGCGCATCACGGGTAGCTTTTTGACTTCAACTTCTTCTTCGGCAGATGCGGGGACTGGGCCACGAATAAAGAGCGCCGCTCCTGCAGCGGAAATGACCTGTATGAAGTTTCGCCTTGTGGCCATCAGTCTCCTCCTGCGGTGTCGGATAGCGGATATTTCTGCGGGGAGAAAACCTTTCGAGAACAGCATAGATGATACTCCATTCTCGTCTCTCTCAGGTGTAGGTCGATTGGGTAACCGACTATTCTGTGAATTGAAGCAATGGCGGAATCGCCGTCGTCCCTCGCAGAGCTGATTCGTCCGATCAGTCTCCGATCGCCTTTAGGACAAGACTTTTTTCCGCTTCACGCGTCGAAGAAATTGGCTGAGGCAAAAGCCCGCACAGTTCCTGACAAGAAACAATGCATTGATTAAGCCGCCATGGGCGTGATCTGGACGGCGAAACCGAGGTTCTTTAAGCGGTTCACGAGTTGCAAGACGTGCTTGCCTTGGGCGCGTTTGTCGAAGTGGTTTGCGCCGAGGTCCTCGTAGAGAGTGCCGTTTTTGAGCATGTGGTAAGCGGCAGTGAGGATGGAAGCGGCGACAGCACCGATGGCCTTCTTGGCGCCGCGGCGGGATCGAATGCGCAGGTATTGAGCGTGGAGGTAAGTTCCCTTGGTGCGCGTGGCCGCCCATGCGCATTGGACCAGAGTGGTCTTGAGCCAGGGGGCACCCTTTTTCATGCGCGTGGAGCGGCGTTTTCCAGCGCTTTCGTCGTTCTTGGGGCAGAGTCCGGCCCAGGAAATCAGATCGCCTTCAGTGGGGAACCGGCTCATATCGATACCGATCTCCGACACGATCACCTCGGCCGAGAGGCTGCTGACGCCGGGAATGGTTTTCAGCATTTCGATGGCTACGCGAAAGGGCTCGACGTTGCTGTCGACCTCCTTATCAATGCGGCCAATGGCCCCATCCAGAGCATCCAACTGGTCCAGATGAAGACGTAGCATAAAGCGGTGATGGGCCGTCACCCGGCCACGCAGCGACGCCTCCAGTTCCGCCGGGGTGGCCTTGAGGCGCCCGTCCGCCAGTGCCGCCAAGGCCTGGGGATCGGTTCGGCCGGCGATCAGGGCCTCGATCATGCGACGGCGGGAGATGCCAACGATATTGCTGATCACCGAATCGAGCTTGATGTTGGCATCCTCCAGCGTCTTCTGGATGCGCTGAGTATGGCCGGTGCGTTCGCGCACGAACTGCTTGCGGGTGCGCAGCAGGTCTCGCATCTGCTGGGTCGGTTCGTCGGGCACAAAACTGGGCCGGATCAGCCCATGCGCCATTAGATCGGCCAGCCAAGTGGCGTCGTTCACATCGGTCTTGCGTCCCGGCACATTCTTGACGTGGGCGGCATTAGCCAGCACCAGTTCGAACTCGCCGTCCGATAGAATGTGCCACACCGGCTTCCAGTAGACACCTGTCGCTTCCATCCCGACATGGGTCACACCTTCCGCCGACAGCCAATCCGACAGCGCCATCAGTTCCTGGGTCGTCGTCTTGAAGGTCTTGACTGGGCTCGTCACCTTGCCATCCACCATGTGACGAACACAAGCCACCACGGAGTCCTTATGAATATCCAGACCGGCACAATGCGGGTGCAAAACTTCCATCGCTCCTCCTCACGCGCCGCAGGCTTGGAACCTCTATCCAAGGAAATCTGACAAGCGTGCTCCGGGGCTGTTGCCAGCCCGTGGCATAATCCGGGGTGCTCAAAGGTTCCGGGTCCGACTCAATTACGGGCTCACTCGCACCAAGAGATGAACGACCTCTGTGCCTGCTGACGCCAAGAAACTCTACTACAGACTACAGAATCGAAATCCGTTTCATCCCCTGCGGGTCGGCAACGCCGGTGATGACTCAATTGTCCAAACGTGGTTACCGATTCCGGCTTCCATCGCAGGGGTGACGCGCAAGGTCTGATGCACGCGGGCAAAGTTGTAGTACATAAACCAGATCGCGACAGCAGCCGCATGATTCTCAATCTTTTTCGAAAAGGCATTTGTCAGCCGGGTGAAGCGGCGAATGCTCATTCTCATGCTGAGGTTCTGGCGCTCTACAAACGACGTGCTCACGTGCTTCGGATCGGGATTGCCGCTCACCACTTTCATGTCGCAGCCAATACAGCGGGCCGGAGAGTAGCGAATAGAGACCCACTACCAGAGATCTCTGGCCTTTGGCCGCGCGCCATGCCCCCTCGGGTTCCGTCGTTCGAAAACATGCGAGAATAGTTTTGTCGCAAGTCGCGGGCGACCAGTTTGCCTCTATGCGTCTCGTGGTCAAAATCGGTACCAGCCTCGTCGCTCCAGGAGGGCGCATTGATACTGGACGTTTGCGCGCCTTGGTGGATCAGCTTGACCTTTCTCGGCATGAGTTTCTGATCGTCAGCTCGGGCGCGATTGGTTCGGGGATGTCGAATCTGGCCATGCCTGATCGTCCCAGGAGTGTTCCTCTGATGCAGGCGTGCGCGGCCGTAGGACAAAGTGTTTTGATGCACACCTACGAGCAGTTGTTCTTTGGCAAGAAGGTCGTTGGACAGCTGTTGCTTTCGAGCGACGACTTTACGTCGCCAGTGCGTTATAAAAACCTGCAAAACGCTTTGCGAGAATTGTTGCGGCTAAGCGTGGTTCCCATCATCAATGAAAACGACAGCATATCGGTTCGCGAGTTGGTGGGCGCATTTGGAGACAATGACGAACTAAGCGCCCTGGTTGCCAAGGCAGTCGGAGCGGACTGGTTGCTGTTGCTGACCGATGTGGATGGTTTCTACGCGAACAATGGCAGTGAGCGTCCCCGTTTGTTGCGCACTGTTCGCACGCTTACGCCAGCGATGGAATCTCTGTGCAACGGCCATGGCAAGCTCGGCACGGGTGGCATGCGATCCAAATTGCGCGCCGCGAAGTTCGCCAGTGAGGCGGGAGTGCACGTTGTCATCGTGAACGGGGGACATCCCCATGCCATCGCATGGGCGCTGCAACGCAAAATTGGTACCTATTTTCCGCCTCATCGAGGAGGCCGATGAAGATAACGTTCTCGGTCACGCCCGTCTTTTCGACGCAGGAGAAACTGCTCCGCTCGCGTGATGCCGTCTCTCGCTTGGCGCAGCTTTCTACAGGGGACAAAAACTCGATCCTGCTCGCGATGGCGGAAGCGATCGATGAAAACGTCGAACGTATCCTGGCCGCCAATCGAGGCGACCTCGAATCGAGCGGTTTGTCAGGCGCCATGTACGACCGGTTGCTGCTGAATGCCGAGAGAGTCAGTTCGATGTCTCGCGGTATTCGCGAGGTTGCGAAATTGCCGGATCCTATCTATGAACTCCTGGCAGACTGGACTCGCCCGAATGGTCTTCGCATTCGCAAGATTCGTGTTCCCCTTGGCGTGGTCGGGATCGTCTACGAATCGCGACCCAACGTCACCGCGGATTCGGTGGCCCTGACGTTCAAAACGAGCAATGCGATCGTTTTGCGCGGGGGCCGTGAATCTGCACGCAGTAATCAATGTCTGGTGGAAATCCTCAACACCGTCCCGGGAGTGCCCGAGGGCGCGATCGAGCTGCTGGACTCGAGTACGCGGGAGTCGGCGCAGGAACTGATCAAGGCGCGAGGATTAGTCGACGTGCTGATTCCCCGCGGCGGGCCCGAGTTGATTTCTTACGTAGCTCAGCACGCTACTGTGCCGGTGATCGAGACTGGGGCGGGCAATTGTCATATCTTCGTCGACGAGTCTGCCGATCTCGAAATGGCGGACCGCATTGTGATCAACGCCAAGATCCAACGCCCGTCGGTTTGCAATGCTGCGGAAAAACTTCTGGTGCACGAACGGATTGCGGCGGAGTATATCCCGCGAATCGTCAAGCTATTGTTGGAACGTGGAGTCGAAGTGCGGGGCGATGAGCAGACTCGAAAATACGCGGCTGATCTGGAGGTCGGACCGGCCGAGCCGCGGGATTGGGACGAAGAATATCTCAGACTGTGCATGGCGATTCGCGTGGTTGCTGACGTGAATGAGGCCATCCGTCACATCAACAGCCACTCTACTAAACATTCGGAAGCGATTTTGACTCGCGACGAAGAGAACGCCGGCCGTTTCTTGCGCGCCGTGGATTCCGCTGCGGTCTATTGGAACGCTTCCACCCGCTTTTCTGACGGCAATGAGTTCGGATTCGGGGCGGAGATGGGCATCAGCACCCAGAAGCTTCACTGTCGCGGTCCCTTTGCTCTGGCCGAGTTGACCTCGACCAAGTATGAAGTCATCGGTAGCGGACAAATCCGACGTTAGTCGTGTGACTCGCCCTTGGCTTGGACTAATCAGAAATTCATCTGACCTTTTTCGCCTCGATCGAATCTAAGCAGCTACAACTGGGAAGGTAGAGGTGTAGCGTTTTCCCCTCGTGCCCCTATAACCCTTCGATTCGTTGACGGGGTAGTGTACAGCGAGAGCAAAATGCTCCCTCCCTACCTTTCTAGTAACCCCTATTACTGATTAGTTACTGTTTGTGAGTGCTGTGGGAGGCGAGCGGATCAAAGCGCGCAGAGCGGTGATCTGCGTGCGGCGCGCGGAATAGGAGGGCGAAGGCGATTGGGGCGACAATAATTCTCAATGCATTATAAAAGAGCGCCCCGATGGAGGGGTCGGATGGATGGCGCCGCCTCCGCTCCGCTACGCTGTGCAGGGCTTCGCTGCGCTACGGCGGCGAGAGAGTAAGTGGGCGGGTGAGAAAGAACCACAGGAAGGCATAGGCAAATCGGCTGGAGAATGGCATTTTGCCTTAGGGGAAAGATAAGCGTTGGCACGAATGATCTTTCCCCCCCAAGGAGGCAACGGAAATGAGTCGCGACATCAAGTATATCGGCATGGACGTGCACCAGGAAGCGATTGTGATCGCCGTCCTCGATGGCAGTGGCAAGCTGGTCATGGAAACCATCCTGGAAACCAAAGCCAGCAGCATTCTGCAGTTTCTCCACGGTCTACGGGGCGAGCTGCATGTGACCTGGGAAGAAGGCACCTGGGCGGCCTGGCTGTACGATCTGCTGCAGCCGCAGGTGCAGGAAGTTGTGGTCTGCAATCCGCGCCGCAATGCCTTATTGAAGGAGGGCAGCAAGAGCGACAAGGTGGATGCGCGCAAGCTGGCCGATCTGTTGCGCAGCGGAATGCTGCGACCGGTCTACCACGGAGAAAATGGACTGCGAACGCTGCGCGAGTTGGCGCGCAGCTATCAGACCATCGGCAAAGATTTGACCCGAGTGATGAATCGGCTGAAGGCACTATATCGCGGCTGGGGCATTGCCTGTGCCGGCACCCAGGTTTATGCTCCGCGCTATCGGGAGGAATGGTTAAACAAGCTCCGACAAGCCGGGGTGCGCCGCCGCGCGGAGTTGCTCTATCAACAACTGGATGGATTGCAGGCCTTGCGGCGAGAGGTGCGACCCGAGTTGTTAGCCGAGAGCCGGAAACATAAGGCCGCGAAACTGCTGCGTCAGATTCCCTGCATCGGTCCGATTCGGGCGGCGAGATTGATTGCGTTGATGCAAACCCCGCACCGGTTCCGCAGCAAGCGGCAACTGTGGACCTATAGTGGCTTGGGCATTGAGACGCACGACAGTGCGCAATACCGATATGTTGGCGGACAAGTGCAGCGTTCCAAAAAACCCCAGCAGCTCCGTGGTCTGAATCAGAACCACAACCATGAGATGAAAGAGATCTTCAAGAGTACGGCCACCCGGGCCAGCTGTGGTACGGGACCATTCCATGATTTTTACGCGGCTTTGCTGGCCAAAGGCATGAAGCCGGAGATGGCTCGCCTGACACTGGCGCGCAAGATCGCGGCCATTACGTTGACACTTTGGAAGAAGGAGGAACGTTTCGACGCCGAACAACTGAAAACGCAAGCCGCTTGAGCATCGAATAGAACCCAGGTGATCTCCCAGGTTTTCATGCCTCGGTGGTGGCCAATCGGTTTTTGCGATGCTCGGGTTCGAGGGAGAGTATCTATCGCTCATTAGGCGCTCTGTGTGCTGAAGTTCGGCACCGAGTCTCCGAGTCAATCCTATGCCCCCTCGGATAACCCAAAAAAGCTATAGGCCTTGAGCCTCAGATAGGATCATGGTTGGCACCTTAGCCAACGTTTAGCTTGCGTAGCTTCGGAACCGAATGGTGTCGAGCACCACAACGTCATGAAACCGTTGAGTTGGGACAACAAGCAACTGGGGTTGGCATCGCCGCTGCAATCTGCGGCGAGCCAAAGCGGCCAACCAATCACCCTTGCGAGAATGAGAGGGCTGGATGTAAGTCACCACACCCGCATCTCTCCGAGGGGCGGGGAGAAGTCTTTTTTCTTGACATCCTCTTTTATAGGATGAGTGATATGGCCTGGTTTCGTCAACTATTGATAATCAGCAAGCCATGCGCAGGACTTTCTCCAGCTATTGCAGCTTCTCGTACTCCGCTTTGGCTTCTTTGAGGATGGGAATGTCGGGGTCGGCGTCTTTCCAGAGAGCGAAGAAATCCTGGTAGGCGGAGCGAGCGGCGGAGACGTTTCCCTCGAGGACGCGCGCACGCGCCAGGCCGAGATGGGTAAGGGCAGAAGTCGTTGCATTGCCAATCATTGTTCTGTGATCGAGCATCTTCTGGAATTCCCGAGCGGCCTCAGGACCATTTCGGGTCCGCAGATAGGCCACGCCTCGGATATAAACGGGCATCATGATCCCCGGTCCGCCTAATTCGTAAGGACGAGTCACGTCCAGGAACTCAATCGCCTTGGAGGGATTGCCGCCGTGAAGTTCGATGTTGGCGTGAATGATTGGAAGGCCATAGCCTTGGAGCACAGTATCCAGCGGGAAATTGTGGTTCAAGTCGTCTGCGAGTTTTTGTGCTTGGGTAGCATCGCCAGCCAACGCCAGTGTTTGTGCCGCACTGACCTTCACCAAGATTCCTGGGGATAAGGCCAGAGCCGCGACAGCATCCTGGTGCGCCTGCGCGCTGTTACCTACCAGGCCTTCTCGTACGCCGGCACGCGCCTGATAGAAAGCGGCTGTTTCTTTCGCGTCACTACGCTTCGCTGATTCGATTGCCTGGCGGGTAAACTCTCGCGCTCTTTGAAACCGACCGTGATAGGCCTCGGTTTCCGCCTGTTGCATGAGGGCTGCGTCTTCCGCTCCCGGCTTGCCCATGGCCCAAGCGAGCTGCTGCTGCATGCCTGCCGTGTCATTCTGCAGGAAGTTCAGTGTGTACAGGGTATCGTGCAGACCCGGATATTCCAACTTGCGCTCTAGCGCCTGATCTACGGTTACCTTGGCCTCGTCCAGGCGATTGAGGGCGATGTAGTTCTGCGCCAGATTTGTATATGTGGCGCCGTTATCGGGATTGAGAGCTAAGGCTTGCTGGTACCCACTGGTGGCTTTTTCATACCGGCCAAGAAGGTCATAGATCAGCGCCAAGTCGTTGTAGGCTTCCTCGTCGCGAGGATATTCCTGAATCCAAAGCTCGTATTGCTGAACTGCTTTCTCCAGTTCCCAAGTGACATTGGCGTAGTAACTGGAGGAGATGTAGAGTTTTTCTCGTTCGCTGACTCGCTCGCGCAGTTCGTACGCTCTCGTTAGATTCTCGGCGGCGAGAGTAGTTTGGAAGTTATAAAAAATCCCCAGGTCTACATAAGCCAGGGCAAAGTTGGGATCCAGTTCCACGGCATGCTTTAGTAACGGAATAGCTTCGGCCTCGCCCTTTTCACTCTGCACTCGCCGGGCTTCGGTGTAGGCCTTGAGGGCTTCGAGTGATGAGGTGGTAGCCTCCTCCAGCGGTTTGTCGAACTTGTTGACAGTGGCCAACGACTCGCCGAGCGTGGCGCGGAGTGTGGTGGCGGCCTGGCCCAGTGCTTGCAAAACTTTCTCGCGGCTGTCGGCTTCCGCTTCGGCACTTCCCAGGGAGTCACCCGTCTGACAGTTCACCGCGTTCAGACCAACCGCATAGTGGCTGCCCAGGCTCGCAATGGAGCCCGCCAGAAACGCTTTGCTTTGGGTCCGCTGGCAAATCTCACGGGCGACGTCGCGGGTCACCGGCTGACCGGGGGAACGGCTCATCAGACTGGTGGTGGCGTTGACCTTTTGGTCGGACAGGATGTTCAGGAATGGCGATTGTTCGAGGGTGGTTGCCAGCGCCTGCTTGAGGGTGCCATCGAACACCGGATCGCCGGTAGTGTTGGCAAAATCGGCGAGCACGATGGTGTCCTTTTCGGTGAGGCGGTGCGCGGCCTGGCGTGAGCGGAAGTAGAACGCGCCCGCGATTGCGACCGCGACGAGTATCGCGCCAGCGGGAACCAGGACCTTCCAGCTTTTACCGCTTGCGGCGGGAGCTTCGACCCTGACCGCACTCGATGATGAAGATGGAGCAAGCGGAAGCGGGGAACCGGATGCAGGCGAAGCCGATGGTGCAGCCTGCGCGCCGCTTTCCTGCGCGATCGGCACCCTGCCGGAACTCGCCGCCGCGGCGCGTCCCGTTTCTGAATCCCGCTTCAGCCGCAGCAATTCGGATCGCATTTCGGAGGCGTGTTGATAACGGAGTTCTCGATCTTTCTCCAGGGCACGATTGATGATGTCTTCGAGCTTGGGCGGCATGTCGGGGTTCAGCCGCAAGGCAGACAGTGGAGTTCGATTCATGATCCCCTCGAGGATCAACCCCGTACTTTCACCACGAAAGGGCAAAGCCCCGGTCGCCATTTCGTACAAGACGACTCCGAAGGAAAACAAATCCGTACGTGGATCCAGTTCCTTGGCTCGCACCTGTTCCGGCGACATATAGGCGATGGTTCCCAACGCGCTGCCAGGACTCGTCAGATGTTCCTCGGACTCCAACGTCGGGGAGCTCATGGCAATGCTTTCCGGCTTGAGAGTGACCTTGGCCAATCCGAAATCCAGAATCTTGGCGTGGCCGCGCTTGGTCACAAAGATGTTCGCAGGCTTGATGTCGCGGTGGACGATGCCTTCTGCGTGGGCCGCGTCGAGTGCATCAGCGATCTCAATTGCGAGCGCCACCACCGTTTCGCTGTCCATCGCCTTTCCCGCAATACGGTGCTTCAGCGTCAGTCCGTCGAGAAACTCCATGGCGATGAACGTTTGTCCGTGCTGGTCATCAATCTCGTAAATGGTGCAGATGTTGGGATGGTTCAGGGCAGAGGCAGCTTTGGCTTCCCGCTGAAAACGGCTGAGAGATTGCGGATCTTTGGCCACGTCATCGGGCAGGAACTTGAGGGCAACAAAACGTCCGAGCTTCAGGTCCTCAGCTTTGTAGACAATGCCCATCCCGCCGCCGCCGAGCTTTTCGACGATGCGATAGTGCGAGATGTTCTGGCCAATCATGGCTGGCGCGAATCTTACGTCTGCGAAACGGGCAAGTCAATGAAAGCCCCGGAGTTGCCGCTATTCGATTAGGGTTGTTGGCGAAAAATCTCTATTACGCTCAAAACCCCCTCAATGAGCGAAATGGCCTGATAACAGCAACTGCCCGGGCCGCTATTATCTAGGGCATGTTGAGGTAGAGCATTTCAGGTTTAGAATCAAGTCGTTCGTGGAAACGTGCTAGCCGATAGGATTTTGCCATGAAGAGACTCTGCTCTGGAATCCTTGTGTTTCTGCTGTTCTCCACTTTTGCTTCAAGCCAAGCCAACCAATCGAAGTCAAAGGCGCGTTACATCCCAGTCGTCGAGGACTTGGTCCAACTGCTGCACACGCGAGCAGACTTGCGAGCGGCGCTCGAAGGCGCGATCCGGACGGCGAACCTCAAGGGCATCGAGAACACCGAAGCATTCCTGGACCATTTGGACGATCTCGTCACGGCGGTCCCGACCTACCCGGAGACCGGTCCCAAGGGCCGCAAGGTCTACTACATCATCAATCAGGCGCCGGAGGATCGGCTGAATCGTGACGAGAGCTTCAACGCCTGGATGAAGAAATACGTGAAGGCGCGGGGCGAGTTCCTGGACACGCCGGCGTCGGCAGCGGCAATCCCGTCCTACACGGCGCTCCCCAATTACCACGTCGACGACTACGTCGTCGAACCGAGCGGCTGGCTGACTTTCAACCAGTTCTTCGCTCGCGAAGTGAAGCCCGGCAAGCGGCCGATCGCGGCGCCCTTCGACGACAAAGTGATTGTGTCGCCGGCCGATTCGGTCTTTGCAGGCACGTGGGACATCGACGCGGACTCCAAAGTCACGGCGAAGGGCGTTACCTGGCCGATTGCGAAGCTCCTGGAAGGCAGCCCGTACCAAGACGCGTTCAAGAGCGGCATCTACACCCACAGTTTCCTGAACGTTGACGACTATCACCGCTACCACGTACCTGTCGCTGGCGAGATCAAGGAAGTCCGCAAGATCGAGGGCCGGGTCTACGCGAACTTGATCCGCAAGGCGGACGGCAGCCTCGATGTGATCGATGGGGACACCTACCAGTACAACCAGGAACGCGGCCTGATCGTCATCGATACGCCCGGGGTCGGCTTAGTCGCCGTGCTGCCGATCGGGATGGGCTTCGTTTCCTCGGTGAATCTGACCCCCGAGATTGGAGCCAAGCTGCAGAAGGGCGACGAGTTCGGGTTCTTCATGTTCGGCGGCTCCGACATCGTGATGCTGTTCCAGAACAAGAAGGTCGTAATCGACGCTGAGGTTGGGAGGAAGTATCTGCAAGGGCAGCGCATCGGCGAGACCCGCTAACAGCAGCGGAAAGATCAGCCCATCCAGTGCGTGAATTTGAGACCTGTTAGCAAAGCGACGCGCTGACGTAACATCGCGATTACACTCGTTGACCCTAGTCGGCCAGTTCTTAACTTGTGTAATGGTCGTGAGGAGCGGACCGTGGATTACCGGAATGTGATGTTTGGATGCCCCATCGCCCGCGTCCCTCACCGGCAGTACGAGCACGGCGTGCCGGGCGACGAAAAGTGGGTGTTGTTACAGAATGGACAGACCTGTGAGGCTGGCATCCCGACCGGGAATGGCCTGAAGAGGTCGAGCGCGGTTTTGAACTGTGGAGAGCGCGCAGGTTTATAGGATTTCGCGACGGGCTGAGCAACAGAAGGCGCTGGCGCTGCGGATCTTAAACCCTGCGCAGTTCTTAGAACGTCAGAAGGAGAAGTGATTCTGCGGTAAGGTTCGTTGATTCTATGGGGCTTAACTGGGTCTAAAACCGCTGACTTAATGGAACTTTGAGAAAGGGTCTTAATCTCTTTAAGACCCTGGCATCTGCGTGTACATGGAATCGCGCCCGTTTTGATTTTTTGCTCGTAGTATCGCGCCATATAACGGCGTTTCGCTTCTGGATCTTTATAAGGCATCCTAATCTCCGTTTAGTCTGGGAGAGCGAGAGCGGCGCGCATTTGCGATTTGTAGCTCTCAAGCCAGTGCACGAATTCGTTGTAAGAGTTGCGCTTCACAGGCAATCCGCGAATTAATCTTCTGATGAAGTTCTTGCGATCAAATCTGCTCTCACGAGCGCATTTGTTGATGCCAATTTTACTTATGTCGCTCTTCACTTCTTCGCTGGCGATTACTCTTCTCGCTCTCCCGTACTCGGTGGTCTTGAATTCCAACACGCTGATGTCATCGCCTTCCTCCCATTTGCGATCTGTTTCCTTGCCCACATAGCGAAGCTCTCCGGCAGTGACATGCGCACGTTGTAGCAGCCCGCTCGTGTCCGCCTCGCATGGCGTACCATCCGGCGCGAGGCTCTTAGCTTCGGGGTATACACTTTCAGCCGACGGAAGGACCTTGGCTACGGTTCTAACCAAACGCTCCGCGAATATTTACATTCTCTCGGGCAACGACTCTGGCGGCGTCAAACCACTGCTTTCACACGCCAATGACATCATTGCGTTCAACTGGACCGCTGACGGCAACTTGCTTGCGACGGATTCTGGTCGCTTGTTGAAATTAGCTGTCGACGGGAAGAATCAGACTCAGCTCTTGGCAGATTCGAGTGCAGCAATGGCCGGTCCGGCCGCCTGTGGCGCAAATTATTTCGTATTTGCTTGGTACTTTCGCGGCAACATCCCTTGGGGAAACATCTGGCGCACCAACACAGATGGTTCCAGTCCGCTGAAGTTGACCAATGGAAAGGCGGACGGGTTCCCAGTTTGCTCCCCCGACCAAAAATGGGTTTACTACTGGGACCCATATGATGGCGCAAACGTCTTGCGTGTGCCGTTGGACGGCTCCGGTAAACCGGAAGCAGTTCCGGGAAGCAGCAGCATCAGTAGTCCCGCTCTCACGGGGCCAGGGGTCGTGTCACGTGACGGCAAGACATTGGCGCGTGTTGTTCAGGTTCTGAATCCGAAGACGCAGGATTACCAAAACAAGATCGCGTTATTGAATCTGGAGTCATCGACTGCAGTACGTATGCTCGACGTCAGCGAACATTTGGAAGAATCGATTGATACATGGGCAGGCGCAGAATTCACGCCTGATGGAAAGGCCGTGGCTTATACGATCCGGGAGAACGGAGTAGACAATATCTGGATGCAGCCACTCGACGGTTCTGTGGGTCATCAAATTACGAATTTTAAGTCGGAGCAAATCTCGTTATTCCACTGGTCGCCAGACGGGGAAGAAGCTCGGGATACTGCGCGGGCGCTCCGATTCCGACGTGGTTCTCCTGCAAGAATCCAAACAGTAGGGTCGTATTGTGGTCAAAAGGATGCCGCTGTTCGCTTGCTGAGAAGCGCAATCGAACAGAACTATTGTGCCTACACCGCCCTGCAAACTGACCCGTTGTTGGCAAAACTCCGTGGAACTCCTGAGTTCAGCGAATTGCTATCGGCAGCGAAAGACTGCCAGAACAAGTTCTTGGCGGGGCGAGACAAGGATGCACATATCAAAGACGCGACCCCGACATCCCCATTCTGAAGGAAGCCAAGGCGGAGTATGCGAAGCTGCAGTGAATGGCGGGGACGACGGGACTCGAACCCGCGGCCTCTGCCGTGACAGGATACCCCACGATCTATTCAGCTGTGTTCCTCAGTGAGCTTGAGTGACCTGATCTCCATGACTTTCTAGCGGCTTAGGTGAAAGTGCCACACTCCAGGCCTCTTATGGTCACTCGTGCTCACTCCTGCCTGTTTTCACAATTGTCGATCATTTTGTGGGCAAATTTGTGGGGAAACACGGACCGCCATGTCTTAATCGAAGTGAGCAAATTCCTTCGCTGCAACTCCCCAGAGCCCCGCAATCGCTGGGTTATGTTCTTTCCGAGCCTCCCGCTCACATTTCTTTCGCCACCGCATCTTGGTTTTTCGTGTTAGGTAACCCTTCTTGTAGTACTTCCGCTTTTCCCGGATCTCTCGATAGAACTTCTTTCCGTAGCGGGTGCGAGTTTCAATCCCACCCAGGCGTCCCCACTCCCTGAAGCACTCCGGAGTGTACCTTTCGGCCCGTGCCAATCCACCCTTCTGGCCATTTTCCCAGGCCATGATGGATCTCCAGTTGGGCTGGATCACCGGGGATTCATTCTGTTTTGGATAATTCTTACGTCGTTTGCGCAATTCGGCGAAGTAATCGGACCCGTACTTGGTAAGCACGGCCTTACCCCCACGGCCTCCGCGAATTGATCTGTTACCAGATTCCTTGAGGGGTATCCCCCCTACCTAGGTAGGGTTCAGAGGAGCAAATGGCAAAGAAGTGCGAATTCCGGAAGAAGAATGGCGAACGCTGCGGCGCTGACGCGCAAACCGGGAAGAGTCTCTGCGTCTTCCACGATCCAGCCCGAGCATCTGAGGGTCGCAGAGCCAGACCCGCTGGAGGCATCACCCGAAGCCGACTGGCCGTAGTGTTGCCGGTCGATACACCGGACCATCCGCTGGGAAACACTGTCGATGTCTCAGCACTCTTATCCGACTCCATCAATCGGCTTCGTCGAGGGCAACTGGACCCGCGTGTCGCCAATGCTATGGGCTACTTGACCAGCGTCCTGTTGCGCTCATTGGAACAAGGTCCGGTTGAGGAGAGACTGGCAATGATCGAAGCCACTCTGGCGGCGAATGCTTCCGAAGGCAATGGTACAAAGGGTATTTAGTACCCAACGTCCGAGAATGCGGAAAACGGACAGGCCCAGAGATGACGAGAGTGAGATATGGGAATCCGAACTCTACTGAAGCGCATTGAAAAGGCCGAGAAAGCTCTGAAAGCTCGGTCCATCTTCTCGGCGGACTGCATCTGCTTTCCGGAGAATGAACCGCCGTTCTTTTGTTTTCCATCCGAGGAAGAAATTGCCGCCAAAGTAAAATGTCCCCTGCACGACAATCGCTTCAGGCAACCTATATTTCAGATTTACGTTGCGAAGTGGCGCCGGGAGAGCGAAAAAAAACGTCGACAACGCCTGAGCCCGCAGTACCAGAAAGCCGTTGGCCAGCTTTCCCGAGGATTTAGCCAGTCAGCCGCTGGCCACAACTGACTCTCTCGCTCGGTAATCGAATTCAACCAGAGCAGTCGTGGAGTACAACAAGATTCTGCGGGAAGAACAGAATGTTGAGGAACCACAGCAGTATTCTCGACACGCTGGGCGGCAGCGGAGGATGAGCGAGTTAGAACGCCGAACAGATAAAAATGCGGTCCTCAATTGCCGAGGACCGCAGACTCATTGGGGACGAGTTATTTCTTAGTCGCTTCTTCTTGTGTTTGCGGATAGAGTGCGCTGTAGCAGGAGTCTAGCCGTGCTCTGGTCTCACCTGCAAAAAAGCGCACTGCCTCTAGTCTTTGCTCCTCTCGCACTCGATCTTCTGTTGCAGACTTGCGCAATTTCTCGCCAAGGTCGATCCCAAGTCCCAAGCAGTCATCGGGAAGATACTGGCCAAAGCGTTGCGTACGGACAACCGAACGCTCCTGCCCAAGATCGCCGAGCGCGGAAGGAATGGGGCAATTCCCTACCGCGATGGTCGCAATCACTTGTTGAGAGAAAGCATGAGGCGAGAGGCAAGAGACAATCAGGAGAGCCACAAAGCCGACAAACGGACATCGCATAAATAACCTCGGTATCGAGACTCTCGCCTGATGCCAGCAAGGCCCCGAACTCGGACTACTCTGATACGCCTGTTCTATGGCACGGTTGCTTCATTTACGGCCTTCTGAAGAAGGTTTGCCCATTGGAGATCGATGTCATCGTCGAGTGGCCGTTCTTTGCCAGCTTCCCTGCATTTCTGAGGACAAGCCGTCTGTACCTTGCTGAGTCGGTTGCTTTCGCAGTCGCGGTCAAATCAGACCTTAGTGCCCAATGGAACCAAGTAGAAGAGACCGTGCGGCAGTTGCGTCCGCTCCACAGGGAATGGCAACGGCACGCGGCTATGGCCCGAACTACGGTTCGCTTTCGCCACGACCTGTTGTTTTGCTTGCCCTCCTGTCGGAGCTGACCAGACTTCCGTCCGGCCAACGAGGACGTTTACATCCGGGCATTCCGACGGTTTGGTCGCCCGCCCCGTCGCCGGATATCACTACAGTGCCAACTGGGTAATCTGCACTGGCGGGACTTTCACCCGCTAGACCATCAACTAGCTTCGCTGCACTATCCCGGCGCACTGTCATCGCCTGATTTCATCATTTCGGGCGCTCCCCAATCTCAATTAGCCGCGAGTAGAGCTTGTGTATACAATGTCTGAAGTTGGCGCCGCTTAAAAAGTAAATTCTGGTTCAGAAACCTGACAGAGAGGCCGAATCCATGCCGGTTCCTATTTTGCTGCCTACTCAAACCCGGGACGAGAGTTTCGGTGGTGTCACGTATCACTTACAGGGCGAACTCGTCCCCGTTCTGCACATCGAGATGGGTAGCGTGCCGGTTTACTTTGAGCATCACATTCTACTTTGGAAAGACCCAAAAGTGACGATTGGAGTAAAGTCGCTGGCGGGAACGTTTAAACGAATTTTGTCGGGTATGCCGATCTTCATGACCGAAGCACACGGGCCGGGACATATTGCATTCAGCCGGGATGGAGTCGGCCACGTTTGGGGCATGCATCTCAAACAGGGGGAGGCCATTGATGTGCGTGAGCACCAGTTCTTGGCTGCCACCGGACACGTAAATTACACCTTCGCACGAGTCAAGGGCATTGCTAACATGCTGCTCGGCGGCTCAGGGTTCTTCATCGATACCTTCACTGCGGAAACGAATGAGGGCATTGTGTGGCTGCACGGATATGGCAACGTCTTCGAAGTTACGTTGCACCCGGGAGAGATGATCGATATTGAGCCAGGAGGCTGGGTTTACAAGGATCCAAGCGTGCGGATGGAAACGCAGATGCAGCGGCTCTCGACCGGACTTTTGGCTAGCACGGGGCAATTGGTCTGGAATCGTTTCGTCGGACCGGGACGGGTAGCCATTCAATCGATGTCCCTGCACCTGCCGACGGAGGGCTAGGACAAGCCGTCCCAGACGAGCGCCCCCGGTTATTCGAAATCGCGGACCGCGCACTCATTGAGGGGTTCTGAGTGAAATGGCCTGATTGAGCCAGTTAATCCCTTCACCCTACATCTTTGTGGCCGTGAAGCTTCCATTTCCATTGCAGCCCGACACCCCAGTCAGAGTCCAGGTTCCGGAAATTGTGTTGTTGTTCACAGTTCCCTGCAGGGTAAGCACGTTGTTGGTCTGAGGTGCGGGGAGCATCGTCGAAATCGTCGTTCCGAATGTCCCCGTCATATTTCCGTTGAAGTTCCCGGTGAAGGTGAATGTTCCGGTCTCACTGGTTTGTGAGGCAAAGCAAGGCGAGGTTGTAGAAAAAGTGAGATTTGTGACGCTCACTGAAGTACCGCTGCTCTGAGTGAAAGATGTCGTGAAGGCCAAGGCCGGCGATCCATCCGGGTTCGTCAAGGTTGCCGTCCAATTGCCGTTGATGTTGGCGGAACTACTCGATCCTCCCCCACACCCTCCGAGCATTAGCCCCAGCGCAACCAGCATTGCCAATACCACCTTGCTCATGGGAGTACTCCTTCTATGCTTCAACGAACCCCTCGCACCCCCAAAAGTTGCGCCCTACGAACGCGGATGCCAAAGCTGATCGCGAAAGATAAGCGATATGCGAACGTAACTTGGACAACCTGATATGGGTGATTCGCCTGTTGTTGGACGTAAAATCGCATTACACTCATTGGGGTGGTCGTAGGCCTACCGCCTCTTTGAATAGTGCCCAAAAACCCATCACAGCGGAACGTGGGGCTACCGCGTCGAGGGCCACCATCTCAGCCAGAACTACACAGTGGTGAATGGCAACGTTATCGATGGACCGAGCTTCTTCGGCGCCAATCCCGCCGAAGTGCGGCAAGGACCGCGCAAAGGCCTACGCACTTTGGTTGGGGAAGACGACCTTGGCATCGAGCTAATCCGCGCCCTCGACGAACAACAGCAGAAAGTCGCGATCGTGGACCCAACCGCCTACGAAGACATCCTGACCGCGGCCAGTCGGAAGGCGGCGCTTCAGGGCCAGCCATCTGGTCTCTCCGCTTCCAAGATGAACGCCAACCAATTCGACGCGCTGATGGCCCTTATGGAAGAATACGCGCACAACGTGTCCGATGAACTGGCCGATGGTCGAACGGAGCAGATCAACAAGGCCGGCCGGAATATCTACTTCGCCTGGTCGGGCGGCATTAGGCGTAGCGATCCGCATTATTACCGCGTTCAGACTCCCTCGTTCCTCATTGAGTTAGACGACACGCAGGACGACGCCAACCACATCCATTCCGTATGGCGCGACTTCAGCGGCGACTTTGGCCAGGACCTACTCCAGCACCACTACCAGGTCAGCCACCAGAAGAAGTAGAGCCGCCTAACGGCTCAGCGCGATTCCGGGTGTGTGGGGACCAGCTCGCCAATCTAGATTGCCTTCCAAAGGTGAGACCGGGATTTCAGACCAGTTCGGCGTCACCGCAGTTCGAGCTCGAGTCGGACGAACGGCAGGCTTCGAAAGACAAGTTTGGTTATCCGATGATTCGACCAGGGAAGTGGATTTTGGCGGATAACTTCTGTGTTGCCCGTCAGAACGAAGCCGCTGGCGCGGCGGACGCTGCCGCGTAGGTGAGGTCGACAGTTGTGAGTCTTGCCGTTAGATAAAGTGTGGGTCACAAGGAGGCCGTCCCTATGACCCATCTACGAAAAATCATGCTGGAGGGTAAGTGTAAAAGCAAACACATGGTTGACACATTGAATCCGCAGCAAGCGTGACTTCGCCACTCAGCAGATTCTCAGGCGGCAAGCCTTCGTTCCTTCGTCCAGGGCGGATTACTGCGGGTTAGCCCGTCAACCGGGAATAGTCGCGATCATTCCGATAAATCGACCTGTCGGTACTGATCGGCTGCCTGCCGAACAAGGTCCAAGGTGACCTCGGGGATGAGCCAATCATGCCGCGGTAAGCTTCTGAGGCGTCATCAGAACGATGCTCTCAAGGAAAATTGGATCTGGCGAGGATTATTGGCCTGGCTCGTAATCAATCCAAACAATGGCCCGCCAAAAGCTGTGTTGGGTGGGGCAAACTGAACTCGATTGAAAATGTTGAAGAATTCTGCTCGGAAATCGAGACTGGTTTGCTCAGTCAAGCGAGTAATCTTCGACACAGAGAAATCCCAATTGTTGATGCCTTGGGCGCGCAGCGTCGAATCGAACCGCGACTCGTCTCCCAAGCTGAATAAACCCGGAGCCGTAAAACAGGCACCATTCACGACGGAATTCCCCGCGATAACGTTGTGAACGATCGAGCCGTCCACTGACTTGTAACAGCCTGGTACCACGTTTGGGCGGATCGTGCCGGCTCCGAAAAAGGTAGATAGCGCATTCGGCGCCGCACTTATGATTCCTAGGGGAAACCCGCTCGCGAACGTTGTGATCCCACTCACGGACCATCCGGAAACCAGCTTGTCCTCAGCACCCGTTGCATCCCCGAGGAAACGTTTACCCCGCCCAAACGGCAACTCCAGGATGTAGCTCAGCACAAACCTTTGTGGGACATCAAAACCCGCAAGCGACCGCTCCGTTCCTAAGTTCGTGTAGTTTTGAATCGCGCCTGCCCCTTCCGTACTGAGCTCAAGAAAGGGAGAGACGCCCTCAGCATTGGAGATGAGTTTCGCCCAGGTGTAGTCAGCCAAAATGGCCCCCCCGTAGGAGAATCGTTTCTCGACCGTGGCTTGCAACGAGTTGTAGTACGTGTCGCCGGCGAAATCGGAGTTGGCGTCGACATTCTGGTACAAAGGGTAAGGACGAAGCGTCTGGCCATAGAGTTGGCCAGTAGCTGTGGGTTGGAGGAGAGCAGGTCCCAACGAATAGTACTTGGGAGAGAGCTGGTTCAGATCCGCTCCGACATCGCCGATCTCGAGCGCGGGAACGCCTAGTGGGATGTGTTCGCCACGCGATCCCGCGTAACCGATCTTGAACAGTGCGCCGTATCCGAGGGCTTGTTGGAGATTCAGGTTCCATTGCTGTACGTAAGGGAAAGCTTGATACGGAATTCGGCTCTGGATGCTCTGACCGATGAATGTGCTCAATGCGCTTTCATTCCGACCGATCGGTTGGAGCACTGGCGCCCCCAGCACAGGATTGCTCAAGGTGCCGCCGAAAGAAACGCTCGTCGTAGCGGAATTGATTGGGGAATACCAGGGGCCACCGACGCCGACTCCTTGAGGTAGGAAGTGGATCCCGTATCCCGCCCCAATCACCGTTTGCGGCCTGAACTGGTAAGCCAGTCCAAGCCGTGGAGCAAACAGCCGATAGTGAGATTCGAGATCATCCCGGCTCGGATAGTGCGAGCTGCGAACAAGGACAAGCGGATTCTGCAGTTGTCGGAGCAGCGCTGTGTTGCGATCATTTTCCTCGGTGTACGAGCCGGGGATATCCCAGCGCAGTCCAAGGTTTAGGTTCAGCTGGTGAGACAGCTGGAAGATGTCATTCACGTAATAGCCTTGGTAGTATTGGCGACCGTAAGCGTTCACCGCCGTGTCGAAGGCAGACGTACCCGCCACGGGAGTAATATCTCCGAGCACGAAATCCGCAATGGGAGTTGCGCCCGAGCCTGGCGGAGAAAGCGGTCCGCCGGTAAAGATGCCTGCAAATACGAACAAGCCCGGAGCTGCGACCGTCTGCGCTTGGCGGAAGTCATACCGCCGAAGGTCAGCCCCAAATTTCAGAGTGTGACGCCCCACGATTTTCGTAAGTGAAGCCGCGACGGCATAGTCGTTCGCTGTGCTATTCGTCGTCACGTCCATCCCCGCGTAGGGGTACGGAATCGTCCCGACGACAATCGGGTCGGGAAATTGCTGATGCGTCAGGCTACTGGAAAGTTCCGCCCAGACAGGGCCGAACTGCGATAAATTCACAGTGTTGTTCGCAGGAGTAATGGGGGTCCTCGCCCGCAAGTAAGAGAGCCGAAACTCGCCGATCGTGCTGGGATTGAACGTGTAAACGTCTCCGATGACAACTTGCTGATCCGCGACCAAGCCGCTGACAAGGCTTGTTGGCCCACCGTCAGCGGTGCCAAACACGTACTGCGTGGGGTGAGTATTTATGTCCCAGTAAGTGTATCGGCCAAAGAGGCGCTGTTTGCCGCTCAGAATCTGGTCAATGCGCGCGTTGTATTGGTTTGTGTCCACACCCGCCGCCGCATTTACGCTGTAGTTCACCGCTCCGCCTGCCAGGTTCGCGTTGGGCACGGGCCAATAATGAAGAATGTTTGCCATTACGTTGGCGGTCGGATCAATCCGATTCGGACAAATCACGTTCAGCACGCCGTTACAAGTGAACTGCTTCCCTGTCTCCGGATCGTAGATCGGGGGATCGGCAGTAAAATTACCGCTTAACTCCACAGGCGTAGGCGTTCTGCCTTCGAAAGGAATTCCATTTCGCCGCGTAAGCCTCTCGTAATTGAAAAAGAAGAAAGTGCGATTCTTTACGATCGGTCCACCGATCGTCACGCCGAACTGGTTCTGGACGAGTTGCGCACGTGGAACTCCGGTCTCATTGTTAAAGAAATTGTTAGCATCAAGAACCGTGTTGCGCAGATATTCATAGGCCGATCCGTGAAACGCGTTCGATCCCGATTTCGATGTAAACGAAACCACGCCTCCAGAAAAACCGCCGAATTCAGGGCTGGGAACACTGGTCACTACCCGGAACTCCTGAACTATGTCTTGTGTCGGCACCAACACAGTATTGTTGGTAAAGACTTCATTTAAAGATGACCCATCGAAAAGGAAGGCGCCTTGTCCGGCCAGCCCGCCGCCGATCTGGTAATTTCCAAAGCCTGCAACGTTCGTGAAGTTTCCCGAGGCAGTGTAGTTACCGGCTGAACTTCCTTGCGTGCCCCCTTGTGGAATCACGCCGGGCACGAGTGCAACGAGGTTCATCACATTCCGGCCGTTGAGCGGAGTATCCTGCACCTGCGTTCCCTCAATTACCTGGCCGACCGATGATCCCTGCGTCTCCAGCAACGAGGCTTGTTCCTGCACCTCAATGCTTTCGCGCACATCGCCCACAACAAGAATCGCATCGATGCGTAAAGCACTGTCGACTTGAACGTCAACTGATTCTTGAATGAAGTGCTTGAACCCGGCATTTTCTACTTCGAGCTGATACTGGCCGGGTACAAGGTCCACGAATCGATAGTTCCCGTCGGCGTCCGTGGTAGTCGTCCGCTTTTCGGCAGTTCCGAGGCTGGTGACTGTGACAGACACATTCCTGACAATAGCCCCGGTCTTGTCCGAAACGCGGCCAACTATAGAGCCATAGAAGGTCTGAGCCGAGGACGGTAATGCAGTGCACCCGACTAGCACTAGACCGATGATGTGTGTCCATGAGATCCAGTGATTGCGCGGAGCGCTTTCCGAGTCAGCTTCTGTGTCCGCTGAATCTGGAAGTTCTGTGTTGTCTGCGATGAAACATGACAGCGCAAACCTCATGCCGAGCTAGCGTACATGAATTCGACAGTCGGGAAGTGGTTTTTCGGTAGTAAAACGGTAGATGTTTCTTGGGGAGCAGTTTTCTTGTATCCTTAATCGACCGAAAAGGGGATTGTTGCAGCGAAGAATGTGGGAGTTCCCTCCATTCCGGCTTGACACTGTCAACCAGTGCCTGTGGCGGCGGGTGGACAAGGAGGACGAACGCATTTCTTTGACGCCTAAGGCCTTTGCCATGCTCAACTATCTAGTCGAGCACCCCGGCCGCCTGATCACCCAAGACGAATTGCTGGAAGCCTTGTGGCCGGGTACGTTCGTTCAGCCGGAAGTCCTCAAGAGCCACATTCTGGACCTTCGAAGCGCGCTGTGCGACGACGCCAGGAATCCTCGGTTTATCCAAACCTTGCCTCGGCGAGGCTATCAGTTCATTGCTGCCGTTAACGACCCAGCGGCCGAGGCGAAGCTCACACCTGAATTGCCTTCGCGAAAGCTGGTCGGACGGGATGCCGCCCTGGCCGAGCTGAAACAATGCTTGGAGCGGAGTTCGCAGAATCACCGCCAGATCGTCTTCATCACCGGCGAGCCCGGCATTGGGAAAACCACCGTGACTGACGAATTCTTAAAGCGCTCGGTGGCGCACTTTCCCGGCCTCCGCATAGCGCGTGGTCAATGCGTTGAAGGGTACGGTAGCAAGGAAGCGTATTACCCGGTGCTGGAGGCGGTGGGGCAACTGTGCGGCAGTTCTGGAAGAGACGCGTTGGTGCAGATCTTGGCGGAGCAAGCACCAACCTGGCTCGTGCAGTTTCCTTCCCTGGTAAAGCGCGAACAGCGCCAGACACTGCAGCGCGAGATTTTGGGTGCCACGCGCGAGCGCATGCTGCGCGAAATCTGCGAGGCGCTGGAGACGATGGCCTCCGAAAAGCCTCTGTTCTTAGTCTTAGAGGATCTGCACTGGGCCGATCCATCAACGGTCGATCTCATTTCGGCCTTGGCCCGCCGCCGGGCATCGGGCAAGCTGATGCTGATCGGGACTTATCGCCCGGTGGATGTGGCGCTCACAGGACATCCGTTGAAGACACTCAAGCTGGACCTGCTGTTGCATCACTTATGTCACGAGATCGCGCTGGAGCCGCTGCAGCAGGCCGAAGTCGCCGAGTATCTCGCTCTTGAGGCACGAGGGTTCAGTGTGCCAGCAGGCCTGGTTGAGCTGATCTATCGGCATAGCGAAGGCAATCCCATGTTCATGGTGGCCGCCCTGGATCATATGTGTGATCGGGGTCTGATCGCGCTCGAGGAGGGAAGCTGGCAGATCAAGGTGCCGCTGGAGAAGATTGATCTGGCAGCGCCGGAGAGTTTGCGGCAGATGATTGAGCTCCAGATCGAGCGCCTCAGCCCCGAAGAGCAGCGCGTGCTGGAGGTTGCGAGCGCCCTCAGGAAATTCCCCTTGTCGGTCACGATGGCAGCCGCGGTCTCCAAGATGGAACCCGACACGGTTGAAGAATTGCTCGAAGGGCTTGCCCGGCGTCATCAGGTGATCAGCCCCGCTGGTTTCAGGGACTACAAGACAGGCACGTCTCCCTGCTACGAATTTGTCCATGTCCTATACCGCGATGTGTTGTACAGCCGAATCGGGTCTTCTCGAAAGAGGAAGCTGCACCTGAGCATTGCCGAAAACGGCGAAGCCCTGGACGTCTCGTTCCAGGCCGACGTAGCCGCCGAGGGGGCATACCAGTTTGAGCAAGGCGGCGACTGGCCGCGTGCCGTAAAGTACCTCCTGTTGGCAGCGGATACGGCGGGCCGGCGGTTTGAACCCAGGCAAGCAACAGAGATTCTTGAGCACGCTCTTGAGTTGGTGAACAAAATACCGGAGGCAGAGCGCTCTAAAAGCGAGATCGAGGTGCTGCAGAAGCTTGCAGGACTCTACTCCGCTATGTTGAACCCACGGAGTGTGGAACACTATCAGACCCTGAGAACTCGCGCAGCCCACTACGGTCTTTTGGACGTCGAAATCCGCGCACTCCTGGACATCGCGCTCCCGCTGGCGCAATTCTCAGGACTCGACGCTTACAACTCCGCATTGGATCGAGTGCGAGCCGCACAATTGCGTTCCCAGGAGGAAGACACCCCTCAGCAGGCAGCGATACGCAGTCTCTACCTGGGCCGCGTTATGAGCATGGGAGGGGGGAGCGTGGAAGGGCTGGAGCAATGCAAGGAGGCAGTCTCCAAGGTGCGTGAAGTCGGTGATCCCCGTCTCTTGGGAGAGGCTTTAATTGGGCTCGCATACTACCTCCGGAATTATTCGGAATACCGCCCGGCGCTTCAGTGTGCCGAAGAAGGCTTTGAAGCGTTCCTCGCGAATTACAAAGCAAACCCTCATTTGGGTTGGATTTTCCATGTTTATACAGACCTCACGTTTAGCTCCGGGGTATTTCTTGGCGCGTGGGGGGACACCTTGCGACAGGGTGAAGAGCATTTCGAAGCCATTAGAAAAAGCGGCTCCTTCATGTCGAAGGTTGCCGAAACTGGAAAGCTATTTCTCCAAATCCACGCCATGGATTTTGTCGGAACCCGGCAGTTTTTTGAATCGAACGCCCCAATACTCATGTCAATCCCGACGGTTCGTCGCCACTGCTTGATTTTTGCTGGCGCCGCGGACGTCGGCCTGGGAAACCCTGAGCGTGCGTTGGAACACCTGATGACATCTAAGAATGAAATGGATCATCAACCCATGATGGTGGATTGGTACCATCGCATGCCGCTCCAATGGGCCATGACGGAAGCTTGGTTGTCCGGAGGAGACTTGGAAAAGGCTCGGATGGAAGCTGAAGAATTCCTAAGAATCTCGCTCGCCACTGGTGAGCGCACCTATCGGGCCTTGGCGTATGAAGTGAACATCCGTATTGCGATGGCGGAATCACATTTGGATCGCGCTCAAGATTTTTTGAATAGGGCTCTACACGAGATGGAAGGCTACGAAGTTCCTCTCGCTCACTGGCGCGTGCACGGTACTGCCGCCGAACTGCACCGAATCATGGGAAATCGAGACCTGGCGGAACGCCACCGCGAATCCGGCTGTGCCACAATTATGAAGCTCGCGAATTCTCTGCCCGCCGACGAGCCTCTGCGAAAGACTTTTCTGTCCGCCCTCCTGGTTCGAAGAATCCTCGGAGACTCGGAAATCGAAATCCCGCAATCCAAATCCGCCTGACAGAGTGCCCTGGAGTTCCAGCGCGCCAGCGCGTTTGTTTGGGGTCCTGGCATCGCACGCGATTCTCCGACGGGTCATCTCCTTAGAGAAGGACCCGAGGATCGTAGGGTTTCGCGGGAGCAAATTCGCCCGCCCAGGCACGCTCGTGCAAGTCCCACGGCGATGCTCCCGCCTCGCGAGCGGCAACCATCTTTTCCGGATCAACATACTTGCCCATCGGATTTTTCGCGAATTCCGGCGAGTTACGCAGATGATCGCCGGATGTCCAGCTATTACAGTAATTATCAACATTCAGCTCGACGCTGTTGTGATCGGGGTCCTCATAGTAGAGGGCGGTCTGCGCACCGGAATCAGCGCACAAAACCGGTATGATGCTTTGCTGTTTCAAACGCACATAGGTGCCCAGCAAGTCGTCCAGATTCCGGTATTCAAAGGCGAAGTGCTGGACCCGATGATGATGCGCTCTGTCAGAGTCTTCGCCGAGACCCGGCAATTGGACGAACGCTAAACGATGGTTCGCCTCATCATTGCTGACCCATGCCGCCAAAAGGTTGGGCCCGGCCGCGTGCTCACCGGTTGCAGAGCTGGTGCGATGGACTAGGGTCATACCTAAGACGCTGCGGTACCAAGTAAGCATGGCATCTATATTGGTAGTGGTCATCCCGAGGTGCTGTAGTCGGGGGTGGACAATTGTCACCTTATTCATAGTCCCGTGCTCCTGATTGTGATGGTTCGCATTCCAATTCTCCTCCGAGGGTAACCGCCGAACGAACGCGCGCTTTATGATGCTGGGTGATCTTAAGAGGAACCGCTCGTGCGGGAGTGGATTCTCGGTAGTCTTTTGGTGAAATTCGTCAGCCATGCAGGACCGGCAGGGGGTATCCCTCCCGTCTTGAGAGCTGTTAGCCAGAGAAACGGCAGTTTCAGTATCCCTTCTTCGCTGGCGCATCCCGCAGAGACAAGCTCAAGAAAAACGTAATGGCTATTATCCCCGCAGCGTACAGGAATATGGAATGCAGCGCGGACGAAAGGCCGGATCGAACGCCATCCAGCAATTTCGCCAGCAAAACCCGACCATTGGGCACTTGCGAAAAGGCGGCTTCGAGGTTCGGATGCGTAAAAATGAGCAGCAGCGGATTATCGAAAATCTTCGCTAATACTTTTGGCGTAGCTGCCGGAATCAACGGATCAACGCGCAGGTGATAAAGGCTGAGTAAAACCGTGCCAAACAGCGCGAGCCCGATGGTGCCGCCGATGGTTCTGGCGAATTGGGTGAATCCCGTGGCGACACCCAACTGTTCTCTTGGCGCGGCGTTCTGCACCAGCACTTCATAAGTCGGAGTCAGCACTCCAAACCCGATGCCGCAAATGATTGCGTTGCGAAGAAGCACAAGCTGGACCGTGCTACCGTCCATTCGAGACATGAGGAACAGGCCGCATGCGGCGAGCCCGGCTCCGCCAACCGCAAATAGCCGGTACTTGCAGGTTCGGGAGAGCAACTGGCCGCCAAAGATATTGCCTGCCATAAGGGCGAGCGTGTATTGCGCCATGAGCAAACCCGATTTGGTGGCGGACTCATCCAGCACTCCCTGAACGAAGAGAGGAAGAAAGACCGCCATGCCGAACAGGCCAATTCCCATGAGAAAGAAATTCACCGACGTCAACGAAATGCGCCGGTCGCGGAACAGACTCAGCACCAGCACCGGCTCCTTGGCACGCCTTTCAACCAGCAGGAAAACGGCCAGTAAAATGGCAGATGTGATCAGAAGGTTTCGAATCCGCGGCGCCGACCAACTACCCTGCCCGACCCAGGTCAGGGCGAGCAGCAGGGGCACGATCCATCCACATAGAGTAATGATTCCTGCCCAATCGATCGAGCGTCGAACCTGCCGCGGACGAAGCGGCTGCGGTCGGACGTCTGGAAGCGCGAAGTAAACCACGGCTATGGCCAGGACGCCAAGGGGCACATCAATGTAATAAGCCCAGCGCCAGGAAAGGTGGTCCGTGATCCAGCCGCCCACGGGAGGGCCGATGGTAAACGCGACTCCAAACACCGCAGCCATAAGCCCCTGATAGCGGCCACGTTCGGACGGCGGGAACAGGTCGGCCACCAGCGTGAACGTAATGGCAATAATCGCACCGTTGCCGATACCCAGCAACCCCTCAGCAACGATAAGCTGATTCATGCCATCGAACGGCAGCGGCAGATTCCCTGACGTGCCGCACAAGAGAAGAGAGACAACAAAGATGACTGTGCTCCCCACGTACAACCATTTCCGGCCGTAGAGGTCCGAAAGTTTTGCGAACACCGGCATGGCAATCGTGGTGGTGAGCAAGAAGAATGTAGTAGTCCAGGAATAACGCGCAAAACCTTCAGGCTGGCAATGGCGCGCGGCATGACTGTGCCTCCAAACGCTTGGATCATCGCCGCGGTAAGCAGCGTGAGCACCATGCCCGCCACAGCGAAGATCAGCTGAGAGCGGCTGAGATAGGCGAACGAACCGGCCTCTCCCTGCGGTGAGGTGGCTGACGTACCCATGGGCGTACAAGTCTAAGCGAAGCTATCAAGCAACACCAGAAGCGGATGGATATTCTGCGGTCTCGCTCGATTCCCGTGGGATCAGAATCGAGAGGGGGTCGATACGCGAAGTTTGGTCAACTTCCGATAAGAAACACAGGTACATCTAGCTTAAGCTACGCGAGAACTCTTGCAACCACCTCTATCGCAGTGGCGGTCCGCGCTCGGTCCTGTTGGCACTTAAACTCGTATTCTGACCAACTTACATGCTATGAGTCGCCTTTTACAGCGGCCAATCCGAAGAGGGAAAAGGTTCGCAGCGGCCGAAAAACTGCTGTCTTTCTAAATGATTAGCAAATTCCACCAAAAGACTACCGAGAATCCACTCCTGCACGGGGCAGTTGTTCGTAATCTCGACTATATGAAACGCGCATTCGTTCTGCGGTTAAGCCCGGACTCGAACCCGGCCGAAGGCAAGTTCCAGGGCCGCGTCGAAGAAGTCGACACGAACCGCGAGTTCAAATTCCACTCGCTTGAAGAGTTTATAGCCTTCCTGCAGGACTGTCTTGCGAAGAGCTCAGTCGGCAGCTAACCTCGCTGCAAGCCCCAAAAATCGCCTGTCATCATCACCTGTGGTATTTCCCGTTTTACAGGACTCACGACGTACGACGGCAGTTCTCGGCGGCTCGCAAACTTAGTCTTTCGATGGAATCCAGCATATTTGCCGAATTTGCGCATGATATGCCTAAAGATGAGTCTAGAACACCCGTTTCCAACCCTTTCTCCACCAAAACTCCACGGAAACGACGACGACTCGACGTTTGAGTTGGCCTAGTCTTACTTCAACACAGTCAATGCCCGACCGCGGAGACGGGAATGAGCGAAAAACTTCGGGGCACAAAAGGAGTTCTTCACGCTGCCCCGCTGTGTAGGCAATCGGAATGCGTTCCGCAAATCGAAAGGGAGAGATAATATGAGCGTCGCTGAAGTTAGACCGACACCGCAGACATCTTTCATGACCGCCCCGCCTCCGACTCTATCGGAGATGCCGTTCACCGGATCTGAGACGCTCACCAGACCCTACGCACTGAGCCGCGAACCACAAGTGCTAACGGAGAATTTGAGCGGGGAGAGAGTACGGCTTGAGGATGAAATCCTGAGCGAGCCGAACTTTGCGGAGGTAGTGGGGAGAAGTTCGGTCCTGCGGGGTGTGTTGCGGCAGGTCGAAATTGTGGCACCGACCGATTCCGCGGTATTGATCCAAGGGGAGACAGGCACGGGAAAGGAACTCATCGCGCGTGCGATCCACAATTTGAGCGGGCGCCGGGGACGGCCTTTCGTCAAGCTGAACTGCGCGGCCATTCCGTCGGGGTTGCTGGAGAGTGAACTCTTCGGGCACGAGAAGGGCGCATTTACCGGCGCTATCATGCGCAAAGCTGGCCGATTCGAGATCGCGGACAAGGGAACCCTTTTTCTCGATGAGGTGGGCGACATCTCGCTTGAAGTTCAGCCCAAGCTACTGCGAGTTTTGCAAGAACATGAATTCGAAAGGCTAGGTAGCGCACGCACTCAGCAAGTCGATGTGCGCATTGTCGCGGCCACCCATCAGGATTTGAGGCAGATGGTCGAAGATGGTGAGTTCAGGAGCGATTTGTTTTACCGTCTGCACGTTTTTCCTCTGACCGTGCCTCCTTTGCGGGATCGTCGCGAGGACATACCTCTTCTGGTGCGCCACTATGTTGACAAGTACTCCAGGCGAATGAATCGGAGTATCGACACGATTCCATCGCAAGCGATGGAAGTCATCACAAACTATTCGTGGCCGGGGAATGTGCGCGAATTGCAGAACTTTATTGAGCGAGCGGTGATCGTGTCGCCGGGAAGTGCACTCCGGCCTCCGCTTGCCGAGCTGAAACCAGCGGTGGTTCGGAGCCCTAATCCGAAGCTGAGTATGCTCGAAGAGGTCGAACGCGAATGCGTGCTGCGAGCTATCCGGGAATCCAACTGGGTGATTGGCGGGCCGAATGGCGCAGCGGCTCGGCTCGGAGTGAAGCGGACGACTTTGGCCTATCGCATTCGCAAGTTGAATATACCGACTCGTCCACTGTGACGCGCGGGTTGGGGGTCCCCTGCTTCGCAATATGCCTTACGGCGATTAGTGAGGAGAAATGGGATGAGCAGGTCCTTCGGAGATCGGAGCTACGGTCAATTACAAGGCCAAGTGCGGGCGACAATATTTTTCTGACAAGGTGGTTAAAGGGTTCTCTGATTGCGCAAAGTGATCGAATTCGTTGGCAAGGTTAGCCTGTTTGGGCCGCCCGTACCGCTCACGGCCCTCATGCTCAGAGCCAACGTTCGTCGATAGATTGTCCGCTCGGCATTTTCGGGCCACATGCCTGAGATAGCTGAGAAGCGCGGGACATATGAAGTTCGTCGCCGAGTTCGTTAGATCGCAGCAGCGTAGTCCATTCATCAAAAAAGCTGTCGAGGCGCGTTTTAGTAGCCCCAACTCCAGATACGGTAATGACTGGATTCTTCCGATACTTGCCGCTTTCATCGCAATAGAAGTATAAAATTGCCATAAATGGTTCTTGTTTGCAGGGAGATGCGTTAACGATAATCGGTTACGCACAAGGACATATTCACCGGAGACGCCTTTCTTAATCTGCTGCCCGCCTCTTGCAACCAATCACTGGCAGGATGCTCAGACTGTGCGTTCCAAACATACTGCGTCAAAGGGCATAGTAGGAATCGTCTCCCGTGTGCCACTGCCAAAAGAGGCGCGTACCGATAAGATTTTGGTCGCTGACGCAATTCCTGACAGTGCGAGGGAGTTGGTTGGCTACAGCGGTTTTCTAACGACCGCCAAGTTAGACGACCAGATCGAAGGACTCCCAGTCGTATCTTCGGTTCGTGACGTAGATCATCTTCGAACCCATGACATTGTTGCGATGGAACCTGTAAGCGGGTTCATCAGGACGGCCTACCGACCCGATTCCGACCACAACGTAATCTTTACAACCGAGCGTTGCAATAGCAACTGCCTCATGTGTTCTCAACCTCCTCAAGATCGGGACGATACTGTTGCTTTGACAGAGAGGAACCTCGAAATCATCAGGCTGATAGATAGAGCGCCATCGCGTTTGGTCATCACTGGCGGCGAACCGACATTGCTAACTAGGCGGAAGATTATTTACGATAATTTACGATCATCGCCGCTCTTCGGGACAAATTCCCTAACACATACGTGCACATGCTTACGAACGGTCGCATTTTTGCGTGGACCGATTTCACGGCCCAGCTTGCGGCAACAAACCACCCGAACATCATGCTGGGAATTCCGCTTTATTCGGACGATTCAACCACGCACGATTACGTGGTACAGGCCAAAGGTGCTTTCGACCAAACGATGATAGGGCTTCATCAGCTTGCCAGATATGGGTTGCGGATCGAGCTTCGTATTGTGTTACACGCCATCACAGTCCAACGGTTGCCGGAGCTTGCGGAATACATCTATAGGAACCTGACGTTTGTAGAACATGTGGCGATAATGGGACTGGAGAACATCGGCTATGCACCGCGAAACATGGACAAACTGTGGATTGATCCGCACGATTATCAGGATCAGCTAGAGTCAGCGGTGGAAATTCTTTCGACCAGAATGATGAATGTCTCAATCTACAACCACCAGCTTTGTGTTCTCCGGCGATCCTTGTGGAAATTCGCTCGTAAGTCGATTTCGGACTGGAAGAATATATACCTAGATGAGTGCCAAACGTGCGGTGTGAAGGAGCAATGCGGGGGGTTCTTCCAATGGGCGACCAAGTTACACAGTAAGTACGTGCACCCGCTAACATCGGCTTCGGGCCACCCGGATTGTCGATAAATCCGTCTTCGTAGTAACCAAGCCCTTTAGCTATTCCCGCGTGGGTTGGATTTTGATCTGCGATGGCTCGGAGGCGATTATTTCAGGGACACCTTTGTAATTGCTTACCTTTCCCGTCACGCAAATGTGCTTGTTCCGGTACGTCGTTTCGGGGTCGCCAAACTTCGGGCGGTCACTCCCCCAGATCAACACCGTGAAAATCTGGTCGGGGTATGGCTTGTCGAGATTGATGAACGTCGGATTTCCACGGCTTCGTTCGGCATAGTGGGTGCTTACAACTTCTCCACAAACAGTTCCTCTCTCCCCGACGTGATTCTTGGCTTCCGCTGCCGAAATCGAGGTCTGGGCATAACCCAACGCGGCCGATAGCACAACGACCATCGGAATCACGAGTGCCCTCGTCTTGTGGCAGATCATCTCATCCTCCTCATCAGTCTGCGCTGTCCAACCAAGCCGTATACCAGAGGTTTACCAGCATCTGGCTGCCAGCGGCGAGTCTTTGCGTTGTGAAATCGAATGCCTCACGCGATCCGGCTTCACGAAAGCCGCCAGCTTTGTCCAATTCGTAGATCTTTTCGACCAGCT
The DNA here is from genome assembly GCA_963838905.1 of uncultured Acidobacteriota bacterium. Classification (GTDB taxonomy): domain Bacteria; phylum Acidobacteriota; class Terriglobia; order Terriglobales; family Acidobacteriaceae; genus JABDBE01. The sequence goes on from CAWITE010000006.1 coordinate 90,956, forward strand.
TGTTTGAACTCCTTAGATACTGCATGTAGCCGCCGAAGGAATCGGCCATGCGTTCCGGGGCGTGAACCAAGTTGGCGAAGTCGGTGGCCGCGATATTGCGGGAGACGTATGCGGTCTCAAATTCGGCGTGGATGCCTCCGCGAGTCACGTACCCTTTCGGATTTGCTCCGACCCAACCGTTGTAGTGAATCGTGGTATGGAGCGGCTGCGAGCCGTCCGCGACGTAATGACCCAACCACCCAGCGTAGAACACGATCTTGTGCTCGATAAAGTCTGTCTGCTGGTTGCGGTCCCGAACCTGCCGATATTCTCGAAACGCATTCTTCAATCGCCCGAATATTTCCATCACGATGTAGGGCTGGAGACCGACTCGCTCTGGGAGGTATTCGTCTGGGTTGTCCTTGGTCTGCGCCCGCTTTTCATAGAGCTTCTGGTAAAACTCATACCGACCTTCCGGCGCACAAGCGATTCCGACAGCGCAGCGTCGGGCACTTGAACAGCTATCCGTCTTCGCTGGCGTTGACACTCAAGAATCACGGTCCAATTCACGGTCCAAAACGGTCCAATAAAACCGGATTTTCCATGATCGAACACGACGAAAAAAGTCGGCAAGGTGTTGAAAGATTTGGTGGAGCTAGTCGGGATCGAACCGACGACCTCATCGTTGCGAACGATGCGCTCTCCCAGCTGAGCTATAGCCCCACGTGTGGGGAACTACGGAAGGACTCCGTAATTTTATCAGTGTTCTTCCGCAGGGCCAAACGTAGCGCGTCGGAGCGAGCGCGCTTTTGATCAGAAGAAAGGAGCAAGGCCCGCCCCGTCGGGGTGGTTGTATGACTCAGAAACTGTATGAGCAAAGTGTCTGATGAGTGGCAAGCAGCTTGATGCGAATTAAAATCTGAGGCACAACGAGACTCGGCAGCTAAGGCCGCCTAACGTTTCTGGCGCGTTCCTGCCCGATAAAGGAGCATGGCTCCGGTACTGGCGATTGTATGGATGGTGGCGGCGTTGTTCTGAAAAGAACAATAGTCCGACCCCGATGGAGAGACTGCGTAAGGGTCGCCGACCGGGCGGAGCCGACTTGAATTCACCGTGGAAGATTAGCATGAAATCCAAGCAACCGCAGAAAAACAAGAAAGCAATCTGCCGCCCAACTCAAAACAACTGGCACCAGATGAACCGCAAACAACGGCGAGAGATGACGCGGAAAATCCAGAGCGAAGATCTCAGTTTGGAAGTCGTGCATCCCCACGCTGCCGGCATTGATATCGGCAACGAATCTCACTATGTGGCCCTGCCGCCGACACGGGACCGCCAACCCGTACGTCGCTTCGGATGTGCTACGTCGGAGCTGAAGGGGATGGCGTTCTGGCTGAAGCAGTGTGCGATTCGGACCATAGCCCTGCAATCGACTGGAGTGTACTGGATCGCGGTCTACGACATTCTCGAAGAAGCTGGTTTCGAAGTGTATCTGGTGAATGCCAAGGAGACGAAAAACTAGCCAGGGCGCAAAGGATCACCCACGCAATCTTGGGATAGTGCAGAGCGCTCGTTGAGAATTGGCCGAGCTTGTCCAGTTACTGGGTGCGATCTTACGACAACTATCCGGGACGGCTGGTAGCGCCGAGAAGAACGACTTCCGTTAACTCAAGGTTCTCGGCCTGGTTTATCTGGAGCAGAAAACGCATTTCCCGGGCGAGCCGACCATCCGTTTCTGCGGTCATGGTGACCGTGCTGCTCAGCATCTTTGCTCACGGACTAAGCGCCATGCCCGGCATCGCTCTCTATGCACGCAAGGTCGAATTGCTCCCCGCCGACGCGCCGGAGCACCGCGATGCCCGCATTGTCCGAGTCAAAGGCACGGTTTGCCACCAGATTTTGCGATTGAAACTGGATCAGGGGCGCGCAGAAGTAATCCGCAATAGCGATTTTGCAACAACGATTCGAGGTCAGCACCGGTTAAAGTAGTGATAATCTTGGCCCCGCCTTCTCCAAGTAATTACTTTGTGCAGCCTTCCTCGTACTTCCCCTTGGCGCACGTCTTGCCATTAGGGCCTTGGGCAACGCCCATTCCATTCTTGGTCTTGGCTTTACCGCCGCTCGTGGTTTGAGTGGTCGTTACCCCGTTCGAATTCTTGTGGGCGGCAGCACCTCTGCCCGTATTCGGGTTGACGGCAGCTGCAGTCCGACCGTTCCCGCAAACTGTCTCGCCCCGCGCGTTTTTTACGCAGTCTTGCCCAAACAAACTTGAGGCAAAAAACATACACACCATCATCAATAAGACTCTCATTTGCATCTCCTATATTCCGGTTGTGTTCGACTAGTTGAGTTCAACTAAACGCCCTGGCATTGGTAAAGGGAGGGTACACCCCAAAGCGGCTTCGCGATACTGGCAAAACAAGCAGTACGCCGCGTTCCGCCCACGGCGCGAGAAGTGACATGCACCATTGGCGAGCGAACTTGAGCCATGGCGGATCGGCCTCGATTAGCAACTGGCACTATTGACAGTATGCGCCGAGGTATTACCCTCTTATCGTTGAGTGTGGCTGAAGCCCATTCCACAACCGGGCGGCAGCACGCGGACAAGAGTGTCCGCGCTACACGGTCTACTTCTTGTAGCCTTCGACCGCTATCTGGCCGGATGCGGCGCGAAGGCGATTGGCTCGGCCCTCGTCGGTGTTGCCATGGTGCTGGGCGGATGGGCCACGACATCGGTCACGATCGCATTCTGAAGCCCATGCAACAACTCGGAGTGCTCGCCGTGGTTGTCCTCCTTGGCGGGCAAGCGTTGGGCCAGGGAACGGCGAGCGGCGCGCCGTCTCAGACTCCTGATGCCGCCAGGAACCCGTGGGCCTACAACCTTACCGTCGATGGCTACATTATTCCGAACAACCAGTCCTTCGTGGATCCAGTTTTCATGGCGAACCGCTGTTGGCTGCACCTGGAAGCACGCTACAACTACGAGAACCTAAGAACGGGGTCGTTGTGGGTTGGCTATAACTTCAGTGCCGGCAAAAAGCTGATATTGAACCTCACGCCGATGGTCGGCGGCGTTTTCGGAAGAACAACGGGGATCGCGCCCAGTTGCGAGGCTTCGCTGACCTATAAGAAGGTCCAGCTATCGATCTCGAATGAATATGTATTCGATACGACGCATAAATCTGGAAACTCTTACTACGCCTGGCCGGAACTTACGTACTCACCGCTAACGTGGTTTCGGGTGGGCCTGGTGGCGGAGCGCACGAAGGCTTTTCACACCAGTCTTGATGTGCAGCGCGGGCTTCTGGTCGGCGTGTCGCATAAGAAGTGGGAATTCACGACGTACATCTTTAATGCGGGCTTTACCGATCCGACGGTAGTGCTTGAGGCGGGCGTCAGTTTTTGACCGCCAGCGCGGCATCACGAGGGCGACGGCGACATCTTGTCCGTATCCAAGAAAGGTAAATGCGTTGGACTTACCTTCTCTGTATGTTTGCGGCTTCGAAAGGGCCCCTCATCGGAGAATCGCACGCTGCGATGCTCGCGAAAAGTGTCGTGGTCGGTTGAAAGGCAATTCGGATTGCGACCTTAAAGCTGTTGGAATGATTGTCTGACACGGAGGAAATTGATCAGACCGTGCGTCCCATCGCACGCTGCGGCCTGTAAAGCTGCTAGAAATGATTGTTTGGCATGGAGAACCGATCAAACCACGCATCACATTGCGCGTAGCCTACGAGGTAAGAGCAGCGAGGGGCAAGCCGAGCGCGGAATAAGGATCGGGATCCGCCCAGTCGGTCCACTCGCGCGCGACGCTGAAGGTGCCGCGCTCTAATCCACGCAGAATCAGAGTGTCGACGCCAACTATGCGCCGAGTCTTAAGTACTGGGAAGCTCGGCCCCGAATTGGCTGGAAAGGATGCCGAATCTCGGCCCAGCCCCAGGCTCACTGTGCTCGTGTGCAGTTCGCGTTGACCGTCCCTACTATGAAAGATCGAGCCCAACAGGCATTGCATTTGCTTGCACTCGATCCCGCGGTAGAAACCACTGCTGATCACAACTCCTATGGGTTTCGCCAGTAGCGGTCCTGCGCCGCTGCGATAAAAACAGTGTTTCACGACACTGTCCAAATCAAATCCGCAGTGGATTCTAGAGGGCGATATCAAGTCCTGTTTCGACCGAATTTCGCATGATTGGCTTCTGGCTCACGTCCCCATGGATCGAGCCACTCTCCAAAAGTGGCTGAAATCCGGGTATCTGGAAAAACACGTCCTTCACGAAACAACGGATGGGACCCCACAGGGTGGAAGGATTTGCGCCATAATATTTCCGTATAAAATAAGGACTATAGGAGGGCGACTATGAGCACGAAAGAAGTCTCTGCAAGTCTGGCGGGAAGTGTTTCGCTTGGCGGTCAACTTTCTGTCCATCGTCTCGGGTACGGCGCGATGCGCCTCACCGGCGACGGTATTTGGGGCCCGCCTAAAGATCGGAAGGCAGCGCTAGCAGTTCTTAGCCGAGCCGTGGAGCTTGGCGTCAACTTCATCGATACCGCTGATTCGTACGGGCCGGCTGTCAGCGAAGAGCTGATCGCCGAGGCGCTCTTTCCTTATCCGAAGGATCTTGTTATCGCCACCAAGGGCGGATGGAATCGTCCGGGACCGAATCAGTGGACGCACGACGCAAGTCGCGCGCATCTTCGCAACGCGATTGAAGGCAGTCTCAAGAGGCTGCGCCTGGATCGCATCGAGGTTTATCAATTGCACGCGCCCGATCCCGTCGTGCCTTTCGAGACGTCGGTCGAGACTCTGGCTGAGCTGCAAAAAGAAGGAAAGATTCATTTGGTGGGGCTATCAAACGTCACGCGGGAACACATTGAGCGCGCACGCAAGATTGTTCCCATCGTCTCGGTGCAGAACCGTTACAGTTTCGCTGACCGTGAATGGGATTATGTCGTGGACCATTGTGAGCGAAATGAAATCGCCTTCATTCCATGGTTTCCTCTCGGGGCGGGCAAGGTGGCTGGCGAAATCCTCAATCGGGTTGCGAAAGCACACCAGAGCACTCCCCTGCAGGTTGCGCTGGCCTGGCTGCTCCAGCGCTCGCCAATCATGCTGCCCATTCCGGGGACTTCTTCGGTTGAGCATCTGAAGGAAAACATTCGGGCGGCTTCGTTGCGGTTAACGAAGGAGGAATACGAGGAGCTCGCAAGTGTCGTCGAGCTGGCCAAGGCCGGGTGATCCCAGTAGCCAGGTTGGCTTCAGGGAGGATGCCGAGCCCATCCACGTTTCAAGCCAGAAGAATGAAAGACTCACCTGGTTGGCGCACGATTCTCCAGACCGGTTGCAACCAACCATCGTTAAGCTCTCTCGGCGGTATCCACCGCTGCGACGGTGGGTGGTGTCGGACACGCGCTAAGTCCTGATCGGCCAGAATAGCTTCGTTGACTTGGCTCGCACCGCGACCTAAGATGTCCGCGACATGCCGGATTCCAATCCATCCGTCGGCGACACGCCTCCCCAGAGCATCCTCGATAAACTGGACGGTAGCGATGGGCGTACCACGCCGTCGGTTGCTGGACTCCAGAACAAAACTCCTGCTGATGTAACGGCGTCATCAGTACCACAGATACGAGAACTGGTCCTGAGCTTCTTTCCTCCGGGAAGACGAGCGCAACGCGCGGGACACTGGTTGACTTCCATCCTCGAGGATTTCATCCGTGCCAAGGACCTGGCTACGCGTCTGGACGCTTTTGCAGAGCTGAAAGACTGGATCAGCCAGCCCCCGCTCACGAGCGAGGGTATGACGCGGTTGGCAGCGCTCCTGGCCCTCATGGAGTCGCACAGTGACCTGCGTTTCTGGTTTCAGCGCCGAATGCGGGAGATCTTAACCGAGATTCGTTCGGTCGACCTGTTCGCGGAAGCGGGTTTGCACCCACGGGAAGGCCTGCTATCGGAAGCGTGGCGGCGGTTGATCGAGCGAGTTCTGCCTTCGGCACGTGAGGATACCGACCTCTCCAAATTAGTGCTCCGGCTTTACCCCACAAGCGAATCCATTGACCGCCTGATAGGTCTTCCCGACGAAGACTTCGAGCGCATGGCCCGCTTGCTGTCGCCCGTGAGTGACGCGAACGCGTGGGCGCAGCAGCGTGAAGACCTGACCCAGGCCTTCTACCTTCTTGGCGTGCACGTGGCGGGGATCGGCCTGTCCCCTGAATTGCGCCACCGCAGTCACGCGGGCAGCATCGAAGATTCACCTTTCTACCAACTTCAGCAAACCGCCGTGGAACTCGTGCGGCAGGGTGGCGCCGCGGTCGCGCTCGAAAACTGGCGCGGGCATGTCGAGCGCTGCCGCGTGGAAATGCAGTACGTGCACCTCCGCCTCGAAGACACTGGAGTCAGTACTTCCCTGGTGTTTGACATGGGAACGATTGAGATGGCCATCTCCCGGATGGAGAGCATCGCCAAGGTTTTGTTTGTCGCGGAGAGGCACGAGTCGGTTGAGGCGGTGAAGCGCCTGCTTGACGATGTTATGAGGGCGCTGCGCAGGGACATGAGCCTACGCGCGCTGTTTCGCGAAAATTCCGCGCTCATGGCTCGTAAAGTGGTCGAGCGCACGGGCAAGGCCGGAGAGCCTTACATCGCCGACTCGCGGAGTGAATACCGGGGGATCTGGAAGGCGTCGTTGGGCGGTGGGTTGCTCACCGTGCTGACCGCAGCCATAAAAATGCGGGTCGTGGAAGCGCAGCTGCCGTTGTTCCTCGAAGGGATGGCCTCAGGAACAAACTACGCTGTCAGTTTCCTGGTGCTGCAGCACTTTCATCTTGCCCTCGCCACTAAGCAACCCTCGGTCACAGCCGCAACTTTTGCGGGGATCGTGCGCGTCACCCGCGGGCGAACCAGGCTGGAGAAACTGGCGGAGTTCATCAGCCGGATCACGCGCAGCCAGCTCGCATCTGCGGCCGGAAATCTTCTGGCGGTCGGCGTGGGATGCGTGCTGTTTGCCCGCTTGTGGGTCTGGGCTTTTTCGCGTCCCTTCCTGGAAGCTCCAAGCGCGGAATACGTTTACCACACCCTCAACCCCCTGGCTTCCGGGACCATGATTTATGCCGCGCTTACCGGCGTGATCCTGTGGGTTTCAGCGCTGGCCGGTGGCTGGTTCGAGAACTTTGCTACCTACAATCACCTTCCCGCGGCCATCGCCCAACATCCCCTGGGCCGGAAACTGGGGTATGAACGGATGAAGCGGCTGGCAGACACAGTGAATGCCAATCTCTCGGGCTGGACTACCAGCATTGTGCTTGGCTACTTGCTGGGATTCACTCCGGTCGTGGGAGCATTTTTCGGCATCCCGCTTGACGTCCGCCACGTGACGCTTTCAACCGGCACACTGGCACTCGCGGCGGCCAGTTTCGGAAGAGAGTGGATGTACAAAGGCTGGTTCATCCACACACTGTTCGGAATCGCGGTGACATTTGTTCTAAATCTGGGCGTCAGTTTTTCGATTGGGGCTGCGGTCGCCATGAAGGCCTACGGTGTGCCGCGGCGTGACCAACTCAGGTTAATGCGATATACAGCCCTGAGCTTCCTGAAATCTCCACGCCGGTTTATTTTCCCTCCGCCGGAAGCAGCAAGCGAGAAGACCGGCTAACGTCCGCGAGTCGCGCTTATCCAGGCCCAACCAAGCAGGCGGAGCAGCTGATGCTGCGCGAACCCTTGAAAGAGTTCCAACCAAAAACCTCGCCCCACCCCCGCCGAACAACTTGGCAAAGGTGGGGCGAACGCGAAAGGACGAACAGAAACAAACTTATCTGCGCCGGCATGTCAATTCAACTGCCAAAACTACCAGCCCGTGCTTGTATTCTGTACCGTTCTGCCTATGCATTAATTCGATTTCGCTTTGTTAACTGCGCGAAGTCGAAACTCGCTTACTGTCCAGCCAGACCCTTATTGACTAGGACCTTGACTTCGACGCGCCGGTTTTCGGCTCGGCCCGCTGCCGTCTCGTTGGGCGCAGCTGGATCAGCCGTGCCCATCGCTCCGGGCGCTACGATATGCCGCACGGGCACCTTGCCGTCCTGGATCAGGTAAGCAATCACCGCCTGCGCCCGGTCCATGCTTAACTGTTGGTTCATGGCGGCGGCGCCCGAGGAGTCAGCAAAACCCTTTACGGAAATGATGTAGCCGGTCGTGCCCACGGCGTCGTGCGCCAGCTTCGAGAGAGCGGCTTTGTCGTTCGCCGAGATTGTTGATTTTCCGACTGCGAAGTTGACGCTAATGTCGGCCTTAGTGTCATACTCGCTCAACTCGGAGAACCGCTTGGTGGTGTCCTGGATTTGCTGTTGATTAGCTGAAATGGCTTGCTGATTGGCCGAAGTGGCCGCTTGATTCGCAGAGATGTCTGCCGAATTAGCTTGAATTGCCTGCTGATTCGCCTGCGTAGCCTGTTTGTTCGCCGCAATATTCCCGGCGTTGGCCTGGACGGCCTGCTTGGTCGGCGTCAAGCCTGCTTGAATGGCTTCGGCCATTTGCAGATCGTCCGCGTCGAACGTGATGGATTTGGCCACCACCCTGCTCTGCGCATCGCCGACGCCTTCGGCTGTGACCCTGAGTCCAGGGACCAGAATCGTGACTGACATTTGCTTCTTGCGCAGACCAAGACCTTTTGGCTGCTGCACCTTGGTGTCATCGTTCAGAACTACGGTGACGTTTCCGGCATCAGTGGCCAAGACGAGAGTCTCTCCAGTTCGAGTAGCGATGACACCCTTAACCTTAGCCTTCTCGCCGTTTGATACGCCGAACGCCAACCCGACTAACAAACAGCACAGCACTGCACTGCATACCATCATCGATTTCGATGTTCGCATCATAATGAGTTGTTCATCCTTTCCATCGGTTGTGCGCGACTCGCCGGAGCAAAGCCAGCCTGCGCGTTTGTGCCCTTGTACAGGGCGAAGCACTCCTTCTACCAAAATTTAGCGTCAGGTTCGGAGAACCTGTTCCTACCCTCTACTGTCTAGTCGAAATATGGAAGGGGCACAACTAGGAGAATTAACAGTCCGACGACATCAGACAACGAGTCACTTCAAGCCTTCAACGAGGTAGAGATCGGAGAGCGTCCGGATGTAGCCGTAGACATAAGCATAATCGTCCTGAGGACTAAATCTCGATCCACCGTTCAATTCGAGCGCCACCTATAACGTGCTTGTTAAGCCTGTATTTGAGCGCGGACACGCTGGACCGACGACAGTCCCTTTAGGCTTACCCCAAAACGCCAGAAGGCCCCCGATCGGGGCCTTCTGGCCAGCTCCACTCATGTACTTTTGCTCCGGCAAGACGATGCATTCTTACTCTGGCGTTGACAGTCTCACCTGAAATATGGCGGCGTCTAACGCGCATAATTCATGAAGAGTGGAGTGGAGTGTGATTGTTCGCATGAGTGATATGTAATTGCGACAACGGCGGAATTTCCTTCGATCGCGTTACTGATTTCCAAAAGAATTAGTCGGGTTCAAACGTCAATTTTGACAAGTGGTGACACACCTTCGCCAAGAGTGCAACCAGTCTGATTTCGGATAGTAAAAAGTGGGAGATTTATCCGCTCTGCGCGCCCAAACGGCAGGCGATAAGACGGAAGGCAGGTAGAAACGGGAACGACGTGGGCAGGTGAATGACGCAGCGCCGTACCGAGACCATTACCCGAGCCCCGAGCTTGAGCAAGCGCTCGCGCAAGGTGAGGACCTGGGCCCGGGCACAGGCGGTGCCGGCCGCTCGCAAACGTAATTCCTGCATCAAGACGTAAGCCGCAGCTGTGAGCAGAACGCGAAACTGGTTGGCCCAAAAGCTGGTGCAACTGGTGCGATCAATTTCCAAGTCGTGCAACTCCTTTATCCGATTTTCAACGTCGCCACGTTGGCAGTACACCCGTTCGTAAATCCATTGCGGACTCTGTTTCATGTTGGTAATCACGAAACGGGGATTGTCTTTGGGATCTTTTTCCGGCGCCCGGACGACTTCCGCTTTGATCACCACCCGGCGTCGATGAGGCCATTTGCCAGCCGCGTAGTCAACTTCTCCGTAGATATGTTCCGTTTTTCCGCTGCTTTCTGACAGCTTACGAGCGCGACCAATTCCCGGAGCCGCGATCCGCTTCAGGACTGCGTTTTTGGCCATGGCCACCACATATTCCAGTTTGCTCTGCGCATCCAAAAACTCCAGCACCGCGGGACTGGCAAAACCACCATCCAGACGAACCCGAATGGTCACTCCAGGAAAATGACCTCGAATCATCCGGATCAGCCGCCGCAGCAATCCTACGGCGCCCACCGCGGCGGGGGCGTTGCCAGGACGCAACACCGCCGCGCACAAATACTGTTCCGCTTCCTCATTGAAACTGATAAAGCCCATCACCGGTAAATAGCACCAGCTGTCGTAATGCCCGTTAAAGAAGGAGAGTTGCTGTGCGCCATGGGTGGGATCATCGGTGGGATCCAGATCGATGGTGACCCGATACACCCGGCGCCGGAGTCGCTTCCCGTGCCGCCGGATGACACTCTGGGCCAAAGTCTCGCCCATGCGATACAACTCCTTGACTCCGACCGCATTCTCGAAACGCGACACCGTCGGTTGCGAGGCCAGGTCGAGCCCTTCTATGGGATCGCGACCGAGAAGCAGCTTATGAATGGGGTCGCTGCCCAATCGGGCCGAGTCGTTGCCGTCGGGGTAGCCACAGGCAATTGAGAACACGCGCTGTGCGACTAAGTCTCGCAAGGTATGATCGACCTTGCCGGCTTGTCTTTGGTCCTGCAGACATGCCGTTAGCTCCTCCACCAATCGGTAGTGACCATCGGCGGCCTTCAGCAGCAAAGCGCCGCCATCGGAACTGCCTTCTCGCTGATCAAATTGGGCAACGACAGGCTTGCGAAAAATTTCTGGGAACAACAAACACTGTGTTGTGCTATCGTCAGACACGAAGAAGCCTCCGGAAGTGCCTCAAACAGCGTTTAGTCAACATGTTTGTAGCACAGGAGGCTTCTTTTGTCTTCAAATTCAGGAATTATCCGGGCTAAGATGTCTCACTTATTTCACGAGAGACAGGTCCCTGTCATGCGGCATCTCAGAGGCGGGAACCCCGCCCACCGGCGCATCTTTTACAGCCGCTCGCGAAGCCAGACATGGTTATCAAGTCCGACCGAACCATACGTTCCGAGGCCGCCGCCAGGGCCGAACGTGGTCCCGTAGTTATTGGTGTAGATCTGGACACCGGCCGCACTCGTGATCCTCATGGTCGCGGTGGTACCGCAGAAAAACACATCCAAGATGGCCAGGCTGGGCACGGGGCTCGAGGGCGCGAAGCAAACACCGCTGCCGTTATTGCCGGTATAGAAGGCGCCGTGGTCGAACGTCCCAGCACCGTTCGCTGCCTGGATCTTCACAAAGGCGTTGTTGCCCCCGGCTACGTTGCCCAGCGCGACGGCGCCGTATTCCAGGTCAGTACCACCCAGGAACACCACGGTAGAGGCAGTCGTGTCCTTGCTCGAACCCTTTAAGTAGCCGAGCGACCCAGATGTGCCAACCAGCTCGTGGTTCGTGATGGAGAGGCTGCCACTCGTTAATACAACCCAGTTCGTTCCGAGGTGCGGACGGTTGAAAGCGTCCGAGCCTCCTCCGGCCAGCGCCGACGTGGCGGACAGCGATACGGCGACAGCCAAGGCGACGATCTTGCAGATGAGAGTGTTCTTCATGTGAAGCTCCTTCTTGTTTGAGCCGAGATTCCCCGGATGACATCGAGTTGGAACGGAGAAACTATATCTCCGCCTGCGTCATACAAAACATGAAATTTACATGACATCAAGCCAGCTTGGGGTTTCGTGGGTGGCTGGCCCACCCTTATGTGGGTGGGTGCCCGCTGACCCGGCGCGCAGTCCCGTTTTTCTGTTGACCGGAATCCTCAAAGCAGATAACATCCATCGATATAGCATTATCTCGAAGATAACAAGCGATCCTTGAAAAATCTGGCCGCTGAAGCTGGCCCGCTCGCTCACGGCTCTCCAATCCCAATCCCAATCCCAAATCGGGATCGCGAGCCATGGGCGCCAGCGATAAGTCCCATGTTCTCTAGATTTTGCGTGCAAGTCCTGCAAACTCAAAGATCTAGCACATAGTCAAAATTTAAATCTCTTGTTTTCTAGATTGTGCAGCCAACAGGGGGAAGGGGGGGCCGGTACCAAATAGTAATCCTCCTTCCCATTTTTGATTCAAATCGACGGGATCCTTATCATGCAGGGGAAACCATCCAGTATCGAACTCCGCCGCGTAAAGCACGCTGGCGCGGCTAAATTCTGGATTGTAACCGCCGATCACAACTGACTTCATTAGTACTGTTCGCGCCGAAGCTCGAGTAGCCGTCGTCCTGGCACGCGCTGTTCGGGCTAGGATGGTAATGAAGCCAAGTATTGAATGCCACTTGATTGCTGATCTGCCACATCGACGGCATGGAGCGCGTTGCGGCCGCGCCAATCCCCTTATTCGCTACCCCGTTCAGCATGCTCGGACTGCCGAATTGAGACGAGACAACTCCCCACTTTGCAGGTCTGATAGTTGCGGTTCGTTTCGGATGAGGGAGCGTTCGAATTGTCGGGTTGTACCTTAGCGCGAGAGTCGCATCTTTCCGCAGAACTCCCAAGTCTCTTGACGAAATGTTGGTAAACCCTGCGCCCGCGAGCAACGTGGCAAAGACCGACGATGATGCAAACGTAACAAAAAATGTAACTAATTTCAGCTTCACGATTCCCCCAAAATACTGGCCAGACGCCTTACCTTTTTTGTTGTTCTTATCGTGGCTAAGGTTGCCTGGGAGGAGTTCAGTAGGCACCATTGCTTATGCCTTCGTACGACCACGCGCGGAGATTGCCCAGGGACGGTCCTCGGGGCAAATAACGAAAGGGGTAAGCGGGCGCGACTCCTCCCCTATTTTACATCCTCCCCTACGCGCGCGAAAATGCCGCAAATCGGCGAACTGCTTCGCGTTTGCCCGCGCTAAAATAAACTCAGTGTCGACCAAGTACATCTCCGCATGGAGCAAACATTCCAAAACCCTTTGCCGAGCCGGTCACACGCCGAAGCGTGGAACGTCCGCCAGAAAACCAGGCATTATTTCTCTTTTTGGAAACTCGATAAAGTCGGGCCTGATTCCCCTTCTCCTGGCTGGTGCCGCAGGGGCTTATGTGGCGCAAAGCGCTACCTCTACCGGCTCGGTACGATCCCAAATCATCCCGCTTCTCACTCAGGCCATCGACTGGTACCGTCAAACTCAGCAGGAGCAGCATTTGGCCACGGAACCAAGTGATTTAACCTTCTTGGCCGACAATCGACGGATTGCTGACCAAGTCGTCCGGCTGGCTTTTGAATTCGCCCGACAAGAGGAACAGCGGCTAGCGAAGCAGTCGAAGGCGAATGAAACGTTGAAGCCGAGCGGCGCATTGTCCGAGTACGAAAGTCTGGTCCAGACGGCAGCCGAGACGGATCAGTTAGTCCAACAAACACAAGCTGAGGTCGAGTCGCTTAAACAGGGGTTGGAGAAAGCGCCCGCAAGCAAGCGCAGCCACATCGCGGCGCAGCTTTCTGAAACCCAAAGCGAATTGACACTCTTTCAGGCCCGCCAACAGGGGTTGCACAGCATGCTGGATTTCCTGAATGAGGCTTCGACCGCGAGCGGAACCGTTGGACTTCGATCCCAAATTGAAGAGTTGGCTCGCAGCCTACCGGCTGCGTTGAGCAATGCCAACGGGAGCGAAAACACTCCCGCTGTCAACCAGCAGCCCAGTCCAGTCGCTACCAACATCATCAACAAATTACCGAGTGCGAACATGTGGGCGCTTGCGGGTGATCTTTTCCAGCTCTCGAGCAAGCGCCGCACCCTGGTCAACGAGATCCACGCAACCGAGGCGCTGGAGCAGAGTTCCAAACAGCTTCGGTCCCCCCTAGTCAGTCGTTTCAATCAACTGATTGAGACCGGGAACCAGTTGGCGAAGCAGGCCGACACCAGCGATCAAAAGGGGCTGGCCCAAGAGAGGCAGCAATTAGACGCTCTCACCGCCGAGTATAAGCAGCTTTCAGCGACACTGGCTCCACTGGGGAAGCAAGCCATCTTGCTCGATCTCTATAAGAGGAGCCTTTCCAGTTGGCAGGCCGATGTTGCAGGTGAATTCAAGGACAAAATAAAAAGCTTGCTCGTCAGGCTAGCTGGCTTGGCGATAGTGCTGGGCGCTGTCTTTGTCATCGGAGAGATCTGGAGAAAAGCGATCTTTCGTTACGTACACGACGCGCGACGTCGCTACCAATTCTTGCTGATCCGCAGGATCGTGCTTTGGAGTGCGGCTGGGATCGTTCTTATATTCGCTTTTGTCGCGGAATTGGGGGCGGTGGCGACCTTCGCGGGACTCATCACGGCGGGTGTCGCCGTAGCTTTGCAGAGCGTCATTGTGTCGATTGTGGGCTACTTTTTTCTGATCGGAAAATTCGGCATTCGGGTTGGAGATCGAGTACAGGCAGGGTCGGTGAATGGAGAAGTCGCAGAGATCGGACTGGTGCGATTTCATCTGATGGAACTGAGCACCGCGGGGGCGGATGCTGTGCCTACCGGCCGAGTGGTAGCCTTCTCGAATTCTGTGGTGTTTCAGTCGACATCCGCGATCTTTAAGCAGATTCCGGGAACGAATTTCACTTGGCACGAGATCTCGCTGCAGTTTGCGCCAGAAATTGATTACCGGCTCCTCCGTAGCCGGTTGGAGGAGGCTACGAACACCGCCTTAGCTCACTACCGCGACCTATTGGAGCGGCAGCGAAGACAGATGGAGATGACCTTGTCTTCGATCTCAGAGACGGAACTGAAGCCGCGGGTTCGCATTCACTTCACGACTTCGGCCCTTGAGGTTGTGGTTCGCTTTCCTGCGGTTTTGGAGAAGGCGGGTGAAATCGATGAGCAGGTCATCAGTGAATTGTTCGCCGCTGTTGATCGAGAGCCCAAACTTAAACTGATCAGTTCCACGGTACCTGCTGTAAAAACCGACGGGTAAACCAGCTCGCGCGAACAGATTTCTCAATCATGCGTCGGGGCGGCAAGGCTAAAGCAATCCCAGATGGTCCGGATACTTCTTCTGCAAAGAACTTAACAGGACTTCAAATTCAGGAAGACCGCGCAGCTTCTCGAGACCAGCGTCTTTCACGAAAAACGGCCAGCACGCGAATCCGGTACTGACACTCCTCTCCAGCCATTCAAAAGCCGCTTCTGGGCGCCCAACAGCGCGAGAATGCAAGCGACCTATAGTAGGTGGGGTGAGCATGTCCAAAGGATTTTGGGCTGGCGCAAGCCCGAGTCAGGCACTCCAGAGCGGGTTCAGTCTTTCCAGTCAAAGCATAAAAAACACCTTAAAGACTGACGATGAGTGGTTCTTCAGGCAAGAGCCGCAGCGCTTCATCCAGCAGAACTTTCGCCTCTTTCCAATTCCTCGTCATCATGGCTGGCTGCGGAGCAAAATAGTGAGGATAGTTGTTGCCTGGGTTCTCGGCTCCGGCCTGGATCTCTTCCCGCGCCAGAGAGTACTCTCGACTCCCAGATATACACTTGGACGATGCTGTGATTGATCTCCTTCCCCTGGATTAAAGGTTCGTCTCATACATTCCACGAGCGTGATCAAGCAGTCCGATGTGCGCCAGAATTGTTTCCAAGCGGTTGTAAGCATGAGGCAAGTTATTCTGCAGAGCGAGTGTCCGCCTCAGTTCTGCAATTGCTGCAAGATGCTGAAAGTTCTTGGAGGGTCCCCATAACAGAAAAGCATTGGCGACGTGTCCTTCGGGCAAATCCGAATCCACTTCCAGCGCAGCGACGGCAGTGAAACTCCGCCTTCTCGAGCCACAGGCCGGCTGGATCGAACTCGAAGTGACGAGTGGCACACACAAACGAAAGAGTGGCATGAGCGAGGGCGAAAGCGGGATCTCGAGTAACCGCGTTGATTAGGTGCTGGGCCGCGTCGTCCAGCAGCGCGGGATCGCCGGACGAGCTAAGCCTGTAGCCGCGCATGAATTCCGCATAAGCTAGCGGGTCCTTGCTGTGCCGGGGGCGACGCTGGACCTCCGGTAGACGCAACGGCCTGTTTAATGCGCCAGCGATTTGCTTGGCGATCTCGTCTTCGAAGTAGAAGAGACGGTTCACGTCGAGATCGCATTTCCGTGTGAAGCAGGGCTTTGCAAATGAGACCTCATGCGCCGGTAGCGCACCACTGGGCATGAAAATGGGGTTCAGCGGAGGGATTTCGAACGCGAGGTCCAGTCATAGGCTAGTTATTTTCATGACAGTGTCAAACATTTCCAACGAAACACGCAGTTGCCCTTTGGATTCCCGAATGGCGCCGTGGACCACGAAGCGGACACCCAGGCGTGAGGCAATGTCCGAAGCCGTCGCTTCCGTCGGCAGATTCAGTACCGACGAAGTCGGCAAAACGTCCACACCTTGCAGATTTCCAAGGCGCGAAACCAGTGCATCGGCAAACCCAAGGCCAAGGCCCTGATCATCGGTAACAGTCCCACGAGAAACAATGGCAGCACCGCGAGTGACGAGCGCTCGCCCCACCTGGACGAACGCTCCCGTTCAATCCCAATTGGGTAACGATGATCGAAGTTGGAGTTCGGGTAGCAAGCATCAATCACCCGAACCGGGCCGCTAAATCGGTACCCTTTTCCTACCACGGTCCCCAGGAAGCGCGGTTTGGTCGAGTTATCGCCCAGAGCCGTCCGGATTTTTCGCACGATGTTGTTGATGTTTGGTTCGGTATCGGTAAAAAGATTGGAGCCCCGAAGTTTCGTGACAATGTCCCTGCGCGAAACCAGCTGTTCTCTGCGACTAACCATGAAAATCAGCGGTTCCATGGGCTTCTTCTCGAGCTTCACTCGTCTTCCGCGGCGGCGAAGTTCGTAGCGCCCGAGGTCGAGTTCGATCGCTCCGTTCCTCCGTTTACCAGCTTGCATGGCGCTGTCTCTCGCGTTATCCCCTGCGGCTCAGTAGTTTACAACGATATACGAAAAGATATTCAAAGGTTACCCGGAGTTGATTGAAAGAGTTCGATGGTTAAGCGAATATTCTGACCGATCCATGTTCAAGCGATCAATGTTCAACAGCGGAGGCAGAATCATGAAGCGTAACTTGTACCTTATTATGCTCGCCCTAGTCGGATTGTTGTCCGGGTCAGGTCAGCTTTTCAAGATGGGCGCTCAGACCCGTTCAGCGGAGAAAAACCGCTTTCACTCCCAACACCATTCCATACGGGCCTGCATCGGCATTCGTACCCCCTGGCGCGCAGCTCGCCGTGCTCGAGGGCATCCCGGCAGCCCCTGGTGGTGATTACACCGTGCGTTTGAAGATGCCTGACGGATACCGGATCGCGCCCCATTTGGCACCCTCAGAGGGAAAACGTCTCCGTCATCTTGGGACGTTTAAGTCGGCATGGGAGAGATCACTTTAACGAAAGCAAGATGGCAGATTTCCCAGCCGGCAGTTTTGCGTCTCTCGATCCCGACATGCAGACTCATCCTGTCATAGGGAATAAGCTGGCCACGTTTTTCCTTCCATGGTGTTCTCGCACACTGATCCGGAGCAACCACCAGATTGCCCTCGCGCAACGACCGAACCGTTCCCTTATGTAATCCTATTCAGTCGTGAGTTAAGCACCGCCAGTCAGTGACTCGGGCTTGAACTTTGACTAGCGGAGGCTTATTGGCAACACCATCAGTCCGTGCTCTCGTAGTAGACGATTTCGAACCTTTTCGGCGTTTTGTCGCGTCCGTACTTCAAGAACTGCCGACTGTACAGCTGATCTGCGAAGCGTCAGATGGTTTGGAAGCGGTTCAAAAAGCCGAAGAACTGCAACCAGACTTGATTGTGCTCGACATCGGCCTTCCAAAGCTCAATGGACTGGAAGCCGCTCGACAAATACGCCAGCTCTCCCCCAACTCCAAAATATTGTTCCTGAGCCAAGAGTCTTCTGCTGAAGTGGTGCAAGAAGCTCTCGGCTTGGGCGCATTTGCGTATGTCGTCAAGTCGGACGCCGGAAGCGAGCTATTGACCTCTGTTAACGCCGTTCTTCGGGGCGAGAAGTTTGTCGGTGGCAGATTTGCGGGCCGCGATTCCGCCGCCACTTCTGATGCACTAGGCCGCGAAAGCCTCCGTCGCAACAATGCTGCTCGAGGCTTCGGGAACATTCATTTCAAGCTATCGCGTGCGCGTGGCTGAATTCAGGAGTTCACTATGCAAACCCTCAAAATCGGATGCGCCAGGCCGGCGGGCGATCTCTACGGATCCCGCCTCCCCAGCCCGCGCCAGCTGCAAGTCATAGAACTGGTCGCCCGGGGACTCAAGAATAGCGAAGTGGCCGAGATCATCGGTACGACGGAGTATGTCGTGAAAAACTATCTTCGCGTCATCTACGACAAACTTGGATTCTGGAACCGGGTCGAACTCGCGCTCTGGTACGAGGCCCGTCGGCACGAAGGCCAATGATCAGGGGAGGCCGAAACCGTTAGACTACGTCGACTTGCAGCCTCCGCCTGATGTGGGGCCACCTTCACGCATCATGGCCTTATAATCTTCCAAGCAGGATCGTCCGCGGAGGAGGCTGCGTGGGGAGGTGGGGTGTTGGAAGCTTTGAGAATGACGACGCCGCGGGTTGGCTTGCGAAACTGGGCGCAATCACCCCCAATGATCTGACGAAGATATTCCTCCATGCCGCCGACAATGCCGGTTATCTTGAGGCACCCAACGCAAGCGTCGCCGTCGCGGCAGCCGAGGTGATCGCCGCTCTGAACGGTTCCTCCGCCGCGGGGGTACCGCGAGAAATTGTCGAGTGGACGAAAGGAAATCGACAGGCGACTACCCCCGAGCTTAAGGCTCTGGCAATTCGAGCCTTAGACCGCGTGCGGAGAAACTCTGAACTGAAAGACCTGTGGTTGGAAGCTGACGGTCTGAACGACTGGATTGCAGCAATACATGACCTGCAGACCAGGTTAGAAGATTAGAGGTTAGCGGTCACAGAAGATCCCGGTAGCACTCCAGTGCCACCCGAACCAGTTGGCTCCGAGTGCGCACCTCAGTTTTCGCAAACAGTTGCTGGATCGTATTCTTCACTACGCTCTCTGAGACGTTTAGCCGCGATGCTATTTCCTTATTAGCCAAGCCTTGAACCAGGAGGCGCAGCACATCCGATTCACGATTGTTCAATGGAGATCTGTCCTGCAGATTAGGATCAACAGAAGCTGACTCCTTGGTCGCGCTCCGTTCCTCGGTGACATCGGCGATGATGGCAGCTAGTTTGGGGGTCGGCCCTTCTTTGTAACTGGAGAACCAGACGTCAGCCAGGAAGGACTCCCCGTTTCCTCGATGGCCCCGGCATTGCATCGATGTCCTGAATTGTGGTCCCTCTTCCCATCGCAATGCGTGATGCAGCTCGGGCAAGAATGCCGCGATGGGCTGTCTGAGCAGATGCCCGTCCCGCGGAGCCATGAGTTCGACGGCCGCACGGTTCGCGAGTTCAATGAAGCCATGCTCGTCCACCGTGACGATAGCTGCTGGACTCGTTTCCACCAAAACGCGCAATCGCTCCTGGGACGCCAACCTCAACCGACGGTTGCTTAGGACTTCGGAGATGAACAGTCCCGAGCCGACGAGTGCCAGGGCTTCAAAACTCAAACGGATGGGAGCGTCCGCTGGATCCAGATTGCTGAAACGTTCGCTCAGCAGCGCGCACCCTAAACCCATCAACGCGATTCCCCAGCGCGGCAAGAATCCAGCCGCGAGCATAATGGGAAATAAATAGAGAAAGCCTAAAGAAACATATGGTTTGGTCCACCAGTCCACGGCAGCGATGCCAAAGACAATGCTTACGCTGGCGAGCATGACGAGCGTCCGGTTCCGCGGCTCCCATATCCATTCTAAGTTCAACATGGATTTTCAATTAAGCGAGCGATTATCCCATCACAGACGGTGTTTCCCAAATCCAATCAAACGATTGGCACCAAGAGTCAAATCGCACAATCGAAAGATTAATCCTGGTTAGTCGAAATAACAGCGTGTTTCCGATCGTTCATGCGACCACAATCAAGCGATTGGAAAGGTGCACCGGCTTCGGCAATCGAAATAGTCCCGCCGATACCGTTTGAGTGTCTTCCGCAAACCAGAAATTAAGAATACACAAGCGATAGACCCAGTGCGAGGAGTCCGGGGAGTTGTGTTGCTCCAGGAAAGCTACAAGAAAGCTCCAAGAAAAATCGACAAGCGGCCACGGTTTCCGAACCGCAGGCTCGGAGTAACCAGTGAATCTCGACGTACTGAACCGTTACGTGTTAGGCGTGATCGCTGTTTTTGCACTCTGCTTGTACTTCGTGACGGTGGCGACGGGCTTCAACGAGCTGAGGTCTCGTCTGCGCAAAGTTGGGTCGCGCAAGAGGCGTTCGGGAAATCAAACCTCGGGCCGCAGAATGCACAAACCAAAGAAGCTGCCGCGCCCTTAACCGGGAGTGTTCGGTGCAAAAAAGGGGTGATGGATGCGAAAGCTGCAGTGCATGTGCTGTGCTCTGATATTGAGCAGCGCATACCCGCCAGCCCAGGCCCAGGCGCCTTTGACCTGGGACCAGGTGCGGCAACAATTCGAACAGCGGAACCCGACGCTGCTGGCGGGCCAGTTCAATATCAGCGAATCCAAGGCAGAGGAAATCACCGCCTATCTCCGTCCCAATCCGAATTTTACGTTGACGGCCGACCAGATCGATCCCTTCCCGGGAGGGCCGCCTCACGGTCCCTTTGCCTATCTGTTACCCGTGGCATCCATTAGCTACTTGCACGAGAGGCAGCACAAGCGTGAACTGCGGCTGGAAAGCGCCCAAAACACGACTGCCATCGCAACGTCCGAGCAAGCCGATTTGGAAAGAACGCTGCTCTTCAACTTGCGAGGGGCATTCGTGCAAACCCTGCAGGCCAAGTCGGTTTTGCAGCTCGCGAAAGACAATCTTGCCTACTACGACCACGTGCTCGACGTCAGCAGAGAACGATTCCAGGCGGGCGACATCGCACAGATTGACCTCGACCGATTGGAACTCCAGCGCGTCCAATACGAATCCGATTTGCAGACAGCGGAAGTCAACCTTCGCACCGCAAAGATCCAACTGCTGACGCTGCTGAACGATCGTACTCCGGTCATACATTTCGATGTGACTGGCCCATTCGGCTTCAGCGACCAGATTTTGCCGTTGGACGAATTTCGCAAAATTGCGCTGGACACACGCCCTGATTTAAAGGCAGGAGTCCAGGCGGTCGCCAAAGCCAAGACTGACCACAAACTTGCTGTCGCAAATGGATCGACAGATCCGACCTTTGGGTTCGACGTCGGACGCAACCCTCCCATCGATCAATACATTGGCTTCAACCTGAGCATCCCGCTGCGGATTTTTGACAGGAATCAAGGGGAGAAGCTGCGCACGCAACTGGACATCGACCGGAATCAGAGGTTACTCGATGCGGCCCAGGCACAAGTGTTCAGCGATGTTGATTCCGCCTACGCGATGCTGAACAGCAATGTGATCCTGCTGCAGCCCTACAAAGCGAAATATCTGCAACAGGCAGTTCGAGTCCGCGACACAGTGTTCTTTGCATACGAGCGCGGCGGGGCATCGCTGCTCGATTACTTGAATGCGCAAAGTGACTACCGCACGGTGGGACTCGCTTACGTGAATTTAGTTGGCTCTTACTTAACGGCTGCAGCCCAGTTGAATCTGGCAGTGGGGCGGGAGGTAATCCAATGACAACGAAATATATCGGCTTGATCCTGGCGGCAATTCTTTGCTTGCCCTTGGGCTTACTCCTGCTTGGTTGCGGTGAAACCAAGGCGGACCTTAAGGCCGAGGCCCCGCCTTCGGCCAGCGTCGAGCCCGACCTGGATGCTAACAATTTCCGGGTGGACCACCCCGAACAGTTTCCCTTGGTGACAGCGGTTGAGTATAAGGCGGTCCCCGCCCTGAACGTCACCGGTGCCGTCCAGCCCGACATAGCCCGTGCTGTGCCTGTGATCTCGCTAGCCTCAGGCCGGGTCGTTGAAATCAAGGCCAGGCTCGGCGATATGGTGCAAAAAGGCCAGCTCTTGCTAAGAGTCCACAGCAACGACGTTTCCGGAGCTTACCAGGCATATCGGAAGGCCGTGAACGATGAGCGCTTGGCTCGCCAACAGTTGGAGAGGGACCAGATCCTGTTCGATAAAGGCGCGATTGCCAAGAGCGCCCTCGAACAAGCGGAAGACACCGCACAGGACGCCAAAGCAGATCTGGATGCGGCAACCGAACAGTTGGGGCTTCTCGGCGTCGATAAAGACCACCCTTCGGGGATCGTCGATATCTTCGCACCCGTATCGGGCATCATTACGGACCAGCAGGTTACAAACGCGGCCGGTGTCCAAGGACTGGGCTCGCCCAACCCGTTCACAATTTCTGATCTTTCTTATGTTTGGATCATCTGCGACGTTTATGAAAATGATCTCGACGCCGTGCACGTTGGCGAATCCGCGGACATCCGCCTGATCGCCTACCCTGACAAGGTCCTGAAGGGTCGAATCGATAACATCTTGCCGATTCTTGATCCCAATATCCGTACGGCGAAGGTTCGAATCGAAGTCCCAAACCCGGGATTGATGCGCGTTGGAATGTTCGTTACTGCGACCTTCTATGGGAGACAAGCGGAAACGGTGGCGGCAGCTCCCGCGACCGCCATTCTGCACCTACATGATCGCGAGTGGGTCTACACCCCGATAGGCGCGGGGCATTTCAAGCGACTGGAAGTGGTCACCGGAACTATGCTTCCCGACAATATGCAGGAGGTTGTTTCCGGGCTTAAGCCCGGAGTCCAGGTGGTTTCGAATGCACTAGTACTGCAAAACACCGTGGAGCAATAAATGATTCGTCGAGTCGTTGATTTTGCTCTCAGCAACCGCCTGCTCGTTTTGGGGTTTGCCCTGCTGCTTTTTGCTGCTGGCATTGTTGCGTTCCGTCACCTTCCCATTGAGGCTTATCCGGATGTAGCCGACAACTACGTCGAGGTCATTACACAATGGCCGGGGATTTCCGCGGAACAAATCGAACAGCAGGTCACGATTCCGCTCGAAATCGTGATGAACGGCATCCCGCATGTCGTGCATCTGCGTTCTTTCTCGCTCTTCGGACTCTCGGACCTGAAGCTTATTTTCGACGACGAATCGGATAATGACTGGAACCGCGAGCGGGTTCTCGAACGGCTGAGCCAAGTCACCCTGCCGCCGGGCGTAGTGCCGCAAATGGGCACGGACTGGAGTCCCGTCGGCCAGATCTATTTCTTCACCCTGCACAGCACCAATCCGGCATATGACCCCATGGAACTGAAGTCGATTGAGGACTGGGTCATCGAAAAGAATTTCAAAGCCGTCCCGGACATTGTCGACGTCGCCAGCTTCGGTGGTCCCACCCGCGAATACCAGGTTCGCGTCGACCCCAACAAACTCGTCGCCTACGGCCTGAACCTGGCGCAGATCGAGCAACAACTCACAAACAACAATGTCAACGCCGGTGGAAGCTTCATCCAGGAAGGCCTGCAGCAAATCAACGTGAGTGCCCTCGGCCTGGTCGACCGATCCCAAGATATCGCAGAGACTGTCATCATAGCCAAAAATGGCACGCCGCTTCGGATGAAGGACATTGCTGAGATTTCGCAAGGCCCAAAAATCCGGCTGGGACAGTTTGCCAAAGCCATTCACCGCGAGGACCGAAAGATCATCGACAACGACGATGTAGTCTCAGGTATCGTGCTGTTGCGCAAAGGCGCGGCAGCGGATACGGCCCTGCAAGGCGTCCACAATAAAGTGGAAGAACTGAACAATCATATTCTGCCTCGCGGCGTGAAGATTGTCCCGTTCATCGATCGCAGTGATCTGGTTCACTTCACC
This sequence comes from uncultured Acidobacteriota bacterium, assembly GCA_963838905.1. Classification (GTDB taxonomy): domain Bacteria; phylum Acidobacteriota; class Terriglobia; order Terriglobales; family Acidobacteriaceae; genus JABDBE01. Next base: position 114,938 of record CAWITE010000006.1, read on the forward strand.
AGCCATACGGTGCTTCACAACCTGACGGAAGGGATGATCCTGGTTTCAGTCGTCTTGTTCCTGTTTCTCGGCAATGTCCGTGGAGCGCTAATTGTCGCGGCGACGATTCCATTCTCCCTGTTGTTTGCGTCCATCTGCCTGGACTTGAGACACATTCCTGCAAACCTCTTGTCTCTGGGTGCGCTGGATTTTGGCATGGTAGTCGATGGTGCGGTGGTCATGGTCGAAAACATCGTTCGCCATTTAAGCCACAAGAACGCAGATTCCAAAACCCCAAGCGAAAACATCAGTGATGCCTCGCACGAAGTCCAGAGGCCCGTGTTTTATGCGATTGCCATCATTATTACCGCTTATCTGCCCATCTTCACGCTGCAGCGCGTCGAAGGGCGACTCTTTCATCCCATGGCGTGGACGGTGGCCTTCGCGCTGCTCGGGGCTTTGCTGTTCTCGATCTTGATCGCACCCGTGCTGGCGAGTTTCGCGTTCGCGAAAGGAGCGAAGGAATGGCACAACCCAGTGCTGAACTTCGTCATCGATCGATATCGTATCGCGGTTCGGTGGGCCATTCGCCATCGTGTCGTCACCGTCGGCCTGTGCTCGCTTCTGGCGGCCTTCGGAGCGTACCTCGTCTTCAGTGGGATCATTGGCTCTGAATTTCTTCCGCACCTGGATGAAGGGGCGCTCTGGGTGCGTGGCACGCTTGCGCCCAGCACCGGGCCGGACGAAGGCATCAGGGTCGCGAACCAGGCGCGAATCATGCTTTGCGCTTTCCCCGAGGTCCCGCAATGCACCAGCCAAGTCGGGCGCCCCGACGACGGCACGGATACGACGGGATTTTTTAACGTCGAATTCTTCGTTGATCTCAAACCAAAAGAAGACTGGCGACCGGTCTTTCACCAGGACAAAGACGAACTGATCGCCGCCATGAATCGCGAACTCGACACAATTCCCGGCGTCGTCTGGGGTTTTTCTCAACCCATCGAAGACAACATGGAAGAGGCTGTGAGCGGAGTGAAGGGGGCTTTGGCCACCAAAATCTACGGTGACGATCTCAAACTTCTGGAGGAAAAAGCAGATGAGATCGTCACCATCATGCGCAAAATCAGAGGCGTTGAGGATCTTGGAGTTTTTCGGGTGCTGGGCCAGCCCAATCTGAACGTGGCTGTGGACCGTGAGCAAGCCGCTCGTTACCAGATTAACGTCTCCGACGTGCAGGATGCGGTCCAGACCGCGGTTGGAGGCAGTGCGCTCACCCAGGTGCTCAAGGGAGAGGCGCGATACGATTTGGCGATGCGCTACCTGGCTCAATACAGGAGTACAAAGGACGCGATCGAAAGGATTCGCCTGCTATCGTCCACGGGAGAACGCGTATCACTTGCGCAGCTCTGCAAGATCAGAGTGACGGATGGAGCATCGGAAGTCTATCGCGAAGGCAATCGCCGTTATGTTGCCATCAAATACAGCGTCCGCGGTCGCGACCTCGGCAGCACGGTGGAAGAAGCGATCAAAAAGGTAAACGAGCAGGTCAAATTACCCACCGGATACACTCTCGATTGGGAAGGAGAATATGCCAGCCAGAAGAGAGCGAACGAGCGCCTGCTCATCGTGCTCCCAATCACTATCCTCATCATCTTCATCCTCCTGTACACGATGTTCAAGTCTTTCAAATGGGCGCTGTTGATCATGGCTAATATTGCCATCGCACCCATCGGCGGCCTGCTTGCTCTTCTGATCACCGGCACCAACTTCAGTGTTTCCTCGGGCGTTGGTTTCCTGGCGCTGTTCGGCGTGTCCGTGCAAACCGGAGTCATCATGCTCGAATACATCAACCAGCTTCGAGCGCGGAGATTTTCCGTAGAGGACGCCGCGGTTGAAGGTGCCGTGCTTAGACTGCGCCCCATCATGATGACGATGCTGGTGGCAACTTTAGGACTGCTGCCAGCCGCGCTTTCGCACGCTATTGGTTCCGATTCCCAGCGTCCGTTCGCGATCGTTATCGTCGGCGGTCTGATCGCAGCCCTCATCATGAGCGTCTTTCTGCTGCCTACGCTCTATGTATGGGTAGCTCGCGAGCGCGACGTGCTGCCCATGGCTGAAGAAGGGTTCGAGGCGGGTGAGCACATCGATTGAGGTAAAGCGAAACACTGGTTGGACCGGGTCTCTATGATTCGTCATGGCGCAGACAAATGCCGTGGCTACTTGGTGGGCTGAGCCCCGGTCGAGCCCGACGCAAACTCCGCGCTGATCGCACTATCAAGCCAGGCCGTATACCAAAGATCCAACAGCATCTGAGAGCCGGCTGCCAGTCTGTGGGTCGTGAAGTCAAAAGCTTCAGGGGAACCCTTGCCATTGAAACCGCCGGCTTTCTCGATCGCATAAACATTTTCAACCTGCCGATTCGACTCCCTGAGGTAATTGACGTCTTTGGTAAAAGTAACCTCGTAGGTGCCGATGGGGGGGGCGGCAGCGCTGAAGGAGCCGTCATTTTTCGACTCCGCCATCACTACCAGGTTGGTGGCCACATCCCGGATCTTGACAGTAGCTTTCTGCACTACGGCTCCGCTCGGATCTGTTACCGTACCGCTCAGCGAACCTAGCGTCTGTTGGCCGAAAGCCAGGTGCGGCACGAGTGCGAAGGTCAGAAGCGCGGCTAGGACGAAGCTGAAAAGCGTAGAGGGACGAAGGGCGACCGACAGGCGACAAGACTTCATGGGTAAAGCCTCCCGTGGATGGAAGCGGTTTTTATAGCACAGGAATGTTACATTGCAGTTAAAGAATCTCGACCAGTCGCTGTGGAAAACTGAGCGGCACAATCAGGCGCGGCCACCGACCTTGAAAAAGAAGATGCCGCATTCTTCGGGAAATCAGAGACAATGTTAGACAAACGATTTGGCAGGCTCGGGTAAAGCAAGTTCAAGCGTGCAAGCGGAAACCCAACAATCGGAAGCACGGCAGCGAATCACTCCAGCCGACCTTCTAAGCCTTGGCGTCCACGCTCCGCACCTGAATTCCTGCAGCTAAGAGGTTGATTGGCATGAGTAACGCAAATGCCGCCGCACCCGCGCCTTCTGAGACCGTCGCAGGCGTGCTGCTTGTCTCGAACGATGCGGCCACGATCGAGCAACTCAGCGAATCCATGCGCCAACTCGCGATGTCCCCAGAGATATGCGCGGACGTCCACACAGCGCTGGGGCTCTTGGACCAGCGAAAATTCGAAGCCATCATGGTTGATCTCCAAGTCGGAGGTGAGGCCAGCGCAGTCCTGGAAAAAGTACGTCTCTCCCCTTCGAATCGAACCGCCGTGATATTCACCATCAGCGGCAACGATGCTGAAACCGCCAGTGCATTCAAGGCAGGTTCCAATTTTGTTCTGAGCAGACCTCTTTCCGTGACTTCGATTGACCGCAGTTTGAAGGTTGCCTATGGGCTGATTGTGCGGGAGCGGCGACGCTACTTCCGCTGCCCGGTTGAGATTCCGGCTACGCTCTGCAAGCCTCCCACCCCGGAGATACATGGCCGCACTGTGAACATCAGCGAAGGCGGCCTCGCAATCGCCGCCTCCGTCTCGCTCGGACCGGGCACTAAAGTCCAGGTGCAGTTCACGCTTCCCGGTCACGAAACCCCATTCGCGGTCGACGCCACGATCTGTTGGTGCAACGAGACCTACCTCGGGTTGCAGTTCACGTCCCTTTCTTCGGACCTGACCTCCGAACTGCAAGAGTGGCTCTCACGGCGCTTGGAACAGAGCCTTCCTCAGTCGGTCGCCGACAAGTTCCGAAAGAATGACGGAGTTTGAGCGATGCCCTTGAGAATCGCCGGGGGAGAACCAGCCTTAACCCTTTACCGGCAACGCTCCTCTTCCCATTAAATTCCATTGCTCACGAATGAAGCGGAAGAGTTCGCTGCGGTCCCGAAACGCTTCTGTGCCGCCCTCCTTGGTCACCGAGTAAGCAGCCGCAAGATTGGCAAAAGCCAGGCAGTCCTCCAGTTTGGCGCCGAGCAGATACATGTGAATGAATCCAGAATCGAACGTATCTCCCGCGCCGATGTCGTCCACCATTTTGACGGCGGGAGGCGCCAAGCTCCACTGCTCGTTGCCCCTCCGACATATGGCGGCGGAGGAGCCGCGTTTCACGACTACGACTTTGGCAAGTCCGGCTAGGATATTGAGTGCCTGCGAAAGGTCATCCGTTCGCGCAATCTTCTTTGCCTCGCGATCGTTCGGCAGGAAGACATCAACGTATTTCAGGACTTCGAGCAGGTCTTGTGCCCAGTCGTTTTCCGGATCGTCGTTCGTGTCGAGCGACGTGCTGAGACCAGCTTCCTTGGCTTGCCGAAACAGGTGCAAGATTTGTGGCCGGAGAGCACGGTGCAGGAAATAAGACGAAAGATGGAAATGACGAGCGATCCGGACGTAGTCCATATCGATGTCGGAATATTGCATTTCGAACATCGTCCCCGGATACGTCAGCATATATCGATGTTGAGGGTAAGGCAGCACGACGGTGAGGCCGGTGGATGTTTGCCCTGAGCCTTGCTTCATCCGGCTGATGTCAACTCCGGCTGCGGAGAGCCGCTCCACGGCCATCTTGCCGAGAGGGTCGCGGCCCGTTCTCGATATGAAGCCGACTTGCGTACCGAGGGTACACAAGTTGTGTGCAAAAATCGCCGACGAACTTCCCAAGGTAAACGCCATATTGCGGGCCAGATGTTCCCGGTCGAGCACCAGATCTTTGGGCAATCCGTAGAGGATGAGGTCGAGATTGATCTCACCGACGACGCAGACTTCGATCATGCGAAGATCCTTTCATGAGTTTTGCAGGTGCGGAGCTTCAGTCAGGAACGGATATCACATTTTGTACCACGCGGCTTATGGCGCCGTTTGGACTAGGACAATCGGGTCGCAGGTTCCACCGTAACGAAAAAAACAAACCGAGGACTTGCCCGAAGATGACGTCCACCGCCGGGCGATAGTCATCGGCGACAGCAACAGGCACGGCTGGCGCAAGATTTTGTTCTGCGACGGAGTTCATCCCAGAGACCGCGCTTCCGGCGACGACGACCCGGGTCGTCACCAGCCGCTTGCTTCCAATTTCTTCGAGCAGATTGCGCTCGTACTCCTGGACCCGTTTGTTGCCCGAAAGAAAACACACAAACAAGGTGTTCTGGTCCAAAGCTGCCATAGGACCATGGCGCAGCCCCAACGCCGATTCTGACATAGTGACGACCTTGCTCGCGCTCAACTCTAGCAGCTTAAGAGCAGATTCCCTGGCCACAGCTCGCAGCGGCCCGGACCCGACAAAACAAGCTTTCGTGTACGGCCCTCGTGCCAGGGCAGCGGCGGAATCAGCGGCAATCGGTAGAAAACCCCTTCCGGCATGAATCAGTTGTAACAGAACGTGCTCATATCTTTCGATGTCGTCGTAGTGGGCCAGGCACTGGCCGAAGATCACCATGTTGGAGAACGAGCTGGTCATAGCCAGTCCGCGGTCGTTCACGGCATCGTCCAAACAGATGCTCAAAACTTGCGGGTTACCCACGCTGGCGCGGATCATTCGCCCATTCGCATTGCAAGAAATTACAAGGTGGTAAATGTCGGGGCGGCGCTTATAAGCTCGCTCCAAGACCGAAACGCCTTCGGGACTGTCGCCCGATCGGGAAAAGGAAATCCAAAGATACTTCCTTCCGGGAGCGCACAGCTCATCCATATGCGTCAGGAGGTCGGTACTCGGGACCGCGACCGCATCGCACAGCCAGGTTTTGCGAAACAGATAAGCGAGGGACTTCCCAATGTAGTCGGAGGTTCCGGCGCCGACGAGGAATACCGTCGGTCTGACGCGGGGGTCCACCGCCAAGCCCGCAGACGCCAAAAACTCCCAGATCTCCGCGCGTCGCCTTTGGAAGAGGTCGAATGTGGACTGCCAGGTGTCGGGCTGCTGGGCAATTTCCGCAGGCGTATGAACCAACCCGCGAGTCTTCTTCTCGTTCTCCCGCAGGTCCAACAATTGAGAAAGGGCATTCACCTTCAGGCGCTCCGCGATTCGATCAGAGACGGTTCAAATTATCGAAACCCCTCGATCTTTCGTATACTTGCGTTTATTAACTGTTACTTTCGTTTCGGCGAGCTGTCAAGTGTAAAATACAAAGACTCTCGAGTGAGCCTGTGCTGAACGAAGAACGACGTCGACTGATCGTGGAGATATTGAATCGCGAGGGGCGCGTGCTGGTCGGCGCCTTGGCCAAGCATTTCCGGACCTCTCAGGTCACCATTCGAAAAGATCTGGACATTCTGCAGGCGCATGGCCGCATCCATCGCACTCACGGCGGCGCCTTGCCGGCGCGGGCAAGCGCGCTGGAAGACCCCACTTTGCGGGAAAAAGAAAAGCTGCATCGCAAGGAAAAGTTGCAGATCGCGGCCGCCGCTGCCCGCATGGTGAGAGAAGGCCAGGTGGTAATTCTTGATTCCGGAACCACAACCACTGCCATTGCCCGGGCTCTGCGCGAATTCCAGAACCTGACCATTATCACGAACGCCGTGAACATCGCGGCGGAGCTTTCCGGTTCCGCACTCGAGGTCATTCTGACCGGCGGCACTTTGAGAAAGAATTCGTTTTCGCTGGTGGGACCCATCGCGGAAGAAACGCTGCGGCGCCTGAACGCAGACATTCTTTTTCTGGGAGTCGATGGGTTCGATGTGCAACTACGGGCTGAGCACGCCAAACCTGCTCGAGGCCAAAGTCAACCGAGCCATGATGGACGTTGCCCGCATTGTGATTGCGGCCTGCGACTCCAGCAAGTTTGGGCGGCGTAGCCTGTCTTCGATAGCGCCGCTCTCGGCTGTACACCATTTAATCACCGACGGAGGCATTCCCAAGGGCGACCTCGCGGCACTAAAGAAAACCGGAATCCAGATCACGCTGGTCTAGCGCCGCTGCGAATTCTATTTGCCCGCACTAATTCCCCGGAACTGTCCGAAAACGCGATCTGCGTTTTTGTGGTAGATCTTTTCCAAAACATCGTCCGGTAGTTCCATGCCGTAAATCTTCCAGCGACCCTGCCCGGGATACCCCCAATAGTCGAAGTATTCATCCCCGGTCTCCAGCCAGCGAAAATGGTTACGATACATGGCTTCATCCATGCCATTATCAGTTCCGAACATAATGCGGTCCTGATACTTGAGGAAGAACTCGCGGGCGCGGCGAGGCTGGCGGCCCAGTTCGGCTTCGCGCGCGCCAAATTCGACCATCACATTGGGAAGCGTATCCAGCAAGTGAGAAACGTAGTCGAGGTTTTCCGGCCAGTTCGCGACGTGCAGCGCGATAAACGTCGTGCGCGGGTGCTTGGCAAACATGCGATCGCGCGCGGCCAGGATTGACTCCTTGCTGGGAAACTGTGGGCCATAAAAGCTCCAGTCGGGATGTTCGATCAACTCCTCGTACCGCTCATTCGTGTTGTCCACTGGGTGAAAGAATGCTTCTGGATCGGTAACGTGAATGGACACCGGGATTCCAAGCCGTCCGCATTCTTCCCAGATGGGATCGAGGCGCGGATCATCCACCGCAACCAGTTTTCCCCACTTGTCGCGCACACTCAGGCCCAGATCTTTCAATTGTTTCAGGCCGCGAGCGCCTCGCGCGACCGCATCGTCGAGCTGCGCCACCATTTCCTGGCCGAAGTTAGGATCGTCAATCTTGCTCCAGTCGATTTGCGAAAAGACCATGAAACGTCCTGGGTAAGGTTTCACCATCTCATCGATCACCCGTTGCAGTTTGTTACCCCACATGCCGGTCAGAATCACCACTGTTTTCACGTTGGTGTTATTCATGATCTCGATCACGCGCCCAGGCAGCATGTGCTCATCGATTCCCAGAGCATCGTTGACGTGGTTGTGAACGTCGATCACGTAATACTTGGCGCGGTCGATGTTGTGTACCGGAGCGTGCAACATGGGAACCGGTTGAAAGTCCTTCAGCAAAAGGGTCTTCTTCTGATCGGCACCGGCGGCGGACTTGTAGCCAATCTGTTCTTGGGACTGGTCCTGCTGTGCGGTGCTCGATGCAGTTGACCACACCGACGCGTTCAACAAAAAGAAACAGACCACACTCATTTTGATCGACATCGCCTCCGGCCTCCACGCAGTCTTGCTCTTGACAATCTCGAACAAACGAAAGTAAAAGTAATTGATCGCAATATATCGCAATTGACGTCTTTGTCCAATATATTCCGAGTGAACGAGTGTCGGATCGAGAATCCGTCGACTTGGGGCATGAGAGCCCGATTCAACACGATCGGTGGTACCCTGCGATGATGAAGTGCAAGCGGGTCATCGCTCTAACCTGCTGCGTTCTGCTGAGTCTTGTGTTGCCCGGGTGGAACTCGGGGCAGAACAAGTCTGCCGAAAAAGACGCTGCTGCCCGCGCTGGCGGCGAGGCAAGCCATCTTCAGATCCAGAGTTCAGTCTTGCGGATCGAATTCGATCGCAATCTGAATACTCGGGTGGTGGCATTGTTTGGTCCAAGCCCAAAACCCGTGACTCCGTTTTCCGCATCTGAGACGGTCGCCGGCATCGGCCGCTCGTGGAGCGACTTTGCCCTGACCTCGTCTCACCGCGAAGCCGTGACTGACGCTTTTGGCGCGGGAGAGCGGCTGGCTCTAACTGGTCAGTCCGGAGACTTGCGCAAGAGCATTTCCGTCACGCTCTATGCCGACTTCCCTTCCCTCGCGATCTTTGACGTTGAGTATTCGAACACCGGCACGGCTGCACTCAGCATTCGTAGCTGGACCAACCATCAATATTCGCTCATTTCACTTCCCACTGCGCCAGGCCCTGCGTTCTGGTCCTATCAGAGTGGCTCGTACGAGAAGCGTCCGGATTGGGTTCTTCCGTTGCGACCCGGCTTCCGCCAAGAAAATTATCTTGGTATGAACGCCAGTGACTACGGCGGAGGCACTCCGATTGTCGACGTATGGCGCAAAGACATTGGTCTCGCGGTAGGCCACGTCGAGCCCGGGCCACGCCTCATATCCCTTCCCGTCTCCATGCCGGACGCGCGTCATGCTCGCATGGCCGTCCGCTCGCACAAGGACCGAACGCTCGAGCCGGGAGAGAGCTTCCACACTCTTCGCACATTTGTCTCCGTGCATCAGGGGGACTACTTTCGCACGCTCACGGAATACCGGCGCCTCATGATGCGACAGGGATTTCAAATGGCCTCCGCGCCCGACAGCGCTTTTGGCCCGATCTGGTGTGCCTGGGGCTACGGTCGCTCGGTGAAGCTCAAGCAGGTGTACGACACCCTTCCGACCGTCAAGAAAATGGGTTTCTCCTGGGTCACCTTAGATGATGGTTGGCAAAACAACTATGGCGATTGGGCCGTCGACCCCAAGAAGTTTCCGCATGGCGATGCCGACATGAAAGCCCTGGTCGATCGCATCCATGAAGAAGGATTCAAAGCGCAGCTTTGGTGGTCCCCGCTCAGCGCTGTCCCGGATTCGCAACTACTCAAAGAGCATCCCGACCTCCTTCTGCTGAATCAGGATGGAACAAAGCGGAAAATTTCCTTCTGGAACTCGTTCTATCTTTGTCCAGCCGATCGGGCCGTGGTGGAATATCACAAAGCGTTGGTTCGGAAGATCCTCGTCGAGTGGGGATTCGACGGCCTGAAGCTGGATGGCCAGCACATGAACGCCGTCCCTCCTTGCTACAATCCCGCGCACCACCACAAACGCCCGGAGGATTCAGTGGAAGCCCTGCCTGCTTTCTTCCGAGAGATTTATGAAACGGCCCACAGCGTGAAACCGGATGCCTTAGTAGAGTTCTGTCCTTGCGGTACGGCTTACTCGTTTTTCACCATGCCACATTTCAATATGTCCGTAGCGTCCGATCCCGAAAGTTCGTTTCAGATTCGCTCCAAAGGCAAGACGTTGAAAGCCCTCATGGGCGACAACGTTCCCTACTTTGGCGACCACGTCGAATTGAGTGACGGAGCGATTGATTTCGCCTCCACCGTGGGAGTTGGCGGAGTTGTGGGCACCCAGTTCGTGCTGCCGGATCTCGTTAAGAAGCACACTACGTCCGACCTGACACCAGAGCGCGAGAAGGTGTTTGAGAAATGGCTTCAGATTTACAAAGAGAAAATGCTTTCACGAGGAGAGTACCTCGGAGAACTTTACGACATCGGCTTTGATCGCCCTGAGGCTCACGTGATCCGCAAAGACAAAGAAATGTACTATGCACTCTTCGCCCGCCACTGGAGCGGCCCGATCGAGTTGCGCGGGTTGCACGATCGCACCTATCACATCGTGGATTATGTGAACCACAAAGACTTCGGAAGCGTCCACGGCCCCAAGGCCACAATTTCTGCTGAGTTCAACAAACACCTGCTCCTCGAAGCTCAGCCCGAGTAAAGCCCGCAACTGTGGAACCGCAACCCAAAAACGCGAGCGCGCGATTGCAGCAGATCATCGGTCGCAATCGCCGCGGCGAGAAAGTGGGCGTCTACGCCGTCTGCTCGGCTCACCCCAGCGTCATCGCTGCAGCGGTTCGGCAGGCCCTCGAGGATGAATCCGTTTTGCTTGTCGAATCTACATCGAGCCAGGTCAATCAATCGGGTGGCTACACCGGACAAACTCCGCCTCAGTTCGCAGATTTTGTCCGCTCGGCGATGAGGCGTGCCGGACTTCCCCCGCAACGAGTGTTGCTAGGCGGAGACCATCTCGGTCCGTACCCATGGCGAGATCAGCCCGCGGCCGTGGCGATGAGCAGCGCTTGTGAACTGGTTCGAGCGTGCGTGCTCGCCGGATACAACAAGATCCACCTCGATGCAAGCGTGGCGTGCGCCGATGACGGCAAGAGCGGTCCAGGCGAAAGTACCATCGCGCAGCGAGCCGCGATTCTCTGCCGCGCCGCCGAAAGCGCATTCGAACATTTGCCTCCCGGCTCTTCGCCGCTCCTTTACGTAATCGGCACCGAGGTTCCCGCTCCCGGCGGAGAATCACTCGCGGGAAATCCACCGACTGTGTCCCCGTCCGATCAGATTCCTCGCACGCTGGAGCTTTTCCGCGCTGCCTTTGCTGAGCAAAACGTGACTTCTGCGTGGGAAAGAGTGATCGGCTTGGTCGTGCAACCCGGAGTCGAGTTCGGGGAAAACGTGATCTTCGATTACGACCCGCAGAAAGCCAACTCCCTCTCTTCCGCCTTGCCGAAAAATCCCCATCTCGTTTACGAGGCGCACTCCACCGACTACCAGCCCCCCCCAGCTCTTGCCCACATGGTCGAAGACCATTTCGCGATTCTGAAAGTCGGGCCGCAGCTGACATTCGCCTTCCGGGAGGCGGTGCTTGCATTGACCGCAATCGAGCGGGAATCGTTGGGGCGCCGGGAGGGAGTTCGCCTCTCACAAGTCCGGGAAGCCCTCGAAGCCGCGATGCAGCGCAATCCGGCCTACTGGCGTTCGTATTATCAGGGGAGTGAAGACGAACTGCGTCTGGCCCGCCTCTACAGCTACAGTGATCGTTGCCGATACTACTGGGGCGATACCGCGGTTCAGCACGAACTGGCCCAACTTCGTACCAACCTTGACGCCTCTCCTCCGCCTCTCACGCTGGTGAGCCAATACTTGCCAACGCAGTACGAGGCCATCCGCTCCGGACGCCTCGAAGCGAATGCCGAAGATATGATTCAGGAGCACATTCGAGCGGTCCTGCGCGTCTACGCAGCGGCTTGTGGAAACCTAAGAAAAAAGCTACGGAAGACTAAACGCATACAGTGAACTGCCTGCAGCGATAGCCACGTATTGTTTTCCGTCAACGGCGAACGCCATTGGTGAGGCGTAGACGGCCCCGCCCATCTGAAAGTGCCAGAGCGGCTTTCCCGACGCCGCATCCAGCGCGATGAAATTGCCTTCCGCATCGCCGGTGAACAAAAGCCCTCCAGCAGTCGTAAGCACGCCCGACCATGTGGGCGAGAGGTGGCGAAACTCCCACTTTACCTGGCCACTTGCGGGATCGATGGCGCGCAGCGCGCCCCCGTACGGCTCGGCTTTATCGGAGGGAAAATAGGCACTGCCGTAATAAGCATGGCCCACGTCGTAGGGCTGTGGCGCAGTGCTGAAGATGTCGCACTGTTCTCGCGCGGTCACATAAAAGAGACCCGTTCGCGAATCGAAGCTCGGGGACATCCAGTTCGTCGCACCCAGCGCTCCCGGGCAAACCGTTCGTCCTTCTGGTGTTGGCGAGCTTTGGTCGTTCGCGACGGGGCGACCTTCCGCATCTTTGCTGTCGCTCCACGTGGTTCGGCCATAGGGATTGGCTGAGAGTAGCTTGCCCGTCGTGCGATCGAGCACATAGAAAAAGCCGTTGCGGTTGGCCTGCGCGATCAGGTGTTTGTCGCCGGAATCGATCATGATCGGCACTTGCGTCGCGTCCCAATCATGTTCGTCATGCTTGGTGAATTGAAAGTACCAGTTCAGTTTTCCGGTGTCGGCCTCGAGAGCCAGAAGAGAATTGCTATACAGATTGTCGCCGGCGCGTCCTTCGCCGCGATTGGACGGTGAAGGATTTCCGGTCGGCCAAAAGAGCTGGTTGGTTCCCGGATCATACGCACCGGTGTTCCAAGCGGGCGCGCCGCCGATCTTCCATGAATCGCCTGCCCAAGTATCGTGACCCGGTTCGCCGGGACCTGGGACGGTGTAGAACCGCCACTTCCGCTGTCCGGTTTCCGCATCGTAGGCATCGATGAACCCGCGAATACCGTATTCGCCGCCCGAGACACCGAGAATCACTTCGTTCTTTACCGCCAATGGCGACAGTGTGAAGCTGTATCCTTCCTTGTAATCGACCGCGACAACGTCCCAGATCACGTTTCCAGTTTTGGCGTCGAGCGCGATGACGTGGGCGTCCAGTGTGCCCAAAAAAACCTTGTCACCCAGAATGGCGAGCCCGCGATTCACCCGGCCGCAGCAGGGCCGAATATCAGAAGGCAGTGGATGCTGAAACAGCCAGATTGGCCTCCCAGTGCGGGCATCGAGCGCAAATGCGCGATCGTCCTGGCCGGTCGCGTACAGGATTCCGTCCACGACCAGCGGCGTCGTCTCAAACTTTCCCGTGGCGGCAGTCTGGTAGACCCACTTTGCGGTCAGTGAATGTACATTCGCCTTGTTCACTTGATCCAAGGTAGTGAAGCGACGGCCTGCGTAGTCGCCTGAATAGGTGAGCCAGTTCTGCGGCTCGTTGGATGCATTGAGCAGCCGCTCGAATGTGACTTGCGCACAGGTTTCGCCAACCAAGACACTGAAGACGACTAGCAATGAGCAAATGCCGGGCAGCTTGTTCATTGTCGGCGCGCTCACTTCGTACCCACGCTAAGCAGGAAGGCGACGATGTCGTTCAAATCTTGATCGCTCAAAATGGTCGGGTTATAGACGGGCATCAGGGAATCGCGGCTCTTGTGCATCGAACGCAGTTTATCTTTTTCGAATAGATGAATGTGTTCGGCTGTGTCCATCATTTGCAGGCTGAATTGGTCCTCATTCAAAGTAACGCCCTTGATCTCGTGCCCATCGGGAGTTACCACCGTGACGGTCTCATACTCCTGCGCAAATTCTTTGGTCGATTCGGTGAGCCCCCAAGCCAGCCGCTTGCTGGGAGTGCGAACGGACTCGACCAGGGATTCCACCGTGCGCGCCGTGCCTACCGTGGTCAAATCCGGGCCGAGGCGCCCTCCCTTGCCTTCCACCATATGACACGAGGAGCAGTTGGCGTCACCGTAAAAGAGCTCTTGGCCGTGAGCAGCGTTGCCGACCGGCTGCGTCGGCGCCTGAACCTGAACGCTTCGCAGATACGCAATGATCTGCCAAATCTCATCGTCGGTCATGCCGACGCCTTGACCGTTGGTTCCGTTGGCGGGCATCACCGTGCCGGGGATTCCCTGGCTGATGTTCTGGAACAGGTCGGCATCGGACTCTCCGTGACGCTTGTGGGCGCGGGTGAGATCGGGACCGCGGCCACCGCCGCGTGCGCCGAGGCCGTGGCAGAAAGCGCAGTTGATGCGGAATTCAAATTCGCCCGCTTTCGCGGCTTTGGGGTCGGCTGACAATGGATTGTGGGTTTCTTCGGCACGAGTCGAGCAAGTCAAGAATGCTGCCAGTGCGAGTACTCCTAGCATGGCAACCGGAATCGCGGTCAACGTGCGCCTACCAATCCGAGATTTTCCCTCACCGACCTCGTCGGCTCCACCATTTTGAGTTTCCGGACTCACGAGATTTGCGCGAATGATAGCATGCGCCTCGGGCGCGAATTCCCACAATGGAAAGGAGTTTACTGTTTAGTACTGGGCCCCCTCCCCCTCCGTTTGCAAAATCTAGAAAGCAAGGGAGTTAAATTTCGACAATCGTTAGATCTTTGAGTTTGCGGGAGTTACACGCAAATCTAGAGAACATGGGAGTTACGGGTGGACAATTCCGCTTTGGGACTGGGTCTCAGATGCTCCGGACAACCGCACTCCGGGGATCGCCGGGTCCGATTGTCAAAGATCTACGATTATCTTCCAGAGAATATTCTCCAGTTAAGGTTATCTGAGTTGAGAGCCGCAGTCAACCTCAAAAACTGGCAAGCTGGTCACGGCAGTGGACAAGAGGTTCGGCGGCCTATGCGGAACCGACTTCGTTCCTCGATGGGACACGAAGAGCGCAAACAAAAACCAGTTGTCGCTCGGCTACCGGGCTGCAGCCGGGCGCACCAGTTCCATATCAATTGTAATGGGCACATCGTCGCCAACCGCGGCGCCAGCTCCATTCACCCCGAAGTCTTTGCGCTTGACCGTGGTCGTGGCCGAAGCTCCCATGTGGAGGTTGCCTCGCGGGTCTTGGATTGGCGCGCTGGGGCCGTCGACGTCGAGGACGACTTCCTTTGTCACACCGTGAATCGTGAGGTCTCCCACGATTTTTAGTTTTTCGGCTCCTGCGGCCTCAACGCGCTTGGATTTGAATGTGAGCGTGGGGTACTTGGCCACATCAAAGAAATCAGGACTGCGCAAATCGTTGTCCCGCTTCTCAACCCGCGTGTCCACGGAGTTGGCATCGATGGTCGCCTCAATCGTGGTCTTGGTCGGGTCGGAAGGGTCATATTGAACCGAGCCGCTTACTTTGGTGAACGCGCCCCGAACCGTCGAAATTCCCAGGTGGCGTACGGAGAACTGTGCCGCCGTGTGGGCAGGATCAATGTTCCAGGTTTGCACGTTTGAGGTTTGAACATTCGAGGTCTGCGCGTTTGTAAGTTGCGCTTGGGCAGCTGCAGGAAGGACTAGAATCAAGGACAAGACAACAATGAAAACAAAAACACGCATGTGTGGTTTTCTCCTCAGAATTAGATGTGGCGTTTAGATCGCAGGCTCTTTCTTATGTTGCTTACGGTTCCAGATTAAACGAGCTCTTCAGCTTGATGTCACGCGACGAAGATCCAAGCAGAACATCGAACTGGCCAGGCTCCGCTACCCAGTCCTTCTTCGCGGTGCTGTAAAACGCCATTGCACTGCGCTCAAGCGTGAAATGGACATCTTTGGTCTCTCCCGGTGCCAAATCAATTCGGCGAAAGCCTTTTAGTTCCTGCGTGGGGCGATCCACGCTGGAGTGTCCGTCATGCACGTAGAGCTCGACCACTTCCGCTCCTGAGCGTGATCCGCCATTGTGAACCCGGAGACTCACCTCCACAGGTTTGCCGGGCGACACGTGGTCCGGCGCAACCTTCAGATCGCTGTAATCGAACTTGGTGTAGGAAAGACCATATCCGAAGGGGAAAAGAGGCTCGATCTTGTGCTTGTCGAAATATCTGTAGCCTACGTAAACCCCTTCTGCATAATCAACCTGGAGGTTCTCGCCGGGATAGTGTCCGTAAGCCGCAGAATCCTTCCACTCTTTTACGAAAGAGACAGGGAGTTTTCCCGAAGGATTTGCATCGCCAAACAAAACATCAGCGATTGCATTTCCGCCCTCCTGTCCGCCATACCATAAGTCCAGAATGGCGGGAACCTGCGCGATCCACCTGCTCATAACGACTGGACCGCCGGCATTGATCACGACGACAGTATTCTTGTTGACCTTGGCCACGGCTTCGATGAGGTCGTCTTGTCCGGCGGGCAAATCGAGCGACTTGATATCAAAGCCTTCCGACTCGAGCTTAGGCGACCTGCCTACCACGATTACGGCAGCATCCGCTTTCGCGGCGGCGTTGACGGCTTCATTTCTGAGTTGCTCTCGCGCCTCCGGAGTCTCTTTGGCTGGATCATCACCTTCCATGGAAACGCCCAATGCATAGCTCACTTGCAGGCGCTCGCCCGCTCGATCCTGAATGCCCTTCAGCGGAGTTATGGAATACTTGGGAGTTACCAACGAACTGCCGCCCCCACCCGTTCTGGCTACCGCAGCACTCGGCCCTATGACAACGACCGAGTGAATCTTCGCAGGATCGAGCGGGAGTAAGTTGCCAGAGTTCTTGAGGAGGACAATGCTCTCGGTGGACGCTTTGCGCGCCAGGGCCCGCTGCTCGGGCGTATCGATCTCGCCGGCTAGGGTGTGTGGCTTATCGAATTGCCCGCTGATGAACATGACGCGAAGCATGCGTCCTACGTTGTCATCAATCGTCGTGGCGGATATTTTGCCGGACGATATTTCCGGAAGCACCTTTTCCGGGACCAGCCAGCCACCACCGTTACCGGACGCTTGCGTTTTCGGCTTTGCCAGCCAGGCTTTCATGGGCTCACCGCCGGGCATCTCCAGATCCATCCCGGCATTCACCGTACCGGCGGTGCTGTACGTGCTGCCCCAGTCGGAGACTACGAATCCTTTGAAGGCCCACTGTTTTTGGAGAACGTCGTTGAGTAACGCAGGGTTCTCGGCACAGTACACTCCGTTGAGTTTGTTGTAGGCGGACATCACAGACCAGACGCCAGCTTCCTGAACCGCCCCTTTGAAGGCGGGGAAATAAATTTCTTGCAATGCCCGCTCGTCGACTTCGGCATTGATCCGATGCCGTTCGAACTCCTCATTATTCGCGGCAAAGTGTTTGACAGTTGCGATGACGCCCTCGCTCTGAACTCCCTTGATGTAAGCCACCGCCATGCGGGTAGCGAGATAGGGATCCTCGCCATACCCTTCGAAGTTTCTTCCCCAGAGAGGCGTGCGGTTAATGTTCACGGTTGGTCCCAGAATCATGTTGCGGCCTAATCCTTTCACTTCCTGCCCGATTGCGTGCCCCTCGCTCTCCGACAATTCCGTATCCCAGGTAGCGGCCATCGCCACTCCCGCAGGGAACGCGGTTGTAGTGATTTGTTGCTCGGCAACCTCCGCACTGGTCTCAGAGGAGGGCCCGGCCCATGATCTTATGCCGAGTGGGCCATCGGCCATTTTGATCGAGGGAATGCCGAGCCGTTGATTGGGGACGCTCTGCATCCAATCGGCCCCACTCAACATGGCAACCTTTTCCTGTAGCGTCATGCGGCCCAGCAAATCCTGAACGCGCTGCTCAACTGCCAGACTGGGATTCTTGTAGGGTGGAATATCGGAACTGCCAGGGTTCTGGGCAAGGCACACGATCGCCGCGAAAAGAATCGGAACCAGACAAGGGAGACGCCTCATGGTTCTACCTTCTCAGAATTTGATGGTCTTGAATTCACGGGTAAGTTTACCGTACATGCCAAGCATCCGCAGCTGGTTCTGAATCTAGCTGATAACCGGCGAAACCCGCCATGAACTCCGTTGGAGCGCTGGCAAGCAACCCACGGTTGAGCTTTCGCAACCAAACTGACGGCGCGGCACATGTTGTTGTGCGTGTGTTCGATCGCGATCAACCAACGGAGCATTGATGAAACAAGGGGATAGCCGTAAGCAAGCGCGCAGGTCGCAACCTCAAGCTGGACAGCGCAGGCAAGATTCAGGTAAAACAAAAACGGCCAAGATCAGTCCGCAAGACGTTTTAGGAAAGAACCCCACTCGGGAAAACAGCTCGCCGCGGTACCGGGATCAAGAAAAATCAGCACGGGATAGGTACGAAAAAGCATCGTAGTTCCGAGTGGTATTGGGACGCGCAGGGTTTATTACCTTGAGCTTTTTGTCGTGAGTGGTTTGCATGACAAGAATGACATACTTTGTTTACGGAGAGCAAGAAAAAGCAGCAATGACACAGGCGTGCGGAGACGATAGGGGAATAAAGATGTCGGAAGTCCCGACGTTCTGCTGTGCTGGAAAAAGTCGCCTCACCACCACGGAACCCGTAGCAGCAAAGCAGCACCGGGCAAGCGAAGGATGGTAGGCAAGAGGAAACGCAATGCGTATTGTAAAGTCCATTCGTACTTGGTTGTTCGCCGTTGTAGTGCTGGCAATGTCGGCGGCGTCGTTTGCTCAAGTGGGGATCGGGATATCGGTCAATTTCGGCCCGCCTGCCCTTCCCGTGTACGAGCAGCCTCTGTGTCCTGCCGAGGGCTATATTTGGACACCCGGCTACTGGGCCTACGGCCCGGACGGTTATTACTGGGTGCCGGGCACGTGGGTGCTGGCGCCTCAGCCAGGATTCCTATGGACTCCGGGGTGGTGGGGATGGGGCGGCTCCGCGTTCATTTTCCATATAGGCTATTGGGGTCCTCGGGTCGGATTCTACGGCGGAATCAATTACGGATTTGGCTACTTCGGGAACGGCTATGAAGGTGGACGTTGGGACAACGGACGCTTCTTTTACAACCGCTCAGTAAACAATATCAACGTCACCAATATTCACAACGTTTACAACACCACCGTGATCAACAACACCACGGTGAACCGCGTCAGCTACAACGGCGGCAACGGTGGAATCACGGCGCGCGCTACGCCTGAACAAGAAGCGGCTGAGAGAGAGAGACACATTCCGCCCGTAGCTGCTCAGACTCAGCATCAGGAAGCTGCCCGCAACGACCCACAGCAACGGGCATCAGTGAACCAAGGCAGGCCCCCGGTCGCCGCCACTGCGAGACCTGCAGAACTCAAGGGCGCGGGAGTTGTGCCGGCCAGAGAGGCGGGAGCGCCGTATCATCCGCCAGCAAGTGCACAACACGGCAACGAGCAGGCTGGTCGTCCAGAGAACAACGTTCCTCGACCGGGAAGTAACGAACCGGCTGGTCATCCGGAGAACAACAATGTTCCCCGGCCGCCCGCTCCGACCCACGCCAAGGATATCCAGCCCCACGAACGTCCTGCTCCGCCAAACACGGGAAACGCCAAACAGGACCAGAAATACCAGCAACAGCAGGAAAAGCTTTACGCGAAGCAGGAGCAGGACCATCAGAAACTCCAACAGAAGCAGGAACAGGATCACCAGAGAGCGGCCCAGCAGCAGGCTAACGAGGCGAGAAATCAGCAGATGGAACAAAAGCACGCGCAACAGACGCAGCAAATGGAGGCAAAACACACTCAGCAGCAACAGCATATGCAGCAGAAGCAACAACCACCGCCGTCGCACAGTGAGCCCAAGCCTGCAAAGTAGGTCCGTTCGCAAACGAAACGCTTAAAGGCAATCATTGGGGCTGCAGCCGCGCCGGGTGTAATCCATCCCGCGCGGCCCAGCCTCGCTTGATTAATCCTCTCGCAACGATCAAGCTTCGATCGAACTCCACTGGCTCCATCGCCGAAGCGCGAGCGTGCAGGCCCGCTCTTCCCTGTTTTCTCGTGCACGCTGTGGCCGCATGACCAGGCTTTGCCTTAGACTCTCTATGCACAACGTTTCCCGGAGGTCTCTTTGGCCAGTGTTCCCAAGATCGCTCCCACCCTCAAAAAGCGCGCCTCGCAAATCAAACTGATCCTCATGGACGTGGACGGCACGATGACCGACGGCAGCGTCACGCTGCTCTCGCAAACCGACGGCACTGCCCTCGAAATCAAAACCTTTGACGCGCACGACGGCCAGGGGCTGACGCTTGCGCACACCGCCGGTCTCCGGACCGGCTGTATTACGGGTCGCGAAAGTGCTGCG
Organism: uncultured Acidobacteriota bacterium; assembly: GCA_963838905.1. Lineage (GTDB taxonomy): Bacteria > Acidobacteriota > Terriglobia > Terriglobales > Acidobacteriaceae > JABDBE01. The sequence goes on from CAWITE010000006.1 coordinate 134,930, forward strand.
CTACTTCGCCGCGCGAATGAAATGAAAATGGAATTTGTTTACATGAAACAGCCGTTGAAGATGCCGGCGTACGAAGAAATCCTTCACAAGGCGGGGGTCTCCGATTCGGCTGTCGCTTACATCGGCGATGACCTTCCGGATATTCCGTTGATGCGACGAGCGGGCCTCGCGGTTGCTGTGGGCGACGCCGTTCCCGAGGTGAAAGACGCTGCGCACTATACGACGAGATCGCTGGCTGGACACGGCGCAATTCGCGAAGCCATTGAACTCGTTCTTAAATCCAAAGGCATCTGGGAAGCGATGATCGACAAGGCGCGTGCCTGACGCGTCAATTCTTCTTCGACGCTGGATCATTCGCCGGATCGAAGTACCGCGTGTCGGTTGGACCGTAGCCAGAGATTTGGACAATCACCGGAGAATCGTCCGTCCGGGCGAAGTGATTGACGCCGCCGGGCTCCGAATAAACGCTTCCCGGGGGCAGGGCCTTCAGCGACTTCTCATCGAATGCCGGGCCATAACCGAAGTGCCAATTGCCAGAGACGACAGCGGCGATGCGGTCATCGCGATGGGAGTGCGCCTGTATCGTGGTGTGAGGCGGTATAAAAAGGAGAATCGTATAAAAGCCTACTTTTGACGGGTCGCCGAACAACACCTTCGAACGAACTCCGAGCACAGCAGAGCTGCCGGTCGCGCTATCGTTGAAGGCGCTTGCTGAAACTTCCTGCGGCGTCATGCGCATTTGAGGAAGGTTCGACACGTTCGAAGCAAACGCGGTGCAGAAGCAGAGCCAGAAGATGACTACGTTTTTAAGCATCGCAAACATTCCTTTCGACAAGTTGTTTGGTGTGCGCTGACGAACCGCTCGCATCGATGGAATCTTTAACAACCTCACAGGAATTTCGTCAGCGCGTCGGTTGTTTCCTTGGGCCGTTCCTCCATGACCCAGTGTCCGGTGTCTTTCAGTACGACAATCGTCACGTCCGAAGCCACCAGCTTCATCTGTTTGCCGAGCATTTCTCCCAGCGACTTTTCGCCCCCGATCGCCAGGACCGGCATCGTAAGCCTGGTTTGCGCGAGCTGTTCAAAGTCTTTGGCGGTCTCTGGCCAGGCAGCAAAGTACGCCCAGCCGGCACGCATGCGCCCGGGGCGCGAGTAAGCGGCAATATAAGCTTCCCGGTCCGCGGCGGGAAGGGATCGCGTCTTGTCTGCCGCAAGGTCATTCCAGAAGTAAGAAAAATAGATTCGCTCGCGTCCGCTTACCAGGGCTTCCGGGGTTGGGCCGTGGAAACGGAAGTGCCACGTATTGGGATCGTTGTAAACGGCTTCCCATCCTTCCACGCCTGGGAGAAACGCATCCATCACAACCAGCTTTTCGGTTTCCGCAGGAAATTGCGCGGCATAAGCGTAGGCAACCATCAGTCCAATGTCGTGGCCGACGACACGCGCTTTCTCGACACCCAAGGATTTCGCGAGAGCGTGAATGCGGATGGCGGCCGTCTTCATGTCCAGTCCATCCTTCGAAATCTCCGAGTCCCCGACCCCGGGCAAGTCGGGTGCGATTACCGTAAACTTCTCTGCCAGAAGTGGAATGATGGGTCGCCACATGCGTGACGTCTGCGTGTAGCCGTGCAGCAGGATCACCGTCGGGCCATGACCGGCCGTGAGGTAGTGCAGTTTCACTCCCGCAGCTTCGGCATCGCGCGCGACGATTGTATCTGATGCCGGCTGAGCCATCGCTGCTGACACACCCAAAATAAGCGAAAATAAAGTGATGGCAAGACGAACTGCGAAACTTTCCTTCATTATGGTCTCCTGAGTTGGTTTCCTGAACCACGCGATCGAGTCTGCTTCACGCTGACGCTTGCCACTCTCGGCGATGCGCGTTCGACATTCGGCATTTGTTTGCTCCCCGCAAGGCCTGCAGATCTATAACACCTTACGAAGTGTGCGCGCCAAACGATGCTTTCTATTCTGCAGCCTTCGTCGCCAATGTTTCGATCACCGCGATGTTTTGCAGCAGCCCGGATGGAAGGCCGTGGCGCTCCTGCAAATAGACCGGGCTGTTGTAACTAACCCAAACCTTTCCTTGAGCATCCTCAGAGATCAAGATCTTAAGAGGAAGGTCGATGGCGATACTGGGCGCGGCCAGCATCAGAGGAGTGCCGGCTTTCGGGCTGCCGAAGATCAGCAGCTTGGTGGGAGGCATTTTCATTCCCACCTTTTCGGCTTCTCCGCTGTGGTCAATCAAGGCAAAGAGCGCGACTCCTTTGGATTGCAGAATATTCTTGAGCCGATCCACGGTCTGCTCGACCGTATGATTGCTCGGCTTCACGACGATTCCCTTGTCTGCTGCAGCTGCCATGGATGCCTCCTCATGATTAGTATTCGTGTTTTCGAAATGTACATTCGCGGAACCGTGGACGGAAAGCAGGTAGATCGCCATCGCCAGTCCAACCAAAGCCAGAAGCAAAGCGATCAAGACAGCCTGCATCGACGGACGTGGCGACACCGGTCCTCCGCGATCCAACTGCCGGACCAATCGAAGGTGATGCCATGCAGAATGAAGATTCACGACTACTCCCACTGCGATGAGCGCGGTGCCGAACCAGAGCGATAGCCCATAAGACTGGGCTGGGGGAGCATGCTGGAAGACTTGGATCTGCTCCAGGAACAAGCCGAATCGTGCTACAACAAAACCAAATCCCATCAACGCTAGACCAGTGCGAATCCAGGCGAGGAAGGTTCGCTCGGCAGCAAGATAATCACTCAAGTTGGCTGGCTGCCGCAGATCGGTTGGGGCATCCATTTTGCTCTCCTCTCGGGCCTCCTCATCGATGTGCCGACTGTTACCGGAGTGCAGCCATGCTGCCGGCCTAACCGGCGGGAGCGCCGCTTCTGTGCGGGTCAATGTTCCATACGCCGTGCGGCGCGGAGCAGATCCACTCCGAGGCTCAGAACGCCAGCAGCGAGAAATAGTGCGCCGATGTAAGCGAGGTTTATCAAGGCGTTCGGCTCCGTCGCCGTTGGCGAGACGACGGAAAGGAAGAACGCGGCTGGGATTAGAATCGCGGCGATTGGTGCGCCGGTTCGGGCGATCCACTTCCAAGAGGGCGAGAGCACTGCCTCGTCAACATAACGAAGCATGACCAGCGACAGCACCAGATAGACGCCGGCGTGCGCGTGCCCAACCCGCCAGAGATCGTGGCGCAACGGATTGTCGGTATACCCGGGCAAATTTCTCGTCAAGAAACTGAGAAGAGCCAATCCACCGAACATCACGGTGGGAAGAACGACGAGAAGGATTCCTGCAAGCATTCGCGATTCTCGTGACATGATGTCTCCGTCGAAAGTTTTCTATGCTGATTTACAGATGCCTGCGCCTAACGTTGATGAACTGGAGCACTCTCGTTGATTGGCTCTCCGCAGGTCTCTGCGTTCGATGCTCTTGGCGAAGTTTGGCGTCTCTTCGCGTTACGAGCGTCCGATGCCGCCTGCCTCGCCACCCTCGGCCAAGCCATCTGTATTTTGAAGGACCGCTCTCAAACAGTCTTCGCGAGAAATTGCCTCATGCTGAGGGCGATCTCTTCGACGTGGGTTTCCAGTGCGAAATGTCCCGTATCCAGTAGCTGAACGACGGCATTCGGATTATCTCGCCGGTAAGCCTCGGCACCCGCTGGAATGAAAAATGGATCGTGCTTACCCCATATCGCGAGTAGTGGCGGCTTCGATTTGCGGAAATATTCCTGAAACGCCGGATAGAGCTTCACATTGTTGGCATAGTCGAGAAACAGATCCAACTGAATGTCCATGTTGCCCGGCCGGGCAATCATGGCGGCGTCAAGTGTGTAGCCTTCGGGCGCAATCACATCCGGGTTCGGTACGCCTGTGGTGTATTGCCAGCGAATTCCCTCGGGGCTTAGAGCCTGGCGCACCGCCTCACGATTCTCGGAAGATGGTTCGCTCCAGTAGCGCCGAATCGGCGCCCACGCGTCTCCCAAACCCTCTTCATAGGCATTGCCGTTCTGCGAAACGATGGCTGTGACGCGCTCCGGCCGCGCCATTGCCAGACCAAAGCCCGTGGGCGCCCCGTAGTCGAAGACGTACAGCGCGTAGCGATCGAGACCGAGCGCGTTAGTGAAGGCGAGCACGGTGCGCGCCAGCGCGTCGAAAGAATATTTGTAACCGCGCTGCTCGGAAACCTCGGTGAATCCGAATCCTGGAAGATCGGGGGCGATGACTCGATAACGATCAGCAAGACGCGGCATCAACTCGCGGTACTGAAACGAAGATGTCGGGAAGCCATGCAGCAAGAGCACCACCGGAGCATCCGCCGCGCCGGCTTCGCGGTAGAAGACGGTTACACCATCCGCTTCGACCCGGTGGATGGAGGTGCGAGGCACACCTGCGCTACTGGCGTCCTCCTGCGCAAACTTCGGGGGAGTTGGTCGATTAATCGTATGATCTTTTGTAAGCATGTGAAGAACCTTTCAATTCCAGTCGGTCTCTCTATCTCGCGGACGAATTACCCGTCCACGCCCCTCTATACTTTCGTTAACAGATGACCAGGAATGCATCACGAGATGCAGTGTTTTTTCGCTACCACGGAGTTCTGTGGATGCGTGACACCTTCGAGGTAGTGGGCGTGGGGTCCAAGTCATATTTAATTAGCCGCCCACTCTGCGGTTGTTGGATAATGGCATTAAACCCTGCTGAGCGTTTCCCGGGTGCACAGCATTTCGAGAGGTAATTCCCATGAAACGCATATTTTGGCTCAGTCTGATCATGTTATCGATGGATTTGTTTGCTCAGAACACAATTCCCGCCGGCACAATCGTTCCCGTTGCTTTGAACTCTTCCCTGAATTCACGGAAAGTCAAACCTGGGCAAGTCATTACTGCACGAGTGATGCAAGATGTGCCGTTGTCGCCAGGATCTACGATTCACGCGGGTGCTAAGGTCATCGGCCGCGTGATCGATGTCAAGCCAGCAAATGGCGGCACCGGCGCGCAAGTATCTTTCCGGTTCGACACGCTCGTGGTTTCCAAGCGGCGGATTCCAATCATTACCAATTTGCGGGCCTTGGCATCGATGATGGCAGTGGAGGCAGCGCAACTTCCGGAGAGTGGCCCGGATCGGGGAACTTCACAAAATGCCTGGACCACGGATCAGATCGGAGGCGAGGTCGTCTACCGTGGGGGTGGGCCGGTTGCTGATGGACTGCGGTCTGTCGGAGAACCAACGTACGGCGGGGTGCTGGTTCATGTGTCTGCCAAACCCGGCTCGCCGTGCCGGGGCGAGATCGAGGGCAATGATCGGCTACAAGCCCTTTGGGTGTTTTCTTCCGACGCCTGCGGAGTTTACGATTTCGCGGACCTGGCAATCGTCCATGCCGGCAGGACTGATCCGGTCGGGGAGATTACGTTGGCGTCCGACAAGGGCGAGGTGAATATCAGGGCCGGCAGCGGAATGCTATTGCGGGTCAACAAGACAACGGACCTATGACGGCGGTTGCTGCGGATGGTCGCAATATGCTCAAACTCACTCGTCTGGTCCTTCGTCGTAATTATCTGGTTACGTCCACGACGGCGACCTTGTTCACTCCACTACATGCCAGGTACAGCCGCCGATCCGGGGTGGCGACCATGTTGCGCACGACACCACCGCCCGATGGGATCTCCTCCCTGCTGAAACTTTCGGATTTGGGATCGAACCTGACCAGCGTATTTGGCTTGACACCCGACTCGCTATACCAGACCTCACCGTCATTGGTGATTGCGATTCCGTAGGGTTCTGAGTCTGCTCCTCCGGGCGATGCCCATTCCTTGAGCAACTTTCCGCCAGCCGGATCGAAGTGCCCCAAGTAACCACGCGCGAAGTCGGTGTAGAAAACGGACCCGTCGGGCGCCAAAGCGAGTCGGCGGGGGTGCGCGTTGGCGGACGGCAGTGCGTACTCGTGGATTGTCATCGTCCGGGGATCAATTGTGGCCAGTTTGTTGGTACCGAACTCGCAAAAGAATGGCCTGTTGTTCTGCAGGATCACGATGCCGTACGGCACTGCATGCGCCGTGGGCACTTTCGTCAGAGTCATCTTGGCGGTCTTCGGATCGAGCCGCCCGATGTAGTTCGTGTCTTCGTTGGTGAACCACAGAATGCCATCGTGATCGAAGACGGGCGTGTGGGGATCGATCTCGGTGCCTCGGGATGCGCGATACTCGGTAATTTCGCCCGTCCTTGGATCCAGCTTGCCGATGTAACCTCCGGAGATTGCTGTGAACCAGATGTTACCGTCTTTGTCCGCGACCAAGCCGTGCGGTCCGGAACGGGGCGTCTTCAGCGGGTATTCCTTGAACTCTCCAGTTTTAGCATCTAGGCGCCCGAGCTTGTTCGCTCCCTGCCCGGTGTACCAAAGCGAGCCATCAGGCGCGAGGGCTGGATCGTGCGGCCGTGATTTTGGAGTCGGAACCTCGTACTCCCTGATCTGCACGCTTAGCGTTCCCACCGCCGCGAATGCGGCGATTGCGGCAACCAGCATAAACAGGCACAATTTGCGCAGAGACATGACTGCTCCCCTCAGTCGAAAATTGTAGTCTTCCGTTCCGGGGCTTTCCATAGCCGCGGCACCCGACATTCACCGCGGCACAAAGGTTCCTGGAGAGCATGGATTCTAAACGCTTAGGGAGGCAACGGCGTTCTTGGGGCGGAAGGCGAGTGGTAAGAGAAAAGGTTCGATCCCGATTCCGAGGCGAACACGGGAGTTTACGTCTGCCTCGGGGAACGTTGAGATGGAGTAAGAAGAGCTACTTCGCCGTAACCAGGTTGTGCGTAATGGCGTGCACCGATAGCGCAATCCGGTTCTGCACTCCTACTTTTCGCATCAGCTTGGCGACGTGAGCTTTCACGGTACGCTCTTCGATGCCCAGCGCTGAACCGATCTCCTTATTGGAGCGGCCTGCTACCAGCATTTCCAGAACTTCTTTCTCGCGGTCGGTAAAGGTAACCCGGCCTGCGGGGAAGATGCGTCCCGGCGACGACGACACCCGCTCGATGAACATGGAGAGCACCCGCCGGGGCGCCCATACCGAGCCCTCATTCACTACCCGGATGGCCTGCACGAACTCGGTCGGCGAGGCAGCTTCATCCACATAGCCTTTGGCGCCTGAGGCAATGGCCTTCAGAATGGTCTCTTCATCGATGCCGGAACCTGTCACAATAATGCGCAGGTCGGGACGCGTCGCTTTCATGGTGGCCATTAGGTCGAACAGGTTCTGGCCATTACGATTGCCGAGCAGGATCAGATCGATACCCTGCAAGCTGCCAATATCGGGAAGCGAGGCGGGGATCAGTTCGAAATCCGACTCATTGTCGAACAGGGCCCTAAATCCCACGAACCGCAGCGGATCGCTTTCCACCACGGCAATACGGATCGGCGCTTTCTTTACCGGTGCAGCTTTCGTGGCCATTGCAGATTTCATAGCTTTCCTACTCGGGTAGATGGGGCTAGCATAGCTGCAATCGCTCCCGATGGAAAGCGCAGTAACGGTTTCGCAATTACGGCAGTAACATGGAAATGTCAAGGAAAGAGGCTGAAAACTCATGAGATTACCCTTCCGATTACCCTCGCGAAGACTGCTGGCCCGGACTGCGGTGTTGATGGTTGCAGCTTTAATGGCAAACGGAACGCTGTTTTCAGCGGCACAGACCGCATATCAGCCAAAATTTAAAGGGGATCCGGCCCGGTCGGAAGCCGAAGCCAATGCGCTAGGTTACATGCGTACCGTCATCCGGGCGCAGCAGCAATACTACAAAAAGAGTGACAAGTACGCACCCAGTCTGGCAGACCTGGTTCATACCGGCTCCTTCACCAAACGCATGACCCAGACAGACCGGGGGGATTACACCGTGAGTTTCCATTCCCGCAAAGATGGTTACGAGCTGACGATGACTCCCAAGCAACTGGACGCGGAACATCGCGCTTTCTACGCGAATGAGGATGGTGTGATTCACGCCGATGAGGCGAAGGCGGCGGACGAAAATTCGCCGAGTGTGAAGTGAGGGTGTGCGCGGCGGCGCGAGCCACACATCTTCATCTCGGGCTCGGCTAGGATCTAGTGAGCGCCTCCGGCTGGCTGCAAAAGCGTCGAACATCTGCCGTACCACATAGCTCAAGAAATACCACCGCAGCGTTCCCAGAGTGCTGAACCATAACAGGAAATTGTCGCGAGGCCACCCCAGCATGCAAGCAAGGGTGAGAGGGGAAAATCCACCTATATTAAGTAATGAGCCCCTGATTCCAAGTCGGCAACTTTGATTGCTATGCAAGCGCACAAGTGGACCAATGGCAACAGATAGACCAACGGTCTCCTGCTGATATAGTTCATGGGCCTCAGTGCTGATCGAGTGTACCGCTCGCCGGTCCGGGTTTGACTTCCGCTGCCTTGTCCTCTCGGTAGGTGATGCCGAGGGGGTTGCCACCGTTCGGATAGTTCACCGTCCGATTCCCCGGCTGTCCTGTGCTTTCCGGAATCCCGAAGCCAATTGCAAAGTCCGTTTGCAGTTCGCTCATCCCCGGTTTGACCTGGTGCTTGTCGATTTCTTCCCACACTTCCACTGGCCAATGCGCGTAAAGTTCGTGGGGATCCTGGATGAAAAGCATGTCATCGGAGTAGAACTTGTAGTTACCGTCCTTGATTGATCCGATAGAAAAGGCGTACGTCTTTCCGTCTTTCTGAAATACTGCCATCACCTGCCGCTCGCCGGGCGATTGTGGCGCGACCTCACTGATGACATCCTTGATCTGCAGTTTTTCCAGGGGCAGCAGTTTCCCGGCCTCCTTCGAGAAGTCCACGTGATGGCTGGCCGAATCGTACGGATAATAGGTGTAGGCGTAACCGACCTTGACCCACACCGGGTGCTCGGTCAGTTGATGCGCGGACTTCAGATCGTAGGGATAGAGCTTCTTTGGCGTTACGTAGTAGTCCGGGTTTAACGGAGGCGCCTGCTTCTTGGCCTGGTCGATGGCGCTCTCATGCCGCTGGTACAGGACGTAGGCCAGCCGGGTGCCGGATACCAGAAGGGCCACAATCAGCACTAACTGAATCCTCTGCTTGAGTTCAGGACTGATTTGCATAAACCGTAACCTTACCAGACTATCCGGCTGAGACCGTGCCTAGGATGATAATTCGAGACTGGCGCGTCGCGAATCCTGGTCTGATGCGGTAAACTGATTAGGGTGAGACGCCCTGTCCAACCTGGTTTTGAGCAGAAGTTTCGAGGAGAAGACTATGGCTGCTGTGACGGAAGACGAAGTTCGGAGCGCTCTAAAGCAGTGTTATGACCCGGAGATCCCGGTGAACATTGTGGATCTGGGCTTGATCTATGCAGTGCGCCTTGAAGCCGCCGCAGACGACCGTCAAGATGTTTCGGTAGACCTGACGCTTACCTCCCCGGGCTGTCCGTCACATGTCATGATCGGCGAACAAGTGAAAGCCCGCCTGGAGCAGTTGCCGGGTATCAGGACCGCAACCGTGAACGTAGTGTGGACTCCGCCGTGGACGCCTGAGCGTCTAAGCCCCGAGGCTCGGACGCAGTTGGGAATTGAATAAGGCATTCCGCGAAGGAAACGTTGCAAGCAACATTTCTACAGCGTGCAGATCCTGTAGAAACGCAGCTTGCTGCGTCTTCGCGCCATCGTCAGTAGATCGCGTGCCCTGGGGCTTGGCTACGCACATCGGGCTTCGACGCCGTAAGCAGCAGCCCGCCAATCCGTTTAAACGCCCGTAAGTCCTCCAGGCTGTGAAATGACTTCGGCTGATAGTCGTCCGGAGTGGGCGTTTCATCGGGAATTCGCTTGGCTTCGACATTTTCAAACCCGTGCTTGTTCAGTAGCTCGATGTATTCGGCTTCCGAGCGAACATGCACCGGCACTTTGAGTTTGTCCACCCATTGCAGCGAGTAGGGATTGTCTTTGTACAGATTGATCAGAATGAACATGCGGCCGCGCGGCGCCATGACCCGAAACAACTCCGCGAGCGCGCGCTCCTGATCCGGGTAATAGTAAAACGACTCAACCGAAAGCATCTTGTCGAAGAAGTTCTCTTCCCACGGAATATGCTGGGCTGCCCCCCACACGTAAAGGATGTTTTCGAAGTCCCTCGATGCCGCCCGCGCCTGACGGATCATTTCATCCGAGACATCGACGCCTACAACCTGGCCGAATCCTTCGGGGCCGTCAGCCACCAGACGCCCCAAGAGCCGTGTTGCCCAGCCTGAGCCGCAACCCAGATCAAGCACTCGGTCGCCGGGACGAAGATCCATCAGCCGAATGGTCTTTCCAGTGATGTCAAGGTGATGGCGCTCCATCTTTTCGCCTTCACCTGCTTCGGCCCAGCGATTGAATTCCTGCTGAAGACGCTCGTCGGGGGTTGCAGACGGTTCCGCCAAGTTGTTCTCCTTCGTGTAACTTCGTGTCCTTTGTGGTTGATGCATTTAGACCCTTAACCACAAAGGATACGAAGTTACACAAAGGATATGCTACATTGGCTTTCCTCATGGCTTCAAATCCGCAGCCGCCGCCGGAATCCCAGCCTGAAGTTCTTTACTGTCCAAAATGCGCGGTTGAGGTCTCCGATCCTTTGACCTGTGGCGATTGCTCTGCCGTCATCTGCCGCCGCTGCGGCACTCCCCTCGAATCGGCGGACGAATTGGGGATGGGTTGATCCATGGGGCTAGCCACTACTTCGCCGACTTCTGTGATCCAAGCTGAATCGGGGCCCACGCTGGTTCGCGGTCTTACCTTGCTGGATTCGGTGTTGTTGTTGGTCGGCGGAGTGATCGGCTCGTCAATTTTTCTGACCGCAAAAGACATTGCCGGGCCGCTGCCGCATCCAGTGCTTTTTTTGCTGGTGTGGGTTCTAGGCGGACTAATCTCCCTGTGTGCCTGCTTTGCCTTCGCCGAACTGGGCACCATGTTCCCAGACTGCGGCGGTCAATATGTGTATTTGCGCGAAGCTTACGGTGACCTGCCCGCATTCCTCTACGGCTGGATGATGTTCAGCGTGGGCAATGGTGGCTCGATTGCGGCTCTTGCCGTAGGTTCGGCCGCATACCTCGGCGGGATCGTCCCGGGTATTTCGCAGCAGCACGCGGTTCTCACGTTTGCGGGCATTGTGCTGACTCGAGCTCATGTCCTGGCCTTGATCATGATTGCCGTGGTCACCTGGATCAACGTGGTTGGGCTGCGCTGGGGTGCATTGCTGCAAAACGCCGCCACCTGGGCCAAATTTCTCGCCATGGCAGCGTTCGTGATTCTTGGTCTCGCCATCGGCAAAGGTGACTGGCATCACTTCACCGCAAGCGAATGGGGATCAGTTCATGGCTTGACCATGGGTGTGAGCCTTGGTCCACTGCTTTCGGCATTCGGTGTCGCCTTGATCGCCGTCTTCTGGGCCTACGATGGCTGGGTCTACATCGGATGGGTGGCCGGCGAGATGAAGAATCCGCGCCGTAATTTGCCACTGGCGATGGTGCTCGGGGTCACGATCGTCGGCGTGATTTACGTGGCCATGAATATGGCCTACGTGTACGCACTGCCAATTACCGAAATCGCCAGGCACGAGACCATCGCGCACGCCGCTGCGGTGGCGTTGTTCTCGCCCGCGGCTGCGGTGTGGCTCTCGGCGCTGGTCGCGGTCTCCTGCTTTGGCGCGGCGGCGTGCGCCATCCTCGGCAGCCCGCGAATTTACTACGCCATGGCGCGCGATGGCCTTTTCTTCCGGCGCATGGCGGAAGTCCACCCCAAATGGCGCACCCCGGCATTTGCCCTCATCGGACAAGGGATTTGGGCTGGAATCCTGACCCTGAGCGGACGCTACGATCAGCTTTACACCTATGTGATGTTCGGCATGGTGCTGTCGTACACGCTAACCGTGGTGGGATTGTTCGTGCTGCGCTGGAAGCGTCCCGACATTCCGCGGGCGTATCGTTGCACCGGATATCCGTGGCTGCCAACCATTTACGTACTCATTGGAACCGCGTGGACCTTGAATACGATTTTTACGCGGCCGAAGGAATCGCTGGCGGGCACGATTATTGTGTTGATCGGCGTGCCGGGGTATTTGTACTGGAAGCGAAGCGGGAAGAAGGCGGCAGGGGGATAAAAAATCTTCGAACGCTACACGTGGAATCTTTATTGCATCCCCCGACGGGCGAGTCGCCCGTCTGCACACAACCACTTCTAAACCGGGGCGGCAGTTTTCCTTGCGGGATTGAAGAATGGCATCTTCACTATCTTCGCCGTCACTTTTTGCCGGATGGCTTCGATGGTGATTTCGATTTGTAACCTGGTGCCGAGTTTGCAGTGCGAGGTTTCTACGCTGGCCAGCGCAATCATTTTCTTCAGCACTGGTGACCACGTCGTCGAGGTGGCTTTGCCGACCTGCTTTTCGCCGCAGTAGACAGGGACCGCGACACGCGAGGCCTGGCTGGGTGCAGCCGGCGTAAGTCCGAATTTTTCGTAGCGTTCCTCGACTTCTGTCCAATCGATTTCGAGTCCGATGAACTGCCTTGCGACTCCTTGTTTCTGGTCCTGCTCCAAAGCTGCTTTGCCAATGAAGTTTTCTTTGTTGAGATGTACCATCTTGGCAAAACCCAGTTCGTAGGGCGAATATTTCTGCGACGCGATCAGGGCCTTCTTGCTGCTGGTGTAGTCGACCTCGATCAGCAATAGCCCGGCTTCGACGCGCGCGACGTCCAGCGCCAGCATGCCAGCCGCGTGGATGTCGAAGCGCTTGCCGGTCTCCATCAACGCGTCCCACACTTTTACCGCGTCGTTCCATGGCACCCAAATTTCGTAGCCCAAGTCGCCGGTGTATCCAGTGCGTGAGATGTCCACGGGAATGCCGGCAATCTTGCCATGGGTCACACGAAAGTATTTCAGGTTGGCAATATCCGCTTCGGCCACCGATTTCAGCAGCTTGCCAGAAGTTGGTCCCTGTAAGGCGAGAGCTGCGACTTTCTCTGAAATGTCCTCGACCTGGACATCCATGTTCGTGCCGTTCTGGCGAAACCAGCGCAGGCTGGGGTCGGCGGCGGTCCAGCGATATTTGTTCTCTTCGAGACGGGTAACCGTGCCATCGTCGATGACCTTGCCCTGTTCATCACACCAGCAGCAATAAATCACCTGGCCTGCCGCAACCTTGCGAATATCGCGCGTGATCACGCGGTTCACCAATTTGGTCGCGTCCTTCCCGGTGATCAGATACTTGTAGAGTGGTGAGATGTCAATCAACGCGGCGGCATTGCGGATGGCGTTGTATTCGTGCTCGTGATGCACTTCGTAGACGCTGACCGTGTAATAACCAGACCACTCGCGATAGTTCAGGCTTTGACAGAGCGGAAAAGTTCTTTCGTGAAACGCGGTTCCTACGGGCACTGGGAGTTCCTCGACATTTCTGGTTGCGCGGAGACGCAGCGAGCTGGGTCTCTACGGTCGCTGTAGAGAGGTTGCTTGCAACGTCTCTCGCACGCTGGATTATATGCAGTCGGAAGGTTGCGCGGCAAACCAGTTGGATCAGTTGTGACTCGAAGTCAGGCCCGGGTTGCAGACAAAAGACGCGCTCCCCGGTAGAATGTTGAGTCCTTTTCCTCCGTGGTTCCCAAATGATGACGTCATCCTGAGAGGCTTCCGCTGCGAAGGATCTCGCGTAAACTGGCAAACCCGTGAAGGGTAGGTTCGAAGCCATGCACTGCGCGCGAGATCCTTCAGGACTGCAAGCCCTTCAGGATGACCCAAGGTTGAACATAATATGGCTGGTTCAAACGGCTCGAAATACGATGTGATCGTGATTGGCGGAGGCCACAACGGCCTGGTCAATGCCGCTTATCTGGCGCGTGCGGGCAAGAAGGTTCTCGTGCTCGAACGCCGTTATGTGCTTGGCGGAGCCGCCTGCACCGAAGAGGTTTTTCCCGGCTTCAAGTTTTCGGTGTGCTCTTACGTGGTCTCCCTGCTGCGACCGGAGATTATTCGTGACCTCGACCTTCCACGACATGGACTCGAAATCCTGCCGCTCGATGGCACGTTCACTCCGATGCCGAACGGCGACCACTTGTGGCGGGTGAACGACCACGGGAAAACCCATCGCGAGATTGCACGCCACTCCAAACTCGACGCCGAAGCCTACGACGAGTTCGGGAAGGCCATGCAGGCGATGTGCCGCTTCGTGAAGCCGATTCTCAGCATGGTGCCGCCAGATCCGGCCACGCTGAATCCGAAGGAATTGATGAAGTTGCTCTTCCTGGGCCGCCGCTTTCAGGGTCTCACCAGCGAAGACAAATACAATCAAGTCCAGTTGATGACCATGAGTGCCATCGACTTCCTGGATCAGTGGTTTGAAACCGACGTGTTGAAGGCCACCATGTCGGCTTCTGGAATTATCGGCACATTCCTGGGCGTGCGCTCTCCGGGAACGGCGTACGTGCTGCTGCATCACTACATGGGAGAAATCGATGGTGCGTTCCGCTCGTGGGGATTTGCCCGCGGGGGCACGGGCGCAATTTCCAATGCGATCGCGGACGCGGCGCGCGAGGCCGGAGTTGAAATCCGCACGGAGGCGGCGATTGCGCAGATCATGGTGAAAAACGGCAAAGCGAAAGGCGTAGTGCTGGCGAACGGAGATGAGATTTACGCCGACATTATTTCCTCGAGCGTCGATCCGCGACTTACGTTCGTGAAGATGATCGAGAAGGGGAATTTGCCGGATGATTTTCTCGAGGAGATCAATCGCTATAAATTCCGAGGATCTTCCGGCAAAGTAAATCTTGCGCTCGATGCCCTGCCGAACTTCAAGGCGATTCCGGGGCCGGGTGCTCACTTACGCGGCGCAATTTCGATTTCGCCGAGCGTCGAATACATGGAGCGGGCTTACGACGATGCCAAGTACGGCAATTTTTCCCGCCGTCCGTATATTGATATGGTCATCCCCACGCTGACCGATCCCTCGGTCGCTCCGCCAGGGAAACACATCCTCTCCTGCTTCGTGCAATATGCGCCGTACAAGCTGCGGCCCGGTCTCAACTGGGACGATCAGAAAGAGGCTTTCGGCAACAACGTGATCAACACCATTGCCGAATACGCGCCCAACATCAAGGACATCATTTTGCACAAGCAGGTGATCACGCCGCTAGATCTGGAACGCGAGTGGGGTCTGACCGAAGGTAACATCTTTCAGGGCGAGCTTTCGCTGGAACAGCTTTTCTTTCTGCGGCCAGTGCCCGGATACGCGCAGTTTCGAACACCAATTAAGAACCTCTACATGTGCGGATCGGCCACCCACCCGGGCGGCGGAATTATGGGTGGGCCAGGGCGACTGGCGGCGCTCGAAATTCTCAAAGACTTCAAGGGAGCAGCATAACCGATGCCGGGCGCGCGCGATGTCGTCATCATCGGTGGAGGTCACAACGGGCTGGTCACTGCGTTTTATCTCGCCAAAGCGGGATACAAACCTGTGGTTCTGGAGCGGAGAGCACAGCCGGGTGGGGCTGCGATCACGGAAGAATTTTATCCGGGCTTCCGCTGTTCCATTCTCGCGCACGCGGCGGGGCCGCTTCGGCCGGACATCGTCCGTGACATGCAACTGGAGAAGCACGGGCTCAGGCTGATCACGCCAGAGGTCGGCGTGGTTTCGCTGTCGCCGGACGGGCGCGCTCTGATCCTCTACAATGACGCGCAGAAATCCACACAAGAGATCGGCAAGTTCTCCCAGAAAGACGCCGCCAAGTATCCCGAATTCCAGGTATCGCTCGCCAGAGTTGGCGAAGTGATCGGCGAGGCACTCGCGCTGGCGCCGCCGAACATCGACCATCCGAACCGGAGCGATTTGTGGGGGATCCTTCAGACCGGGCGATCGATTCGCAACTTGGGCAAGAAGGATCTGTATCGGCTGCTGCGTTGGGGACCGATGGCGGTCGCCGATCTCGTCGCCGAATATTTCGATACCGAACTGCTTCGCGCCACCATCGCGGCTCGCGGCATCTTTGGAACGTTCCTCGGTCCCTGGTCGGCGGGTACCAGCCTGGTACTTCTGATTCGTGGCGCTGGGGACGCACAGCCTGCCGGTTCGGCTTATTTTGCTCAAGGCGGAATGGGCTCCATAGCCGAAGCGATGGCTTCAGCGGCAACGCACGCCGGGGCTGAAATTCGCAGCGGCGCTGACGTCATTGAAGTTCGGGTGAAGGATGGCACGGCGGTCAGCGTGGTGCTCTCGACCGGGGAAGAGATCACGGCAAAGGCGATCATCTCGAATGCCGATCCCAAGCGGACGTTGTTGAAATTGGTCGATCCCATTCATCTCTCGCCCGATTTCGTGATGAAGCTTCAGCACTACCGCATGTCGGGGACGGTGGCGAAGGTCAACCTCGCACTTGCGGGACTTCCGGAGTTTACGGCGTTGAAGGGCGCGAGCGATACCCGCGCTTTGAGTGGACGCATTCACATTGGGCCGGAGATCGACTATCTGGAGCGCGCTTTCGATGAGTCGAAGTACGGCAACTTTTCCAAGCAGCCGTATCTGGAGATTGCGGTGCCTTCGGTCAGCGATCCTTCGCTTGCACCAGCGGGCAAGCACGTGATGTCCATTTATATGCAATACGCGCCCTACAAGCTGAAAGGCAGCGATTGGGACAGCCAGCGGGTGGCATTGGGCGACATTGTGGTCAGGACCCTGGCACAATATGCGCCGAAACTTCCGGAACTGATTCTGACGCACCAGATCATCACGCCGCAGGACCTTGAAGACACCTATGGACTCACGGGCGGTCACATCTTTCATGGCGAACTGGCGCTCGACCAGTTTTTCACGATGCGTCCGCTGCTCGACTGGGCTCGATATCGGACGCCGATTCAGAATTTGTATTTGTGCGGCTCGGGGACGCATCCGGGAGCAGGGCTGACCGGAGGATCGGGAGCCAATGCGGCGCGGGAGATCTTGAAGGATTTGAAGAAGTAGTCCGAGCTCCCTGGCCGGATGCATTCCTTTGTGTACCTTGGTGTCCTCGGTGGTCGACGCCTTCAAAAACCTTAACCGCAAAGGACGCAAAGGTACACGAAGGAGATCAGATCTAGGCCGGCGATTTGGCTGCTGGGACAGCGGCGCTACAAATGAAGAACTCGGCTGTACTTCTGATTAGTTGTCCCGATCGCAAGGGTATAGTCGCGACCATCTCTGATTTCGTTTTCCACCACGACGGCAATATTCTGCACGCTGACGAGCATGCCGACGAAGGTTCGAACCTGTTCCTGATGCGCGTGGAATTTGATTCGACCGAGTTTGATATCGAATTGACGGACTTCTCCCGGCACTTCACACCCATTGCTGAAGAATTCAAGATGCAGTGGCGTCTGGCCCGGTCGAACTACCGACCGAAGATGATTATTCTAGTTTCGAAGTACGACCATTGCCTGGTGGATTTGCTCTACCGCCACAAGAGCGGCGAGCTGGCATGCGAGATTCCATTGATTATTTCGAACCACCCGGACAATCAACCAATCGCGGATTTCTACGGAATCCCCTATATCACGGTTCCCGTTCCAAAAGATAATAAGCGTCCAGCAGAAGAGAAAATCCTGGGCCTGATCCAGCAACACAATCCTGACTTCATGGTGCTGGCCCGCTACATGCAGATTCTCTCCAATGAATTCGTGAACCGATATCCGCAGCGCATCATTAACATCCATCACTCTTTTCTGCCCGCCTTTGTTGGTGCCAAGCCCTATCACCAGGCGTTTACCCGGGGTGTGAAACTGATCGGCGCAACCAGCCATTACGTCACCGAAGTTCTCGATGACGGCCCTATCATTGAGCAAGACGTGGTTCGCATCTCGCATCGCGATTCTCTCGACGACCTTTTGCAGAAAGGCCGCGACCTCGAAAAGGTCGTGCTTTCGCGCGCCGTGCGTTGGCACATCGACAACCGGGTTCTGCTCTACGGGAACAAGACGGTGGTTTTCGACTAGCTATTCATAACGCAGCGCCACCATGGGATCGACCCGCGCAGCACGCCAAGCTGGAATGTAGCTGGCGAGCAGGCTGACGGCCCCCAGCATCACAGCGACCGTGACAAAGGTCAGCGGATCGACGGGTCTGACATGGTACAAGAAGCTCGAGAGCAATCTGGTGAGCGCCGTCGCTCCCGCGATCCCAAGCAACAAACCCAGCCCGGTGATGACAAAGCTCTTTCCGAGAACCATGCGCAACACGTCTCCGCGAGTCGCTCCCAGGGCGATCCGGATTCCGATCTCCCGCGTCCGCTGAACTACCGTGTACGCCATCACTCCGTAAATGCCAACCATGGTCAGAACCAGTGCTAAAGAGGCAAACAGCGTTAACAGAAAGGTGTCGAAACGCGATCTCCCGAGCGCTACACCGATGTAATCCTCCATGGTGCGAAGGTTGAATACGGGGAGTTCTTTGTCCATTGAGGCAATCTGCTTCCTAGCTGCGGCCGCAACGTAATCGTCCATGGCACGAACACTCGCGACTGGCGAGTCTTTGTTTAACGAGGCAATGTTCATCGAGGTCATCGAATTCTGCACCGCTGCGGTTAGCTTTGCGGGATCGCCCACGGTCCGCACGCAAATGGTAAGGTCGGCAATCATGGCTTGCGGGTAGGCCACGTAAAACTCCGGCCTGAACTCACCGCGCAGAGTCCGGTCCTTCACACCGCCAACCACTCCAACAATCTCCCTCATCAAAGGATCACCGTGGACGGAGAAGCCGGGCCTGATACGTTTCCCGACAGGGTCTTCACGGGGGAAATAGCGGCGGGCCAGTTCCTCATTAATGATTACGACTGGCGGAGCTTTTTCGCTGTCGCGGGCATCGAAAGCTCGACCGCGGATAAGGGGAATCTTCATGGTTTGGAAATAGCTTGGACTGATCACGCGCAGTCCCGCTGAGGGCTCTTCGGCCTCAGGCACCGGGTGTCCTTCAATCGCGAATGTGGTATTGATGTCACTGCGAGTTAAAGGCAGAGGGAAAATGCCGCCCACAGAGACGATTCCGGGCAATCCTTGGAGGCTCTCCAACAGATCATGGTAGAAGGCCATCTGCTTTTCCTCGGAGTATCTCGAGTCGGGCAGGTCCACTCGCAAGGTCAGGACATGGTGCGGGTCGAATCCTGGGTTGGCGTGCAGCAACCCATAGAAGCTGCGAATGAGAAGGCCTGCCCCTATGAGCAGTATCAGGCCCATCGCGGTTTCCGCGACAACCAAAGCCGCACGCAAGCGATGCTGACCTCCGCCGGAATCCTGACTGCGTTCCTGCAGAGACCCCGACAGGTTTGTCCGCGAGGCGTGCATTGCGGGGACCAAGCCGAAGACGAGCCCGGTGACGACCGCAACCAGCAATGTGAACACGAGCACATGCCAATCCAGTCCTGACTGAGCCAGACGCGGAACGTCTTCGGGGCTGAGCCGCAGCAAGGCGCGCATTCCCAACGCTGAGAAAATGACTCCCAGCGCGCCACCTGCGACCGCGAGAAGTACACTCTCGGTGAGTAGTTGTCGAATCACGCGGCCTCGCCCTGCTCCCAGCGCAGCCCGAATCGCAATTTCTTTGCTGCGCTTGGTTGCGCGCGCCAGCATCAGATTTGCAATGTTGGCGCACGCGATCAGCAGCACACATCCAACGGCTGCCAGGAGCATCAACAATGCCGGACGGGTGTCGCCGACAAGGCGTTCTTTTTCCGGCAATACGGCGGTTGCAAAGCGCTTGCCGTTGTCGTTCGGATACTGCCGAGCCAGGGCTTCGGCAATGACGTTCATCTCCGCATGAGCCTGATCCAGACTGACTCCGGGCTTCAGGCGAGCAATCACGTCGAGCATGTGCTGACCTCGCTCGGCTGTGGCTGGTTTGTCTCCGGCAGAGGCTTCTGCATCTTCCCCGAGCGTGGTCCACAACTGCGGAGCCAGTGAGTCGATCGGAAACCGGAAGCCTTCGGCGGCAACTCCGACCACGGTGTAGGGTTTGCTCTCCAGGGTGATGCTTTTCCCGGCAATATCCGGATCGGAACTGTACTTGGATTGCCATAGTTCGTGGCTCAGCACGGCGAATCGTCCCTTCTCTTCTTCTGTACGGAATCCGCGGCCCAAGCTTGGAGGAACTCCCAAGACGGTAAAGAACTCCGCGGTGACGATTTCCGCGTCAATGTGAAGCGGCGTCCCGGCCCCGGTCAGCGTAGAGCCGGTATGCCGAAACGCGGCCATATTTTCAAACACATGGTTCTGCGACCGCCAGTCAAAGAAATCAGGGTAGGAAGTGTTCACCATGGCCCCTGTTTTGAGATCGCTCCGCATATCTCTTTCGTTCAGAGAAACCAATTGGTCCGGCTGGGGGAACGGAAGCGGACGCAGCAAAACGCTATTCACGATGCTAAAAATCGCCGTGTTAGCCCCAATACCCAAGGCAAGCGTCAGCACGGCAACGGCTGTGAACCCGGGTGATTTCCACAAAACGCGAAGCCCGTAGCGAAGATCCTGGAGCAACGTTTGCATTCGTTCCGTCTCCTCGAACAACTGTTTAGTCGTCCATTTAGTGTGGCAATTCTACTGCCACGAGCGCAGCGATAAGTGTTTGAGAAACATGGAGTAACCGGGCGTTGCAGGCATCCGCGTGTTCGCTTGTGGGAATCCACCGTTCGACAGCGCACATTGTCCGGTCTCCGTAAACGCATGATACTGGCGGATGCTGCGAAAACAGTTTTCACACTCCCGTAACAATGCTTGCGTATAGTTGCCACCTTCGGGTTTATCTCTCACTGCCCAAGGAGCCCCATGGCCACCGCCGCGACATCAGTTCTGGATTCAAAGCTGCACAAGTCTCCCGGGAAACTGGGTATTGCCATCTTTGGAGGAGTGCTGCTGATCGGCATTTCCTATGCAGCCGTTAACCTGGTCTCCGATCTTTCGGGCTTTCACAGCACCTCCATCCTTCCCTACCTTCTGCTGGTATTGGCCTTATTAGTGGCGCTGGGCTTCGAGTTCGTCAATGGTTTTCATGACACCGCCAATGCCGTGGCCACCGTGATCTACACCCATTCGCTCGAACCTCATATTGCGGTCGTGTGGTCTGGATTCTGGAACTTTCTGGGTGTGCTCACCTCGAGCGGTGCAGTCGCCTTTGCGATTGTCTCGCTGCTTCCGGTGGAACTGATTCTACAAGTGGGCAGTAAGGGCGGCTTTGCCATGGTGTTTGCACTCCTAGTGGCCGCGATTATCTGGAACCTCGGAACCTGGTATTTCGGTTTGCCCGCCTCCAGCTCTCACACCTTGATCGGTTCGATCATCGGAGTGGGCATCGCCAATCAGTTGCTCTCACCAAAGACCGGGACTAGTGGTGTGGATTGGGGCCAGGCCACCAATATCGGCAAATCGCTGCTACTTTCACCGTTGGTCGGATTCACCATGGCTGCCCTTCTCCTGCTGCTCTCCAAGTCCTTGCTGAAGAACAAGAAATTGTACGAAGCCCCGGAAGGCACGGAACCGCCCCCGTTCTGGATTCGCGCTCTGCTGCTGCTTACCTGCACGGGAGTAAGCTTTGCCCACGGATCGAACGACGGACAGAAGGGCATGGGCTTGATCATGCTGATCTTGATCGGCACGGTTCCCACGGCGTACGCGTTGAACCACGCCGTAACCGCCAAGCAATCGGAGGACTTCATTGCCGTATCCCAACAAACCGCGGGGACGCTCAACCATTACGTATCGTCGGACGCGGTGATTGGCGACCCTCGCGACGAAGTGACGGACTTCATTCGCACCAAAACGTTCACTCCGAACACCATGCTGGCACTGCGGGAGATGGTCACCGATATCGGCAACGAGATGGCTCTGTATAAAGAACTCCGCAGCGTACCCGCCGACCGCGTTCGCAACTTTCGGAACGATATGTACGTGGTGAGCGAAGCTCTCAGGATCATGAAGAAAAGCGGTCAACCGCAGATCTCCGCCGCGGATGATGCTGTTCTCGTGAACTACAAAAAGCATCTAGACCTGGCCACTCGATTCATCCCGGGATGGGTCAAGGTCGCAGTCGCGATGGCGTTGGGTTTGGGCACGATGGTGGGCTGGAAGCGAATTGTGATCACGGTGGGAGAAAAGATCGGCAAGGACCATTTGACCTATGCCCAAGGCGCCGCTGCCGAAATTACCGCAATGTTCACGATCGGAGCTGCCGATTGGTTCGGCATGCCGGTGAGCACGACCCATGTCTTGTCTTCGGGCGTCGCTGGCACGATGTACGCAAACCATTCCGGCCTGCAGTGGGGGACAGTGCGGAATCTGCTGATGGCGTGGGTCCTGACTCTTCCCGTGGCGATGCTTCTTTCCGGCCTTCTCTTCTGGGGATTCCGCCATATTTTCTAAGCCGCCACTTGTCTCGATGGTGGGGTGGGCGCGGTTGCAGGTCACGGCCCACGAAAAGCCCGGTCGAAGTCATCACCTCGGCGACCAAGCCGATCGGAAAATTGCCTCTTGCGCTCTGACCCGTCGTTTGTGCTATACATGTGTGCCGCATTCATCAGAGCCATACGTCTCGGGCGAGGAGATAAAGGTCACCATGGATCTCTTTCATCGCAAGTTACAGGGCAAGGGGAAGGACACACCTACTGGCCGCGACTGCCAGTTCTGCTGCCGCGCCGATCCTGATTTCACCAAGCGTGATCCCATGGATCGGTTAGTTTTATCGAAATTGGATGACACCGCCGCCGCCCATATCACCGAGGACGGGTACGTCAGACATCGGATTGCCGAACTGATGAAAAAGCGTGCTCTCGGCTGCATAGAGGCCGGTCTGGCGAAATCGGCTTAGGTTCGATCTTCTGCGCGCGCTTAAGAGCTTTAAAATAAGGCTCTTCGCGTATCACAGTGATGTGTGCTTCCTGTGGAAGACGGCTATCGATTTATCCGATACAATCTATTCATTGTGAATATTAATACTTTGACCCCCAGCCAGCATTCAATCGAACTTCATGAAGTCTGCGATCAGCTTCGGAGAATGGGCTACGCACAATCCAAGCGGATTCGCATCTATGGACAGGAATTTGAGGCAGTGTCGAACCCATTCCCAAATGGGGACGGAATAGCCATCCGGGCGTTCTCGAAACGGGAGACACAGGAGCGGACGCTGCAACTTCCCCTGCCGGTTGTGCAAATGGTGAAGAGACAAAAGCGAAAAAAAGTAGCCTAGCGGTTTCTCAGGCGATGGTCTCAGATCCACTTCGAGGTGCGTATCTCTGCATCGCCATATCCACAATTTCGCCGATCAGTTGGGCGTAGGATCGGCCCGACGCCTTGGCGGCCATGGCAAATTCCTGTTTGCTCGAAAGCCACGGATTCGGGTTGGCCTCGATGACGTACACCTCGCCTTTTGGCGTGAGGCGCATGTCAATACGGCCATAGTCTCGTAACTTGACGGCGTGATAGGCGGCCAAGGCGGTCTCCTGAAGCCGCGCAATCGTCTGCTGGTCGAGATCGGTGGCCAAGTGCGATTTGGTCAACTTGTGGGCCTGCGTATCCTTTTCGAACTTCACGTCGTAACTGGCAATCTTCGGAGTTCCCTTGGGCAGCCGTGAAAGGTCAAGTTCGACCAGCGGCAGGGTTTCGGCATGCTCATAGCTGCCCAGGATGGCGGCGTAAATCTCGCGACCCTCGATATACTCTTCGATCAAAGCCGGTGAGTCGAACTCGTTCTGAATGTATTCAACCCGCTCCATGAGTTCCTTCACACTGTCCACTACGGCGTCAGCGCTGATTCCGATGGAACCGTCCTCCGAAACCGGCTTCACAATTAGCGGGAAGGAAATGTCGTGGGCGTGCTCGATCCGGCCGCGATAGGAGGTCGCAAAGAACGGCGTTTTGATGCCGTGAAACTCGAACATCTTTTTGGCCGTCCCCTTGTCCTGAGCGAGAAAGTGCGCATGCGGACCGCCGCCGGTGTACGGCATATCCAGCAGGTCCATATAGGCGGCAACATTCATTTCCTTGGTGTCGTCGCCGGCGAAAGACTCGGTCAGATTAAATACCAGATCCGCATCGCACTTTGCCAACGCGGTCAGACACTGCGGGCGACCGTCCAGAACCTGATAGAAAGGCTCATGACCAAGCTTCTCAAGAGCTTCGAAGATCTCTTCCCGATCCTCTTTTTCGGTTCGCGTCTTGCGCTTTGGTTTTGGCTTCGGCTTGCGCGCGGAAGTCTTTTCCTCCGCGACCACCTCGGCTGCCGCCGTCTCGTCTTCCCAGACGTCGTAAAGCACGGCGACCTTCAGCTTCGCGCTGGTCATTGCAGCCTCCAGCTAGAACCATAGTTCTTCGTTCTTGTCATTCAAACACCAATTCCTTAGTTTACGAAAATCATGGATGCACGAACTTTCCTCGCGCCATATAATTCATCGCCAACGCGGTCACGTAAACAGTGATCTGAATAAGATGTTCGGACTCCCGCGTGGTGTCGGCGAACAGACCAAGTTCATCGATTCTCTCCTCGATCACCTCGATCAATTTCTTGATCAGCGGGCGCTGAGCCCCGGTCCAGTAAGCAACCTTGTCTACGACTGCTTTCCTCTGCGCATGCAGAAATTGGTGTGCGGGTGCGGCAGTCTTACGTCGTTTGGAGGCGTCGAAAATGTCGCGCAAATCGGTATCCAGCGCGAGGTCCGCAAGAGGGATGTCGTCGTTGGTTCGCTGGTAGAACTCCGCAACCGTGGCTTCCATTTCGTCGACGGTGATGTCCGTGCGCCCTCGGCGGCGAACCGGATCCAGGTTGCCCAACTCTGTGGCGATCCGATTCATGTACTGCAGCTTCGTCATCGCACCCCAACCGCGGTACCGCTTGCGCCAGGCAGAGCGCGGAGTCAGCCACACCGCAAAAGTTTCTGCGAAATCTTCGTCGGGATGCTTTTGCGCATACCAACCTGCCAAGTGACGCACAAAGTTTCGCGAGAACGGAATGGGACGATAATTGTCGTGATAAGGGCGGCGAAACGGGCCAAAGAGCTGTTTCCACTCCGGCGTTCGGTGAAGCTTATAAGCATAGTTGAACGCGTGCCCAGCCTCATGCCGGAGATACATCATGACCTCGCGGGCATCCTCCAGGTCATTCATCTCCCTTTCGAGATGAGCCAGGTCCGCGTTCGCCAGATAGAAAGGAATGCCGATTACCGGCTCCCCGGATGGACAACCCCACTCATCGGTGAGATAACAAAGCGGCCGGAACTTCATCAAACCCTTTTGTTCGAGCTCGCGATACAACTGCTGCACCAGACGCTGCAGTGGCGAACCTTCTATGCTTAGACCGAGGTCGCGAATGGGTTTGTTCAGGATCGCCTGCAAACCGGGCCGTGATTTTTCAAGTTCGTTCACGATATCTAAGATGTCACTTTAGATTAAACCGCGAAATCATGGGGGAAAGGAAGGGATAGTCTTGCTGTAATTGTAAATGTTATCAAAGTACATACCGTGATTCGTAGGTCACGGCAGATCACCGACTAAAGATTCATCTTTTGCGACGGGAAGTCCCTGGAGTCAAAAACGTTTTATCAATCCTTCTCGGAAAACTTGCTTTAAGCGCCAAGCCATGCCCTTTCCGTTGCAGCGTTTTGCTCTTCATATCAACAGCCCAAAACTACGCGGGTTGCCGACCTCCGAATCATGACTCAGGCAACAACCGGTTGAAACACATCTTGTCCAACCGTGTGCTGTGAGACAAAGACTCCGCGCGCCAATGGCCATTTGTAATTTTTCTCCTGACACGATATATCACGCTACCGATTCTGCAGGTGATGCGTCCATGGCGCAAGGGTTGAATGCACGCCCAGCCCGTTTGCTTGCGAGCTCGCACGATGCTAACCCTCCGCGAGGCGATTATGATGCGCCGTGTGGTGGTTCTCTTGACCTCGATCCTTATCCCTTGCACCTATGCTCAATCCGGCCCCGGCTCGCAAGATCGGACGGGCAGCATCAGAGTTCGCGTGATTCCGGGGGACGCACGCACCTGCAATATTCGAGCCACCGTTTCGCTAGTGAGTACTTCGGGGGCTCGTATCGCCGAAGATCTAACCAATAGTGATTGTGAGGTCTACTTTGTCAATCTGGCGCCCGGAAGCTACCACGTAACCGTTTCCGGTGCGGGGATCGAAAACTCAGACAGTGGGAGGTTCGACCTTGACTCCCGCAGACGCCAGGATCTAGACATCAACGTCACACGCGCAAGACAAGCAGAATACGGCATTGCCGAAGCGGGCGGTCCGATGGTGGCGGCACTGGATCTGAACATTCCCAAAAGCGCACGGAACGAGTTCGACAAAGCCAATCAG
This sequence comes from uncultured Acidobacteriota bacterium, assembly GCA_963838905.1. Lineage (GTDB taxonomy): Bacteria > Acidobacteriota > Terriglobia > Terriglobales > Acidobacteriaceae > JABDBE01. Next base: position 161,291 of record CAWITE010000006.1, read on the forward strand.
TTTGTAGCCAAAGGAAACTGGCAGAAAGCCATCGAACGGCTGAATAAAGCGATCGCTATTTACCCGGATTACGCTGAAGCCTATAACAACTTGGGGGTCGTCTACGGCCGCCTTGGTGATCGGGTGCGAAACCTTGAGGCGTTGCAAAAAGCCGTTAGTTTGAACGATCATTTCGCTCCTGCATACCTCAACCTGGCGCGCATGGCGATTGCGGATCGTGATCTTGTCCAAGCGGAGGCTTTGCTGGATAAAGCGGTTGCCATCGACCCTACGAATTCTCAGATGCTGGTTCTGCTGGCCAACACCGAACTGCTCAACCACCATTACGATCAGGCCCTGGCCCATTGCCGCAGGGCGCATTCCGGCGCACAAGGGCCACACACCGTGGCTCATTACGTTGCGGCCCGCGTCTTCGAGTATCAAAACCGTCCCACGGATGCAGCGGCTGAATTGCAAATTTTCCTCTCGGAAGAGCCGCCCGGGCCGCGAGCGGACATAGCGCGCAAGGAAATGAACGCCTTGCAACAGAGTAGCGTCGCCACCCAGGCAGCGCGATAATATTTGCACCCAAATATTTGCACCCAAGGATTAACCTGTGGCATCTGAACAAGCACGAATTTGACAGTTGCGGGGCGAGCCCCTAGAATCGACGACATAATGTTTGACCAGTACCAGAAGAACTTCGACTGCATGTGCTGTTGTACTTGTTGTTGCGCATTCGTGTCTTCTGGCGCCGGGAGGTTGCTGACCTAGAGAGTTTTTAGCCCAGCACTTATCAACCCACCGCCAGTAGAAAGCTGGCGGTGGGTTTTTCTTTTTATGGCACAAACTGAACCCGAGACTAAGGCACAGCGAGTCGAACGCCTCAAGCGGGAGAAAAATCCGTGGGAGGCACTCGATGAAATCCGGGGCTTCGCGCGAACGGGTTTCGCTTCTATCCCGCCCGAGTGGCTGGGAACATACTTCCGCTGGTGGGGCGTTTACACGCAAGGAGACGGCGCTGGCGTAGTCGGCGGAAAGAGTGGCGAGGGCAAGGCGCTGCCGTGCTTTATGCTTCGCATCCGGATTCCGAACGGCTTTCTGAATTCCTCTCAACTGCGAACCATCGCTGAACTGACCCAGCGTCATGCTCGTGGGATTGCCGACCTCACCGTGCGGCAGAATATCCAGCTTCACTGGATAACCATTGAAGCGCTTCCGGAGATTCTCGAGGCTCTCTGGCAGTGCGGCCTGAATAGCATGGGCGCTTGCGGCGATGTCACTCGCAATATCACCGGCTGCCCGGTGGCTGGCGTGGACGCCGACGAAATCTGCGATGCCTCACTACTCGCGCTCGCTGCCACGCCGATGCTCGCCGGTAATCCCGACTTTTACAATCTGCCCCGCAAGTTCAAGATCTCGATCACCGGATGCCGAGCGTGGTGCGCCTATCCCGAGATCAACGATGTCGGGTTGACCGCGATCACGCGCACGCTCCACGGAAAAACAGAAATCGGTTTCTCGTTGCGGGTGGGCGGCGGTCTCTCGGCCGAACCACACCTCGCGACCCGTCTGCATGCGTTCGTGCGCTGGAACCAGGTCGAGCCAGTGCTCAAGGGCGTCGCGGAACTCTTTCGCGAGTCGAGCCAATTGCGGGAACATCGCGAGCGGGCACGGCTCAAGTTCCTCTTCCTGCGACACGGCTGGACCGCTGACGACTTCCAGAAAGAACTGGAGCAACGGATCGGATTCCGTTTGGATCCGTCCGCGCCTGAAGAGGCGCCGTCTGACGTTTATCGTGACCACATCGGAATTCACGCTCAGAAGCAGCCCGGCTATTGCTACGTGGGAGCAACCGTTTTGCGGGGGAGAATCACAGCCGAGCAAATGCGCCACGCCGCTGATCTCGCTGATCGTTTCGCAAGCGGCGAATTGCGAACCACGAACATGCAGAATCTCCTGGTCGTGAACGTGCCTCGGTTGCAGGCCGATTCGCTGGCCAAAGAACTGGATGCGATCGGATTGCGAGTAGGTGGATCGCCCTTCTGGCGCGGAGCCGTTGCTTGCAGCGGGACCGAGTTCTGCAAGCTCGCAATCACAGAGACCAAGAGTTTTTCGCGATGGCTGGTCGAGGAACTGGAGGAACGGCTTCCCGGTTTCGAGCAGCACTTGAAGCTGCACGTTACCGGATGCCCCAACAGTTGCGGCCAGCACTGGATTGCCGACATTGGGATCGAAGGCAAGAAATTGAAAGTCGGCGACCGCATGCTGGATGCCTATTACTTCTGCCTGGGCGGCGCGGTAGGCCTGCATCAGTCGATCGCAAGGCCGGTCGGGTATCGCTGCCTTGCCACCGAAGTGCCGGACGCGATTGAGCGTCTCCTGCGTCGCTATTTGATCGATCATTCCAGCGGTGAGAACCTGCGACAGTTTTTCGCGCGCCACAACGATGCAGAGTTACGCGCATTTCTGGCTGGAGATGTAGTCGAGCCCGTGCCTCGAGATCTGTCACCGGGACGCGTGCCACACGGAATCGAAGGCTAGTCGTGACCGAGAGGAGATTGCAGTGAAGAGTCTATTTCCAATGTTCGTGAAACTGGACAGGCGCCAGGTCTTGGTCGTCGGCGCCGGACAAGTCGGCGAAGCCAAGATTCGCGGACTCTTATCGACCGGAGCCAAGATACGCGTGGTCGCGCACACCGCGAGCGTAGCCGTGCGGGAGTGGGCCCGGAACGGCGAAATCGTACTCGAAGAGCGTGGTTTTGTGCTTTCGGATTTGGACTATGTTTTCCTGGTTGTCGTGGCAACATCTACTCGTGATCTGAATGAGTTCGTATTTGGCGAGGCACGAGCCCGCGGCATTCTGTGCAATGTGGTGGATGTCCCCGAGCAGTGCGACTTCTATTATCCGGCGGTGGTCCAGCGCGGCGATCTGCAGATTGCCATTTCAACCTCAGGGCAGAGTCCGTCGCTCGCTCAGAAACTCCGGCAACAACTGGAGCGCCAGTTCGGACCAGGATATGCCCATTGGGTTGCGGAACTGGGTGAGACGCGACGAAAAGTCCTCGCCAGCGATCTCGATCCGGAACGCAAACGCTTTCTATTGCAATCGCTGGCAAGCGTCGAGGCATTCGAGGCGGCACTCACGGCTGAGTCAAACACCAACACCAAGGGTGCCGCAGTATGACCGGCAAGGTTTATCTGGTCGGCGCTGGACCCGGCGACCCCGAATTACTCACTCTCAAAGCGGCTCGGGTGCTGAAGCAGGCGGATGTCATATTGCATGACGATCTCGTTGGCCCACAGATTCTCGACCTCGCCCTGGCACACGCGCAAATCCGCAACGTTGGCAAGCGCTGCGGGAAAAAGAACATCAGCCAGGAAGAGATCAACTTTCTCATGGTGACGCTGGCTGCATCGGGCTTACAGGTGGTGCGGCTCAAGGGCGGCGATCCGCTTATCTTTGGACGCATCGGCGAAGAAATTGCAGCCCTGCGTCGAGCAAACATCGAGTTTGAAATTGTTCCGGGCATCACGGCCGCTCTGGGGGCTGCGTCGGCTGCGCAAATTCCCTTAACCCATCGGCAATCTTCTCACGCCTTGGTTTTCCTCGCAGGACATTCGGCCAACGGAGCCGATCCAACCAATTGGCGCGCTCTCGTTTCTCTGGAAGCCACCATCGTTATCTATATGCCAGGCCACCATTATTCGGAAATTGCCCGCAAGCTTCGGAGTGCTGGCCTACTGGACGAAACGCCATGCGCCATTATTTCGCGCGCAACAACATCGGAGGAACAAGTCTTTTCAAGCACACTGGAAAACCTGGGTGATGCTCCCCGCCTCCCGGCCCCCACTCTGCTGCTAATCGGAGAGGTCGTTCGCCATGGCGAACCTCGGTTCTCGACCCAAGAACTAGCGGCTTGGACCTGTTGGGCTTCGAGCGAACCTTCGCTCGCGATGCATGCAGAATCAGAACCTTCACGCAGTTCAATCGCCGGACTCGGAGATGAGGAGCAGGGAGCATGAAGGAGAATGTAGACAGAATTCATCAGTTAGTCGAGCAGTGGACCCCTGAGGATCTGTTGCGTTGGGCATTCGTAACCTTCGGAGGCTACGTCGAAATTGCATCAGGCTTCGGACCTGAGGGTATAGCGCTCATTGACATCGCCGCCAGGGTGCAACCAGAGTTTCGCGTATTTACGCTCGATACCGACTTCCTGTTCCCCGAAACTTACGATCTTATGCAGCGAATTGAGAAGCGCTACAGGATCAGAGTGGAGAGGCTCAAGTCCGACCTCACTCCGGATGACCAGGAACGCCTGCACGGACCGGCACTATGGGGGCGCGACCCGGACGCCTGCTGCAATCTTCGAAAAGTCGAGCCGCTACGAAAGAAGCTTTCGCAGCTACGCGCCTGGGCAACAAGCATCCGTCGTGATCAGACCCCGGCTCGATCCAGCGCACTCAAGGTAGAGTGGGATGCTAAGTTTCATCTGGTCAAGATCAATCCGCTCGCCGATTGGACCGCCGGAAAAGTCTGGAAGTACATTCATGACCACGACCTTCCCTACAATCCTCTGCATGACCGCGGCTATCCCAGCATTGGCTGCACGCATTGCACGAGGAGCGTGCAGCCTGGGGAAGATGCGCGAGCCGGCCGCTGGTCTGGATTCAACAAGACCGAGTGCGGACTGCACACTCCCGGGCAAACCGGCAGCTTGGTCTCGATCATCGAGCCCGCGCGGGGCGAGACTACAACCGAGGCTTGAAATTAGTCGAGCAAAGTCACCAGCATGCTCATTCCATCTCGAAGGCAACGAAGCGCACCACACCCTGCCGCTCCACTTCCAGCACAGCGGCATCACCGGGCTTCAATTTCTTGAGATTTTTCCTGAGTTCCCCTACGGTGCTGAGGGACTGTCCGTTGAAGGAGCGGATCACGTCACCCGCAGCGAGATCCGCCGAGATAGGCGGCTCGTAATCCTGCACGGCGGCTACGACGACTCCCGACGGCGACCGAAGATCCGGAAGCACTGAAGCGATCCGTTTTTCCAGATCAACAATAAAGATCCCCAGATCGGCCACAAGTCCGTTTTGCGGATCAACCAGGTCCGCGAGGCTATCAATGCCGACAGGAACGTCCACTGCATCGATCGACAGCTTCACCGTCAGGTTCCCACGCAAAACTTCCATGTGCATGGGCACATCTCTGGGATGCAGATATACGAAAGCGCTGAATTTTGGGCAACGAATCCGTGGGGCGGCCGTCCATAGACACAATGGTATCGCGGGGCTTTAGCCCAGCCTTGTCGGCTGGCCCTCCCGGGCTCACGTCGGAGATGATGACGCCCCAATCCTGGGGCAACTTCAGTCCGGCAGCCAGTGTTGGAGTTATGGTATGAGGGTTCGCGCCAATGGAAGTTTGCCGAACCCGTCCGTGCTCCCGCAATTCGTTAAACACGAAGCGGACGGCCGGCTCCGGAATCGCGAAACCGAGACCTTCGCTGCCGCCACCTGCGCTCAGGATGAAGGTATTGATCCCAATCAAACTTCCATCCCGATCGATCAAGGACCACTGCGGTTGCCGGGGTTAATGGGCGCGTCAGTTTGTACGTACACCATGGGACGGTCCAGTTCCGGCTGTCGTCCCAACGCGCTCACGATCCCCTTGGTGACGGTGTGATCCAATCCCTCGGGAGATCCGATCGCCAGCACAGTCTGTCCAAGCCGCGCGCGGAACTGCTCGGGCAGCGCAATAAACGGAAGAGACTTTTCCTCGATCTTGATCAAGGCAAGATCTATTCGTGAGCTCGTTGCCGGTGGGCGAGGCTGGTGTGGTAAGTGATGAGTTCCACAGTAGCAGGCGCCAGGATGACTCGGATCCGCTGTGCACCAGCCACCACGTGATTGTTGGTAATAATGTATCCATCCGCAGAAACGATCACGCCCGAATCAATCGCCCGTTGTCTCTCGATCACCTGGCTGCTGGTATCGTCCTCGCGCGGCCCATAACCACTGACTTTGATCTCGACCACCGAAAGCATGGCGCGCTCGGCCACTTCGTCAAGCGCCTGGTCATAGGCTTGCAGAACTGATCCGGCTTGTGAGGAAGATGCCGATTTCTCCGTGCCCGACCGCCCTGAGCTTCAGATTGGGCGGACGCAAACGAAAGCAGCGAACACACGGCAAATCCGAGCGCTGTGAGCAGTGTGGTCCTCATATCATACGATCTGCGAACCGATACATATTGCCTCCTGTGGTTGATTTCGGCTTTGGCTCTGGATTCTCAAGCGACGATCAACTGCCAGCGGGAGCACCCTCACTTGGCTTGGTCTCCCACTTCAAGATCTTAAGATCCAGCACGAAGATCGCATACATCACCGGAACCTGCAGCTTGGTGATCAGGGTCGCGAGCAGCAGACCGCCAATCTGCGCGTAGCAGAGGGGTTTCCACAGCGGGCCTCCATGCAGAGCGAGCGGGAGGAGGGCTAGCACAGTGGCGAAGACAGTAATCAGAACAGGACGAAGACGGAGGATTCCGGCGTCAATGACGGCGTTCTCAAAGTCGTCACCCTCGATGTGGCGCTCCTCGATGAAGTCGAATAGTACGATCGAGTGACTGACGATCACGCCCACCAGACTGGCAACGCCCAGAAATGCCATGAAGCCGAAGGGCTCGTGCATGACCCACAACGCCGCGAACGCTCCTACCATCCCGTAAGGAGCAGCCGCCAGCACGAGAAGTGGCTTGATGCCATTGTTGAACTGGAAGACCAGAGCAAGATAAATGGCAACGATCGAGATCAGCATGACCCCCGCCAAATTCTGGAACCCGGTTTTTGTTTTGTAATACTCGCCGCCGATCTGCATTTTGAATCCCGGTGGAAGCGATTGTTCAAATTCCTTTAGCTTGGGCATTGCGTCCTTAAAGACTTCGGAGCTCAAATGGCCGGCGGACGGGAAGCTTCGCACGCATATCGTGCGGAAGTGATCCATGCGAATGATGCGACCGTTTACCAGTTCATGCTCCACGTTCGAGACCTGCACGAGGGGGATTTTGGTCTGATCTTGAGAAGCGTAAACGTACAGGTTTTGAACGTCGGAGAGCTGTGCGCGCTCGTCCATACGCAGACGGGCAACTACGGGAATCTGCTTCTGCCCTTCTTCGAGTGTGGTCACAGTCATGCCGCTGATCCCGGAAGTAGACGAAAGAGCCACGTCGGAGTTGGTTACTCCCGCGAGGTTGGCGCGGTCCGGGTCCACAGTTAACGCGATCTGGGCATTGGGGTCGCCCCACTCGTTTCGAGTTCGTTCCGCAATCGGAATCGCGCGAAATATGTCTTCCACCTCGCCAGCGAGGTCTTGCAACGTCTGGTTATCTGCTGTTTCCGACGATGCGCTCACGTCGGCAGTACTCGACAGGCGAATTTCGATGGGGTAGTCGATCGGATTGGTCAGCAGTTGACGCGCATCCAGCCGCGCGCCGGGGACCGCAGAACTAAGAGCCGGTTGCAACTGCTTGATGAAGTCCGGCGTGATTTCTTTATCTGTAACCTCAATCAGAACCTGAGCGTAATTGAGCTGCTGTGCCTGTGGCGAAGCAGAAAACCAGAATCGTGGCCCACCGCCTCCAACGAAAGTGGTCACGTACCGCAACACCTGTCCGGGTTTGCCATGTTTCCCGGGGTGCTCACGACCGTATTTGTCGGCCTGCTCGCGAATGATTTGCTCTGCCTGCAGCGCCGTTTGATTGGTGGCATCCAGATTACTATCGTTGGGCAACCACACATCGATGTAGGACCAGTACTGAACGTCTTCCGGGAAGAACGCCGTGTTGAGTTGAGCGAAAATAAAAAAGCCAACCGCCAGAAACGCCAATGACCCGATAAAGAACTTCCAGCGGTGTTCCATCGAATAGCGGCAGGCCCGAGCGTAGTAACCGGTGAATCCCTCCTCCCGCCGCTCACTCATCGGCCGCTCCATTTTGTTCTCCGGCTTCATTAGGTAATACCCGAGATACGGAACGAAGGTCATGGATGCCAGCCGCGAAGCCACTAGGGAACAGGTCATCACGATAGGCAGGCTGTAAAGAAACTCGCCGGTTGATCCAGTGAGCAGAAGGAATGGCAGATAGGCCACGATGTTTGTCACCGTGGAATACAGGATCGCCGTCGCCAGCTTGGTGGGCCCCAGCCACGCCGCAATGATGTTGGGATGGCCCTCGCCGAGCATGCGCTTGATGGAATCGCCAGCAACCACGGGATCGTCCACCAGCAATCCCAGAGCAATGATTAAGGTCGCGACAGAAACTTGCTGAATGTCGATCCCCAACAGATACATCATCCCGAAGGTCATCGCCAGCGTGATGGGAATGGAAATCGCCATGAGTACGGCCGAGCGCCATTCCCAAAACCCGATGAGCGACACGATTACCACCAGAAAGATGGCTTCGTACAGCGCATCCATGAACAGGTCGATATTTTCCTTGACCTGCAAGGGTTGGTCTGAAGTTCTTACGATGACCAGGTCATCGGGCAAGTAACGCCGAACGGCCGCGAGCTTTTCATCCACGCTTTTGCCGAACAGTTCGATCTGTTGACCGTCTTTCATTTGTACGGCAACCGTGACCGCGCGGCTCCGGTGCCAACGACCATCGTTATCCTTCCAAGTCAGATAATTCAGGTAGCGGGGCGGGCTCTGGTAACCGCGAGAGATGTCCACCAAATCCCGCAGATACACTGGGCTGTTCGCCGCTGATGTAGAAACTCCGATGATGACGTCGCCGATCTGCTGCGCATTCTCGAACTTGCCCGAGGGATCGATTTGAATGCTTTTCGAACCGACCTCTAACGCACCCCCGGGGATAGTCGAGTTCCGCGCTTCGAGGATGTCCTTGAGATTGGAAGGCTTCATCCCATATTGCGCGAGACGTTCCTGGGAATAGTCGAGATATATCTGCTCGGGAAGAACTCCCTTTCGATCGACCTTCGCCACCTGGGGTGCACCTTGCAGGGTGCGGCCGATGAGATCGGTGAAGTCATCCAGATCGCGATAGGAATACTTGTCGCCGGCGGCCGCCGCCAGCGCCGCCTGAGTTCCCTGCGTACCGCGAATGAAAATGGCGGGCCAGGCATCGGGATGAATTTCAGAGCGGTGCAGTTTATCGGCCAGAAAGCGGTCGGCGATCGCACGTAATTGGATGTCGTCAAACTGGGAGCTGACATCCGCTCCCACGAATCCAGTTCCCTGAAAGAAGTGCGGATCGCTGATTGCATGCGTCTCCACGGCGGCTTTCAGAATGGACTCGAACGACTGACGCACCAGTTCCGGAGCCACCGACTGAGGAAATGCGCTAACCACGCTGACTCGTGGCTGGGGAGCATTGTGCGGCTCTTCGCTCCGCGTCCGCTCAAGCGCTTGACGAACGGCCTTGGCACGCAGAGCAATCTCCACACCGCTCGCCGGCGGGCTGGCAACCGTCAGCATGAGAGCCGCAGTGTCGCCGAAGTCGCTGTTGAACTGGATGGGCCCGGCGCCCTGCGGAAGCTTATTGTTCAGGTTATTCAGCTTGAGGTTGATGTCGCTGAACTGCTTCTTGGTGTCCGTCACGGCATCGTCCATCTGTACGTACACCATGGACAAACCCGGAAAACTGATAGATCGAATGCCAAAGTCCGACGGCGTCGGCGCTCGCACGAACGCGTTCTGCGCCATGGTTTGCTCGACCTGCCGCGTGATCTGCTGTTCGACCTCCTGCGCCGTCGCTCCCGGCCATTGCGTTGAGGCCACTGCCACGCGGATCGGAATACTAGGATCTTTGCGCTTGGGCATGTGGTGGTACCCGTACCAGCCCCAGGCAAATACCCCAAGAAGAAGGATGAACGCGACCTGCCGATGCTCCGTGAAGAAGCGGGCAGTGTTATGCACGTTGGCGACAATGTCCGCTTCCGACCTATGCGTCATAAAGGTACAAACAGGTCCGTGAAATAACTTCGAAGGTTCGAAAAATCAGGGAATAATCTGCACCTGATCTCCGTCTTTCACAATGCTCGCCCCCGTAGTGATGACATTCTCGCCATGGTTGAGTCCGCCGGTCACAGCGATCATGTTCCCGTCCGCGTCCCCCAGTTGCACGGACCGCAGCCGGGCAGTCACTACGTTTCCCTGCCCCTCGGCAACCATGACTGCAAATCCGTTCTGGCGCTGAGGATCTCGCACTACTGAGCCAATCGGAATCGCGGTTACGGCTCGCACAAGTTCCTTCCCTCCTATCGAGAGCGTCGCGATCATTCCAGATTTCAAGAGGTTATGGGGATTTTGAATGGAGACATCCACGGAAAACACTCGGCTCTTGGGATCGGCAGCCGGAGAGATGGTGGTGACCCTGCCCTCGAAGTCCCCCTGTGCCGCATCGGTCGTGATCGCCAGGCGCTGTCCAATCCTCGCCCGGCTGATGTAGATGTCGGGGACGCCGAAGACCGCTTTCACAGTTTGCGTGTCCGCTATCGAGAACCCGTTAGTCAGCGGGCCGACCAGGCTACCCACGTCCACACTGCGTTTCACGATCCAGCCATCGAAGGGCGCTGCCAGAGAACAGTAATCAAGTGCGATATGAGCCTCGCTCACCTGGGCTTTGGCGGCCGAAACCGCGGCGGTCGCGCTGTCCAGTTGCGCCTGCGCGGAGTCCAGTTCAGGCTTGGTTGCGCTCTGACTGGAGTACAGCGTCGACGTACGATCAAAACTTAGCTTGTCTTTAACATACTCAGCTTGGGCTCGCGAGAGTTGCGCGTCAGCTTGCTGTACCTTGTCGAGGTAGTCTTGCCGGCTCACCACTACGAGCACTGTGCCCTTCTTGACCCAGTCGCCCTGATCCACATTGCGCTGTCCACCGCTCGCGCTGGGCACCTGTAGAACGCTTTCCACGTACCCATTGGACTTAAAAGCCAGATCCACTTGCGTGTAAGGGGCGATGCTGGCCGAATACTTCAGTGCATTGCCGACGTCAATGCTTCCCACCTGTGCCGTGCGCACCGGGATAAGCGGCTTTGGCTGCGGATTCGCCTGGTTGCATGCCGAAAGTCCTAGGCTCACGGCTCCTGTCAGCACTCGAAACAGTGCACTATAGTTGTGCTCCATGATCTCACTCTTCCCCTAGCGCTTTTTCAAACTCGGCCTTGGCGGTCCAAAAGGCCAACAGGGCCTGCTCGTAATCATGGTTCGCGTTGGCTACCGCCGCTTGCTGCTGCAGAACGTCCCGCAGCAATACGCTGCTCTGCCGGAACTTGTCATTCACCTCACGTAATTTCTCGTTTGCGGCAGCTTGCGCTGCCTGGGCGACCGATAGCAACTGGCGGCCCTGGTCCAGCTTTCGGAAATGATTATTCACGTCCAGCAGAACTTGGGAATGTGCATCCTTCAACTGATACTGGCTCTGCTCCAGCGTGATCGTTTTCTCATTAACATCGTCCTTCCGGCGCCCCCAATCGAACGGCTCCCAGCTCATTTCTACCCCCGCCGAGGCAATGTTCTTGGGGAGGATTTCCGTATTCAGCGGACTGGAATAGTGGAAAGCTACGCCGACGTCGGGAATGTATTGCGACTTCGCCAGCTTTCGATCCACGTCCGCCCGCTGCACGTTAATCTCGGCTTCTTTGATCTCGGGCCGCTGGGCCAGCGCCGTCTGCTGCGCGAGCTGCAGATCGGTTTCTTTCGACGAAATGGGCGGCACTTCTTCAGCGGTAAAGTCAGTTTCCAGATCTCTCCCCAGCAGGTAATTCAGTTGCTCTTTCTGTGTCTGAAGATTGTTCTGTAATTCGACGACCTGGTACCGGGCCTCGGCCAGCTTCGCTTTTACGTCCAGACTTTCGGACTGCAGCACAGCTTCTTGCGCGATGTACTGCGTCGCGACGCGGTCGGTCTCTTCGTACTGTTTGACCGTGGCTTCGGTCGATTTGAGAGCACTTTCCGTCTGCAGCACGGCGTAGTAAGCCTGCTTCACATCGGCGACCACGGATTGCTTCTTTCCCCGGAACTGCTGGCTTGCCAGATCGGAGGACAGCTGTTTCTCCTGGATCGCCAGATGGATTTTGTACAACTGGCTGATCGGTTGCGCTACCTGTGCATTCGCAAATCCGCTGACACCTTGCGACAGGTCTATCTTTATGTTCTGGGCCGGGTTCGGCAGGCCGTTGATCCTCCCGAAAATGCCTTGGCTGAAGTTGAAGGTGGGTGAATTCAGGTTGCCGGACGCGAACAGATACGTACTGATCGCGGGTAACCGCCTCGTTTTCGCCGCTGCAACTTGCCACTTCGATTTGTCCACATCCAGGTTGGCGATTTTCAGCGAGACGTTGTTCGCGATAGCGATCTGAACGGCTTGCTCGACGGTAAGCAGCGGCGGAACGGGAGCGGCTTCCTGAGCCGCGAGAAAGCGCGTGGCAAACACAAAAGCTGCCGCCAGCATTAAGCGCTCTGAAATTGTTCTACCCAGCGCACGCCCCATGAATAAATCCAAAGCTTGATCGCGAGCTCAGCTCCGACTTCTCGGAGAAATCAATGCGTCCGCCACCAGTGCCCCCATATTATTCGGAATTTTTGGATGAAGATCAACCGGTACGACGCTAAGAAGTGTAGCCGTGCAGCTATGGAATAGACCGGCCAGTGACCCGATCCCAGAGTGTTGAGTTCAGAGCGGAATGGATTGAAGTGGCGAGCTTACCCTGGGGCTGGCTGGAAGGCCAACTCCACGCCATCGGTGAGATGGGTAGCGAGAACTATTTGGCGCAGCAACTGCACCAAAACAAAGAGGAGTAGCTGTAACCCAGTTTTTTTCCGCCATCGTGCACTCTCCAAAGATGGTCGGCCAACCAACAGTAGTCAGCAATACAAGCGACAGTCGAGGTCAATTGTCGGCGCGCTTGGGATTCGAGCACGGTCGTCAGGAATTACGTATGGCCGCATCCGGAATAGCCAACGAAGCTCCGAGCCAACCTGTGTGCCTCCGAAGAGAAAGCAGAAGATGAGTGCCCATGCGAAGATAGACTGCGGACACTAAAGACACGCGGAGCACATGGACACGTCAACTTTTCGCAGGGTATTTAAGGCTTTTCAATATCGAGATTTCCGGCTCATGTGGTTCGGCGCCTGTACATCCAGCATTGGCACCTGGATGCAGATCGTGGCACAGGGCTGGCTCATCTATCGCCTAAGCCATTCGGCGTTCTTGCTCGCTCTGGACCAGTTTCTCGGCGGCATTCCCATTTTCCTGTTCTCGCTGATCGGCGGCGTAGTGGCCGACCGCATCGAGCGCAGGAAGATTCTGCTCGTCTCTCAGTACATGCAGATGGGGAGCGCAGCGTTGCTAACCATCCTGGTGGCGGCCGGAGTTGTACATGTGTGGCATATCGTCTGTCTTTCGTTCGTCTCCGGCTTGGCCCAGGCTTTTGGCGGACCGGCGTACCAGGCGCTGATTCCAACCCTGGTCGACCGAGAGGACATGCCGAACGCCATTGCGCTGAATTCGATCCAATTCAATATGGCGGTAACGATTGGACCCGCGCTCGCCGGTCAGGCTTTGGCAAAGTTGGGTGAGAACTGGTGCTTTGGGTTAAATGCGATTTCCTTCCTAGCTCCGATCATTTCGCTTTCCATCATTACCACCCGATTTCTTCCGGCGAGTACCACCGAGTCGATGTTCAGCAGCCTGAAGGAGGGCATCAAATTCCTTCGCAAGCAGAACTCCATGGAGGCGCTTGTCGTGCTGGCGTTCTGCATGACTGCGCTGAGCATGCCCATGCGGACCTATATGCCTGTGTTCGTCAAAGACATCTTTCATCGCGGCCCGGAAACCTACGGCAACCTGCTTTCGCTGATGGGACTCGGTTCGATCTGCGGCTCGCTGATGGTCGCGGAGCGGGGTAACATACGGCACAAAGGGCGGTTCGCCCTGAGCGTGCTCATTTGCCTGGGAGTGGGGATTTCAGGGTTTTCCCTTTCGAAGTCGTTGCCCTTGAGCTACGCCATGCTGGTGCTCGTGGGCGCTTCGATGATGGCTGTCTTTGCCACGGTGACTTCCCTGGTGCAGTTGATCACCACCAACGAAATGCGCGGGCGAGTGATGAGCGTATACAACTGCGCATTCCGCGGGGGCATGCCCATGGGAAACCTTTTGTCGGGATGGCTCGTTCCCATGTTTACGGCCCCGGTGGTGTTGGGCGTGAACGGATTGCTACTGATTCTGGTGGCTCTTTACTTTCTGCTGGTGCAACGGCGAGTCGCTATGCTTTGATCGGCTGCTGAATTTACCTTCCTCGGAACTGGATGATTTTGCGGAGATCGCGCTTCGATGGCCTGCCCGCGGGCAACTCTTCGAATTGCCTCATCGCCTTACGCTCCGCTGCCACCTTGAGGCGCAGCTCTCGGCTCGCCTCTGTCTCGCGGTAGAGAGTTTGTGCCACCGGGGCGGGGCCGCGCACTTCGCTGAGAATCAAAACTTCCACCTGAAAGGCACCGCCGTCGTTGGTCACTTGCAACCTGTCGCCAATATGAACCTCGCGCGCAGCCTTGGCGAATTGCCCGTTCGACTGGATCCTGCCAAGTTCACAGGCTCGCGCAGCCAAGCTGCGCGTCTTGAAAAATCTGGCAGCCCACAACCATTTGTCGATCCGAACGCCAGCCATGATCTATCTTAAATTGTACGGTTGAAAAATGCCGTTGCGTCCTGCAAGCTACTTAACATGCCGGAACTGCCGGATATCGCCGCCTACGTCAGTGCGCTTGAGCCACGGATCCTTGCACAGCCGATCGAGCAAATCCGGTTGGCGAGCCCCTTTCTGCTTCGTACCGCACAACCACCGCTTACAGATGTCGAAGGCCGCATCGTCCGCGAACTGCGGCGGATCGGCAAGCGGATTGCGATTGGTGTAGAAGGCGATCTCTGGCTGGTCCTGCATTTGATGATCGCCGGCCGCCTGCACTGGCGACCGCGAGGAGCAAAGCTGGCGGGACGCCGAAGCTTGGCGGCTTTCGATTTTCCCAACGGCTCTCTCGTGCTCACGGAAGCTGGTACGAAGCATCGCGCATCGCTGTATGTCGTCAGCGGCGAGGTGGGTTTGCAGGCAATGGACCCCGGAGGAATCGACGTCTTGAGCAGCAATCTGGGCTCGTTTCGTGACGCGCTGACCGCCGAAAACCGCACCCTCAAACGGGCTCTTACCGATCCTCGCATATTGAGCGGCGTTGGCAATGCGTATTCGGACGAGATCTTGCACGCTGCCCAATTGTCTCCTATCGCGCTAACCCAAAAGCTGAAACCGGATGAATGGGAACGGCTGTTCGCTGCGACCCAAGAGACTCTGCAGCTCTGGATAAACCGGCTGCGCGTAGAAGCGGAGACTGGCTTTCCGGAAAAGGTAACTGCCTTTCGCAAGGACATGGCGGTGCACGGACGCTATGGCGAATCGTGCCCGAGGTGTGGCGAAAAGATTCAGCGGATTCGCTATGCTGACAACGAAACCCACTACTGTGCCCGCTGTCAAACCGGCGGAAAAGTCCTTGCTGATCGAAGTTTGTCCCGGCTGTTGCGATCGGACTGGCCGCGCACGCTGGATGAGCTCGAAGCTCTTAAGCGCCGGTAGCCATCGAATACGACCAGACTAAAACGAAAGCAAACACAATCTTTCGTAATATACTCCGAAGGCGATTTCTGTCGAACCCCCGGTCGATCGAGGCAGAGAGTTGCGCGCAGGAACCGCAGGATGTTCGGAGAAACCTGCCCTCGCCCTACATTCCGGGCGGCTGAAATTTTTCTATTGCCTTTCCGGCAAGATCGCAACTATTAATATCAAATCGTAATAATACGAAAGTAGCCCCCCATTTTCTCCGTAGACCAGGAAAACTGAGATGAGCCGATTCACGCGCTGCTCTTCTTCGCGACGGTCAGGACACTTCAGCCAGCTTCGATCGTTCCTCTGGATATTGGGGATATTGGTCTTCGCCTGCGGTGGTGCCATCGCCCAGAAAGACACCGGCGGTCTCGCCGGCGTGGCGAAAGACCCAAGTGGGGCGGTTGTGGCCGGAGCAAAGGTTAGGATTACCGACACCGAACGTGGAACAGAACTCGTCACCACCACGAACGCACAAGGTGAATTCGTCGTCACCCCTCTCAAAATTGGTCGCTATCAGCTGACGGTGGAAAAAACTGGATTCAAGAAGACGGTCGCTGGTCCCATCATCGTAAACGTCGATTCACGGCCTTCGGTGGACATAGTTCTCTCGGTTGGCAGTATTCAGGAAGTCATCAGCGTCACCACCCAGGCTCCACTACTGGAAACGGAAACTTCCGATCTGGGGCATCTGGTGGACAAACGCACGGCAGAGACGCTTCCTCTAAACGGACGCAACTATGCGCAGCTTGCGCTTCTCGGGGCTGGAATCTCCCCCAGCGAACCGGGGTCTCGGGTCGAGACCAGTTACGGTTTCAGCTCGAACGGTGCGCGTTCTCTGCAGAACAACTACCTCCTCGACGGCATCGACAACAATTCAAATCTGGGGGACGTTCTCACCGGTCAAGCCTACGTCATTCAACCCTCGATCGATGCAATTCAGGAATTCAAAGTTCAAACCAACGCTTACAGCGCAGAATTCGGCCGCGGCAATGGCGCCATCCTCAATGCGGTGCTCAAGTCCGGCACCAATAGTTTTCATGGTGACGTCTACGAATTTTTCCGCAATGATGTTCTGGACGCGCGCAATGCCTTCGACGCGTTCGGCAAGCAGCCCTACCATCAAAATCAATTCGGAGCTACCTTCGGCGGCCCCATCATCAAGGATCGGACCTTCTTTTTCGTGGATTACGAAGGCTTCCGGGTAGTGCAGGCGCTGCCCCAACTCTCAGCCATCCCAACGCCGGCTGAGATCGGCGGCGATTTCTCTTCTTTTCTTACCGCGATGGTCGCGCCGCAGGTGGATATGAACGGAAACGTCCTGACGGGGACCACGGCATACGATTGCAGCGGTCACCCAACGTATTACGGCGAGATCTTCAATTCGCGATTACGAAAGCGTCCAATGTGAACCCGAGCGGGTATTGCGGCGTGCCCATCGGTGTCGATGGATCCGGAAATCCCACCAATATTTTCCCTAAAGGTTTAATCGACCCATTGGCGGCGCGGCTCTCTGCCCTCTTTCCCGCGCCGAACGTCAACATCAATGGCTCCAACTTTCTCGCGGAGCCGAAGAAAACCTATAGCCGGAACAACGCCGACGTTCGCATCGACCAGAAGATCACTGATCGAGATAATCTGTTCGGAACCTTCAGCTATGAGGATCAGCCCAGCTTTACGCCGTCGCCGTTTCAGAACGAGCTCGACGGCGGCGCGTTTTCTGATGGCTATGAGAACGATTTCTTTCGCGCCATCGCCGTGAGCGAGACACACGTCTTTTCGCCCAACCTGGTCAACGAGTTTCGGCTGGGCTACAACCGCATCAACACCCATCGCTTCCAACTGAATTACAACACGAACGTCTCCGCGAACCTCGGATTTCCGGGAATTCCCTTCGGGCCAAATATTGGCGGGTTGCCGCAGATCAGCATCAACGATGGCACGGCGACTTTGGGAAGCGCCAGCTATCTTCCCGCGATTGAGAAGCAGAACACCTACATCCTGACGGACAACGTCACACTGGTTCACGGGCGGCATTCTTTCAAGTTCGGCGCGGAAATACGGCACCAAGAGTTCACTTTGTTCGAACCTGCCGCGCCCCGCGGGACACTCGGTTTTGGAAGCGACTTCACAGACAATCCGGCGTCGCCGACCTCCGGTGGCGAGGCTTACGCTACTTTCTTGTTAGGCGTTCCTGACTCTGGCGAGATCACCAGCCTGCACACGGTTGATTACCACCGCCCCGTCTATGGCTTCTATGCGGAGGACGATATCCGAGCGACGCCGCGGATGACGCTGAACCTGGGATTGCGCTACGACTTATTCACCACGGTGAAGGCCAGGGGCAATGAGCAGGCGAACTTCGATTTCTCTACCGCCTCGCTGATCGTTCCCGCCGGGCAGACAGCGACCCTCACGCCGTTTCTTGCCGCTAATATCCCGATTCGAAGAACCGCATCCAGTGGCTTGATTCCGCCCGACCTGACCAACTTCGTGCCGCGCCTCGGCATTGCTTACCAAATTACCAACAAACTGGTGATGCGCGCGGGATATGGCATTTTCTACGGCGGCGACGAAAATGGACCGTATTCGAATCCCAGCCCCGGGTTCAATCCTCCGTTCTTTGTAACTCAGTCGTTCTCGGTTCCATGTTTCCTGTCGTCGGCGAATCCGGCTCTGGGCGCGACTGGAGATTGTTCGATTCCCGGCCTCAACGCGCTCTTTCGAGGCTTCCCGTTGAATGCTCTTACTGATCCGAATACTCCGTTGCTTTTCGCCGTCAGTCCGAACCTCCGGACACCGTCCACGCAGCAATGGCATTTCGGATTCCAATACGAACTTCCGGCCCAGAGCGTGCTCGATATCTCCTATGCCGGATCGCACGGAAACAACCTGTATAACTATTACAACGGCAATCAGGCTGTACCGGATTCGGTGTTTTGCGACACTCCGCCGAACGCGCCGGGCAATTGCCCGACCGCCCCACGCCGGCCGGCCAAGGTTTGCGACAATTCGGTGTTTCCGCCGAACTGCAATGGAGTATTCGACACCGCCATCAACCAACTGCGCTCCGACGGTTACTCAAACTACAATTCCTTGCAAGTGAGCTGGCAAAAGAACTTTCCCCATGGCCTGCAGTTTCAGGCCTCCTACACGTACGCGCACGCCATGGATGACGCTTCCAGTGCGAACCTGGGATCGCTCAATAACGGCGATTTTCGCGATCAGAGATATCCCTATCTCGAATACGGCAACTCCGACTTCGATGTACGGCATCGCTTCGTGTTTAGCTACATCTACCAACTTCCTTTTGGCAACGGCAAGAAGTTTGGCGGAGGCGCGACCGGCGTGCTTAACCAAGTCATAGGAAACTGGCAAGTCTCCGGTATCGTAAGCGCGCAGACGGGCAATTGGTTCACGATTACCGATTCGCTCACCAATGTCTCCAGCAGCGACGGCGGCGGGGGAGTTGGATTTTATGAGGTGCGGCCGAACCCGGTCGGCGATCAGAAAGGAAAACCTTGCATCCCAGGAACGATCTTCAACACCTGCGCCTTCGTGGACAACACAATCCCCCTTCACCTTCGGCAATGCGGGACGCAATATCGTTCGCGGTCCCGGACTTCAGAACTGGGATTTCTCCGTCTTCAAGATGTTCCCGATTCGCGAGCAGATGCGCCTGGAGTTTCGCTCAGAGTTCTTCAACATCTGGAACCATGTGAACCCGGTATTCGAGCCGGTGGGCCTGATCGGAGAAGAACCGCAGCCGCTTGAATTCGGGACTCCGCAATTTGGGTTTCCGCAAGGCGCGCGCGATCCGCGCTTCATACAGTTTGCGATGAAGTTCTACTTCTGAACCCGCTCGTGACAAATCGAAGTCACCCTAAGCGGCTTTTCTCCTGGCAAACGCGTTCCCTAGCTTCGTGAAGCGATGCACGAAAGCTACACATGACATTTCTCCCGATTCCGCCTCATCCTCTTGGAATTCGCTGGCTTCGATCACCGAAAAGTGAACGTAATCGTATATGTCCACATCTTCTACTTTCACTCGCAAGCCGGTTGGATCTCGGCAGATATCGCCAATGGCAACTTGAACGTCATACATCATCTCTCGCCTCCAGTTTTTTGGTATTTGTTCGAAATCTAATGACCAGACCTGCTCACGGGCAACAGCAGGCAAGGCGCTGGACCCCTGTGTTTACCGGGGTTCCAGCGCAATGACTCACTTACCGACTATGCTGACATCGCTCGACGTGGCGAGCGGCTCTCGCGAATCGAGGCAACCCCTCGTCGAATGTTCAGCCACCCATTTTCCTGAAAGAGATGGAAAAGGTCATAGCTATAGGGAACCTCGCCGGTGATGATCTCTTCCTTTCCTTGATCATCGGTGACCGCGAAGGCAACCTGCACCGGCTCATCGGGTGAGTTTTGTTTGGTGAAGTGAACAAGTTTTGCATTGAGGGTGGCTTGATCTTGAGTTTGCATTGGCATGTGTTCTCCTCCGTCTTTTGTATTTTGAACGTACACCTTGGGAAGGATCGAAGGGGCAAGTGATGCGCATATTTTTGTAAATCTTTGTCCTCACCGGCGACAATTTGCACGGCCTCTGAATGGGATTCGAAAGCCGCTCGTAGCGCCGCTTGCCTTGTACAACTTGCCGTGTTCTCCTCGCGAACACGTTCAGAGAGTTGCCGCGTGTTCTTTGAAAACATACAGGAAAACGCACCCTGGGTTTACGCGTTCCGAATGCAGTGCCAAATTATTTTTTCAATCCCTCCAACCAGAGCTCCGAACGGATAACGCCCCTACAGTTTTCCCTGTACTCCTTGCTCGCTCATTATTGTTCTTGCGGATCTTGCGGACGTTCCGCATTGACTGCCGCCTCGGGTAGAGAGGACAATGGTGTCGCCTGACGGAGGTGTTTATGAACCGACCTTCCGGACACCTTCTCGTAATTTCTTCCCTTTTGCTATTCCCTCTGCTTTGTCGCGCACAAGAAATCCGGCCCCACGGTCATCCTCCGCCGCGACTTTCATCACATCGGCCAACCATCTGGCATCCGCCCCTGAACATGAATTGGCAATGGCAGCTCACCACTCCTGTCGATGAGAAAGTGAAGGCGCAGATGTATGACATTGATATGTTCGACAATGACGCCAGCGTGGTCTCCTCGCTGCGCAATAAGGGACGCAGGGTGGTGTGCTACATCGATATGGGCACATGGGAGAACTGGCGTCCCGATGCCAAGAAGTTTCCCAAGTGTGTATTGGGCAAGCACAATGGCTGGCCGGGAGAAAGGTGGCTGGACATTCGTCGCCTCGACATTCTCGGCCCAATCATGCAAGCGCGGATGGACCTCTGCCAGGCCAAGGGCTTCGACGCGATGGAACCGGATAACGTGGACGGCTATGCCAACGATACCGGCTTCCCTCTCAATTACCAGGACCAGATCGCCTACAACACATTCGTTGCGAAGGCAGCCCACGCTCACGGGCTTTCGGTCGGCCTGAAAAACGATCTCGACCAGATTACGGATTTGCTGCCTTTGTTCGACTGGGCACTGGATGAGCAGTGTTTCCAGTACACCGAGTGCGGCAAACTACTACCTTTCGTCAAGGCAGACAAGGCCGTGTTTGAAGTCGAGTACTCTTTGCCTACGAGCAAGTTCTGCGCAGAGGCAAATTCCCTCAACTTTAATTCCATGAAGAAGCATCTCGCGCTGGATGGCTACCGCGTGCCTTGCCGCTGAGTCTCTGGTACGAAGCACGTGACCGCGAGGAAACGACGAATTGAGCACTCCGTCTCGACTATTTCTCAAGAGTTGATTGTCATGGATGTTCCCAAGGGCCAACGGATTGCCGAGTTACGACGGGAGATTGAGCGCATTGAAGAGGAAAACAGGATCTATCGCTCCAAGGGCAAGCATCCCGGGCATCGGGACCGAGCCGACAACGAAAGGAGAATCGTCAGGCTGGAGGAGATCAGGCGCGAGCTGGCCGCCCTTCGACCTAAATGACACTGAGTTAATCAAGACCGGGTCTCACGGGAATTTAGGCTCTGTCAGGATTAAGGCGACGAGGTAGGACGAATATCTCGAGCCATCGCAGGTAGCGTCACCTGCGAAACATAGCATTGACCGTGCACGCCGGGGAGAGGATAATTCGGCTGCTTGGCTACGCGCACGTTACCTCCCCTTGTAGCCTCCGCCGAGCATAGTCTGTGTTTCTCGCGTGAGTACGCCGCGAAGCTTGCACCTTTCCACCACGGAAGTCTCCAATGGCGATCGTAAAGGGATGGAGAGTCGTGTTTTAGGCTGCGATGATTTCCAGACTCACGCACACTTCGCAAAACTCCACAGCTAATCCTGCTGCGAAGTAGTATCCCGGCGTTTAAGCGTGGGGTGCTCGTCACCGTCACTGCTGCTGGTGGTGTCAGTCGTCGTGCTCGTGGAAGTGGCACGTCGCAGCGTAGGACCGCCATCGTGACCGTTATCGACTTTGTGCCGGTTCTCGATTTGCGCGAGTCTCGTCTTTACATCCTGAAACTCCGAAGTATCCAGCTTGTACATCGGCTGCGGGGGCAGCAGCGTACTGATCTCCTGCTGGGTTTTCGCAATGCGGTCCGGGGTTTGCGGATGAGTCTCGAAAGTCTTGGCCAGCGTCCCCGGTTTGTGCTTCTCCATGGCCTTGATCTTTTCGAAAAATGAGGTCAGGGCCTGCGGGTCGTAGCCCGCACGGTACAGGTACTCGACGCCGAGAAAGTCGGCCTCTGATTCGAAGCTGCGCGCGAATCTCAGAAAACCCATGGGGATCGCAATGCTGGCCAGGCTCTGGGCCGCATAGCCGATACCGCCGCCAACAAAGATCAGCGGGATGGAGGCCAATTGCATCAATTGCCCGCGCGTGTTTTCCCGAGCCAGATGGCAAGCCGCGACGTGAGCGATTTCGTGCGCCATCACGCCGGCCAACTCAGCTTCGTTGTCAGCCGCCAAAATCAGTCCGGAATCCACATAGAAAAACCCTCCGGGCAGCGCGAAAGCGTTGATGTCGTCGGTGTCCACTACCTTGATCGTGAAAGGTACCTGGGCGTCGGAGTTCCTCACCAGGTTCTGACCAATTCGGTTGACGTACTCCGTTATCTCCGGATCGGTCACCAGTTTGGTGGTCGACTCCACCTGTTGGGCATAGCCCCGGCCCATTTCGATTTGCTTTTCGAGGCTATACCAGTTGCCTATCCCGCGATCGCATCCTACCTTGCGGTTGCCGATCGCATCGATATCGCGAAGGCTTCCATCGTGATAGGTCTTAGCCGCTTTGGGCAGGGGCTCGGTTGTCGAAGCAACCGCCGCTGGGGCGGGCGACGTCGAGGCGGGCGGCGTTGGGGCAGGCTCACTCGAGGCAACCGTACTCGGAGTAGCCGCAGCCGGGGTGGACGGAGCTGAAGCGGTGGTCGCCGAGGTATCCGCAGCCGTTGACGCAGTGGAGTTCGTAGGTGACTGGTCCTGTGCGACCGCCAAAACCCCAACCAGAAGCAGGAATCCCACGGTCATCGGGAGGACTGGACGGCGCATAACCCACCACCAAAGCGGATTCTTACACACTTACAGGCAAAAAAGTAGTCCAAAAACTACCAGCCAATAGGTTTATTCCCCCTATTCACTGTCCAGATCTCAAGGTCCAAAACCAGGCGATGCTGAGCCCAGTCATGATGATGGTCGTCGCCCACGCCGTCCAGTTATAGATGCGCGAGTTCACATACTCGCCCATCAACTCTTTCTTGTTCACCAGCAGCAGCATGAAAATCAGCACAGGCGGCACTGCCACGCCATTCACGACCTGGGAAAGAATCGAAATCTTCACCAGCGGCAGGTTGGGGAACAGGATAACGCCCGCGCCGGCCGCAATCAAAACCGTGTACAGCCAATAAAATACCGGCGCCTCAGAGAATTTCTTCCCCACGCCCGATTCGAATCCCAACCCCTCGCAAACCGTATAGGCCGTGGAAAGCGGCAAAATCGAAGCCGCAAACAGCGAGGCATTGAACAACCCCACAGCAAAAAGGATATACGCAAAGTCTCCCGCTAGGGGGCGGAGGGCTTGGGCTGCGTCTTTTGCATCCGAAATGTTGCGGTAGCCGTGGACGTAGAGCGTCGCGGCGCAGGCTACGATGATGAACCACGCAACGATGTCGGTAAAAATGCAGCCTGCGATTACGTCGATTTGCGAGGCTTTGTATTGACGCTTAGTTACTCCTTTTTCTACGATGGAGGATTGCAGGTAGAACTGCATCCAGGGAGCGATCGTCGTCCCCACAACACCGATCGTCATGTAGAGATATCCGGGCAGCATGAACGCGGCTTTCGGCGGAGGTTTCACCGTGGCCACCAAGGCATCGATCCAGGCCGGCTTGGCGAAAAAGCCGGCGAAGATGTAGGTCACGTAGAAGAAGGATGCGACCAGAAAAACTTTTTCCACGCTCTTGTAGTGTCCCTTGACCGGGATGAGCCAGACGATGACCGCGCAGACCGGGACCGTGATGTACTTAGAAAGGCCGAAGAGTTCAAGGCTGCCCGCGATTCCGGCAAACTCGCCGACCACATTACCGAAATTGATGACCAGGATTCCGAGCATCATGAAAAATGTGATGCGGAAACCGAATTCCTCCCGGATCAGATCGCTGAGGCCCTTGCCGGTGACCGCGCCCATGCGGGCGCATATTTCCTGAACCACGATCAGGGCCAACGTAATCGGGATTAACGTCCACAGCAGCAGATGCCCGAACTGCGCCCCGGCAGCCGAGTAGGTGTAGATGCCGTTGGCATCGTTGTCGACGTTCGCGGTGATAAAGCCCGGCCCGACTACGGCGAAAAACAGCACCAACCGGGTCTTCCAGCGTTTCAGGAGTTTCATGCGTCCAATTCGCAGACATACGATGAGGCATTGTCAAACGATCAGACAGAATAAATGGAGAAGCGAAATCTGAACAGGCGAAAAGTCACGCATGGCGAGAATTCCCCGACGCCCCGGCGGCTGGGCCAAAAGTGCAGAGATCCTTCGTTCCACAGAGCGATCCGCGTTGCGAATCGCTCTGTTCCACTCAGGATGACATGCACTGTTAAAGGACGGCAAAGGCCAGGTTATAAGAAGCGGGGATTGAGATATCCCGGCGGGCGCGGCCGTTTTGCAAGCAGCCAGAGAGGAATGTAGCGTCCGAAGTTTGCCGGGCCATGCGCGTACGGTCTGAGACTATATTCTGTAAAGCTCAATCGCTTGGGAATTTACAACGTTTTACACACGCGGAGCTATCCCGCAAATTGCCGCTTTCGTCTATCCGCCGAGAACAACAATTGACTGCTGGACACCGTTAGGTTGTCCTGCCGACGGGCGTCTTAGTTAGGCAGGCGGCGATTGGGGCCAGAGAAGGTTCAAGGAAAACTTCGAATGGAGGATGGCGATGAAATCGTGGCAGCGTGCTTTGACGTGTAGCTTGCTCAGCGCCTTGATTCTTGTTTCGTACTCGGCCCGCTTGCTGGCCCAGACGAATTCCGATGGGCCGACTCAGAAGTCCGGTGTAGAGCGGGACGGGCAGCACGATTTTGATCCCCTAATTGGTGCATGGAAATATCATCTCAAGAAGCTCCTGCATCCCTTAACAGGTTCCACGGACTGGGTCGAATTTGACGGCACTGGGGTCTGCTACAAGATTTGGGACGGCCGCTCTCAACTGGACACGATCGAGGTCGATAGCCCCGCTGCCGGGCATATCGAAGGCCTGACCTTGCGCCTGTACAATCCTCCATCCCACCAGTGGCGCCTCTATTGGGCTAACAGCAAGATTGGCGTGATGGACCCGCCCCAGATCGGAGAATTCAAGAACGGACGGGGCGAGTTCTTCGCCCAGGATACGATTAATGGCAAGGTTGTCCTTATTCGATTTGTTTGGACGAACACCACCACCAGCACGCCCCACTTTGAACAGTCCTTCTCGGATGATGGCGGCAAGACCTGGGAAGTAAACTGGATTACGGATCAGACGCGGGTGGGCGGTGAGTCTGGTAAAGGGCAGTAAGTCGTCGTTCCTCTTATAGCTTGGCGCTTGACATGTACGGTTCAACCGTACATATTGGCACAGTAGGATCAAGTTGTTTCTCTCTTCAGCCGCTTTTGGCTCAATACGTCAAGAGCGCAACCGCAAGGTCGGGTAGGACAGTGGCGCGTAGCGGGCTTCGAATGATGCCGACGTTTCCACCGTCCCCCCTATCATTCCGTACGGTGGGTTTTCCCCAGTACGGCTGAAAGGCTGGTCTGTCAGACAGCGCCTTCGCACGCGTCCCGCTGGTTAAGCCTGCACCCGGCATACTCAGCGGTCCGCTTGCTTTGCCTCTGTCCTTCGTGCATCGGGCCTACTCCTTGAACTCCCGCTCAGAGTCGGGACGGAGGGGCTAACGACGCACCACCATGCGAAGAGTTCCCTCTTCTACCCCAGTGGCCCTCGCTCCGGTCTGGGTTATGTTGTCCCAGTCCATCAACACTTATTCGGCCACATCCGTCCCACTCTCGGGCACAACGCAGTTTCGCCGCAGGGCGGTTTATATGCGATGCCTTCGCTGTGCGGGTGCGCCTAGGCGACCCGGGAGTGGTTCCGTGCTTTCGCTGACCATTCTGTCTCGACATGTCGCCCTCTACGACTCCGGGAAGTTCGACGGCTGCAAGCACCCAGTTCCTTCACCGTCGACGCTGGCCTTCGTCAAGGCGTGAGCGACTCGGCACTTCCATCATTTCCCACAATCCGCTTCCCGTGGGGGGCTATTTCGGAGCTTAACTACGGTTCACTTGCATTACGACCTGTCGAGTTGTTTGCCCCCCTGGCGGATCCGACCAAGCATTTCTGCTCGGCCAACGGGGGCTTTTACTTCCGGGCTTCCGGTGAATTGGTCTCCCGTTTCACCGCCGGATATTGCTACCGTGGCAACTGGGCAAGTTCCACGGGCGGGTCTTGCACCCGCTAGAATGGCAGCTAGCATCGCTGCACCACGCCCAAAAACCCTGAGCGGACAAACTGAAGAAAGGAACACTCTATGCCTGCACCAAAGGGCAAGATGCAACTTGTCCACTTTCGCCACAAAGGGCTAAGGCGTCTCTACGAAGACGGAAACGCCAAGGGCGTGCCGT
The DNA here is from genome assembly GCA_963838905.1 of uncultured Acidobacteriota bacterium. GTDB lineage: Bacteria > Acidobacteriota > Terriglobia > Terriglobales > Acidobacteriaceae > JABDBE01. The sequence continues at coordinate 188,103 of CAWITE010000006.1, forward strand.
CCGCGATGGGCCGACAGATTGCGCAAGCTTGTGTTCGCACTTGAGACGGCCGAGACGCGGCAGCAGCTTGGTGGCTTTCCCGGCTGGAAGCTGCATCCTCTTAAGGGCGACCGGAAAGGATCATGGAGCTTGACGGTCACGGGAAACTGGCGGTTGGTTTTCCGCTACGACGAGGAGATGAACGCCGCCAGCGACATTGACCGGATCGACTACTACTAAGAGGCCGAAATGCCCATGAAGAACCCGCTCCATCCCGGCGACCTCATAAGAACTGAAGTCATCGAAGCCCTCGGCCTTACGGTTTCGAAGGCGGCGGAGATTTTGAAGGTACGCCGCGCCACGCTCTCCGACCTTCTCCACGGTAAGGCCGCGCTGACGCCGGAAATGGCCCTGCGCATCGAAAAGGCGTTCGGCCCGGACATGGACCACCTTCTTCGAATGCAGCTAGCCTATGACGTTGCGAAAACGCGAGCGCACGCCCGAGGCATCTCGATCAAGCCATATGCCCCGGCCTGAAGCGGCGGCCAGGATATCTACAGCTTGGCGCGCAGGAGGCTGATCACGTCGTCGGATGTGATTACTCCGGTCAGCTTGTTGTGCTCGTCGATCACGGGCAGGGTCAGGAGATTGTACTTATCAAAGAGTTCGGCGAACTGATTCTCTTTCGCGTCCTCGTGGCAGGAGATCAGCGGCTCCCGGGTGAGAGACAGCAACGGTGTTTCTGGCGAGGCCAGAACCAGCTTCGCCAGTGGGACGGCGCCGGCCAGCGTGCCGTGGGAGTCGACGAGGTAAATGGTACTTACGATTTCGATGCCGCCTTCGAAGTGGCGCAAAGCTTCGACCGCGTGGTGAGCCGTCGCGCCCACGGGCAACGCCAGGTAGTCGGTGTTCATGCGGCCTGCGGCAGTGTTCTCTTTGAACTCGAGGAGTTCTTGCATTTCTCGCCGCTCTTGCGGGGCCATTTCCTGCAAGATGTCCGCGGAAGTCTCCTCGGGTAGGTCGGCCAGCAGGTCGGCGGCGGCGTCCGGATCCATCTCCTCGACAATATCGGCGGCGCGGTCGGAATCGAGCGACTCTACGATCGCCTTCTGCACCTTGGGATCGACTTCTTCCAAGGCTTCAGCTGCAACTTCCTCATCCAGCGTTTCAAAGACGGCTTCGCGCTCGTCGGGAGCAAGGTCTTCGACGATGTCAGCAATGTCAGCCGGGTGCAAGCGGGCTAGGCGCTCGTGGGAGATTTTCAGCTTCACCCGGCGGGCCGGGTCAGTTTCTATGAGATCGACAAACTCCCAGGGAATGGGGCGCTCGGGAATCTGACGCAACAAAGCCCGAAGGGCGGTCATCGGAACCACACCCTTGAGCAAGCGGCGGACGGCGCCGCGTGCGCCCACGTCGACGGAACCTACCTTAAGGACGGGATGGCGACTGGCGGGATCCTGGAGCAGTTCGACGTCGTTGACCCGAACCACCTTGCGGCCATGGACGTCAATAATCTGCTGGTCAAGCAGATCCCGCGCCAGTAGAAACAGGCCTTCGGAGCCGTCCGCGATGGGCCAGGCTGAAGCCGCACTATCGATGCGCAGTCCGCCGTTGATGGAGTTCACCGCGCTGAATGGCAGGACGCGGTCGCCCGACTTGGTGCGGACAATCATGACTGCAACCCGAGCCCGATCTTCCTGCGGCGCCACAGCCAGTTCGCGCACACGCCCGCATTGAGCTCCAGTCGGCTCAAATACCGGCAAGCCCAGCAATTCGGTAAGCGCCAACGTGGACATCGCACTGAGAGCATACCCAACTGCGGGACAGGAAGCCAGAACGGTTTTACGGTTGCCTGGGCTGGCGATGTCTATTGTCACCGGTTAGCGGATTGATCGCCGGAGCTGGCATCCGAGCCCTTAATCCGCTGGCGTATAATCCGCGCGTTGACATTTCCACAGGAGCAGGGCAAACTACCCAATCCGCTGATCGGGAGCATTTTCGCTCGCTCGAACGGAAGGCGCGGCGCAGCCAACCCGGTTTGGCGGATGTTTTTCGGGTTTGAGGGCTGGTTTTCACTAACACCTTGTCATGACCGAACTACGGGTCTCTTATACGCTGGATTCGACGCTGGAGACCGTCGATAGCGCCGAGCAAACAGCCAGCCGAATCGCGGCGGAAAGCGGATTCGACGAAGACGTGGTCATGCAGATTTCCATGGCGGTGCGCGAGGCCGCAGTGAACGCCGTGCTTCACGGCAATGCCTACGATCCGGACAAGAAGGTGAAACTCGACTTCGAACGGACCGGCAATGACCTGGTGATCACCATTCGTGATCAGGGCAAAGGGTTAGACCTGGCCAAGATTCCCGATCCTCTGGCTCCCGAGAATCTTCTGAAGACTTCGGGCCGAGGCATTTTTCTTATCCGCTCGTTCATGGACGAGGTGCAAATCCACCCCTCCCAAACGGGCACCGAAATTAAACTCGTAAAGCACGTTCACGGACCATCCGGGGACGTTAAGGAGGCTTCTCAGTGAGCATGAAGACCAGTACTCGTCAGGTTGATGGCGTCACCATCGTGGATTGCAGTGGCCGTATCACGCTGGGTGAGGGCAGCGTGATTCTGCGGGACACGGTGCGCGAGCTGCTTTCCAAGGGCCAAAAGAAGATCCTGCTCAACCTCGGCGAAGTGACATATATAGACAGCTCGGGGATTGGTGAGCTGGTGAGCGCCTTCACCACAGTTCGCAACCAGGGCGGCGAACTCAAGCTGCTGAACCTAACCAAGAAAGTGCACGACCTGCTGCAGATCACCAAGCTGTACACCGTCTTCGACGTCAGAGACGACGAGGCCGGAGCGGTCAAGGCGTTCAGCTAAAGACGTTCAACGTTCCCTGATGGGCGACGGGGGCCGGCCCATCCGAGACCGGCCCTTTGTATGCCTTTTTCTGTTTTGGGAAAAGCGAGCCTTGATTTCAGCCGATTTGCTCTTCGCTCGCACTGCACGCCATACCATCGTTACGAACGAGGTGCGGAAGCTCGTCTCAGGTTCCTGTGCTCCTTTCCCTCACCCAGCGTCGCAGGAGATTCGCTCAGCCGTCCGTCTATGGACTCCGATTGCTGACGGTGCGATTCCCCGTGTCGTCAGCCGTAGAGTGCATTCCCATTGCTGAAGCGCGCCAGCACATAGGCGAAGACCAATGCGTCAGCGGCAAGGCGGTTCGTGTAAAGCACGCCGGCAGGGGTGTCACTCTCTTCGATTTCTGCCAGGATTCGATGGTCTGTCCATTCACCGTGGTGGTCTTTGCTCACGTTCTGAAACGCATCGGGGACGTGAGCCAGTTGCAGAATAAGGTGATCGAAGTCCATGGCCCGGTGAAAGAGTACGACGGACGGGCCGAGATTGACCTACAGCAACTGCGGGCAACTAGGGGGAGAGGGCTTGGGGATTCCACGTCTGCCTAAGAATTACGACATAGAAACAAGGGCCACTATAGCGCGGGCTCTTTCAGTCTGCCTAAGCCGGCTTATACAGCCCCCAAGAAAAAGCAAACGGCAAAGATTCCGATCGATGTCCCGCCCCACTCCGATTCGATTGAGATTCCCGGCCCTCCTCAATAGTCCAGCTCCGCCGATTCCTGGCGCGCGGTTTCTCGCTCCCCGCCCCAAGGCGTGATCTCAAACACCTACTACCTACGAAATTCGCGACATGGGATACTACGACTGGAGTGAAACCAGCAACTCTGCCATTGTTCAAAGGAGAAGTCCTATGTCCGAGAAATCACAATCACTGAAGCAATCCATTCCGCCTGACGACCCGCAACGCGAACTTGCGATTGCAAATGGAGAGTCTCTTCACGTCGGGGTGGTCGGAGATACCTACACCATCCTTTATTACCGGAAAAGATACCTTAGGCCAGTTCTGCCTGATTGATATGCATGTGCCTCCCGGAGGCGGGCCGCCTCCTCACCGTCACGACTTCGAAGAGACTTTCACCATACTCGAGGGAGAACTGGAGGTCACGTTTCGGGGATCGAAGCGAGTGGCGCAAGCGGGCACAACCATCAACATTCCCGCCAATGCGCCGCATCAGTTTCACAATTCATCCTCCGATCCGGCGAGAATGCTTTGCATCTGTTCGCCAGCTGGTCAGGAGGAATTCTTCCTGGAGGTCGGCATACCGGTTGCAACCCGTACAATGCCTCCGCCTAAACTTGATGAAGCGGCACCAGCAGAGTTCAAGGCCAAGGTCGCAGCGATCGCTTCCAAGTATCGGACGGAATTGCTCGAAAGTGCATAAACGAACGCTGCGCCAAATTAGGGGAAGGCGTGCCAAATCATTGTCACAAGCCGACTTGTAAAGCGCTCTGTCCCTTACCGCAGGATTAAGTCGCTGCCCACGACCACTCGTGAGCGGTGAAAATGGAGAAAACCACTTCGATTTCTGCGAAGCTGGCGATTGGCATCAGGAATGCCGTATGCCTGTGTCGCCAGATTTGGGCTGCAACCAAAAGCCGCGGTGGGCATCAAAAAAGACCATTGGTCAGACCATGCATGTCGTCGGCAAATTCCGCCCTGCGGCTCCGTTTCTCTTACTTTTGCTTCTCAGCCGGCTGGCTTATGCGCAAGGCGACACTTCCGGAAGCGAGCATCGCAGTTGGGATTTCAGCGTCTGGGTAGCTGGGGAGACAGGTGAGGAGAACACCAACTCTTTTGCCGAAGCGCAGATTTTGACCGCGGGAGTCGTCCTAGGTAAAGAGTTGACTGGTGAAATCGGCAGCGGTTGGAGGAAAGGGCGCCTCGAATACGGATTCGGGCTGATCCCCTTCTTTCGGCAGTTCCAGCCACAAGCAAATTACGGTCGCGGTTTTGAACCGGTCATTTTGCGGTGGAACTCCAGCCTGCGTACCCGTCATATCTCGCCCTACATCGAATTGGCCGGTGGCGCGGTAAGGACCAACTCCAATTTCCCCGCGGGAAATACCTCGAACTTCAACTTCACTGCGCGGGGCGGCGGCGGAATCCAGGTGTTCACAAAACCACGACAATCGCTTGACATTGGGTGCCGGTGGTCGCATATCTCTAACGCCAATCTGGGTATAGAGAATCCTGAGTTCAACGGAATCCAAGTGAGCATGGGTTACCACTTCCGACGCTGACGGGTTCGAACAGAGGCGTTCCCGAATAGCGAATCCCTCTCTGACCTCTGCTCGGAGGTCCCTATTGGCTTTACTTGTGAAATCAGGTAACTGTGTCTTGACAATAGTCGTTATAACGACTACTATTCGGTTGCGGTGAAAAAAGAAGAGGCTCAATCCGGAAACAAACGACGGCGCCCGGCGTGTCCTGAGGAAGCTGCATTCCTCGACCTGCTGCGCACAACCGACATGCTGTCTCGCGGCCTAGTCCAGCTTCTCAAGACCGAGGAGCTTTCGGCGACGCAGTACAACGTGCTCCGCATCCTGCGTGGGGCGCCGGACGGCCTGCCCTGCGGCGAGATTGCCAGCCGCATGATTACGCGGGATCCCGACGTCACCCGACTGCTGGACCGTTTGGAAAAGCGCGGTTTGATCGTGCGCTGGCGGGAAACAAAGGACCGGAGAATGGTTATGGCCAGGATCAAGCCGGAGGGTCTCAAGGTTCTGGCTCGACTGGATGAACCAGTCGAGCAAACCCACCGCAAACAACTGGGCCACCTGGGCCGCGAGCGACTTCGGGAACTTACTGAACTGCTGGGGCTTGCCCGTGCCGCAGTGAGTTAATTTTTTGTCCATATAGTTGTTGCAACGATTATCGTCAGCACGCATCCAATGCCAAGGAGAAAGGGAAATCAACATGCACACACTGACTATACCGCAAACCTCCACCACAACCTGGAACATTGACCCTGCTCACTCGGTCGCCGAGTTCAAGGTCAAACACATGATGATCTCTAACGTGAAAGGGCATTTCACCAAAGTCACGGGGGCGTTCACTCTGGACGAGTCCACTCTAACAAACTCGAAGGTTGAGGCTTTAATCGAAGCATCCTCAATCGAAACGCGCGACGCTCAGCGCGATGCGCACCTCAAGAGCGCCGACTTCTTGGAAGTGGAGAAGTTCCCCACGCTCTCCTTCAAGTCAAGCCGCGTCAGTCTTGTCCGGGACGGAGAATTGGCGGTCGAGGGGGATCTGACCATACGGGGCATCACGCGTAAGGTCGTGTTTACCGTCGAAGGGCCGACTCCGCCTGCGAAGGATCCCTGGGGCAACACCCGAGTTGCGGTGTCCGCGACCACAAAGATCAACCGCAAAGACTTCGGCCTGACCTGGAACACGGCGCTCGAGACCGGCGGCATTTTAGTCGGCGACGAAGTAACCATCACCCTCGATGTACAGTTCGTGAAAGCCTAAACAATTCGCCGCGCGGCGCACATCGAGACCGCGCGGCGTGGAAACGCGGGCCTGATAAGGGCGAGGTCGGTAGTTCAAGCCTACCCAGGCCCACCATTTCTTTTCAGAGGGTTAGCCAAGGTCTTTCCTCCCGGCCTCAACCTACAATTCAGCCCACAGTTCATTGCACCGTGTTCATGCCAGGGTGCGAAGGGTTATGCTGATCGCTTTGGCGCGGGCTATGCCGACGGCGCTATCGACATCATGGTCGGGGGCGCTATCCTACGATCCCTTCTGCAACAGAACCCGCGCTACTTCTACCAGGGCAGGGGCACAAACAAGTCACGCGCTCTGCACGCAGTCTCCAGCCCACTCATCTGCAGGGGAGACAACGGACGGCTGCGGCCGAACTACTCAACCATTAGGTGGGGATCTGGCCTCGGCGGCCCTCGCGAATGCCTACTATCCCGAGTCGAATCGCGGTGTGGGGCTGTTTTTGGGGAATTTACTTATCAACACTGGCCAGCGAGCGGCCGCCAACCTGGCACAGGAGTTCATCCTGCGCAGGCTCACGCCCAAAGCCAAGAATCAAAACTAAAACTACGGCCGATAGAGAGGGGACGTGTCTAGGACAATCGGGTCACCCGGCCCTTACCAGAGTGTCCGTGGCAACGTTTTACCCAGAGGGCGCAGTTAAGCCCGGATCGTAGAGGTGAAATACCTCCCGGTATGGCTCGACTGGATAGCCATTCGCTTTCCAAGCCGCCAACCCACCTTTGAGGAATTTGATCCGGGAAAAATGCAGGGTTAGAGCCTGATCCAAAATCTCCCGGCTGGTTTTCTCACCAGGACAGGTACAGTACACGACCGCGTCTTTCTCTTTGGGAATCAGCGACGGCTTCTCAAGCACTTCTTTCGGAGGAATCCTCCGCGCGCCAGGGATCAACTCAGGATAGGCCAACAAGTCGAGCGGCTGGCGAACATCAAAAAGAAGTAACTCCCGTTGCGAAGCCAGCAACGAGTGGAGTTCCTCGGCTGTAATGCTGTGCTGCTCCAACTCGATGTTCCGATCTCTCCTCCTGCGCTTGATCCATGCGAAGATCAGCAGGCCCAACACCACAATGCAAATGGCAATCACAGTCAATAGCATTCTTGCCCCCCCGAGTCCTCCTGAACCCAGATTCTCCAGAGGGATCGGAGGATTCACGAAAGATAGTCGCAAGGCAACTTCATGCCAACCTCAACTCGATCGGAGACCGGAGACCGTGTCGGCAGTTTCTCCTATCCCCCGAACGGGGTACATATCTACAAGCCTCCCGTAGTATCAAAAAAACACGCATCCCGTGATGTGTTGCCAGCAGGCATCGTGCGAGAGTTCGGATTACACGGAGCACGTGGGACGGATGGGAACTACGCCGCAAGTGATCAACCTCCGTGAGAGAGAAGGAGCACTTATGAAGAGATTAGTGTCCACCCTCGATTTCCGGTTTGGTTGCCACCACAGCCACCTGAATCCAGATTATCGGTCACTACAAATCTGATCCACGTCGGCTTTCGCGAGCAGTTTGGCTAGTGGCTGGTGGCCCCGCTGTCATTACTGACCATGAGGTTCGAGACATTCACGGGCTCGAAGTCCGATAAGGTGAGACTCGTAAGGCATGCCAAATCGGTGTCATTCCAGCGAGCATCGGGTGTGCCGATGAGTCCTCCGCTGTCTCCATTGTCGGCCAGGATGATGCCATAGTTTCGGAATGCGGTGATGATGATGGCCGCTTGCGGACTCGTGGAGGCACAAGACGGAGTCGCCACTGAAGCCTTCAGTCGATATATCTCACCAGCGGGCCCTGACATGGTGCAGCTTACGGGAGGCGAAGATTGCGAAATTTCCGATTCCGTGGGAATCGTAGCCCCTCCCGTAGCCGTGCAACTCCCCACCCCTGCGGTTTGCGTAGCAGGCCAGACCCAGTAGTTCAACATGTGATTGAGTGTGAATCGGATGGGATGCCGAATGGTACCTGTTGGTGAGCTGGGTGTGCCGGTGCCGATTACCTCGTCGGCATTGGCAAGCAGCGGCGCTACCGGAAGTCCTGCAGCATCGGATGTTCCCTGCCCTTGCGGAGTCAGGGCGTTCGAAGATACGTTGGGCCAAAGCGCGTTCGAGGAATCGGTCCAAGGACCGCCTTCGTATATTCCCTGCCACATCTCGTAAAGGGCAGGATTGTTCCCACCGCCCGCCTTCACATAGACCAGAACGTGTCTATCTCCCGTCGAGTTGCTGGTGCCTTCCACCGGAGCATTCGCTGGAATTGGACCAGACGCGAAGTAAGACTGATATAAGGTTGTCGTAACAGCGACGTCCGCCTGGTTGTAAGGAACTTCAATGGCTGGTATTCCATTCGGAAAAGGAGCATTCGAATTGTTCCCGAAGAATGGCTTAACCGTCGCTGGCAAATAGCCACTGTACATAGGCGCTGCCGGAGAAGTATCTACAGGCAAGTTTGTCGTGGCTGCGTCCACACGATGGTGAAAAATGGAACTAGTCGGAAAGATGTTTGCCAGGAACGCGTTGTCGCCGCTGATGGCGATGCTGATGTTCTGCGTCGCTTGAGTATTTGTCGAGTCCGTTACTACAAATACCGGCGCGTAGGTGCCCTGACCGCCGATCAGTGAGCTGCTGACGATCCCGGTAGTCGCATTGAGAGACATCCCCTCAGGCAATGGAGGAAAGCTGTGATTCGTGCCGACAGAATAGGTGTAAGGCGGAGCGCCGCCGCTGGCGACGATTGTGCAGCCTGCATACGCCGCGCCTTGGATTCCGCTTGGACACGAAGTGGTCGTTATCGCCAACGGACCACCGGACGCTGTCACAGTGACTTTTGCCGTGGATGTGGCCGAGCCAGACGCATTAGTTGCGGTCAGCGTGTAGGTGGTCGTTGCGGTTGCACTCACATTGGTCGAACCACTTGCGGACGTAGACGTGAATGTTCCCGGCGTGATGGCAAGACTGGTCGCCCCGTTTGTCGCCCAACTCAACATGCTGCTCGAACCCGAAGTAATAGTCGAAGGGCTAGCCGTGAAAGAGCCGATCGTTGGTTTGCCTGTCGTATTTACGGTAACGGTTAACGTAGAGATCGCCGAGCCAGCGGGATTGGTTGCTGTCAGCGTGTAAGTGGTCGTCGCCCTTGGGCTCATGCTGGTTGAACCGCTTGCCGATGTGGACGTGAATGTCCCCGGCGTGATGGCAAGACTTGTCGCTCCTGCTGACGCCCAACTCAGTGCGCTGCTTGTGCCGGAGTTTATGCTTGTCGGGTTCGCCGTGAAGGAAGTGATCGTCGGCGCGGAGCCTTTTCCAGAGGACGAGCTCGACGACCTCGTGCCGCAACCCAGCAGTCCAACACAAACGGCTAGAATAAGGACCAGAGCGCAAAGATGTACTCCTGAAGAATTGAGTCCACCGCTCCACGTGTACGCCTTCCCGTAGCTGCCGCTCGGCGTCGAGGTAAGATCGTTAGACGAGTTGTAATTATACGGACGCATCCCCAGCAAAACTCAGTTTATTGCCCACGCCGTAGCAGCTGTAGCTCTCCGTGGTCGTAGCCCTTTGGACCACCTGCGTCAATTCATAAATCGGGGCATTGGTGTAATTCGACGTAGCACCGCTGAGCTGATTCAGTCGGATGGGTGATCCCCGCTACCGTCGTACTACCTAAGGTGCCATTCTCGCGTATTGCGGACGGGAGGAGCACGCTGTGCGCATGCTCGACGCCGCAATCGAGGCCTATTACTGTGCCTACGCCGCCCTCAAGGCGGACCCTTAGTGGCCAAGCTCCGCACGAGCCTTGAGTTTAGTCAGTTGCTGTCAGCAGCCTCGCAGTGCCAGAAAAGATTCCTGCCACAACAGGGCGAACCCAACTCCCCAGAATCCGCAACCCGTGCACAATCGCCCAAGTGAGTGAACGGAAGATCTCTTCTGGAAGTCCTTGTGTTCAGTTTGTCCTGGTTGGGTGGTCTGCTCACCGGAGAACTATTCCGGGCCAGAAGTCGGCTTCGGGGAGATCATAATTAGTGGTGCCGATTGCTTTCAGCGAGAATAAAGTGAAATAAATTCTCGATCACGCCATGCTATTGTTTGGATTCCAAGGAGTGAAGTCGAAGCGCGAGTTACAGGTCTGGGTCCTCGGCCCTGACTGTTTCAGGATCTCTCACATCGATTTGAAAAGGTTCAAATAGAGCCCAGTTCTCGATGTCGTGCACATACTTCGACAGGTAATGAATCCCAGAGAAGCCTGCGCCAAAAACGATGCGCGATACAAACTGCGTCAGTGTTCTGGGTGGCGTTTTCTTCAAAACAGCCGCATCGATATCCTCAACGCCAAATCTACTCAAATGTGCGGCCAATGATTTCCGCAAACGACTGATCCATTCCCTGCTGCAGATGTCAGCGTATTCGCCTTCTGCAGTCGCAACTCCCAAGATGCGCTTCTGCAGCCATTCCAGAGGCACCTCTCCAAGAGGAAAGTAATCTTCCTCTCCCTCAATTGCAGCCAACTCTGCCGCCAGTTTCGGATCGATGCGGAATCGCGCTAACGTTTCGAGAAAACAACCCAGCCGTTGAGAGGAAGCGTAGAGAACTCGGTAGGTCGCGTCGGGATCATCGAAGCGGTTCCCGAACGTTCCATCCGGTCCAGCCGATGCCCAGTCGAGTACGGCCCAAGGGTCCGGCACTCGGCCCAGTCGATAAATTACACCGGAGGGTTTCAAAACGACTACCCTCCAGCCAGGAAGGCACGTGCGGCCCCAAGGATCTCCGGGCCTATGGTTTCGATGTCCTCATCTCGAAGCAAGCGAATCGGCACTCGGTCCCTCAGTTCGGGATTCAATCCCGAGAGCCAAGCCTTAACTACTCTCGGACCTTCCTGATCATTGATCATCTTCGCTAAGCGGTACGCAAATCGCAGTCGTTCTTCAGTTCCCTTGTACGATTCCGAGCTGGATCGTCTGGATCATGGCCAAGACCGCTTTGCGGGCCAGCCCGGTAGCTGCGGTCAGCTGCTCGATGGAAGCGGCGCCGCCATACAGGAGCACCGTCATGCAGGGCAGCGCCGGGCGATCGAGCGCGAGCACTGCCGCAGCCGCGTCGTCCACGGCCGCAGAGCCATCCTGAAAGCGGACGATCTCTGTACCGATCGTCTCGATCAGTGCCTCGCGTGACCTGCTCGTACTCGTCCGAGGTTTCGGCAAGCTACTGCCCAACCTTACAGCAAGATCCAGCAAAACGCAGCAAGCTCTGGGAAGAACTTCACCAGAAGAGGCGCTACGTTCCTCCATGTACGCCAGCATGAGGAGGAATACATTGTGAACTGTTTTGCCAACACACCTACTCGAAGCCGGCGCCGACCTGCGGACCATCCAGATGTTGCTCGGGCATCGCGACCTGGAGGAAACGACCACCTATCTGCATCTCTCTCAACGGCATCTCAGCGCAACCGCCAGCCCACAGCGCTGCCCTTCTCCGCTCGATCCAGTCCTGCAAACGATCACTCCTGCCCATCACAGCGGGTTGCTAGATACTCTGGACCCAATCGGATCAATTCAAATCCCATAGATATCACCGAGGGCCCGCCCGAGATCATGCACCCGCGACCGGTTGTGCAGCGGGCGCTCCAGATACAGCCCTAAGACTTATCGGTACCAATATGTGGCAGTACTCCTATCGTCCTCTCGCAGTTTATTCAGAGGACCATCCTGAAGGGGTTATTGTTCTGGCAAGCCAGCTAAGGAGCGGATCAGTTTGCCTATGCTGTGCGCGACGCTGAAAGACTCAGCGACAGCGGATATATCGAGTAGTCCCAGTCCGCAGGTTGCTGTGATCATCGCACGCTGAGCAAATTTCTGCGGATCGCCAGCAAGGGATGCTGCTTTCAACCAGCGAATAAAGATGGTCGCTGAATCGACAGCGTTTAGACCTGGCCGTGTGGGGACTATTCCGTAGGCAACCGCTCCTCCCTGATTCATGAAGTCGAGCGCACGCCAGTCGGCAAAAAACAAGTCAAGTCCCTCATGGGCGTCGAACGAAATGATATCCGGCTTGACGCAGCACATGCGCTCGAACGGACGCGCTGCGCAGCAATGCAGTCCGGCATAGGCTCCGTGAATTCGAGCGTCCTGCAGTGTGGCCGCCAATGCGTTGAGCCGCTGCTCCTCTGAGACAGCGTTCGCGACAGCTGCGTCCAGGCCCAAGGCTGGTTCATCAACAAACAGCAGCACAGGCAGGCCAGCAGATTTCAGGCGATCAATCTGCCAGGCAATGATCTGCGAGACATGAAATGCGACGGCTGCAAAAAGTACTGGATCGGATAGGAAGGGTCGGCCCTTGTGGAATAGATACGCCGACAGCGTGATTGGGCCCTCGATCTGTCCCTTGACGGCGACCGCAGAACTGAAGAGACCGGATGATAACGCTTCTTCGAACGCGCCAAAGCCTGCCGCGCTTGCCGGCGACAACTCCCCACTACTCCGGTGAAGGATTTCGAGCACCGAATCGAGCCGGCCTTCTTTTACCTGATAACCGTAACCTTCGTTGCGAGGCTCAATAAGGTCTTCCACAATAGCGAGGCCTTGGCCGACGATACTCTCCCGTTCTGAGAGTTGAGGCAGTTGAGGCCAAAAGGGAACCTCCGGCGAAAATTCAGCGACTGACCGAATTGCCGATGTAATAGATGTGAGAGGCAAACTACCAATGCCTGTGACCGCGCCCGCCGCGACGAAAGGCGTTCGGCTGGTGTGAGATGGAATAACTGTGGGTTGCACTATTTCAATTTCTCCGCAGAAAATCTTGTCGTGAAGCCCTTTAGAGGCAAACATTCGCCAGACGGCGAATACCCTTTACAGTGGCGCGACCCAGCGATTTTCCCGGCTTTTCTGTCACGCCCTTGCGAGCTCCAAGGCAGCTTCAACGGTATCACGATTACGTCAGAGATCTCACGCGCCAGAGTTGGGACGCCTGCCAATCGCTATAATAAAGAGGCGTGCTTCGGTGCTGAAATGTGGCAGAGCTAGAGTAAAACGAAAGCGCGCAGATGAACTCCAGGAAACAGTTCGGCCAAGCGTCTTGGCTTCACGCGGACTTTGCCAAAATCGTTACGCTCCAGGCCAACAGGAAGACATGACGGGAGCCCACCAACATCCACTCGAAAAGATCCTCGAAACTCGGATTGCCGTCATCGACGGCGCGATGGGCACGACGATCCGCACCTACGGCATGACGGAAGCGGACATCCGCGGGGAGCGTTTCAAGAACTCGACGAAGGGGCTGCTGAACAATGGTGACCTCTTCTCGCTGACTAAGCCAGAGATGATCGGTGACATCCATCGCCGATTTCTCGAGGCCGGAGCGGACATCATCGAGACGAACACGTTCGGCGCAACCAGCATTACGCAGAGCGAATTTTTTGTGGATGATCCTCGGGAGCACGGCGGCCGAAAGGATCCTGCGTTCTACCAAAAGGTCATCGACGATCCGTTCCTCGGCAGCCTGGCTTGGGATATTAATGAGCAATCGGCGCTCCTATGCCGGGAATGGGCCGACCGTGTCGGGACCGCAACCTCGCGTCAACGGTTCGTAGCGGGTGCGATCGGGCCGCTGACCGTGTCTCTTTCGAACTCGCCCGATGCCGACGATCCCGGCTTCCGAGTGGTCACATTCGATCAGGTTAAGAGAGCCTACACTCAGCAGGTGCGCGCACTCATCGCCGGGGGTTCAGACTTGCTTTTGGTTGAGACAATTTTTGATTCGCTGAACGCCAAGGCAGCACTTGTCGCCATCCGTGAGGTGTTCGATCAAGACGGCAAGGAGTTGCCGGTGATGATCTCAGCGGCAGTAGGCCGCGGCGGCGAGACGATGATTTCTGCGCAGACCACTGAGGCGTTCTGGAACGCGGTGCAGCACGTGAAGCCGTTGTCGGTGGGACTCAACTGCTCTCTCGGTCCCGATCTAATGTACCCGTTCTTGGAGGAGCTCTCGGAAAAGGCGGACGTGGCGATCTCGTGCTACCCAAATGCGGGTTTGCCGAATCCCCTCTCGGAAACCGGGTTCGATCTGCGCCCACAGGATATGGCCCGCTATCTGGGCGACTTTGCACGGTCGGGGCTGATCAATATTGCCGGCGGGTGCTGCGGCAACACGCCCGAGCACATTGCGGCTATCGCCAAAGCGCTCGAAGGCCAGCCTCAACGAAAGTGGGGGACCCGGCCCACCGAGGGATCCTTCGCCCACCAGATTGAGAGTCGAGCGTGAGCGTGTCTGATAACGCGAGCGCAGCCGAGCCCACGAAGACGAAGCCACTCCGTCTCTCGGGATCGCAACCATTCACCCAACAGTCCGGCGTCTACATCATCATCGGTGAGCGGACCAACGTAGCCGGCTCGCCCAAGTTCGCGAAGCTCATCAAGCAAGGCAAATATGAAGCAGCGGTAAACGTAGCCCGGCAGCAAGTCGAGAACGGAGCCAACGTCCTCGACATCTGCATGGACGAGGGCATGATCGACGGCGTCACGGCAATGACACGCTTCTTACAGTTGCTGTCGAGTGAGCCCGAAGTTGCCAAGGTGCCATTTATGGTGGACTCCTCTAAATGGGAGGTCATCGAGGCTGGGCTGAAGTGCCTGCAGGGCAAGGGCATCGTCAATTCGATTTCGCTGAAAGAAGGCGAAGACAAATTTCGCAAGAACGCCGTCACCGTCCTCAAATATGGCGCGGCGGTGGTTGTGATGGCCTTCGACGAACAGGGTCAGGCAGCGACTTACGAGGACAAGATCCGCGTCTGCGAGCGTGCCTACCGGATACTAGTCGATGAGGTCGACTTTCCGCCCGAAGACATCATTTTCGATCCCAATGTCCTCACCGTTGCCACTGGCATGGAGGAGCACAACAACTACGCAGTTGACTTCATCAACGCCACGCGCTGGATCAAAGCCAATCTGCCGCACGCAAAGGTTAGCGGTGGCGTCTCGAACATCTCGTTCAGCTTCCGAGGCAATAACAAGGTGCGCGAGGCAATGCACTCCGCATTTCTTTATCACGCCATCACGGCGGGCATGGACATGGGTATCGTGAATGCCGGGATGCTCGAGGTGTACGAGGAGATTGAGCCTGAACTGAAGGTGCTGGTCGAGGACGTGCTGCTAAACCGCCGTCCCGACGCGACCGAACGATTGGTGGAGCACGGCGAATCGCTCAAGGGCGCGGGCGCAGTAGTGAGTGAAAAAAAGGCCGAAGAATGGCGCAACGGCACGGTCGAGGAGCGTCTTTCTCACGCACTGGTCAAGGGGATCGATACATACATCGAAGTCGATGCCGAGGAAGCTCGCGTCAAACTGGGCCGTCCTCTTTTGGTTATCGAAGGCCCACTGATGGCTGGCATGAGTGTGGTCGGTGATTTGTTCGGAGCTGGCAAAATGTTTTTGCCCCAAGTGGTCAAGTCTGCCCGCGTGATGAAGAAGGCCGTGGCGCACCTAACGCCATACATGGAGGCCGAGAAAGAAGCGATGGCTGCGTCTGGGCAGGTGGTCAAAGCACAGGGAAAAATCGTACTGGCGACGGTCAAAGGTGACGTTCACGACATTGGCAAAAATATCGTCGGCGTCGTCCTCGCCTGCAATAACTACGAGGTGATCGACTTGGGGGTGATGGTCGCCTGCGAAAAGATCCTCGAACGCGCCAAAGCGGAAAAGGCGGACATGATCGGACTCAGCGGCCTCATCACTCCGTCGCTGGACGAAATGGTACACGTGGCCCGCGAGATGGAGCGTCAGGGCTTCAAGTTGCCTCTGCTCATCGGCGGGGCAACCACGAGCCGTGCGCACACCGCCGTCAAGATTGCGCCGTATTACAGCGAGCCAGTGGTCCACGTGCTGGATGCCAGCCGGGCGGTGCCCGTGACGACCAGTCTTCTGAGCGACGATGGCAGGTCGGCGTTCGTAGCGCAGCATCGCGCCGATTATGAGGCGCTCCGCAAGGCCCACTCCTCGCCGCGCCTGACGGTCGTCTCCCTTGAGGCCGCGCGAAAAAGACGGACTCCTATCAAGTGGCGTGCCGAAGACCTGCCTACACCCGCATTTACCGGTGTGCGCGTGCTGGACAACTTTCCGCTGGCGACGCTGCGCGACTTCATCGACTGGACACCGTTCTTCCACACCTGGGGACTGAAGGGCGTTTATCCCCGTATTCTTGAGCACGATGGACAAGGTGTGCAAGCACGTCAGATCTTCACCGAAGCCAATGCTCTTCTGGATGTCATCATTGAGAAGAAGTTGATCACGGCGCGGGGCGTATACGGCTTCTTTCCCGCCAGCGCCGTGGGCGACGATGTCGAGTTGTACGCGGACGACACACGCGGACAGGTGCTCGAACGATTCCACTTCCTCCGCCAGCAATCAAACAAGGAAGGCGATGAGCCATGCCGATCGCTCGCAGACTTCATCGCGCCGCAGGAGACGGGGTTGCCCGACCATATCGGTGCGTTCGCGGTAACCAGCGGGATCGGGTTGAAGGAAGTGTGCGACGGGTTCAGGGCAAAGCACGACGACTACAACGCGATCATGGCGGAGGCCATCGCAGATCGCCTGGCTGAAGCTTTCGCCGAATGCCTGCATAAGCGAGTGCGGTGTGAATGGAGTTACGGTTGTGAAGAAGGCCTGAGCAACGCGGATCTGATCCAAGAGAAGTACCGCGGGATCAGGCCAGCCGCAGGTTACCCGGCGTGCCCGGATCACACGGAGAAGGGTGCGCTTTGGCGTTTGCTCGATGTGCAGGCGAACACTGGAATGCTGATTACTGAGTCGTTTGCGATGTGGCCCGGATCGAGCGTGAGTGGGCTCTACTTTGCCCACCCGGAATCGCGATATTTCAGCCTCGGCAAGATCGACCGCGATCAGGTCGCCGATTATCACGAACGCAAGGGTATTAGCGTGGCAGAAGTCGAGCGATGGCTCGGGCAAAATCTGAACTACGACCCTGCGGAATAGCATCTGGACCGTGGCCGCTAGCCGACATCCCAATCCTTGGGAATTCGCGACCGAACCTCCGAAGCACACGATTGAAAAATTCATGCGCCTGCTCGACCGACCCCAGCGGACTTGTGGCGCTATGCCGACTTTTCGTTACTAATCCCCCTGGCAATCACCATTTGGCCCACCCCTGCGGGCCTCTTCTGTGCTCCAAGTTCTTTGTTTAAACCACTAAGAACGGCGGGGTGGTCATGCTCGCTTCCGCCGTTCCGCTCTTGCCGAGGTCAACAAGGTCGAAAAACCCTGTGTCGCAAACTAAGTCGAGCTGAAATCGAAGGAGTTAGTGTCACGACAACGTAAAGTCTTCGTCACCATGTTGTCCGCGCCGGAACTGACGAACTGCTTTTTGATGCGAGTGAGACTTACGAAGCTGGCGTTGGGGAATATTCAAAATGCTTTACCTTTGGTTTTTCGTAACTAGAAGAAATATGACAATTTATTTACAAATTAGCGACGATTCCGTAAGCCCACCGCTACCCGCGGCCTGGGAGGATCGCATCGAACAATTAGGAGCGGGCGAGTTAATGGAGAGACCTGAAATTGACACTGTGGCAGCGTGCACGGCGGCACAGATTAACGGCCTTTAAGCGACGGGTGTCCGGTAGCAGGAGGAACAGTTGAAACGACGACACCGGAAGATGCAGAAGCACACATCTTAGGGCTCGCTTATCTGAAGCTGTGATTCTATGCAATACGGGCCCATCCCCGGATGGTATTACTTGAGAGCAGTTTCGCCACCTACGTTTCATGGGCCCGGCGGGCCGACGCTCGTCACATCCGAGCGGCTCAGTCAACAACGGCAACCCACATTGCGCAGCGTGATAGGCTTCGAACGCCGCACCTTTGTTGCGACGTTCCTGGCTGCCATCACTCTCGGCAGCGGAATTCTGAACCTGATTTCCGTAGTCAGTGGGGCCTCCCAGCCGAAGATGCTCGCGGCAGTCTTCCCTCTTGAGTTCAGCCGGCTGTCGCGAACCCTGACCATTCTCATCGGCTTTGCACTGATTGCTTCATCCCTCAACATCTACAAGCGCAAGAAGCGGGCCTGGGCTGTTGTTCTCGCACTGTCGTCGCTTTCGACCATCTTGCATCTAACCCGAGAACTTAACTACCAAAACGCACTGCTATCGTCCGCACTCCTCCCGCTGCTGCTCTTCACACGTGACACATTTACCGTTAAGAGCAGAAGACCGGACCTTCGGTCTGGCTTGCTGCACCTCCTCGTTTCCGCGGTTGTGACTGTCAGCTACGACATGACTGGCTTCTGGCTGCTCGATAAGCGGCACTTCGGCATGCACTTCCGCATTGGGAACGCAATCGCCGCTACGTTGCGGTTCGTGTCTCTCTCAGGCGATCCGCGCCTGTTACCGCATACGCGATATGGGCATTGGTTCCTTGATTCGCTGAACCTGATCACGTTAACAGCAGGCGTTTATTCAGGCTTCGCCCTGTTCCGACCGATGCTGTACCGGTTCCGTATCGTGCCGGGCGAACGCGCAATTGCCAGGGAGATCGTTCAACGATATGCCCGTACGCCGCTGGATCTGTTTAAGCTCTGGCCGGATAAGTCCTATTTCTTCTCGCCTTCACAGCGCTGCGTTGTCGCCTATCGGGTGGCGGACAACACTGCCATTGCTCTCGGAGACCCTGTTGGGCCGGAAGCGGAGATCGGGGCGACCGTGCGCGAATTCCTTGAAATGTGCCGCGAGAACGGATGGGCCGTCGCGTTCTACCAGACTCTTCCCGATTTCCTGCCAATATACCTCCGTTTGGGAATGAAAAAATTGAAGATCGGTGATGACGCCATGGTCGACCTGCCCGACTTCTCACTCCAGGGCAAATCAAAGCGCGAGCTTCGCTCCAAGGTACGCCAGCTCGAAGCCATAGGCATTCACACCCGAGAATTTCAACCGCCGGTGCCGGATAGCATCATCGCGCAATTGAAGGCCGTTTCCGACCAATGGCTGCGGATTCCGGGCCGCCGGGAGCGCAGTTTTACGCTCGGACAGTTTGATCCTGATTACCTGCGCTCCGAGCCTGTACTCGTCGTCCTAGACAGCGCCGGAACCGTGCTTGCCTTTATCAACCTGATCTCTGTTAACCGGAGCGAAATCACCGGCGACTTGATGCGCCGACGCACGGATGCCCCCAATGGCACTATGGACTACCTCTTCATAAAGCTGTTCCTATATGCCCGAGAGAGAGGTTATGCGCGCGTTAGCCTAGGCATGGCACCAATGACTGGGTTCGAAGAACGTGAGGAGGCTACGCCCGAAGAACGCGCGATCCACGGCTTGTTCCAGCGGTTGGATTTTCTCTTCAGCTTCCGCGGCCTGCACCACTACAAAGCCAAGTTCGCTACCTCGTGGGAGCCGCGATACCTGGTCTATAGGAACGTCCTGGAACTGCCGCGTACAGCTTTTGCACTGCGCCGGCTATCGGAGATTAGGAAAGAAAAAGATGAGCGTGGCGCGAGCGAAGAAGAGCTGGCATACAGGAGTAAATAACAGTAATGATGATGATGGCGCGTTCTAAGTTTCTGACTATTGGCGGAGTCATCCTAGCGTTCTGGACAACCGTTTGCGCCGAGAACCCCAAGCCGGGCAAGAACGAGGTGACAATCCGCGGCCAGCGGCAGACGATCTACTTCTACCCTGCAGAGGGAACCGGACCGCATCGGAAGATCCTGTTTGCTCCCGGGGATGGCGGCTGGCGAGGATTTGCCATCACTATCACGGAGGAACTCGCGAAGGCCGGCTACGACGTTTATGGCATCGACACACGCCGTTATCTGGAAAGCTTCACCGGGCCAGTGGTGCTGACCACGGCAGAGATCTCTTCTGATTTCAACCAGATGGCACGGTGGATCCAGCAGGAAGGGCAGGAACGCCTTCTGCTCGTCGGCTGGTCGGAAGGCGCAGGACTAGGCTTGGCTGCGACAGCACATGCATCGAATCAAACGATCTTTGATGGCCTGGCCGCAATCGGCACGCCGGAATACAACATCCTGGCTTGGCACTGGACGGATATCGGTGCGGAGATCACAAAGAAGCTGCCCCACGAGCCGACATTCAAGAGCGGCGACTTCATGGCAAAAGTGTCGCCGCTCCCGCTATTTGTAATTGCCTCCACGTCCAACGAATACATCACGCCAGACGTCACGCGCGCACTCTTCTCTGAAGCTCGTCTGCCTAAGCGCTTGGTTATGATCGATGCTCGGGACCACAAATACAGCGGTAACACCCAAGGGTTCTTCCGCGCGCTCCGAGAGGGCCTGAATTGGATCCAGCAGCAGCATCGATGAACTCGTCTGGTGCGGACGCGCCAGAGAGGGACGTGCGCCGTTTCCGCGTGAAGCGCGCACTAGTGTATGCCTTCGCGACAGCTTGTCTCGTCTGGGTATTTCAGGACGTCCACCCTCCCGAGTTGCTTGCTACCATGTCCATCGCGAACTGGTGGTTCGTCGCGCTGGCGATGATTATCGACATCCTGACCTATGTCTTACAGGGCATCCGATGGAAGCTGCTGCTTGCTCCTGTCGGGCGCCTGAGTACCCTGCGAGCGACCCAGGGTATCTACGCCGGATTATTCACGAACGAGTTGGTCCCGTTACGCTTCGGTGAACTTGTCCGCGCTTTACTGGTTTCGCGTTGGTTGTCGTTGCGGTTCACCGAGGTGCTGCCGTCGATGGTGATCGAGCGTTTTCTCGACGCACTTTGGCTGGCTGTCGGCGTCGGTTTGGCCGCCATTTTCGTGCCGCTACCAAGAGATCTCGTCGAAGTCGGCTACGCACTCGGCGGAATTTTGCTTCTCGCCACCTTCCTGTTCCTGTGGATGGTTTTTCGGAAGAAGAAGGAACCGGAGTGCATCGAGCACGATTCCTCACCACGCGCCCTCAGAGGGCTTCTAAGCTTCGGCTTGCAGTTGGCCTGCGGACTCCGTGATATCGGTATCTCGTACCGACTCTACCTGGCCGCTCTGCTTTCGGCCGGCATGCTTGCCTCCCAGGCCCTCGTCCTCGGCTTCATGATGCTGGCCTGCCGTATCGATCTATCGCTCGGGGCCGCCGCAATTGTCTTGCTGATCGTTCGGCTTGGCACCGCCATTCCCAACGCGCCTGCAAATGTCGGTAGCTTTCAGTTCTTCACCGTCTTGGCGCTTAGACTTTTTGGCGAGGACAAGACGGTCTCGGCCGGGTTTTCGATGGTTTACTTCCTCGCCTTAACCGTCCCACTGTGGATCCTTGGCCTGCTGGCCATCAGTCGCACCGGTATGAACCTGTCAAAGATCCGGTTAGAAACCGCCGCTCTCCGGCGCTATACTGGTCGCGCTTAAGGAATGTGACGGGCGCGAACGGCGCTTCTACCCGTGGCCCGTTTACGCCCATCTCTCGTCAACGACAGAATGGCTCCAGACGCCAGCACCACGATTGTGGCCCCTCTCGCTGCGCTCATCACTTGCAAGAGCTCGGAGCAATCGCGTTCTTCGGTCAGAACTCGCACGAGGGCTTCTACCTGTCCCTGAATGCGTTTAGCCCTCAGATCTAGCTTCTGCTTGTCCTTTGTTGTGTGACTCATTGTCCCAGTTTCCTTTTCGAACCATACCATACAGGGTATGGTATTATCAGCTGTGGTTTCCACACTCGATTCCTGCAACGCGCGCTGCAGTCCAGGACACGGTGCGGCTGCAAGCCGAGGACACTCTACCCCTCACTCTAGGATTGCAGCATGAACAGCGACGAAGAAAGGGCGCATTGGGATCTCAAATACCAGCGAGGCCTGACTGCCCTGACACAACCAGATCCGTTCTTTATCTCAGCTTATGGGCAGTTTGTGGCTAAATCCTTCCCCAACGCAGGGGTGGCATTGGATTTGGCGGGTGGCCTGGGGAGACATGCCTTATGGCTGGCCAGCAGGAACTGGCGGGTCACTGTCGTAGATTTTTCCAACGTAGCAATTGGAAAGCTCAGTCAGGCCGCCCTTGAGCTTAGAGTCAACCTCGACCTTCTTGTAGGAGACGCCGCCGAGTACAAATTTGAACCCACACGTTTTGATCTGATCGTCCTGTTTTATCACCTAGACCGAAATCTTTTCCCCAAGATGGTTTCCGCGTTGAAACCGGGCGGTCTGCTTATCTGCAAGATGAGCCTCCAGTGGGATCCTGACGGAGGGTTAACGGGCGTCAGTGCCAATCCATTGGGCAGAAATGAACTGCCGTTACTTGTTCCAGAACTGCATGTTCTATATCAGAAGGAACGACCCATACGGGGTCGGGGCGTTGTCGAGTTCATAGGTAGGAAGGTAGGGGCCTCAAAAGCACCAAATCCGGAGGCCAGGCCTCTTCCAGTTCAGATAGGATCGAATAGCTTCAACACAACCGCGGCTTCAACCGCGACCGGGGGCCGAACTGAACGGTAAGATACGAACGTGCCACGTACAAATCAAATCTCGGAGTGGATCGCTGAAAGAGCTATGAGATCCACGCTCCTGGGAATTCTGGTGAATCTCGGCTTGTCGGCTGCGAAGATTTCGACCGGATTTGTGGGTCATTCTTTCGCTCTGGTGGCAGATGGCCTGGAGTCTAGCGCTGACGTTCTCAGCGGCCTCGTGGTCTTTTTCGGTTTGAAGATTGCGGTCAAGCCTTCGGATAAGGATCACCCATACGGGCACGGCAAAGCCGAACCAATAGCGCGAGTCAGGTGAGTCGTTCATCCAGCGGTTCACGGGCGAAGCTTCAGTGTAACCTTAGGACGACAGGCGTTATATTTCATTTCAGTTAACATTTTCGGGAGTGGAGCATTCTCCACAGAACCGAACGAACCAGAGACTGCGTTCTGAACAGCTGTGACGACCTTCTTAATACGAGCAGTCTGATTCGCGGCAGCGGTTTGCGCGTGCTTGGCTCAGGACAACCACGCCAAACAGCCATGTCGCACCACGGGGAAGCGAACAGTCTCTGACGAGTGACGATCGTTCACCGGACCGCAAGAACGGACCTGTCAAAGTTGATGTGGATTTAGTGCTGGTCCCAGTTACGGTTACAGATCAGAAAGACCGTATTGTGATGGGTCTCCAAAAGGACAGCTTCGATATTCTCGATCAGAACAACCAAGAACTGATTCGCCATTTCTCTAACGAGGACGCCCCAATTTCGTTAGGGATAATTTTCGAGAAGTTTCGTGAGGATCTCATCAGCGAACTCCGCAAACTGAATTCGGTGTCGGTGGTTGCCGACGAATCGAGCGCGGAGGCAATCCTGGGTGGCGGCGGTGAGGTCTGGATCAAAGTATACCGCAGTCACAATCCGCAATTGGGCAAGGTGGCGCCCAAGGGGACACCCATCTATACGGGGTTCCTTTCGATAGAGTTGAGAGATAAGAATGGGCAGACGCTATGGTCATACTTGGCAACTCCGCCAGAGGCATCGGACGATGTGTCGAAAGATCTTTCGACGCTGTCCTATTAGGGCCTGCGGCCCGCGAAACTTCATGAAAATCGTCAACGTCAGACAAGTCAGGGCTAGTGACGCTAACTCCTTTGATTTCAGCACGACTTAATTTGCGACACAGGGTTTTTCGACCCTGATTGTAAAGAAACTGATCGAAGCCCTGAAACAAGGTGAAGCGATTTCCCAAACTGCCCCTCTGCCCCAACCCACTACCGTCTTGAAAGGGGCGGGTGCCACCTTCCCATTTCCCGTTTATGCGAAATGGTTCACAAACTACCGGCGCGAAAATCCAGCTGTGCAGATAACATACGAACCGATAGGGTCGGAGGGTGGAGTTCGCGAACTGCTTGCAAACAGCGTCGACTTCGGAGCCTCGGATAGCCCGGAAGCGATTCACCTTCTCGCACCAGGAGATGAGGAAAGGTATTTGTTCTTTCCATCGGTAGTAGGCGCGGTAGTGCCCGTGGTTAACCTGCCCGGATTGACCAGCGACATCGCATTCACTCCGGAAGCGCTCGCCGGCATTTATCTGGGAAAGGTCAAGAAATGGAATGACCCGATTTTAACTCGTGCCAATCGGGGCCTTCGCCTTCCGGATCTCGACATTGAAGTCGTTCATCGCGCGGACGGCAGCGGCACCAGTTATGTCTGGACGGACTATCTCTCAAAGATCAGCCCCGAGTGGAAGGCCCAGGTCGGTACAAGCCTAGCTCCCAAGTGGCCAGTAGGATTGGAAGCTAACGGGAATGACGGGGTCTCCAAACTGGTGAAGGAGCGTATCCGTGCGGCCAAGTACACGGTTGACGGCGGTGCGAGAGGGATGAGAGAAGTTTTCAGGAGTGCGTCTTGGCCGCCCAGGCTTTGGGCGTGAGTCCGGTGACGTTCTGTATGGATGTGTCGGCGAGACCGGGCAGGATGTCGGCCAGATATTGGCGCACCGGGATGGCGAGCCGGCGGCAGCTTTCGATAACGGAGAGAATGGCGGCCACGCGCGGGCCGGCTTGAGGGCTGCCGATATGGATCCAGTTCTTGCGTCCAGTCGCCACCGGACGCATGGAGTTCTCGGCCACGTTATTGCTGAGCTCCAGTTGCGGGTGGTCGAGGAAGCAGGTCAGCTTTATCCAAAGCGCCAGCGTGTAGTTGCACGCCTGGCCCGCCTTGCTGCGGGGCAGTACGGTTTTGCTCGTGGCCAGGATGTGTTCCCGGATTTTGGCGAGCAGTGGAGGAGCTTTCTCCTGGCGCAGAAGATGACGTGCGGCCTGATCCATCTTCTCCTCGCGCGCCTGGGCGTCGATCAGAAACAACTGGTCTATCAGTTCGACCGCGCGAATCGAGCCGGCGTCCTGCGGGTTGAGTTTGACCGCATCCACAAAGTTCCTTCGCGCATGGCTCCAGCAGCAGGCGTGCACCATCCCAGGCCCGCCGAGGCCGCGCTCGTAGGCTATGTAATCGTCGGTTTGGAGAATGCCCGCGAAGGCGCCGAGGAACTGCTTCGGCCCTTCGCGTCCGCGGCTCATGCGAAAATCGAAGACCGCCCCAGCCCCCGGCGTTCCGTACTGCCAGAGGTAGGCTTGATGGTTCTTACCTCGTTTGTCGTGCGTCTGCACATCGATCGGGGTTTCGTCGGCCTGGATGTAACCGCTGGCCAGCAACTCCCTGCGCATGGCGCCGACCACCGGGGAGAGCATCTCGCCGACCGTCATCACCCAGCCGCACATCGTGGCCCGCGTGATCTCGATGCCCGCATCGCGCAGCAGGATGGCGCTCTGACGATAGAGTGGGCAGTGATTGGCATACTTGCTGACGATGGTGTCGATAATCACCTCGTCGGCCACCAGGCTCTTATCGATGATGCGCGGGGGAAGCGGCGCCATGGCGACGCCCTGCTCCTCGCACCGCTTGCAGGCGCGCTTCTCGCGCTTGGTCACTTCCACGTAGTACTCGGCCGGATTGACCTTCAGCACTTCGCTCTCGTCGTAGCCGATCACTTTCGTTTCCGCGCCGCACTTTCCGCACACGCACTGCTCGGCCGTGCAAGCGACGATCTTCTCCACGCGCGGCAGATCTGCGGAAAAGGTCTGCCGGCCGGGATGCGCGCGCCGCTTCCGCTGCTTCTCGCCGTCCGGTGCCGGCAACCCCTCGCGCTCGCTCTCCGCCTGAACTTCCTGGTTCGAGACCCCGGGCTCTTCCTCCAGTAACTGCAGTTGGAGATTACTCAGCTTTTCACTGCCTGGTCCGTACTTGGCGATCCGCCGCAGACGCAGATGTTCTTCCAGCACCTGGATCTTCAGTCGCGCATACTGTAACTCGCTCCTGGTTGTATCTAACTGCTTCGACGCCGCCCCGAACTGCTCTTCATAAGTCGCAACCCTGTCGCTCAGAGTGGCAAACAAAGCCTGGGGAAGCTGCTCCTTCAGTTGTTCGAGAACTTCGACGGGGAAACAACGCTCTGCCTCAGCAGTGGGCATCGCGGCAGCCGGTGGAGTCGCACTCACGATGCTTCTTTGATAACAGATCTGACTGTGGATAAGTGAACGAAATCGCCAGTGTTTATGCTGGCATTCGTAACTTATCGGATTCTTCCATGAGCGGCTTGCGATACCATTTCCGCCGCCGCGTCTCGCTCAAATCAATGCCCCCCAACAACAGCGCCAGTTCCTCGTGGCTCAGCACGATCTTCGTGGCCGAAGTGTCTGCTCCCGGCCAGCGAAACCTTCCTCCGTCCAATTTCTTCCAGCATATCCATAGTCCACTATGGTCATATACCAACAGCTTCAGGCGATTGCGCCGCGCATTGGTGAACAAGAAAACGTGGCCGCTCTCGGGATCGCAGCCCAGATGGTCGCGCACCAAACCGTACAAACCGTTAAATCCCTTGCGCATGTCCGTGGCTCCGGTGGCCACGTAGATCCGCGTCGCTGGCCCAAATCCGAACATCGCCCTATACCTTGTCCAACACCGTCAGCAGGCACTCCAGTGTGGCCGCATCGAAGCCCCGGTTCACTTCGATCCTGCGTCCGCTGGTCAACCCCACCACCAACCCGCTGCTGGTGCTCGCCGATCTCCCGCTCGCTGTCCTTATCTCCACCGCCAACAATCGATTGTCTGCCCTGCTTCCTTGATCCTGGGCGCGTTGTTTTCTCAGATGACGATCGAGAGTACTTCGCGAGATCCCTCGACTGCCGCAGAATTCACTCTGCGGCATGCCGCTAGTTGCAAACTCCGACACAATCTGCCGAATCTCTTCCCGTGTCCGTCGTTTTGCCGTGGCTACGTTCGTCTGATGATCCATAGCCGCATTTCAACACGGGCTCTGCGCCTTGACTAGGTGGGTTGCTCACACGCTTACGAAGGAGCGGGCCGGCTCAATTGGCTATGTTGAATTTATCTATGCCCTGCAGAATCACCTGACTTACGGCAGAGTTCGAAACCGGGATGGCAAGTTCGTTTCAGCAAGCCTGGAAAGCATCGCCGCGGCTGCGAGCCACTCCATGAAAATCAGTCACGACTCCAAAGTGTCTATCGTGGACGCTCCGGGTGCAGGCGTTTATCCAATCAGTTCCTTTACCTGGATTATTTTTCCTGTGCGTAGTGCGAACGACGCCAAACGGAATGCACTCGCCGGTTTTCTGCACTGGATGTTGGGCCCGGGCCAGCGGCAGGCCGCCGCATTGGCGTATCTCCCCCTCCCTAAGGATATCGCGATTAAAGAAGGGGCTGCTATCGCCAAGATTCACTAATGTCTTATACGACTTCCGCGAACTTGGCAGTTCCCGCGGTTCTGGCAAACCAACGCCAGCTGGAAACCTCTTTGTTTGAATGCGACGGGCTGAGTTATGGCTAACCGCGGCCCGTTTCGTTGAGGGAATCCAGCTTGGTTGTTATAATCGTGGCTGTTCCAAGCGCTCCCGCATTCTTGACTGCCGGCGATTACCGGCAAGTCAGGCGTAGCCCACAACTCGCAAGCGTCCGGACCGTGGAGCGGCGCAGCGTGGCCAGGTAGCTCAGGTGGTAGAGCGCAGCCCTGAAAAGGCTGGCGTCGGCGGTTCAACTCCGTCCCTGGCCACCATCATTCCAAAGGACTTGGGCGTTTTCGCCCACTTTCTCCAGCCCAAGATTCAGCCCAAGATACGTCACTGGATCGTCTCCGTCAGCAGGTGGGCTTTGTCTCCGAGCAGCAGTGCCAAGAACTTGCCCTGAGCTTCGAGCCTCGATTCTTGGTCGGACTGCGCGTAGAGTTGCATTGTCGTCCTGACGTCTTCGTGACGCAGAATACCCTGTACCGTCTTCGGATCACACTTCAGCTTCACTAGCGAGGAAGCCAGAGAATGCCGAAAGTTGTGAAAGCCGAACCGAACTTGCTGGTCTTCTTTGATGACGCCAGCCTTAACGGCAGCAGGGCGCAAATACTTCTGCACCATGATTGAAGCCGATAACGGCTTCTTGCCCTTAAGCCGGAAGCTCGGGAAGACGTAATCGTCATCCTTCGCATAAGGAGTTTTCTCCCTCCACGCCATCAAGAAACCGGCCAGCACGGGGTGCATGGGTACGGGTGCTTTCGACGCCTTGGACTTGGGCACTTTGAACTGGGCCCAGACGTAAGCGCGTTTCACTTCGATCACCTGATCCGAAAAATCCAGATCCATCCACATCAGGCCGAGAATCTCCGATACTCGCAGAGCTGTCGCCGCATCTGTAAGAACCAAGGTGCGCCGTGGCTCTGGGATGTTGAGGAGAATCTCGAACGCCTGCTTCGGATTCATGATCACTGCCGTGTAGTTGCTTGTTGTCTTCTGACGAACCCAATTCATGGGATTAGCCGACTCATCGCGAGGGATAAGCCCATATCGTTGCCCGTGTTTGTAGACCAGATTCATCACCCGTCGGATTTTGTCTAGAGTAGGATTCTCCAGACTCTCGGCCTTCTTCACTTCTCTCAACCACTTCTCGACTTCCAGCGGTTCGATTGCTAACGGTGACTTCCTGCCAAAACGGGGAATCACTCTCTTGCGCAGAATCCGCCTGTAAGTTTCTGCGGTTGTGTACGCCTTCTCGATGGCCGCCTCTGACTGATCTTCCTGCAGCTCGTTTTGAAGGTAATGCTGACAGAGCTGCCCATACGTCGTTGGGTTCCCACGGAAGGGTTGATATTGGTTAGCGTTTTCCCTGAGACGCTGCCGATCGACTTCCTGCCACGCATCCTTCTCGCTTGGCCCAACAACCCGAACGAGACCAAGTAGTGTCTTGTGTTCGACTCTCCTTCCATCGGATCGCGTTACCTGGAAGCGATAGACCCACGTTGGACCATCTGATCTCTGCTCGATACGAACAGAGCCGTTCTGATACCTGGCCATCAAATCCTCCTGTTTGCTGGCTCAGGTGGCTGCAGAACGGAGTTTATCGCAGAGCAAAGATAGCGGTCTAGCTCTGAGAGTTTGAATCGCCATTCTTTTTTTTTCGCACCACGATCCAGGGGATATCCAGGAATCTTGCCTGTCCTAACTTTTTGAAGCAAAGTGCGGCGCGTGATGCCGACAAAAGCTGCAGCAGTGTCGGCGTCAACGAACGGCTCGGGTTGGGGGACAGTCAGTAGAGGTGAGACAAGAACCGAATGGGCTGGCATAACGGCTGCAAAGCTTTTCTCCGTGGACTGAACACTATTGGTTCGAGGGCGCACTTGGATCTAATCTTTCTCGACAGTGTGGGTACCACGGAGCCCACTACTGCCGTCCCACCGCTCAGTCCCGTGCGGGACTTGGGCAGGGTTAGCCGGAATCGAATCGGGAGGGGTACGCGGGTTTCTTGAGAAGTAGGCTCCGGAATGCCTTGCCAGAAGCGACAGGCACGAATTTGATTTACTCCTTCCCTCACGGGCGAGGCGAATTTACGCTGCCTCCAAAGCTGCTCCCAGCGGCATGAGTTATGGCTGGGACATCGTTCGTTCTTGCGAAGGCTCATCGTGACTTCCTTTGTACTCATTGCGATTGAGCTAGGCTGATTTTTGCGCGCCGCCCGAATTTTTCTGTGGAAATCTCCTGATGGGCAGGAGAAAATCTAAAGTATGCGCGCCCCGGGGAGAGGAATCTACGGAGGTTTTCCGAACCGAAGTCGATTTCGAACAAGTGCTCTATCGCCTGGCGCTGCACGCTCAAAGTTTGTTCACCGCCGCGGCATGCTTGGGGCGCGCCCAAGTGGTCTTGCCCGGTGGAGATAGCGCCGCCGACCTGGCCAGCGCCACGTTGCTGAAACTCCTCGACCCTCTCGACACCTCCGTCACTTGGTCTCCGACCAAAGGACCACCCACTACCGCTGGGGTCCTGGCATATTTGCGCGAGGTACTCAGACGCGACTTCCTCGATTTGGTTCGATCGAAGCGCGCCACGACGAGCGTTTACCCGGATGACGAGAGAGCAGATGGTCAGGACCTATGGGGATCCACCATCGATCAACGGGTCGCCAGCTATGGGAACCCCGAAGACGAACATCTCCAGAGCGAGCGGTTGGTCTGGCTAGTCGAGCAGTTCAAAGATGACCCCGAGCTCCTCGAGATCCTTAGGTTGCAGCTGGAGCCGGTGGGCTACAATGCCTTTTCGAGTCAAGAACTGGCCAAGAGGCTGAGCACAACCGTGGTAGAAATCGAGAACCGGAGGAAACGGGTCATACGCAGATTGAGGAAGTTAGCCGATGCTCGTCTAATCGAAGAGAGACAACATGTCTAAGCCGAACAACCAGCCACTCGCCGAAGACATCCTGCGCCTCGCGGATTCTCTCGCGGACGACAACGCCACAAACGACGATGAACTGCGCCGTCAACTACAGGAATCGGGTATCGATCCGGATACGCTGAGGGCCCGGTTTCATCACTCCGCCACCCAAATCGCGAAACGGGAACAAGCCGCAAGTCGACCCGTGCCTCTCTCTCTGCAGCAAGCGATCGAAGCAACGCGCCCGGCAGGCGGCCCCGAAGACCAATTTGAAGACCAATCCGAAAGCCAATCCGTCACCGCCATCAGGATCGCCGACCAATGGCTCGACCGGCTCTTCTCGCCTCTCGGATTTTTCTCCAATCTCGAAACCGCCCGTGCCTACCGCAAGAGCAGCCAGCTTGCGAAATCCGATCAGCAGGAACTTGACCAGCTGGAATCCGAGCTGAAGGAGAGAGTAAAGAAGACAAATCCGGACTTGGACCTGGTGGCCCTGGTGAGCGAGTCGTTTCTCCGTCGCTTCGGTCTCGACAGCCGCGATCGGCTGACGGAAATCGCCAAGGAATTTGGCATTGACGTCCTTTATCGGCCGGCCGAAAGCTATGACGGCGCACTCTTACGCATCCGCGACGCCCGGCGCGGATATATTGTCATCAACTCCCGGATTCGCGAAGAGTCCCGCAAACGCTTCACCCTGGCCCACGAAATCGGACACTTCGTTCTACCAGGCCAGCAGGAAGTCTCCGCCCCTTGCAAGCAGCAAAGGATTGAAAACTGGGACGCGGATCTCTATCGCCCCGAACTCGAAGCCAACCGCTTCGCCGCCGAGATTCTCATGCCTCGGGGACTCATGGCCGAGTTTGTTCAGTCAGAGCCTTCTTTGGAGTCGATTCGCTCGATCGCCCAGCTTTGTGGCACGTCCTTGACGGCTTCCGCCGTACGGCTGATTACGCTCACTCCGCACCGAGCCGCAGTGGTGTGGTCCCAGGACCAAAAGATCCTATGGTCGAAGCTGTCCGAGGGATTTGTGCGTTGGATACGGAAAGGTGAAGTGAGGGAGAACAGCTTTGCCGGCCAGTACTATCGGAAACAAAGCGTGCCTGACCAACTGGCACCAGTTCCAGCTTCAGCGTGGCTGTATGAAAAAGGCTTACAAGAACGAGCCCAGATCTGGGAACAATCCGTAGGATTAAAGAACTATGGAGCGGTGTTGTCATTACTGGTGATCGTGGAAGCGGTGGAAAAGGGGAAGTAACGGAGAGGCAGGAAACCGCGCCTGCCTCTCAGAATTGTACCGAGTTGTGCCCGGGCGGGTCAGGTTTGGTTTGGGTTTTGAGAAACGCTGCTTCGCAGCGGCTGAAGGATGACACGTCACCCCCAAAGGGTTGCTGCAGGGATTACCGGCGGTAACCGTGCGGGAACCACAACGGCATCAGCGGCTTACAGTCAGCAGGCGCGAAAAATGGGACGTTTACAGGTTTACGCAGGTAAACGTGTTGAAAACAGGCGGCTAAAGGGGAAAATGCGCGGTTCGCGGTTACCGGGAGAGTAACCTTGGGTTGCTGCGGCGTTAACGTGTTGAAACCAAAGGATCGATGCTGAAACCGGCATCCCAGCGCGCTCACGTGCGCGTGCGCTGCGGCTGTTTTGCAGCTATGAGAAAAATGTCTTTTTCTCATGTTCCACATGACCAGGGCCACTGCTCCCAGCCATCGGCGGCGCGGTGAGGTTCGACAGCGAAGCGCGCAGCGCCGCAGCGCCGAGGCGGTAGCGGACTTGTGCGGCACTCGCAGCGGCATGTTGTGACCAGACACCATCCCTTGCGCCTTCGGCGCAAGGAAAGACATACAGCCAAAAAGCACGCGGCGTCCGGTGAGCATCGTGTGTTTTCGGCAAGCCTGCGGAATTCGGGTACAGCTCATACGTCAAGGAGCATCAGCAGCATGCCTCGTGTACTTCGAGAGAAGGAAATCCATGTCATCTCCGACGCCATAGCCGATCTTATGGCTGATGGTCCGTACATGATCTAACCTTGAGACAAGGTCGCTCCGGCGGTCGACCGATAGCGCGTTGGCGAACTTGAGGGCCTGCTCGAACATACGCACAAGTGCATCGAAGTATCCTTCATCATCAGTGCAAATGTCGCTGCAGAACCCTGCCGCCTGCTCACAGTAGAAAACCATCAACTCGGCCACTCCCTTGGGATCGCCAACTGCTTTCTTGTAATCAGAGATAGCCCGCTTGGCTTGGGAGACAGAGGTGTCCTGATTCCGCAGCACGTCAGGCCAAAGCCACCGGTCAATGATCTTCTTGTACGGTTCCAGTACGTCTCCACCCAAGCCAAAGCGGGAATGGAGAAACATCTGATTGTCCTTGTGCGCACTGTAGAGACTCTGGATCAAGCCTAGCAATGCGGCACGGTCAAAATCTGCGAGTTTTGCTTTGACATCGGTCCACGTGGGTTGCGATTTTGATTGACCTTTGGTATTTCCGGCCATGTGCGATTCATCCTAACTTTACGCGGAATTTGAGAGGGACACGATCCGGTCCAGTGTCTCGCGATAGTTCCACGGCATCCACTCCGCCGGGCTGGTCGCCAGTTGCTGGGCGTGGCGCTGCAACTCGATGAGGTAACCGAAGGAGTTGGCGCCGCACAACTGACAGGTGTGAATCAAACTCATGAACAGGTCGCCCACATCCGCCCCGTTCAGCGTCCGATAAAATAATGCATTCTTCCGGTGCAGAACGGCCCTCTTCAATGCCCTTTCGACGATGTTATTGTCGAGCGGGGTTCCCGCTTTCCGCAAGAGAGTCAGTGCCTTCCAGTGCCGCAACAGATATGTGATGGCCTTGCCCAAGCCGGAGTTGGGCTCCGTCTGGCGCTCGGCGAACTGCGCCTTCAGCCAGTGATGGAGTTGCTCCATCACCGGGCCGCTGTGCGCCTGATGAAACTGCAGCCGTTGGTCGGGCGTCAAGCTGCGCTCGCGGGCTTCCGAAGCTATTCCAGTCCGAATCCTTTGTTATGTGAAACGCTTCCCGAATTCAACGGAGATTGCTCAGCACCACGACATCGCTGGTAACTTCGCCACGGGATAGCAGCAGATGCTTTCCGTCGGCAGTCCAGTTGAAATCGAAGATTCGACCCGAAGTGAATTTGGTTATTTGCCTCGGCGGTCCGCCTGCGAGGGGCTGCTCCCAGAGATTGGTTGGCCCGTTTTTGTCCAGCAGGTATTGCAAGCCTCGGCCATTCGGCGACCAGCGCGGCCCATTGATGTCGCCTGCGACGTCGAACCTCTTTACCAGTGGACCGCCAGCAATCGGAATTACCCCAATCTTGAGCGCGGGTTCGGATGAGGCGACAGTGTAGGGAAAGGCCAGCAGTTGTCCGTCCGGTGAAATGGCCACGCGTCCGGGAATCGCTTCGCCCGGATTCTCCACAATGTCCACCGGAGTGCCGCCGTTTATTGGTACTCGCCTGATCTTCCAACGTGGTTGCAACGCCTCCGCATAGTAAACGAATCTTCCATCACGCGAACAGGTCTGCCCCCACATCGCACCCGTGGCCAGCCCTCTGGCATTGGCCCCGTCTTCATCAATCCGCATCAGCTCGGAAGTACCACTTCGATCCGACTCAAAAAGGATAAAGCGGCCGCAGCTGTTGAACCAACTTGCGCCGTGCACATCGGCAGCGAGCAACGGGTGAGTCCCGTCCGGATTCATGATCCACAGTCCGTTGTCGGAACGATTGACCAGCCCAACCCTCCCATCGTCGAGAGGAAAAACATCACCTACTTGCTGTTCACCGGAGGTAAGTTGCTTGCCGCTTGACGCGTCCAGCGGAGAACTCACCCAAAGGTTTGAAATGGTAGTCCACTGGACGGTCGCAAGCATGCTTCCGTCACGCGTAGTATCGATGCCCAGGTCGTAATCGGCAAGATCATTGGTCAGGCGTCGAGTTTCTCCCGCAGGATAGGACATGGTCCACAGCTGGGTGCGCTCGTTATGGTCGTTGATCGGTACGACTAGGATGTTCCCATCAGGCAGCCATCGTGGCCTGCCAATCGCTTGATTGCCCGAATAGAGTTCCCGTACTCCACCGTTCGCCGTCGAGATAACGTCGAGGACATTGTTTGGTTGTTTGTGGTGCATCCTCACGGGAACCGCGATTGATCTTCCGTCCGGTGACCAGGCCGCACCCGGCATATCGCCCGCCCATGCGCCCTGTAGGTTGACCAGCAATCGGTCGCCGCTGCCGTCCGCGTTTGCGACTCGTATTTCCACCGAATCTAGTCTCGGCCTCCCGCTCTCATAGACGAATTGCTTCCCGTCCGGCGAGAAGCTGACCGCGGAATCAATGTTGAGCGTCACTTTACTCTGAGGGCCACCCAGCGATGGAATCTCGTACAGGTCTCTGGAGAGCGGATTCTTGGGCGTCGCGCGAAGAAAGTAAAGGTGATTTCCATCGGGCGAAAACGCTAAACCGGGAAACAGGAGAGCCTCGTGCACCAGGACTTGAGCTTCCCCGCGTGCTCCCACCTGTCGCAGGCGCAGACTTGTGTCCTCCTCATCTCGAAACAAATAAGCGACGTAACGCCCATCAGGCGAAATAGCTACGTCTTTGGCTTTGCCGCTGTCGGTTAGCTTAGTGATCTGTATGCTTTCGAGAGTTGGCCTGGCGCCCCACGATGTCCGCCGGTGAACGCCGTAGCCGATGGCTCCTGCGGCGATCAGGATCGCGGCCACTAAGGCGGCCACGTGATCCCATTTCTTTGCCACCGTCACCGCGCCCGAGCTTGCCGCTGCACTGTGCCCGCTCTCAGAGTTCTGCTTCAGCCGTTGCAGGTCGGCTCGCATCTCTGAGGCGTGCTGGTAGCGAAGACTGCGATCTTTCTCAAGAGCCTTGTTGATGATCTCCTCGAGCCGGAGCGGCACGTCCGGAATCAACTCCCGCGCGGGCACAGGCGTATGGTTCAGAATCGCCTCGTGAAGCGCAGCCGCCGTGTCCCCGCTGAACGCTTGCTTGCCCGTCGCCATCTCATAGATCACCAAGCCAAAAGAGAACAGGTCGGTGCGGGCATCCAGCTTCTCACCGCGAACCTGCTCCGGCGACATGTAGGGCAATGTTCCCATCGCCACGCCGGTCAGGGAGAGGCTAAGATCATTGGCTGGCGCGGTCGTGGTTTCCTGGGACCGCGCTTCCTGGTGTTGGAGGTTCACGAGGTCGCCTGCGCGCGTTAGCTTCGCTAGACCGAAGTCCAGAATCTTGGCTTCGTCCCGATGCGTAATGAAGATATTCGCTGGCTTGATGTCACGGTGGACAATTCCCTTTTCGTGAGCTGCGGCCAGACCATTCGCGATTTGAATCGCAAAGTTCAACAATTCGTCGCTCGTAAACGGGGCGGCCCCGGCAGCTATCCGGTCTCGCAAAGTTTGCCCCTCCAACAATGACATGGCGATGAAGGGCCGGCCTTCGTGTTCGCCGAATTCGTGAATAGCGCAGATGTTGGGATGGTCGAGCGCGGAAGCGGCTCGCGCCTCGCGCTCAAAGCGCTCTAAGACTCTCGCGTCACTGCCCAGTTCCTCCGGCAGGAACTTCAGGGCCACTCGGCGGCCCAGCTTCAGGTCTTCCGCCTTGTACACTATGCCCATACCCCCGCCACCCAGCATTTCTAGCACGCGGTAGTGAGAGACTTTCTTGCCGGTCAGACTTGAAGCGGAAGGTTTCGACCCAGGCGGCCCAGCTCCCGCGTCGAGTGGCAGCTTGCCAGGGATCACCTCTACCGGCTCCACTGGCACCATCAGCCGATAGCCTCGCCGCGCCACGGTTTCAATGTATTTCGGATTCTCGGCCGAATCCGCGAGCGCTTGCCGCAGCTTCTTGACAGCCGTATGAATGCTGTGGTCAAACTCCACCACTGTGTCGTTAGGCCAAAGCTTCTTTTGGATTTCCTCACGGGTGACCAAGCCACCCGAACGCTCCACCAACATCAGCAAGATCTGGAAGGGCTGCCCCTGAAGGCGAATTTTGCGGTTCCCTTTGCGGAGTTCTCCTGCCGTGGGGTCGAACTCAAAGGCCCCGAGTTGCACTCGGATTGGGCCCGCGTTTTGCATTTGGAAAATCTCGAAGATGTATCTAGAGTTTGATGGAAAGTTTACTACGTTCCTGCGGCCTTCACATTAGGTTCAGGGAAACGGAATCCCTTCGACCGCGCGACAGAAACTTGCTGGAATGGGTCTCCAGCTTTCGTATTTCCATGTACTTAGCTGCTCAGAGTTAGTTCAGCGCCAAGTCAGCGCCAGTGCATTGCGTTCCACGACGCCTCAAGGCAAAGTCGACGGCTGGATCGCGACCCAAATCGAGGGAAGGCGAAACCAATTTAGCGCAACGTCGGGCTATGTCCGGCATTCCAACGGACAGACAAGAACACCTTGGTAGGAGAGTACGAAGCCAAGACCAACGGTCCATTCTCGAGCTACAAAGCGACTTTCAATAAAAGGAGAAGCTCATATGAAATCCGTAAGACTGATTTGCGCAGCCGCGATCATGTCGACCGTGATTGCGATCTCACTTCCACTGGCCGCACAGGAGGACCACGCGAGCCACCACCACTATAAGCTCATCGATGTTGGGACCTTCGGCGGCCCCGGAGGCGGCATTGAAAACCCTGCCTCGCCATCCCTCAACAACAGGGGAATGCTCGTTGGTGTGTCGGACACGTCCACACCAGATCCTTTCGCCCCGGATTGCTTCCTCGATTGTTTTGTCGATCTTGGGTTCGTTGTGCAGAATGGTGTCGTTACCTCGCTGCGCCCGCTTCCGAGCGGCACCGGTCTCAGCACGTTCCCTTATGCAATCAATGATTGGGGGTGGATCGTTGGACAATCTCAGAACGGTGCTGTCGATCCCTCGACGGGCTGGCCGGAATCGCCGGCCGTAATTTGGAAGGACGGTCTAATTAGCAGCCTTGGCACACTCGGGGGAACGCAAGGCATCGGAGCGGCTATAAATGACCTTGGACAAGCGATTGGAGCCTCTCTGACTGCTACTCCAGATCCTTTCGCGAATAGCCCGCTGAACGCTTGCCTCCTGTGTGGTGGTGGCACTTTCTCAGGTAGCACTATTTTCTTCCCCGCCACTACTGAAACTCACGCCTTTGTGTGGCAGAACGGCGTCATGCGTGACCTGAGCACGCTCGGCGGTCCTGACAGCAACGCATTTGGTATCAATGAACGTGGAGAAATCGCGGGCTGGTCCTTCACCAGCTTTATTGCCAATCCATCGACCGGCGTTCCAACGGTAGATCCATTCTTCTGGAGCCCGGAAGACGGAAAGATGGTTGACCTCGGCGGTCTCGGTGGGACTTACGGAAGTGTGGTGTGGATCAACAACCGTGGCCAGATTGCCGGCGCTTCGAACCTTCCCGGAGACACAACGGAACACCCGTTCATCTGGAGTAAGTCCGAAGGCATGCAGGACATAGGCACTCTGGGCGGAACGTTCGGGCACCCGGACTGGATCAATGACGCTGGGGACGTGGTTGGGTTTGCGTTTCTTCAAGGCGATGCGGTCGGTCACGCGTTTCTGTGGAGAAATGGAGCAATGACTGATCTGGGGACGATTGGTTCGGACCTTGACAGTGAGGGGTTTAGCATCAATTCGCAAGGTCAGGTAGCTGGCACCTCGTTTACCTTTGGCCAAGGTGACCTGCATGGATTCCTGTGGGAAAATGGCGGTCCCATTGTCGACCTGAATACGCTGATTGTTCCTGCCTCCAGCATGTATGTGAAAACTGCCGTGCTCATCAACGATCGCGGCGACATTGGCTGCCTTGGCAAGGATCCTGGCGACACAGTCGCGCACGCCTGTCTGCTGATCCCGTGCGACGAGAATCATCCCGACATCGAGGGCTGCGACTACAGCCTTGTGGACCCAACCACCGCGGCTCAGGTTCACGCGCCGGAAGCAGTGCGGTCTTCCACCGTGGCAAATGAGAATTACTACAAGCCCATGGCATTGCGGGGCCGGCTCCTAGATGGACGAATGATCCATCGGCGCGGCTTTTCCGGCTTACGCTCACCGAACAACTGAACTAAGGTGTTGCGCAGTGATGGATTTCAGGTCGGCGGAGCTACCGTGCGTGGCTCCGTCCCCGCTTTGGTCTAATTGACAATCGACAAAGCAAGCAGATCGATTCCCACCGAGTTTGCATTATCAAGCTATGCCTCAGATGTCACGAGACCTGACCGACGCCCAATGGGCAATTCTCCACGCCGTCATTCCTGAACCATCGCGTCGCAGAGACGGACGGGGAAGACCGTGGAAGGATCGACGCACGGTCCTAAACGGGATCCTTTGGGTACTGCGGACGGGTGCTCTGTGGGCCGACGTTCCCGACCGTTATCCGTCGTACCAAACCTGCCATCGCCGCTTCCAGCAATGGGTCCACTCCGGAGTGATGAAAGGAATTCTGGAAGCTCTTGCCCTCGAACTGAAGGTCAGAGGTGTTCTGGATGTAGAGGAAGCCTTCATCGACGCCAGCTTCGCTCCGGCGAAAAAAGGGGATCGAAGGTCGGGAAAACTAAGCGCTGCAAAGGAACGAAGATCATGGCCGTGGCAGATCGTAATGGTCTTCCCGTCTCTATATGCGTCGAAAGCGCTACGCCTCACGAGGTGAAGATGGCTGTTCCCACCCTGGTCCAGATGTTGATTCCAGAAGCCCTCGTAATCTGATCGGCGACACCGCCTACGACTCGGACAAAATGGACGAGGAACTCAGCCGCTATGGGATCGAGCTAATTGCTCCGCACCGCAGCAATAGAAAAAACAGAACACAAGATCTGTGTCGTTTGCGACGGTACCGTCGACGTTACATGATTGAGAGGCTGTTTGCTTGGCTGCAAAACTTCCGCCGACTGGTTGTCCGATATGAACGATATGCTGAGAACTTTCTCGGGATGCTCCATCTCGGCTGCTGCATAATTCTGCTGAGGTATTTGTGAGATGAGTTCTTAACCAAGTTTCATTGGTTTCTCACGACCCGGGCGACGCCTTGGCTGAAGCCTCATGAGAGGCGCGTTTTATGGGTGACTTCCTGCATTTAGATTGGGAGCCCGCAGGGGTGTTGGCGCGCATCAGAAAACGCGGTTTTTTGGTCGAGCGCCGAGCTGGATTCGCGGCCGTCGAGTTAGGCCGCGGTGCCTGACCCGCTTATACAGCTCGACCCATTCGCTGGGTCGACCGCAAATCGCGCACCGAGTGAGATTACTGTGACGTTTACTTCCCGCAAGGGTAACCAAACGATAACCTTGATCCGTCACGCGAGGCCCGCATCGGCGGCGCCGATAGGCGCGCTGACGTAATTTGTGGGCTTCTCGACCAAACGCTGTCTCCTGGTGGCGCCGGTTAGCAGCGCGTCGTTGTTCCTGCCGCGCCTGCTTCCTGCAAAGATCGCTGCAGTAGCGCTGTCCGCGGTCGCAATGAGAGCAGACGCAGAAGATGGATTCACACGCGTTGCAGCGTCGTGGACGAAGCAAGATCTCCGGCATGTCCTCGATGATAAGCCTCCGCTGCGCTTCGGCGATGATGCTGAGGGTTCACTCTCAAACCGGCGTGTGATCAAAAAACCACGTTTTCTGATGCGCGGCGACAAGGGGGCAAGGCTGAAGGTATGGAAAGTGTCTAGGCGAGCCGAGGAAATCGTTTTATCGGGCTTACGGGCGTAGATTTTTTCAAGCTACTTTCAAAGACTGCCTGAGTCGCTTCAGGCCTGAACCCAAGGTGTATAATCCGGCCGTGTCCGGCGCGATGTGGTGTGACGCGCGGACTTGAAACGGGAACTCGCCTCCCGCCCTTGCTTGTCAGCCAGAGCCTTTCCCTCCGGGCAGACACGCGAGAGCCGAAGCTACGAGTGGGGAGAGGCCCATGAAGCAGCTGAGCTCACGTCCAAAGAGGCGCATATGCCTTGCCCTGGTTTTTCTATCTACCTTGTGGCTATTGGTTATCCCTTCGCATGAGCTAAGTGCCCAAAGCGCCACGAGTGGGGGCCTTACCGGCGTCGTGACTGACCCTAGCAACGCAGTAATACCGGGCGCGAACGTCGAACTGAAAGACAATGCCAAGGGAACTAAAGTGCAGGCAAAAACGAATGCCGAGGGAGTTTACCTATTCTCCTTCTTGTTGCCCTCAAGATACACTCTTACGGTCACACATTCCGGTTTCCAAACAATTAGCAAAACTCTGGACGTCAGCCTAGGGCCACCTAGCACGTTAAACATCAGGCTCATAATTGCGGGAGCCAGCGCCACCCTGAACGTGACCGGAGAGGCTCCACTCATCAACGCGGAAAATGGAGACGCGTCTTCTACAGTCAGTGGTTTGCAAGTTGCGCAGGTCCCCAATCCCGGCAATGATCTCACATACATCGCGCAAACTGCGCCCGGTGCGATTATGAACACCGACACAGGCTTCGGCAACTTTTCCATTTTGGGTATGCCGGGGACGTCAAATATGTTCACGCTGAACGGAATGAGCTACACCGATATAGGCGCGAATATAAACGGGTCCAGCGCCACCGGCCTGCTTCTTGGAATGAACGCGGTTCAGGAAGCGACAGTCGTGAGCAACGGCTACTCCGGCCAGTATGGCGTGTTGGCAGGCACTAATGTGAATTACATTACGAAGTCCGGCGGCAACGACTTTCACGGCAACGCGTTGTATTTCTGGAATGGCAGCGTGTTGAACGCAAACGACTGGATCAATAATGCAACCGGCCTTCCGCGCCCTTTCGATAACGCCAATCAGTGGGCGGGTTCGATCGGCGGCCCGATCAAGAAGAACAAACTCTTCTTCTTCTTTAACACTGAAGGCCTGAGATTGCTGATCCCATCAGCCACTCAACAAGTGGTCTTGCCGAGTCCTCAGTTTGAAGCGGCGACCATCGCCAACATCGACTCAAAATTCGGTTCTACTTCCGCCTCGGATGCGTTTTACAAGCAAATCTTCACTCTCTATAACGGCGCGCCAGGGGCGAATCGGGCATTACCGGGAGGATTCGCGCCCTTGCAGGACCCTACTGGCTGTACGGGGTTCACGCTACCAAACGGGCTGGGTACGACCGTACCGTGTGCGGTGCACTACGCAACAACCCTTGGTCGTCCGACGTACGACTCGCAGGTGTCCGGTCGTGTCGATTGGAACATCCGACCCCAGGACCGGATCTTTCTCTGGGGGGCCTACGAGGGCGGCCACCTGTCCGCTGTCGCCGACCCCATTAGCTCGTTGTTCAACCTGAATAGTAATCAGCCATGGTGGCAAGGCCAGCTAGGTGAGACCCACACATTCGGCCCTTCGGCTGTGAACCAGTTCCTCTTGGCGGGTTGGCGGATCAGTTTTTTCTTCGAGCCGGAGAGTTTTTCAGAGACGCTCGCGGCACTACCGACGCAGCTGAATTGGTACGTTGCCAGCAGTTTCACGAACGCAGGCAGCAGCCTGGGCTCGCGCTATGGGCAGAAAGTCAGGCAGGACCAAGTTTCCGACGACTTCGTGAAGACCTGGGGGAATCACAAGCTCGGGTTTGGTGCGAGCCTCATTAGACATGATGACAGTTTGCTGTACCCAGTCTCTGAAGGGGTTTTGGTGCCCTTCACCCTCGAGGCGTTCTATCAGGGTGGTTTCGACCCAGCCACTCCATCGACGGACGCTACGCAACTGACTCAATCGTTTACTTCGCAGCTATTGACCTACATTTCTAGCTACATTCTTGGATTCTATGCCCAGGAGGAGTGGCACGCGCGATCCACTTTATCGCTCACGCTGGCTCTGAGGGCTGAGCATCCGTCCAATCCGGTTTGCCAAACGCGCTGCTTCGCGCGGCTGCCAGGACCGTTTGAGTCGGTCAGCCATGACCCGGACCAGCCATACAATCAGGCCATAACGGTGAACCTGAAACAAGCGTTCCAGGGTCTCAGCAGCATTGTGTGGGCCCCACGATTCAGCTTTGCATGGCAACCCTTGGGCGTATCGCACAACACCGTGCTCCGCGGCGGAATTGGTATCTCTTATGATGAGTTGCCCGGCGTCTCAAGCAGCTATCCGATGGCCCTCAACCCACCACTCTTCAACAGCTTTGCCATTCTAGACGACAACATCGCCCCGAACGAGACGACGAGCCTCTTCAAGGATGCTGCGAATTCGAACGCGGAGTTCCTGAGCGGTTTCGCGGCGGGAGAAAGCTTCTCTGAAATCCAAGCCAAGGTTAACGCTTTCACGCATAACCCGTTCTTACCACCAGGCGTGACAAGCCCCGATCGCTTGCTTAAGTCGCCGCAATATCAGAAGTGGAGCCTCGAAGTGCAGCAGGCCTTCGGCGCCTCGACGTCGATGAGCATCGGCTACTTCGGCAATCATGGCCTCCATGAGCTGATACAGAATCGATCGGCGAATGCATTTGGCTTTGGCACTTTGCCACGCGCCGAATGCACAAGCCCGCCTGTTCCCCCGTGTGCCGATCCGCAGTTCGGCGAGGTGACTCAGCTGACGACGGCCGGCGTGTCGAATTACAACGGCATGGTTGTGTCGTTTAAGCATCGGTTCACACGTTGGGGTCAAGGTATATTCCAGGCTAACTACACATACGGCCACGCCTTCGACGAGGTATCAAACGGTGGCTTCTATCAATTTGCCTTTGGGAGCTCCGAGGTCCCGCAGGATCCGAGCAATTTCCGGGGCAGCTACGGATCCGCGGACTACGATGTGCGCCACTCTTTCATAGCGAACTACGTCTGGGAAGTTCCGGTGAGGGCGGCGCTGCGCGGCCATGGACCGGATTACCTTGTGAAAGGATGGCAGATTTCGGGGACCGTCTTTGCCCGCACGGGTTTCCCCTACACCGTGATCGACAACTTGCAAAGTTCGATCCTCAATGTGAACAACAATTTCTTTGGGCCGATCTACGCCGTGCCGGTCGGCCCTCTTCCGCCTGGGAGGCCGTGCGGCGAAGGTGCGGCGATTCCACTTGCCCCGCATCCTTGTCAACCACCTCAAGTTCTCCCCGATGGATCACCCAATCCTAACGCGCTTTTCGTTCAAGCGGGTTGCGAAACCGGATTCAATACCGGGAAATTGCCGGGCCCGTCTGGCCGATGCGGCGGCACCGCTGTGTCCTTCGCTCAAGGACGCAATCGCTTCCGCTATCCGAACTATTTCAATACCGATTTCAGCATCATGAAGAACACAAAGATCCCTCGTTGGGAAAATGCCGTGCTGGGGATCGGTTTTCAGTTCTATAACTTGTTCAATCATCCGAATTTTGGCGTTCCGGATCCCTTCACTAATGACCCGGGGTTTGGGCAGATTTTTTACATGGAAATGCCCCCGACGGGCATTCTGGGGATGGGTCTGGGGGGCGATGCCTCACCGCGGAATATCCAACTGAAGGCTCAGCTCCAGTTCTAAAACGTTGGCTTCAAGCAGTGTTTCGAACTCCAGGTACTCATTTTTCTTTCTCTATCAGATAGAGTCAGGAAGTCGGAGACTATAGTGTTGATTTCAGAA
The DNA here is from genome assembly GCA_963838905.1 of uncultured Acidobacteriota bacterium. Classification (GTDB taxonomy): domain Bacteria; phylum Acidobacteriota; class Terriglobia; order Terriglobales; family Acidobacteriaceae; genus JABDBE01. The sequence continues at coordinate 232,223 of CAWITE010000006.1, forward strand.
ATTTTCCATCATCCAGAAATTCTTATCCACAATCACACCCAACATTGCCAGATGGCGGCCGTCTGGAGACTGGCGGCCCCAAGTCCACTTGCCTGTGTGCTGCTGCCAAAGCACATGCGCGTTGCCCTGCAAATCCACATGCAGCAACACTGATCCTCCCTGCACACCGTTCGAGATGAGTAGCGCCTTCCCGTTCGCCGCCCATCCGATGTCTCCAAAGTTGCTCCAACCCTTCACCTTGATCTCCTGGGGCGGCTGGCCGCGCAACGACAGAATGTGGACCGGTCCTTCCCGTTCCGTGGCCCAGAGGATGCGAGTGCCATCGGGAGATATGTCGTATTGAAAAAAATTCTCTTTCGGGTCGACGTCGAACCGGAGGACCTCGCGACCACGGCCCTTCAGAGGGTCGAAGGCCGTCACGACGACTTGCTTGCGATTCTCACTGTACTCCACAATCGCACACACGGTTGCTGGGGGTCTGGCGCACATAGGCATTCCAGGACGGTTTGCTGTTAACACGAACTCTGAAGGCCCTCCCGTGATCGGGATCCGCATGACTTGGACTGGCGCCGAAGGGTCGTTCGATTTCGTGGACACTTGGTAGACAACCCACGCGCCATAGGGCATCGCGCTCGACACATCCTCTAACCCGGTCACGAGCGGTTCCGCCGTGTCGTCCGTGAGAGACTGCTTGAAAATACCATAATGACCATTGCGATTAGATGTGAAAATAACTGCCTTGCTATCCACGGTCCAGCCCATGAGGAAGTCGGAACTCTCCGTCAGAGTTAGACGTCGTGCTCCCGAGATGCTTGTCCCGTTCGGTGCGACATCAGCCACGTAGACCTGGAAGTGAGGGTTCCACTTGACGAATACCAGCTTCTTGCCGTCCGCTGTCACGCTTGTACCACCCATGCAAGAGTCGCCTAAGTTCGTGAGTCGCGTCGGCTTGTTAGGGGGGCACCAGTTCGTTCATCGAGACCAATTACCCAGTAGTTGCAGTTCGTAGCGTCCGGTTCGCGCAAACTGTAGACCAACCGGGCGTCGGGCAACACGGCAAGGTCCTGGATTTTCTTCATATCCAAAGGGGGGAATATTGTGGTGACGGGCCCTCCGCTCAGTTCCCGGGTAACCATGGTGTCCCCGGATTTGTCGGTCGTAAAGTAAAAGACTCGTTGACCATGCGGAAACCAACTGAGACCCGAGATCGCACTGCTTTCGTCCGATTCATAAAGCTTCCGCGCGTTCTCGCCATCTACTGCCATCAGCCAGATTTCTTCGCCGAAGGGGCCTTTTTTCGTTCCAAAGGCGATCGTAGATCCATCAGGTGAAATCGCAGAAGCAGCAGCATTATCGCGAAGCTCGCGCGGCGGTCCACCAAGCACCGAGGCAACCCAGATGCTCGATCCTTGCGAGTCCCACCCCTCAGGGAACAACCCCGGCGGATGGGCATTGACTAGAAACCTGGTGCTGTCGGGAAACCACGGGCTGATCTCCCATTCCACTTTGCCACCTTTGAGCGACTCCGGCTCAGGAACGGCCCGAGTCTCGCCTGTCTCCAGCAGCCTGAGGTGGATTCCTTTCCGGTCGACGTACGACAGATATTTGCCATCTGGAGAAATCGCACCGCCTTGCACGGCATTCTCGGCAGAGTCAAAGGTGAGTTGCCGCAGCTTGACCTCTCGCGGAGCCGGTGGCGGACGTTTCGTAAACCAGTACAGTCCAGCGGCGACGAAAGAAAGCACCAAGATTGCGGCCGCGGCCATTAGCCAACGCCCATTCACTTTGGGGACTGCCTTGACCCCGCTTGATTCCGTGTCTCGCTTCAGCCGTTGCAAATCTGTTCGCATGTCGGCTGCGTGCTGATAGCGCAGGTTGCGGTCTTTTTCCAGTGCCTTGATGATGATTTCTTCGAGATTCTGCGGGGTATTAGGGTTTATTCGAACTGGCGGTACAGGTGCTCGATTCAGGATCGCTTCGAAAACAATTCCTGTGCTTTCACCCCGGAATGGCAACACCCCAGTCGCCATCTCATACAGCACGGCCCCGAACGAGAACAAGTCAGTGCGAGCATCGAGTTCCTTCCCTCGAACCTGCTCAGGCGACATGTAAGCGACGGTTCCCAGCGCACTGCCGGGACTCGTAAGATGTTCCTCTGAGTCGATAGTCGTGGCGCTCATGGCGACGCTTTCCGGCTTCAGAGTGACCTTCGCGAGCCCGAAATCGAGAATTTTCGTCTGACCTCGATTTGTGACGAAGATGTTCGCGGGCTTGATGTCTCGATGGACGATCCCCTTCGAATGTGCGGCGTCGAGAGCGTCGGCAATCTGGATACCCAGATCGAGCACCGTGGCTATCTCCAATGGCTTGCCCTTGATCAAATCCCGGAGCGTCTGCCCCTCCAGCAGTTCCATGGCGATGAAGGTTCGCCCATCGGCCTCGTCGATCTCGTGGATCGTGCAGATGTTCGGGTGGTTCAAAGAGGACGCAGCCTTGGCCTCCCGCCGGAAACGGCTGAGAGCTTGGGCTTCGTGGGCGAGTTCGTCAGGAAGGAACTTCAGGGCAACGTGGCGACCGAGCTTGAGGTCTTCCGCCTCGTATACGACGCCCATGCCCCCGCCGCCAATTCTGCTGAGGATGCGGTAATGGGAAACCGTCTGCCCTACGGGTTGGGAGGGCGTGGACACTAGGTAGACATGTTAGGTGGGGATAGAGGGAAGGTCAAACGCTGGGCGGCTCGCGCGCGCGTAGAATCTTACATCAACAAACGGAGGGTACATGGCGATTCACGTTCATTTTGCGTGGCTCCTTCTCGCGACCGTCCCGTTGTCTGCTCAGACCGCGCGTGCCAAACGCGAACGATGCCAAGAGCCCGCCTCCGCGGGCTCATTTCTTCCAACTGATTTCGTGGTTTTCAAAGTCGAAGCCGATTTCTTCCAGGTGCAGACCCCGTACGCTCAACACGCCATCGAAGTCGCGTCCATCATCTCGTTGGTCTGCCACCACGAAGCCTGTCTGTGGGCCAAGCTCTTCTTTCCCCAGGCGCATGTCCGGGATCAGTACCGCCTGGCGTTGAAAATCTCCGCCGACGTTGGTTGCCTTGGCGAGCCTTCCCGTCAGCAGAGAGATCGGGTTCTTAAGGCGACTTTGAAAGAGCATCAACGCTGAGGCTCCCGTGTCGACCAGCAACCGTACTGGCTGGTCGTGCAACCGTACTTGCACAGTGACAAAAGGTAAGCCGGTTTCTAATGAGACTGTTGACCGAGTTCGTTCCACCGGGCCGAATCGCAGTCGTTTGGTCCGGTAATTGATGCTGAAGCTGGTCTTGCCCAATACATCCAGTCCAATGACGGCGTCGATTCTCTTTCCCAGTGCTTTCTCCAAGGAGGAAAGGTCCTGCACTAGGACTGGAACGTTCTCGACGCGAGCGGGGCCAAGCGCAACGACTGGCAGAGCGGCAAGCTTGGTTTGCACATTCTGGTTGACCAAGCCAACCTTGCCGTCTGTCACGCTGAGACCAAGAGCCGTTGCGATTCTCTGATCGACCATACTCGGGTAAGCCCCTGTGTCGATAATGAAGATCAACTTTTCCAATGTCCCGATCAACCCTTCCACGACCACGACATAATTAAGGTAGATCTGGATGGGAAGCTCAATCGAATTGTTGGAGACAGGCTTCGTCTCTGCCAGTACAACGGTTGAATTGGATTGGGCACGTAAAGGGTTACAAAGCAAACCTAGGACCGCTAGTGAAGCGATCGAAAGCAGGATTGGTTTCATGCGTCACCTCCGCAATGGCGTGTGGTGACGCGGACCTTGAGGCTTCTAGGTCAGGACCTCAAGACACCCGGAAATGCTCTCTGCGTGGAACGTTGAACTGGCATTTGTTCCCCATTTACTGTCGCTGCGACAGCAACTTACATGCGATGTTCTTGAAAGATTCCTGTGGCAGTTGGACGGTTTTCGTCGGGGTGGTAGACTCGCTTGAACCATTTCGGGGGTGAGACCCCAGTGGAAAGACACACCCAACTCGGTCCGTCCGTTCGTTTTGGGCCGTTCGAACTTGACGTTCGCTCGGGCGAACTGGAATACAACGGGCATAAAGTACTCCTTCACGAACAGCCCTTTCAGGTTCTGCTCGCACTGCTTGAACGCCCTGGTGAGTTAATCAGCCGCGAGGAACTCGTCCACCAGCTATGGCCGGATGGGACGTTTGTAGATTACGAGCGCGGTCTCAACAAAGCAGTCAACAAGTTGCGGGATGTTCTGCGGGATTCCGCAGAGGCGCCGCGCTACATCGAGACGCTCCCGCGACGGGGGTACCGCTTCATCGCACCGCTGGAGGGGAGAAGTACTCTAATAACGGCATCGGGCAGCCCCGTAGTGGCCGAAGCGGTGAGACGACATTGGCGCGCCACGGTGGTCGCCAGTCTGGTTCTTCTGCTGGTGGCATCTGCTGCGGTCGGAATTCTGTTGCGCCGTGGAGGCCGGCATGAAGCAGAAATGTGGAGGCTCAGTTTTGGACGTGGCATGATTCGTTCCGCACGGTTTGCCCCCAATGGAACGGATGTCATTTATGGCGCAGCTTGGGATGGCAAACCATTCCAGATGTTCTCGGTCCGAAGTGATGGGACGGAATCGCACGCTCTGAGCCCGCAAAATATTGACATTCTTGCCGTATCACCGAAAGGGCAACTGGCGGTCGTGCTCGACCGGCACTTCTCGTTCGGCTTGAGCAGCTTCGGCACCTTAGCTCTGATGCGATCCCCTGAGGCGGAGCCGCAACCGTTGCTGACCGGTGTGCAGGACGCCGATTGGTCTCCCTCGGGCGACGAACTCGCGATTACTCATTATGTTGACGACCGTATGCAGTTGGAGTTCCCGGTGGGTACGGTCGTCTATCAGGCGGTTGGGGGAGGCTGGATCAGTCACTCGCGAATATCACCCGATGGCAAAAGCATCGCCTTTCTTGAGCACCCACTTCCGGGCGACAGCACCGGATATTTGGCTGTGGTTGACTTGGCTGGGAATAAACGTCGCCTCTCCGGAGATTTTTACGATGTGCAGGGTCTGGCATGGGATCCAAGCGGGCAATCCGTGTTGTTTTCCGGCGCTGAAGCTGGTCCTGGCACCTTACGACGCTCCATCTATAAAACTACCTTGGACGGGAAGCAGACTCTGCTACGGCATGACTCGACACAACTCGTGTTGCAGGACGTCAGTCGCAGTGGGCAAATTCTCATTAGTCGAGATGTGTACCGGTCAGAAGTGTTCGGACGTATTTACCCGGACAAGCAGGAGCGCAACTTGGGCTGGCAGGACAATACTTATGCCAGCTACCTGTCCGATGATGCCCGCACAATCGTTCTCAGCCTTCAGGGAGAAGCAGCAGGTTCCGGTTACGAGGTGTACATTCGCGGCACAGGGGCCAATGCAACCGCCATCCGGCTTGGGGAAGGGTTGCCTACCTCCCTGTCTCCGGACGGAAAGTGGGTGCTGGCGGTGTACCCTTGGGGCTTGAAGGCATCCTCGCCACCACAGCTCACCCTGCTACCGGTTGGACTCGGGAAACCGAAGGCTCTCACGGACGATGCCCTTTCCCACGACTGGGGAACATGGTTGCCAGATGGGCGTATCTTATTCGTGGGCAGCGAATCTGGCCATGGCATTAGAAACTGGGTCATGAATTTCGATGGAACGCAAGCACATCCCATCACACCCGAGGGCACCATTGGGACTTGCGTCTCAGCGCGGGGCGAAGTGCTGGCCGAAGATTCTGCCGGAGCATTTTGGCTCTATCCCGTCAACGGTGATGATCGTCGGCCTGTGAGCGGCATGTCCGCAGATGACAATCCAAGCAGGTGGAGCAAGGACGAGAAAACAGTCTATGTGGCGCAACCGGGCAAGGACACAACCGATGTGTACGGCGTTAATCTAGTCACCGGGCAGCGTACGCTTCTGTATCGGCTGGCTCCATCGGACCGCGCTGGCGTGACCTTCGAGCCTTCCGTTCAGATAACACCGGACGGAAAATCTTACGCCTACTCCTACTTGCGCATTCTTTCGGACTTGTACTCGATCAGCAGCTTGAACTGACAGAACGACAAAATCAGCAAATCGCAAGCGATCGAAGGCGTCCTCCTGTGAAGCGTCTGACAAGAAACAATGCATTGATTAAGCCGCCATGGGCGTGATCTGGACGGCGAAACCGAGGTTCTTTAAGCGGTTCACGAGTTGCAAGACGTGCCTGCCTTGGGCGCGTTTGTCGAAGTGGTTTGCGCCGAGGTCCTCGTAGAGAGTGCCATTTTTGAGCATGTGGTAAGCGGCAGTGAGGATGGAAGCGGCGACAGCACCGATGGCCTTCTTGGCGCCGCGGCGGGATCGAATGCGCAGGTATTGAGCGTGGAGGTAAGTTTCCTTGGTGCGCGTGGCCGCCCATGCGCATTGGACCAGAGTGGTCTTGAGCCAGGGGGCACCCTTTTTCATGCGCGTAGAGCGGCGTTTTCCAGCGCTTTCGTCGTTCTTGGGGCAGAGTCCGGCCCAGGAAATCAGATCGCCTTCAGTGGGGAACCGGCTCATATCGACACCGATCTCCGACACGATCACCTCGGCCGAGAGGCTGCTGACGCCGGGAATGGTTTTCAGCATTTCGATGGCTACGCGAAAGGGCTCGACGTTGCTGTCGACCTCCTTATCAATGCGGCCAATGGCCCCATCCAGAGCATCCAACTGGTCCAGATGAAGACGTAGCATAAAGCGGTGATGGGCCGTCACCCGGCCACGCAGCGACGCCTCCAGTTCCGCCGGGGTGGCCTTGAGGCGCCCGTCCGCCAGTGCCGCCAAGGCCTGGGGATCGGTTCGGCCGGCGATCAGGGCCTCGATCATGCGACGGCCGGAGATGCCAACGATATTGCTGATCACCGAATCGAGCTTGATGTTGGCATCCTCCAGCGTCTTCTGGATGCGCTGAGTATGGCCGGTGCGTTCGCGCACGAACTGCTTGCGGGTGCGCAGCAGGTCTCGCATCTGCTGGGTCGGTTCGTCGGGCACAAAACTGGGCCGGATCAGCCCATGCGCCATTAGATCGGCCAGCCAAGTGGCGTCGTTCACATCGGTCTTGCGTCCCGGCACATTCTTGACGTGGGCGGCATTAGCCAGCACCAGCTCGAACTCGCCGTCCGATAGAATGTGCCACACCGGCTTCCAGTAGACACCTGTCGCTTCCATCCCGACATGGGTCACACCTTCCGCCGACAGCCAATCCGACAGCGCCATCAGTTCCTGGGTCGTCGTCTTGAAGGTCTTGACGGGGCTCGTCACCTTGCCATCCACCATGTGACGAACACAGGCCACCACGGAGTCCTTATGAATATCCAGACCGGCACAATGCGGGTGCAAAACTTCCATCGCTCCTCCTCACGCGCCGCAGGCTTGGAACCTCTATCCAAGGAAATCTGACAAGCGTGCTCCGGGGCTGTTGCCAGCCCGTGGCATAATCCGGGGTGCTCAAAGGTTCCGGGTCCGACTCAACTACGGGCTCACTCGCACCAAGAGATGAACGACCTCTGTGCCTGCTGACGCCAAGAAACTCTACTACAGACTACAGAATCGAACTCCGTTTCATCCCCTGCGGGTCGGCAACGCCGGTGATGACTCAACTGGCGATAAATCTTCCCGATGCCCACCGAGTGCCGCCGTGCGGCAGCGAGCGTGCTGCAGGAAGCGATCGCCTTGGGCGCGAACAATATCGACCACCTCGAGGAGGGGCGGAGTCCATTTTTCTTCAGTCTCCGAGAACGTTGGATGCCGTCGAGGCTGGAGACTTTGCAGCGCCTCGACCGGATTGGGGATGACCTGCAGATGCTTGGGCGAGAGTGCACCCATCGTACCGCAAGAACCTACGTTCGCATCGTCCGCGATTTAGCAAAACAGCTAAACGCTTTGCCATAGCTACCATCCTCCTTTCAGATTAGGGCGCTGAACCATACGCTGCCTGCTTCGCCTTGGACCCTGATCGTGCGTGCGCGATGTCCGGCGTAAGCGAGATTTCGGAGGACCTGACGAACTACGGCATCAGTTGCCATCCTGAAACGGGCACCTTTGGCGAGTTCTCGATTTCGCTGTGGAGATTTTGGTTTGTACTATCCCACTCCAGCCCAAGATCCCAGCCCAAGATGAGCACGTCTTTCGCGATTTTGTAACGCCTTACGCAGCCACCTAAGACCTGTTAAGTCGTTGCAAATACTGATTAACGCCAGTCTGAAAAGGCTGGCGTCGGCGGTTCAACTCCGTCCCTGGCCGCCACAGTTTTCAATGGTTTAGCAAATCGGTTCGAAATTTCACACCTGTGATTTCACACCTGTGGTCGGGATCGAACCGACGACCTCTTCCATGCCATTTAGCCCGTATTAATGGCAACTCAAATGAGTTACGCATCACTCCAGAGCGGACCCATTGCTGAAATCGGCGATGACAGGTCTGGTACGACGGATAGCGTTCGGGAACGTCCGCCCACGGAGCGCCCGTTGGCAGCACCCACAAAATGCCATTCAAGACGGCACGGCGGTCTTTCCAGGGCCTTCCTCTTCCATCTTTGCGAATTGTCGGCTCAGGAATGAGGCTGTCGAGAGTTGCCCATTGGTGGTCGGTCAGGTCTCTGTGATGAAGCGGCATGGTATTTTCGATGAAAGTGTTTTCAACAAGGATTGTTAAGTTTTGGTATTGGCGGAATAACCAAGTTAAGACAAGGCGGGGACGATGACTTCGCCTCAGAACAATGATGACCGCATCTGATCTGCCCACGAACTGATGTAAGAACTATGGGAGTCGTCGTGTCGCTCGAAACACATTCCGCGCCCGGTTGCGACCGCTGGAAATTGAATTCTCTGAGTTTTCAACGAGTGTGTGCGCAGTAGTGGATGTGGGTTGGGATATGCCAAGAAGTACGTCGGCAGGTACGAGCATCGCAACATCACCAGCGGCATAGGGCACAATCTGCCGCAGGAGGCTCCGGAAGCGTTTGCCAAGGCCATCGTTGATGTCAACGCCTTCGATCGACCTTAACAGGCACAGAAATGGAGGTTACGATCATGAGGCGACATTCATTTACCTCAGATTCGGCGCGTCGCGCACTTGGCGTGGCCGGCATCGTCGGACTTTTAGCACTTTGTTTGTGTTCCAACGCGATTGTACTCACGAGGTTTCACATCCTGAATACTGCCAAAGCGGAAGACAGTTTGATCGGCGCATTCCACCCCCGAAAACTAGCTGCTGACGTGGCCTCACCGCGCGGATTTCACTTTTTACTCGGCGACGAAGGCTCCATGCCCGACCTGGACGGCGCCATCGGCTGGCTAAATTCAGCTCCCTTGAGCCGCAGGTCGCTTCGCGGAAAGGTGGTGCTAGTTAATTTCTGGACTTACACTTGCATCAACTCTCTGCGGCCCTTGCCCTATGTGGAGAGCTGGGGCGCAAAATATAAGGATGCGGGCTTAGTTGTGATCGGTGTGCACACGCCGGAGTTTTCGTTCGAGCACGAACCGATGAACGTAGAAAATGCCGTACGCACGTTGAAGGTTGCTTTTCCGGTCGCCATCGACAGCAAGACCAGGATCTGGCAATCGTTTAATAATCAAGCGTGGCCCGCCCAGTATCTCGTCGACGTCAAAGGACGAATCCGGTACCACCACTTTGGGGAAAGCGATTATGGCGAAATCGAACGCGTCATCCAGGAACTCCTGAAGGAGAACGGAGCAACTGGCCTAGCTTCTGGCACGACCAGCGTATCCGGTGTTGGAATCGAGGCCGCTCCTGATTGGACGGATGAGCGATCTCCGGAAACCTATATCGGCTATCGCCAGGCCCAGAAGTTCGCCTCACCCGAAAAAGTGCACAAAGATTCAATTCAGATCTTCAGTGCGCCCGTAAAACTTTCTTTGAACCATTGGGGATTGAGCGGGTCGTGGAACGTCAATGCCGAGAGCGCCGTGCTGCAGGCAGTGCCTGGCAAGATCGTGTTCCGGTTCCACAGCCGCGACCTGAACCTGGTGCTGTCCCTTGCGAAGGACGGCAAGCCCGTGCGGTTTGTCGTGAGATTGGATGGCGCCACTCCCGGAGAAAACTGCGGCGTTGACACGGCCCCGGACGGCTCCGGCGAAATTCGAGAGCCTCGACTCTATCAGCTCATCCGGCAAAAAGGTCCAATCGTAGACCGAACCTTCGAAATCGAGTTCCTCGATCTTGGCGTTCAAGCACTTGATTTCACGTTTGGTTAGAGACTCGGGAAGCGGAATTATCGGCGACTCTGCTCGATTTGGCGTCGCAGCAGCTTGACGGGAGTTTAATCAGGAGTGGCCGGAAGCGCGGTCCTGATGTTTGGCAATTCCGTTGGGCGGACAGGGGGCTGTATGGGACTCGCGTCGCTGAAGTAATCTGGCGGCGGTTAGTCACCTGTGATTTCACTCTGCCGCTTTTCAATTCACCGCGTTTGACGGGGTCATCATCGCCGCCAACATTTCATCCTGAGCTGCAAGACGATCCTCGCTCATGCTGTGGGCGTAGATTCCTAGCGTGGTAGAAACGTCGCTGTGCAGGGATCTGCGCCAATCTATTTCTGTGTGTCGAGCGGAGGGCGCCGCAGATTCAGGTTCAACCCGCGAATCGGGAGTCTCACCATGCTTCTCCCTGTTTGGCTGAGTGTTATGTGGCATATCGTCCTCGTCCGTCGCGGTGATTGGGCCGCCCCTCCTGCAAAAGTCTGCAGCCGCACCGAACAAACCCCACCCTCGGATCGTACATACTGAAGGAGGTCGTTTACCATCGGCGGTCTCACGACATCACAAGATTTCGAACTCTCCCGCGCCCCGATCATTTTCGGTGTGCCAATGCCCGCTCAAGATCGACTGCACGGATGAACCCATTATCCGTGTCTGAATGAACCCCCGGACCATTCGGTACCATCGATGTCACCGCAAGGTAGTCACCAGGCCGACACGTAAAGACGACGATCTGAAAGATGTGACTCTTCTCATTGAGCAACGAGCGGAACCAGTCTATTCGGCTATCGTCACTCTGTACTAGCTGGTCGTCCAAAACGACTGTCGCCTGCAAATATTCCGCCAGCGATAGTCGGTACAGTGTGGACAATTGTTCGCGTGTACCGACGGACATCCTTCTCGGCCAGCCCACGCAGGTATCGTTGCTCGTGTTCAAGTCCGAGTTTTCGTAGCAGATCGACTGCCGCGTTCTGGCGGAAAGGCTTGGCAATCTCGTTCTTTAACTCGGCGCGGGTGAGTGTTGCCCTGTGGGGACAAGCAAGAAAGCTCGCAATGTCAGTCGCGAAAAACATAACGTTCTCGTCGTATATATGAAGAGAAGGCGAAACTCCAGACAATCCGAGGCTTGGCGGGGCTTGAACCTCGCAAGCACTGCGGCGGGAGCTTCCAATTGTAGGGCAATCACCGTGCGTTCCCGTGCGACATTCCAATGCTCGTTACCTGCGTAAGGTGTTTTTGCGCTAGCAGCCGTGACATCACGCAGAGGAATAATGGCGTGAACCCGTAAAAACGGGGGCGAAGGGTTCGTATGGGCGTCAAAAGCGACGCAGCACCCCTTGCAGTTCTGGAGTCAAGCCCTCGGCTTTCTCCGGATTCAGGTTGCGCACATCGCAGCCGCGCAATCCGGCGGAGGACTTTGAATTTAACCGTCGGCCATGCACTAAACACCGTACCAACATAGTTCAAAACCAATCGGCGTCGGGATGAACGTCTAATTTGCATTTTTTGTGGCGTCCTGCATTTTGATGCGGGCGACCAATTCGGCGAAACGCGGATTGCCGTGAAGTGGTATTAAGAAGGGATCTCTATCCATTCTCAAGGCAACCAGTGGAGGCAAGCCATGGCCAACGGCTTGGTTCAATAGCGATAACGCTTCTTCGATCTGGCCTTTGCGTGCAAGAAGCGACGCCAAGTCATATTTTGTCTCAGCTGTTTCTGCTTGCTCGGGTCCGAAGATGCGAGTCTCGATGTCAAGGGCATTGCGAAATTCCTTTTCGGACTCTTCGTACTGCCCTAAATCCCTAAAAAATCCGGCCAGATTGGTCATGGCATTGACGGTTCCCAGATTGTCCCGGCCGTCGATATGAAAGTGAATCTCTAGAGCCTGCTCTTCGAGTTTCACGGCGTCCGAGGGCCGACCGGCTCCGGCGAGATTGATCGCCAAGTTATCCATCGTTATGAGCGTGCCTTCAGCTTCTGGTCCCAGGACGCGCTTTTGTTTTTCGAGCACCTCGGTATTCAATGCCACCGCTTCCTTACAGTTGCCCTCTTCACAAAGCGTAAAGGCCAATTCGCTCAAGGTTCCTAGCGTATCCGGATCGTCGGAGCCAAACTCGCGCCTCTGTATCTCCAGAACTTTCCGTTCCAGGCTCTCCGCTCCGGAGAGATGACCCTGCTGCATCAGGGTCCATGCCAGATCATGCATTGTTTTGAGTGTGTCGCGGCTCCGTTGTCTTCCGGCGGGGCCACTGACCTGAATACCTCGCTCATACAGGGACTGCGCGCGTGCATATAGCCCGAGATTCAAATAGGCGTTGCCCATCACATGCATCAATTGTGCTTGCAGGACGGGGTCCTTTGCCAAACCTTTGTCGATATCCTGTGAAGCCTTGTCCAGTACCTCCCGAACTGTAACCTCGTTTCCCACTCGTTCGTTGGGATCCGAAAGCTTGAAGATCCCGGTCATGAACTCCGCGATGCGGTCTGCCCGGTCGCGTTCGCGCGTGATCCGGCGCAGTTCGACGGCCTGGACGATGGCGAAGGCCACTAACAACGTCACGGCTGCGGTCGCTATGGTCACGCCCGCTGCATGCCGTTGCACATACTTACGCACGCGATAGCTGAGACTGGCAGGGCGCGCGGTGACTGGTCGGTTACTCAGGTAGTTATCGAGATCTACAGCCAGCGCCGATGGCGTCGCGTACCGGTGCTCGCGATCTTTCTCCAGCGCCTTCATCACGATCCAATCCAGATCGCCTCGTAACAGCGTCGCCAGTTGTTTCGGCTCCGCATTGCGAGCCTGAGCCTTGCTCGTCGAGCTGTCGCGATTGACACTCACCTTCGTGCTCGGACGCGGCGGATCTTCTTCGTGCAACTGACGCAAGACCTCTTCCAGCCGTTTCTTATTCCATTCGGCTGCGTCAAAGGGCAGGTATCCCGTCAGCAGTTCGTAGAGGATCGCTCCCAGCGAGTAAACGTCGGTGCGAGTGTCGATGTCGTGTACGTCAGGATCGGCTTGCTCCGGGCTCATGTAACCGGGCGTTCCCAGAAACGCACCAATCTGGGTGAAAAGCGTTTCTCCCGGTGCCAGCGGTGCCGCGGTTTTGGCCAGGCCGAAGTCGATGATCCGCGGCATCGGCTTACCATCCACTTCCACCACCAGAATGTTGGAAGGTTTCAGATCGCGATGAATGATCGCCTTCTGGTGCGCGTGCTGCACTCCTTCACAAACCCGGTTAAACAGCTGCAATCGCTCGCGAATCCCCAGCTTGTTCGAATCGCAGTAGTCGGTGATGGGTCGCCCATCTACATACTCCATCACCAAGAAGGGCTGACCGGTGGCGGTAGTGCCGGCGTCGAATACCTTGGCAATCGCCGGGTGTTCCATGATCGCCAGAGATTGGCGCTCCGCTTTGAATCGCTGGACAGTCGAGGCGTCGTACATGCCGGCTTTGATGAGCTTCAGTGCAACCTGGCGACGGACCGGTTCGGTTTGTTGCGCCAGCCACACCTGGCCCATCCCCCCGATACCGAGCTCCTTCAGCAGGTGATATGGCCCGATGATTTTGGGCCCGGCTTCCTGTTCTGTGCTTTCGACCGGCCAGGGGTTTTTTGACAGGTCATCCGAATCGCGGTACGCCTCGAGCAGCGACTCGACCTCCGCACGAAGTTCCGTGTCCTGCGAGCAGACCACATCCAGAAAGGCGCAGCGATCAGCCGGTTCCCGCTCCAACGCTGATGCTACGATCTCCTTAATCCTTTGCCATTGCTGGACCTTCTCCATGGCCGCCTCGTTTCATCTGCCTCGTTAACCACGCCTTCGCAACATTCCACTCGCGCTTCACCGTTGAACGAGAGATGCCAAGCACCCCTCCAACTTCCTCAATCGACAAACCTCCGAAGTACCGCATTTCGACAATCCGGCTCTGCTGCTCATCGAATTGAGAAAGCTGCTTGAGGGCGTCATCAAGCGCCGCCAAATCCGCACTCCGCTCATGCGGCAATGCCAGCGCCGCGGTTAGTTCTACTCTAAGATCGGCACCTCGCTTGGCCGCGGCACGACTCCGCGCATAGTCAACCAGGATCTGGCGCATTTGCCGCGACGCCACCGCCAGAAAGTGCGCGCGATTCTCAGCGTCGAACACCGCCTTTTGGCCGATAAGCCTCAGATAGGCTTCATGAACCAGCGCTGCGCTCTGCAGTGTGTGTCCCGGACGTTCCTGTTTGAGATGGTAGTGTGCGATGTCGCGCAATTCCTTGTAGACCAAGGGAATCAGTCTCTCGAGAGCTTGCTGGTCGCCAGCTCTCCAGCGCAACAGAAGTTCGCTTACCGGCTGCGAAGATGATCCAGACACACCCACGGGGATAACACAGCGGCGAATGACGCTAAGATAGCCTCGCCTTTGCCGCAAGTCAATGTCGGCCTTCCACCTGCTTTCCGCCCTCCCAACGGAAAATTTCTGGACCTTTTTGCGCAGCTTTTCCGCAGTTGTTAGTAGAGGGGGCATTGAGTTCTCAGACGGAGATGGTAACTGCGAGGTGACGTATGACAGCCAACGAGGCGATCGCGCCGGCAACGGCGCAAACTCATTCCTTCAACCTCATTCGCGTGCTCTCCCTGCCGTGGCTGGATCGCAGCATTGCGGTTATAGCCTGCGTACCGCTGGTCTATGTCTCCTATTACCGCTATCAACACTGGCATCACGGATTCCCGCTGATCGCGGCAGCAGTTAACACGCTGATTGTGGTGGTGACAATGATCATTCGCCGCCCGCCCAAACGTGTGACGCCTAACCCTTTGTATTGGCTGCTGGCCTTTGTAGCCACGTATTGGCTATTCCTGATTCTGGGTTTGTTGCAGAAAGGCAGGCCCTTGGCTGCAAATTGGATCCCCGATTCGATTGCGGCAGTGGGCTTGCTCGTGGTTGTCTGGGCGCGATTCAGCCTCGGACGCAACATCGGTTTTGTACCGGCCCAACGCGAGCTCGTGCACACCGGCGCCTACGCGTACATGCGCCATCCCATCTATACGGGAATGCTGCTTACCAACATTGCATTCGTACTACGCGCTTTCAGTCCCCTGAATGCACTGTTGATGGGCCTTGGCGCATTTTGGTTTATCCCGGTCAAGAGCCTGGTTGAAGAAGACTTCTTACGTGACGACCCACAATACGCCGCCTACATGCAGAAGGTGCGAGCGCGGTGGATTCCATTTGTGATCTGAATAAGGGGGTTAAACACGACAACTGCAACCAATTCCGAAATTCACCAGCCACATTCGAGGGGCATGCCGGCCGTGCTCACGTTGTTGGTGGCCTCGGTCTTCATTAACTATGTTGATCGTGGCAATCTCTCGATCGCCGCGCCTTTGCTGAAAAATGAGTTGAGCATCTCTGCCTCACAACTTGGCATTCTGCTCTCGTCGTTTTTCTGGACTTATACCGCGTTCCTCTTTGTCTGCGGCTGGTTTGTTGACCGCTTCGACGTCAGTCGACTGCTTGCGCTCGGGTTTCTAGTTTGGTCGCTCGCCACCGCCGCAACCGGCTTGGTTAGCGGATTCACGATGCTTCTGACCATGCGGTTGGTCCTGGGTATGGGCGAGTCCGTCGCTTTCCCATGCTATTCGAAGCTTCTAGCACAGCATTTGCCTGAGCATGCCCGCGGGTTTGCGAATGGCGCCATCATTGCTGGGATGAAACTCGGGCCTGCGGCGGGAACGCTTGGCGCGGGATTGCTCATGACCAATTACGGCTGGCGGCCCGTCTTCATCGGGATAGGACTGCTCAGCCTTGCTTGGCTGCCCGCATGGATAAGAAAGATGCCACGCGCGGAAGAACCTACCCGTTCCGCAGATGCTGTTCGCGCAATTGATATTTTCCGACAGCGCCCTTTCTGGGCGACGGCCGTGGGCTCGTTTTGTACCGCGTACCCACTGTACTTCACTCTCACTTGGCTTCCCTTCTACCTTGTCCACGAGCAGCACCTCTCGATGCATGACATGGTGAACAAGGCTGCGCTCTATTACACAGTGGATGCCCTTGCGGCACTCGCGACTGGCTGGGTTGCCGACCTATGCATTCGGCGAGGCCTAGCCGTCGGCATGGTACGCAAGGCAGGCATGGCTCTGGGATGGGCGACGGCAGCCATCGGTTTTCTGGGATGCGCGTCGGCGGGGCCGCATTCTTATTTGGCATGGTTGATGGTTGCCGCCGTGGGGTCCGGAATCGGAAACTCAGGCCTGTGGGCGTTCTCGCAGACGCTGGCGGGACCGCGAATGGCCGGAAGATGGTGCGGCTTTCAAAACGGGCTGGGAAATCTCGCGGGTGTGATCGGGCCAGCACTAACGGGATTCACCGTCGATTGGACAGGTCATTTTCGCGTGGCAATCGTCATTACCGCAGGCGTCTGCGTGGCAGGCGCCCTCGTTTGGGTGTTTCTGGTCGGAGAAGTCAGGCAAGTGACCTGGCCAGACACGCTCGCGGGCAATTTAGTGCAGACGGCTTGCTGAAGCCTTTTGGGAAGCAATCGCCAACCAACGAATCGGTCATCTAGGAGAACAGAAATGGCGGCAAGCTCAATGAACACGGCTGGCAGTTCCACGTGCGAGTACGCACTCGGTTACACCAACGCGGAGCACGAGCGCCTGATTCGGCAAGCTGAGCGCATCGGCCCGATTACTGAGCACTTGTTTCGAACCGCCGGGATAGGTCCGGGGCAGCAAGTGCTCGATCTCGGATCGGGCATAGGAGATGTTGCGATGCTCGTGGCCAAGCTAGTCGGTCCATCCGGGAAAGTTGTGGGGATTGATCGCGATGCGAGTTCAATCTGGCGAGCCGAAACTCGCGTAGCTGCGGCGGGATTGCGCAACGTGACCTTCAAGCAGACAGACGTGAACCAAATCGCCGGCGACGAGCGATTTGATGCCGCCGTGGGACGGTTTATTTTGATGTTTCTTCCCGATCCCTCGTCTGTACTGCGCTCCGTCCTTCGCTTGGTGCGTCCTGGCGGGGTCGTCGCGTTCCAGGAGCCCTCCTGGATTCCCATGCTAGCGCTTGGTGCGCGCCTGCCACTTTGGTCCAAAGTTCTTTCTGCGATTCATGAAACGTTCTTGCGCTCCGGCGTCAACACAGAGATGGGGCTCGATCTCTATGCCGCATTCCAGCAGGCTGGCCTTCCTGCCCCAGCGATGCACATGGAGATTCTGTTAGGGAGCGATACCGATTGCATGCAAATGCCGATCGACGTTCTTAGCAGTCTGCACCCACTTGCTCAGCAGCACAACGTCTCTCTGGAGGAACTCGGCAACTTGGAAACACTTCCGGAGCGAATCCACGCTGAAGCGGCGCGGTTAAGCACCGCGGTTAATGTCATCCCCATCGTGAGTGCCTGGGCGCGCAAGGCAGCGGATTGATCTGTCGCTGTGAAGCTCTTCAATTGCCTGAAACGAAGTGAAGGTGGAGTCATGAGTCCAAAATGGTTGTCTCCGGTTCTCGCGAGTTTAGTGCTGGCTTTGCTTCCTAATCAGGGCTGGGCGCAAGTTGGCAACCCCACTCCGTTAGCCAAGCGTGCCCAACGATTCGTGAGCTTCAACTACGCAGATATCAACAATGTGATCGCGGGCGTGGCTGGAGGAAACCTCGTTGTCTTCGTCGGGGAACCACTCAACGGAAGCGTGGTCGTCTTGTCGAGGGTCACCGGCCAGCAGATCGGCCAGCTGCCACCGCCTCCCAATGGATTCGTGCTCTCCTTCATCATGCATTCGCTGGGAAAAAACCGTGTGGCCGTCCTTGATGCGGGGGGCCTGCCCCAGCCTCAGCCCTTAGTTCCCGCCAATTCCAATATCTACGAGTACGCCTATAGCTTCAGCCCGGAGCATGGATTCTCGGCGAGTCTTGTTCGCACCGTCAGCTTCGCCAGTGTGTTGGTGGGCTTTCCGGAAGACTTTGTGCGCCTGGACGATGGTCGGTATTTGTTATCCGACGCGGTGCTCGGCAGCATCTGGGTCGTGAACCCCGACGGAACGGTTGTGCAGGGTATCGTCCCGAAAAGTTTCAATCCTCAAGACTTCATTCCTACACTGGCTCTGTGTCCGACCATGCTCGAGATTACGGTGAACGGCTATCCTTTTTTGTTCACGGGCTCGACGTTGCCCGGAGTGTCGCCGCTGGCTGTTCGGGACAGCACTGTCTATTACTACTCACCCTGCGCTCGTGGCCTATACGCCTTTCCGCTCGCGATCCTCTCCGATGACCGCCAACCGTACCAGCGAGCCGCAGATATTCAACTGCTTGCTCCCACTCCGTCCACCTTGCCAGTCGAGGAGTTGCTCGACCTCAGCTTCAATCCGTTTAATCCTTCGGATCGATACCTCTACGTGGCCGATCCACTGAAGCTCCGTGTCATTCGTATTGACCTTTCAAATGGTACAAGGCAGGTCATTGCTGCGGGCCCGAGGCTATTTGACTTCCCGTCGTCGTTGGGTTTCTTGCCGACGGTTGGTCCTGTGTCAGAGCTCGTCATAGTTTCTAACCAGCAGGAGCGAACGCCTCTTACGAATGACGCAGTATTAGAGCCAACGCTTCGTCCCTCCATTTGTCGTGGCGAAGGTCCTCATTGTGCCTTGAAAGTGATCAATCCAGAACGAGACTTCGTTGGTGCCGTCCTTCTGATGGAACAATCGTCCGCACTTGTGGTTTGCAATGAACGAACAAAACTGAAGTGGTTTAGCAGCAAGTGCGTGTCCCAAGGATTTTGTTCGGACATCGCGGTCGTCGGTTTTTCAGAGAAGGCGAGACTTGGAACCGAACATGAATGACCAGCAGCGGCCTTGGCATGAAGACAAAGCGATGCGAGTGACGTGCTACCTGCTCGTTGCGCTCGCCATCACCGTTTCTGTCACGCTCTCGATCATTGAGATTCTGAGATGAAAGGCCCAGAAGAGACCAGAGATGTGGCCACAACTTGTTGACGGTCCCGAGTGTCGGCAAACAGGAAGTAATCGCGGTGAGCGGACAATCGGCCCTCAGTTGAATTCAATTTGAGAGGCCGATTCCAGCCCAAGATCCCAGCCCAAGATAAACACAGCTCTCACGACTTTTGAATGTCTTACGCAGCCACCTAAGACCCGTTAAGTTCTTGCAAATACTCATTAACGCCAGACTGAAAAGGCTGGCGGCGGCGGTTCAATTCCGTCCCTGGCCACCATCATTATCAATCACTTAGCAAACCAGCCCGAAATTCACACCTGTGATTTCACACCTGTGGTCGCTTACCGCCCTCAAGCAAACCGCTTGCGAACTGGCTGGTTAACTTCCGCGTTGCGGACCAACCACGACCTGGCTTGGTTTGTGATTACAAGGGCATTTGTCGGTACTAATCACTACAGTTAGGTTCGCCTCGCTAGTGGCTGAAACAAGGGACCATCACGGCTCGGCTGGGTCTTCTGTGTGCAACACGCTTTGTGTCCGAGGAAGGCGTAGGGTTTCGCGAGCATGCTTGCGAAACCCAACGCCTACCATCTCGGCAAGATAGTCTACTATTCCTCGCGACCTCGTCGACACTGCTTCTTGTAAACGCGGGTCTCGATCACTCCCGCGTCCGTTCCGATCGCTCGAAGCTCTGCCGCGCTGTCGTCGATTACGAAGTTTGCGTGTACGGTGGCACCAAAGTCCGGGATATTGAGTGTCATGGAGCCGGTACAGTCCGAATTCACCGTATACGTGCCGTTGACGCCCACCGTGCTGATGTTGCCGTTTGAGCTTACGGTTGCGGTTGCGTTTGTGTTGCCTTTCCCGTCGAAGGTCTGCCTGCCGATCTCACCGAACGGGCCGGCAAAAGGAGGCGGAACAAACGAATCGAGAAGAGTTCCTGTGCTGGTGTATCCGAAGCTGCCCCGCAGGGTAGCGTTTGAGCATCCTTTAGTAAGCGTGTGAGCAACCCACCTAGTCAAGGCGCAGAGCCCGTGTTGAAATGCGGCTATGGATCATCAGACGAACGTAGCCACGGCAAAACGACGGACACGGGAAGAGATTCGGCAGATTGTGTCGGAGTTTGCAACTAGCGGCATGCCGCAGAGTGAATTCTGCGGCAGTCGAGGGATCTCGCGAAGTACTCTCGATCGTCATCTGAGAAAACAACGCGCCCAGGATCAAGGAAGCAGGGCAGACAATCGATTGTTGGCGGTGGAGATAAGGACAGCGAGCGGGAGATCGGCGAGCACCAGCAGCGGGTTGGTGGTGGGGTTGACCAGCGGACGCAGGATCGAAGTGAACCGGGGCTTCGATGCGGCCACACTGGAGTGCCTGCTGACGGTGTTGGACAAGGTATAGGGCGATGTTCGGATTTGGGCCAGCGACGCGGATCTACGTGGCCACCGGAGCCACGGACATGCGCAAGGGATTTAACGGTTTGTACGGTTTGGTGCGCGACCATCTGGGCTGCGATCCCGAGAGCGGCCACGTTTTCTTGTTCACCAATGCGCGGCGCAATCGCCTGAAGCTGTTGGTATATGACCATAGTGGACTATGGATATGCTGGAAGAAATTGGACGGAGGAAGGTTTCGCTGGCCGGGAGCAGACACTTCGGCCACGAAGATCGTGCTGAGCCACGAGGAACTGGCGCTGTTGTTGGGGGGCATTGATTTGAGCGAGACGCGGCGGCGGAAATGGTATCGCAAGCCGCTCATGGAAGAATCCGATAAGTTACGAATGCCAGCATAAACACTGGCGATTTCGTTCACTTATCCACAGTCAGATCTGTTATCAAAGAAGCATCGTGAGTGCGACTCCACCGGCTGCCGCGATGCCCACTGCTGAGGCAGAGCGTTGTTTCCCCGTCGAAGTTCTCGAACAACTGAAGGAGCAGCTTCCCCAGGCTTTGTTTGCCACTCTGAGCGACAGGGTTGCGACTTATGAAGAGCAGTTCGGGGCGGCGTCGAAGCAGTTAGATACAACCAGGAGCGAGTTACAGTATGCGCGACTGAAGATCCAGGTGCTGGAAGAACATCTGCGTCTGCGGCGGATCGCCAAGTACGGACCAGGCAGTGAAAAGCTGAGTAATCTCCAACTGCAGTTACTGGAGGAAGAGCCCGGGGTCTCGAACCAGGAAGTTCAGGCGGAGAGCGAGCGCGAGGGGTTGCCGGCACCGGACGGCGAGAAGCAGCGGAAGCGGCGCGCGCATCCCGGCCGGCAGACCTTTTCCGCAGATCTGCCGCGCGTGGAGAAGATCGTCGCTTGCACGGCCGAGCAGTGCGTGTGCGGAAAGTGCGGCGCGGAAACGAAAGTGATCGGCTACGACGAGAGCGAAGTGCTGAAGGTCAATCCGGCCGAGTACTACGTGGAAGTGACCAAGCGCGAGAAGCGCGCCTGCAAGCGGTGCGAGGAGCAGGGCGTCGCCATGGCGCCGCTTCCCCCGCGCATCATCGATAAGAGCCTGGTGGCCGACGAGGTGATTATCGACACCATCGTCAGCAAGTATGCCAATCACTGCCCACTCTATCGTCAGAGCGCCATCCTGCTGCGCGATGCGGGCATCGAGATCACGCGGGCCACGATGTGCGGCTGGGTGATGACGGTCGGCGAGATGCTCTCCCCGGTGGTCGGCGCCATGCGCAGGGAGTTGCTGGCCAGCGGTTACATCCAGGCCGACGAAACCCCGATCGATGTGCAGACGCACGACAAACGAGGTAAGAACCATCAAGCCTACCTCTGGCAGTACGGAACGCCGGGGGCTGGGGCGGTCTTCGATTTTCGCATGAGCCGCGGACGCGAAGGGCCGAAGCAGTTCCTCGGCGCCTTCGCGGGCATTCTCCAAACCGACGATTACATAGCCTACGAGCGCGGCCTCGGCGGGCCTGGGATGGTGCACGCCTGCTGCTGGAGCCATGCGCGAAGGAACTTTGTGGATGCGGTCAAACTCAACCCGCAGGACGCCGGCTCGATTCGCGCGGTCGAACTGATAGACCAGTTGTTTCTGATCGACGCCCAGGCGCGCGAGGAGAAGATGGATCAGGCCGCACGTCATCTTCTGCGCCAGGAGAAAGCTCCTCCACTGCTCGCCAAAATCCGGGAACACATCCTGGCCACGAGCAAAACCGTACTGCCCCGCAGCAAGGCGGGCCAGGCGTGCAACTACACGCTGGCGCTTTGGATAAAGCTGACCTGCTTCCTCGACCACCCGCAACTGGAGCTCAGCAATAACGTGGCCGAGAACTCCATGCGTCCGGTGGCGACTGGACGCAAGAACTGGATCCATATCGGCAGCCCTCAAGCCGGCCCGCGCGTGGCCGCCATTCTCTCCGTTATCGAAAGCTGCCGCCGGCTCGCCATCCCGGTGCGCCAATATCTGGCCGACATCCTGCCCGGTCTCGCCGACACATCCATACAGAACGTCACCGGACTCACGCCCAAAGCCTGGGCGGCCAAGACGCACTCCTGAAAACTTCTCTCATCCCTCTCGCACCGCCGTCAACCGTGTACTTGGCCGCACGGATACATCCTTTAGCCGCGCTTGGCGATTCTTGCGCAACCATGCTTTGCGCGTAGAAGACGGAAACTGCGAGAAGACACACAACCTGACAACGAAGCGCAATGTTTCTCATGACGATCTCCTTTTCGACTTGATCGATTGGGTGGCCAGTCTCAATTCGGCGCACCTGGCACGAATAAGGAATCGCGGGGCGAAAGGTTACAGAAGCCTCAGTGAAGGGACTAAAATGGGGCGCTGCAAATCTATCCCAGATGGCAAACTGTCCTCAATGCGGAACGGCATTGGGTTCTGATGATCCCGCGGGACTCTGCCCCAAGTGCCTGATGGAGGGCGTGTTCGAGAGTTCGCTTGGCGGCAACGACTCCGGAATTGAAACCGTCGACACAGTGACGGCGGGAGTCTCTGATGACGACTTCGGCCGTTATCACATCCTTCGACCTCTTGGCGAAGGCGGTATGGGAACCGTCTACCTGGCCGAGCAGCGCGAACCCATTCGCCGCACAGTCGCACTCAAAGTCGTCAAACTCGGGATGGACACAAACGAGGTACTGACGCGCTTTAACCACGAGCGCCAGGCGCTGGCGATGATGGACCACCCGAACATCGCCTGCATCTTCGACGCAGGCGCCACGGCAAAAGGCCGGCCTTACTTCGTAATGGAGTACATCGAGGGTGTTCCCATCACCCAGTACTGCGACAGCAAACGGATGACGATCGGGGACCGCCTAGAGCTGTTTCTCGCCGTGTGCCGCGCAGTTCAGCACGCGCACCAAAAAGGCGTGATCCATCGCGACCTCAAGCCTTCGAACGTTCTGGTCATGGACCAGGAGAGCGCGCCTGTTCCGAAGGTGATCGACTTCGGCATCGCAAAAGCTACCGACCAATGGGCCGTGGAGAAGACTCTGCTGACTCAATTCGGCCAGATGGTTGGCACTCCGGAATACGCCAGTCCGGAGCAGGCTGAGGTGATGACCGGGGAGGTCGACGAGCGCTCGGATGTGTATTCGCTAGGTGTGATCTTGTACGAGCTACTCATCGGAGTTGTCCCTTTCGACCCAACCAAATTGAGGCAGGAAGGGTTGGCCGAGATGCTGCGCATCGTTCGTGAAGAAGAGGCGCCGCCGCTTTCACGAAAGCTGAGTGCAATGGGCGTGGCGGCAGCCGAGATCGCCTCGCACCGTCAGACCGACCCCACCTCCCTGCACCGCCTGGTGGATGGCGATCTTGACGCCGCCTGGGCTGCGTCACGCGACCGGAACGAGCATCTGGTGGAGATTAAGCAAATCAAGGGACAGTCAGAAACTCATCCCTTGCTCTCCCCTAATGATGAGTTCGCGAACTACGAGGTCCTGAGTTACCTGCTGGGTAACCCGGACGGCCGCTTCGATCACATTGTTGGCAGCTTCGCCCGGCAGGCATTGAAAGACGGCCTTACCATGCAGGACACACAGGGCTACAACCCGTACAAGTTCGGCATGGTGGGTGGCTCGGATTCGCACAACACGGGCGTTGCCTATCGCCAGAACAACTTTTACGGCGGCCACGCCCATCTGGATGGAACCATCGAAACGCGCATGTCCGGCCACTTGTTCGCTGGTTTGGATGTGCGGCTGGAGAATCCCGCGGGAATCACCGGCGTGTGGGCAGAAGAAAACACTCGGGCCTCGATCTTTGACGCCATGCAGCGCAAGGAGACTTTCGGCGCCAGCGGTCCCCACATCAAGGTGCGGTTCTTTGGCGGCTGGAACTATGAACCCGCCATGCTCAACAATAGGGATTGGGTGAAGTCCGCTTACGCCAGCGGTGTTCCCATGGGCGGCGACCTGCCTCCGACGAAGGGTAAAGCACCGACCTTCGTAGTGTGGGCGGTGAAGGATCCCACTTCAGGAAACCTCGATCGCGTTCAAATCATAAAGGGCTGGAGCAAGAGCGGCCAGAGTTTCGAGAAGATCTTTGACGTCGTCTGGTCCGGCGACCGCAAACCCAACAAATGGACGGGCAAGATTCCCCCGATCCAGAGCACCGTGGATGTCGAGAATGCCACCTACACGAACACCGTGGGCTCGGTAGAATTGAAGACCGTCTGGACCGATCCGGAATTCGATCCTAGTCTGCACGCCTTCTACTACGCCCGCGTACTCGAGATCCCCACGCCGCGCTGGACCACTATTCAGGCTCATCAACTGGGGATCGCGCCGCCGGACGTCGTCTCTGCGACCGTACAGGAGCGCGCCTGGAGTTCGCCCATTTGGTACACACCGGGCGCCGATGCGCGCAAGGAGTCAGGGATGACGGTGGCGGCACTGCAACAGAAGGGCGGGACAGCGTTGGATGACGCAGCGCTGAAGGCCCTTATCGTCGGCAAGGCGATCTGGGTACGGAATACAGTCACCGGCGATCAGTTCAAGGTGGTCTATACCCAGGGAGGCCAGAGCGTTGTCTATCACGTCGGCCGGAGTATGGATCTGCCAAGTGAAGTCGGCAACCTGGTGCAGACTGGATATCAGGGCATTTCGACTGCATATTCGATCCAGAACGGCAAGATCGTAACCTCATTGGCAGAAACGCCCTTTGAGGTTGCCGTATACAAAGTGGGCGACACCTACTACGGTGCGCGCAGCAACGAGTTTGGCTACGCCAACTATCAGATCCTGCCGAAAGCGCCGATCAACCTGCTCAATCTGAACAAAGGAGAGTCGCACCAGGAAGAAAAAGGGCCGCCTCCTGGCACTGCGGATTAAGGTTGGCGGACTAGAGAATGCTTTAGAGAAAATGCCCTAAAACAAGGAGAACGACAATGCCCAAATTTGACGTCACGAAACTGAACGTAGCCATCGACCGCGTACTTGAGACCACGACCAACCCCAGGCACCGGTTCCTTCTCCAGGCGTTTAGCCGTCACCGTTACCTAGAAGTGGCGGGGCGCTACGAAGAGATCTTTGCGCCCGACATGATGAGCATGGATCCGGTCTACCACATGCATGCGGACAAGACCGACGCGGTCCTGCGCGGACAGGACCAGGTCAAGAGCTTGTATCGCATGTGGGCGGAAACCAACCAAAGCATTTTCTACCTTGAGAACGAAGAGGTTGCGGTCGCCGACCACTTCATTGCGACCATCGGCCTCGTGTATCAGCAGGTATCTGGAAAGTCGCTGTCTGCGAACCGAACGCTATCCCATCTTCCCCATGGCCTCGCCGATCGAATCCTGCAGAAGGCACTCGCGGCCAAGGATTTCAAAGCTGACGAGCACCATATGTATCTGTACAAGACGGTCGTAGAGATGGTTTGGCCCTACGACGATCGGGGCAGGCTCATCGGGGAGGATGTCTGGGAGCCCGAGCCGTCCAAGGCTGAACTGAGGAAGCTTGATCCAGCCGACGTCCTCACGACCGAAGAGTCGGGCAAACTGCTCGCCCCACTTATCAAACCACTGCCGTCGTTCGACGAAGTTGTGCTAGGGAAGCGCGCGGCCGCATGAGTTCGGCAGTGAGGAATAAGAAGGATGGGCGAGACCATCGTAAGTCCCGAGGAACCCATCGCCGGCGAGGTGCAACACTTACCTCGTCAGCGATGGCTCTTGTCTATACCTCTTAGGCGGTTCCTTCGCGAACCGCTCTTGCATTTTCTCCTCATCGGCGTGGCCTTGTTTGTGGTCTCCAGCGTGGTAAATCGCGGTTCGGCCCATAGCGCAAGTTCAAAGCAAATCAACCTAACGGTGGACGACCTCAGGCAACTGGAGATCGCCTTTGCTTCGCAATGGCAGCGTCCTCCCACTCCGCAGGAATTTACTGGGCTGGTAGAGAACAGGGTCCACGAAGAAGTTCTGTACCGCGAAGCGCTGGCCATGGGGCTCGACAAAGACGACACCATTGTCAAACGGCGTATGGCGCAGAAGATGGAGTTCCTGGCCGAGGATGTCGCGAGCGCGCACGAGCCTACAACGGCCGAACTCAAAGGTTGGTACGAGAAGAATGGTCAGAAATTTGCACTGCCCAGCCGGGCTACGTTCCGTCATCTTTACTTCTCGCCAGATCATCGCGGTCAGCACGCGAAGGAGGATGCTGCGAAAGTCCTGACGAAAATTGCTGCACAGCCGGAGGACTCGAAAGCGGCTGAGGCGTTGGCAGATCCGTTCATGTTTCAGGACTACTACGGAGACCGATCGCCCGAGCAGTTGGCCAAGGAGTTTGGTCCGCAATTCGCGAAGGCGATCTTTCAGCTCAAACCCGGCTCATGGCAGGGGCCGATCGAGTCCGGCTACGGCTGGCACCTGGTATTTGTAGATTTGTTCACGCCTGGCCGCGTACCCGCCTTCGAAGAAGTTGAGCCGGATGTAAAGACAGCGTGGCTGGCTGATCAGCGCGAACACGCTTGGCGCAAAGCGTACGAGACAATGCGTGCGAAGTACACTGTGTTCCTTCCTGCTCCACCCGAGAAGCAATCCGCCAGCGTTCCCACTCCGCCGCTGCCTACGCAGGTGCCTGCCTCATCTGGTGAGGGACCACGGTGAACTGCATGAAGAAGCGCTTCGTTCGGCTTTTTGCTGGCTTGATGCTCTTAGCGCCGGTTGCATGGGGACACGAAGCGCGCCCTGCGTATCTTGAAATTAAAGAAACGGGTCCCAGTCAGTTCAGTATCTTGTGGCGCACGCCTGTGCTCTCGGGCATGCGACTACCGATCGCGCTCAAGCTTCCCGACGATGTACAAAACGTCAAGGACCCTACGGTCCAGGAGTTGACCGATTCACTGGTTGAGCGTCGCTGGATCAACGCCGGGGCAAATGGGCTTGCAGGGAAGCGCGTTGAGTTCGTTGGCCTCCAAGGCACGATTACAGACGTTCTGGTCCGCGTCGAGATGCTCGACGGTAGGAAGTGGACGACAATCGCGCGGCCATCGCAGCCATGGGTTGAGATTGCGGGGTCGCAGACTTGGATTGGCGTGGCGGGAACGTACATCGTCGAGGGCATCCGGCACATTCTTTTTGGAGCCGACCACATGCTGTTCGTGCTTGGCTTGCTGCTGATCGTGAGCGACCGCTGGATGCTGTTGAAGACAGTGACCGCATTCACGGTTGCGCACAGTATCACGCTGGCGGTTGCGACCCTTGGCTATGCAGAGGTGCCAGTGGTTCCGCTCAACGCTGCCATCGCACTGAGCATTCTGTTCCTCGGACCCGAGATCGTTCGCTCATGGCGAGGCGAGACGAGCTTTACCATCCAGCATCCGTGGGTCGTGGCGTTCGCGTTTGGGTTGCTGCACGGCTTTGGCTTTGCCAGTGCGCTCACCAGCGCCGGTCTGCCGCGGCATGAGTTGCCTTTGGCGCTCGTCAGTTTCAACGTCGGCGTAGAACTCGGGCAGCTCGGTTTCATCGCTCTGATACTGGGCCTAGAGCGTTCCTTCCGCATACTCGAAGTTCGCTGGCCGCGATGGGCGCAGGCGCTCCCCGGATACACGGTAGGCTCTCTTGGTGCGTTCTGGACGGTGCAAAGAGTCGCGCTGCTTTTCGGAGACACGCGATGAACACGCCGCGACACAATCCTCTCGTCCGAGCAATGGCACTGGCTGTGTTTCTGTTCCTGTGTGCTCAGTCGGCGTTTGCCCACCCACAGAAAGGCGAAGCCGTTGGATTCCTCACAGGCTTGCGCCACCCGCTCTCGGGACTCGATCACGTGCTAGCGATGGTTGCGGTCGGTCTGTGGGGCGCGCAACTCGGTTCTCCGGCGATTTGGGTTCTGCCTGTCGCGTTCCCGATGGTGATGGCTTTCGGCGGGATGCTGGGACTGATGGGAGTGCCGTTGCCGGGAATCGAATATGGAATCGCTCTCTCAGCAATCCTCCTTGGTGCTGCTGTGATGTTCGAAGTGCGCCCGCCCCTGGGTGTTGCGGCGGCGCTGGTTGGCTTCTTCGCCATATTCCACGGGCATGCGCACGGAACTGAACTGCCGCCCGGCCAAAGCGCGCTTCTTTATAGCATGGGCTTCGTCATGGCGACCGGTTGCTTGCACGCGTTGGGGATCGGTATCGGAACGGTCCACCGATGGGCGTGGGGACAGAGGCTGCTCCGCGTCGCCGGAGGATTGGTAGCCATGGGTGGTGCGTTCTTTGTGTGGAAGGCAATCCCATGAAAGGCGCACGCCAATCTCGTCTGCCCATGTACGCCTTTGTTGTCTTCACATTTCTCATGTTTGCGCTTCCCGCCGGGGCCCACCTCAACTCCACCGGCATGGGGCCGTTCTACGATGGACTGATTCACTTTCTTATGAGCCCCGAGGATATAGTTCCGGTGCTCGCCTTGGCGCTACTGGCTGGACTGCGCGGCGTTAGTTACGGGCGGCGGGCACTGTTCACTCTTCCCGTTGCATGGCTGCTCGGCGGTCTCGCGGGACTAAGCGCCATGAGCGCGAGGCCCCATCCGTTTGTCGCGTCGGCTTGGTTTCTCTTGCTCGGGGGGTTGCTGGCCGCCGACGCGAAAATTTCATTGCGCGGGACTACCGCTATTGCCGCTCTACTTGGCATCTATCACGGATACTTGAATGGAATTGGCATGGGGCAGTTCGACACTGCTGCGGTCGCGCTTCTTGGACTGGGGTTCGCCGTGTTTGTCCTGATCGCTCTCGCTGCAGCGTTCGTAATTCGGCTACGTGCGCACTGGGCTCGAATTGCGGTCCGCGTCGCTGGAAGCTGGATCGCAGCCAGCGGTCTCCTGATGCTCGGTTGGGCAGTTCGAACACGCTAGGACACTCCTTGCCCGAGCGGCCGCCGAATCTCTCACGATCAACGATAATGCGGAAAAAGACCTCGTGGACGAAAACAGGGCCTTGCCTGAGTTAAGAAGGCGGCAAAGCAGGCGCGGTCCGATCGCGAACCCTCCTTCTCTTTCGATCAGCAATGACAAGTCGGCAGTGTTTACCAATGAGCCTGCGGGAAGTTCTGGACAAGCGACGGACTATGCGGAAGCAATCTGACGGTGTCGCTCACTTCCGTATCACGCCTGTGGCCGCTCAGTTCACCGCGTTTGACGGCGTCATCATTGCCGCCAGCATGTCATCTTGCGCTGCGAGACGATCTTCGCTCATGCTGTGAGCGTAAATTCCGAGAGTCGTAGAAACGTCGCTGTGGCGGAGCAGCTTCTGCACAGTCTTCACGTCCGTTCCCTTCCGCACGAGGAAACTCGCCAAGCTGTGCCGCAGGTTGTGGAACCCGAAACGCACTTTCTCGCCTTCCTTAAGCACGCCCGCCTTCACCGCAGCAGGACGGAGATGATCTTCGACCAGCATGTTGGCGACACGCGGTTGCTTGCCCTTCAGCCGGGTGCTGGCAAAAACCCAGTCCGTCGGCCGACCGTAAGGTGTATGCTCCTGCCACTGGCGAATGAAGCCAGCGAGTAGCGGGACCAACGGAACTGGGGCCTTGCTTGCCGCACTCTTTGGCTTACCGACCTTCCCGCCCGTCCAAGAGCGGCGTACGAAAACCTGCTGGTTGTCGTAGTCCACATCTGCCCACTGCAAACTAAGGCACTCGGCAACTGGCATCGTTTCTAGTACCGTGTCGCCACGAATCGTCTATACCGATCAGCAACTTCTCGATTACTCAGAGGAGCACTTGCTGTATGAGTTCCACATATTTCGTTGGGTTGCGGAGAATCTCCCGCCAGACAAAGGATTTCAGCTCTCCGCTTTGCTTGAGTCCTTTGCGATCCATTTGCGCAACCTGATCGACTTCTTCTATACACAACCTGGAGATGCGCGAAACGATGACGTGGTTGCGGCGGACTTCTTCGATCCTGCCAGTGCCTGGAATCTCGGCGCGATTCCGAAATCATTGAATGACGCCCGAGAGCGAGCCAACAAGGAAATCAGTCATATCACCTACCGGCGAAAGGGCGCAACTGATCCAACTAAACCTTGGCCTGTAGCTGCCTTGTTCGGCGAGGTTCACACAATTGCTCAGAAGTTCGGAGCGGGAGCTTCCAGTAAGAAGCTCCATCCTAATGTCGCGAAGTGGCTGAAGTCCGATGCTAAGACGATGGCGGTCCTGCTGTTCTCAGCTTCGACCACCACGTCGAATACAGCAGTGGTGATGGGACCAGGGGGCGCGTCGGCTTCTCGTAAGAGTACGACATAGATTCGCTGGAAAGGGTAATTCTATCCTTATCAACGGGCGGGCCAGCGTTCGTCAATCGCCTTCATGAGTTCCTCTGCCCACCTAACTGCATCCGCGGTGCCGCAAGATCGTGCTATCACTGGAAAATGGTTTATATGAAGAGGAGCGTGACTGGCGGACACCCCCGCCAAACTCGGCACTCCCAAACTTTTCAACCTCATCGCCGATCAGACGGAAGAATACCCGCAGCTGACGATCGAGAACACATGGGTTTCGGAGCCGACTCAGAACTTCGTGATGTTGCTCGCGGGTGGGTTCGGATACTTCTTGAGCGTCTCCTTGTACTCGGCAACGGTCTTGAGTGCGGGGCCCCCTAGTTGCAGAAACTCGTACGACAACTTGAGGCAATATGCAGGTCGGCAAAGAATGGAAAAGTATTTCCGATTTTCAGCCAAATCAAGTGGGCGCACGGGGCGTTGTCATCGACCGATCCGATGATCTGCGAACCTGGTGGACCGCTAGAGGCGGCGGCGGTGATCGACAAGATTATCCGCGAACGGATGGATGACTCAAATCGCTCTCTCGACATACTTCAGCGGGTCACGGGAGATGAGGTGCTCAAAAGAGACTGTCGAGGTAGCCTCGGCCATCCTTGCCCCAGTGGTGAGGATGCCGCCGGGCGAGACCTGGACCAGAAGGATCTGTTGCTTTCCGTGGCGATTGGTCTCTCGGATGCGGCGCTAAGCAGACGGTTTCTCATTGATCGACTCACGGTTGCGGGCAGTCAGCAGGCACTCAAAGCAAAATACGTAAAACTGTTCAAATGGCTCGATACGTATCGAAGAGACGCCATGACTCAGGGCTTTGCGTATCATGACGGGAAGCGGAGGTATTTGGAAGGCCTCAAGAGTTCGGACATCGACAGGCGAAATAAGGCACTGGTGTCAGCGGTGCGATGGGCGATACGTTATTGAATATCGCACTGTTACAGCATCCGTGGTCGGGTTCGATACGCTCGTAACCGCGGCTTCGCCGCTGGACCTATCAGCGGATGCGCTTCGAGCAAGGCCTTTGGCTTCGATGGTGGCCTCGTCCATGAAGGAGTGGTAGAGGTCGGCAATCTTGCGGGTATTGGAACCGACAGGCGCGTTGGCCTTGGCTGCTTCTTCAATCAGGCCGGCGATACGCTTGGCGCTCAAGTCGTCCAAGGAACTATAGACGTCAATGTCGCTGCGGGTGGGAGGAAGTTCGGTGCGGCGGAACGAATTTTCGCGGAGAGAGATACCCATGCGTTTCCGCCGGAGACGATCATTCCTCCGGAGTGGAATGTAGAACTTGAAACGCTTGCCGCTGAGTTGGGATACCGCGACGAAAGCGGCAGAAATTCAAAAAGAGTTTACGAATTTAGTTGCCGCAATTGCCAGCGCCTGAAGCCACGTATTTGGTCAGTCCCGATAAGAACGGCCGCACGTTCATAAAAACCCCGCGTATGCCGTGAATCCGGAAAGTGAAAGAGCTGAGAATCGGAGGGGTAACTTTGAAAGAACCTCGCCATCTCCGCCTCTGCGGGCGGGCGTCCGTGCAGGGTCGTGTAATGGTGGATGAAGGCGAGAAACTGGCCTTGTCGACTAGTGTAAGGCGGTTTCATCCCCATTATTTATCTTCCAAGGCTCCAACGTTGTTCATCAATCTCTACTCCGGCTGCGCCGTTCAGGACGTTGCCATGACCGTTGGACTGGGTACGTTAATCTCTCGTCGCGTGCTGGTCCCCCGTCATGTGAGTCCCCGTAGAGTCAACGAGAACATCCTTCACTCCTGCTCCAAAAGAGCCTTTACGTGGAGAAACGAAGTGACGAGCGTAAGCGTCTTCAATATTGTGGTCGCCTGTCTTTGAAAACCGCAAGAGGGGGCGAGAGCCCTTGGTCCATCGTTTGTACACGGTGAGCGAGGGCTTGAGGTCCAGATCGTGCGCGTGCATCCGCAAAATACGCAAGATTCGGCTGGCCTTGCCTAAATTGCAGCGTATGACCCTCTCGAGATACGCAATCCGGCCGCGCCTCCAGTTCTCCACCGATTCCGGGGAAAGCAGATCCATACGAATAAAGAGTTCCAACGGAGCAACGAATCCCTTTTCCCGAAGAAGACCCTCAACCGCTTTCACAATCCGAGCGTAGTATGGATCCTGCCGGTAATTGGCCACGGTTATTTTCTTCAAAAGAGCGTCCTCGCTATCCCGGAGCGTCTTCCCATCCACCTAGCACACCGCGTGTCTCCAACTCAAAAGACCGATCCGGTCGATGCTTGCGTGCTCCGCGAATCTGCTCTTCTCGACTGCAAGAAATCGGATTCATTCACAGGGAGGTGAATCTGTATATCGCGCAAAAGATCTGCCTCGGTCACAGTGACGGGAAGACGTTCGAATGCAGTAAATTCCTGAAGCATAGTCTCCAGCAGGATACATCGCCGGCTTGGGGCGAGACGTAGGTAAAGCACCGGTGAAGGACACTCCGAGGTGGCAACTGCTTCAAGCGAACATCATATGAGCACACGATACCACTTTCAAACTTATTCGCGGACGGAGATGGCCGGGCATCATTTCAGAAATGGAGCAGCTTCCGTACGGCGAAACGGGAGCGGATCAACGACTGGCGAGTTCTGCAGATGGAATGACTGGTCCAGTGCGGGCTCAAAGGTCGCGGCTGGCGAAAGAGACTCGCGACATTTTCATCCGATGACATTCTGCCGGTGCACAGCCGCATCCGCTTAGCTGTCCTATAGCACGAGCACATCGTTGCCGCGCGACTTCAGAGCGCGGTCAAACGTGATCAACTTCAAGCCTGCCACGGCCGTGAAAGCCAACATGTACGCGTCTGCCCAGACCTTTGGAGAGCGACTAGGCATTCGAGAGCGCGCGCGGAACTCCTTCTCGATATCCTCCGGCTCAGGCACGAAAACAACTCGATCATCAGCCCAGATCCGGTCCCACAGGCTCCAGGCTTCCGCCATAGATTTTGTGTCCACTCCCATGACCTGTTCGGTTGTGAGAAGCCTAAGAACTGTGATTTGCGTGAACCGACCGAAAAGGAATTGCTCCTGTCCGGCCCGCTCAAACCAGGATCTGGCTCTCTCGGAATGTATATGCCGGCTCCACAGGAGCGACAGCCAGACATTGGCATCAAGGAAATTCAACGTGTTCATAGATCTGCTCATTCGTCAGGTCTACCTGTGGTCCTTTGGAAACAATCAGAGGAAATTCGACCCGCTTTGGCCTCGGCCGCTGTGCCTGCAAGACCACACGTCTCACACCGAGAAGAACCAGCTCACGAATCGAAGAACCAGTTCCCGCCGCCTGTTCCTTTAATTTCCGGTAAAGGGGCGCCGGAATGTCCACCGTCGTCCGAATCGATTCTTGCTTCATAAACATGATTATTTCATATGTGCCATAAATATGGAAGATACCGTTTTTTCGCCTAAGGAGTGGCAAACTGCCGAGATACCGCCTTCCCTTAATCCTAATAGTATTGATCAAGTCGAGGATCGCGAAATGGCCGGATGGAACAAAAGGCGAACAAAACTTACCGGCAGTTTTACCGGCAGTCGGCCTTTCCTGCAATGACTTTCAGTAACTTACAGCGCCGGGAGGCACCTCTAAGTACTTGCAATCACTGTTAATTTTGCCTGAAAAGGCTGGCGGCGGCGGTTCAATTCCGTCCCTGGCCACCATGTTTTCTCGTAACTTAGCGTTGCCCGTTGCGCCGTTTTCATCCCATTCGGTCCCAACGTTAGGCGTGAGATCACGCCGAGCGGAGCGGATTGAGGAGGTTCACGCCGGGAAAGTGCTTTTCGTTGTCCGTAACGACAACGCAGTCGTTCGCCTCCCCGATCGCCGCAACGACGATGTCGAGAGCACTCCTCGGTCGTACTGCGTGCGTGCCCTGGGACATGAGACGTGCCCAGATGAGTGCGTAATGGAGCAACTCCATCACTGGCTGCAGGCGCAGTTCGCCGAACGCAAGACCGAGCGCAACTCCGGCTTGGGCAAGGCCATCACGTATCTGTTGCGGCACTGGAAGGCTCTGACTCTGTTCTTGCGGAAAGCGGGAACCCCGCTCGACAACAACATCGTCGAGAGGGCTTTGAAGAGAGCTGTTCTGCACCGGAAGAATGCCTTGTTTTATCGCACGCTGAACGGAGCGGAGGTGGGCGACCTGTTCATGAGTTTGATTCACACCTGTCAGTTGTGTGGCGCCAACTCCTTCGACTATCTGACCGAGTTGCAGCGCCACGCCCAGAAACTGGCGGCCAACCCCGCGGGGTGGATGCCGTGGAACTATCGCGAAACCTTGGAGCGGATCGTCTCCCTATGAAGAAACCCAAGAAAGACCTCGTGCGGGAGGATCGAAGCTACAATGAAGCCATCGCGGACGCGAATGGGCCGGAAGAACAGGTCATGGGGTCGTATTACTACCTCGAGGACAAAATCCGATTCCCTTTTCAGGCCAAGTGCATCGCTGCCAAAATCGTTTCACCACTCCAGAAGGGGGAAACCGTCGAAGTCCAGCGCATGGCACCTGAAGATGCCTGCTCTGC
The DNA here is from genome assembly GCA_963838905.1 of uncultured Acidobacteriota bacterium. Lineage (GTDB taxonomy): Bacteria > Acidobacteriota > Terriglobia > Terriglobales > Acidobacteriaceae > JABDBE01. The sequence goes on from CAWITE010000006.1 coordinate 267,680, forward strand.
CGACATGCTAGTGCTGATCTGCTGGCAGGATCGGACCATGGCAGTTCCCCTGTCACAACTGGTCGCCATTAATCCCGACCAATCCACCGCAGAGGCCATTGGCGACTGGCATTACTGGGTGGCGCAGGGCTACTGCTTCTGAACCACGCCGTCCCGCCCACTATTACGCAGCGTTGCCGAAAGCACACACACAATCGTTCCTACGATGTCCTCATCCAGTTCCAGTCCCCGGCCATAGAGGCGCGCCAACTTGGCTCGTCCAATATCATCTTGAAGGGGAAACTCGATTGCCTGGTCGATTCGACCCGGCCGTGATGCCAGAGCGGGCTCGAGTTGATCTGGACGGTTCGTTGTCAGAATGAATATTACCTCGGCATCTTCACGCAGACGTCCATTTCGTTAGCAACTTGTTCAGAAGCATCTCCTGGCCGCCGCCCCGAAGCTGTGTTCGTTCTCGGGCGATTAGATCAACATCCTCGACGACAATGATAGACGGTTGAAGAAAGCGCGCCAATTTGAAATAGTGCTCCAGAAGCACCACCTGGTCGGCTGTGATCACCAGCGTCGTATGTCCCGGAAGAGCGCCCGCCAGGTAATGCAGCGTATGTGTTTTTCCAGTTCCCGGAGGACCGTAGAACAAGAGTCCTTTCTTTGCCGACAGTCCCAGCTTTCGGATTCCGTCACGCACTCCGATGAACCCCGCCAAGTTGCTCTCAAGTAAGGCTATAGTTCTTTCGGGAAGTATGACGTCTTCGCGGCGAACTTGACGAAGCCGGTGAACCTTTACGGCCCCGGTTCGGCCGCCGCCGTGGTCGGATACACCTTCCAACGAGATAACCTTGCCACGATAAGCGCGGCCCTTGTTAATGTCTTTTTCTAGGGTGTCGAAGAATTGCTCTGAGAACTTTAGGCCAGCTTCACCGCCTGGTACTGCTATCTCCAGAACCATACCGCTGAATCCCGAAGGTCGGACGAGTACGGCAATAGGAGCGCCATCAGCGGTCGATAGCCATAACGCCCGATGCAGACATCGCGCTGGAAGCGCCTCGCCGACATCTATGTCGTCATATTGTACGGGGTGCGATATCGAGGATGTGGTGCTGCATGATGCGACTCATCCAGCTCACCGATGCATTCAGGAGTATACCGATCTCAATGCCGTGATGATCCGATAGACCCAAGCGTCGGGTGCCGTCCTTTCGGGCGAAGAATTCATCAAGAGCAAGTTGAAGATCGAGGCGCGAAGCTGGCGGAAACGTCCTGCACGTTGTCACCAGTGCTCCTGGTGGGTACCGGTGAAAATGTTTACGCAATATCTTCGGCACAGTCGATTGTCTGGCTAGCGTTCTAATTTTCTGAAACACTAGTAGTCTCCAGGTTAACTTTTCGACATCTGACCGACTCCCAACCAGATTGACAAACGATTGTAGCGCCTAAGGAAAGTGGGCGCAGCAAGGATTCAGGCTCAACCAGCCGTGACTAAATGTCGAAACCCGGCCGTACCGCTCACAACGCCCGTCACTGAGTGCTATGGCGATATTACAACAGGCGTCATGGGCCTCCGGCGCATCACGTAGCATGAAAATAGCGAGCGCTCATAAACCATTGATTTCTCGTGTACAGACCCGCCATTTTCATGGCAGTAATCAGCAAAGGGCAATCCGGTAGATCGGCGCAGACTTAGGTGTACGAGCTATGCTAGGCACGCCGGGGGGTCTTGCGGCGATAATCTACCCCTTCGGTTTCTGAGGATTGTGGGACAGTCTGAGAGGGTCTTGCTCCTAGGCTTGTTTCGCCGCGAGGCGGGGGGCTGGACTCAGGCCACAGTTCTCCCGCACCTTTGTGGATTCGCCGCTCGCAGGTCGCCCACTCTTCTTCGGTACACTGCTGCTTACGGCAGTCATATTCGCACAACCCGTCCGCCTCCGGTACGTCCTGCGCGATCTGATCCTTCAACCACTGCCAAAACTTTCGGTGAACGGTCCGGATCGTTTCGAAGTAAATCGACAATTTCCTCCCTCTCGGACCGGCGGGATTCATCACCGCCGCAGAGTCAGACCTATCGCGCAGAAATCGGTCGATTCCTTCTCGCACAGCCGTGATAAGCTCAGGATCCGTTACGTCGACTCCCACGTCGCCGCATCGGCGATCGACACGGTAACGGAGGTGCAGTTCAGCGAGAACCGCTCGCGCCAGCGCGTCACAATTGATGAGGGATTCGCAATGCGCACACTTCAGCCGGGCCAGCGCCTGCTCCTGTTCTGGGTTCACACGATATTCCGCCATGGCTTGGCACCTCACGTGTTGGCTGTTTGCTTCCAGCGCAATTGCGCGTAAGCGAGGATGACATTAAGGCTCATCCTTGGGATGTGACGGCCATCACATGCGTCGGTGACCCCGCCTCATAGCGCTCGTTGATATGTCGATGAGTGCAATAGAGATGTTTCAACAGTTGTGGCCCTTCGCCTTCACCGCACATCACGATGTGACCTCGGTTACTGACATGATGCGCTCATTCGTGTCTGATTAATCCCAGCCCTCCTGAAAGCGCTCTCTGTTTTCCTCCAATGTAACCTGCCTTGTGAATTCTACTTGTTGTGCTCCTGTCAGCCCTTCGGGTGAGGCGCGGCGGCGTTTCGGTTGCCATGCTGGGTCGGATCGCGCTACTCCCGGTACCGACGGGATCGAGAGATGGTGGCCAAGTCAGCAGCGGCATCCGGTCGACAATAGGTTGGGGGAAGGAGAGGTGTTGCAAAAGTGACGAAATATCGGGCAATTTCGGCGGTGTGGGTTCGGATCTCCGACCGTTGGGGCGGTTCCGTATGCAAAGTGTTTCACCTATCGGCGAACAGCGGAATGGGTGTATGATCGCTGGCGTTCTTGAGTCAAAAAGGAGATTCCGGTTAAAACAACGAACTTCAAATGGAAGTCAATTATCAGGAGGAAAAAATGCATAGCAGATTTCGCACGCTTTCGATAGCGACAATGTTTCTCACACTGGGAATCACCTCCATCACGATGGCTCAACAGACCTCCAGGCAATTTCAGGCCTCGACGTTCAGCCTGAAATCTATGGGCACCGTCACCATGAGGAGCCTCGCCGGTGTCAGCAACGAAGCCAAGGTGATGGCGAATCGTTCGCAGTGGGATGAAATCCATTCTCGTGCCCACTCCTACGGCAAAGTGATGGCCGCGCGCAATCAAGGTCTCGCGCCATCGCAGGCCGCGCCCGCGGTAACTCCGCTGCCCGTCACCACTGCTGACTCGGGCTTCAGCGGCTTTTCAGGACTCAATGGTGCCGAACAAGCCGCCGTGGAAGGCTTCGACCTCGAGCCACCAGATCAGGGACTGTGCACGGATGGAAACGTGGTAGTAGAGGCGATCAATCTGGCGCTTGCCGTTTATGATGCGAAGACACACAAGTTGCTGGCTGGGCCGGTCGGGCTGAATCCGTTCTTCGGGACCAGTGGTTTTCTTTCCGACCCGCGCTGCTACTATGACCCGCCAACCCAACGCTGGATCCTCACCCTCACCGAAGTCGGCGAGCCAAGCGCTGTCCTCATCGCTGTCAGCGTGAGCAGCGACGCCACCGATAGTTACAGCCTGTACTCCATCGATACCACCAATGACGGTACGCTCGGCGGATGCCCATGCTTTGGTGACCAGCCGTTGCTAGGCGCCGACACCAATGGCATCTACATTTCCACCAACGCCTTCAGTCTGGCTGTCAACACTAATCCCCAGGCCCAGATCTATGCGATCTCGAAATTCCTGCTAATTGGCGGAATAGGCGTGGTTGGACAGCACGTTGTCCCAATCGCAGGTCCCGGCGAACCGTATCCCTTCAGCATCGGTCCGGCGTTGTCGCCCAACGGCCAGGGTCCCACGGCCAACGGTGGCACCGAGTATCTGATGGCCTCGGATCAGGACTCCAACTCAGCCAACGATGTTGTTCTATGGGCACTGACAAACACCTCTTCCCTGGGTCCGTTCCCTGCTCTCGGCCTCAGCAGTGTCGTGCTCAGCGCCCAAGCCTATGTAGAACCCCCGAACGCTACGCAAAAGAAAGGTCCTATCCCGCTCGGCAAGAGCGTCGGCGTCACGACAGTGGGACAACTCGACAGCGACGACGACCGCATGTCGATGCCTCTTTATTGGGCCAATGGCAAGCTCTGGGCTGCGATCAATACGGCGGTCCAGGTCAGCAGCAACACATTAGCCGGCATCGCTTACTTCATCGTCCAGCCTTCGTGGAAGAAAAATGTCTTGCGCGGCTCCGTGGTACAGCAAGGTTACGTAGTCGCGGAGGGCACAACTGGACCGGACAACACCATCTATCCGGCGATCGGAGTCACTGACGGCGGCAGCGGCGAGATGGTCTTCACGTTAAGCGGCCCGGATTACTTTCCCAGCGCGGCGTATGTCCCGATCACTACAAGCGGCACGGGCAGAGCCATTCGTCTGGCGGGCAAAGGCGTCCTACCCGATGATGGGTTCACCATCTATCCCGCCTTCGGCGGTAACGGGGTCGGTCGATGGGGCGATTATTCCTGGGCAGTAGCAACTGGAAATACGATCTGGATGGCGACCGAGTACATCGGACCGAAGAAGCGCGACCATTTCACCAACTGGGGCACGTTCATCGGTTCGCTGACGCTGCCTTAAACCAAGGCGTTGGAAAACCCTCTCAGGGCGGTGACCATTTCACCGCCCTTTTGTTTCTCACAAAAATCTCATGCGTTTTTCTGCCGCTACGGTCGGCTTGAGCTTCGCTGTGGTGCGCACCCTGCACTAGCAGCGTTCTTAAATACGGGTCGCCTTCCTTGTCATGTTGGGGCCTGCGGCCCGCGAAACCTTATGAAAAGTATTCCGGCTAACTCCCCGAGGAAGCCGGATACGGCGGCGCTGCATTACATACAGATGCAGGAATCATCGGTGAGAGCAACCACTGAGAGTCTTGCAGGGCCGCTCGACTGACGCTTCGCTCTAAAACCTTGACGATACCCATTAGACCAAATGTCTTGAACGGCTGCAGGGTGTAGGGATTGTCCTTGAACTGGATCATTCAAGCCGAAGCCTTTGAATCCCGCCGTTTTGAATGTCGTTTTCTTCTCCAGCCGCTCGAACGTGGTCACACATCATAGAATAAACCCGCACGGCTGCACGGCGTGCCTCATGCCCATTTCTCTTTGTTGTTGATGGCCAGTTTCGCTACGCGGATCGCTTCCTCTTTCGCCTCCAAGATTGGCCGGCCACGCCTCTTATACCGAATCGGCTGCTGTGCTGATTTGACTTGGCCTGTATATTCCTCGCCTGCTGTGGCGAATGGGGTGGTGTATGTTGGCAACACGGGACACTTCGTCCTTGCCCTGAAGGCGAGCACCGGCGCCAAGCTGTGGAGCTACCGGACCGTCGGCGATTGGGTGGTTTCCTCACCCGCCGTGCCGAACGGGATAGTTTATGTCGGTGACTACAGCGCTGGGTGCTGCAGCGCCCTCTACGCCTTTGGCCTGAAGTGAAGCGTTGCTAGCAGCAGGCAAGGGCAGCTTCCAAGGGCCCCGGCCTGAAAATGCTTCACGCCGACTTCAACCTAAAGTTGTCGGAGCCGATCGCAAAGCTGTCTTTGGGGCTTACGGAGATAACTGGCGAAACCAGGCGATTACACTCAAAACCCCCTCCTCAGGACTGACGATCTGGCGGCGGTAAGGAGACTTGAAGACGGGCCGGATGGCAAAAGTCCTCCGCTTTCGACGCTACTGTACTGCGTTTAGCTTCTGATAGATCAACATCGCCACGAGCACCAGCAGAAATACCCCAGACCCGATGCTAAACACGCGCAGCGGGATGGTAAGCCGGTTGACCTTGGCCAACAGTTCCGTTTGCTCTTCGTGCATGTGCGAACTCGCGTCATCCAGAAACAACTGGTCATCCCTGTGCATGGTGAGTGTGCTCTTGTAGATCAGGAGGACAACCAGACCAATTGCGAAAACTCCGAAGATCACCGCCACGACAGTCAGCGTCATAAGCCACCTCGGGCAGACATCGCCATCCTCCGCTTTGCCATTTCCTCGATAACTTCGGCCAGCGTCGCTTTGGCCGATTGTTTTCGTGTTTTTCTCTTAGCCATACCCCTATGATTTCAGAAATCCGGGGCGTTAACTAGTCGATTTTGATCAAGTGGCCTTTTGTCTAAAAAGCCGGATGGGTCGGAGACGAAAGTGGATAGTTGATGTAAATCCTACTAGGACTCTATCGCTAGTGCTCAGGCTAACATGCTGTGAGGGATTGCGGAGATCCAAAGTGTCAACGTGATGGCCGCGATCTTGCGCGCCAGCGTCAGACGAGCCATCTCCGGCTTCATCCCCTTGGCCAGCAAAGCCGCATAGAAATCGCGGAACGGTCCCCGACCACAACTGGCCCGGGTGGCCGTACTCTTGAAGATCTCTTTCATCTCATGGTTGTGGTTCTGATTCAGACCACGGAGCTGCTGGGGTTTTTTGGAATGCAGCACTTGTCCGCCAACATATCGATATTGCGCACTGTCGTGGGTCTCAATGCCCAGGCCACTATAGGTCCACAGTTGCCGCTTGCTGCGGAAGCGGTGCGGGGTTTGCATCAGCCCGATCAAGCGGGCGGCTCGAATCGGACCAATGCAGGGAATCTGGCGCAGCAGCTTCGCCGCCTTATGTTTCCGACTCTCGGCCAAAAACTCGGGTCGCAGGGTTCGCCGCAAGACCTGCAAGCTATCCAGTTGCTGATAGAACAGCTCCGCGCGGCGGCGTACCCCGGCTTGCGTAATCTTGCTCAACCATTCCTCCCGATAGCGTGGAGCGTAGACCTGGGTGCCGGCACAGGGGATGCCCCACCCTCGATACAGCGCCTTCAGTCGATTCATCACCCGGGTCAAATCTTTGCTGAGGGTTTGATAACTGCGCCCCAACTCGCGTAGCGTCCGTAGTCCGTTTTCCCCGTGGTAGACCGGTCGCAGCATCCCGCTGCGCAGCAACTCGGCCAGTTTGCGCGCATCCACCTTGTCGCTCTTGCTGCCCTCCTTTAACAAGGCATTGCGGCGCGGATTGCAGACCACAATGTGCTGCCCCTGCGGCTGCAGCAGATCGTACAGCCAGGCGGCCCAGGTGCCTTCTTCCCAGGTCACATGCAGCTCGCCCCGTAGACCGTGGAGGAACTGCAGAATGCTGCTGGCTTTGGTTTCGATGACGGATTCCATCACCAGCTTCCCGCTTTCATTCAGGACGGCGATCACAATAGCTTCCTTGTGCACGTCCATTCCGATATGATGTCGCGACTCATTTCCGTTGCCTCCTTGGGGGAGAGATCATTCGTGCCAACGCTTATCTTTCCCCTAAGGTAAAGTGCCATGCTCCAGCCGATTTGACTATTTCCTTCTGCGCTTCTTTTCTCCCCGCACCCACTGATTCTCTCGCCGCCGTAGCGCAGCGAAGCCCTGCACAGCGTAGCGGAGCGGAGGCGGCGCGCCATCCATTCGACCCTCTCAATCCGGGCGCTCTTTGCCTCGAAAATACCTCCTGAGGAGGCCGGGTTCTCTCAGCGCCAGCCGGACCAGTTTCAATGAACTTTGCCTCTCGGGCCTCTAGGGCACCATCCTTAGGTACACCGGGCACTCGGGAATCCATTTTCATGGCCTAAGGTGAACTTGGGGTCATGCCGGTTTCATAATGCATTGACCGGGGTTTTGAGGGTAATCGCCTGCTTTCGTCAACTGACAGCGCATGGCCACCCGCCAGCTACACGAACTCGGGGGTACATTCGGGATGGAAGAGCGTAATTCCCTCATCGATTTTTCCTCGAAAAGCAGCGCCTATGGCTTACAATAGTCGACGCCTCCCCAAGGGCTGAAGACCAGCCCAGTTACTCCTAACCAAAAAAAAGAAAGAGGACGAAATGAGTGTCAGAAAGCTTGGCTTCGCGCTGTTGCTTGGATTGTGTCTCTCGGTTTATACGTCGGCCAGTTGTTCCAATGCCACGCTGGTAGGAAATTACGGTTTTACCATTACGGGCGTGAACGGCGGTGGCTCGCTCACGGCGGCCGTCGGGCAGCTGACCGCGGATGGCAAGGGAAAGTTTACCGGCATCTTTACAAACAGCACCGCGGGAGTGATCAGCTCGAACGTCGCCCTGACCGGGACGTATTCGGTTAAGACGAACTGCACCGGGACGACCACGATCACCCCGCGCGGCGGAACCGCCACGAACTTCGGCCTGGTGGTGGTAAGCCACGGCGGGCAGTTCGAGATAACGGAGACCAAAGCGGGATCCTCCCAATACGGCTACGCCCTGGCGCAGGGCACAGCGACCTGCACCAACGCCGGAATCAAGAACACCTTTGGATTCCGCGGTGGCGGGTACAACTCGTCGCTGGCACCTTATGCCTACGCCGGTCAGGTCAAGCTGAATGGTTTGGGAGGCATCACTGGAAGCGAATCGGCCAGCTTTGGCGGGACGATTGAGAGCTTTTCGCTGACCGGAAGCTACAGCGTGAGCTCGAACTGTACCGGGACGGCGACCTTCAAAGGCAGCACCGGGAATCTGGCCCACACGAACTTTGTGATCGTCAACGGCGGGCAGTCGATCATGCAGATCCAGACCGACGCGAATACGATCCTCACCAATTTCGTGCAGCAATAGTTTATTGGGATTGTGGGCCCGGGACGAGAGTCTCGGGCTTTTTTTTGCGCGGGCGCGGGGGGAGGGCCGTCCGTGATCAGGGAACGCGGATTTCTCGCCGCGCGGGGCGGTTCGAGGGCGGTGTGAACCCACCCATCGAAAGCTGTTAAGGGTGGGACAAACGGACAAACAGCGTTAGAATCGGGCGAGAGGAAAGGGGCGAGAAGCCGACTGAAGGTCGGTTCTATGCTCAACATTGGCCCCATCCTGTGGGCACCGCTCGGCATTTTGGCGGTGTTCCATCTCAGCTGTTGCAAAATCTAATTAGCTCACTGACCCCTTGACTCGGGGGTTTTGAGTGTAACCGCCTGATTTCGTCAATCATGTTGCCGTCTGGAGCTCAGCTTCTTTTGACTTGCGTGGATTATTTGCGGATCGCCATGACTCGGTCACACCTTTGAGTGAGCTTCGTCACCGCCGCAATTCTTCGTTGCGATTAAGCTTAAGTGTTCTCCCAACGATACCGAAGGAGAGCACGTATGGAAAAAGCCAGGAGCACAATTATTGGCGAAACCCTTGCTGGGGCTGCGACCATCGCAATTACGATCTTGACCATAGCTTTCTTTTATAGGCTGGTTGATCTGTAAGCTTCGCTGGCCTCGGTTCGCTACGGGCGATCACACCTTGGCTTTCGTGTGGAAGCCACTGCATCCCCATCAATCAAATCTGACTGCGGCTCTATTTTTCTGCCCGTTGGCGTAACGTCGCCATTAGGCACAGAACCCCGACTGGGCGGGCTAAGGGTCATAGTTGGTGCTATGGCCTGTTGAACGAAGCCGCTTTGCGGCAGAAAAACCGTAGTGGTCAGAAGTATAAAGTGGGGTCATCACGCTTTTAGGAGGCGTTATGACGACCCCACTGCGACAGCGCATGCTGGAAGAACGTAAGCGTGTGAGCAACCCACCTAGTCAAGGCGCAGAGCCCGTGTTGAAATGCGGCTATGGATCATCAGACGAACGTAGCCACGGCAAAACGACGGACACGGGAAGAGATTCGGCAGATTGTGTCGGAGTTTGCAACTAGCGGCATGCCGCAGAGTGAATTCTGCGGCAGTCGAGGGATCTCGCGAAGTACTCTCGATCGTCATCTGAGAAAACAACGCGCCCAGGATCAAGGAAGCAGGGCAGACAATCGATTGTTGGCGGTGGAGATAAGGACAGCGAGCGGGAGATCGGCGAGCACCAGCAGCGGGTTGGTGGTGGGGTTGACCAGCGGACGCAGGATCGAAGTGAACCGGGGCTTCGATGCGGCCACACTGGAGTGCCTGCTGACGGTGTTGGACAAGGTATAGGGCGATGTTCGGATTTGGGCCAGCGACGCGGATCTACGTGGCCACCGGAGCCACGGACATGCGCAAGGGATTTAACGGTTTGTACGGTTTGGTGCGCGACCATCTGGGCTGCGATCCCGAGAGCGGCCACGTTTTCTTGTTCACCAATGCGCGGCGCAATCGCCTGAAGCTGTTGGTATATGACCATAGTGGACTATGGATATGCTGGAAGAAATTGGACGGAGGAAGGTTTCGCTGGCCGGGAGCAGACACTTCGGCCACGAAGATCGTGCTGAGCCACGAGGAACTGGCGCTGTTGTTGGGGGGCATTGATTTGAGCGAGACGCGGCGGCGGAAATGGTATCGCAAGCCGCTCATGGAAGAATCCGATAAGTTACGAATGCCAGCATAAACACTGGCGATTTCGTTCACTTATCCACAGTCAGATCTGTTATCAAAGAAGCATCGTGAGTGCGACTCCACCGGCTGCCGCGATGCCCACTGCTGAGGCAGAGCGTTGTTTCCCCGTCGAAGTTCTCGAACAACTGAAGGAGCAGCTTCCCCAGGCTTTGTTTGCCACTCTGAGCGACAGGGTTGCGACTTATGAAGAGCAGTTCGGGGCGGCGTCGAAGCAGTTAGATACAACCAGGAGCGAGTTACAGTATGCGCGACTGAAGATCCAGGTGCTGGAAGAACATCTGCGTCTGCGGCGGATCGCCAAGTACGGACCAGGCAGTGAAAAGCTGAGTAATCTCCAACTGCAGTTACTGGAGGAAGAGCCCGGGGTCTCGAACCAGGAAGTTCAGGCGGAGAGCGAGCGCGAGGGGTTGCCGGCACCGGACGGCGAGAAGCAGCGGAAGCGGCGCGCGCATCCCGGCCGGCAGACCTTTTCCGCAGATCTGCCGCGCGTGGAGAAGATCGTCGCTTGCACGGCCGAGCAGTGCGTGTGCGGAAAGTGCGGCGCGGAAACGAAAGTGATCGGCTACGACGAGAGCGAAGTGCTGAAGGTCAATCCGGCCGAGTACTACGTGGAAGTGACCAAGCGCGAGAAGCGCGCCTGCAAGCGGTGCGAGGAGCAGGGCGTCGCCATGGCGCCGCTTCCCCCGCGCATCATCGATAAGAGCCTGGTGGCCGACGAGGTGATTATCGACACCATCGTCAGCAAGTATGCCAATCACTGCCCACTCTATCGTCAGAGCGCCATCCTGCTGCGCGATGCGGGCATCGAGATCACGCGGGCCACGATGTGCGGCTGGGTGATGACGGTCGGCGAGATGCTCTCCCCGGTGGTCGGCGCCATGCGCAGGGAGTTGCTGGCCAGCGGTTACATCCAGGCCGACGAAACCCCGATCGATGTGCAGACGCACGACAAACGAGGTAAGAACCATCAAGCCTACCTCTGGCAGTACGGAACGCCGGGGGCTGGGGCGGTCTTCGATTTTCGCATGAGCCGCGGACGCGAAGGGCCGAAGCAGTTCCTCGGCGCCTTCGCGGGCATTCTCCAAACCGACGATTACATAGCCTACGAGCGCGGCCTCGGCGGGCCTGGGATGGTGCACGCCTGCTGCTGGAGCCATGCGCGAAGGAACTTTGTGGATGCGGTCAAACTCAACCCGCAGGACGCCGGCTCGATTCGCGCGGTCGAACTGATAGACCAGTTGTTTCTGATCGACGCCCAGGCGCGCGAGGAGAAGATGGATCAGGCCGCACGTCATCTTCTGCGCCAGGAGAAAGCTCCTCCACTGCTCGCCAAAATCCGGGAACACATCCTGGCCACGAGCAAAACCGTACTGCCCCGCAGCAAGGCGGGCCAGGCGTGCAACTACACGCTGGCGCTTTGGATAAAGCTGACCTGCTTCCTCGACCACCCGCAACTGGAGCTCAGCAATAACGTGGCCGAGAACTCCATGCGTCCGGTGGCGACTGGACGCAAGAACTGGATCCATATCGGCAGCCCTCAAGCCGGCCCGCGCGTGGCCGCCATTCTCTCCGTTATCGAAAGCTGCCGCCGGCTCGCCATCCCGGTGCGCCAATATCTGGCCGACATCCTGCCCGGTCTCGCCGACACATCCATACAGAACGTCACCGGACTCACGCCCAAAGCCTGGGCGGCCAAGACGCACTCCTGAAAACTTCTCTCATCCCTCTCGCACCGCCGTCAACCGTGTACTTGGCCGCACGGATACGGAAGAACTCCAGCGGCGAAACTACTCTTCTAAAACCATTCGATTGTACCTCCGGCACGTTGCTGAGTTCGCTAAACATTTTCATCGTTCGCCCGATCAACTCGGAGCCGAGGATATTCGTCAGTACCAACTGTTTCTGATTCAGGAAAAAAAGCTGGCGTGGTCAAGCTATAACCAGATTGTTTGTGCGCTGCGATTCTTTTATGCCAAGACTTTGCAGCGCGCATTCCTACTGCAGGAGATTCCTTTCCCGCGGATGGAGCAGCGACTCCCCACGATTCTCAGCCCGGAGGAGGTGGCAAGAATCCTCACCGTTGTCTCCCGTTTTGCTGCAGACCCTGCGGCAGTACTGGCGACACCACAAACCCAGGCAATGGCTCTTTCCCGGAGAAAATCCTGACCAGCCCATCAGTGACAACGACGTCTTCGCGGTTTTTCACAATGCCGTCCGTCGCGCTGGAATCACCAAGAAGGTCTCGCCGCATTCGCTGCGCCACAGCTTTGCAACCCATCGGCTCGAGTCGGGCACCGATCTGCGCACCATCCAGATCCGGTTGGGGCATCGCAGCCTGAAAACCACCGCCCGTTACCTCCATGTTTCCCAGCAGCATGTGCGGGCAACCGCCAGTCCTCTGGATGGCTTAAATTTGACCAAGGAACCTTCGAAGAAATGATTCGGCCACCTCTGGAGGTGGCTGACATTGTTCGAACTTATGGCACAGCTTTCGTAAAACAGCATCACCGCTGGCTGACCGTCTTGCACCTCAAAGTGCTGCGCGCCATTGTCGCCTGCCGTACTGCGGCACTCGGTGGGCACATCGAACAGTGTGATAGCTGCGGACAGCGAGCCATCTCTTACAACTCGTGTTTGAATCGGCACTGTCCCAAGTGCCAAGGGGCAGCGCGGCAGGCTTGGTTGGCGAAACGTTCCGCCGAACTGCTGCCCGTACCCTATTATCATGTCGTCTTCACCTTGCCCCACGTCCTGGCTCCCTTGGCCTTGCAGAACAAGGCTCTGGTTTACGGCCTGCTTTTTCGGGCCGCAGCCGAGACCCTACTCCAGATCGCCGCTGATCCCAAACATCTCGGCGCTAAGATCGGGTTTCTGGCGGTCCTGCATACTTGGGGGCCAGACCCTCCTGCATCATCCCCATCTGCATTGCGTCGTCCCGGGGGGGCTCTCGCCCGATCAGCGGCGTTGGATTCCCTGTGGACACAAGTTCTTTCTGCCCGTCAAAGTACTCAGTGTTGTCTTTCGTGGAAAGTTTCTCGACGCTCTCGAACAAGCTTTTAAAAAACACAAGCTTGCTCTCGCCGGTCAACTCACTCCTCTTCAATCCCCAGCCGAGTTCGCCGCTCTGCTACGCGCCGCCGCGCATCGCAACTGGGTCGTGTATGCCAAGCGACCCTTTGCCGGGCCCGCGCAGGTCCTGACCTTTCTCTCTCGCTACACTCACCGCATTGCCATCGCCAACTCTCGACTCCTGGCCATGGCCGACGGTAGGGTTACCTTCCGATGGCGAGACTACGCCCATGGGCACCAGACTCCAACGATGCCCCTCGAAGCCGATGAATTTCTACGTCGCTTCCTGCTGCATGTCTTGCCCGCCAGTTTCGTGCGCATTCGCTACTTCGGCCTGCTCGCCAATCGCCAGCGTGCCCAATTGCTGAATCTGTGCCGTTCTCACCTTTCTTGCCCCGGCATCCCCATTACTCTTCAACCAGCTCTGGCTCTGGCGGATACACCAGTGTGTGCCATCCTTCCAACCGGGGCCACTTCTGTCTTTACTTCCTGGCATAACCGGCTCTCCGGAAAGATCCGTCACGACTTTTTCTTCCCAGTTATCCCGGTCCAGTCTTCCCCACAGCCACCCTGCTCAACCCGCTCGCCTCCCCACACGATCTCTAAAACGCATTCAAAACACATAGTCCCAAGCGGCGGCTTCGCTCAACCAACTCTATCGCTAGTGCTCAGGCGTGAAGATCTCCGCAATCCCTCACAGCATGTTAGCCTGAGCACTAGCGATAGAGTCCTAGTAGGTTCTTGTCAGTTGACGTTGTATTCTGCAAGAAGATGCCAGAACTCTCGACTCTGTACCGACCTGTGGGGCAGGCTGAATTTGAGCTTGTTCGTGCATCAGGTTTTCGGAGTTTCCCGCCTCGTTTACCACACCAACCGATTTTCTACCCTGTCCTTAGCGAGCAGTACGCGGCACAGATTGCCAGGGACTGGAACCCGAAGGACGAAACATCGGGCTTCGCCGGATATGTTTTGCGCTTCAGCGTGCGAACTGAGTTCCTGACTCACTACGAGATTCACATCGTCGGGAGTTCAGATCACCGGGAATACTGGATACCGGCTGAAGACTTGCAGCAATTAAATAAAAACATCGTGGGACCCATCGAGGTCATTTCAGAGTTCCGCAGCAAGCAGTGATTGCTCTCAGGCGACACGAAATCGAGCATTGTTGGTAAAAAAAACGCCATTTCACTAGTTGAGCCAGCGTCAAAACGTGTAATGGCCTGTTTTCGCCGATCACGGATTGTGGGGTAAGTAACTGGGTCATGAAGACTCTGGTCTGCTGCGCATTTCTTCTTTCGATAGGTGCCACGTCGGTATTCGCGCAGGACGTGCCTGCTGCTGACTCAATAAATGGAGTTTGGAAGCTGAGCGTCGATAAGAGTAAAAAGTGCGATGGCAATGATCGACTGCGGGCTGAGCAGGAAAGCAGTGCCGCGCGGCAGAGTGTCGGTCGTTTGTCTGATTATGAGCAAAACGACACAGATCACAGAACGTATTTGATAGAGACTCCTAGCACTATCCAATCATCCGATTTCGAGGAGTTCCAAATGACTCAATCTAAAGCAACCAGAAGCATTATCGACACTCACCGGCACATTTTCGGTCCGAAACTGCGTCAGAAATTCGTTGAGAACATAGGCTTTGATGACTCAAAGCCGTTGCCGCAGGCCAATGCTGGCGAAATGTTTTTCTATCGCGAGTCGGTTGACGTTGATTATTCGATGGAGATTCAGCGACAGAGTGGGGTTACGCTCTGCGTGAATAGCTATGGCGGCG
The DNA here is from genome assembly GCA_963838905.1 of uncultured Acidobacteriota bacterium. Taxonomy (GTDB): domain Bacteria; phylum Acidobacteriota; class Terriglobia; order Terriglobales; family Acidobacteriaceae; genus JABDBE01. The sequence continues at coordinate 282,921 of CAWITE010000006.1, forward strand.
AAATAGAGACGTTCGCCCAGAACATCATTAAAGCAAGCACCATCGACACGCTCAAATTCCTGCACGACGAGTCCTTCGAGCTTCGAGATAGGTTCCCCAAGGACATTGCCTGCATGGCCAACGCTCATGCTCTCAAAGAGAATACGCGTGATGTCATTGATCCGCTGATTTCCAACAAAGAGGCTTGCTGCATCAGTATTTCGACCAGCTACGGGGCCGGTCCAGATCAGATCTTTCTCGACTCACCCAAAGCCGAATGGCTGTGGGAGTACGCGCAGGACAAGGATGTTCTCGTTCATATTCATCCGCCCCTGGTAGCGATAGGCGCTGCTGCAATGCAGCAGTACAGGCTTAACGAAGCCGTGGGCCGGCCATTTGATACGGCGCTGTCGGCAGCCCGCATGATCTACAGCGGCGTCTTCGATAGATACCCAAAACTAAAGGTTCTTTTTGTTCACATGGGCGGAGCCCTCGCTCCCGTGATTTGCAGACTCGATTGGAACTGGGACTTGAACTACAAAGGCATCCAAAACCCACCGATCCAAAAGGTGGACAAGAATCTTCGTAAGCCTTCGGAGTACTTCAAGTCGAATATCTATGTGGATACCATGGGTCCAAGCGCGATTTGCCTCAAGGCCATGATCGAAATGTGCGGCGTTGACCGCGTACTGTTTGGGACCGATTTCGGGCCGGTTCCAATGAGTCCAAAGCTGCACATCGATCTTGTAAACGACACGATTACTGATGCTGGAGATCGCGACAAGATTTTCTCAACCAATACGCTTGCTGTGCTCCGTTTGGCTGAAAGTGCAGCTCGCCTCGTTCCCCGAGCTGCTTAGTCTTCATCGCGCGAGATCCTGGGAAGTATGTGGAGCTTCCCAGGGTCAAGGCGGTAAACCCGCTTGAGCGTATTCGCCGTCATTAGCTGATGCCGCAGGTTGCCATCGAGCAATGGCGTTAAAGTCGAATCGCGCGGCTTCAGCTTCAACCCCGGGGGAAGGTGTGAAGAGAGGTCTTCGTCAGGCAGTGATGGCAGCCAATGCGGTGCGAACGTTTGCTGGTTTGACAAGCAAGAATCCCTAGCGGAGGCACAACGCCTCTGAACAGACCGGGCAGTCATCCTTCGCTCGTCAGCGGTCGAACCCATTGCATAAACGAAGGCGAAACCCGTTAGTAGCCGCCACAGCATGTCTTCTGATGCGTGCTACGTAACTGGTGAAACATCGCCATTACACTCAAAATCCCCCCAACTCCCCTCCCTACGCCGCAAGCCCCTGATGCACCTCTTCCAACAATCGAGCCGGGGTGTACAGCGTTCGATTCTTCCCAACTCCGTACTTGATGACGCCAATCATGCTGCCGAAGATTCTGCGGATGGTCGAGGGGTGCATACGCCATAAGGCCGCGACTTCATTCGCTGTGAAGTGGCGATCCTGTGAGATTGGCTTCTCGGTGGCTGGCTCTGGTACTGGTGCTGGTTCAACTATATTGCGTTTACGCGCCTTCTCTTGAAGACGCTGGAGTCTAGTTGCTTTCATCGCAGACCCAAGACGAACGGGCCTGCACAGATTGGTTCAGCATTGCGTGTTCCCAGTTCTTTCAGTCTTTGAAGTGTACTGATTTCACTGTAATCCTCGGAGTATCAACGCTCCGCACGTTTCGCGTCATTTCAGAACGCGCCCGATGCCAATTACATTCCGGGGGGCATCTCTTACGAGTCCGAAAGAATTCTATCTCACCAGAATTGCTCACTTGGACAAGGAAAGTCGGCGCCGGCGATTTTTTACCCACTCGGAGCTATTATGTAGTGATCATGTCGGAACAGCAACCTGACTCTACCCGCCCTGTTCCCGCATCTCGTCTCACGGATCGCTTTTCTATCCTCCAAGGGTTTCGGCCTTTTCAATGGTCGGAGGTATCGAAGAATCTCCTGGCCGGAATTACGCTTGCGGCCATGAACATCCCGCAGTCGCTAGGCTACACCAAAATTGCTGGCACTCCTGTCATCACCGGCCTCTACACCCTTCTGTTTCCTCTCGTTGCGTTCTCCATCTTTGGTTCTTCGCGCTATCTCGTGGTGGCTGCTGATTCCGCCACTGCGGCCATACTTGCGAGCAGCCTCACCGGCGTGGCTCCAATCGCCAGCCCCAGGTACGTCGCCCTCGCGGGCTTAGTGGCCTTCTTGACCGGTATCTTCCTCCTCCTCGCTCGCCTGCTCAAGCTTGGCTTCTTTGCAGATTTCCTGTCTCAAACGGTTCTCTTGGGCTTCCTCGTGGGCGTCGGCTTTCAAGTCGGCATCGCTGTACTGGGTGAAATGCTCGGCATCAACGTCCACAGCCGCCGTACTCCCGGTCAGATCCTCGAAGTGCTTCGATCGCTGCCACACGTTCATCTCCTAACGATGGGGATTTCATTCGCAGTTGTAGCCGCTATCCTGCTCTGCCATCGCGTTGCCCCCAAGTTGCCCGTTACTCTCTTTGCGGTTGCCGGGACAGTCGCGGCGAGCGCCATCTTTCACTGGGCACAACGAGGTGTTGCCGTTCTCGGACCCGTGCCCGGAGGCTTGCCCCATTGGGGGTTGCCTGATCTGAGTTGGAGAGACGTGGAAATCCTTCTTCCCGTTGCTGGTTCTTGTTTGGTAATGATCGTTGCGCAGAGTGCCGCGACGTCGCGCGCATATGCTACTCGCCATCATCAGCAACTCGACGAAAACGCCGACCTTGTCGGCCTCGCTGCCGCCAATACCGCCGCGGCTTTCAGCGGCACGTTTGTGGTGAATGGGAGCCCAACACAAACCGCTATGGTCGAAAGTTCTGGCGGCACAAATCAACTGGCGCACCTCGTCACCGCTGGCGTCGTTGTTCTGGTCCTTATCTTCCTTACGGGTCCGCTCCAGTTTCTTCCTAATTGTGTTCTTGGCGCGGTCGTGTTCACTATCGCGGTGCGTCTCATCGATCTGCGTGCTCTCGGCGCCATCCGCCGCGAGAGCCCCGGTGAATTCACGCTGGCGGTCACAACTGCGGCGGTTGTCGTTTTCGTTGGCGTGGAGCAGGGCATTCTCCTTGCGATGTCCTTGTCGCTGCTCCGCATCGTCCACCACAGCTACCGTCCGCACACCGCGGTGCTTGAACAGACTCGTGACGGAATCTGGCACTTAAATCCAGTCGTTCCCGGCGCTATCACCGAGCCCGGCCTGGTGCTCTATAGGTTTGGCGCACCACTCTACTACGCCAACGCCAATCGTTTTTCCGAGGAAACGCGGATGCTGGCTACCTCGGCGCCTTCACCATTGCGCTGGTTGATCATTGATGCTGGGGCCATCACCAATGTGGACTTCACCGCTGCTCGTGTAGTGCGCGAACTCCAGGAGGACCTCTCCGTTCAGGGCACGGGGCTAGTCTTTGCTCATGTCCTGTCGGACCTCAAACCTGATCTAGACCGTCATCACCTGACCGAAGTCATTGGTCCCTGCCACATCTTTGATAGCTTGCACGAAGCCCTCGCCGCTCTTCGGGGCAGGTTGCCCTCTTGCTAGATGTGATTTTTAACGGGCTGTCCATTTGGCAGAGCCGGAGATACTGCTCTTTGATCCCGGTTCGTCGCCGTTGGGATTGTGTGCGAGAAATGTGTTAAAGGTGCAAGACGTTGGTCAAGGGGCGCAGGTCATAGCCTTTATGCGAGTCCTGTGTGCGAACTGTGTGCGTGGTTCCACGGGAATAAGGAGAAGCCGAACATCTGCTGGGCCTAGGCCCTTCGTTCCGGGTTTGGCTTTGCGAGGGCGCCTCCGGGCTGGTGCACGCTTGACCATGGCAGCCACTCTATTCTAGTTCCGGATGGACTGTCTTTAGTCGCGATCACGGTCACAACGATGGTACGCTCACGGCCGCGCACGTCGCATTCCAGATGGAAGACTTGCTACCAGGTACCTAGAACGAGTTTGCCGTCAGAAATGGGTACGGTGAGCAATGGCCCGAGTAGGGTCGCCTGCAAGTGCGAGTGGCCGTTGCTACTTGAAACAATCTCGATAAAACGAATCCTTATATAAGGACAATCATCTCATCTCTTGTCTGTCCCAGCCGGGCAGCAAGCCTGCGATGGAGGGAATTTCTATGTTTCGCAAACTGATGGCCACGGATAACGACGCTGCCATAACTATTCTTCGATTGGTGCTGGGAGTGGTGTTTTTCGCGCACGGCGCCCAGAAGGCGCTCGGGTAGTTTGGTGGATACGGATTCACCGGCACGATGGGCTTCTTCACCGGAATGTTGCACATTCCCGCCTCATTCGCGGTTCTGGCAATTGCGGCGGAATTCCTCGGCGGATTGGGTCTTATCTTCGGGCTGTTCACTCGCGTTGCGGCTTCTGGAATCTTCTGCAACATGGCCGTCGCTGTTACGATGATCCATCATTAGTTCGGCCTGTTTATGAACTGGACGGGGACGCAGAAGGGGGAAGGTTTCGAGTTCCACCTGCTCGCGCTGGCGATTGCTGTCTTTCTGATGATTCGCGGAGCAGGCGCAGTTTCTGCCGATCGCCTCTGGACTTCCTCAGGGAAGAACAGGATCAGGCCCCAGGTGCGGACGCAAGCTGCCTGATTAGGCACAATGATGACGAAAAGTAATGCCATTACTGCGCCCCGGCTCGGGCTGGTGATTGCAAAGAGGTATCGTGCGCTGAGTCTGTTGGCTGAGCAGAGCATCGCCAACACGGGATTGTGCCTCACGGATTTCGTCGCGCTCGAAGCCCTCCTACATAAGGGGCCGCTCACGATCTCGGAGATCCAAGACAATGTGCGCCTGGCCAGTGGCTCGATGACTGCCGCAGTTGACCGCCTCGAGAAACTCGGCTTAGTTGTTCGCAAGTCGAGCCCAAGTGATCGACGGGCACGGGTCATCGAACTTACGGCACAAGGCAAGCGGCTGGCGGCATCGTGCTTCGAGCGGCGTGCAAAGGACCTTGAGGCGCTCATGTCTGCCTTGTCCACGGGGGGAAGGAACAACTGTACAAATTGCTTAAGAAGCTCGGGCTCCTGGCAGCGGAGACTAACCACCAAGAAGCCAAGGTCAACGGCGGTAGAAAACAAGTTAGGAAATGATCGCAGAGTTCGAGGCTCCACGAACAAACCTGAAGAACGCACCCGAAGGGAGAAAGAGAAGATGCTGAACGTTGGAATCATCGTCGGTAGTATAGTACGCGACCGGGACGGAAAGCCGCGGCCATCGCAAAATGGGCACACGACATTCTGAAAAGCTGCAAGGATGCGGAGTTTGAGATGGTCGATATCGAGGATTACAAGCTGCCGCTCCTCGACGAGCCTATGCCGCCCATAATGCATCAGTACAGCAAACCTCACACGAAGGCTTGGAGCGAGAAAATTGCTTCGCTCGACGCCTACATTTTTGTCACGCCGGAATACAACCATGGCACCTCGGCGGCGTTAAAGAACGCGATCGATTTTCTCTACCACGAATGGAACAACAAAGCGGCAGGATTTATCGGATATGGCGGCGCTGGCGGTGTTCGAGTTGTAGAGAACTTGAGGCTGGTGATGGGCGAACTCAAAGTCGCGGACGTACGAGCCCAGGTGTCGCTTTCGATGTTTACCGACTTCGAGAATTTCACGACCTTTAAGCCGCACGAACAGCACGACAAAGCTGTGCATTTAATCGCGGACGAAGTGCTTCCGCTTTGCCGGTCTCACCCAGTTCGTAATAGGAATCTGCTAAAGCGCGCCGCCGGGGCCGAGAGCGCTAACCGTAGGTGAGCTCGGTGCTCTGTCCGACCTCGATAATATATCCGTCAGGATCCCGGATGTAGCAGCGCGTCTCGCCGTACTTGGGGATCGGCTCCGTGATGAACTCGGCTCCTCGACTTTTCCACAATTCATAGCACGCTTGAATATCCGCAACGCGGAAATTCATAAAGCTGTTGATGTGATTCGGGTCGGGGACGCTGAGCGTTACCGTCGGCTTATCCGGGGTCGGCCCGCCCCCAACGTTCAGAATCATCCAGATATTCGCAAGCTGAAGGTACCCAGGCGCGTTGCCGTCACCCAGGCTCAGAATGCGAGCGCCGAAGACCTTTTCGTAGTAGCGAGCCGATCGCTCGATGTCGGCGACGGTGAGAAAATGCGCGATGCTGATCCCCTCTCGCGGGGGCATCTCATAGCTCTTCTGCTCGATTTGTACGCTGCTCATTGACGACTCCAATTCCGATAGATTTTAAGTTCATGCGATTTCCAGCGCCTTTTCAACTAGGGACAACCCTCCATCATGCGCGAGGAAACATTCGCATCAGCGGTTGATGTGGGTTATGGCTGCGGGAATCCGAACATCAACCACGACTGATTGGCTACCCAATGCGGGTATAGCTCCGTCATCTGATCGAACAGCTCCTGGTCGGACGTCGCGGTTTTCTGCACCCGATCGAAGTCCTGCAGGTAACGCTTGGTGTCTTGGATCGTCGAGGGAGAGTCGGGCGCGCCAGGCTTCTTGTGACCGGCGACAACAATCGCCGGGTTCAGCGCCGCTAACCGGTCTAGCGCCGCGATCCAATTCTTTCGGCTCTCGGGGGTGGTGTCGCCGACGTACATGCGGCATTGGTTGTACACAACGTCGCCAGCGACGATCAGGCCGATCGATGGAACGTGTAGAGACGTCGTATCGGCACTATCGGTGTGGCCCTGCTCGATGATGCGCAATTCGTGGCCCTCGAGAGTGAACGTGTCGTGCTCATAGGGCTCAGGGGCAACCAACTTAGTGGGCACTTGCCCAGGAAACAACCGGCGGGCTAACCGCTCCACTGGGGGAGTGAAAGACATCTGCATGGCGTTCAGCGTCTTGGGCGTTGCTATCGCCCGAGCGCCCGGGAAACGGTCGAGCAGAATGCCCAGACCGTAGAAGTGGTCGAAATGGGCGTGCGTTATATAGATGGTCTCCAAGTTGCGGTTGTGCAGAGCAACCCAATCCGCGAGAGCCTCGGCCTCAGCCACCGTCATCATTGCGTCTACCAGCACCGCGTCGTGCTCGCCGAAGATTAAAGTCGACGTGATCGGGTCAAAGCCGAGCGCTTCGCCGAAGGGCTTTGGCCGCTCGCCGACCATAGCCTTTCCCGGGGCGGTAAAAACGTTCACACTAAGCGTGTTCGACGCGACAGGCGCGGTCACGCGCGTGGTCTCTTTCAGTCCATTTGTGCCGCCCATTTGGTAGTCCTTTCGATGTCAGAGCGAGTGACTGTTCAAGGCAAGATTAGCAGAAGCGCGACGACGAAGCCATTGGACGAACGTATCGACCAATACCAAAGCATCGGTTGAAATTTACGCTCTGGGCGGTGCACCTTATCTGCCTACCAGGGGAGAGAGGGACGGTGGTTCAACGAAATGCTTGCCCCTGCCTCAGGACGAAAGGTTTCAGCCTGTCATTGGCTGTCCGTCCCAACCACTGTCAGCAGCCTATGATTCTGCACCTTCCGATAGCCTGAAGAGGTTCTGGATAGTTGACGACAAATCTTAGGGCCCTATCGCAAATGAGCCGGCGCCGTGCAGCCGCGTGAGTCCACAAGTGTGTCCCGCCGGGGCATTTGCGATAGGGCGATTTGGAGGAAGCCGCTGGCGCGGCGGACGCGGTGCAGCTATGGGTTTTGCATGCGCGATTCGCGATTTGTTCGTCGCAGGGTTGGGTTGAGCGGACTGGTAAAAGATGTCGGCAAGAGTGTGGGTAGGTCCGAAGAGGCGATCCGGTACGGGTAATTTAGGAAAGTAAGTGGTGGATTGAGGCGGATTTCGGTGAGTACAGACACTACGACAGTGGGAGCAAAAGCTCGCGCTGTGGAGAGCGGGATGGTGGGAGGATTAGGAAGAGTCAAGGTACGCGCTCCTGGTCGAGAGTTGCCAAGCAGGAATGACAGAGAATCTTTCGACGATAAGCATGGGAGTGGAACATTTTGGGCAGCGGAAACAAGTGGGCTGAGTGGGGGAAGAAGTGATGGCTGCAGGGTGTGTGCGCGGTGGGATAGTCGGCGAGCAGGCGCTGACAGAGCGGCAAGAGTCTGGCAGGGCTGCGAGTGGCGAGGAAACCGAAAGAGCGAATGCGGACAAAGCCGCGAGGCAGGACGTGGAGCAAGAAGCGGCGTAGGAACTCTTGCGAATCGAGCGGCATGGTTCTGTTCTTATTTCCGTGGGCATAATCCTTCCAGCGGAAACGAACCTGGTCATGCTCGAAGGCCACCAGGCGATGGTTGGTGATGGCCACGCGATGGGTATAGCGGGCGAGATAACCGAGCCCATGATGGGGACCGCCGAAAGGTGGCTTGGCGTAGACGACCCAGTTCTCACGGAACCATGGAGGTAAGAAGGAGCGGAAGGCCTTTTGGTTTTCCAGCGGCTTGAGAGATGCGGCGAAAGTGAGTGGGTGTTGCTGGAATCGGCGTTTTAGACCGGCGACGAACTTGCCGCGGAAGACGCGACTGAGTAGGTGAACGGGCAGGAAGAATGGGTAGCGAGGATGGATCCAGCGGGTGCGGTCGGGCGAGAGTCCACCGGCGGGAATGACGCAGTGGAGGTGAGGATGAGCCAGTAGATTCTGCCCCCAGGTATGCAGGACCGAAAGGAAGCCGATGTCGGCACCCAGGTGGCGAGGATCGCGGGCGACCTCTTGTAAGGTCTCGGCACTGGCGCGGAACAAGAGGTCATAGAGGACATTCTTGTTCTGCAGCGCCAGTGGGGAGAGTGGGTGAGGCAGAGTAAAGACAACGTGGACATAGGGGAGGGGCAGAAGTTCACTCTGCCGAGCCATAATCCACTGGTCGCGAGCGCCGCTCTGACCCTTGGGGCAATGACGATCCCGGCAACGGTTATAGGAGGTGGTGCGATAGCCACAGCCCGGGCACTGGTCGCGATGCCCGCCGAGTGCGGCGGTACGGCAACGCGCAATCGCGCGCAGTACTTTCCGATGGGCCCAATGGAACCAGCGGAAGTTGCTGTGGATGAAGCGATCGCCTTGGGCGCGAACGATATCGGCCACCTCCAGCCGTGGCCGAGTCATTTTTTCTGCAGCCTCGGCGAGGGTTGGATATCGCCCCCAGGGGGAAGCTGCAGGCGATCGAGGGGATTGGGAACCGCCTGCAAGTGTTGGTGGGAGAGATGCAGGTAGATCAGAGTGTGTTCCAGACGGGCGTGTCCGAGCAGGACCTGGATGGTGCGCAGGTCGGCTCCGGCGTCCAGCCGATGGGTGGCGCAGGAGTGGCGCAGACTGTGTGGGGACAAGGGTTTGCTGATACCGGCAAGCTGGGCTGCCTGGCGACAAGCCAGCCAGACGATGTTGGCGGAGATGGGGGTGTCGGCGCGTTTACCGGGAAACAGATAGGGGTTGGGCTTTCTCCAGCGCCAGTAGAGGGGCAGGGTTTCCAGCAGTTTGGGACTGAGTGGAACATCGCGATCGCGGCGGCCCTTGCCGTGAATGCGGATCATCATGCGCTGACTATCGAGGTCACTGACCTGGAGACGGCAAAGTTCGGACCGTCGCACGGCGGTGGAATACAGGTCATGAGCAGGGTGCGGTGATAGAGATTGCGTGCCGCATCGATGAGCCGGGTTACTTCCTCCGGGCTGAGGACTATGGGCAGCCGTCGGGGGGATTTGGGAAAAGGAATATGCTCGGTCAGAAAATTCCGGCGTAGAGTTTTGACATACAAGAAGCGCAGTGCTGATACATACTGGCTGAGGCTAGCCGTCGACAACTTTTTGCTTGGAAACAGATACGCCTGGTATTGACGGATCTGTTCCGGCCCTAGCTTGTCCGGTGAGCGGTGGAAATAGGCCGCAAAGTCGCGGACGATGCGAATGTAGGTTTTTGCGGTACGATCGGAATAGTTACGTCGCTGGAGTTCCTCCAGCATTTTTTGGCGAAGTTGGGTCATGGAGACCTCCTTTTTCTGTGACCCAACTTATCTCAACTCTTTCCCTCTTTCTATCTGCCGAAGTACAAACACGCGGTAGCGTCCGCCGCGCCAGCGGCTTCGTCCAAATCTCCATATCGCTCATCCTATAAAAGAGGATGTCAAGAAAAAAGACTTCTCCCCGCCCCTCGGAGAGATGCGGGTGTGGTGACTTACATCCAGCCCTCTCATTCTCGCAAGGGTGATTGGTTGGCCGCTTTGGCTCGCCGCAGATTGCAGCGGCGATGCCAACCCCAGTTGCTTGTTGTCCCAACTCAACGGTTTCATGACGTTGTGGTGCTCGACACCATTCGGTTCCGAAGCTACGCAAGCTAAACGTTGGCTAAGGTGCCAACCATGATCCTATCTGAGGCTCAAGGCCTATAGCTTTTTTGGGTTATCCGAGGGGGCATAGGATTGACCCGGGGACGCGGTGCGAAACAGCAGCACACCGGGCGCCTAATGAGTGCATAGATACTCTCCCTCGAACCCGAGCATCGCACGAACCGATTGGCCACCACCGAGGCATGAAAACCTGGGAGATCACCTGGGTTCTATTCGATGCTCAAGCGGCTTGCGTTTTCAGTTGTTCGGCGTCGAAACGTTCCTCCTTCTTCCAAAGTGTCAACGTAATGGCCGCGATCTTGCGCGCCAGTGTCAGGCGAGCCATCTCCGGCTTCATGCCCTTGGTCAGCCGGCCTGTAATTGAGATGTTTGAATTCGAACGGCAATTGATCCGGGTGAGAGTCGAGCCAATCAATGTACGCGTTGATGCCCGCAACAAATTGCTGGAACATTTGTTCCGTGCCCGGACCATAGGTCGCCCATTCTGTTGCAATGTCACCACGATAGAGAAACAACCGAGCGGCCCTGTCCTGCTCAATGTAGGCCGGGCCAAAGGCCTCGGCAAGCTGACCCAGTCCGCGGCGGCGCCATAGGTCAATTTGGAACAGACGCTCCCGCGCAACATAGAACCCCTGCGCGAAGAATAAATCGCCTTCGTTCTGTGCGTAGATATGCGGCACTCCCCAGCGATCGACCAGAATTTGTAGCGGCTGCCGGAGATTTGATAGAGGAACTGCCTCAGACGGAGCCTCGCTTCGCGGTGTGGCTTGAGCCACACCGCGAGCGATCAGGATCGTGATCTGAACGATTGATGAAATGTATGCGCGAGGCAGAGACCTTCGCTTGTGAGATTGACGCAACTCGATTTTCAGCATCGATGTGCCCGTCCCTCGCCGAGCAGACTGAACCCGGGCAAACGGATTGTATACCGGGCTGCGTCAGCCATTTGTAAGAGAGCGTCCACTGTTGGATGACGGGCTACTCTGACCTAACCCGGTAAGGTAAGGTTTGCCGACAAACCATCCAGAATCGCCGCGTGCGCCGCAACCTGCTTTGCACGTTATAATGGCGCGCAACAATGGCGTGCACCCGTGGCTTTTGCTTCTGGTACAAAACTCGGTCCTTATGAAATTCAATCTCCGTGGGTGCAGGCGGCATGGGAGAGGTGCATCGCGCCTGGGACACCCGCCTCGATCGCACGGTTGCGATCAAGATCCTTCCCCAACATCTCTCCGAGAATTCCGTCGCGAAAGAGCGCTTTGACGGCGAAGCTCGCGCCATCTCTTCTTTGAATCACCCCAACATTTGCCATCTCTACGACGTTGGCTTGCAGGACGGACTCAACTATCTGGTCATGGAGTACCTGGAAGGAGAAACCGTCGCGGATCGGCTGCGCAAGGGTTCCTTGCCCCTGGTGCAAACTCTGCGCTACGGCCGCGACATCTGCGACGGATTGGAGACCGCGCATCGCAGCGGCGTGATTCATCGCGACCTCAAGCCCCGGCAACATCATGCTCACCAAGACCGGCCAAGTTGATGGACTTCGGTTTAGCCAAGCCGCTGACGACGGTCAATCCTCCTAGTTCGACCCTGATCCGAACCCTCAGCACGCCAGACCGTCCACTTACCGCCGAAGGCACGATCGTCGGTACGTTCCAGTACATGTCCCCAGAACAGGTGGAAGGAAAAGAGGCCGACACAAGGAGCGACATATTCTCGCTGGGAACAGTGCTCTACGAAATGGTGACGGGCAAGCGCGCTTTTGAAGGCAAGACAACCGCATCCACCGTCGCGGTGATCTTGGCTTCGGAGCCCCAGCCGATCACTTCCCTGCAGCCCGCGTCACCCCCAGCACTGGACCATGTGGTTCGAACGTGTCTGGCCAAAGAACCCGATGAGCGCTTTCAAAGCGCTCATGACGTGAAACTCCAACTTCAGTGGATTTACCGATGGCTGGGAAAAGAATGTCGAGCGGCGATTCCAGTCGGCCAGTGATCTGGCGTTTGCCATTGAATCTCTGAGCGGAACGTCGACCGCGAAGAGTGTGTCGCAGCCGAAGTCAAGCCGAGCGTGGCTGCCGTGGGTCATAGCCGCTGCATTGCTGATGGGAACTGCGGTCTGGGAAATGGTTCGGCCGGCGGCTGCGCCGGCCAACCCGCTCGAAAAAGCGCATTTCACGCGCGTGACCGACTTCGAGAGTGTTGAGGCCGCGATCTCGCCGGACGGCAGGTTCGTGGCTTTTGTCTCCGATCATGACGGCCCATTCGATGTATGGCTCACCCAGGTGGGTACCGGACGTCTGATTAATCTGACACAGGGGAAGGCGGGCCCTTTACCTGGGCCTTTACGAAACGTCGGTTTTTCCGGTGATGGCTCGGAGATTTGGCTCGGCGGTGGTGATGTGGGGATGCGGCTGCGGCTGATGCCCCTGACGGGAGCTGCGCCGCGTAATTTCCTCGGTGAGGAGGCCGCCAACCTGGCTTGGTCACCGGACGACGAGCGGATTGTCTATCATACCTTCGGTAATGGCGACCCCATGTTCGTGGCGGACCGCACTGGCGCGAATGCTCGTCGGATATTCGGGGACCGGCCGGGAATTCACAACCATTTTCCAACTTGGTCGCCTGACGGCCGTTGGATCTATTTCGTTCATGGGACACCGGCGACAAAGGAGATGGATTTGTGGCGCGATGATGTCCGTTCGGAGGGGCGAGTCCACGACTCCATTCGCGCTTCAGACCACCACCCAGTTTCAGCTGCACTGCCAATTTTTTGGCCGTCCGACGACAAATGGATCAGGCCCCCGAAGCTCTTCCAACCGACCCCGAATTCGCACTGGTGACAATCCCATGTTCCTGAAAGCTTCTCAGGACTGAAAAGCGCAGATCACTCTTCAGGCGATAGTTGTCGTCGGTGCCGACGACGGTCCAAACGCGCAAAGAGAAGTTGAGTGTGGTCGGCATCAATTCAGCCAATAAAGCTTCCGGCGGAGGGTCGGGGAGTACACTTGGATGTTTCCGGGCCACTTCCAACAGCAAGTCCGCGACTTTCTGGGGATCACTGTCATGGGCAACCACGACACAGATCGAGAGGCGCACCTTATCATCGTTTACGGTCCAGTTTATGACTCGATGCGTGGTGAAGTCGGAATTGGGAACAATGATTACTTCGTTGTCGTAGGTGCGTACCCAGGTGCTGCGAACGCCTACACGCCCCACCACGCCACCGGTGTCTCCGACGTCGATACGATCCCCGATACGGAATGGCTGCTCGATCAGCAGTACCAGTCCTGCCACCCAGTTGGCCACGATCGATTGCAGACCAAAGCCGACGCCTATGCCCAGCGTGCCACCCAAGATCGCCAGCGAGTTCAGGTTTACCCCGGCTGTCTGCAGTCCGATCATGAGACCAACAACATAGATCATGATCGAAACGAAGCGTGCCAACACATAACTGTGCTGCGGGTCAAACGCAGTGGTCGTCGAGACGCGCTGGTACAGAAGCTTGCGGACCCGGTTCGACATCACAACCAGAAGTCCCAGAAAGAGTAGAGTCTTGACTAAAGAAAGAGGTGAAACAGCCAGCGTACCAATCGTAAACGCCGGAATCGCCAGCCTTCGCAGAAAGCCCGCACCCAGCAGGTAAATCAAGCTCCGGCTATCAGGTAATCGCCACCATATGAAGACGACCAGCAGGGCTGTTAGCAGAAGAGCACATAACAGCAACTTAAGGTGCGAGGGCGGGCGCAAATCGCTCGGCTTTGGCATAGTTTGTTCTAGGACTCCCCAAGGTCGACGCGGGTTTCGTTTAACCGGCCTTCTTCGGCACCGGCGTTGCAGCACCGAGGAAATCCAGTGTCATCAATCGCGTGCGGCGGCAAAAGCTTATCCAAAGTATCGGAGTCGACGAGATCAAGAGATTTCACCACTAGGTCCGAATTTCTGTAATCGTGATCCCCGGTCAACTGGGCCCCACCGTGAATACCGGACAAGAAGCTCGACGTACAATTATCTCGGCAACCGATCCGAGGACCAGCTTCCTCCAACCGGTTCGCCCGTGCGTACCTACCACGATTAGACGAAGATCGAGGCGCCGGACAATTTCGGGTAAAATCGTCGCAAGGCCTCCGTCCTCGACTAGAAGCTTGAGCTCGACATTCTTCCCCAGACCCTTGCTGCGAAGGTCCGCGTTCAGTTGTTGGATGTCCCGCCAGGATGCGTCGCAGGCCATCTGAACTGCATCTGGTCCCACCAGGTTGTAGATTGTCAGGTCAATGCAATGAAACAAGTGCAATCGCGCTTCGTACCGACTCGCGACTCCAGGGCGTGGTCAAGAGCTCGTGCTGAACACTCCGAGAAGTCCGTGGTGATGAGGATATTGCGCATGGTTAGCAGTTCGCCGGTGACAGATGATGGTTGCGACCTTTCCCCACGCAAATGCGACTCCAGCATACTCATTTCTTTCGGAGTTGGTCGAGCCACGCTACTTGATACCAACTTCGGCTCGCGCAAGAGCCTCCTGGGCAGTTGTCGACTCGCGGCTGTTCCTAGCTCCATTCACGACGTAATTCTGGTGGTCGATCGTCAGAACTTTCTTGCCATAAAGTCGGACCTGGACAAACGTCTCATCTCTTTCTGGAAGCCAGAAATTGCCAATCTTCTGGTACTGCCGGACGACGTCGGCGCGTTCTATCCAGAAAGAAAGTTTCTTCGCGGGATGGCCTTCGATCCGAACCACGGCATAGTCCTGAACGTCAATCCATACCTTGCCTTCGAACAGATACTTGTCTTTCCGTTTGGGAATCGCCTGCGCGACGAAACAGCGGTAAGGTCCCACCTGTTGCTCGCCCAGCGGTTTCAAGTCGTAGTTTGCGGGGGTGATGGAGCTATCGTGATGCTCCTTGCCGGATGCCGCTTCGATCTCGCTGGCGATGAGCGGATTCAGCGCCATACGACGAATCAGTCCAGACCCCTTTTCGGATGTAACCGCGAACGACTTCTTGTCAGGCGCACGGTAGTCCATGCGCCCAATTTCCTCGGCATGCACCTTTCCGTTTAAGTCGACCACTTGATAGGTTCTCTGGGCAGTGTAATCGAGGAGCGCCGCACTCCGAAGCTGGTTACGGGCTACCAATTCGGCGAAAATCTCGCTTTCGGCAACGCCAGGTCGCAAGGGCTCGAACGGCGCAGTAAGTTCCAGTTCGCTCCCCTGATTAAGCTGCGCGTCCGCATCCACCATGAACGTTGTCACTGCAACAAGTGTCGCGGCGACGAGAAAGAGTGTGGTTTTGAAACTCGGGTTTGCCATGTTTCCTCTCCGCATGTTTGGTTCTTGCTTTTCAAGCTTCGAAGCTAGGCACGCCACCCTGGAATCGGTTCTTCGCGTTGGCCCACAGCCACTTGATTACTCGGGCATCGTTGTAGCAGTATCGCCCAACTGAAGTCCAGCCTGCGCTATTTCCGCCGCAGGTTGCGGAAAAAGTCCCTTCCGCGGCCAAAGGGAACCTCAGCGGCTGACCCTGCATTGATTGGATGCTAGCGGCGCGCCTGAAGGAGCGCCCTTTCAAATCGGCGACTGAAACGCAAGCTTTTCCGGAGCCTGCTCAGTAGCAGAAAAGTTCTGTTGTGCTACGGTCGCAGCCTTCTTCGCAAAGTCGTAGGTCGCCTTGAGATTCCCGCCGAAGAACCGTACCTTGCCGTTTATATCGCGCTCTAGCAACACCTTGCCATGGTTATCGGTGAACTGACAGTGGACAGTAATAGAGGTTGCACCCGCGACAGTCGTGACGTCACGTGCCTTCTCACTTCCCTGCTTGAAGCCCCGAACTGTACTACGCAGATCAACGAGGTCCACGATATTGGCGGAATCGCGGTCGCCGTCACGATAAACCCGCCAGGAGTTGCCCTTGTGTTCGAGTTGCTGAATCAAATTCTCATAGAGCGCCACTTGAAATTCGGCGGGCAGGTGTATTTCGTCGGATTGAATCATTTCTACCTTGATCGCGGATGCCTTTATCTTTGATGTGTTCCCCTGCGCGTGCAAAAGCGAGGCGGCACACAACATAGCGGTGAACAAGCATAATGCGGTTGCATTTCTGAACAAGTGCTTCATGACTCTTCCTCCATTGTGTCGGACTTCGATCAGTCGGCGCTGGTCTCGGTTTGTATCGGGATGCTGGTATGTGCGCCCTGTACGATGAGCTCTTTCTTTACCGATTCCGCCGTCCCCACCGGTACGGTAAAAACAACACCGTGCAGTCCCCCGTTGGCATCACGATACTGAATCGTCAGGGTATCGACCTTGGAGCGAAACAAGCTCAAAAAGGTCCCTGATCCGTAAGGCCCAAACCTGCTGATTGTACCCAGAGTTCCTTGAATCACTCGCTGACTGTCGTCTCCTGTGACTACATCGTCCATCACAACCACGGCGATATCCGACGCACCTTTGGAACAAGAAAAGTGCAGTTTGCCGCCTTCGACTGTCAGAGTCCCTTCGGTGTTATCTTTGACGCCAGGCAGACCTACAAGTGCCAGGCTCTTTATCGGCGTCTGCAGTTGTGGCGATTCAGGGGTTGGGTTGCTCTGCGTCGCGACTGTCATGCGACTCAGGATGGGTACTTCTGAACTAGTTCCCAGTTGGTCGTTGAATGTGAGCGTCTTCTCTCCCACGAGGACCAGCAGATCACGTCCTGTCGCGTACTTCACTGTGCCGACATCCGCCGGCGGGGTGTACAGAACCACATAGACTGTGTCGCCAACCTTCACGGAAACGTCATAGCTAGCGACAAAAGGATCGGAGCCCGCTGCACCCTGATGCGGTGTGACCGCGGTGATCGTACCCACCTGATATGCAGACGTAGACTGGCAGAATGTCGGAAGGGCCGATAGACAGATCAAGACCAAACCCATTGCTTTCAGCATGCACATCTCCTGTTGTTCAGTTCCGAATCTGCTCAAGCATTCAAGATTCCAATGTCAGCTAGTAAAAGCCTGAGCCTTTTCCTTTCCGAAGAGGTACTTAAGGGCTCACTCGAAGAACGCAGTCTTCGCTCGCTTCGTTCGGAAATGAGCCATTGGCAAGCATTTGGCAAGTGACAGTGATCAGTTGCGGTGTAGGCCAATCTACTGCATCACTCCGCCGCGCTGTTGACACCGTTAACACGGGTACTGATGCGCGATGTGCGCCCGTCGAAAACCCGTGAGTTCGCCAATTCGGCATGGTTCGTGTCTGGCATTTTCCCGACCCTACCAGCGTTGCGTGCAGCAGTCGTAATCAGGGAAGAAGTGCTGCTTGCTGCGCTAATACTACTTGGATCCCCGACCGGCCTACGTAGTGCGACAATCAACAGCGCCAACAAGATGGACACCGCCGCCGCGGCCAGGACGAGGATGGGATAAAGACGGTGAATATTTTCTGTCATAGGTTGTGCTCCCGAAGGGAGTTATTTGAGAACCGCGCGAGATGTTCGCGCCACATCCGGTGGCTGAAGGCTTCTACGGCGTTTCTATCGCATGGTTCCTTGATCAAATGGGCAATTGCCGTGCCGAAGCTGAATTTCCACGTCAATGGTGACAAGTGATTTAGCCGAAAAACAAAGGGCGGATGTCGGGTTTTCCCTCGAATTCGTCCTGCCAAAGCGGAGAAGTTAAGGCGTTGTCCCTTGCCAGCCGGTTGTCCCTCTTTTCCACAGAGCTAAAGCATGTATCGGAATTGTGCCCGAATTTCCCCGCTCCGGGTTCATGGATCATTCTGAAAGCACGTCTCGCATTTGGCATTGTGGTTGCTATGTTAGGCAATGAGCGAGGCGCCGCCGGTAGAGGTGGCAAGACAAACTCCGTAGCAAACCAGCGCGGAGCGCTTGGAAGCGACAGACACCCGTGGCAGGTTACCGTCGTACGCGGTCCGCGCGGCTGCGCCTCGCGTAGTGGCAAGCTGGAATTTCCCCGCCAAACCGGCGCGGTGAAATAGGAGAGCAAGGGATGAGAACTATCGAAACGATGCCAGGGGAACTCAATGCAAGCATCATTTCTTCGATCATCAACCTGGTCTGCCCACAGTGCGGCGGGAGCATGATGGAATTCAGTTGCCAGGGTAAATGCCGCAGAGACTGGCTCCCGGAATGGGAGTGGGCAAACCACACAACTAGGGGATCCCAAGGCCAGCCATCGGAGGCTCTCTGAACGCTCAAAACGCTGATTCACGCTCGCCTACGCCTGATCCCCAGGCGAAACGAAAGTCTCTGGCAGAGCTGCCGCTTTGCCGGGCGAGTGATGGAATCCGGCGGCGCAACCACTTCAACACTTCAGGGCGCACGCGGAAACGCAATCGCCACCGATATCTCCAATGCGGACGATTCAGCGACAGAGCGACCTTTCGGACATCCGCTTAGCCGCCTCACCAATTTCACAGCGTTCACGTAGTCCTACATGAAGCCGCGATGTGCACGTTTACGGTAGATAAAGGAGCAAAAATGAAACCTCGATCAATTTTCGCTGCCGCATTCTTGCTTGCCCTCATGCTCCATGCCGCCGTAGCCCGACCAGTCCAAAACGTTGTGGACGTTGAACCGCCTCCAGTGGAGAAGATTCTTGCCAACACTACCGGCAAGCCCCATGGGGTGCTGGCTGACGTGATTGCGATTAAGCCAGAAATCCCGCTCGGACCACTCGATGTGCTCAAGGCATACGAGCACAATATGACCTTGGTCGCGCAGAAAATGTCTGCAGACGTAGCGAATATCTCGCAGGCACAGGAAGCCAACCAAATTACGCGCGAGCAAGCAGAGTATCTAATCCAAGGGAGATATGAAGTCGCGATGATGCAGTTTCAGACACTCAGCGCGTTGCATGATGCTTTGAGTCATGATGTGGCCCAGGCAGCAGCGCAGGCAAGACACCTGGATACCGAGTCGGATACAGCCGTTGTTGTACAATTGCCCTCCTCAGAGCCATCTGGAACATGTAAATAGGACTAGATAATACTATGGCCCGCAGTGAGTCACGAAGCGCCCCGGCGCCGCACGACCCCGACTGCGTTCTTGCTCGATGCGCGCGTTTCGGACGTTGTGAAATTGTGATTTCCCCTAACCGGCTCGGCGCCAAGCGTCTGAGTGGGCATTTCGGGACCGGACCACTCCTGTTGTTGGTCCGGTGTGTTCCTGCTACGATCCCCAAAACGGAAGCGACTGTGAAACGTTCGGCAGTCGAGAGCGGGGGCAGTCGCTGCACCAGGGGATCAGTCCGAATGCCATAAGTCCGCTGGATGCTGGAAGGGGCAACGTAGCCCCCTTGTAGCTATGGATCGCCCGCGACACCGAGGAGCCTACTCTTGTCCAACCCAGCGAGCCCCTCCTTAATTAATACACGTTCAAGTTCAGCTGCCGAAGAAATATCCGATCCCTGGCGGCGGTGTCTCGTCGACTATCGCATCGATCCGCGGAGCCGGACGGTGCCGAACACCATCACACATGCTAAGCTAAAGGTCTCTAGCGAACCCCTCGCTGACGTCATCGTGCATGCACGGGAAGAGATCGATCGTCTTTATGCGATCGTTCGGCAGCAAGCGTACGTGGTCCTTTTGTGCAGCGACGATGGAGTTGCCATTCACCATCGCGGCGAGGAAGCAAGGGCGGAAGAGTTCAAACGCACATTAACGTGCTGACCGGCAACGTGTCCCCGCCAATCCGAAACTTCGAAGGTAATCGTCCGCGCAGTCGTAGTTTCGTTGTGAAGACCGATGACGGCGGCGGATGGATACTCTGTGGTGAGGTCATACTCAATTGCCTCCGCGCCGAACCTCGACAAGCGATTTGAACTAACAATCGAACGACTCGCCAATGGCGAAGTTTCGCCTTATCTAACCCAAGAAGTCGCCGTCGGCGATCGTTTGGAGCTACGCGGTCCGAGCAGCGGCTGGTTCGTATGGCGCAAAGAACAAACCGAACCGATCCAGTTAGTAGCGGGCGGTTCCGGTATCGTTCCCTTCACGTCTATGATCCGCTCGCGTGCGTCAACGGGCAGCACCGCACCATTTCGATTGTTGTATTTCGTGCGCCAACCCAAAGCAGTTTCTTACCGGGATGAACTGCGGAAATTATCAGATCAGCAACAGTCCGTAACCGTTACTTACGCATACACACGAGTCGTCCCGAAGGATTGGCCGAGGCGACCCGGGCGCATCGATACGGATCTGATCGCGAACGCGACTTGGCCCGCGAGCCTTGCTCCGACGTGTTACGTCTGCGGTCCAACATCATTTGTCGAAACTGCCAAACGCCCTCCTTATTGCCTCGGCAACGGCCCTGACAAGATCAGGACGGAGCGCTTCGGCCCAACAGGAGATCGAAGACGAATTCCTCTATGACGTACCACCTGGGGAGGCGCTTTGGTCGCCCTCAGCCACAATCCAACAGGTCCCAATGGACATGAAGGACTTAACTTATTCCTGACCCGAATCATCCTCCGGTTGTAGCTCTTTAGCTGTCGGGCCATCAAATACATCGAATGAGTCTATGCACTCTTGTGATTCCTCTTTTACGCCTTGAATCCGCCTACGATCTCGCTTCTATCAATCTTCGAAACTTCTTGCTCCGCCCTTCATGCGGTTCTTGACCAGATTCGTCCAGACGAACTTGATCACCCGAGCGTCGTTGTAGCAGTACGCTAGATTGTGATTCAGCGTAGAAAAACAATGCTGTTGGCAGGTTTTCTTCATGCTGGCGAGTTGGTTGTGATCAAACTTATGCTTATCGATGCTTCCCCAATCGTAGGTAGACGCGTACATAGGGAAACAGGGAGCGACGGTCCCATCGGTTCGGATGATGACGTTGTTCTGACCGGCTCGACAGTTCCACTCGGCGAAGTGCAACTCGGCGTTTGCATCTTGGACGATTCCGGGAGTTTCCACCAACCGCTTGGCAATGTTTCCATTCCCACCGCTGCCGTCACCGTTCCAGCCCAACCGCTTCAAATCGGCACCACTCGCCATTCGGATGAAGGCCTTGATTTCCTGCAGGCGTTGCACCGAATTGACCATCTGATAGCCGGCTTTGTTTTTCTCGATCAGCCAATCCACGAGCGAATCGATGTCCGGCCAGTCCTCTGGACGAATGTAGGTCGGATTGTCGCTCAAGTGTTTAAAGTGCTCGTCTTGCTCGAGCATAGGAGTTTCATTGATGTGATAGTCGGTCGCAATGCGGTGGTCGTAAGCATAATCGGTAAGTTGTCGAATATCCAGCGTATTGTTCCGACAGATGTTCATGTTGAAAAAAACCATGTAGCCGTACACGTACTGCTTCTTCAGCAGGTGCTCCAGGTGCTTGCGCACGGGTACGACGGCTTTCGGCAGGCTTGGCTTCTCGTCCCACGAATCGACGGCGAAGTTAAAGACAGACGCGCCTGCATCTCCCAAACGGTCAGCCACATCGGGGCGTAACAGCCGCCCGTTAGTTCCGATGTAGATCCAGAATCCTTTCTTGGCTGCGTAATAAACCACTTTATGAGCAAATTGAGGACGCAATAACGGTTCTCCCCCCATCAGCGCGAGCACCCGGCAGCCGTGGTCGTACAACCAGTCAACGGAACGCCGTGCCACATCCTCGGTCATGCCCTTCACTTTGTTGTTGTAGGCCCAGCAATACCAGCAGTCGAGATTGCATTTGTACTCAACGAACAGGTAGGCGGTGATGGGATGAAATTCGCCGGGCAACACGCGCGAACGTATGTAAGGGAAAAGCCATCCGCGCATGGCCCGATAGACGAGGGACAGGCTCCAGTCGCGTTTTTGGGGAGTTATTTCGGGTCCAGGATCGACTAGCTTTTCCGGATACTGGGGAAATACAGGTTCGGGCAGCGTCAGCCCCTTTACGGCCGCCGGTCTTACCGGTTCCCGCGATGAATCCATCAGCAGATCGTGAATATCGACATCAATGCAAAACTTCGGAGCGGTTGCCATAGGGGTGTAGCCTCCGGGTCCTCAATTGCAGGAATGTGCGAACCACTGTTAATCACCAGCAAGCCAAGCCGATTTGTACTGTTCGGCTAAGAGTAAGTAGCCTGAATGGAAGTTGCATTTGTGTCGCGCCTTTCCTTCCAACCCAGAGGTTCTCATTCGCTCCGGGGAAAGGAGAATTGCTCGTACTCGCTGCCCTACTTCGTGTGACCACCTCTCTGGGTGAACTTCCCAAGAAGGAACTCTTGGGCCACGCTTGCGCCAATTCGTTCGGCGATGCCGATCGCGAAATCTCCGAACACCAGCCCGGCACCACGATTGGATCTGGGATAGTAAAGGTTTGCGAGGCTGGATGATGCTAGAACGCCGCCCAAGCTAGAATAGTTTGGTTGCGACTTTCCATTGTCCGCTCTTGCCACAAAGGGGCTGAATACCGCGTGGCGGATTCGGGAGCCAGTGGTACCAGTTCCCTGGTAGAAGTAGCGCGGGTCCTGGTGCAACAGGGAAGGCAGTATGGCACCTCCGATCATGATGTCCGAAAAACCATCGGCGGCGACTGCGCCAAAGCGCTTTCCATATGCTCCCCAGCCTTGGCCATAGTCCGGAGTATTTCCAGCTTGCTTGGCACTAGCCACAAGGAAGACTCCCGCAGCCGTAACTGGATCTGTGGTGACCTTCAGAGCCAGCTTGAACTTCATCCCTGTCGTCAGCGGTGCAGGATCGCTCTCATAGGAAACGTAAAAATTCGGGATGATTCCGAACACGCGCTGCTTTTCTTCGGCCTTGAACTGTTCGGTAGCAACCTCGACAGGGTCGTAATGAACATCGACAGTGGTGCGCTCGGTTGCAATTCGCAGTTGGATACCGGTTACAATTTTGAACTGATCTGGATTCAGTATGATCGGGGGAGATACCCAGTCTGCAAAATCCTTGGCGCTGATGCTGAGCTGATACGCAATGCCTGGTGTCACATCGTGAAACTCGAACATCCCGCTTTCGGTTGTCACGATCGTACGAGGGTCATTGCTTGCAACTTCTTTAAGAGCGACCGTCGCGTTCGGGATCGCATCGCCGTTGACATCGGTGACGGTGCCCATGATGGTTGCTGTTCTCGACGTCGCTTGATTGTTCTGGCCTGAGGCCAGCGCGGAAAGGACTAACGCCACAGCGAGTGCGGCACCGAGGTCAATGTATAAGCGTTTCAACCCTAGCCTCTCTACGTCTCACAGGAAGAGCAACGCAGATGCCAAACCGAGAAGTCCGCAATGTGCTCAATTTCCTGCACGTGATCGGTTTGGACATTCTTGCCGCCAGATTTGGTACTCATGTTCTTAGCCTTGGATAAAGGCAACTGGCAGGCCAAAAAGGGGAGACAGGTTTGTGCTTCCAATCCTCTGGAAATGGAGGATCTTGTCGAGAGACTGATCGGCGCTGGTGTTGATGTGTCGAAACTGCCAAGAAACTGTCAAGTGCTAACGACAGGGTGGGCGAAGACAGTCCTTCCGATCAGAAATGGCCTCAATCTGTTGTAGCCAAATCTGGCCTTAGGCGGTTTCAAACCAGCCCAGCCCATGAAACGGGTGTACCGCTCAACGCCCCCCTAGAACTTGAAGCCGGCCCACAATGCCCAGTAATTGAGGTTGCGGCCCGGCTGACTCTCCTTAACGAATTTCCCCGCGTAAAAAATCCCGTAGTCAGCTTGAAACCAGAGGTGACGATTCGCTTGCCAGTGCACCTCCGTGCCTGGACGATCGCCCACGAAACGCGCATTGCTCTTTCCTACCGGAATAATCAGAAATCCCGGGACGGAATACACACCGTCGCGCAAACTTTCTCGCCACTGAAATATCCAATCAACAGAGACGGTCCCATTGTGCGGCAACGCCGTTTCAACATGAGGGTGTATGTCGATAAAGTTGATGGGGCCAGGACCGGCGGTAGCGAGGACGCCAAAATAATTGCCCTTCGGAAACAAGGGATTGAACGTACCGAGAGTATTGGTCCTGGGATCGTCGCCACTGGAGATGTCTGCCTTGGCGCTGAATCGCGGTTTCAGCGGAACGGTCGGAAACCGGTAACCGGTTTCCGATGCCACAGTCCATGCCCGGATATTTGCGGAACCGAAGCTGCCAAATTGCCAAAGAGCTTCATAGTCGAAATTCCATCCAGGCTTCATTTGAGCGATGGGACGAGAGAGACGCGCACCGATGCTGCGACGCACTGGCGATACCAGGTGTCCTAGGTTGATCGTGAAGACCGCGACCGGAGCGAGAGTTGCGGAGTGGTTGGTCCGGCAACGTTTCGTCGCAGCTAGGTTGCGCGATGGCTTGCGCATCTAATGTGGCGAAAGTTACTCTGCACCTTCGCTCGCGAACATTGCGTATGCACGAGGAGGGCCAAAATGGAACGGTCGCTCTCAACGCGCAACCCTCACAAGATTCGGGTGTGAAAACCGCAAGATTGCCTTGAGTCACGCGTGAAGGATTCCAACTGCATTTCTGCACGAACTGTGCCGGAGTTCGCGGAATTGAAGTGGCTGGGGAGGTGTACCAAAGATGAATCCCTGGTTGTTCACCAGGCAGTTCATCGAAGCTTTTCTATTCTCCGCCATGTATGCGCCAATAGTCCTTCTCGGATTCGTCTGCGTCGCGTTCGTGGGTAAAAAGCGAGGAGACAAATTCCAGTGTCCCGGTGCATAACTCTAGCGCAAGTAAGATTACGACTGCGAGCGCGAGCCACTCAGCCGCGTGGGAAGCGAAAGTATGGTTTGTGAACCAGTTCATAAAAACATGCTCAATCGATAGCGACAATGAGGAAAAAGCAAGACACCCGCTCTCGGGCCCCATTCTTCGGAACTACTTTTGCAATGCAAAGTGGCGGCCAACTGGGACTGACACCCTGATCTCGGCAAGTGCCTGAGAGTGCATCAGCCTTCGAACAGAATTTCGCAGACAAGCCCCGGTTTGTTTTGTCAAAAGACAAGACCTTGACACCGAGGAGGAGAAGGCGAAGATAGGCTTGGTGGCCAGATCCGCACAATGCTCTGCAGGCCACGACTGCGGTCAGACGTGAGGTGGCGGATTACGGCGAATCGGTCAGTGGCCACGATTTCGTAGCACAGTTGATAACGCTTTCGCCCTGGCACTTTGCGGAGAGGTCACGGTCGAACTCAGCGCGTCACAATCTGGCAAACATTCCCTAAACAGCCTCACTCTCGATTTCGAAGACGCCACAATCAATATTCCCCAAGCGTTTTCCGAACACTCATTTACAAAGGATGGAAATCGTTTCATCTTCTGGAAGAACTACCCACCAGTTCGAAGCTGTTAACCCTTATCGTAAGGAGGTGGAGGATTTTATTACCTTGCAGAAGGGCGGGACGAGGGTGGGGACCAGTATTGAAGAAGCGTGCCGATCTGTTCGCGTATTGGAAGCCATCACCGAGTCGTAGATAGGCCGGAAAGCGGTGAGTTCGCAGTAGCTCTGCAAATTGGTTTCCTCTCACCTAGTAGGTGCCACAGTCTGCCCGTCAGTTAGCGCCGTCCCTATGAGTTGAAGAGATCGCCCCGAGCAAGGTCGATGCTTTGTGCAGCTATGCGCCCGCCCAAGCTTGCGAAAAAAGGCTGGTTACCGCCGCGACAACCTGCGGCCTCGAACGTTAGTGCTAGTTCCTCATTTGCATGGATGCTGAAAGGACGAGGCCGTAGTTGAGACGCCAGGAAAGATGGGAAAACATCTAAAAGGGCATATAATGCCCGCCATGGAGGTGACGTGAAGAGAGATAGGTCAGGCCGGCCCTACCAAATGTTCGGTACGATTCAGGACATTACTGAGCGCAAGCGCGCGGAGGAAGCGCTTCAGCAAAGCCAATTTTATCTCGGCGAGGGGCAGCGCCTTGCCCATATGGGCAGCTGGGCATTCGACGCTACCGGATTCAGTTACTGGTCCTCCGAGTTATTCCGGGTTCACGGCCTTGATCCGCGTGGCAAGCCGCCAACAGTAGAAGAATATTTGGCTCTTGTACACCCGGAAGATCGCGCGTTCATGGAACAGGGCATTACGCAGATGTTGGTGGACCATCGCGCATTCGACTTCACAAAACGAATTGTGCGACCTGACGGCGAGATTCGTCGCATACGTTGTGTGGGTATTCCGGTCGCGCAAGGGGGGACTTTCCAGGGTTTCCTTGGGACAGGGATGGATGTTACGGAGCAAGAGCGATTAACAGAGGAACTACGCCTGAGTGAGCACTATCTCAGCGAAGGTCAGCGGCTTGCCCACATGGGTAGCTGGGTTTTCAACCCTGCGGGGTTCTTCAGCCACTGGTCGCGTGAACTTCTGCGCATGTACGGTCTTGATCCGGCCCAGGAAGCCCCCAACCTTGAGGAATACCTCGCCCTGATCCATCCGCAGGATCGCGAGTTCATGACATCGCTCATCAAGAAAATGGTGGTGGAAGCTTTGGGTTGTGATGTCACCAAACGAATTGTGCGACCAAACGGTGAACTCCGATACATTCGTTGTGTGGGTACCCCCGTAGTCGAGGATGGCACGCTGCAAAGAATCGTTGGCACGGCCATCGACGTTACGGAGCACGAGCTACTGACTCGTGAACTCCGACGCCGTGAAGCCTACCTGGCCGAAGCCCAGAGGCTCAGTCATACAGGCAGCTTCGGGTGGAAACCCGATACTGGAGAGATTGTCTGGTCTGAGGAAACCTATCGCATCTTCGAGTGCGACCACGCGGTGAAGCCAACAATAGATTTATTGGTGCAGAACGTCCATCCCGAGGACCGGCCCGACTTTCTGAAGGTCATCAAGAGTGCCTCTGCGGGGGCGACACAGTTCGAGCATACCTATCGTTGGCTGCTGCCTGACGGGAGTGTCAAGCACGTCCACGCCCTGGCCCACGCACTACAAGATGCATCCGCCAACCGTGAGTTTGTCGGGGCGGCGACTGACGTTACCTCGATCAAACGAGCAGAAGAGGAACTGCGCAAAAGCGAAGCGTACTTGGCGGAAGCGCAGAGGCTGAGCCAAACCGGCAGTTGGGCCTGGAACCCTGTGACCGGCGACATTAGATACTGGTCGGAGGAGTGCTATCGCGTGCTGGGTTTCGACCCGCATGGGCCGCCACCGCGATTCGAAGCCTTCTTTCAGCGTCTTCATCCAGACGACCAGGCTCCGGTCCGGGAACAGTACGAGAAAGCCATCCGCGACAAGGCGGATTTCGAATTTGACTACCGGCTCGTTCATCCGGACAAAGGGGTCCGGGATATTCACGTCGTAGGCCATGCGGTCCTCGACCGCTCTGGCGATTTCGGTGAGTTCGTGGGGACCGTGATCGATATCACCGAGCGCAAGCGTGCGGAACAGGAGCTCCAGCAACTTGTGGATCTCGTTCCCCAGATGATTGTGGTGGTGGGACCGGACGGCAAGTGGATTCACGCAAATCGGATGGCTCGAGAATATACAGGTCTGACACTTGAGGAGTTTCGGTCCAAGGAGGTGATCGGCAGGGCAATTCATCCCGACGATGTGGAGGGGGCGAGAATCGTACGCGAGCGTGGGCTTGCCGGGAGTGACCCGTTTGAACTTGATGCAAGACAGCTTGGAAAAGACGGCATCTACCGCTGGTTCCTGTGGCGGTACAACCCCTTGGTAGAGGAAGGCCGAGTCAGAAGATGGTACGTGAGCGCAACGGAAATTGAATCGCGAAAACAGGAGGAAGAACGGATCCGTCAAGAAAACGTGCGTCTGGAGGAGCGCACTCGGATTGCCCAAGAACTCCATGACACGCTGTTGCAGAACTTCTTGAGCGCCTCGATGCAACTTGGTGCAACCGTGAATGGCGTGCCTTCCGATTCGCCGGTGAAAGGGCGACTGGATCGAATTCTTCAGCTTATGGAGCAAGGGATAGAGGACGGCCGGAAAGCTCTTCAGGGTCTTCGCCTATCTGACACCGCCCCCCTGGACCTGGTTCAGGCCTTTTCGGGCATTCAGCGCGAACTCGCAGTTCCATCCGACGTTGAATTTCGGGTCACTGTTATCGGAGAGAAGCGGCCTCTGCATTTGGCCATCCAGCATGAGATTTATCGAATTGGCAGGGAGGCTCTCATCAACGCATTTCGTCACTCTCGAGCCACACGGGTTGAGGTCGAACTTGAGTATGCCGACAGTGAGCTGCGCATGAGGGTTCGGGACAACGGGTGTAGCGTCGATCCCCGAGTGCTCGCAACCGGGCGTGAGGGACACTGGGGATTGGCAGGCATGCGGGAGCGGGCAGCGAAAATCGGCGGGCTACTCAAAATCTGCAGCAATGCAAGTGCGGGTACCGACGTAGAACTCTCCATCCCGTGCAGTATTGCTCTGGAGCTTTCACCTCCTAATCGCCTCTCGGCATAACTCTGGCCGAACTCTTGCGACTGGGGTCAGGCGGTCGTCTCAGTAAACCCAGGTCGCATTATTGACAGTGCTGCAGGAACGGGAGTTCGATCGGGTCGGGAGAGGACAGCCTGCCGTGCCATTGGCGGCAGCGCAAGAGTGCTTACTCGCACCGCTGTTTAGAACTTATTCCTCTGGTGAGCGCTCCGTCCTCTTTCTGCATGTGCTCACATCGCCAACGCCAGAGTTTCCAGCTCTCTTTTCAGTACCGGCATCGAACACCCTGACATCTCGACCCGGCTTGCGGCGTCCAGGGCCGCTTCGGGCGACGCGCCGTAACCCCGTCCCATCAGGAACGCCTGAACGAACTCGGCAGCCTCGCGCGAATCGATCAGATCCTGAAGTAGGTCGCTCCGCAAAGCCATCAGTTCATCTTTCGAAAATGTGTCTTTCATGACCGTTATCACCCCGGGCTCCGACTTTCAGGACTCTTCATGTGCAATCCAGTCGCCGTTTTCGCAATAGGGGCGGAACAAAAAGTCCAACACATCAGGATCCCGGAACCCCGGGAAGGCGGAGCCGACGCCATCGTGCAGCGTCACTGGCGAGTTCGAAATAGAGATTGAAAAGGTCCACGTCCGCGTTTTCCCATGGAACATAGCTCATGAACTGAGCAATAACCTCAAGCCCACTAACGGGATCGGTTTGGCAGGTGGCAGCTGTTTGGCAGCGAGATGCTCACATCTTGGTGTTGTTTGGGTGGACGAATCTCCGGAAGTGTCTTTCGGCGGACCCATTTCCGGCGGTAGCTCGTCGTTGCGATATTGGCTGTGTGCCTGCTCTTCATTAAGAGGGTCGGCTTTACATGCGCCTTACACGTTACGTGGGGTTTGTTGTTTTGCCCAGGGGTCAGAAGGTAAAGCGAAATGAAAAATGCTCTGTACATCATTATTCTTGTATGCCTCGCAATCGTTCCGGCATACGCGCAAAACGCACCCAGCCAAAACAACAACGCGAGCGATGAGACAGCCTCTATACTCCTGCACGACTACGCGGATCGCGTTAACGGATTGCTCCGAGATGTCCACGCGAACCTGCAGCAGATTTCCGAACGCATGGAATCCGGAGCCTTGACAGCGCAACAGGAGCAGCAGCTGAAGCTGGATGCAACCCGCGCCATGATTGCGCGCTTGGAAACACTGTCGGCTGTGTACGACCATAAAATACCATCCGTCACACGTTCGTGTGCGCGATGCGCACTTGAGTTCGGAGTTCCCAACGATGAAACTTTGCAGGTGATGCGCAGCCGGTTGACCGTTAACGTAAGAGATCTGGAGAGTACTGCAACGCGGACGGCCGGCCAGTAGCAGACGGGAGACATTCATCCATTGTGTTGGGCCGCCACGCGGTCCAAGCCGCACGGCTGGCAAGGGGCCTGCGATAAGCCACTTACCGGGTTGCTCTTTTCCTCATATTCAGCTACCAGGGTTTCGAGGCCACGGTGCCAGCTAGCCCGCCAGCCGTCAGAAAGACCATCCATATAAATAAGGAGAGAAGGTTAATAATCGAAGCCGTCAGGAGCTGCCGTGCCGCCGAGTTAGTTCTACGAACCACAAACTGTGCTCCGCAGCAGAAAAACCCCAGGTTTAGGAGAAAGACTCCTATGCCACAGAGCAAGAATGGCTGACCTCCTAGGGCCGACAGGGGACTGAGGGCTACCAGGCCCGAGAGTGGCCAAAGGGTTTGGAAGTTCACGAACCGGTCCCTGGCGGGGCCTTCAGGAGGCAAAACCAAATAGCCTGCACGGTCGTAGTCGTCCCGGTACATCCAGGCAATGGCCATGAAGTGAGGGAACTGCCATAGGAAAAGCAGCGCGTACAATACCCATGCTTCGAAGCTCAGCTTACCTGATGCGCCTGCCCAGCCGATCAACGGAGGCATGGCACCCGGAATTGCCCCAACCAGTGTGCATAACGGTGTTTTCCTTTTGAGCGGGGTATAGAAGAACAAATAGGAGAGCAAAGTTAACACTGCGAGGAGGCTTGCAAGCAGATTAACGGCTACCGCAAGATAAACGCTGCCGATCAGAGACAGGGCTGTACCGAACCAGAGGACTGCGGAAGGTTTGAGACGGCCAGCAGCGAGTGGCCGCCGGGCGGTCCGACGCATTTGAGCATCGAAGCGTCGTTCGATGTATTGATTCAGGGTGCCGGTGCCGCTGGCAACGAGCAATGTGCCCACCAATGTGTGAATCATTAGCAGAAACGGAAAATCTCGCCAGGGCGCTGCCCGACCCAAGTAGAACCCGGCGAAAGTCGTGATCACAATCAGAAAGTTGACTTCCGGCTTGGTAAGCGCCAAGTAGTCGGACAATGCCGGCTCGATCACGCGATTGTGGTGTACGGCGGGAACATCGAGCGGAGCAACAATGGGCTGGGTGACCACGGTTAGAGTACCTCCAGGCTTTGCGGCACCTTTTGCGCTACTTGTCTGCCACGTAATTCCGACTGATCCAATTCGTCCTCGCGGAAACTCTGCCGCGAGAGCAACCGCGTTGTGAGAACCGCGCCAGCAACGAGATAGACAACTGTGACAACGGTCCACATCAACGCGCCCGCGCACTGCTGATCTTCGAGAGCAGAAATGCCGAACGGTCGTGACGAGGTGAAGTACACCGGATAAACTACGCGGTCGCAGAACACAAGAAATCCAGAAAGGATATCGCACGGTAAGGTGGCAAGAAAGAGGTACAAAATCATCGACAGCTCCGGCCACCTCGCGACACTTGGCCAGGGCTGAACCACGGGCCACCAGAAAAGAAGACCGGCTGCGAGAAAGGATGCGTGCTCCGCGAGATGCCAGCCTTCGGATTGAAGCCCTAGCGTAAATAGCGCCGGAATATGCCATCCCACCAATGCCGCGGCGGTGGCAAGCCAGCATAACGCGGGCTGGGTTAGCGTCCCTCCCGCCGTCTGTACAGGCGCCGAGTGGAGCAGCGAACCGATAACCTTGTCTACGAATTGTCGCGGCAGACCGTGCAGCAATGTCATGAAGGGGGCGCCCAGCCAGATCAGCGGAGGAGCGAGCGTCATGAGCAGAAGATGTTGCAACATGTGAACGGTCAGTAATTCATGATCGAGCGCCGCTATCGGCGAGGCTACGGCAGCCCAGATCAGCAAAAGTCCTAGAAGAAAGCTGATAGCACGCCAGGCCGAAATGACGTTCGTGGACGTCGAACGGAGATGAAACCATCCCCGCAGGTAGACCAATGCGGTGAGAGCGATGCTCAGGGTCAGCCAAACCGCAGACGATTCGATTCCGCCATGATGAAGGAGTGGCATGAATTCTAAACCTATGGCTGCCCGCCGGAAGTCTTTACTGGGATGTCGCTCAGCACCGTGTCGCGTGAAGCATCGCGTGCGGGAGTTTGCCCTGCCGGATACAACGTCTCAAGAAATGCGACGAGCGCGGTCGTCTCTGCCGGACTCAAGTTGTTCCCATATGCCGGCATGTTACCGCCTCCCTGGATCACCTGGCGGATGAGTTGGTTCTGCGTGAGCCGTACCGCAACACCGTCGAGAGCCGGGCCTCTTTGCCCGCCACTGTCCCCAAGCGAATGGCAGTTGCGGCACTGCTTAGCCTGGAAGACGAGCGCTCCTTGGCGCTCAAGCGCAGTGGTTCCATGCAGCAATCGCACCGGTACGGGATCACCACTCCACGCGCTCATGTGCGGGCTCCAGGGCGTGAACTCAGCCAGATGGGTGAAGGTGCCGAGCGTGATCGCAATTAGCAATACGGTCAAAACTGCGATCGGGCGCCGCTTCCAACTCTTTTCCCCTTCGCCAGAAAGAAATGGAAGGAGCAGCAATCCGGCAATTACAACAACCGGTCCGACCAGCAGCGCTGGAGTTTCGAGCGCCGGGGGAAGGAGCGAGAGCAAGGCATAGAGCCACAGGAAAAAGTAATCCGGTTTTGGCGCCGTTTGAATAATCGTTGGATCAGGCTGGCCAGTCGGGCCGAATGGACCAAAGTAAAGCGCGCAAGCGGCAATTGCCAGAATGACGCACGCAGCAAAAAACAGATCCTTCCACACCGCGTAGGGAAAGAATGGTGCACCATCCTTCTTGGTCAATTCATGGTACTCGCTGACATAAGTCCCCCGTCTTACCACCCGTCCCGGCATCGGCCATTCGTTGATTCCCAGCTTCAACACCATCAAGAGATGAAGGCCTACGAACGCGATCAGCATTCCGGGAATCACGAAGACGTGTAGAGCAAAGAATCGGGACAGAGTTGCCCCTGCAATGATCGGCCCACCCAGCATCAATCTCACAATTGACGGACCCAGGATAGGAACGCGGCTCGCGATTGACGCTCCGATCCCCAATCCCCAATAGGCATCTTGATCGAAGCGGAGCACTTGCCCGCTGAAGGCCATGCCGAGGGTCATGAGCAATAGAAATACGCCCACGATCCAGGTGAGTTCTCGCGGAAACTTATAGGCTCCGAAGAGAAAAACCTGCACCATGTGAATCAGAACAATCGCGAGCATGAAATTCGACCCCCAGCCATGCATCGCGCGGATGAACCAGCCGAGAGTGACATCGTGGTTGAGAGCTTGGAGACTGCTCCACGCCTCTGCGGCCGAAGGAACGTAAATGAGAGCAAGAAGAATTCCTGTCACGATCTGCAGAATGAAAACGGTGAGCGCGGCGCTGCCAAACACGTACCACCAGCTGGCGGTTCTCCGCGGCACAGGATGTTCGACGGCTTCGCGGATGGGCGCAGCCAATTGCAACCGGCGGTCGAACCACTGTCCAATTTTGCCAATCATGATGCGCATGACGGTTTCTCTCCAGTGAGTGCTGCGATCGCTGCTCCCGGCGTGGGCAGCTCACCGGCCTGAATGCTGACCGTGCCGTCCTGAACTTTGTACGGATATTCGAAAAGCCCTCGCTCTGGCGGTCCCGACGCGCGCGAGCCGTCGCTGTAATATGCTCCGCCATGGCACGGGCACATGAACAAACCGGATTGCGAAAACCAGCGAACCGGGCACCCCAGGTGCGCGCAGTTGACTGCAAAAACCTGGAATTGATCGCCTGCGATGCGCCGTACCCAGCAGGCAGTGTCCACGGTCTTGCCATCGGTTGGCATCACGTACGGATTTCGAAATGTTGCCAGCCGGGTCTCGCCCTCCGGAAAATCGCTGACTGGTCCGAGCCGCACCCAGGAGAGATAACCATTGCCGCGGCCGCGCGTAATCGAGGAAAGAAGGAATCCCGCCATCGGCACTGCCAATGCGGCTGCTACCAACCCATTGAGCAGAATGCCTATCTTCGTGAAGAATCCGCGGCGAGAAAGTGTAGTTTCATTCGACATCGTTCGACTCCTAATGCTGCGCAAAAATTGAAGCGGAATAAGGTTGGCCAGGGTTCGGCACTCGGCGCGAAGCCAGCCAGGCAACGACGTCAGTGACTTCCTGGTCTGACATCGGTTTGCCGGGAACGTTTCCGCGCCAGTCGGGGGCTCCCAGTTCCGGCCGGCCAGCGATGACAATCGTGCGCAGCCCCTGATCGCTCATCAGCGCCAGAAAGGAATCGTTCGTAATGGCGCTGCCCTTCGGTCCGCCTTCTCCTTCTGGGCCATGGCAGGATTTGCAGTACGTTCCGTATACAACTTCGCCTTGCTGAGCGTTGCCAGTGGATCTCGGCGCATAGGAGGGCGGATTGGCTCCGTTGAGGTTTCCTGACCGGCTCCAGCGCGATCGAATTTCGTTGGTGATCACATCGATCTGCTTGTCTGTAAGCATTCCACCAGAACTCTGAGCAAAGGCTGGCATTGACGTGCCGGGCACGCCGTTGGCAATGACCTTGCACATCGCTTTTTCATCCACAATGCCCAGATAAACCGGGTTCGCAAGGGCGATGGCCGCCCCACCCCGTCCCTCCGAACCGTGGCAACCTGCACAGTTTTGTGCGTACAGAATGCCGAACTGCAAGACCTCGTTCGGCGCCTGAGTCTCGGAACCTTTCTGTGGCTGTCCGTGCGGAGAGCTGCAACCCGATAGCAGGATCACGTCCAGCGCCGCAAATGCGCAAAGATATCGAAATCGGTTCACGGGCGTTTCTCTCCGTTGTCTCGTGGTGAAATCAATCCCGGGGCTTCAACGCCAGCGCGTAGCGCGAAGGAGATGTTCTCGCGTGTCGGCATACGCGAGTGTCTGACCACGACGAGGCCGGCGACGACGCCGAAGGCTACCTGCGAAGCCATAAACCAAAGCCAGTCAATGCGGCTCGCGAGCAGAGGATTCAGCAAGCCCATCATCGTGTACAACAGCCCCGACCACAGCACAGGGGCGATCAGCCCCCCGAGAACGATGGGCCGCCGCGCAAACATGGGAAGCATTGCTCCATAGAGCAATCCAACCAGGATGGACACAAGGCCGTGGATACCCAAAGCAATGAAGAAGCTGTCGGCATGGAACGAATACAGCTGTGAGGGCCCAAGTTTCAGCGACTGCGCATAGACCGCCGCAGACAGCAGATTGATCGGATACCAAATGCTTCCGGCTTTAAGCACCCCGTAAGCACAGGCCAACGCGGCCATCGCTAGGCTTCCCGCCAATCCGCCCTTCACGCCCGCAGAAATTGGATACGTGTGAACAGGCAGCCAGGCGCGCAGTTGATCGGCTGCGACCGGAACGCGTTCGACCACCCGGCGCTCGGTCTCGATGCGTAGATCTTCTGGAACGACAGGGACGACCACTTCGTGTTCGTGAGGGAAGACCTCCCGGAACCATCCAACAGAAGCCGCGATAGCAAGCCCAGCGCCGAGGATGCTCACCGACGGACTCGTAACCAGGCCCGCGAACAACAAAGTGAATCCGACGGCCAAAACAAACGGCCAGGCTGTTGGTGCAGGCACTTCAAGCTCGCGTGGAGCCGGAGGGCTTTGGCTCATCTCTTCCACGGATAACAACGTTGCCATTTCTTCTCCTCAGCGCCCAAGAATGTAAACCACGGTGAAAACCACAACCCACACCGCATCCACGAAGTGCCAATACATAGCGAGCACATTTACGCGACGGGACTGATCCGCGCCGACACGGTTAGCCAAAGCGAATGCAGCCACAATGCACAGCATGACCAGACCTGCAGTGACGTGAAAGGCGTGCAGACCGACCAGCGAGTAGTAGGAGGTTCCAAAGAGGTTGGTCGAAATCGTCAGCCCGTGTTCGTAGATCAGTCGATGCCACTCCCGTCCGGTTCCAAATAGAAAGAGACCGCCCAGAATGATGGTCACTACCCACAGGGATACGAAGGTATTCTGCTTGCCTCGTTCAAGGGATTTCACTGCGAAGTGAATCGTCAGGCTGCTGGACAATAAACAAATTGTGAAGAAGATCGGCGTCTCGAGCACTTCACGTGGAGTCGGTCCGCTGAGGCTCTTGCCGACGTAGAAGAGATAAGCCACTACGAAAATAGTGAATATGGCCGACTCCGCGATGATGAGCCCGGCCATGGCGACCTTGCCGCGATAGGGAAGACTCCAGGTTCCGGGGAATGGAGTCGTCATTGCGTTCATTGCTTTCTCCCTTCACTCATAGCGGCTGTCCGGATCTTCCGGATGCTTCAGATCCCACAATGGCCGCCGGCTCGCGACCACCGGTACGGATGCAAAGTTGTACACAGGCGGCGGAGAGCTCACGGACCACTCGAGAGTCCATGCGTCCCACGGGTCGTTTCCCGCTTTGGCTCCCTTGAAATAAGAAATAAGGAGGTTCACCACAAACAGCAGGATGCCGATCGCCTGAATGAATGCGCCGACGCTGCTGAGCAAGTTTAGCGTGTCCCAGCCGCGGCCAGGCTCGTAGGTGTAGATACGGCGCGGCATACCCAACAGACCGGGAACGTGCATGAGGTCGAATGTCAGGTGGAAGCCGATCACGAACAGCCAGAAGTGCCACTTGCCGAGGGTTTCGTTTAACATTCTTCCCGTAATTTTTGGGTACCAGTAATAGATGGCGGCGAACACGGCTACCACAACCCCACCTACCAGTGTGTAATGAAAATGCGCGACAACGAAATACGACAATGTAAGCTGCGAAGCGAAGGCAGCACTTCCCAGCATGACGCCGGTTAGGCCGGCAATCAGGAATTGGAAGAGAAATGCGATGCAGAACAACATCGGCACCTTAAGCTGAATCCTTCCTCCCCACATCGTGCCGAGCCAATTGAAAATCTTGATTCCCGTAGGAACACCGACCGCCATCGTCGTAAGCGTGAAAAAACTATTAGCATAAGAGTTCATCCCGACCGAGAACATGTGGTGCGCCCACACGCTCATGCTCACGAAGCCGATGCAGACGGTTGCCGCGACCATCACCGGATATCCGAAAATAGGTTTCCGTGAAAACACCGGGATAATTTCCGACATGAAAGCAAAGCAGGGAATAATAAGGATGTACACTTCCGGATGTCCGAAGATCCAAAAGAAGTGCATCCATAGCACGGCGGAGCCACCAGCCTGCGCATCAAAGAAGTGGCCTCCTAAATATCGATCGATGAACAGCATAATCTGTGCCGCGGACAGCGGCGAAACCGAGATCAGAACCATTCCCGCCATCACCAGGTTGAGCCATGCCAGCAAAGGCATACGGGTGAGTTTCATACCTGGACACCGCATGCACAGAATGGTCGCGATGATATTGATTGCGGTTCCGATGCTTCCGAATCCGGAAACCAGCAGGGCCAGCGTCCAATAGTCTGTGCTATGACCCGGGGAAAACGCTCGCGCCGTTAGCGGTGCATATGCCCACCATCCCACATCAGGTGCGTTGCCTGCGCCGTACAGCCCATTTGCGCCCACCAGGCTGAAGTAAAAAAGAAATCCACCCAGCACCGAAAGCCAGAAGCTGAAGGCATTCAACCGGGGAAATGCCATGTCGCGAGCGCCAATCATCAATGGCACCAGATAGTTCGCGAACCCAAACAGGATTGGCATGCCCATGAAGAAAACCATGGTCGTGCCATGCATGGTGAACAGACGGTTGAAGACTTGCGGGGATACAAAGTTATTGTGTGAGTGCATCAGCTGGATACGGATGACGAGCGCCTCGACCCCAGCCACCACGAGAAAGAGCAGCGCGTAAACGATGTACAGAATCCCGAGTCTTTTATGATCCACCGTCGTCAGCCATTCGTGGAGCGTATCGACCCATGGCCGGCTTGTGAACTCCACGTTCGGCACGACTATCGCATCTGATGACATCACTCGTCTCCCAAACTTTTTCGCTTAGCGCAGGGTCTGCATGTAACTCACGACTGAGTCCAAATCCGCAGTGCTTAGCTTCATCGCCGGCATCAGCGATCCCGGCTTAATCACATCTGGGCTCTGGATCCAGATCCGCAGATTGTCGGTGGTATTCTGAGCCGCACCCGAAGCGATGGTGGCGCGGCTCATGAGGTGCGTCAGGTCGGGACCGAATTGTCCGTTTGCAACTGTTCCTCTGACCGTGTGGCAGTTGATGCAGGCAGTCGTTTCGAAAATGCGTCTTCCGGCAACTACACCTTCGTCCTGAGTTGCAAGCTGTTGCTGCGCACGGACCCAAGTGGCAAAATCTTCGGGACTGTCCACCGAGACGCGCAGAAGCATCTTAGCGTGCTGCACCCCGCAGTACTGCGCGCACTGGCCGAGAAAGATTCCCGTGCGCTGCGGGTCCATCCACATCCGGTTCGGGTGGTTCGGAATCAGGTCGGTCTTGCCCGCGAGCTCCGGGATCCAGAAACTGTGGTCCGTGTCAGCAGAAAGCAAGGTAAGAAACGTAGGAGTCGGATTCGCAGGATCGCTCACCGGAATGTGCAGCTCATTCGCTGTAACGATTCCAAGCTTCGGGTAGCGAAACTCCCACCAGTACTGGTGTCCGATGGCGGTGACCTCGATGGCGCCCGGGGGCTGAGGAGCATCCTGAACGGCATGGAGTACTCTCGCCGTAGCCAAGAACAACACCACAACGATGAGGATGGGAATAATGGTCCAGGCCAACTCAATCTGTGTACTCCCGTACACTTGGGCCGGTTCGCGGCCCGCGTCCAC
This sequence comes from uncultured Acidobacteriota bacterium, assembly GCA_963838905.1. GTDB lineage: Bacteria > Acidobacteriota > Terriglobia > Terriglobales > Acidobacteriaceae > JABDBE01. The sequence continues at coordinate 321,627 of CAWITE010000006.1, forward strand.
CGCTTTCCCACGGAATTTCACAATGGAGTAGACCAGCAAAGTAAAGACAACAACAAATATGATTCCTGTAATGACCAGGACAAAAAGAGACAAATCGAAAATTGATTTGGCCGACGTGGACTGGGGGGCGAAGATATTTGTGAGACTGGTTGATGGATCTGCCATTGCGGCGGCTGCCGCCGTAGCCATGAACAAGAACAAGAGCGCGAGCACGAAAAGCGCGCTCAACTTAATCGAGTTTCGTTTGCGCTGCATTTGCGTTAATCGCCCTCTTTGAATTCGTGTCCAAAATCAGTTACCGGAATCGTGAGCATGGCCAAGATCATGGATTCGCAACTCCCAAAGTCCGGTTTAGATCGTCTCGGGCCAAGAGATAAGCCAGGCTCGCGTCGAGCAAGCCAGCGCGTGCCTTCACCGCCTGGGCTCGCGCCGCGTCGCGCTGGGACGCCAATGTGATTCCTTGCTTAAATTGATTTTCTGAAAGGCGCTCATTCTCTTGCCGCGCGGCGAGATACTCTTTCTTCACCTCCACCATCGAGCGCGCTACGTCGAGCCGGTTGTATATCATTTGCACACGGGCTTCGACTTCGTCCTTCACACGCTGCAGGTTTTCTTCTGCTTCCGCTATTTCATCCCTGCGTTCTCGGACTAGCGCTTTGCGTTTGCCTGCATCGAAGACGTCGTAGCTCAGGTGGAAACCAAATGTACCGAAGTTTCGAACCAGGAAGGGCACGCCGTTCTGATAGCTGTACCGAGCAAAGGCCGTGACATCGGGAATGTATTCCGCCTTTGCTGCGGTGTGTGCGGCTCGCGCCTTAGCGAGGGTCTGCACCGCTTCTTTGACTTCAGGGTTATCACTCAATGCGGTTCTCACCGACTCTTCGCGCGGCGGCACATCAAGCGCGGCGTCGACGTTCGGATCAAGGACGAGTTTTGTATTCAGCGGCAATCCAAGCACATCGTTCAATTGGATGGTGAGATCAGAAATCTGCATGTCGGTGGCGAGCAGCGTCTGCTTGGCTTCGAGTAGGGTGGCACTGCTTTCAACACGCGCCACTTCCAGCAGGGATCCCATCTTGACCTGCTCGTTGTTTTCGTTCAGGTTTTCGCTGTTAGAGGTGATCTGCAGTTCAGCTGCCTCTTTCTGCAGTTGGCTGGTAAGGATGCGATAGTAGAGTTCCTGTACACTGAACACGACATCATTCGTGGCCTTTTGGAAGGAAGCTTGCGAGGCTTTCAAATCTGAAGCTGCGATTTTATTGTTCGCGTGAATCTTGATGAGCTGTGTGATCGGCTGCGCCAGAGTTGTGCCACTGGTTTCGAATGTTTCGCGTCCCTGGGTAAGAAAAACATTTGTGGCCGGAATGCCTGGACCGAAAGCGCCGGCGGGCGCGTCGACACGCTGCACATCGGTGATATGAAGTGCGTAGGATTCATTGGTAAGGCTGGGGAAATAGCCGGATTTGGCGATGCGCCGGTTCTGCTCCTCGGCTGCGACTTGATACGATGCCGCTTTCAAACCGTGGTTTGCGCCCGTGGCAATGTTAATTGCGTCCTGCAAGGTCAATTTCCGCTCTTGCGCCGCGGCCCAGGACAGCATTGCGAAGACGCAAGCTGCTACCGTGGTCCATCGCCCGATCGCGCGATTTCGTTTCTTCATGCCTTTGCCTCCTGACGTGCGGTCGCTTGCTGCTGGACGGCGCTAAGGTCTGCGTAGTTCAGAGGTGACTTGCGCATTAGGGCTACGAGCAGCAGAGCAGCAACGCAAGCCCACGCCACCAGGTAGAATCCATCATTAATGCTCAGGGTGTAGGCCTGCAGACGGAGGCGCCCGTTGATGACTCCAACCGCCCGGCCCATCGCCGCCGAAAGACCGGAGGATTTTGCGAACAGTCCGGCGGATAGCTGGTGGATGCTGGCATCCGTGATCCAATTCCCACTCTGAACGTGCAAGCCAAGGAGATTCGAATGAAGCTTCTCTCGCTGCGCAACGAAGTGGCCCATAATCACTGCGCCCACGTTTGCCGCCAAACAGGCGAATGGTATGAAAGAACGCGGAGAATGTCAGAATCCATTGCGGTTTTGATAACCCTCCTGAGAAAACTCCCTGTAAGACAATCGTTGCGACCAGACCGATGAACGCGAACGCTTGCCCAACACCCATCAGCAGTTCGGTACGGTAATAGTTCGACGCCGACCACGCACTAGTTAAGTTCGCGTTCAGGCAGGAAGCAAAAGCCATGCAGGCGAAACCAGCAGCCATGAGCAGACGGGAATCCATTTTTGCCAAGAGCAGTAGTGCGGCCGCAAAAGCGACGAGAAGCAGAGGGGTCGCACTCCAAATCACGGCGGGCCCAATCTGATCAGCTTCGAAACCGTGGATGGCCAGCGACTGCGGCACCAGAATGATGGTGGTCACAAGACAGAAGCGAAAGAAGAAAAGCCCTATACCCAGCAGGATAGTGTTCCATTGCCGGAGATAAGGCATGTCGACCAGGGGATTAGGACCCCGAAAACGCCGGACCAATGCGCTGAGGATAAGAAATGAGCCGCTAGCGATCAATGCGGTGAAAACTCCCGAGCGCCACCAGTCGAGTCTTTCGCCTTGGTCGAGGGCGGCGTACACCAGCGCGAATCCGGCGGAGGCATATAAGAAACCGGCAAAGCTAGGGGCGGCCCCAGGCTTCTTTGCTGCAGTGGACTTAGGAATTCCGTAGTAAATGCAAAGCATCATGAGTGGCGTGATCAACGACGAATTCCAGAACATCCATTGCCACGAGAGATGTTCCCTGTACCAACCATAAAGTGATGGTGCAATGTTTACGGCGCCATCAACGAACGTTGCGTACAGCGCTATCGTGAAGGGAAGGTACGGAAGCGGAATATTGCGTAGAGCAAAGGTCAGGGTAAGCGGATAAAACGTGCCTGATGTCAGTCCGGCCAGGACGACCGCCATGATGAGCAAGCTGTAGCTGTGAATGAGCGGAATGAACAGGCAAATCAGTGCAAACGAGGTCGCAGCAATGAACAAAATTCGGCGAGGGCCTAGCAACCCGCCGAGATACACCGTAAACGGCCCGATAAATACCAGAGCAGCGTTGTAGGCAGTGCTGATCCAGGCGCCGTCATCGAAGCTGATTCCGAGGTGGCCTTTAAGATCAGCCAGGCCGAGTGTGATCATGCGCCCAGTGAGAGTGACAACGCCTGCACCCATGATCACGCCCAGGATTCCGAGCAGCGGACTCTTCGAGAGCTGCTGTGGTATCGCCGCCGCAGTCGCTCTCGCGAGTTGGAATGGGGTGGGTCGAAGTGTGATCGTTGATGAAGCCATCGTTCGTTCCAATCAGTGCCTTGTGCGCACAGTGGCGATCACGGAAAGACCCGGCTGCAACGTAGTGGCGATCTCGGAATCGTCGAACGCGATCTTCACTGGGATTCTTTGCACGACCTTCGTGTAATTGCCGGTAGCGTTGTCGGGCGGCAGCAATGCGAATTGCGAGCCGCTGGCGGGCGCAATCTCGATAACTTTTCCGCGAAACACCTTCCCTGGATACTCGTCTACCCGAATCTCCGCGGGATCATCGATCTTGACATTTGTCAGCTGGGTCTCGCGGTAATTCGCCTGGACCCACTTAATCCTGCTGACGAACGGAATCACTTGGGTTCCAGGAGACACGAGTTGCCCAGGTCGAACTTGCCTCTCGCCCACGCTACCGTCGCCGGGCGCTTCAATTTTTGTATAGCCGAGGTTTACTTGCGCCACGGTGAGTGCGGCCTCTTTGGCGTGGAGGTCGGCAATGAGTTGAAGTTCCTGCGAACCTAGAACGTCAAGCCCACGGCGTTCTGCATCAGCGGCCGACAGACTGCTCGAGTGCGCGGCCTTGGCTTGCTGCAATGACGCTTGACGGCTGACGAGCTGCGCGCGTGAGCGGTCCTCTTCGGCAACCACCTGCTCGAGTTTCTGCTGCGTTGTGGAGTTGGTCTGCATGAGACTTTCCTGCCGGCGACGCTCAGGGAGGGTACGCTCGATATCGGCTTGCGCGCCGTCAATTCCGGCTTGAGCTGCCGCGATCTCCGCTTCTGCCTGGTTCACACCCGCGAGCGCGCGATCCACTTTGGCTTGTTGCAGTTTCTCTTGGCGACGATTGTTCTCGATCGCGGCTTTTGCGGCTTCCACTGCCGCACTTGCCTGAGCCACTTGCGCCCGATAATCATCGTCGTCCAGCTGAACCAGGAGATCTCCTTGATGTACGGTCTGAAAGTCGGAGACTCTTACGTCCCTAACGATGCCAGCAACCTTGGTGCTCAGCGGCGTGAGATCACCTCGAACGTAAGCATCGTCTGTCACCTGTTCGATCCGGCCGCCTTCCCAGGAGTTCCAGTTTCGGATGATGGTGAAAACGACTGCCGCGGCCAGGAGCACCACCAGGAGCGGCGTCCCGTACTTCTGCCAATTCGGCCTCGCGAGTGCGGGAATGTGCTCAGGTTCAACCGCTTTGATGGGCGCAGGTGTAGGCTCCGCCGCGTCCGTTGGGACAGATCTCGATGGTTCTGGGGCCATTCTTCCCTCCTCTAGAACTTGGCCTGAGTGACTGCGGATGCCTGCCCGGCCACCCGCACATCTCTCAGCCTGCATTCGCTGTGCCAAGGTCGCGCTTGCCAAATCTGGCTATTTTCTGGGGATGGCGAGTTCCGCACATGTCGGTTCCGAGGAAGGCTTGTCTTATGACAAAGTTTCGTCACGCCAAGCGGTTACCGATGAGGGTCGAGGAAATAACCTGTTTCGTATCTGATAGGCGATGGTCGTCCAGCCGTGCGGCTGGTCTTGGCGGGTCTGGAGCTCGGGCGGGGCCGCGGCAGGAGGGAGGTGCAGTCAAGTGCTCACCGAACCGACTCAACGTAAAGTACGAGCACAATGCGCACAAGTCTGTAAGTCCGGCATGCATTCATGGCCTTGGCCTCGCGTTTTCACGAATGGAATCGCCTGTTGTGAAAGCCAGCTCTGTGACTGAGGCAAGCACTTGTGTTCGCGCCAGGATATCCGCCGAACGGCCTTGCGCCAGCGTTCGTTGGGCGTTGGTTACATCGAGTAAGTTGCGCACGCCGTACTTGGATTGTATGATTCGAGAGCGGCGTTATAGGACTGGTTGGCAGATTCGAGGAGAGCAATGGCAGCCTGGCGCTGCCGAAACGCAGTGTTCAAATTCGAGTAAGCCGTCCACACCTCGTCAGCGATCTGATTGCGTCTGACGTTCGTCTGTGCTTGTACTGCGCGGACCTCGGCCTGAGCTTCGGCCAGCCGGTTTGTTCGCGCGCCTCCATCAAACACCGTCCAGTGAAGGTTGAAACTCAACCCACCGTTCAAATTAGCGGTGTTCGTCCAGGCGTATGGTGACTGTAAGCCGTAGAGCGACGGAACGGCTGGGCTGGCAGTGAGGTTAGTGAAGGGTAGTAAGCGGCCTTCGCTTCCATCACTCGTGCATTAGAGGATCGTATTTCAGCTAGCTGTTGCAGTAAATCAGGACGTTGGTGGAGCGCGCGGTTGATTGCCTCGTCGACCGTATCTCCGATCGACTCGAGATTGGGTACTTGATCCAGCGGTTGGACGTTGATTACAGGCGTCGCTGCGGTCCCCACCGCGCTAGCGAGATCGCCTCGAGCAATCTGCTCTGCTCTACGATCGCTTGCAGGTCATATTCGGCCTGGGCAGTGGCGCTCCGCGCTTCGAATATATCCGGTAGCGTCGCGAGGCCATGAGCTAACCGCTCCTCCGCTGCTTGTTGTACTGTTTGCGCGTTGGCCAGACTCGCACGTGCGGCATCCTCCTGACCCATCGAACTTAGTAGTCGGTAGTAGGCTTGCTGCACCTGGTAGATAACGATGCAGTGACTGTCATTGAAAGCAAAGTTAGCTACCAGGACTTGCGCTTTCGCCGCGTTGATTCGACCCGTGCGGGCTCCGAAATCAAAAATGGTGTAGTTGAGATCTAGCTCCACCTGGAATTCCTGCGTAATTTGCCCGTAAAAGCGGCTGCCGAAAAAGGCTTCCGAGCGAGTAGTCTGCGAAAGTGCGGCAGCCGCCAGAGTGGGATATAAGTCACTGGGCGATATGCCCAAGTTCGCAGCTTGAGCGCGGGCGCGTTCCCAAGAAGCGCGGGTTGCCGGATTGTGGGTTTCAGCCAAATCAATCAGCTCCGCCAAGGAATAAGTTCTGCTCGAATCTATTTGAAATCTCGATTCCTGAATGTTTCCCACATCTTCAAGGTTGAATTCTGCGGCAGTATGCCATGGACGATCGGGCGAAACAGGTGCGTTCTGAGCGAGCGCGCAGATAGTCCGCAGCAGAACGACAAGCACGGTTGTGTGGAGACGATTTCTCACATGCACACCGAAAGATCCGCGTGGCTTTAGCGGCAACACACATCTGAGACTGCATCGCAACGACGACATTCAATGTTCGCCTCCCCGCGGCTTAGTCAAATACTGCTTGAACTGTTCAGCAATGGTATTGAGCGCTTCTTTTTCGCGGGGATGCAGGCCGGCGTGCAGCGCAGATCGGCGGCGAATGCTCGCTGTAAGTCTTACCCGGAACGGTGGGCAAAGTGGCAGGTTCTCCATCTGTGCCTTTCGTAAATGCTTCACCTTTCATGGATCCAGTTGGACGGGAGCCGCAGTGAGCGAAACCAATGCAGCAGGGTGGACAAAACAGTACCAACCAAAGTTCGGACGGCTCCTAGCCCTCGCTGAATCAAAGTGCAATGGGCCGTCCAAATTGGGCGACATTCGGCGCGAATTATTTCAAGACGTTGAGAACACGAGAGGTTGAATCCGCCGGGCTGGAAAAACGACGATGGATTGCAGAATGGGGGTTGAGTTCGTTGGACTTGGCATCTGTCGAAACCTTGTCAGATTCCACCAACTTCGATCTCGCTATTGATTGGCGGATTTCAACTCTATGTGCCGGACCGCTCGCCAGCCTGATTCGAAGGGGACGGTGAATATCCCTTTGTCGGGTGAGCGAAACTCCGCGCGCCAAAATCCACCGACTCATTGACACAGCATCCGGGAGACGCCCTCAAGCTCACCTTTCTGGCAATGGCCCTTGTCTTGCATTTACTCTCGGTCGAGTTTTGATAGCAGGACGGTGAAAAGGATGAATGCTCAAGATCAACGGAAGTGCGGCTATTCGGCGTGCAAATGCACGGTGACAAGCGAACAAAGCTATTGCAGCGACTATTGCTCGGAGGCCGATGATGTGCAGGAAACCGAGATTCAATGCGATTGCAAGCACGCTCCGTGCGACCTCAACTGAGACGAGAGGGCACTAAATCTCGCATGCGAGGACTGCGCCCCCCACCTTTCTGACGTAGGAGCCCTGACGATGGCTTTCCCCGAGCGCCGCACCGTCGATGTCCTGCTGACCATATTATTGGTTGCCGGGGTGTGCGCGGCCATCTACTGTGCACGTCGCATTATTCTCATCTTCGTGTTCGCCGTATTGTTTGCCTATCTGATTAATCCGGTGGTCAAGTTCCTCCAGCGGCACTCACTGTTTTTCAGGACTTTAAGAGCGCCCGCCGTAGTAGAGGTCTATCTTGGCTTCGTGATTCTAATTGCGGTAGTGGGCTATAGATTTGCCCCGGGTGTGATCCAGAATACCGTGAATGTGGTGGATGAAGTGCCGGCTCTGCTGGACGGCCTCTCGACCGGAGACATCGCGACTCAACTGCGAGGCAAATACGGGTGGAGCGAGAAACAGGAATTCCGGCTTAGGGCCTTCCTGGCCAGGCACAAAGAGGACATCCAGGGCTTGGTACAACGTACCGATCAATTTCTTTCAAATACCGCAGAACTGCTAGGTTCGGTGCTTCTGATTCCCGTGCTGGCGATCTTTTTCTTGCGCGATGGCGACAACATCGCAGATATCCTCATCCGGTTATTCTTTTCCCCAGAACGGCGCCCTAGGGCTCGTGCTTTAGCGAACGAATTGCACGTCATGCTCACCGAATACATACGAGCGCAAGTATTTCTCTGCAGTCTTTCGTTCCTCTTCTACTTAGCGGCCTTGATCCTGCTGCGGTTTCCGCACGCCTTCGCACTGAGCGTTCTCGGTGGATTGTTGGAATTTCTTCCGGCGCTGGGCTGGATCAGTACCTTGGCTGCGATTGTTGGAGTAGGGGTTGTGAATCACCTGCACTGGATCTGGATGGCAGTATTGCTAGGCCTTTGGAGAGTGATTCAAGATTACGTTGCTACGCCGCGGATGATGGGAAGCCACCTGAAGATTCACCCCTTGGCGGCGATTTTCGCCCTGCTGGTCGGCGCCGAGATCGGCGGGATCGTCGGTATCTACCTCGCCATACCTTTGATGGCGTCGGTGCGGGTGATCTGTTGTGCACGTACCGAACAACAAAGCGGCTACCTCTCTGGCCACCCTTCAGAAGAGCGTTTGAGCCCTGCACCTTGCGTTTCTGAGACGGCAACCGCCTGACAAAGATTGTCTGCTCGGCGTCGGAACCCCGATTCAGAATCCAGCACAACACGCAAGCACCCGTCAGGCGCCAATAGCTTGGCATCGTTTCTTCTAGGAATAAAAACCTGCGAGAGCGCGTCGGACACTCTAACTAGCTCATGTTGAAGAAACTAGCACTCAGAACGCGTGCTGCTTTGGATTGGAGCTGTGACTGCTCAAATGACGTGGTGATGGGCTGACGCTGAAAACACGATCTCCCGTAAGAGAACGATTGGGCATGCAAATTGAAGTTAGATGAGGTGGTGGAATGAGTACAGACTATGTTTTGTTGTGCGGTGTGATGTGGACGCAATACGCTTCCCGAGATGCCGGCTTCGAATTGGTTCGGGCGCTGCACTCCGAAGATCAAGATGTGGTTTCACTCGCGTGTGCTCTTCTGGAAAAAACGGTAGGCTCCGCGTAGCTTGTTTCCGGCAAACTCCGAAACAGCTGGCGGTTTACAGGAGTTGGCCAAACGTAACACGACCCGGACTACAACTTCTCCACGCTCAGAACCGCCGTCATTCTATGCTGCTGCCCCGGCGCGAGATTGATCGCAGCATCCAGAATGTTGCTTGCCTCAACGCAGACAAACTGCTTCCACTCACCCTCGCCCAGGTCTCGCAATCCTGCGGCTTCCTCGTGCCACGGATTCCACACCACGGTCGTCCGCGAATTGGCTTTCGTCAGTCGAATGCGACGCCGCATATCGGCGTCCGATAGATCGATCGTGCCCCTGGTGTCCAGGTACGCATTGTCGGTTTGCGAGGCGATCACCACGTCACCACGCAACCAGGGAGGTTGAATCCATGTCTACCCTTTCCCTTGATACATTATTCAGAAATTTATTGGAAGACAGGGTTCGGCGTTCCGAACGGTAAACTGCGTGAACTTCTCAAGCCAAGAACACTCTACGGGCGACGACTTATCCCCTGGAACGTGCTGCGCTCGATGGCCTCCTCGTATCGAAACTCCTCATCGCCATGTTCGCCCATTCCCATTCCGAGAGCCAGCTTCTGCGGCACTTGCCGTAGCATTGGAATTCCATCATGCTCACCGCATTGTGGACACACCAGATTGATGATCGACGAGATGATTGTGTTAGGTTCCCCTGGCAACATGTTGATGATCCAAATGGCTCTTCCTGTGTCGCGCGCTTCTGCAACGACTGCAGATTAACGATGCGAGGTGCAGCCGGAGACTGCGTATGTCGGTTAACTTAACGCCGGTGTCATTCCACTCTCAGACGCCCCACGCTGGTTGGCTTCGGAATTCGTCTGTGGCCTGTACCGACCGCCGCCTCGCTGCGTGGTTCGCTTGCAAGCTGCATGCCAGGAACTACACGTAGATAATCCTGAGAAGCCGACGTATTTCCCAATATGTAGGAATGGTGTGCCGCAAAGCATCGGCAAGCATTTGGCAAATGACAAGTGGGGATGTGCCTGTTGCGCCCAGTGCCTGGCATCTGGGAAGCAGTGCACTGCTGTCTTATTGAAAACCTTTCACTTAGTGATCCAGGGTTCTGTTTTCCATTTGGCATCCTGCTTGCGATCTTTTGCGAGATGACTTTGTTAACGCCATTTACCGTCACAGGAGAAGTCACCAGTAGCGAGGAGAACCAAAAATGAAGTTGAGTCGGAATCTCAGTTTAGTCGTTGCGCTGTGCGTAGCGAGGTCGATCGTGTCGGCGGATTCGTTGGAACTAAAGAATGGGAACCAGATTAACGGCAAGTTTATGGGTGGTACAGAGAACGAGATCAGCTTCCAGGTCGGTTCGTCAGTGCAAACGTACAATCTGGCGGATATTGCTTCACTAAAGTTTGATTCCGCAAGCATGCCGGAAGACGCTCTTACACGCTCCGACCCGACGCTTTCAAGCGAGCCAGGCATCAAGACACCCACTTACGTCACCATTCCGGCGGGAACACGTATCTCCGTACGCACTATCGATGGCATCGACTCGACAAAAAACCATGTAGGAGATCGCTTTGAAGCCTCTCTCGAAGAGCCGCTGACGGTCGACGACAACGTCGTAGTTGCAAAAGGAGCTGACGTCTACGGTCGACTGACCGAGTCCAAGAAATCTGGAACCTTCACCGGCAGATCGGAGCTCCAGCTGGAGCTGACCGGGATTGTGGTGAACGGGCATGCGGTGCCGCTGGTCACAGGTGAGTATGAGTTGACTGGCAAGTCGCGCGGTGCGAGCACCGCGAAGAGAACGATCGGCGGAGCGGCGGTGGGATCGATTATTGGAGCCCTGGCCGGTGGTGGAAAGGGTGCTGGGATCGGAGCGGCCGTAGGTGGTGGGGCGGGAGCAGGGTCTGAGGTGATCACGAAGGGTGACCAGGTCAAAGTTCCAAGTGAGACCCTACTCGATTTTACGCTACAGCAAGACCTGCAAATACCAAAGCAATAAGGCTAGAAACGTAAAGGTGATGCATGCTGAAACTGATTTGTATGACTTGTATCTGTTTGGGGACTCTTCCCGCCTTTAGCCAGTCAGCGCCAAAATACGAAGTGGCCACGATCACCGACGTGAAGACTCATCAGGATAGCGGCTCGGATCTCGCCCGCTACGACGTGTCCGTTAAAGTGGGCGACACGATTTACGTAGTTCTCTACACGCCGCCTTTGGGCATGAGCACGGTGAAATATGCCACCGGCCGTGAGCTGCTGGTGCTGGTCGGGAAAAAAGCAATTACTTACAACGACATCCTGGGTCAATCACAAGAAGTGCCGATCGTGAGCCAAAGATCGGCCAGCAAGCAGCCCAAGTAGGCTACAGGATAATTTGGGGAGACTCGGTGCCCGGATTTCGCCCCTGCTGCTGGCCTCTTTGGCGCCTCTTCACCTGTCACTTGCCAATTGCTTGCCATTGGCCGCGCAGGAAGCAGGTGTGGCGCTTGCCGTACCGGTATTTGCGACTGACGCTATGTGGCTCGTCCCGGAGTGGCTCTCGCTCCTTTAGGCTGAGTTCGGGTATGGAACCTTGCATGCTTGATTATGGGTAGAGTCCACTTGAGGATTTGGAGAACATGAATCGAAAAGCGATCCCTCCCTACCGCTCGCTGGCGGATTAAACGATGATAACCAAGCAGATGGGGAACAGACATGGAAATACGGGCGGAATCGTACGCCGTTTCGCTTGCCCGCAAATATAACTCTCGGCTCAGTGTAGTGGATGTTGTCGATGATAAGGGTGGCCGTGTTCTCGCCCAGGTTTCCCAGCTCAAATTGTCCGAGCGCGATGTAAGGAATACTACTCTCGATGCACCACTGACAATTCCCCGTCAATTACCGATCGATATTGATGCACAGAGCGACCTCATTTTGCAGGTAGCTGATCAGACCGCTGCCGACTTGATTGTGCTTGCTGTCCCGGCCACTCACAGATTTAGCGATCGCTTTGTTTCTGCGAACTCGTATCGGGTGGTATGTGGTGCTCGCTGCCCGGTGCTTACCGTGCATGCTCAGGACCTGTAAACCTGATCTAACAACTGTCGTTCTTCGGGGCGCTGCCGCAGATTTGTGACTTCGTCATTTGATTGGCGGCTATATGGTCGCGAGGCTCCCATTGCGTTTCTAGTTTTGGTCTTTCGATTGCTCCTTGATTAAGACGAGAAAGACTTGATTCACACCCGATGAAGATTCTCGTACTCAACTCAGGCTCCAGCAGCCAAAAGGCATGCCTTTATGAAATTGGTGAAACTCTGCCCGAACATCCGCCGGCGTGTTTATGGGAGGGCAGAGTTGAGTTTGGCGACGGCACTGTGGCAGTTACGGTGAAAAACTCACTCGGAGTTGTCCAAAAGGAACAGATCCGAGCCTCCTCGCGTGAGCAGGTCGTCAAACATTTGTTGAGCACATTAAGTGCCGAGAAGGTAGGTGCGGTGACCTCTGTTTCGGAGATCGACGCCGTGGGACATCGCGTCGTGCACGGCGGACCGCATTTCGAGGAGCCCGTGATTATCACGCGCGAGGTGCGCTCAGCGATTAACAGCGTGTCTGCGCTTGCGCCCTTGCACATTCGTGCTGAGGTAGAAGGCATGGAGCTTGTCGAAGCGTTTCTTGGGCCAATTCCTCAGATGGCTGTTTTCGATACCGGCTTTCATCGTCAGATGCCATTGGAGGCAGCCACCTATCCCGGCCCCTATGAGTGGTTCGAGAACGGCATTCGGCGGTACGGATTTCACGGCATCAATCATCAGTACTGTGCCGCACGAGCGGCGCAGTTGCTGAATAAAGACCCGAAGTCGCTCAAAGTCATCACCTGCCACCTGGGCAATGGGTGTTCTGTCGCGGCGATTCACGGCGGCCGCAGCATTGATACCACCATGGGATTCACTCCATTGGATGGATTGATGATGGGAACCCGCTCTGGCTCGGTGGATCCGGGAATTCTGATCTATCTGATGCGAAAGGGTCAACTTGATAGCGAACGGATGGACCGCATGCTGAATCAGGAGTCGGGTCTCTTCGGAATCTCCGGTCTTTCCGGCGACATGCGGGAGATCGTTGCTGCCGTTCCACGAGGACACGAGAGAGCGAAACTGGCATTCGACATGTTTATCCATCGCTTGCGAATAGCTATCGGTGGCATGACCGCCGTGCTGGGCGCGGTCGATTCGCTTGTGTTTACTGCTGGAGTAGGTGAGAACTCCAGCGAAATACGCGCCGCTGCCTGCAACACATTGGGATTTCTGGGTATCAGACTCGACAGCGAACTCAACCTCCGGCCTTCACTCGATGCAGATATCTCTGCTGCAGACTCTCGGGTCCGCATCCTGGTGATTCGAGCGGAGGAGGACTGGGCCATTGCGACGGAATGCTGGAAGCTCGCTCGCGTCGGTGCTAAACCCCAACGAAAAGTGTCTGGACAGCAAGTTTTATCGCCTGCGCATTTATCACTTGCCAAACTCTCGTCAAAGGTTGCGGACACGGTGTAATTCGATCAAAGACACAGGCGCGGTCCGAGGGCCCGTAAGTTGGCCTTTCAAACGAAACAACTCGATTCTTCGGCCCAAGCAATGAGTTTGGAACTCTGAATGCACGAGCAGATACAGGCGGCATCAGCGGTCTTGCGGAAAAGCGCTTCTTCAAGGATTCAAGCAAACCAATGGGTTTCGTCGTACAACTTTATTGTGAGGAGCTGCGGTGCTTCGCAAGTGTGCAAACCCTGTCTGCTACGTCCCATTCCGCTATCTGCATCAAGGAAAGCTTTTTGAAGTTGAAATTCAGTACAGAGAATGTCCTTGCGGCAAGGGCACATCCTCGAACGGCAAGCGATACGTCGAGCGGTACTGGTTGTGCGATCAGTGTGCCGTACATATCGCTTTGCAGCCTGACTCGCGGAGAGGCATAGTGCTGATGTCATCGCTCGGAGAAAACAGAGAAGTAGCGATAACTTCGACTCTGCAATTCCACCCAAGGGGTGGGACGGAAATAGCACGGGTTCTGATCCGGCCATCAGACTTGACTCTAACGCTTTCGACGAGGCGAAAGGCCGCAAGCGGACTAGAAACGTGAAGGAGAGAGACCCTATGAGCGAAGTACTTCCAGCGGTGTATCTGGCGAGGCATGGCAATACAGCGTGGACTCATTCGGGCCAGCATACCGGCTTGACCGATTTGCCCTTGACGCCCGATGGCGAGCGCAATGCGGTGCGGCTTGGAGAACGGCTGAACGGGATGAAATTCGCCAAAGTGTTCACCAGTCCGTTGCAACGCGCGGCACGGACCTGCGAGCTGTCCGGGTTCGGAGCCCACGCCGAAACCGACGCTGATCTTGTCGAATGGAACTACGGCCAATATGAAGGTTTAACCTCCGCACAAATACTCCGACAACGCCCGGACTGGGATCTATTCCGCGACGGCTGTCCAGGCGGCGAATCACCGGCGCAAATCGGTGAGCGGGCGGATCGTGTGGTCCAGCGTGTCCGTAGCATCAGCGGGGACGTACTGCTCTTCACCAGTGGACACTTCATTCGGGTCTTGACCGCGCGCTGGTTGGCTCTTGGCCCAGGAACCGGCGGCAGGTATTTTCTGCTCAACCCAGCCAGCTTGAGTGCGCTTAGTTATGAGCACAATCTGTCGCGTCCCGTCATACGGTTGTGGAACGACGACCACCACGTTGCGGCATGATGTTTCAAGTAACCGAACGACGATAACAATCATCTCTAATAAGGTGGCCCAAAGGATCCTCATGAACACAAAAAATGTAGTGCGCTCCAGCTCTGCCAAAGTCGTTCCAATGGCGAACAAGACTGCCAATGTTTCGGAAATTCTTAAGCATTATTGGTCCCGCCCTATTCCGTTTCTCGGAACGGACGATGGACTTTATGAAAAGCACCTGGTGTTCGACCGGGCAATCGATCCCAAGGTGGCCAGCGCCAGGGAGCGCTTCGAGGCCTTCTCCACTTCGGTGCGCGACGTCCTGGCGCAGCGCTGGGTCCGAACCAAGCAGACATATGAGCAGCAGAATGTAAAGCGTATTTACTACCTTTCTATGGAGTTTCTCCTCGGACGTTCGCTGGCCAACAATGTGACGAATCTCTTACTCGACCCTCTCGTCGAGCAAGCTGTCAAGGAAAAGGGCATCGACTGGCTTGAATTGATCGAGCAGGAACCTGATGCGGGTCTGGGGAACGGTGGTTTGGGACGTCTTGCAGCCTGCTTCCTCGACTCGATGGCCACCATTCAACTACCGGCCACCGGCTATGGCCTACGCTATGAGTATGGAATGTTTCGGCAGTCATTTGTGAATGGCTGGCAGCGAGAGGATCCGGACAACTGGCTCCGCGACGGCGATCCCTGGGAGATCTGCCGCGCCCATGAGAAGGTGGAAATCAAGCTCAACTGCACCTTCAAGCTACGCGACGGACGCGTTGAGGTCATTCCCGACCGGCCATCCAGCCTGTTCGGCATACCGTACGATCGTCCGGTGGTTGGCTATGGCGGAAAGACAATCAACACTCTTCGTCTGTGGGCAGCGGCCGCGCCCGACTATTTCGATTTTCAGGAATTCGGCACTGGCGACTTCATCGGCGCACTGGGCGCGACTCTCGAAGCCGAGTCACTCACGCGCGTGCTGTATCCTGACGACTCCACCACTGCCGGACAGGAGTTGCGATTCCTGCAGGAATACTTCCTAGTGGCGTGCTCTCTGGCCGACCTGGTGCGCCGCTTTTTGCGGCACAACACGGATTGGGAAAAACTACCCGAGAAGGCTGCCATCCAGCTCAATGACACGCATCCTTCGATGGCAGTAGCCGAACTGATGCGCATTCTGCTGGACGATGCGCACCTGGGATGGGACCAGGCCTGGGACCTGACCAGAAAAACGCTCGCCTACACCAATCACACTTTGCTGCCCGAAGCTCTCGAGAAGTGGCCAGTCGCGTGGTTCGAAGCACTGCTTCCCCAGCAGTTGGAGATCATTTACGAGATCAATCGCCGGCTCCTCGACGAAACCCGTGTCCGCTTCAAGGGAGACGAAGGCCGCGTGGAGCGTGTCAGTCTGGTAGAAGAGAAGCCCTCTCGCAAGATTCGCATGGCCAATCTCGCAATCGTGGGCTCGCACAGCACGAATGGTGTGGCAGCTGTCCATTCCAAGCTGTTGCGCACCACGACGGTCAAGGATCTCTCGGAAATGTTTCCGGAGCGATTCAGCAACAAGACCAACGGGGTCACACCACGCCGCTGGCTGTTGGAAGCGAATCCCGCACTGGCGGATACAATCACCGAGGCGATCGGCGATAAATGGATCACTGACCTGAGCCAGCTCCGCAACCTCAAGCCGTTGGCTGACGACTCCGGCTTGCAGAAAGCATTCCACAAGTCAAAACGCGATGCCAAAGTAGCATTCGCGAATTGGCTGAAATCGAGCTCTGGTCAAGTCGTCAACCCGAATACGGTATTCGACTGCCAGATCAAGCGCATTCACGAATATAAAAGGCAGCTGCTGAATGCCCTGCGAATCATCGTGGTTTATAACCGGCTGCGGGAGAATCCCGACATGGAGATGGTGCCGCGCACATTCTTCTTCGCCGGTAAAGCGGCACCAGCATACCGGCTGGCCAAGCTCATCATAAAATTCATCAATAATCTTGCGAGCACGATAGACGATGACCCGATCGTGCGCGGACGAATGAAAGTAGTTTTTCTCCCCGAGTACAACGTTTCATTAGCAGAACGGTTGATTCCGGCTAGCGACGTCTCCAACCAGATTTCGACTGCCGGCTACGAAGCCAGTGGGACAAGCAACATGAAGTTCATGATGAATGGAGCTCTGACGGTCGGCACTCTTGACGGTGCGACCATCGAGATGGCCGAGGAAGCGGGAAAAGAGAACCTGTTCCTGTTCGGCCTAACGGTTGAGCAGGTGCAGAACAGTCAAACTTGGTATAACCCGCATTGGCACTATGAACACGAGCCGGAGACTCGCGCTGCACTGGACCTAATCTTCTCAGATTACTTCAGCCGAAACGAGCCCGCCGCGTTCGCTCCGTTGCGCGATACGTTGCTGACTAACGGCGATCACTACATGCACCTGGCAGATCTGACGTCTTACTGCCAGGCTCAAGACCAGCTAGGCGAGCTGTACGCCAAGCCCAATGAGTGGGCGCAAAAAGCTATTCTTAATATTGGGAGCTCTGGGAAGTTTTCGAGCGACCGCACGATTTACGAATATGCCAGCGAAATCTGGAAGGTGGAACCATGCCCCATACCGTAGAAACGCACCCTACGACAATCCCTGGTGAACCGGTAATTTCACCGCTGGCAGGCAAGCCCGCGCCGAAGGAAATGCTGATCGACGTGGCTCGTTTGGAGAAGGAATACTTCGAGCGCAAGCCCGAAGTGAGCGACCCCAACCAACTCGTCGCGTTCGGAACAAGTGGACATCGCGGCTCTCCTTTTCACGGCTCATTCACCGAAGCGCACATTCTGGCGATGACGCAAGCGATCTGTGACTACCGGCTCGCGCAAGGCATCGATGGCCCTCTCTACATGGGGAAAGATACCCACGCAATTTCCGGACCTGCACAGCAGACCGCTCTAGAAGTGTTGGCTGCGAACGGCGTTGAGACCATCATTCAGGAGAAGGATGCAGTAACACCGACGCCCGTCATCTCGCGTGCGATTCTCGTTTACAACCGGAATCGAAAAGAACGTCTGGCCGATGGCATCGTCATCACGCCGTCTCACAATCCGCCCGAGGATGGAGGCTTCAAGTACAACCCACCCAACGGAGGTCCTGCCGATACCGATGTGACGGCGTGGGTACAAAATCGCGCCAATGATCTGTTGCGGGCAGGAAATAAAACTGTAAAGCGCATTCCGTTCAAAAGGGCCATCCATGCCGCCAGCACGCATCAGGAAGACTTCGTCCTCCCTTACGTTCGCGATCTCAAGAATGTTGTGGACATCGACGCCATTCGCAGCGCCCACCTAAAACTTGGGGTGGACCCTCTGGGCGGAGCAGCCCGGCCTTATTGGGAACCAATCAACTCGATTTATGGACTCGATGTTGTTGTCGTCAATCCAACCATTGACCCAACCTTCTCGTTCATGACGGTAGACCACGACGGCAAGATCCGCATGGATTGTTCCAGTCCTTATGCCATGGCCAGGCTTGTAGAGCTCAAGGATAAGTATCAGGTGGCTTTCGCCAACGATCCCGATTCCGATCGGCACGGAATTGTCACTCCCGTTGCCGGTTTGATGAATCCGAATCATTACCTCGCAGTGGCAATTCAGTATCTGTTGACACACCGGCCGCAGTGGCATCAAGATGTCGCCGTGGGAAAGACACTGGTGAGCAGCAGCATGATTGACAGAGTCGTCCAAAAGCTCGGACGCAAGCTGCGTGAAGTGCCGGTTGGCTTCAAATGGTTTGTTCCGGGACTTGTGGACGGCTCGTACTGTTTCGGAGGAGAAGAAAGTGCGGGAGCAAGCTTCCTGCGCCACGACGGCACGGTGTGGACCACCGATAAAGACGGGCCGATCATGGACCTACTGGCCGCCGAGATTACTGCTCGCACCGGCAAGGATCCCGGGGAGCATTACCGCGAACTGACTGCGGAGTTTGGCATTCCGTACTACAAGCGCATCGACGCAGCAGCAACGCCCGAACAGAAAGCAAAATTGCAACAGCTCTCACCCGAAGCAATCAAGGAGTCAGATTTGGCAGGCGAACCAATCACCGCGAAGCTGACACGAGCGCCGGGCAACCAGGCTCCAATCGGCGGGCTGAAGGTCGTGGCAAAGAGCGGTTGGTTTGCCGCTCGTCCCTCGGGCACGGAGAACATCTACAAGATTTACGCCGAGAGCTTCGAGAGCGAATCACATCTGAATGCGATCCTCAACGAAGCGGAAGAGATGGTGAACGACGCACTGAATTCCGGAGCGCGGCAATGACCAATAACGGCGGGATCATGAATATTCCTCCGTTTCCGCCCCAGTATCGTGCCTCGGGCTTGTTGTTGCACGTCACCTCTCTGCCATCGCCCTATGGAATCGGCGATTTGGGATCGTCGGCGTTCTCCTGGGTGGATCGTCTCCACAATGCCGGCCAAAGATGGTGGCAAGCTCTGCCGCTTGGTCCCACCGGTTACGGAAACTCTCCGTATCAACCGATGTCGTCGTTTGCGGGAAACGCCATGCTGATTAGTCCCGGCAGCCTGATCCAAGACGGGCTGCTCAAGGCGACGGATTGTGAGGCTGAGTTTGCTCCAGATTTGGTTGACTACGATAACGTGATCCCCTTCAAGAGTCGGCTCCTTGAATTGGCGTGGACAAACTTCAAAGGTGGGGAGCGGAATGATCTGCGCCCTGCATACGACGAGTTCTGCGTGCAACAGGGTCATTGGCTGGAAGACTATGCGTTATTTCGGGCGCTGAAAGCCAAGTTTCAGGGCGCGTATTATCTCGATTGGCCGACAGAGTTGGTTCAGCGCAGCCCGGAGGCTCTAGCCACTGCGCGTCGAGAGTTAGCCAATCAAATCGATAACGTCCGCTTTGCGCAATTCCTGCTGTTCCGCCAAGCCGATGAACTCAAGAAACACGCGCACTCAAAGGGTCTGGGCCTGATCGGCGACCTGCCGTTCTTTGTTTCCCCGGATTCCAGTGATGTATGGGCAAACCCGGAGTTGTTCTTGCTCGACGAGCATCACCGGCCACGCTTCGTTGCCGGCGTTCCTCCTGACTACTTCAGCGCCCAGGGCCAACTGTGGGGCAACCCTGTTTACAACTGGGATGCTCTTCGCGCAACCGGTTACCGCTGGTCGATTGATCGCCTGCGCGCCCTGCTTGCTCACGTGGATGCAATTCGTCTGGATCACTTCCGCGGGTTCGCGGCCGCGTGGCACGTTCCGGCAGGCGCACCAACGGCTCAGTCTGGACAATGGGTACAGGGGCCGGGCGCGCTCTTTTTTGAAGCGGTTCGGAACGAACTGGGTCGTCTCCCATTCATCGTCGAAGATCTGGGTGTCATTACTCCGGACGTACAGGCACTGCGCGACCAGTTTCAACTGCCAGGAACGCGCGTTCTGCAATTTGCCTTTGACAGTAATCCTGGGAATCCCTACCTTCCGCACAACATCCCAAATAACGCCGTTGTATACACGGGTACCCACGACAATGCTCCCACTCGGGAGTGGTACGGAGAATTGCCCGATTACCAGCGACAAAACTTCTGGAGTTACCTTAAGCGTGCGCCAGGCGAGAGTGCGGATGCTGCCCCGGCACTGATGCATCTGGCATGGTCCTCGCCGGCAGCACTGGCGATTGCTCCGCTGCAGGATCTCCTGAACCTTGGGGCGGAAGCACGGATGAATCTACCCGGGCGCGCCAGCGGGAACTGGCGTTGGCGATTGCAGGAAGAAAACCTGTCGCTGCCAGCCTTCGAGTGGTTGCACGATCTGACCGAAAACGCAAAGCGCTCTGGCCCAGGAATTGGCAGCCAGCAAATAGAATTTGAAAGTGCAGCCATTCAGGGAAAGACCGCATGATCCGGGGTACTGAAAACTAGATTTCGATGATGCCACGCTTCAAGGCTATAGCAAGAGCGTGAGTGCGATCATTCGCGCCAAGTTTTGAAAGAATGCTCCGCATGTGAGCTTTAATCGTTTCTTCAGAGAGGCTGAGGTTGTCTGCGATCATCTTGTTACTGTTGCCGGAGGCGAGCTGACGTAAAACCTCGATTTCGCGCTCACTCAATGCATCTTCAGCACGATGTTCCACCAACTCGACAGCGATTTCGGGCGGCATTCTTTTTCGGCCCCCGTGTACGGTGCGAATGGTCTCAACCAACTCCTTCCGTAGCATGCTCTTCAAAAGATAGCCGTAAGCGCCCGCTTTGAACGCACGTTCTGCTTGCGCGTCGCCACTGTAGGTGGTCAACACGATGATTCGGGCGTCGGGAAAATCCTTGCGAATGGCTGCAATTGCCTCACTGCCGCTCATAACCGGCATCTGCAGATCCATGAGAGTAATGTCCGGACGATGAGTGCGGAATTGCTCGATCGCTTCTCGTCCGTTGTTGGCTTCTGCGACGAGAACCATGTCCGGCTCACTCGCCAGAATCGCGGCGATCCCTTCGCGCAATACCGGATGATCATCTACCGTAAGAATTCGAATGGGCTTGTTGGCTGTCATGTTCAACCACTCATTCCGGGAGATCGGCGGCACCAAGAAATCTTCGATTTTGGCAGGGCTCGGTAAACCATGGCCGCGGGAACCGTTAACCCAACCGCGGTTCCACTGCCAGGCCGGCTCCAGAACTCCAGCTGCCCGCCAATCCTGGTGGCACGTTCTCGCATTCCTGGCAGACCCCAGTGTCCGTCTCTGGCTCCCTTTTCTAGGACTTCGGGATCAATACCCCGTCCATCATCGCGCACGTGCAAACGAAACTGTCGAGAATCGTACGTGATTTCCACTTCGATGTGAAGGCCTTCGGAATGGCTCAACGCATTAACGATCGCTTCACGTCCAATCGCATAGCACTCCTCCAGAACCATGGGAGACAGCACACGAACGCTGCCTTCGACTACCGTCTTGAAGCTGGTGTCGCGCGTCTGGGATGTTTCGTCCGCGACCTGCTGGAAGGCCGCGGGCAAATCAGTAAGCGATTCTACGGCGGCGCGCAGATTACGAACGCGATCTCTTCCTTCCGCCAAGACCTGGTCCGCGTGATCGAGTGCTTTCTCTATGGTCTGCCGGCCTGGTTCTTCGGCTGGTATTTGTCTTAGCCCAGCGTGAACTTTGAGGATTAGGCCCTGGACGCTCTGCAACAACGTGTCATGCAAATCGCGGGCGATCCGCTCCCGTTCCGCGAGGCGTCCCTCCATGCTCGCCCGCACTCGTTGGGTCGCCTGGTTCAAGCGCACTAGATAAAGCAGGTACAACAGAGCCATCGCCGCGAGAGTGCAAAGCGCGAGAAACCACCGCGTCTGATAGAAAGCCGGCAGAATCGTGAACTCCGCGGTGGCCACCTTGTCCGACCACACGCCATTCGCGTCCGTAGCTGCGACGCTGAAGTGGTACGAGCCCGGCGCAAGATTGCGATAGCTCACGGGAGTGGCCGCGGCGGGCTCGTGCCAGTCCTTATCGGTTTCCTGCACCTTGTAGCGAAAGCGGATGGCCTCCGGGTTCGAGAGGCTTACCGCGGCATAGCTGATCTGTACGCTGGAGGTGCGTGCGGGAAATTTCAGCGGAGAAACCGGGGCATAGAACTTGTCGTCGGCGGAAACCGACTGAATGCTGATCGGAGGCGGGGGAATCTTGTTTTCAGACCGAGTTGGGTCCAGCGACACCACGCCATTGCTCCCAGTAAACCATAGCCGCCCATCCGTGCCTTCCATGGCACTGTTTAGCGGACGCAACTGATTTGCGAGCCCAGGCAGCCCCTCGCGTCTGCCAAAGTGCTCGCCTTTGACCGGATGGTCAGGATTCTTCAGTGCCTCCGAAATTTCTGAGCGACGGACGTGAACGATCCCGCCGAGGCCGTTGAGCCGCAGATCCCCGTTTGCCCTCTCCACGATTCCAGAGATTCCCCGCAACCACTCATCATCCACCGCGTTGATGTCGTGGAAGCGTCCATGATCAAACTGCTGCAACCCGAATTCCCCGCCAATCCAGACTTCCGATCCACGCTCGTAGATTGCCGTGACGTTACCCACGCGAAGACCATCGCTCGGGCCGAATACCTGGACTCGGTCGCCGTCACTACCGCCAGCTGATTCTTTTCATAGCCGAACCACACATGCCCCAGGCTATCCGTAAACTCAGTCAACACTTTCGTCTTGGGGATGTCTGCGCGGCCGCCGTACGGAGTCCAAACGCCCTGGGCCAATCGGTATAATCCGCGGCTTACTAAAGGAGACCCACATTCCCCCGTGCTGGTCCTGCGTAATCGCCTGCAGATATTCAGTCTGCTTAGCCAATTCTGGCGGAAGCACGATTCGGACCAGTTTGCGACCGGCAAAACGCCAAATACCACCATCCCCGCCCAGGCAAAGCGCGTTGTTGGGTGCACGGTAAATAAAGCCCAAAAACTGACTCTTTAATTTTAGGAACGTTTCCACCTTTCCATCGAAGACACGATAAAGAGAGAGGTAGGGCGTGCGCACCGTGGCAATCCAGATCGCCCCATGGTCGCCCTGCGCAAGCGCGAACGTCCCTAACCCGCATTATTCGTGAATCGGAAGAGATCTGAAGACAAAAGAAGCCTCCTCTGTTACAAACATGTTGACAAGACAATGTTTGCGCAACAAAAGAGGCTTCCTTAATGTCTGACGATAGCACAACACAGTGTTTGTTGTTTCCAGGAATTTTTTGCAAACCTGTCGTTGCCCAATTTGATCAGGGAGAAGGCAGTTCCGATGGCGGTGCTTTGCTGCTGAAGGCCGCCGATGGTCACTACCGATTGGTGGAGGAGCTAACGGCATGTCTGCAGGACCAAAGACAAGCCGGCAAGGTCGATCATACGTTGCGAGACTTAGTCGCACAGCGCGTGTTCTCAATTGCCTGTGGCTACCCCGACGGCAACGACTCGGCCCGATTGGGCAGCGACCCCATTCATAAGCTGCTTCTCGGTCGCGATCCCATAGAAGGGCTCGACCTGGCCTCGCAACCGACGGTGTCGCGTTTCGAGAATGCGGTCGGAGTCAAGGAACTGTATCGCATGGGCGAGACCTTGGCCCGGAGCGTCATCCGGCGGCATGCCAAGCGACTACGGCGCCGGGTGTACCGGGTCACCATCGATCTGGATCCCACCGATGATCCCACCCATGGCGCACAGCAACTCTCCTTCTTTAACGGGCATTACGACAGCTGGTGCTATTTACCGGTGATGGGCTTTATCAGTTTCAATGAGGAAGCCGAACAGTATTTGTGCGCTGCGGTGTTGCGTCCTGGCAACGCCCCCGCCGCGGTGGGCGCCGTAGGATTGCTGCGGCGGCTGATCCGGATCCTTCGAGGTCATCTTCCTGGAGTGACCATTCGGGTTCGCCTGGATGGTGGTTTTGCCAGTCCCGCGGTGCTGGAGTTTTTGGATGTGCAGAGCAAACTGGAATATGTGGTGGCCATGGCCAAAAACGCAGTCCTGAAGCGGATCGCGGCTCCGGGAATTGGTCGCGCTCGTAAGCTGTCAGAAAGCAGCGGAAAAACGGAACATATCTACGGAGAAGTTGACTACGCGGCTGGCAAATGGCCTCATCGACGCCGAGTGGTGATCAAAGCGGAAGTCGTCCGGGCGCCGGAAAAAGATCCCAAAGACAATCCCCGTTTCGTGATTACCAACATGAAACAGAGTCCGCAATGGATTTACGAACGGGTGTACTGCCAACGTGGCGACGTTGAAAACCGCATCAAAGAGTTGCACGACTTGGAAATTGATCGCACCAGTTGCACCAGCTTTTGGGCCAACCAGTTTCGCGTTCTGCTCACGGCTGCGGCTTACGTCTTGATGCAGGAATTACGTTTGCGAGCTGCGGGCACAGCCTGTGCCCGGGCCCAGGTCCTCACCTTGCGCGAGCGCTTGCTCAAGCTCGGGGCTCGGGTCATGGTCTCGGTACGGCGCTGGGTCATTCACCTGCCCACGTCGTTCCCGTTTCTACCTGCCTTCCGTCTTATCGCGTGCCGTTTGGGCGCGCAGAGCGGATAAATCTCCCACTTCTTACAATCCGAAACCAGACTGGGTGCACTCCTGGCGAAGGTGTGTCACCACTTGTCAAAATTGACGTTTGAACCCGACTAATTCTTTTGGAATCAATAACGCGATCGAAGGAAATTCCCCCGTCGTCGCAATTACATATCACTCATGCGAACAATCACACTCCACTCCACTTTTCATGAATAATGCGGGCTAACGGTAGCTCTTGCTTCATCAAGGGACTGTAAAAGAATCGATGGAGACCAGTCGAAGTGCCGAACCATATGTTGCCTTCCCGATCGACCAATTTCGCACTATCCATATACAAAGGGACTCAGTTCATACGTTTCAGAATTGCTTCGAGGCACATTCTCTATAGCATCGGACAGCCGCTCTTTTCTGGAAACCCGCATGACCATGTGTCTATTGGGCAGGATCCAAACGCCGCGCCGTTGTTTCGATCAATGATTTAAAATGAGTTTTTTCTGAGCACCGGGTAGACGGACGGGTAGCCATCCGAATGATTGCGAGAATCCGCCATCAACGAATTTGGCTCTGGTTCGGTTACTACGGCTCCATCCGCGTTCAGCGTGAATCCATAAACAAAAAGGTTGTGCGCGGCCACTTTGAACTGTCTGGTCCCGGGCATAAGGAATAGGAGATCCAGAAGGCCGTATGGGCGTCCCGACAGAGCCCAAAGTGTCCCCCCTGAATCAAATCCGAGATGCTGAACATTTCCTTGCGGAGCGTCCCATTCTGCTCCCATATGCTGCCAGCGCGAGTGATCAAATCTCCACAGACCGCTCGTTGTGGCAGCCCATACAATTCCATCCCCATCTTGAGCAAAACTCCAGACACCCCCGGTTGGCGAACCAAATTCGTTCGCATAGTTCGTGACACGCCCGTGGTTCACGAAACTAAATCCCCCGAATTGGTAGCCGATCCAAAGGCCACCGGACGGCGGCGCGAACAAAGCGTAGACACCCGTGGAAAGGAGTTGATCGCCAAACGGAGATCGGAAGGGTTCGAATCGCAGACCATCAAAACGCACCAAGCCGGCCTCAGTTCCGAGCCAGAGGAATCCGTCGGCGGTCTGCGCCAGGGCAATGACGTCTTCCGGCGCGCCCTCCTTGAAGGTCCACACATCCTGCCCGACCTGCAGGCTCGCTGCGGAGTTCGCTGACGAAGGCGTCTGCCCGAACAGCAGTGAACTCTGAAGCACGGTCAGGAACAGGACAAGCAGAAACCTGCCCAGTCGCCCATCACAGATCTGGCTCAAGGATTGGGCTGCGAACGAACAACACCGGGGATAGAACGAACTGGACCCTGGGCCAGTCCATGCTAGGCCAAGCCATGGACGACTCGAAAATCCCGCTCTGCTTTGCCCCCGCATCGATCGCTACCTGCGTTAGCAAAGGATATCCTCAGCTGATGCGATCGGAATCCCCAAAAAGAGTGACAGAAGTATAGCTTTAATTGGGGTATGACGCACCTTCGAAAGCCCGGTACTATCGGCTCGTGCAGCGATTGTTTTCGATGTTTTCGCGGGGAGGGCCGGGTATTGGTTTGTTGCTGCTACGAATTTCGGTGGCGGCCACTCTCCTCCTGAGCCTGGCGGGTAGGCCTGACCCGTCTTTATTCCATTTGCTCTTCGCGGGTGCTGTGTTGGTGTCGATAGCGCTCGCGATCGGAATATTCACGCCCGTGGTGTCGTCCATCGTATGTGTATATACGATTGCGGATCTTCTGATTGGTCTTCGCTTCGATTGGCTGGTAGTTTCTCTGGTCCTGAACTCCATTGCGCTCGCGCTCCTCGGACCGGGTGCCTATTCGCTGGATGCACGATTGTTCGGGCTCAAAGTGATCGTTATGTCACCTCGCAAAGATGCAAACGGGTCCTGAGCCGCGTCGCCTGTTCAGCGCGCAGTGGCTCAATCTGCGAATTCAGTTTTTTCGGAGCTTGGCGTACTCGGCTTTGGCTTGCCGGTAGATGGGTAGATCGGGGTCGGCATCTTTCCAAATGTTGAGGAATTCTTCGTAAGATTTGCGGGCGGATGCGTTATCGCCCATCAGTCTCTCCGCGCGGCCGAGTTGAAGCCGGGCCAGGGGTCCGATGACATGTCTCACGCTAAAACCCGGATTGTCGATCACCTTTTGGAACTGAGCCGCGGCCGATTGGCCTTCGCCGAGCCCCACGTATGCGAGGCCGCGGATGTAGGCGGGGTACACATAGTCGAACAGTCCCGTAAACGCCAGATCATACTTGGCAGTGCCGCGGAGCAGATCGATGGCTGCTGCCGGATCGTGTTGCTGCAGCTTGATCGCGGCCCGGATGGTGGGAACGAAGTAATGCTGCACGAGCGCGTCCTCGGGCCTTTCCGCGCTGACCTGGTCTGCGAGTCTACCGGCTTCCGCTGTTTGTCCTGATCGCGCGAGCGCGAACGCCAGGGCGATCTTGCCATTGCGATCTAGCGGGCTTCCAGTTGCCTTGCTTTCATAGCGTCGAGCTTGCACGTCCTTTCCGACCTCGGCATCCTCCAGGGCCGAGAGGATCACCCACCAGTCAGCATTGCCAGCCTTCAAGGTTCGCCCCCAAGCTTGCAGTCGCAGATGTTCGGCGGAGTGAAAGTGACCCTGCTGAATCTCGATCAAGGAATGTTCATGCAGGAAGGCTTCTCGATAGCTGCCTCGCTCCTCCTCCTTGAGGATCTTTTCGACATTGTCCCGGTCGCCTGTAGCGAATGCCACAATTAGTCTCTCCCGCCGGATTAGTGAATTGTCGAGTTTAAGGGCGTCCGCTTTGGCGAGCCATGATTTTGCCTCATTGAATCTGCTTGCGAATCTGATGGACTGTATCGCGCTACCGAAATAATATGCGGTTGGCTGCAACCGCGCAGTCTCAGCCGCTTCGTCGGCGGCGCGGTCGGGCTGGCCGAGATACACAAACGCAGCCCTGAGGTTGGCATGAGCGAGCACATCCCGAGGAAATATTTCTAAGAAACGAAGCACGGAAGAATATTCTTTCTCCCAGTCGCCGGTCACCCGGCCGTAATAGTCGATTTCGGTATTCAACCGGTCTTTCTCGGTCAACCGGTCGCGGAGTTCGTACGCACGCGTATACGAAGCCGCCGACAAGTCAGTGTTACCCAGGAAAAGGTAGGCCGCGCCCATGCGCCCATGCATTATGGCAAGGTTTGGATCCAGTTCGACAGCTTGCTGATAGAGTTTGAGCGCTCCTTCAGCGTCGCCGGCGAGGTAGAGTCTGGCCCCTTGAGTGGCGGCCTGTAGAGCCTCGAGCGAAGCGCTGGTCGCTTTTTCCAGAGGCTGATTGAAGCGGGCCAGCGATTCGGCCGGCTCCCCGAGCTTCCTCCGAAGGCGCACGGCCGTCGCCCCCAACTCATGGACTACCTGATCCCGAGCGCTAATGTCGGTCCTTTCCTCCGCCAAGGTCGCTCCTGATCCGCAGTCGAGTGCCTTCATCTCCAGGTGATAACGATTACCGGCATCGGCGATTGAATCAGAGATCACCATCTTGCTGTTGGTCTTACTACAAATCTGGCGTGCGATCTCTGGGGTGATCTTCGTGGTCGGCGCAAGTTTCAGTTGCCCCATGGTGGCGTACGTTTTATCCAATCCCAGCAGGTTTAAGTATGGCGTCTGCTCCATTCCACGGCGCAATGCACTGTTCAAAGCGTCGTCGAAAACAGGGTCGCCAGTTCGATTGTCGACGTCGGCTAGCACGACGGTGTCGGTGGGAGCGAGAATGATGCGATGACGGTAGCTCCAGTAGGACCGGGACGCTCCGGCGACAACCGCCAACAGCGCAGCCGCCGCCAACCATTTGCGCAGGCGGACACGCTGTGGCTGCATCTGACGTTGGACCTTCGCCAGGTCCTTCCTCATCTCGGCAGCGGATTGGTACCGCTGCGAGCGATCTTTCTCCAAGGCTTTGATGATGATGTTGTCGAGCCTGCGCGGCACAGCCGAGTTCAGTTCGCGTGCCGGGACAGCTGTCTGGTGGAGAATCGCCTCGTGAATGACGGCGACGGTGTCTCCCTCAAAGGCGCGCCGACCAGTCGCCATCTCGTAGAGAACCATGCCAAAGGAAAACAGGTCTGTGCGAGCATCCAGCTTTTCCTTGCGCACTTGCTCAGGCGACATGTAACCGGCTGTACCGGCGGTAGTTCCAGGGCGAGTCAGGCTCGTGTAGATTTCCTGTTTCGGCAGTTGCCCCATGCTCGGCGGAGGAAGCCTGACTCCCGAAACCTCCGCCTGGACTTGTTCCGGCACTTCTTCTCCGGCTGCCAGCTTCGCCAAACCGAAATCGAGAATTTTGACCGTGCCCTGCTTGGTTAGAAAGATGTTCGCAGGCTTGATGTCGCGGTGAATGATGCCCTTGCCATGGGCAGCGTCCAAACCATCGCAGATCTGAATCGCAATCTTAAGAAATTCCGAGATAGGCAGGGGATTTGACTCCCAGGCAGACAGGCGGTGACGCAGCGTGTCTCCTTCAAGAAGCTCCATGACGATGAAAGGCTGGCCGTCATGCTCTTCAATTTCGTAGATGGTGCAGATATTGGGATGGTTCAGTGCCGAGGCAGTTTGGGCTTCACGCTCAAAACGCTTGAGGGCAACCGCATCACCGGCGAACTCTTCTGGTAAAAACTTCAACGCCACCAGCCGACCCAGTTTGAGATCCTCCGCCTTGAAGACCATTCCCATCCCGCCACCGCCGATCACATCGAGCACGCGGTAGTGAGAAACCTTCTTTCCGATAAGGCTGCCCGGTTCAGGTTGCGCCGGGAAATTAGCGGATTCGCCCCGATCGCTTCCCGGTGTCGACTCCAGCCACTCGGTCCCGACAAGAAAGCGATAGCCTCGCCGTGCCAAGGTCTCGACGTACCGCGGATTGTCGGCCGAATCCCCCAGAGCCCGCCGCAGGGTCTTGATGGTCGCGTTGATGCTGTGGTCGAAATCCACGACCGTATCGTTCGGCCACAGCCTGTTCTTGATTTCCTCGCGAGTGACGATCTTGCCCTCATGTTCCAGGAGCATCCGCAGCACCTGGAATACTTGTTCTCTCAAAAGAACGTTGTTGCCGTCGGCCGTGTCTGTTGGGCGCAGTTCGCCCGTCGTAAGGTCAAGCTCAAAGTCCCCGAACCGGACGCGTCTTGGAATAGGGGCCGACATTAGAACCGCGCTTCTTGAGAAAGTGATACCCATCCAGTCAGCGACCTCCACGAACGTCTTATGACCTATCCGCGCGGAAAACACATCACGAGATGGGAGGTTTTTACCGTACCACCAATTGGTAGGTTAGCGTTACAACTTCTTGGGTATCAGCTGGTCTCGCCGTGCACGCACCGTGCGTTGTTGCGTGTGGTAACGAACCCGGCGGTGACGAAGATGCGAGCGGCGTTGCTTAGGTCGGAGCTGGAGGATCGGGGCAGGCGTCCTTCCACCAGGAAGTCCTCATACCATCTGCCGGGCGGAGTCCTCGTCGCCCATCATTTTCTGCCCTCTCGCGATCTGCAACCGTGAGAGTGCCCTATTATGTCAGGTCGGCAGGTTGAGCTTTTTCAGGAACGCGGCGAATCGCGGGTCGCAATGCAAGCTCTTCAGTAGGGGGTCCACTTTCGTTTCGATCAGACCGTTGTCACGTTGGGAATAAGCTCGGTCTAGCCACTCGAACGCTTCGTCTCGCTGGTTCCGGAAAGCATAAACCTGGGCGATCTGGTACGCACCGCCTGCATGGTATTTCGCAATTAACTCACTCAATGCGGCGTCCGACTCTTTTTCCCGGCCAAGCGCGTAGTACGCAATCGGATACAGAAACGCACGTACGGAGTCATAGCGTACGAGCTCGATTTCAGGCAAAGCATCCTGAGGCCGCCGCTGCATCACATAGATTTGGCTTAACACCATATGGGCGGCCACAACATCGGGGTTCAGTTCAAGCGCCTTCTTGCCATGCGCTGCGGCTTCGTCTAGCTGCCCCATGAAAAACTCGGTCTCTGCAAGGATCTCCCAACTATGTGCATTGAGGGGATCCAAGTCAACGGCTCGGCGATTCAATTGAAGAGCCTCGTCAAGGCGGCCGAGCACGGCTGCCGAGGAAGCCGCCGATCGTTCAATATCGGGATCTCCAGGCTCGAGAACAATCGCCCGCCGGAAGGAAGCATCCGCTCCAGCCCAATCGAAGTCGACCTGTTGCTTAATCCGTCCCATTTGGGCATGGGCCTCTGCCAAGTTCGGATTCAGCGCTAAAGCTCGCTCCACTGATTCACGCGCAAGCCGGTGACCCTCCTCAGCGGGAATAAGACCTACGTTGACCTGCCAGTTCTGTACCCGAGACAATCCGGCCCAAGCCAACGCATAGGAGGGATCAAGCTGGGTCGACCGTTCGTAATACTTTGCAGCCATCTCCGTATCTTTGTCTGTGTTCCGCTCAAAGAAGTAGTACCCCTGCAAGTGGGCATCGAAGGCTTCCAGATTGACTGGGTGCGGCTGGGCCAACTCTGCTTGCTGTTTCGAAGTCAAACGCACCCGGATTTCGCGCGCAACCGCCTTGGCTACATCGTCTTCGACATTAAGAATGTCTTTCGGGGGATAGTCGTAATCCTGTGACCACAGGTGAGTTTGGTCCTTCACCTGAATGAGCTGAGCGGTAAGGCGTATCTGATTTCCGTTTTCGCGCAGGCTGTTTTCCAGCACGTACTGAACAGAAAGATCGCGTCCAATTTGGTCCAGACGTTCGTCCTTGTGCTTGTATCCCATGACGGACGTTCGCGCGATCACACCCAACTGTTCCGGATTAAGCCGCCCTAACTGCGAAATCGTTTCCTCGGTCAAACCGTCCGCAAGATACTCTTTATTGGGATCGCCGGTGAGATTCTCAAACGGCAGTACGGCGAGCATGATCTTTTCCGATTTTACGGGTTCTGTAGCCCGAAAGTGCCGCCAAGACATATAGCCCGCGCCGACCAAAATGACGGCAGACGCAAGCACGAGCGCAGCTTTCCACCAGCGAGGCTTCATTTGCGGCTGAACTCTCGCCCTGTTCTCGCTCATCTCGGCGGCGGACTGCTCGCGCCGCTCGCGGTCTTTCTCCAAAGCGGTTTCCGGCGTTGACTCCAGGTACTGTATGGGGAGCATCAATCGATAGCCACGCCGAGCCAAGGTCTCGATGTACCGAGGGTTATCGGCGGAATCCCCCAGGCCGCGGCGCAGGGTCTTGATCGTCGCATTGATGCTGTGGTCGAAATCCACGACCGTATCATTCGCCCACAGCCGGTTCTTGATTTCCTCGCGGGTGACAATCCTGCCCTCACGTTCAAGGAGCATCCGCAGCACCTGAAATACTTGTTCTCTCAGAAGAACGTTGTTACCGTCTGCCTTGTATGTTGAGCGCAGTTCGCCCGTCGTGAGGTCAAGCTCAAAGTCCCCGAACCGAACGCGTCTTGAAGTAGGGGCCGGCATTAGAACCGTGCTTCTTGAGAAAGTTACCCCATCTAGTCAGTGACCTCCACCAGTTTCTTATGACGCATCAGCGCGGAAAGCACATCACAAGATGGGATGTTTTTCCGGTACCACCAATTGGTAGGTGGAGCGTTACACTTTTTTGGTATCATCTGGTCTCGTCCGTTCACCCACCGTGTGTTGTTGCGTGTAATAACGAACCCGGGGTGACGAAGATGGGAGCGGCATTGTTTAGCAGGCGCTCCACTTCCGCGGTAGTCATTTAGAATCAATCACTTCCTGGATTCACTCCTATTTCACCCCTAAATCACAGCCATGGCATTTACACCCGAGGGAGGCAAGCGTAATGCTCGTTCCTGATACGGGCTTAAATCAAGGATGGGGAACACCATGTTCATTTGTCAGGAAACAACCGGTCATCAGGACTACAGACTCCCACAGCGAAACTCAGTGGATCGTGGGTATCCGGAAGAAGTGGGGGTACTCACGAAGCAGATCCGTGTCTTCAGTGTGGATGACCATCCGGTCATACGGGAGGGGATTGCTGCCGTAATCGACAGCCAGCCGGACATGCGGGTTGTGGCTCAGGCCTCGACCGGAAGCGAGGCGATCGAGGGTTTTGGTAAACACCAACCCGATGTCACTCTCATGGGCGTTAGGCTCCCGGACATGAGTGGTATCGACGCTATGACCGCGATCTTAAGGAGATTTCCGGAAGCACGCATTATTATGTTTTCGACTTCCGAACGCAGTGGCGAAATCCAGAGAGCTCTGACAGAGGGTGCGCGCTCTTACCTATTCAAGACTATGCCGCCCAGGCACGTGGCGGTAGCGGTCCGTACGGTGCACGCCGGGAAAAAACACCTGGCACCGGACGTGGCGGCACGCCTCGCTGAGCATCTCGGCGACGAAGCATTGACGGAACGTGAAGTGGATGTGCTCCGGTTAGTCGCAGCGGGAAATCGAAACCGGGATATCTCCCAAAGGCTACTGGTCTCCGAAGAAACAGTGAAGTCTTACCTCAAGCACATTAGCGAGAAGTTGAGAGCTAGCAATCGCACGCACGCTCTCGCGATCGCTATACAGCGCGGCATGGTGCAGCTTTGAAGGTGAAGGACTTCTGTCCTTGCGGTGGAAGGCAAGACACTACCACGTCTTGAGGGCTTCTAGGAAATCGGCACTGATGACAATGCTTCCAATGTGTTCATGTAGGCCATGATGAACACCTCCTGCAGTGTCAGTCCTTTGTACTTAATACGCCACATAAATCACCTCTAAGTCACCAATTACGCGAGCAGTTCCGCCTCTCACTGCGGCCGGACCGGAATCCCCAACTTGCGGATGCGGTAGGCCAGCGTGGTCCGCTTCATTCCCAGCCGGACCGCTGCCCCGTTCGGTCCCCCGGTCACCCAATTCGATTCCCGCAGTGCGCGCAGCACGTGTTCGCGCTCCATCTCTTCGAGGGTGCTCAAGCTAGTGGTCGAAGCCTGGGTTGTGTCTTGTTTCAGTTCTTCCAGTGGGGCCCGGAGCGACGTTCCGGGTGAGAGGATCACCGCCCGCTCTACAAAATTCTGCAACTCCCTCACATTGCCGGGCCAGGGATAGTTAGCCAGTACTTCCATGGTCCGGGCCGGAATGGTTTCGATACGCCGATTCATGCGCTGGGCATATTTGTCCACAAAGTGGCGGACGATCAGTGGTATGTCATCGCGACGATCGCGCAAGGGAGGGACCACCAGCGGGAACACATGCAGCCGGTAGTACAGGTCGCTGCGGAATGTGCCTTCTTCAATCATCTGTTTGAGGTCCCGGTGAGTCGCCGCAATCACGCGCACATCCACCTGCTGAGTGCGGGTGCTGCCCAGCCGTTCAAACTCATGCTCCTGCAGGACGCGCAGCAGTTTGGCTTGCAGATCGAGTGGAATATCCCCCACTTCGTCCAAGAACAGGGTTCCCTTGTCGGCCAGCTCGAACCGGCCTGGCTTTCGCATAATGGCGCCGGTAAAAGCGCCCTTCTCGTGCCCAAAGAGTTCGCTCTCCAATAACCCTGACGGAATTGCCGCGCAATTCACCTTGATGAATGGCCGATCGCGCCGGGCGCTGCGATTGTGAATGGCTTGCGCGATCAGTTCCTTCCCCGTACCGGTTTCGCCCTGAATCAGCACCCCGGAGTCTGTGGGCGCCACAACTTCAACCTCTCGCAGCGCTCGTTGCAGTGCAGGGCTCCGGCCGACAATCTCTTCAAAGGATGGCTCGCTCCGCACTTCATCCTGGACATAGACTTCCTGCTCACCGAATTCGCTCTTCAGCTTCTGCACTTCCGCATGTAGCAGCAAGTTGGCCAGGCCCAGCGCGATCTGGTCTGCGGCCAGCAATAAGAACTGGGTATCCTGCTCAGAGTAACGGTAAGGCCGCGAGCCAGCTATGCTGAGAACTCCAAAACAGCCGCGAGGCGCGCACAATGGTAGGCGACAGAGCGACCGATATTCCACTCCCATTCCGTTTTCCGCCTCTCTCCCTACAGCCAGCCGTTCATCCTCCTGCCAGTCCACAACCCAGAGCGGCCTTTGCTCCTGGTACACCGACCATACCGTAGTTTCCTCGACAGGTATTTCCGGCCGCGCAAGCTCTTCGACGCCATAGGATTTCCAGCTACCGGCTCCATCGGCTTGGTCGAACATAACGATGTTCACAAAGTCGCATGGAAACAATGGCTGGAACAAACTAACAAGATCGCGCGAGAGAATCTCAGGATCCATCGAAGCAATCGACCTCGAGATCTGCGCCAGTGCCTCGTAGCGCGCGGCCAACGATTCCAGGCCTGTCGAAGCATGCGCCAACGTTGGCTGCCGGGCCGAGTATACAAAAGGTGTTTGTGATGTCAGACCAAATTCAATCGCGCTCATGATTAGCTCCTCATCCGAATGTCACGAGGATGCAGCAAGATTGATTTGCATACAACCCTAGATAGAAGGATTTTTTTTTACATAATCGAGTGCTTTTTCGCTTACATGATGAAGTCAGGCTTCACTACCACTTTTGAGTAGGACCTCGCTAACCTATTTCAGGGAATGGCAGCAAACCGCTTGTAACGGGCGTAACTGTCTTGACCGGGCTGGCAGCGCGTTCCGCTGCCAGCGAGATAAAGGCTGTCAAGACTTCGCCACCTGCCAAGTTCGTCGCGCTCGGGCAACCTCGGATCCGGATTGCGAATTTCCTGGCTCAGTTGTCTCAACCCACAGTTCCTTCAAGGGGTTGCGTCACTCCACACCAACTGGTTCGTCGTTTGGACGCCTCATTGCACCTGCTCTCGGCTTGAGGGGGCACAGTCGTGAGAAAAATTCTTCTTATAGTTTTTTCGACTCTTCTGCTCCTTCTCCGTTGTTTTCCCGAAGGCGACCCTGCTACTCCAGGATCAATTCGTGGCGAGGTCGTCACTAAGACTCAAAACGGAGAAGTTGCCGTTTTGCCGTACGCACGCATCGTCCTTCACGGGCCCATAAATAAGGAAACCCAGTCGGACGCACGGGGAGCATTCGCTATCGTTGGCCTTCCCCCAGGAATGTATGACGTCGAAGCGAGTGCTCCTGGTCTTAACGCGACCTTTGCAGTTGAAGTGAAGCCCGGCACGACTTCTGTAGTGCCGATCGAACTCGGCATGGCAACTGTTGCGAGCATGGTAACCGTTGCCGCGAGTGAGCCTGCGCCGAGTGAAGAATCTGCGCAGAAAAGTACGATTGGCGGGCAGATCGTGCAGGAGGCCCCTAATCAAAACGAGAAAATCGAAGACCTGCTTCCTCTCGTCCCGGGGGTTGTTCGGGGACCGGACGGACGAATCAACATGAAAGGCGCCCAGGCGACGCAGGCCGGCTGGTTGGTAAATTCGGCGAATGTAACCGATCCCGCGACCGGCGGACAAGCTATCAACCTGCCAATTGATGTCGTCTCTTCCGTCCAGGTGATTTCCAATCCTTATGATCCGGAATATGGCAAGTTCACCGGAGCAGTTTCGAGTGTTGAAACCCGCACCAGTGACCTCGACAACTTTCACTTCTCTATACAAAACCTCGTACCGCGAGCGAGAGACCGGGATGGGCACATAGTTGGAATCGGAGCTTTCACTCCGCGGACCACCATTACCGGGCCGCTTATTAAAGATAGAGTCGCGTTTACTCAGTCTTTTGAATACCGTTTCGTTCGCACGCCGGTTGAGAGTCTACCGCCGCTTCAACGCGACATGCAGCTCGAGAGCTTTGATTCGTTCAGCCAACTGGATGTGAAGATCGATGAGAAACAAACGGCGACTCTATCCCTTGCCGTGTTCCCGCAGAAGCTCGATTACCTGGGACTGAATACATTTACTCCACAACCCTCGACTCCAGATCTGCACCAGCGTGGATATCAGGTCTCAGGCCAACATCGCTACGTGTCAGATTCGGGTGGCCTGTTGACTTCACAGTTTGCCTACGAGCGCTTCGATGCGAACCTGTTCCCCAACAGTGAAGATCCTTATCGGTTGCTCGTCGAAACAACAGAAGGTGGATTTTTCGATCGGCAAAATCGAAACACGGACCGAGTTGAATGGCAGGAGATCTACCAATCGAGCGCCAAACACTTCCTCGGCATGCATCAGTGGAAGGCCGGTTTCGACCTCTCGCACAGCTACTACGACGGCTATCAGCAGTTCTCGCCAGTTGACATTGTGGGGGTTGCCGGCACGACATTGGAGCGAATTGAATTCACTGCTCCCACCCAATTTTCTGTTCAACAAAACGAGTTTGCTTGGTTTGTAGGAGACCAGTGGGCAATCTCGCCACGCCTTACATTCGACCTGGGCTTGCGGTTCGACACCGACTCGGTCACCGATGCCACCCACCCCGCGCCTCGTGCCGGGTTGACCCTCGCGTTGACGAGCGATCGCAAAACGCTATTGAAGGCGGGCGCCGGAATTTTCTACGATCGCGTGCCTTTAAACGTCCCAGTCTTCCCGCACTTCCCGGACCGCACCATCCTGACTTTCGATCCCGCGGGCCAGTTGGTTTCGTCGACTCCATATTCCAATGTCATCACGGGAGGAATTCAAAATCCAAAGAGCGAAGCCTGGAACGTCGAAATTGACCGACAGGTCATCGAGCACCTGCAGCTGCGGATCGCCTATCAACAACGCAACACGGTCCAGGATCTGGTGCTTAACCCCATCACCACTGCGAATGGCAGCTTCTTGTCTTTGGCCAACAGCGGGCGGAATTTCTACCGCGAGTTCCAAATTACCGGAAGGTACCAGTTCAGGGGGCATACGCTGAATGCCTCATACGTGCGATCAAAGGCCACAGGCGATCTCAATGACTTCAATCAGTTTTTCGGAAATGATCCCCAGGCCGTGATTCAAGCGGACGCTCGCGGACCGTTGTCCTTTGACGCTCCCAATCGTTTTCTGGCCTGGGGAGAGTTTCGCGCCCCGTGGAAGATGACCGTGATGCCGGTCTTCGACCTTCACACTGGATTTCCTTACTCCGTTGTGAATGAAATGCGCGACTTTGTCGGTCCACGCAATGATGAACGGTTTCCGCGTTTTGATTCGGTTGATGTACAGGTGCTTAAGGGATTCAATGTGCCATTCCGCGGCAAGGAACACAGGATAAAAGTTGGGCTTGGAGTGTTCAACGTGTTCAATCATGCCAACTATCGCGACGTACAAAATGACTTGGACAGCTACCGCTTCGGCCAGTTCTTTAATAGTGCGGTTCGCACGTTCAGAGGAGAGTTTGTTTTCGGATTCTAACTTATGAAAACGGTAAATCAATGCCTCATTCTCGCCGCTGGTAACGGGACACGCATCAGGGCGGTATCGGGTGGCCTTCCAAAGCCGCTAGTCGACTTTCGCGGCAAACCTATTCTTGAGCACGTCATACGCAGAGCACACCAAGCCGGCATCGACAGGTTTGTGATTGTCGTAGGATATCGCTCCGACCTAATTCGGAGCTGGCTTGAAGGTCGCTCCCTCGGAGTATCTGTGACCTTCGTGGAAAATCCGGATTATCACAAAGCCAATGGTATCTCGGCATTGAAGGCCAGAAATGAAATCCAAGACAATTTTTTGTTGTTGATGGCGGACCACATCTTTGAGCCGGAAACCGCCAGGGCACTTCTGCAACGGCCACTCGCATCGGATGAGGTCATTCTCGCTGTGGATCCCAACATTGACCGCATTTTTGACCTTGACGATGCAACCAAGGTTCGGCGCAACGGAGAGCATATTGTGGATATCGGCAAGGACATTGCGCATTTCGATGCTCTGGACACCGGAATGTTCCTGTGCAGCCCGGCCCTGTTTGACAGACTCGAATCAGCGAAAAAAGATGGAAACTGTTCGCTCTCCGATGGTATGCGGCAGTTGATTGCAGAGCGGCGGCTGCGCGCTTTGGAGATCGGCGAAGGGCAATGGCAAGACCTGGATACACCCGAAGCACTGGCGCACGCTGAAGGCGTATTTGATGGATATGTCTATCAAGAACACGTGATCGAGAGTCTAGCCCGTGTCTAACGCCGTAGCGAAAGCGCGGATGCCCTTGCGGCTGCTCGCCGGCGCGTTTGGTGTGTTGCTGTTCGCCTATTTGGTCCACCGAGCCGGCCCTGCCAAGCTCCTTGCAAGCATGGCGACCCTGGGATGGGGATTGGTCCTGGTGATGGCTTGGGGTGCAGTCGCCCATATCGTCAAGACTTGGGCTTGGCGGCTCACACTGCTCGACGAAAAGCGGCAGGTCTCGTTCGCGCGTATGCTCGGGCTGCGGCTCGCCTCCGAAGCAGTTGGTCAGCTCGGTGGACTGGGACAGATGTTTGGTGAAGGGCTTCGAGTATCACTACTGGGTCCGCGAATGCCTCTCGCTAGCGGGATCTCGTCAGTAACCATCGACCGCGCATTCTTCATCATCAGCGCAGCGGTAGTGAGCATCGTCGGTCTGCTGTGGGTGCTGATCGTCTTACCACTGCCGCACGCGCTGGCACTGTACGCGGGTGTGTTTGTCTGCATTCTTCTGGGTGTCGTCATAGTAGCTGCAGTTGCAGTTAGAAAACGCTGGCTCATGCTTTCAGGGACGGCAAAGATCCTGTGCCGAGTGCGGTATTTCCGCGCCTGGATCGAACGTGAGCGTTTGCTGATTCATTCGGTCGAGAGCAATCTGCTCGACTTTTATCACAGTACACCTGGTGCGTTTTGGGGAAGCTTCGTTCTTAACTTGGCGTGCCACGGCGCCGCAGTGTTCGAGGTTTATTTGATCTTGTGGCTCATGGCGGCGAAGGTCACTTTGTTCGGCGCCCTCGCAATTGAGGCTTTGACCAAGCTGGTGAACATCGTTGGCACGTTCAATCCAGGGAACATCGGAACCTATGAGGGCGGGAACATGCTTATCGTGAAGATGTTTGGCCTCAGCGGAGCCACCGGATTGGCTCTGGCGTTCACCCGACGTTTGCGTGCCATATTCTGGGCGGTGGTCGGCATCCTATGCCTGGTCATGTTGGCGAAACCGAAAGAACAAAGCAGTGCCATCGGAGGCGATGAGGACATTTATGCGAATTGGGCCTGAACCAGCGTTACAAAACCAGCAGCTAACAGATAGTAAGTCGATCAGCCGCTCTCACACTGCCGTTATTTTTGCAAACGACCTGGATGCTTTCGGGTTCGGCACACCAATGCCCGAAGTCGGTGCTCTTCCCATCTTGCTGCGAAGCATCCTGGGAGCGCATAAAGCCGGTGCCTCACGAATCGTTGTTATTATCGACGTGGCCAAAGGCCGCTGCATACGGGACGGGCTGCTTCAAACCGGACGCATTCCCAGAAGTGTCGAGTGGTGTGAGTTCAACTTTGGGCAAGCGTCTCTCCCTTCTTACTTAGGGCGGCTAGCGGTAGAGGTAGAAGGGCATCTGGTGCTGATTGCCGGAGACAGTGTCTATCATCCTTCGCTTCATCGGCGCGCAGCCGAATGGAGTCGAGAACGTGACGCTTTGGCGCTCAAGACCGGTGACGAGTTGGTGGGCATCTGCGCGCTCTCACGAGACGCAGTGATCGACCTTGCCCGCCGCTGCCCTGCAGTCGCCAACTCCATCGTGGATGTGCTTGCCTGGCTTGCCCTGACTCATTCCGTGGCGATCGAATCAGCGGAGGAAGAAAAATGGCAACGCGTTCGCACGGAGCAAGAACGTTTGTCAGCTGAGCGGAAATTGAACGGCTGGCTTGTGAAGCCCACAGACGGCATCTTTGCCAGAATGAACCGCAAATTATCTATACCGATTAGCCGCCAGATCATCTCATTCCCGATCACGCCCAACATGGTTAGCCTTTTCACGTTGGGTGTGAGCTTCGCAGCTGGGGCCTTTCTGGCCCTGGGCGGCTACTGGAATATGTTGACGGGCGCGATCCTGTCATGGTTGGCGAGTGTTCTGGACGGATGCGACGGGGAGGTCGCTCGCTTGAAGCTTCAGGAATCCGATTTCGGCTGCTGGCTAGAAACAGTTTGTGACTATCTTTATTATTTGTTCATTTTCGCCGGCATGACGATAGGGCTGGTCAAAAGCTCAGGGAATCATACATTCCTGGTCTGGGGTGGTCTCCTGGTGTTCGGCGCTATTGCCAGTATTCTCACGACCGGACTTCAGCGTCATCATTTGACCAGTGGGCGGCCGGAGCAATACTTGGGAGCGTGGCAGAAACAAGCTGAAAGCAGGAGTTCGAATCCTTTCTTGTTTCTCGGACGACACACTGAGTTCATCATCCGGCGCTGCTTTCTGCCTTACGTGTTCCTATTTTTTGCTCTCTTCCACATCATGAACTGGCTCTTGATTGCGGGGGCGGTGGGTGCAAATCTGGTTTGGATGATCGCTCTTTATTCCTACCTGACATTTGTTCCAGCACGAGCCTCGGCAGTGCCAAACACTGTTTCCTAAATGTAGCCGTTTCGAACAGCCATGGGCTACGGGTGCAAACGTGGCAATGCAAGAAATTGTTACAGGCAACTTCGCACCGTTCCGTTGGGTGGCTTGGCCGCCGACTTCAGTGCGCGTTGTCGACTGGAACATCGATCGCGGCCTGCAACTCCAAGGGGTCATAGATTTTCTTGCCGGTGCAAATGCAGACATCCTCGTCCTGCAAGAAGTGGATCTCAATGCACGCCGCACGCATCGCCTCAATATTGCGGAAGAGATTGCCCGGAATCTACGGATGAACTACGTCTTTGGGCGCGAGTTTCAGGAGCTCGTCCAAGGATCCGAAGGGTCTCCCGCATACCATGGACAGGCGACACTCGCGAGATGGCCGATTTCTAATCCACGCCTGATCCGCTTCGCACGCCAGTCGCACTTTTGGCAGCCGCGCTGGTTTCTGCCGAGGATGGAGCCTTTTCAAGAGAGACTCGGTGGCAGAATCGCTTTGGTGGCCGACATCAACATCTCGGGAAACAAATTGTTGACCTAC
The DNA here is from genome assembly GCA_963838905.1 of uncultured Acidobacteriota bacterium. Classification (GTDB taxonomy): domain Bacteria; phylum Acidobacteriota; class Terriglobia; order Terriglobales; family Acidobacteriaceae; genus JABDBE01. The sequence goes on from CAWITE010000006.1 coordinate 363,232, forward strand.
AACCTTCATCTGGAGAGTCGCGCTAATGATCAATTGCGCCTTTCACAAGTGCAAGAAGTTTTATCTGATGCCGTCCGCCAAGACCCGGGGTGGCCGCTGGTGATTGCTGGAGACCTCAATCTGGATGCTTCGAAAAATAGTGCGGCTGCCGCATTCGCCTCCGCGGGATTTCAGGATGCGATCGCGAGCCCACGCACCCCTACGACTCCGTCCCGCCACCTGTTTGAGTCGGGGCGCCCGATTGATTGGGCTTTTGTTCGCGGGCCGATACCCGCCAGCCTCGGCCGGGTTCACAAGCAAGTAAAGGCATCGGACCACTACCCAATATCCTTCACGCTGACACTGTCACGAAGCTCATCCTGAGACTACTATCGCCGATTTCGAACTCTACAACAAACCGGAGAGCTCTGGGCCATCATTGGCCTCAGCAGCGACCAGTCGACTGGCGATAGCGAACAGACCGCTCACGGACATGCCACACATCAGCACTCCTGTTACACTCTCTACCGGACCCAAAGCGCGCCAAACTCGCGGGAGAACGACGTCCCCGTAGCCGACGGTCGAATAGCTACTGGCGGAAAAATAAAAGCAAGATTCCCAGGTTGGAAGACAACGCCAGTGATAAAAGCCTGTCCACAGCAGAATCTGCACAACGTGCAAACCGATCATGGCAGCAGAAAACCGCACAATAAGTACGCCTGCACGCCATGGGCTTAGCTCATTCTTGCTTCGGGCAATATCAGCTCTTGCCAAGCGGATGAGAACGGCCATCCCTGCGCACTGCACCCAAAGCGTGATGGACACGAGAATGGTTGCAACTCCGAGCTCTCGAGCGAAGACCATGGAAGTTTCGGTCGTTTCTGGTTGTTCGACGAGACTCTTCGTCTTACGCAGCGGACGAAGATCTTTCGCGGTTCACCCAAAGTTCGAAGTTAGTTCCAAGAATGCCCAATCCTGCCCGGCTTTGATAAAAGCGTCGCAACTTGCCTGGTTCGTCCGAGCCTCCGGTACATACGACCGAGACCGGATTCTGCGCAATTTTGTTTGAATTTCGCCAAACGATCCTCATAGAGCTTGTTTTCCGGAAAGCATTCGATTTCCTCACAGCAACGGTCTTTGAGAAGCACTCCCGCTTCCAAAGACGAACCACTCCCCAGCGCTGGGATCCCGCGCAACCCTCGCACCTGCATCGATTGTCGGGTCCTCCCAAGCCGCTTGCCCGCCGACCTCGATCACGCTGGCCTGTCACCTGCCAGAGTGTTGTCACGAACTTGCAGAACCTTCAGAGGCCTATTGACGGAAGCTCCTCCTAACCGTTTGTCCCATCACGATCTCCGACCCGCGTTGCCGTGCCGCCCTCAGTGGCAACCTGGATGCAGAGTGTAGGTAGACGGAGTCTCAGAAAACTGTCTAAAAGGAACCCATCCGTTTAGGAGGATGAGTGGAAGGAACAGTAAGGTCAACGCTATTTGTCCCTACAATTGTCGCCATGGTTTTCTCGGTGGGCTATTTGTCAGTTGCGCAAGAATCAGCCGCGCAGTCGGCCAAGCAACTTAAGGCTCCCAACAGTCCCGCAATTTACGAGGACTCGCAATGGGCTCCTGATCAAGACGTGGAAATGTTGAGGAAAGACCTGAGGTCGCAAAAGAAGCAGATCATTGCGGCCAACATGGACTTGACAGACACCGAGGCAGAAAAGTTCTGGCCCGTCTATGACCGATATGCCGCTGATCTGGCGAAGATCTACGACACCAAAATCGCGCTAGTCGAAGAATATCTCGACCACTACAAGACGATGAACGGCGATGAGGCGGAGAGCTACATCCGCCAGCGGGCCGCTGCAGACAGCGACATCATGCAGCTGAGGCTGAAGTACGTGCCGGAATTTCGCAGAGTGCTGCCGGGCCGTCAAACGGCGTTGTTTTTTCAGATCGAATGGCGGCTCGACCTGTTGATCAACCTACAGTTGGCTCAAGCTCCACTCATTGACCCTTAGAGGTAAGGCTCACACGCATAGCAGGAGGGGCAATGCGGGATTAGCTATGGAGAAATTGCTAGTTGTGTTCACGTGGTTTCTTGGCTGCCGCCACGGACAGCTGAGCCGTGTTTTCACTATCGACAGACGAACTTATCGCGTGTGTTGCGACTGCGGAGCGCAGTTCGATTATTGCCTGGAAAACATGACTATGAGACGCCAGCGTCGCCCTTCAATGGCCGGCTTGTAGAGACGTTCAACAGACTTATATCTGTGAAAAAACTCGAATCAGTGGTTATCACTTTTCGATAGGAGGAAATCGAAATGGCCGTAAAGGTTGCCATCATTTATTACAGCGCCACCGGTACGACGTATCACTTGGCACGTGCCGTGGAGCAGGGTGCAAGCGAAACCGGTGCTGAAGTGCGTTTGCGAAAAGTGCTCGAACTCGCACCCGATGAAGCCATCGCTTCGAATCAAGGATGGGCCGCACATCGACTGGAGTCACAACATGTGAAGGAAGCGACCAATGACGATCTGCTTTGGGCTGACGCGATCATTTTCGGTACCCCCACGCGGTACGGCCTGCCAACCGCACAACTGAAGCAGTTCCTCGACACAACGGGGCCGCTCTGGGCAAAAGGTGCGCTGGTCAACAAAGTCTGCTCGTCGTTCTCCAGTTCTGCCACTGCACACGGTGGCCAGGAGACTACGATCGTCAACCTCAATACGACCTTTTACCACTGGGGCGCGATCATTGTAGGGCCAGGTTACGCCGACCCGATTCAGTTCAAAGCTGGGAATCCCTACGGCGCGTCATTCACGAGCAACAACGGCGCCCTCAAACCGGACGAGACGGCACTGGCGGCAGCGCGCTTCCAAGGCAAGCGTGTAGCAGAATTGGCTGCGCAGTTTGTCGCTGGACGCAGCGCTTAGCTAGCAAGCTAGCGTCAAGTCGGGAGTGGCTATGGAAAGCATCGAAAAACCCGCCCACTGATGATCGCCCGAGGTTGGATTCAGGGGGCGTTAATCGTCCTGATCATCGGATTTTTCATTATGGGTGTTCTCACCTACTACACCTACAATGACGAACCGCCGATACCGGGGAGTCTTTGCCCAAATTAAGCTATCCACGTATTGAAGAGGAGATTCTTGTCTATGGCGAACAACGATAATGCAAACCGCACAGGGGGGCGGCGCAGGAAAAAACTCAAGGGAAAAGAATACGAGAAAGCGCTGCGTGAGCTTCAGACCAAGCTGGTCGAAATGCAGGAATGGGTAAAAGCCACGAGCGCCAAGGTGGTGGTGGTGTTTGAGGGGCGTGACGCCGCCGGCAAAGGAGGCGTGATCAACAGTATCATGGAGCGCGTCAGCCCCCGGGTCTTCCGCCATGTAGCCTTGCCAGCTCCCACCGACCGCGAAAAAACGCAACTATACTCACAACGTTATATGGCACACCTCCCAGCGGCAGGGGAGGTAATCCTCTTTGACCGGAGTTGGTACAATCGCGCTCTCGTGGAACATGTGATGGGCTTTTGCACGCCTGAAGAATACGAGGAATTTCTTCGCGCATGCCCGAGTTTTGAAGGTCTCCTGAAGAGTAATGGCACCATCTTGATCAAATACTGGTTTGAAGTGAGTGAAAAGGAGCAACGCAGGCGCTTCCTCAAACGCGTAAGTGATCCGATGCGACAATGGAAGCTCAGCCCCATGGATTTGGAATCGCACCATCGCTGGTACAACTACTCGCGCGCGAAGGATGCAATGTTCGCGGCTACGGATACCCCCCAAGCCCCCTGGTTTGTCTTGCAAACCGACAACAAGGAGCGGGCCAGACTCAACTGCATTGCGCATTTGCTCAGCGTAGTGCCGTGGAAGAGGATTCCCCAAGAGAAGATCAAGCTGCCGAAACGACAAAAGCCGCACGGCTACAAGGAACCTGATTGGAACTACCGCTGGGTTCCCGAAAAGTATTAATCAAAAGCGGCCTCGTTGCGAAAATAGTTAACCGAAGGTCATTGGCCAGCATCGCGCTAGTCGGCCTGTTTGGTTCGCGCTCATCTCTCCTGCTGGGTGTCTCCGGGTGGAATTCTCACAGTCGCATTTTCGCGGTGGTCTAACTCTGATCTGGCCTCGCCTGTTACCCGTTAATGTGCAGAGACCTCGAAGTGCTGCGCTCTCGCGAGTAGGGAAAGTATGACTAGCAGAGATTTTCGCCTCAACCGTCACCTGCCAAATTCTTGTCGTCGCCGCTTTGAGAATGCGGCGAGCGTGCTCACTTCTTATATGTCGGGCCTTCATAACTGGCCTTGCTAGAGGACATGTCTAGTCTGCAAGGACGCAAGCAGCGATTGGAACCTCGGATGCTTACAAGACAGCAGGGCAAGCCGCACAGCCTGCGAAAAGAGTGAAGAGGCAAAGCAAGGAGACGCGATGTTTGCCCGCAAATTCATTGACCGTGTCGACACTCATGCTGACCAACTGTGTGAGGAATTTATGCAGAAGATGCAACGCTCAGACAATTGTAAGGAGCTTTTACATAAAGTTCCGGTCGAAGAACTGAGGCAGAGCACGCGCGAGATGTATCGAAATATGACGGATTGGTTGCTGAACAACGCTGAATCCGTGAGCGAGGAGCGCTACGTGAACCTGGGTATGCAACGGGCAGGACAGAGTGTTCCTTTCAGCGAACTATTCTGGGTTGTGTGCGCCACTCGGGAGTATTTCTGGGAGTACATGGAGCGGGAAACCTTACTGGACGAACCCGCTGATTTCTGGGGCGGTATTCAATTGCTGCACTCGCTCGATCGGTTTTTTGACCGTGCACTCGAATTTGTGATCATCGGCTACCAAGCTGGCGGTTGGGAAGGGCTTCCCCACACGGCTGCGATTCCTACAAGCAGCCAGCAAAACAGGCGAGGAACTCGATTTGAGAACTAAGCTGATATCAATCTTTGCTGCCGCGGTGTTCTGCCTTGGAGCCAACAGTGCCAGGGCAGCCCACGCCGAGCTCAACTCGGCAACATCAGCCGACACGACCGCTCATGCCAAACCTATATCAGTTATCCCGGGGGAAGCCCAACACGGACCTTCGCAAAAGCCAGTAGAAATCGCCAGGATGTTTGGATTTCCCATCACTAATTCCATGGTTTTTAGCTGGATTGTTGCCGTGGGACTCATTGTTTTTGCTCAGGTTGCCACGCGGGAAATGAAGCCGGTTCCTGACGGCGCCCAGAATTTCTGGGAGTGGCTGGTGGAAGGCTTGTACACGTTTCTAGAAGACATCATCGGCTCGCACTTGGTGGAGCGAACATTCTGGTTTTTTGCCAGCGTCTTCATTTTCATTCTCACCGCCAATTGGCTTGGCCTGATTCCTGGAGTGGGCACCATCGGTTGGGGGCATCAGAGTGCGCATGGTTTTAGGATCGATCAACCCGTATTCCGCGGTGCCAACGCGGATGTGAACCTGACGCTTGCCATGGCCCTGATCTTTTTCGCCTGCTGGCTCATCTGGGCACTTCAGGAAGATGGCCCAGTTGGATTTCTTAAGGAACTGTTTGCTCCAAAGGGCGAGACGGACGGTTTGATGAAAGTGGTCATGGTGATTGTGTTCTTCGCTTCAGGATGTTTGGAGATTGTATCGATTTTGTTTCGGCCTATTTCACTGAGCTTTCGTCTCTACGGCAACGTTTTCGCAGGCGAGAACATGCTGGACGCCATGAGCACGATGGTTCCCAGGCTGGGCTGGCTATTGCCGATTCCGTTTTACTTTATGGAGCTGCTCGTGGGCGTGGTTCAGGCTTTGGTCTTCATGTTGCTGACCGCTGTTTTCACGCTGCTGATTTGCCATCGCGATGAAGAACCTACGGCGGCACAGAGTTGAATCGTAGATTTTCGGCCGCTCGCGTAGTCAATCATAAGAGCCGGTTAGAAAGGAAAGGAGAAATCAAATGAATGGAAGTATACACGTAGGTCTGGCCGCTCTCGGAGCAGCCATTGGTGTGGGATTAATTGGCGCGAAGGCTTCGGATGCGGTGGGGCGTAATCCGGTGGCGTCTACGAAGATTCTCGTCCAGTCGATTCTGGCTATTGCCTTCGCGGAAGCAATCGTGTTCTACGCGCTGTTTCTCGTGAAGTAAGGGGACATTCAGGACGCAGAACGAAAGCGTTTGGCGCCCGCCGATAAGAGAGTTTGATTATGCACGTTTTGGCATTGCTGGTGACAACGGGCGGTGGAGGGCAGATCGAAGAGATTGCCAAGACCTTTGGTGTGGACTGGCCTCATTTGATCGCTCAAATTATTAGCTTCAGCATTGTTTGTATTCTTCTTCAGCGATTCGCCTACAAACCCGTTCTCAAAATGCTGGGGCAACGCAGGCAGCAAATTGCGCAAGGCCAGGCAAACGCTGAACAGATCAAGGCCGAGCTGGCCCGTACCGAGGAGCGGCGCAAGGACATACTCGACCAGGCCAACGTTCAAGCCAGCAAGCTGATCGAAGAAGGACGGGTTGCCGCTACCCGTGTGCAGGAGCAGGAAACACAAAAAGCCATCGCTGCAGCCGAACAGATTATTGTCAAGGCGCAAGAGGCCGCGGTACAGGAGCGGACGCGCATGTTCGCGGAACTCAAATCGCACTTTGGCCGGCTGGTCGTAGAGACTTCGGCCATCGTTACAGGGAAGATTCTCACGGCAGAAGACCAACAGCGCTTGGCTGAGGAAACAGCTAACCAATTGACGTCTTGATTCGCAGAGCAAAACGCACAGAAGAAGACCAGAATGCAAAGCGCTAAACAACTCCGCCGTGAAGCCAAGCAGCTATTTCGCTTGTGCTTGGTTGAAGGATTGCTGGACGAGGACAGGGTTCGTCAAGCGGTAGAAAAAGTCGTCGAAGCCAAGCGCCGTGGCGCTTTTACTCTGCTGTCTTTGTTTCGGCGTCTGGTGAGACTGGAACGCTCTCGCCACGCGGCCGAAGTCGCCAGCGCCACTGCGTTGCCGGCAGAGTTGCAGGCGAGTGTCCTGGCGAATCTCGAGCGCCTGTATGGGCCGGGGTTGAACACTTCGTTTGTTCTTAATCCGGGGTTGATCGGAGGAATGCGCATCCAGGCAGGCAGTGATGTCTATGACGGAAGCGTGCGATCCGGATTGGCCGCTGTGGAGAGAAGTTTTTTGAACGGAATTTGACGCTCTTGCAAGCTTGAGATCGCTTTGATCGGGGCGAAAGGAATTATGGCTGACCTCTTACAGGAAATTGAAGCTCAAATTACGGGAGCTAAGGCCACGGCTGCAAGGCACAACGTGGGCGTTATTCGCGAAGTCGGCGACGGTGTCGCCAGAGTGGAAGGCCTCAGTGACGCGATGCTCAACGAAATGCTTGACCTCGGCCACGGCATCACCGGCTTGGCTTTGGATCTCGATGAGACCGAAGTTGGCGTGGTGATTTTGGGAGATTACACCCGGCTCCAAGAAGGGGACGAGGTACGCACCACGGGTAAGTTGCTGCAGGTGCCTGTCGGCAAGGGACTATTGGGGCGCGTCGTAAATATGCTGGGAGAGCCAGTGGACGGCAAGGGCCCCATCCGGAGCGATGTTGCCTATCCAGTCGAGAAAATGGCTCCGGGCATCATCCGCCGCCGCCCCGTCAGCCAGCCGGTACAAACGGGCATCATGGCAATCGACTCAATGATTCCGATTGGCCGGGGACAGCGGGAATTGATCATCGGCGACCGGTCAACCGGCAAGACAACCATCTGTATCGATACCATCATCAACCAGGCCCGTCTCAACAAAGCCGCTGAAGCAGCTAACGACAAGACATTCCGCCCGCTGTATTCCATTTACGTAGCGATTGGGCAGAAGCAGTCGAGTATCGCTCGCACCATCGCCGTACTCGAGGAAGCCGGGGCGATGCCTTACACGATCATCGTTGCATCTCCCGCTGCAGATTCGGCTACGAATCAGTACTTGGCTCCATTCGCTGGAGCGGCCATGGGCGAGTGGTTCATGGACAATGGCATGGACGCGCTGATCGTCTTTGACGACTTGTCCAAGCATGCAGTGGCATACAGGCAGGTATCTCTGATATTAAAGCGGCCTTCGGGCCGGGAAGCGTATCCGGGCGATGTGTTCTATCTCCACAGCCGCTTGCTGGAACGCGCGGCGCGCGTCGGCGAAAAGTATGGCAACGGATCGCTAACCGCTCTGCCCATTATTGAAACGCAGGCTGGAGACGTATCCGCTTACATACCAACCAACGTCATCTCAATTACGGACGGCCAGATCTACTTGGAGACGGACTTGTTCTATCAGGGCGTGCGGCCGGCGATCAATGTAGGCTTGTCTGTTTCCCGGGTTGGTTCCGAGGCGCAGCTCAAAGCCATGAAACAGGTTGCCGGCGAACTCAAGGGTGACCTCGCCCAATTCCGCGAGCTAGCAGCCTTTGCCCAGTTCGGTTCGGAACTGGACACCAAGACGCAAGCCAAGATTGATGCCGGCAAGCGCATTGTCGAGATCTTCAAGCAGCCCGAGTACAGCCCGATTCCTGTCGAGGTTCAGGTGGCTGTGATTTGGGCGGTTCAAAACGGCTATGTGGATGATGTGCCAACAAATCGGGTCAAGGAATTCCAGAATAAGCTGACTGACTACTTGACCACGCGGAGAGCTGAACTGCTCCCGAAAATCGACAATGAAAAAGGACTCAGCACCGCATTGCTGGCGGAGCTGAAAGCCGTCGCGGACGAGTTCAAACAAACATGGAAATGAACATTCGGACTGTTGACAATGCATAGTACTCGCGACTTACGCCGCCGGATCCGCTCCATCGGCAGCACGGCGCAGATTACCAAAGCGATGCAGATGGTGGCGGCATCAAAAATGCGCAAGGCTCAGGAAGCCGCCCGCGCTGGCCGGCCTTTTGGCTACTTGTTGTACCGCATCCAACGTGAAGCCACGACTCGGATGGGCGAGTTCAGCCATCCCTTGTTGGAAGTCCGTCCCGACCGCAACCGGGCGGTCATCCTGATCGGTGCCGATAAGGGCTTGTGCGGGGCACTGAACACCAACCTGTTCCGCGTGGCCGCTCAGTTCGATCCTCGATCAACGGTCTTCGTTACAGCCGGACGCAAAGCCGCACAGTTCGTGGCTCGCAGTGGCCTTAGGCATGCCGCCGAATTTGGATATGCCGACACGCCTCGCTTTTCTGAAGCTTCTGCGATTGCGTCTTTCGCCCGTGACCTCTTTTTGAAGAAAGAAGTGGACCAGGTCCAGATCGTCTTCACACGATTCGTCAACACCCTTACGCAGGAGCCGCTGGCCATCGACCTTCTTCCCGTGGGCGAAATCAGGGAGCTGAAGATTCCGGGTATGGAATCCGAAGAGGAGCTCAAAATAGACGACAGCGAGTCCCTGTTTGAGCCGAATCCGGAGACGGTTGTCGGATATCTGCTCTCGCACTATCTCAATTTCTATATCTATCAGGTCTTGCTAAATGCCAAAGCCAGCGAGCAAAGCGCGCGCATGGTGTCGATGAAGAACGCCACCGATAGTGCCGAGCGCCTGATCAAAGACTTGTCTCTCGAATACAACAAGCAGCGGCAGGGCAATATCACAAAGGAGTTGCTGGAAATTGCCGGCGGCCAGTCTGAGTGAGAAAAACTTACCGCTGTTGCGGATGGATATGAATATGAACAAAGGCAAGATCGTAAAGGTTACCGGCCCGGTGGTAGATGTTGAGTTTCCCGCGGGGCTTCCCGGGATTTATAACGCGTTGACTGTCGAATACAAGGTTCAGAACCAGCCCGCTAAGGTCACCCTGGAAGTGCAGCAACATCTCGGGGATAAATTGGTCAGAGCAATCTCCATGGCCGCGACCGAGGGACTCAAACGCGGCTTCGAGGTTACCGACAGTGGTGAGCCGATAACTGTGCCAGTGGGTGAAGGTGTGATGGGCCGGATATTCGATGTCACGGGAAACCCGGTGGATGAACGCGGACCGGTCAAGGCGGAAAAGCGCTATCCCATCCACCGCACGCCACCACCGCTGGTAGATCAATCGACTTCTCCCCAAGTGCTCCCTACCGGGATCAAAGTCATCGATTTAATCTGTCCGTTCTTGAAAGGCGGCAAGGTGGGCGCGTTCGGTGGCGCCGGAGTGGGCAAGACGGTCGTAATCATGGAGCTGATTCACAACGTCGCGAAACTCCATGGCGGCGTTTCAGTTTTCGCCGGAGTCGGCGAGCGCACCCGCGAAGGAAACGATCTTTACCACGATATGTCCGAGGCCGGAGTCATTAATCAGGAGAATCTTGGTGAGTCCAAAATCGCGCTGGTATACGGCCAGATGAACGAACCGCCGGGCGCGCGTCTCCGCGTGGTTCTTTCCGGCCTCGCAATTACGGAATACTTCCGCGACGAAAAGAATCAGGATGTGCTGCTCTTCATTGACAATATCTTTCGATTCTCCCAGGCGGGTTCCGAGGTTTCGGCCTTGCTCGGCCGCACAGCCAGCGCCGTGGGTTATCAGCCTACCCTCGCGGCTGAGATGGGAGCGTTGCAGGAGCGGATCACTTCGACGAAGAAAGGATCGATCACATCATTTCAGGCTGTGTATGTTCCCGCTGACGACCTGACCGACCCCGCGCCAGCCACAACCTTCGCACACCTCGACGCGACTATCGTGCTGGATCGCGCCATTGCGGAGCTCGGAATTTATCCTGCTGTGGATCCACTGGCTTCGACGTCTCGCGCCCTGGCGCCGGAAATCGTGGGTCAGGAACACTACGATACGGCACGCGGAGTGCAGAAGGTGCTCCAGCGCTACAAAGACCTGCAGGACATCATCGCGATTCTGGGTATGGATGAACTCTCCCCGGAAGACAAGTTAACCGTGCTGCGTGCGCGCAAAATTCAGCGTTTTCTGAGCCAGCCGTTCAGCGTCGCACAGGCATTTACCGGCCGCGAGGGGAAACAGGTGCCTGTGGCTGAAACGGTTCGCGGTTTTAAGGAGATCCTGGATGGAAAACACGACGATGTGCCGGAAGGGAACTTCTACATGAAAGGTGCAATTGAAGAAGTGACAAAGGGTTGAACCTGAAGGTCCGAAGACCCAATCAGTCGGAGAGTCGAACTTGGCTAACACTCTAAAACTTGAAATTGTGACGCCGGATGCCACGGTTTATTCCGAAGACGTGGAGATGGTTACGCTGCCTGGGATGGAAGGGCAGATGGGGATTTATCCTCAACATGTCCGGCTGATGACACAATTGGTGCCTGGGGAATTAATTGTGCAAAAGGGCGGGCACGACAGTTTCCTGGCGGTTGGGGAGGGTTTGGTTGAAATCACCAATGACCGCGTGGCTATAGTTACGGACATGGCGGTTCCTGCCGAGAACATTGACGAAGCAAAAGCGGAAGAAGCCCGCCAACGCGCTGCAGCACGGCTTCGCGAAAAGCTATCTTCACAGGAGGTCGCATCGGTGAATGCGGCGTTGGCTCGCTCCTTGGCGCAGTTGTCAGTAAGACGACGCCATCGCAAACCATGAGGGAACCAGAACAGAATTGCGCTCTTCCACCTTGAAGGTAAGTTCCCGATTAAGGGTCCACCAAAATCCGGCGAACAAGAATCCGAGCAGAATGCTTGCGACGGGCAGCGTTACGCGAGCACCTTCACCGATTTGCAAGTGTCTACCCCTGTCTACAAAAGTACGTGAAGTTATCTTCGCGTGACGCAAAAGACTCCAGCATTTCGAGCACCGTTTGTTCGGAACGCCCTTGGCAACTCACAAGCTGCACCTTGCGTGATCTTTCAAGATCAGACTCGCGACTGTCATTTGCCAAATCCTTGACAGTTATCTCGAGTTTATTTTGATCGCCGCGTAGGGCGCTATCGATGACAAGTCTGTAAGTGCATGTGCTACCGACGCGGAAGCCCTGGCGCGTGGTGCCGTACGGATGGAATCGCGAATGCTTGGGTAAGGGTGGCTGAGTATGGCTGACCATTTTCCGTTCGCAAGCAAGAACGTGTGGCAGGCGAGAGCAGAGATCAAGTTATTGGTCACCGGACTTCATGCTCATCGAAAACGGCTTCTTGGGTGGGCCATCGGCTGTATGGCGGCGACTGCTGTCTGCACCCTGCCCGCTAAAGGCCAGCAGCCGGATAACCTGGAGCAACAGCTACAACAATTGAAACAACAGTACGATACGACCACTCATGACCTGGAACAACGGATTGCCGCCCTTGAACAGCAGATCAAGGAAGAGAAGGAAAGCAAGGGGAAACAGGGAACGGTTTCCTCCGCACAGCTAGCGGCGGAGCAGACGGGAAAGTCTTTTGTGGGACAGTCTGATCAGGTTGGAGCGAAGTTTCAGGGCGACGTGTCCTCGGAGCCGACCTATGACCAACTGCAGGAAGCAGACCAAAAAATCGCTCAGCTGCAGCAACAAGTAGGCGCCTTTGAATTTCACGGCTACTTCCGTTCCGGTTACGGTCTGAACAGCGAAGGTGGAGAACAAGTTGCATTTCAAGCGCCGGGCGCAGAAGCCAAGTACCGCCTCGGCAACGAAGCCGAGACTTACGGCGAATTGATCTTCGTCAACAACTGGATCAACCCGGAACACGACTCCGACAAGGCGTGGATGAGAACCGAGTTCATGATCGAGGCCAATACAACAAACTCGCAAAGTTACACAAACTTTCCGAACGGTGTAGGCAACGATGAGTTTCGATTTCGTGAAGCCTTCGTCCAGATGGGAAACTTGCTGGATAGCCAGCCGAATGCGAAGTTCTGGGCGGGAGAAAGATACTATCGCCGACAGCATATCGACATTGACGATTTCTACCCGCTAGACCTGAGCGGCTATGGTGGCGGAGTGGAGGATTGGGACCTGGGTATCGGCAAAATGGCTGTCGCCTTCTTGGCCGGTGCCCGACCGGATCTCGAGACCCAGAACGGCAATCTCGCTAAGAGCAACATCGATGTACGTTTCTACGATCTCAAGGGTCCTCTAGGACTGTGGGCCGGTTGGTTTGATTTTGCCAGAGAAAAGGGTGGGATCGTGCAGTCTACGCAGACCGTCCTCCCCACTAGCAATGGATACGCTTTCGGGCTGCGCCATCAGCGTCTTGAATGGCACAGCGGTTTCCACGCATTTTCTATTCAATACGGTACGGGAGCGGCCAGCAATTTCAGCTCTAATGGGAGCGGCACCGTCGTTGCCAACCCGAATCTTTATCTGAACAGCTCTGCTCAACTGTTGGCGACCGAACAAGTCCTCATTCAGACCAACGACAGGTTTGCCATCATGCCCATCTTTGTCTACCAGCGGACCAAAGATGGGAACCCGCTACACGGCTGGGATCAGTGGGTTTCATTCGGCGCCAGGCCGGAGATTTTCTTTACCAAGCACGTTGCCTTGGCATTCGAAGGAGGGTTTGATCACACGCACAGCCGAAGCGGCGGATATGACGGATGGCTGCGCAAATTTACTATTTCGCCGGAACTCAAGTCTGGGGACAAGTTCTTCAGCCGGCCGGCGCTGCGCGCCTTCCTGACCTATGGCGATTGGTCAGACGGCCTGCGTGGTTTTGTTGGAGGCGTTCCCTTTGCCAATAAGACCAACGGTTTCACCTATGGATTACAAGCGGAGCATTGGTGGTGATCTGCCGGTCTCCCCTCTCGAGCCGACAAACTTATAACGAGTACCAACAGGGTTCTAGTCTAGTGTATCTTAAATAACTTTACAGACTCTGCCGCAATTGCTATGATCTCGCACATGCCGAATACAAGCTTGGCGATCAATTTGCAAGCGGCGGAACGGTCGCAGCTGGAACAATGGGAATCCGCCCACGGGACTCCACAACAGGTGGCCCTGCGCTGCCGGATTATCTTGGGTGCCGTGGCGGGTGAGCAGAACGTGGCGATCGCCGAGAAACTCGGCGTGAGCCGCCCCACCGTACTGCTGTGGCGCAAGCGGGTGCGCGAGCAAGGCATCGGGGAGGTTTGGCAGATCGCTCCCGGACGCGGGCGCAAGCCGCAGTACGATCAGGCCACGCGGGAGCGGATCATCCAAGCGACCTTGCAGAGTAAGCCCCCGGGGATGACCCATTGGAGTTGCCGACTCATGGCGCAGGCGCAACAGGTCAGCAGTAGTACGGTGAACCGCTTGTGGCAACTGCACAATCTCAAGCCGCACCTGAGCCGCACCTTCAAGCTGTCGCGGGATCGGAAATTCTTGGAGAAGCTGACCGATGTGGTGGGGTTGTATTTGAACCCGCCGCACAAGGCGCTGGTGCTGTGTTTGGATGAAAAGAGCCAAATTCAGGCGCTGGATCGCACGCAGCCGGGCCTGCCCCTGAAAAAAGGCCGGTGCGGTACGATGACGCACGACTACAAACGCAATGGCACCACCACGCTGTTTGCGGCACTCAACGTGTTGGACGGCAAGGTGATCGGTGAATGTCACGCCCGGCATCGCCACCAGGAGTGGCTGAGATTTCTGCGCCGCTTGGACGGGGAGTTTCCCCCGCAGATTGAATTGCACTTGGTGATGGACAACTACGGCACACACAAAGAGCCGCACGTACAAGCGTGGCTGAAGAAGCATCCACGGTTTGTGTGCCACTTCATTCCGACCAGTTCCAGTTGGCTGAACTTGGTGGAGCGTTGGTTTGGAGAATTGAGCAACAAAGCGATCAAGCGCGCCAGCTTCGTAAGTGTGCCGGACTTAAAACTGGCAATCGAGGAATTCATGCGAAGCTGGAACGAACATCCGAAACCCTTCATCTGGACGGCCACCGTCGAGGGCATCATGAAGAAAATCGATCGGGCGCGGGTCAAGCTGGAGCAGATCGAACCCGGGTCCACCCTGCCCCGGGGCAGAAAAAAGAAGGGATAGTCTGTAAAGTTATTTACGATACACTAGACTAGCAGCAGCGCTGCAAGCGAAGTTCGCGGAGAGAAACATGGCAACTCGAGAAATGCCTAGTCGTCCGGGGCCGCAGGGTGTTCCAGCAGCGGCCGCGGCCCCGAATTACTCGCGGCCGCTGGCTGTGGTCACGACGCTCTTCTTCATGTGGGGATTTCTGACCTGCCTGAATGACATTTTGGTGCCGCACCTGAAGGCAATCTTCGATCTCAGCTATGCGCGTGTGATGCTGGTCCAGTTTGCCTTTTTCTCTGCGTACTTCTTGTTCTCAGTGCCGTGGTCAAAGGTTGTGAACACGGTGGGTTACCAGAGAACGATGGTTATCGGACTATTTACCATGGCATTTGCTTCATTCCTTTTCTTGCCCGCGGCATCCGCTGCTTCGTACCCGCTGTTCTTAACCGCGCTTCTTGTTCTCGCTGCGGGGATCACGGGCCTCCAGGTGTCTGCCAATCCTTATGTGGATCTGCTGGGCACACCTGAAACGGCCTCAAGTCGACTGGATTTGACACAGGCGTTCAACTCACTCGGCACGACCTTGGCTCCAAAAGTCGGAGGGCTGCTGATTCTGGCCGCGGCGCCATTGGCGATGGAGCAGTTGAGGAAGCTCTCGCCGGCGGCTCTTCACGCTTACCGCGTGCAAGAGGCAGCCAGCGTCAAGATGCCATATGCCGTCATCGGCGTGCTGTTGGTGCTGCTGGCAATCATGATCGGAAGCTTCAATCTGCCGAAAGTAGAGGCTGGGGAATACCGCTTGCGCGACAAAGTTAGCGATTCAATTTGGAAACATCCCAATCTCCTTTTAGGCGCGATTGGCATCTTCACTTATGTAGGTGCGGAAGTTTCGATTGGAAGCTTTCTCGTCAACTATTTCGGCTTGCCTGATATAGCAAGTCTTTCAGCCAAGACCGCGGCAGGGTACGTTTCCTTCTACTGGGGAGGCTCCATGGTCGGACGTTTCCTTGGTGCGGGACTCCTGCGTCGGTTCAAACCCGGAAGGTTACTTGCCGTATTCGCGATTTGTCGCCGCAACTCTGGTCGCCGCTTCCATGGTACTCGGCGGACACACGGCAATGTGGACGATCCTCGCAGTTGGATTCTTCAACTCGATTATGTTTCCCACCATCTTCAGCTTGGGTGTCGCAGAACTTGGGCCGCTAACTGGTAGCGGGTCCGGTCTGCTAAACATGGCGATTGTGGGCGGCGCAATATTGCCCGTGATCCAAGGGGTTATTGCGGATCGCGTCGGGCTTCACCATGCGTTTGTCCTGCCTGTGATGTGTTACCTGTACATCTTGTTCTACGGGCTAAGTGGTTCGAAACCAAACAGTGAACGGTACGTAACGGGTTAAGAAAACTACTGGGAGCATAGCAATGCTGATTGCAGGAGACATTGGCGGTACAAAGACGGCGTTGGCGATCTTCTCGAACGAACGCGGGCCTCATGCGCCACTGGCAGAAGGAACGTTTCATAGTGCCGACTACCCCAGCTTGCAAAACATCGTGAAGGAGTTTCTGGCAAAGGCGAAAAAGCCGGTCGACCGAGCCTGTTTTGCTGTAGCTGGACCAGTGATTGGCGGGCGAGTGAAGACCACGAACTTGCCTTGGGTGGTTCAAGAAACGTCTCTCGCCCAAGAACTGAATATTAACCTCCAGTCAGTTCGTCTCATCAATGACCTCGAAGCGATTGCCCGTGCAGTTCCAATCCTCAGGCCAAGCGACGTCCACACAATTAATGCCGGCGTACCTGTTTCCAAGGGAGCCATTGCCGTCATTGCGCCCGGTACCGGGTTGGGTGAGTCATTCCTTACGTGGGATGGATCACGGTATTTGGCACACAGTTCTGAAGGAGGTCATTCGGACTTTGCACCAACGGACGCGAGGCAAATCCGCTTGCTTCAACACATGCTCGAGAAGTTCGATCACGTGAGCTTCGAGCATGTCTGTTCGGGAATTGGAATTCCAAATATCTACCGATACCTTCGTGACGTGGAAGGAATGCCAGAAGATCCCGAAGTTGCTGCGCTCGTCGCAGCCGCAAGCGATCCCTCGTTCGTGATCATCGAGCAGGGAGTTGATCCGGCCAGCCGCAGCAAGTTGTGTGCGGCAACCATCGAACTCTTTGTTTCGATCTTGGCAAGCGAGGCGGGCAATGTCGCGGTGAAGTTTCTGGCAACAGGCGGGGTTTACGTATCGGGGGGGGTAGCGACGCACACCCTGCGCGCGATTGAGCTCCCAGCCTTCATGCGGTGTTTCAACCGCAAAGGACGTTTTGCAGATCTGATGGAGCGCATCCCAGTCCATGTCATCGTCACTCCAGCCGGCCTGGCGGGTGCCGCTGTATGCGGGCTGGAGAATTCGATTCCGGAGCATGCCTTCAGCTAAAAGAAAACTTCGTTGCCAGGACACTTGTTCGCTATGGAAGTCTCATGAATGTGTTGGTCATTGATGTGGGCGGGACACATGTAAAGGTGCTCGTCAGCGGCGAGAGGGAGCCACGGAAATTTTTATCCGGGCCTACGCTAACGGCAAGACAAATGGTCGCAGGAGTGAAGAAGGTTGCCGGTGATTGGCGGTACGAGGCCGTCTCGATTGGTTTTCCCGGTCCGGTGCTGCGAAACCATCCGGTGGCGGAACCGCGCAATCTGGGAGCGGGTTGGGTTGGCTTTAACTTCGGATCCGCTTTCGGCTGTCCCGTAAAGGTGGTGAATGACGCGGCCATGCAAGCCCTCGGCAGCTACCGAACAGGAAAGATGCTGTTTCTGGGATTAGGAACCGGCCTCGGTTCGGCCTTGGTAGTCGACGGCATCGTGGAGCCCATGGAACTCGGTCATCTCCCTTACAAAAAAGGGACTTATGAAAGCTACGTTGGCAACGAGGCTTTACTAAGGCAAGGAAAGAAGAGGTGGCGCCAGCATGTCGCGGATGTGGTCATCCGGCTCACGGCCGCGCTCGAACCCGACGAAGTGGTTCTGGGAGGTGGCAATGCCAAGGAACTTGAAGAGCTTGCCTCCAAAATGCCGGGCTGGCGACAACCGCAATGCATTTGTAGGGGGCTTTCGTTTATGGGAGAAGGTGAATGAGCCGCGATCGATGACTCCTATTCCCGTTAGTTTGACTCTAAATACTCAGAAGTCCGGAAAGGAAAGCGAATATGGCAGCACGAGCAGAAGCAATAACAAAGCGCCCAGCGTTGAAGCGCCGGGCATGGAAGGATCTCAGTTCTCATCATAAGGAAGTCCGCGATTTACACCTCCGACAGCTGTTTGCGGATGAT
Source organism: uncultured Acidobacteriota bacterium (assembly GCA_963838905.1). Classification (GTDB taxonomy): domain Bacteria; phylum Acidobacteriota; class Terriglobia; order Terriglobales; family Acidobacteriaceae; genus JABDBE01. The sequence goes on from CAWITE010000006.1 coordinate 381,403, forward strand.
CCCAAGCGAGGCACGCGTCTGACGGCGGAGGCTGTGGGGTTGTACCTCGACTATTCCAAGAATCGCATTACCGACGAGACCATCAGAGCTGCTGCTTCAGCTGGCCGATGAGTCTGGGTTGCGGGCACGAATCGATGCGATGTTCCGCGGGGAAAAGATCAATATCACTGAGCAGCGGGCGGTTCTGCATACGGCCCTGCGCGCTCCGAAGGGTGCTTCCATTCTTGTGGACGGGAAGAACGTCGTGCCCGAAGTCCATGCAGTGCTCGACAAAATGGCAGGCTTCTCAGATCGCGTGCGCAATGGCGAATGGAAGGGCCACACTGGAAAACGCATTCGCAACGTCATCAACATCGGAATTGGCGGCTCCGATCTCGGGCCGGTCATGGCCCATGAAGCACTCCGCTACTACAGCGAGCGTTCCATGACCTTCCGCTTCGTTTCCAACGTGGACGGGACCGATTTCGCGGAAGCGGTACGGGATCTCGATCCGTCGGAAACAATGTTCATCGTGTCTTCCAAGACTTTTACTACGCTCGAGACCATGACCAACGCCCACTCAGCTCGCGCCTGGTCGGTTGCGGGCTTTGCAGGAGATGAAAGCTCGGTTGCAAAGCATTTTGTTGCGGTCTCCACCAATGCTGCAGAAGTGGCGAAGTTCGGAATCGATACCGCCAACATGTTTGGTTTCTGGGACTGGGTTGGCGGGCGCTATTCCATGGATTCGGCAATCGGCCTTTCGACCATGATTGCCATCGGCCCACAAAACTTCCGCGCCATGCTGGATGGTTTTCATCAGATGGATGAGCACTTCCGCACCGCACCATTCGAGCAGAACCTGCCGGTGCTCATGGGCCTGCTGGCAATTTGGTACAACGATTTCTTCGATGCGCAAACCGTGGCGGTGTTGCCGTATGAGCAATATCTGAAGCGGTTCCCCGCATATCTGCAGCAGTTGACCATGGAGAGCAATGGGAAACACGTCACTCTCGCGGGAAAAAAGGTGGCTCACGACACCGGCCCGATTTACTGGGGAGAACCTGGGACCAACGGCCAGCACTCGTTCTACCAATTGATTCACCAGGGAACCCGGCTGATCCCCTGTGACTTCATTGCTTTCGCGCAGCCGCTCAACCCGGTTGGCCGGCACCATGACATGCTGCTGGCCAACGTTTTCGCTCAGACGGAAGCGCTTGCATTCGGCAAGACCCCCGAACAAGTGAAGGCCGAAGGAACACCGGATTGGCTGGTTCCGCATCGGGTTTTCGAAGGCAACCGCCCGTCAAACACGATTCTCGCAGATCGACTCACGCCGGAAACTCTGGGCAAACTTGTGGCGCTGTATGAACACTCCGTGTTCACACAGGGCACAATCTGGAACATCGATTCGTTCGACCAGTGGGGCGTTGAGCTTGGTAAGGTACTGGCGCAGCGAATTATCCCAGAACTCGAGAACAGCGCTGAACCTGTGCTCAACCACGACAGTTCAACCAACACCTTAATCCGTCGGTATCGCAAACTTAAGGAGAAACAATGATCGGCTTTAATGAACCTTTATATATCCTGCCTTTCGACCACCGGGGATCGTTCCAGACCAAGATGTTTGGCTGGACCGGCACGCTTAGCCCGAGTCAAACGGCAGAGATCGCCTCCACAAAGCAAGTCATCTACGACGGCTTCAAGTCCGCGCTGCAAGCGGGCGTGCCCAAGGGAAAAGCTGGAATCCTGGTTGATGAGCAGTTCGGTGCAGCCATTCTCCACGACGCTGCGGCGAACGGCTACACGACCGCTTGCCCAGCCGAGAAAAGCGGACAGGAGGAGTTCGATTTCGAGTACGGTGAGAACTTCGCTAAACACATCGAGGCTTTTCACCCTACTTTCTGCAAGGTGCTGGTGCGCTATAACCCGGAGGGAGACCGCGTTCTAAACCGGCGGCAGGCAGCCCGCCTGAAAAGGCTCTCCGATTACCTGCACACAGCCGGTCGCAGCAAGTTCATGTTCGAGTTGCTGGTGCCAGCGGAGAAGTCGCAGCTCGATCAGGTCAAAGGCGACAAGAAGGCCTACGATCTGGAAGTCCGCCCACGCTTGATGGTGGCGACCATCGAGCAACTCCAGGATGCGCAAGTCGAGCCGGACGTATGGAAGATCGAGGGACTCGACCGCCGAGGAGACTGCGAGAAAGTTGTCGCAGCCGCACGTCGTGGTGGACGCAAAAATGTTGGTTGCATCATTCTGGGCCGCGGCGAGAACGACCAGAAAGTCCGAGAGTGGCTCAGCACCGCAGCAGCCGTGGATGGTTTCATTGGCTTCGCGGTGGGCCGGACCAGTTTCTGGAATCCCCTGATTAATATGCGCGCCAATAAGATCACGCGCGCTGCCGCCGCTGGGCAGATCGCCGCTCTGTATCGCGAGTTTGTGGACATTTTCGAAAAGGCCCGAACTCAGACGCCCGCGGCAGTGTCATAGAAAGAGAGAACTCGGCACGATGCAAAACGATGCAGTCAAACTTGCTCCCTCCGTCTTGGCGGCAGACTTCGCTCGCCTGGGTGAACAGGTCGCGGAGGCAGAGAAGGCCGGCGCTGACAGAATTCATGTTGACGTGATGGACGGCCACTTTGTGCCCAACCTCTCGATGGGAGCGCCGATCGTTCAATCCTTAAGGCGTGTCACCCGGCTTCCGCTCGAGACACACCTGATGATTTCGGATCCGGACTTTTTCTTCGACGAATTTGTCGCGGCTGGCTCCGATTCGTTTCTTGTTCACTGGGAAGGCAACAACAACTTGCATCGCACCGTCCATCGGATCAAAGAGCTGGGAAAGCGAGCGGGCGTGGCCATCAATCCCGCAACCCCAGCCGCGGTGTTGGAAGAAATACTACCTGATCTTGATTTGGTGCTGGTGATGACTGTCAATCCTGGGTTTGGACATCAGCATTTCATCCATAGTACGTTGCCCAAAATTCAGCGCGTTCGTCAGATGATCGAACGAATGAAACTCAACTGCGAGGTCGAGGTGGACGGAGGCGTCGACGAACAGACTGGACCATTGGCTGCCGAAGCCGGAGCCGATGTCTTTGTCGCCGGGTCGTCGATCTTCGGTAACAAAGCGGGAGTGGCCTCTGCCATGGGCCAGCTGTACGCCAGCATTGCCCATCACCCCGGCGTCTTACAGACTTAAGAAATAATTTTTACGAGGAGATAGAGATGCAACTTGGAATGATAGGTCTTGGAAGAATGGGCGCCAACATGGTGCGGCGCCTTATTAATAAAGGACACAACTGTGTTGTGTTCGACAGGTCCCCACAGGCGGTCAGCGAGTTGGTCAAGGAGCGGGCGATCGGCTCTGCGTCCCTGGCAGAATTTGTGAAAAAGCTTGAGAAACCGCGGGCGATCTGGCTCATGGTCCCGGCCGCGGTCGTCGACCAAACGATCGCTGAGTTACTGCCTCATCTTGACGCTGGCGACATCCTCATCGACGGTGGCAATTCCTATTACATCGATGACATTCGCCGGGCGAAGGAACTCAGCCCCAAATTCCATTATGTCGATGTCGGGACCAGCGGAGGCGTCTGGGGCCTGGACCGCGGCTACTGCATGATGATTGGGGGAGAAAAGGATGTCGTCCAGCGTCTGGATCCGATTTTTTCGGCACTCGCGCCGGGTATTGGCGACATACCGCGCACGTCTGGCCGAGAAAAGATCGGCGGCACCGCCGAGCAGGGTTATCTGCATTGTGGTCCAAACGGTGCTGGTCATTTCGTCAAGATGGTTCACAACGGCATCGAATACGGAATCATGGCGGCATACGCCGAGGGCTTAGGAATCCTCCGCTCTGCCAACGTCGGCAAACGCGGAAAAGCTACCGTCGATGCCGAAACCACGCCGTTACGGAATCCGGAGGAGTATCAGTACGATCTGAACCTGCTGGACGTTGCCGAAGTATGGCGGCGCGGAAGCGTGATTGCCTCTTGGTTGCTGGATCTGACAGCTAACGCACTCGTGCAGGATGCGAATCTCTCGAAGTTTGCCGGTCGCGTCTCTGACTCGGGCGAAGGTCGATGGACGATCAAAGCGGCGATCGACGAAGCGGTACCCGCGCCGGTTCTAACCTCAGCCCTCTACGAGAGGTTCAGCTCGCGGGGCGAGGCTGACTTCGCAGACAAGTTGCTGTCCGCAATGCGTTTTGAATTCGGCGGACACCTGGAAAAATCTGAAGATAAGCCAAGAGTGGCTTAAGGAGATGAATGTGACCAATCCTCATTCCGACGCGCTAGTGTTCTTTGGTGCAACCGGAGACCTGGCTTACAAAAAGATATTTCCTGCGCTACAGGCGATGCTGAAGCGCGGTCACCTTAATGTTCCGGTCGTTGGTGTCGCCAAAGCTGGCTGGACGCTCGAGCAGCTCAAGGCGCGTGCGCACGATAGCCTCGAGAAGCATGGCGGGGTCGATCCAGCCGCGTTTGAGAAGCTCGCCAGCTTGCTTCGTTACGTCGACGGCGACTATCAGGACCCAGAAACATTCAAGGCCCTTCGCCGAGAGCTAAAAGACGCGCACAACCCAGCGCATTACCTGGCAATTCCGCCGGTTCTGTTTGAAACTGTCGTCGAACAGCTGGCGAAATCGAATTCCTCAAATGGGGCGCGCGTCATCGTTGAAAAGCCGTTCGGGCATGACCTCGCGAGTGCGCGGGAGCTGAACAAAGTTCTGCTCAGCGTTTTCGACGAAGCAGACATCTTCCGAATTGACCACTACCTTGGCAAGCGGCCGGTAAACAACCTGCTCGCTTTCCGCTTCGCCAACACCTTCGTGGAAGCCTTCTGGAACCGCACCTACATCGAAAGCGTGCAGGTCACCATGGCTGAGGATTTCGGCGTACAGGGCCGAGGGGGTTTTTACGATCAAACAGGCACCGTCCGTGATGTGGTGCAGAACCACCTGTTCCAAGTGTTGTCCAATCTGGTGATGGAGCCGACCGTCCGACTTGATAGCGAGTCTTTGCGCGACGAGAAGGTGAAGGTATTGAAGGGGATTCCGGCAATTGAGGAAAAGAATCTGGTGCGTGGCCAGTTCGAGGGCTACCTCGATGAAAAAGGCGTTGCCAACAATTCGCAGACAGAAACCTTCGCAGTTTTGAAGTTGGAAATTAACTCCTGGCGTTGGAAAGGAGTTCCTTTCTACATCCGGGCGGGCAAATGTCTGCCCACGACCTGCACGGAAATTGTTGCCAAGTTTCGCAAGCCTCCATCGCTCGTCCCCGATTCCGCTCTGGTTGAGAATCATCTGCGAATGCGCCTTAGTCCAGAAGTCACGATCGCAATGGGAATGATGGCGTTGGCTCCGGACGCCGAAGGGATGTCTCTCCAAGACGGGGAAATGGTGGCCAGCCATTCTCCCCGCGCGGAGGAGATGGATGCTTACGAGCGAGTGCTCGGGGCAGCAATGGCTGGAGACAGCACGTTGTTTGCGCGTGAGGACTACGTCGAAGAAGCGTGGCGCATTGTGGAACCGGTATTAACAAAGAAAACGCCAGTGTTTCAGTATGCCCCTAATTCGTGGGGCCCTAGTGAAGTCGAACGCGTAACTCCACCGGGAGGCTGGCAAGACCCAATTGTCGTGCACGAAGCTCCGTCTCTTGCCACTCATGCGGCTTGAGAGGGTAGGCAGCGAAAAGGCTTAGGATGAAGACTGAAGTATTTGCCGACGAAACATGTGCTGCGCAGGCGGCGGCGAAAGCCATTGCGGCAGAGGCCCGTTCCGCCGTTGCCGACCGGGGCCGGTTCGTGATGGCTGTCAGCGGCGGTCGAACGCCCTGGATCATGCTACGCACTCTGGCGGAAGAAGACCTTCCGTGGGAGAACATTCACGTGGTGCAAGTAGACGAGCGGGTTGCACCACCAGGCGACAAGGATAGAAATCTGACCCATCTTCAAGAAAGTCTGCTCGATCACTCGCCGATTCCCCCGGAGCAGCTCCATGCCATGCCGGTGGAATCGCCAGATCTGGACGCCGCGGCTAGGCAGTATGCCTCGCTTCTCGCGGAGATCGCGGCCTCGCCGCCGACGGTCGACTTGGTCCATCTGGGCCTCGGACCCGACGGTCATACTGCTTCGTTGGTGCCTGGGGATCCAGTCCTTAATGTGACTGCCGTGGACGTAGCTCTAACCGGTGTCTACCAGGGAAGGCGCCGAATGACGCTGACGTATCCCATCCTCAATCGCGCTCGCAAGATTTTGTGGTTGGCGACCGGCAGCGAAAAGGCGGACGCACTCCTTCGCTTACGACAAGGCGACCTGATGATTCCGGCAGGAAGCATTTGCCGGCTTCGGGCGGCGATCTTTGCGGATCGCGCGGCCGCCGGCGATCCGAAAGCCTAAAATCTCAGCGAGCGAGGCAGAATGAGCGATTCAAATCGAGTAATGTTTGCTGAGGCGGACTTGCCCCGCGAAACCGGCACCACCGCGTCTTACCCGTCGAAGCGTCCGACATGGGAGCAGGTCGAAGGCAGGCCGCTGCCACTTGGTGTTACCTGGATTGAAGAGGAGCAGGCATTCAACTTCGCGGTCCATGCGGAGCGTGCCGAAAGTGTCACACTATTGCTCTACGCTGCCACCGATTTGGTAAACCCTCTGCTGGCCTACCGTCTCGACTTCTTGCGCAACAAGTCTGGCCGGATTTGGCATTGCCGGATACCGATCAACAAAATCGCTGATGCACGCTATTACGGTTACTCGGTCTCGGGGCAGGCTAATTACTACATCCACAGCTTTGATCCGCAAAAAGTTCTGCTCGATCCTTACGCTAAGTGTGTCTTTTTCCCCAACAATTTTGACCGCCAATTGGCGATGAGAGAAGGATCGAATGCAGGGCATGCGCCCATGGGCGTGTTGAGCACCGGCCGTCCGATCTTTGACTGGGGTGACACCAAACCGCCGCATCACGAGTCGGAGGCTATCATTTACGAACTTCATGTAAAGGGCTTCACGAAAAATCCTAACTCCGGTGTGGATCCAGCGCGTGCCGGGACGTATGCCGGACTTGTCGAAAAAATTCCATATCTAAAAGAGCTTGGGGTTACAGTTGTCGAGCTGATGCCCGTTTTTCAGCGCGATCCTCAAGAAGGTGACTACTGGGGCTACATGCCTTTGAACTTCTTTGCGCCACATGCGCAGTATGCGAGCACCGGTGCGGACTGCCAGCACCTCGAATTCAAAAGCATGGTGAAAGCGTTTCACCAGGCAGGCTTCGGAGTCGTGCTTGACGTGGTTTACAACCATACCTGCGAAGGAGACCACCGAGGTCCCATCTACAGCTATAAGGGCTTTGACAGCGCCAGCTACTACATGATGTCGTCCGACCCGGTAAATCCCTATGCAAATTACTCTGGCACCGGTAACACCCTGAATTTCAGCAGGGGGCACGTGCGCAAGATGGTGATGGACAGCCTGCGCTACTGGAAACACGAGACGCATATCGACGGATTCCGGTTCGATCTGGCATCGGTGTTCAGCCGCAATGCCGACGGATCTCTCAACTGGGGGCATGCTCCCATCTTCGCTGATATTGCGGGGGATCCGGAACTGGGCAAGCTGCGGTTGATCGCGGAACCCTGGGATACAGGCGCTTATCAACTTGGCCGCGGGTTTCCTGGCATCACTTGGCTCCAGTGGAATGGGAGGTTCCGCGACGACGTGCGCCGTTTTGTCAAAAGCGATCCCGGAATGGTTCCTGACCTGATGCGGCGTATCTACGGCAGCGACGATCTTTTTCCCGATGACCGAGCCGAAGCTTATCACGCGTATCAGAGCGTGAACTTCGTGACTTCGCATGACGGATTCACTCTGTACGATCTCGTCTCTTACAACCAAAAGCACAACTGGGCGAATCGTCAAAATAATCAGGACGGGATGAACGACAACTACAGTTGGAACTGCGGGTACGAAGGCGATGAAGGAGTGCCCAGTGATGTTCTGACGTTGCGCCGCAAACAGGTGAAGAACTTTTTTTGCCTGCTCATGCTGTCGAACGGAACCCCAATGTTCCGAGCCGGGGATGAGTTCCTGAACACGCAGTTTGGCAACAACAATCCCTACAACCAGGACAACATCACAGGATGGCTGGACTGGAGCCAGCTTCGCACCAATCAGAACATCTTTCGTTTTTTCAAGAACATGATTGCGTTTCGCAAAAGCCATCCCTCGCTGAGCCGCAGCCGGTTCTGGCGCGAAGATATCGGCTGGTATGGAACTGGCGAGAGAGCTGACTTGTCATACGAGTCCCGCAGTTTGGCGCTCTGCCTGCACGGCGCTTCTCAAAACGACGATGACATTTACGTCATGATCAACGCGTACTGGGAAAAACTGGAGTTCCGGGTTCAAGAAGGAACGGCACAAGAGTGGACGCGAATTGTGGACACTGCCTTGGCGAGTCCTGACGATTTCGCAGACCGCGGCGAACCTTTGCAAGCGCTGAGTTATTCGGTGGCGCCGAGATCGGTTGCGGTTCTACTTCGAACGAGGAATAGTCGATCGGAAATCTAGAAGGAATGGAGTGCAAAAGCATTATGAGTGGGCGATCGAAGGTCATTATTATAGGCGGCGGATTCGGGGGGCTGTCCGCGGCTCAGACTCTGAAATCTGCGCCGGTTGATGTAACCGTGATCGACCGCCGCAACTATCACCTCTTTCAACCCTTGTTATATCAGGTTGCCACCGGGTCGCTTTCCCCCGGCGAGGTCGCTGCCCCGCTGCGCGGCGTCTTGAGCCGCCAGAAAAATACCCGCGTGTTGCTAGGCGACGTAGAGGACATTGACCCAGTAGCGAAACGCGTGCTGCTCGCCGACGGTGCGAGTTTCGAGTATGACTCTTTGATCGTGGCTGCGGGTTCGCAAACGTCTTACTATGGACACGACGAATGGCAGAAATGGGCTCCGGGGCTGAAGAGTGTGGAAGAAGCGACCACCCTTCGGCATAAGATTCTCTACGCATTTGAAGTCGCAGAACGACTTTCTGATCCTGCTGAGCGGCGGGCCTGGCTGAATTTCGTGATCGTGGGAGCAGGCCCCACGGGCGTTGAATTGGCGGGGGCGATCGGCGAGATCGCGCGGCAAACGCTCAAGAATGATTTTCGTTCCATACACCCGCAAGACGCGCAGATCACTCTGTTGGATGCATCCCCGCGCCTGCTCATGACCTTCCCCGAGGATTTGGCACAGAAGGCCGAGCGATCGCTCGCCAAGCTGGGAGTGCAAACGAAGATGGGGGCGAGAGTCACGACAGTTGACCGAGACGGGGTAAGCATCGAAGTCAACGGTTCCAGCCAGCGCCTTTCCACAAAAACCGTCATATGGGCTGGCGGTGTCACAGTGGCGCCATTGGCCAAGATGCTGGCAAAAAACACAGGCGCTAAAACTGACCACGGCGGAAGAATCAAGGTCGGCCCCGACCTTACAATCGCTAATTTTCCAGACATCTATATCATTGGAGATCTCGCTCTCTCCATAGACTCAAAAGGAAAACCTTTGCCCGGTGTGGCGCAGGTAGCGATGCAGGGAGGGGCCTACGCGGCGAAGGCGATCGTGAGAAAGGTAAAGGGACAACCCAACCAGAAGCCGTTCAAGTATTTTGATAAGGGCAGCCTCGCGGTCATCGGACGTGCGGCTGCCGTGGCCGATGTCTTCGGTGTGCATCTTTGGGGTCCGCCCGCTTGGATGGTATGGGCGTTTATCCACCTCGCGTACATCGAAGAGTTTCAGAGCCGGATTCTGGTTTTCATTCAGTGGGCCATTCAGGATATAACTTTCAGTCGTGGAGCGCGACTCATCACTGGCGTAGCGCCAACTGATTTCAACTTCACTCAGGAGATGGCCCGCCAGGGGCACGCAGATGCACCTGAAGCGGCATCAACCAAAGATTCTGTCGCTGAGACAGTCCACTAGCTAAAGGCCGTTGCGAAACCCAGGGCTCAACCCCTTGATTGATGCGGGTCGCTGAGGTAGCGGCGTGGCAGATCTGCAGATTTTGGTCCCCCCCAAAAAGCTGATCCGCTGATTATTTTCTTGACAATGTAAATCTTACTCGATATACTCGAGTACATATATGATCGCCCCCTCCTCTCACCAAGCCTGGCTCTTCTACTCCCCTCTGGCCCAGCAAGTCGCCCTGCTCAAAGACGATTTGCTTGATCCCGTCGATCTACTCTTAGACGATCCTGCCTTAGTCGACTTGGTTCGCCAATGTTTGACCCAACGTAGCCCCAGTTCTACTCGTACCGGTCGCCGCGGCATGGCCCCCGATCGTCTGCTGCGCTGCTGTGTCATGAAGCACCTGAAAGGCTGGAGCTTCCGCGCTCTGGAACGGGAACTGCGCAGCAACCTGGTGTACCGCCGCTTCACCCACTTCGATGCCGAGATCACTCCCGATTTCACTGTCTTCAGCCGCAGCTTTGCCCTGCTCAGTCCGGCCGTCACCGCCGAGATTCATCAGCGCGTGGTCCGCCTGGCTTGCGAGCAAGGCGTAGCCCAGGGCGAAAAAATTCGCACCGACACTACGGTTGTGGAAAGCCACGTTCACTATCCTACCGACAGTTCGATTTTGGGCGACGGCATTCGGGTGCTCAGCCGCAGCTTGCAACGCATCGCCGACGAGTGCAAGACCGGAGCCCTGGAAGTGGTCCATCACGCCCGCGCGGTGAAACATCGTCTGCTGGAAATCAGCCGTGCCGCCAAGTCCCTGACCGAGGCCAACCAGAAGCGGATGCGCCACAGTTATCAGAAGTTGTTGGCTCTGACTCGAGGCGTGGTGCGACAGGCCAGCGAAGTGGTGCAACGCTGGGGGAAGGGACGGCTGAAAGTGGTGGGCAAACTCCTGCGGGTAGAAACCCAGATCGGCCAGCTCCGGCACTTTCTCCCTCTGGTCGAGAAGGTGATCACCCAAACCAAGAACCGGGTGTTGGGCGGCGACCGCCACGGGGAGGACAAAGTGTTGAGTTTGTTCGAGCCCCACACCGAAGTCATCCGCAAAGGCAAAGCCCATAAGCCCAACGAGTTTGGTAGGCTGGTGCGGATTGACGAGGTGGAAAACGGCATCGTGAGCGGCTACCAAGTTCTCGTCGGGAATCCGGCCGATAGCACTTCATGGATGCCGGCGCTCGAGCAACATCAGGCTAGCTTCGGGCGAGTACCCGAGATGGCCGCCGGCGACCGCGGATTTTTCTGTGCTCAAAACGAGCGCGCGGCAGAAGCCCTGGGAGTGAAGAAGGTGGCGCTGCCGGCGCGGGGACGGCTCTCGGCCAAGCGGGCCCAGCAGCAGAAGCAGCGCTGGTTCCGCCGCGCGCTGCGCTGGCGGGCCGGGATTGAAGCTACCATCAGCACCCTGAAACATCCCTTCTCGATGGCGCGAGCCACTTATAAAGGAGGGCAGGGATTCGAGCGCCACGTGGGCTGGTGTGTGATTACCAAGAATCTATTTTCCATCGCTCGCTATCAACAGCGTCGGAGGGACCATGACCAAGTCAGTTGAGGGCACAGCCCAACGACGCAAGCTGCTGGGCGAGATCGAACGTCTGGCCGAGATCGCTGTCTTTGGAACGCTCTCGGAAACCTACCGCACCTGCGGACGAGCGGGCTGCCATTGTCAGGGCGATGGACCCAAGCATGGTCCGCATCTGAATGTGAGTTACCGCGGGGAGAAAGGCAAGACCACGGGCTACTATGTTCCCAAAGCAGCCGAGGAGGCCACGCGAGAAGGCGTCGCCGCTTGGCAACAAATGCAGCAATGCTTGCGCCAACTGGCAGAACTCAATAAGGAGCGCAATCTGCAGCGTGCGCGGGAGGCCGATTCGCAATGACGTCTTGGTTTCGTCTAACTCTCTGCTTGGCGTTACTGTGTCTGTTACTCTGCCTTACTCAGCCCGCCGACCTGAATCACCAGTTACAGATTGTCGGCTGGGGATTATGGTTCGATCGAGGGAGAGAACCCGCACCCGACGTGCTCACCGTTTCGGCTGTCAGAAGCATGGAATTTCGGGCTCGCGCTGGACCTCGGCAATCTCTAGTCCTCGACTCCAGGTTGACTGCGGGAAATAGTGGTCCACCCGGCCGGGAGACGCATGAGCCATCGGCACCAATTGGGCCTTGGCGAGTTGCCGGTCAAGCGCTCAAGCCGGCAACTCCAACCAACGCCCCTCGAGCACACTTCAGCACGAAAATACTGGCTCAAACCATCAATTTTTAAACTTCGGGGTTTCGCAACAGCCTTTAGCTAAGCTAGAGACGATTTGCGCCGACGAGGGGAAGGACACGAACTTCAGGCATAGTCTCTGCCGCACATCGATTAGTAAACAGCGGATTACCTATCGCGTCACTGCAGGAAAGCTCTCCAACAACTTTTCGAATGTGCCTGGATCCAGTGACTCAAGAGACTGAACAACGACATCAGCAGGTAGATGCTTACCGTTGCCGCTCACTCCGATACTTCTCATCCCGGCCCGACGTGCTCCTTCTACGCCGGCCACGGCGTCTTCGACGACGATGCACCGGTCGGGCGAGGCTCCGACGCGAGCAGCGGCGGCGAGGTACACTTCAGGATCCGGTTTGCCCCGATGTACATCGTCGGCGGAGACGATGCCTTGGAAAATATGAGTAGCCGACAGAGCTTTCAGGACGGCGTCGATGTTGGCTCTTGGCGCGGCCGAAGCGATGACCTGAAGCCATCCATCTTCATGAAGCTGACGCACCCAATGCGCAACCCCGGGCAGGGCCGAGATGCCGTGCTGGCGAATCAGTTGGCGGTATAGCTCTTCTTTGGCATTCCCAATTTTCTCGATGCGCTCAGGTGTAGCAGCAGTACCCAACCATTGAGGAAGGATGGAATCGTTGCGCTGGCCGAAAGAGGAAAGAAATTGTTGGTGAGTAATGGTAATGTCCTCGGCGGCGAGCGTGTCCCGCCAGGAAATCCAGTGGAACTCCTCTGAGTCGATAAGCGTTCCATCCATGTCCCAAAGCACTGCTCGAATATCGTTCATCAATAAAGCTCCATCTGACAGTGCCGCTAAAAACCAAATGCAGAGGACATAGGTAACGATGCGGTGCGGCTCGACCTAGGCGAGCCGCACGCTTCGCTGGGGACTCGACTCACCCGACCTTTTGGGCAACCTGGGAGAGCGCATATTCTTCCAGGTGATAAGCGTCGCTGTTAAATTTGCGGATGCCTTCAGCCAGCTTCTCCGTTGCCATGGCGTCCTCGTTGTGCATCCAGCGGAAAGCTTTCTCTGTGAGGTGCAGTTGTTTATCCTTGCTTGCCTTGGCTGTAGCAGGGTCAAGCCTCCGCTCTAGCGTACCCTCCGTCTGCTCCAGTTGCTCAAGAAGCTCGGGGCTGATGGTCAGTAGATCGCATCCGGCCAAGCGAACAATCTGATTCAAATTGCGGAAACTTGCACCCATCACTTGCGTCTTGTAGCCGTATTTTTTGTAGTAGTTGTAGATGCGCGTTACCGACGCAACTCCCGGATCCTGGTCCGGAGGAATTTCTTTGCCGCCTCCCTCCTTCTTATACCAGTCGTAAATACGGCCAACGAAAGGCGAGATCAGGGTGACTCCGGCTTCCGCGCACGCGACTGCCTGCGCGAAGCTGAAGAGAAGCGTCAGATTGCAGTGAATGCCTTCTTGCTCCAACTCGTTCGCCGCCCGAATACCTTCCCAGGTGCTGGCGATTTTGATCAGAATGCGCTCCCGCGACACGCCTTTTTTTTCATACAACGAAATGAGCTTTCGGGCCTTGGCCAGCGTGCCAGGGGTATCGAAGCTTAGGCTCGCCGCGACCTCCGTGGAAACCCTGCCCGGAACCACTTTGAGAATCTCAGATCCGAACAGAACGAACATCTGATCAATGAACTCTGCTGCCATGTCGTCATGGCTGCCGCCAATCTTCAGGGCTTGTTCAGCGGCCTGTTCTACCAAATGCTGGTACGCCGGCATCTGGGCAGCGTGATAAAGGAGAGAGGGGTTGGTAGTGGCGTCTTGTGGCCGATGTTGACGGATCGCGTCGATGTCACCAGTGTCGGCTACAACAGTCGTATATTTCTTCAAAGATTCCAACAACGTCATGGTTTTCTCCTGTAAATGAAGCTTAATTAGCTGGAACAGTCGCCGGCATTACCGGCTGCGGCCGCGCTGTTTCGAGTTGAGTGACCTTGGCCAGCCGACGGCGATGCCGGTCCGCACCGCTGAACTTTGCGCTGAGGAAGTTTTGCGTGCACTCCCACGCGATCGCGATACCAGTGGTTCGGCCTCCAAAGCAAAGTACATTCAGGTTGTCGTCCTCCACGCCTTGCCGTGCAGAAAAATGATCATGACAAAGCGCGGCGCGGACACCCACGATCTTGTTGGCAGCTACGGAAGCTCCAACACCGCTGCCACATACGAGAATACCCCGATCTATCGCTCCATTGGCTACCGCCCGAGCGAGTGGGATGGCGAAATCGGGGTAATCATCATTGTTGTCGTAGAGTTTGTTGCCGAAATCAACCACCTCGTGACCTTCTGTGATCAGCAACTTTGCGAGTTGCTGCTTCATTTCGAATCCACCGTGATCCGCGCCGACACCTACTTTCATTTTATGCTCCTGTGCCGCGCGATCTGGTTCTTCGCCGCAGCTACAACGTGTTCTGCGTTAATACCGAACTTTTTCAACAATTGCTTTAGGGGCGCCGAGGCTCCGAACGTGTCGATACCGACGTGCTGCCCTTCAGAGCCGGTGTATTTGCTCCACCCAAAATCGGATGCCTGTTCCACCGACACACGCGCCTTGACGCTCGGAGGCAGAACCGATTCCCAGTAGCTTTTATCCTGATCGTCAAACAACTCCCAGGACGGCATACTGACTACTCGTGCCCGCACACCCTCTTTCGTTAGCTGCTCGTACGCATCCAGGCAGAGTGACACTTCGCTGCCTGTGCCGATAAGAATAACTTCGGGGTCACCGCCGGGTGCGTCCGCCAGAATGTAGGCGCCGCGAGCCAGGCCAGCTGCGGGAGCGTACTTCGTCCTGTCGATTGTGGGTACTGCCTGCCGAGTCAGCGCGAGCACCGCTGGGGCGTGATGCAGTTGCAGGATGACCTTCCAGGCCTCGGTCACTTCATTCGCGTCCCCAGGCCGGATTAGGATCAAGCCCGGCATGGAGCGCATGTGAGCCAGTTGTTCGATCGGCTGATGCGTCGGGCCGTCCTCGCCGACGCCGATCGAATCGTGCGTGAACACATAAATCACGGGAAGCTCCATCAAGGCGCTCAAGCGCAGCGATCCCCGCATGTAATCGACGAAAATGAAAAATCCGGAGCCGAATGGGCGAACTTTTACTAGGCTCATGCCGTTGACTATCGCTCCCATGGAGTGCTCACGGATGCCGAAGTGGAAATTACGTCCGGCATAATTGTCAGCCTCGAAATCTCCGGCTCCGTCGAACGTGAGCCGGGTCTTGGTGGAAGGAGCGAGGTCGGCCGCTCCTCCGATCAACCATGGAATGTTCTTGGCGGCCGCATTCAAAACCTTGGCGGAGGACTCACGGGTCGCAAGACCTTTCGAGTCCGCAGGAAAAATTGGCAGGTCTCGGTCCCAGCCTTCTGGAAGTTGGCGGTGTTGCATGCGGAATAATTCTTCGGCCAACTCTGGGTATTGCTTGCCATATTCATTAATTTTGGCAAACCAAGCATCCCGCAGTTCCTTGCCCCGCTTCCCGATGCCTTGACGAAAGTGGTCGTAGACTCCGTCCGGCACGTAGAACTTTGCATCTTCCGGCCAGCCATAGTTGCGCTTAGCAAGACGAATCTCCTCCTCACCCAGCGGTTCGCCGTGAGCGCCGCTGGTATCTTGTTTGTGGGGAGCGCCGTATCCAATGTGGCTGTCCACGATGATCAGCGTGGGACGGTCTTTGCAGTTCTGAAATGTGCGAAACGCTCGAGCCAGCATGTCGAGGTCGTTGGCATCGCCCACCCGCGTCACGTTCCAGCCGTAGCCGATGAAGCGCGTGGCCACATCTTCAGTAAAGGCCAAGTGGGTATTGCCTTCGATCGTAATGTGGTTGTTGTCGTAAATCCAGCAGAGATTGGACAGCCGCAGGTGTGCGGCGAGCGAGGCAGCCTCGTGCGAGATGCCTTCCATCATGCATCCATCGCCGCACAACGCGTAGACATTGAAATCAAACAGATTCTCAAAGTCCGGCCGGTTGTAGCGCGCTGCCAACCACTGACGGGCAATGGCCATGCCGACGCTGGTCGCGACACCTTGGCCGAGCGGTCCCGTAGTGGTCTCCACACCCGATGTCCAGCGGTATTCGGGGTGTCCTGGACATCGGCTATCCAACTGGCGGAAGGTTTTTATCGCATCGAGCGGAACCGATACTTCGCCAAGAGTTTCGTAGTCTTTGCTGACGGCCCGGACTTCGGTCAAGTGAAGCAGCGAATAAAGCAGCATGGACGCGTGCCCAATCGACAGCACAAATCGATCGCGGTTCGGCCACACCGGATCCTGCGGATCAAATCGAAGGAACTTCTGCCACAGGGTGTAAGCCACTGGCGCCATCGCCATCGGCGTTCCGGGATGCCCCGAATTGGCGGCCTGCACTCCGTCCATGGAAAGCGTGCGGATGGTGTTGATGCTGAGCCGGTCCATATTCGACTGATCCGCATCTTGCTGGACTCGGGTAACGGGAGATTCGATTGCTACGCTCATGAAAAATCCTCTCAATTCGTTGGGTGAACTTCGTCGGTTTCGTTCTAAATTCTTAATCGGCAGTTTTGTTACGCAAGCGCCTGGGGCACCGCCTCCTCCCAACGACCCTGCGCCTTTAGGATTAGTTCCACCACCTCGCGCGCGGTACCCCGCCCCGCAAGCCGGCGGGTGGTGAAGTGGCATACAGCCGCTAACTCAGGTGCCCCGCCGGCTACGCAAACTGCCAGTCCGGCTCGCTGCGCCAGAGGAATGTCCGGCAGGTCATCGCCCATATAAGCAACCTCGTCTTCGGTCACGCCTGCCTTTTGCACGCACTCTTCGAAAGCCGCCGTCTTCTTCTTCTGTCCCAGATAAACAAAAGTGACCTTCAGCTCTTGAGCACGCTTAGCCACGGCCGGCGAATGTCGGCCGGTGATGAAGCCTGTCTGAATCCCCATGGTGTGGGCAAGCGATAATCCCTGGCCGTCCCGGGAGTTGAACACTTTCATTTCGAAGACGATCGGTTCTCCTAGGCCGTCGGCGATTGTGGCCGAGGCCAGGCAGACGCCGCCATCGGTCAGCGTACCGTCTACGTCCATCAGAAAAAGTTTGACCTTACGGGCACGGGCCAATACATCAGGCGACGCGAGGCACGCAAGACCAGTGTCAGACATAGGCGACGCTCCCGGTTTTTCTTAATGATGGACCCAATCTTGTCATTGATGTCGTAAGCAGACTCATTCACATCGCTCCGGTGATCATGGTTCCGCAATGCATATTCTGGAATTGCGCTTTCAAATGTTCGTGGCAATCCGCGCCACTCGAATCAAACGGGTTGTCGTTTGGCGATCACTCATTGCGTGGTAGAGGCAAACAGACCACCAAACTGCCGCCCGTCATG
The DNA here is from genome assembly GCA_963838905.1 of uncultured Acidobacteriota bacterium. Taxonomy (GTDB): domain Bacteria; phylum Acidobacteriota; class Terriglobia; order Terriglobales; family Acidobacteriaceae; genus JABDBE01. The sequence goes on from CAWITE010000006.1 coordinate 399,007, forward strand.
CTGTCGCTGTATTGTGCTTGGTGGTTGCCTGAGGGTGGCCGATTCTCCGTTGCCAGCCACCCCTTACGCTGTTTTCAACCTAGGAGGTCGGGCGCGGCCACCTCCATCCACTAATCTCGGGCATGTCGATGCCGTTCTTGTACGCGTAGGCACGGCATTCGATCTGCTTGTTGCGGAACTTCTCCTTGGCATGACCTCCGATTTTTTGCAACCTCGGAATGCGATCAATGGCATCAATCGCTAGAGTGAAGCGATCTGTTTCATTGTTCATGGCCAGCTCCATCGGGGTGTTGATGTTGCCCTTTTCCTTGTAGCCACGCACGTGCAGATTCCTGTTGGTGCGAGCGTAGGCCAGGCGGTGAATAAGGTAAGGGTAGCCGTGGAAGTTGAAAATGATCGGCTTGTCGGTTGTGAAGAGTGAATCAAAGTCCCGATCGGTTAGCCCGTGTGGATGGTTCTTGCTGGGCTCCAGTTTGAAAAGGTCCACTACGTTCACGAAGCGGATTTTCACATCGGGGAACTCTTCTCGCAGCAGCACCGTCGCGGCCAGCGCCTCTTGTGTCGGGATATCACCGGCGGAGGCCATCACCACGTCGGGTTCGACGCCCTGGTCGTTGCTGGCCCAATCCCAAATGCCGATACCTTTGGTGCAGTGCTCAATAGCGGCATCCATATTCAGATATTGAAGGTGAAGCTGTTTGTCGGAAACGATCACGTTAATGTAGTTCTCGCTCCTCAGGCAGTGGTCCGCTACCGACAGCAGGCAATTGGCGTCGGGCGGCAGGTAAATGCGTGTCACCTCAGCGCTCTTGTTAAGAACAACGTCGAGGAAACCGGGGTCCTGGTGTGTGAAGCCGTTGTGGTCCTGACGCCAGACCGTTGAAGTGATCAACAGGTTCAGCGACGCGACCTTTTGGCGCCACGAAAGGTGATTGCAGATCGAAAGCCATTTCGCGTGCTGGTTGAACATGGAGTCAATCACGTGGACGAACGCCTCATAAGAAGAGAAGAAGCCGTTTCTGCCAGTGAGCAGGTAGCCCTCGAGCATACCTTCCATGGTGTGCTCGCTCAGCATCTCGATAACACGTCCGTCAGTCGCCAGTTCGCCGCCATCCTTATCTTCGGGGAAGTAGTCTTCGATCCAGAATTTCTTGGAGGCCTGGTACACAGCCTGTAGCTTGTTTGACGTGGTCTCGTCCGGCCCGAAGACGCGGAAGTTGGTCATGTTCTCCTTCATTACGTCGCGCAGGAAATTCCCCAGAGGAGGGACGTTCTCGGTTTCGAAGGTTCCCGGCTGATCCACCTTCACCGCGTATTCGGCGAAGTCAGGCAGACGGAGAGCGCGTTTAACGCGTCCACCATTGGCATGGGGATTTGCGCTCATGCGCTGCGTCCCGGTTGGTGCGAGTTCCTTGAGCTCCGGAATGAGCTTGCCATTCTGGTCGAATAGTTCTTCCGGTTTCAGGTCGTGCATCCACTTCTCGAGGATGTGCAGCTGTTCGGGGTTCTTCTTAACGTCGGTCAGCGGCACCTGATGGGCGCGCCAAAATCCCTCCAGGAAATGACCATCTACTTCTCGTGGTGCACCCCAACCTTTCGGCGAACGCAACACGATCATTGGCCAGTGCGGCCGGCTCGCAGTGCCGCTGGCACGACATTCCTGCTGATGCGCTCGAATTTCTCCGATGCAATGTTCCACCGTGGCTGCCATAGCCTGGTGCATGCTTTCGTGATCCGATCCCTCGACGAAGTGAGGCGTCCACCCGTAACCCTTCATGAGGTTTTCCAACTCCTCGTGGCCGATGCGCGAGAGAAGAGTCGGATTATTAATCTTGTAGCCGTTCAGGTGAAGAATGGGCAGGACCGCTCCGTCTCGGATAGGGTTCAGGAATTTGTTGATGTGCCAAGAAGTTGCCAGCGGGCCGGTTTCCGATTCACCATCACCGACGACAGCCGCGACAATCAGGTCAGGATTGTCGAACGCAGCCCCGCAGGCGTGGGAGAGCACGTATCCCAGTTCGCCTCCTTCGTGGATCGAACCCGGAGTCTCCGGCGTGCAGTGACTGCCGATGCCGCCAGGGAAAGAAAACTGTCTGAAGAACTCGTGCAGGCCACGTTCGTCTTCGCTCTTTTCCGGATAGATCTCAGAGTACGTTCCCTCAAGATAGCCTGGCCCCAGGACACCGGGCGCGCCATGTCCAGGACCGGCCATGAAAATCATGTCCAGGTCGAACTTCTTGATCAGGCGGTTCAGGTGGATGTAGATGAACGCGAGTCCAGGGCTTGAGCCCCAGTGGCCGAGCAGCCGGTTCTTGATTTGCTCCGGCTTGAGAGCTTCCTTCAGCAGGGGATTCTCCTTGAGATAAATCATGCCAAGGGCGAGGTATTTGCACGCTCGCCAGAAAGCATCGGTCTTTCTTAATTCTTCTGAGCTCAGCGGCGATCCTTGAATCGTGGCTCTGGCTTTCCCGTAGGCGCTGAGGGAATTTGAAGTGGTTGATGGCTCTTTTTCTTCTACGACAGGCGGCTCGACGACTGGCGGCATTTCTTAAGCTCCTTTAGTTTGCCCGGTGGCGTTGGAACAGATCTTCATTGCGTTGCGTGGCGGTTGGCTCTTGCTCTTCGCAGGTGGCGAATGCGCCTAGTGAAATGCAACCCTAAGGCCACCGTAAGCCCTTGAAAACCGGAAGTCAGGACGAAGGGTGCATGTCAAAGGAATAGCAAGTGACAAACGGTTGGCGGAAGCAACTGCACGTAGGCGAAACTAGGATGCCTTGACGCGAGAGGTTCGATAGGCGGTTTGCGACGGGACCGTCAATTCAATCTCGGTACCACTGTCAGGGCGGCTACATAGCGTGAGCTCAGCGCAAATCTTGCTGGCACGTTCTCTCATGCCGTTCAGACCCCAGTGGTTGTCACGACCTCCGTTTTCAAGAATGGCGGAGTCAATTCCTTGTCCATCATCGCGAACTCGCAAACGAAACTGTCGTGCGTCATAGGTGATTTCGACGTTAATGAGTGCCTCACGTCCGATGGCAAATACCTCCTCCAGTCGTGGCGATTCCTTCCCGAAACTGGGGGTGGTCATCGACGGCTAGAATCCGAATCGAGTTCGGGTCAGAACTCACGCTTTCATCAAGCTCCTCTTCTCAAAAATGCGGACCGGCGCGGAGAACGCGATTTTGCGTAGGCCCGGGCCGCGGGAATAATGATCTCGGCCTCCGTGCCGGAATTGACTCCACTCCTGAGAACCAATCTGCCGCCCGCAACTTTGGCGCGTTCCTCCATGCCCGGCAAGCCATAGTGTCCCTCGCGCCCGCCTCCGTCTAAAACCTTCGGGTCGATACCTTTCCCGTTGTCCCGGATGCACACCCGGAACTGCTTGTCGTCATAGTGGATGCCAACCTGAATTCGCGCCGCTCCGGAATGCTGGAAGGCGTTGCGCAGGGCCTCGCAGGCGATGCGGTACACTTCGTCCCTAAGAATCGGATGCAAATCTCGCGTCTCGCCTTCCACCTCGACTTGAAAGGCCACAGGATTGTGGCTGTCTTGTTTCGCGGCGAGTTCCTCTCCAAGCGTGGTGAAGGCACGGGCAAGGTCGTTGGCGATGACGGTCGAAGAGCGCAGTCCCAGCACCGCCTCCCGGCCCTCGTTGATCGCCTGCTGCCCCTGCTCCAAGAGGCCCTCCAGCTCTTGCTGGGCTTCCGGGCGATCCGCCAGCTTGACCGATAAGCCGTAAAACTTCAGCAACATGCCCTGGAAGGTCTGCAGCATGGTGTCGTGCAAGTCCCGCGCGATGCGTGTCCGCTCGTTAACGCGTTCCTCGAGGCGAAAGTTGAATTGCCGCGCCAGCTGTCGGAGCCGAAATTGATAAAGCCCCCACAGCAACGCCAGAAACGCGGCCACGCACAACGCCCGGAACCACCACGTCTGGTAGTACGCCGGCAGTACAACGAAATCCAGCGATGCTCGGGTTTGATTCCAAACGCCATGGCTGTTGCATGCGGTCACTCGAAAACGGTAGTGTCCGGGTTTAAGGTCGGTATAGAAGGCTTGGCGCCGCGTCCCAGCATCCTGCCATTCCCGGTCCCGGCCCTCCAGCATGTAGCGGAAGCGAACCTTCTGAGGGACCGAAAAACTGGGGGCGGTGTAGTCAATTTCGAGGTCGCGACTCAGGGCAGGGACTTTGACAAATGATGTTGCGTCGAACCGTTTGTGGTCCGCCACAACGCCTCCAACATAGACCGGCGGCGGCAGCGGGTTCTCGTAGAGGCGGTCCGGATCCTGCATTTGTATTGAGACGCCGGTTACGAACCACAATCGACCGTCCGGTGCCTTAGAGGACCTCGGTTGGTAAGAACCCCCGGTCCCAGCTTGTGCTCCGTCCAGAGCGTCCAGAATCATGACGGACACCGCAACGTGGGGACTCTTGATCCACTTCGCCCATTCGGGTTCTGCGATCCTGACCAAGCCGCATCGCGTATAGATCCAAAGAGCACCGTGGTTATCCCTGATCACGTTGAAGGTCTCAGGGCAGGGCAAGCCATTGTCGGAGCTGAAGAGGGTGACCTGCCCATGGTTGAGCCTGTAGAGACCCTGCGAACTTGGGACGAGGAGAGAATTGTCAGAGTCCACGAACAGTGAGTTAATATCGACCGGGCCCTGGGGAGAACTCAACGACGTAGTCTGCAAACGTCCATCGCGGAAGTAAGAAATGGAACCTTTTGGAGCGCCGAGCCAAAGACCGCCGTTCGGGTCTGCCACCAGATATTTCTGCTCGCCGAGTTCGTAATTGGGCGAGGCTTGCCTGATTTTGTCCCCGATAATGCTGAATAACTCCCCCCTAGGAGTAAGAACCCAAATCGTTCCGCCCGAGTCTTCGGCAATAGCAGTCACCCCGCCGAAGCTCGCGAAACGCTGCCCACCGATTTCTCGAAAACGGCCATTCTGAAACCGCATGAGGGCCAAATCCACTCCAAGCCAAACCACACCACTGTGGTCTTCCAGCATTGGCTGGACCCCTTGGCCCGACAGTTTTCGATCGAAAATGGCAGTTTTGCCGTCTTGTTTTCGCAAAATGTTAAGGGCGCCATCGGTACCGATCCACACCGCTCCGTTGCGTAACGCCATAACCGAATAGAAATGCGAGTCCGAAACTCCCTGCCGTGTCGTGTAACTAATCAGGGCCGTGTCGCGAAACATATCGAGTCCACCATCGGTGGTCACCCAGATGTTTCCTTCTCGATCCTCAAAAAGGAGCCCCGCGTCGTTGCCTGACAGCCCATCCGACACGCCGTAGTGGGCGGCGACACCGCCGCAAATGCGGTAGACTCCATCATTCATTGTGCCAACCCAGAGTGACCCTCGGCGATCGACCAGCAGGGCACCAGAACGGACTCTTGCCCCGTCGAATCCCGGGACAGCATAGCTCATCCACCTACCACCGGAGTAATACCGGACGCCAAGTTGCGGTCCCGTTCCATCTAAGCTCGCCCACGCCGTGCCTGACCGACCAAGCGCGACATCGATTACTCCATCGGTTTTTGCAAGTTCAGCAATTTCACCAAAATATGTTGTGCGCGGAGTGCCGGGGCGCCAGCGAACGAGCACTTTGGACCCGAACCAAATATTGCCCTCGCTATCGTGAGTCAGCCCGAGGCCGTAGGTGACGGGGATACCGTCCTTTTTCCCGAAGCAGCGCAGCCTCTCTTCGGAGATGCTGCACAGCGGCGCTTCGCGTGCATAAGGCCCATAGCGAGTCGCCCATATCGTCCCGGAGTCGTCCTCGATAATTGCGGCTATAGCGGTGGGATGCTGCAAGTCTGTGTAGGTTCGCAGTTGACCGTCCTTCCAGCGAGCCAAACCGCGTGTGGTACCGATCCAGAGGCTGCCGTCGCGAGAGCCGAGCAAAGCCGAGAAATGTGTGCCGGGCAGATTCTGTCCCTGGGGAGGCTGCCACGGCATGAACCGGACTCCATCGAAACGCATCAACCCTTGCGCAGTTCCTACCCAGAGAAACCCGTCGGTGGTTTGAGCAATAGTTGTACCGGGAGAGATGGCGCCATCCTGGATGCGCCACACAATATGACCATACTGGGAGATCCGCCGCTCCGGATCAAGCGCGAGGGCGCGAGGAAGCCCCGCCAGCAACAAGCCAGCTAGCACAGTTTCCGACGCGAGAAGGAGTCGTAATCGCATTTGCGCGATCCCCGGAGTGTCCCACATGATTGCATTCTCACGCCGGTCGAACACCGGCGGGAAGCGCACACGCGACACGCAAGCCATCTGCGCTGGTAAGGCTAAACTCGCTGGAAGGAATCAATTGCAGCAAGACTGCTGTAAACAGCCACAACCCCTCCGGTTACTTTGCCATAGCGCCGGGAACCGGCGTGAGCAGCTTGTCGATCGTCCGCTCCATGGTCCGGCTCATCTCGGATACAACCGCGGGTACGTCTCGCTGGGCAACGGTTCCCACCTCGGTCGCCTCATTGCTCCAAACGGTTTCGCCGGTGGCGACTCTTGTCATCTGCGCGGAAATCGCGACCTGGACCTTGACGCCGCCGTCGTAATCAACTTCCTCGAGCCGTTCCAGACGGCCACTAAGAACGTAATCAATATCGGCGCGTCCGTCGTACAGCTTTACTTGCGTGAAAGTTCCGCTTGCGCGCAGGTGGTCCGCCACCGCGTTGGTTACAAAGTCCCGTGGGTCGACTGCCCAGCGGTCATAATTGTAAAAACCGATCTGCTCGGGAGATGTTTTGTACACGATCGCTCCTCGCCGCAGGTAGGCAGGGGATCGGAATTCGCGGATTGCCAGCGAGGCGCGGACGCCCTCGGCAGCGGGAGGATCTGGCGGCGCCGGCAAGTTCAGCGTGTAATACGACGGATACTTTATCTTGCCTGCGCAGCCAACCAGTGCGGTTGACACGGCGAGGGTGAGAACAACTGCCTTCAAATGTTTTGTCACAACTGCCTCTCTCTTCATTGCGGGACCTTGCGCTCTTTCGGTTGCCTGATGCGAACCAAGCTCCAGGGGCGCTGCTTTACCGAGTCCGTTAGTTGATCCAGGTTCTCCGTTGCTTCGCGCAGGTTTTCCACCGTGTCATCGATCTTGTAGTCATTCGCTCGCACCATAACTTGCATGTCCGCCAGCAACTTCTTGGCTTGCAGCAGAGTGTCCTGTAACTCAGCCAGATCTTTGCGCGCCGGCTCGCGGATATCAGTTACCGTGCCATTGACGTTCTGAACCGTGTCATCGGCATGCTGGCTCAAAGACACCAGTTGATTGGAAATCCGATCGATCTTTGGACCTTCTGTCGCGAGCAATGTGTTAACGCGATCCAACACAGCTTGCACCTTCTGTTGGGTTGGCGGGCCCGTAATGGTATTCAGGTTGGCGAGCAGATTTCGCGCGTCGCCGCTGATACCTTGCAGTTCTCCTTGCACCTGGACGATCAGGGCGTTTGCGTTGTCGGCGACAACAGCTACTTTGCCGGCAATCTCATCCAGGCTGGCGGCTTCCTGGGACTGGATTGAGGAGCCGGGCGGTAGTCGCTTTGCCTCATTGCTGCCGGTAGTAATTGATAGCGAAGCGCTGTTCATGATGCTCGTGAGACCCAGCTTGGCCACGCACTTCTCATTCAAAGGCGTACCTTGTTTCACTTCCAGAAGAATCTCAATCCGGGTGGGGTCTGTCGTCCAAGGTCGTACGGCTGTTATCTTCCCCGCAGTAATTCCGCCAAAGAGCACGGAAGCTCCCGGCTCCAGCCCTCCGGCATAACGCAGATACGTTCGATACGGAACCCTGTCGCCGCTGAACTGTGCGTTCAGAAGGTAGACCACCGTGAACGCCAGGATTGCGAAACACCCCAAAACGAAGGCTCCGACTTTTGCCTCGGTTGTCACTAGTTTGCCTCCGGACTCTGCAAGTATTTTTCGAAGTAAGCGGTCGTCGCAGGCGCCTCTGTCAAGTTTTCGGGAATGCGATCGAGGAAATGGCGCACGCGAACATCTTTGCTTGCCCTGATTTCCTCTTTAGTGCCAATAGAACGAAACGTGCCCTTGTATAGCATCGCGATGCGGTCGGCGATTCGAAACGCGCTCGGCATCTCATGGGTGACTACGACGACTGTCATCTGGAAGGCTTCTTTGAGAAGCAGAATGAGTTCATCCAGTTCTGCCGCCACGATGGGATCAAGGCCCGCAGAAGGTTCATCCAAAACCAGAATCTCGGGGCTAAGCGCGAGAGCACGTGCGACAGCAGCGCGCTTTTTCATGCCCCCGGACAGTTCCTGTGGGCGCAGTTTCCCGAAGTCTGCCAGTCCAACCAGCGCTAATTTCATCCATACCATCAATTCGATAATGGAGGGCGCTAGCTTGGTGTGTTCTCGCAGGGTAAGAGCAACATTGTCTTCGACTGACAGCGAGTTGAACAAAGCCGCACTTTGAAAAGCTACACCGATGGAACGGTGGACGGTTTTCAATTCGGCCTGTGAGCAGCGTGTAATGTCTATGCCCTCCACGTGGACACTCCCCGATTTCGGGCGCTCAAGCCCGATGATCTGTCGCAGCAGCGTGCTCTTCCCGGAGCCGCTGCCGCCCAGCAGGACCATGGTCTCTCCTTGTTGAATGTCGAGATTCAGGCCGTCCAATACCCGCCGGCCGTCGTATTCAACTACCAAATCGCGAACCGAGATAATTGCCATCAGGGTTTCACCGTTAAGTAAAAGATCGCGGTAAACACGGCATCCGCCACGATCACCAGGAAAGTCGACTTCACCACCGCACTCGTCGTCGACCGTCCTACCGAATCGGGTCCTCCGCGGACACGGAACCCTTCCAGACAACCGACATGAGCGATGATGGTCGCAAAGGCAACGCTCTTGATGAGTCCTGTGATTACGTCCCGCAGCTCGATGGAAGTCAACACATAACGGCCGTACATAATCGGCGAGAGATGCGTGCTGAAGAACATGAACAATCCGCCTGCAAAAATGCCGCAGACGTTCGAAACAATGCTGAGACAGGGAACGGAGACCAGCGCCGCCAGATACTTTGGCGCCAGGATGAACTCCACAGGTTCGAACGCCATGACCCGAAGGGAATCGAGTTCCTCAGTCACCTTCATGGTGCCGATCTCAGCCGCAAAGGCCGAACCTGATCGTCCGCTGACCGCGATGGCGGTTAGTAGCGGGCCAAGTTCACGTGTGAAGCCAACCGCAACCAAGTCGATTACATAGTGCAAGGCTCCGAAACGGCGCAGTTCAGACGCCCCTTGCATGGCGAGAATGAACCCGGTGCAAATCGCCATCAGCGATACCATGGGCAGCGCCTCAACACCTATCTCCATCATCTGACGCACCGATGCCTGCCACCGATGGCGGTTCCCTACAAAAGGCAACGATTTCACCATCGCGCGTAGCGTCGCCCACAACTGAATATTCAAGCTGCCGACATAGTCGAGTTCGGTAAGGGTTCTTTGCCCGATGCCGTCAAGTACAGTTGCCATTAAGACACCTTCAACTCTGCTGCGGAAGCATTTCTACAGCCGTACGTTTCGAACAGAGGCAATACGCCCGCGACTTCGAACAAGTGAAGCGGACGGCCTTGCAGCCCTTTCAAGCACAGCGTGGTCTGCCGATTGCGCGCCCATTTGAGCGCTTCGAGCAAGGTCGCAACGCCGGAGGCATCGATGTAGGAGACTTCCGCCAAATCAACGACAAGAGCTTTCGGCGATTGACTTCGCAGCATTGCAAGAAGCCGGTCACGCAGGGCCGGAGAGGAATCGATGCCCAAGCGGCCTTTCAAGCGCAGAACGTTGCTCTCACCGCCATCATCCACAATGATTTCCAGGTCGGCCGGATTGGCCATGCTGCTCTTCAACAGAATCCCCCAATTCGCTCATAGCACGTAGGCTTCCACCCGAATGCACGGCGCCTGTGTGCTCCATTTCTCTTCGCGACAATGGTTTAACTGTCATCCGGGGAGAAGGAGCCGATTGTCTGACGATGTGAACAGACAAGCGTGCCAATCAGTTGGCACGTGACAGGGCACTCTCGGGCTCGGGGCTGACTATTCACGCGTCAGAAAAAATCGCGGTTCGGGTGGCTCAGCCCACAGCTCCACAGGGCAAGTCTTGGCGTGACTTCAGTAAAGCGGTGACTGCGATTTTCTAAGAGAGGCTCAGGGTAAGCTCACAAAGAAAGATTGCCGACTTTCCGAGATCCGGACCAAGTCGAGGGTGCGCTCAAAGGTGGAGCACGTATTTGCCGTGATGAAGCTGAAGTTCGGATTTGTAAAGCTACGCTATCGAGGATTGAAGAAGAATGCTGCCCAAGTGTTCGCGGTGTGCGCGCTGGTGAATCTGTACTTGGCGCGGAAAAAACTGATGCTTCTGCTACCGGCTTAGCCCGGCAGCGAAGGTTGCTGATCACGGGCGAGCCGCCCGCAGCGGGCCCGCGACCGCAGAAAAACGGAATTCAAACGCTTGCACCGGCATCGCTGAACACTTACTACTTTAAGTCACGGGCTTATTCAGAGTTTCCCTAAGACAAAAAGTAGAAAAACCTATATCTACATAAAGGCGAAAAAAACGACGGCGAATTCGACAGGTATCTTGAGACGCGTGAAGCTGAAATGTCCGTACCCAGCGAGCATGAAGAGGTCATACGGCAGCAACACCGGCAAGACCAGGCGCTGGCACTCTCTCGATATTTTCCGAATCCGCGGTGCTTTTTCCCTGCCTGTCAAAACCGTTCATGGTGCCCCCTTGCTCACGGCCGTCGTCCGAGCGGCAAATGGCGCGCCTCGCACGGTCGTGTAGACAGCGTCGAAAACGCTCAGGCTTTTAAGATTCGCCACTCCACCGACGGTGATCGGATCGGCGAGGTATTGGACCTTGCTCTCGGTGTTGGTGAATGCAGGCCAGAGGGGAAGGCCCGGGCCGTTTGGATCGCCCGAGCTCGCGAAGTTAACCCAGTAACTGGACATTTCTTCAGCCAGCTTCCGATCTGCCGCCGTCCAGTTCCAAGGCGACTGGTCCAGATGGTCGAAGACATACCAGAGCTCGGCAAAGTGGCTCGCGCCCCAACCCGCGTACACGGAGCCGGCCGGGAACGGCGGCTGTTGTCGAAACGAGTAGTAAAAGACAGGGCTCAGCCCGGTTCCGGCTTGCAGCCTAGCCCATGCCCACATGTCCCAGCCAAAGCGGAGATCGCGCTCGAGCCCGAGCTGCGCCTGCCGCGCCTCTTCGTCGGTCGCGTGCGGATATGCCGCAACGAGCGCAGGGGGCAGTTGGCCGACGCTGTGTTCCAGGTCGCTGTCGAACGTGGCGGCAGTCTCGTGGGAGACATCCACAATCGCACGCGCCTCCTCGGCGTTCGAACCGATCAGCAGCGGGACATCGTTCTGCTGCCCTGAGGTGAACGCCTCGTAGGGTGAAACGGGAAGCACATAGGGTTCGATGACCGCGTGGACGATGCCGCCGGCATTGCCGGTGAGCTGGGTCGCTGGAAGCCGGCGTAACTCCTTGAGCGACGGCGCACCCAGCGAAACGGCGTACTTCTCCCCGTCGCGTTCGGCGTTGGCCAGCAGGAACTTTGGTGCGAGTTGGAGCGGCTCAAACAGGCCGCCGCTCTCTCCGATGGCGCGCTGAAACAAGCCTTTTGCAAGGTGCGAAGCCATGAGGATGCTAACCGATATAGAACCGGAGGATTGACCAGCGATGGTTACACATTTCGGGTCACCGCCAAAGGCTGCAATGTTCCTCTGAATCCATTCGAGTGCGGCGATCTGATCCATCAGGCCGTAGTTCCCGGACGAGTGGTGCGGGGACTCGTGCGTCAGCTCAGGAAGTGCAAGAAACCCGAGCGGACCAAGCCGATACGCGACGGTGACAACAATGACGCCTTTGTGGGCAAGCCGGTCACCCCAGTACAAGGGCATGGAGGCCGACCCGTTGATGTATCCGCCGCCGTAGATCCAGACGATCACGGGCAGATGCTCCTGAGCGTCTTTGGCTGGCGCCCAGATATTGAGGTAGAGGCAATCTTCGCTCACGACCGGTGGCGTCTCGCCCGGCATGGAAACTCCAACTTGCATGCATGCCGGGGCAAGCGCATCCGCCTTGCGCGTGCCAATCCAGGGTGCGGCAGGCATCGGGGGGCGCCAACGCAGGTCGCCGACCGGCGGGGCGGCGAATGGGATTCCCTTGTAGACACTCAAGCCATTTGCGTTTACCCCGGATATCGTGCCGGATTCCGTCAGGACTTGCTGCGCGACAGCGACACTCGCCAGCTGTACCGCCGCTACTAAAACACACGTGAACTTCCATCGGTTCCGCACGTGGTGCTTCACCTTGGCTCCTCCATTTGCAGAACATCAGGATTACTCTTCTGAATTTCGACTCAGCCTGAGGTTCTCTCCTGAAACCCCCACGCGATAACTGTCTCATTCCTGAGCGCGTTGGCGCTGTTCAATATTGCTCAGGTGGCCGAAAATCGGATGTCGCAATCCGATCCCCGGCTCTCGTTGCACCGCAAGCCGAGATGATGCACGAGCCCTTGGCGATCGGAAAAGCTGCTCGCCCGTTGGATAGGTATAGGTATTTGATAAGAACGCCATAGCGCCACAATTCCACGATCAGATGGGCGGAAAATGCATAGCTGCATGCGCGTTTCTCGGTACTGATCCGATGTAGGTTTAGACTGATGACCAGGAAGGGGAACCTTGCACTTACGTCACTCGCCAAGTGCCGCACCTCATCGTCATCGGCTCCGATTTACGATTGTATGTGTACACCGTATACATATTGGTGTACACTGTATACATGCTTCCCAGTCGCACTGCTCAGCGCATCGCGAACACGGCTCGGCGGCTACTCGATCGTGGCGGCGCCGAAGCCGTCACCATGCGTCGGGTCGCCAGCGCCGTAGGCATCACTGCCATGGCCGTGTATCGCCACTATCCTGATCGCGACGGGCTCCTGAACGCCGTTACCGACAAGGGTTTCGAAGAACTTGCAGCACACTTGGCAACCATATCGTTTTCCGGAAGCTGCGAGGAGCGACTTTCGAAGATGGCGGAGATCTATCTGGATCATGCTCTCGAGAACCCACGCCTATTCGAACTGATGTTTTTAAAGCCACGGCACGGAGCCCGCAAGTACCCTCGCGACTTCGTTGCCGGCACTTCGCCCACAGCCAACCTGATGGCCGAAGTGATCCGCGAAGGCATGCAGAACGGGTATTTCCGAAAAGACAATGAGTGGGAAATCGTCTTCGAAATGGGCGCACTCTCCCACGGCTTGATCATGCTCTTCCTCGGCGGACGCATGGCCGTAACCAAAGAGGAATTCCGCGCTCTCTATCGACGCTCGTTCCGGAGGTATCTCCATGGCATTTGCAACTAATTACCGCCGCGCGGGCGTGGCTTTGCTGGCGATCGCTGTAACGGCCGCGTTGGTCTGGTTCGGCAAAGGACTGAATGCATATTGGCCCCTGCTTTGGTTTGCGCCGATTCCAGTGTTGCTATTCGCGTCGCGCACGGCATGGCTGAGCGCGGCGGCGACCGCGTTTCTCGCGTGGTTCGTCGGCAGCTTCAGTTTCTGGGGGTATTTTCGGCTGCTTGGAATGCCACCAGCGATGGTTGCGTTCAGTTTTGCTTTCGAGGCGGTTGTCTTCACGCTGGCGGTGCTGCTGTTTCGAGCGCTGCTTCGCCGGGGAGCGCCTTGGAGCGCCCTTTTCGCTTTTCCTGCCGCATGGGTGACTTACGAATGGGTTCGAAACTTTGCCCTTCCGCATGGCACGGCCGGCAGTTTTGCGTACACGCAGTTGAACTTCCTGCCATTCCTGCAGCTTGCATCTGTGACTGGTCCGTGGGGCATGACCTTTCTGCTGCTGCTGTTTCCGGCCGCGGTTGCGATCGGCCTGCATCTCCGCCGCGCGGCACCGAAGCAAGCGTTTAGTATTGCCGGTACTGGTCTCGGCCTTGTTGCCATCGTGCTGATTTTCGGAACTGTTCGGCTTGCCACGCCGGTGAAGGGCAGCAGGGTAATGGTGGGACTGATCGCATCCGATGAGCCGGGCAATGTCGACGTCGCGGAAGAGGGCGCCACGACGGGCGAGTTGTTCCGGGCCTATGCGTCTCAAGCGGAGCAGCTTGCCGCTCGTGGCGCGCAAGTGATCGTGATACCCGAAAAGCTTGGCGTCATGGTAAATCCCGATACGAAGAGCGTCGATGAGATCTTTGAAAAGCTGGTCGAAATAACCGGAGCCACCATTGTTGCCGGCATGGTCCACGTCTCGCCGCCGGTGAAATATAACGAGGCCCGGGTGTATGCACCGGAAGCTCCTGTGCTGAGCTACGACAAGCACCACATGCTGCCGCCTTTCGAATCAAAAGTGAAGCCGGGCACGACCCTGACGCTGCTGCAGAAGCGTTCGGCAACCTGGGGAGTTGAGATCTGCAAGGACATGGATTTCACGCCTCTCTCGCGTGAATACGGCAGGAAGGGGGTAGGCCTGATGCTAGTACCCGGTTGGGACTTCAACATGGACCGCTGGTGGCATGGACACATCGCCGCCATGCGAGGGGTGGAAGACGGCTTCAGTGTTGTCCGCGCTGCCAAGAACGGTTACCTGACGGTGAGCGATGATCGCGGCCGGATCCTCGCCGAAACGCGAAGTGATTCTGCGGCGTTCGCAACCCTGCTCGCAGCTGTGCCCACCGCACATGACAGGACTGTTTACCTTTTCTTCGGCGATTGGTTTGCGTGGGTGTCTGTGACCTTACTTGTATTCGCGATATCGCGGTTGTTGCTTGCGAAGTAATCCAGATTGGGTATGCCGATCAGTAACGATAAGCATTGGATGGGGTTACCCCAACAGGAACCAGGGGAACGGGTTTCGGTAGACAATGGTGCAGCCGGTGCCTGCGGCAGCTACAGCCCGCGGCCGATATTGGTGCTCGATGAGAAAGCCCGTCGAGAAGCATGGGTCTGAGGTCACGTACAGGTCAGTGGTGACGTGCGCCTTGGCGGCGATCCCGTTCAAGAGTCTGCTCGTTTCGTAACCTCGGGCCGCAGGTTTCGGCAGACTAGGAAGGTGAAGAACCGGGCTGCCATTGCACTGCGGCTTGGCGCCCATTGCCTCTACCATGCCAAGAATTATCTCGGCGAGTTCTATCGGAAGATGAAGTGGCGGCTGGGCGCACCTGAGGCCGTAACCGCCACTGCTCATAAGCTGCCTCGCATCGTCTACCACATGCTCTCGACCCGAGAACCCTCCTCGGAAAGTGCGCTGGCCAAATGCGATCAGCTGGCGAATACGCGAGCGGAACGACGGCTGCGTAAACAAGCTGCGAACCTCGGGTTTCAGTTGACGCCTATACCTGAATCAGAACGGTAGTCGGATTGTTCTTCAGGAGTCAGCTTCTCGACCCTAACTTCCCGGTTGCCCGTGATTCGACCCGAACAGAGATGGCTCGTCGTTCTTGGCGGCGATTGCCCAGGCGCTTGGCGGGTCTTGGCAAAAATCCTGGAGAGCACCCGAGCACCTCTTGTTCCTAGCGGTGTGCTCTTACTGAATTCGTGATTTATACAGCTCTGGTCTAAAGATCGAGCATTATCCATGTTGGCGCATGGTCGCTGGCGTTTACCTGCCCACGCGCCCATCGGTCTACACCACCGTTCACGAGCCGGTCCGACACCTTCGGCGAGAGCAGAAAGTGATCGAGTCGCATGCCTTTGTCCTTTTGGCCACCGTTCATATTTGTAATCCCAGAATGTCCAGAGGGGCCCGTCCGGATGTAGCCTCCGCATCGCGTCGGTCCAGCCTTGAGCCAGCAAGCGCGCAAAGGCTTGGCGGCTTTCGGGCTGGATCAACGCGTTGTTATCCAACGATCGAGTCGGATAGATGTCCTGCGGTGTCGGCACGACGTTGTAGTCACCGGCCAACATCACGGGGGCCCCGCTCGCCATGAGTTCGGCGGCATGGACAATGAGGCGCTCAAACCAGGCCAACTTGTAGTTGAATTTCGGTCCAGGCTGCGGATTCCCATTGGGGAGGTAGATGGAAGTGATCAGGACTCCCTGAACAGCCGCTTCGATGTAGCGGGCTTGGTGATCTTCAGGATTTCCCGGCAAGCTTGTGCAGGTCAGCACGGGAGCGTGGTTTCGTGCGAGAATGGCCACGCCGTTCCAGGAACGCTCCCCTTGCCAGACTGCTTCGTACCCGAGAGTTCGAAGGGCATTCACGGGAAAGGCTCCCGGCTCCGCCTTGAGCTCTTGGAGACTAACCACGTCCGGCTCAGCTTTGGCTAACCAAGCCAAGAGGTTGTCAAGCCGCTTATTGATGTTGTTAATGTTGAAGGTCGCGACTCTCACCAAGTCCCTCTCTGTCCCTGTACTTCTGGGTGCGCCTTCCAAAAGGAGCAACCGAGTTCGTTGTTCCGGCTGGCATTCTTTTACCGGTGGAAGGAATGGAAAACCCCGAACTAAAATGCATAGCCTAGTCTAGTTCTGGAGGTCGCCAGTCTCCTAAGCCGGCAGAGCCGGAACCAAATAGGTTTTGGATTATTATGCCGGAATGGGACTGGCGCTGCTGACCGAACGACATGCTGATCAGATCGCTGGAGTGCTTTCCTGCTACGACCGCATCCTGATCTTTGGCACATTGCCCAATATCTGTCCACCTGGTTGCCGTGCCGTTTGCAGATTTACTTTAACGGACACAACTGGTTAGCGGCGCAACTGGGGAAACGCAAAATCGCTTACCAACTGCTGGACAATGCCTTTATAGAAATTGGGGATTGGAACCAAGCGCAACGGATCGCCGACGATTGGAAAGTGCAACCGATGCACCGGAAATTGGACGAGTTTGCGCAGCGGTTTTGTCCCATTGTTCGTCACTTTGGCGTGCAATACCGCTGGAGCCTGGATCAAAGCGAATACGCCACCGACATCGTTTTCCACCGAGAAGCCGATCTTCAGCCCCTGTATGCCAACTTGACTCGCACCGCTATCCACGCCGTCAAGCCCGACAACATCGCCACTTTTTTGGGAAAGAAATTGAACGGCAACTACCAAGATGAGATGGGCAATCGCTATAACATCCGCATCGAAGGGACACGGATCAAACACACCATGGGGCCCGTCTCGATCAAGCTGTACGACAAGTTCGGCCGAATTCTCCGGATCGAAACTACGGTCAATGATGTTTCCTTTTTCAAGCACTACCGCGAGGTAGAACACCGGGATGGGAGCAAACAGCTGAAATATGCCGAATTATGTTCCGCAGTCGCGGCCTTGTCAATCTGCAAATAGTTGCAGCCGCAAGACGGGGTTGGCAGCTCAGGAGGATTGTGGTCACAACATCGCCTCTCCAACAATCTCGGGTCGTGTCAAGCAATTTACAAGCTCAATACAACATGCACTCAGAGAAGAGCGTCATTTCGGTCTCATGGCCGTCGTTGGCATGCCTCTGTCCTATGCGATTCGAGATCAAGGCTAGGGCGAACAAGCGCCATAGTTCTTGGTCACCTTTTTTGCTTCCCAGTCGAGTATCTTGTCGGGGCCCTTCGGCTTTACTTTCTTGCCCTGCAACTTCATTCGATCACCCGGCTTAATATCTGTCGTGTTGCCGGAGAGCATGTAGATCCGCTTGTCTTTTTCGTCGGTAAGGGTCATCCCGCTCTCGCCCGAGATGACACAACCCGTGATACCTCTCTTTTTCGAATAGAGAATGACCACAACGGTTACAACTGCCCCGTGCTTCCTCGCATCTCTCTCACTCCCCAACCGAAGTGCCGTGACTCTGAAACCAAGATGCAAGCTGCGTTCGCTGCTGCGCCTTGAGATCGACACAATAGTCTATGCGCTCCAGCGATTGTTTGAGTCCGCGCTCGGAGGCGGGAGATTGATGCGTAGCGAAGAAGTCCTTCACCTCGTCGCGCATGCTCGCGTCACAGAAGGAACCACTTGCTCTCACGATAACTCCACCTCCGAACGCACCACCCAGATTCGCGACCTCGTTCCAATGCGCCCTTACAAAATCCCACGCGAGCTTGGTGCCTGCTGGGTTTCGCATTACTCCAGAAATCACGAACAGGGCATCTTGCGAGCGCACATCGGGCGAAATTGCGTACTCCAGAGTCCTCTCCAGCAGTCTAGGATCGCTGAAGCGAGTGAGTATAGCCTGGTAAACGTATTGTTCTTCGGGCGTCTTGGCAGTTTTCAGTCTAGCCATGACTTGGTCGTACAAGGCTGCATCACCATCGCGTGCGGCGATGGACAAAGCCGCCGACAACAGTTCGTGATCCACGGAAGACGGATCCTGCATTGCCTGCTCGGTCAGCTTGCGTGCCACCGCTTCCACTTCTGGATCGCGCGCGGTATAGCCCAACGCATGCATAAGTTGCGCGCGAACGCTGCTCTGGTCAGAGCTCTCTCCCGGCTTTGGCACCCACCCTACGTCTTTCGCAGCCGGCGTCAGGAGTCGACGAACAAAGAGATCGTACGACTCGCGGTCCGCGTCGTTCACCAATTGTTCTCCGATGAAACCTAACTGCTGGACTAACTCGGTCAATACCGCGGCAGTGCGATCGGCCTGCAACCCCTGTGCCACAGCCAGATAGTCGCCGATGGGCTCGCGATTCACGCGGACGGAAGCCCAGATATCCGATAGCAGCATGATCCGCTCCGCCGGGGTCAACACGGTTTCCACATCCTTCGCCATTGAGCGCACCGCGTCCGCCTCGTAGCCCGACCGGTAGAATCCCTTCGCGCCCGCGTTCGCGAAGATCCATGGCGCGCATCCAGAAAGATTAACGACCTGTTCCTTTTGGGTGAGCAGTGAACATTTCTCGGCGCTTCCTGCTTTGCCATCTTTCAGACAAACCGGAATCTCCCACACTTCCTTGCTGCCGGCATTGAAGAGGCTACGGTCATAGAAATAGCGCTGCTGTGCCAAGCCGACGCTTGCGGAATTTCCTGAGCACTGGTTCTTCACAGCTGACGAGCGGCGCGCCCGGTTGCTCCACCCATGTGGGCATGATTTGATCGACCGGCTTTTTGGAAACTTGCGCCTGCGCGTTCCAGAAATCAGACGCCGTAGCATTTCCGTAGGCATGTTGTTTCAAGTAGGCGTTCACGCCGGCACGGAAAACTTCCGGCCCAAGATAGTTTTCCAGCATGCGCAGCACCGCAGCCGTTTTTCCGTAAGAGATATCGTCCGCCAGCTCCAGAATCTCCGCCGGAGTGTCTGCTTTCTGATGGATCGGGTGAGTGTTGATCAGAGAATCCGCGTTCAAGGCCTCACCTGTTTCCCTGACATCTTCGAGATCCATATTCCACTCCGGCTTCCATGCTTCCAAAGGCTTGCTTGACATCCAGGTCGCGAAGCCTTCGTTCAGCCAGATATCGTCCCACCACTGCATGGTGACCAGATCTCCGAACCATTGATGCGCCATTTCATGAGCGATGACCGAAGCCACGTCCTTTTTCAGGGTTAACCCAACGTGCTTGTCATCAACCAACAGAAGAACGTCGCGGAACGTGATGCAGCCCGTGTTCTCCATGGCGCCGGCAGAGAAGTCGGCGAGCCCAACCAGATCAAGCTTTCCGTACGGATACTTGATACCGAAATAGTGGTTGTAATACCGCATAATGTTCTCGGCCGCATCGAGGGCGAATGTGCCCAATTCCTTTTTGCCTGGACTGGTGTACACGCGAATCGGGATACCGTCGGCCGAACCTTCTATGTATTCGAAGTTCCCCACGACCATTGCGACCAGGTAGGATGACATTTTCGGCGTGGTTGCAAAGCGCACCGTGTGTTTGCCGTCCCCAGGCCCTGGCGTGTCAGAGACAACTTTGGTGTTTGAGATTACGGCCATTCCCTGGTCTGCAGTCACGATCACGTCAAACGTCGCTTTGTAAGCCGGTTCGTCGAACGATGGAAACGCGCGTCTCGCGTCAGTGGCTTCGAGCTGTGTGGCCGCGTACTTACGGCCGTCGTTATCCTTGCCCAGGTAAAAGCCGCGCAGCTCATTGTTCAGGATTCCGGTGTAGCGGATCTGAATGGTCGCTGGTCCGGGCTGAATCGCGCTGCCTACCGTCAGGGTCGCCATTTCTTTTTCTTTGTCGACCGTGACTTTGGCCTTCTGGGTGGTGCTCCCGCCGGTAATAGTCACGGCTTCGAAATCAATTTCTGCGGCGTTTAGCACGATCTCTGAAGTAGGCTTTAGCACGCGAACCTGGATGATTTCGTCGCCGATGAAATTGTTTTTTGTGAAGTCGGGCGCGAACGTGAGCATGTAGTTGTCCGGAACGGCAAGTTCCGGCAGACGTTGCGCCGTGCAAACGGAAGCCACCAACAGAAAAAGGACAGCCAGCAAAAAAACTCGTTTCATTTTTCTCCTCAGTATTAGTTTTCGCTCGATGAAATCGGTAGATTGTTCAACCTAACATTCATACGCAATTTCAACACTTAAAGTTCATTCCAGAACCGCGGCGCCGGATGAGGCCAACAGTGTCCCGTTCAAAACGGTGAAGGCGCAGCGATTGGAGGCAAACCAATAAGGGATTTCGCGATAATCGTCCGCCTCAAAAACTGCCAGGTCCGCGTCCTTCCCCGGCTCAATTGAGCCTTTGGTCGCACCGAGCCGCAGCGCCCAGGCGCCGTTGATAGTCGCGGCGGAAATTGCCTCCGCCGGCGACATATTCATGTGCGTGCAGGCTAGCGATAATACGAACGGCATGCTGGGCGTGGGTGATGAACCCGGATTGTAATCCGTAGCCAAAGCCACCGGCACGCTAGCGTCGATCAACTTTCGGGCGGGTGGAAACTTCTCCAGGCCGAGAAAGTAATTGGCTCCCGGCATCAGCGTTGCAATCGTGTCGCGTTGCGCGAGTTCTCGAATGTCATCGTCGCTCGTGTGATCCATGTGGTCAAACGATGCCGGATTGTGGCGCAACAGCGGCCGCAACGAAGTCCGGCTCAATTGGCAGATGTGAGCGCGCGCGCCCAAACCGTGCTTCTCCGCGGCTTCAAAGATTCTGGCAGTATCCTCAGCGCTGAATGCTCCGCGCTCTGTGAAGACATCGACGAACTGGGCTAGCTTTCGTTTTGCCGCCTGGGGGATCATTTTCTCGCAAACCAGTTCGATGTACTCCCGAGAGCGACCTTGAAATTCTTTGGGCACAACATGAGCAGCAAGCAACGTTGAGACGACAGTGCCGGACCAGCAGGCGGCAGCCGTCGCAATAGCATCGAGTGACTTCAATTCCGATTCCAAAGTCAGCCCGTAGCCCGACTTGGCCTCGACCGTCGTTGTGCCTTGTTCGGAAACTTCGCGCAACATCTGAAACACATTCTCAGCCAGAAGAGTCTTGCTCGCCTTGCGCACTCCGTCCACACTTGTGCGGATACCGCCACCTGCATCAGCAATTTCCTCGTAGGTGGCGCCCGAAATGCGCTTCTCGAAATCTACCAGCCGGGGCGCAACAAATACCGGGTGGGTGTGAGAGTCGACGAACCCGGGAAGCACAACTTGGCGTTCGCAATTGATCTCGATGACCGTCTTGCGATTCTTCTTGAGCCAGGAGTCGCGCAGTGCGTCCTTGCTCTTGCCAACGGAAACAATCTTCCCCCCGAGGCAAAGGACAGCGGCGTTTTCGATAATGCCGAGTTCCCTAAGTTCTTGCCCACGGCGCGGACCGGGCCGGTCGAAAGACGACTTCAGCGTCAGAAGCTGGCCGATATTGATCAGCAGCAGAGTTGGCTGCCTGCGCAATTTTCTGGATGGGCTCAACCTATTAGTTTAGCAGTTGCAAGCGCGCTGTTTGGCCTGGTTCCTGTCGAGCTTCGCCCACGTCGCATGATCGCTGCCGAAGTATGGCCTAACTCTTCATCGGCACCTTCACACCAGTCTTCCTGGCAAATTCATTTGCTTCGTTGTACCCGGCATCCACGTGGCGAATCACGCCCATGCCCGGATCCGTTGTCAGGACTCGCTCGATTCGCTTGGCCATCATTTCGGTGCCGTCGGCCACCGTTACCTGGCCGGCGTGTAGCGAGTAGCCAATGCCAACGCCACCGCCGTTGTGGACCGAAACCCAGGAAGCTCCAGCCGCAGTATTCAACAATGCATTGAGCAGCGGCCAGTCGGCTATGGCGTCGCTGCCATCCTTCATGCTTTCGGTCTCGCGGAATGGAGATGCGACCGAGCCACAATCCAGGTGATCGCGGCCAATCACGATTGGCGCCTTGATCTTGCCTTTCTTTACCAGATCATTCATCGCCAGGCCGAACTGCGCGCGCTCGCCGTATCCGAGCCAGCAGATTCGCGCCGGCAATCCTTGAAACTTGATGCGCTTGCGGGCCAGGTCGATCCAACGCCGCAGAATCCGGTTCTCCGGGAACAACTCCAGCACCAAATCATCGGTGACGTGAATGTCGGAAGCCTCGCCCGATAGAGCCACCCAACGGAACGGGCCACGGCCTTCGCAGAACAGCGGCCTGATGTACGCGGGCACGAATCCCGGAAAATCGTAGGCGTTCTTCACTCCCCGCTGGAATGCGAAGGTCCGAATGTTATTTCCGTAGTCGAAAGTGACCGCGCCCATCTTTTGCAATCGCAGCATGCCTTCGACGTGCCGCGCCATCGCGTCCAGCGAGCGCTCCTGATAAGTGTGCGGATCCCGCTGGCGCAGTTCCAGCACGGCTTCCAAGGCCATACCGTTGGGCACGTAGCCGTTCAGAGGATCATGCGCCGAGGTCTGATCGGTTAGGATATCTGGCACTACGCCGCGCTTGGCGAGTTCCGGAATCACGTCGGCGCAGTTCCCTACCAGGCCGACCGAGACATTTTCTTTCTTGCGCACGGCGTTCTTCAGGATGCGCAGCGCTTCATCGAGCGTCGTGACCATGAAATCGCAGTAGCCGGTCTTGAGGCGCTTCTTGATGCGCTCGGGATCGACGTCGATGCCGAGAAATGCCGCGCCGGTCATGGTGGCTGCCAAGGGCTGGGCTCCGCCCATGCCGCCCATGCCGCCGCTGACGATCAGCTTGCCGGCAAGATCTCCGGCGAAATGTTTTTCTCCGGCTGCGGAAAACGTTTCGAACGTGCCTTGCACAATTCCTTGCGAGCCGATGTAGATCCACGAACCCGCGGTCATCTGTCCATACATCATCAGGCCCGCGCGCTCCAGTTCGTTGAACTTCTCCCAGTTGGACCAATGCCCGACCAGGTTCGAGTTCGCGATCAGCACTCGCGGCGCGTATTCGTAGGTCTTGAACACGCCTACCGGCTTGCCCGATTGCACCAGCAGAGTTTCGTCGTTTTCCAGGCTCTTCAGTGACGCTACGATCGCGTGATAAGTCGCCCAACTCCGGGCTGCCCGGCCGGTTCCGCCGTACACGACCAAATCGCGTGCACGCTCGGCGACTTCTTCGTCGAGGTTGTTCATCAGCATGCGCATGGCGGCTTCCTGCTGCCAGCTTTTGCAGGTAATGCTGTTGCCGCGAGGGGCGCGAATCGGCGTGTAGGTGGAGGCAGTAATTTCTGTTTCAACCGGCATGACTAGATGTTAGTGCTTCGAAGACAAGTCTTCAAATCCGGTCTGCCTCACCGGTCATACTCCCGAGTTACCGGGGCTTCCTTGTTCGGTTCGCTGATTCCGGCGAACTCGAAGACGGCGCGGAGATCGCGCCAGTTTCCTGCCATTGCGCCGGGGATCGCGGCTTCGGCTGGTTGGATCCGTTCGTATTCTTTCGAGTTCTCGACCTTGTCCGAGGATGGATCGCGAGGGTTCTTTCGCTCCTTCGGAGCTGGATTGTTTTCGGGTTCTGTCCTACGGCTTGCGCCGTGGGCTGCGTTCTTTCGCCGCTCCGCGGCTGGGTCTGTCGTCACACTTTTCTGCGAGGCGTTTTGCTGTGCGGGTTGCGGCTGGCTTTTGCTTCTCGCTGGGCTACTGCTTTTGCGGCCTCGCGGGCGCGGGCGCCTGCGCTACACGGGCTTGGTTCGGCTTCGCGGGCGAGGGCGCCCGCGCTCCGGGGTTCGATAGTGGGCCGAATTCGGGGTGTTCGATCTGGTATTGGCGGGCGTAGTCGGGGACTTCGCGCACCATCGGTTGCTCGCTGGCTCGGTAATGGACGTCGTCGAAGCGGGAGTTTTTTGCGTTCCTCGCGGCGATCCGCAGGGCTTGAATGATAGCCGGGCACGGGTTGGGTCGAGCGTGCCTTTGATCAGTCTGTCGACTACGTGCATGATCGAATGCTGGATGGACTCGCAGTCTTCGAGCAGGGCCATGGAGTGGAGTTGCATGTCGACGCGCTGTTGCACGCCTTTGATCACGCGAGTGTGGAAGTAAGAGAAGAACTCACCGCGCAAGGCGGGCGATCCGCATTGCTGTCCGCTGGCTTTGATGTGGGTGCACTTACGAACGGGATGGGGTGGTACCTGGTTTGGGCACGAACTACTCCTGAAAAAAAATCGCGCGTTTCGCCTAAATCTATGAATCGACTGGGGCGAGGTTGAGGGATGCCCGCCAGATCTATGAAAATAAACGGGTTGCGGGTACAATCGTGGGAACAAAGGAGTCGCGTGGAGCTCGAAGGGGGGAATGTATATCTTTAAGTGAAGTCAAGGAGATAGTGAGGAGAATGTGAGTGCAGTTCCAAGATGGGAATGAAGCCGAGGACCGCCCGGGGTTCATCGGCCGAGGCTGGGCCAAGCCCCGGGTGGCGGCTCCTAACGGGCCGTTACATTCCCTCCGCATGCATCGGATATGCTAACCACCCGTCGAGGCAATGGGTGGTGTGGGGACTTACACCCCACTAGATTCCCAGCGTTGTCGGTTCCAGTGCTGTGGCGATGTTTCGGCAGTTACCGATTCGTTGAGGTTTTCTAAGGGTATTCGCCCGGCTCAGTCGTTAACACCCGTAATGGCTGAACTCAGCGAACAAGGAATTTGAGTTCCGGCGATGCGGGTACGTTCACGAAAGCTGAGCACGGATTTTGCGACGTAACTGACATTATTACCAGTATGCGCCAAAGTGTCGCCGTCGTAACATCGGGTGTGCTTCAAACCCACTCCGCTACCGGCCAAACCATCTCGCGCTATCGTGTCCTGGAGGAACTAGGGAGCGGTGGCATGGGAGTAGTCTACAAAGCCGAGGACACCGAGCTCGGCCGGTTCGTCGCTTTAAAGTTCCTGCCTGAGAACGCGGCCCGCAACCCTATTGCCTTGGAACGTTTTCGCCGTGAAGCGCGTGGAGCTTCTGCACTCAATCATCCCAACATCTGCACCATCTACGAAATTGGGAAACACGAGGGTCAGGCATTTATCGCTATGGAGTACCTGGATGGCGTAACGCTGAAATACCTGATCGCGGCAGGCACCTTGGATACGGAGCGGGTTGTCGCCATTGCCATCGAAATTGCCGATGCGCTCGATGCTGCTCACAGCGAAGGGATCATTCATCGTGACATCAAACCTGCCAACATTTTCATCACTAAGTGTTGACGCAAAAACAATTTCACAGATTGGGTGAGATAGTGTAGTTCCACTTGGGCAGGATTTCGTGAGGCCTGATGCGAAGTGCCTGAAGTTGTTCGGGTGTGGGTTCCGTGCCGGTTGGATAGTGGTGACGGTCGAGGTGAGCGTTGACCGACAAGCCGGTTTGAGTTCTGGTGGAGCGAATGAAGCGGAGGATCTTGTGATAGCTGTCGAGCGGTTCGCCGGCCCAGTTCTTGGAGATCTCAGAGAAGAGCCGATGCTCGATGGGGTTCCATTTCGAAGCTCCCGTGGGGTAGTGAGCGACGGTGAGGGTTAGGCCGTGGGAATCAGCCAGTTGGGACTGGAGTTGGGTTTTCCAAGCGCGGCAACGATAACCGTTACTGCCGCCGGTATCGCTCAAGATAAGGAGTTGCCTGGAGCGTGGATAGCGGAGCAATCCCTCTTGGCGCCACCAATGTGCGATGGCGTGAGCGGCGAAGGTGGGAGTGTCATGGGAGACGCCGACCACGACAGAGCCTCGATTGGCGAGCAGATCATAGATGCCATAAGGGATGGCGACGCCAGTGGAATCGGAGCGGAAGTCGTGATCGTTGACCCAGCGGGGAGACAGATCCCAACGCGCACCAGGATTTTTGAAAGGGCCGACCAGTTCACGTTTTTTGGTATCGACGCTAATGATGGGGAGACCGCGGCGTTGAAATCGGTCTCGAAGATCGCCGAGGTAGAGGAACTGATCGTTGCGATCGGGACTGTGGTCGGTGGAGAGTTTCTTGTGATTGACCCGAAGGGAATAGCCCATCTGATGGAGGAGGCGGGCGACGGTGTTGGAGCTAACCAGGACACCGAAGTCAGCTAGCGCCAGGGCAATCTTGGCGGTGGTTCGCCGCGACCACTTCAAGCCGGTGATGGGGTCACCGGCGGTGTCGTATTCGAGCAGGAACTCGATTAGGGTGACGATGTCGGCGTTTTTTTTTCCGCGGGTTGGCGTCCGCCGCCCAAGCGGCGGATGCGTCCCGGCGTCACCTTCTGCTCGAGCAGTTGCTGGCGCCCGCGGGCGACGGTGTGTGGATCCAGGCCGAGGAATTCGGCCAAGATACGGTCGCCGCCGTGCCCCAGCTTGATGGATTCTAGACCGGCGAACAGGCGGCGTTGCTGCTCGTCTAGCAAACTGTAGAACAGCAGAATGGCGGCCTGGAGTTCATGGGGAGAAACCTGGAGAGCGGAGGCGTCGGCCACCAGAGGAACGGAGAGGGCGGTTTGTCGAGTGCGGATCTGATCCCTTGCCTGCCGGCTATCGGGGGAAGTGTACAGGAAGCGTCCAGCCACTTCTGCGCGGCGTAAACGTCCCTCGCGGAGCAGATCGTGGAGAGGATCTTGCACCTCAGCATGGAGTGCGTCAGCGAGTTCGTCGGCGAAGCAGCCGCGCGGGGACTGATGGACGAAGGATTCGATGGTAGCGACGAGCGTGCCGTGACGGGAGAACCAGACCGCATCGCGGGACCACAGGCCGGCCTCGTCGAAGCGGACGGTTTCACGGAGGGCATAGTAGCGCCCGCGGTGCGTGTAACTAGAAAGGTAGTCGAGGGCCTTGAGTTTGCGAAAGACGGTGAGGCTCGCGGTGGTGCCGAGAGCGTTTTTGAGTTCGGGCAAGGTGGCGATCTTGTGGCGAAGCAAGTGCTTGCGGAGGGCTTGGGGATCGAAGGTAAGCGGTCTCATAATGTTATAGTTCCGACTGATTGCATCTTCAATCGGAACTATAACACAACTGACTAATGTGCGGGGGCGTCAGCTACATAAGTGGAACAAATAATGATCACAGTGCTTGCAAGCAATCAGATCATCGAGAGTAGCGGCCCGCGAAGCCCTGGATAATGATCGCTATCCGACTCTCAGTGAGCAGTTGTTGCTGCGTCGGCCCTAAGCGGGGGCACCCTAAGATTCTCGATTTCGGCCTAGCGAAAAGTATCCTTCCCGAGGATGTTGCAAGCCAGGTCGCAGCGCAGCCGACACAGTCTCTATCCTATGTCGCCGAAGAACATCTCACCAGCCCGGGGATAGCTCTCGGAACGGTGGCCTACATGTCTCCCGAGCAGGTACGGGCTAGGGCGTTAGACGGTCGCACCGATCTGTTCTCTTTCGGAATTGTTCTGTATGAGATGGCTACCGGGAAGTTGCCTTTTCAAGGAGCCAGTTCTGGCCTCATCACGGAAGCCATCCTCAATCGCGACCCGGTGGCTCCAATACAAGTCAATCCCAACATCTCCCCGGCGCTCCCAGAGGTGATCCGCAGAGCCTTGGAGAAGGACAGAGACCTGCGTTATCAGAGTGCGGCCGACATGCGGGCCGCGCTGCAACGGGTAAAGCGAGATACGGACTCGGGCCGGAGGGTGGCAAAAGAAGAAACAGAATCGGTCCAGATACCAACCACAAGTCGTTTGTCCTCTAGAGGCAAGCAGAGCCCACAAATTTCTTCCGTGCGAACCGCGTCCCTCCGGCCCCAGAGAGTCTCGAAGATCATTGACTCGCTTGCAGTGTTGCCCTTCAAGAATGCCAACGGCGATCCTGAACACGAATACCTCAGTGACGGTATCACGGGGAGCCTCATCAATAACTTGGCGACGCTGCCGAAGTTGCGAGTGATGGCGCAGAGCACTGTGTTTCGATATAAGGGCGCGGAAATTGACCCGCAAGCCATCGGTCGTGAACTTAATGTGCGTGCCGTGCTCACAGGAAGAATCATGCAAAGCGGTGGCTCTTTACGCATCGGAGCCGAATTAGTCGATGTAGCCACAGGCTCTCAGTTGTGGGGTGGGCAATACGATCGCAAGCCTGGCGACATTTTTGTCGTCCAAGACGACATTTCCAATGAGATATCAGGAAAACTGCGGTTACAGTTGACCCGAGCAGAAAAGAAGCGCTTAACAAAACGCCATACGGAGAATGACGAGGCCTACCGGCTTTACCTGAAAGGTCGTCACCACTGGAACCGGTGGACCGAAGAAGGGTTCTACAAGGCAATCGATTATTTTCAGCATGCGGTCGAGATAGACCCCAACTACGCCCTTGCATATTCTGGTTTGGCCGATTCCTACGTGCTGCTGGGATGGAATAGCTATCTGCCGCCGAAGGAAGCGTTCCCGAAAGGCAAAGCGGCGGCGAAGACCGCCCTGCAGCTCGACCCGGATCTCGCTGAAGCCCGCACGTCTTTGGCGGCCTTATTGTGGCTTCACGATTGGCAATGGGAAGAGGCGCAGAAAGAATTTAAGCGCAGCCTCGAACTGAATCCGACCTACCCAACTGCTAACCACTGGTATGCCGAGTACGTGATGACCATGGGGCGACACGGGGAGGTTATGACCAGGATGAAGAAAAGCCAGGAACTCGATCCGTTATCGCTCATCATAAACGTCGCGGTCGGATGGGCCTTGTACTTCGCCCGTCGTTATGACGAAGCTAGAGAACAACTCCAACGAACTATCGAATTGGACCCCAACTACCCAGTCACGCATTGGATTCTCGGCCTGGTGCTCAGAAAAAATGGTTGCTACGAATCGGCCATCACCGAGGGTGAGAAGGGGGGCAAGCTGTCAGGCGGCAGTCCGATGATGCGCGCAGCGCTGGCGCACACTCTCGGCACGGCGGGCAGACCGATGGAAGCAGGTCAGATACTCGATGATCTGACAAGACTAGCCAAGCAAAAGTATGTCGCACCCTACTTCCTCGCGGGAATCCATATCGGCTTGGGAGAAAACGCCCGGGCGCTGGAATACTTGGAGAAAGCCTACGAAGAACACTCCAACTGGCTTATCTATCTTCATATCGATCCGAGTATGGACGGCTTGCGTGACGACCCGCGGTTCCAAGACCTGTTGCGTCGCGTCGGCCTTCCCGCACTGACGACCGCGCCTCCATCTGAAGGAAGCCAAGTTGGTGTCGGCGAAGCTGCGGCATAACACCGGAAGCTTAGGTTCGGAAGCGCTCAGGTCTGCCCTTTTGGAGATCGCGGTCTGCTGAGCCATCGCCAGCATTGCCGGCCTGAGAGGAGCGCCAAGTCGTATCGCGATCATGCGCCAAGGATAATGCGCGGCCAGCGGATAGCGAAACATGGGAAGAGCCAATTCCTCCCAGCGGTGAAATCAATTCACATGGGCTGCGGGTCAAGATTGACAAGCGTCCAGCCATGGCATGGCCTCAGAAGAAGAGTCTCAAAATTGAGGGGCTTGAGTCCAGTGAACGGCACCTTCTCGTCGTACTCGATTCAGGCGGCAAAGCGATCGAGTCCGTCTGGTTCAGGTTCTCGGAATACAAGAGCAGCGATCTCTGTATGAGCTACGACGGATACCAAGGCGTGCAATTACATGAGGACACGCGACGAACGCCCTGGTGTAAATGCAAGTGAGTATCGGATTCCTGCCATGAAAATGGCGCATCTGTACAGGAGAAATCAATGGCTTATGAGCAGCTCGCTACTTTCATGCTGCGTGGTGTGCCGGTGGCCCATGACGCCTGTTGAGAACGCTCACGGCCAACGTTAAGGAGGAACTATGCCAGTCAAGGTTAAACAGGGAGATCTCGGGCTACTGCAGCATGCCACGTCCAAGGAACTGTTGGAGTCGAAAATTCCTGCACGCCTCGCCTATGTCTGGACCGACGGGACGCCCAGAGTCATCCCCATTTGGTTCCACTGGAACGGACGAGAGATCGTAATGGCAAGCCCGCCCAAAGCGCCCAAACTGAAAGCCTTGGCCAAGAACGGAAAGGTGTCGCTCACCATCGACAACAATGTTTTCCCCCACAAAGTGCTTCTGATCCGCGGCAGCGCCCGTCTGCAAAACCTGGACGGAATCGTGCCTGAGTACGCCCTGGCTGCCGAACGCTACTTCGGACCCGAACGGGGCAAGGCCTGGATCGAGAAGCTTCAGAGCACAATTTCAAATATGGTGCGAATCACGGTGACGCCGGAATGGGTCGGCCTGCTCGACTTCCAGACGCGTTTCCCCAGCGCCCTGTCGTCCTGAGGATGTGGCCGTAACCTTATCATTCTCCATTTGAGGGCATGGCCCTTATTCCGCATTCCGCTCGATGAAGATCGGTTCCTGGCCGAAAATTTGTTGATTTTCCTGAGCCTTTTTCTGCCGGTTTTGCGCTTTGTAAGAACAGAGGGGAGTAATTCCATCCGGGATGCGCGCCCGGCACCCTCCCGCTACCAAGAAGGGGGAGCTGTACCGCTCAGCGGGGTTGTTTTGGTTCGCATCCCCGAGATGGCTCTGATCCTTTTCCGCTCCGGCTCTGGCTGCGCCTCAATTACAATCACGGTCTCACTCTTACGGACAACTCAAATGAAACTTGCACAGATTGCCTCTGCGCTGGGCGCGCACCTGGAAAATGGCTCGCCCGATACCGAGATCACGGGCATCGCTGGAATTGAAGAAGCCGGCCCGGGCCAGCTTACCTTCGTGGCCAACCCAAAGTACGCGGCTGCGGCCCGGCGGACGAACGCATCGGCCGTCATCGTTGCTGAAGACTTCCCTGCCCTGGCGACGGCGATGTTGCGCAGCAAGGATCCGTATCTGACATTCGCGCGAGCGATAGGTCTCTTCCATCCGCCATCCAAGTACGCGGTTGGAATTCATCCCACGGCAGTGATCCATGCTTCCGCCCGGATTGGCGAGGGCGCACACGTCGGACCGTATGTCGTCGTTGGTGAATCTGTCGAGGTTGGCAAACACGCCGTACTATTGGCGCACGTAGTTATTTATCAGGGGGTGAAAATCGGCGACAACTTCATGGCACATGCTCACTCCGTCGTCCGCGAGCACTGCCGCATTGGAAACAACGTGCTGCTGCAAAACGGCGTGGTTATTGGCGCGGACGGCTTCGGATTCGCGAAAGATGATCTCGGCCACTGGCACAAAATCCCGCAACCGATGCCAGTAGTCATCGAGGACGACGTGGAAATCCAGGCGAATTCCTGCATCGACCGCGCCAGCGTCGGCGAAACCCACATTTCCCGTGGCACTAAGGTCGACAATCTGGTACAGGTTGGTCATGGCTCCCGCATCGGCGAACATTCGCTGCTGGCGGCGCAGGTCGGTCTCGCCGGCTCAACCGATGTAGGCAACAACGTAATTCTTACGGGACAAGCGGGCATCGTGGGTCATTGCAAGATTGGGGATGGCGCCATCGTCACCCCGCAAAGCGGCGTTGCGGGCGACATCGAGGCTGGCGCGATTGTCAGCGGCACTCCCGCCATCGACCACAAATTGTGGTTGAAGGTTTCAGCGCTGCTGAGCCGATTACCCGAAATCGCGAAGGCCGTTCGGGTCAAGAAAGACTAGCTATTCCGTTTCTTCTGTTGCGTCGGGCCCAAGCCGGCCGCGAGTGATTCGTTGTCCGCGCAAGATCCTTCACCCGAATAGAGCGCCGGTTTCAGAATGACGTCTCTTTTAACTTTGACAGTTACGCAGAGGAGTATTGGTCAAGCCGAAGCTTTTCCTTCGTGAACCTTGGTGTCCTCTGTGGTTATCGGATTTGACTCTTGGAGTTCAGCGGGCAGTCCGCTGTCGATAGCGCTCCGGACTTTCGCCATCAGGCAGTCGCGGCTGCCGAAATCTTTGGGCTCGATTAGGGTGTGAAAGATTACCGTCACCGTACCCGGCTTGATCGCGAACCTGCGCTTTGGCATGACCTCGTGCGAACCTACGATCGTGACGGGAACCACCGGAACACCGCACTCCTCGGCCAAGTAAAACGGTCCCTTCTTGAAGGGCAGAAGCTTGCCATCGAAGGAGCGGTGTCCTTCGACGTAGATGGTCATGTTGACACCTTGACGAATTACATCCGCGGCGGCCCGGACGGCGGCGATACCCGACTCGCGGTTTCCACGGTCGACGGGAACGAGCGATCCGAATCGCATAAGCCTTGCCAATACCGGAACACGGAACAACTCTTTCTTGACCATGACTGACATGCGGCGCGGAATCAGCGGCATTAGAATCGGGGGATCGACGTTGGAAACGTGATTGGACATGAAGATGTAGGTACGGGCGGGGTCAAGCTTGTCCAAACCAACGGTCTTTACCTGAATTCCGGCGAGTCTAACTCCGTTCCATGCGCCCCACATCGTCATGCGATAGAGCAGACTGACGTCACCGGTTATCAAAGTCCAGGGAAAGCCGATCAAGGCCGCGAAGGGAAGCAGTGCAGCCCAGAATCCGAGCATGACCAGAGTACGCATCAACGGTGCGCGTCTCCGGACGACTGGGATTCTTGGGACGAAGCAGGACAACAGGCCTTCTGCACTTGAGAGATATTGTCCATGGCGTTCAGCTCAAAATCAATTTGTTTTCGTTGCCCAAGTTTTGCGGCTGACTGGTGCCGAGCGACTTCAGCCGTTCAGGGAGCTTCTCGTAGATGCCGCCAAAGCCTCCGTTGGAGAGAATAGCGACAACATCGCCCGAACGCATCTCGGGCGCAACCAGTTGCACAATCCCCTCGACAGTGGGCACAATGCGCGCCCGCCGTCCATGCTTCTGGATCTGCGCCGCCACCGCCGCCAAGTCCAGCCGTTCGGCCTCCGGAATCGCTTCTGACATGTAGACTTTTGCCACGACGACTTCGTCCGCCAGCGCTAGACTTTTCGCCAATTCATTCTGCATCACGTTGCGTCGCATAGTATTCGAGCGCGGCTCGAGGATTGCCCACAAGCGCGCACCCGGATAGTTCGAACGCAGCGCGGTGAGCGTACCCGCAATTGCCGTCGGGTGATGCGCAAAGTCATCGATGATGGTAATGCCATTCACCCTGGCGCGGACTTCGAGGCGCCGCTTCACGCTTTTGAAAGTCTTCAACGCGGCTGAGATCTCTTCCCGAGAAATACCATATCCGGCGGCCAGCGCGGCCGCGGCAGTTGCGTTCCAGACGTTGTACTCGCCCGCAACCGCGTATTCGAAATCCCCCCACAGCTTTCCGTCCCGCCGAAGCGACCATGTGGTTCGTCCGGGTTCCAAATGCAGGTTGGTGATTTGCCAAGTTGCGTTCGTGCCGGATCCGTACCGCTCCACCGGGCAGAACGCGCGAGCGAGACACCGGTCGAGGCTCTCTCCGGTATCGAAGGCAATCATGCGGCCGCGGCGCGGCACCAGATTCACCAGACGCTTGAAAGCCGTTTCGACAGCATCGAGGTCTTTATAGATATCCGCGTGATCAAATTCAACCGAGGTCAAGATAACGGAGTCGGGAAAGTAATGCAGGAACTTCGGACCCTTGTCGAAGAAAGCGGTGTCGTACTCGTCGCCCTCGAGGATGAAATGCTTGCCTTGTCCGAGTTGAAAGCTGCTGCCGAAGTTTTCTGCAATCCCGCCGATCAGGAAAGAGGGATGCAGTCCTGCGGTGTGAAAAATCCACGCCAACATGGAGGTCGTAGTGGTCTTGCCGTGCGTGCCCGCGACGACCAGCACTTCCTTGCCGCGCAGAAATTCATCATGGAGAATTTGTGGCAATGAACAGAACGGGATGCGCTGATCGAGAACGTGCTCCAGTTCCACGTTGCCGCGCGAGATCGCATTTCCCACGACCACCAAGTCGGGTTGCGGTTGCAGGTTCTGCACGGCAAATGGCTGGGCCAAGGGAATGTCGAGTGATGCCAGAAAATTCGACATAGGCGGATAAGCGGCTGCGTCGGAGCCGGTGACGCGAAAGCCACGCTGCTGCAGCATCCCGGCGAGCGAGGCCATCGCCGTGCCGCAGATCCCAATCAGGTGAATGTGTTTGTTCCCGGTCATGATTGACTTATGTTAGACACCGAGGCCGTGATTCGGATTGACCAATTGTATGCATCATCTCGATTTCGACGAGGGTAGAGCGGACACTCTTGTCCGCTTCCCCACCGATTCCAAACTATAAAACAAGACTATGAATCCACATCCAAAGTCAAAGGCGGCGGACAGGCGTGTCCGCCCCACACGAGTCACGCGACGCTACCGCCGCCGATGTTGTGGCGGATTCCAGAATCCGGAGGCTTCCTTCTCTTTTGCCCACATTGAGTGCCGCGCGCACTCCCAAAGGAAGCGTGATGTTGCGGCGGGAGACGTGGCCAGATCGCAGTCCAAACGCCACTGGTACGCCCAAGTCTCCGACCAGGCGCAATACAACTTCTTCCAAAGTGTAGTCCTGATCCTTATTTTGCAGGCACTCCAGCATCTCGCCGAATACGATGCCGCGAACGTCCGCCAACTTGCCCGCCAATTTCAACTGCATCAGCATGCGATCGATCTGATAAGGCTTTGCGGCCACGTCTTCAATAAACAATATCGTCCCTTCCGTGTGGATTTCATACGGCGTGCCCAACGAAGCTACCAGCATGGACAGACAGCCGCCATAGAGAACTCCCTCCGCCGAACCGGCCACTAGAGACTTCGCTCCTGATTCTGGTCCAAGCTCCATGTTCCACTCTGAAGCTCCCGTGAGCGCGGCTTCCCACGAGGCTAGATCGACCCCATCGGAATGGGCGAAATCCTTTGTGACCATGGGACCGTGGAAGGTTATGAGCCCTGTGGAGTCTGAAATGTAAGTCAGCAGTGAGGTGATATCGCTGTAGCCAACGAAAATCTTAGGGCGTGCCTTGATCTTGTCCAGATTGAGCGTATTGAGCAGATAGTTGGCGCCATATCCGCCGCGAGCGCAGATGATGGCGCGGACCTCATCTCGGGTAAACATTTCTTCCAATTCGCGGCCCCGGCGATCTGCGGAACCGGCGAAGTAAAGATTTTTTTTCGTGATGGAGTCGAGATAAAAGGACTTGTATCCGAGTTTCTCAAGCGCGTCGCATCCGGCTTCCAACAGCTCACGTTTAAAGTTGCTGGCGGGAGCGATGATTCCGATGGTGTCGCCCGGTTGAAGCGCGGGCGGCTTGATGGGCGGGATGGCTGGCGTCGATGGCATCGGGATCAACGTTCGGAGGGTCAATCTTAACAGGGTGCCGAAAAACTCAATCTGTTACTTCGGTGACTCACGATCCCTTGACTGGGCGACGCGCACGTGGTCTCGGACGCCTCGTCCGGGCATCGGCTGTTAAACGAAAAATTCGCCCCGGCAGACTAGTTGCGCCGTTCCTCGAAGAAAAACTTGTCCCTCCCAGCGCACCGTTTGCACTCCGCCTGGTGTATGCACGCGCAACGGTGACTCGGCTTTCTTGGTTACGATGGCGGCCACGGCTGCAGCACAAGAGCCGGTTCCAGAGGATTGAGTCTCGCCCACTCCTCGCTCGAAGAATCTGGCCTCGGTATTTCTTTTATCCACAGGTCTTACTACCTCAACGTTAATCCTATGCTTGAAGGTGCTATGGCACCCGATCTCAGCTGCTTCTGCCTGCCAGTTCGGAGCAAATTCGTTCACAAAGATCACGTAGTGCGGGTTGCCCATTGAGACCGGAATGCCCGACACTTCCCGAGAAGCCAGTTTGATGGCGAATTCATCCCCGACCTCGGGCTCGCCCATAGCGATCTCGAACTCATATTGCGTTTCGTTGCGAGAGGTGAAGGTACACGTCTTCAGGCCGGCGCCGGTGCGTATGACAACTTTTTCTCTAGCTCGCTGGGAGCATAGGTACGCGGCCACGCAGCGGGTGCCATTGCCGGAAATTTCCGCCTCAGATCCATCGGCGTTGAACAGGCGCGCCTGCACATCGGCGCCTTGCGCAGGAAAAAGCCACTCTACCCCGTCAGCGCCTATACCCTGATGCCGTTCGCAGATGCGTTGGCTGAACCCAGCCAGATCGGCTGGGGCATGAAGGCCATCGATGATCAGGAAATCGTTTCCGCAGGCGCTCGCCTTGACGAAAGGAATCACGGTCACCGGCGAAGTCATTCGATGTTTACCGGACCCAGCCAAGTCGCACTTTCAAAAACCGGAGATAGCTTCAGCAGTTGCAAAACCTGGCGCTGATCCTTGCGGGTTGCCTCCAGTTCAAAGTGAACTCGCACATGTTGCGGCGTCGGGGCAACCTGCACATCGTCCATCATGGCATGGACGCTTTCCAGAAGACGGTTTATTTCAAGGGTGATTTCGTCTGCGCTCCGGCCGGCCACTTCATAGCCGTGGACTGCCGTTTTCAAACCGAATTGCTCTTCCGCACGCCCCAACAGATAGAGGCAGAGCAAAATGAGTCCGGTGGCAAAAATTGAGGTGAGATAGAGTCCTCCACCAACCGCCATGCCGACGGAAGCCACAACGAAAATGGTCGCCGCTGTGGTTAATCCGGTAACCAGTTTGTCGCGAGAATGAAGGATCGAACCGGCACCGATGAAGCCGATTCCTGGAATGATCTGGGCTGCAATACGGGTGTGATCTCCAATATGCTCGACGGCGAGCGTATCGGAGAGCAGCGTGTACATCGCCGCGCCCAGGCAGATAAAAAGATTGGTGCGCAGCCCGGCTGGGCGATGTTTCAGTTGACGCTCCAGCCCGATCAGACCACCGAGAATCGCCGCCAGCACCAGGCGCGTGATCGAGACCCCAACGATAGAGGCCATCTCGTTCTGCAGAAGGTCGTAAGTGTGCTGCATTGTGAGCATGAGCCGCGAGTTTGGCTGAATTTTATCACTGGGAAACCCTGTCCTAACGTGTTCCTCGGCCGGCATGGTTAACCGGCGTGATTACAGGGAGTGGCGATGCGCCCAATAGATTGTGGCCGCGGGCTGTCCGATTGTACGGATCACTATCATGGAATTCAGGCCTTGCTTTTGCACGCCGAGAGCCACCGGATCGCCCTCCATCGCAATCACAAAATCGACATATTGCGCGGGTTTCGCCAGCGCGCGTTCCCATAAGCCTTCGGGATCGAGTGGCGATTTCCAGGGGTGGTGATTGCCTTCGTTAATAGTCCGGCGCAGAGGGATTCCGGCTTGCTGGAGAGCTCCCACGTGGTCGCCCAGGTACATCAGTAGTGTCGTGTCAGAACGCAACTTTTTCAGATTGGACGCGAGTTCCGTTTCGAAAGCAATGCGGGTTCGAGAGTTCACCCAGGCCTCGCGGAAGCAGATCGCTTGCGCGCGCCAGATCGATGCATAACTCGCGGCAAGCAGGATTGCAGCCGCGGAGAGAACCGCCGTTCGCGCGATTTTGTTCTGAGCAAGGCCCAGCAGAAAATAAACGCTCACCGCGGCGGAGACGGAAAACAAGGGAAGAAGCTGGAGGCCATAACGCATATTGTAAAACGAAAACGGCCACCAGGTCGGCAGAAAAATCGGGACACCACTATAGGCAATCGAAAGCATGTAGAAAGGAAGCGGCACCCATAGCAGAAGAAGCGGCCACAAGCGGCGCTCACGAAGCAGAATCCCGATGGTTGCCGCCGGAAGCAGCGCGACCCACAATTTTTGCAAGTTTGCTTCCGCCATATTCAGCTCGGCCGATTTCAGGAAGTAGCTGAACGCGACGGGCAAATCGTGAGAGCCCGGATGAACCGGAGAACCCGGAGTTGCGTTCTTCTGCTCGATAGCGCGGGCGGAATACGGTCCGTTGAGGAACTCCAGCGGGTTTCGATAAATGATCACGTTATAAGCAAGCCAAAGTATCGGGGCTGTTGCCGCGAGCAATACGAATTTGGCAACACCGCGACGCAGAACCGGATCGCGCCGCCTTAGGATCATGGCAAATGCGGCCACGCACATGGCAGCCGCGAGGAACCATCCGTCGTAGCGCGTGAGGCACGCAGCTGCCAGACATAAGCCGCATTTAATCAGTGATGAGGATGCTACAGCGGGTGGGCCATCTTTCCGAGATTTCTGTCGAACGAAGTCGCTGAAGTACACCACGGCCCAAATGAACAGAGCGAGGTACAGCGACTCGGTCATCGCAGTGGTCTGCAGATAAATCAGATTAGGGTTCGCGGCGTAGACGATTGCGCTCAGCCATGCGGCAATCCTTGCGGAGGAATCGGGCTGGGAATCGAGGCTCAAAACACTTCGCACCGATCGGAAGATGCCGGCCGTGCCCAGAACATAGGCGACCATCGAAGGAATGGAACCGCCAATGCCCGACTGCCAAGCCGTGTCGGAAAGCAGAAATGGAATCATCAGCAGATGCGGTAGCGGCAACCACACGGTGCCGAGTTGCAGCAAGCCGGGAGTGCGGGAATCGAATACCCGCCGAGCGATGTTGACGTGGGCCACAGCGTCGCCGTAGAGGAGCAAGCCGCCATGTTGCAAATAGTAGGCGAACGAGATGAACGAGACGCAGGCGGCGAATTGGGCTACGAGCGCGGTTTCACGATCCCAGTAGCGAGTGGGTTGGGCTTTCGTCAGCTGGGTGTTGGTTCGCCGGCTCATTCCAAGTGGGTCAATTCGCGAAAAACTTGAAAACGGGCGTCGATTGCTTCGCGAGTGAGAGATTGCAGACGTTCGGTGCCAAAGCGCTCGACCGCAAAACTTCCCATCACGCCGCCGTAGAAGAGCCCCCGTTTCAGAACTTCGCGGCTTAGCTGCTCTTGCGAGGCAATGTATCCCATGAACCCCCCGGCGAAGGAGTCACCGGCTCCGGTGGGATCTTTGACTTCTTCGATGGGCAAAGCGGGGGCGCGAAAGGGGTGCCTGCCGATGCCGAATGCGCCTTCGCGAAAAAAAATCGTCGCACCGTATTCACCATGTTTGATGACCAGCGCCTGCGGTCCCAGAGCAAGGACTTTTTGGGCGGCACGAAGCAGATTGGTTTCTCCGCCGAGCACCTTGGTTTCGGTGTCATTGATCAGCAGCACGTTGACCAGCTTCAGGGTCTCGAGCAAGTCAGAGCGAAAGCCGTTGATCCAGTAATTCATGGTGTCGCCGCCGGTGAGGCGGACTGCATCCATGCTGCGCCGAACCGCGGTTTGCAGAGTGGGATTGATATTGCCGAGAAAAAGAAATGTCGAATCTGCATATTCAGGCGGAATTCGCGGCTGGAAGCGCTCAAACACGTTCAATTCGGTGAAATCGGTTTTGGCCTCGTTCAAATTGTCGAGATAGTGTCCACCCCAGCGAAAGGTTTTTCCTTTGGCATGTTCGATGCCGCGGGTATCGATCTTCCGTTTCTTGAGAACATCTTCGTGCTCGGCGGTGAAGTCTTCGCCCACCACGGCAATAATGCGAACATCCGTGAAGTAGCTGGCGGCAAGCGAGAAGAATGTACAGGAGCCGCCTAGCACATTTTCCACACGCCCCGAAGGCGTGGCAATGGAGTCGAAGGCAATCGAACCGACGGCAAGGATGCTCATTATGAAGGTTTGGTCTCCAAGTATTTGTCGAGGATCAGTTTGAGTTTCTCACGAGTGGCGGAGGGAATCTTGTCGCGGTCGGTGAGGATGGCATGGGCCAACGCTGCTCCACATTTGCAGTTTCTCTTGGTCGGCATCGAGGCCACGGCGTTACGAACGACGGTGGTGGCGTTCTCGGCATTTTTCAGCAGTACGGCGACGATTTGATCGACCGTGACCGAGTCGTGGTGCGGATGCCAGCAATCGTAATCGGTCACCATCGCCACGGTAACGTAGCAAATCTCTGCTTCGCGCGCAAGCTTGGCTTCTTGCAGGTTGGTCATGCCGATAACGTCCATACCCCAACTGCGGTACACGTTGGACTCCACCTTGGTGGAGAATTGCGGGCCCTCCATGCATAGATAAGTTCCACCGCGCTTACCGGTTACTCCTGACTTCTTGCACGCGGCTTCCACCGCGTGAGCGAGCTCACGGCAAATAGGATCGGCGAAAGCAATGTGGGCCACGATGCCTTCGCCGAAAAACGTATCCACGCGATGGCGAGTGCGATCGAAGAACTGATCGGGGATCACGAAATCAAGTGGCTTGTGTTCTTCTTTCAACGATCCGACTGCGGAGACAGAGAGAATCCGCTCAACGCCGAGTTGCTTGAAACCGTAAATATTGGCGCGGAAATTCAATTCTGTGGGAAGAATGCGGTGGCCACGGCCATGCCGCGCCAGAAACGCAACTTTGCGGCCTTCGAGTGTGCCTAAAACGTACGGGTCAGAAGGGTCACCGAATGGAGTTTGCTGCTTCAATTCCCGCACGTCGGTTAGGCCGGGCATGGAATAAAGCCCGCTGCCGCCGATGATGCCAATTTCGGCTTGCGACAAGAATCCCCCTGAGAACTTCGTTCGACAATCGTGAATTCGTGATTATATACAAGAGAGGGTTCAAGCGGCTTTCAGCGGTAAGCTTCCTTGCGATGCGCAAGCCGCAAGACGCGCATCGATCCAGCTTCGATACAGCCGGAGACCGGCTCATTTTCCAGCAGCCACAGCCGCGCCAAACAATTCCCGCCGTAGTCGCTCAGTTGTCGGTTCGTCCAGGCTTTCAGTTATCAGTACACTGTCGCCATTCACATCAATCACGGCGGGGCCTTCGTCCGTGAGCCAAGTGTGGCTGCCGGTCAGGGACTCGATTTTCTGCAGGTTGTCGGAGGAAATCTTGCCGTCCGATGTAACCTCGCGCACTTGCTTGTACCGCTTCGCCAGCGACTGGGCGTAAATGGCGCCAAAGGCGGACGCCCTCTCCGGGCTCGACCAGCGCGACACATAGACCAAGGAAAGCGGCGCCGAGGGATCGCCTTTCGGGCGGGCAGCGTAATAGTAGCCGCCTCGCCAATGCGGATACAGATTGTGTGAAGCCTCCGTGCCCGAATATTGATCCAGGAGAACAGCAACGTCGAATTCTCCGATCGCTCCAATATCGAAGCGTTCGTAGTTCTTGAAGTCGCGCTCGAAGTCGGGCAAGCGCATGGGTTCAAGTTGCTCCCCAGAAAGATATGTTTTTGGCTCCATGATCTGACGGGTGGTTCGCGGCGGATTGGCCAGCGTTGCGGCAAACGCTTTCTCTTTCCCTCCGATGCGAAGCAGTTCAATCTCGAAGTCCAGACCGTAACGATAAGGAAATGTTAACTCTTCTTTTAGAAATATAGGAGCGTCCCTGAACTGGGGCGAGTCCGAAGTGCCGACGAGCATGGTCTCTTTCAAGGCGTCGGCAATTTGCGGCGAAGCGAGAATGGATTGCCCGGTGGGTTCAAGCATGTAGTCGACGAGCACAACCATCGCCTGACCTTCGACGACGGCCTGGCGGGCTTCGCCGATCTCGTCGTTCTCAATGTCCGCGGCGGTGGGCTGTTTCTTGTCGTTCAGGTCGGTGTCGCCGACCTTCAACCATTTTTCCAAGGCAATAAATTGGTCTTGAAGAGCGTGCGTCAGTTCGTGCGCCAGTACCGGACGTTGCTGCTCAACGTCGATCCAATCGAGCAGGTTCACGGTTTTAGTCTTCGCGTCGTAATACCCGGCTATCTGTTCACGTAGCAAGGCCACGAGAAACGTTTGCAGATCGAAGTTTCGAGGCAGAAGTCCGAACTTTTTCAGCACCAACTCGGAGCGGCGCAGCCGCTGCGCATCCTTGTCCTCAGCCATATTTTTTTCGAGATAGGCCACAACTTGGTCGCGGCTGGTGAGGCGTCGCTTGACCTCTTTCTTGATGGGTAGGCCGCTGTCCTTGCTGGCGAACTGCAGGATTTGATCAACGTCGCGAAAAAGTTCTTCGGCTTCCTTGGGAGAGATTTTCTGTTCCTGGGTCGCGGGGTTAGCGCTGGCCGGTTTCTGATCCTGCTCCTGAGTCTCTTTAGCAGCCGGAGCGCTGGATTGTGGCGGTGGTCCGGCCGCTTGCGCCCATGCACACATCGCCGAGAACAGTAGCAGTCCGAGAATTGCAAGCAGAGACAACGATTTTCGATACAATTTCTTCAATTCAGTCATTGAGCTCATTTATGTCCGAAGACGATCCTCGGCAAATCGCGGCTGATTACTTTCAAAAAGCTTACGAACTGCAGATGCAGGGCGAGTATCAGCAAGCCATCGAGTTATACAGCCGTTCCATCGAAGCGTTCGCGACCGCCGAGGCCTACACCTTCCGCGGCTGGACGTACTCGTTCCTCGGCGATTACGACCGAGCCATCGCCGAATGCCTGCAGGCAATCCAACTGGATCCGGAATTCGGGAACCCTTACAACGATATCGGGGCTTACCTGATTGAACAAGAGAAATGGGATGAAGCCATTCCCTGGTTTCAAAAAGCCATGGCCGCTCCACGCTACGAGGCCCGCTGTTATCCTCATTTCAATTTAGGCCGGGTGTATGAGCACAAGCGAAAATGGCAGAAGGCGAAAGAGTGCTACGCCGTAGCCTATTCGCTGGACAAGAGATATGTCACGGCGCTGGCGGGGCTGCGAAGATTAAGGGCAATGTTCAATTGAGATCCCATTCGCCACCGACTGGCGCGCGGGTCGCCACGGATCGGCCGCGAGCCTTATGCGCGACGGATTCGCGATGCTACCCACTCGCCTGCTTCGCTAGTTCCTAACGCACCGCCCACGTCCTGCGTGGTCCGCTTCTGCTGTACTGCTTCGAGCACGGCGGCTTCGACCTTGTTGGCTTCTTCGGTTAGGCCCAAGTGTCCTAGCATCATCGCCGCAGTTAAGATTGCGCCAAACGGATTAGCTACATTCTTCCCTGCAATCGGCGGAGCTGAACCGTGCACTGGCTCGAACATCGAAGTTTTTCCCGGATGGATGTTTCCGCTGGCCGCCATGCCGAGGCCGCCCTGCAGGCCGGCAGCGAGATCAGTGATGATATCGCCGAACATGTTGTTCGTGACCACGATGTCGAACTGCCGCGGATCGCGCACCATCTGCATGCAGAGGGCGTCCACGTACATGTGCTCTGTCTTAATCTGCGGATACTCGGCGCCCACTTCTTTGAACACACGCTGCCACAGGCCGCCGGCATGAGTCATGGCGTTGGATTTGTCACACATAAGGACGCGCTTGCGTGGGCTACCATCCAGTTTTGGGTGGCGCTCGGCATATTCAAATGCGTAACGGATGATGCGTTCCACGCCCTTGCGGGTGTTGATGTCCTCCTGCACCGCGATCTCGTCGGGCGTGCCTGGTTTGAACACTCCTCCTGCATCCGTGTAAACGCCTTCGGTATTCTCGCGGATTACAACGAAGTCGACGTGTTTGGGCTCGATGCCTTTCAGCGGGCACAGTGCGGCGTCGAGCAGGCGCACAGGACGCACGTTGGCGTAGAGATCCATTTTGAAGCGCATACCCAGCAGGATTTCTTTGGCGTGAATGTTTGAGGCGACGCGCGGATCGCCAAAGGCGCCGACCAGAATGGCGTCGAAGTCGCGCTCGAGCATGGCGAAGCCATCGGGCGGAACGGTGACGCCGTCTACGAGATAGCGGTCTGCGCCCCAGTCAAAGTGAGAAAGTTCGACGTCGGCGCCAGAAGCG
Source organism: uncultured Acidobacteriota bacterium (assembly GCA_963838905.1). Classification (GTDB taxonomy): domain Bacteria; phylum Acidobacteriota; class Terriglobia; order Terriglobales; family Acidobacteriaceae; genus JABDBE01. The sequence continues at coordinate 442,843 of CAWITE010000006.1, forward strand.
ACAATGACATTGACGGCTTCCGGGATGACTTCTTTCCCGATGCCGTCGCCCGGAATAACGGCAATTCTTTTTTTTGTACTCACGCGAGAAAAGGTAACACAAGCGGCGATAGCTTGGCGGGTCCGACTGGGTTGCTTGGGCTCGCCGAGCCCGGGAAGTACCTGATTGGCACTCTCCGGACTCGGCGTTGGCCTAAATGGTTGGTGAAGTTTGGGAAACCGGAAAACGTTACTTGTGGTCGCCGCCGCCGGTCTTGGCAAAGGAAGCTGTTCTGCTGGGCATAGGCCTGCGCCTGGACTTGGGCAGGCGCCTGGGGACTGATCGTTACCTTGTCCGGTGGGACCGATGCCTGCTGCGGTGCGGCACTCTGGCGCGGCGCGGCCTTCGCAGCGGCCTCATTCTGTACTGCTGGCGAACTGTGAACCGGATTCGTAATCATCGTTACCTCCCCTTCGTAATATCTATCGGCTCCCCGCGAAGCAACTTTAGGCCGTACCGGCGTCAGTCCATAACCCGAGCGCCGGGGCCTTTAAAGCATGTTAAGAGTAAGAATCCAAAGGGAGTCTGGTGTGATCGGCGGATCCATCTCGGTTTCGCCTTGTATAATCGAAGGTAATCGTATGGCTTCGACTGTCGTTCATGGCAACCAGGCTTCGCCGCCGCCGGATTTCGGAGACGCGCGTTCTGAATTTGCCGCGTTGATCTCGGGCTGCGGTTTTTATGACCTGAGTTCAAGGATCAAGATCGCGCTCACGGGCGGCGATCGGGTACGCTGGCTCAATGGCATGGTCACGAATAATATCCGCGACCTTGCCCAGGGGCACGGCATTTATGCTTTTCTGCTGAATCCGCAGGGCCACATTTTGGGTGACTTGTACGCCTACAACCAGGGCGACTCGATAATGATCGACAGCGACCAGTCCCAGTCAGAAAAGTTGCTGGCAACCTTCGATCACTACATCATTATGGACGATGTGGAAGTCGCGAACCTGAGCGACAAGTTGACCGCGGTCGGAATCGCTGGACCGAAGGCGGCGGAAGTGTTGCGCGCGACAGGATTTGAGATATCAAAACTGGAGCCTTTGCAATTTGCTGACGTGACTTGGCGGAACGTCGCGGTAACCGTAATACGAGGCGACAACGCGAGCGTGGAATCTTACGAGTTGTGGCTATCGCCCGCGCAGGTGAGACTGCTTGAGGATGCGCTCACTAAGGCCGGCGGAACACGGGTGGGCGCGACTGCTTTGGAGCTACTACGCATCGCGGCGGGGGTGCCGCGTTACGGGCAGGACATTCGCGAACGTGATTTGCCGCAGGAAACCGAGCAGCAGCGCGCAGTTCATTTCAACAAGGGATGTTACATCGGGCAGGAGATTGTGGAGCGCATTCGTTCCCGTGGAAATGTACATCGCAAGTTTACCGGGTTCGAGGTTCATGGCTCATTACCTGCCGTTGGCACAAAGCTTCAAACCAACGGCCGAGACGTCGGTGAGATCACGAGCGCTGCTTCCCTGCCTCTCGGCGGTGCCGAGCGCCTCGTGGCGCTGGGATATATCCGGCGCGAAATCGCGACTCCCGGCAAACAATTTGAAGTGGACGGCAGTCAGCTTTCAATCGCGGCTCTGCCATTTTCGGAAATATTCCAACGCGAAAACCTGTAAGTTTTGAAGGGACAATCTATGGCTGAAAAGAAGCAGGAAAGTTTTACCGTGACCGACCGGCGCTTATTTACGTCGGAGGGCGAGATTCGCCAGGAAGTTTCTCAAGAGGAAGTGTCCAGCGCAGCAGCATCCGTTCCTCAGCCAGCGCCAGCGGCCCAACCGAACCCGGCTCCGCCGCGCCCGGAAGCGGACGCGCCCCCTCCTCCCACAGCCGCTGAGCAGAAGGAACAGGCCGATGCGTATCGCAAATCCGCGAAGGATCTTGACGCGCGAGTAGAACTCAGCGGACATTCCACCAAAGAACTGGAAATGACATTTGAGCGCTTCATGGCTTCGCTTTACATGTCTGCTATGCTCCAGCTCGGCTTGATGCACGAGCAGGGTGGCCAGCCGCGGGTTGATTTGATCGGAGCGCGCCAGACCATCGACACACTCAGTCTCTTGTCCGAGAAAACTAAAGGCAACCTCACCCGCGCCGAAGAGAACTTCCTGCAAAATTGCCTCTACGAACTTCGCATGGCTTACGTCGAAGTGACGAATGCGCTGGCCCGTCCGCCGCAAACTCCGGCATCGAGTGCCGCAACCATCAAGCGATGAAGGCCACGCTCACGGTGCTGGGCAGCGGCACTTCGATGGGAGTGCCCACCATCGGATGCGACTGCGTCGTGTGCCGCTCTTCCGATCCGCACGACCGCCGTACCCGACCATCCGTTCTGGTCGGGTATGGCGGCAGGACCGTGCTGATCGATTCCACGCCCGACTTCCGCGAACAAGCCATCCGCGAACACATCCAGAAACTTGACGCTGTGCTCTACACCCACAGTCATGCCGATCACATCCTGGGTCTTGATGATTTGCGTCCCCTCAGCTTTCGTCACAAGCCCAACAAACTTCCGCTGTATGCTCGGCCAGAAGCGGGTGATTTTATCCGCAGCACGTTCCGCTACATTTTCGACGGGGATTATAAGTTTGGTGGATTGGCTCAGGTCGAACTCAAATCGTTCCAGGGTCCGGTTGATCTTTTCGGAGCGCGTTTTGAGCCCATCCCGGTGATCCACGGCGAGGCCGAGATTGACGGCTTCCGCTTTGGCAGCGCCGCTTATTTAACGGATCACAGCAGCGTCCCTGAGGCTTCGTTGGCAAAATTACAGAATCTCGACATCCTGTTTCTGGATGCGCTACGCCACATCCCGCATCCCACGCATTCTACCGTCGAGAACTCCTTGCGCATCGTGGAGCGACTTCAGCCGAAGCGAGCTTTTTTTACCCATATATGCCACGACTTGCCTCATGAGGCCACGAATGCCTCGCTGCCGTCAAACGTGCGGCTTTCATACGATGGGATGAAGCTGGAATTCGAGATTTAGCTTGCGTAGCGCGGGCGCCCTCGCCCCCGGCTTTGGCAATGGAAATCTAACCGGGCCCCGGGGACATTCGCATATGTCCATGGGACTTTAGGATTACCCGTTGCGGGCGAGGGCGCCCGAAGCACACGAATAATGCAGGTTTTTCACAAACTCGAGGACATTCCCGCCAGCTTCGGTCCGACGCTGTTGAGCGTGGGCAACTTTGACGGCGTGCATCGGGCCCATACCAGCGTGCTGGCGAACATCGTCCGCCGCGCGAGAGAGCATGAGTGCAAGGCGGTAGCGGTTTCTTTCGAACCGCATCCCGTGCGGATTCTACGGCCCGACTCCGGACTGAAGCTGCTAACGCCAACTCCCGAAAAACTTCGCCTGCTAGAGGCCGCGGGCTTGGACGCCGTTCTTCTGCTCCCCTTCACCCGCGATCTGGCGCTCATGACTCCGCATGACTTTGCGAATGACGTTCTAAAGAAAAGTCTGCAAGCTCGTGAGGTGCACGAAGGCTACAACTTCCATTTCGGCAATAAGGCAGCGGGTGACATTAACCTGCTCTCGGAGTACGGCCGTGAGATGGGTTTCGAGGTGAAGGTCTATCCGGAATTGCGGCTGCGGGGAGAGCCGGTGTCTAGCACTCAAATCCGCAAACTGCTCGTCGACGGGCGAGTGAGCCGCGCACGTCACCTACTGGCGCGCCCGTTCAGTATTTTGTCCACCATTGGCCGGGGGCGTGGATACGGATCGAAGTATACGGTCCCCACCATCAACCTCAGTCGGTATGGGGAGCTCGTCCCCAGGGACGGCGTTTACATTACCCGCACGCGCGTGGGCCAGGAATGCTTCGACTCGGTAACCAACGTGGGGAGCCGTCCTACCTTCGGAGCTGAATCCTTCGCCATCGAAACCCATTTGCTCAACTTCCATCCTCTCGAACTGAATCCCGAAACGGAATTGGAAATTCATTTTCTGCAGCGCTTGAGGGACGAAATCAAGTTCCCCACAGTGGATGCTCTGCGCGAGCAAATTGGGAAGGATGTCAGTAAGGCTCAACGTTATTTTCGTTTGTTGAAGTTAAGAGATTGCCGCTGAAAGAATCGGTATTTTGGCTGTGGGAATCTGTCGCAGAGCCTAATGAGGGAGATAGCCATCTTCCATCGGAAGTTTGCCGTCGACTCTTATCACATTGATCTGATCGTTGATCGAGCGGACATCGACCAAGCCCACGGCGCCCGGCATGGTCTCCACCACTTTTAGTACATCTTCGTCGGAATCCACTAAGCTGATCGAACCCTGGTGCGCTGCCATAAATGACTTCAGTTCACTGGAGGACATTCTGTTCAGTCGTTCCAGCGTGCTCATTTCCCCGCTGGAATTCTTGTGCAGGACAAGAATCACGTCCTTGTCATCGTGCCACTTCTTGACTTCCAAACGGAATATTTTGGTCAGGCGTACGGAACTGATCCCGCCGACATTGTTGTCCTTGTTGACCACGACGGCCATATGATGCGCGAAGCAAGGAAGCAACGAGCCCATCATGAAAGCAACCAGACAGCAGATGCGCGAACACTTCATAGCAACGCTCCACCCCGAGTTGTGGCCCGAGGAGCCACCTGATCAAAGAATCCCGCGTCTGCCTGCAAAAACCTAGCAGAAAAACGATGGGGTTGGTTACGTTGGTGATCTTTCCGACCTCATTCCATGGGCTCGACCAGCGTAATCTCTTCGTGCAATCTTCGGTCGGGCAGTTGCACCACGACAATCGCCACGAGCACGAGCACAATCCCGAACGTCTGCAGCGGCCGCATCACTTCGCCCAAGGCGACCGCCGCAATCACAATCGAGAATACGGGCTCCAGACAACTGACGACGATCGCGCGTGTCGGCTCCAGATGCTGCAGCCCAGCGAAATAAAGCGAAAACGGTGCGAGAACGGAAATCAGCGAAAACACCAGCAAGAATAGCCACTGGTCAACCGAGTAATGCGCGGCCGCAATCTTCCACGGAGGGTTCACAACAATCCAAAACAGAGATGCACTAAAGATGACATAAAGCAGCACGGTCCAGCGATCGTAACGGGCAAGGATGCTGTGGCCGCCGACATTATAGAAAGCGAACGAAAACGCCGCTCCCAGAGCCGCTATGACTCCAATCGCATCCAGACGGAATCCACTAGAACCAAATATCCCAATCACCAGAGCAATTCCGGTCACGGCCAGTCCCACTGCCGAGATTCGCTGAACCGTGGGCTTCTGTAGCCCGCGCGCGACCGTGTATAGCAATACCAAAATTGGTGCTGTGTATTGCAAGATGATGGCGGTGGCCACGTTTGTTTTTTGAATCGCGAGGTAGTAGAGGTAGTTGGACGCGGCCACGCCAAAAATCCCCAACACGAACATCCGTCGAAAATCGGAGACGGGCAACCGCAATCGCTTCCAGCCGCGAAGCAGCACCAGTGCGACCATAAGAACAATGAAAGAAAACGTCGTACGGCTTTGAGACAGGATCAGCGGATCGATGGGCCGAAGTGCTTGTCCCTTGGGCAGGAGTCGCCCGGTAAAAGCAGCTCGACCGAGAGTAGCGGCCACGCCCCACAGGAATGCTGCGCTCGCAATGTACAAATACCCGCGGACGGGATGCGCTCGACTGGACAAGAGGAGTGGGAGAGCCTTTATTTTTCGGAGTACTCGATCACGTAGCTGATCTTGGCCGTCTTGTGCAACATGGCCGCGACCGAGCAGTATTTGTCTTCGGACAGCTTTACGGCATCTTCAACCGCCTTGTGCGACACCCTTCCTCCAACTCGATAAACCAGCCGGATCTCGGTGTAGACCGTCGGCGGAGTGGCTGCCCGGTCCGCCTCGGGCCGTACCTCAAGACTTATAAAGGGCTCGCGCTTCTTAGCCAGGATGCTGGCAACATCATAACCCGTGCATGCGCATAAGCCGATCAACACCAGCTCCATCGGGCTGCTCGCACTTTTACTATCGCCGTCGACGACAATGCCGTGACTACTGCCAGCCTGCCCCAGAAAGCGATGGTTATCGGTCCAGATCACTTTCGCTTCAATCACGCCCAATCTCCTTTTACCGACGATTATCCGTCTGCGGTTCCGGGTGAATCAGCACGCGAAACAATTCGGGTGCTTCCTGTTTGAAGTGAATTTCCAGCTCGGTCGAAATATCGTGCACCCGTGAGAGCGGCAGCTCGTCGGAAAACGTGCAGTGGCAGGAAACATAGAGACGTCCGCGAACGTGTTTGACCTCGACGTCGTGTACGTCCAGGACTTCCGGAAAATGCGCCGCCACTGCTTTCAATTTCTTCTCCAACAAAGCATCGCGCCCAACCTCATCGCCGGTTTCGATGGTGGCTGGTTCGCTTTCGATGTGAGTCAGGATGGTGGAAATCTCGGGCACATCCTGACGGATATCCGCTTCGAGCCGGGTCACCTGATCGTGGGCCTCCTTCAGACTCAGTTGCTCATCGAGCTCAAGATGCTGTTCGACGTGCAGACGTCCGTTCAGATCCTGGACGCTGATGTCATGAACATTGAAATTGTTCCGTGTGGCCACGGCCCGAACGCGATCAAAAATGTTTTCTCTCCGTGCCGGCCGCGCCACCGAACGAACCACCACATCGGCATCAGGCAGAACGCCCTGCACAGCCGATGTGACCGCATCGGCGACTTGCTCCGAATGCTGGAAGGTTACGTTGCGAGCCAGCCCGATGGAAAGATCGGCGAAGTAGCGGTTGCCCGCCCGGCGGATGCGCACGCGATCCACCTCGATCAAGCCATCCACTTTGTTCACTGCCGCCACAATCTTGCCGCGCACGCCTGCGGGGGCAGCGTCGAGCAGGGCGTCGACGGTTCTCCGGGCCAGCCTCGAGCTAACGTATACGACGACTCCGGCGACAAAGAGCGCGGCCACGGGATCGGCGTTACGCAGTTTGTCGACACCGTACCAGCGGCCGATCAGGACCAACGCCAGTCCAACCACTACAACACCGCTCGACCAGATATCCGTAGAGAAGTGCAGGGCATCTGCTTCGAGGGCCTGGCTGTCATACTTCGTCGCAATTCTTCCCAGAGCGCGCGATCGCCAGAAGTCTACTGCCATGGAAATGAACATTACGGCAAAAGCGGCGATGCTGGGCTCAATCTCCACGTGGTGGAAAAACAGCCGCTTCGCCGCCTCATAGATGATCCAGACGCAGGTCAGGAGCAGCAGGCCGGTCTCGATAAAGGCGGAGAAATTCTCTACCTTGCCGTGTCCGTACTGGTGGTCGGCGTCGGCGGGCTTGTCGGAAACCTGGACCGAAAGAAATGTTACGATCGCTGCAACGAGATCAAGCCCCGAGTGCGCCGCTTCGGACAAGATGCCAAGGCTTCCCGTCGTAACCCCAACCACAATCTTCAGCGTGGTAATGGCGATCGCCGCCAGCACGGAACTTCCAGCCACAGCGCGCTTTTCCGCACGCATGGACGCCGGGCTGTGGATTGCTGGCGAGTTAGCCATAAGCGCATTATCGCCGCTTACGACTGCCTCCGCCAATTCATCGTCTGGGCACATTTCGGCACCCCTGCCGCCAGCGAAGGAACTCTGTGCTAGGATTTTCATTGACCTTTTCGATCTTCCCTGGAGGAATCATTAAATATGACGCGATACGGTTTAGTCTGTCTGCTGCTTGCGGCTATGGCGTGGGGCCAAGCGGCTACTCCCACACCCACTTTGTCGACCCGACCATCGGGAACTCCCGCTGCCAATCCCGCCGATACGAAGGAAGCAGAAGCCTCGAATGTTCCACCCGATACCCCAGTTATCACGATCAACGGAGCGTGCCCAAACCCGCCCGCCGACAAAGCGGCTGACCAGAATTGCAAAACAGTAATCACTCGGGCTGAATTCGAGAAAATTCTGGATGCCGTCCAGCCAAATATGCCGCCGCGTGTCCGGCGGCAATTCGCCATGCGCTACGCTAGTGCGCTCGTGATGGCTGATAAAGCGCATGAAATGGGTTTGGATCAAGGACCAAAGTACGAGGAACGTTTGAATCTGGCGCGTGTTCAAATCTTGTCCCAGGCGCTTAATCAGGCGGTGCAGGAGAAGGCTGGGCAGATTTCTGAGCAGGACATCGAAGACTATTATCACAACAATACCAGCGCCTACGAAGAAGTCGACTTGCAACGCATATTCATTCCGCATTCCCAAACGCTCCCCGCCTCCAAGATCAAATTGAGCGAGGCAGCCGAAAAAAAGCGCCAGGAGAGCGCGGAAGAAGTTATGAAGAAAGAAGCCGATAAACTTCACACCCGCGCCGTCGCCGGAGAAGACTTTACCAAACTTCAAGATGAAGCTTACCTACTTGCCGGAATCAAGACTAAGGCTCCCAGCACCAAGATGAGCAAAGAACGCCGAAACAACCTGCCCCCAACCCAGGCTGCGGTTATGGATTTGAAGACCGGTGAAGTCTCAGCTGTGTTCTCCGACCAAAGCGGGTATTTCATTTACAAGGTCGGCGTAAAAGACGTCGAACCGCTGGACGATAAGTTGAAAGAAGAGATCCGTGGAACGCTACGCACCCAACGCGTGCAAGAACAGATGCAGGCGGTCCAGAAATCCGCTACGCCTACCTTGGATGAAAGTTATTTCGGGCCCGAAATGCCTCCGACGCATGGCATGCCAATGCCGCCACCGGCTCCCGGCCCCTCATCCAAGCCCTCGACTCCTGGCTCCAAGTAATGGACGGTGATAAACCAAGTGTCATCGTGACGGGGATCGCTGGCAACCTGGGACGGCGACTGTTGCCGCATTTGGCGGACTATCAGGTCATCGGAGTTGATTTGAATCCCCCGCAGACCAGCGACCCCCTGCGCTTTGTGCGCATGGACCTTGGCCTGGAGGAGTCCTGCCGCGATTTATTTCTTCTGGTGCGGGAAGCGCGGCCAATCGCGGTAATTCATCTGGCCTTTGTGCTTGATCCCGTGCGCACTGGCGTGCTCGACCTGGACCAGATGTGGCAAATCAACGTGGCCGGTACGGCCCGGGTGATGGAAGCCATCACCGAAGCCAATCGTAACGATTCCATCGTAGGAAGGTTTATTTTCCCGAGCAGCGTTTCCGTATACGGTTCGGATCTACACGAACCGGTCAGCGAGGACTCTCCCTTCGGCGCGCACACTCTGCCTTATGCGATTCACAAAATGGAATCCGACAAGGTAGTCCAGCAGAGGGCGCCTGCGCTGCGAGGTTGCGGCGTCTTCATGCTGCGCCCCCACATTTTTGCCGGTGCCAGCGTGGAGAACTATATGATTGGGGCTTTTCGCGGCACTCCCAACGGCAGGGCAAAGCGCGCCGCCAAAATGCGCGATCAGGGCAAGCGTCTTCCCTGTGTGTTGCCCTTCGGACAACACTATCTCGAAAACCGCATTCAGTTCGTCCACGTGGACGACATGGCGCGGTTGTTAGCACATATCGTTCGCCGAACGGAGCCCGAATCCCAGCGGCTCACAGTACTGAACGTGGCCGGGCGCGGCGAGCCTTTGACTTTTGGTCGTTGCATCGAAATGGCTCACGCAAGACTGAGGCGCGTCCCTGGAAAGTGGGCTTTCCGTCTGGTGCTGCAGTCCATGTGGAAGCTGGGAGTCTCCGCCATTCCTCCAGAAGCTGCGCCATATATGACCGGCCAGTACATTATGAACACCGACCGTCTGGGCAGATTTCTGGGTGAAGATTACGAAAATGTGATCCGCTACACCGTCGCCGATGCCTTTGCCGATTCCTTCACCGCAGAAAATCCCGTCACCACATCGCAAGTCGCAGGACGATAGCTTGCTGACTACTTCTTCCCTCGATACAGTCCTGCAATCCCGAACGTATACGGCGTCCACGAAGCTTCCCGGAATCCAGCGCGGCGCATCCGCCCCAGCATATCTTCCGGGGATGGAAAGCGCTCGACCGACGCCGGTAAGTAAACATACGGGCCTTTCACTCCGGAGACCACCGTACCCACGGCGGGCAAGATGTGCTTGAAGTAGACTCGATACAACTTTCCGATCAGGCCACGAGGCTCCCCAAAATCGAGGATTCCGCACTCCCCGCCCAGACGCAGCATCCGCAACATCTCCCGCAGTCCGGCATCGTAGTCCGCGAGATTGCGGAATCCAAATGCCGCAGTAATCAAATCAAATTGTTGGTCGGGAAAGGGCAGCTGAAGCGCATCCGCTTCCACCCAGCGCGGCGACTTTTCCGCCGATTTCGCGTTCGCCCGCTGCAGCATCGCATGGGAAAAGTCCACACCCAGGATTTTGGCCGACTCTTCGGCCTCTCGAAATAAAGCAAACGTCATGTCGCCGGTGCCGCAGCACAAATCAAGCACGCGTACGTCTTGCCGCTTCAAAATCGAAGCAAAGCCTCGCGCCGTCTTCCGCCACCACAATCGATCCACGTTGAACGAGAGCAAATGATTCAGCAGGTCGTATCGCGGCGCGATTGAGGTAAACATCTCGCGGACCACGAGCGCGGCGGACGCCGGATCGCTCGCTCCTTCGGGAGCGGCTCCAATGACAGTCGCCTTAGTGGAATCACTCACCGTTGCTTGTCGTTTCTTTCATGAACCGCTTAGCCGCCGCAACTCGTACACCGCCTCGACGATTACTTTCTCCGGCACGTCGTTCGCAACCTCGACTTTGCCAATCTCCCATGGCAGCACGAAGTGTATGACGCCCTCGCGCGTTTTCTTGTCTCCCCGAAGCAACCGGACGATGTCCCGGCTGCGAGCCTCGACCTTTGGCAGCTTGCCAAGACCGAGCACGGCGTCGGAAATTCGTCGCGCGGCTGAGTTATCGATTCGATCCGTCGCAGCCGCGATATGCGTGGCCGCGATCATTCCCCAGGCAACCGCTTCACCGTGCCGAAAACGCCGATAACCCGATTCAGCCTCGAGCGCGTGCCCAATGGTGTGTCCGAAATTCAGCACTCGCCTTAGCCCGTTCTCCCGCTCGTCGGAGGAAACGACCTCGGCCTTCAGGCGCACGGATTCCGCGATCACCCATTCGACCGCCGCAGGATCGCCGCGCAAAACCTTCAGCTGAACTTTTTCGAGGCAGTCAAACAGCGCAGGCTTTCCAATCACTCCGCACTTCAGCGCTTCATACAGGCCGGCGCGAAATTCCCGGTCGGGCAAAGTGGATAACACTGCGGGATCGATCAGTACCACGCGCGGCTGGTGAAAGGTTCCAAGCAGATTCTTGCCAGTGCTCAGGTTTACGCCGGTCTTGCCGCCGATTGCAGCGTCCAGCTGAGCCTGCACGGTGGTGGGAATTTGCACGACGTCGACGCCTCGCATATAAAGCGAAGCCAGCAGACCGGCTACATCACCCACCACACCACCCCCGAACGCTAAGATCACGGCATTTCGATCTGCGCTCAGTCGAGTCAGCTTCTCCGCCAGTTGCTCGACCGTAGCCAGCCTCTTATGACGCTCGCCGTCGCTCATCTCAATCAGTCGCGTTTTGAATCCGGCGGCCGAAAGTGACTTCATCAACTTCTTGCCACACTTCCGGCGAACCGGCGGCACCGTCACAATGAATAACTGCGAACGATCCCCAACAATTTCGCGCAAGTGCTCTCCCGCCCGCTCCAGCAAGCCATTTTCAATGATGGCGTCGTAGGGGCTTCGCTGCACCACGATGGTCACCCGGGTCATGGAGTCTCATCATAACGTATCCTCCGCGCAGCTCCGGGGACCGCCGCGTGATACCATTTTTGACCTATGGAGTCTGCGCCGTCCCGAACCGATTTCCTTGTGATTGGCGCCGGAGTTGCCGGGCTGCGTGCCGCGGTTGAACTGGCAAGTGCGGCCACAGTTCTGGTGCTGGCCAAGCGCGAGGTCACCGAATCGAATACGCAGTGGGCCCAGGGCGGCATCGCGGCCGCACTCAGCGACGAGGACGAAATCAGTCTCCACCTCCAGGACACGCTGCAAGCCGGCGACGGCCTGTGCAATCCCGAGGCCGCCAAAGTTCTGGTGGAAGACGCCCCCGAGCGCATCGACGAACTCATTCAATGGGGCACTGAGTTCGATCGCCAGGGCACCAAGCTCACCTTCGGCCGCGAGGGCGCGCACAGCCGCAACCGCATTCTGCACGCGCACGGTGATTCGACGGGACGCGAGATTCTCCGCGCGCTCTACGCCAAAAGCAAAACGCTGAAGAATATCTCCGTGCGCGAGTTCGAGTTCTCCACCGACTTAATCGTGGAGGATGGCCGGGTCTGCGGCATTCATCTCATTAACGAGCGAGGCGAAAAGCAGCAGATGTCGGCCTCCGCCGTCTTGCTCGCCACTGGCGGCATGGGCCAACTCTATCGCAACACTACCAACCCGGCCGTCGCTACCGGGGACGGCGTTGCCATGGCATTTCGTGCCGGCGCCGAAGTCGGGGACATGGAATTCATCCAGTTCCATCCCACGGCACTGTACTTGAAGAATGCCCCACGCTTTCTGCTCTCCGAGGCTTTGCGCGGCGAAGGCGCATACCTGCGCAACATCGAACTGCATCGCTTCATGCCGAAGTACCATCCCATGGGCGAACTGGCGCCGCGCGATGTTGTTGCCCGAGCCATTCTTCATGAGCTCGAGGTCAGCCAGGTCAAGGACCCATTCGTCTATCTCGATCTCACTCACCTCGACCCCGACCATGTGAAGAAACGTTTTCCGCGCATCTACGCCACCTGCATGGAATTCAACATCGATATCACGGCCGACATGATCCCCATCCGACCGGCCGCGCATTATGCCATGGGCGGCGTGCGCACTGATCTCGTGGGACGTTGCACGTTGCTGGGGTTATACGCAGCCGGCGAGGCCGCCGCCACCGGCGTGCATGGCGCCAATCGCCTAGCCAGCAATTCCCTGCTCGAGGGCCTGGTTTTCGGCGCAAGAGCTGGCAAGACGATGCTTGATGAATTGCGTCACCCGCCGGCCAGCGCCGCCAAATCTCGCCGTGCTGTCTCCAATGGCCCAGTCGACACTGCGACCGAAGAAGTCATCCGCGAAGTTCAAGATCTTATGTGGCGGGATGTGGGCATCGTGCGCAGTGGAACGGGACTGCAAGCGGCCATCGAACACCTGAACCGTCTTGCTCCAAGAGTGGCCCATCCGCAAACCCGACGGGCGCACGAGGCGCAAAATCTGCACGCCCTTGGCTTGCTGGTAGCTCGTTCCGCACTGACCCGCGAAGAGAGCCGCGGCGCCCACTATCGCACGGACTTCCCCGTTCACAACGATGCCAAGTTCCTCAAGCACTCCATCGTCAAAGGCGATGCCATCCGATTCGCCTAAGAGCATTAACCACAATGGAAACCAAGGTTCACAAAGGGAACCGTGGTTGTTTCTAATTCCCTTTGTGAACCTTGGTGTCCATTGTGGTTAATGCTCGTGACTTTTTGGATGGAGCAATGACGCCAGCACCGAAATCAGAAGCACTCCCGCAACGACTCCCAGTGCGATCCACGTAGGAATTGGGTAATAATTCGAAACCAGCATCTTCGCTCCAACGAAGATCAAAATGGCCGCCAGCCCGTAGTGCAGATAGTGGAAGAGTTCCATCATGCCCGCCAGCAAAAAGTACATCGAGCGCAGGCCCAGAACCGCAAACACGTTGGAGGTATAAACAATAAAAGGTTTCAACGTGATGGCCAGCACCGCGGGGATCGAATCCGTGGCAAAGAGCACATCCGTCGTCTCGACCAATATCAGAACCGCCAGCAGGGGCGTCGCGTACGGGCGAGTGCGCCGCACCACAAACCTGTCCCCCTCGTAATCTTCCGTCATCGGCACCCAGCGCCGAAATAAACGCAGCACAGGATTGTTTTCCGGCTCAATCCCCACACCATGCTGACGAAACAGCTTGATTCCGCTGTAGACGAGCAGCGCCCCGAAAATGTAGGTGATCCAATGAAATCTTTGAATCAGACCGATGCCCACGACAATGAAGATGCCCCGCATCACCAGGGCACCGACGATTCCCCAGAACAATACTTTGTGCTGGTGCTCCGGAGCTACGCGAAAGTAGCGGAAAATCAGGAGGAAGATAAAGAGATTATCGACGCTAAGCGAAAGTTCAATCACGTAACCGGTGACAAACTCCACGGCGGTCGCGTGGCCATACCGAGAATAAACCAGCACGGCGAATGCGCCCGCCAGCGCAATCCAGATCAGGCTCCAGGTCAGAGCCTCGCGAAATTTCACCGTATGGCCCGGCCGCTGCAAGAAGCCCAGATCGAGCGCCAACATGCCCAGCACGAAAATGTTGAAGAGAACCCAGAAGAGTAGCTGGTTCAATTAAGCCTCAGAGGTTTTTGTGACGCTAGCCTCCCGCCCGCAAATCATTTGGGAAATGCAGGCCGAAACTTTCAGTCGGCCCTTCCCCATTTTCCCTCTTGCCACGGCTGCCACATGCCAAAGGTTTTCATCAGTTCATCCATCTGTGTCTCGCGCATGGTTTCCTCGATCTGCGCGTGATGCAGGCGGGGACCAAGCCGTTCCGGAGCATTGGCAATGCCGAACGTCAGAGCGGCCGCCTCCGCGACATGTTTCTTTAGCTGCGCCAAGTCGACCTTGTCGAAGGTATCGGACATGGCGTGATAGTTGATCAGGTAGTTCGCTTCCTCCTGCTCAGCGACGAACGTCGGCACGCCTTCCAGCATGAAATCGAAATGGTCGGTGCCCCATTCCGCTGTGCTTTTCAGTGTGGCCGCGTCAAACTGCTTCAGCGGTGCAACCAGATTGTTTGCGGCATCGACCACATCCTTGCGTCCGCCGAGAGAAAAGCCGGTGACCTTGCCCGTTCCAGAATCGAAAATAATTACCGCTGCGGCTTTGTCAAGTTCGGCGCGGTGTGCGACCGCGTAGGCGTGCGATCCCAGCAAACCCTCCTCTTCGCCAGAAAACAGAATGAAGCGAATGCTTCGCCGCGGCCGCAGCCCCGCCGTTTTGATCGCGCGCAGCGCATCGATCACCAAAGCCGCATTGCAGCCATTGTCGAGCGCGCCCGTACCCAATTCCCACGAATCGAGGTGCGCGCCCAGGATCACAAACTCTTTGGGTTTGTCGCTGCCCCGTATCTCGCCGATTACATTCATCGCGGTGATCGGCCCGCCAATGCGATTAGGGATTGCCAGGTCGGCGCGAACCTTCTGGCCTGAGGCCAGCAGGCGCGCGATACGCGAAGCGTCCTCTCTCGCCACCAGCACCTGGGGAATGGGTCCGATCTCACCCTGCAACGTGTCCGTGTGGCGATAGAGCAGGTCGTAGGGACGTGTGGATTCGACGGCGATGGCCAAGGCCTTCGCCTGCACAGCGCGAAGAATAATGCCCGGCGCTCTCAGATACTCGCCGAAAAGGTCATTCCACTTGGCCATCTCGTGGGAATGCACCAGCAGCAAAGCGCCAGGAACGTTGCCAGCTTTGACGAAATCCTCAGGCCTCCCTTCGCCCACGTCAACCACGGGCACATCCTGATGCGCCCCAAGAGCCGGAGCCCACCCCATCGAAACCACCCGCACATCGAACTTCGCCGGTGCGGAGATGCTCATTCTGGTGAATCCCTCGGCCCAAGAAGCCGGAATGGTGAAATTTTCCGTGTGCACGCTGTCGGCGCCAGCTGCTTTGAAAGCAGCGACACCCCAATCCACGGCTTGCCGCATTGCCAGCGTCCCTGGCACTCTGCCCCCGATCTGATCAGTTAGCTGCTGCAAATTCTTTTCCAGAGGCGAAGGCTTCAAGGCTTCGACAATAACTTGGTCGACAGGATTTTGGGCTGAGGCCACCGCAAGCAGAAACACGGGTAGAAGCAGACACGCTTTCACGATTCGCATAAGGTTGGAATTAGAAATCAAATCGCGAAAAAGCGAAAGACCAAACGCTCAAGCCCTAGTCCATGGTATCGCTCAGCAGTTCCTCGCCGTGCCTGCCGATGTGCAAATCCCCTGGATGATTTGTTCCCTGAGATTCAAGAAAGGAGTGCCTTCGTTTACCGCCCCGTTGGTCAGCAACGCCACAGAAAAACCACCGTCCAGAAACATGCCATTGAACGCCGTATAGGCATAGGTTTCGCCGTTGTGCCAGACGAAGGGATGGCCCACCTCCGTTCCGAGCACCCAACCCATCGCATAATCGGACGGTCCCCCTTGCGGATAGTTGGGTACAGACGCTGGCGTCACTATAGTCGTGAACACCGATGAAGGGATCACCCTCCCGTTCAAAAGAGCCGCATCCCAGGTCGCCACGTCCTCCACATTTGACCAAAGCGCCCCAGCCGAGAAGAACAGCGACGGATCAGGAATCAGCCCTGGTCCCTGCGTCGCGGTGTAAGGAAGCGCAAACGAAGCCGGTTGCAGGTGGGAGGTATTGTTCAGCGCTGCTGGCTGGAAAACGTTAGTCTTTATGAAATCTGCATACGTGGTCAAACCTACTGCCTCAATGACCGATCCCAGGACAAAGTAGTTGCTGTTGCTGTAGGCGTATGCAGTCCCAGGCGCGAAGTGCAGCGGGGCCGGTGCGATCTGGCTGAGAACGGTTTGCTCCGATCCACCATTGAGCCACGAGCTTGCCGCCGGGAAACCAAGATAATCTGCAGGCCGGAAGTCTGGTCAATAGCATGCGCAGAGTGATCCGCGGGTCGAATCCATAGCTCCCCAGGTAGCCCACAACCGGTGCGTCGACGTTGAGGGCTCCCGCATTCCACAATCGCAAGAGGGCCGCCGCGGTGAACTGCTTGGTTACCGATCCAATCTGAAATTCCGTTGCTGGCTGGACTGCTTGGCAAGTGCTTAGATCTGCGTAACCGTACCCTTGGGTGTAGAGAATTTTTCCCTTCTTGGCGATGGCTACGGACATCCCCACGAGTTCCTGTGCCTTCATTTCGTTTGCCACCAAGACGTCGACAATCGATCCCAGGCCGGAGGTCGCCGGACCAGGAAGCGACGAACATGGTTGCGCGATGGTTGGCCTCCGACGCCGCCGCATGCCAGCGGACCGCACACCAGCGGGAGAGTTGCAACCGACAGAATTTGTAGAGAAACCTGTTGCACTGAATAGCGTTTCACGCCTCGGCCTATCGTGAAGTCTGCAAGTACTTCGTCCAGGCGTTGCGCAACCGTCGCGGAGGCCTCGGGGGAATTCTACTTCTTGTCCAGCATCTGCACCGTCTCGAGGGTCACGGTGCCCACGATCTCCAGGCTCTTGGGGCTGAGCTTGTCGACCGTGTCTTGCGTCGTATGCCAGAAGACATTGTTGTAGCCGTACTGAAAGTCAATCAGGTCCGCGCTCGGAACGCCGCGCTGCACAAACGGTTTGTGGTCGTCTTCCATCGGGACTGTTCGGGCAAAGAAGTGGGATTGATAGCCCAGTCGTGTCGCCGCCTGATAAATCAAGTCCTCAAGCCATGGAGTGGAATCCTGATCGCGCTCAATATTGAGGTCGGCGTCACCGATCATGTCTTCCAAAATAAAAGCCTTGATGTTCTTGATGGTTCCGTCATCTTGCCATTTCTGCGCCAGGTGTCGAACGCCGTAAACGCTATTGGTGTCCGTCCAGGGAAGTTTTATGGCTTCCTCCGCATCATCCCACAGCAGCCACACGCTATAGCCGTCGAGCTTCTTACCGCGCAACTGATTGGCAATTTCGAGCAGCAGCGCACTCGAAGAAGCGCCATCGTTTGCGCCAACATAATTGGTATCGCGCAGTGGATAGTTGGTGTCGTAGTGACTGGCGATCACGACAATGCCATCGCGCGTCCCGGGATATTTCGCAATAATATTGCGAACCGGAAACTTCCCCTCCGATGTGTCGATGATGAAAGCGTCATCTTCAACCTGGTCGCCTTTCAGGTGGGCGCGAATGTAGTCCTCAACTTTTCTGTGATTCGCGCTCCCGATCGGACGAGGGCCGAAGGCCACGATTTCCTTTACATACTGCATGGCACGAGCCGAGTTAAAAGCTGGAGGCGGACCCAGATCAGCCGAGGTGGTGGAAGCATCCGTGGCGGCAGGGACAGCTGTTGAAGGGGCTGACTCCTTCGGCGCGGCTGCAGCATCTTTTTCTCGAGCACAAGCAAACAGGGTCAGAGACAAAGTCAAACCCAGAGCCGCCGAGAGGGACAACCGAACCCGCCCGCTCCATCGTTGCCCCTTGAACAATCTCATTGTCCCTTTTTCTCAGCCCGCGCCTTTCGCTGTTTTGGATGCACGAGGTAAGCGATTCCAATGCTCCCCAGGTACAGGGCGATCATGGGCGCGGCAAAAATGCACATGTTCAAGATGTCCGTGGTGGGCGTAATGATGGCCGCGATAATGAAAATCACCAGAATCGAATAGCGCACGTTGCGCCACATCCAACCCGCGCTCACCACGCCCATCAACGCCAGAAAGAAGACCAGAATCGGCAACTCGAAGACCAGGCCCAACCCAAGAATCACGGTCAGAAACAGATCCGTATATTCATGGATCGTGATCATGGGTTGAAACTGCTTGCCATATCCGATCAGGAACTCCAGCGCCGCCGGATAAACCAGCTTGTAACCAAACGCACCGCCCGCCAGAAACAGACCCACCGTCGAAAACATGAAGGGAGTGACGTAGCGTTTCTCGTTCCGGTAAAGCCCCGGCGAAATGAACATCCAGACTTGATAGAGCACAACCGGACACGCCACAAACAAACCCGCCAGCATTGCAACCTTCAAGTAAAGGTTGAAGGGATCCGTGGGATTCAAATAGACTAGCGTCTGCGGCATCCCGTTCTTCTGCAGCGCTTCCATGATCGGCTTCTGCATCCAGCCGACAATCTTCTCCGCATATCCCCAGCACGCGAAAAAGCCCACCGCAATCGCGACAATCGAGTAAATGATGCGCCGCCGTAGTTCCTCGAGGTGATCAAGGAAACTCATCGCAGGCATGGAGTCCTGCGGGGACTTGGCTGAGGGCGCTTCAGCAACCGCGTCAGGCATCGGGAGCCCTTACCATGTCGTGGCGCTCAGAACTGGACTCGGAGCTCGGCTCTAAACGGTGTTCCGGGCTCGGTTCCAGAGACAGTGCAGGGTTGGCGGCAGGTTCCAGCGTCAAGGGCAGCGCAGCCACGGCGCCCTTCGGGGGCTCGGAGGGGGGCAATATCTGTTGACGATTCTCCATCTCCAACTGCGAAATCTCCGACTCAATCTGGGCTTTGAACTCGTTTGAGGCCCGCCGAAACTCGTTCAGCGCCTTTCCTACCTGACGCGCGATCTCCGGCAACTTCTTGGGCCCAAAAATGATCAAGGCCAAGAAAAACAGAAAGATGGTTTCCGAGAAACCCATGCGTTTCATCATACTGCCCCGGCGTGATGGCGGCAACGCGTAGCCCGCTATTTGACAATTACTTGACACCCGCCTCCGTCCCACCGAAATCTCGCGAGAAAAGTTCCGAACCTTCGCGCTCCAGCCCGCATCTTAATAAACGAGAGTGGCGTGTAGTTCTGCCTCACCTCAGTGGTTACTTAAGGTCAGCTCAATCCTGGTTTGGACCATTTGGGGACGTGCTATACTGCGCTCAGATGCGGTGGCCGGGCCTTCTTCTACGCCCGAACCGAAGGAAACTAATAGAATGGCCCGTAGTTCGCGTCGCACACTCTTCCTTGTAGTTGTAGTTCTTGTTACCTGCGGCTTTCTCGGCATGCTCTATGGACAGAAGATCAACCCCGCCTCGGCCCCAGGCGGAGATTCCGATGTCCGCGACAGCCTGCGGCAGTTTACCGACGTGTACAGCTTAGTCGAGCAGAACTATGCCGAGCCCGTGAACGCTGACAAGGCCATTTACAACGGCGCCATTCCGGGCATGCTGCACGTTCTCGATCCGCACTCGAACTTCTTTGATCCCAAATCCTACGCGCTTCTGCGCGAGGACCAGCGCGGCAAGTACTACGGCGTCGGCATGACCGTCGGCCCGCGCAACAACAAGGTTATCGTGATCGCCCCATTCGCGGGAACGCCCGCCTATCGCGCCGGCATTCGTCCTGGAGACATCATCGTCGCGGTCGACGGAAAGCCCACCGACAACATGAGCACCGGCGACGTAGCCGACCTGCTGAAGGGCCCCAAGGGGACGACCGTCCACATCACCATTCTGCGCGAGGGCACGGAAAAGCCGCTGGAATTCGCGGTGGTGCGCGACGAAATCCCGCGCTACAGCGTTGACCTGCACTTCCTGATCAAGCCCGGTATCGGCTATCTGCACATCACCGGCTTTAACGAGACCACGGAAAAAGAAGTCTCCGAGGCACTCGATCAGATGGGCGACCTGAAGGGTCTGATTCTCGACCTGCGACAGAATCCCGGAGGTCTGCTCAGCGAAGGCGTCGGCGTCGCCGACAAGTTCCTGCGCAAAGGCCAGCTGATCGTTTCTCACCACGGCCGCAACTCGCCCGAGAAGCGTTACACCGCCACTCACGGCGACGGCGGCAAAGAATATCCTCTGGTCGTCCTGGTCAACCGGGGCACCGCTTCCGCCGCTGAAATCGTGGCTGGCGCCATTCAGGATCACGACCGCGGCCTGATCGTCGGCGAAACCACCTTCGGCAAGGGTCTGGTGCAGACCGTCTATCCGCTGTCCGAGAATACCGGACTGGCCCTCACCACGGCGCACTATTACACCCCGAGCGGGCGCCTGATTCAGCGCGACTATGCTAACGTCTCGCTCTACGACTATTATTTCGAGCGCCCCGACGAGGAGAAGGCCGCTACCGCTAATCGGGAAGTGAAGCTCACCGACAGCGGCCGCACTGAGTACGGCGGCGGCGGCATCACCCCCGACGTGAAGATCGATCCCATCAAGAGCAATCATTTCCAGGATTCGCTCCTGCAGCACTACGCGTTCTTCAACTATTCCAAGCACTACATGGTGAATCACCATCCGACCAAGAGTTTCGAGGTCGACGATGCCACCATGCAGGATTTCCGCAAGTTCCTCGACCTCGAAAAGATTCCCTTCACCGAAGCGGAACTGCTCCAGAACAATGATTGGGTACGTTCCAGCATCAAGAGCGAGATCTTCGTGAACGCCTTCGGCCAGGAAGAAGGCCTGAAAGTAAAAGCGGAAGCCGATCCTGAGGTCCTCAAGGCCCTGGATCTGCTGCCGCAGGCCAAAGCCCTAGCCGAGAACGCCAAGAAAGTGGTAGCCCAGCGCAACCCCGGCCCCCTAAGCCACTAACCGATTCTGCACCAAAAAAGGCCCGAACCCTCGGGCCTTTTTTTATTGGATCATGCAGGCGTGGGCGTCCAACGCCGCTAAACGCCGTGCGATCGACCGCCATGTGTAGCCCCGGACGCCTAGTCCGGGATCCGGGGAGGCCAACCCGAACCGCCGAACCAAGACAGCGGTATAGACCCAACCGCGAAGCGACGGCACGTGAAAGCCCGGTACGGCAGTGCCAGGAGGACAATAAGGATCAAGACGGAGAATCCGCGAGGACGCCAGTTGCAAGACAAACCTGCGCAAGCCAGCCCCGCGAGATGCAAGCCCCTAAAAACTTAAGCGCGAATATGAACTGCGAACCGCTTTACCCACCACCGCAAAATCAGATGCGTAGGCCAATAAACCACCACCGGCACAACCACCAGATAAGCCACCAAATAAACAATCCCCGGCACGAAATGCTGCTCGCGGAAAAACGGCCCGCGAACCCAGTTCACGTCAAATTCCGGCCGCCAGAAATAATTGATCGAAACCACAATCCAGGTTGTCAGCGTCTGATATTTCCATCCGCGCTCGTCGTAACCCAACCGCCAAATAGCCCATAGCAACAGCGGTGGCACCACCATGTGAAACAGACCAAGCAGCCGCACAAATAACGGCAAATGAGGATCAAACATATATTCGGTGCCGCCGATAATGTGCCGACCGCCGAGAACGGCCCCGATCAAATCAATCGTGTAGAGGGATTGAAAAAGCAGCAACCCGCAAGCCTGCCACGAAAACAATAGCGGACTCTCCAACCAAAGCGCCGCCGCAATAAACAAGTTCCCCAGATCGCAAAAGTAGAGGAAGTTCTGCAATCCATACTGATGCCAGTAAAGCGGCATCCACACCAGCACCCACACACTCCAGCCAACCTTGAGCCAAAGCGGGATGCGCATGCCCGCCATTGTACCCGTCCAGAAATTCGACAGAACGAAGCTCGCCCCTTCCGCTCAAAAGACGTCATCCTGAAGCCGGCGCTCTTCAGCCGGGTGAAGGATCTCGCGCGGAATGCCCATGGTGTATTCATCACCACGTGCCGAAGTGCGATCCGTGTGAGGACACGCCTTCACGACTGCGGAATTGACATCTTACCCTATTTCTGCAACTATCGAACTATGCCAGCAACCCAGACCGGTAAATCCTCCGAACAAGTAGCCAAGTTTGCCGACATGTTTTCTGCAATAGGAACCGAGCCTCGCCTCCGAATCATGCAACTGCTCCTGTCGGCTCACCCCGACGGTCTCGTAGTTGGCGAGATTCAGGAAGAACTGGACATTCCCAGTTCCACTCTGTCTCACCATCTGGACAAGCTAAAAGGGGAGGACCTGGTGAACGTAAAACGAGAGAGCACTTTTCTGCGCTACACCGCAAATACAGATGCCCTTCAACAGGTGCTGCAGTTCCTGTATGCCGAGTGTTGTACCCGTAACAAGGCGCTCACACCTGAGTCAATCGTTCGAATCTGCAAGTAGGGAGACAACATGAGCAGTCCTGACATCAAGGAAGTCGTGAAAGAAAAATACGGGCAAGCGGCGCTCAGGGTCGCAAGTGGCGGAAGCTCTTGCTGCGGCGCGACGGCCAGCACTGGTCGCGACCCGATCACTTCTAACCTCTACGACGCGCAACAAGCCGGCCAGGTCCCTGAGCAGGCGCTGCTGGCATCGTTGGGATGCGGCAACCCGACCGCTTTGGCCGAACTGAAGCCAGGAGAAATCGTTCTCGACCTGGGCTCCGGCGGCGGTATCGACGTTTTGCTTTCTGCGAAACGAGTTGGACAAACGGGCAAAGCCTACGGTCTGGATATGACCGATGAAATGTTGGCGCTTGCGAATGAGAACAAGCGGAAAGCCGGAGTCGACAACGTCGAGTTCTTGAAGGGCGAGATCGAGCACATTCCCCTCCCCGAGAATTCTGTCGATATCGTCATTTCCAATTGCGTCATCAACCTGTCCGCTGACAAAGACAGCGTCTTGCGCGAGGCCTTCAGAGTTCTCAAGCCCGGAGGCCGATTCGTCGTATCCGACGTCGTCACTCGCGGCGAGATCCTTCCCGAGATTCGCCAAAGCGTGCTTCTGTGGGTTGGCTGTGTGGCCGGAGCCATGGAAGAAAGCGAATACCGAAGCAAGCTCGCGGCGGCCGGATTTGAGCAGATTGAGCTCGAACCAACCAGAATCTATCGCGTAGAGGATGCCCGCGAGTTTCTCTGCGGCGAGAACATCGACGTGGAAGCAATCGCACCGCAAGTAGACGGCACGATCATGAGTGCCTTCGTGCGAGCCGTGAAGCCGCAGCGGCAGCAAGCTTGCTGCGCTCCAACCTGCTGCAACTGAGAGCCTCACATGCAAGGACACTACAACGTCTTGTTCCTGTGTACCGGAAACTCGGCCCGTTCCATCATGGCTGAAACTATCATGAACCATAAGGGTAGCCCACGTTTTACCGCCTTCAGCGCTGGCAGCCACCCCTCGGGAGCGGTTCGACCCGAGGCACTGCGACAGCTCGAAAGCGCTCATATTTCTACGGCCGGCCTTCGCAGCAAAAGTTGGGACGAGTTTGCCAGGCCGGCCGCTCCTAAGCTCGATTTTGTTTTTACCGTCTGTGACAATGCCGCCAGGGAAGTCTGCTCCATATGGCCAGGTCAGCCCATGACTGCACATTGGGGTGTGCCGGATCCAGCGGCTGTCCAGGGAACACCTGAGCAGATAGCCAAAGCATTTCGCGATGCCTTCTTTCTCCTCGACCGCAGAATCAGTCTGTTCTTGTGCTTGCCTCTCGATGCTATCGACAGCCTCGCCATCAAAAAAGAAATTGACAGCATCGGAAGCCAATGAGATTCGGCCTGCGCTCTCGCTTCACGGCCGAGTTCCTCGGCACTGCCTTCCTGGTCGCCGCCGTGATCGGCTCTGGTATCATGGGCGAGCGCTTGGCGGGCGGAAACGTCGCCATCGCCCTGCTCGCCAACACGATCGCGACTGGAGCCGCTCTACTTGCGCTGATTCTAATCTTCGGGCCAATATCAGGCGCACATTTCAATCCGGCAGTCACGCTCGCGGACGCTCTCGAACACGGCATCCATCCCTTGGTCCGAAGTACCTGCCTACATCGCTGCGCAGTGTGCCGGTGGAATTTTGGGAGCGGTCGTCGCCCACCTCATGTTCGGTCTGCGCTGGTACTCGCTGTCATCCCATAGTCGGCAGGGATGGGCTTTAGTCTTCAGCGAGTTCGTCGCCACGTTCGGTCTGCTCTCAGTCAGCTGGGGATGCTCGCGTTTGCGGTCAGGTGCGGTTCCCTTCGCGGTCGCAAGTTACATCACCGCCGCGTATTGGTTCACTGCATCGACTTCCTTTGCGAATCCAGCCGTCACCATCGCGCGGTCATTGTCGGATACGTTCGCGGGCATTCGCCCATCCGATGTTCCCTGGTTCATCGCCGCGCAACTCGCGGGCGCTCTCTACAAGCTTCTTGTCTGTGAGCGCCTCCGATAAAGCATTAACGTTACTCGAACCACAATCCGGACTCGCCAGTTCTCAGTGGTGAATGGCCTAGATCCGATCACGTGGTTCGTTTATTTCTTCAACCCCGCTGTAAAGTTCGTAACCACGGTCACGGATTGGCTTACCTGCTGCGGCACGCGGTCAAGAAGAATCTTCTTGCCGTCGGGCGAGACGTCATAGAGGGGCATGCTGGGGATGGTCCAATTACTGACGAGAGTCTGCGGCGTACCTAATTGCAAGGCGCTGCCGGCAACCTTTACCGGCACGGGGATATTCACGAAAAACTGGGCAAGTACATTGCAGAAAAGTGAGCGAGGAACGTCCTTCGTCTTCTACTTGCGCATTGCTCTTGCGAACGCTTCGAGTCTAAATAGCCTCCGTCACAACTCTTTTTGGAGCGTACGTGGAACGAAAGGACCAAAGGTAGTTCAGATGATCGGAAAATGTTATGGCACAGGTAATTGAGTTTTACACTCCCGCATGCTTCAAACCCGAAGTAAAGGAACAACCATGCGCCCAGCCGCGCTCGAAGAGACTGTCCTCACATCATCAGGCGAGACTGCCTTACCTCCCGCGAGCGAACATGCGCGGGGGCCCATTTTTCCACAGCGTTTGCCCCATCTCGGTCTGGTGCTGTGGGTGAGCCTTTCGATGCCGCTTGCCGGCTCCCCTTGCTACCTGTTTGGTAGTACTGCTCCAACTGTACCAATGCAACAAGACTACCGGCTCGTAGGAGGCTTGATAACGCAGGTTACCTCGCTGACAGTGCTCTGGTACGTGATGTGTAAGAAAGGCAGGAGATGGAAGGACATTGGATGGAAACTTGAGTTCGCTGACATTCCCAGGGCGACAGGCCTTCTCATCGCAGCGGTCGTAATAATGTACCTCCCTGTGATCCCGATCCAGTACTTTTACCGGGCATACTCAGGACACTATCTTGCACCGAACTCTCTACACTCGATATTCGGATTTGGAATTTCTTTTCTATCGATTGCGTTCATTTGTTTGAATCCGTTCTTCGAAGAGCCAATCGTTCGCGCTTACACCATGTCAGAAGTCATGAGTCTTGGTGGAAGTCGTGAGCTGGCGGTCATCGTTAGCGTTGCTGCCCAGATGAGCTATCACTTATTATCAGGGACTGGCGAGTGCGATGGCACTGACGTTCCTCTTCACGGCGTTTTCAATCTACTATGTACGAACCCGAAGAATCGCGCCGGTGATATTCGCTCACCTTTGTCTAGATCTGTTCGGCCTCATTCACGGAGCATTCTAGTCGGGCTGGAGGCCGAACCGCACTTGGACGCATCGAGTACGCAACCCTTCGGTAAATAAGCCTCCAACCGGCCCGGAAAAAGCCAGACTGCTACGGCGTGATCTCAAACACTGACCCAACGGTGGCAGTCAGATCTCCCGCGGTCGTGCCATAGATATTCCCCGCAGAGTCAAAGATCAAAGTGCCATTAGCCGGATGGACTCGGATGGTCGAGAAAGCGGTGCAGCACGGTTTCCTTCCATCCACTGTCTGAGTCCGGCGCCAGCCTGAAGACCACACCACATCCGAGGCCAGTGCAGAGGCTCAGGTCCCCGCCCTCTTCAGCTGTGCCGTAGATATTCCCGTCTGCATAGAAGGCCAGCCCGTCAATTGGCGCACTTCCATCGGCGCCTCCCGTGAAATAGTGGATCACTTTCTCTTTCCAGCTTCCGTTGGTCTGGGCTATCAGCTCGAAAACGGTGCCAACTCCATGAAGGCCGCCGCCGATTGTCGTGCCGTAGAGATTCCCAAGCCCGCCGAAAATCAGGCCAGCGATGGGTTGGTCCTCGTCGTCGCCGCCGCTGAAGGCGTATAGCACACTTTCCGTCCGACTCCCGTCCGCGTTCGGTCTCAGCTTGAAGACGTGCCAGCATTCTTGGGACCACGCCACCACCAACTCCTGCCCACTGGGTGGACATCGATCTCGACGTGAAACACTGATTGCTGGTTGCATCTCTGCCTATGAAGGGCGCTAGCGCCAGCACTAGTCGGGCCATTACGTTTAAGACCCGGTCAACGAGTGGAACAGCGGTATAAAGAGAACCGACGGTCGCTATTGGATGGTTTGGGCAAAAAATTCCGCCGGAACAGTGAATCGAATGGAGGAAGGGAGAAAACGCGTGTTGGGAATCATCGCCGGGATTCTGGTCGCGCGTCATCTAAAGACCACGGAAGATCTGCACGACAGCCGCCCGAGTCCGCGCACGGAATCGCTGGTGGCGTCGGCAGTGCAATGGGCGGAACGGATCATGAGAAGAATCGACGGCACTTTCGCCAATTCAGCGGATAACAAACGATGGCCGCGAGCTTAGAAGAAACTCTGATTTCGGTGTGGCGCCAGGTCATGGTCGAAGGGGCTAACTAAGACCGTCACCGTGGAAGGCCGGAATTTTCCCGTGCGGAGGACGAGCCGGTCCAAGTTGCGCGAAGTGGATTTCCGCTTTGACGCTCACGAATTGAGTGGACTCGAGCAAAATCCTAGAACCAGTTCTCGATGGGCGCGATTGGCACGGGAAGGAAAAAAGGTCATGCAGTTTCTCAGCGGACGACGCTACATTGCCGTTGTGGCGGATGGAAGGGTGCAGTTCTGGGAAAAGCGGGGGCTGGATGAACTGGAACGCCAGGTGTAGAGGAGCGCACTAGCTATCTAACAGAAAGTTCGTAGAATTGAGTTAACTCCCGGGGGTCGGTGATGAAGGGCTCCGTTGTCGAGAGTGCCCCGGAACGGGGGACGAGTTCTCAATGCGGTAGCGTTGCAAAATGCTGTGCTGTGCGCTGAATGTGATGTGGTCAGCGACAGCCCGCACGATATATGCCTGGTCTGCGGCAGCCGTTCGCTGTTCAACATAGCTCGCATTCTTGGAGGAAAGCTTCCGAAAGAGCGCGCGAGCTTGGTTACCGAGGAAACCGCAGAAATTGCGTCATCAGCCGTCGTGTTGAGTTTCCCCAAACCTCACAGACCCCGAAGGAAGGCGGCGGCCGGCTCACGACAACTTGTCCTCGAAGAGAATGAGGCCGATGAAGTTAAGCGCGGAATGTTATTCGGGCCGAAAGGCCGGTGAACGGCCGATTCGGTTCTGGCTTGCAAAGTTCGAGCCGATGACCGGAATTTCCATATTCTCGGAGCAAACATCGACGGCTGATGACACGTGGGATCTGGTCTCATTTGCGACGCAAGAGAGAAGCATGACGCATCGAAATTAGCGGCGCCGGGCCATTGCCCGTGCGTAGAGCGCAAGATTCAGAACGCAGACAAATACTCCTGCAACTGTCAGAACAGTTGCGGAGATGTCGGGATAGACCAGTTTGTCCAGGTAGTGGAGCAGAAAGCCACCCTGGTACGGCTGGACGCCAGCTTTGGCTTCGAACCAGTTCTCAAACACAGTCAGGGGACACGGCCAATGAAGCAGTTCCGTAAGAATTCCCCATACGAGTGAAGCGATATGCAGCCAGCGAAGAACCGGGCGAGAACGGGTCAGCAGGGCTCCGAAGACCACCCATAGAATGAACAGCGCATGCAGAAAAAGGACGAGAATCGCGAGCGCAGAATAGAAGGTGGAAGCTGCCTGCATTCCTAGAATTTACCGCACCCGCATTTTGCGACGGCCCTGATACGACATGACTTTCATAGTTTTTTGGACCCGGAATACTATGCTTGGCAAATGGGCGGCCGCAAAATTATCCACGTGGACATGGACGCGTTTTACGCTTCGGTCGAGCAGCGCGATGATCCCCTACTGCGCGGGAAGCCCGTAATCGTCGCTTGGAAGGGTAACCGCTCGGTTGTTTGCGCGGCTTCGTACGAGGCCAGGGCTTTCGGCGTACGCTCGGCCATGCCGGCTGTGCGCGCGCAACGCCTGTGTCCTAACGGAATTTTCGTGCCTCCCGATTTTCCGCGTTACCGAGTGGTATCGAAGAACGTCCATCAAATCTTCAAACGCCACACAGACATGATCGAGCCCCTGTCGCTCGACGAAGCGTATTTGGACGTGACCGAAAACAAGACTGGCCTGCCGACAGCGACGCTTGTGGCACGCACGATCCGTGAGCAGATCCGCCAGGAATTGGACCTGACAGCATCCGCCGGCGTAGCGCCCAACAAGTTTTTAGCAAAGCTCGCGTCTGATTGGCGGAAGCCTGATGCACTTTTCGTAATCCAGCCAGAAGAAGTAGATGCATTCCTGTTGCCCCTGCCGGTTGGGCGTCTGCCAGGAGTTGGGAAAGTCACCGAAGCGAAGCTGGCAAAACTCGGGGTCAAGACTGTGGCAGATCTGCGAAAGCTTGATTTGCCTGGGCTCGAACAGAGTTTCGGACACTACGGAGTTCGTCTGCACGAACTTGCCCGCGGCGTCGATGAGAGTGAAGTCGTCCCGGACCGGCCCACACAATCGATCTCTGTCGAGGATACCTTCGAGCAAGACGTGCCACTGTCCGAAACCGAACCCATGATCCGGCGCCTGGCAGACAAGCTTTGGTCGGCCTCACGCAAAGAATCACGGATTGCACGCACGGTCGTTCTCAAACTGAAGACGAGCCAGTTCAAGATTCTTACCCGCAGCCACACGCCGGATTCCCCTCCATCATCCTGCGAAGAATTGACCGATATGGCCCTTAAGCTGCGCGAGCGTGTGGACCTTGGCCCGCAACAACGTTATCGACTGGTGGGCGTCGGCCTGAGCAACTTTCGCGAACCGGAAGAGACAGCACAACCAGTACTTTTCGAATAAAGGGTTCTCAGTCAGCTGCGGCGGCTCCAGTCGGCTGGTGCTTCATCATCTCCTCCATTCCTTTCTTCATTTCTTTGGCTGTCGGCTCCGCCTTGTGCGTACCGACCATCCACGCGTAGCCGTCTGGATCAACGACAGTGCCGCAGCGATCGCCCCAGAACATGTCCATCACGGGACCTTGGGGTGTTGCGCCAAGCTTAGCCGCTTTTTCGACGACCTTATCCACGTTTTCCACGTAAATGTAGAGGGTAGCAGGAGAAGCGCCGACGCTCTTGGCGCTGCGTCTGCCCATTTGCTCGCTCTCCGGCCCCAGCATCAGCGTCGTGCCACGCAACGTGAGTTCAGCGTGAACGGGTTTGCCATCAGGCCCATTCATGATTCCCCGTTTAGAAAAGCCAAACGCCTTTTGGTAAAAACTCACCGCGGCGGGAATGTTGGAGACGGCTAGTGCGGCGGAGACTGCGCTGTACTGCTTCCTGTTTAGCGGATCGATTTTCTTTCTTGCCATTTGTGCTCCTTTCGTGTGTCTGACATTTTAGCGAAAAGAAATGAATGCCGCACCCGGACCAACGAAAGACGTGGTCACGCTTTGGCAGGCGGCACGAGCTTTAGAACAAGTGTGCGGATCGCCGCAGGCTCTTGTTCACCGGCATCCGCCGAGAGAGCATACGACCGTTCAAAGCCATTCGGTCCTTCCACTCGCAAGTCCCAGCTCTCCGCCACTCGCGATCCGGCAATCGACTCGCGCCACTCGCCTTGTCGCCCACCGAACGCGTGCTCCAGGTGAGCGGTAATGTCGCGCCACAGCTGAGCGTCGCCGAGATTCTGCAGTTCGATCGTGACTCCCATCCCATCGCAATTCTACCGACAAAGTGCCCAACCGCCGACGTTTGTGTTCTTCCAGCTCATTTTGACGCCGGTCCACGCTGAAACTCCTTCACCCACCCCCCCCAAGCAAGCGCAGGAGACCCACGATGAGACTCCGTCCCAACGAATTCTGCCCAATTCACAAATCGCTTTCCTGCTGCGGCCGAGAGACCCTTCCCAAGCCCGGCTCGTAAGATTTGGAGTTCAGCGCGTCGAAGATCCGCACCACCCGCGAGGATATCGGGAGCTGCGATCCGCCGCGGAGATGCGGAAACTGCTGAACCGCAAGGTGCGGCAACAAGCCGGAATATGCGCGATCTGCCAAGAAGAGTTCACCGACCACAACGACATCGTTCCAGATCACACGTTCCCTTTGGTTTCTCATCCCGGTATCTCGCATCAAGATCACGATGTCACGAAAGAGTTCACGCGTTCGCTGACGCCAGTTGCAGGCCGAGGCTCCCGCTAGTAATCTCTTTTCCGCTTCATCGTCAAGCCGAAGATGCCGCCCATGCTCCTTCATCATCTTGATCTTCGGAGCGTGACCGATCATCTTCCGCTCCTCCGCTTTGTGAGCATTCGGCTCAACGTCCGCAAAGCGCAGTTGGCATTCGCGGCAGAGCCGGGAACTTTCAATTGTTCAGCGAAATCTCCTGTGATCTGGTTGACTCGCAAACCTGCTCGACAGTTTCTATAACGCGGACCGCATCAAGCGACGATTCGGCATTAGCAGCAGAGGTTGCTGAGCATGCATATAAACCGCTCTGCGGCGTGCGGCCTGCTGGAATGATGTGCCGGTGATGCTGCAATGCCCGATGTGATGGGGCGAATTAGTCTCGGGAGAGACAGGGAAGATCGGCTGAAGAATTCGAAGTGTTGAGAGCGGCTGGCCCTCCCAAATCGATGGGATTATGCACCCGCAACAGGCCCGAGTCAAGGGCAGGTGGCTGAAACTTGGCTACTCCGATACAGGGTTCGCGAGTGGAATCCCGATGGCTGCATTGTGGGGCGTGAATAAATCCACAGCCGAACCAGAACTAACTTGATCAGAGTTTCCCTAGTCGGAATCACCCAGCTTACAACTACCCAGTAACGTAGGGCTCTCGAATGAGGTTAATTCCTAGGAGGGCGAGGAGCTTGCCTAAATGATGAAAAAGTTTGACTAGCAGAGTCATAAACCTATGTTGCCCCAACACGAACGCCAGTGGAAGAGCGACCGTATACACCGGAACGGCGATGAACGATTTTGCAATGTTCAGCGGTCCGCAAATGGGCAGAAGATGGGCTGAGTGTCCGTAAAGTAACGCTTTCCGCAACATGTAGGTACGTTTCCAGCGTGCCGGAGGGACAATCTCGTAGGCCACTGCGTCCGCGGACCAGATAAAATTACGCCCTTGCTCAATCTTTCTCCGGAAGAAATCCTGGTCCGATCTCGCCCGAAACTCCGGTCGGAAGGGCGATTCGCCGACCGTGAAGACTTCCTTTTTCACGAGGACGTTACCGGTGCGCGCTTCCAGCCAGTGCACCTTGGTTCCGGTCGGGTTGATCCTGCGTTCGTAGAGATTGCTCTTCGCGAGCCACTTGGGCGGCTTTTCGTCGAAGTGGCGCCTCACTGGGCCAAGTACACCATCCACGTTGTATTGATTGCAAGTGTCGAACAAAGCAAGCAGCCAGTTGTTCACGGGGAACTCATCATCGTCGATGAAGGCAATGAAGTCGCCGTCGGCGTTCTCCACGGCTTTGTTTCGCGCCAGCGGGATATTCTGATAAGGCTCGACGCAGTACTTGATAGGAACGGTCGAACTGGCGGAGAACTCTGACACCACAACCTTAGATGATTTCAAGTGGTCGTTGTCGGCGACCACGATTGAGTATGTGAACCGGCCACCCGTATCCTGACCGTCGAGACATGCCAACAGGCGTTTGAGGAGGACCAGCCGCTTGTAACTGCAAACGCACACACTGATATGCTTAGTTTCGGCAGATACCGCGACCAAGGTCGGCTTCCGGTCATTTGCTGAAGCGACAAGACCAGAATCGGCGGCAGCCTTTCCCATCGCGTTTCCTCCCACTTCGACAGAGCGCCGGTACCGGCCCACCAGCGCATACTCCCAAGATGTTCCCCGATCGGTCGATGGTCGGAGTGCTTATGTGTACGCGCCCTCTGAGATTGAAGTTCTGGAGAACATCGAAAACGTAGCCTCGCCTTGGTGCAGGTCAGCTTGAACAGATCGCCGTCCGCCGTGCAAATTATTATCGTAGGATCGCTGGCAGCAATGTGTACGCAATAATATCGTGGATCACTATGTTCCTGGTTGAGTTTGCGGCATCGCAGGCGGTTCAGCAGAGCCGGACGCTCATCATAAACGGCCAGTCCGGACAAGTCTCGGTGCTAAAGATGAATGGCCGATCCTTCGTCGATCTCGAAGCCCTGGCACAGCTCGCGAATGGCAGCCTCGGCTTTCATGGCGATCAGATCGTGTTGAGCCTTCCTGCCTCCGCCGGGAACGTTCCTGCCAAAGCTCCTTCGAGTTGCCAGCCCGCACTTTCCTCAGGCGCTACAATCGTTGTCAATCTGCTTGGGAGTCGGTCAGATATCGAAAAGTCAATATGGAGACTACTAGTGTTTCACAAAATTAGAACGCTAGCCAGACAAACGACGGTGCCGCAGATATTGCGTAAACACCGATACACACCAGGAGACCTGGTGACGACGTGCAGGACTTTTCCGCCAGCTTCGCGCGTCGATCTTCAACTTGCTCTTGATGAATTCTTCGCCCAAAAGCACGGCACCCGACGCTTAGGGCTAAATCTACCGGATCATCCCGGTTTGGAGATCGGTATAGCACAACTACTCGGTGCGTCAGTGAACCTCGACATCGGACCCCTACAATATGACGACGTAGATGTGGGTGAGGCACTTCCAGCGCGATGTCTGCGTCGGGCGTTAATGGTTATCGACCGCTGATGGCGCTCCTATTGCTGTGCTCGATCGGAATTCAACGGTATGGGGCCATTGCAGGTTGAGATAGCAGTACCAGGCGGTGAAGCTGGCCTAAAGTTCTCAGAGCAATTCTTCGACACCCTCGAAAAAGACATTAACAAAGACATTAACAAGGGCCGCGCTTATCGTGGCAAGGTTATCTCGTTGGAAGGTGTATCCGACCACGCCGGCGGCCGCACCGGGGTCGTAAAGGTTCACCGGCTTCGCCAAGTTCGCCGCGAGGATGTCATACTTCCCGAAAGAACCATAGCCTTACTTGAGAGCAACTTGACGGGGTTCATCGGAGTGCGTGACGGAATCCGAAAGCTGGGACTGTCGGCAAAGAAAGGACTTTTGTTCTACGCTGCATTACCTGGCGGGCACCCTTCCAGGACATACGACGGTGGTGATTACAGCCGACCAGGTGGCGCTTCTGGAGCACTATTTCAAATTGGCGCGTTTTCTTCAACCGTCCATCATTGTCGTCGAGGATGTTGATCTGATCGCCCGAGAACGAACACAGCTTCGGGGCTCCGGCCAGGAGATGCTTCTGAACAAGCTGCTCAATGAAATGGACGGTCTGCGTGAAGACGCCGAGATAATATTCATTCTGACAACGAACCGTCCAGATCAACTCGAGCCCGCTCTGGCATCACGGCCGGGTCGAATCGACCAGGCAATCGAGTTTCCCCTTCCAGATGACATTGGACGGGCCAAGTTGGCGCGCCTCTATGGCCGCGGACTGGAACTGGATGACGACATCGTGGGAACGATTGTGTCAAAGAGCAAGGGAGTCAGTGCAGCATTCATCAAAGAGTTATAATAGTGCGGCGATCGGCGCAGTTTCTTTTCAAGCTCGCAGAGACAAGGTCTTGACTGTAAGCGCAGTCGATGCTGCTCTTGAAGAAATGGTGATTCTCGGAGGGTCCCTCAACCTCAAATTGCTTGGTGCGACGGACTCAATTCCCGGAAACACATCACTTAGTTAAACAGCATCCCGATCAACCATTTTCTTTTCTGCCAATTTCTGACGAAATATCGCGTCCATAACAATGTCGGCAGTGGCACGCACTGTTCGACGGGGCCAACATCTGGGTGACTGCCCTTCGGCAGCAACAATGTGACTAAGGTGCGCGGCAGTGACGGCGCGTCAACATCTGAGAGATTTTCAGCAAACACCTGCCAAACGAAGGTGCCAGAATTTTTACTTGACACTCAGTATCGCGAGGATGATACTTGCCGGATCGTCGCATCGCCTCCCCAGCGGCCCTCTCCGGGTCAGTTGCCGCTCTCTCTGCTGAGTTGACTCCTGGAAACACGAGTCCGCATCTTGTGATCGAGCCTCCGGCTCGTCCGCATGTGCTGCACAAAGGAAACGGGAATTTGCCGTGACCCAGAGCTTCAGAAGTGCTCGGCTACCTGACGGAGAACCCAAGAGCGGAACCTGGAAATTCGAGCAGTCATACGTTCCTTTCTTGATAGGCTTTCTTCAGTCGCCCGTGTGAGAGTTTTCAATGATGGCCTCGGTCAAAGTTCCAGATGAACTCACAGCGATTCCTTCTTTCCCGCGTTCTGTCTTCGCGCGGGTTACCCGTGAGAGCACTCCTTCCAGCAGCGGCGTAACCCGGGTGAGCTGCCGTGCCCGGATCATCAGATCCCAGACTGGCTCGAATTTCTTCCAGCCCGAAGCATAGAAGAAGTGTTTCGCCTGATGCTTGAAGGTGCCGTGATGCAGCGAGGCGCGCGCGATGGACGTCCAGCGATAAAACTCGCGATAAGCCCAATCGAATCCCGCCTTCAGAGTTTCGGGCTTCAGGCGCGCCGGACGATAGACGACATGTCTGGTGTCATAGAGATTCCAGTCGCGCGTCAACATCCGTCCTTCACGCATCATACGGGCGTGCAGTTGCGTCCCCGGATAAGGCGTTTGAACATGAAAGGTCGCGGTGGTGATGCCGTGCTCGATGGCCCAGTCTACAGTGCGCCGGAAGACGTCTTGATCGTCATCATCCATACCAAAGACAAAGCTGCCGTTGATCATGATCCCGAGCGCATGCAGGCGGTCGGCAACCGCCTTGTAGTCGCGGCCCAGGTTCTGGCGTTTATTGCTGCGCATGAGGTTCTCTGGAGTGAGAGTCTCAAAGCCGACGAAGATGCTCCGCAGCCCGGCTTCGGCTGCACGCTCGATCAGGTCGCCGCGCAAAATGGAATCCACCGTCGCGGCGCCTTGAAATAGCCGCCTCATGCCTTTCATGCCATCAAACAGCGCGTTCGCAAAACGTCGGTCGCCAAGCAGATGATCGTCGAGGAAATAGAGATGCCGTCCAGGCAAGCGCTCGATTTCAGCCAGTGCATCGTCCACCCGCTGCGTGTAGAATCCTCTCCCACCCTGAAAGAATGCGTCCTTGTAACAGAAGTCACAATGCTGCGGACATCCGCGCGTGACGACGATGGAATTTGGCACCAGATAGTAGTTACGCCGGATGAGATCGCGGCGCAATGGGGGAATACGTTCCAGTGTGCGGCCTGATGTAGAGATGTAAACGCGCTCCGGGTTCCCCGCGCGAAAGTCTTGCAAGAATTGTGGAAATGTCTGTTCTCCCGGCCCTAAAAAAATAGTATCCGCGTGAACGGTCGCCTCCTCAGGAAGCGAAGTAACATGCAGCCCTCCGAGACCAACAAACGTCCCTTTGCTTCGGTAATGGTCAGCGATCTTATAAGCGCGATAGGCGTTGGTAATGTAAACCTGGATCACAACCAATTCCGGTGAATCGTCAATTGCGAGCGGCTCCACATGTTCGTCCACGATGACCGCCTGGTCATCCGGAGATAAATATGCAGCAAGCGTGGCCAGACCCAGCGGCGGAAACAACGAATACTTAATCGGCCGCCAATAAGGGCTGGTCGCCTCGGTAAGGGCGGGCAGAATGAATTTCACCGTAAGCGGCCTCGAACCCGGAGCGATCATCGCGCAGACTCCACGGAATGCGCGGTGGCTACCGGAACCCCGCCAAAGCGCCGTTCACGCCGGTTGAACTCCGCCAGCGCGGCATCAAGATCGGTAGCGTCAAAGTCCGGCCACATCCGATCCGTAAACAGAAGCTCGGCATAAGCAGACTCCCACAGCAGAAAGTCCGAGAGACGCTTCTCGCCACCGGTTCGAATGAGCAGATCCACTTCGCCGCTCTCTGCGGTCAGGGCCTGCGCCAGCATGCGCCCCAGCACATCGGCCGACGGCGGTTGATCCGGAGGTAGCGCGTCGGTCGCTCTAGCAACGGCGCGCGTGATGGTATCGCGCGAAGAGTAGTCTATGGCGATCCGCAAATGAAGGCGACTGCCCTCGGCGGTAGCGTGTTCTGCTTGGCCGATCTCGCGCAGCAGCAGATTGGGCAGACGATCGCGCCGTCCGATGATCTCCAGGCGGGCACCGTGTTGCCGCAATCTTTCCGTCTCTAGGCGCAGGTAAGCCCGCATCAGCCAGAAAATGCTCTCCACCTCGTCGGCCGGACGACGCCAGTTGTCAGATGAAAACGCGTAGAGCGTTAGCCACCGGATGCCGAGAGCAGGCGCATGCTCGACAACCCGTCGCACAGCGGCAACGCCGGCACGATGTCCTGCCACACGAGGCAATCCGCTCTGCGTTGCCCAGCGGCCGTTGCCGTCCATGATGATGGCTACATGTAATCCCTTACGCATATCAAGCTCACTTTGCGCTGCAAAGTTACATGACAAAAAAAAGTTCAGGCCCGCGACGGCGCTAGGCCGCGGACTAGTCCGGTCGCGGGCCCTTCTTCGGTAACTCTTGCCGCATCCCGAACCACTTGCTCGAGCGTGGATAAATACTCGATATAGCGCGCACGGCCCGAAGCCGTGATTCGGCAGATCGTCTGTGGACGGTTGCGGTCATGTTTCTTCACCAACTCAACCATCTTTCCTTTCTCCAGCACGCGCAGATGCCGGCTCAAATTGCCGTCCGTAAGAGCGCAAAGCTGCTTGAGGTCGCCGAACGCCAATCCTTTCGGATTCGTGACCAGAGATGTCAGCACGCTGAGGCGCGCACGTTCATGAATCACACGATCCAAACCCTCATAAGCAAAGCGTCCGTCACTCGGCGGAGCTTTAGTTTTCATCCCTACCCTCCTTCGCGGTAAAAAGCAAAATCGCCGCGACCAGCAACTGCCCTGCTCCATACGCAATACCCATGGCCCACGGAGAGAGGGCCCGGTTGTCCGCGAGCGCGATACAGGTTAGACCCGTCAGCAAGTACCACGCGCCCACAGCGGCTACTGGACGCGGCAGGAAGCGGCACGACGAAAACACGCCCAGGCTGAAAATAATCTGCCAGAGTCCGGGGAGCATCCATAGAGCCCCTGGAACTGATCGCACGAGGACAATCGTTACAAGCCCACCGGCGCCGACCGACGGCAGGAATTGCTCCACGGCCATACGGATCATCTCATCCGCCATGCCCGAATGAATGCGGCGTGTCCGTGTATACGTCTGCGTCCCAATCAAGGCAGCCGACAGGACGGCGGTCCAATACCAGATGCTTAAGTATGCGGCAATATGATTCGCGGGATCCGGCAGCCACCGCGCCTGTGCCCCAGCGGCCGCAACCGCTAGAACACCCGTACTTGCAAGGGTTGCAGGGCCGTAACCACGAAACTCAGTACTCTGGGCCACCTGCCTGCGAATGCTAGTAATATCGTCCAGAGCTTTGTTCAGATCATTCATATCGTTTAAGCTTTGCATTGCAAAGTAACTCAGTTGGAGACGCTTGTCAAATGTGCCAGAAACTAGTTTTGTGGGCTGCGTCAGAGGTGTTCGGGTTTGTCTAGTCGAACAACCGGAAACGATGGTGATCTTTAGGCGGCGGGGACCAGCTTTCGTGACACGCGACATGTCTGAAAAGCGCATGAAGTGTGAGGGATTCATGGGCTACGTGAATCTTGGCATCCTCGGTCACCGTCCGGTATCGATTGGAACCCGTTTAGGGCAAGCACCAACGTAATTTGTCATCCCGCAGGCCCCCCGCTAGTCTCAAATTTTGCACATACCATCGGAGGAAGTCATGCGATCAAGACGATGGTTGTACGCCTGCGCTGGGGTACTGTTCGCGCTCGCCAGCAGCGCGGGCTTCGCCCTGCAGGGGAACGGCCACAGTCGCGACAAACATGGCGATCACGATGACGACGACAGGGGCGGCTCTGTTTTCAGCGATCACGACCGCGATGCTATGCGAGACTGGTATGACGACCATCACGACCACCTCCCGCCCGGCCTCGCCGAGCGGGATCAGTTGCCGCCCGGTCTGGAGAGACAACTCGTGGTGCGCGGCACACTCCCACCGGGCCTGCGGAAGAAAATTCAACGTTGCCCGGAAGACCTGGAACGGCGGCTACCGCCTCCGCCGCCAGATTGCGAACACGTCGTCATCGGCGGTCACGTCGTCCTGCTAAACATCAAGAGCTTTGCGGTTGTGGACATTGTTCACTTCGAGCTTCGCTGATCTTGCAGGAAGTGACAGGTGTTGCTTGTGGACTTGAACATCCGACCCTAGAATCGCGTACCGAGGCGTTTAACCATGTTTGGGAGCCGTGCCATGAGAAAAGTCAGTATTTTTGTCATCGCCATTTTCCTGGCGCGTCCGATTTTCGCAGCGAATGAGAGCAGGGAGCAAAAGCGCCTTGAAGCCTGTGGCCAGGTATTCAAGGAGATCTTAGACATCCCCGATGGGATTCCGAAGGATCTGCTCAACAAGGCCGAATGCGTCATTGTGATTCCTTCGGTTCTGAAGTTCGCGATCGGCATCGGAGGAGACTTCGGCCGGGGTGCGATCACCTGTCGAACCGGCGAGCATTTTACGGGAAATTGGAGCACTCCCGCACTGTTCGCGCTCGAAGGGGCGAACATCGGTTTCCAGTTGGGCGGTCAGGCCACGGACTTCGTCCTCTTGGTCATGAATCCCAGAGGGGCGAACTCAATCTTGAGCAGCAAAGTGAAGCTTGGCGCCGATGCCTCCGCAGCGGCGGGGCCCAAGGGACGTGCAGCGGCTGCGGATACCGACATCGTGATGAGGGCAGAAATCCTCACCTATTCCCGCTCACGCGGTTTGTTTGCCGGCATTTCGCTCGAGGGCTCAACGCTTCGGTCTGACGGCAGTGCGAACAAAAAGCTCTATGGTCGAAGCCTCAGCGCTAAGGAGATTGTCCGCGAAGGCAAGGTTGGCGTTCCGGCTTCTGGCCGCGAATTAATCTCCCTGCTGGATAAGCACTCGCCGAAGAATGAGTCCGATCCCGTATCGCTGAAGGAATAGCCCGCCGCGCAAGATGTGAGCGGGAGGGTGACGTTGACGAGCTCCCATTTTCTTCTAGGATAGCTGTCTCGCGTCGCCTTTCACTGCGGCTGATTTATCATACTTCGCCGACGCACCATGGAGTCTTCAACATGCGACGTGATCCCACACTCTCGGAGGAAGTCAAAGCTACATCCAGTCTTTGGGCTGGGAGAACAGGCACGGTCTGACCGCTGAAGAAGAGAAGGAAGAAGGTGGAAGAATTCCAGCTTGCTTTCCTAACCGGACCATCACTGTCTCCTGTCATGAAATTACGAACACCGTGGACCATCACGCTGATTCCAGAGAATCATGTCGATCTTTCGCGGAGTCCATTCGTCGGTGTGGAACAATTCGTTCAGTTGTGCGGTCTTCTT
This sequence comes from uncultured Acidobacteriota bacterium, assembly GCA_963838905.1. GTDB lineage: Bacteria > Acidobacteriota > Terriglobia > Terriglobales > Acidobacteriaceae > JABDBE01. The sequence goes on from CAWITE010000006.1 coordinate 482,945, forward strand.
TCGCAATATATCTATAAGCACCACCGCATCATCATCGGTCAGACTCTTTGGTTTCATCCTCAGTAGCTTTTGCCTCTCGGGTAATGATGGGACTTCAGCCAGAGCCTCAACGACAAACCGGTCAACGGTTCCAACCACTTCGGAAACAGCACGGCCAATAAACCCGAACCGCCTGCGGGTCCTGACCCCTTTACATATTGCGCTCGTTCCAGCGCTCTTCGGAGATTCTTCGGATCACACGCGAAAAGAAGGCCTTTGACAGGGAAAAGCTGCTCGGGCCTGTTCTTTTCCAAGTCCGCTAGCCGCTTTCCGAGGTAGGTGCCTTTGAATTTCCAATTGAATACACACGCAGAAAGCCGTGCCAGCCTTCGGAGTTAGACTTGCGGATAATTTCGGGGTCCCGCTTGTCCATGAATTTTTCGACTTCGAGGTTGTTCCGGACCGAGGGATTCTCCCAGTAGCTCGCGAGGGCATCACGCCATTTCTTTGCATCAAGTGATTCCCACAGCGCACTGATACTGTGCTGCACGAAATCAGAAGCCGATTACGGCGCTTGTAAATCGAACCTCCCCATGGGGTCAAGGTGTACGTCTGTCACAATTTGCTCATTAGCGTCGTTTTAAGTATGTGAATCCGGAAAGGCGGGCATTATCGTGGGAACTGCACACACTCTGAGTCGCTCCATGACCCTGCGTGACAGTTCATCGGAGCATTGGGACGAGGCAGATTTCCGGGCTGTCTTTCTTCAGCAATACGCCCGGATCGTCGCCATCTTGGTGCGCCTGCTCGGCGATCGCTCGCCCGCGGAAGAGGTCGCCAACGATGCCTTTTGGCGCCTATACCGCCAGCCTGCTTTGCAGATCGACGGCAACGTCGGCGGTTGGCTGTACCGCACCGCGACAAACCTTGGAATCGATGCCCTGCGCGCCGCTGGCCGCCGCCGCCAACACGAAGAGGCTGCCGGACGCATCACGAAAGAGGCCACGTCCACCGCTCCGCTGGACGACTTGCTGCGTGACGAAAAATGCCGGCGCGTACGCGTTGTGCTGGCCTCGATTAAGCCCGCTCAGGCACAACTCCTGATCCTGCGCGCCTCGGGGTTGTCCTACAAAGAACTCGCCGAAGCCCTCGACGTGAAGATGAGCGGCATCGGCACCATGTTGAACCGTGCCGAGGAGGAATTTCGCAACCGTTACCTTGCACTTCATCCGAATGAGGAGGAATTATGACCTGCATTGATGATGGAATTTTTCGCGCCCGTCTGGATGGCGAACTTGCTGGCATCGCACTGGCTGAGATTGATCAGCACCTCGCCTCGTGCTCCGATTGCCGCGCACGATTCGAAAAGCTGCGCGCCGAAACGGCGCGCACTGCGGATTTGTTGGCGACCCTGGCCCCGGCTGCGGACGTCACCGCAATAAACCCGGCGGTGGCCTATGCCCGGTTCAGCAGCCAATTCGGAACGGCCGAGGAACCCAAGGCCTCCTGGATCAGTCGACTCTTTGCTCCCCGCTGGCGTCCGGCTTGGGGTTTAGCAGCGGTGGCCGTGGTTGTCGCGATTTTGGTTGGTGTGAACCCGGTTCGCACCTGGGCGCAGCGGGTCCTGGCCATGCTGCGGGTGCAGAAGATTGCTGTAGTCACAATCGATCCGACGACGCTGATGAGCGGCGGCGAATCCGACTCACGTCCCTACAAGCTGATCAGTCAGTTCATAGCCGACAACGTGGTAGTCACCATGGACCCTGGCAAACCCGACATCATTCCCAACGTGGCCAAAGCCGTGCACTTGGCCGGATATCCAATCCGCACCATCGGCAGTCTGGGACCCCCGCAAAGTATCGAGATTAACGGTGAAACCGCGTTCCAGATGACCATCAACCGTGATCGCATCGAGACTCTGCTGGACGAGGTTGGACGTGCGGACATCCGTATTCCTGAGTCGGCAAACGGCGCATTGATCGCCGTCCATATTCCGAAAACGGTCATCTCGATGTATGGTGACTGTCCGGTTCGGCACAGGCACGCAATCTCCGATACACCGTCCCACGCAGAGGCTCTGGCCGAGCGCAAGATGGAACGTATGGCGAGCATGAATAACAACAATTGCACCTACCTTGTTCAAGCCCCCAGCCCGACGGTGAGCATGCCGCCCGAACTCAACGTGTCGGAAATTGCTGAAGCAGCGTTGCAACTGGCCGGTATGAGCCCCGCCGAGGCTCACTCCTTCTGCCAGACCGTCGACTGGTCGTCTACGATGGTAGTTCCGATCCCGCGCAATACGAGTTCATATGAGACGGTGAGCGTGGACGGAGTGGAGGGCACCTTGATTACGGAAACCTTCCCACAGGGGAATCGGTATAGTCTGTTGTGGATCAAGAACGGAGTGATCAATTCCCTGGCTGGGCACGGGAACTCGTCCGATGCCCTGACTTTGGCCGCTTCGTTGCAGTGATCCATATCCAGTAAGAGGGTCCGGTACAGATGAACCGATTCAGATGAGCCGAGCCTCTGATCTCGCCATCCGTGCCCGCGGACTTCGTAAAGTCTTCAGCGGCAAAGTGGCAGTCCGAAATCTCACCCTTGATGTTCCCAGGGGTGAGGTTTTCGGCTTTTTGGGACCAAACGGTGCGGGTAAGAGCACGTCAGTCAAAATGCTGCTGGGCCTGATCTTCCCCACGACCGGCGAGGCCGAGATTCTTGGCTGCCCTGCGGGCGACGTGAAGACGCGCAGCAAAGTTGGTTTTCTCCCTGAGCATTTCCGCTTCTACGATTGGCTTACCTCGGCCGAACTTCTCAAACTGCACGGCCGGCTTTATGGCATGTCGCACGCCCTGCTTCGAGAGCGCGTTCCCGCCTTGCTCGACGTGGTGGGGCTCACGCCGCACCGCGACAAGCGTCTGCGCGATTTTTCCAAGGGCATGCTGCAGCGCATTGGCCTCGCCCAGGCCCTACTGAATGAACCCGATCTGATCTTTCTCGACGAGCCCACGTCGGGTCTCGATCCCTTCGGCCGCCGCCTGGTGCGTGACATCATTAAGGCGCAGCGCGATCGCGGCGCCACCGTGCTTCTCAACTCCCATCTTCTCGGAGAAGTAGAGATCACTTGCGACCGTGTTGCATTTATCAAGGATGGCGAGGTGGTGGAGACCCGCCAACTGAATGGTGAGGACGAAGAACAAATCACGGTGTCGATCCGGGCGGTCAATGTGAGTCGCGAGGTTGTGAATGGCCTGTCCCAGTGGACTCCCTCAGTTCGCTCGGAAGGCGACCGACTGACGCTCACCTTGTTATCGAGCGCCCTGTTGCCGGAGGTTGTGCGTTATTTGGTCGCAAAGGGAGCCGATGTCTACGAAGTCAGTCCCGAGCGGCTTTCGCTGGAAGAACGTTTCCTCGAAATCGTCGGCAGGGACGGAGGGCTGTGATGGGGATCTGGATCATGGCTGGAGTCACATTCCGCGAAGCGGCGCGCAAGAAAATGCTGTGGATGGCGCTCGCCGCGGGCGTTGCGTTCCTGATCCTGTTCGGCACTGGCCTCCATTTCCAGGCCAAGGACTTTGCCGCCCACGGCATGAGTCCTGTCCTGCGACGAGAGATCTCGTTCGCTATGCTGACCATGGGCCTCTATGCCGTCGACCTGCTGGCGGTGCTTATGACCATTCTCACCTCGGTCGACACACTCTCCGGCGAAATCGCCTCGGGCACGATCCAGGCGGTTGCGACCAAGCCCGTTCCGCGCTGGCAAGTGCTCGGGGGCAAGTGGTTTGGCTTCCTCGGCATGCTGACCGCATTCATTGCGATCATGGTCGGCGGCGTGAATGCTGTGACCTATGTTATGGCGGGCGTAACTGCACGGCACCTCGTGCGCGGTTTCTTACTGATGTGGATGGAGAGCGTGGTGCTGCTTTCGATAACCTTTGCTTTGGGAACTTACTTTTCGACCCTAACCAGCGGGGTACTTGCGCTCGGGCTCCACGGGCTCGCTTTCCTTGGCGGCTGGATTGAACAATTCGGAGCCCTCACGCAGACGCAGCGTGCCGTGAATGTTGGGGTGATCGCCAGCTTGCTTATGCCCAGCGAAGCCCTCTGGCGGCGCGCTGCCTTTGAAATGCAGTCTCCGCTCGCAAATGCGATGCGCATCTCCCCGTTTAGCACGCTCTCCGTTCCGAGCATGGCCATGGTCTTCTATGCCGCGCTGTACCTGGCAATCTCGCTGCTTATCGCCATTCGCCGCTTTTCTCAGCGTGATCTGTGAAGCTGTGGCCGCATCCAGTGTCACGGGTTGAGAATACCCATCAACATGTGATTCTCGTCGGAGACCAGCGTTCTTTGAGCGACCACGACATCACGAAAGGCAATAACGGCTTTCCGGCGATCCAAAGGCTACGATTTGGCGTCCCGCTGCCCCCCAAACGGATGGCTTCGCGCGTGCTGGAGGCATTAAGTGGCCGCCCTCGGCGGTCGTGGACGCCCACGCCGTCGTCCCGATTGCTTACTATAGGCGACCGCGCGGATTTTTGATTGTCGCCAGACGGTCTTTAAAGCTTCGTCTTCGCGGGAGGGACCTGGCCCAAGAATTTGTTAGACGTCGAGCTTCGCAATGAGATCCTGCACTTGACTCCGCCACTGAAGGTTTTCGCTGATCTCCCGGCGCTGACCGGTAACGATTCTCAACAATCCAGATTGCCGTACAATCATTTTTCAGCGAACGGCAACTACTCCTTAACTTCGTGTCTCAGTCCAAGGGTGCACTCCACGAGGCTGTGCCAAGAGTGAGCGCACGCCTGTGCCCGACCACGACCCGACGACTCAAATACATTTTCGAACTGACCAAGGAGAACGCCGCGTAAAGCGCTCTACACCGCCGTCGTCACCGTGCCGGCTGCTCGAAGGCGGCGAAGTGGTCGCCCTTCTTTAGCTCGCTTTCTCCTCTGCGTCGCGCTTTCGGAAGGCGGCTTCTCCAGCGTCGGACACCTCGACCCACTTCGGGTTAGGCGAGGCCTCGGCGTCGTAGTTGTCGTGCCAGTTCCACCACTTGTACGGCGGGGTCTGGGGGTAACCCTCTGGCGAGTCCTCCCAAGTCTCCTGACGGCCGAGCGGCGTGATGTCGAGGTAGCTCCAGGTGGTCCCCATCGCCTCGTCGCCGCGGCCGTTGATGAAGTATGTGCGGAACACCCGCTCGCCGTCGCGGAAGAACACGTTGTGGCCGTGCCATTCATCGACGCCGAAGTCCGCGTCGAAGCCGTCGGTGATGGTGTACCAGGGCATCTCCCAGCCCATCCGCGCCTTCAGACGCGCGATGTCCGCCTGCGGCGCGCGTGAGGCGTAGGCGAGGGTGGTGTCGCGGGCGTTCAGATGGGCCAGGTGGGCGACCTGATCGGCGCCCAGGGAGCAGCCGCGGCAGGCGTGCTCGGGCCAGCCGAACACCCCGGGCTCGAAGAAGGCGCGATAGACGATCAACTGAGGGCGGCCCTCGAACAAATCGAGCAGGCTTACCTTGCCCTTGGGTCCGTCGAACTCGTACTTCTTGTCCACAGCCAGCCAAGGCATCCGCCGGCGTTCGGCGGCCAGCGCGTCACGGGAGCGGGTCAAGGCCTTCTCCTTCACGAGGAGCTGCTGGCGCGCAGCCTCCCACTCCTGCTGCGACACGATCGGGGGTGTGTTCATGGCGCGGTGCCCTTTCCCGTGTTCCTTGTCTCTCTCTTTGCTTGTTGCCATCTCATTTCTCCTTTGTTTTCTGAAACAGACCGAGACGATTCGCTCTGAAAAATTTTCTGAGCTTGCCGATGCACACCGCCAGAATTCCTCCCGTGGATCCGGCTCCGGCGACCATCACTGCTGTGCTTGCGATGCATGCTGGGCACATATGCGTTTACCCTGTTTCGGCTTCCCGAAGCCGCACGTCAGCGCTCACGTCCTTGCGGTATCGCGTTGCCCAGCGGCACATGCCTCCGAGTGGAGCGATGATTGTCCTTCCCAGTTTGGTCAACGACTACTCGACAGTGATGGCCTTCGATAGCGTCACACGCCTGGCGATTAAACCTGCGGATTCGAGATTGCGGAGAGTTCTGGTCAGTATGCGCTGCGACACGCTTCCGAGCTGGCGGCGTAACTGCCGCGATAAGGCCTGTCTCTTGGCGAGAACAAACACCTTGGGTGTCCATCTGCCGATGAAGATGGACGAGGCCGTTCTTGATCCTTGTGTCGTATTCATGCCGCTCTTCCTTCTGCGAAAACGTCTCTGCGAAATAACCGCTCTTACTTGCCTCTCACGTCTTTAGTTTCGCCGTCAGCACCGTCACAGCTTGCCAATTCTTGCACTCCAAGCGCAATTAGGAACATGTGTGTACTTACTCGAACCGCTGGCACCATTCCGAACAATGCGCACAATGAGGCGCGTTATCCGAGCCCGGCTGCTGCCCTCGCAATCAAGAGCAGCCCTACCCCGACCACGACAATCCCGATGGCTCGCGCCACGCGCTCGCCGTTCGAGGCGAGCCGTTCGGCAGTGATTGCCGCCGTGACAAGAGCCATCACCCGCACATCCATGATCCCGATGACGAGGAGGATCACCGTAAAGCCAGCGCAGCCGTAAATGCAGTGGAGGCCGAGGCGCAGCCCGTGTCGCCCAGCCGTGGCAGCATCCGTCGGCAACGTACGCTTGCATCTCGATGGCTCCCGGCAGCAGGCAAGGTGATGGGCCTTCCACGCGCTGAATTGGAGAGCGCCGGCGATCATGACGACAACACCGACCGCGATCGGAACAACTCTCGCCAGCGTCGGCCGTTGCATTTCGATCTCGGCAAGCGCCGCGCCCAGTGGGAAAACAACAATTCCGAACACAGTCCAGACGAAGAAGTACCCGATGCCGACTAGCGCGGTCAGCCAGCTCAGGCGGATGTCGTCTGCCTTGCCAACCGCCTGGCGATAGCGCCACACTGTGGGCACCAACGACGGCAGCATCATCGCCATCATCATCACGAGCCACATGCCAACGAATGATGCCGCCGCGCTCAGCCATGTCTGTCCAGGCCTCGGCATCCATGCCGTCGACATCGTCCAGCCGCCTGGCATCGGCATCGCTCCCATCGTCGACATGGATCCGCACCAGGCGGTGATCAGCGGTGCGCATGACGCAAAGAGCAGCGCTGAGGTGCCGAAGAACGCTTGCTGTGAAGTTCTCGCGAAAGCCATGGTTCGTGATCACCTTTCCCGGAATTGCGCCGTCACGATCACTTCATCAGTTGCCGTACTCGTCGTGCCGGCCCACCAGAGGCCGGTCTCGTTACGCCCCTTCGGGGCGCGGTCGAGCCATGGGTACATTCCCCATAGACCGTCGAGCCCTCGCGCATAAGTGGAATAGGTGTGGTAGACGACGCCGTCTTCGAGCGCGAATGCACTCATGCCCGGCCTCTCGCGAATGTACGTCGCCGCGTCCGTTCCGCACATAGCCGCGAACGTCGCAGCCCCATCGGGCGTCGAGCGCGAGATCTCGGCCCCTTCCCGTCCGCCTGTCCGCAGTGCCTCGCGCCGGTAGTTGTATTCGATGCCGCCCTTGCGCTGTTGCTCCTCCGTGTAAGAAGCACAGAAGTCGAAATTGAAATCACCGCCGACAGAGGACGCCCAAGGGAACGTCCAGCCCATCCGACGCTTTTACGCCTGCAGCTTCGCAATCGGAGCGCGTGAGACGGCCCAAAGCATCACGTCATGATTGGCTAGGTGCGCGGCGATGCCGTTGAAGCCGTCTGCGATCGACGAGCAAGAGGGACAACCAGCGCCGAAGTCAGGCCCGAACATGAAATGGTAGACGAGGAGCTGCGAGCGGCCACGGAAAAGGTCTGCCAGCGAGGCGCTTTCCTCGTCGGTCTCGAAGCGATACCCCTTCTTGATTGGCACCCACGGCAGTTCCTGCCTCTGTCGTGCCACCTCGTCGCTGCCATGCGTGAGTTCCTTCTCCGCCTTGAGCAGCTCGAGCCGAGCCATCAGCCATTGTTCTCGTGTTCCGGTCTTGTGTGTGGTCATTGTCTTTGTCTCCCTTCGTTCCATTCTCGATGTGACTTGGTGTTTAGTTGCCATGCGCTATATTTAGCGCAGGGCATCGAAGGGGTGGGAGTGACAAGTATGTCGGGATTCGGATGGACTCTCTGATTACAGCTGCCGCTCGCGCACTCGCGGCGGGCGATCCCCTCGGAGCGTTGAAGCGAGTCGCGCTGCGCGACGATGCGCCTGCGCTCGCGCTGCGCGGCATCGCGATGGCGCAGCTTGGCGATTTCGCGCGAGCGAAGGAACTCCTGCGGAATGCTGCGCGCGCCTTCGGTCCGAAAGAACCCGTGGCCCGCGCGAGATGTATAGTAGCTGAGGCTGAGATCGCGCTCGCCTCGCGCGATCTGGGCTGGCCTGCAAAACTGCTCGACGTTGCGCGGTCGACCCTGGAAGCGCACGGCGACCGGTTGAACGCTGGGTTTGCGCGCTATCTTGAAGTCCGGCGACTCCTTCTGATCGGGCACCTAGACGAGGCGGAGCATATGCTCGCTGACCTCGATCCGAGTCTTTTCTCGCCCGCGTCGAGGACTTTCCACGAGCTGGTGGTTGCGGGAATCGCAATGCGGCGTTTCCGGACGAAAGAAGCGCGCGCCGCGCTTGCTCGGGCTGAACGCGCCGCGCACCAAGCTGGCATTCCTGCGTTGATGGCCGAGGTTGAAAGCGCATCCCGCGCCCTGAATACGCCAGCAGCACGCCTGCTTGCGAGTGGCGACGAGCGTCTCCTACGGCTCGAAGACGTTGAAGTATTGCTAGCGTCCAAAGCCATCGTCGTGGATGCATGCCGCAACCTCGTGCGCGACGCAAATACACTCGTTTCACTCGCAAGACGTCCGGTGTTGTTCGCCCTCGCGCGCTCGCTGGCTGAAGCCTGGCCGGGAGACGTGTCGAGAGACCTGCTCCTGGCGCGGGCATTCGGAGCAAAGTTCGTCGACGAATCGCATCGCGCGCGTTTGCGGGTCGAGATAGGACGGCTCCGCAGGATGCTTCGTGGGCTGGCCGACATCAGCGCGACGAAGGGGGGCTTTACACTCGTTCCGCAGCGTGGGCGCGAAGTCGTCGTGCTGGCCCGGCCCGTCGAAGAGGAACATGCTCATGTGCTAGCGTTCCTCACAGACGGTGAGTCGTGGTCGAGCTCGGCCCTGGCGCTTGCGCTTGGCGCCAGCCAGCGCACGGTCCAGCGGGCACTCGATTCGCTTGCGGCAGAAGGTAAGGTGCAGTCGTTTGGCCGCGCGCGCTCTCGTCGCTGGATAACCCCGCCCGTGCCGGGATTCACGACGATCTTGTTACTCCCCGCTCCACTGCCGGGCGACTAGGATGGAAACATGAATCGATCAAAAGCCCAAATCGTTCGTGAGTATGACCCCTTTCCGGGTGCCGAGCGAGTAAATGGTGTTACCTATGACGGGCAGCACGTCTGGTTTGCTTCGGGAAATAAGCTGAACGCCTTCGATCCGTCATGCGGGAAGATGTTGCGCTCGATCGATGTTGCTGCGCATGCTGGAACGGCCTTCGACGGACGCCATCTTTTTCAGATCGCCGAGGATCACATCCATAAGATCGATCCCGAGACTGGCCGCGTGCTCGCGACGATCCCGGCGCCTGGCGGTGGCGGCGACTCGGGTCTCGCGTGGGCCGAAGGTACTCTGTGGGTCGGGCAGTATCGGAATCGAAAGATCTATCAGGTTGATCCCGAGACAGGCGCGATTCTTCGCACCATCGAGTCCAACCGCTTCGTCACCGGGGTGAGTTGGGTCGATGGGGAGCTCTGGCACGCCACGTGGGAAGGTGAGGAGAGCGACTTAAGGCGAATAGATCCTCGGACAGGAGAAGTCCTGGAGCGGCTCGAGATGCCGCCCGGCGTGTATGTTTCCGGGCTCGAGTCCGATGGCCGCGATCAGTTTTTCTGCGGAGGAGGACCGTCCGGGAAGGTCAGGGCGGTCCGTCGGCCTCGTCGCGCCGCGAGGGGCAATGACCCTAACGTCCCAATCGGCTCGAGGAGCAAGTAGTCGGAGCGGCACTCCAGACGACGGGTTCCCTTAGCTACGTTTCCCGCGGCCCCCCTATAATTCCGGACGGCCGAGTTTCTCAGGTCCGGCTTGAAGTCTTGGCCTATCGTCAATGAGCCTACCCAAATCACTCCGGAGCTCAAGCGCTGGTTCGCATCCACCCCACGAATGTCTGGTTTGCTCACCACTTCGTCCCTGGCCCTGACTACGGTTTGGTGTGCCCGGTTTTATCAAGCCGAGCCCGCGCCTGTCGTAGGGACCGCCAAGTACCCAGTGCCCCTTTGCCTGACTATCGGTGTTACCTCCGTCAGAGAGACGTGACCCGTCTCCTGCGAGGACGTTACTCCTCGGTCTTCGCTCCTATGGGCACATGTGCCAATCCCGTTGGCTCTCCTCTGCTCCGGTTCTTCACCTCGTTCGAGGAGTCTTTGCAGGTTGCTACCAGCCCCTGCTGCCGGCGGGATCTTCCCGACGTTATGCTGAGAATCTTTCTTCGGATGCCTGGGCCCCTACCCCGGCGGTACCGCTGAGTGCTCTTGCCTGGTTCTTCCTCAGCGTCTTCGGCCTTCCCCAGAGATAAAGTGGGTCGGCGTCCCGCTCCTCCCCGCGAACACGATTTTCCGCGGATTCGTTTCGAGGCTGCAGCCATTCCGTTATGTTCAGGCCTCCGAAATTGCTTGCCTTCCAGATCGTTCCCACCGCTGCAAATATCCCTGCAGGGCGGCCAAGGCTTTTACGTCCGAGCAGAACGTGCGTCGTTACCTTCGCACGCATCGGATATGCTATCCGCCTGACTACAGGCAATTGGCGGAACGAGGACTTGCACCTCGCGAGATTCTCAGCTTTGTCGGCTGCTCCTTATCCAGGACGAATTACCGCCTCTGGAATCATAGTGTCGGTGTAGGGGTGAGCTTCTCTTTTTGCCAAGCGTTCGCAACAACTCTTAAAGCTGCCGAGTCCTAATCCATAATCATGCGCCTTTAGCCTCCATAGAGCAGGTATCCGCACACGGCACGCATGGCTTGCTGTTCCGTGGATCGGCGACTTGCGCCCGACGCGAGGCCCAGATCCACTAAAGCGCGGAGAATCGCAATGATGGCCCGCTCCGTTGCTGCCGAGACAGGCACTGCCACTTCGTTTTTGTGTTCTTGTAGTAGTTGCAGCACGCTTGCATCGAAGGCGGCACTGTCGGCCCCGCTTCCGAGTCGTTCCTCTTCAGCTTCCAGCACGCGATTTAGCCCTGGGCGGTCGTAATGCGCCATCACGAGTGCCCGCACGAGTAACCTGAGGCGCGGTTTCAGCTCCTGTCCTCTTCCACCTCGCATGGTGTCAAGAACAGCATCGTGCAACGCCTCCTCAAAACGGCCAATCAAGGCGAGCAGGATTGCATCTTTGTTTGGGAAATACTGATAAAGGGACCCGATGCTTACGCCGGCTCTCGCTGCGATCGCGTTGGTATTGAAGCCGCGTAGTCCATCTGATTCTAAAATGCGAGCACTTGCTTCAAGAATGACACTCACCGTCTCCTGTGACCTCGCCTGGCCCGGTACTTTACGGGCTTTCACCCTCTTTTTGCTTGGCCTGCCCCTGCCATCGCGAACGCGAGTTTTATTTGTGAGCATTTGCTCATATTGTAAGGGTGGAGGAAAGCAATATGCCAGACAAAAAGTCGTCAACAATCCTGATGGAAGTGAGATCTGGCCGTGATGGCCCAGAGCCTCAACATTTGAGCCCATCACAGCTTTTGAGCAGGTGTTTCTGGACTCAACCTAAAAATATGGCAAACACCTTACGTACAAATCAGGTCAAAACCGTTCTTAACCGCCTATTTGCTGCAGCGGCCCAAGATAATGAAACCCCTTGCTGGCGGGAGCCTGGTGTCTCATGGGAAACCGCAACCGCGCAAGAGCGAGCCTACGCCTCAGAGTCCACTTACATGCCGATCTCCCCGCAGGGCGGCGATCTGCTCTATATCCTGGTTCGAGCCAAGCGCCCGAGCACCATTGTTGAGTTCGGTACGTCTTACGGAATCTCCACCATCTATCTGGCCACGGCAGTCGCAGACAACGGAACAGGCCACGTGGTCAGTACTGAGCTAAGCGCGGTCAAGGTCGCTGCCGCTCGCGCCAATTTGGCCGAAGCCCGCGTCGCCGATCGCGTCACGATCCTGCCCGGCGATGCCATGAGCACTTTGAACGATATCCCGGCGCCGGTCGATTTCGTACTACTCGATGGATGGAAAGACTTGTGCCTGCCAGTTCTGCGGTCGCTAGAGTCTCGCCTGGCGGTAGGTGCGTTAATCGTGGCAGACGACATTAACCTTCCGTCCCTGAGCGGCTATCTAGAGTATGTACGCCATCCTGCCAACGGATACGTCTCGGTCGCGTTTCCCGCGGAAGACGGGATGGAAATAAGTTGCTGGACGGCTGATGGACCATCCAGTGAAAAAGGTGCGTTATGACTGCGAAAACCAGGAGTTCGCTTTCCACTACTGCTCCCTCTGAAGTTTCCCGCCGACCAGTTCGCTCATTCCGTTCACTCCGATGGTTGAATGGAGGCGTTCACTGGATCAGCGCGGTCGTGCTGGTTTACGCGTTCATCAGCAACGGCGAAACGACGGGCGCGCTGATAAACCCTGTCGCGATGAGAGGAGAAGTGAGGCTAGGCCTCGTTGTCGGCCTCATTTTCCTTGTCCGGTTTGTCTGGGTGCGAAGCTCACGCTCAGGGGGCGGGCGATGGGTCGGGTCGTCCGTTCGAATGCCGCAGTCACTCATGAAGCGTATAACCGACTGGGGAATCTATCTCGGGGTGGCGGCTTCCGTTGTTTCGGGGCTTCTGATCGCATACCTTCGACCAGGCGCGGAGTTCATCCCTGAGAGCAGAGGGTTTTCGACCAGCAGTCCGGCCTTGAACACTGCAATTGACGCTCACGCGTTCGTCTCCGACGCGTTGGAATGGCTGTGTGCTTTCCACGCCGTGTACGCACTCTGGCACTGGCTGATAAAAAGAACGCAATGGGGCAGGCTTGCAGGAGGTTGGCTGGAGGGAGCCGCGGCTGGGGCAAGCCGCGTGGCCACGTCGCGGCTCGGAGCAAGAAACCTTCGCCTCTAGGGCCGCCGGGACTTAACAGGACTTGCCTGATGGTGTATTTATCGCAAGGTTATGCGGTAGGCGCTCGCTTGGAGACTCGGTATGCAGGCGAAAAAAAAGCCGTTTGGTGCGAGTAATGTCGGAAGGGGAAATCGTGGCAACATGGAGAACTCTCCCCTACGGAATTAGCCTGAACCGGAACTGGACAGGAACTCAGCGACGCCATTCTCATGATCGCCGCACTTGCTGTGCACTGCATTGGTCCTTTAATGCGGGGCAGGGAGTTCCATGAAACTTGCTCCTAGTGACTCTGGGCGGTTAGTCTGTGATCCGCTCGGAAGCGCCTGTGCGCACACTCCGCGGCAGTGCCCGTCCCCACAACGATATGCCAACTACACTCCTGGATTCTGGCCTAGAATTTGCCACATGGACAAAACAGCCGCGAGTACAGAATCGTGCCGATGGCGCTCGTGGCGATCGAGCAATACTTTCCAAAGGCGCGGGCGTCATCGATGATGGCTTGGCTGCCGACCGGCCGACGGCTGACACTTACACCCGTAAGCGAATGGTCTACGCAGAGAGCGTGTGATTCAAAATATCAACTGAGGCGACGCCTGAATGCCGATAGAAGCAGGAGATGGCCCGGTGAGAGGAATCTTTTAATATAAGAAGCTGCCGATAACGGTTCAGCGTGTAGCTGGAAGCCGTGGCAGAATTCCTAGTTCAATGGACAGAAGAACATTCTTAAAACGATCAGGAATGGCGGCGCTGGGTCCGCTGTGGGCGCGCGAGCTAAGGGGAGCCGCAAAGAATCTTGCGCGCGATGCGGGAACTGCGGACCTGCGGAATGCGACGCGCGTTGGTGCGGGGATTCGGCGGCGGCCGTCGGATGCGAATTGGCCTTCGCAGGCAGCGTGGAAGCGGCTGAATGATGAGGTCGACGGAAAATTGATTCCGGTGGAATTTCCGATCGAGGCTTGCGTCAAAGACACGGGAAGCGCGGGCTGCCAGAATCTGTTCAACAATATCCACAATCCCTATTACATCGGAGACCAGCCCGGCTTGACGCAAACGTTGGGGTGGGTGGACGCGTGGGTGAGCAAACCCAGCGTTTACCTCGTGGCGGCAAGCAATACAGATCACATCGCGGCGGCGGTGAACTTCGCACGGGAAAATGATTTGCGGCTGGTGGTGAAGGGCGGCGGGCACAGTTATCAGGGAACCTCGAACGCGGCGGATTCGCTACTCTTGTGGACGCGGCGCATGCACGACATCACCATGCATGAAACATTTGTTCCACAAGGATGCAAGGGCAGGCATACCCCACAACGCGCGGTGACGCTCGGCTCCGGTGCGATTTGGATGCAAGCGTACGACGCGGTCACGACAAAAGGCGGCGGGTATGTGCAAGGCGGCGGCTGCACTACGGTCGGCGTGGCGGGCCTGGTTCAGAGCGGAGGCTTCGGAAGTTTTTCGAAGCATTATGGAACCGCGGCGGCGGGATTGTTGGAGGCGGAAGTAGTCACGGCAGATGGGAAAATGCGCATCGCGAATGCATGCACGAATTCAGATTTGTTTTGGGCGCTGAAAGGTGGTGGAGGAGGAACATTCGGTGCAGTCAGCAAAGTGACGCTGCGCGTACGGGAACTGCCGGAATTTTGGGGCGCGGCGATTCTTACGGTGAAGGCCGCATCCGATGACGCGTTTCGGCGTTTGTTGCGTTACTTCGTTGGGTTCTATCGGGAAAATCTTTTCAACCATCACTGGGGGGAGCACGTGCAAATTGCGAGGGACAATGTGCTCGACTTGTTGATGGTGTGCCACGATTTGAGTACGGAAGAAGTAAAAAAGATATGGCAACCCTTTCTGGATTGGGTGGCGCGCTCGCCGGCCGCTTACACAATCGCGGGACAACCGATTCTGGGCAGTATGCCGGCTCGGCATTGGTGGGACGTGGACTGGAGGAAGCAGAACCACCAAGCAGTTTTTAATTTGGACCAGCGGCCGGGAGCGAGTTCAAACAATGCGTGGTGGACGGGAGACGCGGGGCAAGTGGCGTGGTTCCTTTACGGATACGAATCGTTGTGGATGCCGGCGTCTCTGCTCGAAGATGATTCGCAGGAGCGGCTCGCCCAGGCGCTGTTTGCCGGTTCGCGCCACAAAGACATCGAGTTGCATTTCAACAAAGGGCTGGCGGGAGGGCCGCGCGAGGCAATGGAGGTGACACGCGATACAGCGATGAACCCCGCAGTGCTGAATGCGTTTGCGCTGGCCATCGTAGGCGATGCGGGCGGCGGATATCCGGGCGTGCGCGGCCATGAGCCGGATGTTGAGGCCGGACGAAAATCTCGGCAAGAGATCCACAAGTGCGTAAATGAGTTGCGCGCGATCGTGCCGGATGACGGAACGTACGTTTCGGAGAGCAATTTTTTCCAGGAGAACTGGCAGCATGCCTACTGGGGAAGCAATTACGCGCGGCTGGCGTCGGTGAAAAAGAAATACGATCCGACAGGATTGTTTTTCGTGCATAACGGCGTGGGCTCGGAAGAGTGGGGCGAGAACGGATTTGTGAGGAAAGCCAGGAGTTGATAGTCGAACATCGAGAGTAACGGCGCGGCGAAACAGATGCAGCGATTTACTGGAAGATCAGGCTCGACTCTCCCAGTCTTGAACCCGTGGGTTCCCCGGCGAACCTGGGGTCCCAGAAGGGCGTTTTGTCGGTACTGATCCGCTCAACTGAGCAGCTAACATCCTGCTGGCCCGTCAATCGGCCGGGAACATCGCAAGGCCCGGATGATTGCGTTCTCTAAGTGCTGAGCGAATCCAGTTCGTATCGATTGCGCTAGTCGATCACAGTTCATCGCGCCAGTGCGATACAAGCGTGCAAGAACAGCAAGTACACAATAATTCGTTTCATCTAGGTTCCTCCTAATTCGCGTCAGTATATCTGGAACAACTTCAGCCCCGTGGCATCGTCACAATTCGGTTAGAACTATGAAGAACTTGCCTTGCGCTATGCGTTCCTTCGCCAACAACGCTGCTTCTATGTGCTGATCGCTTTGCACCCATCCCCTCACCATGGGCACGAGACTCACGACCGTCGATTTCTATAAGCATGCTCGACCCGACAAACCACATGTTGTGGCTTCAACCGAGTGCGAATCGGTTATGTCACGCCCGCGCCAGTAATAGAAGAAAGGGATGCCGAGTAGGATGATCATCAGTCCGACAGACGATCGCACGGGTCTGATCAGCCATAAATTTGCAGAGATGGCGAATGCTGCGGCCGCGAAAATCAACGGCGTCCAAGGATATCCCCACACGTGAAACGGGCGAGGCAGCTCGGGTTCCGTGGAGCGCAACCGGATGAGAGCGGCCGCAGCCAATCCCGAGAAGGTCGAGATTGCGAACATTCCGTACGAATACAACTCCTGGTGTGTGCCGGTTAACACCAACAAAATTGCCACACTGCCCTGAAAAGCTATAGCACCGCTCGGCGTATGGAACCTGGGTTGAATTCGTTTTGCGAAGCCAAAGAAATTTCCATCACGCGCCATTGCGTACGGAATTCTGGGCCCGGTGAGAAAGCCAGCATGAAGCGTACCAAATGCTGAAACGATCATTGCCAGTGTGAAGTATTTCGCACCTGTGTCGCCAAGCAGCCGCGCCATCGCATCAGAAGCAACATGCTGCGACTGCGCTACATGGGAAAAGCTAAGCAAGTGAAAGAAAACCCAGTTGATCAACACATAGAGAACGATCACCAGCGACGTCCCCAGAAGGGCGGCGGTTGGAAGGTTCTTGCTCGGATTTAGCACCTCCCCGCCAACCGCCCCGAGATTCTGAAATCCGTTGTAGGCGTCACCTTCGCAAGGTGCGATAGCGGCGTTCCTGACGGCCCGTGTCGGGATTGCCTTGATGTACCTCGACAACGGTCGGGCCTGAGATGGCGATCGAGGGCGCGAAGCCGCTATCATATTGAAGGCTCCCGGTCCCGAACCACTGGATAGTGCCATCAGGTGCGATATGGCCCGTGTGATACCAGAGGGGTCCTATTCCATTCGTGGCTTGGTGGACTTGAACGACCGTCGTTCCCGACGCTGCCACGGAAGCCGCGAAGCCGTCGTCCATCTGAATGCTTCCGCTCCATTTTATGGTGCCATCGAGTTGGATTTGGCCGGAGCGATACCAGATGGAGCCAGCATCGCCCTGACGTACCTCGACAGCTGTCGTTCCCGACGCTGCCACTGAAGGCGCAGAGCCGTTATCGAATTCAAGGCTGCCACTTCCGAACCATTTAATCGTGCCGTCGGGCCCCAACTGTGCCGTGTGATACCAGAGAGGTCCTGATCCATTGGTGGCCTGATGCACTTGGACCACCGTCGTGCCCGATGCTGCTACCCTGGGCGCGAAGCCATCGTCAAGTTGAACGCTTGGGCCCCAGTTAACCGTTTGCCCGTGGGCGGGTGAGGCGACAATCGCCAGGATCGCGAGTCCGACGCTCAAGCCCAGTGTCCGGCACTTCGCGCGTCTTGTATAGAATGCTTCTTGCAACTTCCCAGAATTCTTCACGACCGTTCTCCTTATGTTTTAGAGTTGTCCTGTCGGTGACGTTCCGCGATAGATTTCATCCCGCTCTACCCCGTCCGACCACCGATCGAACGAGCGGATATTGCCTCGCGCTAGGTTCAAATGTCTTCAAGCGAGCGCTCGATAATTTTCACCCTTTCTCACGTGCAGATATGACGCGCAAAGCAAGCACTTGTACGAGTTCGGCTCCCACCGGATCGATGTGGGAAATGTGGGTGGTTGCGGAGAGAGGAACCGGCTCACCCGCCTTCGGGAGAGTTTGGGACCTGGCTTGCACAGGAAGGAGAAGGAAGAGATTGCTTTCTAGTGACGACTTACGAAAGACCGGAACAGAAAGATCTTCCCGTAGCGCTTATGGGGTATTGCCCGGGGCAAGGCCCATGGGCGCTGCCCGTACCAAGAATACTTATTTCGCTGCCCGCTTCCACCGTCTAGCCGCGAAACGTGGAGGCAAGCGAGCCATCGTCGCCATCGGACACAAGATCCTTGTCTTGACCCACTATCTGCTCCAACACAACTGCCCGTTTCGCGAACCCGGAGCAGATTATTATCAGAGGCTTCGTGCCCCAAGCCTCTCCCAATCCCTTGTCCGTCGCTGGCAACGCCTTGGCTACCAGGTCACGCTCACACCTGCTCAGCAGGCAATCTGAGTATTTTCGAGAGAGCCTTTTGGTTGGTTAGGCACCACCAAGTTTACTCGGGCGTGGGAGCCGACATTGTTAGGGAATCAATATCACTCATTGATCCGGCTCGCTGGCAGCGTCCCGAAGTCAACCCTTCTCCATCCTGACTCCTCCCCGGTTTGAACCGAGACCCGGAAAACGTCGGCCCGGATCACTCCGGCTTTCCCGCGGCGATGCCGGCGAAGAAGCACCGTCCTCTCTGCCTCAGCTTTGCTTTTCTTGACCTGAAAATGCGGGCGCCATCAGTGGGTACTTGGTGCTGTTGCTGATGGACACCCGATGGACGCCAGTTCCGGGAAATCGCTGAACAGGGAGGGCTTTTCGTGTCCTTCTAATTCTAATTACCTACGTAACTTGATGCTCCCCACCACAGTACCTACGATTCCAGTATGAAGTACAACGCCCTATTATTCTGCCCTGACGACAAAACCGCCCGCGTAGTCACGCAAGTGCTGACCGACCTGGAGTTTCGAGTTGAGCCCTGCAACGAGCCTTTCGCCGCGGTTAAGAAGCTGATGGCGGAGCACTTCGATGCCATCGTGGTGGACTGTGACAGCGAGCAGAACGCGGCCCTGCTGTTCAAGAGTGCGCACAATTCTGGATCCAATCAGGCGTCGCTTGCGGTTGCCGTCGTCGAGGGACAAGCCGGCGTAGCCAAGGCATTTCGGATCGGCGCCAACCTGGTTCTAACCAAACCCATTAATGTTGAACAATCCAAGGGAACGTTGCGTGTAGCCCGCGGCCTGCTCCGCAAAACCGACGCAACCAAACCCGCGAGTGCGCCCCCTGCAGTCCAGTCGCCCCCGCGGCCCGTAACTAATATCGATGCTAAGCGTCTATCCGCTCCCCAGATTCCCGAGCGGAGACCTGCATCTTTGCCAATGCAACCGCCTCCATCTCCGATTCCATCCGTGAGCGCTTCCCTGTTTGAGGTTGACGCCGACCTCGGTCCCAAACCGGATTCAACTGAAGCGGCTCTGCTCGAATCGATGCCAGATCCGGCGCCGACCTCTGCCACCACGCGAGAATATCCCTGGCAGCCGATTTCCAAGCCAGCTGCGGAACCAATGGTGACTGCTCTCCGCCGCGCCGCCGAAGCCACTGGAAGATCGGAAGTTGAATCTCCCGCGACCAGAAAAACGCTGCCCTCGTCGGCAAGCATTTCCGAACCTCGCTCCTACACCAGTAGCATGTCATCCGGTCAAGCGGCAGCCACTGCTCCCGCAAAAATATCGCCGAAGACCGAAGAAGTTGCAGAGATGCCACAAGTAGATGCACCCGCATTTGCTTCGCTAGGCAGCGCATCCGATGAGCCAACATCCGGTGGCGGCAAGAAGACCATTCTGATCGCAGCCGCCGTTGTGGTTGCAGTCGCGGCCGGGGGCTATGTCGGCTGGACGAAACTTCATCCTGCAGATGCAGCTCCAACTGCTCAGACTGTGACAGCTCCTCCGCGTACCGTTCCAGTTCAGGCTCCTCCGGCTTCGGCGGGCCCGTCTTCCCCGGCTGCAGCGCAAGGCACGACTGTCACAACCGCGCCATCGCGGCAAGCCAACGAGCTGCCGATTGAGATGGGCCCTGATATTACGCTCTCTACCAGCGACACTCATCCTCCAGCTCCAAAGAAGTCGACTCCGATCATCGCGCCGAACACCGTGGTTAGAATCCCTGCGGAAGAGCCAGCGCAGGCACCCTTGGTGGTCAAGAACGAAGTCTCCAACCCTGCTCCAGCGACCCCCGCTCAGCAGGACGCAACGCCCGCACCTCCGCCAGCATCCTTGGACGGGGCCTCAAACGCGAACGACCAAGCCCTCTCCGGAATCATGAGCAATACCGGAGCGAATCTGCCTCGACAGCCCGCTCAGGCGGTGAAGGTTTCGCAAGGAGTGTCGCAGGGGCTGCTGGTGAAGAGTGTTCAACCGGTGTATCCCCAGACGGCCAGGCAGATGCGCGTTCAGGGCTCGGTTGAGCTTCTGGCCAACATTGGCAAGGATGGCAGCATCACCGCGGTCAAGGTGCTCAGTGGTCCTACAGTTCTGTCCCGCGCCGCAATCGACGCCGTTAAACAGTGGCAATACAAACCGTATTACCTCAACGATCAGCCCGTCGAAATTCAGACCCAGATCACGGTAAACTTCAAGCTTCCCTAAGCGTTTACTGCAAGCCAACAAGGCCATGGCGCGGCGCAAGGATTCAATCCTGGCGCCGTTTTGCTTTCTGTTCACCACGCTATAATACAGAGATGCCTACCCGCTGAAATTCCTTTCTGCAGGTGCCGGCCAAAAGAATCCCGGCGTGACCGGGCTGAGAGCTGAAAGCTTCCCCATGGACTTCAAACTGGTAAGTGACTACAAACCAAAGGGCGACCAGGCCAAGGCCATCGAATCTTTGACGAAAGGCCTATTCGACCGCGAACAACATCAGGTTCTCTTAGGCGTAACCGGTTCAGGCAAGACCTACACCGCCGCCAAAGTGATTGAGCAACTGAACCGCGCCACGCTGGTCATGGCCCACAACAAAACCCTAGCCGCCCAGCTCTACCACGAATTCAAGAACTTCTTCCCCCAAAACGCAGTAGAGTACTTCGTCTCATACTATGATTTTTACCAACCCGAAGCCTACGTTCCGGCTGCGGACCTTTACATTGAAAAAGAGGCCACCATTAATGATGAATTGGACAAGCTGCGGCTTTCGGCTACGCGGTCGCTTTTTGAGCGGCGGGATTGTTTGATTGTGGCTTCGGTCTCCTGCATTTATGGGTTGGGATCGCCCGAAGCTTATTACGGGATGATGCTTTTTTTGGAGAAGGGACAGAAGATCAAGCGCGAGGATATCACGCGCAAGCTGGTCGAAATTCTGTACGAGCGCACCGATGGAGACTTTCGGCGGGGAACTTTCCGGGTGCGCGGCGATGTTATTGAGATCTTCCCTACTTATGACGACATGGCGTATCGCGTCGAGTTGTGGGGAGATGAGGTTGAGGCGCTCTCGCAGATTGATCCGTTGTTTGGGACCGTGAAGCAGAAATATGTGCGGTTACCTATTTATCCGAAGACCCATTATGTGATGAAGCCGGAGACTCGGAGCAGGGCGGTTGATTCCATCAAGGAAGAGCTGAAGTGGTGGGAAGCCGAACTTGAGAGGCAAGGGCGCGTGGTGGAGGCGCAGCGGGTTCATCAGCGGGTTATGTTTGATCTTGAAATGATTAAATCCGTCGGCTACTGCCATGGGATTGAAAACTACTCGCGGCACTTTACCGGGCGGCTTCCGGGGGAGCCTCCGCCGACTTTGCTTGATTACTTTCCGCGCGATTATCTGATGTTCGTTGACGAGTCGCATCAGACTGTCCCGCAGCTGCACGGCATGTATCACGGAGATCGCTCGCGTAAGGAAACCCTGGTCGAATATGGATTCCGTCTACCTTCGGCGTTGGACAATCGTCCGCTTACTTTCGAGGAGTTCGAGCATCGCATGGGACAGATGATTTATGTCTCGGCGACTCCGGGTCCATACGAGTTGACCAAGTCGGCGGGTGTGGTGATCGAGCAAATCATCCGGCCCACGGGCCTGGTGGATCCTCCGGTCGAGGTGCGGCCGGTCAAGGGGCAGATTGACGACTTGCTGCATGAAATCCGAGAGCGAACCAGCCGCGGCGAGCGCGTGCTCGTGACCACGCTTACCAAGCGCATGGCCGAGGACCTGGCCGAGTATTACAGCGAGGTCGGCGTGAAGTGCCGCTACATGCACTCCGAGATCGAGACTCTGGAGCGGGTAAAGATCCTGCGCGACCTGCGCAAGGGTGAGTTCGACGTGCTGATCGGGATCAACCTGCTGCGCGAAGGACTTGATTTGCCCGAAGTGTCCCTGGTCGCAATTCTCGACGCCGACAAAGAAGGCTTCCTGCGCTCGAGCGGGGCGCTCATTCAGACCATGGGCCGCTGCGCCCGTAATTTGAATGGCCGGGCCATCCTGTACGCCGACCGCATGACCGACTCGATGAAGAAGGCGATAGGTGAAACCGACCGCCGGCGTTCGATTCAGGAAGCCTACAATGCGGCCAACGGGATCACGCCCGAGTCCATCGTGCGCCCGCTGGAGATGTCGCTGGCCCGCATCATCGAGGCCGACTACACCGATCTAACTGCCGCCGAGAGCGAGGGCATCCCCGAATTCAAGTCTCAGGAAGAGTTGGACGCTTACGTCCGCAAGCTGGAAAGCGACATGCGCGAAGCCGCCAAGCGATTCGAGTTCGAGAAAGCGGCGAAGCTGAGGGATACGATCAAGGAATTACGGACGAAAGAATTCTTGTTTGCGTAAGCTCCGGGTGGGGCGAATCAGACTCAACCCTGCGGCGGTTAAAGAACCAGGTGGCTATACCTCGCACCGACATACGATGTTGGTGCGAATAACGCGTCAGGCGAGGTTCGTGCGGCTTGAGTGAGCTATGCGGCAGGGTGCAGGTAGCGTAGCTCCTGGCACAGTTGATCAATGCGGTGCTGCCTCTCCTCGTATTCCCGGCGTTCCGCGGCTGTTAGACCCACGAACGTTTCCTTCTCCAAGCTCTCGATTTGCTTCCCCATAAGCTGAACGAGGTCGGCTGGAAGTTCTTGCGGATTACGGTATTGCATAGCGCATTCTTTCTTGACTGGGGCGAGGTCAAATTCCAGCGGTCGGTACAACGCTTCTCAGCGAGGCAATCAGATGGTCCGCGATTCCATCGGACTTTGAGAAAACTTCCTTGATCCCAGCGGCCTGAGCATCCTTCGATAGTTGCTCGCAGTCGTGCATTGTGAGCATCACCATGGTCGTGTTGGGGGAAGTAGAGCAATCTGTCGTGCGGCCTCAAGCCCCTTCATAACGGGCATCTGGAAGTCCAAAATCACCACATCGGGGTGAAGTTCTTTGACTTTCTCAACCGCGACCTCGCCGTTCTCCGCTTGGCCGCATAGTCGCCACGCGCCGTCTGGCTCAATGTAGGATCGAATGAAACCGCGTACGAGCGTGCTATCGTCGACGATGAGAATCGAGCAAGGCAAAGAGCCTACCTTTACCCTTGACAGGCTGCTGGCCGGGCCACGTCGTACAGGTCGACGGACGGCGTCGAGGAAGGGAGATTTCACTCTCAACCGCTCGACCTTGCGAGTCTATACCGTGAATACCGTATGGTTGTCACCAAACATGACAACCGGTAAGTTGCCAATCGTCAATGCTTAAAGATAGTCACGGATCATGACATCGACGAGCGTTTCTCGACAGCTTAGTCGTAACGGGATTGAAACCTGCTTTCTCAATGAGAGGGAGCAACTCGTCGAAGGTATTTCATGAGAGGACAGCGGCAACCCGCAGATCCCACGGACCGCTGCCGCACATATCATTTAGAGCTATGCCGATTCTCCCAGTGAACGCAAACTTCTTACAAAACTCCGGACTTACTGCTTGACTTCCACTCGATCTGTTCTTAGGGTGGTTTGAGATCGCGACACGACAGGGAGTTCGCTCACATGTTAAGAACCAGCACGTCAGAACAAACAGAGAGCGTAGAGAACAGCAATTCCCAGGTCCACATTGAGATCAATCCTTGGCCCGTCCTCTGGACAGTGGTTGGCGCATGGATGTGGTTTGGGGTTTTACACCTTGCCCGCCTAATCTGAACGACCTTGACAAATCAGTAATTGAAAACTGTAGGAACTGCATACCCACCTGCGCCACCGCCTCACCTTCGACTACTGAAGCGATTTCACGACAGTAACCGGGACAGGCACTTTTGCTCGCCTACTTCCTTACGCACTCACCCGCGTGCAACGTAAGGGTTACTTCGGAAACCACTGCGTCGCCACCGTCCACCGTCGCGGTATCACTCTCCGCCTTTCCCGCCGTTCCCATTTGGCAGTAGGCCTCAGCGCGTACCGTGTACTTGGCATTCAGCAGCAGGCTGAGCGGATAGGCCGTCCGAGATCTTATATGGATAAGGACGCACGCCCTCGCTGGCCTCGACAATTACGTCGGGCGCGTAATAATCCTGCGGCTTGCCGCCATCCCGGAGCAGGTGGATGGTGACCTTGCGAGTCGGCATCGAGACCCGTCGCAAATAAATGTCGGCATTCATAATCTGCTGGCCATCTTCGAGGTGAATGATCTGCGCGCTACTGCGATCGGGTGCATTGGGATAGAACGCCCGAGGCAATGGACCATCAGGGTCTGCCTGATCACGTCTATTGAACACCAACACGCAATCGCCAACTGGGAGGTGCGTAAACTCAAACGGCTTTGACTCACCCTGATAGGCGTATACGCCAGCCTGTTCCTCGCCATACTGATCCGACGCTTGTGCTGCGGAGTGGGCGCCATCCGGACCGATTACTCGTCCACTGATCTGGCCGGTTGGCATCGCAGTAATCTCGCTTTCATAGCAAGAGCGGTCAGGCAGTTCGAACACCGCCGGTTCTCTGCCGAACTGCGCCACCTCCAGGGTGAAGGGCAAGTCCGCCGAAATACGGTAGTTCCCTTTGGCAGCGCCTCAAAAGCATACGCGCCATGCTTATCCGTTTTGGCCTCGAATGACTTCCCCCGTGACTGAAGCCTGACGACCACGCCAGGTAGCGGACGAACGTAGTCCTCTGCAAAATTCCAGCGCCTATGTCCGATGTACGCAGCAGTATTCCATAGACCGCTGCGTTTCGTTTGCCGTTTTTTCTGCTCGCACTTGCTGCAGCACGGCGTGCGCGTACTTCAAGTTCGCTGTTGGTCCACACTCTTGCGTCGCGAAGAAGTGCTCGCCGTCTTCTAGCGGCACGACGTCAACAAACACGAGGTACTCTTTGCCTATTTCAAAAGGCCCAGAAATCGGGTAGGGCTCAAGGTCGAACTAGTCGCTGCTCACACCCTTAATTTTCTCGTCGACGTGAAAAACGGTACCGCGAAGTTTCCTCGGTAAGCGAACTGACGAACAGGGCTCTTGTGTCTTTGCGCAAAGTACATGAGCGGGGTATCGCGGCTGCGGGAACGCAGTCGGTCGCCGAAGCTGACACCACGCCAGCCATGAACTGGCCGAGGAGAAAGACGCGACTACGCATCCCGCGATCATAGCTTAGACACTTTCGTGCTACGTCTGTGGCGGGTCCGCCCTCGGCTACCAAACCGCGGCTTCAAAACTGTGGCAAATTTCAGATGAGGCCAGTGCGGACTCTCTGAAGGAAGTCCTCGGCATCTGCGCGCGCCTTCTCCATGAACTTCGGATCGTTGCCGTGTTCGATTTCCGTCTCTTGAAGTACGAGTTCCACGGCAACCTTCGGTTTGTATCCGCGCTTTATGAGCGTGCGAGCGCGCTCCGTGAAAGCGCTGTCAACATTCCGTTTGGCTTCCGGCGTCGTCGAAGAAAAGCCGGTTGCAGCGTCGCATGTGTGCTGGCGAAACTTCGCAGCGGCCAGGCGGTCATAGGCACCCTTGGCCTCTTCTCCGCTGAGCAGCGTGGGCACAGGGAATCTCCATCGACAGTTCGAGCAGGCCCAGCCGTTGACGTCAGTCTCCATCCAGATTAACGAGCGCTCCATATCAGCCACCCGCAATGAACAACGACATGATACAGCGCGGCCATCGTCGGGAACCATCGGGGCAACTGGGGGGACGGCGTGATCGCGACCGAGGTCACACGTCTAAGGCCAGTGAAAGTTTACGCCATTCCCTTTCTCAACGCCTCCAAGGGATAGAACGTACCGCGCCACACGACCCCACCGCGTGCCAGAGTCAGCGTCATCGAACGTAGCAAGACGTAAACGAACAGCACAGCGCCAATGGGATGCAGGACGACATAATAGGCTGGAATGTCAGACTCCCACGACATCCCGACATAAATGCCAAGAATAGCCGCGAGCGCTACCGCGTAGGGCACGCGTTCCCATCCGTGGGCGAACCAGATTCCGATAAACGGCATGATGTTCAGGAACGCCAGCGCAAATGCAGAAAGCAGCAGGCGCCACGGCTGGAATGACATTACGGCAAAGAAGTTTTTCGTGAGATTGTTTACCATTCCCATCGCGCCCTTCGCCCAGCGCAGCGAAATCAAGTTTGCGCCGTAAACATTGCGCTGCGCGTAGCCGGCATTCTTCACGATTTTCCCCAGCTTCATGTCGTCCAGCACCTCGAAACGCAGGGCTTTGTATCCGCCAACGGTGTCGTACACGCGGCGGCGGATCAGGTTGAACGCTCCAACTCCGATATGGTCTTTCGTCTTGGGGTCAGCCACTTTCCAGGGGCGATGCCCAAAAACAAAGAGTGTTTGGAAAAAGGCAATCATCATCCTTTCACCCGTACTCTTCATAATCATGCGGGGGAAAAGGACTAAATGGTCGGCGGGTTCAGCCTCCGCATAAGCCAAGGCTCGGGTCAGCACGTCACGACGGAAGAGCACATCGGCATCGGTGAACAGCAGCCAGTCGCCGGTTGCCTGATTGGCTGCCATCCACATAGCATGGACCTTTCCCAACCAACCGGGAGGCAATTCGGCAATGTGGATCACCTTCAGCCGATCGACGGCTTCCGGTGTGGCCGCAATTCGATCAATTACCTCGCCGGTGCGATCCGTGGAACGATCGTTCACCACGATCACTTCATAATTGTCGTAATCGAGTTTCAGCAGCGCAGTAAGAGCTGGCCCAATGTGCTCTTCCTCATTGCGAGCTGGAACAATGATGCTGACGCGTGGATTCCCATTCGGAGTGGCTGGCGCGCGGTCCCACTCAGGCCGCGAAATGTCAGCTACCTTGGTCATGCCCAGAGCTGCATCCAGCAGGCGCGAAAGCCACACCAGCCCGAGGATGCTGCCGGCAATCCAATGAAAAACGTTCCAGTGAAAATAACTCATCTCGGTTGGCCGTTGAGCGCCCCAGGCTCGTCGTCGATACCGACGGGAGGAGCGAATCGCATGCCGTAAAAGAGTATGGCAGAAGAAATCGCCATGGCGATGACTGGCGGAATAAAAGCCTCCTGAAGCGAGTGCCGGTCGGCCACGTATCCCATGATAGTCGGCGAAGGAACGTCGCCCAAAAGGTGGAAAATGAAAATATTCACCGCAATCGCAGTCGCCCGGATGTGCGCACCCACCGAGTTCACCAGCGCCGTGTTAAGCGGCGAAGTATTCAATAACAGAAGAAACGCCGCGACAGCGATGGCCGGCATCATCAGTGGCCCCTTGTTATACAAACCGACGATCATGACTGGCACGCCCAGGCCCATGCTGACCGCGGACACAAAGTAGTACGAGCCCTTCAGGCGGGGCAGCAAACGGTCGCCGAGCCAGCCTCCCGCCAAAGATGCGAGGATGCCATCGACCACGACAATCTTTCCAAACATCAGGTTCGCCGATTCGAGTGTGTACCCACGCATCCGTTCAAGAAAGGTCGGCATCCACACTTGGATTCCGCCTAATGAAAATGTTCCAGCCGCCATCCCCAGTGTGACCGTCCAGAATGCCGGGTTGCGTGCCAAGCCCCGCAGGGTTGTGCGATCCGTAGTCTCTTTCAATGTGTCGAACTGGCCGCGCGGCGGCTCCGGAATGAACAAGATCAGAAGCGCAAGCAGGAATCCAGGGAATGCCGCGATGTAAAAAGGAAACCGCCATCCGAATTGGGGACCGAGTTTGCCCCCCAGCAGATAGCCCGCAGCGGTACCCACCGGAATTGCCAGATAAAAAATGCCAAAGATGCGTCCGCGTTTGCTCTCAGGGAAAAGGTCAGCAACAAAGGTCGGAGCGATGGTGACAAAAGTTGCCTCGCCCACTCCAACCAGCGTATGGCGAACCAACAGTTCCCAATAAGTGTGTGTAACCGCGGTGAGCAGCGTGAGCGCACTCCAGAAAACGGCTCCCAGAACGATGATCTTCTTGCGCGAATACCGGTCCGCCAGAGGACCCGCGAAGGGCGCCGCGATCATATAGAAACCCAGAAACGCGCTGGTCAAATAACCAATCTGGGCGTTGGTCAAATGGAATTCGCTCTGCACCAGCGGTTGCACTGCAAAGAGCACCGAACGGTCGATGTAGTTGAGCAGGTTCAGCGTTGTCAGCAGAACGAGCGCGGTCCAGGGATAAAGTTTCGTTTGGGTCACTTGGCGAAGGAATATATCACGGCGGGCGGACGATTCGCGCTGTGTTGCTGGAGTGATAAGATTCGGCTGCCCGAATTCTCCGCATGGGAATCTCAGCATGAAGAAACTCATTGTTCCGCTATTAGTTTGCTTGCTCCTTCTGTCTCAACCCCTGAATGCGGAAGATACAACGAAGAAAGCGGATGCCGGTGAACGCCATGAGTTCATCATTTCGAACTTTCATACCGAGAGCGGCGTGACACTTCCCCAGACCCGGATTGTTTACGGCACCTACGGCCATTTGAATGCGGCCAAGGACAACGCAGTGCTCCTACCTTCGCACTACATGGCGGATTTCCATGGCTATGAATGGCTGATCGGGCCGGGACACACGCTGGATCCTGCGGGGCTATTCTTGGTCGCGACGGAACTATTTGGTAACGGCCATTCGTCGTCCCCGAGTAACACGTCCGAGCCTTACCACGGTCCGCGATTCCCGGTCACGACGATTCGCGACAACGTGGAGGCAGTGCATCGCTTGCTTACTGAAGAACTCAAAATTACGCATCTGCAAGCGATCATCGGCTTCTCCATGGGCGCGCAGCAGGCTTTTCAATGGGCGGTGAGCTATCCCGACTTCGCCGACCGCATCGTAGTAACCTGCGGAACCGCCAAGACTTACCCGCACGGAGTAGTGCGCTTGGAGGGACAAATCGCCGCCCTGACCGCCGACGCCGCCTTCCAGAATGGCGATTACACGACGCCACCGACCAAAGGGTTGGAAGCATTCGCGATGGTCTGGACGGGATGGCTGTTTTCGCAGGAATGGTGGCGTCGCGAGTTGTGGCGGGAGACCGAAAAACCTGGGATGACATTCGAGCAGCTAGTGCATAACTTCCGGACGGACTTCATCCCCGGCGCTGATGCGAACGATTTGATCCTGCAGATGCGCACATGGGGGGGCATGACGTCGGCACAACACCCCGGTTCAACGGGAATGTCGAGAACGCACTGCGCTCAATCAGGGTTCCGTTCCTGTACATGCCCTCGGAGACGGACCTCTATTTTCCGGTTGGTGATGCGCGTTATGAAGCGGCGTTCATCTCGAAAGTTTCGCTGGTGCCAATCCCATCGTTGTGGGGGCACACAGCCGGCGCGGGCAGTAACCCGGCCGATGAGAAGTTCTTGAACGAGACCATCGGGCATTTCCTTGCCGGCCACTGAATCTTCTGCTCTGAGCGTGCGCGGTAATCGCTATGTCCGGCGCTTCAGCCGCGGCCATTTCGCCACAATCACCGTGGAAATCCCGCCTCGTGGACGAAAATCACCTTTGACTTCGGCCCACACCGGACGTGCCCAGCGTACTACGTCATCCAGCACCCGGTTGACGATGTTTTCCTGAAAGATTCCCAGATTGCGGTAAGCCTGCAGATACTCCTTCAGCGACTTCAATTCCAGACAGCGCTTGTGCGGCATGTAGCGGATGGTCAGCACGCCAAAGTCGGGCAATCCGGTCTTCGGGCAAACCGAGGTAAACTCCGGATCATCGACCACGATCTCGTATCCCGCAAACTGATTGGGCCAAGTTTCAATCTCCGGGAATTTGGCATCCAGCCCTGCCTGGGCGTGTTGCGGCGTGTAGCGCGGCGGTTTGGGCATGCCACATTGTAAACAGCCAAGCCGCCAAAGTGCCAAATTCTCCAAGGATTTGCGGTCCATTCGCCAAACCCCGCGCATCTAATTGACAAGGTTCCTTTTAGAGTTGTCCGAGGCGGCAGGTGGTACATTTATCTATTGCATTCAGCAATTTGTAGTCGTTGACCGCGAAACATGACGAAGAGAAACGGCAGTTTTCTAACCCGGCACCGCTGGATTGTGACGACCATTGCAATCCTCGCAGCGGTAGTCTTGCTCGCTTCCTTTATGAGTCGCGAGCCTGCTGTACCGGTACGGGCTGTGAACGCACAGCGGGGCACGATTCGGAGCGTGGTCTCGACCAATGGAAAAGTCGAGCCGCTGCAGAACTTCGAGGCGCATGCTCCCGTTGGCACTACCGTCAAGAAAATCCTTGTGCGGGAAGGCGATCAAGTTAAGAAGGGTCAACTCCTGCTGCAATTGAATGACGCCCAAGCCCGCAGCCAGGCTGCCCGAGTGCAGGCTCAGGTTCTGACAGCGGAAGCCGATCTTAACGCGATCCAAAAGGGTGGGAACCACGAGGAGATCCTTACCCTGGGATCCCAAATAACAAAAGCGCGAACCGACTGCGACACTGCGCAGCGCAATCTAAACGCCTTGCGGCGTCTGCGAGAACAGGGTGCGGCTTCTCCGGGCGAGATAAAGAACGCAGAGGATCAACTCAATCGGGCTAACGCAGATCTCGATCTGCTTTTGCAAAAGCAGAAGAATCGCTATTCGCAGCCAGAGATCGATCGAGTGGAAGCCCAAAAATCGGAGGCCCAAGCCGCATATAGTGCGGCTGAGGATCTGCTCAATCAATTGAATATTCGGGCTCCGTTTGATGGGGTTGTCTATTCGCTGCCGGTGCAGCAGGGTGCTTACCTCAATCCCGGTGACCTGGTCCTGCAAGAAGCAGATCTCTCAAAAGTTCGCGTGCGAGCTTTCGTCGACGAGCCTGACATCGGGCGCCTCGCGCCTGGAGACAAAATCGAGGTCACCTGGGACGCATTGCCGGAGCGAACCTGGGAAGGCGCAGTCAGTGTAGTCCCGGCCGTCATCAAGCTGCACGGCTCTCGAAACGTGGGAGAGACGAGCTGCGTCGTGGACAATAAGGACTTCAAGCTGCTGCCCAACGTCAACGTTGGAGTCACAATTATTACCGCTGAACATCGCAACGTGCTGACCGTGCCCCGGGAGGCAATTCATCAGGACGACGACGGCAAGGCGTACGTATACCAGATCGTGAACAATGAACTACAGCGCCGCCAGGTGCAGACTTCCATCTCTAACCTCACCAAGGTGGAAGTTACCGGAGGGCTGCCGGAAAACGCTGTCATCGCCCTTGGTCCAACCAATTCCAAACCCTTGCGCAATGGTTTAGCCGTGAAGGTGGTTCGTTAAGAAATGTTTTCAGTTAAGAAGCTCTCGCGCATAGTTTTGCTTTCACTTCTTCCGTCCCTGTGCGCCGCGGACGCGACGGACACCAGATTACTTGCCGAAGGTCGCGTGGACGAAGCCATCGTGTCGCTGCAGCACAGAATCAGCAGCGCTCCGAAAGACGCCGAATCCTACAATCTGCTCTGCCGCGCTTATTTCGCGCTTGCCGATTGGGACAAAGGAATTTCAGCATGCGAGAAAGCTGTGTCCTTCGATCCGAACAACGCTCAATATCATCTCTGGTTGGGACGTGTTTATGGGGAAAAAGCCGACCATGCCGGTTTCCTGACTGCGGCGGGGCTGGCAAAGAAAGTTCGTAGCGAATTTGAAACCGCCGTGCGTCTGAATCCCGACAGCGCTGAGGCTCGCACCGATCTGGCCGAATTCTACCTGGAGGCTCCGGGGATTGTGGGCGGCGGACGCGACAAGGCGGAAGCTCAGGCGCAGAAAATCGCCACCATGGATCCGGTCCGAGCCGGATGGGTAAAGGCACGCCTCGCCGAAAAGAACAAGGATCTCATCTCTGCCGAGAATCAATATCACTCCGCCATCGCGGACAGCCACGGCGCTGCGCTCGCGTGGTTGAATTTGGCCTACTTCTATCGCCATACCGGGCACCTGGATTCCATGGAAGATGCCATCCGGCATGCCGCTGCAGCTCCGATGGATCAACCAGAAGTGCTGATGGAGTCCGCGAATATGCTGCTCCGTAGCAAGCGCGATCTTCCGCTAGCTACCCAGTTGCTCCGCCGCTATCTGTCGTCCAGTCTTACCGTGGAAGCTGCGCCCGCCTTCAAAGCCCATTACCTGCTGGGGACGGCGCTCGAGCAGCAGGGCGACAAGCCGGCCGCGGCTCAGGAATACCGCGCCTCCCTTGCCTTGGCCAAAAGCTTCACCCTCGCTCAGACCGCCTTGGACCGCCTGAACGGCCAAGTCGCCGACGTCGTGAATCCAAATTAGACGACTGGCGCAACAGTCCTTATGCCCAAGAACTGGAAGACCAAGCTAATTCACTCCGACGCTCACGCTCCGGAAGGTTTTCGTTCCCTTTCAATACCGGTCTACAGAGGCTCAACCGTGCTGTTCCCGAATGCAGCGGCCGTCGACGACGCCTGGGACCAGTACGAAGTCGGCTACACCTACGGTCTTTACGGTACGCCGACGACCCTGGAATTAGCGGCGCGCATTTGCGAGCTCGAAAAAGGGTTTCGCACTCTCATTACGCCCGGTGGGCAAGGAGCCATAGCGCTGATCAACCTTGCCTTTCTCGAAGCCGCCGACCACATGCTCGTGCCGGAAAGCATCTATACACCCAATCGCAAGTTTGCCGTGGACGTTCTGCGGCGCTTCGGGGTCGAGGTCACCTTCTATCCACCAACCATTGGAGCGGGAATTGAATCGCTCTTCCGCAAGAACACGCGCCTGGTCTGGTGCGAGAGTCCCGGCTCCATCACCCTGGAGGTGCAGGACGTCCCCGCTATCGTCGACGCCGCCCATCGCGTCGGAGCCATGGTCGTGCTCGACAACACATGGTCCGCTGGCGTTTATTTCGATGCCTTCGCCCACGGCGTAGACGTCACCATGCAAGCCCTCACGAAATACGTTGGCGGACACAGCGACCTCCTCCTCGGTTCGATTACCGTGCGCGACAAAGCCGCTTACAAACGCCTGGGCTCAACCCATCAACTCGTGGGCTACGCCGCTTCGCCGGACGATTGCAGCCTCGCCCTGCGCGGCATGAAGACTCTTGCTGTCCGCCTGAAGGCGCTGGAGGAAGCTGCCCTCGCGCTCGCCCGCTGGCTCGCAGGGCGTCCCGAGATCGAACTGGTGCTTCATCCAGCGCTTCCCTCCTGCCCGGGGCACGAATTCTGGAAGCGCGACTTCACCGGCTCGGCCGGCCTTTTCTCCATCGTCTTCCAGCGGCAATTTAGCAAGCCGCAGGTTCTCAGATTTGTGGATGCCTTGGAGCTGTTCGAGATCGGATACAGTTGGGCGGGCGTGACCAGCCTGGCGGTCGCTTACGATTTCCACTCGTCGCAGGGCCGCCCGGACTACGGCCACCGGATCGTACGCCTGAACATTGGTCTCGAAGACGTCGACGATCTCAAGGCGGACCTGGCCCGCGCGCTGGAGTCGATGAAGTGAGATGCCGCCCGCGGTTGTCGTGCTATTGCGCCATATACGGCGTCGTTTCGCCAGCATTCATTTAGAATCGCGTTTCCGGGAAAGTCTCTTGGGAGGAAGCCATGAAACCAGCATCAGGTATTGGATCCCGCCTTTCTGCTCTGTTTTTTCTTTGTGTGCTCCAGATCTCCTTCTGCGGAATCGTCGCTGCCGAGCAACTCCCGCTCAAGCGTGCGGTGGAACTGGCGCTCGCTCATAGCACCACGATACAGGCTTCTCACATTGATGAGCAGCGTGCCTTTGCCTCTTACCAGGAAGTCCGCAATCAGTTCTTACCGCAACTAAGTGTGGGCTCGGGACTGGGCAAATCCTATGGTTATCCGCTAAGTCTGGAAGGGTCGGCGCCCTCGATCGTTAACACCACGGCGCAATTCGCAGTCATCAACCCGGCCTTGCGCGACTTCGTGCGTGCCGCGCGAACGGACTATCAAGCGAGCACCGTCCAAACCAAAGACCAGCGCAATCAGGTAATTCAAGACACCGTGTTGAGTTATGCCGAACTCAGCAAATGGGAAGCGCTGATGGCTCACCTGAGTCATCAATACGAGGACGCGCTCAAGATGGAGCAGACCGTGAACCAACGAGTTCTTGCCGGCGTGGATAATCCGTTAACGCGGAACCAGGCGCGCCTCAATGCGGCCCGCGTGTACTTGCACATCTCGCAGGCGCAAGGCGCGATCGATGTTTTGCGGAACCAGCTTTCGCAGTTAACCGGTCTGCCCGCGATTGCGATCGAGACTGTGCCCGAGTCGATTCCCGAGTTGCCGGAGGTGAAACAGGAAGACAATCTTGCAGCCAAGGCCGCGCAGGACAGTCCCTTGATCCAGATTGCCGACATCCGCGCCAGTGCGCTTGCTTTTCGCGCCCGTGGCGAGCACCGCTCCATGTGGCCAAGCGTCGATTTTGCCGCTCAGTATGCGCTCCTGGCGTCGTTCAACAATTATCAGCATTTTTTTGTGGCGGGCAGCTTCCAGCCCAACAATGCTACGGTCGGAGTGCAGATCCGATTCCCCTTCTTGAATCCGCCTCAACGTGCCCACGCCCAAGCTGCTGACGCTGCCGCGCTGCGGGCCAAGAAGGACGTAGAGACAGCTAAGAACCAGGTATCGGAACAAACTTTGAAACTGCAGGGTTCGGTCGCGCAACTGGGGGCTGCGCAGCAAGTCGTCGATCTCGAGTATCAGATTGCCAAGTCCAATCTCGACGCCACCCAGACCCGGGTGGACTCAGGCAGCGCGACGCTGCACGAATTGGACGATGCGCGCGGTCAGGCCAACGAGCGTTACGACGCACTGCAGGACACGAATTTCGAACTTCAACGGGCGCGCATCAGCCTGCTCCGTGCTACCGGCGAACTGGAGGCTTGGGTGGGCGTGGGCAAATAGGTTGCGTCGGCCAAAGAAATGGCCCGCGGTTGGAGGCCCACTTTCCCTGTTGGACGCATCAAACCAACCATTCGCCGTAAGCGCTTTGCGTAATCACCAATCATGCTATTAGACTGTTTTTGCATACACTTATCAGGAATTTGGGTTCGATCCGTCAACACCTGCCCGCCAATCGTGCCGCAGGTACTTGAAGTGTACCTGGGTGCGCTCGGAAGGCATTGTGAAATGTTAGAATCAGGTTATACAAACATATGCCATTAAAAACACTGTTTCTGAATCCGCCGTCGTTCGAGAATTTTGACGGGGGAGCCGGCTCGCGTTGGCCGGCAACCCGCGAGATTGAAAGTTATTGGTACCCGGTTTGGCTTGCCTATCCTGCCGGAATGCTCGAGGGCGCGCGGCTCCTGGACGCCCCTTCGCACCATGTGTCGGCGGAAGAGACCATCAACATCGCGCGCGATTACGAGTTCCTCGTGCTGTTTACCAGCACCCCTGGCTTCCCGGGCGACATTCGCCTGGTAAAAAAGATCAGGGAAGTTAATCCCCAGATTAAGATCGCGTTTGTCGGACCGCACGTCAGCGTGTTGCCGGAAAGATCTTTGAAGGATTGTCCGGAGATTGATTTCGTCGTGCGCAAGGAATTTGACTACGCAGTCTGCGAGTTCGCGCAGGGCAAGCCGCTGGAAGAAATCCTTGGCATCTCGTACCTGAAGAATGGATCGGTCGTGCACACTCCCGACCGTCCCGAGATTCAGGATCTCGATTCCCTGCCCCACGTCACTGAAATTTATCGCCGCGATCTGGACGTGACGAAGTACAACGTCCCGTTCTTGCTGTACCCCTACGTCTCTCTCTACACCACGCGAGGCTGCCCTGCCCAGTGCACGTTTTGTCTCTGGCCGCAGACCTTGAGCGGGCATCCATGGCGCAAGCGTTCTACTGATGATGTTGCGCGCGAGATGGCGAAAGCCAAGGAATTCTGGCCCGATGTGAGAGAGTTTTTCTTCGATGACGACACCTTCAATATTCAGAAGGTCCGCACCGTCGAGCTCTGCGCGAAGTTGAAACCCCTGAAACTCACATGGTCCTGCACCAGCCGAGTGACCACTGACTACGAGACTTTGAAGGCGATGAAGGAAGCGGGCTGCCGCCTGTTGATCGTGGGATACGAATCGGGCGATCCGCAGATCCTGAAGAACATTAAAAAGGGTGCCACCGTCGAGCGCGCCCGCCAGTTCACCAAGGATTGTCACAAGCTGGGCCTGGTGGTTCACGGAGATTTCATCCTCGGCCTGCCCGGGGAAACTCACGATACCATTCGCAATACCGTTGCGTTCGCCAAAGAGCTCGACGTCGAGACAATTCAGGTCTCGGTGGCCCATGCTTATCCCGGAACCGAACTTTACGACTATGCAGTAAAAAACGGCTTCATGATCGGCGACAACAAGATGGTGGATGAGGGCGGCCATCAGCTCGCCCACATCCAATATCCCGGCCTGCCGGCGGATGACATTCTCGAGGCGGTGCATCGCTTCTACGACGAATATTATTTTCGGCCCAAGGCGGTGTTCCGTATTCTTCGGAAGGCTGCGTTCAACAGCGTGGATCGCAAGCGCCTCTACAAAGAGGCGAAGACCTTCCTTAAGGTCCGCGCCATGCGCCACAAGTGGGTTAAGGACAAACGCGAGAAGGATGATTCCGCGGCCGCAATCGCACCGGCGAAGGCCTAGGTTGACAAAATAGGCGGCTTTGAAAGGGCGCGGCTTCAGCCGCGCCGAAAGCCCCAGCTGTCATCTTGAGCAAAGCAGCTGTCATGCTGAGCAAAGCGAAGGATCTATGTATTCTCTTTTCAGCGCCAACCTCCCCACAGCGCTCGGTACTATCTGCACCACCCACGATCACTTTCCCGCAATCTATCAGGAAACAATCGTGTGACCTTTCGCAAATATCTGGTGCTCGCCGGAGTGACGCTGTGCGCCTCCATCGGTGATTCGCTGCTCTCCCGAGGCATGAAGCAGGTGGGTGGCATCTCCCTGAATCATTCGCATGATTTGATCCTAGCCGTGCTGAATCCCTCAGTCGCTTTAGGCATTTTGCTCCTACTCGGATTCTTTGCTTCTTACATGACCGCCCTTTCCTGGGCCGACCTTACCTACGTTCTTCCGGCCACTTCGCTCGGCTACGTGCTACTCACGCTGATCGCCAAGTTTTATCTGCACGAGGCAGTCACCACCTCGCGCTGGATTGGAATTCTTCTAATCTCCGCGGGCGTCGGATTCGTCACGCAAGGCCCGGCGCTGACCCGCCATCCAGCAAAAGCTCAGCCCCAAGAGAGAGGATGCGAACCGGCTTCGGCGAGGCACGAACGATGAGGAGCAAACGATGAAGCAAATTTATGCGTGGAGTGCGGTCGTTGCCATCGTGTTGGCCTCGACCACCGGCGATGTCCTGCTCTCCCGCGCCATGAAGCAGGTGGGAGATGTGGGAGAGCTCTGGCGGCGGGACGGCGTGTGGACGCTGCTGGGACGAGTACTGCGGAATCCAAACTTTTTGCTTGGCGTTCTCGCTATGACCGTCGCTTTTTACAGCTTGCTGTTTGGACTTTCCTGGGCCGACGTCAGCCTGATAGCGCCTGCTTCCGCTTCTCTTACCTTTGTGACCAATGCGATTGCCGCCAAGATCTTTCTGCACGAACGTGTAGATCACCGCCGCTGGATGGCCGCTGTGTTGGTCGCAGGCGGCGTCGTCCTGCTGGCTGCGTAATCGTTAGGCCTGGTTAGATAACCGTCTCAAGCCCGGGATCCTTTGGAAAATTTAGTTTCTACAAGGAAAATTTAGTTTTGACACGTGATACATCAGCGTGCAGTCTCTTCGCGAATAGCTTCTAGAGGGGGGAACGACGGCTGGTCCAGCCATGGCGAAGGCGAAACTCAGGTGCCAGGAAGGGCCGTACAACTCCAATGTTTTTAATATTTTGCCTCTAACTACCTTTAGAACCATAGATCTACAAGGCAAGGAAAATTCCGGTTCTACATTTTGCGGGAAATCGAGTGTTTTTTTTGAGGCAAAATTGTGGCACCATTCAACCAGACCACAACCTGTGGGGTACGTTCTTCACGCGTATCCCGCCTACATTGGCGAGCTTAGCGTGGCTTCGATCTCTGGACCGATTGCCGCCGCGGCGGCGCGCCCGATGTGTTGCCCTAAGGCCCGATAGCTCTCGAATTGCAACTCGTCGAACCACTGGTCCGCAGTGCTCTGATGCGGGAACGTCTGATGTTTTTCGGAATACTGCCAGACGTCGTCGGGAAGCGAGTTCTTGTTCACGGCACTTTTTTCCTGCCTTGGTGGCAGGCTGGCCTTTATGTAAAACAGCGTGCCGCGGTCATTAGGGTTCTGCGGATCGTAAAAAATGTCTCCGACCGCGAAGTTGTATTCGCTTTCACGTCCGTCCTTGGGACGGACTTTTGAAAAATCGATCTCGATGCGCGCGCCAAAGTCGGTGCGTGCTTTCTCAATCAGGCTCAGGAGATCGTCAAAAGCGTAGCTGTCATCGCAGCCGGCGTCGCAGGCCACAATCACCTGGCAGTGCCGCTTGATCAATTCGTAGACCGCCAGATTCTCGAAGTGTCCGCCATCAGAAAGATAAACGTAGCCCTTATTCTGGTCGCTCTGGGCGACTAATTCGGAAACGAGGTACCCGAGTCCCGACGTGGGCCCGGCGCTCTTCCACTGGGGAGTAAAGCGCGAGTTCCCCATCCACCAGCCCAGGCGGACGTCGAACAGAGTCATGAATAGCCCCGTTGCCGGAGAGGTGAAGTAACCCATGTTGGGGCTGGCTGCAGCGCCCGAGATCGCCATAGCCGTGCCTAGGGCAATCCCGTCGTCCGCGGACATTAGAGTGAGCGATTCCGCCGTGCGCCCCAGTTCGGTTTTCGAGAAGCTGAGCTCACATGCATTTTCCAGCTTGAACCGGTTTTCGCCATCGCCGGGGAAGATTACGTCATAGCCGCAATACAACGGAGTAAAGACGAACGACTTTGCCCGCCGTGTTGCATAGCCCAACTCCGTGCCGCTGGTGATGTTGATGGCCGCGTTCAGGATGGGGTAGGGTCCGGGATAATTCGAGGCGAGTTCCTTGAGCGGGAGATCGTCATCAGGATCAAAACCGGTGAAGGGCTGCGGTGTCCGTTTTGGGTTTGAGGCTCCCAGATAGCAGCGCAGCAGGCGGTTGCGGTAGAAGTGGTGCAGGGAGAAGTCATTTACGTCCACGCGACGGGATAACAAGAGCGACGCGATGGCGAGAATTATGCCTGCGCCCAGCAATTGTAGAGACGATCCCGCCCATTGGATTTTCCAGTAAGGAGCGGACAAGACAACCCAAGCGTGCCCGGGTGTGGCCTCCGGCATCGAATGCCACAATTTGGCAGTCTGTTCGGGCGCGAAAAACGAACCCGCGCCGATGTGAACCGCCGTGGCTAACAGCAACACCAAACCCATGCCGAAAACATATGGCGCCAACCGGGCAATAGCATCCAGAACTTTAGGAGACTTGAATAGCCGTACGATCCACCGGCCGCCGGAGGTGTCCGCCGAAGCGATTTTCTCAACCTTCCCACTGGTCTTGGCACTGCTGGCGGCTTTAACGCCCAGATAATTGTGAGCAACCCACAAACCTGCGGGAACGATGCTTCCCCACTGCAGCTTGGCGATGACCCACCGCACCAACAGTGGCCCGAATGCACAAGATCCGGCCAGCAATAGCCAAGCCAGCGTGAGGAGCATCATGTATCCGCCAAGGCGGGCCCACCATTCGCGCACCAGGTCTTTGCAGCCACGGCCAGCGAATCCGAGGTGCAGAGCGCCTGCGAGCAACAGGATCAGCATCAAGACGCCGGTTCCGAAGACCCCTACGATCCAATGAGCGCTGTGAGAAACTGGAGCCGGTAACATGCGGTTGAGCAACCTTGTGTAGCCGCAGCCTAGGGCACCTCCGACCGCTCCTGCGGCAAACGCGGAAAACGAGAAGGCAGTAAGGGAAAGCATCCGTTCTTCCGGGGTTTTCTTCTCCCGCATCTCTCTCCACAGCCTCATCAGTCCCGCCGCCACCCCCCAAGCAACAAAATAGAAGACCGCCCCACCCTGCGAGCCACATCCACAGGGGCAAATTTGCCGCCACATCCCGCCATCGCCATAGTCCGGAGTTCAACAGTAAGCAGGCCAGGAAAAATGGCAGAATGACCATGACCGTCACTTTGACGCGTTGAAACGCCGTCAGCAGCATTTCCTTCGAGGGAATCTGGTCGGCCACGTTCACAGCCATCGAGACCGCGGCGATGAACCAAGCCAGCACGCCGGCAAACAGAAGGCCGGTGGCACCGAGCCTGGAAGATCTCATCAGTCCCAGCAGCACGCCGTGGCAACACACAAAAACACCGAGGAAAAGCAAACCGAGGACGGTCTGGTTCAGAAATACATTACGAAGCCATGTGCCGATCATTGCCCAGGTATCGCCGGAAAGCACACCGGTATGAGGAGTCAGATAATTGCTGTATAAGCGGAGCCAGCGCAAGAAGGTGCGTTCTTCGCGTCCACCGGGCTCACGCTTTCCGGGAACGAGTGCCTTTTCTACGTCTCGAAACGACGAATTCGGCAACGTAGTCAGGAGTCTATAAGTGGAAGCGGCCAGCCATGAGCCAATGTATCCGCCGCCCGATACAGTGGAGAGGTAATCGAACTTGTGCAGCAGTTGGTTCTCCGCCAGCGCTTGCAGGATGCCGAGGTTAAACGTGGCGCTGCGGATGCCGCCACCGGAAAATGCCAAGCCGATCAGGTTGTCGGCGGTCGGTCTCGAAGTCCTGACCTCGCGAGCACGGCGGGCCTCCGCGATCTTCGACAACTCGTCTTGCAAAACTTCCTTGAATGTAACCGGGAGTGGATCTTGCGGTGGCGGTTCGACGAGTGGAATTGCCGCTTTGAGAGGTGTATCTCCGGGCATATAAGTCCCTCGCTCCCCCTCATGAGCTAATGGCCGAGGAATCTACCAGAACTGCGAGCGAAGTCAAGGGGATTTTGCAGATCCGGCGCTGGAGGCCAGTTCCGCACAGCCGGGTGTTACGCCCTGATGTCGGCGATGCCGTCACAGACTAACTGCACCGCGATCGCCAGCAGCAGGAAACCGAAGATGCGATTAATCGCGCCAGCAGCGCCCGGCCCCAGACGCTTCACCAGCGGGCCGCCGAGTTGAAGAAACAGGTAGACGACGAGACCCAGCGCCGCGATGCCGATGACCATACCCAGATAGGACACCGGGCTTGTGGCGTCTGCCGCCAAGCCCATAACTACCCCGATTGATCCGGGGCCGGACAGCATCGGCATGGCCATTGGCGTTAGCGAGATATCTTCTTTGGTGCTCGCTTCGTTGCGCTCCGCGGGCGTCATGCGGCTGCTTCCGGTGACCATGCCCCAGGCAGTATTGGCAACGATCAGGCCGCCGGCAATCTTCAGGACGGGCAACGAAATACCGAAGAGGATTAACACGAAACGTCCAAAAAAGAGGAAGACGATCAGAATTGTGATCACGTAAGCAGCGGTCTTTACCGCCGTGCGCGTGCGCTCGGCGTGCGGCAAGTCCGCCGTGAGACTGAAGAATATAGGAACCGCACCAAACGGGTTGACGATGGGGAACAACGCCAGAAATGTGGCCACGGCCGCCGAGGGCAGATCTCGCAAAACGTGTTGTTGGCAGGGGTCATGGGGAGAAAGCTTAACAGCGAGGAGTCACTTCGAAAAGCCGATGCGAGAACCGCAGATCCCTCGAGTTGCTCTTAGTGAGCGCTCTCCAGCACCTTGGCAGCACGATTCAATGCTGCTGCGAGAAATGTAATTTGCTGCCGGGTTCGAGCGAGATCATGTTTGTCGATGGCTTCGCTAATTCCAGGGATCACGACCGCCGCATATCCGGTGTACTGGCCGGGAGCGTAGATTGCATGGCGAAACCAGGGACGATTCGGCAATCCCTCGGGCATGAGGAGCGCTCGCTCGGCGTCGCGCAAAGCCTGGTTCAGCTTGGCGGCATCGCGTGGAGAATCTTGTTGCCAAACAAGAGTCTTCGCTGCGGCCTGCTCGAAGTGATGCGCTGCTTGAGTAGCCTCGGCAAAGTCCAGCTTTTGACCGGCGAACTCCGTCTGTGCTTTCTTTTTCGCGGAATCGATGTACGAGACGATTTCCTTGGCATATTCTTCGTAGTCGTAGGGTAGGATGTCGGCGTCGGACATGCGGATGATCGAAATCCCGAAGATGCGCGCCATCTGCTGCTCGTAGACGAAATCAGGATCACCAAATTTCTTGAACCAGTTGAAGTTATCGAAGGCTGAGTGATATACGCCATAGGATCCGGTCGAACTTACATCCGCGGAGGGCACGCCCAGGTGCTGAAGGAACACGGTGTAATCCGATCCGCTGCCCAAGTCGCCCACGGGTACATCGGCTTTCGATTGCGCTGCCGGGATCCGCTTGATGTCCCCGATGGCTTCGGTTGGAGACTGGGCAGAATCGGCCCCGGGCTGATTTTCCTTTTGCCAACTGTCGTAGACGGTTCCCCCCTTGGGAGCGGGAACGGCTTTGGCCACGTCGCGTAGAAACTGTTTTAGGCTGGGCACGGAGGCCGCCCCGAATTTCGGTCCTGACACGGCGACGTCCATATTGAAATAGGCTGCGGCGTTGGCCAGTTCACTCTCGTGCTGCTCACCCCACTCGGTGGAACCGATCAAGCCCTCTTCTTCCGCATCCCAGCTCCCCAGAATGATCGTGCGCTTCGGCCGCCAGCCTGATTTCAACAGCTCACCGAACCCATGCACGGTTTCCAGCATGGCCGCAGTTCCACTGTTCGGGTCAACCGCTCCGTAGACCCATGCGTCACGGTGATTGCCCGCGACCACCCACTCGTCGGGCAGTTCACTTCCACGTATCCGCCCGATCACATCCCAGATAGTACGGAACTGGTAGTCCTGTTTGAGATGCATCTTCACCTTCACCGGCCCGGGACCGAGATGATAGGTAAAGGGCAACGCACCTTGCCAGTCGCGGGGTGAATCCGGCCCCCCGAGGTGCTCAAGGATGGGCCATGCATCGCCGTAGGACAGCGGAGTGGTGGGAATTTTCGGCAACTGTGAGGATTGCTCAGGCGGCGTGCGCTTGGCGTCGGGAAGCGACGGAACAGAGGCAATCCCGGGCGTCGTGGGATCGCCGGGGAACTGGAACATATAGCCAATGGATCCGCGCTGCACGCCGGTCGTGGGGCGCCACGGACCATCGGGATACTTATCGCCCCGGCGCCAACCGTCGTCGGCGGGATCGGAGTAGATGATCAGGCCAGCGGCGCCATGCTCCTGTGCAACAAATGCTTTCACGCCGCGGAAGTTTTGACCGTAACGAACCACGACGATCTTGCCGCGTACGTCGACTTTCATCTGCTCCAGTTTCTTGAAGTCCTCGGGTGAACCGTAATTAGCGTAGACCACGTCCGCTTCGGCATCGCCCGACGGTGACATTGCGTTGAACGGGATGATAACTCGCGGATCGTCAGCAAGTGAATCGCCGTCAACGTGCTCGCGCGTGGGACCGTGCATATGAACCCCGGCTGGCGCGGTCACATCCACGCTTATTTCCGAGGGGTAATTCAGCCAGACACGGTATTCAACGATCTCTGCATCCAAGCCTGCCTCGCGGAATTTCTGCGCGACGTAGTCTGCGGTTGCCCTGTCTTCCGGCGTGCCGGCGACATGGGGAGCCTGGGTCAGAATCCGCAAATGCTGCTCGGCGAGTTTAGGGTCGGGTACGGCGAGGAATTTGCTTTCCAGCGCAATCTCCGCTTCGGCGTTGCGAAACCCGAAAATGTTAGGAGAGGCACTCGGAGCGCCGTCTGCAGTCTGAGTCTGGGGAACGCTCAACAGTAAAAGGCTGCAAAACAAGGTAGAGTAAGATCGAAGAGCCATAG
This sequence comes from uncultured Acidobacteriota bacterium, assembly GCA_963838905.1. Lineage (GTDB taxonomy): Bacteria > Acidobacteriota > Terriglobia > Terriglobales > Acidobacteriaceae > JABDBE01. Next base: position 527,115 of record CAWITE010000006.1, read on the forward strand.
GGTTTCGAGGTAAAACATGTCAGTGTACATGGGATTTTTGGTTCCGATGTCGGCTTCTTCAGACTACGACCATCACTTCAACATGATGCGCGTTGCGGTGTGGCGCTGAGGTTGGCTCGCGCCCGCAGTCGCAACCCACGCACCATCCTCCCGACCTGCCGACGCCCGAAAGCGATAAACTGCTTGCATGCCGGTCAAAGACGCTACCCAGCGCTTTTCCTCCCGGGTCGAGAATTATGTTCGCTTCCGGCCCGGATATCCGCCTGAAGTTCTCGAGCTCTTAAAGAGCGAATGCGGCCTGACGCCGGATTCCGTAATCGCTGATATCGCCTCGGGCACCGGCATCTTTACCCGGATGCTGGCAGAGAATGGCAATCGAGTCTTCGGAGTTGAGCCAAATGACGAAATGAGGCGAGCCGGGGAACGGCTTCGGGAAAGTTACTCAGCCTTCACGAGCATAGCGGGGACCGCAGAAACAACGACACTTCCAGATCACAGTGTGGACATTGTTACGGCGGCGCAGGCGGCGCACTGGTTTGATCGCGAAAAAGCTCGCCGTGAGTTTATTCGCATCCTCAAACCCGGTGGCTGGCTTGTGCTTCTCTGGAACGAACGCCGCACCGATTCGACACCTTTTCTTCGCGAATACGAGCACCTGCTGCTGGCCTATGGAACTGATTACCGGGAAGTCCGGCACGAGCGCACGACTGCGGAGATCGCCGACTTCTTCTCGCCCTCGCCGTTTCGGTCGAGTAGGTTGGAAATGCGCCAGGAGGTTGACTACCTCGGTCTGGAAGGCCGGCTACTGTCTTCGTCTTACACGCCAACTTCCGATCAAGCAAACTATGACGCGATGTTGCGAGAGCTACGACGAATCTTCGACGCCCATCAGGACAATGGCAGCGTGTCGCTCGACTACAACACGCTTGTTTATTGCGGGCGTCTGGGATAAGCCCAAAGGCATAGACCACAAAGGACACGAAGGTACACCAAGAAAATCTGGCTGGTTCAAATGCGAATCTTTCGAGAAGTCGGAGACTGAATGCCCGACGAAAAATCCTTTCACATGACTCCCGATGAGTTCCGCCAGCATGGCCATGCGGTCGTGGACTGGATCGCAGACTACTACGCACGCATCGAATCCTATCCCGTGCTCTCACGTGCGGAGCCCGGTCAGGTGGCCGCTTCTCTGCCTGCAAAACCTCCTGCTAAAGGTGAGCCTTTCGTTACGATCCTGGGGGACATCGAGAGGCTAATTCTTCCCGGCGTGACCCACTGGCAGTCGCCGAATTTCTTCGCTTTCTTCCCCGCTAACGCGTCAGGGCCGGCCATTCTTGGCGACCTGCTTTCCTCGGGATTGGGTGTCCAGGGGATGCTTTGGGCAACCAGTCCGGCATGCACAGAACTGGAGACGCATGTTCTGGATTGGTTGGTTGAGATGCTTGACTTGCCGCGCAAGTTTCTTTCAACCAGTACCGGAGGCGGCGTGATCCAGGACACGGCTTCAAGCGCCTCCCTTTGTGCCTTGCTGGCCGCGCGAGAACGCACGACGAATTTCGCGAGCAACAAACGTGGCTGCGACGGGAAATTGGCGGTGTACGCGTCATTGCAGGCGCATTCTTCGATCGAAAAGGACGTTCAGATCGCGGGGCTTGGCTTGGACAATTTGCGACTGATCGATGTCGACGAGAATTTCGCGATGCGTGCGCACGCGCTCTCGCGACAAATTGAGAACGATCGACGCGCGGGTCTTGTCCCATGCTTCGTTTGCGCTACCATTGGCACCACGTCTTCCAACGCGATTGATCCGCTGCCTGAAATTGGCCGAATTTGCCGCGAGAACAATGTATGGTTTCACGTGGACGCCGCCATGTCCGGAACCGCAGCGCTCTGCCCCGAGTTCCGGCATACACACGACGGGGTTGAACTGGCCGACAGCTACACGTTCAATCCGCACAAGTGGATGTTCACTAACTTCGATTGCAACTGTTTCTATGTGGCCGATCGCAAATCACTGATTCAAACTCTAAGCATCCTGCCCGAATATTTACGCAACAAGGCCACAGAATCGGGAGCAGTGATCGATTATCGCGACTGGCAGATTCCGCTCGGCCGCCGATTCCGCGCCTTGAAACTCTGGTTCGTGATCCGCCACTACGGCATCGAAGGCCTGCAGTATCACGTTCGGCGTCACGTTGAACTGGCGCAACAGTTCGCGGTTTGGGTGAAGAACGATTCTCGTTTCGAACTGGCAGCGCCCGCGCCACTCAACCTGATCTGCTTTCGTCACAAGGGCGGGGACGAAGTGAATCAAAAACTGATGGATCGCCTGAACCGAAGCGGGGACCTCTACCTGACGCACACACGTCTGAACGGCCGGCACACGCTACGATTCTGTGTTGGCCAGACCAACACGACGGAACAACACGTCGAACGGGCGTGGAGCAGGATTCAGGAAGAAGCGCGAATCTAGGCCCCGGCGTCCACATTTCAGAGGCACATGCACTCTTCACTTACTTTGGCTTGTCCGGTTGCGGCTGGACTGCCGGCGGGTCGGGTTTCAAGGCCATCGCATTCGCCGGAGCCGCCGGGTTCACCCCGAAATCCCAGACGTAGGTGTTCATTCCGTCCTTACCCAGCATCTCGACGACGGCGTACTCTCCCGGCTCAAGAGCATTCCCAGGTGTGATCTTGACCCAGCCTCCGGTCAGCCTTTGCGAGGTGGTTATCACCAGGTTCTGTTCCTGGGTCGCTTTTCCCAGCGGGTTAATTTTTATATCTCCAATCACGCGTTTCCCCTTCTTCAATTGGGCCCGAACAATGTGGTAACGGTCCCACGGTTGTTCTGGTTGCTGTGGCCGTTGCGGCCCCTTCTGCGAAGTGGGGTTCGAATCCTGATCCTGGTCAAGGCTGAAGTAGATTGCAGGCACGGTCGTGTGCGCCTGCACGCTGGCGTGCAAGCCGTCGAGTTCGATGGTCTGCTTGCTGTTGGCGACGGGATTGATCGCAGAACGCAGGATGTTCGTTTTGGTGTTACGGTTGACGTCGCCCGCGTTCTGCTGCAGCACTACAAGTTGCGGCTCAGTCTGAAAGGTATCGAGCAATAACATTCCGCCGGAGTCGGGCAGGTGCAGCCTGGGCGCGACCTGCGGGGTTTTGGCCTCCTCAGCAAGGCGTTCGGCTTCGGCTTCTTTGTCGAGTTCAACCGCTTCCGGGGCAGGAACGCCGGCGGCGCGATCTTTTTCGAATTTGTCAGTGGCCGGCCAATCCACCAGCGAGTTGGGCAACTCCTCCCACTCGTCGCGCTCAGCGCTCAGGTAGCGCACGCGGTCGCCTTTGACTTCCCACTTGGTGGCAAGCTGGTAGGAGCCGTCTTTCAGGATGAGGCGCTTAGCCAGTTGCTGGGCCTGGGCGGGAGGCTTAACCAGCATAAAGGCGACCATTACCAGCAAAAGGCCGACGCGAGCTCTATTCCTTATTCCCATCATCCTCAATATTAATATTATGATGTGGGCTTCCCCCCACGCCGTTCCGCGATGAGTTCGTCGCTCAGCAATGCGCCGGGTTTTACATACCATCGGAGCAAGCGCCGAGGGCGTACAAAGCGCCCCTTCAGGCTAGAAATGTGCAGCTCGTTGTCCTCGAATCGCAAAACTACTTCCTCACCAGCGAAGATTCCCCATTGCCTTGCGGGAGGCGCCGCGGGAATCCGGGGCTCTCCGTTCTTACTTATCCGGACTCGTGATTCTTTCTTCATGCCGGCTCTCCATGCTTTTTAATGCGGCAGTCATCGGTTGCACTTGGACCAGACCCCACTCGCAGCTTAACAGTTCCGCGGTTGCCGGTGGAACGGCCATTTTTCGCCGCAATTCGTTCTGGCGCAGTTGGGATGACTTTATAATATTGCGATGAGGAACGGATGATCCAACATGTCCCTGCGGAAAATAGCGGTGGCTCGTCTTTACCACATTCGCGGTCGACCAAGCTGCTGCCGTAACATGCAAGGATGAACTGAAAACGGCATCGGCTGCGCCGATCGGGCCAGACATCGTCAGGCGCAGCTGGTGCGCTTGAGCGTACCTGACGCTATAGACGACATGGCAATGGCGGCGTGCCGCCTGACTAACCTTTTCGGGGCAATACAAAAAAACAAGATTCCTTGATTGTCCGCCGTCTCCCGGAGCGTGACGAATGATTCCGGTCATGAACATCACCGCCTGGGGCAACGTCGTTCCGTGGGCAGAGCAGCGGCAGATCGAGCAAGACCTGATCATCAGCCGCGCGATCGTCGATCTGTTCGCCGACCCGTTGCTGCGCGAGCAGCTCCGGTTCCGTGGCGGCACGGCGCTGAACAAGCTGCACTTCCCCGCGCCCCTCCGGTACTCGGAGGATATCGATCTACCCAGAGGTTGCCCGGGCGCAAGAGTGACGTCCAGGAATGTCAATGGCTGCAGAAGCTGCACCCCTTCGGCCTACTCCCCCGTTCCTGTCGCCCGACCGAAGAATTCCGCGCGCAAGCGATACCAGCCGGCACTTACATCGCACCTGACGGTCAGGTCTTCACCAATATGCCTGCGTTCTGCCGCATAGCCGCCACGTTAACTCCGACCAGCGACTTGGACATCGGTATCGAAGTGTGGATGCCGGCTTCTATCTGGAACGGAACGTTCAAGGGCGTCGGAAAGGGGGGCTTTGCCGGATCGATTGAGTACAGCGCCTGGCCTCTGGCGTCAGGCTCGGGTACGCCACCGTTAGCACAGACACCGGTCACGTCGGTTCCACCTATGACGCATCCTTTGCGCTTGGGCATCCGCAAAAATTCATCGATTTTGGATATCGCTCGATCCATCTGATGACCGTAAGGGGCAAGCAGATTGCAAACGCTTTCTATGACGCGAGCCGCAGCATTCGTACTTCAATGGCTGCTCCACGGGCGGGCGACAGGCGCTGATGGAGGCGCAGCGCTTCGCGAACGATTACGACGGGATCGTCGCTGGTGATCCCGTTGCCTACTACACGCACCATCACGTTGGCGGCAATCTGTGGGTGGTGTGGCAGATGTTCAACAACCCTGCCAGCACCGTTCTTACCAATGAAGATACGCTGCTCGGCAACGCCGTCAACGCTGATTGCGATGCTCTTGATGGTGTCGTCCGTGGCGTCCTGAATGATCCCCGACGCTGCGCCTTCAATCCCGAGAAGCTTCTGGGCAAGGGATCGCAAAAGCCTCCGAACTGCCTTAGGGCAAAGCAGGTGGAAGCAGTCAGAAATATCTGCCCGGGCACTGATCAGATGGTGCAACAACACAACTACTACCCGCCATTTGAGCGGGGCGGCGAAGCCGATGACTGGCCTTTCAGCATTTCTCCGCAACCTCCGCCGGCGCCGCAAACCGACCATCACGCAGAGATTGGAATTCCCTTCTTCGAGTACTTCGTCTTCGACAATCCCAACTGGGATTATCGAACGTTCAACTGGATCTCCGACCCAGCTTACCTGGACAATAAGGTGAGCGTTCCGGGTCAGACGTTGGCGTCGGTTTTGAACTCGATCAACCCCGACCTGATGGGTTTCCGGGCGCAGGGCGGCAAGCTCATCCAGTAGCACGGGTTCAGCGATCCCGAGGTGCCGCCCGAAACCAGCATTCATTACTTCGAGAGCGTCGTGAAATTTCCCGACGCTTCACCACAGTGGACTCAGGAGTTTTACCGGTTGTTCATGGTGCCTGGGATGAACCATTGCAAGGGTGGTCCAGGCGCAAGTGTCTTCGACATGCTCACCCCGCTCGTCCAGTGGGTCGAAGACGATATTGCGCCAGAGCGTGTCATTGCCACGCACTATGTGAACAACGATCCCGCTCAAGGCGTCGAGTTTACGCGTCCCTGTGTGCCCTTATCCGAAGGAAGCAAAGTACAAGGGCGGCAACACCAACGACGCAGCTAACTTTGTCTGCAAGTAATCCCGAATCGAACGAGCGAGATTGGATCGTCTCCAGTCTCCTGCAAGATGAAAGCATGAAGCTACTACGGCTGAAGCAGCGGAATCTGCGAACCCAGCTGGACGTCGATCAGCATTTGTGCTCGGCGCTCAATCTGCTCGTACAGAGCCGCCTTCTTCGCCGGTAGTACCTTGCGAAAGTTTGCCCAATACGTTTGCCGGAGCGCCGTCACGTCCGCATCTACCTTCAGAATGCGCGTGGACCAATTGTCGGCCTGGGCGTCGGTCATGTTTCCGTAACTCTGCACGTACTCCTGGATCAGCGCGTACTTGTCATTGTTGATCTTCACCAGTTCGGCAGTGTATTGATCGTAGACCGGCCAGAACTTCTGGGCTTCGGTATCGGTCAGGGGCATGTTGGCGGCGATGAGCTGCTTCTTCTGCGAGCGGATGTCCTTGCGCAGCAGATCGATGTCTTGGCTCATGGAACTCTGGCTCATGGAACTTTGGGAACTCTGCGGCGCACTCGCTGCCGCTCCGCTGTCCTGTGCAATAGCTGAAATGTGTCCGAGCAATACAGCTCCGCTTAGTGCCCATGCTGCAAGTGAAGATTTCTTCATTTCTTAGCTCCTGGATTTTTTCGGTTTTTCTATCGCGATGAGATTCTGCAGGACTCCGGAATCCGAGTCGCCAGAATTGTACACGATTGACCTCGCCGTCATTCCCTTCGCTTGGACTCACGCCTCATCGTGCCGCTCTTTAGCCGTAGCAGCTTTGAGCTTCCTGCCATCTCATTCACAGATTTATTTTTCACCAGGATCTTTGAGTTAGAAGGACTTGTATGCAAAACTTTCGGACAAAGGAGTTAGCGGTTCTTCGTATTATCTATAGGATAAATGTACAGGTACATAATTAACTCACAGTCTGCATGAAAGTCAAGGGTAAGAACGAGAAAAAGTGGTCGGCATTTCCCATTTTGGGACGCAGCTTTTCTGCTAACAAGCCTCGTTCCGGTTCGTAGACCAGCAGATGTATGTGCTCGGGCATCACTACGTAACTGTACACGCACAGCCCGTAAGACTGGCAAGGCCTGAGCGGTACACTGAAGAGTAGTCAGAGGCCTAGGTTGGACCAGCCCCGTTTCTCAACAGCGATGCGCAACGGCGTCACCATATCCCAACGCGATCTTCGGGCTTCAGATATAGCTTTGTCGGTGAGCGCGATCTCGTAGGCTTTGTACCAAGCCTCTACATTGCGCACCGTGTCGCTTCGGTATTCCCCGGCGAATGCGTATCGGTTGTGAGTTGCCGGCGTAGCGCGGCTTCGCCTTCGATCTTCCGCCATCTCTGAGCGAATGCCAGAAAAAAGCGCTGTTCGCCACTCAGTCCATCGATCACGACATCGGTCTTGCCTTTCCGTGACAGGACGTATGCGTCATGCGCCACCCGCAACCCTGCCAGGTCGGCGATGTTTTCACTCAGGACCTGCGTGCCATGGACGCAAAGATCGGGAAGCGGGCAATAGCTATCAAATTGCGCAACCAGCTTCGCCACCGCCGCGTGGTATTTGGCCACGTCTGCGGGAGTCCACCACATGCCGAGGCGGCCCTGAGCATCGTAAATATAGCCCAGTTCATCGAAGGTGTGGCTGATTTCGTGGGCGACGCCGGCGCCGGCGGAGCCGTAATTAGACGCGGCATCGCCTTGGTAATCGAAATAGGGCGGCTGCAGGATGCCAGCCGAGAAAGTTTCCGTATTGGGGGTGAACACGATGACTGCGCCGACGATTTGCGGATCTATCCTCCACTCGTCCGCATCGGCTGGTCGTTTTAGCTTGGCCAGATTGTACGAACGGTTGAAGGCTTCCGCCCGGCCCATATTGCCGAAGGCGTCGCCGGGCACAACGTCGAGCGTCGAATAGTCGATCCATGAGTCGGGATAGCCGATGCCTATCCTAAGCGCGGCCAGCTTGGCCAACGCCTTTTCCTTTGTCTGCGGTGACATCCAGGTGAGATTTGAAATACGGGCGCGATAGGCGGTGATCAGGTCGTCGACCATGCCTTGCGCCCTCGCCTTAGCTTCAGGCGGGAAATAACGTTGCGTATAGAGTTGGCCGACCGCCTGGCCCAGGGCGCCGTTTGTGGCGGCGATGGCGGCCTTGCTGCGCTCCGGCGCCTGTCGCGTTCCCGTCAGGATCGTGCCGTAGAAGGTGAATTCCTCGGCAGCAACAGCCTTGGGCAAGACGCTGGCATAATGTTCGATCAGGTGAAACCTGAGATAGTCCTTCCACCGGTCGATGTCCTCACTGCCGACCAGGGCGGAAGTTCCGGTCACAGCCGAGGGCTGCCAAACGATGAATTCCGGCTGCCCGGCAATTCCGGCCGCTGTAAAGTAAGCGCCCCAGTCCATACCGGGCGCCTTGACGCCGAAGTCGGCGCGTTTCCACGGGTTGTTCTGCTTGAAGACGTCAGCGGCATCGGCGTCTGGGGCGTGGGCCTGCGCTATCCGAACTTCAAGCGACATTATGCGCGCCGCCTGGTCTCCGAGTCTGCAAGATCTGCAAGTTTCAGGATGGCTGCAATGCTCCGAGTCTTCAAAACTCTGGTTAACCCACACGCCGAAGACATGGTCAGCGTTGGCGGTGAGTCCGTCGACCTCAGTATTCAAGGTGGTGCCGAGATAGGCTGACAGCGACGCTTTGTTGGTGATCGCTGAGATCCTGGCCATTTCGTCGGCCAATGGTGTCAGCCTCTTGGCCTCGATGCCATCCTCGTCCGTGAAGCTGGCGTAGTAGTCGCCGACCTTCTGTGCCATGCTGCCCCGGATGGGCTGGGCCGCGGCCGCGTCTTGAATGAGATCGCGAACTCTCTGGCTGGTTTTTCTCCACTAGCATTGCGCGCGTATCGTAGCTCGACTGGCCAGCGGGTATCGTTGCCGTTCTGAGCCAGCCCCCGTTGGCGTACCGGTAGAAGTCGTCACCTGGCTTGACGGAAGTATCCATATCTTGCGTGCTCGCATTTTGATCAACAGGTGCGGCGGCCGTACCCAGGGAAACCGTGAAAACGAAGATTACGATTAGCGAGGTAAAAAGAGGCATGGAGATCCTTTGGTGCTGATTTTTGCACTCACGACGGATGTAAACTGGCCGTTTTCGGACGTGGTCAACTCAATTCTTTTGCGAGCTTCCGTGCAGACTCTCGCTTAATCGTTGCGAGACAGCCGGGCTCGTCCGACATGTGCCGGGTCATCGATGGATAGCCTTCTGATCTACTCGCGTGGTCGTGGTTGGATGGGGCAGGTTCGAGCCGGTCTCAAAAAACAACCTAGTCATGCGCTCCCGTTTCTGGCATAATTACTCGTGCACCCATCCTGCACAAAATTTCAAACACAAGTTAAGGTGAGGAAGCGATGTCGGCAAAGTACATCTTTGTGACTGGCGGAGTTGTGTCTTCGCTCGGGAAAGGGCTGGCGGCGGCTTCGATTGGCTGCCTGCTGGAGAGCCGTGGGCTGAAAGTCAACCTGATGAAGTTCGATCCTTACCTCAACGTGGACCCGGGCACGATGTCGCCCTTCCAGCACGGCGAGGTTTTCGTTACCGACGACGGCGCCGAGACCGACCTCGACCTCGGCCACTACGAACGCTTTACCCACGCCAAGCTTTCTCGCGATAACAACTGGACCACCGGCCGCATTTACGAGCAGATCATTGCCAAGGAACGCCGCGGTGACTATCTCGGCAAGACCGTTCAGGTCATTCCTCACGTTACCAACGAAATTAAGGCGGCCATGAAGAAGGTCGCGCAGGATGTGGATATCGCCATCGTCGAGATTGGCGGCACGGTGGGCGACATCGAGTCGCTACCTTTTATGGAAGCGATTCGGCAGATGCGCCAGGAACTGGGGCGCGAGCGAACTTTGTTTATGCACGTTACGCTGGTGCCCTTTATCGCGGCGGCGCAGGAACTCAAGACCAAGCCGACGCAGCACTCGGTGAAGGAATTGTTGAGTATTGGAATTCAGCCAGACATTTTGCTGTGCCGCACTGATCGATTTCTTTCGAAGGAAATCAAATCGAAGATTGCGCTGTTCTGCAATGTGGAGGAAGAGGCGGTCATCACGGCGAAGGATGTTGCCTCCATCTACGAAGTGCCGGTTGTGTTTTCGCATGAAGGGGTGGACACGCTGGTGCTCCGCTATCTGCATATCGAAGCCAAAGAACGCGATTTGAAGAGTTGGGAAGAGCTTGTACATCGCGTCTATAACCCGAAGGCCGAGGTCACGATCGGGATTGTCGGGAAATACGTGGAGTACGAGGATTCGTACAAGTCGCTGAAAGAGGCGCTGGTGCATGGGGCTTTAGCGCATAACTTAAAGCTCAACTTGAACTGGATTGAGGCCGAAGGGCTGGAAGCTGGGGATCGAACCAACGACGAACAGCTTGCGGATTACGACGGGCTCCTGGTACCTGGCGGGTTTGGTAAGCGGGGCATCGAGGGAATGCTGATTGCGATCCGCTATGCGCGGGAGAAGAAGGTTCCATACTTTGGAATTTGTTTAGGCATGCAGACGGCTTGTATCGAATTCGCTCGCAACGTGTGCGGCCTCGCAGATGCCAATTCCAGCGAGTTCGATCCTGCGACTCCGCATCGAGTGATTTACAAGCTGCGCGAATTGCGCGGGGTAGAGGAACTCGGCGGCACCATGCGGCTGGGCGCGTGGACTTGCAAAATTGAGCCTGGAACTTGGGCCTACAAAATCTACGGACAGCTTGAGATCAGCGAGCGGCACCGGCATCGCTACGAATTCAACCGCGAGTATGAAGAGACGTTGACTGCCGGCGGGCTGCGGATTTCCGGCTCCACCCCCGACGGAACTTATGTTGAGATCGTTGAGCTTCCCGACCATCCGCATTTCATCGGCTGCCAGTTTCATCCGGAGTTCAAGTCGAAGCCGCTCGAGCCGCATCCGTTATTTAAGACTTTTGTAGGAGCTGCTTACGAGCACGGTTTGAAGCGGCGGGCTGACAAAGCTGCAGCCGAGATTGAGATGTTCCACCGGCCTGAGAAAGTGGGCAGACGCTAAAGGCGTTTAACCACTAAGGACACGAAGGTACACAAAGAACAACCCTCGCGAGGCGCAGTTAGTGGCATGAGCATTTCTTTCCAAGTCGAGGGCGTCCGAATTGGCTCCGGCAATTTGTTTCTCATTGCGGGTCCATGCGTCATCGAAAGTGAGAAGCACGCTCTATTCATGGCAGAAGTGATCAAGGGCGTAACCCGCGCGCTCAACGTTCCGTTCATCTTTAAAGCGTCCTACGATAAGGCCAACCGGACATCGATGCGCAGCTTTCGCGGACCGGGTCTGATGGAAGGACTGCGCATTCTCAAAAAGATCAAAGATGAAGTCCACGTTCCGGTGCTCACCGACGTGCACGAAACCGCGGACGTCGCCAAGGTTGCGGAAGTCGCGGATGTGCTGCAGATTCCGGCTTTCCTCTGCCGCCAGACCGATTTGATCATCGCCGCCGCAATGAGCGAGCGGGCGCTGAATATCAAGAAAGGGCAGTTCCTCTCGCCTTGGGATATGAAACATGCAGTGGAAAAATGCCGCACCGCAGGCAATGATCGGGTATTTCTTACCGAACGCGGATCCAGCTTCGGCTACAACAACCTGGTCGTAGATATGCGATCGCTCGCCATCATGCGAAAGTTCGCCCCCGTGGTTTTTGACGCGACGCATTCGGTGCAGTTGCCCTCGGCGTCGGGAGGCGAAGATGGAGTGGCAACAAGCGGCGGCCAACCGGAGTTTATTCCTCTGCTGGCACGCGCCGCGGTAGGAGCGGGTGTGGACGGCGTATTCCTCGAAGTTCACGACAACCCTAAAGAAGCCAAATCTGACGGAACAAACGCGCTGGAGTCGACCAAGTTGCGTGGCCTGCTCAAAGAATTGCTGGCGGTGCATGGAGCGCTCGGTACCGCCCAGTCGACTCCATAAACGACCGGATCTCGTAACCCGCAAAGCCACTGAACTCAAAGCCAAGTCCTAAAGCTGGACCCCAAAAGCCAAGCCCAAAACGCCAAGTCCCGCAGGGACGACCGAACTATCCCAACACGTGGGCAGGGTCATGACTAACACCATATTTTTTCAGGAAATCGAGAACTCTTCCTCATAGCTTCGTTTCGCGTGATGCGCCGCTTGGCCCGCGATGTACCGAATGACATCTTCCGTCTGCGAAGCGCTCACGCGGAAGGCACCGTATCCTTCCTGCCACGCGAAGTCCCTAGCCGCAGCTTTTGTATCGTTGATGATTTTGAAGAGCATGATTTCAAGACCTGAACTGCCTTGGCGAAAGGGAGTGTCGGCAGCAAGAGCACTAGCGCGTGGGCGTGATCTTCAACGCCACCGACCTTGATCGCTTCGAATCCATGATTGCTGGCATGGCAATCCCGGCCATGTAGAGGCAGAGTTTCGTCTGCAATTCCTCGGAAATCCCTTTCTCGCGGTTCTTCGTGCTGAAGGTCAGATGAATGCGATTGCTGGAGTATGAGTGTGACATGGGTCGTCCCTCCGGGACTTGCCCTTCGTTTGCCTTCTTCCCCAGCGCTGCCGCGCTGGGCTAAGCTGGTTCGTCCCTTGCGGGACTTGATTTCAGCGACGTTGGCGGATCATGAGGATACGGCCGTCTGATTCGAAACTACGCTGGTGTGTCCCAAAATCGCTGTGATGATTGTCACCGAAGAGCTTGTCTCTTCCTGAGTAAACCCATATCAGCCCTCAATCTGCTACCATTTTCGCCACCGCTTACTCCGAATGTTTATCTTCGCCACCATCGCCGGCACCGTCGTCATCCTCGCCGTCCTGTTGGACGCGTTTGAAACTGTGGTTCTGCCACGCCGGGTGCGGAGGAAATTTCGAATTACGGTTTGGTTCTACCGTAACACCTGGATTCCGTGGCGGAAGATTACTGGTCTGATCAAATCGAAGGGCCGCCGGGAGAATTTTCTTGGCTACTTCGGGCCGCTGTCGCTGCTTTTCCTGCTCGCTCTTTGGGCCGCTGGTTTGATCTTCGGCTTTGCCCTGTTGCAATACGGTGCGGGCGAGCACGTCGTGCTCGCCAACGAACCGGTCACGTTCGGCCGGGTGGTTTACCTGAGTGGCTCGACTTTTTTCACTTTGGGTTATGGCGACATTATTCCGACGTCGACTTTTGCTCGGGCTCTGGCGGTGCTGGAAGCCGGCATGGGCTTCGGCTTTCTGGGTGTGGTCATCGGATACTTGCCGACAATTTATTCGTCGTTTTCCAGGCGAGAAATCGAGATCTCTTTGCTAGACGCACGCGCAGGTTCACCGCCCACCGTCGCGGAGTTGCTGATACGGTTTGGCAAATGCCCGCTGCTGGAAGACATCTTTCGCGACTGGGAGCGCTGGGCGGCAGAGCTGCTGGAGAGCCATATTTCCTATCCACCGCTCGGCTTTTTTCGTTCTCAGCATATCAATCAGTCTTGGTTGGGTGCGCTCACCGTGATGCTCGACGCCAGCGCGCTGGTGCTCGCCGGCATCGACGGTATCCCGGAAGAGCCGGCCAAGCTAACTTTCGCTGTCGCGCGGCACGCGATGGTGGACTTGGCGCAGCTTGTCAACGCTCAATACGATCCTCTCGCTCCAGTCCGGCTGGACGCAGAGCAACTGCTAAAACTCCGGCAAGCACTTCAGGAGCATGGGCTGCGGCTTCTGGAATCAGCCGAGTCTGAAGAAAAACTAAAGCATCTGCGCTCGCTTTACGAACCCTATGCCCTGGCCATGGCGCGCAATTTGCTCATTACGCTACCTCCGTGGATTCACCCTGAGAAGAAAAAAGACAATTGGGAGGCTGGGCCGTGGGACCACGCCATCCAAGCCATGAGTCTTGCCGAGTTAGGACATAGGGCAGAACGGATCCGGAAGATGGACGATCACTTCTGAAACGTCTCTATCGGTAGAGACGTAGCTGGCTACGTCTCGCACGGTGAAGAATATGTTGCTGCGATCGGGAGACGTTGCCAGCAACGTCTGTACAGTTGGCGGCGTGCTAACATCCTCTTTCTTCCATGAAACTGATTGGCGAAAATGTGGTGCGCATCGAAGCCGAGGCGTTGCGCGTCCTGGCGGATCGCATTGCCGGGCCGATGGCCGGTGCGTTCAATCGCGCCGTGGAATTGATTTATGACTGCGGCGGCCGAGTCGTGGTCACGGGCATGGGCAAGAGCGGAATTATCGCACGCAAGATTGCGGCCACACTGAATTCGACCGGGACACCTGCAGTATTCATGCATCCGGTCGAAGCCCTGCACGGAGACCTGGGAATGGTGGTGCGCGGCGACGCGGTGCTGGCGCTCTCAGCCAGCGGCGAGACCGAGGAAATTTTGCGCTTGCTGGCAACGCTCAAACGTTTGCAGGTGCCGCTGATTGCGATGACCTGCGACGAGATTTATGCGGGGAACCCGGGCGAGGGCGCCCGCGCCACACACGCTAAGCCCTCCACTCTGGCGGAGGCGGCTGAGGTCGCACTCGATTGCTCGATCGCCGAGGAAGCATGTTCGTTGGGACTCGCCCCCACGGCTTCCACCACCTGCATGCTCGCGCTCGGTGACGCGCTCGCGATGACACTGGCGGAGAAGCGAGGATTTAAAGAAGAAGACTTCGCCAACCTGCATCCCGGTGGCAAGCTGGGCAAGCGTCTGGCGCGAGTTGAATCGCTGATGCACGCTGGGGATGCGGTGCCCCGCGTCACGCCGCGTACAACGATGCCCGACGTGATCTACGAAATGTCGCGCAAGAAGCTGGGCGTGACGGCTGTGGTGGAAGGCGAAAGGCTGGTTGGAGTGATCAGCGACGGCGACCTGCGGCGGTTGCTCGAACAGCGCGGGAAGGACGTACTCGATTTAACAGCGGGCGAGTGCATGACGAAGAATCCGAAAACTGTTTCAGGATATGAGTTTGCCGCGACGGCCCTGGCTTTGATGGAAGAAAAGAAAATCACGTCGCTGCTGGTCGTGGACGGAAGCGGGAAACTCGAAGGCATCGTGCACTTGCACGATTTGTGGGGAACGGAAATGATGTAAAAATTGAGTAATCGGCTCCTTTGCGAATTGAAACCAATTACAATTACCCGATTACCAAGTTGCTCAATCGAGAGAACTTTATGTATCACTACGATCCCACTACCGCGCTGGAAGAACTGACCGAAGACGCAACTCTCCCTAACCCGGTCCACGTGCGCGACATGATTCTGCGGAAGCATCCAGGTCCTGACAAGTCTCTGGAACTCAATCGGATGTTCATCGAATATCAGAAGTTTTTCGGCGAGACCCAGAAGCTGGGGAAAGAGATTCTGAAGCAGTTGGCTGGTTGAGTGAGCGGTCAGATGGGCGCGCGGTCCAAGGTCACGATGAACTGAATGCCGTCAACACGCTTGCCTTGAAGGCGTCCGTCATTGGTGATGAACAGATCGGCCGCGATGCTGGCGGCAGAAGCTAGTTGGATCGCGTCGGGAGCTTTCACTGAGCGATCATGCCGGATTGAAGCATAAATCCTAGCCACTTTGACGTCGAAAGGAACTAGCAGGGCCACACTGGATATTGCATCTTCGTACCTTCTGCAAAGCTGAGTATTTCCCGCCGACGCAGGCTTGACCAAAATTTCGCCAAGCGTAAAAGTTGAGGTTAGAAGTTGATCTCCCCGGCGGAGCATCTTCGTGCGAAGCTCTGCTACAGCCTGCGACAGCGTCCCGTAGTCCTCCCATAGATAGATAAAGAGGTGAGTGTCCCAGAAGATTCGGCTCATGCCCAGCCTTCGCGAAGCCTGCGCACGTATTGGTCCGCGTGCTCATCGGCCCAGAGTTCCTTGCCAGAACCCCGGAGAGCAAGCAGGGGGTCGTTCTTGATTCTGTCCTCGACGCTGCCTTGGCTCCAGCCTTGATACCAGTCCAGCAGATATGCGTATTCGGATGGAATGTCCTCTCTCGCGGGGACTGTCTTAGCACCTTCCCGAGCAGGGTCGTAAATGTCGCCATTGCGAAATAGGCGTCGACGACCGGAAGCGCTCTCGTAGAGCATTCGGTAACGGCCGGGATTCGGCGCACGGTTCGCCACGCAATGTTGAACAACATGGACGTAGACTCCTGGGCGAAGTGGACGCTTGCCAGCTTCTTTCGTGGCACGTTCCATAATCTCTTCAACAATGAAATCCCTTTGCTTCGGATGTTCGCGGTGCAACAGCGCTGTTGCGATCCAGACCTCATCGGCAGCTTTAATTTGTAATCGCGCCGCGATTGGCATGCTTGCCTCCTGATGATGAATCTCCATAGCGCTCGAACGACCAGCGTTTCTTGAACTCCAAGCTTGCCGCCACGCAACAAAGCTACGATTTCCTCAGGTAACGTCATCGTCGATCCAAAAACATAATACCACTTAACGATGTAATTAACAAGATACTTGGTATTAATGGGCAACACCCCACAAAAACAACTGGGAAATGGTACTGAGGCTCACGCCGCAGCGGCTCTGGAGGTAGCCAACCTTCGGACGGGCCAAGTAGAATAGCCAGTTCCTCAACCCAATCGGAACTCACCAACTATGCATCGCTGGTCTGAATTGTTTATTCCTACACTGCGCGAGGCGCCTGCGGACGCCGAGGTCGCCAGCCACAAGTTTCTGGTGCGGGCGGGTTACATTCGCCAGCTTGCGGCCGGGATTTACTCCTATCTTTTTCTGGGGAACCGGTCGTTCAACAAGATCATCGCGATCGTGCGCGAGGAGATGGACAAGATCGGGCAGGAATTCTATTTGCCGGCGTTGCATCCGCGCGAGCTTTGGGAGGCTAGTGGGCGTTGGTCGGTGATGGGCGCCAATTTGTTTCGTCTGAAAGACCGCAAGGGGGCTGATCTGTGCCTGGGCATGACGGAAGAAGAAGTCATGACCGACATTGCGCGCAAGGAACTCCGCAGTTACAAACAGTTGCCGCAGATCTGGTATCAAATTCAGTCCAAGTTTCGTGATGAGCCGCGTCCGAGGTCTGGGCTTTTGCGGGTGCGGCAGTTCATGATGAAGGACGCGTACTCATTCGACATTGATGCCGCCGGGCTCGACGTTTCCTACAAGAAGCACTACGACACCTACTGCCGCATCTTTGATCGGTGCGGGCTCAAGTACGTGGTGGTGGAGGCGGATTCGGGTGCAATGGGCGGCAAGGAGTCGCACGAGTTCATGGTGCGGACGCCGGCGGGTGAAGACCAGATCGTGAGCTGCGAAAGCTGTAACTACGCGGCTAACATGGAGAAGGCAACCTCGAAACTTTCGGCCGTCGATGAGCTGGCGCCCGAGGGAGACGGGAAGCCGCTGGAAGTCCATACTCCGGGACAGAAGACCATTGAGGATGTGGCGCGGTTTCTCGGAGTCTCGCCGAAAAACAAGATCAAGACTCTGGCTTACACGGCGGAGGAGCAGGCCACGAAAACCGCCAAACCCAAACTCCGTGCCCTGGTTGTGCTCATGCGCGGCGATCACCAACTAAACGAAGCGAAGTTCGCTGCTGCGGTTGCCGGGAGACCGACCCGTCCCATGCAGGAGGACGAGATCAAGCAACTATTTCGTTCTCCGGCGGGATTTCTGGGACCGATTGGGATCGATTGGGCAACGGACATGAAGGATGTAAACCGGCCTGTCTTGCTGGTCGACAAAGCCTTGGAAGGACGGAAGAATCTGATCGCCGGGGCGAACAAGGAAGACTATCACCTGAAAAACATGACTCCCGGGCAAAACTTCCAGCCGACTGCGTATGTCGATCTGCGAAGTGTCACGGCGGGCGAAGCCTGTCCCAACTGCGGCGCGCCGCTTCGCATCGACACCGCCGTCGAAGTCGGCCACATCTTCAAACTGGGTTACAAATATTCCGAATCCATGGGCGCACGGGTGCTGGATTGCAACGGCAAGGAAGTTACGCCGATTATGGGCTGCTACGGGATCGGGATCGAACGCATTCTGACCGCTGCCGTCGAGCAAAATAACGACGAAAACGGCTTCTGGCTGTCGCCGTCGATTGCGCCGTTCGAGGTCGTGGTCAGCCCCACCAATGTAAAGGACGACACTTTGCTTAAAGCAGCCGTCGACATCGCAACCCGCCTGGAAGCTGAGGGTTTTGACGTGTTACTAGACGACAGGGACGAGCGGCCAGGGGTTAAGTTCAAGGATGCTGACCTAGTGGGCATACCCTATCGTGTTACCGTCGGAAAGAAGGTTACCGAAGGTACTGTGGAGGTCGTTCAGCGCTCGACACGTGAAATGCAGGATGCTAGCATCGCGGCAATAACGGATTATTTCAGAGGTTTACGGCCTGCGCGCTGATCAGATCTCAGCGTGCGCGGCCGAGGCCGGGAGCGCGCAATGGGTACGATCAAACTCGTTTTTGGCATCTTCGTGATTGTTGCGGGAATATATCTCGGGGCCGAGCTGATTCCTGTTTATTATGAAAATTATCAGCTCCAGGATGACGTTAAGACTGAGGCCACGCTCGAGACTTACACCGCCAAGCCTGAAGACGCCATTCGGGATGCTATCTACAAGAAAGCACAAGGTCTCGATATTCCGCTGACGAAAGATCAGATTAAAGTTCAGCGTCATGGTACGCAGGGTACCGGATCGCTCACAATCAGCGCGCCCTACATCGTGCATCTGGACCTGCCCGGCTATCCCGTGGACCTGCACTTCGACGCCTCCACCGAAAACAAGAGCCCCTTCTGATAACGGTTGTGGATTCGGCGTGATTTAGAATAGACAGAGGAGCCGGGCTCTGGGGGCTTTCGCTTGTTTGCGATTCGATGGAGAATGGGCTGCGGCATGACTGTCGCGGTTCGGTTCCGGGATAACGCATTCGCGAGCGCCGTCATCTTATTGACAGGAGGCGCCATCGCCCCTGCCTATTAATGACTCCGCCCACTCATTGTGACCATTAAGCTAAAGATTCCGAAGCGAAAGAAGAGCGCGGCAGCCGGCAAGGCACTTCTTTCTGGCGACCCGGTGATCAGGGTCGCGCTGGCAGTTTTTATCATTCTATCCGTATGTGTCTGCGGGTGGTTTTCTTACTACTACATCAAGTACGGCCGCATCATTGATCGACGCTTCAAAGGAGCAGTTTTCAGCAGTTCGGCTACGATCTATGCCATACCGCGTGCGCTCCGGGTCGGCCAGAAGGTTGATCTGCATGAGATCTCGGCCCAGCTCCGCCGAGCCGGCTATGGGGAAAACGATGGCCCATCGCCGATGGGGAGTTATCGCGCGCTCAATAGTGGCATTGAGATCAAGCCCGGTCCTCAGTCTTACCATAGCCCGGAACCGGCGACGATCCGCGTGCAGGACGGGCATGTTTCCAGCATCATGGGAAAATCTGGCGCCCTGGACGCTTACGAACTTGAACCCCGCATGATTACCTCGTTGTTCGATGCGGAGCAGCGCTCCAAACGGCAATTGGTGAAGTACAACGACATTCCCAAGATATTGGTCGATGCCGTGCTTGCGATCGAAGACCGGCGATTTTTTCAGCACAGTGGAGTGAATTTTATCCGTTTGGGCGAGGCGGCCTGGGTGGACGTGACTCACCAGAAACATGAGCAGGGCGGTTCCACGATCACCATGCAATTGTCGCGGGCATTTTTCCTGAGCCCCGATAAGACGGTGAAACGCAAGATCGTGGAAATGCTGATTGCGATGGAGCTGGAACAGAAGTTCAGCAAGCAGCAGATCTTTGAGTTCTACGCCAACCGGGTAGACCTGGGACAACGCGGTTCCTTCACCATCAGCGGCTTTGCCGAGGCTTCGCAGGCATACTTCAATAAAGACTTGAAGGACATCTCGCTGCCTGAGGCGGCGCTGATCGCGGGATTGATCCAGGCGCCGAGTTATCTATCACCCTACCGCCATCCGGAACGCGCCACGGAACGCCGCAACCTGGTGCTGGATAGCATGGTCGAAACCCACGCGATCACTAGAGAGCAGGCCGACAAAGCGAAAGCCACCCCGCTGAAGCTTGCGCCTCCGAATGTGGAGGCCAGCGACGCACCATATTTTGTCGACCTGGTTCGCGACTCCGTGATCACCCGGCTGAACGAACGCGAACTGAACGAGCAATCCTACCGCATCTACACTACCCTTGATCCCGACCTGCAACGGGCGGCGGCTCAAGCGGTGGATATGGGCATGAAGCTGGTCGACGATCAGGTGACCAAGCGCCGTACCAAGAAAATAAAAGTTGGCAAGAACAAGTTCGAAACCAAAGTTGAGCCGGGACCGCAGGCACAGGTTGCGTTGGTCGTTCTGAATCCTCACACCGGAGAGGTTCTCGCTCTGGTCGGCGGACGAAACTACGGCTTCAGCCAATTGGATCATGCTGTGGCACGACGTCCCACAGGATCGATTTTCAAACCATTTGTCTATGCCGCGGCCATCAATACTGCCGTGGATGGAGCTAACCCGGTTTTCACTCCCGCCTCGATGGTGAAGGATGAACCCGGCAGCTTCGCCTATGGAGATCAAATCTACGAGCCGCGGAATTACAAAGAGGAGTACCACGGCGACGTGACCGCCCGTTACGCGCTGGCGATGTCCTTGAATAATGCCACCGTGAAGCTGGCTGAGGAAGTGGGTTACGACAAGGTATCGGATTTAGCCAAGGCCGCCGGGATCACTTCGGTGAAGCCAACTCCTGCCATGGCCCTGGGCTCTTATGACGCCACTCCCTTGGATATGGCGGCAGCTTATACGGTCTTTGCCAATGGGGGCGTGCGCATCTCTCCCGTGATGGTCAATTCCGTACGCAATGCTGCCGGCGACATGGTCATGGACTTTAAACCTGAAAAACGGCCTGTGCTGGACCCGCGCGTCGCCGCCGTGATGACGAATATGATGGAAGGCGTGCTGAACTTCGGAACTGCCTTCGAGGTTCGTACCCGCGGATTTGAAGCTCCCGCGGCGGGCAAAACGGGAACCTCCCACGATGGCTGGTTCGCCGGTTATACCAGCAATCTCCTTTGCATTGTCTGGGTGGGTTTCGACGATTACAGCGACATTCACCTCAGCGGAGCCCAAACCGCCGCTCCCGTCTGGGCCGAGTTCATGAAAAAGGCGGTTGCGCTTCCCCAGTACTCGGACGTGAAGTCATTCGGGCAACCTGCGGGAGTGGTCGACGTCCAACTGGACAAGACCACCAACCTACTCGCTACCCCAGCCTGTCCGGAGACCTATACTGCCGCCTTCATTGCAGGCACAGAGCCCAATCAAACCTGCGATCAGCCCACCGGCGTCAAGGGATTCTTCTCCCGCATGCTAGGGATGGGAGGCGAAAAGGCACTCCCACCACCCCCTCCCAACGGTCAGAACGGGACCCAGGCCGGTGGCGCGGGGACGCAAGACGCAAACGCGTCCGACCCGGATGGGAAGAAAAAAAAGGGATTCTTTGGCAAAATAGCGGGTATCTTTAAGGACGACAAACCGTCTAACCCTCCGCCCAACACTCCGGCGCAAACGGGAACTGCGCCCCAGTGAAGGAACATTGTTTGGTTTGAAGGTGTCAATGGTTGTGTAGGAAGTTCGCCCGGTTTTTCTGGAGGTGAGCTATGCGCCGTCAACCTCTGTTCTGTTTGCTGACCTTGGTAGTTTCCGCTTTGTCCACCGTACACGCCCAAACTTCTAACCCGGAACTGGTACAGGTCAGTCCGCCTACCATCCGACGCACCTCTCCTCCGTCTGCGACTTCCTCAATCGAGGAGCTCGAAAAGCGGGGCGATGAGCTGCGGCTTCAGAAGGACTACCTCGACGCCCTGGATTACTATCGGGCAGTTCTGGCCAAGAGGCCGAACAATCCTGGCATATGTAACAAAGCTGGCATTGCGGAGCTGCTGATGCAGCGCTATAAAGAAGCCGGCAAGGATTTTGAGCGGGCCGTCCATCTCGACCATAACTATGCCGAGGCTATCAACAACCTTGGCGTAATTGATTACGAAGAAAAGAAGTTCGGGAAAGCCATCAAGCAATACGAGAAGGCGATTCGGTTGCAGCCAGACTCCGCTTCTTTCTATAGCAATCAGGGCGCAGCTTACTTCGGAAAGAAAGAGTTCGAAAAAGCTATCGAAGACTATGCTAAGGCGATGGAACTCGATCCAGAGATCCTAGAGCGCACTTCGCACAACGGAGTATCGGCGCAGCTACCGTCCCCGGAGGACCGGGCGCGGTATGACTACATCATCGCCAAACTTTGGGCGAAGCAGGGTGATCGGGACCGGTCGCTTCAGTACCTGCGGCGAGCCTTAGAGGAGGGTTACAAGGGGATTGATGCCGTGTACAAGGATCCGGAGTTCGCAGGCCTACGCGGCGATACCCGGTTCACCGAATTAATGGCCGCGCGTCCTCCGGCAATACCGGAGTAAGTTACGCCGTTACATCAGTTTAGGAAATCGCAAGAATTTTACGGGCCGACCCGAAACTTTTTTCCCGGGATGGGTTTTTACCCAGTAATGACTCCTGAAAACAACAGGGTGAGTAAGGAGAAACGGTAGCCCATCGGTTGTCGACCCGAGCACGCCCCAAGCAGACAACCGATGGGTTTTTTGGGATTCGGCCATTAGCTCTTAGCCTTTGGCTGTTTAGCCAGCCCAGACCCACGATCCCTCCGCAACCACGGAATCCCCGCGCCGCTTCGCCAACAGGCCAAGGCTAACAGCTAAAAACTGCCTTTCTTCGGACTCCTCTCTCCGATGTAATCGCTCATCACTTGTCTCCATTTTCCTTGCGCTTTCAGAATGTATTCGGTCGCATCGCGCAAGGCGCCATCTCCCCCGGCATGGGGTGTTACGTAGTGCGCGTCCGCTTTGACTTCAGCTCGGGCATTGGCCACGGCAATTGCCAACCCGCAGTTCCGCATTACCGGCAAATCGATGATGTCGTCTCCAACGAATGCAGCCTCGCTGGCATTCAGTCCTCCCTGGCGCAATATTTCTTCGAACGCGGTCAGTTTGTCCTGAATGCCTTGGTAAACATAATCCAGCTTCAGATCGCGAGCGCGCAGGGCCACGGTTTCTGAGACCCGCTTGGTGATCAGCCCAGTCTTGATTCCGGCCAGCCGAGCGAATGAAATGGCGGTGCCATCGTGGGCATGGAAGCCCTTGGCTTCGATCCGGGTCTGGCTCACCAAGCCGAAACCGCCCCGCCCGCCAAGCTTGGCGGCATGCTCCTGGGTCGATTGCTGGATTCGAGCGGGTGCGGGAAAGATGTACAGCTTGCCGTCGGTCAGAACGCCGTCTACGTCAAACAGGAGCAGTTTGATTTTCTTGGCGCGAGCCTTGGAGGATTGGTTCTTGAGCATCGCCGGAATTCTGGCATTGCTCAACACTGACAGGCAGCACCTTAGCCGCATTAGCGCTTCGCTGGGCGTTCGCCCTTGTCCAACCCTACCCAACCCATCGATCACGCATCCTGAGCCACGATGAACGCTAGCGCGGGCCATCCTACGCGATGCTTCGACAGCGAACGATTAACGAAAGTCATTCCGGAGGCTCAGGCGATGCCCCCCGTGGAACCACCCCGCCCACCCCGCCAGCCGCGCGCGTGACCGCACAACCAACTCAAAACTCCAAAAAGGGATTTTTGGCGTTTGCGAGGAAAACCCGTTGCGCAAAACAGCGCGTCATCGACGACGATCTCAGTTGCCTTGGAGCGCCGTTTCCTTCCGCCGCCAGATCGACAATCCGTTCACTCCCATCGCGAGCAAGCCAAGCGTAGGAGTGTGGGTCGGAGGAGCGCTGAGAGAAATCGGTTCGTCACCAACGCTCTCATCTGTCTCCTTGGTCTGGCCCGTAACGATAGCCTTGTGGGGCACTGTCTCGTAAGCGTAGCCCGTGATGGTGGGGCTGCTCTTTCCAGCGATCTGAATGTGCGCCCAACCAAAGTGGATTTTCCCTTTGATGACAAACTTCAAGCCCAGAAATCCCTGTTTTGCTTTTAACCATGGACCGAAAGAGTGAAAGCTCGTGAAACTTCCGGCGCCTTGATCCATGAAAAGTGATGAGTGGCCTGGCTGAAAGGGGCTATGTGGTCCTACAGTCTTCCCCTTCAGGAGGTGAGCGGCGCAAGGGACGCGGTTGCTTTCGACGGAGCGCACTCGATTGGATGCTTGAACGGGCCCGACGGTCAGAGCGAACTCGGCGAACCCTTCCGGCGGACGCTTCCCGCGTTCAACATAATTTGGACATGTTCCAGAACAAGAGAAGTTATAGAACTGGAAATCGTTGATGCCGTCGTGGTTCAAGTCCAGTTCGACGAAGCCGTTGTTCTGCACGATCGGAATATTCGCGGGGGTGTAAACGATCCTTGCCTCGGCTGGCTGCGCCGACGCCAACATTCCTACTCCGGCTGCGCCTGCTGCGACGGCGTACATGTTGAGTTGATGATGGATTGACTCGGAAAGGTTGGCTGTCTTACGGGGCCCGGAGGAACGTTTCATAAAGCCTCCTTGAAGGGCGGTCAATTATCCCCCCAGCGTTTTCGATTGTCACGAGAATTCTCCTAACTGCACGTTGCTAAACTCTGGGCGGTGTCCTGGCTTCCTTCAGGCGCATCTTGAGCACATGGCATATTTGATGAACGATGTTCCCGTCCTCATCAGTCATGGCGGTTAAGAACTCCACGGGTTTATTGCAGATGCTGCAAATTTGCAATCGTGGCTTGACGATAAATTGCAGGATTTTTGCCATTGGGCGCCTCCGGATAACGAATCATCGGATCGCACAAGAGACCGGGGGCCGCAGGGCACGGCGGAGAGATGTGTAAAGGGACTCCTCATAGTTTAACAAGTTCGGGGCAAAACAGTTGCGCGCACGTTTGGGACGTGCGATGGTCGCGAGTGATGGCGTAAGACGCAATCGAGGAACTAAGCCGAGAGGATGTTTCCGACCTTGGCGAGTGCATTTGCAAGGGCTGGGTATTCACGGACGAACCGCGACGGGAGCGGCTTCCGTGGCACGAAGATTTGTCTTGGACTGACTTTTACGACCCACAGATTTTGGAGGCGTGGGCAGACGTTTACGCCGCGAAAGCATAGGAGAGAAATGCCAACACCGAACGAATTTAGCCGAGTCAATTTCAGCGATTCACCGAGGCAGGAATACGGACAAGTCAACCCGTCCGACACTTACCCGAACGCTCCGAGTGAACTAATACCCACTCCGGGCGATCCGGAGCGGCAGTTTTCTGAGGACAAGGCGAGCACCCCGGAAGCAATGGCCAGCGAGACCGATGCCAATCAAAACGCATTCGCGGATTTGCAGCAGTTCCTAAACAATTCGCTCGAAACTCCGGGCTCGCGCGTTTGCAATCCCGCGTCGAAACCGTACAGACCGCCCCACGGGGCAGAGGGGGAATGATGACAGCGAAATTTACCACTCCTGCCGCGCAACCAATTACGCCCGCGAAGCCAACGAGCGATGCAGCGGCTAATGGAACTGTAGCGGGTAACAGCAGTACCGAGACGAAGCGGCAAAAATCGCGGATCAGAAGCAGCGATCCGCGGAAGTAGTCCAGGGCTCCATCGATGCCGCGCGGGACAATGCCGCACTGCGATCTGAGGCAGAATACAATGAGGCGTTTAAGAATTTCCAAACGGTGGAAGACCTCGCCATGCGTGCCAGCGCGGCGAATCCCAGAGAAACCGGACTGCCTCTTGAGTTACATCGGCAAGTGGTCGAGGCAACGCACAAGTTCTTGTCCGCACAAGCGGACTATGTGAGCACTCATCCCGAGGCGCGGGACAACCCGGCATACAACATCAAACTCGCGGAAGGAGGATTCAAGGCGAACGAGAATCGGGATGCGATCCGGAAGATCGCGGAGAGCAAAGTCAACACGCGGAGACACTACGAAAACCTAGCGCAGCAACAGCAACCCGCGAACGGTCAGCAACTCCAGCCCCAGGCGCAACCGGCCAACAATCCCGCCGTTAACGAGAACCAGTCACTTACGGATTGGTTCCTAGATGAAACCGCGAAACGGTTTGGATATCAGAACGGAAACGAAATGGTTGCAGACCAAAATGCACGGTATGCGCGCGAGCAGGAAAACAATGCACTGCTCGAGCAGTACAAGAATCAGAACACCGTGTCTCAGTTCTTCATGGAGCACCCAGAGTACCCGAATACCGATCAAGCTAATAACGCGCTAGAGACAATCATCAACCGGAACGGCTGGGAGTGGACACCGGACAGCATGGCAGCGGCGCATGCACTCGCGGTACAGCATCGCGTTTACCAACCGCTCAGCCAACAGGAAATCGCAGTCGCAAACGGTTATGCTCCCGAGGCTCACCGGCCAGCTCCCCCGCCGATGATTAAGAGCGGCAACCCGGACACCCCAAATCGAGAAGAGAATCTTTGCGAGATTCCTCTCGATGTGCTTCGCAAGAAAGCCCTCGCGGCTCAGACGGGCGGCAGATAGTGGCGCGGGCAAGAGTGAACTACACACTACCGGCTAAGAATTTCCGAACGCTAGTTTATTGGGCGCACGGGGGCGTGTGTTCGATGGCAGGGAAAGCATACTGCCGGCCAGAAGAAAGAAAGCTGGTTATGGATTGGGCGCGTGACCTCGGGCTGCTTCCCCCGGAGAACTTTTACAGGTCGATCCAGGCCGCAGGCCGATCAGTGCCGCAAATCGAAGCGACGGAAAAACTCGCACAGGCTCCGCTCGCGAGCGAAATCAGACGAAGGGAGATAGCCAGTGGCCCGAAAACGATCTAACTATAAAAAACTTGCTGAGGCTGTTGATGAGGCGGCACGGAATGGGAATCCCGTCCGCGATGTACTGCTGGCCAACGGCTACTCGCAGAGTGTCGCAAATCAGGGATGGGATGCGGTCCCGAATCGCGCTCTCAAATTGATGAAAGGGCAGTCGAAGGGAAAGCGGCTTCGGGAATTAGGAAAATCTCTCGACCCAAAAGAGCAGGCCGCGCTGGTTATTGGCGGTCTGATTAACAACATTCAGGAAGGAACAGACAACGCCATCCAGTCATTAAAAGCGCTCGGCAACACGCGGGACATCGGGATGTTTCAGCAGGAGATGCAAACCGGCGTCGTCATAATAAACGTGCCGCAGTCGGCCATTGACCGCAAAGCAGAGATACTGAATGCCGCGGAGGAAGAGTGATGACTCCGATGCAATCAGATCCGTTGAATGAAAATGCCGTGACAGGGGAGTCTAATCCCATTTCCCGTGGGTCGGCTCAAAGGACATTTTCGGATTCCACGCATTTGCTGCATGGCCCTTGGCACAGCGAGCTAGAGCGAATTTTTCATTGTGTACTTTGCGGAGTACGTCGTCACGTGTCGTGCCTGAGCCTGTATAGAAATGTATTCTTATCGGAAGTTTGCAGCCTTCTGTCGCACATTCAGTATCGAGTTGATAAAAAACTTGATTCACAGGGAGTGTTTCTAGGAACTCGCTATCAAATGCTCCCCAACCAACGTCTTCGGCTGAATACTCGAACACAAACCCGCATTCGTGACATGCAATATTGGCTTTCCAATCATCCTTGGGCCACTCTGTTGACCTCTCAATATATCTGGAGGGTTGGGATAAGGGAGAAGAATCACAGAAGGCGGAGATTGGCAATGCCTGCATTGAATCGTAGCGCCATACACTCTCATAGCGCAGCGAATTATACGCCGTTATCCCGATAAAAAGGCGGGCCCGGAACCACGAGGAGAACAAAACCGGGCCAGCCTCCCCCTCAAAACTTACCGCCCACTATACCCCTGTTTCCCGAACAAGTGTGCAATTTTGAACAGTCACGCCATCGTGTGCGGGGTAATACTGTAGCCTGTTTTGCGTTCTGCGGGGCGGTCATGGGTTAGCATCGGCTTCTCGCCGATATTCGGACCCTCACGACCGCCCTCTTCCCTAACGCTGATCCAAAATCACTGTTCGGTAGCAAATACAAGGGCTACCTTTCACGAGTCTCAGCTTCTATGCGCCGCTGGCCGCTTGGCGGGGGCGGAACGCAAGATCGAAGCCACGTTTTTCAGTAACAATCGTCTCCCGAAGGCCGCCCCCTCGCCTGATTGCCAGCCGCAGATTTTCGCCGCCCAGTTAATACGGGCCGGAGGAAGATTTTGGGGTCTTCGACCGGCCCGCGCTCTACTCAGCACACGCTTGACACATCAATTGTCCTCTGTTCCATGCGAGACGCTCGCTCCTTTCGTTTTGGATTTAACAACCTAAAATCCTAGGTTCAACTCAGTAGCGGGTGAGTTATGGTTTTCAATTCTTCGACGATCTGCTCCAACCTGCCGCGCGGCGTTGGCGTGATTTTCTGCTGCACCGGCAAGGTCGGGGTGCGCTCGATCTCGCGCAGCAAGGCCCGGAGTCCCATGCGGACGACCTGGGACTGGCGCAATCCAGTCAACTGCATCAGCTTGGCGAGAACTTTTTTATATGCTTCGGTCAGGTAGAGGGTCGTCTTCCTCCTCAACTTATTTGAGATTCCAGTGGGAATGGTAGGATCTGGCTCAGCCACGTTTGCCTCCTTCTGCGGCGAACTTGGTTAGGGCTGGGTGAGTGTGTCAAGCACTCGCTTAGCCCGTTTGTGTTTCGGGGAGGGCTGTTTCTCGGGCGGAACCAAGTAAACCACCTTGCGGCTAAGGTGTCAAGCTTGTCGACTATTAGAATCTTGGCCAATGGCCGACCTGGACGAAGACCAGATTTCGCAGTTGCTCGCGGAACTCGGGCGCAGAGGTGGGCTTGCCAGAGCCAAGAGACTGAGCCCCGCACGGCGCAAGGAAATTGCCACTAAGGCGTCAAAAGCGGCAGCGAAGGCTAGAACACGCAAGGCGAGAGAGAAACGGAAAACCGTGAAAAGGTAGCGCACAATTCAGCGCACAATGAATGCCGAATACCAGCCCTTAACCCCGATTATTGTGATTGAATCCGCTCGGAAGTAATTGATCCGCCGTAGGCGCGTGTCAGAGCATCGCCGGAATTCTAGCATTGCTCAGGTGGGGACAGCCGCCTCGGCTGTCCGGACGGGCGACGGTGATGTCCCAGTCATACTCGCTTGCGACGCGAAAAAGACGCCTCGACGTTGCTTTACTGTCGGCGACTTCGCGGAATAGCCTCGACGAACGAATCCTTACCTTTGCAGCAGCCGTGAAGTCAGGCAATGAGATCTTCGCCGCTCAGCGAATCCTGAACGCTGCGAGGCTGATTCGAGTTTCGCGTCCCGCCTTTTTGCTCCGGGGATTCGATTGCTTCTTTTTCGTCACTGTCCACCTCCTGGCGTATTCTATCTATGGCGAACATTTTACGAATCTCTATTCTCCGGCTACAATATTCTCAGTGTCTTCCCTCGCTTTACCTATCGACTGGGCCCACCCTCTCGTCAGGGATTGGTTTGTCCGCCGCTTCGGCACGCCCACTGAGCCGCAGGAGCAGGGATGGCCTCACATTCTGGCTGGTCACACCACGCTCATTTCCGCGCCCACCGGGTCCGGCAAGACCCTCGCCGCATTTCTCACTTGCATTGATCGACTGGTGCGCAAGGCGCTGGCGGGTGATCTCCAGGATCGCACCGAGGTCCTCTACGTTTCCCCCTTAAAGGCGCTGGGCAACGATATCCAGAAGAACCTCGAAGTCCCACTGGGCGAAATTCTGCAGATGGCCGGCGAGCGCGGATTCCTGATGCCACAGATTCGCACCGCTGTCCGCACCGGCGACACGCTCATGCACGAACGGCGCGCGATGCTAAAGCGTCCTCCACACATTCTCGTCACTACGCCGGAGTCTCTCTACATCTTGCTCACCGCGGAAAAAAGCCGCGCGATCCTGCGTGATGTTGAGACCGTGATCGTGGACGAGATTCATGCAGTGGCCGACGACAAACGCGGCGCTCACTTGACTCTCTCGTTGGAGCGGCTGGAAGCCTTGACGCATCGTCCGCCGGTGCGCATTGGCCTCTCCGCGACACAAAAGCCGATCGAACAAGTTGCCCATTTCCTCACAGGCAGTGGCCGTCCAGACCCCATAGTCGTTAACGTCGGCCACAAACGGAAGCTCGATCTCGCGATCGAAGTTCCAGCCAGCCAACTTGGCCCCATCGCGACCAACGAAATGTGGGACGAGATCTACAACCGCCTCGTAGAACTCGTCGAGCAGCATCGCGCTACGCTGGTGTTCGTAAATACGCGGCGACTCTCGGAGCGAATCTCACACCATCTGGCGGAAAAACTGGGCGCGGACAACGTCGCTGCCCATCACGGCAGTCTCTCACGCAAATTGCGTCTGGCTGCAGAGAAAAAGCTCAAAGATGGCGACATCAAAGTTCTGGTCGCGACCGCCTCGCTGGAATTGGGAATCGATGTGGGCACCGTGGACCTGGTGGTACAGATCAGTTCCCCCCGGGCAATCGCCGTGGCTCTGCAGCGCGTCGGCCGCTCCGGCCACTGGCGGGGCGCGGTGCCCAAGGGGCGCTTTTTTGTAACCACTCGCGATGAACTTCAGGAGTGCGCGGCCCTGGTGCGAGCCATCCGCCAAGGCGATTTAGATCGCATCATGATTCCAGATGCACCACTGGATATCCTAGCCCAGCAGATCGTGGCTATTTGCGCGTCAGCCCGTAGCGCCGCCCTCCCGGCGGCTGTCGTGGGGGCGTCCCGCCCCTACGACCGAGGGCAAGATGCCCTCGGGACAGCCGGCGAGGACGCCGGCGCTACAGATGTCGGTTGGGACGAAGACGAGCTGTTCGCCCTGGTGCGGCGGGCGTATCCGTATCGCAATCTTTCGCGCCAAACCTACCAAGCGGTTCTCGAAATGCTGTCCGAGGGTATTGCCGCGCGGCGCGGACGTTATGGCGCTTACATCCATCGCGATCGCATCAATCGCAAGCTACGTGCGCGGCGTGGGGCACGGCTCGCGGCAATTACCAGCGGGGGCGCCATCCCCGAGACGGCGCTGTTTACGGTTGTCGCCGAGCCCGAAGGAATTGTCGTGGGCACGCTCGATGAGGACTTTGCCGTCGAGAGCAATGCCGGCGACATCATGCTCCTGGGCAACCGCTCGTGGCGAATTCGCCGGGTTGAAGGCAAATCGGGACGCGTGCTGGTGGAAGATGCCCACGGCGCGCCGCCCAGTGTTCCCTTCTGGCGCGGCGAAGCTCCGGCGCGAACCGAAGAGCTCTCTTTGCATGTTGCCGATCTGCGGCAAGAGATCAGCGACCGACTGCCGAACACCTCGCCGATCGGAGTCTCTTTTAGCCAACCGGAGGTCGCGGATACGGTTGCGTGGCTGACAGAAGAATGCGGCCTCGACGACTCGGGCGCCGAGCAAATGATCGAATACATTCTGCAGGGACGCGCCGTGCTCGGAGCCGTGCCCACGCAGCAAACGATCATCGCCGAACGTTTCTTCGATGAAGGCGGTGGAATGCAACTGGTGATCCACGCGCCGTTCGGTGGACGAATCAACAAGGCATGGGGACTGTCCCTGCGGAAGCGCTTCTGCCGCAGTTTTAATTTTGAATTGCAAGCCGCGGCCACAGATAACGGCTTGAACATCGCGCTGGCCGAGCAACATAGCTTCCCTCTCGCCGACGTTTTTCATTTCCTGAATGCTGAGACGGTGCAACCCATCCTCGAGCAGGCCGCGCTAGCTTCACCGATCTTCGGAACCCGCTGGCGCTGGGACGCGAACCGCGCGCTTGCTCTTTTGCGCTTTCAGTCGGGCAAGAAAGTTCCACCGCAGATTCAGCGCATGCGCTCGGACGACCTGTTAGCTTCGGTATTCCCCGACGTCGCCGCCTGTCAGGAAAATATTGCGGGAGACATACAGATTCCCGACCATCCTCTCGTGAACGAGGTCATGAAAGACGTGCTCACCGAGGCCATGGATCTGGATGGACTGAAGAATCTGTTGCGCGGCATGGCTGATGGCCGCATCCGCTGCGTGGCGGTAGATACGCCTGTGCCATCGCAATTCTCGCACGAAATCCTCAACGCGAATCCGTATGCCTATCTCGATGATGCTCCACTCGAAGAACGTCGCGCGCGCGCGGTGGAAATGCGGCGGATCCTGCCGGAATCGGTGCTGGAGGAAGTCGGGAAGCTCGATCCGGCGGCCATTGCGCAAGTCCGCGAAGAGGCGTGGCCGGATGTCCGCGACACCGACGAACTGCATGACGTCCTGCACACGCTGATCGCTGTGCCTGCGTGGGGACAGCCGCCCTCGCCTGTCCAGCTCAGCGAAGCTGAGCAGGGTTTTTCGAGAGACGATGCCCCACCAAGCGATCGAGCCTCGCTCGACCGGACAGCCGAGGGCGGCGGTCCCCACGTGCCCGTCGCAGATTGGGCCGCTCATTTTGTCGTGCTCGTACAGCAGAATCGGGCATTAACTGCACGGAACGGCGACCGGCGCTACTGGGTCGCAGCCGAGCGCGCCCAGACGTTTTCTTTGCTCTTCCCGGATGCCAGTTTTGACCGGGAGATCGTCGAGATCGAGAGCACACTTCCCTCTCGCGATGACGCTCTCCTGGCGCTGGTCACGGGTTGGATAGCACATTTAGGTCCCGTTACCGCGGAACAACTTGCATCGCTGCTCGGCCTGCCTGGCTCCGAAATCGAAGTCGCTTTGCTCCGTATGGAAGCGAGTGGAGCAATCTTGCGCGGCAAGTTTACCGATCAAGGACTGCGGGCGGGAGCGCCCGCACCACGCCAACCTGAGATCGAGTGGTGTGAGCGGCGTTTGCTGGCGCGCATCCACCGACTCACGGTCGCGACCCTACGCAAGCAGATCGAGCCTATAACGGCAGCGCAGTTCATGCGCTGGCTCCTCCGATGGCACCACGTCGCGCCGGGAACACAGGTCCAGGGTGAACGGGCCACGCTCGAAATTCTGCGCCAGCTTCAAGGATTCGAAATCCCGGCCAATGCGTGGGAGCGGCAGGTCCTCGCGAGGCGTATTGCGAACTACGATCCACAGTGGCTGGATCAACTTTGTCTGACTGGCGCAGTAGGCTGGGGACGCCTGTCTCCGCATCCCGCAACGCTCGAGGATTCGGCCGCGGGCAAGCGGCGCGTCATCCCCACCAGCGTCGCTCCGATTACATTCTTCGTTCGCGAAGAGGCCGACTGGATGACTTCCCACAATCCCGCCGCCAGTCGGCCTGAAGCACGCGGGTTGAGTGATGGCGCCCGGCAGGTACTGGATTTCCTGCGCCAGCGCGGAGCCTCATTCTTCGCGGATATCGTCCGTGGCACCGACAAACTCAAGGCTGAAGTCGAAACGGCTCTCTGGGAACTGGTGGCCGCTGGAGTTGTAACCGCCGACGGCTTCGACAACCTGCGCTCTCTCATTGATCCGAAACGACGCGCGGGACAAGGCAGCGGGCGCAGCGCACGTCCCCGGCACAGCTCCGGGCGATGGGCTCTGCTTTATACCGAGCAGGATGTCGAGCGCAACCCTACGGTCGAAGCCATTGGCTGGATGTTGCTCAAACGCTACGGCATCGTCTTCCGGGACGTTCTGGCACGAGAGACAAATCTCCCCAAATGGCGGGAGTTGCAAATGGCATTTCGTCGGCTGGAGGATCGCGGCGAAATTCGCGGTGGCCGTTTTGTCGATGGATTTCTCGGCGAGCAATTCGCCTTGCCGGTTGCGGTTGAGTCGTTGCGGGCCACGCGCAAAATACCGCCGACCGGAGAAACTGTCACCTTGTCCGCCGCTGATCCGCTGAACCTGGTCGGCATCCTGGTTCCGGGCGAACGCGTTCCCGCTATCTCAGGTAGAAGCGTGAGCTTTCGCGACGGAGTTCCTGTGGACCAACCGGAGACTCAACCGTCGACACAGCCGTCGGCGGCGGCTGGCTGAGGGAATTTCCCATGGCGGCAGCTCTTGCGCCGCTGAGCATCCATCAGAATCTGACTTGTAAGAGCGACCGGTAGTAAGTGCCAGGGGCGCATGTCCCCTGTCTTATCCCGATATGCTTGGAGCGCGGCATCCACAAAGATCTTGTCCATATTCCCATGGAGCAAAGAAAGAAATCGGGAGTCTGATGAGGGGGTCGCCAGACTCCAGATTCAGCCTTTTCCCAGCAAGACTGCCAAAAGCGCTTCCCCCATCGCTTCGCCAGGTCAGGGCTTGTGATCCCAAGTGCACGTTGCGGACCACGGCTGGGGCTTCGGGCAGCGACGACAATTCGCTTCTAAATAACTGATTCAATTAGGCCGCATTCTTTGCTAATAGCGTGGGGATCACCCCTGCAGCCCGAAAATGACTATCCGAACAGATAGCCCACCTATCCGTTCGGATAGTGGAACTAGTACAGATAGTTTTGTAAATCCAGCAAAAAGTGTGTTAGAGAGGAGTGCATGTGACGAGGGATTGCAGTGAACCCAAGGCTTTTCGTGATCGCTGGACCGTCCAAAGATTTGACCTTTGCTCTCCCCAACGGGGAGATTCACATTGGACGCGACCCATCCAATTTGCTTTCCATCAGCGATCCGTCCCTGTCGCGTCGCCATTGCGCACTCACTCAGGACAGCGACGGTTACAAAATACGGGACCTCGATAGCCGTAATGGCACATTGGTGAATGGCGCGTCCGTCAAAGAAGCACGCCTGCGTCACGGAGACCAAATATCCGTCGGCGATTCGATCTTCTTGTTGCTGCTCAATGATGAAGCCGAGGAACCGGCTGCCGGCCGGGTAGAGTACGAAGACAGTTTGACCCAGGCGACCGCGCAGTTTCGTCCACAAGATGTGCTCTACCTGCAGCCGGATCGAATTCTGCAAGAGCTTCCTGAGAGTTCCAGTGTCGCGCGCAACCTGAACGCACTGCTCAAGATCAGCCGAGCCGTACATTCCATCCGCGATCTCGACGAACTGCAAGGACAAATCCTCAACCTGATTTTTGAGGTAGTGCCAGCCGAGCGCGGCGCCATACTGCTGGATGGCAAAGGGGACGAGCCCTTCGCCTCGGTCTTCGCGCGCCATCGTATTGCCAAGTCCGTCTTGCCGGTCCCCATCAGCCGCACCATTACCCGTCAGGTCATGAAAGAAGGTCTCGCGATTCTGGGAGCTGACGTCCCCGGCTCGAATGGTTTGGCTGAGGTGGAGAGCCTGGTCAATTGCCACGTCCGCTCGTTGTTGTGCGTGCCTCTGATCATGTTCGATAGAGTAACCGGCTGCATTTATCTGGATACGTGCGACGCAGCCAGCCGCTTCAACGAAGATCACCTCCAACTGGTTGCGGCGATCGCGGGCATTTCCGCGGTGGCTCTCGAGAACGCCTGCCGAATGCAATGGCTGGAGCGGGAAAACCTCCGGCTTTCAGCGGAAATCAATCTTGACCACAACCTCGTCGGCGAAAGCTCGCGGATGAAGGACGTTTATCAATTCCTGGCGCGAGTCGCGCCGACCGACTCGAACGTGCTCCTGCAGGGCGAGAGCGGAACCGGCAAAGAACTTGCGGCTCGCGCCATCCACCGCAACAGTCCAAGGTCAACTAAGCCTTTCATCGCGATCAACTGCGCCGTCATTCCGGAGGGCCTGCTGGAGAGCGAATTATTCGGCCACGAAAGAGGCGCGTTCACGGGCGCGTTTGCGCAGAAGAAGGGCCGTTTGGAAACGGCGAACGGTGGCGTTGTCTTCCTCGACGAAATCGGAGAGCTGGCGCCCGCTCTGCAAGTCAAACTGCTGCGAGTTCTGCAGGAACGCGAGTTCGAGCGCCTAGGCGGGATTCGTCCGATTTCCGTGGACATCCGTCTCATCGCCGCCACCAATCAGGATCTCGGCGAAGCCGTGAAGGCTGGAACGTTTCGTAAGGATCTCTTTTATCGCCTGAACGTTCTCGCTTTAGTCATGCCTCCGCTTCGAGAGCGTCGCGAAGATGTAGGAATGCTGGCCGATTACTTCATCGCCAAGTACGTCAAGAAATCCAATACCAGAAGCAAGCGACTTTCTCCCGAGGCCAGGGTGTGCCTGGCGAACTATGACTGGCCCGGAAATGTACGCGAACTGGAGAACGCCGTCGAGCACGCGCTGGTGCTGAGTACGTCGGATGTGATTCAACCCGAGGATCTGCCGGAGTCCATCATGGAGAAAGGACTTTCCCCGAGCAGTGAAGGCGCGAAATATCACAGCCTGGTAAAAGAACTAAAGAAGCAGCTAATCGTTGAAGCTCTGGGGCAGACCAAGGGGAACTATACGGAGGCCGCGCAAATTCTTGGCGTGCATGCAAATTATCTCCACCGCTTAATTCGTAATCTGGATCTCAAAGATACGCTTCACTCTTCGCCGAGCCCGCGTGCCGGAACCGAACCCTCTCCGCGTAAGAAGTCATGGCAATTGGAGACTTAGCAAAGTTTCCGGATTCAAATAAACCCCCTGCCAGCGCACCGCCACGTGCAGATGCGGTCCCGTGGCGCGCCCCGTTCCACCGCTCACACCGAGTTTCTGCCCGCTGGTGACGCGATCACCCTCTTTGACCTCGATCTTCGAAAGATGCATATAGAGAGTGAGTAGACCCTGACCATGATCAAGCACCACACAATTGCCCTCGAAGTATAACGGTAGCGCCAGCACAACCGTTCCGCTGTTTACTGCCGCGACCGGAGTGCCTTCCGGGACGGCATAGTCAAGCCCCTGATGCACGCTCTGTACCTTGCCGTTGAAGGTGCGAGAGGTTCCAAACACATCGGAGATCTGCGCCTTCACCGGAGGGCGAAAGCTTCCGGCCCACTCGCGCTCCGGAGTCACATGCGCAAATGCGCGCTCTTTGAGCGCCTTATCCTGATCGATTTTCTGAAGTTGCTCAGTGTTGGGTTCCGTGTATTGCTTGGGAACACTGGCTGCGATGCTGTGATATTTTCCCTTCCCAACCGCAATTTGTTTTTGAAACGAGAGGTCTTTCCCAGTTGCAGTCACGCCCTTGAGTTCCAGCGAGTGATTTCCGGGGCGAATTTCCAGGCTCGCGCCGGCAAGTCCGTACCAGACCTTGCCCCGTGAATCGGAAGAGAAGAACACTTCATGCTCGAGCCATTTACCGTCGAGCGACTTCAATGCCTCCGGCGAAACCACGTGGAACACAATCGGCGAACCATTGACCAACCTTAGCGGCTTGTAGCTGACCGACCAGGAATCTGCCGCCTTGGCCTTCGACGTCGTACCCGGAGCCTCAAATGCCCGTAGAGGAAGCAAGTTCAGCAGGATGCCTGCCAGCAAGACCAGTGCGGATGTCGAGGATGGATACATTCCGCGATTAGCCTAGCACCGATGCCTGCGTACAGCGGACTCGAATCCATCGGGCAGAACCCCATTCCACACCCATGAAACGGGTCGCCGGTGGCGCGTAACTCATTCAATCATAAGCAAAACACGATGGTAATCGGCCAAACTCGTTTTGCCCGGACATTTCCTTCACCCTGAGCCAGAATCTTCTAATGTCCCAAAGCTCGCCCCGTCAGGTTGGCGCACAAGTGTTTATCGCAGCGATGGCGCTTGCGGCGCTGGGGTGCTTCTACATTGCATTGTCGAACTGGCAATCGACGGATCCCCTGAAGTTCCTGTGCTACCTGGCTGTCGCCCTCTTGGCTTCGTCCTTAAAAATAAAGCTGCCCGGCATCAATGGAACCATGTCGGTGAACTTCCTGTTCATTCTCCTAGGTGTTTTGGAGATGAGCTTCGCGGAAACATTAGTGATCGGGTTTGCGGCGGTTCTGGTTCAGTCCTATTGGAGATCCTCCAACCTCAAATCCATTCACGTCGTCTTCAATCTTTCGCAGTTGCCGGTTGGGACGGCCGCGGCCTACGTCGTATACCAAGCCGTCACAACTCATGGACTGCATCGAAGCGATCCTCTGGCGTTGCTCCTCGTAGCGATCACATATTTCGCCTTCAATACCTTCGCGATGGCAACCATCATCCGCTTGACCGAAGGTAAGCCAGTCTTGAAGGTATGGTCAGAATGCTATTTCTGGTCTTTCCCTTACTACCTTGTGGGAGCGGCGATCGCCGGTTTAGTGAGCTTCCTGAATCGGCATATCGGATGGCAGTCCTCGCTTCTAGTCCTACCTCCCGTGTATCTCATGTATCGGTCGTATCGGCTTTATCTCGGCAAGCTCGAAGATGAAACACGGCACGCTGAGCAGGTATCCAATCTTCACTTGCGAACTATCGAAGCCCTCGCATTGGCAATCGAAGCCAAGGATCACACCACCCACGATCATCTGCAACGGGTTCGCATCTACGCCATCGAACTCGCCAAGGATCTTGGTTTAAGCGAAGACGAAACCGAGGCGTTGCAGGCTGCTTCCGTTCTTCACGATATCGGCAAGCTGGCGGTTCCGGAACATATCATTTCCAAACCCGGGAAACTCACGCCGGAAGAATTTGAAAAGATGAAGATCCATCCAATTATTGGGGCAGAGATTCTGGAACAGGTGGAATTCCCTTATCCCGTCGTGCCCATCGTTAGCGCGCATCACGAGAAGTGGGATGGCAGCGGGTACCCCAACGGACTGAAAGGCGAAGCCATACCGATCGGCGCGCGAATCCTGGCGGCCGTCGATTGCCTGGACGCCCTGGCTACCGATCGGCAATACCGCCGCGCGCTGCCCTTGGATGAAGCCATGGCGCGCGTTGTGGACGAGGCAGGCAAGAGTTTCGACCCGCGCGTGGTTGAGGTTTTGCAACGCCGTTATGTTGAGCTGGAGAAGCTCGCGCACGCGCAGCCTCCAAAAACTCCCGCAAAACTATCGACCGACATTAAAGTCGAACGTGGATCGGCCCCGGCTGCAGGGTTTGCCGAGTCCGAAACACCTGTTGCGCATCCGGCCGAGCAACGCCGTGATTATCTCTCCTACATCGCCGAGGCGCGCCAAGAGGCGCAAATGCTGTTTGAACTGAGTCATGACCTGGGCAACTCGCTGAGCGTCGACGATACCCTCTCCATGCTCTCGGTGCGGCTGAAGCGCCTGGTGCCGTATGACTCCATGGCGGTCTATCTCAAACAGGACAATCTGCTGACTCCCGAGTATGTCAGCGGCGACAACTTTCGCTTGTTCTCATCCTTAAGAATTCCGCTCGGTGAGGGTTTGTCGGGATGGGTCGCGCAGAACAGCAAGCCGATTCTGAATGGCAATCCGTCGGTCGAGCCGGGATACCTCAATGATCCGACCAAGTACAGCACGCTGCGCTCGGCGCTGGCCGTGCCGCTCGAGGGAGTCTCAGGCGTGGTCGCGGTGCTGGCGTTGTATCGCACTCACCAGGACGCCTTCACCAAGGACCATCTCCGAATTCTGCTAGCAATCAGCTCTAAACTCGGATTTACCATCGAAAATGCGTTGAAATACCGCTTAGCCGAGGATTCAGCGACGACGGACTATCTGACCGGGCTGCCCAACGCGCGTTCGCTCTTCCTGCACCTCGATCGCGAGATTGCGCGATGCAAGCGCTGCAATCTGCCGCTGGCGGTGTTCGTCTCCGACCTCAACGGATTCAAACAAGTGAATGACCGCTTCGGCCACTTTCAAGGCAACAAACTACTGCAGATGTTTGCCGAAGCTTTGAAAGAGTCCTGCCGCGAATACGATTATGCGGCTCGCATGGGCGGCGACGAATTCATCGTCATTGCCCCGGGTCTCAATCGGGAAGCGGCCGCAGAAATGGCGCAACGCCTCGAAACCATCATCGCAGACGTCGGAAAAGTCGTTTGCGGCGAGGGTCTGGTTTCGGTGAGCATCGGCCAGGCTTTCTACCCGGCGGATGGCACGAACGCCGAGCACCTGCTGGCAGAGGCCGACCGCCGGATGTACGCCGTGAAGAACTCCCATTACGCAAATTCCGACCGGGATACTGCGGCACGATCCGCGCGTGCGACCAGTTAGTCGGTGGGCTGGCCCAATCCTGATTTTTTCTGCACATATTCTGGCGCAGAATCCACCTCAAGAAAACTCTCATTTTGGCGCAAAATCTAGAAAACAAAGGACCGTAAATTTTCTTGCCTCCTAGATCTATGGTTCTAAAGGGAGCTAGAGGCAAACTATTCAAAACATTATAGTTACGGCGCTTCCCAAGCACCGGCGGTTCCGTTTCGAAACTACGTCGACAGATTGTCAAAGATCGCAAATTATCTTTAAGATAATATGTGTCTCTTTATATTATCGGAAGTGGGAGGATGAGATCAAGGAGAAAATGGAGGGGCTGCGGGCACAGTTCCAGATTGGGAATCCAGCCGCGCGCGATCCAGGTAACCCGCCGCGGAATCAGAATTCCCGGAGGTCGGCTCATCTCAGGACAGCAAGTCGGGAACCGCTGTCGCCAACTTTCAACCGGGTGCTATAGCGTCTTCAAATACTCGATGATCTGCATTCGCTCTTCTGGCGTGAGCTTGCGACCCATTACGCCGTTGCCTTTGGGGCCGTCGTTGAATTCATGTCCGGCATTGGAGTTGCCCGGTAGATCCACGCGAAACTCGCTGGCGCCTTGGAGCGGACTGGTGTCGAGACCGAGCTTGACTGGATCAAACTGTTTGTTTCCGAGATAGAAAACCTTGGATCGTTCCGAAATCGGTGAGAGCAATTCAAACAGGTTGGGCACCGAACCATTGTGAAGATACGGAGGCGTCGCCCAAATTCCGTTGTGCGGGCGCGCCTTGTAGGCCAGCGGTTCCCGAAGCTCGTTTTTCCGGTATCCGTTCCATTGTTCCTGTTGCTCAGGCGTTAGGTTGAGCTGCGCGTAGGCTTGCTCGATCACTCTTTGCGTAATCAATGTCAGGCCGTCACCGGCTGAGATCGTGCCCTTGCCCAGAGGCCCGCTGTCGGCCTTCCGGTCATGAAAGTTCTGAGCTTCCTTCGGATCAGTTCCGATTTCCGCCAGAGGAATCATGGTTACTTTGAAGAACTGTCTGCCTTGGCTGTCGGTGAAGTTCGTCCAGTGCTCTGGCTTGCGGCCGTCTTCTGAATTCATTGGGGGCTGGTGGCAGTGCAGGCAGAGTTGATTGTAGAGTTGTTCGCCCTTGGCTGCCGTCCCTTGATCAATCTTTCCCAATATTTCTTCCGGCCACTTTGGAGACCAGACACCTTTGCCCGGCTCGGAACCACCCAGCAGAGTCTCGATCTCGTGCAGGTTCTCCACCCGAATCGTGTTCTGGAACTGCAATCCGGGATAACCTAGAAGGTTGATGCGTGAACGCACGCCCAGCGCTTCGCCGACATTCCTGCCCATGGGCTGTTGGATGGAGCCGTTGTACTGGACCCAATCCATCCAAGATGCATCCCAGATCGGCGGGTAGTTCACGGGGGCATTCCCCGCGATGAGATTCTTGTTATTGTTCAATTCCGTTCCGAAAACGAAGTTGCCAATTCGAGCCAGCGCGTCGGTGCGGCCGTAACCCTCGGGAGTGGGAAACAGATGAAGGGTTGCTTTGAACTCGGTGAAAGTCGTATCGAGATAATACTTGAGTGCCTGCCGCAGCTGAACCTGATCGGCGTGCGGGTGGTTGGGACCAAGCACGCGGCCGGCGAATCTGTGGAAGCGTAGCGGATCGTAATAAGTCCAGGTCACTGCGAGGCCGAGCCCCTCGGTAAACTTCTGCAGATTGATCAGCGATGGGCCCGCATCGATCCTGATTGCCTTCCCGCCGTAGAAAAGTTCGCCGGTGTGACACGCGGCACAACTGATTCCCAGCACCGCGAGTTTCTGTCCGGTGTAAGGATCGACGAAACCATCATCGCGGGTAAATCCGACCGGCAGGGCGTCGGGATTCTGCTCGGAGACTTGGTCCGGGATAAAACCGAAGCCCTGTAAGTAGCGATCGTCTTGGAACGGAGGCGCGCCGCTAAGACTGAAACGCGGCTGCTCCAGCGCCAGAAACCAGGCGTAGGGGAGGAGTTCGCTTCCCTGCGCGGTGTGGTAATAACGGCGGCGCTGGTCTTCGGTCCAGTTCTGCGGCAGCCAGACGACCTCTTTGGGTCGTTCGATCTTCGGTACCTGCAGGCTGTTGTGTACCGCGAAGATCAGAACCGCTGTCGCGCACGCGACCAACGCTACGAGCAACGCAACGGCCGCGATCACGCTCTTGCCCCGGAGGAACCCGGTTTTGCTACCCGTTTTCGTCCCTTGCTGCTCGCTCATTGGCCACCTCGATGGTTGACATTCAAAGATTTAGGCACTGCGCAAGAACCCATCTTGGCAGGCTGGCCTGGCCCGGGGATCACACTCTGGGAAGTAACATCAGATGGAAGCGCGATTCTTGCACGAAAGCGAAGCGCTTGCAAGCTCTTGGGGTTTGCCAGGTTTGCCAGTCGCTCGCAATAACCAGATTCGCGGCGGACGCGAGCCGATGTTATTGCGCCCGAAGCGTCAACTGTCGCGACCAGCGGCGGCGGGGGCCGCGCCACTAGGAGAGAACAATCTTCTCCAGGGTAGTGTTATTAAGAAAATCGCTTGCGCCGGTGCCAGTCCCGGCTGGCGCAGCAAGTGAGTTCGCGGAACCGAACGCGAGAATCTTCCCACGCTGTTCCGGCGAAACCCATTTCGCTCTTCTTCGAAAATTATTCGGTACGTAGAACTCAATTACTTTAGCCACAAACATCTCCTTCGTTTCTGTTTTTAATCAGCCGGCGCTCGCAACCGCCTCTCCAGTCGATCCGCTCTACCACTCCCACCCGCATTGACAGCGGACGGACTTGCTCAACCGGAGCTTGGTCAAAAGTGCCTTACAAACTGCGCATGACCTCATCCACATGGCTCTTCTCCTTCGCATTGTGTTCCTGCCGACCGTGCTTTCCAAGTTGCAATCAGGGTTACC
Source organism: uncultured Acidobacteriota bacterium (assembly GCA_963838905.1). Lineage (GTDB taxonomy): Bacteria > Acidobacteriota > Terriglobia > Terriglobales > Acidobacteriaceae > JABDBE01. The sequence goes on from CAWITE010000006.1 coordinate 569,914, forward strand.
CGCATCTCCCGGCTCACGCTCGAAAAACCGCACCAAACTCGTACACGTGGTTGGACGCGCCGGCTACATTCGGGATGCCGTGCAGTTGTCACTTTATTGTTAAGAGATTGTTTGCGAACTTTCGCGGCAGCCACAGGAAGAGGCCGATCTCAGTGGGGGAAAAACGGATCGAGCCGCACGAACCAGTTCCAATATCACATTGCAATTCGGTTCCGGCGTAGAATGTGCGCTACTGCTCTACGAAGATTTCAGTAGCTCAAAAAGGCGAAACCAGAACGCGAGGGAAAACGACGATGACCTGGAAAAGCAAACTGATCCTCGGAATAGCCACCGCGGTAGCAATGTTCTTCCTCTCCCTTGCCCTTCCACGAGGAGGCTCATTGCAGGAAGCACAAGCGGCCCAGTTCCCCATGACGGTTGGAGTCTGGGCTATCTTCGTCTTGCTGTTTGTGAAACTGAAATGACTGGCGAAGGTCGAGTTCATCTCCGCTGCTACGCGCCATAACCGGAAACCGCAACCGCTGATCGCCAAGCCGTGAGTTCCTAATGACAACAGACTACTTGGTCGAGAACTGGTACACAGTGGTGGACTGAAAATGCTGCCCGGGCTTGAGTACGGTGGATGGAAAGTTGGGATGATTCGGGGAGTCCGGGAAATGCTGCGTTTCGAGGCAGAACGCGTAGCGGCGGTTATAGACCTTGCCATCCTTTCCATGAATACCGTCCAGGAAATTCCCAGTGTAGAGCTGGATGCCCGGCTCCGTGGTCAACACTTCTAGCACCCGCCCAGAATGCGGATCGTAGGCTTGCGCTGCGAGAAACAACGATCCTGGGGTTGCGTTGTTCAGTACCCAATTGTGATCGTAGCCTCTTCCTAATTTTAGTTGCTGATCGTCCTGGTCGATGCGGGCGCCGATTGCGGTTGAACTCGCGAAGTCGAACGCGGTTCCTTTGACGCTTCGCAGTTCTCCCGTGGGAATCGAAACTGCGTCAATCGGAGTGAATCGATCCGCCCGAATCATGATCTGCTGTTGCAGAATGTCTCCGTTGCCTTGGCCGGCGAGGTTGAAGTAGGCGTGATTGGTCAGGTTGAGCACGGTGTCTTTGTCGGTCGTCGTGCTGTAATCGATTTTGAGTTCGTTCTGATCCGTGAGCGTGTACACGACTTTGACCGGCAGGGTTCCCGGAAAGCCTTCCTCTCCATCCTTACTCAAATAGGTTAATTCGAGCGCCTGCCCGGCGCTGCTGGAAACGTCTTTCGCAGTCCAAACACGCTGGTTGAAGCCGCCGTGGAGGTGGTTGTCGCCATCATTCTTCGCTAGAGTATAAGTAACGCCGTCGAGGGTGAACGTGGCGTGTGCGATTCGGTTCGCATAGCGTCCAACCGTCGCGCCGATATAGGCTTTGCCGGTCGCGTAGCCGTCGAGATTATCGTAGCCGAGTACGACGTCCTCGAACTTGCCGTTCCGGTCGGCAACCTTCAGAGAGACAACGGTGCCTCCGTAGTTGGTGATTGCCGCTTCCATGCCATTCCTGTTGGTCAGGATGTAGAGATCCACCGGTTGCCCATCTTCGGTCTTGCCAAACGATTGCTTTTGCATTTTCGATTTCGCCTCTGCTTGTAAACCGGATTCAAAGATCGTTGCGATGGAAACAACGAGCATTACGTTTGCCACTACGCTCATCCTCACCATTCATCATCTCCTGAAACTAAGATCCTTTATCTATTTGGAGCTTGAGGCGGGCTCGATCTTGTCGATGACCAGGGCGTGCGAACCACCCCGCGCGAAAATCCTTCCTGTGGCGGTGACCTTCTGGCCGGCAAATGGAAGGAGTCTCTCGTTCTGACCGGATGAGGGCGTCGCGTCCGAGATGGGCCAGTAAATGTTCCCCTCGTCGGACAGAATTACTAGCGGCGAGCCGGCTTTCGCGCATGCGACTGCACATTCGGGGCTTATTGGCTTCTTGAGATTCTTGGTGAAAGCGCAAGCAGAGTCGAGGACGTAACCTTTGATTGTGTCCAGTTTTCCGTTGCCGCTGGCCGCGAAAGCAACAGCAAGAAGTGCAAGCGGGAGTGCTAACTTTACGAGAACATTCCGAAGGTCCATGGCATCTCTCCGTTTAGAGACTTCATTTCTTGGTATGAGAAAGACCCATTCAGTAGACCACCGATTCAACCGCCAGCCAAGTCTCCATCGATCGATGCCGGAAAGCTCAGCGTCAGACAAGCCCTTTCAAAAGCCCGTAGTAGGTTTGATTCCTTCGCTCTCCACGCACTCATAGGCTTTGCCCGCTGCGAGGTTCTTGTATTCTTCGGTTCTTCCGTTGGGCCACTGGACGACCACGCGTTCGATCTTGTCGCGTTTTCCCAGGCCGAAAGTAACGGGAAGTTCGGATTGTGACAGATAGCTCGATCCACTCTTGACCAGGCGCGATTGCGTCACGCCCTCGTGGTAGATCCGTACCGTCGCGCCGATTGCGTCCCGATTCGATTGCTTGCCCACCAGGTGAAAACGGATACTTCGGTTTCCAGCGAGTTGGTCGTTGCGATACAGATAGGCTGGGCCATTGTTGGTCGTGATCAGAATGTCGAGATCACCATCGCGATCAAAGTCGCCGCAGGCGAGGCCGCGTCCGACTTTGGGCTGACCGAATGCGTCGCCGATCTCCGAAGTTACATCGCGGAAGGTCCGCTTCCCCTGGTTGACAAAATTGTTCAGAAAAAGTTGCGGCGGTTGAGCATATCCGACATTGCCGCGAATGCTGCGCACGGTGTCGTCAATGTGGCCGTTGGCTGCGGCCAGGTCCAGTGCACCATCGAGATTGGCATCGAGGAACATGCAACCGAATCCCAGCGTTGTTTTTGAAGGAAGTCCGACACCAGCCTGAGTCGCGATATCCTCATACGTGCCATTGCCGAGGGCTCGATACAGCCCGATCATTTCGTTGTCAAAATTCGTGATTGCCACGCCGGCAGCACCTGAGTTATCGAAATCGGCTGCGTCGACACCCATTCCCGCGCGTGCTTTACCGTCGGCACTGAAAGCGATGCCCGCCTCAACCGCGACATCTTTGAATGTGCCATTGTGCGCGTTGCGATAAAGTTTGTTGGGCTGCGTGTCGTTCGCTACCAGCAGATCGGGCCAGCCGTCCTGGTCGTAGTCGAGCATAGCCACTCCGAGCGACTTCGAACTGCTATCGAAAATGCCGCTGGTCGCCGTGACATCTTCAAATGTTCCGTCGCCGCGATTGTGGAACAGCCAGCAGGTTTCTCCGCGGTAAGCCTCGGGCGTGCAGTAGGACTTATGCTTGCCATCCAGACTGCAAAACACATCGTGCTCGGGCGACCACTTCACGTAATTGCAGACGAACAAGTCAAGCCGGCCGTCACGGTCAAAATCAAACCACAGCGCGGACGTGCTAAGGGCTTGCCGGTGGCCGAGACCGCTGGAGTTGGTAACGTCGACGAAAGTTCCCTTCCCGCTATTTTTGAAAAGCCGGTTCTGTCCAACACAGGTAATCAGGATGTCGGGAAAACCGTCATTGTTGTAATCGCCAACGGCGACGCCCATTCCGTACATCTCTACATCGAGACCGGCCTTGTGGGTTACGTCGGTAAAAGTACCGTCGCGGTTGTTGTGGTAGAGCCGCAGCGTGGAGGTTTGGCGCTTATGGTCGGGCCAGTCCATACCGTTAATAAGGAGAATGTCTTGCCAGCCGTCGCGATCGTAGTCGAGGAAGGCGCAGCCCGAGCCGAGCGTTTCGGGAAGAAGCTTGCCTCCGTACGCGCCACTGTTGTGCCGAAATTGAATGCCGGCTGAGCTAGTAACGTTGACGAGGCGGAAGCCTGGATTGAAGCTTTCCGGCGTGGTCCCAGCGAACAACTCCAATGGCAGAACCGAAATGGAAGCAGCACTGGCGAGCCCGCGCAAGAAAGATCGGCGGTTCACCGAATGTTCACCAGGCCGCTGCGAATGGCGTAGACAACGAGATCGGCGGTTTTGTGGATTCCGAGCGCATCCATAATGTTGGCGCGGTGAACGGCTACCGTGTTGGCGCTGAGATCGAGATCGGCTGCAATTTCCTTGTTCGACTTGCCGGCGACGATCAGTTGCAACACCTCAAGTTCACGCACGGTGAGTCCGGAATTCCGCTCGCCCTTCAACGTGGTGGCGCGAGACAACTGCGGATCGAGTACGACCTCGCCTGCGACAACCCGGCGGATGGCCGTGACTAACTCCATGTCAACCGCGCTCTTCAAGATGTAGCCCCGGGCGCCGGCATCCATCGCCTGATTGACCCAGGTGTCTTCAGAATGCATGCTCAGCATCAAGATCGCGGTATCCGGAAACTTCTGCAGGATGCGCCGGGCCGCGTCCAATCCGCTCATACCCGGAAGCGCGCAGTCCATCACGATGACTTGCGGGCGCAACTGCTCAGCCAGTCGAATCGCTTCCGCGCCCTCGCTGGCTTCCCCGACCACCGTAATGTCGCGTGCGTCCTCGAGGAGGCGTCGAAACCCGCGACGCACCAGGCTGTGGTCATCGACCAGCAGGATAGAAATCTTATTGGACATGCGGCTCCGCTTTTTCGATTGGGACTCTTAGACGAACCAATGTTCCACCCTCCGCCGGCTTGAGAAAGTCGATGCTCCCGCTCAACAACTCCGCGCGCTCGCGCATCGCCACAAGCCCAATGCCCGACCTTGCTGAACTTTCCACAAATCCCGTGCCGTGGTCTTCAACTTCAAGCTCCAAAGCATGCGCCAGGAAACGAAGCCGCACCCACGCCTGGCGAGTTCCAGAATGGCGGGCTAGGTTGTTCAAAGCCTCCTGCAGGATGCGGTAAATATGAACGCCAACGCTGCCGTCGACCGGAAAGGGCATTCCTGATTTCTTGTAGGATATTTCAATTCCGGTCTGCCTTTCCACCACCGGAATGTACCAGTCGATCGTACTCTCGAGGCCGGATTCATCCAGCATGACCGGGTGCAGCGCCTGCGAGAGGCTGCGGACCTTTTCGAGCGTAGACTGCGCGATCTCAGAGACTTCGCGTAGTTCAGCACGCAGCGGCGAGTCTTCTGGGACATGATTTCGCGCGCGGCTCAACATGGAGCCAATCGCAGTCAGGATCTGTCCAAATTCATCGTGAAGCTCACGCGATATATGCAGCAGCGTGGATTCCTGGGTTGAGATCAGTTTCTGCGCCAGTTCGCTGCGCAGCGCAGACAGACTCGCGAGTCGCGCGAACAGCCGGCGGTTGGATTGGATCAGATACAGGCTGGTGAGCAGAATCGCGCTCAAGATCGCCGCACAAAATATGTATACCTGCCGCTGCACGCGATCATAGATCCGCCCGATGCGCAGCGCCACCTGTTCCTCGCTTTCATTATTTTGGACGAGCAAGCGAGCGACTGCCGTGCTCAGAGCCGCTTGACGGGCCTGTAACGACACCCGAATCTGGGTGCGTGCATCGTTCTCTTTGCCGTCGCGAGCAAGCGCGAAGATGCGGTCGACGGCGTCCCAGAATTGAGCGATCGAGTTGCCGAGGAACTGTCTTTGGTCAGGCGTGCGCTCGGCGACCGCGACTTGCTCCTCCAGTTTGAGGGCGTCGTCCAAGTCCGCGCGGATGCGTTGGAACTGTGCTGACCAAGCGGTAAGAGGGTACGGTTCGTCGTTGTCGAGCATGTCGCGCATGGCCAGCGCCAGGGAGTTCAAATCGTTCTGGATGCGCAAAAGTTGAAGCGAGTCTTTGCGGTTCCGGCCGGCAAGATCGTTTTGCAGCGCGCGAAGACCCGAAATCTGCACCGTGATATACCAGGAATAGGCGACCACTGCGGCGAGAGTGATGATGAGTCCCAGGAATAAACCGGGAGTTGGGGACCGGCCAGAAGCGAGCGGGCGAAGCACGATCCGAGGATATAACGCGGACACGCTGAGTTCCAGCGTCGTACTCTTGAGAACCTCCGCGGTCATATCCAGCTACTCCTTTTATATTATTGACCTACTGGGCGCAGTCCCTATAATCGCGTAGCTCTTGTGCAGGCAACGAATGTCGAAAGAAGTGCGCAGAACGACCTTTGAACACAAAGCGTAAGACGAGACATGTCTTGGTCACGACGTTTATCGTGATCGCCTTACTGTGGGTGTTCGCCTGCGGCGGGCTGTTGGCGATAATGCGACAATCGCCCGAGACCTTTGCCCGTTTCATGGCCAAGATACCTGGTCCGGTCGCGTTTCTCGTGCTTCCATTTGAAACGTTGTGGACACGGGCCCGTGCTGGCAGGCTGCAAGTGGGCGATCCCGCGCCTGACTTTTCGCTGACGAAGCTGGATAAGAGCGCGCAGATCCAGTTGTCAGGGCTTACCGCTCAACGACAGCCGGTCGTCCTCGTATTCGGAAGCTACACTTGACCACCGTTCCGGCGGGAGGTTCCTGCCCTTAACAAGCTCTACGAGCAGTACACCGGGAGAGTCGCATTCCTGGTCGTCTACATCACCGAGGCACACCCCAGCGATGTTTGGCAGATGCAGAGCAATGTCAAAGACAATGTTGTTTTTGCCAGCCCAAAAAGCGAAGAGGAACGCGCACTCGTCGCCGGAGCATGCGTGAGAAAACTAGGGATACAGATCCCCGCCGTGCTCGATGAATTCGGCAACTCGACCGAACAGGCGTATACTGGCTGGCCGGATCGGCTTTACTTGATCGACGCCGCCGGCCGCGTGGCATACAAGAGCAAGCCCGGACCCTTTGGCTTTAAACCTGACGAGTTGAAGAACGCCCTGGCTCGGGTGACGCAGGTTCACTAAAACGACGCCCTCAAATTGCACCCCTAAGGCCTACCTACGGTCTTTCCTGTACGAATAACTTTCATGTCCATCGGGAAATACCCCCCGTCCCCGTGGAGCAGCCGTGTGCGCGTCGCGCTATGTGGCTGGGATTGCGAGGTTTAGAAAATCGGCACAGCGCTTGCTCTAGCAAGGCCCGCAGGAACGTAATCAAATCCGGAGGAATGAGAAATGAAGAAATTGATGACGGTGATGGCCACAATGGCGCTAGCGATGGCACTCTCCGCTGTAGGCTTTGCCCAACAAGATCAGTCAGCCCAGCCCAGCGCCCAGCAACCATCCTCGGACACGCAGAATACACAGCAACCGACTGCGGATCAGCAAGGTTCAACACAACCGAGTTCGCCGTCCCAGGATTCGTCCAGCTCAATGCAGACCAGTCAAACTACAGCTTTTACTGGAACCGTCGTGAAGGCCGGTGGCAAATATGTGCTCAAGACCAGCGACATGAACTACCAGTTGGATGATCAGCAGAAAGCGAAGCGGTTCGTAGGCCAGCAGGTCAAGGTAAGCGGAAGCCTCGACACCAACACCAGCACCATTCACGTTTCAGACATCAGCCCGGCCAGCTAGTTCATGTTCTGATAGCCACGTGAGGGAGCTTACGTCTGTGGGCAAAGCTCCCATTTTTTTGTCTTAATTTCTTACCCGTTTCATCCCTACCGACAAGCGCTTCGTTCCACAACTGCGGTAAACTTCTTGGCGCAGAGATTTGCTACTTGTACGACGCCTCAAGCCAAATCGATTCGCACTCCGCCTTCGCGGACCGCTTTTCCGTTTTTAAGCCATACATCCTCACATCCTACGTTCTCAAACCCAGGAGATCATGATGCGTAGCTCAACAGCGATCGTCGTCGTTCTACTTTGTTCTGTGTCCGGCATCTTTCGTGCCAATGCGCAGATTGCAACCACGTCACAGAGCACCCCTAAACTTGAGCACTTCGATATAAGCCAGGTCGATAAGACGCTCGATCCCTGCCAGGACTTCTACCAATATGCGTGCAGCAAGTGGAATGCAGCGAATCCCATCCCCGCGGATCAAGTGGCTTGGGGAACTGGCAGCGGGTTGCAGTACTGGAATGAGAATATTTTGCGCGAAGCACTCGAGAAGGCCGGTGCGCAAACCAGCAATCGCACCGACTATGAGCAGAAAATCGGTGACTACTGGGCTGCCTGCATGGATGAATCAGGAATCGAGTCTTCCGGAACCCGCGATCTGAAAGCCGAACTGGAGCGGATCGCTCAGATGGCGAACAAGTCGCAGTTGGCCGATCAGGTGGCCCATATCCATCAAGCCGTTCCCGGCGCCTGGCAAGGCGATGATAATCAGACTCGTGCTGCGCTCCTTGGCTTCGGCCAACAACAGGACTTTGACGACGCAACCAAAGTTGTAGCCGCTATCGATCAGGGCGGACTGGGATTGCCGAACCGTGACTTTTATATAAAGGACGATGCTAGATCGAAGGAAATCCGCAGCCAGTACGAGGCTCACATCAGCAAGATGTTCGCGCTTTCAGGAGAAAGCCCAGAACAAGCAGCTGCCGATGCGAAGACGATCATCGCAATAGAAACCGCAATGGCACAAGCGCAGATGGACAATGTCGCGCGCCGTGATCCCAAGAACCTGAACAACACGATGAGTTTGGAGCAAGTGCAGGCGCTAACCCCTTCGTTCGAGTGGAAGCACTACATCGAGGTGGTCGAGGCTCCGCCTTCTTCGCCCCACTACATCGTGACTTCGCCCCAATTCTTCCGTGGCCTTGAACCGCTCATCCAAAAGTATTCGGTGGATGATTGGAAAGTGTACTTGCGCTGGCACCTGGTGCACGGTTCGGCGCCGTACCTGGGCAAGGCTTTTGTCGATGAGAATTGGAATTTTTATTCCCACACCCTGCTCGGAGCAAAACAACAACTGCCTCGTTGGCGTCGCTGCGTACGCGCTGCCGATCGCGACCTGGGAATGGCCTTGGGACAGGCATACGTAGCTGCGGCTTTTCCGCCCGAGAGCAAACAGCGTACGGTCGCGATGGTGCACGACATTGAACACGCGATGGATCGGGACATCACCAGTGTTGACTGGATGCAGCCGGCCACCAAAGAGCAAGCGAAGGTCAAGCTGCACGCCATCGAGGACAAGATTGGGTATCCCGATCATTGGCGCGATTACTCAGCGGTGAAAATTGTACGCAACAGCTATGTGAACAATGTTCACGAGGCGACTGCGTTCGAGTTTCACCGCCAACTGGATAAGATTGGGAAACCCGTCGACCGCGAGGAGTGGGGCATGACACCGCCTACCATCAACGCTTACTATGATCCGCAGTTGAATACCATCAACTTCCCTGCTGGAATCCTGCAGCCGCCGTATTTCGACAGCAAGATGGAGGACCCGGTGAACTACGGCGCCATCGGCATGGTGATCGGACACGAACTCACGCACGGCTTCGACGATGAAGGCCGCAAGTTCGATGCACAGGGGGACCTGCGTGACTGGTGGACGCCAGAGGACGCGAAAGCCTACGAACAACGTGGAGAGTGCATCGCCAACGAATATACCGAGGAAATACCGGAGGCCGGCGTCAAGCAGAACGGACACTTGACCCAGGGCGAGGACACAGCAGATAACGGCGGGCTGCGATTGGCGTTTATGGCGGTGAACAGTAAACTGCAGGCGGAGGGCAAGTCGCTGGACGCCAAGGAAGGCGATGGCTGGACACCGCGGCAGAAGTTCTTCGTGTCCTACGCCTACTCATGGTGCGAGCAGGTTCGCCCCGAATTCATGCGAACCCTTGTGCTCACCAACCCGCATTCCATACCGAAATACCGGGTGAACAATGTCGTCTCCAATATGCCCGAGTTTCAGGAAGCTTTTGCCTGCAAGAAAGGCTCGCCCATGGTGCGAGCCGATCAATGCAGGGTCTGGTAAGATTTTTGTCTGATGCGACGCGCCCAAGATAAACCGGAGGAACTGAGTTCCATGTTGAAAAAGCTTCTGCCCGTAGCGAGTTTGTTGGTTGCTGTTTGCGCATTCTCCGCACAAGTGGCTCCGACTCACTTCGATGGCAAGACCTGGTGGGACTACGTGAAGGTTCTGGCAGACGACAATATGGAAGGTCGTGAGACCGGTAGCGCGGGCCTCCGGAGGGCCGAGGCGTACATCGTCGATCAACTAAAAGTGGCAGGGCTTCAACCCGCCGGAACCGACGGTTTCTACCAACCGGTGAAGTTCGAATCCCGGCAAATCGTTGAAAAGGATTCCAGCCTCGCCCTCGTTCGCAACGGTAAAGTTGAGCCGCTCACCCTCGGCGAAGATGCTTACTTCAGCACGCGAGTCGATCTTGCACCCGAACTACAGGCGCCGCTGGTCTTCGTGGGATACGGATTGAGCATCCCTGAGAAAAACTACGACGATCTCGCGGGGCTCGATCTCAATGGGAAAGTCGCAGTCATCTTGAACGGTTTGCCGGCCGACATTCCGGGCTCTCTCGGATCTCACTATCAGTCCGCCGCCGAACGCTGGAAGACTCTCCGCAAGGCCGGAGTAGTCGGAGTCGTTGGCATCGCCAATCCCGCGACGATGGATATTCCATGGTCTCGTATGTCGGTAAACCGTACGCTTCCCAGCATGGTATTGGCTGGGCCGGAATTCAATGAAACCCAAGGCGAGAAGCTTGCTGTGATCTTCAATCCGGCGAGTGCGGGAAAGCTTTTCGAGGGATCGGGACACACCTTCGACGAAATCCTGAGTGTGGCCAAGGAGCGCAAACAGCTTCCACGCTTCCCCCTGACAGCTTCGATCGAAGCAAAAGCCAAGCTTGAAAAGAAAGACCTCGAGTCCGCCAATGTAATCGCAAAACTGCCGGGAAATGATCCCCAGCTCAAGAACGAATATGTGGTTCTCTCCGCGCACATCGACCATCTGGGCATCGGCGAGCCGATCAACGGGGATCGCATTTACAACGGCGCGATGGACAACGCTTCCGGAAGTGCTTTATTGCTCGACGTGGCATCTTCGGTAAAGAAGTCGCCGGAGAAGCTCAAACGCTCACTTCTGTTTTTATTTGTCACCGGTGAGGAGAAAGGATTGCTGGGCTCAAAATATTTCGCTGCGCATCCCACGGTCGATGCCAAATCGATGGTGGCCGATATCAACGTTGACATGTTCTTGCCCATTGTTCCCCTTAAGGTTCTCACCGTGTTCGGGCTGGCGGAGTCCGATCTTGGTGATTCGGCCCGTGAGGTGGCGCAGGCTTATGGCATCAGCGTGCAGCCCGACCCGGAGCCACAGCGAAATATCTTTATTCGAAGCGATCAATACAATTTCATCCGGCACGGAATTCCCGCCTTGGCGATGGGAGTTGGAGTCACGCCCGGTTCTCCGGAACAGAAGATTTTCAAAGACTGGCTCACCCAGCGCTATCACGCGCCTTCCGACGACTTGAATCAGCCCGTGGATCTGCAAGCCGCCGCGCTCTATGAAGAAGTGATTCGCGGGCTAATGGTCTCAGTCGCGCAGAACCCTCAGCGGCCGCAGTGGAAGCAAGATAGTTTCTTCCGCAGATACTCCCAGGCGGCCGCCGAGTAGGTCAGATCCGAGTTAGGTCAACCAAGGATCTGATTTACTGCGGCGTAGCCGGAACGTACACTCTGTCGGCGCTGACCAGCTCCGCATTCGGAACCTCGGTGTGAACTTTCACTCGCTGCATTCCAGCCTTTTTTTGCGGCTTAGCCATGAAGGTCAGCAGGTACTGATGGTTTAGCTTGCGCGTTATGTCCTCCATATAGGGAGCGAACGAAACTGGCGGAGCAGGACCCATCAGGTAATAGCTCTCGCCACCAGTCTCGTCGGAAAGCTGAGAGAGATAATTCTGACCCCAGTACGTCCGCCAATAACTGTGGCCATAGTGACCCACCCCTGGCGTGTAGATGCTATAAACGATGACCCCGGCGCGTTGGGCTTGTTCAATCACCGTGTCGACATAAGCGTTGTCCGGACCGCTGCCCCAGTAGCGGTCGATGCCATCCGTGATCATCAGAACCTCACGTCGTTCGTCGCTTGCGGGCCAGCGTTTGATCAAATCGCCCAGCGAAAAATACGGACTCGCGGAGGCGCCAGGGTTTCCGAAAGGCAGGCGTAACGCTTTGGCCGTCAGCGCGTGGTCACTGGTGAGATTCTGCACGACCTGCGCAATTCCATTCGCCATATAGGCGACTCCGATCTTTGTAGTCGGAGGCTGCGCATTGATGAACTGGCGGACATCTTCCAATTGCGAGCCCAAGGTGACGTTCGATGAATCGTCGAGCATAATGAAGAATTCCAATCCCTCATGGTCCCCCTGCAGGGGCAGCCAACCAGTCACCCGGTCGCGATCTCGACCTTCATACACCATCACATCGTCGCGAGTGACGTCGGGAATGTTGGAGCCGTGACGGGCTTCCACGGTCACCACCAGGTTTGCGGCAGGTCCCGTTGCGGATGCGCTTTCCTGAGCAGCAGCCAATTGCACGCTGGCCAACAGGCCGGCAATCGCAACTAACGTAAGCACCAGACAACCCTTCTTCATGGAGTTCTCCTTTCAAACTCAACTACTACTTAAACTGCCTTTTCTATTTAAGATGCCGGAGAGCGAAAAAAGGCGGCAAACACTTGAATTCCCAGCCCAAGCAAACTGCCCGTATTGTGGACTAATCAGAGCTCCTGGCTAGTGCCATCTAGATCGGAAGTCTTACAGGGCATTGATCGCCGCAATCGTTCACACTCTGCTGTCATCTGCGAGTAAACTGCGCTTGCACTTTTGCCCCGCCGCCGACGATACTGGAGTCACACAAAAACTATGAAGACTAACCTTTCTGTTGCCAATCCCGCAGAAGTCGAAATCGAATGCCTGGCCGTGGTGGTTCTCGACCAAGCCCCAAAAGATAAATCCGAAGTCAGCGTCCAAGCCAGCGACGCTGCCATCAAAGACGTCGCGGCCGACGTGATAGGCACCGGCGAAGTCACCGGCAAAATGTTTGAAACCACGCTGCTGCATCATCCCGCGAAACTGAAGGCAAAACGCTTGCTGCTGCTGGGCGGCGGCATAGCTAACAATTTTACTGCCTCCGAGTTGCGCAAGCTTGCCGGCGCAGCAGTCCGCTTCTTCAAGCCAAAGGGGATTCGCAGTTTCGCCTTTCTGGCTCCCGAAAACATAACGAGCGATGAAGCGGTAAAGGTGATTGTGGAAGGAGCTTTCGTCGGTAACTTCGACCCCGACACGTACAAGAGCGACCGGAAAGAGCAGAAGATTGACTCCATCACAGTTGTCGCGCGTGGAGACCAGGACAGACTCCAGAAGGCGATGGATGAAGCTCGCATCGTAGGCGAGTCGCAGAATTTCACTCGCGACTTGGTGAACGAGCCCAGCAACCGCATGACGCCAACCATTCTGGCGGAGCGCGCCCGCAAGATGGCGCAGGAAGTCGGCTTGAAGTTCGAAGCGTATGGCGCCGACAAAATCAAAGAATTGAAGATGGGGGCTTTTTGGGGCGTGGCCCAAGGATCGGACGAACCTCCCGCGCTGATCGTTATGCGCCATGAGCCAGCGGATGCGCCCGCGACTCCGGTTCTAGGCCTGGTTGGGAAGGGAGTTACGTTTGACACCGGCGGCATCTCCATCAAGCCCGCCGATGGCATGGAAAAGATGAAATATGATATGGCTGGCGCCGCCGCCATGATCGGCGCGATGCGGGCTATCGCGCTGCTCAAGCCGAAAGTACGAGTGACTGCGATTGTCTGCGCCACTGAGAATATGCCTTCGGGCAAGGCCCAGAAGCCCGGCGACATTCAGATCGCAATGTCCGGCAAATCCATTGAGATTATCAATACCGATGCCGAAGGCCGGCTGGTGCTGGCTGATGGGCTTTGCTATGCCCGCCAACTCGGCTGCACGCACCTGATCGACGCCGCCACTCTGACGGGCGCGGTTGTAGTCGCGCTCGGATACGTAAACGCCGGGATCTTTGCCAACGACGAGAAAATGTACGAACGCTTTCACCATGCCCTGGAAAAAGCTGGCGAAAAGTTTTGGCGTCTCCCGCTCGACGAGGAGTACAAGGAGAATATTCGGTCGAACATCGCGGATATCGTCAACTCCGGAGGCCGTTGGGGCGGCGCCGTGAACGCGGCGATGTTCCTGAAGGAGTTTGCTGAGGATACTCCATGGCTACACCTCGACATCGCAGGCACTGCATGGATGGAAGAGAATAAACCGTGGATCGCGAAAGGCCCATCCGGGATTGCGGTACGCAGCCTGGTGGAGTTTGCCAGAGAGTTTCAAAGCTAAGGCAGACACAGAACATTGGGTGGCGGACGACTCGCCCGCATCTCTCTTACATCGCTGATGGCACGGCGATTCCCATCACTGCCAATGCGCGGATCAGCTCGCGACGTACCACCGCGACGGTCGCGAATAGAAACCTCTTACGGACCTCATCCGGCTCCGCAAGAATGGGGTATCGGTGGTAAAAAGCATTGAAAAGTTGCGCTAGCTGAAAGACGTGCTTGGCTAGATAAGCTGGTTCAGTAGTTGCAATGCACTGATCGATCACGTAGCACGTTTTCGAGGACGCCAGCCACAGCTCCCAGATTTCGTTTCCGTCCGCAGCGTTCAGATACTTCGCGAAGTCGTCTGTAGAGACATAGCTAGCTACGTCTCTACAGAACATGTCCGGATCGATTCCGCCTTTGCGGAAAATGTTGCTTGCGCGAACTACTGCATACTGCGCGTACGGCCCGGTCTCACCTTCAAAACTTAGCGCTTCCTTGAAATCGAAGGCAATCACGGAGGGCTTGGTGAACTTCAACATGAAATAGCGCAGCGCGCCAATCGCAATTTGCGTCGCGATGGTCATGCGCTCAGCTTCGCTTAATTGCGGGTGGCGCGGATCGACTTCCTTTTTTGCGGAAGCAATCAACCTGTCGATCAAATCGTCGGCCTTTACCCCGAAACCCTTTCGACCAGAAACCTCAATATAGGAGCGCGTCTTGTCCCCGTCGGACAACTGATAACCTAACTCGGCGGCACAACGCGGCGTGAGCGCGACCATTTCGTAAGAAAAGTGGGTGTAGTGGTCAGCCTGCTGGTTGTAACCAAGTCCGCGCAGTGCTTCCATGACGGTGTTCTGGGCTTCGGCTTGGCGGGCATCGATTACGTTGTAAATCTCCGCCACGTCTCCAAAGTGGGGATGATCGGGCTCGCCGTTGGTCGTTGAAATCCAGCAGTCATGACTATTGGGATAGCGATAGAACTTGCGGTATCCGAAGTCGCGCCCCAGTAGGCCAAACTTCCACAAGTGATAGGCGATGTCTTTGCCGACATAGCCCACGGTGCCGTTCGACCGCACAATAACTTTCTGGTCTTCTTCAGCAACCTCCGCGTTCTCTGAGTCGGTTGCGCTTGCTTTTCCTCGCCGCATCACCCAACAGCCTTTATTCTTGCCCTCGGTCTCGAAGGAAAGCACACCCGCGTCCTTGAGCTTGGTGAAAGCCGCATCCCAGAAGTGCAGGTGGAGGATTTCGCTCTCGCGCGGAAGGAAATCGTATTCGATGTCCAACCGGTCCATGGTTTCGAGATGGCGGCGCAGTACGGCGGTGGAAATCAAGTCAGCGATCGCGGCGGTCTCGTTTCCACCTTCCTCCAGGGCGTGCAATACCTGCTGCCGCGCATCGCGGTTCTGTTTGTCCTGCTCGTACCAGCTGGAAACTTGCGCGTACAAATCCCAACAGTAGTAATCGAAACGCGGCTGGCGGGTTAGCTCTTCGATTTCGGCGCGCGACTTTTTCTCCAAACGCAAGAATCCAACAATCACGTCTGCGACCTGCACTCCCGTATTGTCGATGTAATTCTGGACATCCACTTCCCTGCCCGCAAAATGCAGTAGGCGAACAAATGTGTCTCCGAGGATGGCGTTGCGGAGATGTCCAATGTGCGCAGCCTTGTTCGGATTAATGCTGGAGTGCTCGACCAGAACTTTGCCCGTTGGGACGTCGGCCTTCGGTTCCTCATCGGCCGCGAGCGCGCCAGCGAGGACCTCGCGCTTAACGCGGGCATTGATGTAGCCAGCACCGGCGAGCTCCAGCTTCTCAAAACCTTCAATCGGTCCGATGCCAGCAACGATCTCTTCCGCAATCTTCCGGGGCGGTTTGCGCAGCTTCTTGGCCAACTCAAAGGCGAGCGGGAGCGCATATTCGCCAAGTTCAACGCGAGGCGGCTGCTCGATGACAATCTTTTGCAAATCGAGACCGTAGTTGCTTTGCAAGAAGTCGCGAATTTGCTGGGCAAGCCGGCGTTCCAGATGACGATACAAGAGTCCCTCTAGGCGGTCGATGAAAATAGTGATTGTAGCAGAGGGCGTGCGGCGCAGCGGTTTGACGGAGTGGGCAGGCTTCCCTATGATGAAAATCAGTCGTAGGGCTCTGGGTCGTTCGTCGTTGGCTGTTAGTTCCACTTAGCAGGTTTTTGGCCAACGACCCAAGACCAAAGACCAACGACCAAGCACCAACGACAAGCCTTATGCGTATAGCCTACCTCGACTGTTTTTCCGGCGTGAGCGGCGACATGTTTCTGGGCGCGCTGGTCGATGCCGGCGTTCCCCGGCAACTCTTGGAAGAAACGGTTGCCGCGTTGAACATCGGGGCGAGGCTGGAGATTTCTCGGGTTCAGCGCAACAGCATAAGCGCGATCAAGGTCGATGTGTATTCGAACGGTGAGAAGGATTTACCGCGCGAGATCTGGCAGCAGCACCCGGAACAGTCGGGACACGCCCACCCTAGCCCCGACGATACTGCCCATTCTCATCTACATGATCACGGACACGACGAGCACGGGCACTCTCATACTCACCAGCGGGAACCGGTTGCGCTGTTGGAACACAATTACGGCTTGCAAAGCCCCGTTGAGATCAAGCGACGCTCACATGAAGACGAACACAATCACAGCCATTCGCATGAACAGGGCCGCGGGCTGAATGAGATTCGCAGCATTATCTGCAAGGCGGCAATCAACGAAGACGCGAAAAAGACTGCTATGGCTATTTTCGAAGCGCTTGGTGGCGCAGAAGCCAAGATTCACGACACAAATATCGAGAAGATTCACTTTCATGAAGTCGGGGCAGTCGATGCGATGGTCGATATTGTCTGCGCCGCGGTTGGCGCCGAGGCGCTGGGCGTCGACGAAACCGTCTGTTCGCCCGTGAATGTTGGCGGAGGCGCAGTGAAGTGCGCCCACGGAACCTTGCCAGTGCCGGCACCGGCAACGCTGGAATTGTTGAAAGATGCGCCAATCTATTCGTCTGGCATTCAGTACGAACTGGTCACGCCAACCGGGGCCGCAATCGTCAAAACGCTCGCAAAACGGTTCGCGCCATTTCCGTCGATGAAGGTCGAGAGGACCGGCTACGGAGCGGGGACCCGTGACCTTGCGGGACACGCGAATGTTGTACGGCTCACGATCGGCCAAGCCCAGCCGGAACTCCCGGCCGAAATCCCCACGGACACAGTCACCGTACTCGAGGCGAATATCGACGATTTGAATCCGCAAGTCTTCGGCTATGTGATGGATCGCCTGCTCGAGGAGGGCGCGCTGGACGCTTTTGGCGTGCCCGTTCAAATGAAGAAGAATCGGCCGGGGATGCTGCTGACAGTCCTGTGTCGGCCCGAGGACGCTTCCAAATTCACGCACCTGATTTTCACGGAGACAACCACTCTGGGCGTGCGGCAGCGCGAGGAGAAGCGTCAGACGCTCGCGCGAGAATGGGTAACCGTAGCGACCCGCTGGGGCGATGTGCGATTGAAGGTAGCAAGCATAAAAGGCACAGTAACGAATTATGCTCCGGAATACGAGGACTGCCGCCGCATCGCGACTGAGCGGCATATACCGTTGAAGAGTGTCATGCAGGAAGCGCTGCAGCTTTATATGAACCGCCAACGTTGAAAGAGTCATCAACCACAAAGGGCACGAAGGTTCACAAGGGGAGGCGTTAGAATGGGATTCCTTCGTGTTCCTTAGTCGCCTGAAATGCACAAATGAACAAAAAGTTCTATATCACGACGCCGATTTATTACGTAAATGCGCGACCACACATCGGTCATGCTTACACCACGATTGCCTGCGACGCGATTGCACGCCGGCAACGGATGCTCGGTGCAGACACATATTTCCTCACTGGCACCGACGAGCACGGGCAAAAGATTGAGCGCGCTGCGCAAGCTGCGGGCAAAACACCGCAACAATTTACCGACGAAGTTTCGGCGCAGTTTCGGGCATTGTGGGCGCGGATGGGAATCACCAACGACGACTTCATCCGCACCACCGAGGAGCGCCACATTAAGCGCATGCAGGAACTCTTCCGGCGCATTCGTGACAACGGCCACATCTACAAGGGCACCTATACAGGCCAGTATTGCGTATTCGACGAACTCTACGTGGATGCGGTGGGAGCTGGCGCCCCATGCCCGGAGTGCGGACGTCCGACGGAAACGGTAAAGGAAGAGAATTACTTCTTCAGACTTTCGGCGTTTCAGGACAAGTTGCTGCAACTGTACACCGAGCAACCCGACTTCATTCGCCCCGAGACCAGGCGGAATGAGGTCATGTCGTTCGTGCGCTCCGGCCTGCGTGATCAGTCCATCAGCCGCTCCACGTTTTCCTGGGGCATTCCGGTGCCGGACGATCCCAAACACGTGATCTACGTGTGGCTGGACGCGCTGGCAAACTACATCACGGCAATTGGGTACGGATCGTCTCACAAAGGCGCTCAGGAAGCATTTCAGAAATACTGGCCGGCCGATTTGCACATGATCGGGAAGGAAATCGTTCGGTTCCACTGTGTGTATTGGCCTGCGTTTCTGATGGCGGCAGGGCTTCCTCAGCCCAAGAGCATCATGGCGCACGGCTGGCTGCTGTTCGAGGAAAGCAAAATGTCGAAGTCGCGCGGAAATATCGTGCGGACTGAGACGATTCTCGATGTACTCGGCGCCGACGCCCTGCGCTACTTCCTGCTGCGTGAAGTTGTGTTCGGTCAGGACGGATCTTTTTCTTTCGACGCACTGGTGCAGCGTTATAACGCGGACTTAGCTAACGGACTCGGCAACCTCGCCAGTCGCACGCTAACCATGATCGCAAGATATTTTCGCAGCGAAGTGCCGTATCCTTCGGCAGCGATCTCGCAAAAAGCGGGCGATAGTGCCATCGCTGAAAGCGCTCGTAAGGTTATCGCTGAATGCGGCACTCTGTTTGAACAATACCAGTTCTCCCGTGCTCTGGAAGTTGCGTGGGGACTGGTGGCGGCCGTGGACAAATATATTGTCGACAATGAGCCTTGGGCGCTGGGTGAAAAGCAGGATGAAGAAAGCCGCTCGCGCCTAGGGACCATTCTGTACACCAGCGCCGAAGCGTTGCGCATCGTGACCGCATTGGCACATCCGGTAATTCCGGACGCGACATCGAGGATCTGGGCGCAGCTCGGCCTGGGTGACATTCGCAAGTTTCCTCTCTCGGAGTTGAAGTGGGGACAGCTTCAACTGGGAACGAAGCTGGGTAATGTTGAGCCCGTATTCCCGCGCGCCGACAAGAGCGCAATTGAAAGGATGCAGAAAATGGAGGAGCAGCAACGAGGCGGACCGACGACCGAAGCGCAACCTGACGCGGCACCACATGCGATGGCAACTCTGCCCGAGGCCACGCCGGCGCCTGCGGCGTCTGCGGCGAAGCCTGCCGGGACTGTGCCCGACGGCAAGATCAGCATCGATGATTTCGCGAAGGTCGAACTGCGCGTGGGCGAAGTGAAGGCCGCCGAGAAAGTGAAAGGCGCAGATAAGTTGCTCCGCCTGGAAGTCGATTTGGGCACAGAGGTTCGGCAGGTAGTGGCGGGAATCGCCGAATCGTATGCGCCGGAGTTGTTGATCGGGAGGAAGGTTGTAATCGTGGTGAACCTCGCGCCCAGAAAACTCCGGGGACTGGAATCGAACGGAATGATTGTGGCCGCGTCACCGGAGGGCGGGAAGCCTGTGCTGGCGGGTTTCCTCGAAGACGTGCCGGTCGGGACCAGACTGAAATAAAGCGAGCTTCTCGACTTCGATAACCGACCCCGACGGACGAGTACGCCCGTCACCACACGAGTTGCTCCTAACGACCAACGACCAATGACTAACGACCAACGAGCGATCTTCGTCGATTCCCACGCGCATCTCGAAATGGAGCAGTTTGATGCTGACCGTGAGCAGGTAATCGCTCGCGCCCGCGAAGCCGGGATTAAGACGATTGTGGCCATCGGGAGCGGAACCGGCCCAGGGTCTCTCGACTGCGGTATCCAGCTTGCCGAACAGCACGAGTTCATTTATGCGACCATTGGAATTCATCCGCACGAGGCCAAGCTTGCCAGCCATGCCGATTTCGAGGAGATGGTGCAACTGGCAAAGCGGCCCAAGGTCATCGCCTGGGGCGAGATTGGGTTGGATTATTTCTATGACCATTCGCCTCGGGAGGTGCAACAGCAAGTATTCTTAAAGCAACTGCAGCTGGCGCACGCGGCTAAGCTGCCGGTCGTCATCCACTGCCGGCCCTCTGACAACTCCGACGACGCTTGGCACGACTGCCTCACGTTGTTACAGGAACACTGGGCGGCGAGTGGGCTGGGAGGGATCCTGCACTGCTTCACCGGAACCTGGGCGCATGCCGAGCAGGCACTCGATATGGCGTTCATGATCTCCTTCGCCGGCAACCTCACCTTTGCCAAAGCGCAGCAGATTCGCGAGGCCGCAAAACAAGTGCCGCTCGATCGGATTCTGATTGAAACCGATTCGCCCTTTCTCGCCCCCGTGCCGCATCGCGGCAAGCGCAACGAACCCTCGTTCGTAAGAGAAGTAGCGCGGCAACTGGGCGAATTGCGCGGTCTTTCGACGGAAGATCTCGGCTTGCACACCGCGAACAACTTCTATCGCTTCTTTTCACTTCACGAAATCCGCAACACCATTTAGCTTGTTAAGAGCATCTTTTGCTGGGGCTGTGTAATCTGTTAACTAGAAGCGAAATATCATGCCAGAGAACACTTTCGACATTGTGAGCAAGCTCGATCTGCAAGAAGTCTCGAACGCCATGCAGCAGGCGCTGAAGGAGATTCACACTCGTTTCGACCTGAAAGATTCGAAATCGAACATCGAACTCGAGGGAAAGGACGCAATCAATTTGCATTCGGTCGATGAATACAAACTGAAGGCTGTCACCGAGATCTTTCAGCAGAAGCTGGTGAAACGCGGCGTGTCCCTCAAGGGACTGACGTATGGACCCGTCGAACCCGCAGCTGGAGGTACAGTTAAGCAGAAGATTACGATGCAGCAGGGCATCCCCATCGAGAAAGCTCGCCAGATCGTGAAGGTCATCAAGGATTCCAAGAAGAAAGTGAATGCTTCGATTCAGGGTGATCTGGTGAGAGTAAGCGGGAAAGATCGTGACGCTTTGCAGGAAATCATCGCGCTGCTCCGCGGGCAGGATTTCGGCATCGATACGCAGTTTACGAATTACCGAACAAACTAGAGTTCTCTGTGGTTTTACATTGAGGCTTCACGCTTGGGGACAAACCAATTGAGCACGCCAGCTACCGTCAACGGAAAAGAAATCTTCGAGTTGCTTCGCGGCGATCTCTCGGCCATAGAGCGCGAGTTCGGGCGGGACACTGTCTCGGGCGTCGAAGCGATCACTGAAATCGGCGAGTATCTCCGCGGCGGTGGCGGCAAGCGCATTCGTCCCATGCTATTACTGCTGTCAGCCAAGCTTTTCGACTACCGAGGACGCGGCGCAATCAAACTGGGCGCGGTCGTCGAAATCATTCACACCGCCACGCTGGTGCACGACGACATCATCGATGAGGCCCAGACCCGGCGCGGTCGTCCCGCTGCTAATACGCAATGGGGAAACTCCAAGTGCGTGCTGGCCGGCGATTGGCTCTACATGCAGGCTTTCAAGATCGCGGTGCAGGAACGTAACTTCCGCATCCTGGATACACTCATCGACCTGACCCAGCAAATGGTTGAAGGCGAACTATTGCAGATGGAGAAACTGGGCAAGCTGATTTCTTCAGACGAGCACTTCGACCTCATCTTCCGCAAAACCGCGTGCCTGTTCTCCGTGTGTATGCGGATTGGCGCGATTCTGGGCGGGGCAACCGCGGAGCAGGAAGAGAACCTGGCGCAATACGGTCGGGACCTGGGAATGGCATTTCAGATTGTAGATGACGTGCTCGATCTGACAGCTTCCGAGGAAGTGTTAGGCAAGCCGGTGGCCAGCGATCTGCGTGAGGGCAAGGTGACGATGGCCGTGATCCATGCCCTCGAACGGTGCACTGCGAAGGAGCGGGAGCGCATCGACCGGGTGGTGCGCGAACGGGCATTCGATGGCGTGACCCACGGGGAAATCCTCGAGATCCTGAACCGCTACGGCTCCGTCGAGGCTGCCAATGCCAGGGCCATCCAGTACGCGGGGCTGGCGCGAAATGCCATCTGCGGCTTTCCTGATAGCGAAATCAAACGGGCTTTGCTGTGGGCCCCGGAGTTCGTAGTGGCAAGAGAAAAATAGTTTCTAAGTTCTTCTCTGCGCTCTCTGCGGTGGTTCTCCGCGAACTCTGCGATTTAAGACCTTCCGATCTCGGCAACCTTCAGTCGCGTCGTTATCCACAGAAACTGCTCCCGCTTATCGTGACCTCCATCACTGACCGCATCGCAACAGTCCCCTAATCTTCCGTTATGCATCCAGTAAGGTCGCTGCAATGGCCCAAGGAAGCCATCCAACAAATTCGAACCAGCTCACGGAAAAGATCATTGGAGCTGCCATTAGAATCCATCGAAGACTGGGACCTGGTCTTCGGGAGTCGGCAGACGAAACCCGTCTCGTATTCGAATTGCGAGAAATGGGCCTTCGCGTCGAACAGCAAAAAGCAGTTCCCCTGATTTGCGGCACTGTAAAGTTGGAATGTGGGTTTCGAGCCGACCTCGTGGTAGACAGCAGAGTCGTGGTGGAACTTAAATGCAAAGAAGCGCTGCATCCCGTAGATCATGCTCAAGTGCTTTCGCACCTAAGGTTGCTCGGGCTGCAAGTGGGACTCCTGATCAACTTTCATGTCGTCGTGCTGAAAGACGGGTTCGGAAAATTGTCAATCACTACGACGAAAACCCTGAATCGCAGAGTGCGCGGAGAAAATCCGCAGAGGACGCTGAGAAGATCTGCCATTCCGCCTGACCGTGCCAACGGCCTCTCGATTCAAGAGCTCTTAACCGCCACTCCAAGCATCTCGAATCTCCCGCCTTTCAACAGCGGTCCTGAACCGATAAACGCACGCGCCGGCAACTCTTTGGAGAAGCGTTTCACATAGGCGACGTTAAAGTGCTCCCAGAGCGAAACATCCGGCGAGTACACTTGTACCCAGACCAGGTCATCCATGTTCATGCCAGCCTCGGCGAGGACAGCCTCGAAGCCGTCCAATAGCAGTCGAAGTTCCTGTTGGACATCCTCAGGAGCCAAGCCGGTCGTGGGATCGATGCCGATCCGCCCGGAGAGGTAAAGAGTGTTGCCTACCAGCACTGCGTCGCTGAATGGCAGAGACGCTTTACGGCCGGGTAGGTTGATGGGGCGACGGTCAGTTTTGGCTTTTGCTCGCATATCGATTATCGTTCTTTATCTGGGGGCTTTGAATCCTCCTGACCAAGCGTTCGATCTAATGACTTCGATACAACGGGCGGAACAGTGGCCCGAGTAATACGGCAACGATGAGCAATATTCTTTTACTAATCGCGCATCACGGGTACCTTCTGCTCTTCATGATGGTACTGGCCGAGGCGATCGGACTGCCAGTTCCAGCCGCGGTCGCGCTGGTAGCCGGCGGCGCGGCGGTTGCGTCCGGCAGCTTAAGTATATTCAAAGCCATCTTTCTCGCCTTGAGCGCGATGCTCATCGGAGACACCCTGCTCTTCATTCTCGGCGGCTACATGGGCTGGCGCTTGCTGGGTCTTTTGTGCCGCCTGTCCGTCAATCCCGAGTCTTGCGTCTTGCGCTCGGCTGAATCTTTCTACAAACGTGGGAAGACGACGCTATTGATCGCCAAGTTTATTCCTGGTGTCAATACCATGGCTCCGCCGCTGGCCGGCAGCATGAAAATGCGCCCGTTGCAATTCTTCCGGTTCGACTCCGCGGGAGCGTCGCTATATATCCTAGCCTACGGCGGGATGGGATTTCTGTTCCGTGACTTTCTGGCCGCAATCACGCGCGGATTCCAGGCCGCCGGCCGCGTATTTGAAGAAGTACTTTTCGTAGCGGCTATTGTGTACATCGTTTATCGCGTCTGGCTTTACCACAAGAACAAGGTGTATCGCGTTGTGCCACGAGCGCAAGTGGAAGAACTGGCGGCCAGGCTGGTTTCGGAGGAAAAAGACAAGATTTTAATACTGGATGTCCGCAGCCATGGATATTACGACGCCAACGCGGAGCGTATCAAAGGATCGATCCGCATCGAACCCAACAATCTCTCCGAGGAACTCAAAATTCTGCCCAAGGACAAGGACATTTATCTGTACTGTACTTGAGCACGCGAAGCGACCAGCGCCCGGGTGGCGCTGCAACTGCGAGAACAGGGATTCAACGCGTTCGTCCTTGTGGGCGGAGTAGCGGCGTGGAAGAAGGCAGGTCAACCGCTGGAGCCAGTGCCCAAGAGCGATCTCGTAAAGCTACCAACATTCGGCTAGGGGCGGACTCTCAACCTCTCAATACTTCCAATGGCCACGCGTAACGAAATCGAAATCAAGTTTCGCGTCGACGATGTACGGGCGCTAAACCGGCGGCTGCGAAAATCCGGCTTTCGCCTGCTTACTCCTCGTACCCACGAAATCAATACACTCTATGATCTGCCCGGCCAACTCTTGCGCAAGCGCGGAGAACTGCTTCGACTGCGCCGCTATGGACCCGAGTGGCTGCTGACCCACAAGGCCAAAGGCAAGGTGGGGCGTCACAAGACGCGAGTGGAAACTGAGACCAAAGTCGCTGATGGCGCAAAGATGGAAGCTATCCTGCGCGCTCTGGGCTTTGCTCCAACCTTTCGCTACGAGAAATTCCGGGCCGAGTGGAGTGACGGCAAGGGGCACGTGGTCGTGGACGAAACCCCGGTCGGGAACCTCGGCGAGATCGAAGGCCCTTCGCGCTGGATTGATCGAACTGCTCGGGCTCTGCAAATTCCCCGCAGCGACTACATCACCGCAACCTACTCAGACCTGTTCCTTCAGTGGAAAAAGCAGACTGGAAGCCTGGCGGACGAGATGACATTCAAGGCCATACGCGACAAAACATCGCGTTAGTGTGACGAGAATGTGACGTCAATGTGACCGCAAGTCTCGTTGGCGACCCACTGTTTGTGCACCAAACTAACTAACAAGTTTGTTAACCGAGTGCGTGTTACTCTTTTTCTGCTCTGGTTTTGCTCCCCCAGTGGCACTGCAAAAAGACAATTTCCGGCGCTTGCTGCGTACGGTTGAAACTCTCTCCGATCTCGGTCCGGAGATGACCGCCGAGCGCGAGTTTCCGCAGACCGCGCGGGCCATGTTGTCGGCGTCTCTTGAGGCTGGCGGCGCTCGCGAAGGCGCGCTCTTCACCTATAGCGACCGGCCTTCCCTACTCACTTCCATCACCGCCGAAGGCTTTAGCTTGATGCCGGAACCGGCGGTGATCCCGCTGCTGCCCAGACATGTTCATGCTCTCACTTCGTCGCGCGAGCCGGTGATTCTCGACCCGGGCTCCTACGACCTTTATCTGAGCGCCAACGGAAACGTAGCTCCTGAGCTCTTCAAGTGCATTGTTCCCCTGAAGGTCGGCAGTAAATTGGTTGGCCTCATCGCCCTGGGCCGTCGCGACGGTGATGGCCTCTACGATGCCGGTGAACTCGAGGCACTCGACTTGCTCTGCCATTATGTCGCCCTCGCCGTCCATAATCATTCGCTCACGCAGACCCTGGCTCAGCGCGTGTCTGAAAACCTGCGCCTCATGGCGTCCCTGCACGGCTTCTACGACAACGCGCTGGAAGCCTTTGCGACCGCTATTGACGTGAAACATATCAACATTCACGGACACTCCCTGCGCGTCGGACGTTACTCTTCCGCCATCGGGGAATCCATGAACATGGATCCCACCGAGGTTGCGGCCCTTCGTTCCGCCGGTTACTTGCACGATATCGGTAAGGTCGCCGTAGACAAGCGTCTCTTTGGCAAACCAACTTCTTTGGATGCTGAAGAATTCCGCGAAATGGCGGACCACACAATTGTGGGGCATCAGATTGTAAGTGGCGTCCAGTTTCCGTGGCCGCGCATTCCGGAGATCGTACGGTGGCATCACGAGCGCAGCGACGGGTCCGGCTATCCCGACGGATTGCTGCTTGAGGATGTGCCCATGCCAGTGCGGATCGTCGGCCTGGCCGACACCTTCGATGCCATGACCAGCGAGCGCCCTTACCGTGAGCGCCTCTCGCTCGGTAGTACGCTCAACGAAATCGTGCGCCTGACTCCGCAAAAGTTTGACCCGAATGCTGTCCACGCGTTGCTGCTGCAAGTCCGCCGCGATACCGTCGGCAGTAACCGCACGCCCTTCCTTCAAGATCGGATGGTGGGCGACATTGCAGCCGCCGACATCGATCAACTCGCCGCCGGCTTGCACCATAAGATGAGTCACAGCCGGCTCTACCTAACTTAGCAGGCACCAGGTTATTCCCCCTGTTTACACCGTATTTCACCTATTCTCCTTGTATTGTTTTGGCACAACCGGATACAGCAGGGATGAAGCTCTCGGCAAACTCCGCGAATTCTAAGGTCGGGTCTGCATGACGCGGAATTCTACCGGCAAATGTGGGCTCAGTTTACTCACGGTCTCGCCTTCAAGGGAATGGTAATTAATCGCAAGAAGACCGGTGAACTCTTCTGGGCGCAGCAAACCATCACGTCCATACCTGACGAATCCCGCCATCTCACTCACTTCGCTTCCGTCTCACAAGACATCACCGAGCTTAGAAAAAAAGCCGGAGCGGGAGTTCCAGTTGCAACTCGCGCGCCATGTTCAGCAGCGCTTCTATGCCGCCGCACCCGTGGTATCGGGCTTCGACATTGGCGGTTCGGCGCATCCCGCCGACGAAACCGGAGGAGACTATTTTGATTTCATCTTCATGGCGGATGGTTCGCTTCTGATCGCCGTAGCCGATGCCAAGGGCATGGCTTCGGCTCTGCACTGGTCATGGCACTCACCCGGGCTTACGTGCGCTGATTCGCTGCCATGCAGTTGGAGCTCGATGACATTCTGGCCCGGGTTAACCAGATGCTGCTGAAAGACCTTGAACACGGCCATTTCGTGACCCTCTTTCTGGCTCGCTTGAATCCAGATCATCGCAGTCTGTCATACGCCAGTGCGGGCCACGTTCCAAGTTTCGTATTCGTGGAGTCGGGGGAAGTGAAGTGCACCCTAGACAGCACTGGCCCACCGCTCGGCCTGTTTTCTGGAAGCAAGTTTTCGCTGCGGCCCGCAATTCCTCTCGACAAGGGAGAGATCGTGCTGTTCCTCACCGACGGACTTACAGAATCGACCAAGCCTGACGCGCATCAATTCGGGTCCCTGCGGGTGCTTGACTACGTGCAGGCCCACAACCCGGATTCGGCTTCGAACCTTGCGGATGGCCTCTACCAGGCAACTCCGACGTTCGTGCAAGGTGATCCCCAGGACGACGACATCACATCCGTCATCATCAAGGCCGATCGTTCGATGTAGGACGGACGATGTAGGACGGGCGTCCTCGCCCGTCTGCCCACAAAGGTGCACAAACGTAACCCGTTTGCCAGCAACTTTTTCCTCGCTCCGGGTTCATAATTCTAACAACCTGCCTGTGCCATATGAAGTTGGGACGCATCCAAATCGGCCCCGCGCTTCTGCTCCCGTTGCTGGGATTAGCCATCTCTGCACAGCTGGCGCTCGGCAACAAGAAAGACAACCCAACCTCCGCCGTCACCCAGATGGACCAGCAGAAACGAGCCGTGCATGCGTTGAACCGGCTGACGTTCGGTCCGCGACCCGGCGATGTTGATCACGTCATGGCGATCGGCGTGGACAAATGGATCGATCAGCAACTTCATCCCGACAAGATTGATGACAGCGCGCTCGACGCTCGTCTCTCTCCACTTCGCACCCTGCACATGGACACGCGAGAGATTGTTGAGAACTTCCCCCCGGAGCAAATGATCAGAGCCGTCGCCGACGGAAAGCAATCGCTTCCATCCGATCCGCTGAAGCGCGCCGTCTACCAGGCGCAGTTGGAACGTTATCAGAACAAAGAAGACCGCAAACAGCACACCGCCGTCGCCGGCCCTGACAAGGTCACAGACGACGACCGCGCGCGGCGTCAGCAGGAGCGGGCCGTCGCTAATCAGAAGGTCGAGGAACTACTCGACATGCCGCCGGATCAGCGCATGAAAGCTGTCCTCAAGATGTCGCCCGAAGAGCAGCGCGTTATGGCCAGCTCTCTGCAAGGCGACAAACGGGACGAGTTCATGGAGGGAATGAATCCGCGGCAGCGCGAGACCATCGAAGCGCTCAATTATCCGCAGCAGGTCGTCGCCAACGAACTCGTCGAGGGCAAATTGCTGCGCGCCATCTACAGCGATCGCCAGTTGCAGGAAGTGATGACCGACTTCTGGCTCAATCATTTCAACGTATTCATCGGCAAGGGCGCCGATCACTATTTACTCACCAGCTATGAGCGCGACGTCATTCGCCCCCATGCTCTCGGTAAATTTGAGGACTTGCTGGTCGCGACCGCTCAGAGTCCTGCCATGTTGTTCTATCTCGATAACTGGCTGAGCGTCGGACCAAATTCCGACGTTGCCAACGGCATTCCGAAGCGGGCCAATAACGACTGGAAGCGGCGGGTCCGGAACAACGGCCAGACCAGCCAATCCAAGGGCAAGCGCAACGGCCTAAACGAAAACTACGGCCGCGAGTTGATGGAACTGCACACTCTCGGCGTCAATGGCGGCTACACCCAACAAGATGTCACCGAAGTAGCGCGCGTCTTCACCGGATGGACGCTGAAGCAGCCCGAGCAAGGCGGCGGCTTCACCTTCGAAGAGCGCACCCACGAGCCTGGAAACAAGCTCGTGCTCGGCCACCGCATCAAACCAAAAGGTGAGAAGGAAGGCATGGAAGTATTGCGTATCCTCGCGCGCCACCCTTCAACTGCGAAATTCGTTTCCACCAAACTGGCGATGCGCTTCGTCTCTGACGATCCGCCGCAATCCTTAGTGGATCGCATGGCACAAACATTCTTAAAGAAAGACGGCAACATCCGCGAAGTGCTCAAGACGATGTTGGACTGTCCCGAATTCTGGGCGCCGGACGCGTACCGCGCCAAAGTGAAAACTCCACTGGAATTCGTAGTCTCGGCCGTGCGCGCCAGCGGCGCCGAAGTCACCGATGCCATGCCCATAGCGCACCAGCTTCAAAATATGGGCATGCCGCTCTACGCCATGCAACCGCCAACTGGCTACTCCATGAAGGCAGATGCATGGGTAAACTCCTCCGCGCTTTTGGGCCGGATGAATTTTGCCTTGGCGCTGACCTCAGGAAAGATAAAAGGAGTGCAAGTGGATTCCGAACAATTGCCCGGCCGAAGCGATCCGCAGCAAGCCTTGGCAGCACTGGAGAACGCGCTCCTCTCAGGAGATGTTTCGAAACAGACGGACAACGTTATCGCTGCGCGTCTTCAGGATTCAAAGATCAGCCGCCGTAAGCTCGACGATCCAGCGCGGCCACCGAACATCAGCTTGATCGCAGGCTTGCTATTAGGATCGCCGGAGTTTCAAAGAAGATAGGTGTTGGCAATTGACCTTTAGCCGTTAGCTACGCAGAGTGATGAGTCCTGCAAATGCGGGGAGAGATGACCGAAGAGCCAAAAGCTAGGAGCTGCTTTATGTCGATCACAAGGCGGGTGTTTCTGAGAAACGGCGGACTAGCCGTCATCGGCACCGCCGCCATTCCATCATTTCTCACTCGCGCCGCATACTCCGCGGAGTCCGTCGGCGCAAAAAATAAGCGCCTGGTCGTCATCTTCCAGCGTGGCGCAGCCGACGGGCTCAACATCGTCGTGCCCCACGGCGAGCGTGCCTATTACGCCATGCGCCCCTCCATCAACATTCCGCGCAACGCGGTCCTCGATCTCGACGGATTCTTCGGACTCCATCCTTCGCTCTCGCCGTTCCAGCCGCTGTGGAAGCAGCGCCACCTGGCAATCGTTCACGCCGCCGGCTCGCCCGACCCCACCCGCTCGCACTTCGACGCGCAAGACTTCATGGAATCCGGCACACCGGGCGTGAAAACGACCGAAGACGGCTGGCTGAACCGGTCCCTACATTCTCTTCCTTCACCCGCTGCGGCCGACCAATCCGCTTTTCGCGCAATTGCCCTGGGGCCTTCCCTGCCGCGAATTCTTTCCGGCAGCGAGCCCGCAATCGCGATGAACAACATCAACGACTTCGGCGTCGGAGGAAATAATCCCAAAGGCACGCCCAACGCCAACACCTTCGAAGCCATGTACGAGCACTCGGTCGATTCCGTGCTGCACGGCACCGGACAGGAAACTTTCGACGCAGTAAAAATGCTGAAAGCCGCGGACCCCACGAAGTACAAGCCCGCCGCCCGCGCCGACTATCCCAACGGACGCTTCGGCGACAGCCTCAAACAGCTCGCTCAACTGATCAAAGCCAACCTGGGAGTGCAAGTCGCATTCGCCGACATTGGCGGCTGGGACCATCACGTCAACGAGGGCAGCACCCAAGGCCAGATTGCGAACGTTCTACACGAGTTCTCGCAATCCCTCGCCGCATTGTGGACCGATCTCGGCGACTTGGCCGAAGATACGGTGGTCGTGACCATGTCTGAGTTCGGCCGCACCGCCCGCGAAAACGGAAACCGCGGCACCGACCACGGCCACGCCAACGTAATGTTCGTAATGGGTGGCCCAGTCAAAGGCGGCAAGGTTTACGGACGCTGGCCCGGCCTCGACCAATCCCAACTCTACGAAGGCCGCGACCTGGCCGTAACCACAGACTTCCGCCAAGTCCTAGGAGAAGCGGTCTACAAGCATTTGGGAAACAAAGCGCTGAATCAGGTCTTCCCAGGCTTCGACAATCAGCCAGGAAAGTTTTTGAAGTATTTGGGATAGCAAAGTCAGACCTGTTCATGTCTCGGAAAGCGTTGCCGCAGAGCCGCTACGAACGTGGCGTCTGCCTTCTCTGAAATCATTTCAAGCGGCGAGAATCCGCTGCCGCCAGGCCAGATAGAATGTAGCCAACAACAGCGCAGCTGTGATGGCAATATTTAGCCATGAGTTAAGTGCCCACTGTCCTTGCCAGGGCAGACTCCATGCTGAAGAGAATGCCTTCAGATAAGGAATCGGCCACTCGTATCCGTCGGGCCGGCGAGAGCCTGCGAGATCCTCAACCAGATGCAGATGGAAACTGACAAACGCCAGCAATCCCTGTTTTCCACCTCTGATGCGCGAGCATAACTGACACACCGGCGATCACCAAAGCGAACACCAGACTGTCGAGAACGATTCCCAAGCCGTCTACATCCGCTGCAACGCAAGCCAGCGTGACCAGAGCCCGATCCCTGCGGTCCAGGCGCGCGCAGTTAGCGAAAACCCATCCCGTAAGGAAGTGAGTAACCTGGCTCATGCTCTTGAGTCGAGCAGACTGCTACAACTCAACCATCACATCGTCGCCTTCCACCTTGATCGGATACACGGCAACCTTAGCCCCAGGATTGTGCACCGCCTCGCCCGTCTTCGGATCCCATTGCCATCCGTGCCACGGACAAACCAGCTTGTTGCCTTCGATGACGCCCTGCCCCAGCGGCCCGCCGCGGTGCAAGCAAACGTTATCCATGGCAGCGATAGTCCCGTTCACGTTGGCAACGCAGATGACCTTATCCCCACAAGGAACTTCCCTGGCTTGGCCTTCAGGAGGAAGTTCGGATTGCGTGGTCAGTTTAGTAAGCATTCAGCACTCAGCATTCAGTCAGATGGGTTTGCTGAGTGCTGACGGCTGAAAGCTGACAGCTACTTGGGTTGCAACGTCTGCGCAATCATGACCTGCCGCTTGAAGTTCTCCACCATGTTCTGATCCAGCCGCACTTCGGTGGGCTTTTTGGCCAACGTCATTTGATCGATCTTGTCCTGCAGCTTTAGCAGCGCGTAAAAGAGATTCTCCGGACGTGGCGGACAGCCGATCACATACACATCTGTGGGGACTATTTTGTCCACGCCCTGCAGCACGGCATAGGTATTGAACGGGCCGCCTACCGACGAGCATGCGCCCATCGAGATCACCCACTTCGGATCGGGCATCTGGTCATAGATGCGTTTCACCACCGGCGCCATCTTCAGCGTTACCGTTCCCGCCACGATCATCAAATCACTCTGCCGCGGGCTGGGACGAAACACCTCCGAGCCAAAACGCGCGATATCAAACCGGGCGGTCGACGACGCAATCATTTCAATCGCGCAGCAAGCCAGCCCAAACGTCATGGGCCACACTGCCGACTTCCGAGCCCAGTTGAAGACGTAATCCACCGTGGTGATCAGGAAATTCTTTTCGAACTTGTTTTGCAGCCAAGCCATGAGGCATCCTCGGGTCTTCGTTGCAGCTTCGCGTCCAATCCGTGCGGACGGGCCGGAACATTCCAAGTCTAGGGGCCAGCCGGATGAGTGTCAATGTAGCTCGGGGATATCTCCGATATCTCTGCCGATGGACAAGCCGCTACTCTGCTGGCACGCCATGGCGTGCACCAGAGGCAGTATCCGGATTGTGCTGTCGCGGCCGCGCCCGACGCCATCAGATACCAGGCTTCGCGGTAGCGCTCGAAGTGACCGCCCCGCTTGCACCCTGAAGGATAGAAGAGCAGAACGCGTGAGGCTGCCATGTGCTTCACTGGGATTACGTACCAAATGTCGCGTGGAGCGATGTAGGCGAGCAGGAAATCAATTTCCTCAGCTTTGTATATGTCTTGGGTTCTGTAGCCGTAGCGGAAGGGGCTGTAAATTCGAGGTCGTTTACTTTGTGCCACTCTTGGGGCCAGCCTTATCGAGAGTGGGTCCCCTTGTGGAAGGATAGCGAACAAGTGAGACGAAGTTCTGTGCAACGAGTTGAGCCTAGTCAATCAGACCGGTGAACGCGGTGTGATTGTATAGAACATCGAGCCGACTAGCAAAGCGCCGACTAGACATTTCGCTCCCGCGCTTCACGCCAGATGTAAGCGTCTTGACATTCATCTAATCGAGTGTTGCAATCTGCCAGAGCCCCGCGCAGTTTGGAGAACCTAAGTGATTTATCTGCGGCGAACTTCACAACTTGGAACGTAATCTTCACACCTTCTACTTCCTGGAAACTTGCCTTCGCAATCTCGGTCATGCAACCCTCCCGTCTCGAACAATCATACCGCGTGCAGTTAGTCTCCTGCCCGGCTCCGCCTCCGACCGACTTTTGCCTTTGCGCCTGTGCTTTGGACCAGAGCAGGTAGCACGTGTAGATATGTGGATGACGGGAATCGAACCCGCATAGTTCAAAAGCTTAGGCCCGTCAACACTGCCGAAGTCAAGTTCCTCGAGAGCAGGGGCCGCCGTGCTCCTTGCGCCAGCTTCCCGCCTGTCATTTCGCTTTCCGCAGTGGAGGCCGTATCAGATGCAAAGAAAAATCAGCCAACTGTATGCAAGCGTCTGCCTTCCACCGATCTCGCCGAGTGGCTGGTCCAACGTCAGATAGAAGCTTACCCGGATCTCATTGGCCCTCCGATAACCGTGCTTTCTTTGACCGCACAGGGTGCCCAGTTTAAGAAACGGGGCCATTGTTCCTGGTAGCTACGGATGCCGGACAAACGCACCTCGTTAATTGACAAGAACGGAAATCACCACCACTGGTCGGTCAGCGGGCTGTGACGCGTCTCTGGCCTGTTTACATTTTTGCCCACCAAGCGGGCCGTCCATGATGAGCCGTCTTGTGCCAGACACCTGCGGCCATCCCGGCAATGAAGATGCAGGTGATGGCAATCCCGCTATTTCCCAGGCTGACAAAAAAGAAATACGCGCGGATACAAAACAGCACCATAAAAGCGATCCATGCGGCTTTCAGCCAGGCGCGGAATGCGGTTCCGGCTCCGACTCGGGCCAGCATCATAATCGCCAGCACTATACCGAGTCCATTGAAAATCATCCAGAAGATTCGCGCCGTCTCTTGTGTCATATCCAGTCCGTAAAAATGGGCCGCCAGCGCATGCCGAGGGCGCCCCCCTCGCAGCAAAGCGTAGTGCGGTCCATGGGCAATGTCAATCTCGGTAGACTTCTTTCAACCCAGCGCTGCCTGAGGATTGTCGGCGCGTGGAGGGCGGGAGAAGGTATCTTTCGGACCGCACAAAAAAGAAAGCGCCCCGTACTCATTGAGCCAGGGACGCCCTCAAGCAGCCCTCCCCCAGAACTGCCCGACCACATTAGATCCACACCTAGAACTTGTAAATGGCACGGCCGAGGTAAAGTCCGGCACAAATGGGCTAAGCGAGAGCGGTCCCTTAGCAAGGATGGGCATTATCGGTAGCGTCGGGTTACATATAATGTCAATGCATGTCTGGGGATATCCGAGAACGAGTCGAAGCGCTGAGGCGAGAAATAGCTGAGATCCAAAGACTAAATCTCGCGTACTTGCAAACTCCAAGACCGGGCTTCAGTGAAATGAACGATCACGCGAGGCGCGAACAAAGGTTGAAGGAAATCATGGACGAGTTAAGATCAATGACTGAATGGAAGAGACAGTGATGTATCCGAACCTGTGTCGATGGGATTATCGTATGCCAAATAAAAAGGCCGCCTATAACGACAAAACATGCGAGCAAATCCATGTGCCTGTGCTTCATAGCGATAGCCAACTGTTCTATCGGGATTTAGAATCCACAGAGCAATGCTGAAAATATCGCAGCCTCGGGCGTCGCCGGGCGGATGCCAGCCAATTGTAGAACCAACCATACGCGCGATTCTTCGCAGACGGCACTTCCCACAGCAACGGTATTACTCCGACGAGAAACAATACGAGAGCCGTCCAGGTTGTACCAGTGAAATGCTCGCTGCTTCGTCGCCAGCCGGACGCTTCCGATGGCCACCACGTACAAGACTGCGATCAGGGTATAGCGCAGGCGGTCGTGAGGGTCCGTATGTCGGAGCGAACATAGAGATGACCTGCCGCCGACGCTTGCCCATAACCGCTATTCGCGTTGGGATGGAGGAAGAATAGTGGCGGCGTCGGTTGCGGGCAATACAGCGAACACCGTATGGACCTGTGCTGGACCTCGCGGTATACGTAAAATTTATGGGCGCAGCGTGCTCAGGATACCCGCAACGAGTCCGACACGAACTCACCGAACTCATTCAGAAACAGATCGACTCGATAGCAAAGGAAGCGTACGGTGGTGCGACCGATGCGGACCGTTGGGAATATGAAGAGCGGCGGAAGCGTATCGATGAATTGCACAGAGAACTCCAGCGCTTAACCGCCGCCGCATAGGTTGTGGAACCGCAGACGAAAGAAAAAAGGGCAGCCTCGCCTGGGACCGCCCTCTTTCAGTGTGGCCATTTCGGCCCGTGTCCTCTCGCATATTCCCCCTCTAGCAGGCTGCGGAAAAATACCAAGTTCGGCAACAGAATCTCGTTGGATAGCAGTGGGAAATCCGCTCCCATCGCGGGCTCCAATAACTCGATAATAACCGCAAGGATTCGGAAAGCGCATTTTTCCGCAGCCTGCTAGGGATATGACGCAGGCGTTCGGGGGAGCGCCAGGGGCCACACTATTCTCAACGACGCGATTCCTACGACCGAGGCTAGTAGTAAATAACAAATACGGTATATCACTTCCGTTAAGCGGCAGCAAGACGTTTTTGGCATCGAGGACGAAGCTGGCGAATACAGTCCAGGTCTCCGTGGGTCAACTGTTCAACTAAACGTGGGCTCGGCTACAATACCGCGCATGAAGATATCTGTATCACGAAGCAGCGGCGGGAAGGTGAAACTAATAGTCGGCGATGTGCTGGAAGAGCTAAACCTAGCGCAGTTCAATCGGCTGACAGATCAGTGCATTAAAGTTAGAAATCAGATGACCGAGATCCAAGAACACACTCCAGATAGAGCCGCCTGATTTAGCGACATCACGATTCGAGCTTCGCTGGCGGCAGGGGCCAAATCCGCACTACACGGTCCACGATGGAATGACATCGGGTAACCGCAAAGCCGGAGCGGGACGCATGGCAAAGCGTAAAGCCATCAGGCGAGTCAGCTTGGGAAGAGGCCCTGGCCGCTAGCCGCAGGAATAAGAAGAAGCGGGTCAAGATCCTCCGGTACCAGAGGACGATGCCTGCTTAACTATGCTTGCAAGACGTTTGGCGATCTGCGATATGGGACGCAAAGTGGCCCAGCTAGCGAACTGCGCGGCTGATGAGTTATAACGTAGACGACAAGAATATTCAGAAAGATATCTGAAAGCCGCTGTTCTCTCCATTGTA
The DNA here is from genome assembly GCA_963838905.1 of uncultured Acidobacteriota bacterium. Classification (GTDB taxonomy): domain Bacteria; phylum Acidobacteriota; class Terriglobia; order Terriglobales; family Acidobacteriaceae; genus JABDBE01. Next base: position 606,400 of record CAWITE010000006.1, read on the forward strand.
CACCTTTTTGTACATCACTCCCCGCGTTATTCAACGACTTGCGCGACTTCTGCGGAATGTGGCCTCAATAAGTTACACAAAAATCACGAAGGTACTTGATACCTTTAGTACCTGGGTCCTACCCCCGCAGGCACCGTATAATCGAGGCTAAACCAGCATAAATCTGGCAAGGCTGGGAAAAGCACACGGTGGATCCTGCATTCGTATTGGCGATTTTCGCGCTGGGGCTGGCATTTGGCAGCTTCCTGAATGTGTGTATCTATCGCCTGCCGAGGGATTTGTCGGTGATTCATCCCGGCTCTGCGTGCCCCAAGTGCGCCCAACCAATCCGCTTTTATGACAACATTCCCATCCTGAGCTGGCTGATCCTGCGCGGACGCTGCCGCTACTGCAAAGCCCCAATCTCGCCGCGCTATTTCGTGGTGGAACTGCTTACGGGCGCGCTGTTTCTGGCTTGCTACGCATATTTCGGACTCACTCTAGCTCGCGCTGAAATATTGTGTTTTCGGATTCCTTCTTCTGGGCTTGATATTCACCGATGCCGAGACCCAGCTTTTGCCCGATAAACTGACCCTGCCGGGGCTGGTCACGGGATTGCTGTTCAGCCTGGTGGTTCCGGTTAACGATCTGCTTTCGAAGATGCTGTTTGGTCTCATCTACCAACCCGCTGCCGGGGCTTCCAGCCCCTGGCTCTCGTTGCTGCAGGCTTTGATGGGAGCCGCGGCGGGAGCGTCATTCGTCTACGGCGCTGGAGCGATTTATCTGCGCGCTCGCGGAGTCGAGGGCATGGGCTTCGGCGATGTGAAGTTGATGGCGATGGTGGGCGCGTTCCTCGGAATCCGTCTGACCATATTCACCCTGTTTGGGGCTTCGATCGTAGGATCGCTGGCCGGACTGGCGACGGTGCTGGTGGTGTGGATCAAGCGCACGCGCCGACGGATCGTCCGGCATCGCGAATCGGCAAGCCTGGCCCGGCTTCATGGATGGGAGTCGGCCAGCATTGCGTTGCGGCGCTTTCCCATGCCGTTTGGCGTGTTTCTCGGCAGCATGGCCATGGTTGCTTCCTTCTTCGGCGACCAGTTTTTTCGCTGGTACTGGAGGTTGCTGTGAGAATGCTCAGCAACCCCATCGTGGTTCGCATGGCAGTGGTGCTGTTTGTCTCGGCTTTTGGGCTTTGGTTGGCGACTCTGTTGCTCCGGCGTATGCGTCGCATACTTACGGAAGAATCTTTCGCCGTTGACTCCGTCCCAGAGCTCGACCAGTTCCCCATGCACACCTACAACGCCGTGATTCAGCAACTGAAGCAGCAGAAACATGAATTGCTGAGCGTGCAGCAGGTGGAAAGACGCCGAGCGAAGACTTCGGAAAATATCAGCGCCGCGGTGCTCTCGAACCTCTCCAGCGGAGTGTTGTTCCTGACCACGAACGGCCTGGTCCGCACCGCCAACGCCGCAGCCAAAAGCATTCTTGGATTTGCTTCACCGGTGGGAATGAGTGTGAGTGAAATATTTCGGGATGCGAGATTGAGTTCGTCTTTGTCGCTAGGCTCTCAGGAAACGCTGGCAGCCGCGGTGCAAGCCAGTTTGCGCGAGCCGGGTTTGCGAACACAAGGACTTTTGCGGAGCGTGGAGGCGGATTACAACACTCCAGCGGGCAACCAACGCATTCTCGAGATCACGATTTCTCCGGTGCCCACCCCCTCGGGTGAGACTTTGGGCGCGGCGTGCCTGATCACGGACAAAACGGAATTTGCAAGCTATCCAGCGGCTGCAGGAACTACGCGGAGAAATGTCCGCCGAGATGGCCTTAGCGCTGCGCAGTTCGCTGGCTACGATTTCCAGCTACGCGCAACAAGTGGCGGTCAGTTCGGATCCCACACTGGTGCGGCAGTTGGCCGTCGACATTGTTTCGGAAGCAGCCGACCTGGATCACACCATTGGCGGTTTTCTAACCGGCGCAAAAGCCGCGAAGGCCGCTGGAGCTTAAGTTCAATCGGAGGATGAAACAAAGATGAAACGCATAACACATGTCTGGGTGGTAGAAGCAATTGTTGTTGTGACGATGGCGTCGTTCGCGAGCGCCCAACATTCGGCTCCCCAAGAGCAACCCCTGGGAGACTATGCCCGAGCCGTTCGCAAAGACAAAAAGCCAACCCAAGCAAAGCAGTACGACAACGAAAATATGCCGGTGGACGATAAGCTTAACGTTGTGGGGGGCGCGGGGTCGAGCGATAGCCAGGCGCAAAGCGCGGCGAACGGCGGAGCGGACGCAGCTTCGTCGGACAAGAAGGGCGACGACAAACCGCCCGCAATCCAGCCGGGACAATCGCAAGAAGATCGCCAGAAAACCTACGACGCATGGAAAGACAGATTGTCGGACCAGAAAGCGAAAGTGGACCTGCTCAACCGCGAACTGGACGTGGAGCAGCGGGAATATCAACTGCGCGCGGCCGCGATGTATGCCGACGCCGGCAACCGTCTGCGGAATTCGGGGAATTGGGACAAGGAAGATGCAGACTACAAGCAGACGATTGCTGAAAAGAAAAAAGCCGCAGACGCCGCCAAGCAGGAACTTGATGACATGCAGGAAAATGCCCGCAAGGCGGGTGTTCCCTCTTCAGTTCGAGAGAGTAGCACGGCTCAGCAATAGTGCTGCTTGTCAGCGAGCGGTTCAAAGCCTTCGATATGGTCGAGGGCTTTTTCTTTTAATCTCGCTCTGCGGTTAAGCACGCGGGAGGGTCAAGAGCCAGTATGCGCTGACACACAGCAGAATAACGGCTACTGCGGCCACTGCGATCCGTGGACCAAGAATTCGGAAGCGCTGGCTAAGTGCTGTCAACAGCAGCACGGTGGCCAGGAACACGGTCACCTTCACGTAGTCGTCCCCGGTGTCACGCGTGCTCACGCCTTTTTCAAAATAGCCTTTCGCCTCTTCCGCAAATTGCGCCGACTCTGCCGCATTAGCATTCATATACTCAGGCATAAAGATTGGCCCCTGCGGCGCCGAAGGGTTATTGATGGGATCGAGCTTCCACCAGGCCTGAAACGCGATGGCGTACTCGGGGCGGAAGCGGCGTTCGTAAAAAGCAGCGAGTTTATCCCGGCCGGCGACCTTGGACGCGACCCAACCGTTGAAGGTCACGATGTCATAGAGGCGGTCCTGACCCGCCAAGGTAGCCTTTTCCTGCGACAGGACGGTGGTGCGCGAAGCCCGCGAGTAGTTTTCAGCCGAGAGGGCTCCCCAGCGCGATGCCTGGTAGCCGCTCCAGGCGGTAGCAATGGCCACGATAGCGAGCACTACGGCCTCAAGAATCTCGACCCATTCCGCGTGCGAGCCTGAGGGCGATCCGTGATGATGGCCCTGCTCCTGGATCTTGTGAGCAAACTCGATGTTCGACGTTGCCTCTGGCATCGTTATCTCCTCTCGTGGTTTGGGCCATGATTTAACTCAGCTTTTTGTGACGAACTCAAACCGGGGGACAATGAGCGCGATGGCGACATTAGAACCGCAATCAGGAGACACGATGTTGGGAACCTCGGCTTGGAGTGGAGGTACGCCACCGCTGCCTCTAGTCCGCACTCGTCTCACTGGCGAAGTGCTACCGGCCACAGTATCTTTGCCCCTGACAAAGCCGATAAGAATAAATTAGTTCCGCCAGGCTGACGCATACCACTCGAAAAACTACTAGCTGTTTCGAGCGTCCACGATTTCGGGGGTGGCGGACATTACCAACAAGGCGTACAATCCCGCTGATTGCTTTAACCAGCGGACTACCGGTCTCCATTCCCCGATGGAGATTTGAATTGGAGTTCCTGGCATCAGTCTTCAACCCTCAGTTGCCAGTGACGCCTCTGCTCAGCCGGTATTCTCTTTTAGCGGACTTACACGTTTTGCCGCGTGGAGTGGAAGAAGCAATCATTTTCGGTTATGGGGATGTGGTGGGCTCCAGAAAGACATCCCCGGTCAGGTGCTGAAGGCGGCGAACGAACCCTGGTTTGATGGCGTAACCCTTCCCGGTGCTTGTGAAGCAGTGTGCTATTCAGTCGGGAGTACCATCAGAAAAATACATGTGCGCGCGTCCGTCGCCGCATTTGTGCTGTTCTTCGTTTTTACTCTGTTTTTACTCTCCAGGCGTTGCAGCTAGATGGGCAGAACTTAAATCGTCCCAGTGGACGGGGAAAACTCCGCTCCTGTTGCCCACCAGCACCGAAGTTTTACACCTCCGACCAAGTCTTTTGCGATAGGCAAAGAGCCGAGAGGCATCGCTTTTGATGGGGCCAACCCATGGGTGGCAAACAGGGACGACAATAATGTGACTGAGTTGCGCGCCTCGGATGGGGTTGTGGTTCGAACCGTCGCTGTGCGGGGCGCGCCCGATGGTGTGATTTTTGATGGGGCCAACATTTGGGTGGTGAATCAGGGCTACAACTTGAAGGCGGACGGGAGCGTTACGAAACTGAACTCCGCTAATGGCGCAACGCTTGGCATCTTTCCGGTGGGGCACCACCCCAGCACAGCTGCGTTCGATGGCGCCAATATCTGGGTCGCTAACACCCATGACAATACTGTGACCAAACTGAGGGCGAAGGATGGCGCTTGAGTAGGGACCTATTACCGTGGGATCCTACCCTTATGGAGTGGCGTTCGACGGCGCCATCATCTGGGTCGCGAATTTCAACGGCAACGATGTAACCAAGCTCCGGGCCAGCGATGGCGCACGTCTCGCAACCTACAGGTCTTCTCCTTGTGCCAGCTTTCGACGGGGAAAATATTCGGGTGGCAAACCATGGCAGCAGTACCGCCCAACACAGGCTTGATTGTGGACGATTCTGGCACCTTCTACGCGACTACAACCGAGGGCGGCGACCGCGACTACAATGGGACGGTCTTTAGGCTGGATACGATAGGAGGCATGTTCACCGTGCTTTTCAAGTCTGAGGGATACGCGGGCTCCTACCCGTATGCAGGCCTGGGTCGAGATCCAGGGGTAATCTCTACGGTACCACCGTGGGCGCGGGTGCCCAATCCAGTGGGGTTGTGTTCAAGCTCAATATTAAATGACCACCATGATGCCAGGAATTCTCACGACAGTAGTCGCACTCGCCCGGCGCGGAGTGTAATGGCGCCAGAGCGCGGAGTTAATGCGAAATCCTTGGGTTTTTTCTCTGATCATTGACCTTGAAGGCAGTTGGCAACGCGAAAAGTTGCAGGTCTGGATCGGCGGCAGTGATCTCAGTGATGGTGAACGTTTGCTTTCCGAAAAATGGACTAGTGCGAATGGATAGCAGATTAATTCTGAACTGGTCCGAGTGCCAGTATTCGCTCACGTAGGTGAGCGGCTGGTCATTGCCCATCGTCCCAGGCTCGGTAGTGGTCGTTTCTCGCGTTCCGACCGTATCGATGCCGGCGATGTCCCTTTTTCCTAGATCCTCCCACACCACATTTCCACCGCCCTGCGGCGGCGGACCTGAGGTGTCCTTATGAGGCGACAAGGCCGAAAGAGAGTTCGTGGGGTCGTAGACCACCAGATCACAAATGCGCTGTTCCGTGCTGCAGGTATAGAGCGTCAAATGATTCGGATCAGCAATCTGAATCCAATTTATAGTGGACTTGATCTGCCCGCCCTTGGGTACCAGGTACCAGCGTTCCTGGTAAACGCGGCCTTGCGCATCTCGGGCGATACGCCGCTCGTTATTGAACGTCATCGCGGCACCATCGGCAGCATACTTGACCGTGAACCTGGGGCCGCTGAACCTGGGCTACGCTAATCAAACTGCCCAAGCAGAGAATTCCGGCGATCCTGTTCCGCATGGCTGACCTCCGCAATTGCACCAAAGCTATTCCGAATCGACCGCCGCGTCAATACTGGCTTAGTCCGCTCGCCAGTGAGAGTTCCCAAAGCGTTTCTTGATAGGCTAGTTCGCAAAAAACCGCGATTGCACTCCCAACCGGTTCTCAGGGTGAACGCCTTCTTAGGTTCGTTGGCACCTCGCGCCCCCGATCGGTAAAGCAGAAAGTTCTTCAGGCTTAGCTCTCCCCGTCAGCTGAGAATGAGGAGCGTTGGCGACGGCATCCGCCGGCGTCCTCCATTTATTTGCTATTTGTTCTACTAGCTTTGTTGGCGGAGCTTGTGAATTTGTTTGAGATGGTGGCGGCCGTGGACCCAGTGAAATTTTCGCCACTGACGCCCGGTCAGGGGTCCGAGGATGGGATGGTCGAGCACTCGGGTTCGCTTGCCAAAGCGAGCTTCGCATTGCGCAATCTGGTCGTCCATGGCTGAGATCCGTGGCCCGATCTCGCATACGACTTCTTCAACCGCCATCCCGCGGGGTAGAGCATGCTTTGGCGATTTTCGTCCCTCGGGTAAGTGCCCGAGTTCGGTGACAACAAACGCCCTCACGCGATCCTTCAGCATCGGCGTCCGCGCCTGCGGCTCGCCCGCTTGCAGGCAACGCTCGAAAGCTTTCGTGGTTCCGGTATAGGTGAGATAGAGGTGCTCGAGAACTTCGGCCGTGCTCCACTTGCCCTCGGGATGACGCCGCAGGTCTTCGGCGCTCATGTCACGAGTGGCAGACGCGATCGCTTCCTGTAACCTTTGTAGGTACGCATCCATGGACAAACTCCTCTCGCTGCTTCTAGTAGAATCAATTCCGGCATTCACGGTTGCAAAATTTCACGCGCTACGGATGATGCTATGAAAAACTTGCTGATGGCGATGCTGGCACTCGCATTATTGACGATGGCAAGCTGTTCATCGGAATCCTCGAAGCCGGCAGAGACGGAAAAACCGCAGCCGAAAGCGCCGGAGTTCCAGACAGGCCGGTACGCCTTCCAAAAGCTCTACGTCGCGGCGCGTGGATGGGCACGCGATGCGCAACCGTACCGGCTGGAATCGCAGGTCACATCTGACTGCAAGGGCAAAGACGGCAAGGCGGATGTATGGCGCGCGTCCTTCGCGTCTCCCACAGGGCACGGGGCGAAGACGTATGTATGGTCCGGCACGGACGCCCAGGACGCTCCTGCGCGCGGAGTGACGCCTGGCGCGGAGGACAGTTACAGTCCCACGAATTCGTCCACTCAGGTATTTGATATTGGCTTTCTGCACGTGGACTCGGACAAGGCATTTGAAGTTGCCCAGCAACATGGGGGCGCGAAGGTGCTGGAGAAGGCTCCGGACACTCCTGTCCTATACGTGCTCGACTGGAATCACGCCACCAACGAACTCATTTGGCACGTGATCTACGGAAACAGCCGAGATGTTGCCAAACTTACTGTCGATGTGAATGGAACTACAGGAGAGTTCGTTCGGGTCGAGAAGTAGCAAGACTAAGGCTTGGACTCGGTCTTCTGCGAGGTTTCGTTCTTTGCCTCAGCCCCCTTTAGTTTCTGCAGCGCCTTGCGCGCCTCTTTGGCGTACGGTCCGTCAGGCAGAATCTTCAGATACTCCTCGTAATGCGGGATGGCCTGGTCGGGTTGATCCAGCTTTTCGTAGCATTGCGCCATGCGGAAATTAGCGACGGCATCTTTTTCCTTCCAAATCAGCGCGTCCTGGTAGCGGGCCAGTGCGGCCTTGTAGCTTTTCCGTTTGAAGTAGTAGTCACCGACTTCGTCGTCCTTCATCGCCCGGTAAGGATTCCAGGGATGCATCTCCTGCACGTCGGCTTCGGGCTCGTCTTCGGGATTGGTTTCAACCACGCCGCTGTTGGGATGGTTCTTGGCGTCATCCTTCGGCGGGCTGATATCAACCCGGGTGTCGCGGCTGGAACTCTCCCCTGCTTCGGTTGCCGGAGTCGAGCGCGGAGGAGCCTGGTTCTGTCCAGGCTGTTCCTGTTGATCCTGATCAGGCTGCGGCTGCTGTTGAGCGACTGCCCATCCTCCCAGAAAGAAGGAAAGGAGGATAGTGAAAACAAACCTACGCATGGATAGATTTTACCGCTTTGCGAGGGTAAAAAGCGCGGAACAGAAACCGTTAACCTAACCACAAAGGACACGAAGGTTCACAAAGGAAAGACAGCGCGCCAAGCAATTTACCTCCCGGCATGACTACGATGATCTCAGTGTCTGGTTTCCTTTGTGAGCCTTCGTGTCCTTTGTGGTTAACGGGCTTCGCCTCAAAAAGCTGCTCCGGGGGATGGAGCAGCTTGGGTGGCGAAGTCCTCCGGGAACAGTTCGGTGGTAAGTCGATTCACCAACTTACTGATTCCTTGATTGTCACGATTAGTGACAATTGGCAGCATGCCCATTTCCTGTGATTTCCTGTGTACAGATTGTGTACGAATTTCCATCTTTAAACAGCAGAAAAAAGACATCTATCTGAAGGGTTCTGAAGATCAGCTTTTCCTTGGACCGATGCTGAGAAAAGTCGTGTAGGGTGTAGGGTAGTGCAGCCCAATCTGGTTTCTTTTCTATATGGTTCTTCAAGGGGAGTTTGCGGAATTGGCTACACTTGACTACACCATACACTCTCTTCATCCTGTGCGCCTTTGAAAGATTTTAAGCAAAGTCGTCGGCGAGCGTCTTTCAGCGAGTCGACAAAGCCAGGCCCTTGGGGTCGCATCTTTTCAGCGACCACGAGGCGGAGGCGCTAGCCCTTCTGATTTTCCTCCACGGTTGAGAACGCGCCGCTCTTGAAGGCGGCGCTCATCGCAGCTCCAAAATCCGGGACATGAGAACTGATCGGCAAGGCGACCCAAGTAAAAAAGCACCAACCCGGCAAGACTCGGAATCCTTGTGAGTGTGTGGTTTTCTGAAACTCGGGAGGTCGATCATGACAGCATTAGTCGCTAATGAGAAGCGCAAGTCGGTGCGCGGCCTCGGCGAGATCGCACTGCGGGTCAATAATCTGGACGCCATGCAGAAGTTCTACGAGGAGGTCATCGGCTTGCCGCTGATGGCCCGAGACACAACCTCCGCGTTCTTTAAGATTGCGGTGGGCTACGGCGGTCACACCCAAGTGCTCGCCTTGTTCGACCGTTCCCAGAGCGTTGGTTATTGCGGGGCGAACGCTGCAACTTCCACCATCGACCACATCGCCTTCGAGATACCTCTCGCTGATTTTGCAGACGAACTCACAAGGCTGAAGGGCGTGGGACTCGAAGTCGAAACTGCTGAGCACGCATGGGTACATTGGCGTTCCCTCTATGTGACCGATCCCGAGGGCAATCAAGTAGAACTGGTCTGCTATGACGGCAGCGTGTCCAGCAAGTGATACACGAAGTCGCGACCCGGTCAGTTTAGCCGGTCTGCGCTGGCATAGATCGTAGGTGGCGCTCCGGGAAATGGCTGCTTTGGTTCACCCGTGGGCTCGGGAATCGCAGGAGCTGGCTGAATTATAACGGCCTGTCGCTTCGGTCTTCCTTTCCCCTTCAGCTTGAAGGCCAATGCTTCCCAGCATTCGGAGCAAACGTCGTATTCAGCTTGCTCTATTTCTCGTTGACTGCACTCTCGGACTTCATGGCAAATGTCACATCTGTAAACAATCATTGACCGAAACCTCTTCGTGCAAACTTCAAATCCTCCAACGGATCCATTTTCCGCTCTGCGTAATCGAGAGTCAATCCAAACATCCGCGAAATCAATGACGCGTAGGCTCAAACCCGGCACTTCAATCCCCCTCCCAAAAACCGGCACAGTTGTAGAGATGCCGAGGATAGTCCAGATCCTACTTGTGCGAACGCGGAATCTGACAGCAGAATGATTCCCCTCAACCCAATGCCGAAGAGCACATTGACGTGAGGGGCATAAATACCATCGAGTTGAGGCCAATTCTAATCGCTTACGGTGTCCGGATAAACCCGTGTACCGCTCCCAACGCATCGGCAAAGAGTCCAACAATGACACCGCCAGGATTTATCCCGGCTGCATCGCTACCGTTGGGTCCGGTCCCGGGAGGGTCGAACGACGTGAAAACGCCATTGCTAAGCAGAAAAGAGTGTGCGATATCTGCAGTGTCGATGTATTCCCCTACGATGTCGCCCTCGGGGTTACTCCTCCAGCGAACGTGAGAATTGAGCCGGGAAAATCAATCGTCGCATACGTCCCGTGGTAAAAGCAGGTAACCGTGTGTCACTCCCGCACTGTCCGTATAAGCGCAGACGATTGCTCCCGACGGGTTAACCGTGCTGGCCGTGCTGCTGACTGCGCCGGGTGGATCGAAACTCTTGAAGGCCCCTTTCTTGGACACTGTAAAGCTCTGGGTGGTACCGCTCGCGCACGAAGCCACTACACACGAAAATCCTGCCATTTCACCCGAAGGGTTGCGACCGGTGAGCACGGTACCATTCGCCCCTGGGAAGTCAACCGTCGTGTATTGTCCATTGTCCAGAATGAAGCCGTGGCTCGCGCCCGTCGCGTCGAGGTAGCCGCCCACGATAACTCCCTGCGGAGTGATGAAGTTTGGCGTCGTACCCGTGGAGCCCGGAGGATCGAACGACGTGAATACATCCTTCTTGGTTAGCGTGAAACCGTGAATAACATTCGATGTATCGGTGTAGGTGCCGACGCTGGTGTTCTGCGGATTGGGACCGCCGTTTAGAGTGGTCGTAACCGCACCTGGAAAGTCGACAGTCGTACAGGTCTGTGCTGACGCGATCGAGAATGTTGCCAACGCAATACCGATCGTGCACGTTGCCACGAAGCGAAATACCTTGGTCATGGAATTATCCTGGTTTTTCGTTCGAAGTGGCGAACCGAAAAATGCTGGTGAACGTCGGACCCCCGGCTCCTGTTGCGCCGCGAGAGACTGCGTTCAATGTGTGGTCAGGTTGGTCTTTTTGTTATTGTCTTGCGACGGAATTATGTCACACGCCCGCCTCGCCTAAGCAGTCGAAGCTTTTCCTCGTGAGGAGTTGTGGCTTGCGATGCAGGATTCATAGTGCCTCCGAATCTAAAGTGGTGTTCGTTCTTAGTTTGGATTTCGACAGAAGAGGGACGAACGGTAAAACAGGAAAAACTGTCCGTCCTCAGACTTCGCGTCGAGTATCAGGCGACGTTAACGCAGTGCCTGAGCGCAATAAGGTAAAAGTCGGAGTGCACGCTGGGGTCAAGAAAATAATCACGGCTGAATGTGGTTGTTAGATTGGGCACGGGTCGCCTCATCGCGCTCCAGTGCGGAGGCCAGCTCCTCAGCCAGCCACATCATTCTTTGTGGATCCCGTTCAACCGACATTTCCATTGCGATGTCATGCCAAGTTCGGTCGGGCTTCATGCTAAGGTCGGACATGAATGCACCTTTTCAGCTAGCGCAATCTTCTGGAAGTCCTCGCGGTTAGGTGCCGGTGGGACATAGCGGCAGGGATGACTACCACCAAACGAAGATCCGAACGTCATTTCGGTCGGAGCACGGCCAGTGCCGCATAATCTCTTCGAGTCTGACCCTTCTCCGGTCGTGGGCCACCTGGTCCTCATGCCGGTGAAGCTTGCGGTTGCGATAGATCGTGTTCAGCTCTTTGATACCCTCAATCTCTCGTCTCAACGCCACAATCTGTTAACCGAAAGCTCCATCTACGAAAGGCAGAGTACCCGGTGCGTGGAGTGTTCGGAAGGAAGCGTGAGCTATGAAGTTCTCCTTGGGTCCTTGGGTTAGGCGACATTGGCGTCAACCAACTTGGCGGGCGGCTTAGCTCAGCTTACGCCGCTACGCTCGCACTCATGGCGGTCTTGGAGATTCGCCTGGGCCATCGCGCTGCTTAGCGCCGCCGCAGGAACCGAAAATCGCTCAGCGCAGGCCGTGCAGATTGCTATCGCGGGCACGATTGAAGTCCACTCAACCACGCGAAGTCGCCGCGCCGACCTGTCTTCCTTATGCTCCAATAATTGCAGCCATCCAAGGGTGTACCAAGTACGTTATAACGCAAATGATAACGCCGAGGCTGCGGGGTGTCAAAACAGCTATAGAGTTGCCGGTGGTCTTGAAGAAACAGATTGCTACTGGGGACCAAGCTCAGCCTTCGGCGTAGTGTCGGAGGTGGAGCGGATTCGCGCAGGCAGCTCTCGGATCGCATACCCGGCAAGTGCTGACATGATGGACCCGGCGAGGGTAAGAAAGAGTGAGCCAGCGTAGCGCGAAATCCATGCGAAGGTGGAGGACGTTTCTACCGGAGCGCCGCCAGTCCCTTGCCAAGACAGCGAGAACGAACTGCGCCGGGCTGAGACAAGAAGTTCCCTTTCGGTATTTCGAGCAAAGTCCCCACTAGTGCTGTTTTCCTGCATCGCTGCGTCGTCGGGCTCGATCCGCACGCGGACATTATGCTGGCCGGAACGCACCGGTATTATCTGTGACAAGCTGGCCTGGAACGAGTCGGTGGGAATCAAGCCGAATTTCTTTTTGGTGGAGCCGGTGACTTTGCCGGAGAAGGCGAGGTCGCCGTCCACCCATACCGAGAGTTGCGCGGCGCGGAAGTCGTGTTGCAGCTTTAAATGCAGATTAGCGTCCTTAGCGGTGAGCGCTGTGTGGATTGCCATGAGCAGAGCGGCGACCAAGAATAATCCGAGTAAAACGCGAGCCTTGACGGGTACACGGTCGACCCCCAGCCGCGCCTGTTGGTAGAGCGAACCTGCTTTGGCGCGAAGCTGTGCTATGGACTCCCGATTCATTGGAATATTCTATTTTCGCCCGGGAGAGGGAGTCGGCTCCAGTTACCAAGGTGTGGGTCTTATCTCTTGCGAATCTCTTGCGCTTTGAAACCGCCCAAGTATGCTTCATCGATCCAACGCTGAACATCCACCCATACACCGCCCCTTCGCTCCTGAAACCGGGTGGCCTTGCCATCGACAGGAACGTCCTCGCCATCTGGGCAATGACGGATGACTCGTGGCGCGGAGGCTAGGGCAGGTTGTGCGGGTCCTTCGGAATCAACCCTGCACTGCATGCGACAGCGATTACATGAGAAATAATCCGTGCGGTTTATGCCCTCTATTTTAGTCCTGTGCGCCCTAAGAATCGCAACGCCCCATTAGTTCATTTCTTCGCCCGGTTTACGTGCTTAATACCAGAGAGCAATTTCAACTCGATTCCAGAGCCCCACCTAATCGTAGATAGCGCGAAGGTAATTCTTTATGCAGCAATGATATGGTTTCTGATCGCGCATTTGAACCAGCTCGACGTCGCTTTTGGCGTTCAAGACTTCCATGATTTGGTACTTGTGGAAGGCAACGGTGTTCGCGGTTATATTCAGCGTATACGCTACTTCCTTCATCGACTTTCCTTCAGTCAGCAACTGCAGAACTTCGCGCTGGCGTTCAGTAAGCCGTAGCCCTTCGTCAATAAATTCCTTGTCCTGGCGCGACAAAACATCGACCGTTTCTCTTGCGATTGCTGGAGTGAGGTAGGACTTGCCATTCAGAATCTCGCGGATGGCAATTGTCAATTCGGAAGCTGCGCAGGTTTTCAGCACATACCCTGAGGCTCCGCGCCGGAACCCCTCGGCGGCCAAGGCGGGATCGGTGTTCATCGTCAAGAACACGAACTTTGCCGAACCCAGTATCTGCTTGATCTGCCGTCCGGCATCAAGACCGTTCAGAAGTGGCATTCCGATGTCGAGGATGATGACCTGTGGCTTTAGCGTAGCCGCGATGCGCACCAGGGCACGCCCGTCACCTACCGTCGCTACGACGTCATATTCCGGTTCAAGCAGCTTCTTGCAGGCATCGGCTACAAAAGCGTGGTGGTCAGCAATGATGATTCGCGGTCGGTTATGTCGCATGTGTGACTTCTCCGCGCCGGGTCGCCGTTCACGCCCTCCATTGTATTGCGCACCGCAAGTTCATCTCTTCGCTCATCCCGTAGCGCCTTTAAATCTATCCGGAAAGTGAAACATGTCCAGCCCAGTCAATACACAAATCGTCCTTCTCCGCCCGCGCATCCCCGTCCTGGTCGGCTACATCATCGCGCTCAACACCCCGGTACAGTTCGGCGACGTCGAATCTTTAATTAACCCCGAGGGACCTGTTGTCGATCTCGGCATACCAATCCGGTCTCTCAGCCGTGACCGCCGTGCTCGAATGCTCCATCGACCAAGGAGTGAGTTGGTTCTCGATACCAGCCACGGCTTTGTCCGTGTGCGCGAGCCGAGTCGCACAAGTGATCCTGTGCGCTGACTCTCGTTCGTCGCCCTAGTCTTGCACCGTGTAAATCCACACTTCCGCGCCATGGTCGGCACGGGCGGGAACAGCCAGATAGAAACGATCAAAGCCTTTCCGACCCTTTCCGAAATACCCGGCAGTCCGCGCCCCTATGGCAGTCTGAACTTTGGCGAGAAGTTTGTAGTGATCGGGATCGTCTTGCTGGAACACACTGATGTAGCCTTCTCCTCCGGGGATATACACGCGCTTGCGTGCGGAGTCGTAATACAGATCGTCCGAGTCTTGAACAGCCGGAAGCGTAGCAACTAGGCGACCTGAGCTAGTGTCGAAGACAGCCAGTCTAGGCGGTGTCCGTGTGGCGACGAAGAGCCTATGATCGGGCTCGTCCAACGCCATTGGAAAGTTGCTCTCGAAGGCCAACGGCCAGCGAGTAATGGAGTGCGTCTTGCGATCAACTACGGCGATCTGTTTCAGGTCGGGCAAGTTCACATACATATTCGCGCTTGAACCTGCTAGTTGGAAAGACTCCGGGTGCGCTCCCAGTTTGAAATCTCCGTTGAGTCGCTTATTGGTCGCGGCATCGACCATCCCGATCGCGCCAGTCTTTTCGTCCCCGTAGCCGACATAAACTCGGTTCTCCGTCGCATCATAGCGAAGGTTATCTACGTCATCGCCAAAGTCGATGCGTGCGATCAGATCGAAAGTACCCCCATCGTAGACGTACAGCTTCCCCTCGTCGCTTCCCACAAATAGCTGGTTCGTCTCCGGCGAATAGACCACGCCCTGTGGGGCGGGCACTCCCTTGATGCTGCGGACTACTCTCTGGGCACTGAGATTGATGACTTCTTCGCTGTTGTTGCCCAGCGCAGACACGAACAACCTATTCTTGGGGTCGAAGCCGAAATGATCGATGCGCCCCTGCACGCTCGGGAGAGGAATGGTACCCGTTAGCGTCAGTGGGGCGGAAGTTGCCGAATTGGAGTTTTGCTGGCCGATGCCTCGATTTCCCAAGCAGACTATTAGTAACAGCGCTGAAAACACTCCGCAAATTCGCTTCACGTATGGCTTCTCCTTAAGGCTCTTCGCTTGATGCCCAAAAGCATTGTTCTAGTCACGAACACGGGTGAGTCGTCAGAGCTTAGTCGGAAGAGTTCCAAGTTTTGATCGCAACATTTTACAGAGTTTTCAGGAAGTCTTAAGGTTTGATTCGCGACCATGGTCTGGAGAGCAAGAAAGCAATCGACACCTTATGAAACGTTGGAAGAACTCTCTTCTCTTACTGTTCTTACTGTCGGTGGTCGCAATCCTTGCGCTCGTCACTGCAATACTCTTGATCCGACGCGGTTTCAGAGCTACATCTCAGCCATCAACTTTCGAGAAGGTCTTGGCTAGGAACGTGAGGAATTTCGCGATTCCTACTCACGAACGCAATAGAAAGAATCCATGAGAGGTGAACTCGAAGACCGTGATGGAGGCTCGCGAACATTTTTGTGGCCATCATCCGAGAATGACTGAAGTACAATCATCCCGAGGGGGAAGCGGGCGAGGTGGGCGAAGGTGAAGGCTCAGTAGAAGAAGGCGGCGTAGTTTCACACTATGCGGGCAAGATGTAAGATGCCAAACCACATCCACGCCCCCACCACTGTCCAGAAGACGGGCCACGGATTGATCTGAACGTGGGCCCAGGAACTACCCTTCTTTGAGATCGCCGTTGGTTCTGACGTCTTCATTCTTACTATCGTTGGGATCTGAATTTCAACCTAGAGAAACAGCGCCGTGCAAGTCAAGCAGCGGGCGAGGATTTTTTGTAAAAGTTTTTCATCACTGGTGCGAATCTGCATAGCTAGCAAAAAGGCCCCATAAGCCAGCGCGGACCGAGCGCTTGCATTCTGTAAGTTACAGGATTCCTCTCACGAATACCTTCGATAAACTGCTGCGTCTGCTTGAGAAAGCAGGAATAGCAGAATGCCAACCGCTGTGAACCGTATAGTCACACTTAATGACAAAGCCAAACTACCCTGCACGCTGTAAGTCAAAAGACTCAAGCGGCGCAGTTGGCCCTATCTGGGCGTTGGGGAGAGAACCACTTGTCTGAATCTTCAACTGTTGCAGCGGTTCGCTTACACAACCAGAACAACAGAGAGACTGTTACGATCGCGAGTGAAAACCATGTCGTGAAGAACAAGCGTAAAAGATGCATTCTGGTCGCCTGTAGGATGAGAGGAGCGGTCGTACCGGTTGGCTGAAGCGATTGAAACTACCGACGAACGGCACGTCTGCTGTAACGCACCACGGTGTCTGGAGCAACCATGTCGGCTTCGCTCTCATAAATGGAATGACGGGGCGGGTTCACGATCTTCTTGTGGGCAGCGGCTGGCACGCTTCTTCCAGGCTTGTCAGCATTAAGGGTTTGTTCGTTCGGCCCGGTCCTCGTCGCCTGTGGTTCCATCGTGATCGTCTTCGTGCCGACTTCGTCGCTCTGCGGCAGAACTCTGCGGAGTGGCACTTCTTGCTGGATCACTTCCAGCCTGGCGGGCAAGGGTGAGAGGCGATCATGCGAACTGACGAGTAGTAGAGCGAAAAGCGATACCATTGCTACCGCCGTCGCAACCCTCCAGAAGAACTCGTCGCTCCCAGGGATTCGCCTGCCGCGGGAAGGTGGAACCACCGAACCGTTGAGGTGCACTGAAGGTTCAAGATCAGAGTGAGCCATCTGCACCGGCTCTGGCCGCAGCAAAACTGTCTGGGAGGAGTCCCCTTTAGTTTCCTTGACCAGCGAGCGATTTTTCTCCTGCAGTGTATAAGCAGCCGACAGGAGTTGCTGGAAGGAATCCTGGTCCAGAACTGGCTTGTCGAGCGTATTGATGTGTCGGGCGGTTCGCTTAGCCAGCCAATACAGGAAGAAGACCGTTACAATTCCGAATTCAATCCATGTCGCCAAGAACAATCGTAGGAGATGCATTGGGACACCAACCTAATGGCGTGCGAAGCGGCGAGGGCTATCGTACCATAGTGCAGAGATACGACACGCCGTTTTCTGTTCAAGTCATGGGGCGAGGAACGATCTGAGCCTGCCCCCTGGCGTGAGACAAACAGTTAAGACACAGTACGCCGTTCGATAAAAATGCCTCGACCGGCAAGACGAGTTTACCGCACACTGCGGCCCGGTTGGGGAAGCCGAGGCGGATCCTGCTGGAGAGCAATCCGCCAAGGAATAGCCAACTGGAAACTCATCGAAGCCGATGAGCGCTGGGAGCAGGTGACAGTTGCTGCCCCCCGCCTAGTCAACTCCAACATCGGATCGAAAGATTCCCCCATGCCTCAGAAAACTCATAGCGAAGGCTCCCGCGCAGCGGCCTCCTGGTTGCGGGCTGCCAGCTGGGCGTCGAACTCGGCGGGGGGCAAGTACCCGAGCACCGAGTGCAGACGTTTGTGGTTCTAGATCTTTTCCTAGTAGGTTAACGACAGTTACGCCAGTCGGCAATCGACAAGGCCGGAATTTTCCCAGCTACCGCAACTTCGCGTACTCAGCCTCGGCTTCCTTCAGGATAGGAATATCTGGATCGGCGTCTTTCCAGAGGGTGAAGAGTTCACGGTACGCAGCACCGCTCTTAAGCACCTCGCCCTCCAAGGCGTAGGCGCGAGCGAGACCAAGATGAGCCACAGCTCCCAGAGGAAAATTTACAACGACCCCGCGGTGGTCAAGAATCTTTTGGAACTCCGACGCGGCTTCCTTGCCTCGGTGTTCCTGCCGGTATGCCTCGCCGCGCAGATAGGCAGGATACATCGGGCCCAGTTGCAACGGGGTTGGCTCAGCAAGGTCATAGGACATTGGGGTCTGGAGCAGTTCAATCGCTTGGCTGGAGTCCTTGCGATCGAGTTCTATCGCGGCACGAATCACAGGCAGCCAATAGATCTGCACCAATGTATTCGTCGGGAACTCCTTATTCAGCTTGTCGACGAGCTCTTGTGCCGGGAGAATATTCCCGGCTCGTGCGTAAGCCAGAGCCGACAATACCTCGACGTCGCGACCTGGAGCCAGAGCTAATGCGGTCGCAACGTCGTTTCGCGCTAAGGCCGAATTACCAAACTCCGCCTCCCGCAGCGCGGCATTTGCTTCCCACAAGGCAGCCGTTTCTTTAGCGTCTGCATGCTTCGCCGAATTCACCGCGCGCGAGGAGAACTCACGGGCCTTGATCAGACACCCGTAGTACGCCTCGGTATCAGATTGGGCTGAAAGCAGCGGATCTTCATCCCCGGGCTTGCCGGTACCCCAAGCCACCTGCTGTTCCATGTCTGCTCGATCATTCCGAAGTAAGGCCAGGTAATACATCCACAAGCGGAGATAACCCGCGTCCAGCTTCTGCTTCAACGCCTGCTGAAACGTGGCAGATGCTTCATCAAGCAGGTTGAGCGCGATGTAGATCTGCCCCAGGTTCGAATATCCAGCGGCGACTCTGGGCTCCAGGCGTACAGCTTCCAGACCTTCAGGAAGGGCTTTGTCCCATTGGCCCATCAAGATGTAGGTGTTCCCCAGATTGCTGTGCGGCACAAAGTCGCGTGGATAGCTCAGGATCCACTGCTGATACGTTTGTTCTGCCTTTTCGAGTTGGCCCGTGGTGGCGTCGTAATAAAAAGACTCAATCGCATACTTCTCACGTTCGCTCACCCGCCCTCGCAAGTCATAAGCCTTTGTTGCGTTCTCGGCGGCCAAGCTGGCTTGTCCTAAATTCGCATACGATACCGCCAAGCTCGAATATGCCGCCGCGAAATTGGGATCGAGCTCGATAGCGCTCTTGAAGAGCGGAATTGCTTCAGCAGTTCCTTTCTCGTTGTCGGTCTTCAGGCCTAGACTAAAGGCCCTCAGCGCCTCGAGGGAAGGCGTCGTCGCATCATCCACCGGCGTATCGAAACGGCGAATTGAGGCGAGAGTCTCACCCAGCTTGCCGCGAAGGTCCGCCGTCTCCTTATCTAAAGCCTTCAACACGCTTTCCTTGTTCGCCGCTGTCTCCTGTTCCTGAGCCAAAGTGTCACCGGTACTGCAGTCGACCGCCTTTAGTCCAATGACATACTGCGTACCTAAGCTGGTGATTGAACCCGCCAGGAATGCCTTGCTTCCCACACGCTGACACAGGTCTCGGGCAAACTCCTCGGTCAAGTGATCTGCTGGCGAGCGACCCATGAGCCGCAGTGTCGAAATCACTTTGTGTTCGGACACTACGTTCAAGAAGGGTGACTGCCCTAAATCAACCGCAAGAGCCTGTTTGAGCGCATAATCAAATACGGGATCACCCGTATGATTTTCAAAGTCAGCTAGAACGATGGAGTCTCGCTCAGTCAGCAGACGATGAGGCTGTCGCAGATACAAAAAAGCTGCGGCTGCGGCCACACCTAGGAGGAGCGTCCCAGCAATCGTAAATCGCCAATGCTTCGCCCGCGCGTGGCCGCTAACCTCAGACTGAGCAGTTGCTAATCGCCCCGATTCTGTGTCCCGCTTCAGTCGCTGCAAGTCCGTCCTCATCTCCGAAGCGTGCTGGTAGCGAAGATTGCGGTCTTTCTCCAACGCCTTGTTGATGATCCGTTCCAGATCTGGCGGAAGATCGGGGTTCAGGCGCAACGCTGGCACTGGATGGCGTTCGAGAATGGCATTGAAAATAACGCCCGAAGTTTCGCCACGGAACGGCAATCCGCCAGTAGACATCTCGTACAACACCGCGCCAAATGAGAACAGGTCGGTACGAGCATCGAGTTCCCTTCCTCGAACCTGCTCGGGAGACATGTACGCTACGGTGCCTAGCGCAGTGCCGGGACTGGTGAGATGCTCCTCTGAGTCAACGGTTGGAGCGCTGGTACCCGCGTTCTCCGACTTTAGCGACACTTTGGCCAGCCCGAAGTCCAAAATCTTCGCGTGCCCGCGATCAGTCACAAAGATGTTGGCCGGCTTAACGTCCCGGTGAATAATTCCTTTGGCATGTGAAGCATCGAGCGCATCGGTAATCTCGATTGCGAGCGAAAGAATCAATTCTGTTTCCATCGAACGCCCGGCAATGCGATGTTTCAGCGTCAACCCGTCCAGAAATTCCATAGCGATAAACGCCTGACCGCGCTGGTCATCAATTTCATAGATGGTGCAGATGTTTGGGTGATTGAGAGCGGACGCAGCTTTGGCTTCGCGTTGGAAACGGCTCAGAGCTTGCGGATCTTTGGACACTTCATCGGGCAGAAACTTGAGGGCCACAAAGCGACCGAGTTTGACGTCTTCGGCTTTGTACACCACACCCATCCCGCCGCCGCCAAGCTTCTCGACGATGCGGTAGTGCGAGATCGTCTGGCCGATCATGTGTGCAAAACATGCTATGGCGGAAGCGTCTGCAAGTCAATGAAAGGCGTGGGTTGGCGCATCTCAAAAGGCGTTGCTGTTGATCGCGGTAGGGATACCAGTCGGCCTGCTACCCCCCGCACAGATCCGGACGGGACCACGCCAAGAGCAAGAGTGATACTTCTCCGTCTTCGTTTGAGCCACCTGCGGTGCACTCTCCAATCCTTGGCAGCAGAGCCATTACAACTCTTGGCCACGAGGTATGGACTGAGAGCTATCGGCGGATCACGCCTCTGTCGCTGAGTGTGCGCTGGCACCTCGTTAATGGTTACCCGAACGAGGTACTTATGGTTACCCGGACGAGGTACTCGTCCGACCGTCTCCCGTGGTAGCAAAAAAACACTGCATCTCGTGATGTGTTCTCGGCGAGATCGTGCGAGAGTTCTCCTGTAAGGCGGGGGAACGCACATGTGGATGGGATCATGCGCTGTTTGTAAAGCACTCTTACGCAAGCTCCGGTTGCACGACTTAGTGCACTGTCAATGTGGATGGACTTGGTAGGACCACCGGAGTCGAAAGCCAAGAAGGCCTCGCGGACAGAGACTCATGAATCAAGGAGATTGTCATGGCAAAGGTAATTGAGTTTTACATTCCGGAGAATGCTCGGAAACCACGCAGGTGGGCTCCAGAACAGCAACTCGGAAAAGTTATCGAGTTTCGCTCGCAGGCGAAAAAATCAGCCTAGCCGTTTTTCGCCTTGCAACCGTAGCGTCCTCGCCAATAACCCGCCAAAGAAGCGGCTGTTCGTAAGCCAGAACAGCCGCTCCCGCCTCTCCGCTTAGATGGAACAGCGATTAATATGTGTGGGTGGTGGCACCGACCGGTCGGAAATAACCATATTCGCTGATTGCTGTTCTAGTAACTGTTGCAACATCGCCATATCGCTCATCCTATAGTATTTAAGCTCCAAAATCTTTTTCGTTTGCAAAGCTTTTTCAGGGCGTCTATGCGGCGACTGCGGTTAGTTGAGCTGTTACAGGCGTGAGCTGGGCAACCGTGGAGCGTAAAGCGCTGAGGATAGCTACGCTTGCCCGGTTGCAATGAAACGATCGTTGCCGCATCGACAAACAGAATTCCGACCTTCGCCGAATGGCAGAAATCTCAACAGGTAGGGTTGTGTGAAAACCTGGATCATAAGATGACGGTGTCAGAAGTCCGCAACTACGCTGAGAAAAGAGGTATCAGCCCCAGCGACGCCGGAACGGCAGCTCGTGAAGCGGGTTGCGAAGTCATTGCCGATACAACGCCCTTGATATTCTCTGATCCTGGGATTGGCCAAACTAGGAGCCGCCAGTGTGTTGACCCCGAAGAAGAACCCTCGGGGTTAGTAGACATCCTCCGACCGCAAAAAGAGCGCCCTAGACTTGCCTAGTCCTAGAACGCTCCAAGCAGTCCTCCCCCGAGAACCGCTGATGACACAATAGATCCTGAACGCCGGAATGTGACAACTAGTAAAACTACCCGGTGTCATCTTCGGTGACAGGCATGGGGGCAAATAAAACATGAAATCAGATGGAACGCCGGGCTGGAGGAATGGCTTTGCGTCAGATGTGGTCGAACTTCAGACCAAGTGGTGCGCGAGGACGCGCAAGCCGAAGTGGAGTTATTCGAGGGTCAGCTTTCACTAATCTAGCGAATCAGCCAAAGAAAGAAGCCGAACGGCTGGGGAAACCGTCCGGCCTGTGGGTTGGGTATAGGGGCGGTCGTGAGGGTCCAAATGACACACGGCAAAATATAGATGAAGTGCCGCGAGACGCTAACCCATGACCGCTATATTCGCGTTTGGGATGCAGATGCAGCAACGATAGCGGAGGTCTCGGTTGCGGCCAATACAGCAAATACTGTAGTCACGACTCGTCACACATTTGAAATACGGTGTGTATGGTATTGAACTGTCTCCGGGACCCAGGTACAACCAGGTACAAATAGACGAGCGGTGCTGTGTGACGTTCGATGTAACCCTGGAGCAGAGAATCCGTGAACTGTGTGCCCAGGCTGTAGCCGCACAAGACGCTGCCGAGTTGCAGCCCATTCTTGCCGAGTTGAGGCACGCGCTGCGCGAACACCTCGAACAGCTCAAGAGCATGGTGACTGAGTGACTGAGTACCCGTTTAGCCATTGACCTCGCCAGGACCAATGAAAGCTATGCCGCTTTCCCTGGAAGTCTCCAGTAAGTTCGTAAGCCTCCCATGTCTGGACGGACATGCCTCTCAAACATGATCCCAAGCTTCGCAGCCGCTCGCTTCATCACCTTTGGGTGGTTCGATCATCCCTGGCGCAGCAGTAAGCTCGCAGACCAGCAACTCGACCGCTTTTTCGAGATGTTTAGCCCAGAGGACTGATCTCATTGGAATCACGCGAACGTACAATACAACACAGATCGAGTGCGGACAATACAGCGTCTGTACGTGCAGAGGACGCGATAAAGCTAGCGCACGCGCCAGGCGAGGGCAATACCGTAACTACCGTAGGCACTTTTAGTGACTCGCCAGCAGAACGCAATGCAACGCCCGACCAACCTGCGCCAGATCCCCACCATCCAACTCTGCGCCGTTCGTCCAGGAGTGTGCGATGAACCGTGATCTGGAACAACTCCGCCACGAACTCGCTCATCTTGTAAATGACCAAGCCGATACGGCCGAGATGAGGACGTTGACGGATGCCGCACGTCGCGAATTCGCGCAGAGACAAGAGCGGATTAACGAATTGTGTGACGAACTACACCGAATAGCAGCCCTAATTCACACTGATGACAAGGCTACCGTACATCGAACGGCAGGCAGCTGATGACCGCGCCAGCAGAACGCAATGGAAAAAGGGCAGCGCCGCCATGGACTGCCCTCTCTCAGTATGACCATTTTAGCCCGCGTCTCCTCGAAGACCCCCTCTGGACGCAGACGTTGGGGGAGCGCAGAAGGCCACACTATTCTCAGCTTGTGATTTTATACCAGCTAGGATAAAACACGCCTGTTAATAAAGTTTCGGTTTGCCTGACTCGACGGATTCGAGGGCCGGATATCCCGCGTCATTCGCATCCGGAGCACGTAGCATTCCTCATGAATAGCCTTTCCGTACTCGTCAGTCTTGGCCGTTCGAAGATCTACCGGATCGTTACACAGAGAGCAAGGGAATAAGGATTCCGGAAATGCCATTACGGCCTCCATCGTTAATAACTGAAATGCCATAGGCGGCCTCCATTGCTACGAACACCGACTCCATTAAATTGTCGCCATTAAATTAAGGTCAAGTACATGGCAAATCCAGCACGAGTCAGGCCAAACCAACCTTATATAATCCGCTAATCCAGCGGTATTTGCATCTTCTGGGCCTCGTGCCCTATGTAAGGATTACCAGCTAGGCCCAGATTTCCTATCGTATCGACTGTATGAGGGAATGGGCAGCTTGAGTTCCGCAACTCTAGCCATCGTCTCGGCCCTTGTGTGAAACTGCCCACATGGCACGCCTTGAGGATCACATCGATCGGATACTCCGGGAAACCAGGGAATGCCGTCACAGCGGTGGAGATCACGTTACGTTTGAATGCCGAGTTCGGTGATAGTGACCCGTACACGCCTACGGAGATCGTAGCGTGCGCTGACAAAATGCCGAATCTTCGCAGGGAAGGAAAGAAATATTGCCGCGCGTGAGGATGCATGGCAAAGAGTAAACCCATCACGCGCGTCAGCTTGAAAGAAGCTCATCCCATCCGCCGCAGGAACAAACAAGTGGAAGAAGCGGCGGCGGCGGGCGCGAACTGCGTTGAACACGAAGAAAAAGCCTCGGGCTAACGATTCATCGGGCCGGGCACAAACAGCTCGCCACACTCCGGACACGCGATACGCTCGAAATCTATACGCCTTACCTCGGCAGGCGGAATCATGCGGCCACATTTTGGACAGACGGCATCGAGCGAAGCCCGCACTTTTTCGAGATTGACCTTCCGCGAGCTTGGCATGGTCCGGGGCGAGATTTCACCGACGTGTTGCCCGCTCCACGGTCGGTGGCTTCTTTGCATTCTCAAGTTGTCGACCACATGTAGGGCAAGAGTCGCCCTGCTCAATGTCCTGCTTGCGGATCTTCCAGCTTGCGCGTACTGCCGCGTCCAGGGCGACCTGTAGATCTGGAACCCACTTGAAATAATGCTCGCAGGCCGTAGCTGGATTGTCACCGAGCAAGGTTGCGAGTTGGTCAATGCTCACCTTGCCCGTCTCGACCTCCTTTGCGAAGGTGTTCCGGAAGAAGTGTGAGCTAGGCCGCAGCGGATAGCCATAGCGGTCTTGCAGGTCCAGAGCGGGTTTGACCATTGGCTACAGCCGCCGCAGTGCCTTCCCCCACAGATTGGCAGCATGCTCCG
Source organism: uncultured Acidobacteriota bacterium (assembly GCA_963838905.1). Taxonomy (GTDB): domain Bacteria; phylum Acidobacteriota; class Terriglobia; order Terriglobales; family Acidobacteriaceae; genus JABDBE01. The sequence goes on from CAWITE010000006.1 coordinate 631,215, forward strand.
GGCCGCCATGCCCGCTCCAGAAAAAGTAGCGAGGATCACCCTCAGGAATCGCTGCAAGGCCGCGCAGTTCATTTGCGAGTTCGGGCTCAAGCGGTAGGTACACGGGTTCTCCGGTCTTCTGGCGGTAGAGTTCAAGCCCATCGTCAGCCGCGAGCCGCGTGCGCGCTAGGACAGTGGTGTCCAAGATTGACAACCCAGCGCTGCGCATGACGCTGTAACAAAGACGTGCAAGCGGTCGGCCTTGCCTTCCAAATCTGCACTGTGCCCATTAAGATTGCGGTGGTAGTTAGCTGCCGGGTGGAGGATTGCCACCATCTGCGGGCGAGTGAATGAGATCTTAGGAATCGCCGATGGTTAGGTCCGCTTGGAGATTTTGGGCATACCTTCGGCGGGGTTGCGCTTGATCCAGTGCTGCGCTAGACAGTGCCTGAAAAATGCATTAATGTTCTTCCGCTTCTTCCCCTTCGAGTAATGCGTTCTGTCTTTCCAGGTCCCCATCCAGTCGGTCAAGAACTCGGGCGTAATCTCGTGCACGTACACAATCTTCTCGACTTGCCTCGCATTGTGTTGGCTCACGTACTCCACGAGTTGGTTGCGCGGCGTCGTGAGATTGGCAATTGATTTCTCGCCGGTACCACCCGCACACTTGGCCGTGAAAAACTTATCAAAGGCATCGGTCAAGAGCTTAGGCGTGAAGTTCAATTGCGCAGTCCGCTCGGCGATTTTCGCCGGATCGTGTTGGTCGGCATACTCGCGGGCCTTGGTCCGTGCTGTTCCCCATGATCTGACATCGGCAGTGATACCGCGAGCCTCTGACGTATAGCCATTTTCGGCAGCGGCAGCGACCATCTTCCGGTCTCTTGGCTGTGCCCCGATAGATGCATTTGCGCGAGTGCCGGGCGTAAACTTCAACGTCGGGCCTTTGGATGTCTTCCACGGCCCGCGTCATACTCTTGTGTACAAATTGTGTACAGTTCTTATTTCGGAGATTGATGGCTGATCTGGACCGCTTAGCGTAGGAATTGAAAAACTTCTTTTAATACTGCAACTTAGGAAAAAACAGGCCGCTCCGGGGGATGGAGCAGCCTGGTTGGCGAAGTCCTCCGGGGAGGAGGGTGAACTTGTTTAAAGCGACGGCCCGGTCGGCTGATTCGTGGCCGATGCGGGAGCGGCTCCTGTCGTATTGGTCATCAGACGCACATCGACGCGGCGATTCTTGGCCCGACCTTCCCTGGTCTTGTTCGAGTCGACTGGCTTGTCCTTGCCCAACCCGATTACATAAATCTTGTAGGCCGGAATGTTGCGCTCCGAGGCCAGATATTGAATCACGGCATCGGCACGGCGTTGGCTCAATCCGTAGTTGTACTCGGCATCGCCCACTGCGTCGGTCGCGCCTTCGACGGTAAGGATGTAACCCTTGGTATTGGATACATCGCTCGCGAGCTGATCCAGTGCGGTCTTGGCGTCCGCCGTCAAATTGTCCTTGTTAAAGCCAAAATGCACCGAGGTCTCGGTCACGACCTTGTAATTGTCAAGGTTTGCGACTGCGTTCTGCAAGGTGTCAACACGGTGGACAGCGTTGCTAGCCTGGGTCTGCGCCTGGTCGGCTGCTTGACCAGCTGCCTGCGCCTTCTGGTCTACTTCGGCAGCTTTAGCTTGCACCTGCTGGATTCCTGCCTGGGCGCGCGCGTCGACGTCCTTGATGTCCTTCGAATTCTTCGCCGTCAGGTCGTCCAGTTCATTGGTCTTGTTGATCAGCGGGGTGGTCTGTTGACGAACATAGTTCTTGCTGGCGCATCCGACGGAGGCCGCCATACCCATTGCCAGTAGAACGGTTAACGAAGTGCGATTCATATATAGAGACGCTCCTTTTTCTCTCACGTCAGCGGATCTCAATCTAACTTGATCCTTCGATGCGTAATCCTGGGTACGAACCTGGTGATGCGAAATCTGGGCCATCAAAATCTGGGTCGTTGTATCTCGGATCGCCAAGTTCATTGCCAATCCGCTGTACGTCCGTCTTGTACTTAAGCACGAGCGCTGCCAACCCGGGCTTGATAGGCGTTGTGCTGTAAGTTGTTGCTGTGGCGCAAATTATACATCTGTTGATGCGAGCAGGAGGGCCTCCAGAGGGAACAAAGGCGATATAAGTGGGGAAATTTTATACGATGGCAGACCGGCTAACCCTGCGTCCGACGGACTCGCAGGCGTCAGGCCTTGGGGGGACACAGTATCGGAATAGCCTCTCGTTTGTTGCGCGGAACACCCGGAAATCCCCTTTTGTCTACAGTGATCACTGTATCCCGCGTCGGTGGCGCTGAACGTCGGGATGAGGCCGGTATCGTGATGGCTTCATCGACGGAGAAGCCTTCCCGCGAAGACAAATCCGATGGCCCGTTAATCTTGCCCGCGAACTCTCGGAATCCGTGATTTCTCTTTTCCGCCTTGGCGGGTTCAAGCTGATGGCGAATAATCCGTCCCACCGGCAATCCAGTCCGTCGAGACATTTCCTTCAGCCAGGCCGTGAGCTCGTCTGTAAGTCATATGGTCAGTGCAGGCCTCATATGACACCATTGTGACACACGGCTGTTCGCGTCCCCGAGAGCGTTCCCAAACTCTAATAAAATAGAAGTACAGGCGCAGTCCATGGATCTTGCCGCGAAAATCCGCACCTTGCCGGCCTCGGCTGGCGTGTATCTCTACAAGAACGCTGAGGGCAAGGTCATTTACGTAGGCAAGGCGAATAATCTGCGCAGCCGGGTCAGCTCTTACTTTCGCGAGGGCCGACTCGAGGACGCAAAAACCGACACCCTGGTGCGCGAGGCCGTCGACGTTGACTACATCGTCGTTGCCAACAACAAAGAGGCGCTGGCGCTCGAGAACCACCTCATCAAGCAGAAACAGCCGCGCTTCAACATTCTGCTGCGCGACGACAAGACCTATCCCTATGTAAAGCTGACCCTAGGCGAACGGTTCCCGCGCGTTTATGTGACGCGCCGTCTACGCAAAGACGGCAGCAGCTATTACGGCCCGTATTTTCCGACCAGCCTTGCCTATCGCATCGTGGACCTGATCCACCGCCATTTTCTGATTCCATCGTGCAAGGTAGATCTTGGGCACTTTCATCCCCGACCGTGCCTGCAGTACTACATCGGACGCTGCCTGGGACCTTGCGTAGAGGGACTCACCACGCCCGAGGCCTATCAGGAAGCGGTGCGGGATGTGAAACTGTTTCTCGAAGGCCGCCCGACCGACCTCTCGCATTCTTTGCGCGAACGCATGGCGAGAGCGGCTGCGGCCGAGGAGTACGAGCGGGCTGCGAAGTATCGCGACTTGATTTCGACCGTCGAGCAGTTGCAGGAGAAACAGCGGATTGCCGCAGTCGAAGGCGACGACGCCGACGTGTTCGGTTACCACTATGAAAATGACATGCTGGCGGTAAACCTGTTCCACATGCGCGGCGGACGTGTGCTGGACCGCCGTGAGTTCTTCTGGGAGGAACTACCCGAGTTCACCAACGATCACCTAGGGGCGGACGCCCCCGTCCGGCCGGCCGAGCAAAGCTCGACCGATGGGACCTGGGACCGGGTCTCCGACCCGGTGCCGGGTCAAAGACCCGGCACCACACAGGCATCGCCGTTTCATCCGGGCGAATTCTTTTCGGCCCTGCTGAAACAGCTTTATATTGGACAGCCCTACGTCCCGCGCAACATCTACGTCCCGGTAGAGTTCGAGGACCGCGAAACGCTCGAAGAAGTATTGTCAGAACAGATCGCGGCCGACAGTTCTCATCAGTCGCGGGTCCACATCCTTGTTCCCCAACGGGGTGAAAAACGCTCTCTTCTGGACTTGGCCGGCAACAATGCCAAACACTCCTACGACCAGCGCTTCCGGGTGATGAAACCGAACACCAAGGCGATTCAGGAAGCGCTGCAGGACGCGCTGGGCATGCCCGAATTGCCACGCCGCATCGAATGCTTCGATATCTCGCACATTCAGGGCGCGGAAACTGTCGCTTCCATGGTGGTCTGGGAGGACGGTCGCATGAAAAAATCCGACTACCGAAAGTTCATTATCCGCAGCGTCGACGGCGTGGACGACTTCGCCTCCATGCGCGAGGTGGTGACCCGCCGTTACAAACGTCTGCAGGAAGAAAAGAAGCTGATGCCAAGCTTAGTGCTGATCGACGGCGGGCTTGGTCAACTGCACGCGGCCGCTGAAGCGCTTTGGGCGCTCGAAATCATCAATCAGCCCCTGGCCGCGATTGCCAAACGCGAGGAAATTATTTACGTCTACGGACAAGAGAGTGAACCAGTCGTTCTCGACCACCATTCTCCGGTGCTGCACCTGATCCAACTGATTCGCGATGAAGCTCACCGCTTTGCCGTGACGTTCCATCGCAAACGCCGCCAGATGCGCGACCGCTCCACCGAATTGCTGGAAATTCCCGGCGTGGGCGCGCGAACAACTCGCCGGTTGCTGGAACATTTCGGAAGCGTGCAGGCGGTGAAGCAGGCCGAAGCCGCGGCTCTGTCCTCTGTAGTCACTCGGGCACAAGCCGAAGCGATTCTGGAACACTTTCGCAAGTGAGAGTCTTAAAACGCAGAGGACGCTGAGGCGACCCTTTTCTCTGCGTCCTCCGCGGATGTTCTCTTCGTCCCCCGCGTTTTACGATTTCGGGCTAGGCGAAGAGTTCCCCATATCCATCACCACTCTCCAACTCCCATCTTTCTGTTTCTTCCAGATGCTGACGTACTTGCCGTACTCAACCGAAGGGTTGCCTTCTTTGTCTTTGGAGCGGAACTCAAAGGTTCCGTACGTATAGCCCAAGTCGCCCGAAGCTGCCATGTCCGCGTAAACCGGCTTCCACGTCAGATGGTTGTTCTTATCGTCGAGAAAGTTCATCGTTTTCGCAATACTTTCCTTGCCCCGAAACATATCGGCTCCGTTGGGCAGTTCGGCGGCGTCTTCGGCGTAGTAGGACATGTATCCCTGCGAGCCTCGCTCGGCCGCGGCCTTCATGAAGTCAGCTTCGAGTCGGAGCAGGATGCCCGCGTCGCGCTTGGCGACGGCCGAAAGAGACGCATGTGCAGAAAGAAAGACGGCGACGAGAAGTATGGCGGTAAAACATGGCAGCAGCAATTTCATGAAGCCTCCATAGAAAAATCAGCGACAATTTTACCGGAACGGCTATCGACCTGCGATGCCGTCGTCCTGTTAAACTAGCCGTTCGTCGCATGAAAACGCTCCTGCTCGCCTTCACTCTCAGCATCGGGCTTGTACTGTCGTGTGCATTCGCACAAAATTCGGACGCTCCGAACCCGCCCACTCCGCAAGAAAACCTGGCTACGCCGCAAGAGAAGCATCTGCGCAACGTTCGCCAGCTCACCTTCGGAGGACAGAATGCCGAAGCTTATTTCTCGGCAGACGGCAAGAAGCTCATCTTTCAATCCACGCGGGACAACCTCGAATGCGACCAGATGTTCACCATGAACGTGGACGGCTCCGACGTTCGCATGGTCTCGAATGGCAAGGGAAAAACTACTTGTGGGTATTTCTATCCCGACGGCAAAACCATTCTGTATTCGTCCACCTATTTGACCGACCCGAAATGCCCGCCCCGCCCGGACTTTTCCAAGGGATACACGTGGGCAATATATCCGGGGTTTGACATTTTCGCAGCCAATCCCGACGGCTCCGGCCTCATGCAGCTTACCGACTCGCCGGGTTACGACGCCGAAGCCACCATCTCGAGAAATGGTAAGCACATCGTCTTCACTTCGATGCGCAACGGCGATCTCGACATCTACCTCATGGACGCCGATGGCAGGCACGTAAAGCAACTCACCCACGAGCTGGGATACGATGGTGGCCCATTCTTTTCACCCGATGGAAAGCAGATCGTCTATCGCGCGTATCATCCCGCCACGGAAAAGGAAATTACGGAATACAAAGACCTGCTGGCGCAGAACCTGATCCGCCCGACCTCGCTTGAGATCTGGATCATGGGCGCAAACGGGGGCCACAAGCGCCAGGTCACCAAGCTGGGCGCAGCCAGCTTTGCCCCGTCATTCTTTCCCAAGGGCAAGAGGATTATTTTCTCCTCCAACCTGGGTTCAACCGGCGGGATGGGCAACTTCGAGCTTTACGCCATCAACGTGAACAGCAAGAACCTGGAGCAGATCACCTACAGTCCAGGCTTCGACGGATTCCCCATGTTCAGTCCCGATGGCAAGAAACTGGTGTGGGCATCGAATCGCAATGCCAAAGCGCCCCACGAGACCAACACTTTCATCGCCGACTGGGCTCCGTAAACCGCAGTTGCGCGCCTCTGCCCACGCGAAAAATCTGGATCTCTCGCGTTGCTCGGGATGACAGCGAGGGACAGAAGTTCTCGGCCTTTCGATTGCCCTTCTGAGAGTGGACCCTCGCGTAGCGCGCCGTATAATAACCGTTCGCACCAATGGAATCTCTGCTGAAATCCCGTCAGTGGCTGATCGCGCTCGGGCTAGTGGCCTTGGTATTGGCCGCTGTCGTCGGATCGATCCTGACTCGCGATCTCGGCCAACTGGCTGCGCCGACGGCCTCCGGAACAACAACCGAGCAAGCTCCGCTGGTGGACGAGCGGCCGCTGCAGACCGCACGCGAAATGGCGAAGCTGGCGTCGGGTGCGGATGAACATCGCTTCTCGGATCAGGCTGCGAAACTCGCCGACAACGAGGTCGACCTCGACTTTCACGATGCCTTGCGGGACGCCGCGAACCATCCGGTCGCACCCACACCGCAGAACCGCGAACTCTTTCAACACGCAAGCCAGTCTGAGGTAGATGTCAAAACCGACCAGGACCGTGTCGAGCTACTCAAGAAGGAGCTTGCCTCCGCGAGCGGCGCTAAACAGGAACGCGTGCAGGAACAACTCGACGTAGCCCAGGCTCAACTGGAACTCGATCAGGACGAGGCCAATGATGCCAAGGAAGACTTGATCCGATCCGGCGCCGATCCCGGGAGCTTGATCCAACGCCAGTTCGACCAGCACCAAGCCGCCGAACACGCAGCCGATGAAAAACCTGCAGCGGCGGTGGCAAATACCCCAGAGATCAATTACCAGGCCGGCAGCCTCTACGCCCAACTCGTTGCCTGGCGCGCCTTGCGCAACAAGGCGCTCCCGTTGCTGGAAGCACAGGACGAAGCCCGCCAGACCGCGGCCAAGCTAGTCGAGAGGCACGCAGCGCTGGAAAAGCAGGTCACAGCCGGAAAGGCCAAACAGCGGGAGAACCCGCCTGCCGCGAGTCAGCCAACTTCCGGTCAGGCGAGCATCCCGCCGAATGCCAGTCAATCCGCAAGCCAGCCAAGCGTCGTGCCCGCCACTGCAAACGGGGCGGTGAAGGCTCTGCATCGTCTTTCCAATGACCAGAAGAATTTGGCTGACCTGGACAAGCGCATTCAAGACGGGCAGGAACTAGCCAACAGCTATGCGGGATGGGTCGCGGTAATCCGCTCTCACCAGCGCACCGCGTTGCACGGCATGTTCCAGTCTGCGCTTTTCATCATCCTCATTGTGCTGATGGTGTACCTTGCCGACCGTTCGGTCGACCGCTGCCTCGCCGAAATGGGGCCAGGCACCCGCTTGCACACACTTCGTGCCGTCATTCGTTTTGCGGTCCAGGCCGTGGGCGTTCTGCTTATTTTGTTTGTGATCGCGGGCGCCCCGCAGCAGACCACAACCTTCCTTGGCTTGGCCACGGCCGGAATCACCGTGGCGATGAAGGATTTCATCGTCGCCTTCTTCGGCTGGTTTGTGTTGATGGGAAAGAACGGACTGCGCGTCGGCGACTTGGTCGAGATCAACGGCGTAGCCGGCGAAGTGGTCGAGATCAACCTGCTGCGCACCGTGTTGCTCGAAACTGGCAACTGGGCCGATAGCGGCCATCCCACGGGCCGCAAGGTGGCATTCGTCAACGGCTATGCCATTGAGGGCCACTTCTTCAACTTCACCACCAGCGGGCAGTGGCTCTGGGACGAACTGACGATTACCGTACCGCCGAATCAGGATCCCTACCCACTGCTGGACGCCATTCAGAAAACCGTGGCGAAAGAAACCGAGGCCAACGTCCACGCGGCCGAAAAAGAGTGGCAGAATGCCGCCAGCAACTACAAAGTGAGCTCAGTCTCAGCCGCGCCAACCGTCAACTTGCGGCCGACCTCCTCGGGCGTGGAAGTCCACGTCCGCTACATCGCGCGTGCCCAGGAGCGTTCAGCGATCCGCACGCGGTTGAACCAGGCTTTAGTAGAGCTGCTCCATCACCGCGAGGGAGACAAGACAGAAAGTATGTCGGCCGCGAAATAGAGCCGTTGCCCTTCTTGCCCGTGTGGAGACGGGCGCCCCGCCTGTCCAGGCGTAGCGAAGCTCCGCAGCGCGATGCGCAGAGCGATGGCAATTCACATAGGTTCAAGAAAATCCTACGAGCGATCCTGACAGACTCTATTCCCGGCTTGTCTTACGCGCCAATTCCAAAGCCCCCATCGCCGGATCCACCAAGGTCGCGTTGGGCAATATCTGTGGAAACACGCCGCGTAATCGATCATAGAAAACCTGTTGAACCAGTCCGCAATTCCTGAAAACTCCTCCCGACACGGCCACCGGTACGGGGACAGCATCACCAAAAAGTCGGACGATCACGATTTTCGCCAAGGTCGCCAGCTCCACACCTGCTTGCGTCAGAACGGCGCGAGCGGCTGCATCGCCCGAATCTGCAGCGGACAACACCGTCCGCAGCAAGGCCGCGAAGTCGGGAGACGGAGCCGCGTTGGCAGCCACGACCATCTGATCACGCGTGGTCACGCCCCAGGAGTTCATGATGCTCTCCAGAAGCGGGCTCGCACTCTCCGCTCCCCCATCGTCAAAAGCGCGCATGGACGCCGCCACAGCTGACCGCCCAATCCAGTGCCCCGACCCTTCATCCGAAATAGCAAATCCCCAGCCGCCGGCTCGCGCAGTTTGGTCTGAGGAATTCCGTCCATAAGCAATCGACCCAGTGCCGGCAATGACGATCACGCCCGGCCCACTGCCAAATGCCGCTTCCATGGTGATCACCATGTCGCCCACAACTACAACTTCGCCGGAAACAAACTCCGACACCAGTCGCCGCACGACCCCAGCGATTTCAGGCAACGCCCCGCCCGCGATTCCGACGCAAGTTTTTTCAATCCGCGACGGACTGACGTTGGCCGCAGCACAAGCTTGTCGTATGGCAACTCCCAGACTCTCTTGCGCCCGAGCCTCTCCAACCCGAACCACGTTACTGCCGGCGGATGTTCCCGTGCCCAAGACCGAATTCTGATCACCGATCACGCACAAGGTCTTGCTGCCGCCACCGTCAATGCCGAGGAAGATGCTCACGAGCGTAGTTCTATCACAAAAGCCATTTCACCACGGAGACACAGGGACACAGAGAACGGCATTTATCCTTGCTGATTTGGAAGGCGATTGCGAAAGCGAAATAAGAGGGCATGTCTTCCTCCGTGTCTCCCTGTCTCCGTGGTGAAAAGCCCGGCCTCGAATTTACGAGCTGGATACCTCACACAGATAAGCCACTGCGGGGATCCAAAGCTGGATACTCTGAAAGAATCGGAGATCCATGAACCTGGACAGACTCGATCTTGTCATCATTGCGCTGTATCTCGCCGGGATCACCCTGTTCGGTTTGCGTTTCCGCAAACGTCAGCGCACCTTGCGCGACTACTTCCTTGCCGATCGCAACATTCCCTGGTGGGCGATTGCGCTTTCGATTGTGGCTGCCGAAACCAGCACGCTCACCATCATCAGTATTCCCGGCTTGGCCTACGATACGAATCTCACATTTCTCCAGGTTGTCCTCGGATATCTTATGGGACGCGTGATCATCAGCTTTGTTTTGCTGCCACAGTATTTTCGCGGCGATCTTTATACCGCCTATGAATTGATCGAGCGCCGCTTTGGCCGTGGGCTGCGATCCCTGACCGCGGGCCTGTTTCTGGTGACCCGAGCCGCGGCCGAAGGCGTGCGCGTATATGCGGTTTCGATCGTCGTGGCCATTGCGCTGGGCACAGGTGAAATTGCGTCGATCGCCATTATCACGATATTGACTTTGATCTACACCTTCGAAGGTGGTTTGGCTGCGGTGATCTGGACCGACGTCGTGCAGACCGTGATCTACGTGGGTGGGACGCTCGTCGGGCTGTTCACCATCGTTCACCTGGTTCCGGGAGGGTGGGCCACCATTCACAGCGTAGCCGAAAGTACGGGCAAGCTGCGCGTCTTCGACTTCAGCTTCAACCTCTGGAAGCCCTACACATTCTGGGCGGGAGTCGTTGGTGGAACCTTCCTCACCACCGCGAGCCACGGAACTGATCAATTGATCGTGCAGCGACTATTGGCGGCGCGCAACCAGCGCCAGTCCGTGACTGCCCTGCTCTCCAGCGGAATCGCCATCCTGTTCCAGTTCTCTCTCTTCCTGATGGTTGGCGTGATGCTGTTTGCCTATTACCGAGTGCCTTCCACGAACTTCGGGACGGCGGACAGAATCTATCCCAGATTCATTGTCAGCCAGATGCCGCACGGAACTTCTGGCCTGCTGATTGCTGCGATTCTGGCAGCGGCAATGTCGAACCTGAGCGCCGCTCTCAACTCGCTCTCGTCGACTTCGATCATTGACTTTTATCTGCAGCGCAAGCCGCAAATGGACGAACTCCGCCGCGTGCAGCTTTCGCGCATCGCGACCTTCGTTTGGGCGCTGGTGCTGTTCGCGCTGGCCGTGCTGTCGCTGCACAAGGTAGGACGCGTCATCGAAGTCGGATTGCAGATCGCGTCCGTCGCTTACGGGGCTTTGCTCGGAGTTTTCCTGCTCGGAGTTCTGACCCAGCGAGCCAATCAGACCGGCGTAATCATCGGCATGTTGTGCGGCTTCGCTTGCGAACTCTACATCTGGCTTGGAACCCGTGTACCTTGGACCTGGTACGTCGCGATCGGAACGGTGGTGACATTTACCGTCGGATACGTCGCTAGTATCGTTCTCCAGCCAGAACTGGCAAAGTCTTAAAATCGTAGAGAACGCGGAGAACGGCCGCGGAGAACGCAGAGGGCGAGTTTCTCAGCGATCTCTGCGTAACCTCCGCGGCCTCTGCGTTTTCAGGTTTTCGCTTATACTTTCCACTCGCCGAATGCTGATCGACATCCAAGCCGTAAAGTCTCGTCCCGAACTCGCCCGCGATCTTGGCGTGAGTCATGCGGGCGCGATTGTTGTTGGAACCATCATTGGCAGCGGAATTTTTCTGGTTCCGGCTGAGATGATGCAGGCGGTCGGCTCGGCCAAGCTGGTTTATCTGGCTTGGCTGGTCGGGGGGCTGCTCTCGTTCTTCGGCGCGCTTACCTATGCCGAACTGGGCGCGATGAAGCCGCAGGCGGGCGGCGAGTATGTTTATGTTCGCGATGGCTATGGGCCGCTGGCTGGATTTCTGTACGCCTGGACCTGGTTCCTTATCGCCAAGCCGGCGTCGATCGCGACCATCACAACGGGGCTGGTTCGAATCCTTGAGACCTTTCCGGGCTTTGCGTTCTTCTCCGACTATGTCGTCAACCAGCCGTTCCACATTACTTATGGACAGCTGGTTGCCATCGCCGCGACGGTTCTGATTTCTTTGCTTAATTATGTCGGTGTCAAGAAAGCTGGCGAGTTTCAACTGGTTTTCACATTGTTGAAAGTGGCGATCATTCTGGGCATCGTGGTCATCGGATTCAGCTACCACGACGGAAGCTGGAGCCACTTTGCCGGCACTTATTCCGCGGCAAAGGGTGGGCTAGCTGGATTCATGGCGGCGCTCGTGGCGGCCTTGTGGGCTTATGACGGATGGAACGATCTCAACATGGTGGCTGGAGAAATTCGGCAGCCGGAGCGTAATATTCCCGTCGCGCTGATCGTTGGCGTCGCCACGGTGGGCGCGCTCTACATGCTGGTGAATGCAGCCGTACAGTTCGTCCTCCCGGCCGATGCGATTGCGGCTTCTCCTCGGCCGGCTTCGGATGCCATCGGTTTGGTGTGGGGCACCCTTGGCGCCAGCATTGTCTCCGCGGGGATGGCGGTTTCCATGCTGGTCACGTTGAACGGCACCATCATGAGCGGGGCGCGCATTCCTTTCGCTGTGGCGCGTGACCGCTATTTCTTTTCTGCCTTGGCCGAAGTTCATCCTCGCTTTCACACGCCTTCGGTCGCCATCGTGATGCAAGCGGCTCTTGCCATTCTCTTGCTGCTTGCCGGGGGAAGCTTCCGGCAATTCTTTTCGCTGGCGATTTTCGCCGAGTGGTTGTTTTACATGATCGCCGGGAGCACGGTGTTCGTATTCCGGCGACGCGACCCGCAGGCTGCCCGGCCTTATCGGGTCTGGGGATATCCCGTGGTGCCTGCCCTGTTTGTGCTGTCTTCCGCCCTGCTTCTTTACTACACATTTACCGATAATCTGCGGAATTCCGGGCTTGGATGCCTCGTAGCCCTGGCTGGCGTGCCGGTTTTTTATGTTTTTGCCCGGCGACGGGCCGACGAGACTCGGTAGTCGTTTCTTTGCCGCATTCGGCGGGTTTTTTGTCGACGCCTCTTTCGCCCCTCCGGGGCTCGTTTGTTTCCCGCTTCTCCCCCACGGCTTACGCCCGCGGGCTGCATTCTTACGCCGCTTCCGCGGCTGGTTGACTCGCGGATTTTGGTCCGGCTCGATCGCCAGATCTTGGTTCTCTGCACACAGTCTGGTGCAGAATTTTGGTCAAAAAAAATCTCGTTTCGGCGCAAAATCTTGAAAACAAAGCGCCGGAGATTTTTTGGCCTCCTAGGTCTATGGTTCTTAAGGTAGTTAGAGGCGAAATCTTGGAAACATGGAGGTTACCTCAGAGCCTTCGCCGTCGCATTCCGAACCGCTCATACGGGATAGGTTGTCAAGGATCTTAGATTATCTTATAGATAATCTATATATTTATATATTATCGTAAGTGGAGGACGAGAGCAAGAGAAAAGCGGTGGGGTGGCCGATCTGGTTCCAATTTGGGAATCCAGAACTGCATCAATTTAGGTCGGGCCAGCCCCAGCAGAAATTGGGGAACGTCCCGTCTGTCCCGTCCCCGTCTGTCCCTTCGGGCTGGTGCTGGTTGCATTCTCGCCTCCCGCCCTTCCGCAAAGAACGCGGAAAGGATGGGGCACCCGGTTTTATGTGTGATTTAGAGGTGCGTTTAGAATGGGTAGGCCACCCGCATGGCAAACCTCAGTAGCTCGAAGAACAGAGATCGCTGCAATAATCATGCCGAGTTGTGTCTGGAGAAATTACGGCGTGATTTCGAACGCCACACTGAAGTCATATTTGCCCCCCGCTCAAAGTAATGCCGAACAGGTGGCCCTGTGCGTCCACAATGACACCCTCGGGGAAGACGCCGGTGTTGGGCTGAACTTGTGCAGCAACGTGTAGCTCTACTTGCCGTTCTTTTGTGGGGTAAGCTTCCACCTGAGTTATGCATGCCGTTCTGGATTCTCCGCGAATTCACTGCCTAACTTGACACCCGTGATTCACCCACGTGGTTCCCTCAAAAGTGTGTCGCAAGCACCCGCGCCCATGGCTGCTTTGTAGAAGTCCGTCGAAGACCCAATAAAAGTGCGGCTTCCCGACACTATGCCCATTGCGATCGCTTCTTGCAAACCTGTGCATAGAATTCTATGCACAGATTTCCCTGTATTATCAATAACTTGCAGGCCTCATCCCCGCAAGGTTCCGATGCGGGGCTGAATTCACGGAGGAGTCAAATCGCTGAAATGTGCATAGGTCCGGTTCCACACAGTGCCGCAGTATCCGCCGCCGCAATTGTATCCGCCGGCCGCCTCACCAATAGAGGTTGGCCGCTTTGTCAAATACCGGGGTAGTGACTGGGCCGCAACCGTCGATGCAATTCGGAAAGTCGTAGACCACGGTTTTCTTCCAACGGCCGCCGGTGAAGCTGAGCTTGAAAACCTCTCCCGTGCCTAGCAGCCCCGCGCCTAAAGTAGTCCCGTAGAAGTTGCCAGACTTATCCATCACCAGTCCGCCCCTGGCATCTGCCCGTCGGTGGGATAAGAGGCGAAGCGGTGCAGGACGTGGTAGGTCCAGGTTCCGTCCTGGTTAGGTGTCATTTCGAAGATCACCCCGCAGCCGCTGGCGGTCGTGCAGGCGGGCTGGCCGATGCCGCCTTTGCTCGTGACGCCAAACAAGTTGCCGTTTGCGTCCCAAACGGGAGGAGCGGGTTCGTTAACACCGTCCGGACAAGAGAACGGTCCCCAGTAACTGTAAAGCAGCTGTAGGTCCAACCTTGGGAACCTCGTGATAGCTCACCTATGGCGCCCGCATTGCGCCGGCCGGGGCCTAAGTCTCCGTGGAGATTTCCAGTGTTGTCGATGAGGAGGCCGGGCCCAGCGACATCGCTGAAGAGTAACGCTAGACTTCCAGCCGTTCGAGGTCGGTGTCAGTTCGAAGACCTCGCTGTCACTAATCGGTCCACCCTCTGTAGTACCGTAGAGGCTGCCGGATGCATCTTGGATGATAGGACCCCACGGTCGACCATCGTCGCTGACAAAGCTGCGCAGGATCGCCTCGTTCCACCTTCAGTCAACCTGCAGCGTTAGCTGAAATACCGTGCCGCAGCCCTGGCGCTGTCTGAGCCACGATAGCTGCCGCCGCCCCTCAGTCCCCCGCCATACAAACTCCCGTTGCTCCCAAGAACAAGCGGGCCGAAGGGGCAGAACCGTACTTCCCGGCGCCGAAATTGTGCTCGGGTCCCTCGGGTCCCGTCGGGTCCCGCAAATGCTGTCCGATGTTGGGTATTGCTCGCGTTTCTGTGGGAACCTTGGGGGTACACATGGGGATTCCGGGGAGATTCGGGAATTGCGTAGAATAGAGGGCATCGCAACTTTGTGGGTTTTCATGGGTTCAAACTGCGAGCAATTCACTCTTTGAGGAGGGTACAGATGCTAAAGAACGCGTTACTGGGAAGTATGCTGAGTGTTGGTTTGCTTTTCGGGGGTCTGCTGTACGCCCAAGCTGGGCAAGGTGGTGGAATGAAGCCACCGGCCGAAAACATCAGTGGGAAAAGACATCCAAACCTGGCTGCGGCGCAACGCCTTTGCGACCAGGCCTTCGAAAAGATCCAAGCTGCCCAACAGTTCAATGAGTGGGACATGGATGGACACGCGTCTCATGCCAAGGAATTGCTCGACCAAGCCAGCCACGAACTCAAGCAGGCCGCCATGGCTGCCAACAAAAACCATAAGTAGTGGCGCGTCCTCTATCGGAAAATATGGGAAGCTCAGCTGTCGGGTGCGTGGCTGAGCTTTTCTTGTTTGTGGCAAATGCCAGCGGCTAAAGCCGAGGGTAATTCCGGTGTTGCGGTATGCCTGAAGAGGTTGCTGAAAAGACGTCAAAATGAGCGTCCGGAGCCTTGAAAGGGCTCGCCTTCAAGCCGCGCCTTACATCGTTTTCGAAGACTTACGGCACGGCTGGGAATCCCTGCCCTTTCAAGAAAGTCCAACGGTTTTCCGCAACCTGTGGAAGCGCTGCGCCACCCAAAATTGGGGTTTTTCTGCGGCCTTGTGACTTGCGGTGAGCGGTTCCATCGCGCTGCGAGCGCCTGCCGTTTTGGGGCGGATTCCCTTTTAGGCTTCTTTTCATTACCTAAGTACAGGTGCCGGAGACACGTTTACCCCTTGCCCGCTCTCCCGTAAGTTAGAACCTCTACCCGCGCACTCTCCCCATGGCTCGGGTTCCCTTTTTTGGAGTGTGTGGATGGCTACGCCTGACAAGCTAAATTTCGGTCTTCTGCCCGACCGGCGCATGGATTGGCGCACGTTAGCGACCAGCTACGGCATCGAGGCCTTTTTCCTCTTGCTGCTGCTGAGCGCTGGCTTCTTTTTTCCAGACACGCTGCGGCTCAATAAGAGAATGACCGTCACGGAGCTGGTTCCGAGGCCCGACCTGAAGCCGCAACCGGTTATGCCGAAGCCCAAGCTTCGGCATCCGGTAGTCGCGCCCAAGCTGGCGCCTCCGGTGAGCTTCCCCACGGCGAAGCTTTTTGTGCCGAAGGATATCCGCACGCCGAAAAAGAAAAAAGAGGAAGAAGAGAAGGCTCCGAAGCTGGAAACCAACTTCAAGACGCCAGAACTGGCGGCGCCGTCCACCGCAATGCCGGCGAAGATCGTGTACACGGGCGCGTTTGGCAGCTCGGCTCCGGCTACGGTCAACGCTCCCATACAGCAGGTGCAGACCGGCGGATTCGGCGATCCGAACGGCTTGAAGGGACAAGGCAAGGACAACGCCCATCTCGCCTCGGCCAAGCTGGGATCGTTTGATCTGCCTGAAGGCCAGGGCACGGGCAACGGAGCGGGCGGAGCGAAAGGGATCAAGGGCACGATCGCGAGCGCGGGTTTCGGAAACGGGATTGCGCAGGGCGACAACAAAAATCACGGCGCCTCGGTGCAGACGGCGGGATTCGGCGCGCAGGAACTTTCGCATGGCGGACCCAAGGTTGCGCAGGCGGATAGCGGTCCGGCCACGACGCAAGTGGAAATCATTTCTAAACCCAGCCCGGTTTATACGCAGGAAGCCCGGCAGCTTAAGCTCGAGGGAGAGGTGCTGCTGGAAGTGATGTTTGGCGCGAATAGGCAATTACACGTGAATCGCGTGGTGCGAGGCCTGGGTCATGGGCTGGATGAAGCGGCGGTCACTGCGGCGAGTCAGATGCGGTTCAAGCCGGCGCAACGTTTTGGCACACCCGTGGATTCCACGGCGATTGTGCATGTGGTTTTCCAGTTAGCGTACTGAGTTTTGTAGAGACAGATTTGCTGAGACCGATTTGTGAGACTAGAGAGGAACAGAGTTATGCGTACTTGGAAATGGATGCTCACCGCTTTCCTGCTGATCACGCTGAGCGCGATGGCGCAACAGACGGCGGATCAATCGTCGACATCGAGCCCCGTGCAAGCGAGTGCTGCCGCGTCGCAAACCGCGACCACGCCAGCGCCGCCGGCTCAACCGGCTGCCACGCAGGCAGCCAACCCGGCTGCGGCGTCAGCTGCAGCTGCTGCGCCCACGACCATGGATCAGGTTGTGGATCGCTCCATCGTGCGCGAACATGCGCTGATGGATATGTTGAAGACGCGGACGCCGCTGGTCGAGACTTATCTGCAGAATCTGAAATCCGATCAGAAGCTCGGGCCGGTACCTAGCGAAGACCACTACTTCCTTGGCCGCCTCGACCTGGGAGAGGCCGTTGACCGGCGCGATTATCTTTCCAAGGACGAAAGCTTCGAGAAGAATCTGCTGGGCGGCGTCAGCAAGCTGTTCAAGTTCGAGTACAAGCCCATGGGCTTCTCGTGGATGATTTTCGCCGATCGCGAGGACTTCGACCGCGGTCATTACAGTTTCAAGTACGTGCGCCGCGAGTTCCTGGGCGACGTGCGTTGCCTCGTGTTTGACGTTACCCCCAAGAAAGATGCGGGCAAAGGCCGCTTCCTGGGCCGCATCTGGGTGGAAGACCAGGATTACAACATCGTCCGGCTGAACGGCACGTACGCGCCCCGGCCGAAAAACGCCATGTACTTCCACATGGATAGCTGGCGCTTGAACCTGATCCCTGGATACTGGGTTCCGGCATACATCTACAGCGAAGAAGGCGACTTCAGTTATGGCGCCAAGGACAAAATGGCTTTCAAGGCACAGAGCCGCATCTGGGGCTACGACCTGAAGAAAGGCGGGAAGGAAGACGAACTCACTTCCCTGCGAGTTGACTCGGTGAAGGACGAAACGCCTTCGACGACGGATGCGTCGCCGCTCGAGGCGCAACGGCAGTGGCAGCAACAGGCTGAGGACAACGTTGTCGAGCGTCTGCAGGAATCTGGCTTGGTGGCTCCGGACGGCGAAGTCGACAAGGTTCTGCAAACCGTGGTCAACAACCTGATTGTCACGAATAATATCGACTTGCCGCGTCCGGTGCGGACTCGGGTCATGATTACGTCTCCGCTGGAAACGTTTAGCGTGGGCAATACCATCGTGGTCAGCCGTGGTTTGATTGACGTGCTTCCCGACGAAGCTTCCCTGGCGATGGTGCTCTCGCATGAACTGGCGCACATTGTTCTGGGACACAACCTGGGCAGCAAGTTCGCCTTCAACGATCGCATGCTGTTCTCGGATGAATCGACTTACAACAACTTCGGATTCCGGCACAATCCGGATGAAGAAACCGCAGCCGACACTAAAGCCATGGACCTGCTGAAGAACTCGCCCTACGCTCAAAAGCTGGATGTGCCTTCGCTGTTTCTGAAAGAGCTTTCCGAACGCGCACCGTCGCTTAACGCTTTGTTGACGGCGCACCTGGGAAACAGTTTCACCAATGACAAGGGGCAACTGGTGCGGCTTTCGGCGCTGGCCACGACGGGTCCGGCTCTCGATCCGAATAAACTGGATCAGATTGCGGCGCTTCCCATGGGTGGACGCGTGAAACTGAACGCCTGGAATGATCGCGTTGAACTTACCAAGTCAGCGCCAGTTGCGATTACATCCGCGCGCGACAAAATGCCGTTTGAAGTAACGCCGTTCTTCCCACGATTGAGCCGCATCACCAGCGACGGAAATGCCGGGAACGCGACATCGGCATCCAACACTGCACCGACCAATTAAGGGTCTTTTCGAGCCCGACGGGCGAGGACGCCCGCCCTCCATTGGTTTTCGAACGAGTTGATGGAAGCGCAGGCCGGGACCGGAAGCAATTCCGGAGTTCCGGCCTTCGTCTTTCGGCGATCGAATAGGGTTTGCTCACGACGAGTTGCCGGAAGAGCCGCGCGCATGGATTGTTTTTTGCTTTGGAGAGAATATTACTCGTCAGAATCAGTGCAGAACTCAGGCATGAGGCCGTGTGCTAGGACCATTGACGAATCGTCGTCTTCAAACCGACCAAGTAGTTCGTCGAGCAACTGCTGCGTGGACGAGGGGGCTTCGACAACTGGCCCCGGATCTGAACCGATGAGTTGTTGGGCCTGATCGGCGGTCAAGACTTCTTCGAGTGCTTCTACTGCGTTCATTAACAACTCCACTTCCTGGAAACATCATTTGCCGCACCTTGATTATGTTGGAAGGTGCTTCCCGTCGATAGATTACCAACGGTCGTGATCTTCTTCTTGGGACTGACAGGTTGGCTTCTGAGCTTGCCTTAGTGTATTTTTGTGATTTTTTTTGATTCGCGAGTTTAGGGGCGCGTCGGATGATCGAAAGGGCTTCAACCACAAAGGACACGAAGGTACACAAAGGAAGCGTGGTACTTGCTAGTGTTGCGCTTTGATCTTGCCTGGCAGGCCTGCTGGGTTCTCGTGGGTCCGTTCTCTGAATCCGCCTTTCAGTCCAGTAGCCAGGGAAACGCTCGACTCCCCAAACTTGTCGCGCAGGCGATCCGCGGCCGAGAGAGCGCGCTGCCAGCGCTCGCGGCGGACACCTTCCAGCAAGTCTTCCTGTTTCGATTCGCCCTGGAATGACGAGGCGTGTACTCCCAGCAAACGCACTTGGGTTCCCTTGCGCCAGTTCTTTCGAAACAACGCGCGCGCCTGCTCGAAAATTTCGGTGTCGAGCTGCGTAGGACTGGGCAAGCTGTGAGCTCGCGTAATGGTGGTGAAGTCTTTATAGCGCAGCTTGAGTTGAATGGTGCGCGCGTGCAACCCGTTTTCCCGCAGGCGGCGGCCCACCATTTCCGAGAGGCGCATCAAGGTGGATTCGATCTGTTCGGGATCGGCCGTGTCTTCGTTGTAGGTATGTTCGTGGCTGACGGACTTGGGATCGGTGTCGGCACCGACCTCGGTATCGAACCACCCCCCAGCATCTTCTCCACGCGCTTTGCCGGCCAGCGCCAGACCCCACTTGCCGAAATGTTCTTCAAGAAATGCATCGTCGAAGCGGGCGAGATCGCCAACCTGACGAATGCCCAAAGCTTGCAGATTTTGTTCCGTCACTTTCCCCACCCCCGGGATATCGCGCACGTCGAGCGGGGCGAGAAACTTCGCCTCCTGCCCGGGAATGACCCAGAGGATTCCATGCGGCTTGGCCTTGGCGGAGGAAACTTTCGCGATCAGCCGCGAGATACCGATTCCGATCGAACAATTTAATTGCGTGTCGGACTTGATTCTCTGATGAAGCGCATGAGCCGCGCATAAAGGTGGGCCATGGAGGCGAGCCGTGCCTGTCATGTCGAGATAGGCTTCGTCAATCGACGCCATCTCGACCAGCGGAGAGACGGACGTCAGTACACGATAGACTTTCTCGGAGCATTCGCGATAGCGCTCCGGGTGGCCATTCACGAAGATGGCGTGCGGACAGAGCTTGGCGGCCGTGCGCAGCGGCATGGCCGAATGCACCCCGAATTTGCGGGCTTCATAGGATGCAGCGGAAACAACACCACGTTCGTCGCGCTGGCCTCCGACGACCACGGCTTTCCCTTTGAGCGCGGGATCAAATAACTCTTCCACCGACACGAAGAACGCGTCCATATCGACGTGAAAGATGGTCTTGCCTGGCGCGGACATAAAGAACCGAAGGAGATTCCTGGAGGAATTGTATCAGCGAGTCAGCGGAAGATTCTTCTGAGGAAAGGCTGGCGACCTCACAGAGTCACGGCTCACGACGATAATGGAACTAGCGACGGCGACTCGAAGTCCGGCTGTCGCAGTCCAGGCACCTGGAGGTCTGGCATCGGACTGCCGGCGAAGAGACGCCGGCAAGGTTTGGCCAGCCACCGCGCCCAGCGTCCCGACCAGGTGACGCGGGCGCTGTCCGTAGCAATGCCGGTATCGGCATACATCATCCGGTAAATTCTCGAGATCAGCACAAACGCAAGCCGGCCCCGGCTGGAATTGATAAAGCTCGAGCGCTTCCAAATGGGTCCCCAACCGTAGAAATTGTCCCAGACACCCTGAGTTCGGGAGCGGATTTCTTCGGCCGACATCACGGGATGGTCCCAATACAGCTTGGGACGAAGCGCCTGCGGGATGAGCCAGCGCCGGGTCAACGGAATTCCTGCAACGGTTGGCGGCTTGTCGCCCGCGTCTTTGCCCAGCGGTTGAAATCAACGGTCCCCGGATAGGGGCTCAATACTACGAATTGCGCGAAGGTGCATTCCGCGCTGATGGCGGCAGCGGCGGTTGCCGCGAAGGTTTCGGGACGGTCGCTGGGTAGGCCGAAGATGAAAGAGCCGAGCACGTGCACGCCGTGACGCCGGAAGGTGCGAAGTTGCTCCGTGAGTTTCTCGCCGGCCAGGTTGAAATCCTTGTACACATCTTTTAATCCTTCCGGGGTAACCGATTCCACGCCGACCAGCGCACCCTTTATGCGCGCGGCTCTCATGGCATCGAGAAATTCCGGGTCTTCCGCCGCTTCCATTGTAATCTGCGTAAAGAAGACCATGTCATCAGGAAGTTGGGCGAGACGACACATCAGCTCAAACCGTTCCGCGCGTATGGATTTGAGTTCATTCAACCGGGCAGTGTTTTTTTGTTGAACAGCCAGGCTCAAGTCAGTCAAGGTTACGGGATAGAAGTTCTCGTCCGCCAGCGCGAATGAAACGAAAGCCCAGCCGCCGGAGTTGTACGATTTCCTCGATCACGACATCGGAAGCAAGCTGGCGGGGTCGCTGGCCATCCGTGCGCCAAACTGAGCAGAAAGAACAATGCTTGGGGCAACCACGAACTGTCTGCACCGAGGCCCACATATAGCGGTTGCGGGGAATCAGATCCCAGCGGGCAGAGACGAAATCGCTGGATTCGATCTGCCCGCCAACGTAGATGGGCTTGGGAACTCCGTCGCAGCAATCGGCAAGCGCCCTTCCCCACGCAAGGTCGCCGTCACCCTTGACCACTGCGTGCGCTCCTCCCAACTCAAGGGCTTCTTCGGGATACAGTGGGGCGTGAATTCCACCGAAAATTACGTACGCTCCCTGGCTCCGCGCCATTTTGCCAATCTCGTAACCGCGCAGCGCGTTCGCGGTATGAATGCCAGTCCCGACCGCATCGCCCGCGTGAATCGAGGAAGGATCTACCTGAGATAAGGTTTCATCCACCAAAACAGGATCGCCAAAGCTCTTGGGAGTGGCCGCCGCCAGCACATACTGCCAGCGCGGAGTGATGACCGCCTCCCAAATGACACACTGCTCGGATTGATCAGGTGAACCTGCAGGCCGGGAGCCTCTCCTTTGGCACCGATTGCCATCGCGCAGTCGCGACGCGCTACGTCGTAGCTGCGCGAAAATGACAGGCTCTCCGCGTCATTTCATTTACTCTGAAAGGCGCGGGATTTGAATGTGGCAGGAGGCGGGAGTGAACGGTCTGTCTACTCTCTCAACCTGAAAGAATCCCACAAGGTTAGAAATCACCCAAAGATGGGTCATGAATAGCGGCAATTGGAGACTAGATGGATGCAGGCTGGTTGTCAAGATTCGTGACAAACAATCGTCACTTTTAATGACAACCACTTTCCCATTTTTGACCCGGGAGAACTGCCGGAGGCCGGCCTATACCGCGGTCAGGGCAGCACTCGGGGCAGTCCGAGCCTGCCGCACCCGTTCGTAGACGCGAACATATTCCTTGGCAGAAGCGTTCCAGGAGAAATCTTTGTTCATGCCATTGCGCATGAGCGTCTGCCAGGAGGACTGATCGCGGAAAGCCTTCAGCGCCTCTTTGATCGTGAGCAACAGAGCCTCGCCGCTGTAGTCGGTGAACTTGAACCCGGTTCCCTTGCCGGTGCGCGTGTCCCAGGGATCGATGGTGTCGTCGAGCCCGCCCGTGGCGCGCACTATGGGCACGGTTCCGTACTTGAGACTGTAGATCTGATTCAGCCCGCAGGGTTCGTACCTCGAGGGCATGAGGAACATATCACTCCCGGCTTCGATCTTGTGCGCAAACGCGTTGTCGTAGGCGATTTTGACTGCAATCTTTTGCGGAAACTGTTTCTGCATGCGCGCAAACATCTCTTCGTATTGCTTGTCGCCATTGCCCAGGGCGACGATGATCATTTCCTCGCGCGCCAGCCGATCCATAATTTGCGCGATGAGATCGAACCCTTTCTGGGCGGCGAAACGCGAGACGATCCCGATCACGGGCAGACGCAGATCCGGGCTGGCTACGCCGAATGCGGCCAGCAAATCCTGCTTAGATTTGGCTTTACCAGATAAATCCTCCGGCGAGTATTTGGCTAGGATGAACTTGTCCACCTGCGGACTCCACTCATCGTAGTCCACGCCGTTGAGAATTCCGGTCACCGTCGAGGCCCGGTCGCGCAGCACACCTTCCAGTCCAAAGCCGAACTCCGCGGTCTGGATTTCGTGGCTGTACTTACGGCTCACCGTGGTAATGAAATCGGCATACACCAGTGCCCCTTTGAGGAAGTTCACTTGCCCAAAGAATTCCATCTTGTCGATCGCCAACAGGTCCCAGGGTAGAGTAAGAAGCGGCAAGATATCGGGCGGAAACAAGCCCTGGTATCCCATATTATGAATGGTGAAGACAGTCCCCGCGTCGCGGAAAGCGGGGTCTTCGGCGTATTGCGTCCGCAGCAGCACTGGAATCAGCGCCGATTGCCAGTCATGACAATGAAAAACATTGGGAACGCCCAGGATCTTGGAAGCCTCGAGCACGGCTCGCGAGAACAGTGCAAACCGCTCGGCATTATCGGGATAGTCTCCCGCGGAAGTTCCATACAATGCCTCGCGGTCAAAATATGGAGGATAGTCGATGAAATAAAAGCGCACGCCCGAGTGACTGCCGCCCGTGACCACAGAGCAGAACCGGTAGTGATCATCAAAGGGAACAGTAATGCTGCGGACGACCGTCTGCGCATCGGAAAGCTTGGTCTGGCGATAGCGGGGAACATAGACGCTGACCTGGTGCCCGGCAGCGACCAGAGCTCGCGGCAAAGCGCCAACCACGTCGGCCAATCCACCGGTCTTGGAAAATGGCACGCACTCCGAAGCAGCAAAAGCTATATGCATGAAAAGCGACCTCCGTATTAGGACCCCCGCTTCGGCGCAAGTTATCAGGCCGCAAGTTATCATAGAGGGGCGTCATCGCTCGACGCCGCTCCTGCGCACGAAGACTCGCGGGGTGAATGTCCAGTGTAGCCGTCCGAAAGAAAGAGGGTCAATGTGCCGAAGGTATCTGCAGCGCGTCCGACTCCCAGAACGCCCAAATTGGGCCAGCATTTTCTTGCCGACCCTTCAGCCGCGCTGCGCATTGCCGAGGCCTTTGGGGATCTCTCCGAAAGTACGGTGCTCGAAATCGGCGCCGGACGCGGCGCGCTGACTTCCCTGCTCGCCCGGCGCGCCCGGCGACTCATTGCCATTGAACTCGACCGCGTGCTGGCGGCCCAGCTGCGCATGAAATTTTCTCTGGCCCCGAATGTGGAAATCATCGAGGGCGACATCCTGGCCATTGATTTCGACACGCTCTTCGGACCCAAGCCCGGTAGCACGCGTCCGGGAATGAACCACCAACCGGAGCGGGTCCGCGCGGTGGGCAACCTCCCGTACTTCATTACTTCGGACATCCTGCTGCGCCTGTTCGCCTACCGGAAATATTTTGAGACCATCGTGCTCATGGTGCAGCGCGAAGTCGCGGACCGGCTGGAAGCACGTCCCGGAAGCAGCGAGTATGGCCTGCTCTCGGCTACGGCTCAGCTCTATGCCAACGTCGAGAAACTGTTCACTTTGCCACCGAGCGCGTTCTCGCCACCACCCAAGGTGTACTCCGCGGTCGTCCGGCTTACGATTGAGTCCCGCATCGAAGGCTTGCATGTGCCCGAGGCCGACTTTATCGACTTTCTGCGAAAGTCATTCGGCCAGAAGCGCAAGACGTTGTGGAACAATCTGAAGTCAGACTACCAACCCGTCGCACTGCGAGCGGCGCTGGAAAAATCGGGAGTGAAGCCGACCGTGCGAGCGGAAGCATTATCGCTGGAAAAAAGCGCGGCGTTGTTTCGAGCATTGCTGGAAACCGCAGGTCCGTGATTTCTTAACCGCGGCTGGTTTAATTAAGATGCAAACGCGTTCGTCAGTTCGCCATCCCGCGGTAGCTGGGCGATTCTACCCATGCGACCAGAGCACCCTGCTCAAAGACATCAAGTCCCACCTCTCAATCCAAGCCGTAGCGCGGCCAGCCCTGGGATGCATCGCCCCCCACGCCGGATATATGTACTCAGGAGCGGTAGCAGGAGCGGTGTATGCCAACGTAAGTCTCCCCGGGCGCGTTATTATTCTCTGCCCCAATCACACCGGCAAAGGGCGTCCGCTCGCCATTATGAGCAGTGGAAGTTGGGAGACGCCTCTGGGCCCGGCCGCCATCGATTCTGCGCTGGCAGAGGCCCTAAAGAACCGGTTCCCGCTCCTGACCGAAGACGCCGATGCTCACCGTAGCGAGCATGCCATCGAGGTGGAATTGCCCTTCCTTCAAGCCTGTCGTCACGATTTCACTTTTGTCCCGATCGCCCTGGGCACAGGACAGTTCGACACTTTAGAAAAGCTAGGAGAAGCGGTAGCCGAGGCCGTGCAGGCGCAAAACCAAGGAATCCTGATCGTAGCCTCAAGCGACATGAATCATTACGAGAACGACACCGTCACTCGTACCAAAGACCACAAGGCGATCGAGAGAATGCTGGCGCTCGATGCCCGAGGGCTATTCGACGTAGTGATGAAGGAAGAAATAAGCATGTGCGGATTCGGCCCGGCGGTCGTGATGCTAACAGCAACCAAACACCTGGGCGCAACCTCCGCCGAACTGATCAAGTACGCGACCTCAGGAGACGTCTCCGGCGACCGCGAGATGGTGGTGGGCTATGCGGGCATCGTGGTACGCTGAACGGCTCGCAATGCCAACCAAGTCCGGGCAAATGTCCTATGGCATTTTCCACGGTAGTAAAACGGCAACATTTCGAATCAATTTGGAAACTAGGCGGCCTGACGCCTTGGCAGCTCACGAAAAACGTGATTCGCGAGGCCGATGAAGACGATCTTCTCGGACGCGCCTCCGGGCTGGCATTCAATTTCTTGCTGGCCTTATTTCCCCTGATGCTGTTCATGCTGGCCTTGTTTGGCCTGTTCGCCTCGCGCAGTTCCCAACTGGAACACAGGCTATTGGCTTACTTCGGGGATTTGCTTCCGCCGGCAGCCTTCCAGCTTCTGGAAGCAACCACCAGCGAGCTTGCCAGGAGCACTAGCGGCGGAAAGCTCACTCTTGGCATCATGCTTGCCCTGTGGTTCGCTTCCGGAGGTATGAGTTCGATGATTTCCACGCTGAATGTGGTCTACAAGGTTCGCGAGACCCGTTCCTGGTTTAAAGTTCGGGCAATTGCGCTGGGCCTGACTCTTGCCATCTCAATGCTTCTTCTCTCGGCTTTAGTCATGGTGCTCGTCGGCGGCCATCTTGTCGATTGGGTGGGGGTGAAAATCTCATTGCAATCCACGATGCTTGTCGTTGGGAAGGCGCTTCAGTGGCCGGCCGCCATGCTCTTCGTGATCGTCTCGTTTTCGGCGATTTACTACTTTGGACCGGACCTGCCGGAACAGCATTGGCACTGGATCACTCCGGGCTCGGTATTCGGTGTGTTTTTATGGTTCGCCGCCTCGGCAGGGTTTCGCGGCTACCTGCATTTTTTCAACACCTACACCGCAATCTATGGATCTGTTGCGGACGTAATGATTCTGTTGATTTGGCTATACGTGACGGGATTGGCATTTCTCATCGGAGGCGCAATCAACGCCCAAATCGAGCGCGCCGCCCAAGCAAGGCTGTCGAGAGACGAAAGCTGAAGAGATGAGGTCACGTGGAGTTCGGCTCCCGCCAACCCACACTATCCCACTATCCGACCTTTACCGCGGCCTGACCGTGAACTCTACTTCGCGTAACGGCCGTACACGTTACTTCTGATACGTGAGAGCGGCTCCCGCACTCCCGGACACTGCCATCCTGGTGTCTAATCCAGTCAGTATCTCCTACGGACGCAAACGGAGGCTGATCCTTATGATGAGTCGCTCGTCGAACCCCGGACGCCAATGGCGGAACGCGAATTCTGAAGTCATCAAGGTCAGGCCTCTGCTCGATGCCGCGATCTACTTGTACGCAGCCGCCGCTCGTGACGCTTTTCCTCTTCGTCGTGGTCTATGTCAGGCTGGTTCTTGATCCCACCTTAGGAAAAACGAAAAAGTTAATATCGGCGGTTGTCAACGGATGCGCTGCTGCACTGGCCGCATGCTATGTACTGTCCTTGCACGGACCGCCGCGGAACGAGGGCTCATTTTCCGCCGTCATTATTTTTGTTGTCGTGATTCCGGCCCTGTTTACCCTGACCGCCGCTCTGATTCTCTACAGTCAGACGGTCGGCTACTTCGCAGCTACGGCCGCCGTATTCCTTGCCTGGGCCTATCTAGCGTGGTTTGCAGTTGCGTTGTGGATTTTCCCAAGTTTCTACCCTGATATGCTTGAGAGAACACGCCTTTGCCTGCTTCGCGTCGCCCCTGATACTCGTTGCCGCGGCGGCGGCTATTCCTTCCCGACCGCGACTAGGTTACGTTGCTGGGTTAATCGCGGCCGCACTGGCATGGCCCCATTTTGTTTACCATGAGCGTGGCTTGTATCTGGCGAACTCGTGGAACATGTTGAACCTGCCAGATTCCGCTGGCATGGACTTTGCCGATGCGAAACTGACAATCATAGCCATCCTGTTCCTCGTGGTCGTGACGGCGTGCCCCCTTGTGCGCTTGTGTCCAGCGAACTGGTCCATCAAAGGACGCCCTCTTCGAGACCGGATCTGGCTGGTGCTGGCAGGTCCTTTGTGGTCTCCATAGTCTGGTTCGTGCTCGCCGCCACGCCCTACACCGTTCCGAGACCTCATCATGGGGTCGACGCGGAAATCTACGTGGTCTATGTGGAAAAGCGAGGTTTCCGTTTTCGCGAAACCAGCATAGCAGCATGGCGAGATGGCAAAGCGTACGTTACGCAGGAAGTGCGTAAAGCCCTGCGATACCGTTCCCAGGGCATCACTCATCGTGTTGTGCTGGGCCGTGAGACCCTTCGTCACGTATTCGACTTGGTCAGATCACCCGAGTTCAAGGCATTGCAGACCGAGCGCAGGAAGTCACCCATACAGTGGAATTCCGACACTTGGGTACATTTCCGGACACGGACGACCAGCCTTGATTTATAGCGATGTCGACAAGGACGAGCCTCCGAGGGAGATTGTGGATTGGTTCCACGAAGTGGAATCGCTCCCCGCCGTCGATGCTTGGGAGTCAGTGGCGTCGAAGGAAGTCTGCCTGGGGTTCTGCTACGATCCTGCTTGGCGGTTAGCGACTCTGTGTGCCTTGGAGTGCCGTCCCCCTTTGTCACAAAATCTCGCCAAGACCCACAAAGGACCCGTTCCCAGCCACCTCATTCCATTCCAAATCTGAAGCTGCAAACCGTGGCGGATTTATCCCCTCAATGAAGAGTAGAATTCTCACCGAACTCACTCCGAACCTGAGGAGGATGGCGTTTGTGTGCACCGGTGCGTCCGGCACAGATCCGAGCCCACGCCTGAGCGCCCGGCTCGTCGCTGCCATGTTGGCGATGGTCGCGGTTCCGGCCGCGATCACCCTGGGAACGGTGCGCTCATCGGGAACACTGCAAGTGACGGGATCCAACCCGACCCCATATGGCTATACCTGGAGCCTGCTGCTCTTCGTTGTTCCGATCGTGGTGATAGGCTTCTGGTTCTTGCCTGCCGAAGGCGTGGAAATTCCGCGACGAGCTTTTTGGCGGACGATTGGCGTTCTCGTTCCCCTCGGTTTCGGGTTGGATTTCTTCTTCGCCCAACGGTTCTTTGTTTTCGTCAACCGGGGCGCGACTTTGGGGATCGGAGCGCCAGCCTTGGGCGCGCCGGTTCCGGTCGAGGAGTATATTTTCTACTTCACAGGCTTCCTCTGTGTTTTGCTGACTTATGTCTGGTTGGACGAATTCTGGCTAGTGGCCTACAACGTTCCCGACTACCCGGGCGAAGCCAAGAAGATCTCTCGCCTGCTCCAGTTCCATCCGACGTCTGCGATCGTTGGAGTGCTCCTGATCTTGATAGCCGTCGTCTACAAGAGAATGTTCTCGCCGGTTCCAGACGGTTTCCCAGGTTACTTTACCGTGCTCGTAGCCGGCACTTTCGTTCCCGCGATGAGCTTCTTTCCGACGGCTCGGCCATGTATCAATTGGCGAGCCTTCAGCCTGACACTCTTCATTATCGTGCTGGTAAGTTTGCTCTGGGAGGCCACGCTGGCCGTGCCCTACAGGTGGTGGGGTTTTCAGGACGCCCAAATGACGGGCTTGTTTATTGGGGCCTGGGCCCGCCTGCCGATCGAGGAGGTCGGGGTCTGGATCGCGGTCACCTATGCGACTGTGATCGTGTTTGAGGTTTTCAAGTTATGGCAGGCGTCGGGGAAAAAGGCGAAGCACGCGTTCCTGGGCAAGAAGTGAGAGTGTTCCTTGAGGCGAATCCTGCCGAACTTTTGCTCGGCCACCGGGAAGCGTCCGGGTCTACGCGGTACCGCGAGGATTGTGCGGTTGTCTAGTCTTCGACGTTCGAGTTGGAGACGGTCACTTCCTCGGCTGGATCTTCGTAATCTCCAGCCAGACTGAAATCGTTTTGTCCGAAGTCGTCATTTTCCCCGGGAACACCGGATTGTTTCTCTAACTTTCGCTGCTGTCTTTTTTCCAATTTCTCGCGCTGCTTGTCCTGACGCGAACGCTCTTTCTGGCGTTTGTTAAAGCTTGAACGACTTCGACCAGCCATACCCACCTCCAGGGATGATTTTGCGGGCTGCGATCCATCCGAAGAATCGGCTCTTCCGGACCGTCACGAAGCTAGGACGTGACCGGCTCGGGACGGACGGCGGCCTTCACCTTCTTGGGCACGCCCGCGGGTTTCGTTTTGGCAGCCTCGGCCTGGAGTAGCGCGTGAGTTCGTAACCGCCGTTGAATGTTCTGCTTCCGCTCACGATTCGCTCGGGACTTGTCTCCATTGATTAACGACATAGATATCTCCTGCCGCACCTCAGCTTTTGAGTCTTCTCAATCGCGAAGGCGCAGGGCTGGTTGCGAGTATCTTCGTGGTTAAGGGGCTGGGTTTAGTATACGCGATTTATCGCGACACCGAGAACATTACGTAGGGCCGCATGAAGAACAAACTGTAAGGACCAAAAGAATAAACGATGGAGAACGGGCGTCCTCGCCCGTCCGGCCGGGAACGCCCGGCCTCCATTGTTTCTGCTCACCAAACCCGGCAGGCGTTCTGCCGCACCATGGCTTGGCCTTTGTGGCAGCCGAAGGCCTTGGCGAACTCCGGCATGTTCGAGACAACATTGTTGACCCGATACTTGTCCAGCGGATGCGGGTTCATGAGCAGAATTGTGCGCATCATTTCCGGACGCAGGTTGCCGCACCAGATGTTGGCGTAGGACAGAAAGAAGCGTTGCAGTGCGGTCAGACCGTCTTCTCCCTTGGTATCAAGGCTCTGGCCTTTCCCTTTGAGGTCTGCGTCCAGTGCGGATAGTGCCAGATGAATTCCTCCGTTGTCGGCCGTGTTCTCACCCTGGGTCAAACGGCCGTTTTGCTGCACGCCGGCTTCGGGGACGAACTCGGTGTACTCGTCGGCGATGCAGTCGCCACGTTTGTCGTAGGCCTTAGCGTCGTCCGCGGTCCACCAGTCCCGCAGATTTCCATTCTCATCGAACTTGCGCCCCTGGTCGTCATACCCATGAATCGTTTCGTGCCCGATCACTGCGCCGGCGGCCGCGTAGTTGACCGAGTCGTCCTTAGCGGGATCGAAGAAGGGCGGTTGCAAAATTCCGGCGGGGAAATTGATGGTGTTGGTCTGGGGATCCTCGTAAGCGTTCACCGTTGGCGGCGTCATTCCCCACTCGGTTCGGTCCAGCCGCTTGCCAATCTTGTGCAGCTGGCGGTCGAATTCAAACCCTGCAGCACGCTGCACGTTGGCCAAATGATTGTCGGGCTGAATTTCCAGAGCAGAGTAGTCGCGCCAGTGGTCGGGATATCCGATCTTGTCAATCTGCGCGGCAAGCTTCACGCGAGCCTGTTTCTTGGTTTGCGGATTCATCCAATCCATGGAATCGATTTCCTGGCCAAGCGCGACTTTGAGCGCAATCACCATCTCCTGCACCCGCTGTTTGCTCTCGGGTGGAAACGCCCGCGCGACGTAGGCCTGCCCCAGCGCTTGTCCAATGTCGCGGTCTTCAGACTGAATGCATCTGCGCCAGAGAGGTTGAATCTCCTTCGCGCCGAACAGGGTCTGAGGAGCAAAGGTGAAATCCTCGTTCACGAAGTCATCGCTCATTGCGCCTGCCAGACCGTTCAGCAACTGCCACCTGAAATAGGCCTGCCAATGATCGAGAGGCTCGCTCTGAATCAGTTGCTCGGTTCGGCGAAAGAAATCCGGCGAGGTCACGATATAGGTGGGCGTCGCTGGAGCGTGAACCAGTTGCAAATAGCGGTTGAAGTCAAAGGATGGAGTCAGCTTCTGAACTGCGTCCAGACTCATTTCGTTGTCGAGATTCTTGGGATCACGCCGCTTGACGATGTCCATCGCGGCCTTCGCCATTGCAGTTTCCATTTGGAGAATGACAGCAGCGTCCGCCTTAGCCTGAGCCGAAGGTGTGCCCGAAAGTTCGAGCATGCGGGCAATGTGGGCGACGTACGTGGTTCGGATCTCGACCGACTTCGCGTCATCCTTCAGGTAGAATTCCCGGCCAGGAAGCGCCATACCTCCTTGATCAAATTGTGCGATGACGTGCGTCGTATCGTGGAAATCAGGCTCTGCGCCAAATCCAAACAAAGGTGCGTAGGTCTCGGGATCGGCGGGATTCCAGGCGCCGGGGATCGAACGATGGAGATCCGCTACTACCTCAACGATCTGACTCTTGCTGGACATGGCTTCAATCCGCTCTAACTGAGGCCGCAAGGTGGGGAGGGCGTTCGCATTTCTCTGTTTCTGATCCGTGCACGCCGACCAGTAATCGGCGACCTTCTGCTCGACTGGCGTGCGCTGGCTCGCTGGCTTGGCCGCCACTTCGAGTACCGTCTGGTGGAGGAAGGTCTCGTTCCACAACTGAAGCTTCCCAAAGGAGTCCCAGAACACTTCATCCGGAGGCACAGGATTGTCCGCAATCCAGCGATTGCATGAGTACTGGTAAAAATCGATGCAAGGATCGACAGACGAGTCGACCTTCTTCGGATCGAAGTGATCGAGTTGGGGAGCGGGCTTGGAGTCTTGCGTGGTCGTTTGCGCGAAGCCGGGGAATGATAGGCAGCTCAACAGAAAAATCGGCAGTAGAAATCGCATCTTCAATTAACCTCTGAGTTCCGCGTTACGCGACGGAGAGAAAGCTTACCACGTGGCTTTGGTTGCGGTATCTACCAGTACGGCCAAAATCAATCGACCACATAACAAAACATCGCTTAACCCGAATGTTCGGGTCAAATAGAAAGGGCAGCCCAAAAGCTGCCCTTTCACGTTTCAAATCATAATCGCAGGCCGATCGTCTTAACGATGCCCACCACCGCCGCCCGAATGACCCGTGCCCGCACTGGCATGTGCCGCAGAAGCGCTGGCGTAACCGCCAGCGTGCCCCGCCGACGTCGAACCCGGACCGTAAAATCCGCCACCATGCCACCAGTTGACCCCAACGGGCGCAGTGTGAACTTTTGCCGTCGCAAATCCCTGTTGCTGAACCGTGCTGGACAGTTCGTTCAGGTTCTTGACACCCCCGCGCGGGATTCCGAGTCCCGCCGAGTTCTTGGAGATTTCCATCCGGTTGAACGATCGCCCAACTTGGACAGGCACCGGACCCCGGTTCACGACCACCGTTCCGTGGCTTGGATTTGACGGGGGCTGCGGCGCAAGGAAATTCGACGGCGGATGGACGATCCTCGGAGTGCTCCATCCCGTCCACGAACCTCCGGGCTGCCATCCCCACCCACCAGTGGGCAAATAAACCCATGAACCGTAATGATACGGCGTCCAACCCCACGGGTAGCCGGATACCCAGCCATAACCAAAACCAGGAGTGAACGCCCAGACGCCGTTCAGAAACGGATCCCAGCCTGCGCCGGCAAAGTAAGGCTGCCAGACATTGCCATAGCCCGGCACGTTAGAAAAGCTGCCGTAGTAATTCAGATCGTTAGTGCCGTACGCGTAGGGCGAATAGCTGCTGTAGGAGTTGCTAGCATATTGCTGGTGGTATTGATTTTGCTGCTTATCCCATTCGTCAAAGGGATCTGGTTCGACACTCTTGGCCAATTCGTAGTGATCATCATCCGTGAGGTCGAACTCGGCAGTGTGATTCTTGCTAACTGCCACGGTTCCTGCATCGCCCTGAACCTGCACTTCGCCGTTGAAGACGGCTAAGGTTGCGCTGACGTCTCCCATTTCAAGACGAAGATGAGCCGAACGGGCGAGCGACAGTTTCTCGTGAGCAAAGGTCAGCGTGAACTCGTCGTCCTTCGAGCCGGCGAAGTTGACATAGGCACTGCCTTCTTGCAGATGCACCGTTGAGACCTTCGCCCCGGAGTCGCGGAGCGAGAGCTGAGGAAACGTAATCACGGTCTCCGGTGTGACCCGCAGCGTACTCCCATCCTCGAATTCCACTTCCGCCCGGCCATCTTTCCCGGTCTGCAACTTGACACCCTGCGTGATGGGTAAGTTCAGAAAGGCCTTTTCCAGGCCCTGTCCGGCGTTGCGGTCGACCTGCACGTCGCCCTGGACCTCGCTCAATCGCACGACACGGGCTTGCGAATCGCCAAAGGCCGGAACTGTGAGAACTGGAACCGCGAGAAGAAGAGAAGACGCTACCGCCGCCGCTATCAGCAGCTTGATGCTTACCTTAGACATGAAACACCCCCGGAACGGCCCCTCTGCAATATTAGAACACGGTTCGTGCTAGTTTGTTGTCTGAAGATCACTTATATTCGGTGATCGCCGGTTACTTGCCCTTGGTCCCGGGGACGAGCATCATGCGCTGGGCTCGGGCCCGCACTACCTTGATCACGGCGGGATCGTCCGCGATCTTCTGCAGGACGGGAGCCACCGCTGACATTTCCACAAGCCCGCCGCTATTCGACATTTCCTCCATCTTCTTCAGCTCCTCGTCCAGGGCAAGCTTCTGATAGCGAAGGTAGTAATCGAGCCGGTGGCCAAACTCCAAGGTGGTGGACAGGGATTGGAAGAAAGCTGTCAGGTCCTCCACCGCGGGGATGGGCGAATAGTTGTAGGTTGCCCGCGTGCTCTTCTGCGGATCCTTGTACGCGAGAGTTTTCACCCCGGTGGATGCCAGATTCTTTTTCTTAGAATCAAGTTCCCCTTCGAAATAATGCGCGCGTTTGGCGAGGTCGAAAATACGGGTGCGCGAGGCCTGGGAGACAGCGAAATCCAAATGGAAGGGCTCACTGGCGGCAGAGTCGTTGAGCTTGCTGTCGGAGTCGTAAGCGGCGTTACCATCCTCAGACACCGAGATCGCGTAGTGATCCGGTTCAGAGCCAGGGAAATCACAGGTGAAGCTAACCGTGGGGAGAACCCTTTGCTCAGCCTGTGCGCCCGGAACAAACCATAAACAGCAAAGCATCAGCCCCGCAGATAAAGGCAGACGCAAAAAACAGGTAGGCTCTGACGGTCTTAACTTGCCAAGGAACATGTGGATAGGATTATGCCAAAAAATTCTTGCAGAGTGCGCGGAGTCGGCGTCAGTTGTCTTCCATGTGTTCCGAATCCACCCGCAGCTTCGCCTTAAGTTGGACAGATCGGCCGGACACTATTGCGACCTTCTTGCACACGGGAGCAAAGCCCTGAGCTGCGACGAATACATCGTAGGGTCCTGGAGCGAGGGGATTTCAAACCCACCTTTAGCGCTAAGCTCGACCACTCGGTCGCCGACACCACCCCAACCACGAACAAAAACAAATGCTTGCGGAATAGGAGCACCTTCGAACGCGTCCGCGACGTCGCCAACAAGTTTGCCCATTACTGGGGAAGACCGCTGCGCAGGAACTACGGGAAGGCACCAGAACAACACACTAAACAAAGTTAAAACAGTACGGGTGCGAGGCATGGAACCTCCTGTCTGATTGTACAAATCCTCTCATGCCTGCTGGCGTTCCAACGTAGCCGCGGTATGCAAATGGCAGATCGCAATTGCGAGGGCATCGGCGGCGTCCGGCGGCTCGGGAATCTCGGCCAGATTCAGCAGCCGCGTAACCATGTGCTGCACCTGCTGCTTCTCCGCTCGACCGTAGCCGACGACCGCAGATTTAATCGAGAGCGGTGAGTACTCGGCGACCTCCAGCCCGGCCGACGACGCGGCCAGCATCGCGACCCCGCGCACCTGTCCCAGTTTTAGCGCGGACTTTACATTCAAGGCATAAAAAACATCTTCGATGGCAACCCGATCGGGCCGGTGTTCCAAGATGAGCGCGCCTAAGCGGTCGAAGATGGTTGACAAACGCGCCGGCATAGGCTCGCGAGCGGAAAGCTTCACCGCACCGCAGGCCAGGCAAATCAACTTGCCGTCGTGACAGAGCTCGACGACGCCGTAGCCCGTGTACTCCGTCCCGCAATCAATGCCGAGAACCCGCATTCAACAGAGTCTAGCATCCGGCGCACGCGATTCTGTTTACTCCTGATGCTTTTACTCTTGCTCGTTTACTCTTGATTGAACAGATCGGAGCGGTCGAGCTGCTCGCCCTTGAAAAAGACAATCGAAATGCGCTCGACTGCACTGATATCCTCGAGCGGATTCCCATCGACCAGCAGCAGATCGGCATCGTTCCCGGCACGAATTGAACCAATCCGATTTTCGGCGCGCAACAGGCGGGCCGAGTTGTAGGTCGCAGCTTCGAGCGCAACCGCGGGAGCAATGCCGGCGCGCACCCGAAGCGCAAGCTCATGTTGCACCGTCGGACCATGAAGTATCAGAAAATTGCCAGCGTCGCTGCCGGTCACGAGGGTAACGCCGTCTTTATAAGCTCGCAGCATATTTTGCGTCCCCAAGCCCAGGTTGATGGGAAATTGCGCAATGCGCCGGCGCGTCGGCTCAAGGTCTTTCGACGCCATCGCCTTCTCGGTGCCTTCGATCAGATCCGTGGGCCCGACTTGCTGCACCAGCGAGCGTTTTAACAGAGCTGTGTCGCCGGCGGCAAAGTCTCTGAACGCCTCTGCCACGCTGAGGGTCGGATCATAGAAGACCTTTTTGCCAGCCATTTGTTGGAACAAAGGGTCGGGAATGACCTCGCGGAACGAGCCGTGTTCGATGGAGTCTGCGTCGGCGGAAACCGCGTCCGTCACGTCGCGGACATCCCCGGTATGCACGGCAAGAGGCAATCCCTGAGCATGGGATTCCCGCGCGATGGCCTGAAAGATCGAACTGTCGAGACGATTGAAGACGCCGGCGCCGGCACCAGCCTCGAGTATGACCTTGATGCAATCAACATCGGAGTGCTTGAGCTGATTAACTTGGCGGCGGGCTTCCTCAATGGAAGCTGGCATCCGCGTGAACTGCGCTTCCGCTTGCTCCCGAAGGTTCGGAGGCATGTCTTTGAAGTATTCGGTGCCGTGTCCTCCTTTAGCAGTAAACAGCGGCCCACAGGTAAAGAGCTCAGCCCCAAGCTTTTCGCCGCTGTTCACGGTCGACCGCACCTTCAGCACAAGATCCAAAGGGTCGCCCACGCTTCGGACCGCGGTCACGCCGCTATAGAGATAAGCTGCCAGATTGCGCAGCATGCGGGTTTCTGGGTTGTACTGGCTCATGTCCGTGTAGACGCCGCCCGGCGCGACCAGATGCACGTGCACGTCGATCAGCCCCGGCAGGGCGGTCTTGCCCGGCGCCTCGATCAGTGTGGCTTTCATCGTCCTCGGGTCCGGACCTTCCCCTTCATAAACCTCGGCGATCTTGCCACGGCGAATCAGGATCGCACCCGATTCAATCACCTTTCCGTCACCAATGAAAATGCGTGCCCCTCGAATCAGGAAGGCTTCACCGCGCGCCAGCTGCCGGTTCAGCATCTTGGTCTTGGCCACATTCTGCTTGGTGTGCGCCTGCCATACGCCAAGCACGATGAACGGCAACATCACCGCTCCCACCCAGAGCTTGGCGGAGCTGCGTATCTTTTCTTCTTTTTCCCAGCGGAAAAGCTTGTACGAAATGAACAGTCCCACGAAAACGGTGATCAGCAGAGCCAATGCCGGAAGGCCATTCGCCGCCAGGCTCTCCTGGCGCAGCATCATTCCTTCGAGCCCCGAAACCAGGTATGTGGCTGGCAGAAATTGCGTCACGATGAGCAGCCAGGAAGGAAACATGGACGTCGGAAATGTAGCGCCGCTCAGAAACATCATCGGCAAGTAAACCAATTGCACCAGGATCTGGCTTTCCTGCATGGAATTCGCCACCGCCGCGAGAATCATCCCGATCGCGCGAAAGGCCAGAATACCCAGTGTCGCGAACAGAAGAATCGACCCTAGCCTCTCCGGCCAGGGCATAACGTACCCGAAGTGCGCCACGCAAAACACAAACAGCACCAGGGGCATAAAAAGAATCCACCCGACGACAGTCGCCGCGATCAGAATCGGCGCCGGGGTAATCGGAGTGACCTTGTAACGGCGAAGCACGTTCGACTCGCGCTCCTGCACAGCGCGCATGCCCGCCCCGAACAGCCCGTTGCCCAGCACGCCAATGATGATCACCATGGTGACGATCTGAGTCATGGCGTTGCCGCGATCCCCATGTAGGGCCTGGGCGAAGACCACAAAAAAAATCAGCGGGAACATGTAATTGAAGAACAGCACGGACTTCTGCCGCAGCGCGAGCTTGAGATCCAGTTGGATAAGTGCGATGTAACTTTTCATGTTCCGTCGTGCCATTCAGTCGCGCAGCCGCTTTCCCGTCAGCTCAATAAACACATCCTCCAACGTGGGCTTCTTGAGATGAACATCCACCAACTCAAGGCCGCTCTGGTCAATCCACTTGATCAACTCCACCAACGTGGTCGCGGGACGCCGGGAAATCACAGTGAGAGTATGGCCGGTCGAATCCACGCTGCTCTCGATTGCCTCCCCCCACGCCGGACGCAGCGCTGGAATGGCTTTGTCGCAGGTCACCACGATGGTCGAAGCCGCGCGGCTCTGCTGCTGCAGCTGGCGGGGCGTGTCCATGGCGATGATGCGGCCTTGATCGATAATGGCAACGCGGTCACAAAGACGCTCCGCCTCCTCGATGTAGTGAGTGGTGAGCAGGATGGTGCGATTCTCGCCCCGCAGTTGCTCGAGCAACCCGTGAATCTCCGCGCGAACCTGCGGATCTAGACCTGTGGTAGGCTCGTCCAGAAATAACAGCGCGGGGTCATTGACCAGCGCCAGGGCCAAAGCCAGGCGCTGCTTCTGGCCACCCGAGAGCGTGCTGTAGAAGGCATCGCGTTTGTCCTCTAGTTGCAACCGCCGCAGTATTTCGTTCGCGTCCACGTTGCGGCTGTAAAACGAGGAGAACACGTGCAGCGCCTCGCGGACG
This sequence comes from uncultured Acidobacteriota bacterium, assembly GCA_963838905.1. Taxonomy (GTDB): domain Bacteria; phylum Acidobacteriota; class Terriglobia; order Terriglobales; family Acidobacteriaceae; genus JABDBE01. The sequence continues at coordinate 669,856 of CAWITE010000006.1, forward strand.
CGAATCTTGTCCGGCAGATTCGTGGCTTGCAAGCAGACGCCGATGCGATCCTTGAGCTGCAGTTTCTGCTTCTCCGGATCAAAACCCAAGACGGAGACGTGTCCCCCAGTGCGCGGACGCAAGCCTTCCAGAATTTCGACAGTGGTAGTCTTGCCCGCGCCATTCGGACCGAGCAAACCGAAAACTTCTCCGGACTCGATTTGAAAATCGAGGCCCCGCACGGCCTCGACCGGCCCGTAGGACTTGCGCAACGCCTGCACGGAAATGGCTGTTTCGCTCATAGAGGAAATGTACGGGCTATTCGAGAACGCTCCACACCTTTCAAAGCTAGCAGCATTTCGGGCGGCGTGCCTTGCTGGTCCCATGCTCGCGAAGGAACGCGGCATAGGCATTGGGGCAAGAACTTATGGAGTGTCGTGCAAGGAAGCGCGTGTAAGCAGACTCATCGAAAATTTCCCGGAGAGTGCTAAGCAACAGTCGTATCGAGCCAGTGAACCACGTCGAGACGGACGCCCTCGTTCGTCCTGCCGAGCAACGCTCCGCCGTCGGTCTTGCGCTCGAACCCGGCTTCACCGTAGAGCTACTCATCACTGTTCCTCCGCTGCAAAACGCGTGGGCACAAACGGCGCTTCCCGCACTCTCGCCTGCATTCGGCCGGAGACCACGCTTACCCACACAGAAATCGACTCCAGCAAAATCAGTGCAACCATACACACCAAGATGCCCGCTACGGCGGCGTCGAGCCGGTCGTTGAAGATCAACCGCGTAATTTCATGACTTGGGGTGGCGGGAGACGCGAGTTGCCGCGCATGCGCCATAAATCCAATCCGCGGATTCGAATCGAAAATCTTCTGCCAGGACGCTGTGAAAGTCACCGCAACCAACCACACGAGCGGAACCAGAGTGACCGGCGAATAGCGGGCCTTGCCCATCTTGACAATGATGGTTGTGGCCACGCACAGCGCCACGGTCGCCAGGAGTTGATTGCATATCCCAAAAAGCGGCCATAGCGAATTGATTCCTCCCAGGGGATCCCTTACTCCTTGCCACAAGAACGATCCCCACGCAGCCACAATCAACGCGCTGGTAGCCAGAATCGAGGGATACCAACTGGTGCGACCGAGCGGCTTCCAAATATGGCCGAGCGCATCCTGCACCATGAAGCGGCCCACGCGTGTGCCAGCATCGAGAACGGTAAGAATAAACAGCGCCTCAAACATAATGGCGAAGTGATACCAGAGGGCCATCACAGCCTGTCCGCCTAAACTGCTGGAGAAAATGTGGGCCATGCCAACGGCAAAGGCGGGAGCGCCGCCAGTACGATTCAACAAAGTCTGCTCGCCAACGGCCTGCGCCAGCGCATGCATCCCGGCGGCTGTAACCGGGAATCCCCAACCGCTGATCGTCGTGGCTGCACTTTCTGGCAACTGGCCCACGACTCCCGCAGGACTGTTGATCGCGAAATAGATTCCTGGCTGGAGCACACAGCAGGCAATGGTTGCCATAATTGCGACCATCGATTCCGCCATCATCGCGCCGTAGCCAACCATGCGTGTTTCAGGTTCCCGCCGAATGAGCTTCGGAGTCGTACCGCTCGAGATCAAAGAATGGAATCCGCTGATGGCGCCACAAGCGATGGTGATGAAAGCGAAAGGAAAAATCTTGCCGGCAAAGATCGGCCCTGATCCGTCGACAAACCGCGTCATCGGGGGCATGTGCAGCGTGGGACGCAGCACGATGATTCCTAAAGCCAGCAGACCGATCGTCCCCAGCTTGACGAAGGTGCTCAAGTAATCGCGTGGGGCAAGCAACAACCACACCGGCAACGCCGAGGCGGCGAATCCGTAAATGATGATGACGATCGCAAGCGCGGGAGCAGTCAAAGTGAACCAGGGCGCGACCGTCGGAGTCTGCGAGACCCATTGTCCGCCCCAAATCGCCAGCATCACCAGAACGAATCCAAGAAATGAAACTTCCAACACTTTGCCGGGACGCAAGTGGCGGAGGTAAAAGCCCATCAACAGGGCGATTGGAATGGTCATCGTAATGGTGAACACGCCCCACGGACTCGATTTGAGCGCATTGACCACAATCAATGCCCCTGCACCGAGCAGAATCACGATAATGCTGATCACCGCTGCGTAGGCCACGAAGCCACCGACGACGCCGATTTCCTCGCGGGCCATTTCAGTGAGCGACCTTCCATCTCGCCGCACGGAGAAAAGCAGGATGACGAAATCCTGCACACAGCCGCCAAAGACGGCGCCCGCCAATATCCAAAGCGTCCCCGGAAGATAACCGAACTGCGCGGCGAGCACCGGCCCCACCAGCGGCCCGGGCCCCGCAATAGCCGCAAAGTGATGTCCAAAGACCACCCATTTATTGGTGGGAACGAAATCGCGGCCATCCTCCAGTCGCTCGGCCGGAGTGGCCCGCTGGGCGTCGAGGGCGAGCACCTTGGCGGAAACAAACTTGCTGTAGAAGCGGTATCCCAACGCGTATGCGCAGATGGCCGCAACTACCAGCCACATGGCGTTGATCTCCTCGCCACGGTGCAGGGCAATCGTGCCCAACGCAAGGGCGCCGAGGAGGCTCACGGCGGTCCACACCAGAATTTGCAGAGATTTTGCCATCCTTTTCAAACTAAACTTAATGATACCCTAGCAACTTCGCCGCAATATCAGCCGCCTATTGGCTAAGTGAGGAGGAATTTTAAGCTTGGCATCACGATCCTGATACCCCCCGTCCGGCGATCATCCTTTGCCATCCATGAACCCGTCTGTCATCCCGCCGCTGCACCTATGGCTCGCAAAATGGGCACTCCCGCTCATCGAGGCGGTTCTACTGATTCCAGTGGTAGCGATGATTCTAGCGAGGAGGGAGAGAAAAGCTGCGTCCCCCGCTCCTAGGCTCAAGCGCTCGTTCGGTAAACTGGCAAGCAGGAAGGCAGTCAGCATCATAGCGGTCGGTTTCCTATCGCTTTCCATTCGAGCCGCTCTGATTCCTATCCTCGGCGTCCCGCAACCAGCGGCCCATGACGAATTCAGCTACCTGCTCGCTGGAGATACCTTTGCCCACGGACGTTTGACGAATCCCCCTCATCCCAGGTGGATTCACTTTGAAAGCTTTCACATCATTCAGCAGCCGACTTACGCCTCGAAGTACGGCCCCACAGAAGGGCTGGTCCTAGCAACGGGCCAGCGTCTCGGCCATCCTTGGATCGGACAATGGCTGATTACGGCGCTCATGTGTTCCGCGCTTTGCTGGATGTTCCAGGGTTGGATGCCGCCTGCATGGGCACTTTTCGGTGGCATCCTAGTCGTCCTCCGTCTGGGGATTTTTGGCTACTGGATGAACGGCTACTGGAGCGCTTCGGTCGTCGCCTTGGGTGGAGCCTTGGTACTCGGGGCGCTGCCACGGATTAAAAGTCACTGCCGCGCACAAGACGCCGTCTTGATGGCCCTGGGGTTAGTGATCCTTGCCAACAGCCGGCCTTACGAGGGACTGGTACTGGGCCTCACAGTGGCGGCGGCCATCCTAATTTGGATGATGGGACAACGGCGTACACAATTATCTGTTGTTTTCGCCCGCTTCATCGTACCGCTTGTCTTTGTTGTGGGTATCGCCGCAGCGGCAGCCGGCTACTACAACTATCGCGTAACCGGAAACCCTCGTTTGATGCCATACATGGTTGACCACCTAATGTACGGTCAGGCGCCATTTTTCTTATGGCAGAAGCCGCTCGCTCCACCTTCTTATCATCATGCGGTGATGCGCGAATTCTACGAAAACGATCTCAGCGCCTACAGGTTCGAAAGCACTATCAGTGGATTTCTCCGCAGCTGTGTATCCCGGGCATGGAAGATGTGGGGTTTCTATCTTGGGCCAGCCTTAAGTATTCCGCTACTGGCTTTTCCTTGTATCGTACGCGACCGAAAGATGCGGTTTCCGCTTGTCGCAAGCGCTGTTTTCCTGCTGGGACTCGCAGTTGAGACGTGGATGCTTCCTCATTATTTAGCGCCGGCACTTGGTCTTCTCTATCTCGTTCTGCTGCAGTGCATGCGGCACATGACAGTTTGGCGCCGGCGTGGACAGCGGGTGGGCTCCGCCTTGGTGGGCGTGATCCCCCTCATTCTCTCCGCCATGATCGTTCTTCGATTAACAGCCCTCATTTCCCATGTCCAAATTGAGCCGGACTGGCCCCGCGGAAATGTTGCTCGAGCGCAAATCGTTCATTCCTTACAGAACTCACCCGGCCAACATTTGATCCTGGTACGCTATGGAACAAAACACCTGCCCGACGACGAGTGGGTCTACAACGCAGCTGACATTGACCATGCCAAAGTGGTATGGGCCCGCGACATGGGAGAACAGGACAATCAGGAACTCCTGCGCTATTTCAGCCAACACAAAGTCTGGGCGTTGCATCCCGACGAGTCGCCACTGCGTCTTAAACCGATTTCATCGACCGCTCGGGGCGAGGGGAGTCCCTTCCAGCCAGGCAACAACTGAATGCTTGCGGCCCGAGCTGCGTCGACTCCGCTGCCGTCGTTTAAGCAGTTATCTGGCTAAGAATGCATTGGAAGAAACTAGAGAAAATAATCTCTACGCCCAGAGTGATTGATACAAGAGCAGCAGCCACTAGTCGCACGAGGACAAAAGGGTTCATAGGTCCAAAGCCAGAGCGGCTCCATGTGTAGGCGGAGTAACTGGCAACTCCAACGCCAACCAGAAGCAGGGTTGTACCCAGCAGCAATCCTCTTTCAAGAGTTAACGTGCGAAAAGCTCGCGTCAAGCGGGGGTCCTCGGGAAGAAGACCTTCGGTTATGCCAAATACGTTAGTGAACAATGCGAAGACTACGGCCTGAAATCCGGTAAGGATGGCTACCACTGCGTATAAGAGAGTGTGGATATCCAGAAAACTGTGGCCGACCCTCCGTGGGCCTGGCAAAAGCCACGTTGCGGTCGCAAGGCGGAGCTGGACGTCGCTGCAGCTGAGTCTGTGGCAATTGAGGTCGCTCCCCGCCGTACGGAAGAACATCATAACCGAGACCGTGAAAATAACCAGGAATTTTGTCTTATGAGGAGGGCTGGACGAGTATCCGTTTAGAAATAGTCCCGATCGCAAAGTCGGAACCCTTCGATCCATGTCGCGGTATCCGCTTGAGGAGCGACTCGGCTACAGTAACGGCAGCATAGGACGCGAGTAGAAGAATGGTCGACTCGATGGGATGACGATAGGTGTCGTAGGTGTGAGCGACGTAATACACAAGGGGAAACATCAGCATGACGATCGCGTACGGTGCTGCGTGCAAAGCCTTTCGTCTTAACGCCAGGATCAAGCCCATCCACGCCAGCAGGCTGATCCACGGCCACGCAGAATTTCGCGGGGCGGTCCAAAACAGAAAGCCACGGCGCAAGGACAGCCGCAGGAATTCGCCCGGATGTTGCTCGATGAATTGCATCGCGATCCGGCGTTTGGTCTCCATAAACTCGAGCTCTCCCAATCGGTTGTACTCTGTCGGATTCAATAAAGGAAAGTCAGAAGGATACTCGTGGGCGACTCCCTCGTGGTTGCCGATCCAGAGCTCCAGGCCGAAATTGTCACGGATCGGCATCAGCCGATGGAAAGTTACGTAATTTCGAATCATCCAAGGGAGTATGACGAGTACGCAAGTGAGGACCGAAGCCGCCAACCACTTCTTACACGAGAGCCCACGACGACGGTCACTGATCCATAGCCACAGCCAGAAGAATGGAAAGACGGACAGCAAGGTCGTGTTGGTGAGAGCACCCACCCCCGCAAGTGCGCCAAAGATCAGCCAACGCCGGGGACGGATCGAAGCGGCCATATCCGGCAAGAGCAGCAATGCAACTGCCAGCAGCAAAGCCGACAGGCTGCTCTCCCACAGTCGGATGGATACGACGGCCTCGTAGATCCAGCACGACCAGATCCAGGCCGCTAACACTCCGGTGGAGGCGCCGAAGGTCCGTTTTCCTATCTTGAGAATCACGATCGCGGTGAGCGCGGAACAAAAAGCGTTCATCCCGACCGCAATCCACAGCGATCTGTAACTGTAAGTTCCCGCCAATTTGAAGATGGCGACAAGCAGATAGGGATATACCGGAGGCTGCTGCGCGGTCGGCATCACCAGCGTGTTAGCCCACGGGGAACTGTATCCATAGCCCGATAACACTGACCAGGCGATGTGAGCCGGTTCGTTGTATTGATAGAAATAGCGCCAGGCATTGGCGGGCAAAAGCTGGGACAACACCCACAGCCGCGCGACCAACGCTACCAGAAAAACGACGGCCGGCGAGGAAGCGACCTTAAATATGGCTTGAGGAATAGGCGCGCGCCGCATCAGTGGAGAGCATTGTAGCAGCGCGCTTGATAAATGTTGAGCCTCAACTCGAATCCCCCTTGATTGCTAACCACACTGAAGCTTCGGACGGAAAGAACCGCGTTTTGCGAGTACAGCTCAGCGGCCAGCACAGCGATGAAGCAAACAATAACCGGGAACACTAAATAAATAAAATACGGCTGTTCCAAAAATAATGGCCGCCGAAGATCAGCAAAATGACAGGCCTTCGAGAATGACAGCGCGCTTCATGACCGCCGATGGTACCACTCGCATCGGCGACTTCGCTCGTGCGGATTATTCGTTAACCTTGCTCAACAGCACGATCAACTTTCCCAAACAGAAAACGCAGCGCCTCCGGAAAGCGCTTCGCCCATTCGCTCTCGTTGTGACCCGCGCCCTCGTCGATCTTCACCAGCAACCGGCGATCGTCCAGGTCTGCCCGCCGAAGGCTCCGTTCGAGTGCGCGGACATCCTCCACAACTTGTTTGTCTTTATCCTCGTGGCCCGCTTCTCGTGTGCCTATCGCCAGAAACACTTTCTCCGGCCATTGTCGAACTAGGCGGCTGTACTTCAAGATCCGCCGATGAGAAATGAACAGCGACGGACTTTCCAGTAGCAGATGACCAAACACTCGCCGGACGCTCGATGACGGTGTACAGCGAAATGAGCGCGCCCAGGGACGACCCGCCCAGCCCGGAATTTTCGGGACCTCTCGCGATACGGTATCGCTCGCCACGAACGGCATGACCTCGTTCATCAGGAAGTCGGGATAACGCTTTCCCCGCGGCCGCAGAATCGGCGGATGAAACGAGGGGTAGGGCACGTACTCCTTAAAGCGATCGCTCTGGGCGTTGTCGATGCCCACGATGATCAACGGAGGAATTACCTCTTGGCGAATCAGACGATCGGCAGTTTCGTCCACCTGCCATTCCACACCGGCAAAAGCCGTGGCGCGGTCAAACAGGTTTTGGCCATCGTTCAGGTAAAGCACGGAGTAGCGCCTCGATGCGTTCCCGGGCGCGTCGTATCGCGGAGGGAGCCATACTCGCAACATCCGCGTATTGCGAAATACGCGGCTATGAAATTCGTGCAACCGAAGATCTCCGGTGACGGATTCGTTGGGCGGCACTACCTGCGCTTGAGTGATTTCTTCCATCGTCTAATGTGGGCGCGGGCGTGCTCGCCCGTGATAGCCGGAAACAAACCCGCGGTCAACCTGTCGCTCTACTCCGGCGCAACGCACCTGCCACCAGAAACGATGACAGCGCCGTAATCAGAACAATCAAGGTAAGCGACGAAAGGCACAAAATGCACCACGTCGCCAGCACGAACTTCTCGATGTATGTGAGATACAGAGCAAAACCCAGTCCAGCCGTGGAAGTGATCAAAAGCATGAAGGGCGTTTCCGCCTTCGTCCGATAAAACGTCGCCAGAGCAAGAAGCACGCCGTAGCCACAAATGCCAATTAGCGCGTCAGGAATTCCAAGGACAGTCGAGTAAATGCTGCGATTGACGATGTCGCAATTGAAACTGGCCCCGAAATCACAATAGGCTGTTTGCGAAGTGCCATAGTGGTGATCCAGCGAAACCGAAGACACCACCACCCCGGCCAAAGCTAGAAGAGCGATCAACTGAAACACCCGCCGCACGGCTGAGCTCATGGCAGGCTGCATCCCGTCTCCTCACCCAGAAATTGCAATTCGTGCTCGCCCTCGACCCGCGTGCCATCGGCGAAGATCCAAGTGGGAAATCGTTTGATGCCGTTCTGGGTGCAGACCAGTTCGATGCCCTGCGAGCCTTTGATTCCACACTCAACATAGGGAGCATACTGAAACGATGAGCCGAACTTTTCTTTTTGGGCATCGCAATGCTGGCACCAAAAGGCTCCATACATTTTGGCTTGCTTCGCCGTCAGGCACTTGGCGAAAGCGTCCAGACGGCTAGTACGCTTGTGCCAAATTAAATAATAAGCGGCCGCAAAAACCACCACAATGACGATGGCAATAATTATGGAGCGCAACCGTGCCGGGTGCGGTTGATCTAGCACTTGCCTTTGCTGTTGCCGTTTTCTACGTTCTTGTGACATAGGGATAAATTCTTATACCACGACGCGCAGAGCCGATGTCAGGACATCCAGGGTCTGGCATTGCAGTGTGAGCACTTCGCCATCGACCATTACATCCACAGGAGCATCCAAATGGAAATCGATGCGCTTTGCCTCGCGTCGTTCGGCCAAAGGATGATTGATGTGCGTGCCGTCATAGAGCGTGGGCAAATTACGAATCAGTCCCAACCGCCCGATCGGCCCCCAACGCACATATTCGATGAGCCCATCGTTCACGTTCGCCTTGGGCGCAATCATCATGGTTCCGCCGGTGAACTTACTATTGCTGAAAGTCAGGAACAGGCAGGGACGGCGGTCGATCTCTCCTTTGCCATCGACTTGCAGAGGAAAAGGCCGGCGGCGGAAGCGAGCCAGCGAAATGAAAATAGAAGCTTGATACCCAAGTTCTCCCCACCCGCTGAAACTCCGAGCCCGTAAGGTCGCAACGTCCGCCGCAAACCCCATGGCCAACAGATTAATGTAGTGGAGAACTCCCTGGGTGTGACGCAATCGCAAGACGTCACATGGCTGAGACCGGTTCGCAAGCAACGCCTCGACCGCGTGTTCGACTCCACGATCGGTGAATTCGCGCAGGAATGAGTTGCCGGTTCCCAGCGGAAGAAACGCCAGCGTGGCGGCCTCGTCCGATTCTGGTCGAGGAAAAACTCCATTGACGATTTCGTACGATGTGCCATCGCCCCCCACGGCGATGAACCTACGATACCCGCGAGCGTAGCCGTCGCGCGCTAACTGCGTCCCCTGCCCGGGGCCAGTGGTTTCGACCACATCCAGCTTGATTCCGCCCGCCCGCAAACGATCGAGCCCTTCCGAAACGAGCCGGCGACAACGTCCTCCGCCGGCGGCCGGATTCACGATGGCAAGGAAAGTGTCTGTGCGGCTCACAGTTCGACCACGGCAGCACGGCTGAGAATCGGGCGAATCTCCTCTGCCAGCACTGTACGTTTGATTTTCATGGACACAGTTCGTGGAAAATCCTTACCGTGAAGCAAGTATCCACCAACCCGCTTGAAGTCGGGCAGATGGCGGTTCCGCGTAACGATCTCCTCCTTCAGCGCGTCAGTGAATTCCTGATTTTGCTCCAGGCGCACAAGCAGAACCAGCATCTCGCGACTTAGAGTCTTTGCAGGCCAAAGATAGTTGGCGGCGAAAATGCAATATTCTTTGACCGGCAGCCCGTCGAAGGCAGCTTCAATGTCCTCGGGATAAATATTCTTGCCGCCTTCGGTCACGATCATGTTTTTCTTGCGCCCGAAAAGCTGCAAGTGCCCATTGCCGTCAAAGCGGCCAAGATCGCCCGTGACCAGCCAGCCGTCCACGATCGTCTGCGCCGTCAATTCGGGATCATCCAGATAGTGCGACATCACAGTCTTGGCGCGGGCCGCAACTTCGCCGATCCCGTCGGAATCAGGACTAAGAATGCGCAATTCGACTCCCGGTAAAGGCTTGCCCACGGTGTCCGCGCGAAAAGGATTAAGGTCGTTCAGCGTGAGCGGGAAACCCTCGGTAAGTCCATATCCGTTGGCCACCGGAATGCCGAGATCGTAGAAGAACTGCAACGTCGAAGGCTCCATGAATGCGCCCCCGGTAAACATCGCCCGCAATTCTCCCCCCAAGCCCTGATGCACCTGGGACAGAAGTTTGCGACTCAGGCCGACCTTGGGATGCGCACGAGTAAGAGACTTATTCAGCGCGATCATTCGATTCAGCAGGAACCGCCTCCCGGCGGAGAGTTCGTCAAACTTGCCGCGCAACCCGCGTTCCAGGTTTTTGAGAATCATGGGAACCAACGCGACATAAGTGATTTGGTATCGCACGAAAGCATCGCGCACAAACTCGGGCCTCAGCGTGCGCAGGTGCACCACGCAAGCGCCACAGACGAATGGGCCGATGAAGCCAACCATAAAATCGATCGCATGATTCGTTGGAAGAATACTGAGGTAGCGCACGCCCGGCCAGAATGGGTACCACGCCGTGAGTGATCGGCATTGCTCGAGATAATTATCGTGGGTAAGGACGCATCCCTTGGGCCGCCCACCCGTACCCGAAGAGTAGACAATGCAGGCCACGTCTGCCCGCCCTCGCGAAACAAAAACAGGATCGCCCTTGCGGCGGAAATCTTCCCAGCGATAAGCCCCCGCGAGATCGGCTCCCAGGGGCGCTTCCGTGACCAGCACCTTTTTGAGCTTGTGATTTTTGAACTCTGGCGACTGTGTAATTGCGCGCCACAGATAGTACTCGACGATCAGAAACTTCGCCCTGGAGTGCGCCAACAGTTGCAGGTGCTCCGCCGCCGTCAATTTGAAGTCGAGCGGCACCAGCACGCCGCCACGATAAAAAATGGCATATGCCGAAATCAGCCATTTCGACTGATTGGTCATGATAATTGCGGCCCGATCGCCAGAATTGAACTCAGCATCCTCGAGGGCGCGGGCCAGAGGCAGGGCCACGTCTTTGAAATCAGAATAGGTAAGCCGCGTTTTCTCTCGATCCCGGTCCGCCTCGATCAGGCAAGTTTCGTTCGGCCAGCGATCCAGCGCATCCCGCAGAGCATCGCCCACACAGGTGTATTGGTCGAGATTGAGCATTAAGGCTTTATTTCACCACAGAGGCACAGAGAGTCAGAGAAAAACATGTTTATCAGTTCACTACCGGCACAGACTAAGGGCAAGGAACTGGAACCTGAGTTCTTGTCCGCATCTGGCGAATCACAACCGAGCCTGGATCCGGTCGGCCAGCGTTCTGAAATCCGACACACCCTGGAGTTCGTAGTCCGGCAACTCGATGCAAAAATGATGCTCCAGCCGCGTCAACAGATCGAGCGCCTGGAGGCTGTCGATGCCGAGCGTCTTAAAGAAGTCGTCGTCCGGAGTGAGCTTCTCTCGCGGCACTTTGAAGTGAGTGGCTGCCAGGCTCAAAATTTCCTCGAGTGTTTGTTTAGAAGGTCCCATAGTCTTAATCTACCGTATTGCAGTTTACACACCACATGCAGACTGTCGCCTGTCCTATCAGGATGAGAAAACTTCCTACGGCAAGTATGGCTGCGCATCCTCACTTTCCACAAACTTTCTCAGGCCTGCCTCAACCGCCGGCTCCGCAAAGAGCTCGCAGAAAACATTAATCTCCCTCTGTAACTCTTCATACGGAATCGGCTTGATGAATTTCTTCGCTGCAATCGCCGTGCGCCGGTCGAACTTCCCGAGCTGAGCCGCGGTTGCCCGCGCCACTCTCAGCGATTCACCCTCCCCTACCACCTGACTCACCAGCCCAACTTGCTGAAGCCTGGTCGCATTAAAACTCCGTCCGGTAAGCAGCAGATCGCGAACTACCGCATTCCCCAGATCCCGCTTCAGACGTGGAATCCCTCCGAAACCAGGGATCAATCCCAGCCGCAGCTCGGGGAAACAAAATCTGGCCATCTTGTCGGCGATCATCAGATCGCACACCAGCGCGAGCTCAAAACCCCCACCAAAGGTTACTCCATGCACCGCTGCGATGGTGGTCAGCGGCGAAGCATCGATCGTGTTCAGAATCCGGTGAATCCGCTCTAAGTAATGGCGAACACCCCTCGCGGCTTCCCTTTGCTGTAGTTCTTGGGAGCGACGATATAGCTCGCGCAGATCGGCTCCAGCACAAAAACCTGCCTTTAGCTCGCTATAAATGATGAGGGCGTGGGCTTGCTGCTCGAAATTCTTCAGGATCGTGACAAACTTCTCAAGCTCGTCCAGCGTAAGCGAACCGATCTCATTGCAAGGCTCGCGATGCAACGCCAGCTCGACCGCGCCGTCCCGCAGCTCCCACGAAAGCGCCTGACCGTGGAAAGATTCCATACCCAACAGGGTTTCCTTTGTGAACCTTTGTGCCCGCAGCCTGCACTGAGCGAAGCCGAAGGGTGGTTAACGCCTTAATCCGGACTCACGAAGCCTGCTTCACCCCATACATCTCTTCGATCTCATCTTTCAAACGCGCCGCAATCAAGTCCCGTTTCAGCTTGCCATTTGCTGTCAGCAATCCGTTCTCAATCGAGAACGGCTCGGAATAAATATGAAACGCCCGAACTTGCTTGTAATGCGGCAACCCGGGGTTCACCGCATGCAGCGCATCCTGCACCCGCTCTCGCGTTACATCCCCAGTCATGACCGCCGAAAGATATGCCCGCCCATTGCCGACGAGCACGACCTGCAGCGCGCCCGGCAAATTGCGCAGCAATTCTTCTTCGATTGGCTCTGGCGCGATGTTGTGACCCGAACCCAGAATAATCAGATTCTTGATGCGACCGACAATCCGCCAGTTCCCTGTCGCATCCACCTCGCCCCGATCGCCGGTGTGAAACCAGCCATCGCGCAGCGCTTTCGCTGTTTCTTGCGGACGATCCCAGTATCCCGGAAACACATTCGGCCCGCGCACCACAATCTCGTCGTTCTCGCCCAACTTCATCTCGACGCCGCGGATCGCCGGCCCCACGCGGCCTGGCTCCACATAACCCGGATCGTCCATGGTGCAGATGGCGGTGGTCTCGGTCAGCCCGTAAACTTGCAGCACCGGAATGCCCAGCATCATGAAGTAGAGCTGAGTTTCCAGGCTAAGCGGCGCCGACCCACAGACGAGAGCCTTCAGATGAGACCCAATCATTTTCTTGCGAATGGTCGGAAATACCACCGCATTGGCCATCCCTAGCCACATCGAATCCGCAAAGCTGGTTCGGCCTTCCCGCCGGCGCATCCACGCGTTCTTGGCCCGGCTGTAAATGCTGAGAACCATGCCCCCGGTCTTCCAAAGCTGCTCATCAACCGCTTTGCGCATTCGTTCGAGAAGCGCCGGGACGTTGAGGAAATAGTCGGGCGCGACGGTACGCATCTCGCTCGCGATCTTGCTCAAGTCTGTGCTTAGCGTTAGCGAGCTGCCTCGTAAAAGGCAAGTCAGCACCATGATCCAGGACCCCGCAAAACAAAACGGAAGATAATGGAACACACGATCCTGACCGCTTCTGTTCTGCATCAGCGAGTCGAGTCGCGCGGAAGTGCACCCCAGCATATGGCCAACATTGCCCGCCGTGAGGACAACTCCCTTCGCCTCACCTGAAGTGCCCGACGTATAAATAATAGTGACCGGATCGGAGTCCCCGAGTCGCTGGCACTCCGCGTTCTCCGGGTGCCCCATCCTTTGCGTTCTTGGTAAAGGACCAAACACATCCTCAAACAGCGCCTGGGGCGGCGCCTCCGGCCAGATCTCCACGATCCCATCCCGCAGTGCCGCATCCCCGCAGCAAATCAACGCCGGAGAGCAATCCTTCATCATGGCCACCAGCTCCGACGGCGCCTGCCGCGCATAAAGCGGCACAACGATCAGCCCTTCGGCCATGATGGCCAAGTCCATCGCAACCCAGCGAATACGGTTGTGCGCCAGCAAAGCGCAGCGGTCGCCCTTCTTTAGCCCCCTGGATACGAGAAAAGCCCGCGCCATCGCTATCGAGCGGAGAAAGTCGCGCCCACTCTGTAGAGACGGAGCTGGCTGCGTCTCTCCGCGAAGTTCCTGCAGAACAACGTTCTCTCCCGCCGCCTGAAGCCGTGCAAATATGTCGTCCAGAAAACTCATTGAATTTGTTTTGCCACGTGTCATCGCAACGACCGCTAGCGGTACGCCTCGGCCAGACTGTGCAGCCCCGAGCTCATCGGCGGCAAATAATCTTCCCAACTCCACTCTCCTCGGCGCGTCGGAAACTCCGGATACCGCCGCTGCACTTCTTCCTCGAAGTACACACCCATGCGGGCCATCACTTTCAAATTCCGCACCACCGTCCTCCCGATCCCATCGGCAATCCTTTCGCCCTCCTGGCTCAACTTGATCAGCGCCGCCAACAGCTGCGGTTCGAGATCAGGGTCGTTCACATTCATCAGCAGATCCTCATGCCCGCGCTCGCGCATGAGATTTCGAATGCGCTCATCCATGGTGATGCCCGCCGACGGCACTAGCGCCGGCATACTCGTCACAATTCCGTGATAGCGCGACGACGCCATCATGTGGCAGGCTCGCAGTACGCTTACCAACTCATACATGTTGTAGTCTTCAGAACTGAGCACTGGTACTCCGCCGAGCTTTTCTGAAATTCGACCCGCCGGACGCGCATCCAAACGCTCGGTCGCCGCCAGGATCACGAATACCTTTCGTTGCTTGCGGAATGCATCGACCGCATTCGCGATCGCGGTGAGGTAGCGCTCGTAGGCGCGATCAGCCTCCGGACCCGAATTGTGGAAATAAACCGAGCGGTAGTGGCTATCCTTATATGCTCCCACCAGGCCGTACAGCGCGAACTTCGCCACCGAAGCCTTCACTGGCCACTCGAAAGGATTAATCGGACAGACCACCAGCACCGGCGTACTCCCGTCCCATCCCAGCTCGCGCAGCACCTTCCTCCCAAATTCCGCAGGATGCGGCTCAAACGTCCACGCCGTGTCCGTCCCCAATTCGTTGGGCACTCCAAGCTCTCGCAGAATGGTCCGCGATTCCTCGTTCCGCGTAATTACGAACGAGTTCCGGCAGTAGCGCGCACACATCTTTGCCACGATCGGATCCATTTGCCCAGCCTCGGCGCCGTAGCCCACCGACAGCTTGTTCTGCGCCGCCGCAATGCCCAACGATCCGATCATCATCGTAGTCAGCGCGTTGGCGAATTTGCTCTTGAACATCGAGCCTTCGCAAGCCACCACGCCGTGATGTTTGGGTACTTCGTCCGACAAGAACGGCGGGAAAATATCCGGCAGATGTACCTGCGCGGTACCGTCGAAATATCCCTGGGATAATTTAGGAACGTGCGTCATCACGCTGAACGCAACCCGCTCAGCGCCAAGTATGTGACGAAGCTGCCGCAGCATCTCCTCCACGCGCACATCCGAGCCCATGTTGCGGGTTCCGTTGTATCCCGCGAACAGTAGCTTTAACTTTTCTCCCGGCTGCCACGGCTTCCCTTTGCCCAGCATCCACCCAGCTTTAGACTTTTCAATCAGGACGCTAACCCAGGCTTCGAGCACGAAGTCCATCATGCAGCGGACCCTCCGATTTCGGCGGGCCAGCCCTCATACCTGTAGGAAAAGTTAGTCTCCCGGCTGAACTTCAATAATGGATAACTGTATTTCGAAAATGGCACCGGCTTGCGTCCCAGCTCAGAAGTCACCCGCGTGTTGTCGAACACGGTATTCCAGAGCAGATATGGCATAAACACTTTCATCAGCGAAGCTCCATGAGCAACCGCACCTTTTCGATTCGCCAACGTGTTTACGGTCCCGGAGAAAGGCCGCGCCAGCACAGGCACAAACACGGGTGCACGTTTCTGTTGCGCGGCAGCCAGCGCGCTGGTCAATTCACGAAACGTCTGCGACTCTCTGCCCGAAGAAAGATGATAGGTGTCGAACTGCGGGCTATCTTTTTGATGAAGCGTGGCAATCGCATCAGCCACGAAGTCGACGTTCACAATATCGATCTTGTCATTGGGTCGGAATGGAAGTACCGGCAATCCAGCCAGGAACACGAACGCTTTGACCATCTCGAACTGGGTAGTCTCCGCGCGACGGCTGTCTCCGAGCACGATGCTCGGACGAAAAATCGTAAGCGGCACTTCCGGCAGAAGCTGCCGGATCATGTGTTCACAAAACTTTTTCGTGCGAGCATACGGATCGTAATCCGACCGCTCCCAATCGATCGACTTATTTTCCGTGACTACTTCGTCCTTACGTTTTCCGGCCACCGCCACCGTACTTACATGGCTAAACCGGCGTAGTCCATGATAGTGATGCACCCGCAGGGCAAGCTGCAACACTTCCAGCGTTCCCCGCAGGTTGACATTCAGACAACTCTTCTCCGACTTCCTGTTCAACGACGCTGCACAATGAATGACCGAATCCGTCGTATGGATCAATCGGTCGTAATCATCCCGGGCCAGACCGAATTGCGTGCCAGTGAGATCGCCGCGAAAGATCCTGATACGGGTCTGCAAGTATTCGTAGAAACGCGGAAAATCGAGATGCAGTTGCCAGGCATTCCACAAGCGCAGCTCCGCCTCATGCGGATCCCGCGCCCGCACCAGCACGTTCAGTGAAGCCCCGTGCCCTTCCAGCAGATTGGCGGCGACGTGCCCGCCGATGTATCCGGTGGACCCGGTCAAGAATATCGCCACGTTGCTCCGTTGGTGCCGGTTTTGATGGTTTCTCCGTTGCTCTCTGCCTCAGCCAGCTGAAAATTCCGGGACGGCCGCGCCTCCAGCGGGCGCCCCTCAATCAGCGGATATGTCCATCGCCGCAGCGCCGGAATATGAATGTTGATCCAGTACTCCCACCAGTCGATACCGCGCGTGTTGTAACCGAAATTAGCTCTCTCCTCAGGCACCAGCGCATACGCGAGTTTTTCCACGTTCTCCGCCACAAAGTCATGCTCGTTCAGAAGAATAAACGGCTCGAACAGTTCAATCAGCTTTTCAACTTTTTCCAGATTACGCTCCGCCCGCGCCAACGGCGTCTTTCGCAGAGGGAGGGGTGACATAATTCGCTGAATGGATTTTATGATCGCCTTCTGCGCCGGCGCCGACATGCGCTCGTAACGTTGTTTAGAAACTGGAATCGCATCGAAGCGTAACCGCAGCCAGCTTTCCAGACCTTCCAGAGCGCGGTAATGTTTCCGATGCGCCAAGGAGGTCAGTTCAATCGATCGTCGCATATCACACGGATTCGTGACCGACGTGGCCAGCTGATAAATCTGCGCATTCCTTCGTTCGATGACGGCAGCTGCGATGAGCGTCATGCCGCGGCACACCGCGTCCACCGGAATGACGTCCAACCGCTTGCGCTCATTCGACGGCAGTTGCCGAAAGTACGTTCCCAACAGGTAGGAGAGTGCCGCCGAAGTGTTGATGCCTTCATTCCAGCCCAGGAAAGGCTTCTCCATCGATGTTTCGACAATGGACGGTCGGACCATCGCAATCGGCAAGCCGGCGCCATACTTGTGAATCAACGACTCCGCCAGGCTCTTAGTCAGAGTGTAGGTGTTCGGCCAACCCAGCTCGTTCGCACGCTTCTTCCCCGCTTCGGTCAAATAGCTTCGCAACCAGCGAACCCGGTTCTTGCGAACCTGATTCTCCAGCGCCGCGCCCTTCAGGTCTTTGGACGCGTGCTCTTTCTGCCGCGCCTGCTGCCGCAGTTCGGCGGTAACCTCGGAACTGTCTGCCTGCTCCGTCACCCGTGTCACCAACTCGTGCAACGAGCGCCATTCCGCATCCGCATCGAAGTTCGCCACTCCAGCCGGAGTGTAATTCGGCCGCAGCGTTTCACCGACTCGCCCATCCCGCGCGCCCGCCACATAGCAGGTCGAAAGATGTAACAAGCCAGCATGATCCGACTGGCGCACAAATTCGACGATGCTCACCGCCGCATCCACGTTTGTCAGCAGCGCATCCCGTAAATCAGGATTGAAGTCAGTCAACCCAGAGCTGTTGACGATAAGGTCGAGATTCTTTCGCAAGCCTGCAGACACGTCCGGCGCGAGCCCAAGATCCGGCTGCGCGACATCACCTTCCACCACTTGTACGCGCTCCCGCAGAAACCGCGCCAACCCTGCGCCATAACGCTTGTACAACGGATCGAAGACCGGCGACTCTTCGACCAACTTTTCAAACCGCCCTTCGGCCGGATACGATTTCTGCCTTCGGATCAGTAAATAAATCCGCGCGATTTCCGGCAGATCCATCAGCAGGTTGACCAGCCAGACCTTCCCAATGAAGCCAGTCACACCGATCAGCATGATTCGCTTCCCTGCCAGCGTCGCGCGAACCAAAAGCGGCCCTACCTGTGACCCACCATGGAAGTGCACGATCGGATGCCCCAGCACCGGCAGGTGCCGCGATGCAGGAGTCACCGCAGACTGCAGCGCGTCCGCCGATAAACCTGAACCGTCCAGACCCAGATCGCGAACCAGTTGTTCGGGAGCACGCGTTCCATCCGGCCCCACGCCAGTGATCCTCGCAAATACCCCTCGCGGACGAATCACCGGATCCAACAATCGACCGGTTGCGATGCCGTCGCGAAACTCAAGCCGATTCGCAATCACCCATTTCGCACCCAAGTGCCGCGCCAGAGGCCCCATCACATGATCCAAACCTTGGCTGACCAGCACCACCTCAGCGCCCGAATCGATCAATCCTCTAAGTTCTTTCACTCCTGCAGCTTTCAACTGCGGCTTCAACTTGTACTGGAAATATTCCTCGCCCAGCAGATCCAGCCGGTCCCGGCTGATTCCGCGCAGTACCGTATGAACCACGCGCGTCGCAAACACCCGGTTGGTGGCGTACAAAAAAGGACGCAGCATGGCCATTACCAGCACCAACCCCCGCCGCATCCAGCGCTCGATAAACGTCTGCCCGTTCCAGGTAAAAAACGCGATCGGTCGCACGGTAGTCAACTCCAGAAGACTACTTTCCACGCGCCAGTACACGCGCGCAGCAGCCCCGCAGTCGCCCGAATTGTGATTCGACTGGTTCAAATTCTGTTTGGCCCCACCCATAGGGGCTCACCCGCTCTTTCCCTATTGTGGATAAGCTCTCTATTGTAAACAATAGCGGCAAAAGGACGAAGCTTAAGTGATACCTGTTAGCAAGGAATTGTGCCTTGGCTTTGGCGGACGGAGCGAGTCTACGGCGTGCAAGTCTACCGTCCGGTTCGACGATTCAAAGGCAGGGATTTCGTCCCGACTTCAACCAACCCTTTCTTAAATATCCCCTTGCCACATTGATCCAAAGTTTCGCAATGGCAACAGTCCATCATCTTCTGCAGCAAACGCTGCATCGTCTTGATCTGCCGCGTCAATTCCGCAAGTTCCGCCAGTTTCCTGCCCGAGAGTTCTTGCCAGCGTTGTGACGCCGTAGCCGTATCGCGAAAGCCAAAGAACAGCCCCCTGATTTCATTTAAAGTAAATCCGGTTTGCCGAGCCCGTTGGATCACCGCCAGGCGATGAAGCACGGTTGTATCGTAGCGTCTCATCCCTCCGATCCGCTGAGCTGGAAGAAGGATTCCAATCTGTTCGTAGTAGCGAATTGCGGAGGGCTGAAGTCCAACTTGTCGCGCGACCTGAGAAATGGTTAATTGCGACATGCGTACATTCTAGACCGTCTCCCCACCAGATTCCTCCAACGAGTTGACAAATAATTTACAAACATTCCCCTTGCGTTAAAGTCGACTCGAAGTCGTAAAGTCCTGCTAACGGACCATGCATGTCCGCTAAGGGGAACCCATGAAAATGTTCTTGATCGTCGCCATCACCGTCGCGGCTCTGGGCGGATACGCATTCTCTCAGATCGTTTCCGAGCGACAAGCTGCCGTTCAGCGACCCAATTCTGCAAACCCCAAAGCAGAAACTCCGTTCTACTGTGACCGGACGGCCCTCACGCCGGAGCAGAGAAAACGGCAACAGGAACTGGGCAAGATCCTGCGTTCAGCTCTACTCGGTATCCAGGAATTAGCGGACGGGTTTGAGTTCGAGTTTTCATACGACGCCACGAACTATCAGGCTCTGACCGAACTCACGCCGCTCGAACGCGCCTGCTGCCCGTTCTTCGACATCAGCATTCGATTGGAGCGCGAAGGCGGAAAACTCTGGTGGGGCCTCACTGGTCGCGAGGGCGTGAAGCAATTCATTCCCGCAGAATTTTCTCCATGGATCAAACGATGAGCGATCAAACGAGGAGCGATCAAACGAGGACGGTGCCGATCACTTCGCGACCGCCAAATCGTTTTTCACCGAGAACACTCCCGGGACGGTATTGGCGCGCAATCCCGCGAGATTCTTGTCTCCTACGCTGTCCACCACTCCGACCAGCGTAACGTGCCCATTCTTCACAATGATTCGAATTGGTTTCACCACTGGCATACCGTAACGTTGCAACGGCGGGTATGCGTAGATCGCCCGGTACAAGCTCTGTCGCAGCCTGTCATCCATGGGCGAAAGCGGCAGCACCTCGATCTGGTTTTCGACCTTTTCCACGCCCTCAATTCTCTTCACTACCGACTCCGCGTCCGACTTCAAGGACGGTTTCGTGACCTGCCCCACTAAGGTCACGTTGTACCCGTCGACCTTATAGCCCAGGTTGTCAAACATCGTCACATACGGCAGCATGATGAGTTCGTGGCGCACCTCTTTCTGAATGCGCTCCACCGCTTGCTGCGATACCTGGCGTTGCTGCGCCCTCGTCGGAAGGGCCACAGCCGCGAACACAATTGCGAAAACGCACCGCAACACCAACCGATCATTGTGATTCATCGAAGTTATCTTCTCTTCACGATTTAGGATTTTCTCAAACCACCCAAAACAAACGCGACATTGACTCACCCAGCCTGCCCAACAATCTGAGCAAACTTATCCAAGTCGATGTTTCCCCCAGAAACAATCGCCACAACCTTCCCCGAGCCCGCACGTCCTGAGAGCGCTGCAGCCACCGCGCAAGCCGCAGCCCCTTCCACAATCACCCGACTCCGCTCGGCCACCAGTTTCATAGCCCGCGCCGCTTCCGCCAGAGTCACCACCAGCGACCCATCCAGCAGCCTCCCGGCGCGTTCGAACATATTCGGAAACACCATCTTGCTGCCAATCCCGTCCACGAACGAAGGCTTGTATTCCACCGTATGCGGCTCTCCCGCCGCCAGCGACGCCGCCAAGGGTGCCCCACTCTCGATCTCCGCCGCGTAGATCCGCACCCGCGGTGCCCGCGCCCGCAATACCGCCGCGATTCCGCACGACAACCCTCCACCACCCCACGGAATCACCACCGCATCCACTTCCGGCAAATCCTCCAGCAACTCCATCCCAATGGTCCCGTTGCCCGCCATCACATCCGGATCATCGAAAGCATGAATGAAAGTAGCCTCCACTCCCGGATACGACCGAGTCTCAAACGTCCGCCACCATTCGGCGAACGGAACTTTAATCACCCGCCCGCCCATCCGCTCGACCGCGCCAATCTTCGTTGCCGGTGCCGTTTCCGGAGCCACAATCGTCGCCCCAATCCCCATGCGCTGCGCGCAGAACGCCACTCCCTGCGCCATGTTTCCAGCCGACGCGGTCAGTACTCCGCGCTCCAACTGTTCCCGCGGAGTGCGGGCCATCACGTTCGCCGCTCCCCGGATCTTGAACGACCCAATCGGCTGCAAATTCTCCAGCTTCAAATAAAGCTCCGCCGGCGCGTCCGCATTGCATCGCACCAGAGGCGTACGCAACGCCACCGCAGCAATGTTGCGCCGCGCTTCTTCCACCTGAGCCAACGTGATAGGCATCTCCATTATCTTAACCGCATTCCGAATCCTTCCCCCTGAAGCTTGAGAGTTGGAGTCCGCACACATGCCACGGGGTGGAACTGCTGGGAAGCTAGGAGAAATTGTGAGCATCGAACTATTAGTTCTTACAGTTCTTGCCGCTCCAGATTGGGAGCACAATTACTCTGACTGGGGAGAGAAGAAATGATCAGGACCTTCACGAAACAGCTTTTGTCAACGGCGTTATCGTTCCTGCTGGTCATCACGGCTGTGCCCTTTCAAGCTGGAGGTCAGCAACCAACTGCAACAGGATCGCCCGGATACTCGGGACAAGGTGCGCCCCTGTCCGCGGATGAGCTGCAAGCATTGGTCGCGCCCATTGCACTGTATCCGGATGCATTGGTGGCCCAGATTCTTGCCGCCGCGACCTTTCCCGACCAGGTCGGAGTGGCTGATTATTGGCTCCAGCAAAACAAGAGCCTGACCGGTACCGCCTTGATGCAGGCGGTTGACACCCAATCTTGGGATCCGAGCGTTAAGGCGCTCGTGCAGTTCCCTTCAGTGCTCGACAACCTGGCGAAGAATCTCAGCTGGACGTCCGCGCTGGGCGAGGCCTACCACAACCAGTCCGCCGACGTAATGACTGCGATTCAGACGCTACGGGCGAAGGCCCAGGCGGCAGGCAATCTCAAATCCAGTTCTCAGATCACTGTGGTGCAACAGTCGCCGCAAGTTATCGTGATTCAATCCCCAAGCCCGCAAGTTGTGTATGTTCCGGAGTACAACCCGGCGGTCGTTTACGGCTATCCCTATGTGACGCCCGGCTACAGCACCGCCGCCCTGGTCACAACCGGCATTCTCGCGTTCGGCGCCGGAATCGCCGTGGGCGCAATGATGAGCGGCGGTTGTTGCAGCTGGGGGTACAGCAGTTGGAACTGTGGCTGGCACGGCACGGCGGTGGTGTATCACGGCGGGGCCTACTACGGCAATTCCGCCTGGCACGGCGGTTACTACGGCACCTCCACTTCCGCTTACGGAGCCTACGGCTCAGCCCACTATAGCCAAGGCTATAACCCTTCGACGGGCACCTACGCGCGAGGTGCGTCAACTAGCACAGCCTACGGTACCCAAAAAGTGGGCCAAGCCTACAACCCAAGCACCGGAGCCTACGGCGCCACCCACCAAGGTTCGAACGCCTATTCGAGCTGGGGAAGCTCGACGGTCTCGAAGAATGGACAGTCAGCCTATTCGCAACACTATTCCGATGCTCAAGGGTCGGTGGGATCGGTCCAGGGCTCCAATGGGGGAAAAGCGGTTGGCGGGACCGGTGCTTACAACAGCGGTGCGGCTGGTGAGACCGCAAACGGCAACAAGTATGCCACTGCCAACGGGAATCAATACAAGAACACAGGCAGCGGTTGGCAGAAAAACGACAACGGAAGTTGGAACAACGTCAACAAGCCGAGCGGATCCAGTTATCAGAACACGCCACATGGCTACGGGCAGCAGGACCATAGCGGCGGATCAGCGTTCAGCGGCTCGGGCGGTGGAGGCTGGGACTCCAGATCAGCCAGCTCTCGCGGCTGGTCGAGCCGTGGGGGCGGTGGAGGTTGGGGTGGCCGAAGGTGATCTCCGCCGTTGGTCGGTAACCAGCAATGAAAGAGCTCGGAGGACTGGGTATGTCGCAATTGCAATTGCTAAGGCAACGCAAGATCAGTTCCCTACACAGGTGGATGCTATTTACCCTGTTCGCGCTCATCGTCTGCCTCACTTCGTGTAGTAAGCCCGAGACTCCGGCTCCGGCTACGGCGGAAGCCAAGACGTTTGCTTCCCCGGATGAAGCCGGCAAAGGACTCCTGGCCGCTGCGCAATCGGCTAATCAGGATGCCATCGTCGCGATCTTCGGCCCGGAATCGAAACAACTCGTCTCCTCCGGCGATGCCACCCAGGACAAAGAAACCGTCGACGCCTTTGTCGCAGCGTATGGCACGATGAACCGCTGGCGCAAGATGGACGACAAATCAGAAATCCTTGTGCTCGGTGTCGATAATTTTCCGTTTCCCATCCCGCTCAAACAGAATGGCGATGGGCGCTGGTACTTTGATACCGCGGCGGGAAAGGACGAGATTCTCGCACGCCGGATCGGCCGCAATGAACTGGCCGCGATAAAAATCTGCGGTGCGCTGGGCGACGCCCAAGCCGAATACCACTCGCAGCCTCACGATGGCGCGAAGCAATACGCCCAGAAGTTCATCAGCGACGATGGAAAACAGAACGGCTTGTACTGGAAGGCAGCGGAGGGACAGCCCGAGAGTCCTCTCGGGCCCTTGGCAGCATTCGCAACCGCCGAAGGATATACCGTGCAGCCGAACGCACACCAACCCTTCCACGGATACTTTTTCCGAATACTGACCAAGCAAGGCGCACAAGCGAAAGGCGGCGCGAAGGACTATCTGGTGAATGGCAAAATGACGGGCGGCTTCGCCTTCGTCGCATATCCGGCGGAGTACGGCAACTCAGGCGTGATGACCTTCATGATCGACCAGGACGGCGTACTGATCCAAAAGGATCTGGGCAAAACCACGACAGAAACGGCAACCGCCATGACCGCCTTCGATCCCGATGCCACCTGGACCATCGTAGTGCAATAACCTCAGCCGACCCGGGGTGCCCCATCCTTCCGCGTTCTTTACAGAGGATGGGATGCGAACATTTCGACGAGTCGCAGCATCAACTCTAAGAAAGACGTCGAATGCCGTATCGACGACGCCCCAACTCGCCTCTTTCAGCGCGGGGTCGATGTGCTCGGCTCTGGTTTCGGCTTCGTTCATAGAGTTTCTTGAAGCCGGAATCTTACTAGGAAATCTCGCTCCGGACTCACGGCACAATGCGAAAAGCGCGTTTTTGGGCAGAGCGATACACGCCAAAATCTCGCCGGTCCAGAGTGAAGATCGTGTCGATCCCTTCGCGGTCGGCCAGGTAAACCAGCGCGGCGTCGGCCAATTGCGGACGGATGTCCTGATACCGCTTCATGACTTCGGCAAGGGCGCTGGCCTCCGCTCCGGCCAAGGGAAGAAGTTCCAGAAAGCCCCCGGGTTTCTCGGAAAAGCAACTTCGCAGAAGCTGCTGGACGGCGGGCGGATGCGACCGCAGCACCCACACCGCCTCAGTGATTACCGGCCAGCAGGAGAATAGAGGGCCGGGCAATTGATGCAGGGCTTTGACGCAGGCGGCGTGGTGCTCGTCCACGCTGGAGAGAATGGCAACCAGCGGACCGGTGTCTACCAGTACGCGGCGCTTCACTTGGACTTCCCGAAACCTTCCAGGTGGCGGGGATTGGTGCTGAGGTCTTTTGCGGGAGATTTCAGGCCACGCCCGATGCAGCCAATCAATCCCGCTTCTTCGGCCAGTTCATAGGCCGACCGCGCCTCGGTGGGCTGTCCAAGATAGGTCTCCAAAGCTTCGCGGACGAGTGCCGACTCGGGCTGCCCCCGCATCCGCGAACGGTGGCGCAGACGCTGCCCCAGAGTCTCCGGAATGCGAATCGTGATGCGGTTGGATGCCATGTCAGACATTATAGCACAAATGTCCGACAGCCCGCGCCCACAACCGATGCCGCCGCACTTGATGTTGTGGTTGAGTTTGAGTCTACCCGCGGGGGCTGGCCCAGCCTTTAGCTCTGCTGACCAAGTGGGTACCCCATCCTTCGCGTTCTTTGCGGAGGATGGGACGCGAAACCCTCAACGGGTCGCAGCATCAACTCTAAGAAGAGCGCTGAATGCCGTCCGTCGCCGATTCTAACTGCACACCCTCACAGCTCTCGGCAGCAGAAGTTACCGCTACAATCGTAAACGCAAAAAGGCCGCCAAGAACTGGCGGCCTTTCTTTGCGTTCAAGAGGTTTCCCGAACTTAATCTCCCAGAACCGGCTCGCCCACCTCTGGTTTAGGCGTGGACGCGGTCAAAGCCCCCAGCGGAATAAACCCGTTCTCCGCCACCACCGGCTTTTCCTGCAACACGACTTCGCGATAAAGCGCAGCCATGCGCGCATTGTAAGCCGCGTCATCCTTCTGCGGACCACGCGCAGCCGCCTGCTTGGCATCCCGAGCCCGCTTCTTCTCTTCGCCAGAGTTCTTCGCGATGCCGAGCTTATCCAAATCGTGCTGCTCTTCGTTGGTCACGAGCTCATCCTTGAGCAACAGAGAATGCGCGGTAGATTCCATCTTCACATTCTTGCCGCCCGCAAAGATCTCATGCCGTCCGTGCTCCTCATACCACTTGGTAAGCGTAGCCGTCATGTGCATCTTCTCGATAATGTTCCGCCAGCCTACGCCGGTGTTATAAGCGCAGAAAGAAATCTCACCTTCCTGCGTGGCATAAGGAATAATGCACTGCTCGGTCCGCCGGAAATCGTAGTTGAACAGATCCTGAAACCACATCCCCGCAATAAACAGGAAATTCCACCGGTCCTGCCGCCGCTTCATCACATCGTCAATAGTCCGGTCCGGACCCACCTTCCCGTAATTCTTCCCGGTAGCATTAAAGTTCTTATCAAACTTCTTAAGCAGGTCCATCAACTTGAAGTGAGTAGGCGACTGGAACGGATCGTAATTCTTCATCAAGCACAAAGCCATCCCCACAATCGTCAAAAACTTCCCTCGAGCCGCATCATTGACCTTCTGAATATCCTTAGCCAACTGATCGCCCTTCAAGAAAGCCGTAACCGGAACCGCCTCCTTGGTCTCCTTATCGATCATCACAGCCATCCCCGTCCCACAATTAGGGTGGCAACCACATGACAATTGGCCCCAGTCGTTGTTTTTGTCTTCGACGTGCATCAGATCGGCCCAATCGCTGAAGGTTCCCATGAAGGAGATGGGGAACCAGTCGCGGCTTGGTTCGCCGAGGCCGGTTTGATTTTTTACGTCGTGGGCTAAGTGTGAGAGCGTGTAGCGCTGGGCTTCGCGGCGATCATCCGTTACGGCTTCGTCGCGGCCGGTGAAGCTAACTGGTTGGAAGGACAGGAATCCGATTCGCTTTGGATTGTCCAGGGCGAACTTGATGATTCTTCCTACTTGCTCGTTATTGATGCCGTTTACGATGGTTACCACTGGGACGATTTCTACTCCGGCGGTATGCAGGTTCTCGATTGCCTTCAACTTCACGTCAAACAGGTTGCCGACTTTGCGGTGGGCATTTGCGGCATTGCCGATTCCATCGAATTGGAGATAGGCGTAGCGCATTCCGGCTTCTGCGGCTTGCTGCGCGAACTCCAGGCTCTTGGCAAATTCGATTCCGTTGGTTGCGGCTTGCACGCTGTTGTATCCGACTTTGCGGGCGTAGCGCACGGCGTCCAGGAAGTACGGCGAAAGCGTGGGCTCGCCGCCTGAGAACTGCACCGACATCTGCCGCCGCGGTTTAATCGTAATCGCGTTGTCGAGCATGGTCTTGATATCTTCCCAGCTCAACTCGTGGACGAAGCCGACCTGGTTGGCGTCCATGAAGCAGGGGTCGCACATCATGTTGCAACGGTTGGTGAGGTCGATGGTCAGCACCGAACCGCGTCCGTACTTCACTGTGCTCGAGCCGTGGTGATGAAGCTTTTCGTCGTTGTGGGCGACGATGTCGCGGCCGGGGAAAACTTCTTCGAGGTGGCGCGAGAAGTCGGTGTCAATCGACATTACGTCTTCGAAGTGACCATGTTTCTCGCAATCCTTGACCATCAGGATTTTGCCGTCGCGCTCGATGATCTGGGCTTTGATCTCGCCGACCTTTTCGTTGCTGAGGACTTCGACGGGCAGCTTGCCATCGAGAATCTGCTGGCGGATTTCGGGGACACACTTTGGACACAGCGAATCCGTCGTACGAGGCCAGCCTAGCGGCGGCTTGGTCTTCTCATACGACTTGAGCAGGGGCTTGTCCGACCACTTGGGCTTGGGAGAAGGATTCTGTTTAATCCGGTTGAAGCGCTCGAATACCGCCCATGCGCCTGTGGCGGCGACGGTTACTGCTTTCTCCACATACTTCACTGGCTTGTGCATGTCCTCTCGCTTTCCACTGCTCGGGATTGTGGCAAGTCAGGCATCTGCCACTTTTCCCTGGGTGAAGCTTCACAACCAAAAGCTGAAAACGGTTGAACCTGTAGAGCCTACCCTCGTTTGACCTTCACTCCCTAACCTTCACCGCACTGCGCGAAAGAGGGCCTTCCCGATGGACCTCTCCCCTGGATTTCTTGTTGTGACTATCCTATTGAAAGCAATGCTGGGAAGGCACGCGGAACCCAATGAAAGGGGCAAAATCGGGGTTTAGTGGTGGAATGGTGCATTGGGCGGTTGTAAGTGATTGAGGAGATTGGGGTTTGAGCGAAAGCTTCTAGCTTCAGGCTATGAAAGGTCCAGGGCCATCTTCAGGCCTTGATCCAGTTCGCCCGAGTTTCTGTCTGGCCAATGAGCCGAGCAACTGCGTGAGGTCAGTTTTGCGGAGACTCACGAGGTTATCGCACATGATCCAGCCGGGATGTTTCAATCCTTCGTCGGGTCCGACCGGTTACCTGCGTGGAGAGGCCTTCACCGTGGATAAACACGGGGGCGTAGACGACGGTAGAGAACCGGGAATCGAGGAGGATCTGGCGGCTGCAAATCACAAACGTTCGATATTGCCTGGGATCGCCTCCAGGCTTGTAAACACGATATAGTTCTCCACGCTTCACGCGAGCGCCGTGGAAGCGGGAATTGGGGGCAAAAGGGGGCTTGACAAGTTTTCGGCAAAGTTGGATTAGGGCCGAAATCGCAAGAGATTGGGTCTTTAGTACAGGCGCACGAGATTGTTGGCTACGAAGCCGCCTTCGACCGCGACCATGGTTCGGGTCGCAATCCGCTCGGCTTTGTAGTGATGGGTGATGTGCAGCAGATAGGCGGTTCCGACTCCGAAGCCAAGACCGAGGGCTGAAGCTGCTGCCTCACCGGCTACACCCCGGGTTACCAGCGGACGCATGATCGGGTTGGATTCGGTGAAGCCCTGGTTCAATCCGTGCTGGGTGGTGATGGCATCTACGGTGATCTGTCCCGTGAGAATGGAGAAATCAATCTTGTTTTCGCGGCTCCAGAATTTGTGCGTGCTGGGATCGTTCGGCAAAGGGCTGGTGGCCAGAAAGTTCTGTTGGGCCTGGGCCGCGCCGACGAGCAGTAAGAGGGTAAACAAAGCCGATTTCATGATGTCTCCGATTTCTCGTTCTTTACGCGCAACCACTAAGGCAAGACTAGCCGGTGCGGTCCCGGGAGTACATGGCCTAAAAGTGCCCTCGAAGCTGCCTTTAGTAATCCCGATAGTAACTAGGAAAAGTGGTTACCCTGCGGCACGGAGGTATGGGTTTTGGCCTCGATTGTTGGTGTGGAGGTTCTGCGCTCGATCCAATTGCTATGTTCATATATTGTCGTTGTGTGTACATCCGATGCGTCATACTTTTGCAGGGAGAAACATCGCATGCCCAGGACGTGGAATCGTGCTCACAAACATTTCCAACTGGATCCCGACAAAATCAGTCGCGCCCAGAGGGTGTTGCGTGCTCAGACGGAAACTGAAGCCATCGAGCGGGCTCTGGATTTGGTCATTTCCGAACACAAGAGCAATCGATTGGGGGCCGAAGCCAACGATCGTTTCGTGAAGAGTGGGATCGAAATCAAGGATGTGTACGGCAAGCTGGAGCCGTAGATGCAGCCCGTCCTGTTTGACTTATCGATTTACATCACGGCCCTGCGAATGGGAGATCAAGCGGCGCTCGCGCTGAGAGGGCTGGCTGCGGATTCTCCGGTGTGGCTCAGTTCGGTTGTGTTTGGAAGAACTGTATGCGGGAGCGGGCAAGACCGATGTCCACGTGGTGGAACGTCTGGAGCGCGATTTTGACCGGGCTAGCGCATCGTGGTGCCGAATTTCAGCGATTGGACTCGAACTGGCAAGGTGCTCTCTCAGCTCGCGGCGAAATATGATTACGAGAGAGTTGGCCGAGGGCAACTGCCGAACGATGCGCTCATCGCTATGAGCGCGGGCCGTTTGGGAATCACCGTCATCACTGCGAATGGGCGGGATTTCAGCAAGCTCGCCGAATTTCGTCCGTTTCCATGGAGAGTAAACGATCCCCGAGGTGTTTGATATGGCTAAGTCGCCTGTTTCAGGCCGCGAATTGCGACTGCCGCCAGGGCTGCGAGGGCCATCAGCATGGCGGCCCAGAGCACGGCTGGATGACGATCGGACCAAGGGCGTTCGTCCGGACGACCGGTGTAGACATTGTTATGCGCGCCCGGGCTGAGCAGGCCTCGCGCGGCAGATTCGTCCAACTGGAAGAACCTGGCATAGTCGTAGACGGGCGCCGAAAGTTTCTCGTCTCCGTAATACAACTTCAACCTGGTCTTGCCTTGTGGGTCGAAGTAAACGCGGCGCTCGACGGAGAGCGGCTGCACGCTGGTTAGCTGCAGAGGCGGATTGTCGGCATTGTCGACGGTAAGCGTGAGCCTGCCAACAGGCTTGGCGAAGACACTCACCGCCAGATCCTCCGACGTGACCAGCATGCCAGCGCGATCGATGCGCACCCGGCTGATGTCTCCGCTGCCGACCTGCAAACCTTTCGCATCGACAACGCTGACGGCGCGGCGGAAATTCACCTGGGTTGAGGCCACTTGGAACAGGATACGGTGCAGCGGCACCTTGTCGGGAAGATCGCAGGTGATCACGGTGGAGCGCGGCTTTTGCTCGGGAGATGCGCAGGATCCAACGTTGGTCCAACCCGCCTGCTTTTCGTGCAAATTGGAAACGCTCGCGCCTTTCACCTGTTGAGGACGAATTCCGGGAGACAGCTTGACGTGCAGATAGCGAAAGCTGGACGGCGGCATCTTCAGCATGGAGTTCGAGCCGAGCGCTTCACGGGTGAAGTCGTAAAGCGTCGAAGATCCCAGCTCGGTGGTGGGTCCTTGGCCGAGCGCGTTCGATCCGGCCACCGACGCTGTGGCTACGAAATCTTTCGCGTCGAGGCGGAGGCGCACCCGGTCGTACTCGGTGATCGCGCCGACATCGATGTCGAACTCAGTGTGGCCGGCAATGCTTCCCAGGTTGAGGATTTTTGCTTCCTGCTGCTCGGTGGAAACTCCTCCGTACTGCTCGGATAGTGCAAATTGCACCTGGACGTCGCCGTCGTATAAGCGGAGATCGGCGAGGTCGGGCCGGGCGTGAGCCCAAATTTCTTCATCCACCACCAGATAGTTTTGGCGATCCGGCTGGGAGACCTGCACGTCTCGAACGTTGCTGAAATACGGAATCGCCGCCTCGGGAGCGGCGGACGAGGCAAATCCAGCAAGCAGAAACGCAATCGAGGCGCATTTCATGCGCGGGCCGAGTTCCCTTCGGGATGCTTGTTTGCCGACCGCTGGAGCCAGTCTCGCTGGTAGACGAACGAAATCGCAAGCAGCAGCGCACCCAGCACAATGAAACTCAGGATGCGGTAGGCGCGGTCCAGTTCGGAGACATCGTAGACGAACACTTTGAGTATGGTCGCGGCGATCAAAACTAACGCCTGCCAGCGCACGAACGCGGAACGACGCCACAAGCCGACAGTCATCAGCATGGCGCCATAAGCCATTCCTAAAGCGGAGTAGGTGAAGTCTCTCGCAATCTCCACTCGCCTGACCGCTGCCCAACTGGCGGGATTCCAATGACCGAATGGTGGACGGACTTCGATCATTTGCCACGCGTAGTAATCCGCGATCTCGTGCCCGAGGGCGATCAGCGCCAGGAGATTGAGTGCAATGACGGCGGCCGCGGTGGCGCTCTGTCCCAACTCATCAGCGCGGTCTCGACCATACCAGGCGACGATCGCCAACACCGCGATCGCCACTGTGTATGTAGCCATGCGCGCGTTGAAGATTAATGTGGTGGAAGAAAAGTTATCAATGAGCAACAGACGGCCGACTCCGAGAATCAGGGCACCAATGGCAAAAACATTCAGGAAATCGGAATGAATGCGCTCGGCCACCCAGAGAAGTACCGCTGCCTCCACGAACCAGCCAATGGTGATCCAGTGAGCATCAAGGCGGATTGGAATGGCAATCGTGATAAAGCCGATGGCCAACGCGAGGTGCAGGAATTGCAAAGTCTGCCCCGTTCCCCGATCTGTCTGCCTGGCACGAACCTGGCGGCTCAGGAAAATATAGATCGCTGCTAACGCAACAGAGAACCATGCAATCCCGGTCTTGCTCACGTCGGAGAACATGGCGTAGATCTCGAGAAAGTACGCACCGGCGTTCACGAATGCCAGAAATGGCAGGACCGAAGAAGACCCTGCAGTGGCTGGCTGCGCCACGAGCGGAGCGATGGCAAAAAGGGCAAAGAACAGGCTGGCAAATGCCGTGGTCAAGGAAAGTTGGCTGCGGTTGTAGAAGGTGGCATACCAGCCAATGAAGAGCAACGACGTTCCGGCATAGCTTAGGAGCAGCAGGCGCCGCCAGGGTTTGAAGACGACTAACGCGAGAGCGGCGAGATCGAGGAGTGCAACGTAAGAAAAAAGCGCCAGCTCGCGGTTCTGCCCGGTTGACAGTAAGAGCGGTGTAGTGAAACCGCCGGTGAGGGCGAATGCCGCGAGAATCTCAGCGTCCTGGGTGACGGCCATCACGCCGGTGGCCGAGGTCACGGCCAGCATGGCGACGAAGGCAATACCGCTGGGGATCAGGCTGTAAATCTGAAAGGCCGCCCAGAGCGAAAGATAGAGCGTCCCGATGCCGACCGCTTTCAAAGAGTAGGAGAATGTCCGGTAGCCCCGGCTACGGAAGCGTTCGCTCCACACCACCACGCCGATTCCTGCGAGTAAGCCAATAGTGACGCGACCCGCTGGCCCGATCCAGTTATTCTCGAAGGCGAACTTCAGGAAGTAGGAGACGCCGATCAATAGAGCGGCAATGCCAATCCGGTTGAGCCAGTGCGAGCCGATGCGGGATTCAAGATCGGCCTCTCTATGGGACACGGGAAGGGGCACGAGCGCGTAAGGTGGCCGCGACGGAATGTGTGGTTGCGTGGGTTCCGAGACCGGCGGTCGCGGAGCCGGTGGCGGAGGAGGTGGGATGGCTGGCTGGGGCTGCCCGGGCTTGGTGACAGGCTCTCGAGCTTTGACCGGATCGGGCGAAGGGGATGCATCATCAAGGCCGAGTTTGAGTTCGATGCGATACACCCGGCGGGTGAGATCGCTGAGGAGTTGCCTGATCGCTTCAAGATCGCTGTGGGACGCATCCATGGTCTGCCGGAGGCATTATCTGCGAAACCGGTGCGCTCTGCACGCCATTTTCAAGGAATCCAGTTACCTCGGTTAGACCTCAGGCTCCCACTGATTCTGACAAATATTTCATCTTGCCGGTGCGCTGTCCTTGGGAGGATCGCCCAGTTTGCCGCGCACGATGGTGAGCGAAGCAGCGGGCAGGTTGAAAGTAGTGCTTTCATTCGCGACGATCGTAGACGTCACTGGCGGACCGTCCGGATCTGCATAGCCGTTCCTGCGGTTTGGGTGCCATTGGTACTGGGCCTTCCCGAACGTAATGGACGTGACCGGGCCGAGCAAAGACTGATTCTGGTTGCTGTCGGCGTCGTGAAACACAATGTGCACCGGTTGAGGGTTGTCGTGGTCTTTATTAATGAGCATCAGCGACCACTGGCCGTCAGGGCGCTGCAGCGCATAGGCGGTCACCAGCACGTGTCCGCGGGAATCCTTCACATCGCTTGAGGCGACAAAGAGTTTGTGCACGGCATCTTTCGGTTCCGCCCACTCCTGCGTAATGAGTTGCGCCGCGAAGAACTGTGATATGCGTTGCCGGATCTGGTAATGCTTGTCGACCATGAACATGTGGTAAGTTCCCCAGCTGTTCGCGCACGCGGGATGCGGCGGAGAATAGGGCAAGTCGTGATAGTAGTGAGTAGACTGGCCGCCCGCTGTGAGAAAGCCGCCGAACGAATCCGCCAGCCACAGAGCGCCGAAGATATCCGCGGCAGCTTCGCCTCCGTGATCGTTGGTCTCGGTGTCGAGCATGGGAACGTTTGGCGGTAGGCCATCGTCTCGCCACACTTGCATGATGTGGGTGATCAACTCCGGCTCCTGATAAAGATTCTCCCAGGGCGTTTCACAGCCATCGTATGGATAGTGCTCGAACGACATGAATGCCAGATCATCGAGCCGATTGTGCGCCTTAAGGTAAGCAAGGAAACGTTGGAACCACGAATTCTGGCCGTGTGCATCGGGCCAGACTTTAATGTCCTCGGTCACGCCTTCAAAGACTGGCCCACCCAGCCTGAACGCCGGGTCAACGCGATGGAGAGCGGTCGCGAATTGCAGGTAGAGAGTGGCGTAGTCCTCGGGCAGCATGTACTGGCCATCGGGTTCTTCTCCCATCTCGATGTACGAAACGGCATAGGCTCGTTTCTTTATGTACGTCATCTGCGCCGCCGCATCCTCGGGCGTTGCGTACAACATGGCGATGGGAACAATCGCAGGCAGGTTACGGGTAATTCCGCTGGTGAAGAAGAGGTCGAAGCCCGGCTGATCTCCTGATTCCATGCGGTCAGGAGCCACATACAAGTCGGAAGGCTGGTGCCACGGGTCGACCGAGGAACAATATGTGAGTGTTTGCTTCTGATCGCGAGAGTGGCGGAGCAGATCTGTAAATTTTCCGTGATCGTCGATGGTTCCGAGGTAGAGCTCCCGGATGGCATAGCCGGCGCAATTGCGGCGGTCGCTGGAACCATGACTGTCGCAGGTGTTGGAAGACTGGGTCATCAGGATGCGCACATACTTCGTAGCCACTGGCGAGGAGTCGAGATGTAAGGTGGCAGTACTTCCCTTCCCGTCCGCCACGGTTCCAGAGGCAAACGTTTTCCATACTCCCTTGTCTTGCTCATCCATCGCATCGCCATCGCCGACCCAGTACTGTACTTCGTACACGCGGGCGTAGGGTTCTGCCCAGGCTATGCGAATTGCGTTCACATTTTGCTTTTTCTCAAAGTTGATCACTACCCACTGTGGATGCAGCGCGTCATCCTCCCCCGTGAACAGGCTTGTGAGATAGGGATTGCTCTTCCAGTAGGACTGGAGATCGCCGTCATTTAGCCGCGAGTAGCCATCGAACTCGGTGCCGTTGTTGCGCGTGAATCCGCGATGAGGAAGTGAATACCCGTATGAGTGCCGGATCATTTCTTTGGTGAGAGCCGCGTCACCGACGAAATATCCCTTGCCCGAAGGATCGCTCCATGTGCCTTTGGGATTCCAATGCCACGCCTGCACAAACAGATCAGTGTTCTGCCGATAACTGACGACGCCCCAGCCAGCAGAGAGGATTTGCTTTACCTGATCGGCTCGGAAGAACGTATCGGTCGCGTTGCTGGGCACGCGGTCGACCGTTGAACCCAACGCGTAAAGCGGACTGAACTTGTTGACGATGTGAGTGGGGGTTGCATCCACCCGCACGGTTTGCGCTGCAGTCGCGCTATGCAAGATGATCAGTAGGAACGCGACCACGCTCAAATTTTGAAGCCACCAATCGGACGATGACGATCTCTGATGCAAAGGACACCTTCTCTGGATGTGATCTTGATCCCGCGTAAGAGTCATACAACAAATAGCCGTAATTCCGCCATTGCGCCAAAGAATTGTTTTCACGTGATGAAACTCGCCATCATGATCCCACTAGGTTGAGTTCGGCTTTTGTATAATTCTGGAGCTCTGACGATCTGACACTTCTGTTCCCTCTGACTTGGAGACTTGCCTGATGCTGCTGAAGGTATTTAACAATAAGGTTGCTCTTGGCAATGCTGCTGCGGAGCAGGCGGCAGGCGCAATTCGCCGGGCGATCGCGCAGCATGGCCGCGCACGCATCATCGCTGCTACGGCTGCATCTCAGTTCGAGTTTCTCGACGCTCTTACAAAAACAGCGGATATCGACTGGACAAGAGTTGAAGCTTTCCATCTCGATGAGTACGTCGGCTTGCCGATCACGCATCCGGGAAGCTTTCGAAAAATGCTGCTGGAGCAGTTGGTCCGCAAAACAGGAATCAGCAACTATCACTTGCTCGACGGTGCCGCAGCCGATCTCTCAGAAGTGTTGCGCCGAGTTGGAAGCGAGCTGGCTTCGGCGCCGATCGATATCGCGTTTCTTGGAATCGGCGAGAACGGTCATATTGCCTTCAACGATCCGCCCGCTGACTTTAATATCGAAGATCCTTACATCATCGTTGATCTCGATGAAGCGTGCCGACAGCAGCAGGTGGGCGAGGCCTGGTTCGCCGATATTTCGCAAGTGCCGAAGAATGCGATCTCCATGTCGGTGCGTCAGATTCTCAAAGCCAGGGAAATTCTCGCGGTCGTGCCCGACACTCGCAAAGCGCAAGCTGTGAAGGCTTGCTTTGAGGGAGATATCAGCCCCATGGCGCCGGCATCGATTCTGCGCACCCATCCCAACGCAACGGTGTATCTGGACAGAAATTCAGCCTCATTGTTAAGTCCTGCTTTGCAGAATGTGCTCAAGGATAAAGCGCAAGTGCTGGTCACTCGTTAGGCCGGTCCGCACACCTACACATGGCGACTGCCCGGAAGCCGACTGGCGCTCACTCCATCCCTTCCTTACGCTGGTGGATTGCCGGGATATTGTTCGCCTCCACAGTCATCAACTACATCGATCGGCAAACCCTCTCGCTGCTCACCCCGTATTTGAAACTGCAATACCACTGGACCAACAGCGACTATGCGAATCTTGTCATCGGATTTCGGATCGCCTACTCGATCGGGCAAACCGTTTTTGGCAGGCTCATGGATCGCATCGGCACCCGGCGTGGACTGACGCTCACGGTCGCGTGGTATTCGATAGTATCCATTGCCACCTCCCTGGCAAGAGGCTTCTACAGTTTTGCCGGATTTCGTTTCTTGCTGGGAGGGGGAGAATCTGCGAACTGGCCGGCCGCTACCAAAGCGGTTTCAGAATGGTTTCCAAAACGCGAACGGGCGCTGGCGACTGCCATTTTCGACAGTGGTTCTTCAATCGGAGGTGCCGTCGCTCCTTTCATCATTTTGCCAATCTTCTTTCGCTGGGGTTGGCGCCCCGCATTTATAATTCCTGGCGCTCTCGGCTTCTTATGGTTGATCGGCTGGCGCTGGTTGTATTACCCGCCAGAGACGCATCCGCGTATAAGTCAAACCGAGCTGCAAATGATCGTCTCGGATAAGCTTGAATCCAACTCGCAGCCAATCAGCCAGACGCGAACTCGCTGGCGCGATCTCTTGAGGCTCCCGCAGACCTGGGGAGCCATCGTCGCCAGAACTTTCACCGACCCAATCTGGTTCTTTGTGACCGATTGGTTTCCAATCTACCTGGTCGCGAAGGGGATTGAGCTCAGAAGTGGCCTCATCGCAGTGTGGATACCTTTCATCGCCGCCGATCTGGGAAATTTCTTTGGCGGCGGCATGTCTGGATACTTGATCAAGCGTGGTTGGGCATTGGGCTGGGCACGAAAAGCTCTGGTGGTTTTCGGAGGCGTCGGAATCACGCTGCTGATTCCGACCATTTTCACCACCAATCTGTACGTAATCACTTTGCTGTTCGCAGTCGCGACTTTCTGTTATGCATCTTTCAGTACCATCGCCAACGTGTTACCGTCTGACCTTTACCACAGTGATTCGGTCGCATCGGTCAGTGGGTTAGGCGGCACGGGAGCAGGTATCGGAACGATCGTTGCATTCAAACTGATTGGGTATTTCTCCGATGCACGCCGAGCTACTGCAACACACGCATTCGATCCGATTGTCATCGTGGCTGGCTTGGTTCCATTTCTGGGGATGGTTCTGGTATTGCTGCTGGTCCGCAACACGCAGGCCACGGAGGACGGGTTGGTGCGGCGGATTTAAAGCTCGCTCTTCTTGAGGGATTATGGGTTACAAAGGTCTGGAACTGAATGGAAAAGTGGCCGTTATTATCGGAGGAAGTTCCGGCATCGGTCAGACTCTCGCACGCGGGTTGGCTGAAGCAGGGGCTGACGTTGTGCCGAGCGCCCGTCGGATCGAGCAAGTAAAGACCGCGGCGGACGAGATTGAATCTCGCGGACGCAAGTCCTTGCGCGTGACTTGCGATGTGACCGACCGCGGATCGTTGGAGCAACTGCTGAAGGCCACAGTCGAGGCGTTCGGCAAAGTGGATATCCTGATCAACTCTGCCGGCTTCAACCAGCGTAACCCGACGCTGAAGCTTTCTGAAGCCGACTGGAACCGGCTTCTGGATACCAATCTCACCGGTACTTTGCGAACCTGCCAGATTTTCGGGAGCCACATGATCGAGCGCGGTTATGGGCGGATCATTAATATTGCGTCCATGGGCTCATTCCTGGCGCTTTATGAAGTGGCAGCGTACTGCGCCAGCAAAGCAGGTGTGGCATCGCTGACGAAATCCTTGGCTATTGAGTGGGCGCGGCACGGAATTTGCGTAAACGCCATCGCGCCTGGATACTTCCGCACGCCGCTGACCGAAAAACTTGTCACGGGGACACCCCGCGGCCAGGAGATTCTGTTGCGCACTCCGATGAAGCGATACGGCGAACTCGAAGAACTGGTTGGGGCAACGATCTTTCTTGCGTCCGATGCGGCCAGCTTTGTAACTGGCACTCTGTTGGTGGTGGATGGCGGCTACCTTGCGAGCGGGGTGAACCAGTAACGTTTGCGCTTATTGTGCTGGGCTTGTCCTTTCAAGAATCGACTCGCGCGCTGTAAGGACGGCGCCAACCAACTCGCGAGCGGCTTGCTCGATCTTCGCCAGATTCCCCTCTCGCAGTGCCGCTGCGTTGACTAGCTCCGCGCCGACCCCGAGAGCAAAGGCTCCAGCGCCAATGAACTCGGCGGCGTTTGAGATATTTACTCCTCCGGTCGGAATCAGGGCGGCGTCGGGGAAAGGACCTCTTAGGG
The DNA here is from genome assembly GCA_963838905.1 of uncultured Acidobacteriota bacterium. GTDB lineage: Bacteria > Acidobacteriota > Terriglobia > Terriglobales > Acidobacteriaceae > JABDBE01. Next base: position 708,594 of record CAWITE010000006.1, read on the forward strand.
ATTTCAGATATTTTGGACCGCCAACGTTTCCGCAAGGAAAAATCTTGATAAGCTTGGCACCGTTTTGCTGGGCGTTCATCAGTTCAGTCGGCGTCAGCGCTCCCGGGATCGCCAGCTTTCCGCAGGCCTGTGCCGCCGAAAGCACCGGAAAGGATAGGCCCGGACTCACGATGAATTCCGCACCCGCGGCAATGCACTGCTCAGCCTGGTGCGCAGTGGTGACGGTGCCAGCTCCAAGTAGAACGTCCTTTCCGTATTGACGCGCAACCTGGCGAATGACCGTGATGGCATCGGGAACGGTCATCGTTATTTCGACAATTGGGATGCCGCCGGCGCAAATTGCCTCTACAGCCCGGGTTGCTTCATCGACGGCGGCCGCCCTCACCACCGGTACGATCCCAATTTCTCCGATCCTGCGAATCACGTCATCGATCGTCATATGGTTGTTGGCTCTTCCCGCACTTCAGCGTTCAATCCGTGCCGTCTGCGTTTTCATCGCCTGCAAAACCTCGGCCAGGCTTGCCATCGATGTGTCGCCGGGCGTCGTCATTGCGAGCGCGCCATGGGCTGCCCCGCATTCGACGGCCCACTGCGGGTCTTTCCCTGATAAGAATCCATAAGCCAAGCCAGAAACAAAAGAATCACCGCCCCCGACGCGATCGAAAATTTCCAAATTTTCTCGCATCGGCGCCGTGTAGAAATGGCCCTCGTGATAGCAGATGGCACCCCAGTCGTTCAGGGTCGCGGTCTTTGCATGTCGCAAAGTAGTCGCAACCACTGCAAGGTTGGGGAATTGACGAACTACCTTTTCAATCATCCGTTCGAAGTTTGCCGGCGCGAGGTTCGAATGCTGCGTATCCAGATCGGCGACCGGGAAACCAAGCGCTGCCGTGAAATCCTCTTCATTCCCAATCATCACGTTGACGAGTGGGGCCAGGCTGCGATTAATCTGTTGAGCTTTCGCTTTTCCGCCGATTGCCTTCCACAGCGACGGACGATAGTTGAGGTCGTAGGAAACAATCGCGCCGGCCCGCTTCGCCGCTTCCATGGCTTCGCGGGCAACCAGCGGCGTGGTCTCTGAAAGCGCGCAGAAAATTCCGCCAGTATGAAACCACCGTGCTCCGTCCTGGGTAAAGACTCTGTCCCAATCGATGTCTCCGGGTTTGAATTGCGAGATGGCGGTATGTCCACGATCCGAACAACCGAGTGCGGCTCGAACGCCGAAGCCGCGCTCCGTAAAATTCAGACCGTTGCGCAGGCTTCTGCCAACTCCGTCATAAGGCAGCCAGCGCACGTATTTCTGGTTCACACCACCTTGCAACATCAGGTCTTCGACAAGGCGGCCAACCGGATTGTCAGCCAGTGCCGTCACAATCGCCGTGTCCATGCCAAAACACCGCCTGAGTCCACGGGCTACGTTGTATTCGCCTCCACCTTCCCACACGCGAAATTGACGGGTTGTCGATATGCGATCGTCCCCGGGATCGAGTCGGAGCATGACTTCCCCTAGACTCACCAGGTCCCACATGCATTCGTCTTTCGATCTGATCGCTAGTTTCGCCATAGTTAACTTCGCCATGGTTCACGACTGGCAGAAAAGCGCATCGCGAAATCTGGTTGGTCATTGTTAGTCGAGCAACGGTGTGATATTTTCGCCGTCACTGTGAAGTTAGTCCTCGAGCTGGGACACTTATGATTCGATCTGCTTGCCTTATCGGGATAGCCACTGGGCTGACGGTCGCGCTGATTCTTCCCGCCCACGCGCAATTCGATCTTTTCTCCAAGGAGCAACGGGTCGAATTCACGCCGGAGTGGCATGGCGACCGGTTTCCCGACGGACGTCCGAATGTTCCGGATTCGGTGCTGACCCGTTTGAAAGACGTTACCGCGGACGAGGCATGGGATGTGCTGCAAGATGCCGGCTATCGCAACCAGTTCGAGGGCGGATGGAAGGTGATCAACCCCGGTCCGAGGCTCGTCGGCCGCGTAGTGACGGCCGTCTTTATGCCGCAACGTCCAGACGTGGATTCGGTGATTCGCGCCAACGGCAAAAAAGAGAACCGCATTGGAGACGAAAACTCGTGGATCATCGACATTCTGAAACCGGGGGACGTTCTGGTCGTGGATCTGTTTGGAAAGATTCGGTACGGCACGATCGTCGGCGATAATCTTGCGACTGCGATCTACGCCAAGAGTCACAACGGTCTGATCGTAAACGGCGCAATCCGCGATGTGACCGGCATTCAGGAAATTCCTGGATTTCAGTGCTACGTGCGCGGGATCGATCCCTCGGCTCTCGAGAACGTGATGCTGACTGGAATCAACGTTCCCATTCGAATCGGAGAAGCGACCGTGATGCCCGGCGACATCGCGATTGGCGATCCGGAAGGAATCACTTTCGTTCCTCCGCAACTGGCGGAGAAAGTCGCTGACGACACGGAAATGGATCACCTGGTCGATGAATGGGGCCACACGATGCTGCGTGAAGGCAAGTACACTCCAGGGCAGATCGACGCGAAATGGACGAAACAAATGGTGGAAGAATTCAATGCCTGGCTGGAGAAAAAGGGATCCAAACTCCGCATGCCGGCGCCGTAACCGGATAGATTTCGATTTGTGAACACGGCATTTCATCGACAGCATCTTCTCCCGAGATCCTGACGGTTACGACTAAGCCGAGTGCTGGCGCAAAATGCGCGAAAGTTGCTCGGCCACAATCTGGTCTTCGCCGGGCTGCAACATGAACGAATTCATTGCCAGCCCCGGTTTCTCTTCACCGGCTGACATCACGATTGAAGGTTTTGAGTTCCGCAGAAGTTGTGAAATTTGTTGCGGAGTCAGGGAAATTCTTGAGTCCCAGGTGATTTGCATATGCGGAACGTGATTGGCGATGGCGGGAGTAAAAAACTTCGTACTCACGCCGGGAATCCTGGTGATTTCGCGAGAAACCAATTCCAGGCGGTCCTGCCATTCTTTGTCCAGGGCGTCGTAGTCCTCTTTAAGATGGAGTTCGAGCGCCTTGATCATTCCAATGATTTCTTCCTTTCCAACCTTCTGGCCGCGGCCGAGCGTGTCTTCATACGGACTGTTGTTCAACAACGCGTAATGAATGAGGTCCTGTCGGCCGATCAGCATACCAGCGCACTGCGGACCGCGAATTGCCTTGCCACCGCTGAATGACACCAGGTCATAGCCCATGTTTGTGTAATCCCAAAGATGGGAAATGGGTGGAGTGTCGGCGGCCGCATCGTTGAAGCACGGAATCTTGTATTCCTTGGCGAGCTTCACCCATTCATCGACCTTAATCTGCCCGGCGTCGTTCGCGAAATTGGTGAAGTGCATCATGGCGCTGCGGTCGTTCACCGCGGCGCGCAATTGATCGCGAGTTTCGATCTCGATCAGCTTTGCGCCTGTACCTCGGAGCTGGTGATCGAACGGGTTACGGTGCGATTTCTGGATGATGACTTCGGACTTCATCCCGGTGAGGTCAGGGAGTTGCTTGATCAAGCTCTCGTTATCGCCGGTGAGAATTCCCGCCAGCCCGGACTGAATCGCTGCCGCTGCGCCCGAGGTCACGAGCGCGCTATATCCCTCCGGCAACTTGAGCATCTGGGCGATTCGCTTCCCCGCCGCTTCTTCCAACCCGGGCACGCTGACAAAATGCCGCGAAGCCTGGGCCATAATCACTTCGACTTCCGGACGGATCAGCGAGCCTCCGAGCGTCGTCATAGTTCCTTCGGCGTTGATGACGGTCGTCACTCCCAATTCTTCATAGGGATTGCCGGATTCCCCGAAGCCGGTCAAGCCACTAGCTTTTTTGTCAGGCCCATTCCAGGCGAACGTTCTTCGTGGCACTGCGAACAAACTGGCAATGGCTCCCAAGCCACTTAGAAATCCTCGGCGATTCCACTTTGAGCTGAGGCGCATGATCTGCTCCTTATAGTTGCGAACAACTCTTCCTTCTCAATCTTGTTTTCCTGACACGACAGACACTACGGCAAAGCGAAACTGAAAACGTCGCTGCCAGCGGCAATCGCTGCGTACTGCTTGCCGCCGATTGCGTAGGTCATCGGCGATGCGCTCATATCTTGCCCGGTGTTGAAGTGCCACAGTGGCTTTCCGGTTTGCGCGTCTACGGCCTCAAGGGAATCGGCATCATCGCCAAAAAAGACCAGGCCTCCAGCGGTTGTCATGGTCCCACCCGAAGAGCGCGCTCGGCCCACTTGTGGATACTTCCAGGCAAAGGTACCCGTATCCAGGTTGTACGCCACCAGAATCTTCTGCGAATTTTCCCCGGCAATATGCTTTACCCCGCTGGAATAGTACATCTCGCCTTCTTTGAAGCGTTGCGGCTGAGCTTTGGAGAAGTAGGTCTCACATTGCTCCAAGGCCATGAAATACACGGAGCGGGTGGATTCGTTATAAGACGGTGCGAACCAGTTGGTCGCGCCCGAATATCCCGGACATACCCGGGTTCCGTTCGGGGTTGGCATAACCTGGGTGCGGATAGGCCTGCCTTGCGCATCGATTCCCTTCGCCCAGTTGAGCTTTTCGACGAATGGCGCCGCGGAAAGAAACTTCCCGTCCGTGCGATCGAGCACGTACACATAGCCATTGCGATTCGCCTGCACCAGCAACTTGCGTGCTTTGCCTTGGTAAACAGCGTCGATCAAGATCGGTGTTTCCACGCCGTCGTAGTCGAACAGATCATGTGGGGTGAACTGGAAATACCATTTCAGTTTCCCGGTATCCGCGTCTAAGGCGAGCACGCAATCCGTGTATAGGTCATCGCCCGGACGCACGCTACCTTCGAAATCCGGCGCAGGATTGCTCGTGCCCCAAAAGATGGTGCCGAGTTCAGGATCATACGTTCCAGGCATCCACGTAGTGCCGCCGCCGTGCAGGTACGAAACACCCGGCCAACTCTTCGAACCGACCTCTCCGGGAGCCGGGATCGTCCAAAATCGCCAAGCCAGTTTCCCTGTCATGGCATCGTAAGCAGCCACGAAACCCCGAACGCCGTCGTCGCCGCCTGAGGTTCCTACCAGCACTTTGTCTTTGACCACCAGCGGCGCACTCGTCGCGCCGTAGTTTTTGTTCCAGTCCGCATAAGCCACATCCCAGACGACATTGCCCGAGCGCCCATCCAGGCAGACGAGATGGGCGTTATCGGTTTCCATGTAGACCCGGCTTCTCCACACGCCAACACCACGGTTGATGTGTCTGGATGCGTCGTCAATCAACCCTCCCGTGACGGGTCGCGAATGATGCCACACCAGGCGCCCGGTACTTGCGTCGAGAGCAAAGGCGTCGTTGGCGGCGGTTACGAACATAATTCCATTCACGACCAGCGGAGTAACCTCGAGCCGGCTCGTGTAGTGCGCGTGAAATACCCATGCGGCTTGCAACTGTCCGACGTTGGTCGAATTGATCTCAGCAAGGCTGCTATAACGGCGCCCGGAGTAGTCTCCGTTATACGAAATCCAGTTTGACGCGGGCGGCTGAACCAGCAGGTCCTCAGGCCTCACATCGACTGCCGTAGAAATAGGGGCTGGTGAATTCTCGTTCGCGAGTGCGATCACACAAGTCAACACAACGCAGATGTTCAGCGCCGTCCGCATGGCTACGAGGTCTTCTCCGGCTTCGGAATTTTGGCTTCGCCAAGACTGCCACGATCAACTCCCTGTTGATCGCTCAGGTGAACCGAGACTCGATCTGCTGGTTCGGCCACGCTGATGGTCTGATTGAGTTCCACTGGGTGGGACGGATCGACGGCCCGCAATTCGACAACTGCAATCTCAACGCCCCGAGGGTCGAGCACATGCGCTCGCAGTGTCCCCGGAAAAAATACCCCGAAGACGCCAGAAACCTGTAGACCCTTCGGAACTAAAGAAGCTGCTAACGGTCGGCATACTACCCCAGCCGAGGTAATGGATTTGGGATCGCTGTCTGCACGAGTGGGAAACCAGTTCGTGTCCATCGCGTACGATGCACCCGGATCCAGTTTGATCAGCGAGCTGTTGATCTCCGCCTCCATGTAGTAAGGAGCGTCTTGCCAGTTCGTGGAGCGCAGAGTGGGCATGCCATCTTTATTCAACTCCAGGGCAGCGCCATTCTTGTAGAAAATTACCGACGCCTTTCCCGGGTACTCGGCGGCAGGAGCATATTGAAACCGCTCGATCATCGCGTATTTGGTAGCGTTGTCGACTACCGCGATCCAGCCCGCATCCGAATCCAGCCACACTTCATTTTCGAGATAAAGCCAGTGCAGCCTGAAAAGACGATCGCTCACTTCAAACGAGGGATCGTCAGCGAGGCCGGCAACCACCCGATAGCCATCGACAAATGCACTTTGCGGGTTCATCGGCGCGAATGCCCAGAAATCGCGGTTGTATTTCGCAGGATCGCGGGCATCGGCAGTGTCGTACTGGGTCACCGATTGCATCGACCAGCGAATCGGCCGACCCGTCGCATTCTTCATGACGGCGTGAAACAAAATCTCCGGAGATTCATTGCCAATGCTGATCTCGCGCGAATATTGCAAACCTGTTGTCGGATCGGCAGGACCCTCAAGACGCACCGCGCAAGTCTGACCCTGCGACACGATGCTGAATTTGTACTCGCCGTCATCGAGCGCATCCGAAACAGGCCCTGCCCAGTGTTGGTCGTCGCCATGGCCTTCCGGGAGCGGCCAGAGTTTGTCGCCTCCGTAGTTAATCCATTGGCCCATTTTCGCGGCTTCGCTTGGCGGAAAATACTTGCCCTTGTATTTGGGATTCACGAAGAGGTAGTCATGAGCGTTGAATGTCACTTGCATGAGCCTGCCGCCGAGTTGCGGGACGATTGTCAGACGCACCCAGTCACTGCTAACCTCTTCCGCTTTCCATCCCTCGTAGCTTGTAGACCGCACTCGACAAGGCGCGTGTGCGGTGGTCGAAGCCGACCTGGCCAAACTCGGCGCTGCAAGCCATCCGACGCCCATGACCGTAACCCCAATCCGCACCCAGCGCGCAACGAGTGCCTTAAGAAGCTCGGGTCGCAACTCGCGCCTCCGCAATTTCGCCTTTCCGCACGGGCAACTGGTTGGACGCTTTGCCGTTTTTCGGATATCCCAACTCCATCGAAATTCGAAGTCCAGCCGCCTGAACCAAAGGCGCGAGCTGCCGCAAGCGGCTGACCGGCATTCGCACCATGGGCGCGGTGAGGCTTAGGCTCGCGGACACGCTGCAGGTGTGATCCCAGATCGGCGCGGCGACGCACCGAATGTGAAGTTCGTGCTCCTCCATATCGCAGGCATATCCGTTCTTCCGGACCCGGTACAACTCTGTCTGCAGCTCTTGCAGGCTTCCAACCGTATTCGGAGTCAGCCGCTTGAGTTCAAGTTGGCGAAGGACCTTGTCCTGCTCGTCTTTCGGCATATAGGCCAACATGACCTTGCCCACCGCCGTGCAGTACAAAGGAACACCTGCTCCGATCCGCGAGTAAATGCGCAGTTGTTCGGGAGAATCGAGTTTCTCGACATACACCGCGGACAGGCCGTGCCGCACCGTCAGGTGGATGGTTTCACGCGTCTGATGATTCAATTCCTGAAGATATGGCAGACTGAGCCGGCGAATATCGAGTTGCCCAAGAGCGGCCTGCCCGATCGCGAAGCACGCAATTCCCAGATGATAAACCCCGTCTCCACCACAGTTCAAAAATCCCGCGCGATGCAGATTCACCAGGAAGCGGTGTACCGTGCTGACAGGAAGGCGGGAAAGACTCGCAACTTGCTTGGCAGTGAGTCCGCGTGGCGATTCGCTGAAGAGATGGAGAAGGTGCAAGCCTCGTTGCAACGCCGTAATGTTGTAGCTTCGTCCCGGGACGTCAGCCATGGTTTCTTCCGCAGCGCAAAAATGAAAGTCCGAATTATCTGATGAAAATCGATTTTCTGCAATAGTGCAGCTGCATCACAACCTGCCGGACTTCTTCACCGCCTCCTCGATGGATTTCATTTTCTCAATCTCCGGGTACATCGAATGTTCTTTGAAATCCAACTGCTGCGCGAGCTTTAACACTTCCTGGGCTTTGCTTGCCGGAACCACCACGACTCCGTCACTGTCTGCCGCAACGATGTCTCCTGGATTGACCGTGACCCCATCGCAAGTGATCGGAATTTGCCCGCCAGCAAAACGGTAGTGTCCTACCGAGGTCGAGGGAACGATGCCTGTGGCAAACACCGGGAATCCGATTTTCCGCAAATAGGCCACGTCGCGCACTCCGCCGTCGATCACGGCACCCGCATAGCCGCGCGCTGCCATGGCTGTTCCCATTAACCCGCCCATCCCCGCAATGTCGGCCCCGTCTTCGACAGCCATGACATAAACGGAATCGGTAGAGCCTTGATCGATGGCCGCCAGCATTCCGTTTAACGCGGACGGGTCCTTATTGCCTTCGTCCTTCTTGAGTTGGACGGTTCGCGCGTAACCAGCAAACTTTGCCGTGAAAATCGGCTGTATGCGATGACTCATGTACATCCGCTTGCCCGTAAGCTGTTCAAGAGCATCCGAGAGCGAAGCTACTTCGACCCGCCGAAAATCGGCAATCAGCGCGCTTTCGGACGCAGGCGGTGTCGACTGTGCGCGCAGAAGCCCCCGGCTGGCAAGCGCGCAGAGAATGCACACGGCAAGCAAAACTCCTGTCTTCTTGCGCGATTTCGCAAAGCGAGTGAGTTTGTCCATCAAGGCCTCCCTGTTGTATATATGTGCGCGGACTCTAACACTGTTTTTCGTCTCGTGGAAGAGCCAATGCAGAGCCAATCCATCTAAGTCGAGAGAGAAAACAATGACAACACAAAACACTATTGCGCGCCTTTGCATCCTTGCTCTTGCGATCGGACTGATAATTCTGTCGGGTCAGCCCGGTTACGCTCAGGAACACCACGCAATAAATCTGTCGAATGCGAGGGGGTTGCCCTTCAGTGATGGAATCGTCGCCGGGAACACTCTGTACGTCGCTGGGCAGGAAGGGACCGATGACTCCGGCAAGTTGATCGCAGGCGGCATTGCCGCCGAGACCAAGGCAGCCCTGGAGAACGTTCAGAAAGTGATTAAGGCTGCTGGTTTCGATATGAAGGACATCGTCTCCGTAACCGTTTACCTGGCGGACATTCACGAATTTGGCGACATGAACCAGGTTTACAAGAGCTTCCTGCCTGATCCGAAACCGGCGCGGGCGACTATCCAGGCAGCGGCCCTGGTCAACAACGCTCGTATTGAAATCTCCGCCATCGCAATAAGGCAGAAGTGAGCAGTAGCGTTCGCAGGATCAGAGTGTGTTTACTCTTGTGGGACCTCCGCTTTCTGGAATCCGGCACTTCCCGCTTGTAAAACGTTTTAATTCGTGCAAGAAGTTATTGACTTCCCACCATAATTGAGATAAACCCTCCTGTCAGACAGCAAAAAATGCTTTCACAACTTCAAGAACCATTTTCACCAGATGAGAGAGATCGAGTCCGGCAGTGCATTCGTCTGGCAGGAGGTCGGGCAATGCGTAAACATCAGGGCGCTAGCGTCTCACTGTGTCTGTTCCTGTTTTTGGCAATCGGACTCACCTGGGCCAGCATCGCGGGCAGCATTTCCGGAATCGTGACCGATTCGAGCGGTGCTGTAGTTGCGGGGGCCAAAGTAATAGCAACGGATACGCAAACTGGAGTCCAAACCACGGTCACCACCGATGCCAAGGGTTTTTACAGTCTTCCCGCCCTCCCGGTCGGCACCTATGACTTGCAGGTAAATCAGATTGGATTCAAGGCTTATACCGAGACTGGGCTGGTCATCAATGCCAACTCCGCCCTCCGGGTCGACGCAACTCTTTCGGTAGGCACCATCAACGAGAAGATCGAGGTCAGGACCGACGCCGTCCACGTGGAAACGGAAAGCACTCAGATGGGCGAAGTAATCACGGGGAAGACTATGACTGCGGTTCCCCTGAACGGCAGAGCCTACACCGACCTGCTAGCGCTCCAGCCGGGCGTTTCTCCCTACAACGCAATTGACACCGGAACTGCGGGCATCGGTGATCGCGCAGTCGACGGAGGCCTGAATGCCGGCAACCAGTCGGTCAACGGCCAGCGCGAAACCGCCAATGGCTTTATGGTCAACGGATCGAACGTTGAGGAAGGCAAGAACAACGGAGCCGCGATCATCCCCAACCTCGATTCTATTTCCGAATTCCGCATCATCACCAACAACTTCGACGCCGAATATGGAAACTACAGCGGCGGACAGATCAACGTCGTCACCAAATCCGGAACCAACCAGTTTCATGGCAGTGGGTTTGAATTCCTTCGCAACACTGTATTTGATGCTAAGAACTATTACTCCCTGCCCACGGATAAGACCCCGGTGTTTCAACAGAATCAGTTCGGGGGCACATTCGGCGGACCGATCAAGAAAGACAAGACTTTCTTCTTCGTCGACTATCAGGGCACTCGGCAGAATCAGGCGCCGACGGTAAATATCCAGATGCCGTCGCCGGCGAACTTTACCGGCAACTTCTCCGATTCGGCGAGTTCGCTCACCGGAACAGTGCAGAGTAACGCCCCGTCCACTGCCAGTCCTAACCCGTGGTCCGCGATCCTTTCACGACGGCTGGGGTACACGGTTATGCCAAACGAGGCCTATTATTTTCCCGGATGCACAAGTAACGATCCGATCACTGGCTGTGTGTTTCCGAATGCCGTCATCCCGCAAAATGCCTGGTCGCCTGTTGCCGTGAACATGCTGAAACTCGGCCTCATTCCACAGCCGAACGCGCCCAACAACTTCTTCGAGACGTCCTCTTTCGCGCAAAAACTGAGCGACAACAAAGGTGGAGTTCGCATTGATCAAAACACCCACTTCGGAGACTTCTTTGCCTATTACTTTATCGATGATTACTTGCTGAACTCGCCGTTTCCCAACGGCGGGGCCACCGTCCCGGCTGCCAGTTTCGCCTACAACGCCACCACCGCCGGACGCGCCCAGTTGGTGAATCTGGGCAATACCAAGAGCTTCGGCGCTTACTCTGTGAATGAATTCCGCTTCAGTTACGTGCGGAACACGATTGCCCTGGGAGAACCTCAGGGCGGAGTTGGACCGAATTACAGTTTGGCCAACTTGGGCTTCGTCACGCCCTGGAGCGGCGTTACCGGAGGAATCAGCCCGATCGCACCCTCTCTCGAGGGCGTTCCTTATATCACATTCAATAATTTCAATATCGGGGTACCGCAGGTCAGCACGCGGCAATACAACAATTCCTTTCAAGTGCTGGATAACTTCTCCAGGGTCATGGGCAGGCATTCGCTAAAATTCGGCGGGCAGTTTCACTACGACCAAATTAACGAGAGAAACCTCGCCGCAGAAAACGGCCAGTACGGATTTACAGGGGCCGAAACAGGCATCGATTTTGCGGATTTTCTGATTGGCGCTCCGGATAACTTGACCCAGGCCAGCCCGCAAATCCTCGATTCCCGCAGCAAGTATTATGCGCTTTACGGACAGGACAGCTGGCGCGCCACCTCCAGCTTGGTCCTCAACTACGGCCTGCGTTGGGAAGCCAGCATGCCGTGGTACGACACGCAAAACAAAATCGAGACGATTATTCCCGGCAAGCAGTCGGTAAAGTTTCCTGGCGCGCCTCCAGCCTATGTGGTTGCCGGCGATCCCGGTGTTCCTCGAACCCTGGCGCCCACTCAGTGGCACAACTTCTCGCCTCGTCTCGGCTTCGCGTACTCCCCGGACACAAAAACCAGTATTCGAGCCGGCTTCGGCTTGTATTACAGCTCGGTGGAAGATCTCTCGCAATTCCTCGAAGTCGGCGATCCGCCCTACGGACTCTACTATGGCAGCGCCTCCCCGCCGCTCCTCGAGTCTCCCTACATAACCCGTGCCAGCGGCCAAAACGTAGGACAGCGCTTTCCATTTCCATATCCTCCAACCAACGTTTCGCCGCAGAATCCCGATAGCACTTTCCCATGGGCGCAAGTCGAGCCTCTCTCCTACGACTTCTCTTTCGATTCCCGAAACAAGCTGCCGTATTCCGAGAACTATGAGTTCTCCGTTCAGCGCCAGTTTGGGTCGAACACTGTGCTTACCGCCAGCTATGTGGGAAACGAGGGCCACCGTTTGGTTACATCCATCGAGGCTAACCCCGCCAACCCGGCCGAGTGCTTGTTCCTGAACAATTCGGCTAACCTCAATCCAAACTTCGCCGGTCCGTGTGGTCCATTCAGCGAGACTCCGCCGTTCCAGGTGACGGTCGGACCCAATGGACAGAGTATCGGAACCAGTACTCCCTGGGTCACGGCCTCCGGGCAGGTCATTCCAGCCGTTCGGCCCCTAGGTCCGCTTTTTGACACCAATCCCTTTGTCTCCACCATCGCCAACTCGCACTACAATTCGCTACAACTCAGCCTTAGCCACACCAGCGGATCGCTAAGCTTTCTCGCTGGCTACACGTACAGCAAGTGCATGGACAACGCATCCGGGCTGCAGGATTCCACAAATCCGTTTAATCCAGCTCTTAGTATTTCCCTCTGCAATTTCGACGTGATGCACAACTTCGTTTTCAGCTACAACTGGCTGATGCCGTTCGACAAGTACGTCACCGCGGGCTGGGCTAAGAGGGTGGTTGGCGGATGGAGTTTGTCGGGGGTCACGAATTTCGCTACAGGGCTGCCGATCACTATGTCAGAGAATGACGACAACTCGCTGATCGGCGCTAATGCGGTTCCGGTGGACGTCCCGAATTTTTCCGGTGGACCTGTCCTAGATACGACCAATCCCCGCAAGGCCGGACCGGCCGGAACGTACTTCCACACATCTCTGTTCAGCCACGAGCAGCTTGGGCAATTCGGAAATTCTTCGCGGCGCTTCTTTCACGGTCCTGGCCTCAATAACTGGAACATGGCGCTGCTGAAGACAACCAAGATCACCGAATCCAAGGAACTGCAGTTGCGCTTTGAAGCATTCAATCTTTTCAACCACGCCCAGTTCATGAATCCCTCGGGCGAGATCAACTCCTCCACGTTTGGAGTGGTGACTAATGCGCGCGACCCGCGCATTCTGCAGCTCGGGGCAAAGTTCTTTTTCTAGGTTTCTAGGCCAAGGTCAGTCGCGATCTGCGGAGGCCAAAGCCTTCTGCGGAACATTGGAAAAAGGAGCAGTCACATTCACAAGCGACTTTTTCTGTTCCTTTTCGCTGCCGGTGCCTGCTTTGCTCTGCAATCAGCGGCGCCGCGGTCTTCGCGCCTAAAGCCGCAACTCAATTCTGCGAATACCGGAGGACAGAAGGTCTTTGCTTCCACCTGCGCAGGTTGTCACGGGTTGGATGGTCGCGGTGGAGAGCGCGGTCCAAACATCGCCCAGAATCGCGAAGCGCAGCGGCTTTCGGACCCTGAGCTCACGCGCATAGTTCAGGAGGGTGTCCCCGGAACTGGAATGCCAGCTTTCCATTCGCTTCCAAGTTCTGACGTCAAGGCAGTCGTCGCCTATCTGCGCACTCTCCAGGGGACCAACAAAACGTCCGCCCTGCCCGGCAATGCCGTGCGCGGGAAGGCCGTGTTCTACGGTGATGCCGGCTGTTCCGCCTGCCACATGGTCGCGGGCAACGGTGGATTTATCGCTTCCGATTTGTCCGGCTACGGGGGCACGCATTCGGTCCAGGAGATTCGAAACGCGATCACCCAGCCCGGCCAAACTCCAGATCATCAAGCCCAAAGCGCGGTGGTCGTCGTTCGCACGGGTCAACAATATACGGGCAGGATACGCAACGAGGATAATTTTTCTTTGCAGCTGCAGTCGCTCGACGGAACATTCCATTTCTTCCTTAAGTCCGATATCGAGCGCCTGGAATACAACTCGCTCATGCCCGTCGACTACGCGTCAAGGCTCAGCGCCCGAGACTTGGATGACCTGGTGAGCTATCTGATCAGTTCCGCAAAGAAGAGCGAACCAGAGCTCGCAAAAGATAAAGATGACGAGTAAATGATCAGCGGCGTTCCTCGACTTTCAATTGTCATTTGGAGCGCAGCAGGATTATCCGCGAATGCGGATGATCCTGCGGAGTCGAGAAACCTGCTTTAGAACATGCGTCACTATATTTTGCGAAGCTCAATAGAAGACAAGGATGCATTCGTGAATCAGAGAATAACTATCGCATGCGGCTGCGTCCTGGCAGCTTTGCTCCTGATTGCGTTCCACACGCGAACCTCTGTAAGTGCCGCCCACCCCGCCCGAGAGTTTCAGCTACAAGCCGCATCGCCCGATTTTTGGAGCCTCGTGGATCGCAACGCCCAACTCAGCACTGTGGCAACCGGTTTCGGATTCACCGAAGGACCGGTTTGGGATCAAAAAGGATTTCTGTATGTGAGCGACGAAACTCTAAACAAGATCTTTCGCGTCCATCCCGACGGCAAGAAAGAAGAAGTAATCGCGCTTGGCGATCCCGACGGCAACACCTTCGACCGCCAGCATCGCCTGATTGACTGCGCGAGCGTTTTGCGCGCCATTATTGAAGTGACGACCGAGGGGAAATATAAGATTCTAGCCGATCGCTACCAAGGCAAGAAATTCAACAGTCCGAATGATGTAATCGTCGGGCCGGATGGCGCACTCTATTTCACCGATCCCACGCTGGACCTGGTCGCGGGCGAAAAACAGGAAATCCCCTTCCAAGGCGTCTACCGCCTCGATGCCAACGGTAACGTACGGCTGGTTACGAAGGATCTGGCGCAGCCCAACGGTCTCGCCTTTTCTCCGGACGGCAAACATTTCTATGTCGACGACAGTGAGAAAAGAAACATTCGCGTGTACGACGTTGCCGCCAATGGAACGCTCGAAAACGGGAAGATTTTCGGCGAGGAGCCTGGCGAAAAAGACGACGGCGTGCCCGACGGCATGAAAGTCGACAAGAACGGCAACCTGTTTGTCACAGGGCCAAAGGGCATCTGGCTTTGGGATGCCAAAGGCAATAAGCTTGGCACAATTGTGATGCCTGAGCAGCCTGCAAATCTGGCCTGGGGAGACGACGATTTCGGTACACTTTACATAACAGCGACCACTTCCCTATATCGCCTGCGCACGAAGGCGCATGGTTACGTACCCTACTCGGAAACACCGTAACCAGAGCCAAACTACCAGGCCGCAAGCGCTGCCGTTACCAAAGTAGCAGGCAGAATCTGCCGTTGGTCAGGGCTGTGGGGCCTCTAGACCGACCGCGAGATATGCTCGGATAATTGTATTGTGCAGAGAACTTCCGCTTCATTCCGGTTGAGCCTTCTAGGCTACCTGCTAGCAGTGCCCGCGATCCTCACGCTGGTCGGCTGCCAGGGCGTTTCCTCTGCTTCGAAATCTACGACGGTCAACGCGGGACCAGGCCAGCTCGCGGTTGCTCCCACGACGATGAGTTTTGGGAACTTGGCCGTAGGCAGCAAGTCGGCCCAGAAGGGGACTTTGACGGCTGGGACTACCGACATTACGGTCTCCTCCGCGGCATGGAACGGTCAGGGATATGCGCTCAGCGGCATCACCTTTCCGGTTACCGTGCCAGCCGGACAGAGCGTTCCCTTCAGTGTCACTTTCGATCCGCAGGCTCCCGGAAGTGCACCGGGCACCGTCGCATTTGTGAGCGATGCGACGAACTCCCCGACCACCGAAGCTTTGACCGGGAGCGGAACACAACAACAACAGTCTGGGCACAGCGTTGCGCTTTCTTGGAATCCGAGCAGCTCGCAGGTGGTCGGCTACAACGTCTATCGCCGCGCATCGGGCGGCCCCTACGCAAAGATCAATCCATCGGTAAGCGCGACGACCAGCTATACAGACACGTCCGTCCAGAGCGGGACGACCTACGATTACGTAACCACAGCGATTGATTCGAGCAACGTGGAGAGCGCGTATTCGAACCAGGCGACAGCCACGATTCCGTAGCGTGACCACGCGACCATCAGAACACTTTTCCCGTCAGCAATTGCAGCAAGTACGCGCCATAGCGATTGTTCTTCATCGAAGATGCCGTCGCCTCCAGTTGCTCGGCGCCGATGTACCCGAGACGGTAAGCAATTTCCTCCGGACACGCAACCATTAATCCCTGCCGAGTTTCGATCGTCTGAATAAATAAAGACGCCTCCAGCATCGACTCGTGCGTCCCCGTATCCAGCCAGGCCATGCCTCGACCCATAACCACCACGTCCAATTGCTTCTGTTTCATGTACTGCTTGTTAACGTCGGTGATCTCCAGTTCGCCGCGCGCGGAGGGCTTCAGCGACTTCGCGACGTCGACCACCTGGCTGTCGTAAAAATAAAGTCCCGTCACAGCGTAACGTGACTTCGGAACTTTCGGTTTTTCCTCGAGGCTGAGAGCTTTGCCTTCGGAGTCGAACTCAACCACTCCGTAACGCTCAGGATCCTGCACCGGGTAGGCAAATACCCGGGCGCCCACAGTTTTCTTCCCTGCTTCCTGTACGCACTTCACCAGATCGTGTCCGTAAAAAATGTTGTCACCCAGAACCAGGGCACAACAAGAAGAACCAATGAACTCCTCGCCCACCAAAAACGCCTGCGCGATCCCCTCCGGCCGCGGCTGCACCACGTATTGAAAGTTCAGACCGAAGCGCGATCCATCGCCCAGAAACTGCTGGAACCGCGGCACGTCTTCCGGCGTGGAGATGAGCAGGATGTCCCGTATCCCCGCCAACATCAGCGTGGACAGCGGGTAATAGATCATGGGCTTGTCGTAAATCGGCAGCAGACTCTTGCACACCGCGTGAGTCACGGGATAAAGCCGCGAGCCCGATCCGCCCGCCAAAATGATGCCCTTGTAATGAGAACCGTGCGTGGATTTGTCAGTTGGCATTCGTCGTTGTTTTACTGTTCGTTCTTCGGGTTTACTGCGCCTTGCAGAATATAGTGACGTCTATTTGTCATTTCGAGCGTAACCAGATTGTCCGCTCACGGACAATCTGGTGGAGTCGAGAAACCTGCTTTTCCAGTTCGCGTCGACCCTGTGGAAACGTCACACCGAATACTGCGTAGCAATCCACTCGCGGTAATGCCCGCTTGTTACTTCCCGAATCCACGCTTCGTTGGCCAGATACCACTCCACAGTCTTGCCGATCCCGCTTTCAAACGTCTCCTTCGGTTGCCAGTTTAGCTCGCGCTCAATCTTGCGCGTGTCCATGGCATAGCGCCGGTCATGGCCCGGCCGATCCTGAACATACGTGATCAGCTTACTGTGCGGGACCACCGGATCAGCGGGCCGCAATTCGTCGAGTAGCGAGCAGATGGCGTGTACGATCTCAAGGTTCGGCTTCTCATTCCGCCCGCCCACATTGTAGGTCTCGCCCACTCGTCCACGCGCAAGAACGGTGCGGATCGCATCGCAGTGATCCGCCACAAACAACCAGTCCCGAACATTCTTCCCATCGCCGTAGACCGGGATCGCCTTGCCATTCATCGCATTCAGAATGGTCAACGGAATCAGTTTCTCAGGAAACTGATACGGCCCATAATTGTTCGAGCAGTTCGTGGTGAGGACAGGCATCCCGTAAGTGTGATGATAGGCGCGCACGAGGTGGTCCGAAGACGCTTTGGTCGCCGAGTACGGGCTGTTGGGAGCGTATGAAGTCGTCTCGGAGAATGCCGCGTCCTTGGGCCCGAGCGATCCGTAGACCTCGTCGGTCGAAACATGAAGAAAGCGAAACCTTCCCTTCATTTCTTGCCCGAGTTCCGTCCAATAAGCTCGCGCTTCCTCCAGCAGGCTGAAGGTGCCGTTTACATTGGTACGCACAAAGTCATCCGGTCCATGAATGGACCGGTCCACATGACTCTCGGCTGCGAAGTGCACGACGGCACGCGGATGGCTGCGCCCCAAAAGATCGCTGACCAGTTTTCGGTCGCCAATATCTCCATGTACGAAACTGTAGCGCGGATCAGCAGAAATCGTTGTCAGATTGCCGGGATTCCCAGCGTAGGTAAGCTTGTCAAGATTCACCACCGGAGCAGCTTCGGCCGCGAGCCACTGTAAAACGAAGTTGGAACCAATAAAACCGGCTCCTCCGGTTACAAGAATGGGTTGGTTTATTTCCAGGATCGAAAGCCTCTAGCCGGCAACTTCTTCCAGCAACTTCTGATCGATATCGAAGTTGGAGTGAACGTTCTGCACGTCGTCATGCTCTTCGAACGCCTCCATCAGCCGGATCATGGTGCTGGCAGCCGGCCCTTCCAGCTTGATGTAGTTTTGCGGAATCATGGTCACGCTCGAAGATGTAGGTTCAATGCCAGCCTTCTTCACCGCTTCCAGAACCGCCTCGTAAGCCGAAGGCTCGGATAGCACTTCCCAGTTCTCGCCGTCGTCGCGCAGGTCCTCGGCGCCGGCATCGAGTACCAGAGCCATCAAGTCGTCTTCTTTAATCGCCGACTTCGGAACGATGATTTCACCCTTCTTATGGAACATGTAGGACACTGCGCCAGCGTCGGCCATGTTGCCACCATTTTTGCCAAACACGTGGCGGATCTCGCTGACCGTGCGATTGCGATTGTCGGTATTGATGTCGAGCAAAACCGCCACGCCACCGGGGCCGTAACCTTCGAGGGAGAACTCCTCGTAAGTCGCACCCGGCAATTCACCGGTGCCGCGCTGGATCGCCCGCTTTATGTTGTCCTGCGGCATGTTTTCGGCTTTGGCCGCCAGGATCGCGCCACGCAACCGCGGATTGCTGTCAGGATCTCCGCCGCCATTCTTGGCGGCAATCGAGATTTCCTTGATCAGACGGGTGAAAATCTTGCCGCGCTTGGCGTCGAGCGCGCC
The DNA here is from genome assembly GCA_963838905.1 of uncultured Acidobacteriota bacterium. GTDB lineage: Bacteria > Acidobacteriota > Terriglobia > Terriglobales > Acidobacteriaceae > JABDBE01. Next base: position 727,422 of record CAWITE010000006.1, read on the forward strand.
CTTTTTATGCTTAATTGTGGCCCATTTAGAGTGCCCAGACATGGCAATACCTCGTATTCAATAAACTTCGATTGCGCTGCTCTTGATACGCTGGTTTTAACCGTACTGGTTTTAACTGCAAAAGACGCGCCCGTAGAGGAGATCACAGAATTACCCTCGGGATTTGCCTCGAAAACAACAGCAGGCGATTTAAAAGTATAGCACGGAGCATCGCCTGATCCATTTAAAGAGCGCAGCCCGCTTCGAACATCTTTATCCACTTGCTGATCCACGAAACGACTGTGGACTCACAACAACGGACTGTCATTCCGAGCGGAGTCGAGGGGACCGTGCGTGTACTGTCCCGCTCGGCGATCGTTTGAAGAGGTCGAAATAGCAAAGGAGACCGCGCCGGAAGACCTGTTCTCCGATTCGATCAGGCAGCGGTCCCCGCCAGCGTGCTCTTGTAAAGCGCCTCGGTGATTCCAAGCTGTGATCGACCCAGTTCGGTCAGATCCGCGACTGTGCCGCGACCTGCGAAATCGACCTCGAAATTATCAGCAGGAAAATCCGGCGGAGTCTTCCCGGCGACGAAGGTGAGCGCCTGCCTTTCACGGTAGGCAGTGTTCTTCGGACAGCCCGGGCCGATCCGATGTACATCCCTTTACTGTAGCCGCTTCCCCGATGTTCGTTTTCGACGGCGTGCACCACATCGGAGTGCCAGAAGACAGTGTCCCCAGGCTGCATGAGCGGGATCGACGAGAGCGCTTGTATCAGCAGGCTGTGGTACTGATCGCTGATCGAAAGGGCTCGTCCAGGCGGGGCACCGCCAAGGTCATCTTGGGGCACGTCATTCTGTATAGCGCGCAGCAGAACGTAAACCATCGATTCGGCAATGGGAATCAGTTGCAGAGTTCCGTCGCCCTTACCCTGGCGTGTGAGAGCCGTCCATCCCTGGTCGGTGCGAAACATCGAGCACACCGCGGGCGAGTCCACTTCGCGCACCTCCGGACGATACGCCGCATCGAAGGCGTTGTACTTGCGCCAGTTTCCTGCGAAGACGTGCGGTACACTTTCCGAAAATTATCGTCGAGCCAACGCTTTACCGAGCCACCGTCGCCGCTCTCACGACTATGGGACCATCTCATGTTGTTTGACCTGAAGGCCCAGAAATTGATGGAGCTGACCCAAATGAAGGTGAAAATACCCAACATGGTCACATGACGGGAAATATGTGTATTTCAGCTCCCCTACCGAACAGCCCGCGTTCTTCCGCATGCCTTTCAAAGACCATGAAAGAATCAATCCCCATCGCACCAGCGACAACTCGCGGACTGGCTCCTTCGGATTCTGGCTAATGATTGGTACGGGCTGAGTAGGAGCAATGTTGTAGCGCGGACTCCAGTCGTCCTCTCCCGAGACGCTGGCGAAATACTCCTCAATAAGCTGCTTTCTCAGCGAGAGTCGGTAGCGCCCACAACACCGGGAGATTATGGCAGATCGGAAGCGGATCTCATATCGATCGCGGTCCGACGCGGAATTGGCGGAATCCGCTCATGTCAGTACCGACTGCCGGTACACCAAAACGAAGCTGCCTCTCTGGCGTATGATTGATCGGTGGTCGACTTCCAATGAAAACTCTTGAAGACACGCCTTGTGCTCATAGCTTTCGCCCTCGCTGTCGCTGGCTTAGCCATGGGTTTGCACAACTTGATCCGATAAGCCACTGCAACATTGACTGTCACTCCGAGTAGCCGTCGTCATTATCGTCGTCTTCTTTGCCGTCGCCGTCGTCTTCCTCTTCTTCCTCTTCCTCGTCAGGCTCTTGTCGCGTCAGGGCATCGGCAGCTACCGAGTGGTTATGAGTGTCTGAGTCGGCGGATTCTGGACGTGGTCTGCTCATACTCAAATGGTACGCCGTATGGCCAGTCGTGAAGTCCTTTGCTTGGCTCGATCATAGCGGTTCGTTCCCGAATCTCATTGCTATTGCTGACGCAGAGGACCAGCCTTAAGGAGTCCCTTTCGCATCTCTCCGTCGACCTTCCGGGGCACTTTTCTTCCCGACGGTCCCATTGCGCAACCGATAGAAATGAGGGTCCTCTTCATGGAACCCGTCCTTTATTCGCTACAGGCAGGTCAAATTGGGAATCGCCGAGCAGGAGCACGTCTATGAACGCAACTAGCTTCTCTGTCGGTCTGCTGATTGTGCTGTTCACGATCCTGCTGCTCCACAGGATACACAAGCTGAAACCCCAGATCGGCGGATACGGATCACAAAGGATGTGCCCATCTTGCGGATTGATCACATCTCGATTAAAGGCATGTTGCTTGGAGTGCGGCAAGTCTCTCACAGACGTAAGTGTGATCCCGATTCTGGAGAAATGAATCGCTGCTTGGTTCACGGTCCTCGAACCGTTTCCGTGAAGGCAGAAGTGAGCCTCGCCACCGGTTCGCCGGATTGAATAATCTGTGACTTTTGACGACGCCGACGGTATCGTGCAAGAGAGCGCGACCGCAGCTATGACCCTATTTACATTCGAGCAGATGCCGCGAAAGTGAGCATGGTTCCGGGAAGGCAATTGAACATTGGCGAGGCTTCCATAGCTCTCCCCTAGGCCAGAATCCATAAACGGCCAACCTGGGCGGGCGTGCTCAGAAAGGTCGCATATGCTGGGAAGAGATGATATTGACACTTGTGAAAAGAACCGACGGCAGCTTCAAGGTTTGCCGGTAATTCGACGGAACGTGGCCGGGATCGATCTCGGGAGCGAGCGCCACTGGGTATGCGCTCCGACCTTGGATGGGAGCAGTCGAGAAATAGCCAGCTTCGGGGCAACGACGCCGGAATTGATTGGCATGGCGGAGTGGCTGAAGGAACGCCATGTAGAGTCGGTAGCGATGGAGAGCACAGGAGTTTATTGGATTGCACCGCACGAGGTGTTGGAAGGGCAAGGTTTGCAACTGTTGCTGGTGGATACGCGGCAGTTGGCACGAGTTCCGGGGCGGGACAAGAAGACGGACCCGACAGATTGTGAGTGGATTCAGCGGTTGCACAGTTGCGGATTGCTGCGGGGGTCGTTCCGGCCCGAGGAAGCGGTCTGCTTGCTGCGAACGTTGGTGCGGGATAAGGCGAACCTGGTGGCGGAGTCTGGGGACTGGCTGCGGAGGATGCAAAAGAGCCTAGACCAGATGAACGTGCGCGTGCATCGTGCAGTTTCCGACATCGATGGGGTGACCGGGATGGCGATTCTGCGGGCCATCGCCGGAGGAGAGCGGGATGCCTTGCAGCTGGCGAAGTTGCGTGACCCACGCTGCAGCAAAACCGAGCAAGAGATTGCCGAACAATTAAGCGGGCATTGGCGGGAGGATCACTTGTTCAGCTTGCAGCAGGCGCTGAAGATGTACGACGCCGTACAGGAGCGAATGGCCGCATATGAGAAGGAAATCCTGCGGAGACTCGGGGAGATGGAACGAGAAGAGCAGCGGGGACAAACGGCACCGCCTCTGCAGAACACCAACAAGGCAAAGGCGATCAAAAAACGCGGCCAGGAGCTGAAGCGGCAGGCGTTATACCGAATGAGCGGCGTCGATCTCACACACATCGATGCCATCGGAGTGGAAACGGTCGAAGTGGTGCTCAGCGAGTACGGCCCAGATTTGAGCCGCTTCCCCACGGAGAAGCAGTTTGTCTCGCACGTCACCTTGGCGCCGCATGTGCCAAAAACCGGCGGCAAACCGGTGAAGAAGAAAAAGCGGAACAGTGCGAGCACGCGTGTTGCGGCCGCTTTGCGCATGGCCGCGCTCTCCATGCGCCACAGCCAGACCGCCCTGGGAGCGTACTACCGCAAGATCGCGCAACGGCGCGGCGGAGATATTGCAGTGTTCGCTACCGCCAGGAAGTTGGCTACGCTGATCTATCGGCTCCTGCGATGGGCTCAGCCGTACGTTGATGAAGGCGCAGCGGCCTATGAAAATCGCTATCTCCAGCAGCGCATCAAAAGCTTAACCGCCAAGGCCAAAGAACTCGGCTACCAGCTGACCCCCGCAGGAACTTAATGTAGAGAAGAAGTCACAGGCCAGGTAGTGGCAAACTATGAAAAATACGAAATTTGTTGTGAAACTGAACCGAGGTGGAACCTACGCACCTGAATTCGTGCTGCGGATTGATCGGAATCCCATCCAGACCACAACCAACCGTAAGCTGGCGTTGGTGATGGGGAAATTCATGGCTGAAGACACTATCAAATCTCTCCAAAACTCGCGGCACATCCCGGAACTAATTTCCGTGCAAGTAGAGTGCGGCCAGCTTGCCGTTTGAGTCTTAGGCTGCCTTTTATTTTAGCCTCATTCAAAAGGGTCTGTGCGCAGGCGTGAGCTCTTGGCGGGACCTCCGGACTATCCGAGTGAACTGGTTCAACAAGCCACACAGGGACGGCATTTTTCAAAGATAAGAGCCTCCTGTCCGGCGTACTCGGCATAGTCCGGAACTCGAGATACTATCGGAATGGACCTGCACAAGGAAGCCATTGTGATCACCGTCCTGAATGAAAGCGGGAAGCTGGTGATGGAGTCCGTCATCGAAACCAAAGCCAGCAGCATTCTGCAGTTCCTCCACGGTCTACGGGGTGAGCTGCATGTGACCTGGGGAAGAAGCAACCTGGGCCGCCTGGCTGTATGATCTGCTGCAGCCGCAGGTGCAGCACATTGTGGTCTGCAATCCGCGCTGAATATCAACAACCAAGCTTTTCGTGCAACTTCCTTCCCTGCAATGACTTCCAGGACCAAATCGATTGAATTCCCATAGACCGCGTCCGCCGCAAACGCAAGCGGCTTCCTTCTAACGGTTTTATCGAAAGCGCGCCAAAGCATCGTCGCCGCACGGACTCCGTCTCGAATGCGCACTTCCGGTAAAACACTAGCGTAATCCGCCCCCGGGCAACGATAGAGCAGACCCTTGATTCATTGCTAGCCTCGGCTTAAGCTGGGCAGCCTAGCGATCCAACTGATTAACCATGCGGAGCGCGATCTCAGCTCGTCGTGTGCGCGATTCCATGGTGATGACCGCCAAGAGCACCCAACAAAGTGAAATCGTGGTGTTGACTACTCGCCTAAGCAGACAGATAATAAAATCCTTTTCCGGGAGGTCTCACTAATGATCAAAACAACTGTGTTCGTGCTGTTGTTTGTGGGTAGCTGTTTGATCGTACAATCAGGTCAAGCTCAATCTCAGCCGTCAACCAAGGCGAAGGGGCAAGTGACAGTACAGGGATGCGTAAGTCGGCAGAGTGGCGATTACATACTGACGCAGTCTGATCCAGGCAACAGTTACGTGCTTCACGCTGCCGACAACATCAAGCTGGGCCAATACCTTGGCCAGCAAGTGAAGGTGACCGGAACGAAATCACCGACTTTGAGCGACAGCTCAGATGCCGGGCGGTCAACTTCTGCTGTAACGCTCACGGTCAGCTCGGTCAAAACCATCTCCAAGGAATGCGGCAGATAAGCGATCTAGCCGGCAGAGGACCCGCGCGTTGAAAGTCGGAACTGTTTAACTCCGGTATTTTTTTCTCAGCGCCAGATGAGTGGTCGGCGTGTCCTGCCTCTGTATGGGGATGCGAGGTCACGTTTTCGAGCGCTGTGATCGTATTCTGATTTGCCGATGCTGCTCACGTAGACAGAGTTGCTTTTCAGGATCTACCTCGTTAAAGGCAATCGACGAAATAGTGCAGCGCAACCAACCTGTTTCCTCGGTTCACTTTGCCGACCCCGCTGGGTGCCACCTTACGGTGATGCGGATGCGGTGCAGTTTGCTCCAACTCCTAACAAGGTCGTGGTCCCACTATAAAAGCGCAAAAAGCGCAAACCTCCTTAACACCCTTTTGACCACCAACCAAGCCAGTTCGCGGATGGTCGCTAGCACGGAAGTTATCGGAGCCGCCACCCGGATAGGCGATCGTCTCAAATGGTGAAATATCGCCACTCATCGACGGGTCAATGAGCGCTTCTATGGCCTGGTTTCGTAAATTACCCAGACTCCCCTCAGGGCATGGCTCTCCGGTTGTGGATTGTTCCCGATAACCCGCCACTCTGGAGCAATCCGCAAGGCCTCAGACGAATCCCGATGCTAACTGCTAGTTCTGCCAGTTGCCGTGCCCGGCATCGTGCTTTTAGACTGCGCCCCATCTGTACGAGTGTGTCTGCTGGAAGAAATCCGCATCCATGACAGAGTGAATTGGAGACAAGTATCTGCGGCGTGCCATTCGACTCCTCGATACGATAGCGTGCATTGTAGTTCTCAGGGATTGCCGGGATGAAAATGTACTGGGTCTATGATCTTCCAAATTGGCTCTTTGGCAGTCTGACCCTGGTCGTGTTTGTGGCCTTTGGTTTGGTCGGCCTTTATTTGACTCGGGGCTGGGTGCGACGCCTCCACCAGGGGGACCATGCCTACAACGACATCGTCGGTTTCTACATGGCAGGGGTTACTGTCTTGTATGGAGTTAGTGTTGGCCTGTTAGCGATCGGAGCCTGGGCTACTTATGCCGACGTGCAAGGAAAGATCGACCATGAGGCGGCCGCTCTTGGCGCTCTTTACCGAGACATCGGCGCGTACCCCGAACCAGCCCGCACCATCATGCAAGAAGACCTGCGCAAGTACACTCGCCAGGTTATCGACGTGGGATGGCCATTGCAACAGCACGGAATCGTTCCCAATAACGCGAGCGCGGTGTTGAGCGACTTTCAGGAACATTTCATGTCTTTTGAACCTCAAAGCCAGAGACAAAATATCCTGGCCGCAGAGGCCTATAGAGCCTTCAATGACCTGACGGAAAGCCGAAGAGGTAGGCTCAACAGCGTCACGGATGAAATGCCCGGCCCACTCTGGGGTTAGTGCTAGCGGGAGCAGTAATTTGCATTGTAGTTAGCTGGTTTTTTCATACCGGAAGTTTCAGCGTGCACTTCTGGATGACTATATTGTTTTCGAGCCTGTTGGGTCTGCTGATTTTTCTCATCGCAGTTCTGGATAATCCTTATCGAGGAAAGGTCAGCGTTTCTCCTGAACCCCTTGAGCGCGTCTATGAGCAAGTTATGACAACACCGAAGTGAAGCTAAACCTGAGGTTGTCATCCAAGGCCCTACCTCCATTTTCTTGCGCATTGGCCGACGACGTTCGCGGGGGGATAATCGATTCCCTTCAGGAGGTGCTCATGAAGCAGTCTACCCCGCGGTGTTCCTGAATTAAGTTCAGGCGCTCAGTGACTAGATTTTGTTCCATTGCCCGGTCCGTGGTCGATGCATATAACATTCCCCAAGATTCTCACGCGATCCACCGGGGTGAAGTTAACGTTGGTTGGCGTACATACGAGCTGGTAGCTGGGCTTGATGGATATGGGACGCAAGTCCGAGCTGCTTGAAAATCCAAATGGTGTACCAGTTGACGTCGATCTCATACCACTCCAGCCCGTGTCGGGCCGAGACCGGGTTCGCGTGATGGTTGTTATGCCACCCATCTCCGAAACTCAGCAGTGCCACCCACCAATTGTTGGTTGACGTATCTCGGGTCTCAAAGCGGCGCGAACCCCAAATATGCGAGACCGAGTTGACGAGCCACGTCGTATGAAGTCCCGCGACGGTGCGAAAAAAAATGCCCCACAGTACAAAGGGCAATCCACCGATAGCGAACAACGTGAGTCCGAGGATAAACGTGGGCACAAGATGATACTTGGTGACCCAGACGTGAAAGTTGTCCTCGGCCAGATCGGGGACGTAGCGTTTGAGTGTTGAAATGTCTTGGCGCAAAGCATGCCCAACTAATATCCAGCCCGCATGCGCCCACCACTTGCCATCGCGCGGAGAGTGCGGATCGCCTTCCTTGTCCGCGAATTGGTGATGCTTACGATGCGTGGCTACCCACAGGAGCGGGCCCCCTTCCAACGCCGTCACGCCGCAAACCGTGAGAAAGTACTCAAACCACTTCGGTGTCGTGTAGGAGCGATGGGTGAGCAGTCGGTGATAACATATGCCGAGTCCCAGGCCCACTGTCACCCAGTATAGAAAGATCGCAACCAACAGCGCGTTCCACGTGAAGAAGAAGGGTGCCGCCACCGCGCCAACGTGAAACAACGTCAGAACAGGCGCGATCAACCAGTTGATCCGATTCTTCCCGGGCTGATTATTCTGCTCACCATTGAACCGCAAGACGGATGTAGAGGTCATAGTTTCCGTAGCCATTTTGGGGCAGCGCGTACAGACCGATTGTCATCCCAAAATAAGTCAAGACCAGATGCCGCACGCGGCCGCTTGCCAAAGCCTGGAGCGCCGAGTATCGGGGTTGCTCCAATTTTTGCTGTTCTTCGCGCCGGCGCACCACCGGCAAAAATCATTACCATGAGCGTGGAGCCTATCACTAACGGGGGCGAAAGCCCCTGCACCGTGGCCGATTACTGGGGCACCGACCGTGAGAACAAGGAAACCGGGCGTATCCGCCAGGCGCAAGGAAATGTTGCACCACTGAGTGGAGGAGCGGAACTGGCAAAACTAACAGCAACCGATAGAGCCACAAAGGCTGTCGCCATCGAAAAGCACTGGCCGGGGCCCTGACTATTGCAAAATCGCACTCATTAGCCAGGTTCTGAGTGCGATGGCCTCGTTTCCACAGTGGAGAGTTCCCGATTCTTCGCCGGCGCACCACCGGCAAAACGACCGTGAGAACAAGGAAACGAAGCGTATCCGCCAGGCGCAAGGAAATGTTGCAACACTGAGTCGAGGAACGGAACTGGCAAAACTAACAGCAACCGATAGAGCCACAAGGTCGTCGCCGTCGAAAAGCACTCGCCGGGCCGTTGACAATCGTAGGGCACACGCCCAGCATTGTGGTTGAGCAAGCTACGTCTTCTTACTCTTTCAGGTCCCCTGAACTAAGGCAGCCCATCTGAAGTCCGCCCCTTGGCTTCCCTCTAAAGGAGGAATCGCGTTGTGACCGTATTGACCCGTTGGGAGCCTTTCCGTAAGCTTTCCGCCATGCAAGATCGCATGAACCGCATGAGCCGTCTTTTCCGTGACTCCAATAGCCCCGAAAACTTGGAGGAGGCGTTAACAACCACAGGCTTCGCACCGCCGGTGGAAATCTATGAAGACGGGCACACCATTACTCTGAAGCTTGAAATCCCGGGCATCGACCCAAAAGATTATTGATGTCCGCATCGAGAACAATATGCTTACCGTCCACGCAGTGACGGCTTCCTCAGCCATGCCGCCTCGCGCTTCATTCCTGCCGCATCATGTTGCAGGAATTCAATCGCATAGAGGTTCATGTGAATTACCTTGACCTTAACGGTGGTGGCGCCCGCGGGTCGCGATCCGCTCTTGGAACGATATTACCTTGCCAAGAACAACAACGCATTCGCTGTGCTGGTCGAAAGCGTGGTGTCCGCGCTCGTTACCTCGCACGCCTCCGCCAGAGTTCCTCTACAGAAAAGAATTCAGGGCGCAGTAGGAGACGATCTAGCTGACCACGCAGGCTTGGTCGCTGTCAGCAGGTCGGCCTTATGAGATACGAGATCCAATCCGCGTTCGTGCGCTTCCTGAGCGAGTGTCTCCATCTGGGAACGGCTGAGTGCCGGATCAGTCTTCATCTCTGCCTCCGCCAAAGCCAGCCGCGCTTCGCATTCGAGCTGATAGTATCCCAGAGTTCTGGCCGAGGTGATCACGGAATGCAATCTTTGGATTGCGGACGCCAGACTGGCGTATTCCGTTCCCTTCTGCGCTGTCGCCACCTCAACGCGGGCGTCTTGAATAGCGATGGGCAATCTCAACGCGGGATCGAAGCTGTCACGGTTGAGTTCCGTCGCGCGCTGAATAGCTTTGCGCGCCTCGTCGAGTTTCCCTTGCGCCAGCAAAGCTTGACTGAGCTCGGAATAGGCTGCGGCTGTGGCCGGCCCGCTCTTCTCGTTTTCAAATTCAGTGATTGCGGGGCGCACCAGGGCTTCCGCTGCAGCGGGGTGTCCCTCTTCCAGGTCGACGTCAGCAATCTCTGCCTGGCTTTCCTCGAGCAGTCCCATGTCTCCGGCTTTCTGCTGGGTGTCGCGTGCCGCCTCAAAATCTTGGCGTGCTCCTGCCAAATCGCCTTCGGCCTTCAGAACTTCACCCATCTGGATCAGAGCTTCAGTAAGGTGTTCGTAGTCGCCTTGGGTCGGGCGGAGTGTATCAAGCGCCTGCTGGACAAGGCGATGGGCATTCTGCACGTGTCCGCGCGTCAATTCCAAATCTGACAGCCGGTAATGAGCATAGCCCGGTTTGGCGTCATCCATCGAAGCCATCACTTCGATGGCTTGCTCATAAGTTTTCCCTGCTGCCGGCAACTTACCGCCGAGATAGAGAACGTCCCCAAGACTCGCGAGTGTGCTTCCCGCACTGCGCTGGTCGCCGGCTTGTTCGAACTGAGACCTGGCCTGGCGGTACAACGATTCCGCGCGATCGAGTTTTCCCTGGTTGATGAAAACATTCGCCATGCTGTTGAGGACAGATGCTGTTTTTTCGTGCTCCCCGAATCCCTGAAGAATATTGAGCGCCCGCTGATACGTGGCAATCGCCGGCTCGGGACGCCCAAGATTCGCTTCAACGTCTCCCATCAGGCGCACGGTATCGGCCGCTGCCAGGCGATTTCCCCCTGCTAGAAAAAGGTTATAAGCGTCCTCGCACGCCGGCAGAGCCTGATCGGTGTGGTCGCTGGAATTCAGATACATGCATTCGTCTCTTCGCGCCTGGGCATAAAGCAATTTCTTGCCTTGAGCGGTTGCTTTGTGCTGAGCGTTTCGGACCAAAACCAGACGGTCTGGAACGCTAGCCGCGGATGCCCGCGCCTCCAACAGATCGATGCGCGGATCGTCCGACGCCGGCGGCGGCAGGCGGCGCAAATGTGCAACCGTCTCCATGGTCTGGCTGGCGTGACCCGCCGCTTTCTGGGTTCCCCGAGCTGCAAGCCGTACTCCACGCTGTCAGGGAACAACTCGAACAGGGCGCGGTAACTGGAAGCCGCCTTCTCGTGGTCTGGCAGACTCTCGTAGTAGTCGCCCTCGACTTGCATTCGATCCACGCGCGGGAAGCCGGTGGAAAGATCCAAAGCGATTTTCGCTTCCTCCTTGCGCTTTTGCTCATAGCCGAGTTGGTTCCAGGCACGCGCCAGCATGAGGTGCGCCAAAGGGAATTTTGGATCTGCCTTGGTCGCCTCGACCAGCAGGTCCTTCGCCGCAAGAGCATCAAACTCCCGCAACTTGGCAATTCCAAGCGCGTAGAACCTGGCTGCTTCACTGTCCAACGGCAAGGAAGCGAGAACACTCGCCCTCTCGGTCTCGCTGATTCCGGGAACTCCCAACCGCTCACGCAGCTTGGCGCCAATGTCCGACGCGACTTGGAACAGGTCATTCGCATTGCAGATCTGCGCGCAACTGGCTTAGAACCTCGCCGCTACGGGCATCCTGTAATCTCACGTCGAGCCGCAATTGCGCCCGGTTGCCTTCGCCGATCGCCGTGTACGACCCCAGGACGAGCAGGTCACTGTTCAAGGCGCTGCCAATCCGCGCCGTGGTCTCCCGGCCCAGCGTGCTGGCCTGCGACCAGGGGGACGAAATGCGAAGACTAGCGACTTCCTCCCCGGAAACCAGTCTGAGTTTTTCGCCACTGGCCAGTTCGGTGCTCAACATCTCCGAGAATGCCGTGGCCAGCCAATCATCCTGGGCGCGGCCGGACGCATTGTAAAAGCCCAAAACTGCAACCGATTTCCTCACCCGCACCGCAGTTGGAATGTCGGTAGGAGTTTTGGAGGCTGCTTTTGAACGATATCGGAATACCTGCCACCCGAGGCTTGCCAGCACAACGACCACAAAACCCGCGACGTAAACCAGCACTTTCGCGTGTCGCTTGGCCAGCGAGGCCGGCTCTGGAATCGCCGCCGGCGGCGTGGCGTTGGATGGCTCGATAACCACGGCTTCCTTGGCTGGCTCTTCGTCGATCACGACCGGGGCGATGAAGCGGTATCCCCGCTTGGGAATCGTCTCAATAAAGATGGGATTGTCGGCCGGATCTCCGAGCGCGGCGCGAAGCCGCTTCAACGCTGCATTGAGACTTCCATCGAATTCCACATAAGTGTCGGCCGGCCAAAGCTTCTGTCGCAACTCCTCGCGCGGTACTACCTCGCCCGCTCGCTCTAGAAGAATGGTGAGAACACGGAATGGCTGGTCCTGCAACCGGACCCGCACCCCTTGGCGCAAAAGTTCCCCGCTGGCAACTTCTACCTCAAACAAGCCGAAACGATAGCTGCGTTTGGATTGAGCCAGAGGCATAGAGGAGGAGTCCGCGAACCGCCCCGTTGGCGCAAGAGTGTAGCACGGAAGCTCGGCTGCCGAGTCACACATTTTCCCAAATTATTGAAATCGGGCGCTTTATTTGGTCACTAGGACATCACGACCGCGTCCTTTGACGAAATCGGAATTTTGCCGCACTCTGCCTTTCGCGTGGGACGGCCAGCATGTCTTCTGCATTTATTCCGGAAAAGGGCTGCAGTCACAAACCCAGCTTATGGATGCCAAGGGAGGCCAACGTGAAAGTACGAAATGATCGCTCAGTTGTGAAATTGGTAATTCTTGTGCTGTGCATTGTTTGCATCGCGGTACTTTCTAATGCACAGCAAGCCAACTCGAGTCGTACCCACGCTGGTGAACTTCAGCGGCATGCTGACTGATGCTAACGGTAAGCCGCTCAGCGGTACGGTCGGCGTCAGCTTTTATTTGTACAAAGACGAGCAAGGCGGATCGCCGCTGTGGATGGAGACGCAGAACGTGCAGCCTGACAAGGCTGGGCATTACACGGTCGCGCTCGGTGCCAGCAAGAATGAGGGATTGCCCACCAGCCTGTTCGCTTCGGGGGAGGCGCGCTGGTTGGGAGTGCAGGCACAAGGGCAAGCTGAGCAGCCACGGGTCTTGCTGCTCAGCGTGCCCTACGCTTTGAAGGCACTGGATGCGGAAACCATCGGCGGCAGGCCGGCCTCGGCTTTCATGCTTGCGCCCGTTACTTCTGAGGCAGGAGCCTCTGCCGGTTCGCCAGCCTCAACCATTACCGGCAGCGGCACCGCGGATTATGTTCCGATGTTCACGGGCACAACGACAATTGGCGACTCTAAGATCTACCAGAACGCGAGTGGCAACATCGGCATCGGGACCACCAGCCCCGCAGCCACCCTGGACGTGAAGGGGAAGAGCGACGTGCGCGACACCCTGAGCCTGTTTCCCAAATCTACCCACCCAGCCTTGACGGTGAACGGTACTGCGTTTCAAGTGGCCAGCACGGGCAAAGTGACGTTCGTGAGCGGGCAAACTTTTCCTGGCACGGGTACGGTCACGAGCGTGGGCAGCGGTGCGGGGTTGACGGGCGGACCGATCACCACGAGCGGATCGCTGAGCATTGCCACCGGCGGCGTAACCAATGGCATGCTCCAGCATTCGTCCTTGACCGTAGCTGCAAGCAGCCCGTTGACGGGCGGCGGAGCGGTTTCGCTCGGTGGCAGCACCAGCTTGGGTCTGAAGGCCTGCAGCTCGAATCAGATTCTGGAATTTACTAGCGGCGCGTGGTCGTGTGTCGCGATTCCGACGGGCACGATCAGCGGAGTCACGGCCGGGACCGATCTGACCGGCGGCGGCAGCAGCGGCAACGTGACGGTGAACCTCGACACTACCAAGGTGCCCCAGTTAGCCGCTACGAATACATTTACCAACGGCAACACTATTAGCGTGAACAGCAGTAGCCAACCGGGGCTGTCCGTGGTCAACGCCGCCACGGGCTATGGGGCTGGGATCAACGTTACGACTTTCGGATCAACCGGGACGGCCGTCGCTGTCTCTGCGTCTAACGTTGGTATTGAAGCTCTTGCCAGCAACGACGGAGGGGTTTTCTATTCATCCTCTGCCAACGGCATTTATGCCAACGGGACAAACTTCGGCGCCTTCACCGAAAATAACATTGATGCCGACTACGTCGCAGGCACCTTCGGTTATGAATCTGGATCGACAAGCATAACCATGGGCGTTTGGGGAACCACATCCAGCCCGAATGGAGCCGGCGTTTATGGACGCGGCGTGTCTTATAGCCAACTCCAGTCTTCAAACGCACCTACGGCCGGGGTCTGGGGTGACACCGGTCAAACCGGCAATATCGCCGTGCTTGGGACAGCCGATGATGGTTACGGGGCGGAGTTTGCGAACAACAGTCCCAGCGGTTATGACACGCTCCGGGTAGTTGGATATGACGGAACCGACTCGTCTGCACGTTTGCTCAATGTTTTCAGCAACGCATTCCACGGTGGCTGCACAATCGACGTCAACGGCAATCTGAACTGCACCGGCAGTATCACGACCCCAGTTAAGGTGAAAGACGGTTCCCGCCAAGTGGCTCTTAACGCTATCGGATCTCCGGAGAGCTGGTTCGAGGATTTCGGGTCTGGCCAGTTGTCTGGCGGAACGGCTGTAATCTCGCTGGAGCCGACATACGTCCAGACGGTTAATACGGGCGTCGAGTACCACGTCTTCTTTCGCACTCCGAAAGGAGATTCTCATGGCTTGTACGTAACAAACGAGACACCTGCGTCTTTTGAAGTACGTGAGCAAGAGCGGGGGAACTTCCAACATCGCTTTTGATTACCGAATCGTGGCGAAGCGAATAGGCTTTGAGAACATTCGACTCGAAGACAGAACAAAAAAACGATGGCGCTCTCAGAACCGAAGAATCCGGGGCGCTATAGCGGAGGGCCACACCGCCCGCCGTCCAATGAGGAGTTGCGCGAAAAAAATAGTCCGCCCGCGCGTCGGGTTGCCGGTCTGACGAGCGTACCCTGTGAAGAAGACCGACTAGCCTGGTCGGCCGGGCCTAAGACTCCGGAGTCCTTTCGGGACAAGCGACCTCGGCCGTGTCCCATTGCAAGGGTGTGGCCGAGCTCGAGAGAGAGTCAAATTTAAGCAGGAGTTTCTGATGCAAACTAAAGTTGTAGTGGTATTGATGGTCACCGCTTCCGCTCTTTGGGCAGCGGACAAATATCAACCGCTGGACGTCAAAACTGGTCTCTGGGAAGTGACCACAACGATCAGCACCAGCGGGCAGATGCCCATTCCCCCCGACTTGCTGGAAAAATTGACTCCGGAACAGCGTGCCCGCTTTCAAGAGCGGATGAATGCCAAATCCATGCAACCGGCGAAACCGATTGTGTCCAGGAATTGTTTAACTCAGGAACAACTCGATAAGGGCGACTGATTCACAGAAAATCGGAAATCCTGCACTCACACCGTTGTCTCCTCGACGAGAAGCAAAGTGGAGGTGCGGCTACAGTGCGCGGAAAATGACATGAAATTCGATGCGAAGCTCCAGTTCGAAGCGGTTGATTCCGAGACGTCAAAGGGCAGACGCTATCTACTGCAACTGCTGGCGATCACACCATGAACTCCAGCTCCAACTTCATCGCCAAGTGGATCAGTCCAAACTGTGGCACAACCAAATAGTCCGAAATAGTCCGCGTGGACGAAGGTCGGAAGCCGTGTCACCTGAGTCACCTTGCGCGTCCCCAGAGCGGAAAGGGGAAACAGATGCGGCAACACGATGCTGAAGGGCAAACTGCTTACTCGTCATCCCGCGATCGAACTAGCGGTGGCAGAAAACACGTTGTTTGCACTCCCGCCAATCAATCGGATCGTCCCAACCACTAATACCAAAATGACCGCCAGCATCACTGCATACTCAGCGATATCCTGGCCCTCCTCTTGCGACCAGAGCTTGAGAAGAAATTCCGTCATGCTCGTCCCTCCGTGGTACTCAGTGCAATTCTACGCCTCACCCGCCTCGACTTTGAAGTGGGCCTGAATAATGCAGTTTCCTCGGTCGGTGACAAGACTGGCATGCAGTAACATGC
>CAWITE010000007.1:0-898027 GCA_963838905.1 uncultured Acidobacteriota bacterium
GGTGGATTTAGATGGCATGCGCATGCGTCGCCTTGCACCGGTGCCACCGCCCGTGTGGCAAGGACTGCCTGCCGCCTAGGGTCAATGCATTATGAAAAAGCGCCCTGGTTCAGAAGGTCGAAGCTGTGATGGGAGGATCAGGGTTGCCTCCAGCTGCGGGCGGAGGGCCTCCGGTACCGGGAAATAGCCGAGGTAGTTGGGGTTTCTCTTGGAGCAGTATCCATATCGTTGACGCGATCACTTGCGCGGTTGATACGTGCGGATGAGAGGTAATGCTATGCTGAGCGAAAATCCCCACCTGTCAGATCAAGAATTGCTTCTGGCTGCAGACGGCGAAACCCAGCCTGCGAACTTTTTGAGGGAGAGCAGGAGGGTGGAGTCGGTGGCGACGGGGGCCGAGAAAAAAAAAGCCTCGGGTGGGCACGGGCATAGGGCGTACAACCCACGGGCGTACGGCGTACACCTTGGGATTCCCTGAGCATGCATTCCCTGAGCACTCACCGAGAGGGGCCGACCTGATGGGTGCTGTTCCCCTTCGCTCCATTCGCTTCCATCGTTCCCTGACCGCGGTGGCCGAAATCGAAAACTGCTCCCCTTCGCATCCATTGCATCCATGACTCCAGAATTGGTGGCACTCTGCTATGAACCGTCGATATTTCAACGCATGCAGCGACTTGCTGCCAACTTGTCCGTAACCAGATGGTGGGGCGGTTATTTTTGGAAACCGTGTATCTCGCACCCCAGGTATAACGGATGGAATTCGAAATAACTACATAAAAAGGGGCGCTGATTCGCCCCTCTACAATAGGCTCACTCCTGAAGTTGCGAGCTTTTCAGTTCTTCGTAACTTGGTTCCTGTTAGGCCGCTAGCTTCTGGCCCAGAAACTCCTTCGCCTTTGTCGCCTCAGCATCCCACTTTGTGAGTTGCTCAGGCGTCAAGAAGCTGACCAGGCGCTGCCGAATCGTCGCCCGGTTGTCGGCCACTTTCTTGATCAGATCTTCCTTTGAGACACCGGGGTTCTGTTGCTTGTATTCATGTACTTTCTCGGAGGCCTCTGACAGAAAGCCGTGTAGCTTCTGCTTCTGGTCTTCAGAGAGATTCAGGTCGGTTGCAAACCTCTTCAGTTCACCTGCGACCATGTCGCGTAATTCCGGAGTAAGAGGCATAATCCGCTCCTTTGCGATAAGGTTGGAATCGCGTTGAGGGTTTCGCATCCAGATGAATCTTCTTTGGGACTCATCCAGATCCGGTCATCGGGTTTTCGGAGCCGCAGCCGACCACGACATCTGGACCGCTGCGCTGAGTGTTCGAAGTGGAAGCTAATTATACAGTCGGCCTAGAAGGGAGAAACCTGTCATTTTTGCTAGTTTGTCACGGAAAATCTTCAGCCTAAAATTGTTAGCGGTTGAGCATTGGCGAGTTGGGAGTAAAGTTTCGGTCAGCCCGCAAGGGGCGGACTCAAGGAGGTCGGCATGGGATTTCTCGCATGGATTGTGGTTGGACTCATCGCAGGTTGGCTTGCTGGCCAAGTGATGAAGGGTGGTGGCTACGGCGTGGTCGTCGACATCATTCTCGGCATCCTCGGCGGCGTCTTGGGCGGCTGGGTCTTCGGGCTTTTGGGAATCTGGCAGGGCGGCGGCATGATCGGCTCCATCATTGTGGCATTTGTTGGCGCTGTGATTTTGGTCTGGCTTGCTCGCTTGCTGAAAAAGGCCTGAGGAGGACCTCACGCTCTCTTCACACCGAAAACAGCAAATCGCATTCGCGGCCTAAATGGCTCCTCAGAAACTTCTTTACACGGAGGCGGGGGTGAGAGTGACAGCTAGTCCGAGGTCTTTTGCCTTTTTCTGAATGCTGCGGATTTGGTGCTCTCGATATTTCTCTTCGTAGTAGTTCAATCCCTTGTCGACGTATTGTTCTCCGTAGCGCAGCATGCGGTAGACGAGCCGGGCTAGCATGTGTGCCATGGCCGTGATGGCTTTCGGTGCCCCCAGACGGGCTCGCAGACGGCGAAACTTGGCTCCCAGGTAAGTCTTACGGCGCCACAGACTGGTAGCAGCCATGCGTAGGGCAGTGGCGGCGCGGTTCTGCACATGTTTGGTTTGCGTGCGCCAAACTCGGGCCTCATATCGTGCGAGCAACGTCAGCCGTGGTTTGGGAATGTATATGTTGAACTCGGGACCAAGCGCAAATACCCGATCCGTGAGCCCCCGTAAGATTGGGGGAATGTCAGAGCCGCTATCACCAGTGACTTTGAATTGGGCGTATCAGGCGACGCCAAGGTTCATAATCATCGGGACGGGGCCATTGACTTTCTTATAGAGCGTCTTGCCAAAGCCTCCTTCAACCGTTCCCAAGTCGCCGACGTTGATGTTGGTACCACTCTTGTCGGTGTGAAACTCCAACCCGAAGTTCGCCGCGGCATTCCACGTTTTCTTCTGATCCAGATAAACCGTGCTGCCAATCGTGAACTCATTGCCCCAGATACCGAGCCCGGTGTTATTGGTTCCGGTGGACGAGAATCGCCCGGTAGGTATGTAGAGGTTGTAACCTGCAGTGATGTCGGCGCGCTTGAGATGCCAACCTAGGCCCGCATTAACGAACATATCCGTGTAGGCGAAACCAGTGCTCACATCGAGGGAATTAAGCTGTATCCGGTTCTTGATAAACGGCAACCCGACACTCGCGCCAACATTAGCTCCAAAAAACTTGTAGTTCGTTACCACACTCACCAGGATAATCTCGGCGGTAGAGGTTAAACTCCCTGGCAGGTGGACGCTGTCGCCGGCGTTATCCTTGACGGTGCTGGTAGGGTAAACCCAGACTATGTTGCCGACATACAGACCGGCCGGCGCTTGAGATCCCGACTCCAAGCCCGCGAAACCAGGAATATGGTCACCCTTGTACTGCGCTTCGCTGATGGCGGCTACAAGGACGAAGGCAAGAAGGAAACAACCACGAGTCAGACACGACATCCGCAACTCTCTTCCTGCGAGGTAAGAAACCTACGCCTCAGTTTGGTGCAATGAGGTGTTCCTCTGGAAATCCCGAGCAAATTTCCGGGAATTATACAGCCATCGTCTGTCTCCGGGCCCTACCGGTTTCACCCTCGACGAGCGGTGGATTCAACCCGGTTTGACGAGGCGAAGAGGGCCCGCACGCCGGACTCATCCGATCCCAGTGATTCGCCTTGGCGTAAAGAGCCTGCGGTTCCGGCGCAGTTCTTTGGATAGATGGCTTTCAGCACTGGAAGCAGGCTCCGGAGAGTGAACGTCTGAACGGGTCTGCGGGAGCTACTGGGCGCTGGCGCATGACGTGCGTCAACACCGTCTGATAAACTGTTGTTCGTGCGCCCATAGCTCAGCTGGATAGAGCGAACGGCTACGAACCGTTAGGTCGGGAGTTCGAATCTCTCTGGGCGCACCATGTACTTCTTGCAGCTTGACTTCACCAACACTAGAGGGTCGGGAGTTCGAATCTCTCCGGGCGCACCATCTTTAAAGGGTTTCCCGCGATAACCTCAACGGAAGCCCTTTCTCGTGCTACCAGTTTGCTACCCGCTGCGGGCCTTTCATCCCCAACAGGCCAACGCGGTCATTGTTCGGAACGTCAAAGTCGGCCTGACACGGTTGCACTGGACTCCGTATGTACAATTGAAAGAGAAACTAAATGCCAACACTCATATTCACCCGCGAGCAGGTAGCAACCCTCGCCGACGTGCCTATGTCGTTCGTGAGCTACCCTCCGGACGAACCAAGTGGGGCGGAGCAGGTTTTCTCGGAAACTGCTGTTTGCATCATCGCCATAGGGCGGGAGCTTCTGGGTGCGCTAGAACCCTGGGAAGTAGTGCATGTCGCGGAGCATCTCTGGAAATGGAAACCCACTTCACCCTGGGGATGGCTGGTGATCTACGACGGGGACCCGATTCACATTGTGCATACCGTCGAACAGGACGCTGCCGACCTAGCGGTTCGTTGTAAAGGATTCCGGGCTAGACTCCATCTCGATCCATTCCTCAGCGAAGTCCTAGAACGGATCGACGCCTTTCGGGGGAATGGCTAATCCTCCTCGATGTAGCCGTGCAGGTCCACTCTCACTTGGTTGCATTCATCGCCGGGACCATGTAGGAGATGCGGGTGGGTCTCATGCAGCTCCATGCAGAAGATAAACACGTCTTGGTCGGTACGCTTGCCTGCAGGTCTCTTAAGCCAGAGTCTGAGTATTTGCGCTTTACGCTCTGAGTCTTTCATACTGCCTTCTTGGGAGTGTCTTTTTGCTTCGCCCACCTGGCCTGAGGGGCCTTGCGAGCAGATTCTGTGCGCTGGTCCTCTGTCATTGTTTCCAGTCGCGCCTTCTCGCCCTTCCTACCCCGCGAGGGAAGTCTAGCAAAGGTTGCCAAATGCGCAAGCGGGCAGCCATCCGCGGTGGTTCCATGCGCTGCTACTGTGCGCTGAAAGATTTGGCGGTAGTTGGTGTAATGGTGCCCATTTTCACAAGTTGAGAATTGGAAGGTCGATAAGTGTAATCGCGATGTTATGCCAGTTATGTCTGGCAGAGGCCGGAGTTCGTCAGTTGGTTGCTATCACTCTGGATTCTATTTGTGCTTGACTGGCGGCGAATTGTATTGCCGACTCGGATCAATCTCTGCAAGCACGAATTTCTGCCTCTCGATGTTGACCATAACTGGCCCCATCAAAGCAGTGGGCCGCCCATGCACAAGAAATGACCGGAACTTCCAAGTCGCTATTGAATAGCATACGGGCGTTGCCAACCTTACGCAGCAGATTTTCAGATACATGAAGAGATTTCTGCATCTGTCGCAAAAGCAAAATCGGGAGCAGTCGACTGGACTGCTCCCGACAGAAGAGGATGGAGACTTCTTTTACTCCGCTGGGCGTACTATTCCTTTCCCAGCGGCCACAGGGGCGTTCTTCCTCGACACTCTATTCGCCGGATTTGCCGGCTTCCCGACCCTCTCCCGGTTCGGCCGCAGTGCATGAAACTGGAGTGAGGTGAGTTCCAGGATTTGTGAAGGTGCCACTACTCCCTCCGACGCAGGTGATCGTAAATGCTCCGTTGACGACTCCATCTAGCGCGCATATCGGATTGCCGCCGAAATCGGCAGTATTATTGGTGCCGTGGACACTAACCCTCTTTGGTCCGCCATTGAGGTTGGCCTCCCTGGCTCCAACGACTGGCAGCGTATAGGACGTCGTGGTCCAGTTCCCAAACAGGTCTGTATGGGATCCCACGGTGTGGTAACTGAGTTTGATCACGTCGATAAACGGGTTTAGTTTGTAACATACTTGCTGCGCTTGGGCCAAGCTTCCCATTAGAGTCACTAACACCAGAGCGGCCATCAAACCTATCACTCTTTTCATTTTAGGTATCTCCTTTTTTGGGTGACTATCAGATTCGGGACAAATGGTACACACCCATCTCGCCTATTCGCAAGTGTGAAAAAACTTGCATCTGAAGCGCTCACCCCAGGGGGCTCTATCCTGCCGGTTACACCCATTCAGAGAACCGCTTTTTACTGGGGGTTTGCGTGAACCGGGCAGGTCTCGGTCAATCCCACGCGGACGCGGCGCAAAGGAGGAATGGGATGCTACTCTCACTGACGTAATGCCCGGCTCTCATCTTTCTATTGGTTGGTTTCCGTGGATTGGCCGGTTAAACGCTCAAAACCCCCTTCAAAGGTCCCTGTGGGCGTAAAACAGAAACGCAAACAGTACCCTGAGATGGCAAAGAAGTTCGCCAAGGGACTTAGACCGCGCGACGTGTTACTAGAGGCAGGTTACAGCGAAACCCAGGCGTCGAAAGGATGGGCAGCAGTGCCAGATGGCGTCAAACTACTCTTGCCGGCCAAGGGCAAAAGGCTAATGCATCTCGGCTCCGTGGATCCGCAAACGCGGCGAAAGCTAGTCCGCGGGCGGCTGGTCGATAACGTCATCAAGGGAAAAGACGGTGGAGCGATGTCGGCGAAGATTCTCGGCTCAGATTCGGAGCTCAATATGTGGCAGCCTGAGCTTAATCAAGGGCTCGTCATCATCAGCGTTCCGCAATCCGCCATCGACAACAAGGCGGAGATACTGAATGCTTCGGAGGAATGAGAAATAAGCGGCGTCGGAGGCGCCCATACATGAGGTCATTGCTTTACGAGTTTGCGGCTATTTTGGTCCCAGTGGTAGGTTGCGCTGTACTGATTTGGCTGATTCTGCGAAAGGCCGATGTAAGTAAGTTGAATCTCAACATCGAGCCGTGCCTTTGTGCTCAGTTTGTGATGCTGGAGGCATTTAGTTAGGGTTGCCCATGCAAATCACGTTGAATGTTGCTGCCCCAGTATTGGTGTATGTCACCTGCCAACCAGTTGTTGTCGTACTGATCGACCAGGGGCCGGGATCCAGCGTGGTTGGAGTCGCTACGCAAACTGGAGCCGATCCGTAAGCGCTGGTAAAAACAAACGGGCGACTCGGGCATGTAGTTCCCGATGCGACGGTGCAGGTAGCGGACACATCGTTGTTGGCAGCTTGATACTGAAAGTGCTGACCTTTGCTGGCGTTGAATGTCGTGTTCCCAGAGATACCCTCGTTGGGCACATTGAAGAATTGGTTCGTCGCGACCGTGACGTTCAGATTGCCATTGGCGTCTTCTGCGATAAAGTCGTCGCAGTGCCGGACGCTTCCACTGTCATAGCGGCACCAGGAGACGTTTTGGGATGGAACGCTTGGGGCCTGTGATCCAGACGGGCCCACCGACAATGCGGTGGCACAGCAATTATCATTCGCATCGAATCCGATGGTGAACTTTCCCCCATCCGTGCGGCTGTTGCTGATGTTGTAGCCGAACGATCCCCCAGGAACCGTGCCCGTGGAGCCGTTCAGAGTCACATCCATGCCGTAGAGCGTAAACGGCGTACCGAGTACCCACAGGTCCGCTTCGTAGCCAACCAAAAACGTGTTATTTGTGCTGGTGTTATCTGCCGTCGTGGTGTTGATGCCCCATGCCGACGAATAATTGCTGTAAGCCTGAGCGATGCCGTAGAGAGATACGCCGTTGGACTGGATACCGGCAGTTCCGGTAGGGGCACCTGGAGCGCCTAAACGCGTATCGGCCTTATTCACCGCATACCCCGCCACTCCCTCAGCATTGGGTCCAACCTTTGCGCCTACGGGAATGGTGACTCCCCCGGCAATCCCGTCCAAGACGTTTGGCAGGAAAATCGAGTGGAAAGAACTTTGCTGCCAGCCATTGATCGAGGAGCAGATGTAGCAGTGATAGGAGCCACCAGTAAAATCGCCTGAATTTAACACATCCGATCTCGCGGCAATATTGTGAGTCTGCGCCAATGCTGTGGTACACAGAAATACAAGTAGGAACTTCCTCATGGCATCAACACTCCCGGACCTAAAGGCCAAGCATTAAACCCGTCAAAATAGAACAGTTGGGTTGTCGTTTGATTGGGCAATTGGCCGATTGGTGATCCTTGCTGGAAATTGACAGGCCATGCAAACGAACGACTACCGATGGCATCCTGAGTAATCTGAAAGACTATGAGACCAGGAATGCCAGAAAATGTGCTCGCTCCCACAGTTCCAATTAGGGTCATTGAGAATGCTGAAAATACCGCAGTAGTAACAAATGCCGGATTTGCACTAAGGTTAACGTCGTAGTCGAAAAATTGAACGGCACACCCCCATTATGAAGGTTTAACCAGCATTCCATTCCTGATTTGTGTTGTAACTAGGCATAATTACCAGCCAAAGATATTCAGAGAGTTGGAATCTCGCGGCCCGAGTGGTCTCAGCGCGCCTTAAAAAATTCAACGTAGACCAAGACAGACACGACCCACGCCACTACGACGATAGCGACCTTCTTCCACATCGCCATAAGCCCCCACTCCCCGATAAAAAGGCGGACCCCGGAACTGAGGCGAGAAAACCGGGCCAGCCTCCCCCTCAAAACTCACCGCCCACTATACCCCTGTTTCCCTGATTTGCAACTTCTGCGGCGCGAGGGACTAGAATGCCCAGATCATGCCAAGATCGGGGAAGATCAATCGAGAGACGGTGCTGGCATCACTGGACAAGGTGTGTCCGAAGTGTGGAGGTCTGATTTCACCTGCCGATGTGCGGCGGATCGACTTTGAGCGTATCGAGTGCCCGGTGCGCGGAGAGCAGTTTGCGCCCATCCCTAGAAGGTGAGAGCGGGCTACTGCTGACAAAAACGGCCCAACGGGTGGGTTGGGCCAAGTCTTTGCATTTGATTCGAAATTTGTGCTTCCTGGCGCAGTTGTACACCCGCCGCCCCAGGTGGGCAATGCTCCTTTTTAAGTAGTCAATGGGAACCTGGTTCACAGGCTCATGGCTGGAATATTCGACCGCTTTCCGGAGTTGCTCCTTCATCCCTGCGCCGATAAGCAGAGCGCGGAGGATAAGTTGGGCCTCAGCACTCGGGGGAGGGTTGAGGCCCAAACTTTTGTGGGTGCGGGTCGGCCGCATTGTAGCTCTGCACCATGCGTGCCGTGGAAACCTGGAGTAAACTTGCCGGACAGAGGTCGGCAGGACATGAAACTCAAACCCTGGGTTCACAGCGCGCTGCACATCGGATGCGTGGCCCTACTTCTGTTGCAGGCTCATCGCATTCAACAAATACACAAACTCATTGGCGAACGGCTCGAAGCGGAAGCGACCCAACGAACCTTGCGTGATCGGATCGTCAAGACGAACTATCTTGAGCAAGGTTTCTCGGGTGCTACCGTGCTCAGTACGACACTTCCACCGTTAGAGTGTTCTCGCTGGGTGGATCCTGAGAGCAAGTTCGATCTTCTTAAAACTTATTTTTGTGTGTTGCCTGAGGTCCGTCATGAAAACGGCCTTGGCATTGAATGAGCCGTAGTTCCGAATTTCTCATGCCTGCGCCATACAAGAGCTAACACTTAAGCTCGGGAAGAAGGGCGGCAAGGCGCGACTCGAAACGATGACAGAGGATCAGCGAAAGGAATCTGCCCGCAAGGCCGCTCAGGCCAGGTGGGCGAAGCAAAAAGACACTCCCAAGAAGGCAGTATGAAAGACTCAGAGCGCGCTTGTCGTCTTTTCCCCGTGGTTTCCGATATCCCAAGTAGAGACTCGAGCCTCGCTTCGCAGGGGCTTGGGGCGCCAGTGCAGTCACTCCCCCAGAAAGATGGCGACCAAGCTCTTGGGAGTTACGCTCGCACGGCGCACAAATTCAGCGCACATTGAGTTGCCCGCTCATCATGCCTTTACTGCACTCCCTTGGCCCGGTTTGCGATGAGAAAGAAAATCGGCTTCAGGGGAACCACGCAACGGTTGCGCCCAAATCCAGACAAGGGAATCTTGACCGGATCGGCGGTATATTCCACGCGAGGGGAAGGCTTCTCGATATCATGAAACACGAGTGATCCGCTCATGTCCTTATCGCGCCAGGCGATTTCAGCTAAAGGAAGCAGCTTTCTGATGGTCTGCGGCGGCAGTTCAGAGACACCCATCATGTACCCGGCGATCGCGAGCGAGAACTTGTCTAGTCCGGCGAAGTAGTCAATCACTTCCTGCTGTTCCGGCGTCCATTCCGGCTGATCAGTCAAGGGCAACCTCGCCGCGGATTAATTTATCTCTTATTGGCATTTCAGTTTCTCTTTCAATTCTACGACGCGCACGATTTTGTATGACCAAAATCCAGCTTAGCCGCGGACGGCCTTGAGTGGCACCAAGCGGCAGCGAATAACCAGAACCTATTGCTTTGTAGCGACTTGGGCCACAACTGGCCGTTCGGTGCCGCTTGATGCAAGTTACTGATTCCGCGTTAACCATCTGCTACGAACCAGAGGGTCGGGAGTTCGAATCTCTCCGGGCGCACCATCTTCCCGAGGCTGGAATCCAGCAGCTTTATGTTCGTGATCTGACCGTCTTGGTTTGTTCAACCAAATGTCTATTCGACCGGTCTAACCATTTTGTTCAGCGCCGGTTACGCCAACCCAGCCACATCCCAAAGCCAATGCCCGCCAGCAATGCTCCAGTCAGTTTTTTGCGGTCGGTAATGGGGACGAAACAGGTCTGTTGGTCGCTGATTTCGATAACGCCAACCGGGACGGTTCGCGCTCCGCCACCGCCACCCCCTCCTTCGCCGCGAGCGCTGGTATCGCCCACACCGCCAGTTCCAGCCCCAGCACCGTAGCCATAGATTATTTTTGCAACCGGTATAACGGTCTTTCCGTGGGCTGAGATCGGTTCGCCATAGATAGCTTTCACGCTGGCTTGACCGAGAACGCTGTCCTTGAGTGATTGCAGAAGAGCGAGGCTGCTCATTTCAGAACTCCTTTGAACCGTGATTCGATGGACAAATTGGCCACCACTGGAAATCCTAACCTCTGGCTCGGCAATTCACCAGCGACTCGGCGCGGAGACTGCGGGACCAGGAGACTGTGGAGTGTTATGATTCCCGCCGACAAGAGGAAATTCCATGCGGCTAGTTCTTCTCACTCCGTGGAAGTTCGGACCAATCCGTCCTCGAGCGTGGCTAAGAGGATCAGCCCCTTCGATCACTATTCTTTTCGTCATTCTTTCTTCCCTGGTGCTCAGCGCAACTGCTCCCGCCCAGTCGAAGATACCGGCCGCGGAGCCGCAGACGGGGACCGTTCATGTGGATGTAACGCCGGGCCATGCCATCAACTCTTTCGATCCCGACAGCGCTCTGGGCAGCTCGATCGATGTCTTGTCTCGTACCGGGATCGACAGAGTTTACACGCCGCATATCATCCAGGAAGCTCTGTCGGCAGGATGGGGGCCGATCACTTACCGCAACAATACGGAACTCCGCATGGCCGCGTGGCACTGGACGGAAAATGGCACCTGGAGCGATGCTGCACACCGGAGCGGATACTTCACGGGCAGCACAGAACTCAAGGAGCCAACCCGTTACATCCTGGCCTACGCGCTGCCGCATCGCGGGTTCGCGACTAGCGGCGATCGACCGGTGCCAGGTCCCAATCTCACGTATTGGAAAAGCAATCCGTACCTCACCAGCAAGTTCACAGGCGAGAGCGATGCGCTGCATCCGCAGTGGTTGGTCGTGGACCTGAAGGCCCAGAAGCCGGTGAATGCCGTGCGCATCGCCTGGGCGAGCCCTTATGCCACGTCGTATCAGGTGGAATTCTGGACGGGCGGGGACGCGCTTGACTTCGATCTGGGTCCGAAAGGTGAATGGAAGGTTTTTCCCTCGGGCGTGTTGAAGAACGCGCAAGGTGGAACGGTGACACTGAAGCTTACCGACGCACCGGTGTCCACGCGCTTCGTGCGAATTTTGATGACAGAATCTTCTAACATTTGCGACGAGCATGGCGCGGACGACGTTCGTAACTGCGTCGGCTATGCCATCCAGCAGATTGCTGCTGGCACGGTCGATGCCAGCGAAGCTTTTGTTGAGGTGCCCAAAGATCCCACCGAGAGCCGAACTACTTATTGCGTTTCCTCCATTGATCCCTGGCATTCGGCTGCTGACGTGTACGATGGAGGGCCGTATCAGCACAGCGGCTTCGATCTTTTCTTCACTAGCGGACTCACCAACAACCTGCCTGCGATGATTCCGGTCACCATGCTTTACGGTACGCCCGAAGATGCCGCCGCGCAGATTGCCTACGTTGAGAGGCGCGGCTACCACATCGGGTACGTCGAAATGGGCGAAGAGCCCGACGGCAAGCACGCCATGCCCGAAGACTACGGCGCGCTTTACATCCAATGGGCGGCGGCTATCCACAAAGTTGACCCGCTCCTCAGGCTGGGCGGACCGGTGTTTGAGGGCGTCAACGAAGACATCCGGGTATGGCCAGACGCGCAGGGGCGGGTTTCGTGGATGGGCCGCTTCGTGGATTACCTCAAGGCGCACGGTCATCTTTCCGACCTCGCTTTCGTTTCTTTCGAGCACTATCCGTTCGAGCCCTGCACCATCACCTGGAAAACTTTGTATACCGAATCTCAGCTGATGAAGCACATCCTCCAGGTTTGGCGAGATGACGGTGTGCCTAAAGACGTGCCGCTGATGGTGACGGAGAATCACTTGGCCAACGAGCTCACTGGGCCCATGACCACGATTTTTGCGGCACTGTGGCTGGCCGATAATGTCGGATCATTCTTTGAAGGTGGAGGCACAGCCTTCTATCACTCGCCGATCCAGCCGGAGGGCCTGCATCACACGTGCCTGGGTTGGGCTTCGTGGTCGAACTTCATCTCCGATGAGAATTACGACATCAAGGGATATACGTCGCCTTATTTTGCCGCTCACATGATTAATCTGGAGTGGGTCCAGCACCGCTCCGGAGTGCATCACATGTTTCCTTCTTCGACGGACGTAAAGGACGCCGACGGGAATGTGCACGTCACGTCGTATGCGGTGCATCGGCCTGACGGAAACTGGTCGTTGATGCTGGTCAATCGGGACGAGGCCAGCGCGCATACCGTGCGCGTTCAATTTGAGGATTCGCTGAGCAAACAGAATGCGTCGTTTTCCGGGCCGATCGACTTTGTGACTTTCGGGAGCGAGCAGTACGTGTGGATCAACGACGGCTTGAATAGTCATCCCGACCCGGACCATCCTCCCGTCGGGACCACGATCGCGGCAAGCTCGCAAACTATGTTTACTCTCCCGAAAGCGTCGGTCACTGTGCTGCGAGGCAAGGTGGCGGGATTGAAAGAGTGAGGCCGCCGCTCGACCGTTTCAGCCCTAAAACAAAACGTCCCAGACCCGGTTTGAGTCGTGGGACGAATCGCTCGAACAGGTTCCTCCCCCGAGAAACTGTTCAACAAGAGCATAGCCTGCCGCCAGAGGGATGGGAATGGCACGAATGTGCCATTTGGGAAGGTCAGGGTTTCCTCTGGGCTCGAATAATACCTGTGCCTGAAGTATCCGGTACAATTCATTCATGCCGAGACTTAAGGGATTGGGAAATATTGTCGCGGAATTGAGAGCTGAAAGAGCACATCTGGTAAATAACCTTCGCCACGTGGACGCGGCTCTCGCCGTGCTGGGTAAGTTGGAGGGCGGGAAGTTCGCGACCGTGTCGCGCCGTACTCTTTCGGCGACGGCTCGCCGAAAAATCGCAGCCGCCCAGAAAGCGCGATGGGCGAAAGTCAAGGCGAAGCAGGAGAAGAAATAGGGTACTGTGTTGCTTCACGCTTGCCGAAGAAGGTTGTTTGGCGCGGAATCAAACCCCGGCGGCTGAAAGGCGGACTTATTTTCAGCACTTACGGTATGCCTGGAGGCATACCCTGATACGAATCACCAGTTTTTTCCCACGTCGCAAAGAAAAATGCCCGGCATTCTTTCGAATTCCGGGCATTCGTGTTTGCCACTTAGACAGCTTGAACGTTCTCAGCTTGCCAGCCCTTGGGGCCCTTGGTGACGTCGAACTGCACCGCTTGGCCTTCTTGCAGGCTGCGGAAGCCGCCCGCCTGAATCGCCGAGAAGTGCACGAAAACGTCTTCGCCATTTTGGCGGCTGATGAAGCCATAGCCTTTGGCGTCGTTAAACCACTTTACTGTTCCTGTTTCTGCCATTTGTTTGTACCTTTTTCTATTTTGGATTGTGCTGAGAAGATTCGCTGCTAGTGAGAGGGGTGACGCTGGTTGGCGTGCCGACTTTCAATTGCGTGTGAGTCAAACTTAGCTGAGCCAAGTATACATGGGAAACGTCGGAATCTTGCAAAATATTGCAATGCTTTCGACGCTGACTAAGTGCGTAGGCGACGACATGCTTCCTTTGTGAACCTTCGTGTCCTGGTGGTTGCTGAACTGCAAATGCTTGAACCACAAAGGACACGAAGGTTCACGAAGGACGTGATGACAAAGATATTTGAACGCGTCACGCCGAGTTTCTCTAGACGGAGGTTGTCAAGCGCTGGTCTTCGATTCCGGCATGCCGACAACCACGGTGCGTCTGCGGGGGACTTCTTCGTCGGGGATTTCGGCGATGAATCGCAGATCCAGGCCAAGACGCCTGCTTTCCTGATATGCCAGGTCGTTGAAAAAGTAAACTATGTCGCCACCAAATCGATCTTTGGCACGGCGGCGTTCATCGAGATCGAAGGGGCTGGCGGAATACACTTTCAGTTCGGGTGCGTCTCTCAGGACGGCACCGAGCTCGCGCTGAAAGTCGAGCGCTCCCTGACGCACTTGCGCCATGGTGAAAGCGACAACATGGAAGGACATAGGTCGAGACCGAGCATCGCAGAAGACGCCCGGTCTGTCCAGTGTTCCGCTATTTGCAAGTATCGAACTTGAATGCGACGATGCGGGTGCTCCAGTCGACACTCGCGGTCCCGCCGTGTTTCTTGTTGTAGGACATCTGGCTGTACCAGAAGATGCAGTCATCAATGGGATCAATGCTCATGCTGCACTAGTCGCCCCAACGCTGGCTGTCACTGATTTCGACGGCGGTGCCTTTCACCGCAATTACGGGCGCTTCTATTTTCCCCAGAGGATCAGTCACGAGCCGCCCGGTATACCAGACGCTCGGTTTCACCGTGTTGCTGGAGGCGCTCATACCCAGGGCAATGTTGCCCTGTTTGTCCATGGCCACGGCTCCCATCCATAGGCTGGTCGTTTGGTTCTGGAAGGTCCCGGCCTGGTAGAGCGAGAACTTGCCTCCCACCGGAGTGGAGCGTAGTTCGTACCAGCGCATGGCGGAAACCGCGGTCGAGCCTTTCCCGGGGCTCACGGCATGGGCTACGACCATGGATTCGTGGTCGCCGAAATTCCGATAGGAAAGGCGGAACAGCAGACGATCGCCCAGCGACTCCACTTGTTCTCCTGGAGATGGCTGAGGAATGCAGTCGCCGCCGCCGCAAGCGAGAGAATACGACGGCACCGGAATGGCGTGCGGTCCGGTAAAGGTCGACTTCTTAGGATGGGCAAAGTCCACGTGAAAATCGTATTCTTCGAGCGCGTTGGTGGCATTGCCCAGCTCGACATAATGGTTCGGCGCTCCCGTTGGAGGAAGCGCAGCGCCGTCCAGGTCCGAGGGCAGGAAGCTGAAATTGTTGTTGTTGGGAGTGAAGCAAATCATGGCGGCTTTGCTCTTGCCAGCGAGCATCGCATTGCGATCGAAGGCGCAGGGCTCGGCGGCCCCGCTTCCGAAGGCGTTCACCGAGGCATAGTACGCATCCGGCCAAACCGCGTACTTCGGATAATCCGGAAGCGTGTTTGCCGAAACCATAGGAATAACGGCTGTAAGTTCCCGTTGCGTCCGAGGTCGTCGACACTGCGATGCACAGCGTGAGATCGGTCGTGTAGTTGAAGTAGGTGACCAGCCAACGCTGAGCTAACTTGTCCCAGACGACAACCGGGTCGCCGGGATTGGTGCCGTCGCACGCTCCGCCGAAACCCGTAAAGATCGTATTTGTGTTGGTCGGCTTCAGTATCACTTTGCCGGTGGCTTTGTCGAAGACTTCATAGTCGAAGTTGGTGATCTCGACGAACTGAGTGGCTCCGACCGAGCCGTTGGTGTCAGGGACCTGAGCGTTCCCCTGATCTTCTCGCGTACCTTCAATGTTTAGGAGCTGTGTGGTGTGAACGGTTGGAAGGTAGACGTCCTGCACCACCGTGTCTTCGCCCGGAATACCAACTGTGAGCCCCAGGTTGCGCTGCGGTTCGATCATTTCCACGAAGCCGCGCTTGGGCTTCGGCGCGATTTGCGCCAAATAGCCGAGCGGCAGCGATACGTCGTGTTTGATTTCGTAGGTCACTTGAGGATCGGTCTGGATCTGCTGGGCGGCGGCGGGAATGGTTAAGAGCGCGAGGCAAGCGGCCAACGGCGAATTAGATAGCATCAGGGCAGTATTTTTCTCAAGCTTATTCATGCTCCTTAAGTTGATGAAACCGGCGTTGCGGATTCAGAACGGTGTCGCTGGCAGGACTGGAAGCCGCGGCCAAGGCGGCATTTACCATGAGGGATAAGCGCGACCTGTCAATGAGTCCTTCCACTCACATGGGGGCGCGAACAAGCGCGACATCGACAGGCAAGACCTGATACGCTTATTTTCTAACCGAGCGCGGACCCGTAGCTCAACTGGATAGAGCACTGCGCTTCGAACGCAGGGGTTGGGAGTTCAAGTCTCTCCGGGTCCGCCAACCCGCACTGATCGCGCTCGTTGTGCTCCTTCACTGCCGCTGAAAAGCTCCGACAAAGTGAGACGTTGCTTTGCTACGTCTCGGGCCGCTGATCGACTCGCGATCCAAGATGTGTTTTTCGGTGCCAATATCGCGCGCTCCCAAACCAATGTGGCAGCGGTTATGTCCCTTTCATCCCGCGTCTGATTCGCGCTGTCTTTTACAATGCGAGAGTGAAGACTTGGGACGTGATCGTCGTAGGCGGCGGCATCATTGGGCTCTCACTCGCGATCGCTTTGCACAAGCGGGGCCTGCGAGTTCTCGTAGTGGAGCGCGGAGAACCTGGCCGCGAAGCTTCCCACGCTGCCGCTGGAATGCTGGCCGACTGCTCGTTGGAAACGCCGATCGCGTTGCAAGAGTTGGCGACGGCGAGTGCGCGAATGTATCCCGAGTTCGTCCATGAACTGCAGGACGAATCCGGAATGAAGGTTGATCTGCGCGATAACGGGACGATCTTGCTTAGTGCAAAGCACATTTCTGAGCAGTCTCGTGCAGAGCATCCGCTTTCCGCGCCTCTGGCCGAACTGGAGCCAGCTCTGGCCGACGTGAACATTCCAGCCATTTATCTGAAAGAGCGAAGCGTCGATCCGCGCGCTCTAGTCGCGGCCGCATTAAAGTCGGTCAAACACCGGGGAGTCGACATCTCCTCCGGTACCGCTGTGACCGACGTTCTTCTCTCGGATGGACGAGTCTCAGGCGTCCGCACGGATCGAACCCACTATATTGCGCCCTGCATGGTGAATTGCGCTGGCGCGTGGGCGGGGAGCTTTTCTACGCATCGCTTCCCTGTCCGCCCGGTCAAAGGTCAGATGTTGGCTGTAGCCTGCGCCCGGCATGACCTGGTGCATCACGTGATCCGCGCTCCCGAGGTCTATGTGGTACCGCGGAGCGATGGACGAGTCGTGATTGGCTCAACCGTAGAAGAGGCTGGTTATGATAAACGAACGGACGCGGATACCATTCATTGCATGCATCAAGCGGCGATTCGCTTGGTTCCCGCGCTTGGGGAGGCGCGGGTTCTCGAGGCATGGGCCGGCCTTAGGCCGGGAACTCCGGACGATCTACCCATCCTTGGCGCCACCAGCGCGCCTGGATACTTTGTGGCCACCGGGCATTTTCGCGACGGGATTCTGCTCGCACCGGTCACAGCGCATGTCATGAGCCAGGTCATCACAGGCGTACAGCTTGATTACGATATTTCGAGGTTTTCGCCACTGCGATTTCAGAACTGATTCCGGAAAACCGTCGGAAGGTTCGAATCGTGCCAATATCCTCAGTTCGCCACGGGATCGCGTTCAGTGAGCAGAATCCTCTTAATCGGGTGGCGGTCAAATGTTTGAGTATTCCCACCGATGCGTACCTGAACTTGCATACCGCTGATCGAAACCAGGTCCCCGGCTAGAACCGACCCGTCCCGTAACTCGATGGTATCGTGCGCAGGGCTGCCCAATTCGTAGCTGACACTTGCGCCGGACGCATCACGCGAAGTAATTTCAAGCGGGAACTTCCCTGTCTTGAAACCCTCTTTGCTGAATTCAAGCGTGTGCCGATCGCGACATCCACAATCTTCGGCGTGGTTCCCGCCTCTTTGCCGTCTACTTTCAACACAGCACCCTGCGGACCGAAATTCAGTGTGATTGACACCGTTGCGCGGGGCAGTGTGGACACGGCCACGGACGTAGGATTTCCGGATGCAGACAGCGTTATTTGGAATTTGACTGTTTGACCCGCACCGATATTGGTCAGATTGATGTAGCCCTCGCCGATCCTGGCCTTGTCCTTATCCAAGACGTAGAGTGAAAAATTCGCGGTGCCAGTTGTCTTGTCTGAAAGATTTTCAGCGATCGTATTTGAAAAACGTAAATCGAAGGACCGGTCGAATCGGGCCAGGTTACGATCTGGGACGGATTGTCCTTGGCGGCAAGCGATGAAAGGACAACAAACAACAAGAGAGTGGAAGCGGCAATCCTTGACATTATTCTCTCTTTTGTCGATGTGGAACAGGACCTCTTCATCAACTGCGAAGCCGGTAGGCATTCTACACCGGCCCTGCCCACCCGATTTCGGAATGAGAGACAGCCCGAGAGCTTAGCCTGCCGTCGGGGCTATCAACTATGAAGTCGCAGTCGCGAAAAACCTTTCCACTTTTATTTGCTTTGCTGGTTCAGCGCGTCATGGGCCCTCTTTGCATCCCCGAGTTTTGGATTGAGCTCAAGCGCCTGCTCATAAGCGACCCGGGCTTCCGCAATGCGGTCGGCCTGCTGCAGAACTTGGCCTAGCCGCAAGTACCCTTCGGCGGTCGGGGACTCGGCCGCATTTCGCATGGCGTCGGAGAGCTCCACTTTCGCTAGCCCCTCCCGGGCATCAGGGCGATCGGGGTTGATCCTCAATGCCTGTTGGTAGGTGGCGCGCGCCTTTTCGTAGTTTCCGATCTCGGCATACAACCTTCCGAGAGCGTTATAAGCCGGGATCAGCATGTTGGCCTCCCGCCTCGAAAGGCCTGAGCTTCACTGCCTTCTCAAAGTGTGGCAAGGCCTCCTGGTAATGGTCCGAAGCGAGCAGCGCGGCGCCCAGGTTCTGCTCGGCAAAGAAATTGTCTTTTGTAACGTCCCCTGTGTGCGCCCAGAGATCGACGGCACTTCGCCAGTACCGAAGCTGATCGCAGGTAAAGAGCACGAGAATCGCCAAAACGATTGCGGCTATCCTGGCGCGCGACCGGAAGCTCAGTTGCCTGTGGTCTGCTAAGTCGGCCGCGCCCCAGACCATCATCACGAAGATTCCAATCAGCGGGATGTAAGCGGAGCGGTCGGCGATTGCTTGCTGGCCCACCTGAATGAGTCCAATGACGGGAACGAGAGTGCCGAGGAACCAGAGCCAGCCGGTGAGCAGGTATGGCCGGGCGAAGCGCTCTCGCCAGACCAGCGTGGTCACGGTGAGCACAAAAAGCGCGGCCAGTCCGATTTGCCAGACCGCGAGCGCGGCACCCGGGTGAGGATAAAATACCGCCAGTCGCGCCGGCCAGAATGCTTTCCACACGTACAGCGCATAAGCGTAGACGGCGTTTTCCAGACGCACGCCAAGGGGAAGCACCAAACCCATTGCGCCGCCGGAGCGCTGCGCGAAAATGGTGACTGCGCCGTCAGCGGCAGCCAGAGCGAAGAGCGGCAACTTTTCAAGCACCAGCCGCGAGAAGCGAGCTTGAGGCACGGCAAATGCTGCGTCAGCGGGCAACTGTCCCCAACCCTGGATTCGTCTCAACGGCCGGAAATCGAGCAGCAAAAGCACGCAAGGCAGAGTGACGACCATAGGCTTAGCTGCGAGTCCGAGCACGAAGAGAGCAACGAGCACGAAGTAGCGCTTGAGCTCCGGCTTAAGCGCGTACCAGCCATAAGCACCGAGTGTGAGCAAGAAGAAAAACGTACTGAGAACATTCTTACGTTCGGCGATCCAGGCCACGGCTTCCACATTAAACGGATGAACCGCGAACAGCGCCGCAATTAGTAAACTGCGTCCCGTAGCCCCGGTTGCGCGAGCCAACAACAGGAACAGCAGCACAACGTTAAGCATATGGAACAGGACATTCGTGAGGTGATGGCCGTGAGGATTCAGACCATAGAGCGTGTAATCCAGAGCGTGTGAGAGCCAGGTCAGCGGATGCCAGTTAGAGTATTCGGTCGATCTCAACGCCCAGCTTGCCGTGTCCCACACCAAGCCAGCCTGCACGTGTGAGTTGTTCGTGACGTAATTGTCGTCGTCGTAGTTGAAAATGAAGGGATGCCAAATGGCAGGACTGTACAGAGCA
Source organism: uncultured Acidobacteriota bacterium (assembly GCA_963838905.1). GTDB lineage: Bacteria > Acidobacteriota > Terriglobia > Terriglobales > Acidobacteriaceae > JABDBE01. The sequence continues at coordinate 19,982 of CAWITE010000007.1, forward strand.
AACGTTGCAACTGCCAGTACCACCAAATTGCAAGATTGCGTTTCCGCGGCGACGTCAGCAATTCGCGCTCAACTTTTTGGCGAATGCCAGTTGTCGTTGGCGCGGCGGGCTGTTCTCTCGTCTCCGACCGTTGGTTGCCGGACTTCACCCTCACAGACATGTCGACCCCAGAAACTCTGTGCTCCGACTCCCAACCAGAGGGCATTGTACATGGGGCTGGCGTTGTTTCGGGGAGATCGTCTCAACCATCTCCAGAATCAGTCAATTCGCGACCGCTAAGGCTTTCGGGTGTACCCGACACACTGGAGAACCGGCAGGCGGGGATATTTCGGAAAGGTGGGATCCGTTTCCGAGAGTTTACAACGATAGAATGTCGATCCGCGATCAGACTGAATTCGCTGTGCGTTTACGCAATCGAAGCACAACCCTACGCGCCGTTGTTCATCCTTGGTACCTGCGGCTGCCGTCACATCTTGCAGGATAACGTACCGCGAAACTCCCATCACGCGTTCAGGTATACTTATCGGTTTCATACGAACTCAACCTGACCGACCACGTCCGAGAGAAAGGCACATCTATGGCTTCCCCAGCAGTGGATTATGCTCGTTCGAATCAACAGCGATTCTTGAATGAACTCAAAGATCTCCTTCGTATTCCCAGCATTAGCACCGCGCCCGAGCATAAGTCCGACGTGCAGAAGGCCGCCGACGTGGTGGCCAACGAGCTCCGGCGAATTGGCATGGAGAACGTGGAACTCGTCCCGACCAAAGGCCATCCGCTGATCTACGCCGACTGGCTGCATGCTCCCGGCAAGCCGACTGTGCTCGGCTACGCGCATTACGATGTGCAGCCACCCGATCCGCTCGACGAATGGATCAGTCCGCCCTTCGAACCTACGGAACGAAACAACAACATTTATGCCCGCGGCGCCGTGGACGACAAAGGCCAGCTCTGGATGGAGATCAAAGCCATCGAGGCCTTAATGAAAGGCCACGGTGGCAAGCTGCCGCTGAATGTGAAGTTTATCATCGAGGGCGAAGAGGAAGTCGGCGGCGAGTCTATCGCCGAGTATGTGCGCAAGCAGAAGAGCAAGTTGAAGGCCGATTTCGCGCTGGTCTGCGATACCGAATTGTTTGCGCCGGATCTTCCGACTCTGTGCGTGGGGCTGCGCGGGCTCGTGTACACAGAAATCGAGGCGTTTGGGGCGAAGACCGATCTGCACTCCGGCATGTACGGCGGCGCGGCGCCCAATCCGTTTTTCGCCTTGATCGAAATCATCAGCAAGCTAAAGGATGCGAAAGGCAAAGTCCTGATTCCGGGTTTCTACAAGAATGTGAAAGCCCCGAGCAAAGACGAACTGAAGGCGTGGAAGCGCCTGCCATTCAATGAAGAGCACTATCGCAAAACAGAAGTTGGTTCCAAGGTACTGACCGGAGAACCGGGCTTCTCCGTGCTCTACCGAACCTGGGCACGTCCTACGCTCGAAGTCCACGGCATGCCCGGCGGGTTCACCGCACCCGGCGCCAAGACGGTGATCCCGGCGAAGGCCGCGGCAAAAGTTTCCATGCGCATGGTACCCAACCAGGATCCCGACGATATTCTTAAGCGCTACACGGCCTTTGTGAAGAAGCTGACGCCCAAGGGTATTGAGACCAAGATCAAAGTGTGGAGCAAAGGTCCGGCCTGCGTGGTGGGCACGGACAACAAATATGTGAAAGCGTCCACCGAGGCTATGCACGAGGTCTTCAAGAAAGACACAGTCTTCATTCGCTCGGGCGGATCGATTCCCATCGTGACCGACTTTCAGGATGTGCTGAAAATCCCGAGTGTAATGATGGGCTTCGGCCTGCCCGACGACAATCTACATGCTCCCAACGAGAAGTTTCACATTCCGAACTTCCATCGCGGGATTGAATCGATCTGTTTGTTCTTTGAGAAGCTGGGCGAGTAGCAGCCCGACTCGCAGGCGGTCTAGGGCGCCAGCGCCACGATCGCCTTTCTTGGGGAGCGGCTGGCCAAAACCCTTACTGGGACAGGGTTCTGGGCGGTCTGGCAGAATCTTTTGCTTGACACCCTGTGCCGGTTGGGAGAAAATCCCAGCGCTCGGCGCATCTCCCCAGATGGCATCTACGAAGTCGAGTGGCACTCTGGTTCTTGGTAGTACTGGTTTGTGTCTGCTTTCGTGGCTTCTCACCGTGGGTTATCCCAAATGACCAAGAATCGAATCTCCCAATTTTTGCCGTCGTAGTGAACAGATGGAAGAGGGCCTGCGGTATTTTTCTCCAGTGCGTAACGACGGCAATCGCGTCGCCGGCACAGACTTTCACCACCCTGCACATCTTCGACTTCTCGGACGGCTCGTTACCCTATGCGGGGCTGATCTAGGCCACCGATGGGAACCTCTACGGGACGACGTTTCAGTGAGGAACCAACGGCGGTGGCACGGCCTTCAAAGTCACCCCAACCGGCACCCTCTGACCACGCTGCTCAGCTTCGCCGGCACAGACGGCGCTCAACCCTACGCCGGGCTGATCCAGGCCACTGATGGGAACCTCTACGGGACGACGAAGTTTGGCGGGGCCAACAACGATGGCACTATCTTCAAAATCACCCTAAGCGGCACCCTGACCACGCTGCACAGCTTCGATGCCACGGACGGCTCCGACCCCTACGCGGCCCTGGTTCAGGACACCAATGGCAGCTTCTAACCTACGACGCTGACGAACGGGTCCAATACCTATGGCACGGTCTTCAGGCTGTCGGTAGGTCTGCACCCGTTTCTGGAAACGCAGACCACCTCCGGCAAGGTGGGAGCGGCCGGCAAGATTCTGGGAACGAAACTAACGGGTGCGACCAGCGTGACGTTTAACGGCACGGCGGCTGTCTTCAAGGTGGTTTCAAATTCCTTGATCACGACATCCGTTCCCCAGGGTGCGACCACGGGATTTATATCTGTGACTACGCCCCAACGCAAGCTCAAGAGCAATCGCAAATTCGTGGTGACCCGGTAAATTACCAGCTCACGGCGAACTCGGACACATGGGTGACGGCAACCCTGTTTACGGAGCGAAGACAGCAACAAAAGGTTGCGATCAGGACTCGGGCGGGATTTAGTCAGAGTTGCCTAGATCCAACCATCCGAGGATCCGAGGGCGGCTCTCCCCCACGCACACCGAATTCGATACTTCCAGATAAAATGCATGTTTCCTTTTCGCTCTGGCTGCGCTAGGCTTATCTTGCTCTCGCGAGTCTCCCTTCCTCTGCTCTTTCCCCACCCATTTCACAAGCAACTGCTGCATTGTGTGTGCAAAATGACGTGGTTGTGCAAAAGGAGACCCCATATATGGTGTTTTCTTGCTTGACCCCGGCGCAATTTCGCCGTTACAGTAGCTTGCATCTGTGCCCGCCCTGTCCAGCCACAGGAAGGTTTTCTCGGAGCGAGCTGTGGAGGAATCCAATTGGTTAACCCGTTCCCCAAGGAGTAGAAGTTGCTCAAACTGAAAAAGCTTCAGATTCTCGGTTTCAAATCTTTCTGCGACCGCACCGAACTCAAGTTCCACGGGGATGGCATCGCGGCCATTATCGGTCCCAACGGATGCGGCAAGTCCAACATCGCGGATGCGATCTCGTGGGTCTTAGGCGAGCAGTCGGCCAAGACTCTCCGCGGCTCGCGCATGCAGGATGTAATCTTTGCGGGCACCCGCGACCGCAAGCCTACCGGCATGGCAGAAGTCGCCCTCACCTTGATTGATCCAGAGGTGTATAGCGGGCCCGACGCACACAATCCCACCGAAATCGACGTTCAGAATGAGTTACCCGAAAACGTAAGCGATTGGGACGAGGCTGAAGTCCGTGCGAAGGCCGCCGAGGAAGTTGAGCGTCTGACCGAAGAAGCGCAACCAGGGATTTCCGATGGAGAGACGGGCGTCTCGCCCGTCGGACCGGGCGAAGACGCCCGGACCTCCATCGAATCAAACCAGGCCGCAGGCCCGCAAGTCGTGCTCAGGATCCGCCGCCGCAAGTTTCAGCAGCAATTCCGGGCGGGAGAGATCGCCGTAACTCGCCGGCTGTTTCGCTCCGGGGACAGCGAATACTTGCTCAACGGCAAGCTCTGCCGCCTGCGAGATATTCAGGAGTTGTTTATGGGCACTGGCCTCGGGCCAGAATCCTACGCCCTGATCGAGCAAGGTCGCATCGGACAGATTCTGAGCAGCCGTCCGACGGATCGCCGCGCCATCCTCGAAGAAGCTGCAGGTATCACGAAGTTCAAGACCAAGAAACGGCTCGCCGAAGCCCGTCTGGAAGATGCCAAGCAGAACCTGTCGCGGGTGAACGACATCTTCGAGGAAGTTACACGGCAGATGAACTCCCTGAAGCGGCAAGCTTCGAAGGCCGAGCGCTATGCCAAGCTGCGGGACGAGATGCGAGCTAAGCACCGTGTCGTGCTGGCCAGCAAGTTTGCGCAACTGGATCGAGACAGCATTGAAATAGATGAGCGGATCAACGTGCTGTCGGAGGAAATGCACCACCGCACTGAGACAGTCCAGCAACTCGAAGTGGAGCATGGTGAACGCACCCAGCGTGGATACGCTATCGAGACCGAGATTCGCGAAAATCGCGAGCGCCTCAACCAGATCAAACTGGAGAGCGAACGGGCTCATGCTCAGCGTCGTCATAATGAAGAGCGCTGCGCAGAGTTAGTGGTGCGTTCCGCTGCCTTCGAAGCGGAGTTGGCGCAGGCACAGCATCGGATTGCTGCTCTTGAAAATGAGCGTGACTCCAATTTTCAACTGTTGGAGTCGGCAGCGGCGGACTTCCTTACGGCCCAGCAGGAGTTGGCACAATGCCAGCAAGCGGCCACGGACGCCGCCAACGCGCTGGCAGAGCTGGAATCTCGGCAAGAGGCATCCCGCAGCGCAATCATGGAAATAGTCGCGTCCGCTTCCAACTTGCGAAACATGCTTACGCAAGCGGAAGAACGTCTGGCCGCCGTGGGCCGCGAGGCGCAGCGTTTGCAGGTGGAGATGGCGACTGCGAACTCTCAAGTCGAGGCTTTCGGCGGCCAGCGCGGACAATTTGCTTTGGAGTTCGAGTCTGTCTCCCAGCGCGTTGCAGGATTGACCGAAGAGATTTCTCAGGCCCGGCAATCCATCGAATCGAAGCGCCGCGAAGAAACGGAAGCCAAGAGCCGCCTGGACAGCCTGCGCGCCGAATATGCTTCCGCGATTGGAAAGAAAGGCTCGCTCGAAGCTGTGATCGCCGAGCACGGCTACTCGACCGAGTCGGTTCGCCGCCTGTTTCAATCAGGAGTAATGGACGGCGGATTCGCTCCGGCCGGAGTCCTGGCTGATTTCCTCGAGGTTGAGCCGCGCTACGAAGGCGTGGTCGAAGACTTTCTTCGCGATGAGTTGAATTACGTCGTGGTGAAATCCTGGGACGCGGCCGACGAAGGTTTGCGCCTGCTGCGAACCGACGTGGATGGTCGCGCGACATTCCTGGTACACCCAGAGGATTCCCAGGCAAAGTTTTCATTCGCGGTGGACGAAGTGGCGCGCGCGGCATCGCCTGGCCAATCGATCGTTCCACTCAAGCATGCAATTCGTGTGCTGAACGGCTTCGGACGATCTCTGGAAGTCATCCTGCCTAAGCTGCGCGATGGCTACATCGTACCCGAGCCCGCGTCTGCACGTGAGCTTGCGCTGTCGAACCCGGACGCGTTTTTCCTTTCGCAATCGGGCGAATGTTTCCATAACGTGACTGTCACTGGTGGCAAACAGCGTGCCGAAGGACCGCTCTCGATGAAACGCGAACTACGGGATGTCATGCGCCTGTTGAACGAGTTGGAGGCGGCTCTGCGCAATGACGAACTGCGCGTATTGACTTTGGCGCGTGAGATTAGGGAGCTCACTTCGCGCCTCGATCGCCTGGAGACAGAGAAGCGAGAAGCCGAAAAGCAGGCGATGACTTCTAATCACATGCTGCGGCAACTGGATTCAGAAATGGTTCGAGTGAGCGAGCGTCTGGATATCTGTCGTCACGAGATCCAACGCCTAAATTCTGAGCGTGCCGAACAGGACGCGTTGATCACTTCGCGGCAAGCGGAATTGTCGATTCTGCAAAAACAGCGCGAAGAATTCGAAGCGCTGGCCGCTACGGCGAACGAAGCGCTGGCGGCGACTCGCGAGCGGCGCGACTCGGCTGCGCAGAACGCTTCCCAGCATATGGCCCGGGTCGCGACCCTCGAGGAACGACATCGGTCTGCGACGGCTGTGCTGGAGAAGATCGAGGCCTTAGTCGCAGACATGGGCGCACGCGCTACTTCCCTGCGGACGCAGATCGAATCCTCAGCCGTCGAGAAACTGCAACGCGAGACCGAAAATCAGCAGATGATCGCCCAGCTGGAAGAGCTCGAAGCGGAGCGCAATACAACCGAAGCACGCGACGGACTCCTGCAATTCGAGTCCGACCAGGTGCGCGCCCGGTTGGCAGAGATCGAGGACGCCCTGCGCGAGGCACGCCAGTTACTCGATCAGGCTCGTGACCGCCGTGGTGAGCTTTCGGCAACCGCAGCCAAATTGCAATCGGACGCGCAATACATGGCGGAAACCTGCCTGAACGAATTGGGCATACAGCGTCACGAACTGATGGCCGACCGCACAATTCCGATCATCAGCGGGGATTCCCTGGCTGCAGAAGACCAGGTCTACCGCGAGATGCGCACCCGGCTCGATGCCATGGGCCCGGTGAACATGATGGCTCTGGAGGAATACAAGGAAACCACCGAGCGGCACGCATTTCTGGACACGCAAAGAAAAGATCTGCTGGATTCGATTGAGAACACGCAGGCGACCATCAAGGAGATCGATATTTTCTCGCGGCAGAAGTTCGAAGAGGCCTTTCATAAAATCAACGAGAACTTCCAGACCACGTTCCGTAAGCTGTTCGGCGGCGGGCATGCTTTCATGCGTTTGACCGATGAAGAGAACAGCGCGGAAAGTGGCATTGACGTCGTGGCCTCACCTCCGGGAAAGAAGCTGCAGAACGTACTGCTGCTCTCCGGCGGTGAAAAAGCCCTGACCGCATTGGCCTTGCTGGTGGGAATATTCCAGTATCAACCCAGCCCATTCTGCATTCTCGATGAAGTCGATGCGCCGCTCGACGAAGCCAATATCGGGCGCTTCACCGAACTAGTTAGAGAGATGAGTATAAAAACTCAATTCGTATTGATCACTCACAGCAAGAAGACGATGAGTATCGCCCCGGTGCTGTACGGCGTCACCATGCAGGAACCGGGAGTTTCCAAGCTGGTGTCCGTACGCTTTGGCGCCACCGCTTAACCGACCGGCCGCCGAATCCGACCACCTCTCAGATGGATGTCTACATCTGCATACAGGTGCTGTAGCCTGTAATACAAGAGGCCCTATGGGGGAATCCTCGGTTCTAACCTTGCGGCTTGATCCAAAACTAAAGAAGCAATTGGACCGGTTGTCGCGTTCGATGAGTCGCAGCCGCTCATTTGTGGCGGCGGAGGCAATTCGAGAATACGTCTCGCTGAACGACTGGCAGATCGCGGAGATTAAGAAGGGTATAGCGGAGGCCGACCGCGGAGACTTCGCCAGCGACAAGGAGGTGGAACGCACTGTGAAGAAATGGACCAGTCGTGCGGGTTAAGTGGCTCCGCATAGCCCGCGCGAACTTGGATAGGGGAGCTCAATATATCGCTCGTGACAATCCGTCGGCAGCCGCTCGTGTGGTGTTTTCAATAACCGAGGGGGTGGAGCGCCTTCGGGAATATCCCGGATTGGGCCGCCCCGGGCGGGTCCTTCGGCACTCGAGACCTGGTAGTTCCTGACACGTCCCATATCATTCCCTACCGCGTGCGGGGTAACACCCTGGAAGTATTACGGGTCTTTCATACCGTCCGCAGATGGCCTACGCGGGTTTGAGTTTTGCTTAAGACTTACGCTGAACGAAGTTTTTTTCTCGCGTCCCGGTTATCCTCTGCTTTCCTCAGCTTTTCCACAAACTGGCTCTCTCGAAAAGCTGCATCAGAAACGCGATCTCAAGAGCCCTAGCAACTCCAACACTTTTTCTTTCAAGCGAATGCACAGACTTGGCCTTCGACTGTAACTTAAGTCGTTGACAAATATTTCTGGCAGGATAGAATACGCGACGTTTTCTAACTGTAAAATTCAAACATGAGCCCCCAGCTTCTCGATTCCGTTCTGCTACGCACCGACTTCCCTGAACTCAAGCTCCACGCCAGCGGTAAAGTCCGGGACGTGTACGAGCTCGACAGCGAACATCTTCTATTCGCTGCGACCGATCGCATCTCCGCGTTCGATTATGTACTGGCCACTGGCATTCCCCACAAGGGGCGCGTACTGACCCAGATCTCGCTCTTCTGGTTCAACTTCCTTCGCGACGTTGTCGCCAACCATGTGGTCACGGCCGATGTAGAAAAGTACCCCGCAGCGGCGCAAATATACGCCGATCAGCTGCACGGCCGGTCGATGATGGTCATGCGCGCTGAGATGATCCCGGTTGAGTGTGTGGTTCGAGGATATATTTCCGGATCGGCCTGGAAAGAATACAAAGCTAGCGGACGTGTGTGCGGAATAGAGCTTCCCGCAGGACTCAAGGAGTCAGCTAAACTACCGCAGCCTATTTTTACTCCTGCCACCAAGGCGACCACTGGGCACGACGAGAATATTCCCTTCGATGAGATGACGCGGATCGTGGGCGTGGAGCTAAGCCGCCAACTCCGGGATCTTACATTGAAGATTTACAGCAAGGCGGCGGATTACGCCCTTCAGAGGGGCATTATCATTGCCGACACGAAATTTGAGTTCGGGATGACCTCCAAGGGGATCACCCTTGCGGATGAAGTGCTTACTCCTGACTCGTCCCGTTTCTGGCCGGCGGACAAGTATCAGCCCGGACGGGCGCAAGACTCGTATGACAAGCAATATGTTCGGGATTACCTTGAACAAATCCGCTGGAACAAGCAGCCGCCCGCACCCGCTCTCCCCACGGGGGTGGCGCGCCAGACCAGCGAGAAATACCTGGAGGCTTTTCAGCAGCTCACCGGGCACAAGCTGGATGTTTAGCGAAGCGATCCGTTGGAGAACGCGATGACGGGTGCCGACTGGGTCATCGTGGCTGTAATTGTGGTTTCGGTAATTCAGGCCGCGATTTCCGGCTTTTTTCACGAAGCCTTTGGAATCGCGGGCTTGGTTTTTGGGTATCTGCTGGCGGCCTGGAATTACACGCGGCTAGCAGCCCGGTTTGCGCCTCACCTGAAGTCCGAGTGGCTGGGCGAAATCGCGGCGTTTCTGATTATTTTTTTGGCGGTTTTGGTCGTGGCCGGAATCGCAGGCCGGATCACCCGCCATATCGTGCAAGAGGCTGGACTGAGTTTTTTTGACCGGATTTTAGGTGGAGCGCTGGGGCTGGTGCGAGGAAGCCTGATGGTGGCAGTCGTTCTTATGAGCATGGCTGCCTTCACGCCTTCGTCGCACTGGCTGGAAGGTTCGCAGCTGGCGCCTTATTTTCTGGTCGTAGGACGCGCCGCCATTTGGGTGGCGCCTTCAGAATTGCGGGCCCGCTTTTATCAAGGACTCGACTTGCTGCGCCGTGAGGAGCTACACAAGTAAACTCGCGGTTGCGACGTCCGAAACGGAATCTGGCAAACAGAGAAAAGCCTAGCTGGCAGGTTTCAAAAGCAGCTTTTCAAGAGAAAGAGGGATGCCGTGAGAGATCAGCTCGAAGCACTCGTCCTGCAGATGTACAAAAGCAACATTCTGTACTCCGAGGCGGTGCGCGAATTCAAGAAGCGGTTCATCCTCACCGTTCTACAGGAAAACAACGGCAATCAGTGCCGCGCCGCGCGTCAACTGGGGATGCATCGCAACACGCTAAGCCGCACCATTTCCGAATTGAAGATCGACATACGGCAGCTGCGCGCTGGCGTCAAACGTCCTCCCCGCAGCGCTCGTCCTACCGCTTACGATAAGAAAGCCGTCCGTTGAAATCCTGCTGTAGCCTCCTGGAAATCCCACCCAAGAATAAGGGCAGCGTTAGAACGCTGCCCTGGTGGATTCGCAAATCCGGGCTCAGTGCGCGGTGGAGTGGTGATGAGGGGCGGGTTTCGGTGCTGCCTTAGTTAACAGCGCACCCTTTTCCATCGTCACCACAAACGGGCTCGGTGTGTAGGAAACAGGCGTGCCTTCGAAGTCCAAGGTAGACCCTTCCTGCGGCATAAGCTTGGCGGGAATGGTTCCGCTCATCGTGACCACGATATCCGCCCTCTTCGCGTCGATGTCATCCTGACTAGCCGCGATTTGCAGTTCGGTCGGAGAGGCCTTGATGACCGTACCTTCCATCTGCAAGGGCACTCCCTTGATCGCAGACCAAACTTTCTCTGCGTCAGCGGGTGCACCCCCGGAGAGTACCAACTCCCACTCGGCGAAACTCATATCCTTCGGAGCTTTGCTCTTGACCAGATCCGCAGCTTGCTGGGCCGGGGTAGGAGGAACGTATGCTTTGATCGTGAACCCCGGCGGTGGCAGCGGCGTGGTTGCGGTCATGGCCAGGAGTTCGTTCCAACCCTCGTCCGAGCCATGATATTTCACGTACTTGGCGTGCCCGAATTTCGTAATCTGCGCCTTGCCGGCCGGGTCCTTGACCAGATTGATGGCGCGGGCGATGAAAAACAGTCCGTTCACGTCATCTTCAGGAGTGGCGGTGAGACTGGCGAGTGCCAAAGGATAAACGTTTTCGACATTGGTTGGGTCGGCTTCTACCGCTGCGCGCAGATCCTTCTCTGCCGTGGCGTTATCTTTCAACTGGAGAGCGGCAAAACCGGCCACGCTTTCCAGCAGGGCTCCCAACTGGGTCTTCTGTTTCTGGAAATCCGCGTCCGAAACTCCGTCCGGTTTGGTCATGCTGTCAAGCGCCGCCAGACCTTGTTCAGCGTGTTTCTTGGCATCCGCCCATTTTTGCGCGGCACGCTCGCTATACGCCAGTAGGGCCAGAGCGCGAACGTTATTCGGATTAACCGCCAACAACCGGTTCGCGGCGTCCATCACTTTGGCCTGGTTGCTGGTCTGCTGGTAAGCTCCCATCAGTATTTCCAGCGCGTCTTCCTTCATCACGCTGTTGGGGTACTGAGTGAGGAAAGCTTCCAGACCGCTGATCTTGGCGGTCGGATCCGTCTGCTGCAGTGCTCCGACGTAGGCGTTGTACTCCGCCGGATTCTTGATCTCTTTCTTCTGTTGGGGTTGTGATGCGCCGGGTTGCGCCTGTGCGGGCGCCGCAGGTTGCGTTTGTGCAGGCGCCGCGGTTTGCGTTTGCGGTTGCGTTGTTGCTTGCTGACTCGAGGCTATTCCAGCAAACATAATCACAATCGCCACTAGACTCTTATTCATTTTGAAATGGCTCCTTGAATTGTCGGGAAAACAGACGGCGTTCGTACCCGGGTATACCCAAGCCCAAATACCCGGCTTGCCAGGAGCATGAGCCTGCGCCCATGCGACGACCGGAAAAGCCTAGCGCCCCCCGGTAACGTCAACCAGGCCAAGATACAATTTCCGGTGAGCCGGATTATAAGTATGTACCTCGACTAAGGCAAGCTTACTTTCGCGGACGTTCCTGCCAATCTTGTAAGATGCGACAAGGTGCCCAACCGTTATAGGGCACGCCAACATAACAATCATAGCCCAAGAGGTCCGATGTACGAGACTACTAATAACGCTAGTCTGGCCGGCCAAGTAGCCGTGATCACAGGTGCGGGGCGCGGCATCGGCGCCGCCATCGCCGCTAAACTCGCCCGTCTGGGCGCCTCGGTGGTTCTTTGCGGACGCACCCGCGGGCCGATCGAGTCCACTGCCACTGCGATTTCAGAGGCCGGCGGCCGCGCCGAAGCACTGGAGTGTGATGTGACCGATCTACACTCCGTCGAAGCGGTGGCCGCGCACGTGAACAAGACTTTGGGACGGCTCGACATTCTGGTCAACAATGCCGGAGTGGGCGGATTTGGCGGTCCCTTGCATCAACTGCCGCCCGAGTCCTGGGACCAGGTGTTGAATACCAACTTGCGGGGAGTCTATTACTGCATTCGCGCCTTCGCTCCCATGATGATTCGCGCTCGTACGGGACACATCATTAACATCTCCTCGCTCGCCGGTAAGAACGCGTTACCCAATGGCGCGGCCTACGCCGCGTCGAAATGGGGACTGAACGGGTTGAGCTACTCAGTCGCCGAGGAGCTGCGCACCGATAATATTCGGGTCTCCGTCATTTGTCCCGGTTCGGTGGACACCGAATTGACTCCGCATGCCGGCAAGGACAAAACCAAGATGCTGCAGCCGGACGACGTGGCCCACGTTGTGTCCATGCTAGTGACGCAAGCCCCGCAATCGTTTGTCAGCGAGGTTCTGATGCGGCCGACTCAGAAGCCGTAGGGGGTTCTTGCTCGGTTCGCTGATTCCGGCGAACTCGAATACGGTGCGGAGATCGCGCCAGTTTCCTGCCATTGCGCCGGGGATCGCGGCTTCGGCTGGTTGGATCCGTTCGTATTCTTTCGAGTTCTCGACCTTGTCCGAGGATGGATCGCGAGGGTTCTTTCGCTCCTTCGGAGCTGGATTGTTTTCGGGTTCTTCCCACGGCTTGCGCCGTGGGCTGCGTTCTTTCGCCGCTCCGCGGCTGGGTCTGTCGCCACACTTTTCTGCGAGGCGTTTTGCTGTGCGGGTTGCGGCTCGGCTTTTGCTTCTCGCTGGGCTACGGCTTTTGCCGCCTCGCGGGCGAGGGCGCCCGCGCTCCGGGGTTCGATGGAGGGGCCGAATTCGGGGTGTTCGATCAGGTATTGGCGGGAGAAGTCGGGGACTTCGCGCACCATCGGTTGCTCGCTGACCCGGTAATGGACGTCGTCGCGATCGAGGAGCGAGGTTGAAGGATACCCGCCAGATCTATGAAAAGACACGGGTTGCGGGTATCCAATAAGGCCAGCTGGGCGGCGTAAGGTTCAAGCTTCTGCCCGATGCGTTGTTCCAGAGCTGCCAGGTCTTTCTCCGCCGTTTCGAGTCGTTGCAGCGGAAGCTCCAACAGGAAACGATGGTGTTCTTCCAACTTGCCTTTCAGAGCCAGTTGCAGTTCGGGAATCTTCTTGCGTAGAAGCCCTTTGGCCAGCTCGGCCATTTCTTGGGGGGTCGCTTTTCCTTCGATTAGAGCTCGCAACATCATTCGGCCGGACATTCCGAACACGTCCGTGGCCACGTTTGCCAACTTGATGTTGGCGGTCTCCAGTACTTTCAGCAGACGGTTGCGCTCCGCCGCCTGACTCTCCACCAACTTACGATGATGGCGCCACACGGGTGCAGCCTTCAGAGAGCAACCATTCGCGCAAACCCACCAGCTCTCGCGTAGTGGTGCCGAACGTTCACATTTGCTGCTGAACCTTTCCGTCCTTGCGGACGATCAACAAGCAAGCCACCACCGTGGCCTGATGTACGTCCAATCCACATCTGCGTTCGATCAGAGTTTGCATAACGCCTCCATCGGAGGCGATTGCTGCGCCGCAGGTCTGGTGCAGACACTGTCACGCGTCCTTCCCGTTTGGGGGGCGACAAAAGGTGGTACCTTTTACCGGCGCGGGTCAGTCTTATCGACGGGATCTGGGTCATCACATCGACTACCGACCTTCAAGCACTCGCCAACCACGGATGCTTGTATCACAGACTGACCCGTTTCTACGTGGCTAGCCGCGGAGCCCTATTTTCATGCTTGGTGGTGCGTCAGAGGCGCATGAGGTCTTGTCGAAAACGCCTCGGTTCGATCCCATCGCTCCACTCCAGAAGTCTGCCCGAGGCGTTTCCGATCAAGGCTAGCGACCATCCGCCAGTAATGGCGCCGGAAAGCTGCGGGGTTCACCAGGCAAGCTGGAACACACGCAAACCAACGGCTTCAGATGGGCTGCGCTGAAAGCCATGCGGCCGCAATCAAACACACTGTAATCACCATTGAGAAAACGATAGGGAGGATAAAGAGGTATCTCCAGCTCACAACCGTGATGGCGGCAAAGCAAACAGCGAAGGCCCACGCAGTGCCGCGCATGAGCGCTAAAGCCTCTGCCGGAAGGCTACCTAGTTGCCACGCTAATATCGCCGCGAAAAGATAAAACACGCCGACAGAGAGTCCAGCCGCAACAAAAAGGTCCCAATATGTCCGGCTAAACCCCTGCACGTCAAAGTGAATTGACCGCATTGAGCCAAGAAGCGTATCAACTCCCCAACTGGGATCGGACTGGCGAAAACCAAGTGTATGTCCGACAGCAAAAAACAGCAGAAGAACAGCGGCGATTCGATACAACAGAGAGGCCTTCATGGCTTGCCTCCAGAGATAACGGCTGAAGTGTACCACTGTGCTCGGCCCGCACTTGCGACTTAGTAGGAATTCTCCTTCTTAACTGAACGGGCAACTTCCATAGCCACCTTGGCTTCCGCAACTAATTTGAAGCTATCTACCTCGGCGGTAACTATTGTAATCGGCCATTACACTCAGAAAAGAGAAAGCGGCGCCAGCACGGCCAGCCGGGCGCGCAGGCCATGTCCTATGATTTCGTTGGTTATGCTCGATGAGGGTGTCGGTCGCACTTTTCCTCGCAATGGACTCAATAACGAACCAGCATAGCGTGCTTGGCGGCAGTGAAAGTTGGGGAGGTGCTAAATGTCGTCGAGAAAAGGTAATGCTCACGCAAAGTTGCATAAGGAGAGCCGCATTTTCTAGAGCTTGAAATCGGAGATCCTCACCCATCTCTTCTAGCAACACTCGGCGACCGGGATATAATCTCTGCCGCAGCACCTTCGCGCAAGGGGTTCTGATGTTTTCATCAGTAAATTTCTGGATGTGTTTTGCCGGGCTTATCTATCTTGTCGCCGGAGTTTTTATACTTCGAAAAGAGATCAGCGCGGCTCGCGGCTAGGATAAGCTCATCACCTTGGGCTGTGTCTTCATCGCCGTTCCACTCGCTGTATTCGCGCCCGAGCATTTCGGCGGCCCGATGGGAGTCCCGGAGATGGTCCCGTCCTGGATGCCGGCGCACTTGTTCTGGGCGTATTTTGTTGGATGCGCGCTGTTCGCAGCAGCTACCAGTCTTACGGTGAGGAAGTTCGTACGCTTGTCGTCCGCCCTGCTCGGATTGATGTTCTTTCTACTTGTCTGCATGATGCCTATACCGAATGCGCTCGCGGATCCCAAAAATCGATTCGCGTGGGCCTACGCGCTAAGAGATCTCTCTTTTGCCGGAGGCGCATGGGCTCTCGCCGGACTGCATAGTCGCGCCTCGTCGCCGCAACAATCGAAATGGATGATTTTACTTGGGCGCATCGTCATAGCGATTGCTGCGATCTTTTTTGCCGTGGATTTTTTCTTCATCCAGAGTTTGCGCCCGGCTTTCCTTTGGAAAAGATCACGCCATCGTGGGTTCCATTCCCCAGCGTATGGAGATACCTCACAGGAGCGATCCTACTGGCCGCTGGAATCGGCTTGGCCCTGACCAGAAAATCTCGGATGGCCGCAATCTCGATTGGCGCACTAATGACCGTCCTCACTCTATTCCTATATCTGCCTATTTGGATCCTCGCCCATGGCGGAACAACGCCGGCGATCATGGAGGCGATAAATTACGTCTTTGACACATGGCTCTACGCCGGAACAGCACTCGTCCTGGCATGGGCATTGCCGCGCGATCCTGATCACGTGGAGAAAACGTAAGTGCCTCCTGTGACACTTTCCGGCTTTCCCAGTTTCGGATAACTGTCGCAAACGGCCATAGCATTCGTCGAGAACTACCGGCGGGATGGTTCTCGTGATGGTGTAGAGTGTGTGCCCGCAGCGGCTAAAGCCGGAACTCGTTGCAGCGCGTCGCGGCACGGCTGAAGCCGTGCCCTCCCGTTCCTGGCTTCCCTATACAGCAACTCGAAAACTGCTGTAATCGAACACATAGGGTAACTCGGAGTGCAGCGCGGGCGGAATGCATAGATTCTTCGTTGGGAGTCCTTGGCCAAGGACTCCGCTGCCTCCAGGATGACCGGCAGTGGCGGACCGCCAAGGATCCTACCAGGTGTTGTAAGCTGTGCCGTCGCTGCCGACCGCGGTTGAGCCGCTGTGCACGTCGTAAATTCCGGGTTCCTGCTGGTCTACGGTCATGATGGTGTCGGTTTCTTCTTCCACCGTCCAGCTATCGTTGCGGCTGGTCATGGGGTCGTTGGGGATTTGTTTGAAGTAGCCGGCTGTGACCAAGTCTTCCAGAGACTGCGGGGCTTTCTGTTTATCCAGCGTGTATTGCGAGATCACGGAGCGGATCGCGAAGAGATTCTGCTTGAGCACCGACTCTCTTGCCCGCCAGATGGATTGGTTGTAAGCCGGGAGCGCGACCGAAACGAGGATCAGGATGACGCTGATGACGATCATTAGCTCGATCAAGGTGAAGCCATGGCTTCGCTTTTTGCCAGATCTTGCCATCTACCAGTCCTTGTACTTGCTGCCGTCGAGCCCCGTGTCCTGCGATTTGGTATACACGTCGAAAACGTTTTGCTCGCCCCAGGAGTCGGAGTCGGGATCGTCCTGCATGGAGCGCATTCCCCACTCGGTGTTATTCGTCATGGGATCAATCGGAATCTTGCGGAGAAACTTTAATTTCTTTCCCCCTACGTCTACACCCTTCACCAGCGTGTCCAGATCGGGAGGGTAATTTTCCGAGCCCACCTTGGTCTGGAACTTGCCCGTGTCAGCAGCGTCCTTGTAGCGATCGATAGCGTCACGCAGGTCCCACAAATCGCGGCGCAACTGGTGTTCTTTCTCGCGCTTTATGCTGACCCGCGCCAGCGGGATCGCCAGGCTGGTGAGGATGACCAGGATGGCCGTGGCCACGATCAACTCGATCAGCGTGAAGCCACGCATTTTTCGCACGACATTTTTTCTCGCAACAGTTAACTGCATATTCGAAGCATTGGCGCCGGTGGGACGGTGCGGCGCACGTGAGAACTGCTCTTTCGCCCCGCTGGGGCTTGTCTGTTCTTCACTTTTCCGCCACGGCTTGCGCCGTGGGCTGCATTCTTACGCCGCTTCGCGGCTATAAGGTGTGCCCTGTTCCACCGCGTCTGTGGAGACGGGCGAGGACGCCCGTCTTCCATTGAGTCTTATGCCATTCTCGGCACCTTGGCGACACTATTGGATCGTCACCGTGACTGCGGCCCCGGCGGCGGGCGCAGCTTGCATGCCGGGGTCGCGTACTCCTCCCCGGGCAATGGTTAGCGTGGACTGACCGGGGGCCTTGGCCACTAAAGTCAAAGTCACGACCGTTCCCTGCCCGGAAATTCCGTTGGCTCCCGGTGGCCGCGTCGCCGTAATCTGCAAAGTTCCGGTGGTGTCATCGTCGCGATGAACCAGCGCTACCGCCTGGCCATCATGCGAGAGGAAACCGCCGTTCGAGACATTCACGACCTGCAGCATCTTGGGATCGTAGCTGATCTGCAGGGGCACGGAAAACGCATTCTGGGCTCCCGAGAGCAAAACATTTACGGCAAAAGTCGAACCTTTGGCCTGCGTGATGCTCGCTGGATCAAAGCTGAAGGCAGCCGGGCCGCTGGGTGCCGCAGCCGTTGGTGGCTGATTCGGCGGCGCAACTTGCGGCGGTGCGCCTGGCGGCTGGGCTGGAGCCGCAGGAGTTTGGCCCGGGGCTGCAGGGGTTTGTCCGGGCGTCGCGGGCGCCATCTGATGGCTGACGCGGCGCAGCCCGATCGCGTTGGCCGTGCCCACGTCAATGGCCTGCTGGTTCATGTCGTTGTATTCATGGGCGCGGACGATGTGCGGAATCAGCACGAATACGGTCTCAGTCTCCGAGTGGTCGGTGGTTGACTGGGCAAAGAGATACTTCAAGATCGGAATCTGGCCCAGTCCCGGAATGCCGCTCAGCGCTTTGGTCTGCGAATCCTCCAACATGCCGCCGAGCATGTTGACTTCGCCTTCTTTCAGTCGAACTTCGTGCTCGATCTTGCGCTGCCCAATCACGGGTTGGCTGATGCCGCCGATGTTGGATGTGCCGGTCACGGAAGAAATATCCATGACGACCTTCAGGGTCACCTCGCCGTTGGAGTGGACCTTAGGGGTGATGTCGATGTTCACGCCGACATCGAGATACTGAAATTGTGTATTGACCAGCGGGTTGATGCCGACGCCGCCGATTCCGGGCTGGAAGGAACCAGTCGCCACCGGGACGCGATCGCCGATCTTGAGCGAAGCCTTCTGGCCGTCTACCGCGCGAATTTGCGGCTTCTGAAGGAGCTTGGTGCTGCTGTCGCTGAATAGAGCCGTGGCCGTCGCCGGAGGAATGGTGATGGTGAAATCAGTCGCGTTCAGGTTCGCGAGCTGATTGAGGTTGAGCTGGTTGGGCGTACCCGTGCTCGAATTTAGCGTGCCCGTGTTGCCCGCACCTGTATTGACGGTCGTCGTAGTGTTGGTCGTGTTCGTGAGGTTGTTCTGCAAGGCCACGGTCGCGCTGGTGGGTGGACTAATGCCTAAGGTCCTCGACTTGTCACGGTTGATTTGCAGTACGGCAACATCGACGATGACTTCGGGCTTGGCCTTATCCAGATCGCCGATTAGTTTTTGTGCCGAGCGCGATCTGGTCAGGGGTCCCGCGCACCACGATTGCACCCTGCGAAGGCAAGGGCTGAATGCGGGAGATTTCGAGGATCTGCCGCATGGCGTTGACCACGTCCTGCAATTCCGTGGGCTGAGAAAGGTTCGCCAGGTAGAAAGTCTTGATGACACTTTGCTCGAGATCCTTGCGCTTGGCAGGATTGTCGGCGGCGATGAAAATCGTGTTCGGGGTTACCGGTCGCCAGAAGGTTTTGGACTCCAGCGCGATAATCTCGAGCGCTTCTTCGAGGGACACATTATTCAACTCAATCTTGATGCGGCGGGAAGTGTAGTCGGGATCGAACAGCACGTTGACGCCCGCCAGCTTGCCCACGGTCTCGTAAATGACCTTCGAATCTTCCGTGATCTTAAGATTGATGGGAGTGTTCGAAATGGTCGCCAACTCGACCGGGCCCCCCGCTTCGTCGAGCCGCTTCTGTACGCCGCTCGCGGGAGGAGCCGCAGCTTTTGGTGCGGCGAACTTGGTTGCCTCGATCATCTGCTTGGTATGCTGGATTTCCTGCTGGGCGATGGCACTGGAGGGATCGATGTCGATTGCTTTCTGGAACTCGGCTAAAGCAGTGTCGAGTTGGCCGGCATCGCGCAGCAACTGTCCGCGATGCACATGCGAAGCTCCAGCCAGAAAACGCAGCCGCTCAAACGCAGACCGGTAGGTGAGATCGCCCGGCTTGAGGTCGTAAGCCTGCCTGTAACAATCGTAGGCCTGCTCGTAGTTCTGTCGAGCCTCGGCGTCTTTCCCCTTGTTATAGAGTAGCTTGGCCTTGTCAGCCGCGATGGCTAAGGTTACGGCCAGGAGCAACAAAACCATCGCCACCGGGTGGATCAAGCGTTTCATCAAAATTCCTCGTACACAGTTTTCTCCCGCCGGCCGGCCAGGACCTCGAGATTCAACTTAAAAATTTCTTCCGAAGATAACGTTAGATGCGCGATTATAGCATCGCCTCGCGGCGTTCCGATGTGACTGCTGGGGTGGCAGTTACACTCTTTGGTTCTAGTACCGAAGATGCGAAGCTCCGGGCTTCCGTATTTTTGTTTTTCTCTTTCTCTCCATCGTACAGTTGCAACATGGCAAACCCGAGACTAGCAAGCTACGTCTCTACCGCGGCACTGTACAGACGTTGCCTGCAACGTCTTCCGCCCGACTCGACGCCGCCCCGCTGTTAATGAGATAAGCTAGTAAGAAACCATGCCACGCCAGCCTTCGCAACCAACCCGGCCGAATCCGGAGAAAAATCCCCGCCGCGATCCCACCGCAGCGGGGCAGCGTGATGCCTCTGTTAACAGGATCGCTTCCCATAACTACTTCTTGCTGGAAAAATTTGAGGCGGGAGTCGCGCTAACCGGGACTGAGGTCAAGTCGGTCCGCGCTGGCCGCAGCAACCTCAAAGACGCTTACGGACTGGTAAAGGACGGCGAACTCTGGCTGCTCAACTGCCACATCGGTCCCTACGAACACGGCAACATCTTCAACCATGCCCCTTTGCGAACCCGCAAGCTGCTGGTACATAAAGAAGAGATACGCAAGCTGATCGGCAAAACCCAACAGCGCGGGCTGACGCTCATCCCCACCCGGATGTACTTCAAGAACGGTAAAGTAAAAGTTGAGATAGCACTGGCCAAAGGCAAGCAGCTATGGGACAAACGTGAAACCGAGCGCCGCAAAACTGCAGACCGCGAAGCGAGAGAAGCGATTGTGAGATCGCGAAAGAGCTAGCCGTGTTTGCTCGTCTTCGCGGCTGGTTTCGAAATCCATTGGTTCTACTTGCCGGGACAGCGGGACTCGCGGCATTGGTGGTTCAGTCCGGGGAGTTGGGCTCCGCTGACACCATGCATCGCCTGCAGACCGCTCATTCCTTCTGGACTTCGGAACCGCCGGTTTTTCCACAAGAGTACCCCGAGTTCGGTGCGCACGGCCGGGGAGGCAAACTTTTCGATTGGTATGGGATAGGGCAGCCTCTGCTGATGTTGCCGGCGGACATCGTCGGAACCTACATCGAGCGGCTGCCAGTCTTTGAGGAGTACAACGGCAATGACCCGAGCGTGCGCAACATCGTGGTCAGCTACAGCACCAACATTCTCCTCAGCGTTTTGACTGCTGTGGTCTGTTTTCGGTTCCTGCGCCAGTTGAGTTTCAGCACCCGGCAGGCGGTCGCAGGTGTGCTGGCGCTGCTGTTCTGCACCACCCACCTGCACTACACCCAGAACATGATGGAGAACAACTACATCATGCTGCTGACCTTGGCCGGGTTCGCATTCCAGTACGAATGGCTGCGCACTGGGAGCGGCCGGGCGTTGCTCATTGGCTCGGCCGCTCTCGCACTGAACCTGCTGACCCGCCTGACCACCGGGATGGATCTGCTGGCTGCGGCATCCTTTTTATTACTGGTGTCGTGGTTTGAAGGAGTGCGCGGGCGGGAGTTGTGGAAGCGGCTTGTGGTGTATATCAAAACGGCGGTGCCGGTCTACGCCGTATTTCTGCTCATCGACCGCCTTTACCAGTACTATCGGTTTGGATCTTTCTTCAACACCTATGTGCATTATTTCACCGTGGAGCATCGCCTTCTGGATCCATCCTTGCCGGCGAGTTACCCTTTCGAGAACCCGTTCCAGGTAGGCTTTCTTGGCGCTCTCCTCGCGCCGGAGAAATCCATCTTTCTTTTCGATCCTCTGCTGGTGCTCACGATTGTCATTGCCACGCTGGCCTGGAAGCGCTTCCAGCCCGAGATCAGAGCGTACCTCGTCGCCGGATTCCTGCTGTTTCTGGCATACATCTGCTTTTACGCAAAGTACACGGTGTGGAGTGGTGATTCCGCATGGGGCGACCGCTACGTTTCCACGGCGGCGGAACTCGTGGCATTCGTCTCAGTGCCTCTGCTGTTGCGTTATCGCCTTGAACTTGGCAGGTTCATTTGGACGATTGGAGTGGCACTGATCGCGGTCAGCGCCTTGATCCAATTGGCCTCGCTCGCTTTCTGGTTGCCGCTTGAGATTTATCAGATGGAAACGCTGGGTCACCCGACCTTCGTGGTCGCACTGCGCTTCAGGAACATCGCCGCTTTTGCTCTGGGAGAGATGGACACATGGGGACTCAACAATTACGCCATGGCGCAGGATCCGTGGGATTACGTTCACATCACGACCTGGAATTTTCTGCCGTTTGTGCTGCGAAGAGTCGGAGAGGCTCCGGGCTGGGTGGTTAGACTTTGCCTGTTGCTGTGGATTGCTGGGCTTGCGGCCTTGACCTGGACTCTTTCGCAATTGCGCGAGATTCTTCGCTCCGACGAGCGCGAGGGCGACAAAATCCGCGCTGTTGCAACCACCCGTTCATGACTTGGATCCTTCCTTAGTGCACCTTCGTATTCTTTGTGGTTGAGGAAGTTCAAAGGCATGAACCACAAAGGAGACGCAGGTTCACAAAGGGGATTCCCCTGAGATTCATGCTATTCAGAACTTCGTCGCGCACCCGTTCCGCGTAGACAAGGCGCATGCTAAAGAAATACTCTTCCCGAGTCTTTAGTTCACAAGATTGACAACCATGAGCGTCGCAACCGAGAACTCGTCGCTACCGCTCCAACCATCAGCAACGCTGCGCGCGATCTCTATCCTCAGTGTCTTATTGTTCTTAGCCGGGGCCGCGTTGCCACTCTTTCTCTCAGGACACGCTTGGATTGCCACCCTGCGCTGGGCTGGTCTGGTAGCTTTCGCATTGACCGGACTGTGGCGGCAATCGCTCACTCGCTGGATTTTCTTTGCCATGTTGCTGGGCGGAGAGCTTGGGCTGGACCGTCCGCAACTGGCCGAGCACTTGCGAGTGTTGAGTGAAATCTTTTTGCGGCTCATCAAGGTCATCGTCGCACCGCTCATCTTTGGAACGCTGGTCACTGGAATCTCCGGGCACGGCAATTTGCGCAGCGTGGGCCGGATTGGCTTGAAGAGCCTGATCTACTTTGAAGTCGTCACTACCCTGGCGTTGTTCCTGGGCGTAGCCGCCATCAACATCAGTCGCGCGGGAGAAGGGCTCTCAATTTCGCAGACCGCCGCCATCGCCCCAGTGCAGAACACCGCTCCACTTCGTTGGGATGATTTTGTTCTGCACATCTTTCCCGAGAACATTGCGAAGTCCGTTGCTGAGAATCAAATTCTGCAAGTTGCGGTGTTCGCAGTCCTCTTCGGAATCGCGCTGGCACGATTACCCGAGGCCAAGCGCGCTCCCATGCTGAAATTTTGCGAATCGCTCACCGAGACCATGTTCTCCTTCACCAATCTGGTCATGTACTTCGCTCCCATCGGCGTGGGAGCCGCGATGGCCTATACCGTCGGCCACATGGGGATTGGCGTGTTGTTGCCGTTAGGCAAGCTGCTGCTCACGGGATATTGCGCGCTGATTGCGTTCCTGCTCCTGATCCTGTTGCCCATCTCGCTCATTGCGCGGATCCCGCTCGGCCGATTCGTCAAAGCCGTGGCTGAGCCGGCGACCATTGCATTTGCCACCAGCACATCGGAAGCGGCGCTGCCCCGCGCTATGGAAGAAATGGAGGCATTCGGCGTTCCTCGCCGCATCGTCGCATTTGTCATTCCGGCTGGCTACAGCTTCAACCTCGACGGCTCGACACTCTATCTGGCGCTGGCTTCAATTTTCGTTGCGCACGCTGCGGGCATGCACATGGGGTGGTCGGAGCAACTTTTGATGGTCTTCACGCTGATGCTGACCAGCAAGGGAGTGGCGGGCGTACCGCGGGCGGTGTTAGTGGTCTTGCTGGCCACTGCAGCTACGTTTCATCTGCCGACGGAACCGATCTTTATTATTCTCGGCATTGACGCGCTCATGGACATGGCGCGCACCGCGGTCAACGTGATCGGCAATTGTCTGGCCTGCGCGGTCATCGCGCGCTGGGAGGGTGAGTTGGCGGAGAATGCCACGACGGCATAAATCGAGGACGGGCGTCCTCCATGTCAGGCTTCCACGGAAGCCCGGCTGTTTGACTCAGGGGCTGTATCCTGGGGGCGATTGCTGGCACTCGCATCGAGTCCCCATAAATCTCTTTGTGCGCCGGCTTCCAGCCCAACCTGTTGTTCGACGCCGGAACCCAGCGGCTTGGTCCAAACTACCCGAAATTCCGCCTTGTGCTGCCGATACTGCAGTGTGATCAGGCTGCCAATTTCGAGTTTTCGGCGGACCGCACCCAGCCGAACTCCGGTCCGGCTGACGTCGAGAGTATGTACGAGTTCGGAATAGGCTTCGCCGGAAACGTCGTTGCCGGAAATTCTTACCGGCAACACTGCCTTGGACCGGTCCACGCTTCGCTGTTTGCCTGATCCGGCCTTTTCTACCAGAGCTGCCAGAGCTTTATTCGGAGAGTTCAATGCGACATCCTTGATCTGATTCATTTGACTTCGGATGAGCAACTCGAGGGGAGTGTAACTGGTTGCTGACTGGATGTATCTTCAGCCATGCCTCGGGTTTGCGCCATAGCACAAAGGTGGCGGAGTCGTCCTCCGCGAGTGCTAGACAGCGCGCCTGGCCGCCTAAGTCGCGGCTTTCACAGGGCGGGTGACCCCGAGTAACCACCACCGGTTACAGCCGTGAAGCATAGGCCACGAACGGGCCATTGCCGGATGGCGGCCTCTATCGCAATCTGGTGCCAGTCGTCAACGCGTCCCGCAAGGGAACGTGGGCGCGAGCGTCCCCCCTCGTGCTCGACGCAAATCCCGAAAGGGTAGGAGGGGGTGAGAACATGACTAACTTACTTCATAGACTCTGGTCAGAGGACGAAGGCCAGGACGTTGCCGAATACGCAGTGATGCTGGCGGTGATCCTGGTGATCGTAGTCGGAACGATTCGCTTAATCGGTGGAAATGCGAATAACGTGTTTTCCGCCGTATCCAGTTCCATTGTTGGATAAGCTTCCGCTACGTGATAAATGTCGTCGAAGCAACATCGCAATGATTTTATTGTCATCGAGCGTGCGGCACAGAACCGGGCGGTCCTCACCCGGTCCTCACCCGGTCTATGCTTCGGCGGCGGTGGTGAGGGCGGTTATGGCGTCGTCCAACGTAGGAAAAATCAGGAACAGCGGTTCCACTTTGGTAGTTTCGAACAGCTTCAACACGCGGTCGTTGACTCCACTCAATGCGATGCGTCGCGTGGCTTTGTGCCGCGTCACGTAGGCGCTGACCAGTGATCCCAGCCCCGAGGAATCAATGTAAGGAACGTCGCTCAGGTCGACGATGACCATGGGGACATTTTCCTCCCTACGGATCGCGTTCTGAAACAAAGGCAAATTCTCTAATGTGAGCGGCCCTCGCAGACACAGAACGTGTGGACCTTCCTTGCCGCTCAATCGCTCGATCTCAAGGGGCTCCGTAGTCACCGGGAGATTGTATGGCGACTCCCGAGCAGTACGCAAGCGCACGCTAGTGTAGGCGCGAGCGTCCGCAGTCGTGCTCTCCGAAGGTACAGACCCAATCGCCCGGACGAGGATGGAAAATGCCGCTCTGGCAGCCAGCCGTTTGGGTGGAGGTAGGCTGGTTTCAAGCTCAAGCTTCTGGCGATCCCGCCGATTTGCAATCTGTAAGTGAACAAAGGGTCGTAGTGCCGTTGCTGACCGTGCCCTTGACGGCCTGCCTTGGCGTCGCTGCTTGAAATTATTCAGGTTCGCAAAGATGGAGATCTCCACGACCGACGAGGTGTCCATGGTTTGCAGTTCCCTTCCCTCGTCCGCCGCTTCTGTCCTCGCGGAGACGGCTGGACCCGAGTGCTCCCAAACTGCGCTATGCCATCGGCCGACGTGCCCTCGGCGTCGTGGTCTCTCGACGGGCGAGTCGGCCAAGACCAGGACAAAATTGCGAGTGTTACTGGTGGAGGACAATCCAGCTGAGGTCGAACTGGAGTTACTTACCTTGCGGAAGGATGGGTTGGAGGTCTCAGGCGACGTCGCTCAAACCGACGAGGGGTTTGCCGAGCGCATACTGACCACCCACTACGACCTGATCCTTGCCGACTACGACCTGCCGAAATGGCGAGGAACCGAGGCGCTTGACATCCTTCGCCGCGAAAACCTGGATGTTCCGTTGATCGTGGTGACGGGGTATCTGGGCGAGGAAAAGGCAGCGGGCTATATCAACCAGCGCGCTACTGATTGTGGGTTGAAAGACCGTCTGGCTCGGCTTCCAGCCTCAGTGCGCAGGGCGCCGCAGGAAAAGCGGCTTCGCGATCAACGCCGTCAGGCGGAAGACGAGCTGGTCCAGAAGATCGCTGAACTGGCACGCTCCAACGCGGAGCTCGAGCAGTTTGCCTACGTGGCTTCGCATGATTTGCAGGAACCGCTGCGCATGATCGCCAATTACACCCAGCTGCTGGCCGAACGATACCGCGCCAAGCTCGACGAACAAACCGACAAATACATCGCTTACTCGGTCGATGGCGCGGTGCGTATGCAAGCTTTGATTCAGCACTTGCTGAAATTTTCCCGCGTCGGCAGAGCGCAGATTGAACCCCGGACCACCGACTGCCGCGCGGTTGTGGAGCATGCCCTCACGAATCTGCAGGCCGCGGTCCTCGAGAGCAAGGCGACGGTGAGGTGGGACAGTTTGCCCGTGGTGATGGCTGACCCTTCCCAGCTCACGCTCGTCTTTCAGAACCTGATCGCGAACGCCATCAAATTTCACCGACCGAAACCGCCCGTAATCCAAATCGACGCAGAAAAGAAAGATCACGAGTGGGTGTTCACGCTCTCCGACAACGGCATCGGCATCCCGGCGGAGAACTGGCAAGACATCTTTGTCATCTTCCGGGGTTTGCGCACCGGCGACGAGTATGCGGGAAATGGGATCGGTCTGTCGATCTGCAAGAAAATAATCGAACGGCACGGCGGAAAAATCTGGATCAAAACTCAAGCCAACCCCGGGCACTAGTTTTAGCTTCACTTTGCCGCCGGAGCCACTCCTCAAGGCGCCGCAGGAAGCACAAGCATGAGAACAACCGAGATTTTGCTGGTGGAGGACAATCCTGCCGACACGGACTTGACCACGGAGGTGCTGTCGCGCAACGGCTGCCCTAGTCGCATCCACTCAGTGATCAATGGCGTGGAGGCGGTCGCGTTCCTGCGCCGGGAGGGAAAGTATGCCTACGAGATTCTGCCCGACTTCGTGATTCTTGACTTGAATTTGCCCGGAAAGGGCGGCCCGTGCCGTGCTCGCCGAAGTCAAAGGCGACCAAGTGCTGCGGAAGATTCCGATCACGCTCTTCAGTACCTCCGAGGCGCAGCAGGACATTGTCCGCAGTTATGAACTGGGAGCGAACTGCTATGTGAGCAAGCCCGCCAATCTTCGGGACTTCATCTCCAAGGTGCCGAGCTGTGGGCTCGGCTGAGCGGACGGGGCGTCCGGGCCTACTTGGGCCTGGGGTCCGGCACCATCGTAACCTCGGATTTCGATGCTTGGCAGGGCAGCTTAGGTCTGGCGTGATATACTGACGTTACGCTTAATACCGCGGTTGTATGGTGCGATGGCTCTGGTGCAATATTTGATCTGAGAACTCCCGCCCTCGGTTTTCCCTCCGTAAGTCTTCAGCGTAATCAAAACATAAGACTGGTAATGCTGGTCGTTATGCCCACCGGAAATTCGTGTGCGCACCGAGGCCGCTTATGCCAGAGAAAGCAAAATGCAGAATTTTTCAGAACTTTCGATTTCCCCTTACGTCAAAGATCGTTTGTCGTTCGGTGGCTTTTCCATTCCCACTCCGGTTCAAGCGGCAGCAATCCCGGAGGCGCTCGCCGGCAAGGACGTCCTCGCTACGGCGCAGACTGGCACCGGTAAAACGCTGGCCTTCCTGATTCCGCTCATGGAGCAACTGCTCAAGCAAAATACGCCAGGGATTGCAGCACTGGTGCTGGTTCCGACGCGTGAACTGGCGATGCAGGTTGCGGAGCAATACGATGCTCTGCGGGGCAAGCGACTTTCGCCCGCGGCTCTGGTGGTCGGAGGCTTGTCCGAAGGACAGCAGCTTCGCGCCATTCGCAACGGGGCTCGCGTGGTGGTCGCTACCCCGGGCCGGCTCGAAGATTTCCTGGATCGCAAACTGGTCAATTTCCGCGGGCTGCGCGTCCTGGTGCTCGACGAAGCAGATCGCATGTTGGACATGGGATTCCTTCCTGCGATTCAAAGAATCGCGGCCGTCCTGCCCAAAGATCGCCAGACGATGTGTTTTTCGGCCACGCTCGAAGCATCAGTGGTCCATCTTGTAAATGACTATATGAGGAACCCGGTGCGCGTCGCCCTTGGTTCCACACTGAAGCCGTCCGAGAATGTGCGGGTGCAAGCGTTCGAGGTAGATGCGGACCGCAAACAGGAAGTGTTGCACCGTTTGTTAGCCAAAGAAACTGGCCGTTGTCTGGTGTTCGCGCGTACCAAGCGTGGAACGGAGCGGCTGGCCAAGAATCTGAATCGCGAAGGATTCGCCGCGGCCATGATCCATGGCGACCGCTCGCAATCTCAGCGGACTGCGGCACTCGCCGGGTTTCAACAGGGACGCTACCGCATTCTGGTTGCTACCGATCTGGCCTCGCGGGGCATTCACGTGCAAGACATCGCACACGTGATCAACTACGATTTACCCGAAGTGGCGGAAAACTTCATCCATCGCGTTGGCCGCACCGGCCGGGCCGGCGGGCGCGGTGTCGCTTCTACCCTCTTCGGTCGTGATCAGCGTTCGGAGTTGTACCAACTGGAGCGCACTCTTGGAATTCGAATGGAGAGAATGAGTTCCACTACCGACCGGACGGAAAAAATCCCATCGCAGAATCAGGGTGCGACGCGAAGCAATCGCCACCAATCCGATTCAGTCGAAGCAGTTCCCAAGTTCCGGATGGTTCGGCTGCCGGGCGAGGTTCTGCAAGTGCAAATGCAGAATTAGTCTACGCGACAGCCCCGCAAGGGGCTGCCTTCAACTCTTCCGTGAGTTGCGCGACGGTCACGAGGCGAGCGAAACGGCGGCGCAGAGCGTACTCGGTGCGCTCGCGTATGGCGGTGACGTCCAGTTCTTCGCCCGGGCGATCCCAGTTCGGAATCGGAAAAGTCATGGTCGCTTCGGTGACGAAGTCGACTGCGTACCCGAGATCCGCCGCAATCCGGGCGGTGGTCTCGCAGCACTGCTCCATCTGGATGCCGGCGATGGCAACTCGCCGCACATTCTTCTCCAGCAGGTAAGGTTGCAGCGGAGTGCTGGTAAAACAATTACGAGTGTTCTTGATCAGGATCGGCTCATCGGCGCGTGGCTTGATGAAGTCCATCAGCTTGAAAAAAGGGCTGTCCGTGGAGAAGCCCTCGTCGCTGTCGGTGTGAAGAAAGAATATGACCGGCAAGTTCGCGGCGCGGTACGCTGCGATCAGTGCACTCACATTTCTTTCAAAATCAGGATTGTTGCGGCGCTCCCAGCGTGGTGTGGTTTTGAAAGAATCCTGAGCGTCAACAACGAGCAGCGCGGATTGCGCGATTGGTACCTGGGCGGAATCCAGCATGAACCCTCCTCAACTGAAGACACTATGTTACATAGTCCATTGACTGTCCACCGAAAGTAGTAAGGTATCGTATGCGGAACCTCCAGGTTCATGTTCTTTGGTTGGTTAGTGAATCTCCCAGCACAGAAGTGTGACTCCCTTTGCAAGGGCGCAATCCAGACTTTATGGGATTTTGGATTTTTCCCTCGCTTTCCGACGCGCCCGCTCAGCCTGAGGTTTGCTCCGCTCTCTGATCTTCTTCGACAGCAAGGACTTTGCCTTTTCGAGTTCGGCGCCGCGCTTGGCACTGAGCCCGCGTCCGGAGCGGTTTATGAAGTATGTCAACATCCGCATGCCCGAGCCGGGCCCCTTGGGCGAGACATTCTTCGAAGCTAGGGCTCTGGCGATTGTGGTCGCACTCTTCGTAAACAATCCCGCGGGAGGATGCGTGGAATCCGTCTTCACTCCTGCTACCCATTTGTCTTTCTTTGTTTTCCCCGTCTTTGTTTTCACGGTCTTCATCCAGCCTCCTTCCGCAGCGATGGTGATGCATTCCCGCGCTAAAGAGTTCGCATCCTAGTAGTTGCATCGGACTTGGAGACAGTCCCTTGATGAAAAGTATTCACAATAACGAGTCTGTGCCGTCCAGAATTCAGACAGACAGGGCCCTTCCTGCCGCTCTCGTATCGCCACCCCGAACAATTGCGGGCCTGCGGGACGCTGCGGCTGCCTGCAAGGCTTGTGATCTTTGGAAGAAGGCAACCCAGACGGTCTTTGGCGAGGGTCCAACCGGGGCCAGAATCATGCTCGTGGGTGAGCAGCCAGGAGATCAAGAGGACCGCAGCGGCCACCCTTTTGTCGGACCAGCCGGAAGAGTCCTGGATGAAGCACTGGCGAAGGCTGGTATCGACCATGAAGCGGTGTACGTTACCAATGTGGTGAAACATTTCAAGTGGACCGCCTCCGAGCGCGGAAAACGGCGCATTCACAAAAAGCCTCGTGATTCGGAAATTCAGGCTTGCCGTCCCTGGCTCGACGCCGCAAATTCTTGTCTGCCTGGGCGCGACTGCAGCACAGGCACTCCTGGGAAGAAACTTCATTGTCAAGCGCCAACGGGGGTCAACGGGTAGACTCCTCGCTCGCCCCTCACGTAATGGCAACGCTACATCCATCGTCGATTCTGCGAGCGCCCGACGAGAAATCTCGACACGCCCAAATGCGGGCGTTCATAAACGATCTGAGGAGAGTGGCGCGGTTGGTCGGCGATGAACAAGCGGCTCAGCACGTCCCTGCTAGTGGTGCTTAAAGAATTGAACCGCTCGCTCGTGAGCTTCCGCGGCTTTCCTCGTGCCGAAAGTACCAAGGTTGTGTCGGCGGCCGGTCTTCCGGTCCTTCTTGCGGGAGTATAGGCGGAATTGGCCGGATTTCAGTTTTCGAATCATTGCCTACCTCGGTAAACTTTGATGCCC
This sequence comes from uncultured Acidobacteriota bacterium, assembly GCA_963838905.1. Classification (GTDB taxonomy): domain Bacteria; phylum Acidobacteriota; class Terriglobia; order Terriglobales; family Acidobacteriaceae; genus JABDBE01. The sequence continues at coordinate 50,667 of CAWITE010000007.1, forward strand.
AGTCGAAGGAAGGCGTTGACCGTGGCCAATAGCGCATTGATTCCCCAAGGCGAAGATTGCCTGGGTGGATTGGACAAATTGCGGTTTTGAGCGATGTCGTGTTATGAAAGAAGAGAATTTCAGGAAGGATGGCAAACCTATGGAAGCTGTGAGCGGAGTATTTCGTGCGCGATCAGACGCGGAGCACGCTATGGCCGAGATGCGCTCAATTGGGCTGGCGGCAGACCAGATCACGCTGTTAACCCAGGGAAGAGCCGAGACCGAGTTGCAATCAGTTCCCGCTGATGCTGCTGAGCAACCGGGCATGGGTAAAGCGATTGGCGCCGTAGTCGGAGCTTCTGCCGGACTGTCTGGCGGTGCGCTCGTCATGGCGGCAATACCGGGCGTGGGACTAATTACGGCGATTGGCCTGTTGGGCGCGGCAGTTCTCGGAGCCGCTGGAGCCGGTATTGGCGCCGCTGCCGGCGGGAAGTTGGAAGATTCGATGACCGAGGGACTTCCCGAGGATGAATTATTTGTCTACGAAGATGCATTGCGGAAAGGCCGCAGCGTCGTGATCGCGCTCGCCGACGAAGCCAAGGTCCCGCTTCTTCGGGAACTGCTTAAAGCCGAAGGGGCAGAAGCGGTCGATGCGGCGCGGGAACAATGGTGGATCGGTCTGCGTGATGCCGAGCACGAGCATTATTCGAATCTCGGCAGGAACTTTACCGAGGACGAAAAGTTTTATCGACTCGGTTTCGAGTCCGCGCTGCACGCTCGCACGCGGTGCAAGGAATACGATCAGGTCATGGGCGAGATGAACGCTGAGATCGAAGACCTCGAGCGTCAGCATCCCGGCGTAGACGTAGCCGAACCCTTCACGCGAGGGTACGAGCGTGGTCGCGACTACTACCAGCAACTTTGCAGTGAATCAAGGGCTGCGTAAGAAGAAACCTTCCCCATAGGTATCGACCGCCCGAATCGCCGGAGGCTGCCTCTTTCTGAGGCTTAACCCCGGCAAGGTTGTGTCCGCACAAAATCCTCGCTCGCTTTTTGAAAGAGAGGCTAGACTCTTCGGCTACAGCAAACGGTCTGCGCGACTACAGAATGTAGTCGATTCCTTCTACCTCAGCCGCAATTTACGGTGGGTTCAGGAGGTTGCTTATGCCTGAAAAGGAAACCGTCGAACGTGCTCAGAAAGACGCCCGCGAGGGAAAATCCCCCAGCACGCAAGCTGGAGAATTTGTGCGAGAGGAGATGCATCACGTTCGAGAGGGGAAACATGGTGCGCGCTCCACTAAACAAGCCATCGCCATAGGGCTTTCAAAAGCGCGCCGAGCGGGGGTAAAGCTGCAAGCTCCTCGCAAGGGGAAGGTTTCGGCGAGAACCAGGAAACAGGCCGGCCGTAACTATCGAAAAGGGCAGAGCCAGCCCGCCGGGAAGCCCTCGGCTCGACGCTCGCGCGCGACCAGTGGCGCCCTGAAGAAAGAAGGTCACAGCGCAGCGTCACGTCGATCGTTATCAAAGCAAGCAGGGAACAGCGCAAGCAAGCGGGGCTCAGCGGCTCGTCACCGTTCCGCGATGAAAGCCGTACGTACGAGAAAAGAAAGCCGCAATCAAGCGCATAAAGCTGCCTAACCCAGTGAACAAAGCGCTACCGGGAAATCCTTCAAGACCTCGGAGACAGGAAGATGCGCGCCGCCATTGGATTTCTGCAGGCTCACGGATTCTCCGGTAAACGTGTTCCGGTACTTTTCAGGACGCGATGAGAGCAGAACGCGAGTGTCCCCCCAGATCTGGGGTCCGATCGGAGCGACGTCCGTGTCTTGGAGCAGCCCCGCCACCAGGCGCGGGACGACAACAAGCACGCTTGCAGATTCGGTCTTCCTGATGAACGCAACAACGTGATTGGCTTTCACGCCCTCAACCGCCAGCGGCAGATATTCTCCCTCCCGAAAAAGATCTGCTTGCTGCTGACGCAAGCACAGAGTTCTCCAGATCAAATACAACTTGATTCGACCGTCCTCGGGATCTTCCAGTAGTCCGCCTGCGCTCAATTTGCCAGGGTCGCGTCCCAACTCGCGAATACTCTCAAACATTTGGCGGTGGCGGAGATACTCTACCGGGCGCCGGTTGTCCGGGTCGACCAGACTAAAATCCCACACTTCATTTCCCTGGTAAATGTCCGGCACGCCTGGGCAGGTCAGTTTAAGCAAAGTCTGTGCCAGGCCGTTCCATAAGCCAATGCGGGCAACACGGCGTTGGAAGGGCAAAAAGTCGTTGAGGAAGCGGTTCTGTGCGCCCTGAGTGAGCAATGCCCTAACGAACGACAAAACAGCGTTTTCGTATTCGGCATTGCGATTGATCCAGCTGGTATTCTGCTTGGCCTCACGGATCGCCTTCAACATATAGTTTTCCATCCGCTCTCCAAACATCTTCCAGTGGTCTGTATTGTCCAAAGGCGACGATGGCCATGCGCCGGCCAATGTCTGGTAGAGCAAGTACTCGTCATTCGGGGACGGAGCGGGTCTGCCGTTGACAAGACGCTTGTGCTCGCGATTGAATCGCCTCCACTCCCGCACCCGAAGCCTCCACAGTCCTGGAATCTCCGAGAGCACATTGATCCGAGCCCTCACATCCTCGGAACGCTTTGAGTCATGCGTGCTGCTGGCAAGCATGGTGTGAGGCCAACGGTGGTGGCGCTCCTGATTAGCGAGATGAAACTCCGGGGTTGTGGTTCCGAACTGGTGAAGGTCGCTTCCGACATCGTTCAACGAGACCAGGCGGTTGTAACGGTAAAAGGCCGTATCTTCCAGGCCCTTGGCCATCACGGGGCCGGTGAACTGCTGGAACTTCATGGCGAAGGTCGTCACTGCATTTTTGTAGGCAGTGTCTTGCCCTTCGGCGATGGTGGTCAGAAGAACATTGCTTATGAAGTCAAAGATACTAGTATCAGCGGCCGGACTTCGCCATTTTGCTGAGGCGATAGCACTACGGATATAGCGCACGTCTTTGTCTGAAATGCCGGAGGGGCTGACGTAGGTACGGTATACCGGGAAGCACGCGACCACTTCCGCCAATGCGTCGCGCAGGCTGTTGAGCGTGAAGTCGCAGGTGCGCCGCTTAGAAAGCGCAATACGGCTGAGTTGACTCGCAAGCACGCTGAGTTCGCTGGCCAGGGCAAACCGCATGACCAGCATGCGACAGTCGTATGCGAGGTCATCGAGATCGATTTCGTCATCGATGAAGTTTCGGTAAACGCGATCCAAACTCACAGCAGCCGCTGAGTCTACGAATACTCCGTTAAGGAGATTGGCGAAGTCGTAGCCTGTAGTGCCGCACACCGGCCACTCGGCAGGTAGCCGTTCGGCGCCCGAAAGAATTTTCTCGATGACCACATAGCGCGATCCGCTCTCCGCGCTCTTTGTGGCCTCGGAGATGCTGCTGTTGAGTCGCTCAAAATATTGAGCTGGATTGTAGAGGCCGTCAGGATGATCGATGCGCAAGCCATCCACTTTGCCCTCTGCCATCAGGCCGAGAACCAGCCGGTGGGTTGCTTGAAAGACCGCCGCGTTCTCCACGCAAATGCCAGCCAGATCGTTGGTATCGAAAAAGCGCCGATAGTTGACGTCGTCAGACGCTACTCTCCAGTTGGCCAACCGGAACGCTTGCGCTTTAATGAGTCCGTGGAGCTCCTCGAAGCTTGCGGGATCCGCGGCTGTCCCATTTATCCTGTCGATGGCTTGCTGGATGCAGGCGACGATTTCGGGCGATCGCGAGCACAACTCCACTAGCCGGTGCTTGTGGATTTCCTTGTCGCGATTGCGCTCGGCGATGCGATCCGCACTCACCTCGTATCTCGCCGGCAAATGGCTGAAAGCGGTAATCAGGCTCTGAAACTCCAGCGAATCCGGATTCTGTTCGCTGCGGTCTGCCGCGAGCGTGTCCGTGCAATGCTTCAGAATCCGAGGATACTCGCGGGGATCAACGGGAAAGCGATGACCGCGGTAGGACACGTCGAACTCGCCCCGGTCAACGCGAAAGACGAGCTTCAGTTCCCCGCTCTCCAGGTCCACGCCGTAATGATCGTGCAGAACCGGAATCAGCACTTTTCCGTGGAGCTCGGCTTTGATCGGATTCCAGTCAATATCGAAAAAGCTCGCGTAGACGGAGGATTCGCCGTTCTCAAGAACGTCGAGCCACCATGCGTTGTCATTCCCCATGACGCCCATGTGATTGGGCACGATGTCGAGTATCAATCCCATGCCATGTTCGTGAAGAGTTGCGACAAAACGATCGAACTCTTCCGGGCTCCCGATTTCAGGATTGAGCGAGTTATGGTCGACGATGTCGTACCCATGCATACTGCCAGCCCGAGCCTTTAAAATCGGTGAAACATAGCAGTGACTGATGCCAAGCGTGGAAAGGTACGGAACGATCGCCGTGGCCTGGACGAAGGTGAAGTCGCGATTAAGTTGCAGGCGGTAAGTCGCGAGCGGAATGGACGACGGCGATTTCATGATTGCAGAAACCACACCACGGACCAAGGCGGCAGTGTCCCCTCTCTCAAAGTACTGGCGCTCACTTCTTCGCTGACATAGATAACCTTCGAGCTGGCAGGAGTCAGACCTGAGACCGAATCGGGGCCGAAATTTGCCATCAGAATGAGTTCTGAGTCGTCAGGAAACTTCCAGCATGCGGTGAGACCTCGACGTCCTTTGACTTCATAGTTCGCATTTACCGCGCACGTCATGGAAAGGCGCGGGACGACGTACTGACGCCGCAAGTTCAATAAGTCGCGATAGACGCGCTGCCACTCTTCATGACGCGGTTCCGCAATCACGCTCCAGTTGAGTCGCGATGCCTCAAACGTCCTGGCATCGTTGGGATCGGGAATCCGCTCGCGTTTCGCCGGATCATTGAACCTGGCAAAATGGGAGAATTCGTTTCGCCGACCCTCGGTGACTGCCGCAGCGAGATCCTTTTCGAAATCGCAGAAAAAGAGGAATGGCGTTTCAGCTCCAAACTCTTCGCCCATGAAGAGAAGTGGGGGGGAGGGCGCGAGCAAGAGGATCGCGGTCGCCGCGCGCAGGGCACGACAGTCTGCAATGTTAATGATTCGCTCTCCGAAGGCACGGTTTCCGATCTGGTCATGATTCTGAAGAAAGGAGACAAAGGCGGTGAGCGGCAAGCCCTTGGTAGCCTCACCACGTGGTTGACCATTCCGGTACGCGGAAACTTCGCCTTGATACGCGAATCCGTCTACCAGGCAATGGCCCAATTGATCGAGAGGGCGTTCCGCATAGTCTGAATAATAGCCGTCGCGTTCACCCGTGATTAGCGCATGTAAGGCGTGGTGAATATCGTCATTCCACTGAGCGTTGTACCACTTGGGCTGGCAGTACTCCTCGCGTTTAAGATAGCGGGCCTGATTGAGGTCGTTTTCCAGAATGAGGTGGACATGGCGATCGGGCTCGACGGAACTCCGGACCGCATCAGCCAATTCCGTGAGGATGTGTGGGGTCGAGTCATCGATAATGGCGTGGACCGCGTCGAGACGAAGGCCGTCGAAATGATATTCGGTCAGCCAGTAGAGTGCGTTGTGGATGAAGAAATCTCGGACGGCTCGGCTTTCGGGACCATCGAAATTAATGCCATCTCCCCATGGGGTACGGTGTTGATCAGTAAAGAATTGTGGCGCGTAAGACCTAAGATAATTTCCTTCAGGGCCAAAGTGGTTGTACACGACGTCGAGGACAACCATGATTCCGCGCCCGTGGGCGCGTTGAACCAACTCTTTGAGATCTTCGGGTCGGCCGTAAACACGATCGGGAGCGAATGGGAAGACGCCGTCGTAGCCCCAATTGCGCTCGCCGGGGAACGCAGCAACTGGCATCAACTCCACCGCAGTAATTCCCAGATCCGCGAGGTAGTCGAGCCGATCTCGCACCGCTGAAAACGTCCCGGATGGCGTGAAAGCTCCGACATGCAGTTCATAGATGACCGATTCTTCCCATCGGCGTCCACGCCAGCTGCGATCATTCCAATCGAAGGCAAGGGGATCGATCACTTCGCTGGGCCCATGCACATCCCGAGGTTGAAAGCGGGAGGCTGGGTCGGGGACTTCGCGCTCGCCGTCAATCCGAAAATAGTATCGACTCCCGGGCTTGGCCGCATCGGTGACAAGTTCAAACCAACCCTCGTCGCAATGGTCTAAAGCAAATCGCATGAATCCGTTCGCGTTGGCGACGCAAACATCAACCTGGCGCGCTGCCGGAGCCCACAGTCGAAAGCGTACGCTTCCGTCGTCGCGGCACTCGGCGCCGAACGGCATGCTATAGCGTCGCTTCACTTGATTCTTCCTTTTTGCCGTTGCCGCGACGTTCCAGCAACACGACCATGGACCGCGCCTGTAGTGGATAGGGTGTGCCCGCGTCGTAGGTTTCGACGGAGCGCAGACCAGCTTCTCGAGAAGTATCCATCCATGCGCTCCAGCGGGTACCGGCGCGAAGTGCCGGCAAGACAAATCCAACATCTTCGTGGTGGCCGTTCAGAAGAACGAGGAAGTTTTCGTCCCCAAGTTTTCGTCCGCGTTCATCGGTCTCATCCAGTCCCTGGCCGGAGAGAAACATTCCCAGACAGTGAAGCGAAGGATCGCGCCACTCTTCCTCGGTCATCTCATTGCCGCTGGGATTGAGCCAAAGCACATCTTTTACAGTTGCACCCTTAATCGGACGGCCCTGAAAAAAATGCCGACGCCGGAATATGGGATGCCTCTTCCGGAGGCTAATCATGCGCTGAACGAACGCCAGCAAGTCACGATCTTGAGGCTGCAAATTCCAATTTAGCCAACTGATCGGACTGTCCTGGCAGTAAGCATTGTTGTTTCCCACCTGCGTATGCCCGATTTCATCTCCCGCATATATCATGGGCACGCCCTGGGACAGCAGCAGGGTTGCCAGCAGATTCCGCTTTTGCTTGGCGCGCAGCGCCTGGATTTGAGGATCGTCGGTGGGACCCTCCACCCCGCAATTCCAGCTGCGATTGTCGTTGTTGCCATCCCGATTGTCTTCGCCGTTGGCTTCGTTGTGTTTTTGGTTGTAGCTGACGAGATCCTGTAATGTGAAACCGTCATGCGCGGTAATAAAGTTGATGCTGGCGTAGGGACGCCGGCCACTGTGCGCGTACAGATCGCTCGAACCGGTAATGCGATAAGCCAGGTCCCCCAGAAGTCCTCCATCACCCTTCCAATAAGAACGCACCGTATCCCGATAGCGATCGTTCCATTCGGCCCAACCCACGGGGAAGTTTCCGACCTGATATCCTCCTTCGCCAAGGTCCCAGGGTTCGGCAATCAACTTGACCTGGGAAAGCACAGGATCCTGATGGATGATGTCGAGGAAAGCGCCCAGGCGATCGACCTCATGAAGTTCCCGGGCGAGAGTGGCAGCAAGGTCGAAGCGAAAGCCATCCACGTGCATCTCAAGAACCCAGTAACGCAGACTATCCATGATCAGCTGCAGCACACGAGGATGGCGCATGTTCAAGGTGTTTCCGGTGCCTGTGTAATCCCTGTAATGGCGCGGATTATCGGGCATCAGGCGGTAGTAAGTGCTATTGTCGATGCCCTTGAGCGAAAGCGTGGGACCCAGATGGTTGCCCTCGGCAGTGTGGTTATAGACAACGTCGAGAATCACTTCCAGTCCCGCCGAATGCAACGTCTTAACCATGGTCTTGAATTCGCGGATTGAGCTGGTTGCCATGTATCGCGGCTCAAGCGCAAGAAACCCGATAGAGTTATAGCCCCAATAGTTGCGCAGACCACGTTCCACGAGTCGGCGGTCGTCCACGAAGCTGTGTACCGGCATGAGCTCGACCGAGGTCGCTCCGAGGCGGGTGAGGTATTCGATCACGGGTGCTGTGGCCAATCCCGCATACGTCCCGCGCAACTGGGCGGGAACGTCGGGATGGCACATGGTGAATCCTTTTACGTGCAGCTCGTAGATCAAAGTCTCGTGCCAAGGGATCTTGGGAGGTGCGTCTGCTCCCCAGGTGAAGGCGGAGTCGATAACCCGGTTCTTCAGCATTCCGGCAGCATCGTCTCGGCGGTCGAAAGACAGATCCTCCTGCTTGTGTCCTACCCGGTACCCGAATTGGGAGTCGCTCCACCGAATCGTCCCCTGAATCTGCTTGCCATAAGGATCGAGCAAGAGTTTGTGATGATTAAAACGATGGCCTTGTTCCGGAGCGTAAGGACCGAACACTCTATATCCGTACAACTGACCTGGCCGCACTTCTGGCAGGTAGCCGTGCCAGACCATGTCGGTTTGCTCGGGAAGCGGGACGCGAAGGGTCTCACGTCTCCCGGAAATGTCGAACAGGCAAAGTTCTACTTTCTCTGCATGCTCCGAGTAGAGCGCGAAGTTGACACCCTCACCGTCCCATGTCGATCCTAAGGGATAAGGACGGCCGGGCCAGACAATGGGCTGAGGTTGCTGGGACATTTATCCTGGATTCCTCCCGGGCGGTCGAAGACTCCTTTTCTCAATTTGTAAGGCTCTCTTAGTGAAAACCAAGCAGGATCTCCTGCGCTGCACGGCGCCCACTTGCAATCGCGCCATGGACAGTTCCGTTGTGTCCGGTCGTATCCGTGGCTTCACCGGCAAAAAACAAAGTATTCTCTACGGGAGCTGCCAATGCCTGTTGCGCGCCATCCGCGCCGACCGAGCCATAACTATAAGCCCCGCGAGAAAACGGATCGTTCTGCCAATCATGAAAGTAGGCGGCATCCAGCAATTGCGCAAGCTGCTCTGATGCAACATGGAGCAGCGTGCCGAGCGCCCGCAAACATTGTTCAACAACGAACCTGCGGCTGTTGCAGGATAGCCGCTCGGCACAGCGGAAAGGAGCCCACCCGGTAATAATCGGCAGTTTCTTGGGCATGGTTGTCCACCAGGTGGGAAACCACTCATCTTCAGAAAACAGAAAACCCATTTCGGAGAGTGTCTTGCGTTCATTGCCGGCTGCAGAAATAGTGTCCCAGAAGCGATGATGAAAGCGGAGAGTTACCCGCATTACTTTGCCCATTTCCAACTTCTTGAGTGCCTCCAGCTTTACGCGAGGTAATTCCGGAGTGAACCGCACCGCACCCTTGGCTTCGACAGAGGCCTGCAAAATACCCAGCGGCAGCGTCACGAGCACGCACCCGGTTGAAAGGTTTTGACGTTCGCTGGCTCGGTGGGCCGTAATCTCCGCGCGTCCTTGGGTCCACTCCACAGAGTCGACCACAGTTTCGGTTTGGATGTCGACATCGGCCTGGGACAATTCCTCGCGGAAGATCTGGAGCAAATCTTCGTATCCGTTTGCGGAGCGGAACGCCCGATCCCCTTCGATTTTCTCCTCCGCTCGCATCCCTTGGACTAACCAATGCACGCCGACTCGATCCGGGTCCGCAGCATTGAAGCCAGTGACATAAGCCAAAGCCCGCTCCTCCGCCCTACGGTGTTCTGGATTGCCTTTTGACTCCTTGCAGCAGCGCTTCAAAAAGGTCAGAAACGATTCATCGGGGGAACGCGCATCCATCTGCTCGAGGATGTCATCGACCTGGGAGAAAAACTCGCAAGTGGACAGCCGGCCTTCGTGAAAGCACCACGGTTCACCCGTTACTTCTGTCACCCTTATATTTCGAGCCTGGAGAGGCTGCCAGATCTCAGGCGGCAACCCGTGAATGAACTCAGCCCCAAGCTCGATCGGAGCCTGGTAAACCGGATCGCGCAGAGTAAACATCCGGCCGCCGATCCGGTCACGCGCTTCGAGAATTGCGACAGACAGCCCGGCGCGTCCCAACTCGCTAGCCGCTGCGAGTCCCGCCGCTCCTGCGCCAATCACGATTACATCGGGGATCTTCGACATGACAGTTAGTCTAAACGGCCAAGATCACGATGCGACACCACAACGATCTAATTACCAAGCGAGCCTATGCTGGAAATACCACTCGTTTCGCGGATCGACGCGAATTTAACCATGCTATTCTCCAGAAGGAGATTGCACATTGACGGTCTTCGGTTTGCCACGAGGCTGCCGATGAATTTCCTGCCGCGATGTTGGTCTTTTCATTTATGATCTCACCTTGGATGATGTCCAGCGACAAAGCGTTTCTGTGTCGATATCAGGAACGATCAGATGTCGCGTACCTGCCCATAGTTCAAGATGCTGACAATGATCACTCCGTCGACAATGTTTCCCGATGTTGGGTTGAGTAGCCATTTCATGTAAGCGCCCGTCGATATCTTGCCCATGAGAATGGCAGAAATGATTTCTCCGCTGGTAACAACGCAGTGAGAGAACCTGCCCACACCGACCACGAAAGTGAGAATCCAAACCATCGGTTGGGCCAGTTTGAGTTGCGGATTTACGTTGAAAAGATCGCCGTGCCTCTTTTTCACACACAAACCACATAGCTCCTCGATGGGCGGGAGGCAAGCGGAACCGTCCGATGATTTGCTATTCTGATTGAAGTAGTTTCAATTCAAGTGGAGAGATGGCCGAGTGGCTGAAGGCGCGCGCCTCGAAAGCGTGTATACCTTAACGGGTATCGGGGGTTCGAATCCCTCTCTCTCCGCCATTACTTTTGTAATCTAGCAGTTGCAGTGGGCTCCTACCTACACTCATACCACAAGTGGAGGAAGCCCCTTGCGCAGAGTCAAGGTAAATCTCACCAAATACATCCAGACCACAGCCGGTCCTCGCTACTGTCCCGCCGTGATCTCACCGAACGGCCGAATTAAGCAAGATGTCGTGCGGGTCGATGGAAAAGAGGAACGGCACCCAGAGGGCGCTTATTACTTGGACTGGCGGCGGGACGGCAAACGTGTCCGGTTGAGCGTCGGCAAGAATGGCGTTGATGCTCAGACCCAGTGCCAACGGAAGACATTCGAGTTGAATGCAGCCGCAGCTGGTGTAGAAGTTGTGCCCGGTGTTGGGCCGAATGGCAACGGTCACCGCTCACTTGCAGCGGCGGTCACTGAATACCTTGAGGAAACACGGCTGAGCAAGAAGCCGAAGACGCACGCAGCATACTCGACCGCACTGACGTACTTCACCGAGTCCTGTCCGAAGCTTTATCTGGAACATATCGAGCGCCGAGATTTGCTGAAGTTCTCGGCATTCTTGCGGGACGAGAAGGAGCAAGCTCCGAGGTCCGTCCACAATAAGTTCTCAAACGTGCTGGGCTTCCTGCGATCGCAGGGCGTCACGGGACTGGTCAAGAAGGATGACTGGCCCAGGTACGTTGAGGAAGAAGCCGATGTCTACGAACGGGCCGAGCTGGATACGCTGTTTGCGGCTTGCGATGCGAAGGAACGGCTGTGGTTCGAGTTCTTCCTGATGACCGGGATGCGCGAGCAGGAAGTAATGCATACATGCTGGTCGGATGTTAACCTCGCCCAGCATACCGTGCGGGTGAGTCACAAGCCGCAATTCAATTGGACACCGAAGGCGTACAAGGAACGGGAGATTCCGATTCCAGAGAAGCTGGTGGTGAGCCTGCAAGCAGCAAAGATTGGGCGTAACAAAGCTTGCACGTTGGTTTTCCCGACCGCAGGCTGCAGACCGAAGTTAGATTTCCTCGATTGTCTAAAAGCGTGCGCTGAGCGTGCGAAGCTCAAGAAGGAAGACTTCTGGCTTCACAAGTTCAGGGCGACGTTCGCAACTTGGCATTTGTGGGCCGGAGTGGATCTGCGCACTGTGCAGCAATGGCTCGGGCACTCCGATATAGAGAGCACGATGCGCTACCTGAAGCCGTCCCGCAGCCAAGCTACACGCGCGAAGGTCAACGCCACGTTTGGAGGGGAGCGATGACGGAGAGAAAGACCCACAGGAGACACACCAGGCTGACGATTGAGGAACGGGCCGAAGTCGAGGCCCTGGAAACCTTGACACTCACGAGGAAGCTTCTCCGCTCTGCAAAGGGTGCCCTGACGGCGAAGCAGTTGGCCGAGGTGCTGAACATCAGTCCGAAGACGGTGTTCAAACTGGCCAAGGCTGGGCGCATTCCGAGCTTCCGCGTCGGTACGGCGGTCAGGTTCGATGCTCGGCTTATCGTTGACTGGTTAAGAAGGCAGAGGACAGGGCATCCATCGTAGGCATTTCCGGCGAGCGTGCAGGCCAGTTCCCGGGCAGGAGTTGCATCCGCTGAAGTCCAGCGCCTTTTCACGGCGCACTGTTACGCCAGTTGAAGTGGTCACATTGCCAAACACCGACCTCCTGCGTAGCTCTAGCTCTGGCGACCTCCTCGTCCATCCGTTTCTTCATCAGGATGGGGACGTTACCTGGATCGAAAAACCTGGAAGCGCACGGAATAGCCAATTCCGATCGAGTGATCGGCTGTTGCTGCCGACAGACCGAAGTTGCAATGAAAATCGAACTGTTGATGCGGCGTGATCTTGTATGCCGTGCCGAAATCGATCACGTTCTGCGGACCGCCGCGTTGGGGGAAGGAACCGGAATATTCGATGTAGGCGTCCCAGAGCTTCGTAAGCTGCCGGTCAAAATACACGCTAGATTGGCCCGTCAAATTTCGCCGTGGTCCCTGGGTTGGCCACATAATCGAGAACATTCCAGCAACTGTCCAGTTCTTTGTCAGCGAACGCGACCAAGGCAGTTGGACGGTCGGATCATAGCCATGACTTGATATGAGGTTCGCTCCGGTGGGAAGACTCACCGACGGTATGAGCGAAACGTCAAAGCCGCCAAGTGTTGGCCCGAGCTGCTGTTTGAGGCCCAGACTCAAATCGCCAAATCCGCTGCCGAATGTGGGTGCGGCGTAAAAATTGTAAAAGTAGTCCGGGACCCCAAAACGAAGCTCGGTCTTGCTGGCGATACCAAGTCGTACTGCTGTCTCCGGGAAATCGAAGGTCTGCTGGCCTCCATTGCTGGTCTCCTGAAAACCATTCTCAAACTGCAGACTTCCACATGGCACGACAATACTCGAACTTGTGATCTGGGGCCGATCCGTAGCAATCGGGCTTTGCGCATTGGAGCCGCAAGTCTGAGCACTCGCCTGAGGTGCTCCCACTATGATCGCAAAGAAAAGCACACACGCAGACTGCCACATGCAAAAATAATAACCAGAAATTTAGGAAAAGCCGCGTAATTTGTCGAAATCAGCCATGACACAAGTTGGGAATTGCCTGCCTAAGGTCAATGAGCGAAACGGCGATCTTACAACACTAATCGGCGCGAACACCGCACCGCCCCACCGGACGAGCAACAGATTTGGGTCGTGGATTCGAACAACAACCGGGTTCCCGATTTGTCGGCCATCAATCCATAAACGGTTCAAGTGGCAAACGTGGTTGGTGGGTCTTGTTTAGCCGTCTGTGATTTGCCGTTTCAAATGGCAACGCACCATGGGCTGCGTTTGCTCGTCTTCATATGATGAGGCGAACTCCGCCGAGTTCGGATATGCGATAAGGAAAGCGGCCGGAAGGGGAGCCAATGAACATATAGTTCTTGGGGATACGCCAATCATGGCTCAGCCGTTCGATCATTTCGGGACCGAACCTGCCACGCACCGTGATGAACTCAATCTTGATTTCCGGGTAGACCTCGTCGAGGAAAGCGAGATCATGAGATAGCTGCGGCGGAATGTCGCCCTCCTTTTCGTAGACGTGAACCACTCGGAGTCGTTTCGTCTGCTCGTTGTTGCGCACGTAGAGCATGGCATCGTTGAGCGACTTCCGGCTGTCTCCGCTAGTGAAAAAGACAATTCCGAGGCTGTTGATTTCATCGATTCTGCGCATGATGGCCCGGCTGACTCTGAGGTTGTACGTCCTCATTGTCTTGAACGTCGCGCGGAGCGTAAACAGCAACACTTTCAGGATGCTGGTCCTCCACAGCATGATGGTGACGACTCCGGCGGTTGGCAGGAAATAAGCTAAGAAAACCCAGAAGTAGCGCGGGTTTAAAGCCACGTTGCCGATCAGACCGACCAAGGTAGCCGCAAGTGCAATCAGTACCGTAAGCCAGCCAGCACGATAGTGGCGTGGCAGTTCACTGCGCTTGATCTTGAGAAGAATGTTCCCGATAGCGAAGAGCGCCATCACGCCAAGGAACGAGATTGTGTAAACGCCGGCCAAGGTCTGGACATGACCTTGAGTAATCCAGAGAATGGAGGCGCACAGCAGGAAGAACGCAATGATGATGCGGTGGCTGGTGTGACGCCATTGATTCTCCTTGAGCAGGGCCTGAGGCAGGCAGCGGTCAAGTGCCAGCCTCTTTACCAACCCCGTTGTCCCCACAAAGGCAGTCAGCAGAGCTCCCGATAGGACAATTGCCGCATCGATGGAGACCATTCTTCCAAACCAGGTTCCAGCCATCCGGGCGCCAGAAAACGCGAGCAGGTCCTCGCCGTGCTCTTGCATTGCAGCGATAGGTAGAACGCCTAGCACCAGCAGGCAAATCAGTGGATTGAAGATGGTGACCGCTACCCACATGTTGCGCAGGGTCTTTGGGAAAACGCCTTCCTTCTGTTCCTCGATGAAATTTGATGAGCTTTCAAAACCGCTAATGCCCAGAAGTGCAGCCGCGAAGCCAAAGAAGAGTGCGACACCGATATGATGTTCCGAGGGCGCCCTCCAGTTCGCAACCAGCATCGAGGGGTCGCGAAGGATAAAATAGCCGCCGACGACGCAGAAACAGATTAGGGTGAAGATGTGAAAGACAAAAATTGCGATGGCGACAACCGCGGATTCGGTAATGCCTACAATGCTTAATGCCGCGAACATGGCGAGCAGTCCGACGGTGACTTGCAGCGTAGGCAGCCCAGGGAACAGATTCCCGCTGTAGTGCACGGCTTCGGTGGCGGAGATTACGGCTGTTGCCATGTAAGATAAGGATAGTCATGCAAGCCGCCATGGACGCGCGGAACTTACTGGTCGTGTTCAGCAGGCAGTTGTAGGCGCCGCCGTTCAGCGGAAGGGCGTCGCCGACTTCAGCGTAGATCCAGCGGTACAGATAAAGGACGCCCCCCACCAACAGCAGGCATAAGGGCGCATATTTTCCGGCATAAACGGCACTGAGGGCCGCGACGTAAAGGCACGAGGAGGTTATGTCGTTGCCGCAGATGGCGGTGGCTGCCCACTCGCCAAGACGGTGTAACGGCGCGGAATCCAGGGGCTGAAGTGCGACCGGTTCCCGCATATCAACCGCGATGTCTTCCTTGGGGAAAGACTGCGGAATCGCCGCTATGCCCTTACCATATGCCGCTTCCGACATGAACCCGCACCTGCGCCGCCATCGTAGCGATCACACTTGCGTCCCGTGTGCAAGCCGGAGTATAGCATCACGAGTCGGAGCTCCGCCGGCCCGGCTGCTCAACCTCGCTCCTCCTTAGTCTATTTATCCCAACCGCGTATGACTCCTCCGACGCAATGAGGTGGATCCACAGTGTGGGGCAAGTCTTGCGAGATAGCTGAGAGTGAGACTCGTGCTGTTTCTCTATGGAATGCGAATGGCGAAGACCTACAGTTTCTCGTGATCCCTGTATGCTCGCAATTGCAATTGCAGGATTTACATGACAGTTTCGAGTCTGGCCGCATTGATGCTGAGAATTATTCTTGCCTGGATCGGTCATAGTCGCGGAACGGTGCCCCCAATTTGGATTGATTTCCAGATTCGACCTGTGTAATGAATGGTTGTGACCGCCATGAAAAAGTTCGCAGTGTTCGGCTTCAGTTGTGTGGGCAGCGAGCAGCATGTTACTTCTTGTTCGATGGGTGTACTATTTCGCATTGCACTGTTTCAACAACTACTACGAGATAAGAAACAGCTGAGAAATAAATCGTCGCAATAATTGTCTGTCTCCTTTTTCGTTTGTTTTCGGGTTAGTTGCCACGCTGACGCAAGTACTAGAATGCTTCGAAGCGGGGCGATCGGCGACCCTATCCGCGTTCCGGGACCCGGTAACTGTTTTGACGACGACCTGGTCTGACTGCTCCTAAGTAGGATTGGTGGATCTCTACAGCGTAATTCAATACGGGTTTTTTCTAGCCATCGTCACCATCCTGGTGGAGCCTTTGGGCGGGTACATGGAGCGGGTCTTTTCCGGGCAACGTACTCTGCTCGATCGTTTATGCCTTCCGGTTGAGCAGCTTATCTATCGCATCACGGCAGTTGATCCTAATGTGGAAATGCCCAGCAAGGAGTACGCGACGTGTCTCATTCTCTTTGGTTTGGCCGGTACGCTTCTCTTGTATGCCGTCCTCAGACTGCAGCAGTTTCTTCCCTGGTTCTTCCCTCAGTACCACACCACGCCGTTATCCCCAGACCTGGCCCTGAATACTGCGATCAGTTTCTCGACAACCACCACTTGGCAGGCCTACACGGGCGAGAACACAATGAGCTATTTCAGCCAGATGGTAGGGCTCTGCGCACAGAACTTCCTGGCTGGCGCCGCGGGGCTGGCCGTGGGCATTGCATTCATTCGCGGCCTTTCCCGGCAGCTCTCCGACACGCTCGGCAACTTTTGGGTTGATGTTACACGTGCCTTGCTCTGGATTTTGTTGCCGGGAGCATTGATCGGCGCCTTGCTGCTCGTCTGGCAGGGCGTTCCGATGAACTTCCACAACTATGCGGTGGCCACTGCCGTCGAGGGCGCCCGGCAGGTCATACCGCAGGGCCCGGTAGCGGCTCTCGAGATCATCAAGAATCTCGGAACGAATGGCGGCGGTTTCTTCAACGCGAATGGGGCGCATCCGTATGAGAACCCCACGGCGCTCACAAACTTCATCGAAATGTTGGGGATCGTGCTCTTGCCCGCGGCATTGACCAATACCTTCGGCAGGATGGTTGGCCAGCCTCGACAGGGATGGCTTTTCTATCGCGTGATGGTGTTTCTGTTCGTCTGCGGACTGGTCTTCGTACACCACTTTGAACAACAGGGAGATCCTCGCTTCGGGGCTGTGGACTTCCAAAATAGTTCTCTCCAATCTGGCGGAAACATGGAAGGGAAAGAGGTGCGCTTCGGCATCGGCGGCTCGACCCTCACAGCGGTCGTTACTTCAAACACGGCCACGGGATCAAACAACTCCATGCACGACAGTTACACCTCGCTCGGTGGCATGGTCTTGCTGATAAACATGCTGCTCGGAGAGCTCGTATTCGGAGGTCTGGGCACTGGTCTTTACAGCATGGTCATGGCTGCTGCGATCGCCGTATTTCTTGCGGGACTCATGGTCGGTCGCACGCCTGAATATCTGGGGAAGAAGATAGGACCATGCGAGAACAAAATGATCATGCTCTACGCTTTGGCTGCACCGCTGGTCGTCCTCCCGCTTACAGCGATTGCCCTGACTACCAGAGCGGGCCTGTCCGGTCTGACGACCAACGGCGGCCCGCACGGTTTTACTGAGATTCTGTTTGCCTATACATCTTGCTTCGCCAACAATGGCCAAAGCTTCGCCGGTCTGAGTGCGAACACTCCGTTTTATAACCTCACCACAGCCTTAGCTATGATGGTGGGCAGGTTCGGCTTGGCGATTCCTGCATTGGCCTTGGCATCTCAATTCGGTAGTCAGAGAAATACCCCTTCTTCGTCAGGAACTCTTCCGACCCATTCTTTGTTGTTCGGTGTCCTGCTCACTACCTGTCTGATAACCATGGTGGCTCTGAGCTATCTTCCTGCCTTGGCCCTCGGTCCCGTGCTGGAACGATTGCTCTTCGGAAGATAGAGGATCATCGACAATTTCGATCTGCTTAACGACAATAGCCGCCGTGCCCAAAACTCCGAGCATGGCTGGAAGAGGCCGACCCGAGGACGGAGTTTGGTGTGTTCAGCAAGCTTTTCCTTGGCTAAGCGTCGGTGTTGGCAAAACGTTCGGCATGTTGAGTGAAGGCTGACGCGCAAACATAACCAAACCGAAGGGTAGCAGCTGGCCGAGGTGGTGGCTGGCTTCGTTCGCGAAAAATGTGTCACTCAAGTTGTGTTCGGACGATCGGCCACTCGCGTTGGAGAAATATCTGGACTTCACACTGCCATTAACAAGTTCCTGGGAGATGTGCCCCCCGGTGGACGAATATATTGTTACGCAGGAGCCCTCCTGATCCCCTCATGAGCGAGCATCGCCGCATTCTCGTAGTGGACGATGAGCCCCAGATCACGCGTGTGCTGCGGACCACTCTCTCCAGCCAGGGCTATGACATTCGCGCGGCGAATGACGGCGAGACCGCGCTCGAGATCATGAAAGACTGGACCCCGGATCTCGTGATCACTGATCTCTCGATGCCCAATATGGATGGGTTGGAGTTGTGCCGGCGAGTGCGGACGGGAACACAGATTCCAATTATCGTTCTTTCAGTTAGGGGCGAGGAAGAGTCCAAAGTGCAGGCTCTGGATGCTGGCGCCGACGACTACGTCACCAAGCCGTTTGGGTTCGAGGAACTGCTGGCTCGTATACGAGCCAATCTACGCCGCGCCCCGGCTGGCGAAAACTGGCAAGCATTGCCGATTGAGATCGGTGATTTCCGGATCGATCTGGCTGCCCACAAAGTCGGGGTATGTGGTCGCGAAGTGCATCTTACTCCGAAGGAATTTGATCTGCTGGCCTACCTGGCGCGCTATCCCGGCAAGGTGGTTACCCATCGCACGCTGCTGAGCGCAATCTGGGGCCGCGGCCAGAGTATGGAACAAGTCGAGAATCTTCGCGTAGTCGTCGGCCAGTTGCGAAAGAAGTTAGAACCGGAAACCTCCTCACCGCGCTACATCGTTACCGAACCATGGGTCGGATACCGCTTCGAGCCGGGGAGTTGATTTTCTTTGCACTAGAGTCACTGCTTATTTGGCCGCCGACCCGGCAAACACAATCACCCGATCTTGCCCGTCATCATAAGCTCCTTATGAACCCTTTATGTTCGTTTTATGAGAATTTTATGTCTGTTCATGTCCAATGGTTCGCAATCAAACTTCGTTCCGTGGAGGTTCGCCGTGTTTAAGAGATGGGCAGTTCTCTTCTCCGTCGCAGCGTTGCTCGCAATGGTAGGAACTGGCGCCGTAGCTCAAAAGACAGCAACCCCAAAAGCCCAGGACAATGTTGCAAAGGGGGAGCCTGAGGTGCGGCAGTTATTGCCCCTGATGGACCAGGATAGTGAGGGCAAGGTATCCAAGCAAGAGTTCATGAAGTTTATGGCAGCCGAATTCGACAGGTTGGATAAGAAAAATGATGGGAAGCTGGACGTTAAAGAACTAACTCAACCGCCAGTGCAGCCGATAAAGGGTTTCCACAAGTAAACCATTGCCGAGACGTCCCGGGGTACGCCACTGCATAACCTCGCCTTAAGCCAGGGCCGAATGTTGGTCTGCAAAGCACAAACGATATAGAGAGATCAAAGCGTTGCCAATGAGGTGAGTTGGGAGACAGCAAAAAGAAATCGTCATGCCTGCGATCGTAAACATGGTGCTTTTGGTTGGGTTTCGGACCCGGCTGCGCTGGAAAAGTCCGGACGCCATCCAAGAAATGACCGCGATTGGAAATAAGTCAGGCGCGTATCAGTAACTCACTGAAGTCATAAAGAAAGGCTAGGATTTTATGTCGCCGATTCATAACGTATGCGCGGAAGATTTGGCAAAACTCTTTCATCATTACCATGAGGCTCTCGCCCATGACTTCCACGGTCACGCCAGCCGGCAAGCAGATGTTTCCTGGGAGCAGGCTCCCCAAAACGAGCGCAAGCTGATGATCGGGGCTGCCCGGCTCACGCTGCTGGAACTGGCGGCGACGTCCGAGGGAGAGCAAGCCAATCGGCAGTATTTCGCCAAGCCTGGCGAGGCGGATTGGGGCTGCTAGGTTTCCGGCCAGGTAACAAGGCGGTGACCTTTACGAAGTCTTTACGAACCCTTTAGCCCATTTTTATATCAGCAGTTGTCAAATGACTTTCGCGGCGTCCTCCTGACAATTGTGCCCGGGCAGTCAGAATGAAACTCGTCCTCACATTCTTGTGTGCAGGAGCAGTGCTTTTCATGCTGCGCTTTCTTGCCGCCCTTCTCCGAGAAGAGAAGCTCTCGCCGCGACCGATAAGGATTTACTTCGCGAAGTTCAATCCAGTTAAGCGACGTGGAGAACTGATAATCATGAATTCCAGAAATGATTTGCATAAGTCTGCAGTAGAAACCACAAAGCGGGCGGCTTTCATCGTGGCCGCGGCGGCGTTGCTGACCATCCCGATGCATGGCCAACATACACCCAATGATGTACCGGGAGTTACCGCAGTGCCACCGAACCAACAGACGAGCGCGGCGAGTCAGCAAAGCGAGCAAGAGATTGTGGAAGAGCTGGCGGCCATGAAGAAACGCATCGAACAGCTTGAACTCGCGCTGAAGCAGCATGAGGCCGCAGAGCAGCCAAGCACGGTGGTTCATTCCGCGAAAGCAAGTGCACCGGTGGGCATTTCTCCGAGCGCCGCAATTACGAGCACCGTTCCGCCCGAAGCCGAGGCCGCGCTGCCCCAGGTGGCTCCGCCCGCGAAACCGGCTAAGGCGGAGCCATTTGCCTTTGCCGACTGGACCTGGCTCAACGGCAACAGTCGTGTGAAGGAGCCGCCGTTCGACACGAAATTCTTTACGCCGGAAGTACAAGCCGATGTGGACTACATTGTCGACTTCAACCATCCGAAGGATGACACCATCGGCGGATCGAGCGAGGTGTTTCGGGCGTACGAAGTCCAGCTGACCCAGCTCGGGGTCGGTGGGGATTTCCATTTTGACAATGTGCGCGGCAGATTAATGACGCAGTTTGGCATGTATTCACAGACGACTCCGCGCAATGACGCGAGCCCCGCCCGTGGCCAATGGACCCTTGCCGATGCTTATCGCTACCTCTCCGAAGCGTACGGCGGATATCACTTTAACGCGTTGCACGGGATCAATGTCGATGCCGGGATCTTCATGTCCTACATCGGCCTGTTCAGCTACTACAACGCCGATAACTGGGCGTATCAACCCTCGTATGTCTCCTCGAACACGCCATGGTTTTTCAATGGTGTGCGGGTGCAGATCTTCCCGAGTGAGCACTTGAAAATTGAGCCCTGGTTTATTAATGGATGGCAGTCCTACGGGCGGTTCAACAACCGGCCGGGTATTGGCGGGCAGATCCTGTGGCGGCCGAATGGCAAGCTTGAGGTCCTGGGCAACCAGTACATGCTGGGTGCGGATACGCTGGGCAACCCCGGCCGCATACGCTATCACACCGACGACAGCATCGAGTACAAATACTATGACAACCCAGAGAAATTCTTGAGCAGAGCCGCATTCTCGCTCACCGGCGATATGGGATGTGAACATGGCGGCGGCGTGAGCTGCGCAGGCAATTCTACGCAGATTATCGCGGGTCAGCGTGTCCTCGCACCCAAGCAGGACTTCCTGGGCTTCATGGTCTACAACCGCCTGTGGTTCCATCGGGACCTTTACGGCTTCACACTGGGCGGCGGGAAGATTAACAATCCGGGACGCTATCTGGTGCTGCTGCCGCCGATCAATGGTGCAACCGCCATTTCCGGGACGCCCTACTTCACTGAGAATCCTGGCGACCCATACAAGGCTTGGGATGCATCCGCTACTTTCGATTACATGCCCAGTCAGTACATTACTTTCCGCTGGGAGTTCGACCATCGGGCGGCGAACGTCCCGTATTTCTCGGGACGAGGCGGCATTACGCCTCCGGGTGGCAACACTGGAGCGCCAGGCTCGGTGGTGCCAGGCTTTACCCCGGATCTGGTGAGGGACGAGAACCGGCTTAATCTGGCCATATTGGTCAAATTCTGATCGTGGCGTAGAAGCAGCTCGGAAAGGAACCTCTTATGCGAGACGCGATTTTCTCGGCGGTGACGGTGGCGTTCTTTTTGCTTGCCATCGGCTACGTACGATTCTGCGATCGAATTCGCTGAGGTGAAATGTCATGAATCTTGAATCGATCCTCATGCTGGCTGTCTGCGTTTTATTGATGGTCTACCTGCTTTACGCGCTTTTGATGCCGGAGAAGTTCTGATGATGGTGAATGGCTGGATTCAGATATTGCTATTTCTGGTGCTGATCTTCGCAGTCACCAAACCGCTGGGTGTATTCATGACCCGGGTTTTCAACCGCGAACGCACGTTCCTTGATCCGCTGGCGCGACCAGTCGAGCGCTTGCTGTACCGCGTAACGGGCGTTGATGAGAATCATGAGATGCGGTGGACGGAGTATGCCGTCTCCATGCTCATGTTCAGCGGCGTCTCCATGTTGCTTCTGTATCTGATTGAGCGAGTTCAACAGTGGCTGCCGTGGAATCCGCAGAAGTTCGGCGCAGTCGCTCAGGATCTGGCATTCAATACAGCCTCGTCCTTCACTACCAACACCAACTGGCAGAACTATGCGGGTGAGGCCACGATGAGTTATCTCACCCAGATGGCCGGGCTCGCGTATCACAACTTCGCATCGGCAGCGGTTGGCATCGCGTTGGCCATCGCCTTCGTTCGCGGCATCGCGCGGCGGGAAAAAGAGACCATCGGCAACTTTTGGGTGGACATGACGCGCGCCACGCTGTGGCTGCTGGTGCCGATGTGCATCGTGTACGCACTGGCTCTGGTCTCCCAAGGAGTCGTGCAAAACCTGAAACCGTATGACACAGTGAAGGTGATTGAGCCGCAGCAAGTCCAGAAGACCGGAGCGGATGGGAAGCCAATGGTCGGCCAGGACGGTAAGCCGGTGATGGACACGGTAACCGATCAGACCATCGCGCAGGGTCCGGTCGCGTCTCAGGAAGCCATCAAAATGCTGGGCACGAATGGCGGCGGTTTCTTTAATGCGAACAGCTCGCATCCGTTCGAGAATCCCACTCCGCTCAGCAATTATCTGCAGATGCTTTCCATCTTCCTTATCCCCGCGGGCTTGACCTACACGCTGGGCCGGATGACCGGATCGCAACGCCATGGTTGGGCGGTGTGGGCCGCAATGGCTTTCTTATTTCTGTGTGGCGTTACAACCGCCTACTGGGCGGAGGCGCGTGGAAATCCGCTGCTGAAGGGAGCGGATCAACGCGTGAGCGCGTTGCAGCCCGGCGGCAACATGGAAGGCAAGGAAGTCCGGTTTGGTATCGCCGACTCCGCACTTTTTGCGACCGTCACGACCGACGCCAGTTGCGGAGCGATCAACAGTTGGCACGATTCCTACACGCCGCTCGGTGGAATGGTGCCGCTGGCGAACATCATGCTCAGCGAGACCGTTTTCGGAGGCGTGGGCGCAGGACTGTACGGCATTCTGATCTACGTTGTACTGGCGGTGTTCATTGCGGGACTGATGGTCGGCCGCACGCCGGAGTATTTGGGCAAGAAGATCGAAGCCTACGACGTGAAGATGGCAATGCTGGTCACACTAGTTTTTCCTCTCGTAATTCTCGTGCTTACGGCGATCTCCTCCGTGCAAGGCTTTGGCACGTCCAGCATCACCAATCCAGGTCCTCATGGCTTGACGCAGATCTTGTACGCCTTCACATCCATGGCAGGCAATAACGGTTCGGCCTTCGGAGGCCTGAACGGAAATACTGTCTGGTACAACACGTCGGGCGCAATGACCATGCTGGTGGGGCGGTTCTTCATGATCATTCCCATGTTGGCGATTGCTGGCAATCTCGCCAAGAAAAAATATGTCCCGCCGTCGCTGGGAACATTTCCGGTGACCACGCCGTTGTTCAGCGTGCTGCTGGTGGGCGTGATTCTGATCGTCGGAGCGTTGACTTTTTTCCCTGCACTGAGCTTGGGCCCCATACTCGAGCACCTGTTGATGTCAGTCGGAAAGACTTTCTGAGGAACTATGGCAGATAGGAAATCGAAATCCATTTGGGACATGAAGATCGTACACCGCGCACTTTGGGAGCAACAGTTGAGAATTTCTGCTTTAGGGGCGACAAGAGCCTCCGGGATGTACCACCCTGCTACTGCAGCTTTGCGTACTCCGCCTTGGCTTCTTTCAGGATGGGGATGTCGGGGTCGGCGTCTTTCGTCTTTCCAGATGGCGAGAAAGTCTTGATAGGCAGAGTGCTCTTAAAGAACGTTTAGCCGGGATACGCTCCCGTAATGTAGCCTTCCAGATCCCGAATGGTTTGCGCCTGACCAGAGATAATCCACTTCACAAGATCGCCTATCGAAACGACTCCGACCACGGTGTTATCCTCAAGGACCGGGAGGTGGCGAAAATGGTGTTTGGTCATAATGGCCATACACTCGTCTACGGTGTGCTTCCGACTCACGTAGATTACCGGGCTGGTCATAATCTCCTTCACTTGAGTGTCCTTCGAGGACTTTCCCTTGAGGGTGACCTTGCGGGCATAGTCGCGCTCTGACACAATGCCGACAAGCACACCTTCGGAAATGACCAGCAAGACCCCAATGCTGTGTTCGGCCATCTTCTCGATCGCTTCATAGACCGACTGATCAGGCACTACCGATAGAACTCTATTCTCATCCTTGCTTTTCAGCACCAACCCAATCGTGTCGGAGAGTTCCATAAGGCTCCCTTATTCGGCGACCACGCGGTTCGAGCAGGTGGCAGGTTTTCTTAAACGCGCTCGAAAGGCACTTAGCAAGATGCCCCCCGCAGCTCCTTGAGGTCTCCGAGTCCTTGTGGGTGGAGCATTGGGACTCTGAATCTGTGAGCAACAGATTCGGAATCCTGCCGGGGGCATCAAGCCCTACAAATCGTCATCGTCGCAGCAATTATCCCTCCAACTCTCCCTCTCGTCTGTGATCCTTGTCACCGGACAAAGTTCAGCAATTCCACAAGTTAGGTTAAGGCGGGGGAGTTAGGGGAATTTGGCATGATCGGCTAAGAGCACTCGGCCTTGCCTGACTGGTGTGAGATCACCGTTACACTCATCCTATGAAAGAGGATGTCAAGAGAAAAAGCTTCTCCCCGCCCCTCGGAGAGATGCGGGTGTGGTGACTTACATCCAGCCCTCTCATTCTCGCAAGGGTGATTGGTTGGCCGCTTTGGCTCGCCGCAGATTGCAACGGCGAGGCCAACCCCAGTTGCTTGTTGTCCCAACTCAACGGTTTCATGACGTTGTGGTGCTCGACACCATTCGGTTCCGAAGCTACGCAAGCTAAACGTTGGCTAAGGTGCCAACCATGATCCTATCTGAGGCTCAAGGCCTATAGCTTTTTTGGGTTATCCGAGGGGGCATAGGATTGACCCGGAGACGCGGTGCCGAACTTCAGCACACAGAGCGCCTAATGAGTGTATAGATACTCTCCCTCGAACCCGAGCATCGCAAAAACCGATTGGCCACCACCGAGGCATGAAAACCTGGGAGATCACCTGGGTTCTATTCGATGCTCAAGCGGCTTGCGTTTTCAGTTGTTCGGCGTCGAAACGTTCTCCCTTCTTCCAAAGTGTCAAAGTGATGGCGGCGATCTTGCGCGCCAGCGTCAGACGAGCCATCTCCGGCTTCATCCCCTTGGCCAGCAAAGCCGCATAGAAATCGCGGAACGGTCCCCGACCACAACTGGCCCGGGTAGCCGTACTCTTGAAGATCTCTTTCATCTCATGGTTGTGGTTCTGATTCAGACCACGCAGCTGCTGGGGTTTCTTGGAGCGCTGCAGTTGTCCGCCAACATAGCGGTATTGCGCGCTGTCGTGGGTCTCAATCCCCAGGCCACTATAGGTCCACAGTTGCCGCTTGCTGCGGAAGCGGTGCGGGGTTTGCATCAGCCCGATCAAGCGGGCGGCTCGAATCGGACCAATGCAGGGAATCTGGCGCAGCAGTTTCGCCGCCTTATGTTTCCGGCTCTCGGCCAAAAACTCGGGTCGCAGGGTTCGCCGCAAGACCTGCAAGCTATCCAGTTGCTGATAGAACAGCTCCGCGCGGCGGCGCACCCCGGCTTGCGTAATCTTGCTCAACCATTCCTCCCGATAGCGTGGAGCGTAGACCTGGGTGCCGGCACAGGGGATGCCCCACCCTCGATACAGCGCCTTCAGTCGATTCATCACCCGGGTCAAATCTTTGCTGAGGGTTTGATAACTGCGCCCCAACTCCCGTAGTGTCCGTAGTCCGTTTTCCCCGTGGTAGACCGCTCGCAGCATCCCGGTGCGTAACAACTCGGCCAGCTTGCGCGCATCCACCTTGTCGCTCTTGCTGCCCTCCTTTAACAAGGCATTGCGGCGCGGATTGCAGACCACAATGTGCTGCCCCTGCGGCTGCAGCAGATCATACAGCCAGGCGGCCCAGGTTCCTTCTTCCCAGGTCACATGCAGCTCGCCCCGTAAACCGTGGAGGAACTGCAGAATGCTGCTGGCTTTGGTTTCGATGACGGACTCCATCACCAGCTTCCCGCTTTCATTCAGGACGGCGATCACAATGGCTTCCTTGTGCACGTCCATTCCGATATATTTGACCTCGTAACTCATTTGAGTTGCCTCCTTGGGGGGGAAGTATCCGTGCTAACCTTTATCTTCCCCTCAGGGTCAAAATGCCATTCTCTAGCCGACTTGCCTATGTCCTTCTGTAGTCCTCTCCCACCCGATTCACCATCGCAATTACTCCCAAGCGCCGCCGTAGCGGAGCGGAGCCCTGCACAGCGTAGCGCAGCGGAGGCGGTGCCCTTCGCCTCTTAACAGGGCGATCTTTCATAATGCATCGACCCTGATCGGCCAGTTCTCAAAGAGTGTAATGGCTTGCTAACGACAGTCATCAGGCGAGGACTCTGGCGCATCATCCAGTACAAACGAACCGCAAGTTTCCTGGGACACTGCTTCTGCTCCCATCTCGGATCACATCAGACGGTGACTCTAATCACCGTAATCCCTGAGCACTGGGGGCATAATCAAACAGAGAGGAGTGTCGACGCTCCCTTCAGTAGAGCACAGGAAAGTCATGACGAAGGTCGGCAGCTTTTCCTGATGTCGTCGACAAGTTCTGCGCATCCATCCATCCTTCATCATGGAAAGTTGTCTTGTGCGCGTTTGGACTCCGTGAAAGGGGGCCAATCATGACGCCTGTGGCAGCGACAAAGAAACCTAAACAATTCGATCCCAAAACATTCCTTTCGATCATCAACGGTGGTAGGAAGATCGTAGCTTTTGCTAAAAAGCAGAAGATCTTTGTTCAGGGCGATGCGTCCGATGCTGTTTTCTATATACAGAAAGGACGGGTAAGACTCACCGTTGTGTCGACGATCGGGAAGGAAGCTACAATCGGCATTTTGGGCGAGGGCAAGTTCTTCGGAGAAGGGTGTCTTACAGGGCAACCTCTGCGCCTGTGCTCCGCAGCGGCAATAACCGACTGCTCTGTGATGCAAATCAAAAAAGAGACCATGATGGAAGTGCTTCACGAAGAACACGCGATGTCGGATGTCTTCGTGGCATATTTGCTGACCCGGAACATTCAATACGAAGAGGATTTGGTTGACCAGCTTTTCAATTCCAGTGAAAAACGACTAGCCCGGATGCTGCTAATGCTGGCTCATTTCGGCAAGGAAGGAGCGCCAGAGACCGTAGTTCCCAAGATCAGCCAGGAGACCCTTGCCGAAATGGTAGGCACCACCCGGTCGCGGGTCAGTTTTTTCATGAACAGGTTCAGAAAGTTAGGCTTTATCAACTATAACGGCGGGAGTGCGTTGCAAGTTCATAGTTCACTTCTAAATGTCGTTCTCCACGATTAGAACTTCATTCAGGAAACGTGGGTATGCTCTCATGCAACGAGAAATTCATGACCGCTCTAGAAGCATCGTCGGATTGTTGACGATAAATCGCGGTTACACTTATTGACCTGCCCAGCCAATTCTTAAAGAGTGTAGATGTAAACCGGAAATGTCCTCACCAACCCCAATCAACTTGGATGGCTGAAGGCACCTGAAGACAAAAAGGTAATCGACGTGTGACAACGATCACAGACGAGGGAGGATCGGAGGAATAAATCATTCTGTGATGCCCCCAGCAAGACTCTGACTAGCTACATTGCACTGGCGCAAACCAGCATCACCGTCGGTCAGGCGCTCGACTCCTGGATCTCCAACTGTGAAAAAGATGTTGTTTCGGCCGCCGATGCCATGCCGGAGGCGAAATATTCCTTTGCGCCAACCGCGGGCGAGTTCACCGGCGCCCGGACCTTCGCCGAGCAAATCAAACACCTGGCTGCAAATAACTACAGGATGGCCGCGCGCATGCTCGGACAGAAGCCCGCCCCTGATCAGGAGGCCGAGATTGGACCCGAAGCTGTACGATCAAAGGCCGAGATCCTCGATTACCTCAAGGGCTCGTTCACCGCGCTGCATCGCTCCGCGGCGACCGTTACCGCAGAAAACGCGGTTGTTCCTGTGATGCCGGAGCGGTTTGGTACGGTCAAGCAAAACACGCGTGTTCAGTTCGCCGTTGACGCTGTGGCCCACTCCTACGATCACTACGGGCAGATGGTGGAATACTTGCGCATGAATGGCATTGTTCCGCCTGCCAGCCGCAAGTAACTGGAATCGTGCCACCCAGCATCCTCGGGGTGTTGGGTGGCATATTCTGGCGTATCTCAGTGACCACGAAGCCCGTGCCGGATCGCCTCTCAAGAAGCGCAGCCAGAATGTTCCCAGCCGTATAAAACGGACTTCTCATTACTTCTTGTTTGCCCGTGACTCGGGCACAATCCGAAACAGTTGTGAGAGTCACGCTCGGTTCGCTTCCTCAATGCGGCTTGCGAGGACCTATCGCGAGATGCAGTTCTAGCCCATTATCCACGGACCAGTTGCTGGTGGCCTAGGCAGAAAGCTCGTCGATTTGATTCATTAACACCAAGTTTCTGGAATCGCCGGCTCGAATCACTCGGGCTTGCAGACGTTGCGGTAAACCAACGGCTTCCCCTGTTCCCACGGCTTATAGGTGTTGGCGAATTCGATCCGCTGGGCAACGGAGGGATGCGTCGCCTGGAAGATAAGAAAGAAAGTATCCCAATCGGCCGCAACGTCACCGGAACTGGCATCCCTCGCGAACACCATCGCCGCCGCGTGATTTTGATGAGTCAATTCAAGGCCAAAGCGGTCGGCTTCGAGCTCGATATGGCGCGAAAACAGATTGAAAAACGGCACAATGGCAAGCCAGAAGAAGGTCAACAGGAACACGATCAGCGGAAAGGACGCCGGATCGGAAAGTTCGCTGAACCCCCAGCGCCCTGAGAATCGGCGGATGCCCGCGCGGCCCATGCGGTCGGTAAGCCAGAATCCCGCCAGCAGGCAAACAGCGATGATCGCCAACCCCTTCCAGTTGTCGTCCATCACGTAGTGTTTCAACTCGTGGCCGATGGTGAATACGATTTGGTCAGGTGTTTCGACCGACGCCAGGTTGCTCTGGAGAACAATGCGATTGGTTGGGCCGAGGCCAGTCACCCCCGTGCTGTTGCCGCCAACCATGACGGGGATGTGAGTGATACCGCACCGCGCGGCCAGCGCGTCAATCCGCGCTTCCAGCGGGCGATCGTCGAGAGGTTTATAGGTCGTCGTCAGCGGATCGACCCACACCGGCCACGCGACCAGAGCCAGAAAAGCAACCGGGGTCAGAGCGAGGGCGCAATAGAGCCACCAGCGACGCGGGCTTCTGGCGATCAATCGATAAGGAAGCCAGATCAAGAGTGACGCCAGGACCAATTTGACGACAAGTTGCGCGCCTTCACCCTTCAGCAAATTCGGCAAGGTTCGGTGCGACCAGCCAGCGACATGCGGCTGGATATAGTCGATAGAAAACTCGAACGGCAGCGCGGCCAGCGCGGCCAAAACCAGATAGGCACAGGCAAAGAGCGTGACCGTCCAGAACCAACGACGGCCGGAGATGGATTCGCACATCCTGCGTAGACGTGCGCCGAGACCGGTAAACAGAAAGCAGAGGGGAATCGCCAGTGCGAGAAGTCGGAAAGCCGCCCAGCGAATGTTTGCGTCTCTCAGTCGGGCGAGTGCGGCCTCCGTTACTTGGGGCACCGCCACCGGCACTTCGGCATGGGCGATCGTGGACGTCAGGATTGCGCCTGCAATACAAACGGCCAAGGTTCTCCATGAGATTGTTCGCAGCGAGGCCCTGGCTTCCAGTACAAAGCGAACCCTCATCATTGTCTACACTCTTCAAGAAGTGCTAAATGCCGCGACCCGAAGATTCTATGCAACACGTCCTGTCACGAAGGCTGCTATTTTGTGGCCATAGGTCTCACTCCATTATGCAGCAAGCTTTCATTCGAGCAGGAAAGCCGCGATAAAGCTCTTCAATATTGCTCATCGCGGCCAAATTGAGGACGATCCGACGATTCTGGCCGTATGGTCGGCAAACCTTCCCTTACAAGATTAGGGAAGAGTTGCCCGTCACTCGGGAAGAATCCCCGGAATGAAAGATCGATCCGAGCTTTCCGACCGGCTCGCCAGGGGCAGTTTTCGAGCTAGATCGCTCTCTGCGAGACACCAATAGGATCGCGAACTCTTAGACTAAGGATCAGGCCTCCCGCCGCAACATAGACGAGCGCTATGAACGCGAAGCTGGCTGCAAGTGAATGCGTTCGATCGTTGAGAAACCCAATCGCGTAATTTCCGGCAAATCCGCCGAGTTGCCCGATTGAGTTGATGAGTCCGAATATGGCGGCGGCCGCTGCTTCGCTTAGCATCATCGTCGGTATCGCCCAGAAAGCGGGGTAGTACGCATACAAGAAACCGCTGCCCAGAAGCAAACACGCAATCGCCAACGGGACTTCGTGGCGGACGAGAGTCAAGAGTCCGAACATCAATCCGGCGGCGACTAGCGGAATTGCACTGTGCCAGTGCCGCTCCGCCGTCCTATCGGAGTGCCATCCGTTGATGAGCATCCCGGCGATTCCCATCAGCGCTGGAATCAGTAGCAGTGAAGTCACCGTCTGATTAGAAAATCCAGAAAGGCGCTTCACGAAGGTCGGTATCCAGTAGATGGTTCCGAGAGCTCCGGTGAGAGCGAGGAAGAACGCGACAATCAATCTTAGAATTCGCCGGTCACAGAACGCTTCCATGATCGTGTAGTTTCTAATCTTCTTTTTTGCTTGTAGCTCCGCTTGCAATTCGTTGACAAGCCAGTCGCGTTCTTCCTGAGGAAGCCAGCCCGCCTGCGAAGGCCAGTCCGTCAAGTAAAAGATGGTGATAATCCCGAGGACGATCGAAGGAATCCCTTCCAGAATAAAGAGCCAGCGCCATCCCGCCAGCAACCGCCAATGTACTCCGAGCAGCCATCCCGCCACGGGCGAGCCGATTAATGAGGCGGCGGGAACAGCTGCATATAAGCAAGCGATGGCCCGGCTGCGCTCGCGTACACGAAACCAGTGGGTCAAATAAACGATCATTCCGGGAAAGAAGCTGGATTCAGCAACTCCCAGAAAGAAGCGGGCGGCATAGAACTGTCCGGCAGTGTGCACAAAGCCAGTCAGAATCGTAACTATTCCCCACGAAATCATGATTCGTGCAATCCACTTTCTTGCACTCCAGCGTTCGACGATGATGGCTCCCGGTATTTCGAACAAGACGTACGTTAGGTAAACATACCGACGCCTAAACCGTAAACGCGGTCGCTGAAGCCTAAATCTGCACTCATCCTGAGGTTGGCAAAGGAAACGTTGACCCGGTCGATGTAGTTAACGATGTAGACCAGAAAGACAAAAGGAAGCAGACGGTAAGCCACTCGCAGTCTAGCTCGCTGGCCCACGTCGCTTATTTCAGCCTTTATCACAGCTTCACTTTCCACGCGGAGGTTCTCTCTCGCTTCTGCTTCACGATACTTAGAATCAGGTCAGCTTCTTCGAAACATAGACGAAGCGAGAAAGGCGGCCTTCGAGAGCCACACGAGCGGCAACATCAAGGTACTCCTGCTGGTCGTCATACGCCTGACTGCCTTCGATCTTACGCAGGGCAGAGCTTCTCGTTGCGCGGGCTACGCGTTTTGCCTCGGCAACCTTGGCCATGTTCGCGGTTACATCTTGGCATACCAGCAAGCGCAATCCACACTGCGCAATAACGCGTTCGTCATAGCCATGGGGAACGAACAGATAGAAACCTGCCGAACTGCGTACCGAGATTTCTGCCTTCGTCAGCGGTCCGGTCACGGTAATGGGATCGGTGAACAGCAACAGTCCGCCCGGCTTCAGCAATCGGGCCCACTCTGCGATAATGCGTGGCCGGTCGGGGAAATGGTTGATGGCGTCAATACAGGTGATGGCGTCGAAGCTAGCGCCCGAAAATGGCAACGGCCCGCCAGCATCCGCCGTCCGAAATTCGGTGCGCTCGGCCAAGCCACGGTGAGCTGCAAGTGAACTAGCAGTCTTAACTGCCTCTTCATGAACATCAATGCCGATAACAGAACAGCCAGTGCTAGCCGTGATGCGTAGCGCCGGGCCACCTGCTCCGCATGCAACATCGAGCAGAGTCTTCTCTAGAGAGAGGTCAAGCCACTGCAGAAACCTGTCCTGCTCATCTGAGGTCAGCCAACTATTTTGTCCAATATCCTCGCCGAAAGCTTCATGGCGGACCTGTGCGTACAGCTCCGTTTGAAAATGTCTGTAATTGGCATCGTAGTGACCAGCGGAAGGAAGCGACTTGGATTTTCCCATCTGGCCCCCCCATCGGCTCAAAATCTTTGCTCTCTCGTGATTTCAAAGACGCGGAGAATTGTACCCTTTCTGCGCGGCGGCGCGTGAACCGGGCTACCCCCCAATCAGGATTCAGGTAACTCAAAACCTTTTTTCATGCTTACAGGTCGCCGCACATGGGGCGAAGGTTTCGTTTCCCGCCAGCGTGTCCGCGATACCCCGTTCTGGACGAGTTAGTCGCTAGCCAAACAGGAGGTTGGGGATTCGGGCGGGGAATGCTCCCCGCGCGGTCCGACAACTGGCGACTCGTGGGGCTTCGCACTTCCCGCGCCCCTTTGGCGTGCCCCGCGTTGACTCTGCCTCGTCACATCCCTAACATTGCAGCCTGAGTCCTGCGCCACTCATGATCGGTCAAACCATCTCGCACTACCGCGTCCTCGAAAAGCTAGGCGGCGGCATGGGTGTGGTCTACAAAGCTGAGGACGTAAAACTCAGTCGCTTCGTCGCCCTTAAGTTCCTGCCCGACGACGTAGCCAAAGACCCACAGGCACTCAGCCGCTTTCAGCGCGAAGCTAAGGCGGCTTCTGCCCTCAATCACCCCAACATCTGCACCATCTACGAAATTGACGACCAGCACGGCGAAGCGTTCATCGCTATTGAGTTTCTGGATGGGCTGACGCTGAAGCACCGCATCGCTGGACGGCCGATGGAAACCGAATTGATTCTGTCGCTGGCTATCGAGATTGCGGACGCGCTCGACGCTGCCCATGCAGAAGGAATCGTGCACCGCGACATCAAGCCTGCGAACGTCTTTGTCACCAAGCGCGGCCATGCCAAGATTCTTGACTTCGGGCTGGCAAAGGTCGTGACCTCAACAAGTTCAGCCAGCCAAATAGCAGCGGCAAGCACGCAGACGGACTCGATAGACGAACAACACTTGACCAGTCCGGGGACAGCGTTGGGGACGGCTGCCTATATGTCGCCCGAGCAGGCACGCGGTGAGGAATTGGATTCCCGAACGGACTTGTTCTCATTTGGCGCAGTTCTGGGACGGGGAGCGCCGCGGTCCTCGACGGCTCCATTGCGCAGATTGGTACGCAGTACCTTCTAACGCTTAAGGCGGTCAACTGTGTAAGCGGTGAATCGCTGGCGAGTACGGAAGCACAGGCGAGCGATAAAAATCATGTGCTCGATGCACTGGGAAAGATAGCTTCGGAAATTCGGAACAAACTCGGAGAGTCGCTAAGCACGGTCCGTGCGCACGACACCTCGCTGGTGGATGCCACGACTCCCTGACTAGATGCGCTCAAGGCTTATACGGTGGGTTTCCAGAAAGGGAAATCCAACGATGCGGCTGCGGTGCCCTTCTTCAAGCGGGCCATCGTCGGCGACAGCGTCGACGTGACTGTCGACCTCAAGGGAAAGCGAGTCAGCGGGCCTCCATTGGTATTTAAGCAATAGCCAGCTTGCAACTCTCATGGCTTCTGCTTTCACTGCGCCGCGCCTTTAGCCGTCCACGAACAACCCGCGATCGGAGTAGCACGCCTTGACCAGGCGCACCCAATCGGCCCGGGTCACGAGTCTCGATCCCTTCACACGAAACGCCAACCCCTCTTTGCTCAACGTCACGATGACAGGAGCATCAGAACCACGCGGGTGAATCACGGGTGTCAAGTTAGGCAGTGAATTCGCGGAGAATCCAGAACGGCATGCATAACTCAGGTGTCCACTAACCCGTCCACGCCAAGACTGCTAGTTCTGCTAGTTGTGCACGTCACTGCCTTTGATCAAATAAGATAAGCCCAAAATCTGGACACCTAAATTGGGCCGTGGGAGTGCGTCGCCAGAACAAGGGCACGAATGCGCCGGCTAGGTTTGCTCGGGCAGCCTCAGCACAACTGTAAGGATCAGGATGGATGACTATGCGAACGTGGAAACCGAAAGTTACGTATATTGCAGTTCTGTGCTTTTTGTTCGTTGGGTTAGCGAACGGCGTATCCAACGGCGAGAAGGCCAAGATTAAGGGCGTGATTGCTACGCGCACCGGAGAGACTCTGGTCGTGAGCACCAGTTCCGGAGACGTCACCGTCGTTCTTACCGATGACACCAAGGTGAAGAAGTCAGCCGCCGTGCTCATCCCTGGCCTCAGGGTCACGGTAGAAGGCGTCGGCGATGCGCAGAGCAGGGTGGTGGCCAAGTCCATAAACTTCGACTCGCAAGATCTGGAAAACGCCGAAGCCATTCAAGCTGGCGCGACGCCGACCAAGCAAGCAGTCAAGAGCAACGCACAGAATATTGCGG
Organism: uncultured Acidobacteriota bacterium; assembly: GCA_963838905.1. Classification (GTDB taxonomy): domain Bacteria; phylum Acidobacteriota; class Terriglobia; order Terriglobales; family Acidobacteriaceae; genus JABDBE01. The sequence continues at coordinate 85,535 of CAWITE010000007.1, forward strand.
CGAACAAACAGGCCAATCAAGCCAATGCTCAGGCAACAGCGGCCAACCAGGTACAAACTGCGGCCAACAAACAGGAGATCGCCGCCAATCAGGAGCAGATCGACGCCGATCAGCAGAAAATCCAGGCAAACACCAAGCGTTTCTCCGAGCTGAGCGAGTATGACATCAAGGGCGACCTTACGGTCAACTTCGCAAGCGGCAGCTCTGTCATCTCGGCCAACGACAAAACGGCGCTCTCGAAGCTGGCCCAGGATGCGGTGAATCTCACTGGCTACATCATTTCCGTGAAGGGTTTTGCCTCCACCACGGGCGGCGCCGCCATGAATCAGAAGTTGAGCATGGACCGAGCCCAGGCGGTGATGGCCTACTTGATCCAGAGCTGTAACGTGCCCGTGCGGCATATCGTAGCGCCTGGAGCGATGGGCACGGCGGATCCTACAGCGCCCAACGAGACGGCACAGGGTCGAGCTGAAAACCGGCGCGCGGAAGTCAAGGTCCTTGTGAATAAGGGTCTGGCTGGACAATGAGCACCGAAACGCAAAGCAATACTAGGGTAGAACTAGCGGTATTGGCAGTGGTATTAGGCCCTGGGAGAAGATAGCGTGCTTTGCGTGTCATCCTTTCACAATCCTCCCACCTTCGCCGGTTTGCTTGGCAGAGGTGGGGGACTGTTCTTCCCGTACGTTCATAGCTGGTACGTATGGCCGAACGCCGCCTAGTGATTCTAATGTACAGAGGCAAAACGCCATCCTTAGCGATGTGTGACGCTTGTCATTTGAAGTTCTTCTCTCCCCGGGACCTAATGAACAAGCCCGTGGACGCAGAGATGTACCTTCGGGAAAAATTCACATGGCATGAGTGCCATTACACTCACTGAGGTACCGCGGGTTGACTTTGAGCGCATCGAGTGTCCCGCGTGCGCGGAGCGGTTCGCGCCTCGCCATTGAGTTCTTCTCAATCAAATCGACTCAGGCGTCACCTCAATCTCTCTGCGCAAGTCTTTGGACTGGACCCCCGCATGACCAGTAAGTAGGTACCTTTCATGCTTATCCCAGGACAAGGTGAAAACCCTGGTTTTGGGTGTCGTCTTTGCCTGTTTTCGATGCTTCCTCGGAGGATCGATTTCACTCATCTCTCTTATCCACACATGACGCGATCTTCTGTCACGCCTTTTAACCATAACGTTCACCACCACGGTCTTTGGACCGAAGCAGCTTATGGCAGTTTGAAGCCTCCTCCTACAAGGCGGCTCCGAAGGACCTACCTTCATCTTTCGTACAGCATGACGATTTCTCGTCTTCTTGACACAATCACCTCCATCAGGTTGTCAAAGGGACTTTCACCCTCGGGCTATCGAACATGTCCTATAGGGCCTGTGCGGCCCGCGAAACTTCATGAAAATCGCTCCAACGTCAGACAAGTCCGAGCTAGTGACGCTAACTCCTTTGATTTCGGAACGACTTAATTTGCGACACAGGGTTTTTCGACCCTGCTCGGCACAATCGGCATAGGGGGACGGGTCGCCCCGCCTCCCCTGCCACACCACCGTACATGCGGGTCCGCATACGGCGGTTCGGCGGATTAAGCTAAAATCGCACGACCATGGGTGGAAGCCCGAGCTTGGCAAAATAGGCATTCGGCAAAGCAATGGCCAAGGCGGGCGAGTTGGCGATGCGCCACGGGCCGTGAGGACTGCCGGCGGTTTGCGCCGCCAGGTCCTGGCTCACATTCCGTTTGCGAAGTTCGCGAAATCGCGTCCGTCCCCGTTTCCATTGCTTCCACACCACCGACCGAAGTCGGCGGCGCAGCAGATCGCGGCCGAGCTGAAGATTCCGCCGATCACGGTGGGAAAGTGGCGCCGGTCGTTTGCCATCCATGGTCTGGAGGGCCTGCGCGATGCGCCCCGCTCCGGGCGGCCTCCCAAGCATGATTCCGACACCCGGCACAAAGTGCAAACGCGAGTGTGTCAGCCGCCGGAAGATCAAAGCCGCTGGACCGTGCGCACGCTCGCCGCCGAAGTCGGATTACCCGCCAGTACGGTGCATGCCATGCTGGTTGCCGCCAAACTGCAGCCCCACCGAATCCGGACGTTCCCCTTCAGCCCCGACCCTGATTTTGAAGCCAAGCTGCTGGACATTGTTGGGCTGTATCTCAACCCGCCGGAGAATGCGCTGGTGCTGTGGGTGGACGAGAAAACGGGCATTCCGGCGCTCCACCGAACCCAACCGGGGCTCCCGCTGAGGGCACGCAAACCCGGCGCCTGGACCAACGAATACGTCCGTCATGGCACACAAACGTTGTTGGCCGCCCTGGAGATTGCCACCGGCAAAGTAGTCGCCCATGTGCGAGACCGGCGGACCACGGTGGACTTTTTGAGTTTCATGGACGACGTCGTGAAGTCCTACCCCGTAAGCGCCCTTCACATCGTGCTGGACAACCTCAACATCCACAAGAACGAAGCCGCCCAACAATGGCTCCTGAGTCATCCCCGAGTGCACTTTCACTATACCCCCACGCACGCTTCCTGGATGAACATGGTCGAATGCTTCTTCAGCCTTCTCACCCGGCAGGCATTGACGCAAAGCGTGCACCGTTCCAAAAAGGAGCTGAAGGAGTTTCTGATTCGATACCTCAAGCAATACCGTGAGAACCCCACGCCGTTCACCTGGACCAAGGGCCCCGAACATCTCCAGCGAATCATCGAAGCCACCAGGCAGTATCAGGCAGCCCATCCCAAGCAGACAAAGCAACGGAAAGACCGCCAGCATAATGCAAAGAACTAACTGTACGATGTACTAGTTCGCCGGGGCCACTTCAGGCCAGAGATGGGATCGCCGGCGGTATCGTATTCCAGCAGGAACTCGATCAGGGTGAGGATGTCGGCGTTTTTTTTTCGACCGGTTTGCGTCCGCCGCCGGAGTGACGAGTGCGGCCCGTGGTGCCGTGGCGATCGAGCAGATGCTGGCGTCCGCGGGCGACGCTGTGGGGATCGAGGCCGAGGATTTCGGCCAGAATGCTATCGCCGGCGTGGCCTAGCTTCATGGACTCCAGACCGGAGAACAAGCGACGCTGCTGCTCGTCGAGCAAGCGATAGAAGAGCAAAATGGCGGTTTTGAGTTCTTCCGGTGAAATCTGGAGAGCCGAAGGGTTGGCCAGGAGAGGAACCGACTGAGCAGTTTTCCTAGTGCGGAGCTGATCTCGCGCCTGGCGACGGTCGGCGGAAGTGTAGAGGAAACGGCCGGCCACATCCGAGCGGCGCAGACGTCCGGCGTGCACCAGATCGCGTAATGGATCTTGCACCTCGGCATGGACCGTGTCGGCGAGTTCGTCAGCGAAGTAACCAAGCGGGGCCTGATGGACGAAGGCCTCGATGGTGGAGACCAGGGTACCATAGCGGGAAAACCAAACCGCATCGTGGGACCATAAGCCGGAGTCATCGAAGTGGGCGGATTCGCGGAGGGCATAGTAACGGCCGCGATGGGTATAGCTGGAAAGGTAATCCAGGATCTTAAGCTTGCGAAAGACGGTGAGGTCGGCGGTGGTACCGAGGACGCTCTTGAGTTCGGGCAAGGTTGCGATTTTGTGTCGCAGCAGGTGCTTGCGGAGGGCTTGGGGATCGAAGGAGAGTGGTCTCATAATGTTATAGTTCCGACTGATAGCATCTTAAAATCGGAACTATAACACAGCATAACCTGCGAGAACGCCAAACTGCTTAAGTGCAAACGCTAATGGCTCCAGTCGGTGCAACAGATCAGAACCTCGGGAGTAGCGGTTACCCAAGCACTGGATAATGATTGCTATCCGACTCTAAGTGAATAATTGTTTTTGCGTCAGTCCTTAGCAATCTCGTCAGACAGGAACTTCAAAGCGACAAAGCGGTGCAGTTTTACGTCCTCGGCTTTGTACACTACACCCATCGCGCCGCCGCCCAGCATTTCGACGATGCGATAGTGCGAGATGTTTTGGCCCAGTACTGGTGCGAACGTTACGTTGCTTGGTCGGGCAAGTCAACGAAACCCGTGGAGTTGCGGGTCTCGAAAAGATTGTTGGCGAAAAATCGCGATTTCACGGAAGCAGCCGACAGGCTGTGAATCTAGCGGAGTGTAAGTCCCCACACCACCAATTGCCTGGGCGGGTGGTTAGCATACCCGATGCATGCGGAGGCAACGAAGCATGTTCAGCTCGGACGTAAAAGCCTCGGCTGCCCTGCGGCGATAAGTCGCAGCGGTGGGAACGATCGGGGAGGCGAGCAAACCTGAGGGCCTGAACATAACGAAATGGCTGCAGTCTCGAAAAGGCGATCCGTCATGAAATCGTTTCGACGGGGAAACGCGGGAAGCCGACCTCGATAGTGTACGGGGGAAGGCCGAGGACGTGGAGGAAGAAACAGGCAGGCGCACTCCACGGGACCGACGTGACAGGGCCCAGGCACTCAGGGAAGGATTCACACATAAAACCTGCGCCTCCAGGCGAGGTCGCTGAATCTCGACGTTCACTTCACAAACGTCAGCCCATGCGGGACTGCGGCACGGAAAACGTAGGCGTACAGCATCACGATAATTCCGACGATGGCGCCAAGAGCCACAGAGTGCCACACCACAAAACGGAAGATGATTCCCTCGTTCCCCACTTGCTCGGTGGCTGCGGTGGCAATCGTGATGGATTGGGCATCGACCATTTTGCCCATCACTCCGCCGGCGCTATTCGCCGCGCACATCAGAACTGGGTCGATGCCGAGTTGCTGGGATGTAATTCGCTGCAGGCTACCAAAGAGCGCATTCGAGGACGTATCGCTACCGGTGAGCGCAACCCCGAGCCAGCCCAGGAATGTGCCAAAGAACGGATAGAGCCACCCGGTGCGCGTGAATGCTAAACCCAACACAGCATCCAGGCCTGAGTACCGCGTCACGTAACCTAGACCCAACATGAATGAGATCGCGATCATAGCCAGCCGCATGCGCACCAGCGTGCGCCAGAAAACTCTCATGAGCCGAACTGGGCCCAGCCCCAGCAACAACCCTGAAACGATGGCAGCGAAGAAACATCCTGTCCCAGTTGCCGACAGCCAGTTGAAATCGTATCGCGCGGGCTCGGCAGTCGGCTTGGACACGACCGGCGCAGCGCGATAAATGGCGCCGTGCAGGTAGGGCACGTCCCACCCGGGCGGACCCGGACGCGGTTTGCTGTCAACAAGCAAGACTCGAAAAGCGGGCGTGGTTGCTCGATTCATGGCGAGCTTAATCGACGGAAGCCCCCACAGAAGCACAAAGACTGACAGGATGGCGAAAGGCATCCAAGCTCGCAAGACCTGGCTAGCGGTGTAAGGACGCACCTTGACATATCCGTCAAACTTCTCCGCCGACCACTCCCCGCCAAACTGGTCCGCGATCTCCGCCGTGGGCGGTGGCAAAGGCGATGCATTCTTGTCGTAATCGAAGCGCCAGATCTTCTTCGGCTTCCAGAATCGGAGAAAGACTACGACGGCGATAATCGAAACTACACCGCCCATAATGTCGACAAGGTTGCTGTCCACGTAATTCGACCAAAAGAACTGAGTGAGCGCGAACGAGAATCCGACCACCAAAATGGCCGGAAACACCTCAAACGTTTCCTGCCAGCCCACCATAGTTCGCACCAGCCAGAAAGGAACGATGACGGCGGTGAAAGGAAGTATGCGGCCAATCATGGCATTGAGATCGGACTCGGGAAGAGAAGTGACGGCCGCAAGAGTGTGGACGGGCGTCCCGATGGCACCCCAGGCTACCGGCGCGGTGTTAGCAATCAGATTCAGTGCGGCGGCATGAAACGGCCTGAACCCGAGGCCGATCATGAAAGCTCCGGCGATGGCAACTGGTGCCCCAAAGCCGGCCGCGCCCTCGATGAAAGCTCCAAAACAAAACGCGACTAACAGCACCTGCAACCGGCGGTCGGCGGTGATTCCCGCGATCGATTCTTTCATGATTTCGAACTGCCCGGTCTCGACTGAAATGTCGTACAGATATACAGCTGCGAGAACAATCCAGGCGATTTTAAGCAAGCCGAAGGCGACACCGTACCCGAAACTTGTCACGGCCAGGGTCAGAGGCATCTTGAAAAATAGAATCGCGACTGCCATCGCCGTCAGTGCCCCGGCAATCGCGCACCAGTGTGGCTTCACCTTGAAGCCAGCCAACAGGCTAAAAAGCACGATTATCGGAAGTCCCGCGACCAGCGTCGAGAGCCACCAATGACCAAATGGATCGTAGATCTGAGTCCAGTGCATACCCTGCTCCCTTCAAAAGAGAGTCCGGTGCTCAACTGAAAACTTGCGGCAAGAATCAACTCCACTCCCAGCTCTTTGGAACATTCACGTACGAACGGTCCAACGCCGTGATGGACGGGCAACCGAGCAGCCTGAGAGTACGTTCCACATCAGTTCGCAAAATCTCAATCGCACGCGTCACGCCTGCTTCACCGGCCGCTGCCAGACCGTACGCGTAAGCACGCCCACACAAAACCGCGCGCGCGCCCAGGCAAATGGCTTTGATCACGTCGGTTCCTCGACGAATGCCTCCATCCATCAGCACTTCGACTTGACCATTCGCCGCCTTGACAACTTCGGGTAAGGCTCGCAGAGAGGCGGGAACGCAATCAAGTTGACGGCCGCCGTGATTCGATACGACCACAGCGGCGGCGCCCTCATCGATGGCGCGACGAGCGTCGTCGCCGGTGAGGACGCCCTTAACCACGATCGGTCCGCCCCAGTGCTGGCGAATCCAACCCAAGTCTGCCCAGGTGACCGCTGCGCTGGCTAAGGCTGCGCCAATATCAACGAGCGTCATTGGCCCCTGCCCGGGGATGACAACATTCGGAAGTCCGGGCAGCCCGCCGTCGCGCAGGAAGCTAATCAGCCATCCCGGATGACTCAATAAGTGGGGAATAAACGGGATCTTCGCCAGCAGACCGCCGCTGATCAGCTCCTTCGTACCGTTGCGAAAATCTCGCTCGCGCATACCGGAAACTGGAGTATCAATCGTGACCACTAGCGCGGAAAATCCCGCAACCCGCGCTCTCTCTATCACAGCCTCGGCAGCCCCGCGACCGCCCATCAGGTAAAGCTGGTAGAAGACCGGTCCACTGGAGCCCGCTTTTACATCTTCCAGCTTGTGTCCCGAAATCGTAGACAGAATATAAGCCGTGCCCGCCGCACCAGCCGCCCGCGCAGCTACGACTTCGCCGCCGGGATGCATGAGACGGCTATATCCGACGGGAGCCAGCAAGAATGGAAGGGAAAGGTTGAAACCCAGCACGCGGGTGCGCAACTCACAATTTGGATGGGCTACGGCGTGACGGGGCCGGAATGTAACGTCCTCGAATACCCGGCAGTTCTCGCGGAGCGTCACCTCGCCTTCCGCCCCGCCGTCGAGGTAGTCGAAAACCGCCTTCGGCAATCGTCGACGCGCGATGGGCCGAAAGTCATCGATACTAACGACGCGCGCGACCGTAGGGGATGTTGTCGTCATCGGCGATTCCAGTAGCTCTACAAAATAGGTAGATGGTATCACCGGAAAACCGAAAGAGGAAAACGGGGAGCTTACCAGAACCTATATGTCAATCCGCTGGTCCGTGTGCCGGTTCACATACCAGCACGGAGTGTAGCCGAAGTGAGGAAATATGGAGTGAACGCAAACCTGGATTTGTGGTTGGGCGTAATCGTATTCGGTTCGCCCATTCTTCTCATGGATCGCATAGTAGGGCTGGATGGTTACAGTGGAAAATGGATCGCGGCCCTTCGGAATTCGATATCGAACGGAAAGATAGTCACCCACGTACGTGAGCAGCGCCAATATCACGACGGCGGCAGCAATACGGAGGAGTATGCTTTTCAATCGTTTCTTTTCCGCGCCGTCGTAGATGACGACGCGCTCGCGAACGGTTTGGAGGAAATCAGGCATGTTTCTGTCGTTGGTCGTTGGTCGTTGGTCCTTAGTCTTTGATCAAGCCCCGTTGAATCCACGCGGCCCGTGCTGCAGGCCACCTGCGTTTGGCTAGCGACCTCCGGCCAACGACCGTTTCATGCACGAACGCCGGTCCTCGGTTGGGGGACCGGCGTTATCCATCTCTTGACTGAAACTGGAAAACCTAGCTCCCTGGTACCGGCACTGCCGGCGCGCCCGCCGCCACCTCAGCTTGATTGAACACCGCGTTTGCTCCCATGTGCGCTGGCCGGGGGGCCAGCATCTGTTCCTTGCGGTAGACCAAGTTGCTGGCGTTAAAGCTTGCGATTTCGAAGCCGTGCCCGTGGGTGATCGCATCCGTGGGACAAGCCTCGACGCAGTATCCGCAGAAGATACATCGATTGTAGTCGATGTTATAAACCTTGGCGTAACGCTCCGCTCCGCTCACCCGATGCTCGTCCGTATTCTCCGCCGCTTCTATGTAAATGCAGTTCGAGGGACAGGCGGCGGCGCACAGAAAACAGGCAACGCACTTTTCCAATCCGTTCTCATCGCGCTGCAACACGTGGACGCCGCGAAAACGCTCTTGGAACTTGGCGCCCCTCAGTGGCCCTGGTCCATCGGGATAGTTCTCCACTTGCGTAGGCTGGAACATCTCCATGAACGTAATGCTCATGCCCTTAGCGATCGCGGCAATGTTCTTCAACACTGGCATACAGCACTAGTATAGCGGAAGGGACGCGCGGGACGCAGGACGAGGCAGTGAGTGGGGCCCTAGGCGTGGCGGAAGGTTGAATTTGGCAGCGCGGCGGAGCCGACGAGGGTCTGTTCTCCCAAGTCACGTCATTGGTAATAGGGCAAAGAGTGATCGTGAGAAAAGGCCCGGTCCAGGAGGAGATTCGCGGGCGCCCGACCATTCTCAGCTGATGCAGAGGGATTGTATCTAATTAAGAGGATAATGTCCAGTATGTTTATGTACATTATATTGTACCCCCCCCCCGCCTCCACACGCGCCGGCTAGTGCTGGATGTTCAAATCTGCGTAGAAGCTGAAACTCGCGAGTATGACCTGGTCACTCCCGGGAATATAAAACCCAAACTTCCCCGCTGCCATATTGGGGGCGGTCCACTTGTCGAGAATCACCCAGGCGTCGCCCTCCTTCGCCTGATTAACGATTTCGTTGGGCGTCACACGAATCTGCATAAATCGGAAACTCTTCTTTTCGCTCTTGTGCGGGATCTTGAACTCGTCCGACTTTTGCCCGTTGTGCATTACGGTGCGATAGAAATTGTTTTCGTCCATCTGGAATAGTAAGTAATTGTTAGGGTCGATATAATTCACCACCCACTGCAGCCGGTGACCTTTCTGCAGCATCACCGAAAAAGCAAATGTTCCCGACGTGGGGGAAACGCCGTACAGCACGAAGTCTCCACCTTTGTGGACGAAGCCGTTCTTATCAGGCTTCCAACTGGCAGGGTCATCCCACTTGGACATTCCACTAGGGGACAGCGTTAAATCCAGGCTCTTCGATTGACCAGCCACAACTTCCAGCACAGATGACCGAGCTACACTGTCGGCGATTCGTGCACTCAGAGTGTACGTACCCGGCGTCAAGCTTAGCGGGCTGCCACTGGTCACTTTAACTGGCGCTTCGCCGTTCTTGGTGAGACTGACTACGGCCTCCGGAGGTGAGAAGGTAATACGCAACTCGCCTGTGCCTGCTTCTAACCCTGCCTCTGCGCCCGCGAGTGCAACATTGACACCGGCGACGAAGTGTTTCTGAAGCCGCTTCGGCTGGAAGCGCTCCTTGCGCAATTCAATGACGTGGTCGCCGGGAGCGATCGTCGCGAGATCGAACGTTCCATCCGGCTGCACCAGTCCCACCGCTGCCTGGTCGATCCAGACTTGTGCCCCCGGCGTTCCACCCTGGATGGAGAGGGAGGATAGATGCGGGATCGGCTGCACGCTGAAGGTCAGCTGGGTTTGTTCCCCCTTGCGAACCCGGACCTTCTGGGGCGGAAGGTCCTGAAAGCCGGCCTTGCTGACCGTGACTACGTAATCTTTTGGCTCAAGATTTGGAATCCGCAGTTGACCACCTTGCGTGGTTCCCTTCTGCATCTGTCCATCGAGAAAGACTCGCGCTTTGTCCTCGCCCGTGACAATAACGAGAGTGCCGATGTTCTGGCCCGACATCAAGAAAGTTGCAAGCGTGGGAGCAGGGCCTATATCGATGTCCAACTTGTACTGATCGTCGCCGTGAATCAGGGCCAGTTCATGAGTACCAGCAGAAACTTGTGGGAGTTCCCATCCATTCTCTGGCATGGCGGCCGGAGACTGCCTGTCAAGGCTAAGCTTGGCCGCGGGATCACTGGCGTACACGTGGACTTGGCCGCCGAGATTGCTGACCACAACGGCCAGGAGACGGTTGGCAGCGATCCGCCCCCTGACCGCCGGCATCGCTCCCGCTTCGCTTGAAAAAGCGAAGGAGGCATTTCCTTGCTTGCCGTCGAACTTCAACTTGTGCTCGCCGGATGCCAGCTTATCGAGTGTCCACTGCGCACCTTCGAGTTCAACAGGAGGTTGATCGTCAAATGAGACTTTCCCTGCGCCCGTATCGGAAGACAACTTCACAACCGGTAAAGCCGGATCGAGACTCAAGTCAATAGAAACGGGCGACCCAGCCTTGGCCTCGATTGTGGTGGCTATGGATTGGTAACCGTTTAACTCGGCCTCAATCTGGTAACTTCCCTGGGGCAAATCAACTTGCAGATTGGAGGTTCCACGGACCTCATGGTTAATCCGAATGGTTGCACCAGGAGGCGAAGCGTGCACCGTGACCTTCGCAACTGTCGGCGCTGGAATCGACGAGTGTCGATGTCTTATTAGAAAGATCGCCAACAACAACAGGCCAGCGACAACAGCGGCAATTGCTGCGCGCGGGAATTGCGACGAACTCTTGGGCCGGATCAGAATCGCGGATGAAGATAATTGCTGATCGCGACTGGGTTCAGGTTTGCCTTCCGCCGGCGGCGGAATAATTACAAGCGGAGTTTCAGGTGGCGCAGCAGCCGATTCAGCATTCACAGGAGGAACAGGAGGTTCGACGGGCGCGGAAGCTGACGAAAGTGCGACTTTCATAGTCGGTGCAGAAACAATCGACGCTGTTGCACCATTTCCCGCAGAAGTCGGAAGCGCAGCCGTTCGCGGAGTCTGCCCCTTATCCTCTCCGCCATCGCGACCGGAGCCTTTGCCTTGAACCGCGGCTATGTCCAGCCGCCCCAGAATACGGTTCGCCACCGCAAGAACTTCTTCGTCCTCCAGATATTTACCAGCCAGAACCTGGACGCGCTCACCGAAAACCTGCTTCACGGCGGGATCCGTGATGGTCTCAGCTTCGCGGTCCATCCGTCGCAATTCTTCCAAGTCGCGGCGCCTCGCCTGCCGTCGTTGGGATTGAAGTTCCCGCTGCAGCGTTTCCTGAATTTGAATGAGCCGAACCTCGCGCGGATACGCCGCCAGCGCCTCTTCAATCCGAGACAACGCACCGGCCAAATCGCCGCCTGCCTGCAGCTTGCGGGCCTGCGAGACGTATTCGGTGACCGTTTGTTCCCGCTTCTGGTCCAGAATCAAGGTGCGAACCGTCTTGGAAAGAGGATGGCTTGGATTCAGTTCGAACGCCTGTCGAGCCAACTGATCTGCTTCTTGCCAGTTCGTCTCCGCTACCAGACGCGCCTGCTCGACCAAGGCATTCGAAAAAACCGCCCGCGTCAGCGTATTGTGTTCGTCCAACTCGTAGGCTTCTTTCAGCAACTTGATCCCGTCGGCGAAACGGTCTTGCGCGCACAACTCCTGACCTTCCGTCATGAGCCGGTGCGCTTCGGTGGCGCGTTGCAGCCCGTCGTTCGCGAGCTTTTCGAGCGGTGCCAACTCTGCATCGTTAGGGAACTCAGCGGTGGCCTGTTCCAGAAGTCCGAGAGCGCGAGCGTAGTCACCGGAATGCAGACATGCATCGATCTGCTCGACCAGCTTGGTCTTCGCTTCACTGCGGGATTGCTGCTCTCGGCGTTTCTGCAGTCGCTCGACTTCAAACTTCAATCCCGGATATTGACTGTAAATCGTGCGCAGAATTTCCCAGTCGTTGAGCGCATCGCTAAACGCACCTTCCTGTTCGTGATGGTGCGCCCGCGCAACGATGGAGTTCACCAGATCGCGCTTGTCTTTGACCAGTCGCAAGGCGCGCTCGAAGTGCGTCTCGTCGGGATGCAGATCAAGCGCCTCTTTGAGGATGTTCACTCGCTTGTCCAGGTCGGGCTCGGCGTCCACTTGCCGGTCCACCGACGCAACATACGCGGAGAGTTCCTGTCTCTGCTGCTCCTCGATGTCATATTTGAGCGCCTGAAAAATCGCATTGGTCGGGTACTTGGCCAGGTATGTTTCGCAAACCGAGAGAGCCTTGCTGACGTTACGTTCCGCCAGTTGCTTGCGCGCGTCCGCGTAAGCCGTATTCATCGCGTCGTGTTCGGAGCGAACCTCGTTGTAAAAGCCCTGGTACGTGGCGCTGCCTTCGGGAGTGGAAATGTCAGGAGCGCGCCGGTCCAACTCCAAAACGACCGCCAGCTTGGTAAGAGCGTTGCTGACGTCCCCTTTCTGCCAAGCCTCCATCGCAGCACGATGAATCTGTGCTTTCTCTTGGCGCAGCTTGTTGTATTCCTGCTCCTGGCGATCGACTTCGGCAATCAACTGGAGTGCGCGGGCCTCTTTCGGCCTGAGCTGTAGAACATTTTGCAAAGCTTCGCGGGCGTGAGGATACGCGTGATTGTCCGTATGCTGCCGTGCCAGACGATACCAGTTGTCAATTTGCTTTTCGCTGCGCCGGCTTTCGATCTTGCTCTTCAGCGACAGAGCCGAAACATGGTCCGGTTCCATCTCCAGAATTTCCTGCAGCTTCTGCAGAGCCAACGGGTCTTCTTCTTCCTCAAAGCGCGCCTTGGCCGCGTCCAACAATTGGTCGATCGTTCTCCGTCGAACGGTTGTATCCAGCTGTTGACGTAGAGACCTGATCGAGGTATCGAGATGACCTTCCGCCTCCAACTCTCCCAGGATCTCTCCGGCAAACTGGTAATCCCCAGTCTCCATCGCCTTGGTTGCACGCTCCAAGCGGGGACGCGTACGCGACGAATCGAAGAACTCGATGGGTTCGTTGCGCAAGGCTTTGTTGAGCGCATCGCTAAATTCGCGCGCGCTGGAAAAGCGATGCCAGGGCTGCTTCGCCATTCCTTTATGCACCACGCGTCCGATCGATTGACTCACCGCCGGGTTGATGTCGGAAGCCGGAGGCGGAATCTGCCGGCGAATGGCCTCAACGATCTCGTCGGCTCGGGCGCGCTGGAAAGGATGCCGTCCAGTAAGGGCCTCGTAGGCGACAACGCTCAGTGAAAACATATCGGAGAGCGCCGACAGCGGCTTCATTTCGATCTGCTCGGGAGACATGTAGAGCAGCGTGCCCTTCTGAGCCCGGGTGGAATGCGTGTCGGTCATGTGCGCCACGCCGAAATCGATAATCTTGACGGAATCGTCTTCCATGACAAAAATGTTGCTCGGCTTCAGGTCCCGATGTACCAGACCCCGGTCATGCGCCGCCTGCAGGCCTCGGCAGGTCTGGGCAATAATCCCAACCGTGCGTTCTACGGTCAGGCGATGGCTCGCCTTGCGGATGAATGCGTCCAGGGTTGAGCCGGGAAGAAGCGGCATTACGAAGTAGGGTTTTTTCTTGCCGTCTTCCTCGAATTCGCCAATGTCGAAGATCTCAACAATATTGGGATGGCTCATGGAAGCGAGCACATCGCACTCCTTATAGAACAACTGGAGCGAAGCCGGGTCGGGGATATCGAGAATCGTCTTGACCGCCACTTCGCGGCGAATGACAGTGTCATAGGCTCGGTAGACCAAGCCCATTCCGCCCTGGCCGAGGATCTGGCGCACTTCGTACCGGCCAGCCAATTTTCGGGGTGTGACAGAACCTTCCATGGGCCCCCTTTAGGGCAGGCCTAGCATGTTAATGCTTTTGGCAGAAAAATGAATCTGTGTTCTGCAGGAATCCAGGATCTCCCTGGGTTTTCGACGCTTTAGCGACGTCGAACGAGGGGGACGGTTCTTTGACTCATTCGCAATGCACACGTAGCCCCGGACGCCTCGTCCGGGCAGCCGAGCAAAGCTCGGCAGGTCTCTTGGCTTACAGTTCGACCGCCCGCAAGGGCTCGGCCAGGCTGCTCATGAGTCGAGAAAATCCTGGAAAGTCCAAGGATTGAGCCCCATCCGAGAGGGCGCGCTCCGGGCAGGGATGCACCTCAACCATCAGCCCGTCGGCACCCAGGGCGGCTGTCGCGCGAGACATGGGCACAATCAGGCGGGGGCGGCCGGTTCCGTGCGATGGGTCAGCAATCACCGGAAGATGAGTCAGCTCCCGGGCCAGTGCGATCGACGCCAGATCCAGTGTGTTTCGAGTCTCCGTCTCGAATGTCTTGATCCCGCGCTCGCACAGCACGACATTGGGGTTCCCACCTGCCACCAGGTACTCAGCTGCCAGCAACCACTCCTTTACACTGGCCGATGGACCGCGCTTCAAAAGCACCGGCTTGCCCACCTTCGCCAGGCAACGCAGCAGCGCGAAATTTTGCATGTTGCGTGCGCCCACTTGCAAAAGATCAGCATGTTCGCAAATTACATCCACGTCTTCCGTGCTCATCACCTCGGTGACCACTGGCAGACCAGTCTCTTTCCGGGCTTCGCTCAGCAGCCGCAGCGCTTCCACTCCAAGCCCTTGAAATTCGTAAGGAGACGTGCGCGGTTTGTAAGCACCACCGCGGAGTAACCGAGCGCCACTAGCCTTCACCGCTCGAGCCGTGGACAAGATTTGCTCCCGGGATTCGACAGAACACGGGCCCGCAATCACTACGAAGCTTCCGTCTCCAATCCGTACGCCACCGATATTGACGACTGTCCGATGTGGCTTCACCTGACGGCTTACCAGCTTGAAGGGCTGCGCGATCGCAACTATGCCGTCCACACCAGGCGCAGCCGCCAACGCCTCCAACTCATACCGGCGTCCGCCACTACCGACCGCAGCGACGATGGCGCGCTCTTCTCCACGCGTGACGTGCGCCTGATAGCCTGCCTCCTTCACGCGGTCAATCACGTGTTGGAGCTCTGCTTCGGTTGCCCGCTCCCGCATGTTGATAATCATGGCTTCATTCTCCCCGACTTCCGGAACCTTTGTCCCAGCGGAACAAACCGACTAAATAACCCGTTCGAAATCGTAACCAGACTTCGTCAGCGCGCACGCCAACTCTGCGTAGTGATCCGGATCTCTCGTTTCCATCGTAAGGTCAATCGCGGTATCACCAAGCCCGACGCCGTAATGAGCACGCTCGTAGCTGGTCTCGACGATGTTCACGAGATTCGTTGCGATCACTCCTGTAAGGCGATTGAGGGCGCCGGGATGATCGGGAAGATGAATCCGCAAACGAACCAGCCTGCCGTCCTTCACCAATCCCCGCTCGATGATGCGCGCTAAGAGCGTGACATCCACATTGCCGCCCGACACCAGGACAGCCGCCGTTTGACCGTGGAGATCAATCTTGGCGTGAAGAAGCGCGGCAACTCCGACCGCTGCCGCGCCTTCTGCTACGGTCTTTTCCCGCTCCAGCAGAAACAGAATCGAGTTCGCGATTTCCTCTTCGTCCACCAGCACCAGATCGTCCACATACTTTTGCACGAGAGGCAGCGTCTTCTCGCCGGCCGAACGTACGGCGATGCCATCCGCGATGGTCGATGCGGCAGGCAGAAGTACCGGAACCTTTTCTTGGAGCGCGACAGACATCGAAGGAAGTGACGAGGTTTGAACGCCGATCACGCGTATTCGCGGGCGGAGTTCCTTTAGAGCAACCGCCACGCCCGAGATGAGACCGCCGCCCCCAACCGGCACAATGGCAGCGTCAAGCTGTGGCAGTTGTTCGAGTAACTCCGGCCCTAGCGTGCCTTGACCTGCAATCACGTGCTCGTCATCGAATGGATGGACAAACGTTCGCCGTTCTCGGCAACAGCTTGCACGGGCCGCTCTATATGCCTCATCGAAACTGGTGCCATGCAGAACAACTTCGGCGCCGTGCCTTCGCGTAGCCGACACCTTTGCCAGAGGCGTGGTAAGGGGCATCCAGATCTGGGACTTCACACCAATTCGCCCGGCATGGTAGGCCACGGCCTGAGCGTGATTGCCGGCGGATGCGGTTACCAGACCTCGCTCCCGCTCTTCGGCAGTCAACATGAGGAGTTTGTTCAGCGCTCCGCGTTCTTTGAACGAGCCAGTTCTCTGCAGGTTCTCCAGCTTAAGAAAAACGGGTCCACCCGCTATTCGAGAGAGCTCGTGCGACTGCGCCGCGGGCGAAACGCCGATGCTTGGACGGATACGGCGAAGCGCGTTCTGGATGTCGTTGAGCGTAACCATTTCTAAGAAAATCTCACGGCTCTAGCCCGCTCATCCCAACTCTGCGTAAGCGATCTCGGTCGGAACCCGGTGCAGCCAAGCGCTGTACGCCGGGTCGCGTCCATAGACCACAGAAAAGAACTTTTGCTGGATCTTTTCCGTGATGGGCCCACGTTTACCACTGCCGATCGGCTTGCCGTCCACGGCTCGAATGGGAGTTACTTCGGCGGCGGTTCCAGTGAAGAACGCCTCGTCGGCCGAGGACAACTCTTCCAGGCGAAGGTCGCGGACCTCAACCGGAATACCAAGGTCGCGAGTAATGGCGATGACGGCCTCCCGCGTGACTCCCATCAAGATCGAATGGCGCGCGTCGTTCGTCAACAAAGTGCCATCCTTGACGAGGAACAGATTCTCGCCCGCGCCCTCGCTGAGATTTCCGTTCAGATCCAGCAACAGAGCCTCATCGAACCCCTCCCTCACCGCCTCGCGCAACGCCAGAATCGAGTTGATATATTGGCCGCAAGCCTTCGCGGTCGTGGGCATCATGGTGGAGTGAAACTTGGTCCAGCGCGACACGCCGATACGCACGCCATGGGTTAAGGCTTCGTCTCCATGCATCGTGTTCCACGGCCAGACGAGGATGCCGACATGCACCGGGCAGCGATCGGGCATCAGGCCGAGGCTGTTGCTGCCGTAGTAACAAATTGGCCGGATGTAGCAACTCCGAAAGCCGTTCAGCCGAATGAGGGCGGACATCGCCTCCATCAAGTCTTCTGGCGAAAATGGGATCTGGAGACCGTACACTGCTGCCGACGCGCAAAATCGCTCCAGATGCGCGTCGGCTCGGAAAATCGCAGGGCCATCGTCCGTTTCGTAGCAGCGGATTCCTTCGAACACTCCCGTACCGTAGTGAAGGGCATGGGATGAGACATGGACCGTCGCATCGTCCCATGCCACGATCTCTCCGTCCATCCACACATATTGTGTTTGCTCGAACATGGTTTCGGACTCCCAGACGAACGGGCTAGACGCCCCACAAACACTGGTCGGGGTCGTTGTGCAGCTTGTGGTCAGCGCCCGTGAGCCAGTCTTCCCGCCTGGGGCTGCACACATCGATTGCCACCACGTCTTCCAGCACCTCGGACGAATGCTCCGCGCCCGGCGTAATGGTCAGCATTTGATTCGGCCGCAACATGACGTCACCGGTAACGAAATGAAATCGCCAACACCCTTTCAACAGAATGATGACTTCTTCATTCTCGTGGCGGTGAGCTCGCGTCGACGACCCCTTCGCGACCTCGAGCCGAGCCACGCTCATCTTCTCTCCCTGCGCCACAGTGCGCCGGTACAGTTCGGTCACCGCCTCCGGTTGCATCGAATTCCAGTCATACACATGCATAGGTCCTACCTCTTCGTTTCGTCAGTCGGCGCCGCTGGAGACAAACTCGGCCGCCGGCTGCGACGCCTTCTCCGGACTCCCATCCGGCCCGATCCGCACGGGATCCAGGAAAGACATAAGCTCGCGCAATCGTCCCCCGACTTGCTCGATAGGATGGGTTTGCTCACTCTTGCGTGTGGCATTGAACCACGGCCGTCCCGCTTCGTTTTCCGCGATCCACTTGCGGGCGTATTCGCCGCGCTGAATCTCACCCAGCATGCGGCGCATGGTCTTTCGGGTTTCGTCAGTGATCAACTGCGGACCACCGGTGTAATCACCGTGCTCGGCCGTGTCGCTGATGGAGTACCGCATGTAGTTCAAGCCGCCGCGGTACATCAGATCCACAATCAGCTTCAACTCATGCATGCACTCGAAGTATGCGATCTCGGGTTGGTATCCAGCGGCAACCAGGGTTTCGAAGCCGGCCTTTACCAGCGCGCTAACGCCCCCGCAGAGTACCGCCTGCTCGCCGAAGAGATCGGTTTCGGTTTCTTCGCCAAAGGTGGTCTCGATGACGCCGGCTCGCGTACATCCAAGGGCTTTTGCGTAAGAGAGAGCTAACTTTTTCGCGGATCCGCTAGCATCCTGGTACACGGCGAGCAACGCGGGCGTTCCGCCGCCGTCGACGAAAACCTCGCGCACGCGATGGCCGGGCGATTTCGGGGCAATCATGATTACATCCACATCAGCGGGCGGCTGGATGGTCTTGAAATGAATATTAAAACCGTGGGCGAAGAACAGAGTTTTCCCCGCCGCCAGGTTAGGAGCAACCGCTTCCCGGTAAATGGCCGGCTGAGTTGTGTCGGGCGCCAGAAAAACGATGACATCCCCCCAGACAGTGGCTTCAGCGGGTGAAACCACGCGCAGGCCCTCAGCCTCAGCACGGGCGCGCGATTTGCTTGTCTCGGAGAGCGCGACCACAACTTCGACTCCGCTGTCGCGAAGATTCAGAGCGTGTGCATGACCCTGTGAACCGTAGCCGATCACCGCGACTTTCTTGCCACGTATGAGTGCCAGGTCGGCATCGTTGTCGTAGTACATTTTTGCCATTTCGTTTCTCCTTATGAACTCCGTTGCTTTCGATACGCGCGCAGCAGTGCTGCACACTCAGTCCGTTATTGACAGCATCGGCCATCCTCGTCCGACTCGACGTGATCAGCGTTTCTCGCCGAATGAACCGGCGGATCGAGCACTTTCAGAAGCCGCGCCAGCAGTCGCTCACGGCCTCCGATCATGTGCAAGCCGCTCTCTCGTTGATGTTCCTCCAGGGTTTTCTCCAACTTCTGCTTCAGGTTCTCCATACTTCCCTCCGTTCTTCTTGTAGCGCCGGCATCCTGCCGGCTGTCGCGAGGGCCTCTTGCCCTCGCGGGTGGGGTCGAGGACGCCCCCACGACAGGCGCCGAGACGGCGGCGCTACGTTAATACCCCAAACCACCGCTAAACTGAATAGGAAACCGATTCGTCCTCCAACGAATCGTCTTGACCCGACGCGTTGGTCGAAGCCTCAGGTCTGGGACCGCGGGTCATGGCGACGCGGCCAGTTCGTGCCATCTCAAGAATCCCGTAGCCACGCAATATCTCAACCAGGCCATCGATCTTGTCCTCGGCGCCGGTGGTTTCAATTACCAATGACTCGCTGTTTACATCGACAATGCGGGCGCGAAAAACGTGCGCCAGTTGCATGATTTCAGCCCGGGTTTCCGGGGTTGCGGCCACTTTGATCATGGCCAGATCACGAAACACGGAAGGAGTCGCGGTGACGTTCTCGACGCGCTGCACGTGCACCAACTTGTAAAGGTTGGCTTCGATCCGCAGAGCGCCAGGTTCGTCGGTATCGAGCACGATGGTCATACGCGAAACGCCAGGCTTTTCCGTATGCCCGACCGTCAGCGACTCGATGTTGAAACCGCGGCGGCGAAAAAGCGATGCCACCCGGTTCAGAACTCCGGGCTTGTTCTCGACCTGCACCACCAGTGTCATCAGCATGTTTCCTCACAAGTCTTGGGCAGTTTCGACCAACGGACTGGGACGACGGATCATAGCGTGAAGGTCGGCACCCGCAGGCACCATCGGGAAGACAGAGTCCTCTTGCTCCACGCAAAAGTTAATAACGCAAGTACCGCGATGCTCACGAGCCTCGCGGATCGCAGGCACCACCTCGGCGCGCCTCCGAACCGCGACGCCACGCAGGTCAAACGCCTCGGCAAGCTTCACGAAGTCCGGGCTATACAGTGGCGTAGCTTTGTAGCGGCGCTCGTAAAAGAATTCTTGCCACTGCCGCACCATGCCAAGGTAGCCATTGTTGATGATGGCAACTTTGATCTCCAACTTCTCCTGCGAGATCGTGGCCAGTTCGGCCATCGTCATCTGAAAGCCGCCATCCCCGGCGACGACCCATACTTCGGCGTCGGGCTGTGCGAACTTCGCGCCGATGGCGGCGGGCAGCGCGAAACCCATCGTGCCCAAACCTCCGGAGGTAATCAGAGTGCGCGGCTTGTCGTGCTTGTAATACTGCGCCTCCCACATCTGATGTTGGCCGACATCAGTAACTACGACGGCGTCCCCGGACGTCTCCCGCCAAAGGTCATTCACGACATGGGCCGCGTAGAGATGTCCGTCGTCCGGCAAGTTTTGAATGTCGCGCACCGCCGAGTCGCCCTTGAGTTCCTGAATTCGCGACAACCACGCTTCACGATTGCCCGCGTCCACTCGAGGCAGCAGTTCGCGCAATACCTCACGCAAGTCTCCGATGAGTGCTACGTCAATCTTGACGTTCTTGTTAATCTCGGCCTGATCGATTTCGATATGGATCTTCTTGGCCATCGATGCGTAAGTATTGAGGTTTCCAGTGACGCGGTCATCGAAGCGCATCCCGAACGCGAGGAGTAGGTCCGCCTCCTGGATTGCCGTATTGACCCAAGCTTCGCCGTGCATGCCCATCATGCCGAGATTCAGCGGATGAGACGCGGGGAATGAACCAATTCCGAGCAGCGTCATCGCCACAGGAGCCTGGGCCCGTTCGGCGAAGGCGCACACTTCGCCCATCGCGCCGGAGAGCAAAATGCCGTGTCCCGCCAGGATCACGGGCCGCTTGGCATGATTGATCAACTCGAGCGCGTCGCCATATTGCGGCGTGGTCGAACTGGCTGCGAGACAACGATTGCGGTGTCCTGGCTCGGCCGCATCCCAATCGAATTCGCAACTCGCCTGTTGGGCATCTTTGGTGACATCGATCAACACCGGGCCCGGCCGCCCCGACTTCGCCAACCAGAAAGCTTCGCGCATCGCAGGGGCAAGATCTTCAGCTCGCGTGACGAGATAGTTATGCTTCGTGATCGGCAGCGTGATGCCGGTGATGTCGGTCTCCTGAAAAGCGTCGTAACCGATCAGCTTGCTGCCCACTTGGCCAGTGATGCACACGATCGGAGACGAATCCATCATCGCTGTGGCAATGCCCGTGACCAGGTTGGTCGCACCCGGTCCAGACGTCGCAATGGCCACCCCCACTCCGCCGCCGGCACGCGCGTAACCGTCTGCCATGTGGGCCGCACCCTGTTCGTGGCGCACCAGCACGTGGTGCATCTCAGGGTATTTGCACAGCGCGTCATAGGCGGGAAGGATTGCTCCGCCGGGATAACCGAAGATGTGCTTCACGCCTTCCCGCTTGAGGCATTCCCAGATAATTTCTCCACCGCTTTTTTTCATGAGTCCTCGCGCACCTTTAAGGATTCCGTTACATCGTTCCTTTGTGTACCTTTGTGTCCTTTGTGGTTCGAGCATTTGAACTTCATCAACCACAAAGGACACGAAGGCACACAAAGCATTCATTCTCTAATTCGTAACCGCACCCAGCGCCGCCGACGACACTTGTCGCGCGTATTTCGCCATTACTCCGGTCCGGTAGCGTGCTTCTGGCTGCTTCCAGGACGCCAGCCGTTTCCGGATTTCATCGTCGGAAAGCTCCACCTGCAATTCACGCCGCCCCACGTCGAAGACGACGACATCACCATCGCGAACCGCCGCAACAGGACCGCCAGAGGCGGCTTCCGGCGCGACATGACCTGCCATCAATCCGCGCGTGGCTCCAGAGAAGCGACCGTCAGTGAGCAATGCCACCGAATCGCCGAGACCTGCACCCACCAGCGCCGCTGTCACGCCTAACATCTCCCGCATACCGGGACCGCCGCGTGGGCCTTCATAACGGATGACGAGCACGTCACCGACCCGAATTTGGCCCTGCTGCACGGCAGCGAACGCTGCTTCTTCACTGTCGAAAACGCGCGCCGGGCCGCGATGATGAAGATGCTTGTGTCCTGCTACTTTGACCACGCATCCTTCGGGAGCAAGATTCCCTTTCAAGATAACCAGGCCGCCAGTCGGCTTGATAGGCCGCTCGAGCGGACGTACTACTTCCTGCGCCGCCGCCTCGGTCGCGGCTTTTGCCTCGTCGCCGATACTCTTACCGCTGACCGTGAGAGCGCTTCCGTGCAGTAGCCCGGCTTCATCCAGCCGCTTCGCCACTAGCCCGGTGCCGCCCGCGTGATAAAGATCGGTAGCGACGAATCTTCCGCCAGGTTTGAGATCGGCCAGCAGAGGCACACGCTCCGAGATGCGATCAAAGTCATCCAAAGAGAGGCCCACCCCCACCTCGTACGCAATGGCCAGCAGATGCAACACGGCGTTAGTTGAGCCGCCGGTTGCGGCAACACTGGCAATCGCGTTCTCGAACGCATCGCGGGTCAGAATTTGTCGTGGCCGAAGATCGTCCCGCAGCAGCTCCATCACCTTCGCGCCCGCAGCCTGCGCGACTTCTGGCTTCCTTGCATCCAGCGCCGGAACGCTGGCGCTGCCCATCGGCGAAAGGCCGAGAAACTCACCAACCATCGCCATGGTGTTCGCGGTGAACTGTCCGCCGCAGGCACCCGCTCCCGGACACGCACTGTTTTCCAGCGCCAGTAGATCCGCGTCGCTTATCCGCTTGTGCGCGTGCGCTCCCACGGCCTCGTACACATCCTGGATCGTGACGTCGTGCCCGTGCAAATTGCCCGGGGCAATCGATCCGCCGTACAACACAAGGCCTGGGATATTCAACCGCGCCAGCGCCATAATTGCTCCGGGGATGGTTTTATCGCATCCCACCAGCGCGACGATGCCGTCAAACTGATTGCCCCGCGCGACCAACTCGATCGAGTCGGCAATCACTTCGCGGCTGACCAGCGACATCCGCATGCCCTCGGTTCCCATCGTGATGCCGTCGGAGATGGAGACGGTGTTGAACTCCATCGGCGTTCCTCCGGCAGCTCGAATGCCTTGCTTCACCGAGGCCGCGAGCTCGCGCAGGTGATAGTTGCAAGGGCCGATCTCAATCCAGGTGTTGGCTACTCCGATCAGAGGTCGTTTCAGGTCTTGGTCCGTGAAACCCACCGCTTTCAACATGGCGCGGGCCCCCGCGCGGCTAGGCCCTTGAGTAAGCGCTGCACTGTTGAGTTTCGCTTCGTTCATTCCCGCTCCGTTTCGGCCGATCAAAAAGCCCGCAAAAAACTTAAGGCCATCATCTTTTCTGGATGATGGCCTCTGGTTTGAATCTTCTCTGGGCTACATCATCCGCTGGCTCCGGGTGTTACAGCTACACCCGTAATAATAAAAAGTACCAGCAGAATGAGTACCCCAAATAGCTCCGCCCGGAACCGGAGAACCGGTTTCAACGATGACAACGAGACTTGGGCGGAACTCATCATATTAATAGTATTGCCGGTTAAGCTCTCTGGATTTCCAATACCATCGCATCTTTCCGGAAAACTGTCAACGGCTTTGTCCTTGCTCATCGGTAGTCCTCAAGGTAGTAAAGGGCTCCAAACGCGAGCATCAAAGCAGCGGCCGCAAACGCTAATGGTCGCCAGCTCCGCGTAGGCTTGCCTCCAATCCGCCGTGGCGAGGAAAAGTAAGATCGTGGGTACCAGGGCCACGATTGAGAGCTGAAAGATATGTGCCGCCGTGCCTTCGTCCGTTTGAACCGGCTGAGCGTACCCGCTAAGTACCGCAAGCAAGGCCGTAAGAGACAGAATGATCAGGACTTTGCGGCTAACACGATTGACTTGCTGCCCATTCATGGCGTCGTTTTTCCTTTTCGGTTTCTTGTTACCGATTTTGCCAATTCCGCGAAGATTTTGCCCCGCTCGCCATCCTGCCACGCCCTGCGACCGTCCCCAAGCCCCGCCGATTTCATACCGAGACCCCACCGGATTTGGCTTCTTATTCAGATGCGGGCCAGATTCAGATGCTGCCAGAGTGAGCCCATCCGTTTGTGTTCCGCGGCACGCACATCGTACAATAAACCCGCAGTGAAGTGGGATTCAAGCAAGAAGACATTCCGTCCCAACGGAAAGAATCAGGTTACCGATTGCAAGGTAAAGGCTTGCTCGAGTCCCGTCCTTCATCATCGCAGTGACTTACCCGTGGATGACAGTCCCGGAAGCACAGGCCCTAAACTAAGGACGGACGGCGAAGTATGCCGGTCGAGGAATTGTTACGCTCATGGTCATATTGATTACGATCGTTCACATTGCAGTTTGTTTGTTTCTCATCATCGTGGTGTTGCTGCAGAGCGGCAAGAGCGGCGACATCGCCGCGGCTTTCGGAGGTATGGGCAGCCAGACCGCCTTCGGTCCGCGCGGCGCTGCCACGGCTCTGTCGCGGGCAACCACATGGTCGGCCATCATCTTTATGGTGACTTCGATTACGCTCTCAGTCTTCGCTTCGCGCCATAGCGGTACCAACTCGGTTCTGCAGGGAGTCAAAGCCGCGCCGGCCAAATCCCAGCCGGTGAAACCGGCTGCGCCACCGGCGACGCCGCCAGCTCCCGTACCGCAGAACTAAGTCGTTTGGTCGTTCGTCCTTGGTCGTTGGTCCACGCATGGCCGCGCGCTTAGCCAACGACGAACGACCGACGACCAACGACAGACCGTCATGATCCACGAAATCCTTCCCGTCGGCGCGCTGCAGTGCAACTGCTCCATTATCGGAGACGAGACCACGCGTGAAGCCATGGTCATCGATCCCGGTGATGAAATCCAAAGCATTCTCGCGCTGTTGCGCAAGCACCACCTGCAGGTAAAGCAGATCGTCGTTACGCACGCGCACATCGACCACGTGGGCGGTGCCATGAAACTGCGAGCCGCCACCGGCGCTCCGATCCTGCTCAATCAGAACGATTACGATCTGCTCAAGATGCTCGATATCCAGGCTACCTGGATTGGCGTGCCATCTCCGGGAAAAGTGGAGATTGATCAGAGCATCGGACAGGCCGATACGGTCAAGGCTGGCTCGCTTGCGGCGAATGTACTTTTTACTCCAGGCCATACCCAGGGAAGCATCTGCCTTTACTTTCCAGCCGAGAAGAAACTTATCGCCGGCGATACGCTATTTGCGGGAAGCATTGGCCGGACCGACTTGCCTGGCGGTTCATTCGAGAAAATTATCAAGTCCCTGCACGACAAGCTGCTCGCCCTTCCCGATGAGACCGTCGTCACGCCCGGCCACGGTCCCCAGACCACCATCGGCGAAGAGCGCGAGAACAATCCTTTCCTGAAGAACTAGGCCCAACACAAAGGTTCTTGTCGGCGCACGGCCTTGCCAACCCTTGAATCTGCGGGGACGGGCGCGTATAACACCCTTGGCATGGTTTATGCCTAAGGAGCTGGTACTTTCTTGCGGTTGTTAAGATGGATGTCGATCGGCTAGGTTCGGAATCGCACCAGCCGATTCGAGCGGGCCGCAATGAATATCATCTCATCCCATCGAACTGCCAAGACGGATCCGGTGACCTGTATGTCAGTCGGATTGCCGAATCCTTCACCCCTGCGCCGCCAGCATCTCGAACATCGCGAAACGATTGCCGTCCGCTCGTGCCAGCACATCGGGTTGGCACTTTCTTATGCCTCGGAGGTCCGCCATGGCCAGTAGCCGTAGTGGCCCATTCTTAGGCATCGCGAAGGCGGATTCCCCGTTCAACACTGTGGTCATGGCCTGCCTGGTTGGAGTGCTGTCCTACCTCTCGGCAAGGTTGGGAGGGGCGCTGACTCTGCGTCCTCAAACGCTTTGTCCGCTCTGGCCTGCTTGTGCACTGCTGGTCGCCGTGCTGCTGCTGGTGCCGCGGAGGATCTGGCCCGTGCTCATTCCGACGGCCTTTGCGGCATTTGTCGTTTATGACCTTCAAACTGGCCTCTTGGTGGGTTCAACGATTTGGCTCATCCTGGCTGATACGGTCGAAGTTCTGATTGCCGCTTTGGGTGTTAGTTATTCCTTCGACGGTGTGCCTCGGCTCACAAGCGTGAAGGCTCTGGCTAAGTATTCTCTTTTTGCGGTGATTCTCGCGCCGTTCGCCGGAGCATTTGTAGGTGCTGTCGCTTTGAGCGGCGACTATTGGATCAATTGGAGAGTCAGTTTTTTTTCGGAAGCATTGGCGTTCCTGACGCTAACCCCCGCCATCTTGAGCTGGGCTGGCGAAGCACGAGCATGGTCGCGCAAATCACGCGCCGAATATCTGGAAGCAATCCTGCTGATCGCTGCCTTGGTTCTTCTCGGATATTTCACCTTCATCGCTTCCGGAAAAAACACTCCACCGGCGCTGCTCTATTCTCTAGTCCCGTTTCTGCTGTGGTCCGGTTTGCGTTTCGGAGCGATCGGAGTTTCCAGTTCAGTGATCGTAGTCGCCTTTCTGTCAATTTGGGGTGCAGTCCACGGCCGCGGTCCCTTCACCGGGTCCACGGCGCTCGATAACGTGCTGTCGCTGCAGCTCTTCTTGTTGTTCGCCGCTACACCCTTTATGGTTCTCGCGGGCCTCGTTGAAGGACAGAAGCAGGCAGACGAAGCGCTGCGAAAAGGCGAAGAACGGCTTCGTCTGGCAGTTCAGGCGGGGAAAATGTTCGCCTATGAATGGGACGCCACCACCGATCTGATCGTGCGCTCGGCGGAGAGCTCCCAGATTCTCGGAGTGGATGACGCGGCCCACGTCAGCGGCCAACAAATGTTGGCCAAAGTTCACCCAGTCGACCTGGAACGCCTGACCGCTGCCCTCGCCGAGCTTACTCCTGAGAAGCCCCACCTCGAAATTGCCTATCGCTTGGTACGTCCCGAGGGCTCGGTGATTTGGCTACAGAGGAACAGTCGTGCGCACTTCGATGAGCAAGGCAGGATGCTCAGAATTGTAGGCATCGTGGTGGACATCACCGCCCGCAAGCTCGCAGAAACAGAACTTGCCCTGGCCAACGATCGGCTTCGTTTGGCAATGGAATCGGGCAAGTCCGTAGGCTGGGATTGGGATATTAAGAGCGGACGAGATTCCTGGTTCGGAGATCTTCGGACCGTGTTCGGAATCGCTTCGGATTCCTACGTCGGACATGTAGAAGATTTCCGTCGTCGCGTGCACCCGGAGGATCGAGACAAGGTCTGGAATGCCGCCAACGACGCCATGAAAGGCCACAAACCGTACTCGGTAGAGTTCCGCATTCTGTGGCCGGACGGAACCGTCCGGTGGGTCGAGGCTACGGGAAAATTCTATTACTCGCCCGACGGCGAAGCCGTGCGCATGCTGGGTATGGATGTAGACATTACGGAGCGCAAACTCGCCGAAGAGGCACTCACTGCCATGCGCCGCAGTTTGATTGAAGCGCAAGAGCAGGAACGTACCCGGATCGCGAGAGATCTGCACGACGACACCAACCAACGCCTCGCACTGTTGGCGGTCGCAATCGATCAACTCAAAAGGGACCTCCCTGATGCGACGGTAGAAATCCTCGGCCTGGTGGACAAACTACGCAAGGAGACCTCGGAGATATCCAAGGATATCCAGGCCTTGTCCCACGAGTTGCATTCTCCCAGGCTGGAGTACCTGGGCCTGGCTGCGGCTATGAGGGGCTTCTGCAAAGAGTTCAGCGAGCATCAGCGAGTGGAGATCGACTTCAAAAGCCACGACTTGCCCAGCCCCGTCCCGCCAGAGATTTCCCTTTGCCTTTTTCGCGTCCTGCAGGAAGCCTTGCACAATTCGGCGAAGCATAGCGGGGCGCGGCGCTTCGAAGTGCAATTGTGGGGAGCATCGGGTGAGATTCATTTCACGGTTAGCGATTCTGGCGCCGGCTTTGACCTGGAAGCCGCATTGAAGAGCCGAGGTCTTGGTCTCACCAGCATGCAGGAGCGGCTGCAGTTAGTGAAGGGAAAGTTCTCAATCGACTCGAAACCGCAGCGTGGCACCACCATCCACGCTCGGGTCCCTCTCACTTCCGGAGACGACTCCGTCCGCGCTACCGGATGAACCGAATAGCAACTATGCTGATTTGCTCGTTTTGCATCGTGGCCAAGATCACTGGTGTCTTCCCCCGTCAGACAACGTTCTTCGCACTTGTCCGCATCACAGCCTGGACGATTTTGTTAATCGGTGGCGAAACGTTTTCCCGGCGATCGGGTTGAATTATTGAAAGCGTGGAATCGTTTGTTCACAACTATACAGTCCCAGGTCGTGTAGTCAGGATTTGTCCTTACAACACCTGCGCAAGGGGGAGATTTGCCGTTCAGTAATCCCGGTTTGACCAAACCACGAGTTCTGGTAGCCGATGACAATCCCGCAATGCTCGAAACGGTGGTCTCGCTCTTATCTCCTGATTTTGAAGTCGTCGGTGCGGTGAATGACGGTCGCGCCGCCCTAGAAGCCGCAGTCCGGCTACAGCCTGAAATTGCCGTTCTCGATATCTCCATGCCCGGTCTGAACGGAATCCAAGCCGCCGAACGCATAAAGGAAAACGAGAACTGTTCAACCCAGATTGTATTTCTAACCGCAAACAACGACCGTGAAATTGTCGAAGCCGCCCTGGCGACTGGCGCTCTCGGCTACGTCCTGAAGCTGCGGTTGTATCTCGATTTAATCCCCGCAATCAAATTCGCTCTCGCCGGCCGCTGCCTCGTCTCCCCCACACCGTGAGCGGTGCGACTCAGGAAGATTTGCGCACCCTCCCCCCCAGGCAAGTTATTGTCTAATCGCAGCGGACTGAGGAAAACTGTGCGAACTATTTGGACGATCGCTTTTCTAATATCCCTAATCTGGATTCAGCCGGCTGTCGCGCAGAACAAGCCCACCAGCCTTTCTGACGCCCAAGCTGCCGTCGAAGCCAATCTGCGAACTCCTGAGGGCAAGGCATACGACGAGAAGCTGGGAACAGAATTCGTGCAGAGCCACCTCGGAGCCATTCGGCAATGCAAGCAGAGTGCGGGCGATGACCTGCGGAACCTCTGGATCCTGCTTAAGCTCGAAAAGGACGGTACTGTAAAGGAAGTCCTTCTGTACCCGGCAACGAAAGTGGGACCTGCGCGCGGGAAGCACTTCTAAAAGACAGGTTCGCCCCGCCTTCCCGGCCCGCCTATTGGATAAGCGTTTATATGAAAATGTCCCGCTGACTTGCTTAACCAGGCACAAACCGTCCTTGTGCTCCAGCAGCCTGCTTAAACTTAAACCTTCTTCCGGGCAAGACGATCAACCAAAACCCTAAGCGTGGTCTGCGCCTCAGGACTCCACCACGTCGCGGTCACCTGGTCGAGTTCGAGATCGAAAGGCGCTGCAAAAAGTTCGAAGAGGTCAGCGCGAGCGCGCCGCCGTGTAGCGGCCATCGCATCCACCGGCAATCCCAGCAGGCTGCGGCTCCATTCGAGTGCGCGACTCACTACTTTTTCCAGGGGAACAACCTCGTCGACCAGCCCGATTCGCGCAGCTTCATCAGGCGAAATTAGGAGACCGCCGACGGCAAGCCTCTCAGCCTGATGCCCACCGATCAAGCGCTCCAGTCCGGCAAAAATCACCGGCGGCAGCGGCAGTCCAACCTGCACTTCGTTGAGCCCCAACTTCCAATCGCCTTGCGCCGCAATCCTGCAATCACAAAAGATGGGTAAAACCGTGCCGCCAGCGGTGGCGTGACCCGTGATTGCCGCGGCAATCGGAATAGGAGAGCACGCAATCGCAGCGAGCAGCGCGTAAAGCTCGCGCCACAGATCGGATATCGCCGGACGATCCAGCCTCAGGAGCAGCGGAATGTCGAGGCCCGCCGAGAATCTCCCACGCATCCCAGACAGCACCAGCGCCCGCGCCCCGTCCTGGGGCGCCAGCTCGACGGCTTTCTTAAGTGCGGCGATCAACTCGGGCGACATCGCATTCACTGGCGGGCGGTTGAGTTGCAGTTCGCGGACAGCTCCGTGGTCGATGGTGAGAATCATGGCGGCAGAAGCATCCGAACTGGATGTGGGTATTAGCGAGAGTATAAGTTGATCGAAGCGCGAAGTGGAGTGGAAATTTTCCACACGACAATTTTCCCAAACACGGTCACGCTGTCTTGTGATGAGTGCTACGGATCCAAAAGCTCCAGCACCTTCGCAATTCCCTTGCGAAAATCCTGAAGTGGCGTGATCAGGCTTACGATCAAGTATCCATCGCTCGGAAAATCGTAGAAATGTCCGGGATGAACCAACACCGAATGCTTTCGCAGGATTTCAATCGCCAGATCTTCGTCGGATTGCGTAACCGGAACCCGTAAAACCGCATACCACCCTCCTTCAACGTCGAGGCGGCGACAAGTCTTATGTTTGGCCAATCCGCGATCCAGTTCGCTCAAATTCGCTCGCACCCGATCCAGCACCAGGGGCTGAACGGAATGGCGCTGTTCCAGCAATGCCGGTGCGGCCAATTGAATGGGAGCATTCATCGAGAGATACGTGTCTGCAATCACCTCCAGACGCGCCAGCGCCGCGCTCACTTGTTCGTCGCTGCCGCCGGTCACGATCCACGCCAGCTTCATCTGCGGCAGCCCGGAGATCTTTGACAAGCCGCTCAGGGTAAAGGTCAGAGCCTCCCGGTTGTCGGCGAATGTTGCGCGCGACGCGCCGTCGTGCGCGTAGTCGAGGAAGACTTCATCGGCAACCAGATCCAGATTGTATTCGCGGCAGAACTGGTTGAGGGCGCTGCGTTCCTTGTCAGCCACAAACGAACCTGTGGGATTGTTAGGATGAACCACGACCACTGCCCGAGTGCGATGATTCACCGCCTTATATAAAGACGGAAAGTCGATCTGCCAACCGTGATCGTAAAGCAGTGGATACGGGACCAGCTTGACATCCTGCAAGTCAGCAAGAAACTCAAACAGCGGATAGCTCGGCTTGGGCACCAGAATTTCATCTTCCACATTGCATAGCAGACGGAAGACGTAAGAATAACCTTCGCTGGTGCTGGTGGTCAGAACGATAGATTCGGGATCGATGTCGTTATGCTGTTTGCCGTAATAGCCAGCAACGGCCTCGCGCGCGCTGCGCAAGCCCTTGGGCTGAGGATCGTAATCCATGGCCTGAGTATTGACCAGCGCCCGCAAAATGGTTTCCGCGTCGTAGTGCAACTCCGCGCGAGTAGGATTTGAGATCGTCAGGTCGAGCACTTCCCCGCCCGTAGCCTGTAAGTCTCGCTGTGCCTGAGTGAAGCGGTTGGGCGAAAGCTTCCAATCGGTGCGGCGGGAAAACATACTCGACCATCATACCCGGAGGAAGTTCACTTCCGGGTTGACTATGCGGAGAGAATACGGAAACCGGCGAAATGCTTACCCAATGTCCTGGGATGAGCGAGCTACTCGTGTTCGAACCTCAACTGGAAGACATGCCGGCGGCTTCCAGCACGACTCACTTCTCGAAAGCCAGCGGCCTCAAACATTGGAACGAAGCCCATGAAGCGATAGCTCGGAGAACTCGGATCGACAGGGTACGCTTCTACGATCGAAGCCCCGCGGTTTCTTGCGAACTCCACGGCAGCGGCGATGATGCGCTGGCTCACGCCTTGGCCGCGCAAGCGTCGAACGACAAAAAAACAGGCAATCGACCAGACGCCTTCGTCATCCCCGCCAGGTTCGACGAGTCGACGGTAGGTTGAGCGCGGCGCCACAGAACACCACGCCACGGGCTCCTTGTTCAAATAACCTAACAGTCCCACAGTCGTACCCGCCGCGATACGCGCTTCATCGCAGCTTTGCGGGTCAATCCGTCTGTCTGTTTCGCGTCAATAGGCGTTGCACGCCAGACCATGCACCAACAAGCTTTAGGACCACCCCGGCATTCAAAAAGTCCCTCGAAGTCACGCCAGTTATTATGCGTGACCTCTCTAAACACCATGCGGTCGGCAACGCTTCGCTTATCAGTCATGACCATTGGCGCGGCTTCCCTTTTCCGGAATTTGACAAAGGCAAGCAGGAGCAGCTAGATCGCGAGAAGGCACAGGTCAATCGCTCTCTGAAAAGATTATATTTCGCGCTGATTCAACTGATTCAACTCGCTGGATAGCAAAGTCGCCAATCGCCTGTGGCGGGTGCAAGTGAAATCCACCACGCGCTTGTGGAATAATGCATACCGCGTCGTTGCCATTCATTCTGGCTGGGGAGAAAAAACAAGATGGGCATACACATCGGAGCAGCGCACATCGTGCCCCTAGATGCCTGGTACATCACCATGTAGACGCCATCTCTCCAGCCACATCTCTGCGCTTTTATCCCCACCTCCCAGGACACGTTGGAAAGTACGAACACTTCCGCGATGCTTGGTTCCTCATGGCTTGCCGGCGAAACGGCGAGCCATGAGATGGGATCGTCACCTCGCCAGCGTGCACATCTCGCCTTCGTCCGGTAGCCCGTGCCCGGGCTGTCCGTACAGTAAGGAATAACGCCATCCCGGCCGCGGACAGGAATGTCCGAGCCACGCGGGCTTGTCCGATCATTCATGCGGGCTCAAAGTGGCATATTATTACTTGGGAAGGCACGCCGCGGTTGGGCATCACAGACGCAATCAGCCGCGGAGGAATATAATGACAACCTTTGCGACCATGGAAAAAGCTACGCAGTTCGAACTCCGCCTGGCCGAACGCATGTCGCGGCTGGGAACCGAGACAGCCTTTGAAGTATTAAACAAGGCGCGCGCCCTCGAGCGTCAGGGCAAAGATGTCGTGCATTTGGAAATTGGCGAGCCCGACTTTGATACTCCCAAGCATATCGTCGATGCCGGCATTGACGCCCTCAAGGCGGGTTGGACTCACTACGGGCCATCGGCGGGCCTGCCTGAGTTGCGGGAGGCGATTGCGGAAGATGTGGAGCGCAGTCGCGGTGTGAAAGTCACAAGCGACTGGGTTGTCGTAGTCCCGGGTGGCAAGCCGATCATTTTCTTTACGATTCTGGCGCTGGCGGATGTTGGTGACGAGGTCATTTATCCCAATCCCGGCTTCCCGATTTATGAGTCGATGATTCAATACGTCGGCGCCAAGGCCGTGCCTGTGCGCCTGTGGGAAGAAAAAGACTTCAGCCTGGATGTAGAAGAACTGTCGCATCTGATTACGGATCGCACCAAGCTCATCATACTGAATTCACCCCACAACCCAACCGGCGGTACGCTCAGCAAAAGCGACATCAAGGGCATCACCCAAGCCATTGGCGATCGAAATATCATGGTGCTTTCGGATGAAATCTACAGCCGGCTGATGTTCGACGGCGCGCGCCATCACTCCATCATGTCCGAACCCGGCTTCAAAGAACGCACCATCCTCCTCGACGGCTTCTCGAAGACTTATGCGATGACGGGATGGAGAATGGGCTACGGGGTGATGCGGCCAGACCTGGCGGCCCACATTGCGCGGCTGATGACTAATTCAACTTCGTGCACCGCCAGCTTTACGCAGATAGCGGGCATCGAGGCCATTCGCGGCCCTCAGTCGCCGGTGGACAAGATGCGGACAGAATTTCAGAAACGACGCGACGTTTTTGTGGCCGGGCTGGATCGGATCAAAGGCTTCTCCTGCCGCGTACCCAAGGGTGCGTTTTACGTCTTCCCCAATATCACCAAGACGGGGTGGAAATCGAAGAAACTGGCCGACGCTTTGCTCGAAGACGCCGGCGTGGCGTGCCTTTCAGGAACCGCGTTTGGAGATTATGGAGAAGGTTACCTGCGTTTCAGCGTAGCGAATTCGCTGGAGAATCTGAACAAAGCACTCGGGCGGATTGATCAGTGGACGAAGCAGAATTTGTAGCAGTATTGCCGGACCACCACCGAATCGTTCGATGGAGTAACAATAGGTTCCGGCTGAATTCGCGCGTTAAGACGCGGGCCAGCGCATCTGCAAGACTTCCAACCAGAGAAAACGATGACTGCAAAATTCCGCGTTTTTGCCACTTGTGATATTGGGGAATCCATCGATCTTTTGCGCAAACGGGGATACGATGTCGAAGTCTATCCCAAGCCCGAAGCACCACCGAAGAGTCTGATTGTCGAGAAAGTGAAGTCCGGCATCGACGGTCTGATCACATCGCTGCGCGATCCCATCGATGCCGAGATTTTCGAGGCAGGCAAGGGTCACCTCAAAGTCGTAGCTCAAATTGCGGTGGGCTTCGACAACATCAAGCGTGCCGACGCGAATCGCTACAAGATTCCCTTCACCCACACCGCCGACGTCCTGACCGAAGCTACGGCTGAATTCTCGTTCTTCATGCTGGGCGTCCTGGCACGAAAAATGTGGAGCGCGGAACATCTCACGCGTGACAACCAGTGGGGATACTGGCATCCGTATTTGCCCTTCCTCGGCGATGAAGTGACTGGGAAGACCGTGTCGATTATCGGCACGGGCCGCATCGGCCTGGCCATGATCAAGAAGTGCAGCGGCTTCGATATGCATATCTTGTGCTACGACCCGGCTTACCAGAACGACGCCTACGTGAAGGCGATCCAGGAGGTGATGGATCTGCGGCATGCGCACGGCATGTCGAAGGAAAAGACGTGGATCAAGTACACGACGCTGGAGGATGCGCTGGCCCAGGCCGACTTCGTCAGCGTGCACGTGCCGCTGCTTCGTGAGGGCGAGAGTTCCACTCCCACGTATCATCTTTTCAATGAACGAACTCTGCGCATGATGAAGCCCACGTCTTTCCTGGTGAATAACTCGCGAGGACCGGTGGTTGAAGAAGCTGCCCTGGCGAAAGCGCTCCGCGAGAAGTGGATTGCAGGAGCCGCGCTCGACGTTTACGAAAGGGAACCGTTGCCTGCAGATTCGCCGCTGCGCGATCCGGCGATTGAAGATCGTTGCCGGCTTTATCCGCATTTCGCCAGCGCGGCCCGCATCACCCGCTTGTCAACCGACCCTGACAAAGGCATGGCTGGGCGCTGCGTGCAGGGACTGATCGATGTGTTGGAGGGAAATTACGGCGGTGATGTTACGAAGATGCCTTACGTCGTGAATAAGGAGGCGTTCGCCAAGGCGTAAAAGGCGTAACCCAACGCTTGACTTACAGCGTCAGTCGCTGTGTAATCTGGCAAGGAATTGTTCCGCCTGCAAGTGGAGTCGCGTATGACAAGAAACTCCGTTTGTATCGCTATATTGTTTTCGCTGTTCTGCTGGTCCCAACTTCTGACGCCCAGAAATATGGTCCTGTGTGCTTTCCTGATGGCGGGCACCCCGACTGGCAACTTCTAATCGCAAGCCTTGACGGTTTCCGCTTCCACTACCCGCCCATTTACGAGGGTGTTTGGTTCAATAGCAGGGTGCTCGCGCTGGCGCAGCAATTGCGCCCTCAAGCTCGACTACTGTTTTGGTTGACCAACAGGCCCTTCAAGCTGGAGGAATTACGAAGTCTGACGCCATCCGTAGAGGCTCCCGAACCACTGGAACTGGGCGGCCTCACCTTTTATTACAGCGGCTCGGGAGGCGATCAGGTGGGTTACTCCGACCACTACTTCTTCAACCAGCGAGGAAAACTCCTCCATATCGAGGTCGATGATCCCTACATCGACAACCCTTCCTCCGACGACGCCAAGGACTCAGTACAGGAAATCCTTAAGA
Organism: uncultured Acidobacteriota bacterium; assembly: GCA_963838905.1. Taxonomy (GTDB): domain Bacteria; phylum Acidobacteriota; class Terriglobia; order Terriglobales; family Acidobacteriaceae; genus JABDBE01. Next base: position 121,279 of record CAWITE010000007.1, read on the forward strand.
CCTTGCGGACTTTCTAGGTTGTTTTATTTGGCTGAGCCGGGACGGGCGGGACGCCAATCCTCCATTAATGAATCTCGAATCACTCGGAGATAGTGTGTTCTTCGCTGCTTTGGGTGCGAAGCAGTCGATCGACGGAATACGGTGCACGGCGGGCGGGCTCGTGATAGTGCCGCACCTGCATTTCTCCCAACAGGCCAACCGCCAGCATGTTCAATCCCGCCAGCAGCAAGACTGCAGCGAAGATCATGAGCGGGCCATGCTCGGCCATGGTATCGGAGTGAGTGAGAAACTTATCGACCATCAACCAACCCGCGATTCCACTCCCGCCTAGAATGCTCACCATTCCGACGGTACCAAAAAAATGCAGCGGCCGCGCCAGGTATCGCAGCAGAAAGCGAATCGTGATCAGATCGAAAAACACGCGGAAGGTACGCGAGATTCCATAGTGCGAAGCGCCGCGCTCACGGTTGACGTTTCGGATTGGGACTTCAACGATCGAGGCCCCATACCAGGATGCTAGCGCTGGAATGAAGCGGTGCAACTCGCCATAGAGAGGGACCTGCTCGAGCACTTGGCGGCGATAAGCCTTGAAGGTAGTTCCGAAGTCATGAATACTCACGCCGCTCAGTTTGGCCATCAGCCAGTTGGCGCAGCGCGAAGGAATGCGGCGTAGCCAGAGATTGTCAATGCGGCGCTTCCGCCATCCGCTGACGATGTCGTAGCCCTCAGCAATCTTTTCCAGAAATAACGGAATGTCGGCGGGGTCGTGTTGCAGATCGCCATCCATGGCTATAATGTAGTCGCCGCGTGAATGGTCGAAACCCGCAGCCAGCGCCGAAGTCTGGCCAAAGTTACGCCGCAGTTTCACCACCGTCACCCGGCTATCGACCGCCGCTATCTCGCGCAGCAGGTTGAAGGTGCGATCGCGGGAACCATCGTCGACCAGCACAATCTCAAAGCTCTCGCCGTGCATTTCCATGACCGCCTTCACGCGATCATAGAGATCCATGACGTTCTCCTGCTCATTGTGGAGGGGAACCACGATGGAATATCTGGGCATGAAAACTTATTATAACGTGCGCAGGGACGATTTTGCGCATTTAGCTGCAACCCGATGGTGCTGGTTGTGAAACTAGAGTGGCAACAGCGAGTTCAGTCTTTTGCTGTATCTTTCACTTAGGCAATTCCGGTTGGATGTATAAGTCTGAAGCAGTTGCAAGGCAAAGGCGGGACGAGGAGCCCGCAGCAATGGACATGAAGGTGATTATCATGATGGGCTGCGTTCTTTGTACGACTTCCGGACTCTGTTTCATGGAGCTTCGACGCATTCGAAAGAAGATCAGCGCGAAGTAGGGGCGGAAGCCCATTCGAAGAAACTAAACACCTGCCGCTCAGGCGCACCTGTCCGCGTCAGCATTCCGCTCTGCCGCTGAAGATCTCCTTCTCGCCCCTCTCATTTCTTACAACCGCCGCGTCCTGCGCAGCGAGGCGCCATCCTGTTGTTTGACAATCGTCGTTGACCAAATCGCCTATAATTCCCGGTTTGCTGGTACAAGCTTCCTGAACAGGAGAACCGGATTGAGCTCTAAAGAAGACGCGGTCATAGCTTGCGCTTCCCCACAACGCCGGCATTTCTTGCGAACCAGCGCATTAGCCGGAGTCGGCGCCACAGTGTTACCGGCTCTGGCGGCCGCTAGTAACGTCCCCTGCTCTGCCTCGACGCCCGAGATCAAACCATTTGAGTTGGACGAAATCACTACCGCCGACCTGCAAGCGGGAATGGCTTCCGGAAAATTTACCGCACGCTCGATCACAGAGAAATATCTGGCGCGGATCGAAGAGATCGACAAACAAGGTCCCACGCTCAACGGCGTCATCGAAGTCAATCCCGACGCTCTGGCCATCGCCGATGCCCTCGACCAGGAACGGAAAGAACGACACGTCCGCGGTCCTTTGCACGGAATTCCGGTTCTGATCAAAGACAATATCGATACCGCCGACCGCATGCAAACCACCGCCGGATCGTTGGCACTTCTGGGATCGAAGCCAACAAGAGATTCTTTTGTGGCGCAGAAGTTGCGCGAGTCCGGGGCCGTGATCCTGGGCAAGACCAATCTCAGCGAGTGGGCGAACATTCGCTCCAGCCATTCCAGCAGCGGATGGAGCGGGCGTGGAGGCCAGACCACAAACCCTTACGCGCTTGACCGCAATCCCTGCGGCTCGAGTTCAGGTTCAGGCGCTGCGATCTCGGCCAGTCTGTGCGCAGTCGCGGTCGGCTCGGAAACGGATGGTTCGATCGTCTGCCCGGCTTCAGCCAATGGAATTGTCGGCATCAAGCCGACGCTAGGACTCATCAGCCGCTCTGGCATCATTCCCATTGCGCACAGCCAGGACACGGCCGGCCCCATGGCCCGCAGCGTGCGCGACGCCGCGATCTTATTGGGCGCGCTTGCAGGAGTCGATCCCCGCGACGGTGCGACCTCGGCGAGCGCGGGCAAAGCTGCGGCGGACTACACCAAGTTTCTCGATCCTCACGGACTTCGCGGAGCGCGCATCGGCGTGGCCCGCAAATATTTCGGCTCGAACGATGCCCAGGATCAATTGATGAACAATCTGATCGCCGCCATGAAGCGGCAAGGCGCGGACATCGTCGATCCCGCCGACCTGCCCACCCACGGAAAATTCGATGACACCGAGTTTCTGGTTCTTCTGTACGAGTTGAAGGCCGACCTCAACGCCTACCTCGCGGCGCGGCCAGGAGCGCCGGGATCGTTGAAAGACGTCATCGACTTCAACGAGAGCAATCGCGACAAAGAGATGCCCTATTTCGGCCAGGATATTTTCATCAAGGCAGAGGCCAAGGGTCCGCTCAGCACCAAGGAATACGTCGACGCTCTGGAGGCGAATCACCGTCTTTCCCGCAAGGAAGGCATCGACTCGGTGATGGATCAGTTTCATCTCGACGCGATTATGGCGCCGACGGCCGGTCCAGCATGGCTCACCGACCTTGCCAATGGAGATCACGCCGCGGGCGGCAGTTCAAACGCCGCCGCAGTGGCCGGCTATCCGGATGTTACGGTGCCCGCAGGATTCGTCTTTGGCTTGCCGGTAGGAATCTCATTCTTCGGCCGCGCATGGAGTGAACCGACTCTGCTGAAAATAGCGTATGGCTTCGAGCAGACGATCCAGGCGCGAAGGCCGCCACGATTCATCCCAAGGTTGAAGCTGTGAGTGCGAAATTCGTGTAGAGCGGACACTCTTGTCCGCTGCCTTTGATGCCGATGTTGCAGTTGAGGTCTGCCTTGTCCTGCTAAGTCCTCATTCTGTAACATTTTGCCTATAAGCCCTTCTTCCTAAAAGATTTTGGTGGTGACATTCGGACGGCGCGGGAAGGGACGCACCGTGGCTCAGGGACGAACGCTGGGCTCCCTGAAACTATCGAAAATCAGTCCAGACGTTATCTATGATGGTTCGGGCCGAGCCCGTGAGAGCCATCGAAACTCCAAACTCTGGCTTGAGAAAATCATGAAACGACGATGGTTGTCATCAAGTTAGACTTCAACAGTTCCCGTGTTTGCAGTTTTAGCGAAAACATTTGCACCATTCCCAAGGCGCTCGATTTTACTTATAATCGATTCCGCACTGCAAGATGCTCCCCCGCATCGCGAAGGGGTTTCGGACATGCATTGGCTCCAGTTATTCATATTGGGATGGCTTTTCTTCGGACTTACCACAATTGCTTTTCTGTTCTGGCTGTGTAAACGAAGTGCCGTTGCGATTAAGGATCAAGTCCCGTTCAGTTCGCTTCCTCCACAGCGAGCTGAGTTTGGCCCAAGCAAGTTGTCGAGTGAACTTCGTTCCGCCTGATTTCGCTGGCTCACATTTTTCCTCGCTTCATTCGCGGCTGAAGCCGCGACCTCGCTGACGTTGGGGAAATCTTGTCTCACCTAGAGTTCGAGGCTGAGATTCCGACGCGCGCCGATGCTAACATTGAGGCTTCGCATTCGTCTTTGTTGCCATGAAATCTGCGAACCTCATGCAGTATTTCCGCCATTCTTTCCGCTTGTTGCAGAGGTCGCCTGTCTTCTCCGCGGTTGTGGTGCTCATGCTGGCGCTGGGAATCGGCGCCAACACTGCCGTGTTCAGCGTGGTCGATGGAGTCCTGCTCCGCAAACTTCCCTATCCCGATCCTGACCGTCTGGTCATGATCTGGGAAAAGAATCCCGCGCTGGGAGCACAGATTGGCGAGCGCATCCCTGCCAATTACACCAACTTCGCCGAATGGCAGCGCCAGTCCAGCGCCTTCGAAGGCATCGCGGGAATGGAAGACGCAAACCTGAATCGCACCGGCGCTGGAGAACCGGAGCGCGTGACTGGCGCCCGCGTCTCACCGAACTTCTTCCAGGTCCTCGGAGTGACCCCATCCATCGGCGCGACGTTCGACTCCGAGCCACAAAACACTCGAGCAGCGATTCTGAGCGATGCATACTGGGAAGCCCATTTCGGAGGAAACCGCAAGGTCATCGGCCGGAGCATGACGCTCAATGACATTCCTTACACCATCGTTGGCGTGCTGCCCGCGCATTTCTACTTGCCTTCCACTCGCGAAGGTACGGAGCAGCGCAAGCCCGACATCTGGATTCCGTACGAGTTCCCCGCGCAGCGTAGCGCACAAGACTTGAACCGGCTGAAGATACAGGTTTACGCGCGATTGCGCCCGGGTATTTCCCTCGAGCAGGCTCGCGCGGAAATGGAAGTGATTGGCCAGCGCCTCGAGGAGCAGAATCCCACGCTCAACGCAGGCTTTGGCGTGAATATCTTCCCTGTGTACGTCGAGGACGTCGGCAAGGATCTCCGCCGCAACCTGCTGGTGCTGCTTTCGGCCGTGGGGCTGATCTTGTTGATCGCGTGCGCGAACCTGGCGAATCTCGTGCTGACGCGTGCAATGGCGCGGCAGAAAGAGTTGGCAATCCGCAAAGCTCTCGGGGCAAGCCGCGCTGAACTCATCGCTCAGATGGTCACGGAAAGCCTAGTCCTCAGTTTGATTGGAGGTTTCGTCGGTTTGCTGGTCGCGCGCTGGGGGATCAAAGCCATTCTCGCGCTCAAGCCGGCAGACATTCTCAGGCCCGAGCAAATCCACATCGGCATTCCCGTCCTGCTCTTCACCACTGCGGCCAGCATTCTCGCGGGCATGCTTTTCGGGATTTTCCCCGCGCTGTATGTCTCGCGCACCGAGGTGATCACCGTCCTGAAAGACGGAGCGCAATTCACCCGGACTCGCCCGCGCGCCATGCGCGCTGCGCTTATCGTGATCGAAGTCAGCCTGGCTTCGGTGCTGTTGATCGGTGCGGGATTCATGATTCGCAGTCTGGTGTCGGTCCTTGATGTTGATCCGGGCTTCCGCCCCGATCATCTGTTGACGATGCATTTCAGCCTGCCGCCCAACCGTTACTCGACCAGTGCGCAGACGGCTGTATTTTGCCGTCAGGCGATCGAGAAGATCGCTGCCTTACCGGGCGCGAAGGCTGCCAGCTTTGCCGATGGCTTGCCGTTGACCCGCATTCGTCTCATGCAATTCACGGTCGAGGGCGATCCGGTTCCTAAACACGGCAGTGAACCGACAGCAGATATGCGCGGTATCAGTTCGCCATCGTATTTCGAGACGCTGGGCATTTCACTGGTTAGCGGCAGAAATTTTACTGTTGACGAAATCAACCAGAACCTGCCCGTAATCGTGGTCAATCAAAAGCTTGCCCGGAAGCTGTGGCCCAATCAGGATGCTGTCGGCAAGCACATCTGGAGCGTGCCCGCCAGAGGGGAAACCAATCCAACGCAGTTGACCGTGATCGGAGTGGTAGGCGATACGCGCCAGTCGTCGCTCGAAGATGCCACGCGCCCCGAGATCACACGGCCCATGCAGGACTACACTTATTTGACGCTTGCGGTTCGTAGCGCTGCGGATCCAACCGCTCTGACCGCGAATATCAAACAGCAAATCTGGACGCTCGACAAGGATCTGCCGGTATTTGATGTCCTGACCATGCAGGACGTTCTCGACGACAACCTCGGGCAGCGCCGCTTCGATTCGTTTCTCATGAGCATCTTCGGAGGGCTTGCGGTCGTGCTCGCCTGCGTTGGCATTTACGGAGTGCTCGCGACGACCGTGGTGCAGCAGACTCGCGACATCGGAGTTCGCATGGCTCTGGGGGCGCGCCGCGTCGACGTGCTCAAAATGATCATGGGCGAAGGCCTGCGATGGGTCGCGATTGGCTTGGGGATTGGTTTACTTTTTGGATTTCTGCTGACGCGAATGCTTGCCAGCCTTTTGTTTGGAGTCGGCCCGACGAACCCCCTGACGTACATTGCTGTGAGCGCCGTCATGTTTGCAGTAGCAGCACTGGCCTGTTACTTGCCGGCGGTGCGGGCCACCAGAATCGATCCTATGCGGGCTCTGCGCTACGAATGAGTCGGAATCCGATTTCCAACTCCACGGGTTTCATTGACGGGGTATACGGAAGGCGCCGGAAAAAGTGTCCCAAGCCATCGAGCGCCATGGCGATGTTTCGACTGTGATTTGCGAGTGCCGCCGTAGGACGGGCTAAGACGCTTTCGAACAAACCCAGAAGCAACACAAAAGCCGCGAACCGCGCGGGGCAGGTGTATGATCAGTGCCGTTCCTGTAACTGCGGTGCTGTTTGTCGCTGCCAGGGGTAGACGAAATATGATATCCAAGACGCATCGATTGCTAACCAAGCGTGCCGCAGTTTGGTTGTGTGGCCTCTTTGTCCTGGCTGGGGTGCAGATCGAGGCCCAGACGTCGGTTGCACCGTCCGCAGGATCTAGTTCGGAACTCGTCGGGCAGTTGACGAAGGAACTTTCTATCACGCGCCCACAAGCTCGTGGTGGCGCAGGCGCACTGTTCGCCTTGGCTAAGAGCCGACTGAGCGCAGACGAATTCGGCAAAGTGTCGGCTGCCGTGCCGGGCATGAACGGTCTGCTCAAGGCGGCTCCGGCTCCGGCCGAACACTCGGAGCTCTCCAGCCTGGAAAGCTCCCTTCCGGGAAACATGGGCCGCACGGCCGAGGTTGCGCAAGCTTTCCACAAGTTAGGACTGTCCCCAGAGATGGCAGGCAAGTTTCTGCCGGTGATGACCAAGTTTGTGGAATCCAAGGGCGGCCCTAGCACTGCGTCTCTGTTGGAAAAAGCGCTGAAGTAGTCGTAATTCAGGGCAATTTCACCCTCGATCCTATCAATGCCTGCCGCGCGAATTGGCAGTTGCACAAGGCCCATCACGCTGCAAATGAACGTCGGGGATTACTGCAGCCAGGGGCGGCGAGGATGGGTGCGCCTGCACGAAAAAGGCGGCAAGGAACACGAAGCAGCGTGCGTGCCGAAGCTCGAAGCCTATCTCGACGCGTACATCACAACTGCGGGCATTGCAGATGATAAGGATGGGCCGCTGTTTCGCACCACCGGACGTTTCACAGGCACGCCGCACCGCATGACACAGCAGGATGGCTATCGGATGATTCGGCGGCGTGCGCGCCAGGCAGGAATCAAAACACGCATCGGCAATCATTCGATGTGTGCAACCGCCATCACCGATTACCTCAAGAGCGACGGCACGCTGGAACACGCGCAAACCATGGCCGCCCACTCCTTCCCGCGCACCACCAAGCTCTACGACCGGCGCAACGACGAAACGGCGCTCGACGAGTATGAGAAAGAGGATCTAGGCTGTGACGAAAGTTTTGTATTTTCCAATTCGAAGTTGTCGAGCGGCCTTTGGCCAAAGGAGAATTGGGCTTCCTAGTGATTCACGAACAAGTACCTCGACATTGACCATGTCCTTAGGTTTGCAACGCCAACTGGCGTGATTGGCACCTTCCTGACTCTGGTCTACACGATCAAGAATGTTCGTCGGCAAATTAACGCCGAAATACTCATGAAGTACACCGAGCGATATGAGCACATCCTAGACAAGTTCCCACAGGACGCCCTTTTCGGGCGATTCGATTCACAGGCCCTACCACCACAAAGTCCACAGCTGACACTCTATCTTCTGCAGTATCTGAATCTCTGCTCCGAAGAGTACTACCTCCGGAAGCATGGATATTTGGCAAAGACGGTGTGGGCAGTCTGGGAAGGCGACCTAAAGAGAATGATCGCCAGCCCACTTTTGCAAAGAGAGTGGCCTCGTTTGCGAACGGAATATTTGTCACACCCAGATTTCATGGAGTACGTAGAGCGCATCCAGGCTGAGCGCAAAGCATCAAGAGCAGCCACCGCATCCAGGTGAAAGTCCGATGTTGAAGTTTTCAACTCTCAGCTCTCGATGCCGAAGCCCACGTCCGCCTAGAGACGGCCCTGGAATCGAGGCGGTATCTGAGTTTCCGGCAAAAGAAGTTCGTTCCTGATAGCACTCCGCAAAAAGCCAACGCAGTTCGCCGTTTCATAAGGGCTTCTTTGCACGAAGGGGGATTGTGCTTAACCCACCGGGTAAGCAATTACTGTGGCCGACAATCGCACTATCAATTCAACATCTTTTTGCTCAGGATCCCCGCCCTCTTTGACAGAAGTGAGCTCGCGCGCAACCTCAGTCGCGATAATTCTCAACGCGACCGAGGTGAAAGAGGAACAGCCAACTACCCCGAAAATCGAACCTGTCTCCGCACGAGGCGGACGCCCTGCCGAAGAAGAACAAGGCCACAGTTTGGGGATGGGCTCGCCTGAGTGCTACAGGACCTGAATGCGCCACTTAAATCGACCGAGAAATAATCACCAACGTTCGCTCGATGTGCACAGCTAGTTCTCAGAGCCCGTTTCCGGATGGCTTCCGGTTTGCCGGCAAGCTGCAAACAACGACAGTTTTCTTTGGCGGACCGTCAAGCCATAGAATTCGGTGATGCGTATCGCAATCCTATCCGACATCCATGGGAATCGAACGGCGTTCGAAGCAGTCCTGGCAGATCTGCAACAAACCTCTCCCGACTTGATTCTCCACGGCGGTGATCTCGCAGACGCCGGTGCGAGCCCCGTGGAGATTGTCGATCGCATTCGTGACCTCGGCTGGCAAGGTGTGTTGGGCAACACTGATGAAATGCTTTTCCGGCCCGGGTCGCTGGGGGAGTTTGCGAGCCAATCGTCAGCGCCGCCCTCCCTTTGGACGGCGATCCGTGAGATGGCAGCGGCGACCCGTACCATGTTAGGAGAAGAGAGGATCGCGTGGCTGCGCGGGCTTGAGCGCGTTCAGATTCAAGGTCCGATGGCGCTGGTGCACGCCAGTCCCGAGAGTCCTTGGCGAGCTCCGACACCTGAAGCGACCGATGCTGAGCTGGAATCGGTTTACGCACCGCTGGGCCAGCCGATTGCCGTCTATGGTCATATCCATCGGCCCTACATTCGGAGGGTTCCAAGCCCACAGGTTCGAGAATGGCTTGTCGCCAACACCGGCAGCGTTGGCCTTTCGTATGATGGCGATCGCCGCGCCTCCTACCTATTGTTGGATGGGCTCAGTCCAACGATCCGACGGGTGGAGTATGACGTAGCGAGGGAGATGAAGGCTCTCTCCTCTTGTGGTTTACCACATGCGGATTGGATTGCGAAGAGCCTCCAAACAGGCTCTCCCCAGATGCCGTAGCATCTGCTCGGTGCCCCGCCCAAATCGGAGGTGACAGTTGACGAAACCAGGCCAAAGCGCTCAAAACCCCTCAATGCATTATGAAACCGGCATGACCCCAAGTTCACCTTAGGCCATGAAAATGGGTATTTTCGAGGCAAAGAACGCCCTGCTAAGAGGCGAAGGGCACCGCCCCCGCTGCGCTACGCTGTGCGGGGCTTCGCTCCGCTACGGCGGCGCTTGGGAGTAACTGCGATGGTGAATCGGGTGTGAGAGGACTACAGAAGGACATAGGCAAGTCGGCTAGAGAATGGCATTTTGACCCTGAGGGGAAAGATAAGGGTTAGCACGGATACTCTCCCCCCAAGGACGCAACTCAAATGAGTTACGAGGTCAAATATATCGGAATGGACGTGCACAAGGAAGCGATTGTGATCGCCGTCCTCGATGGCAGTGGCAAGCTGGTCATGGAAACCATCGTTGAAACCAAAGCCAGCAGCATTCTGCAGTTTCTCCACGGTCTACGGGGCGAGCTGCATGTGACATGGGAAGAAGGCACCTGGGCGGCCTGGCTGTATGATCTGCTGCAGCCGCAGCTGCAGGAAGTTGTGGTCTGCAATCCGCGCCGCAATGCCTTATTAAAGGAGGGCAGCAAGAGCGACCAGGTGGATGCGCGCAAGCTGGCCGATCTGTTGCGCAGCGGAATGCTGCGACCGGTCTACCACGGAGAAAATGGACTGCGAACGCTGCGCGAGTTGGCGCGCAGCTATCAGACCATCGGCAAAGATTTGACCCGAGTGATGAATCGCCTGAAGGCATTGTTTCGCGGCTGGGGCATGGCCTGTGCCGGCACCCAGGTTTATGCTCCGCGCTCTCGGGAGGAATGGTTAAACAAGCTCCCACAAGCCGGGGTGCGCCGCCGCGCGGAGTTGCTCTATCAACAACTGGATGGATTGCAGGCCTTGCGGCGCGAGGTGCGACCCGAGTTGTTAGCCGAGAGCCGGAAACATAAGGCCGCGAAACTGCTGCGTCAGATTCCCTGCATCGGCCCGATTCGGGCGGCGAGATTGATTGCGCTGATGCAAACCCCGCACCGGTTCCGCAGCAAACGGCAGCTGTGGACCTATAGTGGCCTGGGCATTGAGACCCACGACAGTGCGCAATACCGATATGTTGGCGGACAAGTGCTACGTTCCAAAAAACCCCAGCAGCTCCGTGGTCTGAATCAGAACCACAACCATGAGATGAAAGAGATCTTCAAGAGTACGGCCACCCGGGCCAGCTGTGGTACGGGACCGTTCCACGAGTTTTACGCGGCTTTGCTGGCCAAAGGCATGAAGCCGGAGATGGCTCGTCTGACACTGGTGCGCAAGATCGCGGCCATTACTTTGACACTTTGGAAGAAGGAGGAACGTTTCGACGCCGAACAACTGAAAACGCAAGCCGCTTGAGCATCGAATAGAACCCAGGTGATCTCCCAGGTTCTCATGCCTCGGTGGTGGCCAATCGGTTTTTGCGATGCTCGGGTTCGAGGGAGAGTATCTATACACTCATTAGGCGCTCGGTGTGCTGAAGTTCGGCACCGAGTCTCCGGATCAATCCTATGCCCCCTCGGATAACCCAAAAAAGCTATAGGCCTTGAGCCTCAGATAGGATCATGGTTGGCACCTTAGCCAACGTTTAGCTTGCGTAGCTTCGGAACCGAATGGCGTCGAGCGCCACTGACTTCATGAAACCGTCGAGTTGGGACAAGCAACTGGGGTCGGCATCGCCGCTGCAATCTGCGGCGAGCCAAAGCGGCCAACCAATCACCCTTGCGAGAATGAGAGGGCTGGATGTAAGTCACCACACCCGCATCTCTCCGAGGGGCGGGGAGAAGCTTTTTCTCTTGACATCCTCTTTGCCTCGAAAATACCTCTTAAGGAGGCCGGGTTCTCTCAGCGCCAGCCGGACCAGTTTCAATGAACTTTGCCTCTGGGCCTCTAGGGCACCATCCTTAGGTACACTGGGCACTCGGGAATCCATTTTCATGGCCTAAGGTGAACTTGGGGTCATGCCGGTTTCATAGGATCCTCTTTCATAGGATGAGTGTAATCGCGATGTTTCAACAGCGACGTGCTCCTTTCCCTGGCCTCCTCGGGCCAGCAGAGGTGAGTTCGCCGGGGGCCAGCTACGGCGTGATCTCAAACACCGAACCGAAGGTCGTACTTAGATCTCCCTCTGTCGTCCCATAGAGATTTCCTGCTGGGTCGAAGATCAAACCGGCAGTGGGGTTGGCTCCCGGATGGTCGGCGAAGGTGTGCAGCACGATCTCATTCCATCCGCCCTTCGAATTGGTTGCCAGCTTGAAGACGACGCCGCAGCCGATAGGGCTACAGTTTAGTTTGCCACCGCTGGTCGTCGTGCCGTAGAGATTTCCCATCTGGTCGAAGATCATCCCCGCACCGGGCTGGCCTCCGTCCGGTCCGCCCGTGAAATGGTGGAGCACTTTCTCCTTCCAGCTTCCGTCCGCGTTTGGAGTCAACTGGAAGGCCAAGCCACAGCCGTTGCCATTACATTGGCTGAAATTGGGGCCGAAGGCCGTCGTACCGTAAAGATTCCCGGCTGCGTCCAAAATCACGCTATTGGGTTGGCTGCCATCCATGCCCGTGAATCTATACAGCACGCTCTCAGTCCAGCTTCCGTCGGAGTGGGGCGTCAGCTTGAAGACCGTACCTGAACCGCCAACGCCTCCAAACTGCGCACTGCCGTAGAGGTTCCCTGCCGTGTCGAAAATCACGCCCAGGGGTTGGAAGCCATCCTCGCCCGTGAACTCATGCAGCACGCTCTGGGTCCAGCTTCCGTCGGAGTGGGGCGTCAGCTTGAAGACCGTACCTTGACCGCTAGCGCCGCCCAAGGTCGTCGTACCGTAAAGATTTCCTGCCGTATCGAAAATCAAGGGCAGGCAACAAGGACCGACCCCGACAGCGCAATGATCCGGGTGGGAGCAGAAGCTATACAGCACGCTCTCAGTCCAGCTTCCATCGGAGTGGGGCGTCAGCTTGAAGGCCGTGCCCCCACCCGTGGCACCGCCCACGTTCGTCGTGCCGTAGAGATTTCCGGCCTGGTCGAAGATCAGGCCAGCAATGGGGACCTCCCCGTCGCCACAGTTCGTGCGGGAGCAGAAGCTATACAGCACGCTCTCCCTCCAGCTGCCGTCCGCGTTCGGTGACAGCTCAAAGACGGTGCCAACCCCGTTAGCGCCGCCGCCGGCGGTCGTGCCGTAGAGGTTTCCGGCCTGGTCGAAAACCAAGCCAGCAAAAGATTCCTCTAGGGCCACGCCGCCTGTGAACTTATGCAGCGTTTTGTAGTTGCTTGCTGCCCAGGCGCCCGGCGACAACACGGGAATTACTATGATGACCACGAGCATAACTGCTCCCAGGGTCGACAATCTTTTTCTATTGCGCGACATACATTTCCTCCTCCTCGGCGGCGTCGCCAAAAGGCATTTACCGATCAAGCGGCATTGTAAGCCCAAACCATCGCCAAACGAATCTAAATGATGTAATCAGGCCTTTACACTCAAAATCCCCCGCCAATCTTCGGAGGCACGTTTCGCGTCGGGCCCACCTGCAATCTTCCTTGAATAAAACTTGCCTTGGCAGCTAACCCCAGGTTTAGAATCTCCGCGCCATGAAAAAACTCCTCGTCTGCTCTCTGTTGGTTTTCGCTTCCGCCCTGCTTCTCGAACAAGCTCTAAGCGCATCAGCCCAGCCGACCATCAACGCGGCCAGCGCGCAAGCGCCCGAAAAGCTCTCTGCCGATACCCCGAAGACCACTGTACTCGGCAATGCCTTCATCGCGCCGAAAGATTGGTGCATTCGGGTCAAGGGGCCGGCGACCATCCTCGAAGCGCCCGAGGGAGACTCTTGGGTTGCACTCGTCGACGTGGAAGCTAAAACGCAGGATGAGGCATTAGCAGCGGCCTGGCAGGCTTACAAGCCCGATGCAAAGTGGCCGCTCAAAGTCAGCAACGATCTGCCCGACCGCGATGGCTGGAGCCGGCGCCGCGCTTACGACTATCAGACTTCGCCCAACGAGAAGCGGGGAGTGGATGCCGTCGTCTATTACTCCGGATCAAGTTGGACTGTCGTCATCGAAGATGTGGCTGATGCTGTCGCGGGGAAGCGCGGCGCTCAGCTTTCCCTGATTTTTAGCCGCTTGTTGCCCAAGGGCTACAGCCGTGAGTCGTTTGCAGGAAAGAAAGCAAATACCCTCGATCAAGCGCGCATTGCCGAATTGGGCCGCTTCGTCGAGCAGGGACAGAAAGTTTTGGGCGTACCCGGAGTCGGTCTTGGCGTGGTTCAGGATGGCAAGGTTGTTTTCGCTGGCGGATTTGGAGTGAAAGCACTGGGCGGTACGGAGAAGCCAGACGGCGACACGCTGTTCATGATCGCCTCGAATACGAAGGCGATGACCACGCTGCTGCTCGCCAAACTCGTCGATGAACATCACATCACCTGGGACACACCCGTCACCAAACTGCTTCCGAGTTTCAAGCTCGGCGACGCCGCAACCACGCGCAGCGTCCTCGTCAAGCACCTGATCTGCGCCTGCACCGGAATGCCACGTCAGGATCTGGAATGGATCTTCGATTACGGAAAGATGACGCCCGAGTGGACGATGGCCTTGCTCGGCACCATGCAGCCGACATCCAAATTCGGTGAACTCTTCCAGTATTCCAATCTAATGGCCGCAGCTGCGGGATATACCGGGGCACACGTCATCCATCCTGATATGGAGTTAGGCGCCGCGTACGACAGCGCTATGCAATCGTATGTTTTCGATCCATTGGGGATGGAGGAGACGACCTTCAACATGAGGCGCGCTTTCTCCAGCAACCACGCGGGCTCGCACTCGCCCGACGCCGATGGAAAAACTGCCAAGGCGATGACGGCCATTAATGACGCCGTCATTCCCGCGCGCCCTGCCGGAGGCGCGTGGAGCAGCGTAAACGACATGCTGAAATATGTCTCGATGGAACTTGCGGAGGGCAAGCTTCCTGACGGAACGACCTACATTTCGAAAGAACCATTGCTCGAGCGCCGCGCTCCGCAGGTCAGCATCGGAAAAGACGTCACCTACGGCATGGGCTTGATGGTTGACACGACATACGGAGTACCGGTCGTTCATCACGGCGGCGACTTGGTCGGATATCACAGCGACATGATGTGGCTGCCGCAGCAAAACATGGGCCTGGTCATCCTTACAAATGCCGACCCCGGATGGCTGCTTCGCGACCGCATCCGGCGCAAGTTGCTCGAGGTTCTCTTCGACGGACATCCTGAGGCCGAGGCGCTGCTCAACGCCGACGCGAAGAGTTTCTATGCCGACCTGGCCGCCGAGCGCAAGTTGATGACGATCCCGGCCGATTCGAATGAGAGTGCCAGGCTCGCCAAACGCTACGCGAATGCATCGCTCGGAGAAATCACCGTCAGTACATCAGGCGCTTCGACAATCTTTGATTTCGGCGAGTGGAAAAGCGAGGTTGCCAGCCGCAAGAATCCTGATGGCACAATTTCCTTCATCACCACTGTACCGGGTGAGTTGGGTTTTGAGTTCGTGGTCGGCTCGGGAGCCAAGAGAACGTTGACCATCAGAGACGCACAGCACGAATACGTGTTTGAAGAACGTTGAGTCACGATGATTCAATGCATTATGAAAAGATCGCCCTGTTAAGAGGCGAAGGGCACCGCCTCCGCTGCGCTACGCTGTGCAGGGCTCCGCTCCGCTACGGCGGCGCTTGGGAGTAATTGCGATGGTGAATCGGGTGGGAGAGGACTACAGAAGGACATAGGCAAGTCGGCTAGAGAATGGCATTTTGACCCTGAGGGGAAAGATAAAGGTTAATGCTGCCCCGTTGTGTACAGGGCACGTCAAGCGAAGTACACTTGATAGCTCCGCGCGGGCCGGAGGCTGCATGACGCTGAGATCACGACTATCCTTGGCTATGATCACGTGTCGTTGCTGCTTTTCAATCACGCGACGATTGAGGCAGAGGACAAGCCAACCCCCATCGCCACCGCTGCAGCAGCAGTCGAGGCCAACATGAAAACCAGTGAAGGCAAAGCCTATGATGCGGAGATCGGCAGAGAGCTAGCGAAGAAGTACCCGCCTGTCATGAAGGCCTGCAAGGAGAAGGCTAACGGCGATGCGCGCAGCTTCGACATGCTCGTTCGCCTTGAGAAGGACGGAGCTGTAAAGGAGGTTCTGTTGCACCCTCCGACGAAGGTATCAGAGTGTCTGCGGGAGACGATGCTGAAGGACACGTTCTCACCCCCACCAACGCCCTCTCACCGGGTGGACATTCATATCGATGTGAAGCGCTGATAACGACTTGCATCTCCGCCGATGAAAGACGGCTGCCACCAAGAGGCTGTCGTCAGGCCATTACGCTGAAAACCAAAGTCAATAAGTGAAACCGAGATTTTTCGCCAATCATTACAGGCACACGACTCGATTTGATCTGTGTGTGGCCATCGTCTCATTCCTTTCTGCTCTAATTTTCAGCGTCAAGGCACATAACGGGTGAAGACAAAGTCGGTGCCCTTGGCCTTCTCATGGCAGGGGAAGCAGGGTTTCATGAAAGCCGCGTCGGCAGGTTTGCCGTCTTGGAAGTGACCAAACCCCCAGCCTCCGGTTGCGGCGTACTTTGTTGAGTCCTTGACCATAAATTGAATGTTTGTGGGAGGGCCTGGAACGAAAGATTGGGCTTGGCCAAAGACTTTGTTGTTTTCGTCGGATGGGACGTTACGGTAATGCAAAGCAGCAATGATCGCGCCGTCTGGGAACGGAAGCTTCCCTTCACGGTAGGCGTTGATCGCCACATCGTTGCCCAAGACGGCACCTAAACTGTTGAGATTGCCTGCTTCATGGGCCGAGGAGATCCACTTCCAGTCGCGGTACCCGTGAGGGATTTCGGTAACGAAGATCGGGGCGGGTTCCCCATCCGCGTGTCCTGATGCAGGGGCAGTGAGGGCGACAAGGCCGGCCACTGTTGCAACTGCAACCAAGAAGAATGTGAAGTGTTTCATAAGGGTTCCTCCGTCCAATATGCTTAGGTAAACTGAAATCAGCAGTCCTAAAAAAGCCTGGCCAGCAGATCAAACACGAGAATTTTTTGGGGTATTCTAGGCTACTTCTTCGATGCTTGTCGAACAGGTCGCGTGACCGCATTCGCAAGCGATCTCCACATCACCCGATCCGGCATCGCTGCAAGATTCACTACAGTATTCTTTGCCACTTTCCACCACACAGGTGCAGGGAATGTGGGCACAGGTGTTTTCCTCAGGTGTTGTCATAAGTTTTTGCTCCATTCACCGAGAATGAAAAGGACGGCCGCCATTATAGCGCCCCAGAACGTTAGAAAGTAGCGCTCCCGGAACATTGGAAAACGATTAACTGTTGTTAGCAGGCCATTACGCTCAAAACCCCCGTCGCAGGGAAAAATGATGATATGGCGATATATCAACAGTTGATTGCCGTTCGTATGGCGTCCGGCAGCTTTCGCGGTCAATTCTGGCAGCTACCGCGACTGACTAACTCGGACGAAAAACACAACTCCCTGATTAGCCCACTTGCGGCGCGTTTTGGCTGACGGTGCGGATCGGCTGCACTAATTCGGGAATGCCCCCAGGCCACAATTTTGTGCTATTCGGGTCGAGATGAAAACCAAGCGGTTGCTGTGGGTCGGCGACCACGACGCCGTAAGTGTAGACCTCCTGCTGGGAAGCCTCCGCGTTCTTAACCTTCTGGAATACGACCGCAGAATCGAATCCCACCCACCACTGTGACGCCGGCGAATTGTTGTATCCGATCTGATCAATGAGCAGCGCCTCTCCGGCACTGCCCAATCGGGGTAAAGCGCCACCACCACCACCACAACCAGCGAGCACATGGAACGATAGGAGCAACAACAGAACCATCCGTAAAGCCGCCGTCGTTTCATATTGTTTAGCGTATGCAAAGTTGTGCTGAGATTGTAGGTTACTTTAGATAGGATTCACCGAACTGACGAGCACGGTAGGGACAACCATTTCTGGTTGCCCCCCGTACAGACCCGGACGGGCGCTGATTAGCGCATCCGGTTCTTATCTCGGATGAGTGGCGGCGAAGCGAGCATCCGGAAAGGGATGGAGCGCCCGCGGTTGAGGAAGCCAGCGCGTAGCCAGGACAAGCATGCGCGTCCAGTTGATCCGGCGCTTCTGGCTTCGGCGGCGAATAGTACGCCACCAGAGCGCGAGCACCCGATTCCGAAACACGCCCAGACTCGTGAGGTTCCCTGGTACCGCGTAGTAGTTGAAGTGGCCCTGCACGACCGACTTGAGCCATTGGCCGGTTTGGCGCACGGGATCGTGCATCCGCTTACGGAGTTGCTGCTTAATTTCTCGCAGCTTCGCCCGCATGCGTTTGCGAATCGTCTTGCGCCTCACCATGAATCGCCCTAGGCTGTTCTTACCGCACTCTGAAGTCTCCGATGATGCAGATGGGCAACGCCCGACACAAGAGTGCTAATCCAAGGCCGATCGATGGGGTCAGGACTCATCTTCCAACGAGAAATCTAGCCCTGGTTGTGCGGTATCTAGATTCTTTGGGCGCTGTGCATGGCATTGTGTCCGGAAAGCGCACATTTCAGACTCTACCGCATGGCACCGCATGGCACTGCAGGTGCACTCACCAAGCAACCTCTGCTACTATGACCGTTCGGTGAGGTGGCCATGCCCCAATTTGTCATCGAGCGGGAAATCCCGGGCGCAGGTAATTTATCGGATGCGGAACTGCGGGCAATCGCCAGAAAGTCGGTTGGCGTGCTGAAGGATATGGGACCGGAGATCAAGTGGCTCCACAGCTACGTCACGGGCGATAAAGTCTATTGTGTGTACTTGGCGCCGAACGAGGAAACCGTTCGCGAACACGCACGCCGGGGAGGCTTTCCGGCGAATCGCATCTCGGCAGTGCGGCACCTGATCGATCCCAGCACCGCAAATTGAGTTAAGCAGAGTTTCGAGTCCGAAGACCTGGTTCCGCGTCGCCGTCAAGCGCCTCGCGGACCGCTTGCTCGATCGGCATCGCCCAGCCTTCCATCCACGCCGTCAGACTTGCAGCATTGCCAAGCGTTCGGCGAGCGAATTCCAAGGCCTTCTCCAGCCTTGGTTGTTCGGTCGGCGTGAGCGGCGCGTCTAATCGTTGGCGAAGTGCGGCGGCTGCTCCTGCCAAGCGCAGCGATTGCTCGGCGTTCGATTGCGCCGCAGCACTTAGGGCGAGACATTCGAGCGCCCTCGCGATACCGCGTTTGTGACCCACCTCCTGGAACATCTGGATGCTTTCCCCGTAGAGACGACGCGCCTCGGCGTCGTTCCCCAAATCGCAGCTTAGACTTGCCAGATCGGAGAGGGCGCTGGCGATTCCCCAGCCGTCCCGGAGTTCGCGGAACGCTGCCAGACTCTGTTCGCAAAATGAGCGTGCGGCGACCAAGTCCGCTTTTTCCCGCGCGACGTCGCCCTGGTAATTCAGTGTCCAGGCGACACCGGCGTCATCTCCGGCCTTGCGGAACATCGTCAGGCACTCGTCGTAAAGCGAGGATGGGCGCGCATATTCTCCCTTCAACTTGGTCACGTTGGCGAGGTTACTGACGGCGCGGGCGATGTCGGCGGAATCGCCGAGGTCCTTCCATATCGCGACACAGCGCTCGAAGAGTAAGGATGCAACGGCCAGTTCGCCACGATCGCGAGCGTTGACGGCCAACGCGTTCAGTGCGACGGCAACGCCGCGGTTATCGTTGAGTTCGAGACAGGTCTCGAGACTTTCTTCGAACAGTTGCCGCGCAGAGCCGTAATCGCCCTGCTCGCCCGCCAGAACCGCGGTAGCGAACAGCAGGCGGGCACGGAGCTTCGGACGCGCCGCGGCCCCTTCCAGCGCGAGGAGCCTGGCGAGAGGATCACGGCCCTCCGTGAGATATTCCCGCGTTTCCCAGAAGCGAAATAGGGCGCGCCGAGGCGAAGGCCCCATTCGGCATCCCCAGTACGGATCAGATAGTCGAGTGCCGTTCGGAAGTTGTCGTGCTCGAGCTCAAAACGGTCGAGCCACTCGGGATGAGCGACCATGGCTTCGGCACCTTCTTCAGCTAACACGAGGTAATACGCGGCATGGGCTCGGCGTGCCGCCAATTCATCGTTGCTTTCGACGAGGCGTTCGAGTGCATACTCGCGGATGGTGGAGAGCATAAGGAATCGCGTTTCCGCATCGACTTGTTCCACTTGCTGCGCCAAGCTTTTGTCCACCATGGAAGCCATGCCGTCGAGTATGTCGAGGCCCAGATCGCTCTTGGTATCGCACACGGCTTCAACGCCTTCCAGCGTGCAGCCTCCGGTAAACACGGAAAGCCTCCGGAAGAGAGTTTGTTCAGCGGCATTGAGCAAGCCGTAACTCCAGTCCACGGTACTGCGAAGAGTTTGTTGCCGGGTGGGCAAATCGCGGGCACCTCCGGTCAACAGGTTCAAACGGCTTTCGAGGCGGGCCAGCATGGCGGGCGGCGAAAGCAGCTTGATGCGCGCCGCCGCCAGTTCGATGGCCAGAGGCAGGCCGTCAAGGCGAGCGCAGATGGCCGCCACTGCGGGTGCGTTTTCCCGGGTGAGCGCGAATTCGCGCTTTATCGCCTGCGCGCGCTCCACAAAAAGCGCGACCGCGGGAAGACGCGAAAGCACTTCGAGGGGCGGAATGGATTTGAGGTTGGGCAGCGCAAGAGGTGGCACTGGGAATTCATGTTCGCCATAGACGTGAAGCGGCGCCTGGCTTGTGACCGCGACCTTGAGCTTCGGGCTGGTGGTGAGCAGCTGCGTTATCACCGGCGCGGCGGAGACGAGGTGCTCGAAGTTGTCGAGCAAGAGAAGCATCGGTCGACCCAGACTGCTCACGTACTCTTTCAAGCTTTCCTGCGGCGACTGATTCCCGGTTTCGCGTAACCCCAACGCTTGCCCAATCGTGGAAGGTATCAAACCAGGATCGCTCACGGCCGACAGAGGGACGAAGCAAACACCGCCTGGAAACTCGGAAAAGGCTTCGGCCGCTACCTGCAGGGCGAGTCGAGTCTTCCCGATGCCGCCCGGACCGGTGAGGGTCACGAGTTGCACGTCCACGCGGCTCAAGAGCTGACGAAGAGCAGTCGCTTCGTGTTCGCGTCCGATGAATGCGGTGCGTTGCACTGGCAGATTGTTGGGACGAGACTCTGAACGGCGCGTAGACGCCTCGGCGAGACGGTCGCGCACTGCGGCGAGGTCGCGAGCCAAATCCTGTGTGGAGGCGTAGCGCTCCTTGGGGTCCTTGGCCAGGCAGCGCTCCACGATCCAAAGGAAGGGAGGGGGCGCTTGCAGCATTCTGGAACCGAGACGCTCCGGCTCATCGCGAAGGATCGCGGCCGTGGTCTCCGCATGAGTCTTTTTCCTGAATGCAGGAAATCCGGTGACCATCTCGTAGAGCACCGACCCGAAAGAAAACTGGTCCGAACGAAAATCAACTTCGCCGCCTGTGGCTTGCTCCGGTGACATGTAGCCGATCGTGCCCAGCACCGTTCCTTGCTCCGTGATGGTGGTCGAAGCATCCGAATCCGGAGTGTCGTTAACCCCCAGCAGTTTCGCTAGGCCGAAATCCAGAATCTTGGCGGTAGCGTCGCCAGAGACCATCAGATTCTCCGGCTTCAAATCGCGATGAACGATTCCAATCGCGTACGCTTTGGCGAGAGCGTCGGCAATCTGCGCCGCGATTGCGACAGCTTTGCGAAATGGAATCGGGCCGTCGCCCAACAATTCCCGCAACGTCTCCCCAGACACCAGTTCCATGGGCAATGTAGCGCGCTCCGTTCACGTGACCGAGTTCATAGATCGTGACGATGTTTGGATGATTGAGTGCGCAGGCGGACCGGGCTTCCAGCTCGAAGCGCGATAAAGCTTCCGGTTGAGAACACCGCTCGAGCGAAAGAGTCTTCAGGGCGACTTCGCGTTCGAGGCGAGTGTCCTTGGCGCGATAAACCTCACCGATGCCGCCGGCGCCCAATCGCTGGAGAATCTCGTAGCTTCCGAAGCGCGTACCGGGCGACAAGGTGGACGACACTGATGACCGAGTTTCCGGAGGATTCATGGACCTCGCTGTCGCAGCTATCGCCCTGCCAAAGATGACTGCTCGCCGCTGCGTGATCTGCTTCGAGTTTTGACTCGCCGCCACGACCAGCTCCGCAGCAGCACCCCTGCGTGCGTTTATAATACCCCAGATCTCAGGAGACGATTCATGGATGTTCGATCGTTACAGCGCCCGCTGAAAGACCGGTACCGGCAAGATCCGACGAGTTCCCGAATCACGCTGACCGCGCGCGGCAGTCAGGCGGACGCGCCCATCGCCTGCTCCGTCGACTTGGGGCGGGCAATCTACAATGCGCAAGCGCACCAAGGCGTTGGCGGAGCGGGTACCGGAGCCTGCTCCGGAGACCTGCTGTTGGGTGCGCTCGCCGCCTGCGCTCAGATCACTTGCCAAATGGTAGCCGCTGCGATGGGAATACCTACCGAGGGCATCGATGTCACGGTCGAGGGCGATCTTGACCTGCAAGGAACGCTGGGAATATCGAAAGAGGCCCCTGTCGGATTTCATGGCATCAGAGTCATTTTCGACGTCCGCGCACCACTGGCAACGGAGGAGCAGCTAAGTGCGTTGCAGGCGAAAACGGAACAGTATTGCGTGGTGATGCAAACCTTGCAGAGTCCGCCGAAGATTGAGCACACATGGGCGATAGTCGGCTCTCATGGTGATTCCCTTCTGAGCAGACGCGCTTAAATGACAAACTCATCTGCGCTATCTCGTCGAGCCGGATAGGTGTGTGACAGCCGTTCCGGCTCCCTGCGCGTTACGTGCGTCAGTTTTCGCAAGGAACCGTCGCCCAAAGGGCGAGGCGGAAGGATGGGAAAAGCAACAACACTATTTTACTAGCCTTTCGACGGTGCAAAACGTGTTTATTACCGTTCGGTATCGAACACAGGAACTGGCCACCGGAGACGGTCTAACTAAGACGGGTCTGTCGGTTTGTCATTTTCCGTGACTGGCATATTTGGGGAGAGTAAACTTTGGCGGATGCCATCCAAGACCGAATATGACAAAGCTTTGCTTTCC
Source organism: uncultured Acidobacteriota bacterium (assembly GCA_963838905.1). Classification (GTDB taxonomy): domain Bacteria; phylum Acidobacteriota; class Terriglobia; order Terriglobales; family Acidobacteriaceae; genus JABDBE01. The sequence continues at coordinate 144,089 of CAWITE010000007.1, forward strand.
GGGCACGCTCTTTACGAGGGACTTTATCGGTACGGACCCATGTCTTCCGAAGTTGCGAGTTCATGCGCTAGCGGGTCTACCTTGATGTCGTTTAGTCAGACCTTGTGCGTTTCCGTTGGGGCAGCCCCTCCATGCGGCGAGTACCAGGATCATGCCATCAGGTCTATCCGTATCGGCGAACATCGAGTCCCCGGAGCTTGAAGCACTTCCGGCAAGCACACTCGAATGTTTTGTCGCTGCGGATCGCTAAATGGCCGCATTTGCCGCAGGCGAATCGCCCGTGCGCAAAGGCCTGTCATTGGCCTAAACTCAACGCCTGACACGCAGTAAGGGCACCGAACGACGGTTATTGTCTCGCGATATTCACCGCGCTACGCCAGTCTTGCGCTAAAGTTCTGCACCAGCGAATCTGATCCTTTGGATGATTACAGGAGTGTGAAATTCGCAGGTGCGGTACGCCCATACTGTGGTTGCCGCCGCTGCCCTTCAATGGGCGGAGCGGATCATGTGGAAGACTGATCTCTCACGTCTCCTCCTCGGGCCAGTTGGTGCCAGCCGACTCTCGCAGCTTCGCCGCCAGCTTAGCGCGAATCCGCAGAGGGATTGCCAGATCATGTCCCATGGTTAAAATCACGTACTCGAACACCCAGCCCGTCTTCCTTCGCACCTTGATCTCGCTCCACGGAACAAGTAGTGGAGGGTGTATGAACCGAAAAAGGAACATGCTGGCCAAGTACAAACCCTGCTGACTGACTCCAATCGTCAAGATTTTGTTGTAATTCGCCAGCCACCGCATCTGTCCACTCTGCATTCTCCATTTCGTTCCATTGAACGCTACCTGCGTGCGATAGACCTTCGCCAGTGAAAACCAGCCGCCAATAACGCTGATGCTCGCACCGACCAGAAGCCACAACCAGAGGAAGTAGATCGGAAAGATCGCCAGAAGCGCAAAGGGGTGCTGGTCAATCAACCGTTGGAGATTCATTCGTGTCAGCTAGCGTTAGATGGCTTATCCAATCTAAGCGGCCTTCTTCTGTTGAGCTTTTATGTTCGCCCATCTCGCTCGTTGAAACGCGGCGATCTTCTTGCGGGCTGCCGCTGACATGGTCCGCTTCACAGGAGCCGAGCCCTTTGTTTTCGCTATCGCAACTAATGGCTGCGATGCCTTGTTAGCCCTCGCCCATCTCGCTCGTTGTGCCTGTGCCATCTTGCGCCGTGAAGCCTGCGATATTATTCGGGTTGGTTGGTTTGCCTGCCGTGCTGTTCCCAAATCGTTTAATGACTCAATCGCTGAAATCGCCTGATCCAACTTCTCCACCTGCACCTGCGCTTGCTTGCGCTCAGCACGAAGCTGCTGAAGCGCACTACCTAGGTTCCCCATGGTTCCCCCTCAAGATTGACAGCGAGATTATTGTATAGGATTTGAAAGACTCTACCGTTGACTCGCCGCTGGGGTGGGCAGAAACGCGCCTCGCTGGCACCCGTCGCACTCAATAATATGTAAGCTCGCGGTGAGTCGCGGAGGATGGCGGCCCATCGACCGTTGTTTGCTCTATCCAATTGCCGTGACTGTCGTATTGATAAGAGTAGCGAATCTCTGAGCGGCAATCTGTCCAGATGGGTGAGTCTTGGATTATGCGGTCGATACATCTCGACATCAGGGTCAACTTTCTCTTCGATTACCTGATGACCGTGCGGGTCGTATGCCGTAAGTTCATTGGCGTCGGGGTCGTACTGCACCCTGCCAATGTGATGACTCAGGTCGTACCGTTCGGCTTGCTGTTCGCCAATGGTCCACGACAAGCGGTCGTAGCCCTTTTCAGCAGCCTCGCGCACTCCAGCAAGGGTGCACCTTGGCAGACACGAGCACAAGCCTCCGGTTGAGCTTGACCATCGTGACGCTGAACTCGGAATCATGCTGACACATGCGTGCATAGCGTACGCGCTGGGGCCCGCCATTCTCTAACCGCAGCTTCTAGCGTGCGGCTGAACGTGCTCTAGCGGAGGCCAACGACCCCAATAGTTGAGGAACTCTAGATTTCGTTGGATGAAGTAGCACTACGACTACGTTCAAGGACCACTGGCGAGATCGAGCTCTGGCCGATGCGTTCGTAATGTTCGCGCTCGCCGATTTCTGCTTCGAATTGGTACATGCTGTTCACGCCGGTTTCGAAAAAGTCGGACCAGAGCTGTGCAACGCGGGTACCGACAGCAAGCAGTTCGCAGAGCTGACAAGTTGCAGACCGGGCGGCAGCGATTCCCCGAAGCTGCGGACCGCGTCCGCCGGTTCGGGCGGGACGTACTTTGACAGGAGCTGGATGGTTTCTGCGGCGGTCCTAAGCGCCATCAAGCGGGAGATTACTTGCTTGCGAATTGCCTCATCGATGTCACGCGAGCCATCGTCGGTGCGCCGCGCGATCAGTGCGATGGCGGAAGCCGTTACCGAAGTGAACGTAGATAAATCCAGTAGGGCCTTCAGCCACTCGCCGACAATTTCAGCCGCCACTACAGAGTGTCGCGGCCCGTACAGCGGAATGCGGGCGCCCAGCCGGCCGAGCGACCACAGCCAAATTGCATCTCCAGGTTCTTTTCTGATCTTCCCCACCAACTCCTGTCCAAGCGAGGCACGGGTGCTAGCTGGCAGGTGCTCAAGGGTCACAGCCAACCGCCAGTCCTCGTAATCGATTTGCCGGTTCAGGCGGCCCTTCTTTTTGCTACCCGCACCCCTCATATGCTTGCGATAGAGCGCCTGCTGCTCGCTCGCATTGATGCCGCCAGCGATCCGGCGCAACAGCACCAGCATTTCGACCTGACATTGCAGATCGTCCGCAAAGACGGGTTCGTTCGACGTGATTGTGCGCAGGTCGTTAACGCGCGCATCATCACCCGGTACACCGAACCCCGGTCGCAAACAGAAGCCGGATAGATTGAGCCAACGTACCTCATGGCGCGGAGACTTTTTGCGCCCGGCGGCAACTTCAATGAGCACATCGCCGAACCGGCGAATGGCAGAGATGGGCCAGGAGTCTCTCTTCGCGCCGAGCGCCCCTTCCATTTGGTTGACAAGAGTCTGGGTTGCCAGCGTGCCGCCATTAGCAGAGTCGCGAAAAACACCCCGGATCAGTTGCGCAGCGGATTCGACCGTTGCGTCGGAAGTCGCAACGTCCGATGAATGTGTGGGCAGGAGTTGTGGTTTCGCCGTATCAAGTTGCTGCGCTTGTGCCTCTTCGGCGCGCAGTTCGAATTGCAGTCGCCAGCGATGGGGCGTGTCCCGCGATTCACACCAGAGTTCGAGCGTGCCGACCTCCGTGAAACTGGCTCGGAGACGCACAATCAAGTAGAGCTCTCGCATTTTCTTGCCGTAGCGCAACAGGGTCACGAGCGGAGCATGACGTTGTAGGGTCGCTTCGTCCAGCCAAGCGACTTCGCCGTGCGCTTCGTGCCGCGTACGCGAACTGTACAGTGTGAACGAAACCGGACGGTTCGCCAGCACCGAAAATTCGCGGTCTAGTAGAGGAAGTGTGGCACCCTCATCGACCCCGGCCGGCAAAACACAGATGCCCTGCAGCCCGTCGTCCGAGCGCCACCCGATGTAGTACGTGCGCGCGCTGCCGGCTCTGATGCGCAGACCGGTGCCGCGCCGCACGCGACCGTAGTAAGCAGCACCCCGAGCAACCGCATTATCTATCGCTTCGTTGTCGAGGAGCTTAAGCCGCCAGCCGCTTTGGGCTCCGCCAAACCAGGCGGAAATTGCCTCGACAATCCTCTCGCGAGTCACCGCTGCGGCACAGAAGCCGCCATTGAAGAGCACGGCGTTGGGTCGAGCCATTCGTTGGTCTGGAGATCGTTGGTTTGCAGACGAACCGTTCAGGGCGACCGCCGCTTGCGTCAGGAATGCGGCAAGGTGCTTGGTAATGGCGGGATCGCTGGCGTAAGGCAGACCGAGTTCGCGCAACGCTGTTGACCGGCCATGCGCCGGCATCTCATCCGGCGCGGTGATCGGCAGGAACCCGGCTGTCAGAATTTGCAGGACTTCCTGGCGCGTCAGGTCAACGCGGAGCGCCTGTCCAACGACGGCCGGGCCGCTGCCCAAGACCGTGACCGGCAGGCGCTCCAAGGACGAATCACTCAGCAGCCGCTCTTTCGCGGCACAGCAGGTCCGGCGTAACGCATAACGCTGCTGTAGCGTGAGCTTGATGTCTTTGAGCTGGTCTTCAACGAGTTTGTCTTCTACGTGGCGGGCCAATGCGAAATCAAGATTGTCGCCCCCCAGCAAGAGGTGCTCGCCAATAGCAGTTCGCTCAAACTGCAACTCGCCGTTGACCAGGCGAGCACGCACCAGGCTGAAGTCGGTCGTGCCACCACCGATGTCGCAGATCAGAATCAGTTCACCATCGCCGAGGTTTTCACCGTTCCCATCGCGTGGAGAACAAGGGCGCGAAGATAGGGCACCTTCTGGAACATGTCGATTTGCCCCGATCTTCGTCTCGATCCATGCATAAAACGCGGCCAACGGCTCTTCGAGCAGAGTGAGCTTGTCGAGTCCGGCACGGCGGGCGGCTTCGACCGTCAGCTCACGCGCTTCCTCATCGAACGAAGCGGGCACCGTGAGGACGATTTCCTGGTGCTCAAAACGCGTTTCTGCATCAGTCCCAATTGCGCCGTTCCAGGCGTCCCGCACATGCATGAGGTAGCGAGCGGACGCTTCGACCGGGGAAATCATCGGCTCCGGCGGTTCCGCTTGGGCCGGCAGGAGCTTGGCGCGGCGATCCACGCCAGGATAGGAAAGCCACGACTTGGCTGATGACACTTGCCGGCTCGGTACAAGCGCTCCCTGTTCGCGCGCGAGCACACCGGTGACCATCGGCGGATCCTCATCCCACGTGGCGCTCACGGCTCCGGCAGACAACTGATCTGCGGTGGGGAAGTAAAGAAAAGAAGGAAGTGCGGGAAGCGTGAGGACTTCCCCATGCGCCACCAACTGCGGTATGGGGAACACACGAATTGGGGAGCCCACATCAGCGACTTCCTGAGTATCGATGTACGCCACGACAGAGTTTGTCGTGCCCAGATCGATGCCGATCAGATAACGAGAAGGCACCGACGACATCACCTCCCGGTCTTTTCGCGAATGTTAAGCTCCAGCTTCCAGCGCTGCGCGCCGTCGCGGGATACGCACCAGACCTCGAGGGTGCCGAGTTCGGTGACGCGAGTCTCGATCCGCACCGGTACCACCGTTCCCTGCTGGCCATCCAGTTTGAGCGTGACCTCCAGCGGGCTGAGTTCCTCGACATCGGCACCCCAATCTTCCAGCAGGCTGCCGACCTGGTCCTGCTTACGGACGCTGGAACTCAGGAAACGAAACTCGGCTGGTTCGCCGACGACGAGGCCAAACTCTCGGCCGGGAATCGTGGTTTCGGTGCCCTCCTCCATGTCAAAGGGAACGACGCAGAGCGCCTTGAGGGGAGCTTCCATGCCGGGCACTGCCGGCATTGCGCTTTCAATACCGATGTAGTACGTCCGCGAGGCGCCACTGCGGATACGCACGCCGCGACCGCGACGCGCCTTCCCGTAATACGCCGCGCCGCGCGCAACGGCGTGCTCCAAGTCGGGAGCTTCGAGGATTTGCTCTACCCCGAGCGCATCGAATCCCTCTTGCCGCAACCAGGTGTTCAGCACTTCGACTACGCGGTCGCGAAGCACTCCCGCTTTCATCACTCCGCCGTTGAACAGGATATGCGTTGGACATGCCAGTCCGCTGCGACCGCGCCGAATGCCCGCCGCCTCGGGACTGTTGCGAACTTGCTCCGCCAGAAACCGCGCGAGGTGCTTGGTGATTGCTGGATCGGCCGCGTACGGCAGACCCAACTCCTGAAAGCCAACACGGCGTTGCGGCGCGGGTAACTCGCCGCTCCCGACCTTGGGAAAAAATCCTTCGACGAGAACCTTGTCGAGGTCTTCACGCGCCAGCTCCGTCTTAATGGTGCCCCCGATGAGCTTCGTCCCCTTGCCCAGCAATGTGACTGGGCGCTTCTGCGTCTTGGGCGATTCGAACAGCTTCTCCTTCGTGATGCGGCATTGATGCCATAGGCCGTGCAACTGCCAGGTATCGATGCGGTTGCCCAAGGCCTCGAGGCGCTGTTGCAGAACGCGCGCCAGCGCCAAGTCCATGTTGTCGCCGCCCAGCAAGATGTGGTCGCCAACGGCGACGCGTTTCAGGGTCAGATCGCCCTTCTCTTCGGAAACCATGATGAGGCTAAGATCCGTGGTGCCGCCGCCGACGTCGCACACGAGAACGAGGTCACCGACCTTGATGCGGCGCCGCCAGGCGTCACCCTGGCTTTCAAGCCACGCATAAAATGCTGCCTGTGGCTCTTCCAGCAATGTGACGTGCGGATAACCGGCCTGGTCGGCGGCGCGCCTGGTCAACTCGCGGGCTTCTTCGTCAAACGAAGCGGGTACAGTGAGCAGCACGTCTTGCTCCGCAAAAGCGAGTTCTCCTTGCTCCCTTGCCTCGCCGCTGTCCCACACAGTGCGCAAGTACTGCAAGAACTGCGACGAGGCTTCGACCGGCGATAGCTTGGGCACCTCCTCGGGCGATTGCCAGGGCAAGATCGGCGAAGTGCGGTCCACCCCAGCATAAGAGAGCCAGGATTTGGCGGAGGCGACCAGGCGGTTTGGACTCTCCGCGCCACGTTTGCGCGCGAGTTCACCGATCACGAACTTCGGCTCGGGCTCCCATGGCAAGGCGAGGCTACCCTTGGGAAAATCGAATTCGCCCGGAATGTAGAGAAACGACGGCAGCAACGTGCGTTCCGCCACTTCGTTCGGATTCACCAGTTGCGGAATGCTGCGGACCTCGATACGGCTTTCCTCTTCGGCAGCACTGGCGTTGCACCGCGCCAGCGCCGAATTTGTGGTCCCGAGGTCGATGCCAACGATATATTTTACCGCCAACGAAAATCTCCTTTTCAACTCAATATTTGTTGCGCAGTGGCGATCAGCCGTTATGAAAGTTCGACCTCGGCCGGCGTAACCACCATCCGGCCGGCTCCCTGCGGCAACGCAGGCAGATTCATTTCCTTCACGCGCCAGCCTTTGTGTCGCAACACGCCACGAACTGGCGGCTCTCCTGCCACGTTGCCGATCAGTTTGATGGCGGCCGGATCAAAGCCCGCCGGTACCATCACCGGTTCATCCTCTTCGGAGTTCAGAATCGGTTCCAGCTTTACATACTGGTCGAGGACCTGCCGGCACGTGTCGTGGATGGTGCGGACAGCGGCTCCAATCTGCGCGTCGGGATAGGTGGAGATGTTCTCCGCCAGAAAATCGATGAGCCGCCCATCGCGTTGCAACAGCGCAAGCATCTGCACGGCGCGATCGAACGCATCCGAGGCCGGCTGCTCAACTTCCTTCAGACGGGAGACGGAAAGTGCAGAGCCCCTCGCCGCCTGCAGAACCGGAGCAGCGGGCTTGACCAGCTTCTGTGCTATGTCGTTCGGAATTTCAGCGTGGAATAGGAGTGAAAAGAAACACCTAAAGGCAAAAGCCACTCGTTCCCAAAATCCGTTCATAGCCACTCCCTGATGATCAGAAATCCAGTGAATTAGAATAATTCACTTTCAGTTGAGCTCGCCGAGGACGGAGATAATCCCAGCGGCTCGTATGCATCATACTAATACGGTCAGGTTTTTCGTAATTGCGGGTTTGCAGTTTGGTCAGCGTCGTCATTTGATGTGCGAGTCGAGAGGGCGGTGCTTGAAATAAGGATCGGAAAGAAAATGATCATATTGTCGGCACTAATTTCACTGGTCATCGCTGTCCCGGTGGTAGCTGGCTTTATAAGCAGCCGGAGACAGCGTACTGTCGACCGTCGGTACTTCGCGGCATTTGTTGGATTCAGCGCGGCCATTGTTGCGCTTAGCGCCATGATCGCTCGTGTAGTGTCGCCTAAACGACTGGAGTTATTTTCTGCTCCTTTTTCGTGAACGCGGCAGGGTGCATCCCGGCTGAATGTTTTCGAGGGTTTGCCGGCACGGTTGCAGTTTCTCCACGATCGAATCCACGGTAGCTGTCCAGACAAATGGTTTTGGATTCCGATTCCAGGTGTCCATAAACTCTTCAATAGCCGTGATGAGTTCAGGCACATTGAGAAACGTTCCACGTCGTATGCGCTAGCTCGTCAGTTCGCTAAACCAGGCTCGTTACAATAAGCATTACGTTGCATTCTGGCTGCTGCTGATTCCGTTTTTGATTTTGGGCAAAAAAGGAGTCTCGCTTTTCTGGGTTGCTATGGTTTCGCCTTCGGCAACGCATAGCTCCACTCCTATTCCCACTTCTAACTAAGTTCCCAGGTTTTCCATTGCACATCCATTGCACAGAAGCTGCGGAACAGGGGCATTTCCCCCGAAAACCGCTATTCAATCCGAAGTTAAAGTGTTGCTTCCAAACAGGCAGGTAGGGGACGGGATCTTTTAGGAAACCGCTGCTCTATCCAACTCAGCTACGGGCCACTGCGGGTCAGCTTCATGATGACTATGACACGTCATTTTAAGTTGGAGTCTGCAAAGTTTATCGCGCACCCGAGATGCGACGAACTCCCGCGCCGCTTCCCGTGGCAGTCAGCATATCCCGCTCACTGTCAATCTCATTGTCAATTGCGCCTCCTTGCGACACCGCGTAGCATCTATCTAGTATGGCGACTGCTACCGCGACGGCGACCCGTCCACCGAAACTGGTTTTCGGGGAAATTATTAGTTTCGCCTATGACACCTTCTGTAGCAACAAGGTGCGTTTCTCTCTCACCGCCCTGGGAATGGTCATTGGTACTGCTTCCCTCATTCTTGTGGTCACCATCGGTATGACAGGGAAGCAATACGTCCTCAACCAGATTCAATCGATCGGCGCCAACATGATCGACGCCGAGTATGAAGGTGGCGCGCAACGCAACACGGCGCCGGATCTTTTGACGATTGATGACATGCGTGCCGTGCTCGAACGCGTATCCGGAATCGTAGCCGCTTCTCCCGTGGTTCCGCTGGATGATCGTATTCCGATCGGCGGCGGCAAAGAGCGTGATGTTCGGATTCTGGGGGTCCTTCCCGAATACAGCGCTGTGCGCAACCTGGTGGTTCTCTCGGGAAGGTTCTTCGACGCCGAAGACGAGCAGGCACGCAACAAAGTCGGCGTGATGCAGCAGAAACTGGCCCAACAGCTCTATGGATCGGAGGGCGAGGCAATCGGCAAGGTGGTCAAGTTGAGCGGACTTCCCTTCACCATTGTAGGAACGTTCCGGGAACGCGTAGATACCTTCGGGCAATCGGAAGTCACCGATAACTCCGTGGTGATTCCTTACAGCGTAAGCCGTTATTTTACTGACACGCCATCGGTCCGGCAGCTTTACTTCTCGGCAGCCGATCCTTCCCTGGTGGTTCCGGTAACGCAACAGATTCGCGAAGTGATCCAGTCCCGGCACCGCCCAGAGTCGAATTATATTGTCCAGAACCTCACGGAATTGGTCACCGTCGCCGACCGCACGGCAAATGCTCTGACTTTGGTGTTGCTTCTGATTGCAACTGTGACCTTGCTGGTCAGCGGTATCGGCATCATGAATATCATGTTGGCGACGGTCACTTCGCGAATTCGCGAAATTGGAATTCGCAAGGCAATTGGCGCGACCAACGCGGAGATCCGGTTTCAGTTTCTGTCCGAGGCGATTCTGATTTCTTTGATCGGGGGCTTGGGCGGGGTCGTCATCGGACTGGTACTGCCCTACTCGGTGCGATTCCTGACCGAGTACCGCATCCCCATCTCGGGACTGTCAGCGATCGTGGCCATCGTCGTCTCCTCGCTCGTAGGCATCATATTCGGAACCATGCCAGCGGCGCGCGCGGCGAAGTTGGACCCGGTGGAGAGTCTGCGATACGAATGAAGCCACTTGGCCCGGAACCAAGTCGAGAGCTTGGGCCGATCCTGAAAATCAAGTAACATTAAGTTATGATTTCTGAAGCAAGTGCTGTGTTGGCTGGGTATGCGAGCGCCCTGGCGCGCACGGACGAGCTTGGTCTCGACCGGACGGAAGGTTCTCTTCTCGCATGAAGTCCTCTGGCGGTCTGCAGTTCAAAACCTATCTGTTGATCTTCATGATGGTGATCTTTGGTCCCTTGGGCAACGTGCTGCTCGGCAAGGGGATGAAGCGCATCGGCACGGCGAGCATGGGAACGCCGGCGGAGGCGTTCAACCTGCTTTCCCGCGTGCTCTCCTCGGGTACGATTTGGCTTGGCATCGGGTCTCTCATTACCTTTTTTGCGGCTTACATGCTGGTCCTGTCGTGGGCGGATTACAGCTATGTGCAGCCAGCCTCGTCGGTAGCTTACGGCATGGTTGCCTTGCTGGCTCACTTCATGCTTCGTGAAGTCGTTACACCGTTGCGCTGGCTGGGAGTGCTGATTATTTGCCTCGGCGTGCTGGTGGTTGGACACACTCCTCCGCGGACCACGGAGCCTAGTCAATGATGGAGCCCAGATCATGAAGGAAGTCATTTTCTATCTTCTGATTATCGGCGCCGGGACTGGAGGCGAATTGTGCGTCAGCCGCGCTATGAAAGCCGTGGGCGAAGTGAAAGACTTTCGCCCGGCCGCTCTGCTGGGCGTCGCCTCTCGCGCACTGCGGGTTCCGTGGATGTGGGTTGGGCTCAGTCTCATGGGGACTGCATTCTTCGCGCTGCTGGCCGTACTATCCATTGAAAACGTCAGCTTGGTTGTTCCGGTTACGGCGCTCAGTTACGCTGGCGGCGCGTTGGGCGGGAGATTCTTCCTCGGAGAACAGGTCACACGGCGAAGGTGGACGGGCGTGCTTCTGGTTTGCGTCGGCGTTGCTTTGGTGATCTTGGGCCGGCGGTGATGTGGGCAGACCGATCGCGTATCTGAAGAGACGCAACTCCAAGCCCCACCAGTAAGTTCGCTGCCATCTTTTGATTGTTCGTGGTCAAAAGGTTAGGATTGTTTTTCAGCCTAAAGCGCTGGCAGTCTCTTCGGTTTTGCGGAGTCACACCTCTGCGGGCCCGGGACAGCTGTAAGCCGAATTCAAGAAAGCGGGGAGGGCAAGCACTTGTGTGGAATCGTCGGTTTCACCCACAAACATTGGGCGCCTGATCCCGATCGCATTCGAAACGCCACCGCTACCCTGATTCACCGCGGACCGGACCAACAAGGCGTGTTCCAGTCTAGTCTGTGCTCGATGGGCGCAACGCGGCTCAAGATTATCGATCTGGGGTCCGGCGACCAGCCCATCCTGTCTGAAGATGGTGACGTCGCCATCGTGTTTAATGGCGAAATCTACAACCATCAGGAACTGCGCCGCGAACTGGAACAGTTGGGCCATCGCTTTTACTCGCACTGCGACACGGAAACTGTTCTTCGCGCATTCCTCGAATGGGATACGGGTTGCTTTGCGCGTTTGCGAGGCATGTTCGCAATCGCACTATGGACGAAATCGGCGAAGCGGTTGGTGCTGGCACGGGATCGGACGGGGATCAAGCCGCTTTATTTCGCGCGGCGCGGGGACGACCTGTTTTTCGGCTCCGAATTAAAGGCAATCCTGATCCATCCCGAGATCGAGCGGCGAGTGAGTTTGGACGGCCTGGATTGCTATCTGTCGCTGAATTATGTGCCTTGTCCCTGGACGCTTGTAGAGGGCATCGAAAAACTTCCTCCGGGGCAGTGGCTGGAGTGGCGGGATGGCAAGATCTCTTCGGAGTCCTACTGGCGCTTGCCGCTCACAGTCCCCCGTGATTGGACGCTCGAGTCTGCCCGGGAGGAATTGGACGCGCTTTTACGGCAGTCAATCCGCGAGCACCTGGTTTCGGATGTCCCGCTGGGGATGTGGCTTAGTGGAGGCATCGATTCTTCTACGATTCTGCACTACGCGGCGACCGAGTCCAACAAGCCGCTGAAGACATTCTCGATTTCATTCCAGGGACGGAGTTTCGACGAAACCTCCTACATTCGGGAGGTCTCGCAGCTATACCAGACGGAGCACACGGAGCTGGATCTGAATCCAGAGGTTGACCTGCGGGGTGCGATTGAAGAACTCGCGTACTACTCGGATGAACCGTCAGCCGATGCGGGAGCGCTTCCCGTTTGGTTTCTCTCGAAGCTGAGCAGAACTAAGACCACGGTTAGCCTGAGCGGCGAGGGTGCGGACGAACTGTTTGGCGGTTATCTCACCTATCGGGCGAACCGGCTGGCTGCGCTCGCCCGGCGATTGCCGCGAAAAGGTCTGCAACTAGCGCTCGATGGGTTACAGTTTTGGCCGGTGTCTGACGACAAGATCAGCCTTGAATATCAACTGAAGCGATTTTTCAAAGGCTCGCTGATGAGTTCCGATCGCGCCCATGTCTACTGGAACGGAACTTTCTCCGAAGCGGAAAAGCCGGCTCTGCTACGCTCGGAGCTTCCGCCTGCGCTGCATCGCATTCTGGGCGAACTGCGTGATTGCTCTAAAACAAACGACGATTTGGCGCCGTATCTGTGGTTCGATCAAAGATATTTCCTTCCCGACGATATTCTGAATAAGGCGGATCGCATGAGCATGGCGCATTCTCTCGAAGTGCGACCGCCATTTCTTGATCATCGAATCGTAGAATTCGCAGCGACCCTGCCCGCATCGTTGAAGATTCGTGGTTCGCGACAAAAGGTTCTTCTCAAGGAATTGATGCGCGACAAGCTGCCCGCTTCGGTTCTCCAACGCAAGAAGGTCGGATTCGACATCCCGGCGCATGATTGGCTGCGAGGCTGCTTGCGCCCGATGATGCAGGAGATCCTGATGGACGGTGCGTCGGATCAGGCGGGACTCTTCCGGCGGGAGGCGATCGAGACGCTGATTAGAGACCACCTGGAGAGGCGAGTCAATGTTGGATATCACTTATGGGGATTGATGGTGCTGTTTCTGTGGATGAAAGAGTGGGGGATTCAGGCAACCGCTTCGGCGGGCCCGAGCGTCTGGATACAGGAAAAAACTGGTACCTATATTTAGGCGTTGTGCTGGTCGCGGCAGCCGTCTACCTGGGATGTATCATTTCTCCTCCCTCGCTCATGGATGATGTCGACGCGGTGCAGGCGCAGATCGCGCGGAACATGCTCACTTCGCGCGACTGGGTCACGGCGCGGTTGGATGGAGTAGCGTATCTGGAAAAGGCTCCCCTCGTGTACTGGGCCATGGCAGCCGGGTACGCGATCCTCGGCGTGCACGATTGGGTTGCGCGCATTCCGATTGCCTTGTCGGCTGTCGCCCTCTGCTGGTTGACGGCCGCCTTCGGCGCATGGGCTTTCGGCAAGCGAGCAGGATTCTATGCCGGTTTGTGCATGGCGACATGCATCGGATTATTTTTATTCACCCGCATTCTGATTCCTGATGTCATGCTGACCTTCACCGTCGCCCTTGGCATGTGGGCGTTTCTTCGCGCCCTGGACCAGGAGGAACCGCATCCGCGATTTTGGGCTTTCGTGCTGGCAGCGAACCTTGGGCTCGGTCTCCTGCTGAAGAGTTTGATCGGAGTCCTGTTTCCGCTTGCAGGGGGTGTGATCTATCTTTGGCTGACCCACCAGCTCTTTTCTGCTGCCGCATGGCGGCGGTTGCGTCCCTTCAGCGGATTGTTGATCGTCCTGGTCATCGCCGCGCCCTGGCACATTCTAGCCACGTTTCGCAATCCACCGTACCTCGCCTTTACGCTTCATAGTGGGCCAGGGCAATATCATGGGTTTTTTTGGTTCTTCTTCATCAATGAGCAATTGCTCCGCTTTCTGAATCTGCGCTATCCGCGAGACTACGATACCGTGCCGCGCCTTTACTTCTGGTTGTTTCACCTGGTCTGGCTGTTTCCCTGGAGCGTGTATTTTCCCGCCATTGCCGGGCTTTCCTTTAATCCCACCGATCGAGCCGGCCGGACGCGGCTTCTGGCGCTCTGTTGGGCTGGCTTTGTGCTCATCTTCTTCACCTTCTCGACCACGCAGGAATATTACTCGATGCCTTGCTATCCCGCGCTTGCGCTCCTTCTGGGTTCGGCGATGGCGTTGGGAGGCGTTTGGATACGCCGGGGCACCCGCGTGCTCTCGGTAATTGCGGCATGCGCTGGCGTAGTGACGTTGACTCTCTTTATTCTCACCCGCGGCTTGCCCGCGCCTGGAGACATTTCGCAAGCCCTCAGCCAACATCCCGGCGCTTATAAACTCGCATTGGGGCACATGCAGGATCTCACTCTGGCGTCTTTCGCATATCTCCGGGTACCTTTACTGGTGGCGGCAATTGCCTTCTGCCTGGGTGCATTGGCAACCTGGAGATTCACCGGCCAGACCGCATTTCTTGGCGCCGCGCTCATGATGATATTGTTTTTCCACGCGGCCCGCCTCGCCATGGCCGTTTTCGATCCGTATATGTCCTCGCGGCCGCTGGCGGAGGCAATCTTGAAATCGCCGGAAGGAACGCTGATTGTGGATCACCACTACTACACGTTTTCGTCCGTTTTTTTCTATACAAACCGCACCGCGTTGCTTCGCAACGGCCGCTTCCATAATCTGGAATATGGCGCCTACGCTCCAGGCGCACCCGATGTGTTTATTGACGATTCGCAATTCAAGAGTCTTTGGCTTAAACCGGAGCGTTCCTACATCGTGGCCATGGAGAATGTGGTTCCTCAACTGGAATCGATCGTAGGCGCTGCGCATCTTAAGGTGGTGGCGACAAGTGGCGGCAAAGTGGTCCTGACGAACAATCCTATGGTTGTTTCTCGGGAGGAGCCACCAAAGACGGTCGCGGTGTTTTAGAATGCCTGTTACTCTTAAAGTGGGAAGAAAACGCAGGCAGAAGACAGTTTTCCAGTAACTAGCGTCACGAAACGTACGGCAAGGGGGCCAAATGAGGGTTGCGGTGCTCGGAGGGGATGGCTACTGCGGTTGGGCAACGGCTTTGTATTTGTCAGGAAAGGGTCATTCCATTGCGATTGCCGACAATTTCGCGCGCCGGCAATGGGACCACGAACTGGGCGTACAGACCCTGACGCCGATCCTTCCACTTTCAGACCGTTTGCGGGTTTGGCAAGAGCTCAGTGGAAATAACATCGAGCTCTTTGTCGGCGACGTCACGGACTACGACTTTCTCTCCTCACTCATCCAGGATTTTGAACCGGAGGCAGTGGTCCATTTTGCCGAGCAGCGGGCCGCTCCCTACTCCATGATTGACCGCAAGCACGCGGTGTTCACCCAGGTGAACAATGTCGTGGGGACGCTCAACCTGCTGTTCGCGTTGCGCGAATTTCAACCCGAGTGCCACCTCATCAAGCTCGGCACCATGGGTGAATATGGCACGCCCAATATTGATATCGAGGAAGGCTACATCACGATCGAGCACAATGGCCGCAGAGACACTGTGCCGTACCCCAAGCAGCCGGGCTCCTTTTACCATCTTTCCAAAGTGCATGACAGTCACAACATCATGTTCACTTGCAAGGCGTGGGGACTGCGCGCGACCGACCTTAACCAGGGCGTCGTGTACGGAACCATGACCGATGAAGTAGCCCTGAGCGAAGCACTGATCAATCGCTTTGATTACGACGAAGTCTTTGGCACTGTGCTCAATCGATTCTGCGTCCAGGCTGCCATTGGACACCCGCTCACGGTGTACGGCAAGGGCGGCCAAACCCGCGGTTTCCTTGATATTCGCGACACTGTACGGTGCGTCGAGATCGCGTGCTTGAATCCCGCGGCTCAAGGGGAGTGCCGGGTCTTCAACCAGTTCACCGAACAGTTTTCTGTCTTGGACCTTGCACGACTGGTACAAACCGCCGGCGAGAAGCTGGGCCTGGCGGTTGAAGTCGATCACCTCCCTGATCCACGAGTAGAGGCGGAGCAACACTATTACAATGCGAAACACTCCAAGCTGATTGAACTCGGTCTGGAGCCGCATCTGCTTTCCGACTCGCTGTTGGACTCGCTGATGAACGTGGCGTTAAAATATCGCGACCGGATCGACCCGGCCGTGATGCTCCCGCAAATCAACTGGCGGCAGCCTCGTAACGAGCGCCGAGTGCAGACTAGTCGAGAAGCTGTGCCTGTGGTCGAAACCGTGGGCGAATCTGACGGAAAGAACAACGGAAAGCGTCGCACTGCGAGAAGAGCGCGCGCAGCTAGTTGAAATCGCAGACTGCACGCTGACTGAGGGTCAACCCGCTGGCCCAGCACTGGTTGGGGTCACGGGCACCAGCCGGCCATCGCGGATATAGTATTCGCTATCCCGCCAGCGAATACTGTTGCGCGCAAAACTGGTCAGCCAGATAAAGAAAGCCAGTGCATCCCACGCCGGGATCAGGCCGAACTTCTTCCAAAGCGAATCTTGCTTCAGACCCCAACCACCAACCGTCCAAGTCATAGCAAATCGCAGGAGCAGATACGTACCGAGATAACCGAGCGCAACTCCCGCCGAGGGATGGATCGCAATCGCCGCAACTGACCAGGGCAACCCCTGAGTGAAAACCAAGCCGAGGTGTCCCCAAGGCCGCATATGGCGCATCACCACGATCCAGCGCAGCCGTTTATGCAGAAGGTCGCGCAGGGAGCCATAATCGGCAACCGTCGAAATAGTGTAAGGCAAGAGTTCGACTTCGTAACCTTGTTCAGCGATGAGGCGCCCCACCAGAAGATCATCGGCGGGACGATCCTGAATCGCACCATAGCCGCCGAATCCGGCAAGTCGCGTACGCGTGGTGGCAATGGTCGGCCCCAACGCAAACTTCACTCCGTCCAGTTGGCGTGCAACCAGAATGCCGGCATAGAAATCGGAAAACATGCCCATCGTCTGCAGGCTTTCGGTGAGCGTTTTATCTTCGATCGGCACGTAAAAACAGGTGACAGCTCCCACCTTGGGATCAGCCAAAGGAGCAACCACAGTGCGCAAGTAGTCGGGCCGCGCTCGTACGTCGCTGTCGCTGATTACAACCACCTCGTGCTGAGCTTCGCTGACCAGGCGGGCCAGCTTGACCACTTTGTCATTCGACCCTCTTCCGCCCGAGCCGAACAACACCCGAATACGCCGCTCCGGAAAATCACGCTCCAGCTTTCTTAGGATGGGAACGACCGGGTCGTCCTCCTCGCCGACGCAAAAAAGCAACTCGTAGTCTGGATAGTCCTGCTTGCAGAAACTGGCGAAGTTTTCGTAGGCGTCGGGATCAAGCCCGCGAATCGGCTTAAGGTTGCTCACCGGGGGACTGAAGGTATGATCAGAGGCGCTTCGATGTTGGGTGCTGCGAAAGAATTGCCAGGAACTGAAGAGCGCAATCAGATAATAGATGAACGGGATGGCGGCGACGGCAAGGACCACATAGCTGATGCTGGAAATCATGTAGCCCGAGAATAGCAAAAAGGGTGTCGTATTCGAAACCTTAACGCGAGTTCGCCCCCTCCGGACTTAGGGGGTGAGCTTGAACACGGTTCCGCAGCCCGAGAACCCACAACTGAGATCGCCGCCATCGCTGGTAGTGCCGTACAGATTGCCTGCCTTGTCCAGGACCAACCCCCCGATCGGATGAGCCCCATCCGGTGCGTCGTTGAAGCTATGCAGAACGGTTAGTTTGCCGGCGGTATCCAACTTTAAAACCGCGCCGTAGCCAGTCGTACCTCCATAAAACGTCGTGCCGTACAAATTGCCGGCCGAGTCACGCATCAAACGGGAATATGGATTCTGCCCGTCCGGCATCCCAGCGAAACTATGCAGCAGGGTGAGCTTGCCTTTTGGATCCAGCTTGAACACGGTTCCATAACCGCCATTTGTGCCGCCATATTGCGTGGTGCCGAAGAACGGAGTTGGATTTGAGCCGCGGTAAGTCGTTCGATGACCGCCATTGGTCCGCCACAAGCTTCTGCACTGTGAGGAATTGGGCCTGGTACTCCCGAATGTGCTGCCGACCCAGGCGGTCCCTCCACTGTGGGTCACTACTGCGACATGAAACGGATCGCCCACAACTCGAAAACTCTGCACGGTTCACCGCGCTCCGCCCCCGTCCGCCCTGCTCCTGACCCGATCCCTACTTCGGGCCTCTGTCACACCGTTTTCAACCATCGATTCTCGCTCCACACCTCCGCGTGCCCCCTCCTCTACTTCTGTGCCGACTCCCGCCAACTTCAACACCTCTCCTTTGCTCCATTCAATTTGCATAAGGCCCGCGTCCGCCGCCCCAGCGGCTTCCTTCTGACGGCTTTTTCGAACGCGCGCCACCTGTCCAAGACACGACAGTTGGGTCCATGTGCTTGGGCAAGAGCGACGACGTTTATTGGGAGTGAAACAGCGATCTCTCCGGTAGCAGAAGTTCGTTGAGGTGCGTGTCTGCCGGAATTCTGCGCTACGTCAGCCGATGACCGATCCACCCCGCGGTCCTTCAAAAATCGCCGGTGGCGCCTCCGCCTCCCGAATGTCCCCCACCGAAGCGGACGTCCGGATTGCTTGTTTGCGGGCCTGGCGTTATTGAGTGGGGCGATAGCAGGCCGAATACGGCTGGACCCGACGTTCATCCAGTGTTTGTCCTTTCCCGATAGGCGCCCGGCGGTAAAGCCGTGGCGAATTCCGCCCGGGCCACGGGCAAGCCAGCGTCGGATGAAGAAGGCGACACCGGTTAACAATATGCCCAGAAGCATCGGGTCCCAGGTATGCCGCTGCCAGCCGAGATAAGGCTTATTGGAGACGAGAGTCAGGATGGCGACGATCGCGCCCACCGCGATGACGAAGCGGTCCTTCTGGCGAATGCCGCGCACGAGTACGATGGGCGGCAGGCACCAGATCAGCACCCACGTTCCCCAGTAGAACGGCCTTGCGAATTCAGAGGCGGCCCGAGTGCCGCTCCACCACTGCGCGGGCAGGTCCAACGACGAAAGCTTGAGATTGATGGCCAGGTAGATGCCGAGCCAGAGCAACGCTTCGACGAGCGAATAAGCCTCCTCGAGGTAGTCGAAGCGGTGGCGGGAGCGTACCGCGGCTACGACCTACTAGCCCGGTTGCATAGAACACGGCGACGATCAGATGCTGCGCCGAGTGGGACGAGGTCCAGTAGCCTGGCAGAAAGATGACGAAGATCATCGCGGCGAGAAATGCATATGAGAGCCCGAAGCGGCGCCATATCCAGAGCGAAAAGACGGCGCCGGCGGCGGGAACCAGGAACTGGGCTGCGTTCGGCTTCGGCGAATAAGGGCTGCCGCTGAAAAGAGCGGCCTGCATTCCCGCGCAGAGAAAACCAACCGAGCAAACGGCGAGCGCTTCCTCGATACCGTAGCGATAGAGCCGGGCTTGGGAAACGGCGACTTCGGCAGCCGCGTAGCAGACGGCAGCGAAGATCAGGAAGAAAACGCCGGCGGTTTGTTCCGATGGCCGCGAAAGAAAAACCACGAAGAACAGCGCGGCGGCGGCGCCCACGCTGATCAGGGCGAAGAGGAACAAGACCAGCCGCAGGAAAATGTTGGTGGTGCGGAGATCAGAGACCGTTTCCTGTTCCAGAAGCTGGTACTGCGCCTTGGTGAGGAAGCCCTCGCCGGCCCAGTCTGTCAGGAGTTTGCGGGCGCGCAGAGTCTCTTCGCTGGATGCACTGTAGAGTCTCACGCCGGCCTCCCGAAGCGGCGCCCGATCTGGACCAGCACCACGAGCATAGCGACTCCGGTAACGACGAAATAGCTCAGGATAGCGGTTTCGTCAGTGACGCCACGCAGGAACATCGAGCTGACGCCCACGTAGCCGTAGACGGCGGCATAAGCAACGAAGGCAAACTGCCGGCGCGACAGGCCCCAGGCGAGAGACGCGCCACAGGCGATAAGCAGAGCGAAAAACCATAGGCCGTAGCCCTGCCGATTGAATACGCCGGAGAGCAGTGCCCAAAAGAGAATGTTGGCCACGATGTTCAGATAAGTGCCGAAGAAATGCGGTTTCAGGCCGCGGCGCTGAAGAAGCGCCCCGCCGACGCCGACCAGCAGGCAGTAGAGAAGCGCATATTGGCGATACGCCGCGTCCTGATGGGCCGACCAGTGCGAGATGGTGAGCCCAAACCATCCGGCGAGTGAGGACAAACCGAGCGACAGCACGAAGCGATTGTCGAAACGATAAGCGAGGAAGAAGAAGAGGCCGGCGGTCGCCAAGAGATAGAAATCCAATTGTCCGGAGAGCACGTGGAAACGGTTCTCTAGGTAAGCGAGTTCTACTAACCAGACGAGGCTGCCGAGGTAAAGCACGTAGTCGAAGATCGGACTCGGTGCAGGCGTTTCGGCGGGGGACCAGGCGGGCGCGCGGGAAAAGCAGTACCAAGAACAGGCGGCGAGGATGGTGGAGAGGATGGTCAGGACGAGGACGTCACCGAGTTGCTGCGACCAGGTGCTGACAGTCCAGCCGAGTCCGGCAACGAACGCCAGCACACCTGCGTAGAGGAGAACGTTCAGCTCGAGAAAAAGGGAGAAGGGTTCTCCACGGGAGAGGCCCGCCAAATGGGCGTGCTGCTCCGGCGATATTTTGCTCTGCTCCTTCCATTGCTCTAATCGGGCGAGGATGGTCATGAAGCCTTCGTTCTCCGGACCTCGGCCACCATGTCCATAGCCCGGCATTGGATCCCGGTGCCACCTGTTCGGCCCATGAGTTACTCATCGTACATTCCAATAGTCTCGTCGCGCCAAAAAAACGCGAGTAGATGTGCCAAACTCGAGGCGATCCATGAGTCGGCTTCTGGGAAGTAGGAGAAGCCTGCCGGGCTGCCTATTTCCGCCGCGCTGCCATCTAGGGATTCGCCCTACTAGACCCTTTCACTTTGATCGGCGCCGATTTCGAGCGCGCGTATCTGGAATCTCCGCTGTACTTACCTACGATTTCCTCTACGTCTCTCGACGTTCCCGGAACCACCACGTCGGACAACTTCGCCTTCGCCGCGGTTACATTGAGCAGCACGCCGATGGAAGCATGCACATCGCTGCTGATTAGATCAGGAGCGCCATCTCCGTTCAGGTCGGCGATGGTCACTTCAAAGCCTTGCGACTGCGTGGTATTAAACTCACGCAGCGCTTCGAACGTGCCGTCTCCCTTGCCCAGGAGTACGCCAAGTTGGGACGGATGATAGTAGGATAGGAAGCGACGATGTCGGGAATACCGTCTCCGTTCAGATCGGCAATGGCAAGGCCGGAATCGGGCCCACCGACCTTATAAGTCACCTGCGACTTGAACGTGCCATCGCCATTCCCGAGTAGGACTCCAACATCCTGGTCACCATAGTTGGCGACAACAATATCCTGGTTGCCGTCGAGGTTCAGATCTCCGGTGGCCACGAATTCCACTTGGTTGCCAACGCTGTATGTCTTTTGCGCCTGGAAAGTCCCATCTCCGTTTCCGAGCAGGACGCTAATCGTGTTCACACTGTCATTTACAACCGCGAGGTCCTGATAGCCATCTCCGTTGAAATCCGCGGTGGCCATATAGTAGGGTCCGCTGCCGACCGCGTACGCCACCGGCGATTGAAACGTTCCGTCGTCCGTACCGAGCGATATCGAGGTCGTATTCGCGAAGTAGTCGGTTGTGGCAAAGTCCAGAATGCCATCGCGATTGAAGTCTCCGAGCACAATCGCAACTGGCAAGCCGCCAATCGTGTCCGTTTTCGGCGTCTGAAAGGTACCATCGCCGTTGCCGAGAAAGAGAGCAATGGTGCCATCCTGGCTCATCGCGAGCAGATCGAGAATCCCATCGTTGTTGAAATCTCCGGTTACGATTCCGCTGGTGAAATATCCAGTCGGATAAGAGACCGGCGATTGGAACTCACCATTCGCCTTGCCCAGGCAGACAACCACCGTACTCGGACCGAACACTGCATTTGCTGTGGCGATATCCGGAAACCCGTCGCCATTCAAGTCGGCGACGACAGACTGCGCTGGCGCACCCGACGCGTTGGTTACCAGCGCCTTGCCAAAACCATGCGACACCGTCTTTGGATCGAGGGCCGCGGTGCCCAGATCGGTGTTCGCTGTAATGTCAGTGAAGTCCACCGTTTTTGTGGGCGCTGCCAATCCGAAACCGCTCACGCTCGCCGTGAAATCGTAATTCTTCGGATTCTTAGCATTCGCTTTCGCCGTAAGCACGGCGGCGCTGGTTGTCTTTCCGGTTATCTTCAGCGCTACGGGTTTGGAGCGCACCACCTTCGGCGAGACCGCGGTTCCTCCGTAAACCGCCGTCACCGCGTGGAAGCCAGGTGACACGATCCTGGTCAATATCGCCGTGCCCGTTTTGTATTCCTTGGCCGTCTTCTTGCCTACCTCCTGCGCGCTACCCAACGACAACTTGCCATCGAAAAAAGTGACGGTGCCTCCGGTCGCTGCTTTCTTGTTGGTGGTGACCGTAGCAGTCAAGATTATTTTCTCTTTCACCTTCGCCGGATTGGGAGTAACCGTGAGTGCGATTGCATTGACGGACGCGGGCACTGTTGCCGGGAGCGCAGACTGTGCGACTGCAGCCACAGACCAGCCATGATAAAGGACCAGACCAACCGCCAGCACGAGCGGTAACTTAAATCGGCACAAAGACACTCTCGGCTTCATCTCCGGCCTCGGAAAGGGAATGTGAACCATCCTAAATGGAAATACTGTCAGGAACCGTCGAACACTGAATCGACCGTCGGATAAGCCTCAAGGCCGACTGTGAGTCTAAAACGCTAGCGCGCGCGGTCCAACTTTCTGATCGGCGAGTGTCTCGCAGACCGTCTGTCTTCCGAGCCCGCTAATGTTGCAAGTAAAGCCCTGATCCTAGGATGGCTCCAGCTTTTGGCAGAATGCCTGGATCAACTCGCTCTGGGCGGGGAGCGCAGCAATGAACTCAAAACCGTGCAGGAAACCCATGCGATGCCGGACTACGGCTCGCATTACGAAGACCTCGGGAACGTCGGGGATCGAGAACTCGAGAGTAATCATTTCTCCCGCGACCAACTCGCTGGTGATGACGGCACCCAGTCCTGCTTCCGCAATTTCGAAGCAGCGACCGTGAATGCGGACGTATCCGTCCTTCCCCAGTACCTTCACAACAATCGGTATCTCCGTGCGAAATCGTGCGAAACGTCGGGTGGCAGACTTGTGCATGGCTCGAACCTTAAAGAACCGACAAGTAGAATAATGGATTGTGTCCGAGTCTGACAGTAACTTTGGGACGACTGCTCGGAGCACCAAAGAGCTTGGTTTTGGAATCGACGCAAGCATTGGCACATGAAAGCAAATCGAGGGGGGCATCTTCTTTTTTATTGCAAAAGATGACTTGACACTTGTATTTTTAGAGAACCGGGAGCACACTGTGCTCACCGATTAGAAGGGAGAGGGGATGAACATTAGAACCTTCCGATATTTGTGGACGGACGATGCGGGACAGGACATTGCTGAATATGCCGTCATGCTGGCAGTGATCCTGGTACTGGTAGTTGGAACCATCCGATTGATTGGTGGAAGTTCAAATAACGTGTTTTCTGCAGTCGCCAGTTCGATTGGCGGGTAGCTGCCGCGAAGCCGCAACTCGGTTCCCGTGCAGAGCCAGACCCATAAGGTCTGGCTGCTTTTTGTCCGTAATACAACAGGGTCACCCACCAACCTGCCCAGAAGTAACATCCGGTGGTAGCCCTCCTCTGGTATGATCTTTCGAACAGTGCATCTGGCCAGACCGGTTGGCTACCATGTTCATGCCTCATCCCAATCTCAGCGACCAAGTGAATGCCAACGTCGTCCAATCAGAAATCGAGGGCGGCGTCTCTCTCGGAGACTTGCCCCCATCTACCGTGCTCGAAATCCAAACCCAACACCATCGCTACACCGCAGTGTTCCTGGGCGAAAGTCAGGCGCTCATTTCCGGGCATCCGGAATATTGCCCGGAACCCGTGCTGGTGGCAATTGCCGGCTCAACCTGGGGCGGGTCGATGCTCAAACTGCGTTACATCGGTCGCGGCATGCACCTCGAGTTTTGTCATCCCGAATATCGCACGCCCATTGTCACCTCCCGCATTCAGGAAGTCCGGGAGCGCGTCCATCTAGATTACGAAAAATCCGACGCGACCGGCAATTCGCCAGGCACTGCCAAGCCGGCTCCCACCGACTCTGTGCCCGCGCCCAGCATGCTGGTGCGCGGAACTTTCACAAAGCCTTCGTAAGCGGCGCCCAACCCTGATCTGTTGCCGGATTACTGCGCCAACCCAATGCGGCGGACTAACTGCTGGAAGCGGGGCTCGCCCCGGAGCGGGTCGTAAATTAAATTGGATCCACCTTCAGAGCCGTGAGGCTACTGGAACGCTGCCGGTAAGCCTTTTCTAGCTCGACCAACATCTTATCGTTCTCGCCCATGCCGATGTAGGCGACGGCAAACGCCAAGGTATCCAACGGGCTATTCCGTTCTGGCTGTTCCAGTCGCTTGAGAGCTAGTCTGGCCTTTGCCTGGTCCCCCGGAGCGGCCCGAGACCTAGGCAATCATGACCCAACTCCAAGGCGCGTTTTCACGGCGCTGATACGCCTCGGCGTCGCCCAGAGCCTCGGCAAACAATCCTTGTTTGCGCATAGGCCCAGACCAGCATGTGAGCGCGAGGAAAGTCTGGCTCCATTTCTAGCACGCCACGGAAATGTTCTATGGCACGGTCATACTGGCGTGAAAAATACAAGATCGCGCCGTAATCGGTAGCGATGATGAGCGAAAGCGGATCAAGTTGCCGGCCATTCTCGATCTGGGGAAATGCCTTGTCGAAACGCCCCTGCAAAGCTAGAGCGTCCCGGAAGTCTTCCAAAGGATCACGGCGGCGCTTGATCAAGCTGGCGTTGCGTATATGCTTTCCGGATCGTTTGCCAGTGCTTACTACGCGCGCTCCGCGGTCAACCCAAGACATCGACCTCGTAATTGCAGCCACACCGGCACAGTGCGCGCATTCGTTCAAAGTCTGCCGAGCGACCAGTATTGTGTGGATGTAGATGCGGCGCTGGAAACACACAAGCGGCAGTCGTTGTTCCACGTGATTGACTGGGCAAGCGGTTGGAAGATCGACTTGATTATCCGCAAATCCCGTGCTTTTAGCCAAGAGGAGTTTCACCGTCGCCAACGGGTCGACCTGCAGAATCTACCTCTTTATGTCGCGAGTGCCGAGGATGTCGTGGTCGCGAAACTCGAATGGTCCAAACTAGCACAATCTCAGAGACATATCGAAGACGTTTCGGCGTTTGGCCGCCCCGTGGATTTATTTCGCCTTGGAGAAATCTTCCACCGCAAACATCTGGCCGTTGCGTTCCGCCACGCCGATGCCTACGGAATCCATGTCGCTATCCAGGATGTTGGCGCGATGTTGCGGAGACCTCATGAAGCTCTGGTGAATCGCTGTCGCGTTTTGTCCCTCGTCCACGTTCTCGGAAATCCAGCTGAACTGGGCGCCGGCCGCT
Source organism: uncultured Acidobacteriota bacterium (assembly GCA_963838905.1). Classification (GTDB taxonomy): domain Bacteria; phylum Acidobacteriota; class Terriglobia; order Terriglobales; family Acidobacteriaceae; genus JABDBE01. Next base: position 169,537 of record CAWITE010000007.1, read on the forward strand.
TTCGCGCGGGTGAGCAGATTGGGCTCGCCGGGAAGTTGGTGAGAGATCGTTCCTTGCTCTGCCATGCGCTGCGCGTGCGCACGGGCAGCGTTGGCGAGGGCTTCGTCTGGCTTCAGGGACGGCAGTCCATGCGCCTTCCTTTCCTGGTTGGCTGCATTGAACAGCTGGCGCTCCGCGTCTGAGGCCTTCTGCTGCGCCGGGGCGCTGGCCGAGATGAGAGTCAGCAGAGTGACCAGCGCCGCTATTCGATGTCGAATTCGCATGAAAAGTTCTCAGGGCAATCTAACCCTGCTCGTGGCGTTTCTACTCGATTGTAGGAACATTTCCCAGAGGGCTTAAGCCCGCGTTATCTTCGCCGCGAATCGGTACGGCGGAAGAGCCTGCTGGAAAACATCGAAATCAGCGGCTGGAATCTTGAAGGGGCGCGGCTTGCAGCCGCGCCGTACATCGTTTTCAAAGACTTACGCACGGCTGGGAAGCCGTGCCCTTTTAAAACTCCAACGCCGAGAGTTTTTCCGCAAAGCCTGAAGCCATCCCTCCCGAGACCCTTGAGCCGCGTTTTGCCATTGCATGCTCGCTCGCCCCAGCACGAGCGCGGACGCTCGCGCCTAGACTTACTCGATGCCCAGATCCTTCCACTTCTTGTCCACCATAGCTTTGGTCTTTTCGTCCATCAAGATTTCATCCGGCCATGGCCGAGTGAATCCTTCGCTCGCCCACTTGCGGGTGGCGTCGATGCCCATCTTCGATCCGTAGTTAGGCAGGCGGGAAGCGTGGTCGAGCGAATCGACCGGGCCCAGCATGAACTGAATATCACGCTCCGGGTCGATGTGGTTGAGCACTTTGAGCGTGACCTCGCCAATATCCTGCACGTTCACGTCTTCATCGACCACGAGAATGCACTTGGTAAACATCGCCTGCCCGAGCGACCAGACAGCATTCATCACCTTGCGCGCCTGTCCTGGATAAGACTTCTTGATGGAAACGATCATCAGGTTATGAAAAACGCCTTCGACCGGAAGGTTGATGTCGACAATCTCAGGAATGGTCAGCCGCATAAGCGGAAGAAAAATACGCTCGACCGCCTTCCCCATCCATCCGTCTTCCATCGGCGGCTTCCCCACAATCGTGGTCGAGTAGATGGGATTCTTGCGATGCGTAATGCAACTGAGATGAAAAACCGGATAAAGATCCTCCAACGAATAGAAGCCGGTGTGATCTGCAAAAGGGCCTTCCGTGCGAAGTTCGTCCAGGTTTACGTGGCCTTCCAGGATGATTTCTGACGTGGCTGGGACTTCGAGGTCTACGGTTTCGCACTTTACCAGTTCGACTGGTTTCTGGCGGAGGAATCCGGCGATTAGATATTCCTCGACGTCGGGAGGAGCGGGGACGATGGCGGAAAACGTGATTGCGGGATCGGTGCCGATGGCTACGGCGACTTCCATTTTGCCGGTGGGCCGGTCGCCCTCGGGGATAAGCGAACCGCCGGATGAACGGGCCATTATGTCTACCGCTGCACGCGCGGTGGCTGCCGGGCTTTGCCCGGCTGGACGGGCGGGGGCGCCCGTCCCCACGCGATCTTTGTCCGCACGATCTTCGGCCGCGGCGGCTCGCATACGCTCGCGGTAGTGTTCGGCTCCTACTTTTTGTCTTTGCCAGTGCATGCCGGTGGTGCCCCCGTCGTAGACCTGCATGCGATACATTCCTACATTTCGTTTGCCGGTTTTGGGATCCCGCGTGACCACGCACGGTAGTGTGATGAAGCGGCCGGCGTCTTTTGGCCAGCATTGGAGAATGGGGAACTCATCGAGCGAAAAATTGTCGCGGCGAATGACTTCCTTACACGGCCCGGTGGAAACTGTTTTCGGAAAGAACTTTCCCATTTCCGCCAGCATGGGCAACATCTTTACTTTGTCGAGGAATCCTTGCGGCGATTTTACGTCCATGAACTGGCGGATGCGGTCGGCAACCTCGTCGAGCGTTTCCACTTCGAGCGCAAGATCCATTCGGCGGGCAGAGCCGAATTGGTTGATGAGGACTTGGGCGCCGGGATGGCCTTTGATGTTTTGGAAGAGCAGGGCTGGGCCACCGGGCGAGGACGCCCGGCCTCCATTGTTTTTGGCGGGCATCTTGCTGACGCGGTCGGTGATTTCGGTGATCTCCAGAATGGGGTCGACTTCGGTACGGATTTTTCTTAGTTCGCCGGCTCGGTCGAGCGCGGCGATCCAATCACGCAGATCGTCGTAGGCCAAGAGTTCCCTCGTTGCGAAACGCGATTATAAAGCACTCTGGAAAAACAGAAGCCTTGAACCACCGAGGACACGAAGGTACAGGTGTTGTTATTTCGGCGCTTTGACCGGCAATTGAGATATCTTTGATCTAGCAATCCAGAGAGGTGAAGGCTTGAAACGACGAGTGATGATTACGGGCATGGGCGTGGTCAGTCCTAACGGCGCGGGGAACGCTGCTTTTTCGGAGGGCGTTCTGCAGGGGCGAAGCGGGGTGCGGCGGATCTCGCGTTTCGATTCGGGGGAAATTCCCGTCCAGATTGCCGGCGAGGTTCCTGACTTCGACGAACTGGCTTGGGTGGAAAAGCGCGACCGGAAACATGTGTCGCGGGTGTTGCCACTGGCTCTGGCCGCGGCCACGGAGGCCCTGGGCAACGCTGGGTTCGATCCCGCTTCCCTGCCGCTCGAGCAGAGACGGCGTTTTGGCGTAATCATTGGTTCGGGCGGCGGATCCCAGGAATTCACCGAGGAGCAATATCGCCTGTTCTTCCATCAGCAATACAAGCAGATGAGTTTGTTCTGCGTGCCAACTGGAGTGATGGGTGCGCTTTCGAGCGAACTGAATGTGCGCTTCGGTTTGCGCGGGTCGAGTCATGTGATCACGACGGGTTGCACTTCTTCGACGGACGCATTCGGATATTCCTTGCGGCAGATTCAATCAGGACGGTTGGACATGGTGTTGAGCGGCGGAGCGGACGCGCCCATCGCACTGGGAATTATTAAAGGCTTCGTGCTGATGAAGATTCTGACCGACTCGTGGAACCATGCGCCGGAGCGGGGATCGCGTCCATTCTCGGTAGATCGCGACGGCTTCGTGCTGGCGGAGGGGGCATGGATGTTTGTGCTCGAGGAATACGAACACGCACGGGCGCGGGGAGCGAAGATGCTGGCGGAAGTCTGTGGGTATGGATCCACGTGCGAGGCGTTTCATCGGGTGCGGTTGCAGGAGTGCGGCGAAGAGCCGGCTCGGGCGATCGGATTAGCCATGAAGGAAGCTGGAATCGCTGCATCGGATGTGGATTACGTGAACTTGCACGGCACTTCCACTCAGTTAAACGACCGGATTGAGACGCGGGCTCTGAAGCTGGCGCTCGGCGAACGGGCGCGGCAGGTTCCGATGTCGGCGTTGAAGTCGCAGATCGGGCATCCCCAGGGAGCCTGTGGTGCGGCGGGGGTTGCGGCTACGATTGTGGCGATGCAGAACGGACAGATTCCACCGACGATCAACCTCGAGACGCCCGATCCCGAGTGTGATTTGGATTATGTGCCAGACGTGGGACGCAAGCAGTTGGTTGAACACGCAGTGTGCAATTGCATTGCGTTTGGGTCGAAGAACTCGGCGCTGGTGCTAAGGAATTGCGCTTGACATCGATTACTGAATGGCATCGCGGCGCGCAGATTTGCTCTTCGCGGACGGGCGGGGACGCCCGTTTTCCATTTTCGTCAAGCTAGCAGGCGGCGGACTGTGTTTTCTACTGTGGGCCAAGCGTTGGAGCGGGGATCGATCAGCTCGAAATGGCCGGCGGTTGCGATTTCTGTGTAGTGCACATCCTCTCCATTCTTCTTCTTTAGCTCGGCATACTGGCGACTGAAATACGACGGGACGGTGTCATCCCCGGCGCCGTGAATTAGCCATTGCGTCGTTTGATGGTCGATCGCGAGTTGCATGGGATCGGCTTCGCGGTAATGCTCTGTCACCTCGCTGGGCTTGCCTCCGAGAAACTCGACGACTGCGTTGTTACTGAGGTGTTGTTCCCACGCTTGCTGCAAATTCAGTATGCCCGCGAGAGAGACCACACGCTTGAGAGAGGATTCGTGGGCGGCGAGGCAGAGGGCGAGTTGTCCGCCGGCGGAGTGGCCCATCACCGCGACTTTGGTCGAGTCGAGGTCGTATCGTTTTGCAATTTGCGCGACGTAACGATAAGCGTTGCGAATGTCTTCGAAGGTGCCGGGCCAGCCTCCGCCGCGATTGCCGACGCGGCGGTACTCGATGTTCCAGGTGGCAATTCCTTTAGAGGTCAGCGCGGCGCAGAGGTGTCCGCAGTGGGCCAGGTCGTACTTGACGCGCCAGTAGCCTCCGTGAATGGCCATCGCCACCGGGAACGGGCCCTTGGTTTTAGGAAGGCGAATATCTGCAAACTGATTGGGATCGGTGCCGTAGGAGAGTCGGGCATCGGCTGGGGGTGGCGGGAGGTCGAGAATATCTTCCGAGGACATTGGTTCGGGCGTCTTTAGTCAGTTACCAGTTACCAGTTCTCAGTTCCTGGTTCTTGGTTCTCAGGACGATTGTAATCGTGATGTCACCGGTCCGGGATCAACTCCACTATGGTGCCCTCGCCCCAGCCATACTTCTTGATCGAGAGACCGGCAATCGCGCGATGCAATTCGGGCTCGGTTTGCGGAGAGACGATGCGGGCTCGCGCCGCGAACTTTTCCCCGGAAACGCGGACCTGCGCTTCCCGATGCGCTTGCAGATTCTGCAGCCAGTGCGAGGTCGGGTATTCGGCGATCAGGTAGAAGCGTCCGTCACGATGGGTGAACCAGATCTCGATTTCGCGGGGCAAACCACTCCTGCGGCCTCGAGTGGTGAGATACAGATACTGCTCGCGGTCGAAGTTATTGGTCTTTGAGCTTGAGTTTGGATTTGTTTTCTTCAAGGAATTCGCGGAGTTTGTCGGCGGTGTCCAGCAGGCGCGTCCATTGTTCGTAATAGAGCGTGACCGGAAAGCGGCCGAGGCCATAAACGCTGACTCCGCCTTTTTCGCTGACCCGGAATTCCAGGCTGCCGGTGCGGCGCGGGCCTTGCTTTTCCAGTTCGGCTAAGCGGGCTTTCAGTTCTTCATAAGTTGGTTCGGGCATTTTGTTACCTCGAGCTAGTGGGATGAGTCCATGATAGGGATTGCGTGGGAATTCGTCGAGTGCAGCCGTTCAAAATCTTGCTAGTCGATAAATGCCTTCATGCAAAACACGCTCCCACCGGATTTTTCGAATTCGGACGTATCGACCACCACCGGCGTCAGGCCTTCCTGCGCGAGGATCTGCTCAAGGTTGCGGGTGAGGCGCGGAGTAATGAATCGACCGTTGGCTACGATGCCGTTTCCCATGAATTGCAGGGCTTCGTTCCGGGTTAGTTCGTGGATTCGTTTCCAGGGACCGCGAACTGTCTGCAGCGATTCAGGGGAGAACGCGCCGGGGTAAATCAGCGCCGCATCGTTGTTCAGCGGGCAGAGACAGGTGTCGAGGTGGTAGCAGTGCTGGTCGACCAGTTGAAGCGGGATTACTGGAAAACCTAATTGCTGCATTGCAGAGGCGAACTTCTCGATACCGCCGCGGGTGGAGCGGAAGCCGTAAGCTGCCCAGATGCGCGAGCGGTCGGGGTGCCAGAGTAGATCGCCGTGGCCCTCGAGATAATCTTCGTCCAGATCCAGATCGATGATTTTGTAGCCGCGCGGGCGGAACCAGTCGACGAAAAAGGTTACTTCCTTGTGCCGGGATGCGTAGCGCATGCGGCTGGGTACGATGAACTTGCCCAGTTGGTCGTGGTGCCCGACGAACATCTGGTTGGCGGCAAAGACCATGTCGTCGAGGTCTTTGACGGGATCGATGAGCTCTACTCTTACCCCAGCGTCCTCGAGCGCACTCCGCAAGCCTTGCCACTGCCGCTGGGCCTTTGCAGGATCGATGGGGCGACCCATGTAAGGGTTCTTTGGTTCACGAACGTCGAAGAATGTGGGCGGGCACATTAAGGCGGTCTTGGGCATGTACCCTCATGATAACGACTGGCGATGGCCGGTTCCAGCTTGGGTTTAGCGGGATGACGCCGCTCAAAACTGCCAACTAGGGTTCACGTCATGACATCAGCCGGGATTTCGGCAACGGAGACCGCGATTGGGCATTTCCGCTTTGGGAAACGCAAGAGATAGACGGGGGGAACTGATGCATTCAAACTGGTTCCATGCCGCTCCGCGGTCACAACGTTCGGTGCTTCGCTATTAGGCCAGTGCTCGTTCTGGTTCAGAACTGCACTTTCAGGAGGCCTCGCGTGCTGCACAAATGCGCAAATCCAGCTTGCCCCATCCCCTTCCGCAAGCTGAGTCAGGGAAAACTGTTTTTGGTGGAAATGGAGCCTCTCGGAGTGTCTGAGCTGAGGCGGGGCGCGACGAGGCCAGCCTCCTCATCGCATTGAATACTACTGGCTGTGCGAGCATTGTGGGGTTCGCGTTGACTCTGTCGCACGAAAAGGGGCGAGGCGTGGTTACGGTGCCCAGGCCTGAAGATACGAAGAAGAGGCCCGCGGCGGCGCACGCGCGCGAAGTTTCCAGCAACCCAAGCAGCCGCACAGAACAGTCCGCCTAGGAAAGGACGCCATGGATAACCCAAGAATGCAGCACTGCGCGATCTGCGGCGAGGAAAGATCGGCGGAGCAGGTGTGGTTTCTGTTGGCGAAAAGCCATTGGGAAGACAATCTGAAGGTTCTGGAGTGGCAAGACGAACTGGCGCGATGACGAGGAATCTATGCGGCCTGCAGCGGGGGGCACGTCGAGGAATTGATGGCGCACTGGATGACGAAGGGGAGCCTCGATTATCCGTTTGCCACGGTGGGCAACAAGGTGGGAGGGCGCAGACATCGCCTGGGCTGGATTCTGCGCACCGTAGAAGAACCCGATATCAGGGGCGCACGGCTGATCGGTGAATTGGCGGTTGACCGAGATAGCGTGCGGCGAGCGCTCAGAGACGACCCGGATTCGCTGCAAGTGATCCTGGATGAACTGCGGAATGCTTTGGAACGCGAGAGCAAAGGATCGGCGGGCGGTTCGAGTCGGCCGACGCAATGTGCTACGGATTCCCTCGGGAGAGCTGAAGGCGGTTGAGATGCGTCTACGAGAAGTCCCCGGATTTTTTCCAGGCCCGCCAGTCCGCGGTAACCGCCTCTTCCAGGTTCTTGGCGGCTGTGTACAGCCAGCTTGGTTTGAGGCGCGCGAGGTGGCCACGGATGTATTTTTGCGCGTCCACGGTGCCGAGGTGAATGTTGGCCGTTTCCCATCCCATGGCAGAAAGCAGCCGGAGTTCGTCGCGGTTGGTGGGGAGAACGCTTAGTTCAATGCGCGAACAGTGGGGCGACAAGCGCCGGACAATCCAGTGTCCGCGCAACTGCACGAAAGGATCGGGGCAACGGACGGCGCGGCTGATAATGGCCTGGTACAGGATCTCCGAAGGCCGATCATCTCCAGCGGCCCAGTAAACCGAAGAGGGCGCAAGCGCCTTGGCTTCGCGAGCGATCCGGGCGCCGTGGCACAGCGCGATGGCGACCACGCGAATGTGGCCTAGACTTCCCAGGCCCGCCACCCGTCGTACGGTCCGGTAGGTGAGGCCACGCTCCGGCATAAGATGCTCAAGAGCCTCCCGCGCACTGACAGGGACTTCGCCGCGGATCCTCGGCAAGCTGTCCATCTTCTGCCAAAAATGAACCGGATCGCGCAAGACTCCGGTCGCGATCTGGCGCAGCCAGGTGTTTTCCTCTTCGAGCACATAGGGTCGGCCGCCCTTGGCAAGTGATTCTTTGTAGCCTTCCAAGATCGAGGCACAAGCGTCTTTCGGCTTCAATGCCAGGTGGCCGTCTTCGATGGCGAGTATCGCGCTTGTGGCCAGCCGTAGCAGATCGATGGTGTAGGGCAGGACGGCAGCTTCATCGAAATCGTTGACTCCCCAGACCAGTCGGCCCTCGATGTCACGCCAAGTGCCAAAATTCTCGACGTGGAGATCGCCCACGGCAAGAACTCGCGGAGCTTTGGCCAGGTCAGGGCAGACTTCAGGCCAGATCTGCATCCAGCGATAGAAGGTTGCACGAAGAAAAGGAAATACCGCTTCCGCCATGCGCTGGTGTTTCAGGCGTAGATCCGGTTTCACCAGCGGCGTGTGACGGCCAAGCCACTCTTCGAAGCGGTGAGTTGCCTTGATGATGTTCATTGCTGTCCGGTTGGCACGATAGAACCGGCTCCGGCAAATGTCAACGCAACTTGGGCTTGTGACTTTTTCGCCGTTAGGACGTCCGGCTCGGAAATAGACGGAGGATATTTAGAAAGAACTCACTCTGCTCGCCCGATCCACCACAGGAGCTTGGCGACGATGCGCCACCCATTGGTCGAGACCGCGGTCGAATCGTACTCGCGGTTTTCCGGAACCAGAACCTCGGTATCGTCAAAGCGTTGCAACCGGGAGACAATCAAACCGTGGTCCTTGTGAGCTGCTATCACGATATGACCGTAAAGCTTGCCACGATTAGTCTGGGAAGTGTCGATCACGATGATGTAGCCGTCATGAATCAGCGGCATCATCGAGCGCCCGTGAACCCGTAGACAACTGGTATAGGCCGGGTTCGGACACCACTTGCTGGGCGCGGCGAGCATCGACTCCGGAGGAACCTGGGTGAGGTTTTCGGCCGGGTCTCCCTTTCCTCCATGGGTGGCTGCTACAACCGGCAGAAGGGGAATGGCTACCAACTCCTCCGGTCGCTTAAGGGCCCGGTGCGCGCCGGCTTGGACCACTTCCAGCTTCAACATCCGATTCTTGCGCAAACGGGACCGAACCGCGGGCAAAACCCGCATCAAATCGTCGCTGCTCAACCCGGCCCGACCCCAGAAATACCAACACTCCGGATCTCCGGTGATATTGCCCAGTTGAACGTAGATATTGGCGGGAGGTTCCTGAACGCCTCGCTCCCAACGTGACACCGCCATGGCAGATGCGTTCATCTGCTGACCCAGTTCAGATTGGCTCATTTCGAGGCGGCGGCGAAGGGCGATGATCCGTCTTGCCCACTCGGTCTTCGAATCTCTTGTGTTGCTCATGACGCGCCTGTTACACTGAATTTAACGCGATCGTTATAACGCTTGCGTTAGGCGGCACCCTGTCGCCGGTTTCACGAAAGGTTGTCATGTACCGTGACAATTCTAGCACACATGCAAACACTGAAATACGATCACCGCAAACATTGTATCGCGGCCTCTATGTAAGAATTGCGCGCAAACTCGGCGTGGATCCGTCGTATGTCAGCCGGGTGGCCCGCGGCGCCAGACGTTCGGAAGAAGTCGAAAGCGCGCTGGGCCAGGCGCTGGAAGAGATCAACCAGCAAGTGAGTCGCGGATCATCCACCGGCAAGAACGGGTTCGCGCGCACCGCAACTTCGGCCAAGCGGCTCAAGATTCTCCTGAAGCAAAATCGAAGCCGCATTCGTGAGCAATGGCTGGCGCATAGCCAATCTGACACCAATCTCAGGCGGGTCAAAATTGTTGATCGGAAACGAATGGCACCCATTCTTCCAGTTCTCGACGAGACCACGAAGGTCATGGAATTGAGCTTGAAGGAGATGGCAACCGCGTCCATGAAAGCTGCCCAGCGACACGGCCGGCTGCGGCAAGCCCAGGGATTCACGGCGATGGGGCTGGTCGAAGAGTACAACCTGGTCCGGCGTTGTGTTTTCGCGTTGGCCCTGGAACATTGTCGACAGATGGATGCCCACCTCCTGATTAGAGATCTCACTCAATTCGGAGAAGCCCTCGATCTTCAAACCCAGCGCGCACTGCAGGACTATCTCGCGACGACTTAGCAAGGGTGTAAATGTAGGCGGGGGCGTCCTCGCGCGCGCTGCCCGAGCAAAGCTCAAATAGGTGCGTTCTATGAATTCGCAAGAGACAGAGATCTTGCCGCTCCAGCACCAGCGGGACACTGGCGCCTACATTGGCAGCCGGCTCAGCAAGGCTGCTGCCTTGCGAAACCAGGGCCGCTCGCGGCGACGCAGGTATCCGGGCATGGTCGGCTTCTTGTCGAGAATGCGCTGTGCCCATTCGCGGGCTTCGGCATTGCGTAGTTGGGAGGCCAGGAAGCGCGCGTAGTTGTAATAAGTCTCTGATGAAGTGGAGATTTTTGTGACCTCCCGAAACAAAGCCTCGGCTTTGTCAGGCTCGCCGGTATTGGCGTAGGCATGGGCGAGTAAGCCTGCGGCGCGCTGAAAGTCGTACTTGGGATCCTGCGCCACCACGCGCTCCAGATCGGGTACGGCTGCCGTGAACTCTGCCATAAATGAGGCGGCCATGCCCCGACGATAAAACGGGTCAAGAGAGTCGGTACGCGACGAGATTGCCTTGTCATAACACTGGCGGGCGCGGGCGTAGTTCCCTTCTTCCAAATATAGGTCAGCGAGTTCCTCATAATTTCCCGCTGAGGGATTGTCCAAAATGGCGGACTCAAGTTCGTGAATCCTCCTGCGCCGGGGAAACACCTTGAACGACTGGCGCATCAAACCCGCGTCGGGGATGACCTCGGCGGCGATATAGATCAGGGCACCCAGGCCGCCGAAGAAAATAATGATCCACAGCCAATAGCCGTCCGGGCGCCGGCGAATGAAGTGGACAATGGCCACCGCCTGGAGAATTAGACCCCAGGGAAAGAATAAGAAAATTAGCGATCCCATGCTGTGATCGGACTATAGCATGGCGAAGGTGCGACCTCGCCGGGATAGGGGAATTTCGATGGGCATGTCTTTTTCCGAGTCTCGAACACAACGATCCAGGGCGGCGTCCGCCATTTTCTGGGGCGGGCTGGTCTCGGGAGTATTGGACTTGCTCTACGCCACTACCTCCGTCGTCTTGCAAGGGAACCCCGCAATCGTCCTCCCCCAAGCGATCGCTACCGGCTTACTCGGCGTGAAATCTTTTCAGGGAGGCCTTCCCACCGCCATTCTCGGCGTTGCATTGGAGTTTCTCATCACGTTTGTAGCAACGGCTGTCTACTATTTGGCGAGCCGGAAACTGACCTTCCTGATCAGGCGAGCGGTTCTGTGGGGAGTGCTTTACGGCATTGCAATCTACTTTTTCATGAATTTTATCGTGGTGCCGCTTTCGGCGGCTCCAAAATTCGATCACACGTGGGCCTCCAGGGCGAGCGATTTCCTCGTACACATGTTCTTGATCGGACTGCCTATGGCGCTCGCGGTTCGCCGGTACTCAGCGCGCGGATGCTAGAATCTTATGTGCTGAGACCTCCGATCCGCCTGCTGGCCGCCGATATCGATGGCACCTTGCTGAACCCAGAGTTTCAGATCTCAGAAGTGGATCTGGCAGCGCTGCGCCGCGCTCACCAGGAGGGCGTCGAAGTCATACTGGTAACCGGACGGCGGCACAAATTTGCCCTTCCTATTGCCCAGCAGCTTGGCTTCGATCTCTGGCTGATCAGCTCAAACGGCGCCGTTACCCGATCGCTGATGGGCCAAACCTTCCATCGCGATATGCTTCCGGCGGAAACCTGCCGCAGACTCTGTGGCACGATGCGGGAATTTCGCGGCAACACGGTCCTGACCTTTGATATCGAGAGCCAAGGCGCAATCGTGCTCGAGCACATGCGCGATTTAAGCGAGAGCATTCAGCGCTGGCTGGAGAAGAACCTGCAATATATTGATTTCGTCATTCCGCTGGAGAACTCTCTCACCACCGATCCCGTCCAGGCCATGTTCTGCGGGCGGATCGAGCGCATGCATGAAGCTCTGGAGGTTTTGGCAGCGAGTGGACTGGAAAAAGACATCACCGTGCTGCGTACGGAATATCCAAAACGCGATCTGTCGATCGTGGATGTACTGAATCAGGGCTGTTCCAAAGGCCATGCCCTGGAAAGATGGGCCAATTACCGAGGCATCCCCCGCGAACAGGTCATGGCCATTGGTGATAACTACAATGACATCGAAATGCTTGCCTTCGCTGGGCTGCCATTTATCATGGGGAATGCATCGGAAGAGTTGCGGGGAAGGGGCTGGGCCGTAACCCTCGCCAACGACCGGAATGGCGTGGCCGCGGCAATTGAGCAGGTGCTGGGAACGCGTGTAGGAGTATAGGGTTCGCAAGATTGTCTTGTGACGTCGTTCAGTGTTTATATGAAGTTGGTGGCTAAACTCGCTCTTGTATTTGGGCTTTTAGGGGCGCCATCGTTTGCCTCAGACGTCGCTGTGTTGCGCAATGGTTTTTCCATTCGCCACGAGCGGCGGGAAATCATTGGTCCGGTAACCCGTCTTTATCTGGGCGCTGACCGGGCCGGATATGTGGATGTGCCCACCGACGAAATCGATAGCTTTGAGAAAGACCTCTCGGCACCCGCCGGAGAAACGCCGCATAACTCGCAACCGATGAATGAAGTCATCAATGCCGTCAGCAGCCGGCATCACCTTGATCCGGATCTGATCAACAGCGTGATCCATGCCGAGAGCGGGTTCAATCCGAGAGCGGTATCACCCAAGGGAGCCCAGGGCCTGATGCAACTGATGCCGCAAACTGCGTCCAAGCTGGGAGTTGGCAATGCATTCGATCCCAGTGCAAACGTGGAGGGCGGCACTCGCTACTTGCGGGAATTGCTGGAACGATACAACTTCGATTTGATCAAAGCTCTTGCGGCTTACAACGCCGGACCGCAGCGCGTGGAACAGTACCACGGCGTCCCACCATATTACGAAACTCAGGCTTACGTTGCCCGCATCATTCGTGATTTCAATCGCAAGAAACTGGCGGAGCGAAAAGCGGCTTCATTGAAAGCAGCCAATTACCAGCAAAGCCCGTCGCATCAGCGGCCTGCGGTAAAGCAAGCAACGCTCCCGGAGGCGACCCCGGAAGCTTCCCGCTGAGTCTTGAGGATTAATGGAGCACGGGCCTCTCGTCGGTTTGCATTTTGGCGAACGGCGGGGACGCCCGTCTTCGATCGAAGCCCGACTGCGTTGACCCTTGCGTTCGTGTCATTTACCTTGGCAAGAGGAGTAATTCTTGAAGCATTTCTGGGCTCGGCTTTCTAGCTCGAGGCGCCTCGATTAAATGGGCCAAAAAAAATACCTAGCCTACGCGGTCATCGCGGCGATTCTTGCTGCCCTGGTTTATCTGCAGTTTCGGACGTGGAAGGACTTTGACTGGGCCACCTTTTGGAATCAGGGACGGCAGCTCAGCGTTCGCCACATTGTCCAGGCTACAGCGCTGATCTACTTCAGCTATTTTCTGCGTGCGTTGCGTTGGAAAATCTTTCTGCGGCCGGTACGCAAGGATGCTTCGACAATCGGGCTGATCGCACCGACCTTGATCGGGTTCACCGGCCTGGCGTTACTGGGTCGCCCCGGAGAGTTGATTCGTCCCTACCTGATCGCGCGTCGAACCGGCCTTACTTTCTCCTCACAGATGGCCGCCTGGATGATCGAACGCATTTTCGATATTGGGGGATTCACCGTTTTAATGGTCCTTGCCATCTTCCTCCCGACGGAATTGCGATTCCTGCCCAACCCCGAGATCTATCCCCGGCTTCGAGTGGCAGGCTTTCTGCTCGTCGCTCTGGTGGCAGGGTTAGCGCTGGTGGCTTTCTTGGTGGCTAAATTCGGAGAAGCCGTAGCCACCTGGATTGAAACCCGCTTCGCTCACCTAGCTGCGAACTTTGGGCATCGAGTGGCGCAGAAGGTGCGTGAATTCCACGGAGGACTAGACACCATTCACAGTCCGCTTTCTTTCCTGCAGCTATCCGGCGTCTCGGTTTTCTTGTGGTGGATCATTGCACTGGCGTATCGCGAGGTCACTCACGCCTATGGAGCGCCACTCGAGCACATGACGGTGTCTAAAGTCCTGCTATTGATGGGTTCCAGCATGCTGGGGTCGTTGATCCAGTTGCCCGGAGTGGGTGGAGGTTCGCAGTTGGCGACCATTTCCGCCCTGCAGCACATTTTCCATGCGTCCCATGAACTGGCGGCCAGTTGTGGAATTCTGCTCTGGGTGGTGACGTTTGTCTCCGTGGTTCCGGTTGGCTTGCTGCTGGCTCACCGAGAGCGGCTTTCTTTGGGGAAGCTTTCGGAAGAGAGCGAGCAGGAGGAAGCTCGCGCCGAGCTTTCGCCCTCGTCTCCGCCGGCCTGATGCGTTGTCGTCCCTGCGAGGGCGTCCCTGCTGCAGGCGTGCCTGCTACAATCAGTCGGGTCACTGTTCCAAGCGCCATGAAGTGTCCTTTCTGCGGGTTCGCAAATGACAAAGTGGTGGATTCGCGCGAGAGCAAGGAAGCCGATTCCATCCGCCGCCGCCGCGAGTGCCTGAAGTGTGGCAAGCGCTTCACCACCTATGAACGCATCGACGAAATTCCTTACATGGTGGTCAAGAAGGATGGCCGTCGGGAGAAATTCGATCGCCAGAAGGTATTGAATGGTCTGCTGCGAGCCTGTGAGAAGCGGCCGGTTCCGATTGGCAAGTTGGAACAGATCGTGAATGAGGCCGAAGGCTTTGTGATCGAATCGGCCGAGCGCGAGCGCAAGACCAGTGAACTCGGTGAGCTGATCATGAATCGGCTGCGCCGCTATGACAAAGTAGCTTACGTCCGCTTCGCCTCGGTTTATCTGGACTTTAAGGATGTGCAGGAATTCATGGCTGAATTGAAAGACTTGCTCAGGACAAAAGAACCGGAAGTTCGCGGCAAACCCGCAGCCAAGGGTTGAGCAGGCTGTAGACGTCTTTGTTTGCCGACAAGGCCCCGGTCATCGTCATCCCGAGCGAAGCAAGGGATCTCGGTTCTTAGCGCGACGGGCAAGAACCTGGATTCCTCGCCGCATTCGCTCCTAATGACCGGAGTGAGGTTGTCAGGGAAGCAGACGTTGCCAAGCAACCTTTCTACAGTTTATTTCGCGTTTGCCGATCATTGCTCGTAAACGATATGACTCACAAGATCACCCTGATACCGGGCGACGGCATCGGCCCCGAAGTAACACAAGCGACGGTGCGCATTCTCGAAGCCACGGGCGTGAAGTTCGAATGGGAAACCTTCATGGCCGGGGCGGAAGCGTTTGAGAAATACAAGGAATACATTCCGAAAGAGCTGACCGAATCCATCGAGCGTACCCATGTTGCGCTCAAAGGGCCGGTAACTACTCCAATTGGCGGCGGCTTTGCCAGCATCAACGTCGCACTGCGGCAGAAGTTCGAGCTCTATGCCAACTTCCGCCCCATTCGCAATCTGCCCCACATCCCGACGCGATATCCCGACGTGGACCTCATCGTTGTGCGCGAGAATACGGAGAGCCTTTACTCCGGCATCGAGCACGAAGTTGTCCCCGGCGTGGTTGAGAGCATCAAGATCATTACCGAGAAAGCTTCGACTCGCATTGCGCGTTTTGCTTTCGAATACGCCCGCAAAAACAATCGGAAGAAGATCCACGCCATTCACAAGGCCAACATCATGAAGTTGTCGGATGGCCTTTTCCTGCGCTGCGCCCGCAGCGTCGCCAAAGATTATCCGGAGATCACTTACGGCGAGCACATCGTGGACAACACCTGCATGCAGCTGGTTATGAAT
The DNA here is from genome assembly GCA_963838905.1 of uncultured Acidobacteriota bacterium. GTDB lineage: Bacteria > Acidobacteriota > Terriglobia > Terriglobales > Acidobacteriaceae > JABDBE01. The sequence goes on from CAWITE010000007.1 coordinate 185,169, forward strand.
CCGTATCAATACGACATGCTGGTGATGGAGAACCTTTACGGCGACATTATTTCTGACCTGTGCGCCGCGTTCGTGGGCGGACTGGGATTCGTTCCCAGCGCCAACCTCGGCGACCACTGTGCGATCTTTGAGGCGGTGCATGGTTCGGCTCCAGATATCGCCGGCAAGAACCTGGCAAATCCAACCGCCATCTTACGTTCCGCATTGCTGATGCTGCGCCATCTCGGCGAGTATGATGCAGCGCTCAGGATTCGGAACGCTCTGGAAAAGGTCTATCGCGCGCGCGACAAGTTAACGCGTGACGTCGGCGGAAAAGCCGGCACCTCCGAGTTCGCAGATTTCATCATCGAGGCCATGGCGACGGAGACTGAAGCTCAAGCCCCGGCCGTGTCTTCGCAAGCGTCGATCTGAGATCGTGAAGTCCGTCTTGCAGCAACGTCGGTTTTCTTGGACGAAGGTAGCCTCGTCATTGGCGGTTGTGGTTGCTCTCGCCACCACCTCGTACGCCCAGGACTTCAAGGTAACGCTTTTGGGCACGGGCAATCCGCGGCCGGTGATGTCCCGCTTCGGCCCAAGTATTCTGGTGGAAGCCGGGAGAGAGAAGTTGCTTTTCGATTGCGGACGTGGCGCCACGCAACGCCTGTATCAACTCAAGATTCCTTTCACAGACATCACTGGCCTTTTCCTCACACACTTGCATTCAGACCATACCGTCGGAATTCCAGACTTGTGGCTGACCGGATGGGTCATGGGCCGCGACACTCCTCTTCCAGTGTGGGGTCCGGCAGGCACGAAAGCCATGATGGAGCATCTGCAGGAGGCGTACGCATTCGACATCCACATCAGGCGCGACGTTGATACAAAACTGCCCGGCGCGGGTGCGATGGTGGTCGCAAAGGATATTGAAGAGGGCGTCGTTTATGAAAGATCGGGAGTGAAGGTCACGGCGTTCCTGGTCGATCACGGCGAAATTAAGCCCGCGTTCGGTTATCGCGTGGATTACGGCGGGCACTCGGTCACTATGTCAGGCGATACTCGTCCTTCGGAAAACCTGATTAAGTTCGCTCAAGGGACGGACGTTCTGATTCACGAGGTGATTGACCCCGACGCGTTCGGAGAATTGGCCAGCACGGACTCGCGGGAACAACGGAAAGCGATAATCGAGCACCATACAACTCCCGAGCAGGCAGGGATCGTATTTTCCCGGGTGAAGCCAAAACTCGCGCTCTACTCACACATCGTGCCGCCTGATGTTCCCGACGTGATTCCACATACTCGAAAAACTTATGCGGGACCGCTGGAAGTTGGTGAAGACTTAATGAGCATCGAGATTGGCGACAAGATCCAAATACGCCCTCCCGTGAAGTAAATCTAGGCCCGCACCCACGAGTTCCGCGTTGACTACCCCGCGCAGATTGAGTAACATCCTTTTTCACCAAGGAACCCGGGGGAATGGCTTACACAACACGGCGGATTGGTGTGGTGCTCTTCCAGCTTGGCGGACCCGACACGCTGGAAGCGATCGAGCCTTTCCTTTTTAATCTATTTTGCGATCCTGACATCATTGACTTCCCGTTTGCCCGGATCGGGCGAAAGCCGCTGGCCAAGCTGATTTCCAGCACCCGCGCCAGAAAGGTCCAGCATCACTACGCGACCATCGGCGGAGGCTCGCCCATACGACGATTCACCGAGCAGCAGGCTCGGGCGTTGCAGCGGAAGCTGGCGGAGTCTGGTTTGGACGCGCGTTGCTTCGTCGCCATGCGTTATTGGCATCCGTTTACTGCGCAGGCCATCGAACAACTTCGCGACGCCCGCTGCGACGAGGTCGTACTGCTTCCTCTTTATCCACACTATTCCAGCACGACGACAGGCAGCAGCTTGAACGAGTGGCGCCGGTTGTTTCAGGACGACATCACAGTCCGGTGCATCGAGACCTTCTATCGTCACGAACTTTATTTGCAGGCGCTGGTCGAAAAGATAGACGAAGCCCTGGCACGCTTCTCCGACCCGGAACGCCCGGAGATCGTTTTCAGCGCGCATAGTGTTCCAGTCGCGGTAATCCAAAAGGGCGACCCGTATCAGCGGCAAATTGAAGAGACTGTCGAACTGCTCATGCAACGCGGGGGATGGACCAATGGTTACCGCCTGTGCTACCAAAGCAAGGTAGGAGCCAGCAAGTGGCTGCAGCCGTCGCTGCCCACGGCGCTGCGCGAGCTCGCGACGGAAAAGGCCCCTGAGGTCTGCATTGTTCCTGTTTCGTTTGTCTCCGATCACGTGGAAACGCTGGGAGAGATCGATCATGAGGCTCGCTCAGAAGCCGCTAAGCTTGGGATCAAGCGCTTCGAGATGACGTCGGGATTGAACGATTCGCCAACTTTCATTGCGGCATTGGCCGACTTGGTGAACACGGCCATTGGAGTTGATCTAAGAAGTGAACGCGGGATGGGATCGCTCGCTGCCGCTGCTGGAGACTGAGTACTAAGGGAATTAGAATATTGGAATCGACGTAGGGCCAAGTATAAAAGAGGGGTGAGGTCGGATGGCAGACGAATCCGCCAATGCAGGTGGCATTCTGGGGCATCTTCCGCCGTGGCCGCGGAATGCGCTCAATAATTCGGTCATCGCAATGGAGCAGGCCTACCGCCAGCGCAAGGGTCTGCCCTTGCTCAGCGATGCCGACATTGAGGCCCTGAAGGCCGGCCAGCCAATGGGTTGGGAAAGTGGAAATGGTGGATCCGCACCCGTCGCGGCGGCCGCCCCTCCAGTTGTCGCAGCCGCACCTGCCCCGCCTGCAGCAGTTCCAGCGGCTACCACAAATGCCACGCTCAGCGAGGATGTCGCCAAGTGGGTTGCAGAGGGAAGGAAATGGAGTAAGTCGACCATTGCCGCGGAACAGGCTCGACGCGGGCGCAAAGGTTTACCGGCGCTCAATGATGTCGAAATTGCCGCTCTGCTGGGAGAGCCAGTCGCCGCTGCGACTCCTCCGGTCGCTCCCGCCACTGCCTCAACACCACCTCCTGCGGCTGCACCCAGTGGTCCCATTCGCGCGGACGTTGCCACCTGGGTTGCGGAGGGTCGCAAGTGGAGCAAGTCGACAATCGCGGCGGAACAGGCGCGGCGCGGTCGAAAAGGTTTGCCAGCGCTCAACGATGCCGAAATCGCCGCGCTACTCGGAGAACCAGCCGCACCTGCCGCGGCTCCAGCGACTGCGGCTCCGGTCGCATCTGCCGCTCCGGCTGCTCCTCGGCCTGGAGCCGCGGCTGCTACTGCTTCGGCGGCTGCCTCCGTATCGCGCAGTGGCGAGTCCACCAGCTACGTTGGCACCCCGGCGGTCGGAACGTCCAGAGCGGCGAAAGCCGGAGGCGTGGCATCGATCGGTCCGGAGGACAGTGAAGTCAATCAGCAGCGCCGCCGATTGGTGTGGAGCGCTGTTGCCGCTTTCCTGGTGGCGTGGTTCTTGGCATTTTTCCGCTTCTTTTTGCCGCGCACTTTATTCGAGCCTGCGACCAGCTTCAAGATCGGGTATCCCGAGGAGTACGGCCTGGGAGTAGACACAAAGTTCCAGCAAAAGTATCGGATCTGGGTAGACCGTACGCCGGATCGCATCTTCGTGATCTACGCCCGCTGCACCCATCTAGGCTGCACTCCCGACTGGAAGCCGAGCGAAAACAAATTCAAGTGCCCATGCCACGGCAGCGGATACGACAGCGAAGGAATTAACTTCGAAGGCCCAGCGCCGCGACCGATGGATCGCGCGCGCGTAGAAGTCGCGCCCGACGGCCAGATCCTGGTGGATGTCTCGCGGCTATATCAGTGGCCAAAAGGCCAACCAAGTCAGTTCAACGACGACGGATCTTTCCTGCGTGCGTAGTGGTTTTGAGGGGGGACAGCCGCCCCCGGCTGTCCGGGCGGAGCGTAAGCTCCGCGGTGGCTACAGAGTCAAACAGAGGAAACGATGCCTGAAGAGAATCGAAACGGCAAGAACGGCAATCGCGTGGGCTTGCTCGAACGGGTGAAGGCTGGAGTTAAAGAAGATGTCCAGTCGCTCAAGACCGACATGCCCGCGAAGGCCAAAGAGCAGCTTGAAGGCCTGAAAGATCCCACCAAGACTCAGGTCTTTACTTCGATCTTCCGCCACAAGCATGACGACACGCCGCGCAACCGCGCGCTGGGCGTGCTGTCGAACGTCTTCCTGCACCTGCACCCGGCCAAGATCAATCGCGACGCGGTGCGCTACAGCTATACCTGGGGCATGGGCGGAATCACGTTCTACTTATTTATCGTGCTCACTTTCACTGGCGTGCTGCTGATGTTCTATTACCATCCCAGCAAAGTTCAGGCCTTTCGCGACGTCCTCTATCTCGAGCACGATGTTCCCTTCGGCAAGTTGCTGCGCAACATGCATCGCTGGGCGGCACACTTGATGGTGATCGCGGTCTGGCTGCATATGTTCCGGGTTTTTCTGACCGGCTCGTACAAAAAGCCCCGCGAGTTCAACTGGAACATCGGCGTGCTCCTATTGGTGTTCACGCTGCTACTCTCGTTCACCGGCTACCTGCTTCCCGACGATCAACTTGGATTCTGGGCCGTCACGGTGGGAACGAACATGGCTCGCGCCACGCCTCTACTGGGCCACGAAGGCCCCTTCGGCAAAATGCTGGGGATGACTCCGTACAACGATGTTCGCTTTGGTTTGCTGGGCGGCTCGATTGTAGATGCGAATGCTCTGCTTCGTTCCTATATCTGGCACTGCATCGGCATTCCGATCGTGGCTTCGGTTCTGATGATCGTGCATTTCTGGCGGGTAAGAAAAGATGGCGGCATCTCGGGCCCAGCGCCAGTAGTGCTAACGGCAGAAGCGGACAAGCCGCGCCGTAGCTCGTAGGCTCACATGGGGACAGCCGCCCTTGGCTGTCCAGCGGAGCGAAGCTCCGCAGTTGGTAGCGCCGGCATCTTGCCGGCTGTCGCGAGGGCGTCTCGCGCTCGCTGGTGCGGTCGGGACGGCGACGCTACAAAGTGGTCTTGGGAGACTTTATGGATTGGCGACAACTTTGGGAGATCTGTTCCGCACCTGACAACGTGCCTATCGTCGGTTTGATCCCGCTGTTGCTCTTCTACATTTATCTGGCGTGGAGGCAGGCGAAGGCCAACGATGAACTGATCGGCGAACTCGAAACCAATCCTGCGATGGCGAAAACTCATCACCGCAAGACGTGGCCGTTCCGTCCCGGCTGGCAAAAAGAAATTCACGTCTGGCCATTTCTCCTGCGCATTGAATTCCTCGCGGCCATCATTGTCACGATTATTTTGATGATCTGGTCGATCACGCTGAGCGCGCCGCTGGAAGAGCCTTCCAATCCCAACCTGACGATGAATCCGGCGAAAGCGCCATGGTACTTCCTCGGCCTGCAGGAAATGCTGGTCTACTTCGATCCGTGGATCGCCGGCGTCGTGATGCCAACGCTCATCATCATCGGCCTCATGGTGATTCCATACATCGACACCAACCCGCTGGGCAGCGGCTATTACACCTGGAAGCAGCGCAAGTTTGCGATTGGCACGTTCATGTTCGGCTTCGTGATTCTTTGGGTGGCGATGATCATTATTGGGACGTTCATCCGCGGTCCCGGTTGGCAATGGTTCTGGCCGGGACAAACCTGGGATCACAATCGGCTTATTTACGAGGTGAACCGTGACTTGCCTGATCTTTTCGGGATCGCCTCGAACCTTGGTAAAGCCATCTTCGGCGCGATCGTAGTTGGAGGCTATTACCTGGCCGGCGGGTTCCTGGTGCATGCGCTCTTCCGGCGTTACAACCCCAAAGATTATCAGCGTATGAGCCTGCTGCAATATTCCATCATGATGTTTTTCTGGCTCACCATGGTGGGACTACCGCTCAAAATGCTGTTGCGGCTTGCGTTCAATATCAAGTACGTATGGATAACGCCTTGGTTCAACGTATGAGGTAAATTGGTTCAACGTATGAGGTAAAGAAGATGGTCATTCCGACGCGAAGCAAGGAATCTGGGTCTCCGCCGGCAAGCACCGAGAGTCCTCGCTTCACTCGCAATGACAAGCGTGAATGAGCTTTCTGTGTTCAACGACTAGAGGGAGAATCTGGTGCCTGAACAACCAATCCCCGATCAAGATCCAGTAGTCACGAAGTCGTACGCGATGTATTACGTCGTCTCGATGGTACTGCTTATGGCGACGCTGTTCTGGGCACTGTGGGATGAAGCTTATGGACAGCGGCCCTGGAAGACTTTCCAGAACGAATGGAAACAACGCTACAGCGTTTTCCTAGACAAGACCAAGCCTGCATCTGATAAGTCTGTAAAGAGCGTTGAGGATAATCCCGAGTATCAGAAACTGCAACAGGCTTTCCAGCAGGCCGACGCCGCGGCTAAGCCCCGCCGGGACGACCTTCAGAAACAGATCATGGACATCAGCGCGAAGATTCTCGCGGTCCAGAACATCTTCACCGACAAGCGCGCGTATGCCAACTCTCTGAACTACCAGATTGAGACCGAGACTAGCGCCTCGGGAAAGGCAAGTAAGCAGAAGGAACTGGACGAATACAAGAAGAAGCTTTGGACGGTCGAGTATCTCGACGGTCACAAAGAGAAATACAACTTCCGTCAACTGGAAGAGAAATACAACGAACTCAAAGACGAACGCACCAGCGTAAACGCGGAATTGGGTGATGTGCTGAAGCCGGTGACTGCCGCGAGCACCAAACTGTCTGCGTACCTTTCCGCGAACATGGTCGACCTCACTCCCACACAGATTGAGGGCCTGCAGAAAAAGACGAAAGAGTGGGATCCCAAGATCGTGCAGATTAATGTAGCGGACGCCAACATCGTGGACCGCTGCGAGTCCTGCCATATGGGCATTCGCGAGCCGTTGAAAATCACGCCCGCTTCGATGACGGCAAAGGGCGAGAAGAAACCTGACGAATATGCGCAGGCGTTCGTCAGTCATCCTGAACCAGGGCTTTTGAAAATCCACGATCCTGACGTGTTTGGTTGTTCGCCATGCCATCAAGGAAACGGCCGCGCCACCACGAGTGTCGAGAAGGCGCACGGAAACTATGAGCACTGGCTGTGGCCGCTGTTTCCCAAGCAAAACGTCGAAGCCGGATGCCAGACCTGTCATGCTGCCGACATGGTTCTGGTCAGCGGCGAGGCGGGGTGGACGATCAACGAAGGCAAAGACCTGTTCCGACAAAAAGGCTGCATGGGTTGCCACCGCTACGAGGGTTACGACAAGGAACCCGAGGACCTGAACACTTTCAGCCAACACATCAAGCAATTGGAACAGCAAAAAACGGAAAACCTCAAGCAGGCTGCTTACCTGATGAAGCAGGCGGACTCCGCGGAAAGCAACGAAGAAGCCAACCGCTTGAACGATCAGGCGACCGCACTCAAAGTTGCCAACAGCAAGGACGATGGCCAAATTCAGCAGCTCGACTTTCAGTTGCACAGCGTAATGCAGGACATGAAGAAGATTGGGCCGAACCTGAAGGACATCCGGCTCAAGCTGAACAAGAATTGGATTCCGGTCTGGCTAAAAAAGCCGACCGACTTCCGTCTCACCACCAAGATGCCAAACTTCCGCCTGACAGATCATCAAATCCAGGCGATCTCGGCTTATTTGTGGCAGTCGGCACTCACGGACCCGTTGCCGCAACAAAAGCCAGGAAACGCGGAGCACGGCAAAGAGCTGTTCGAAACTCGCGGCTGCCTGGCCTGCCATTCCATCGGCGAAGGCGACCAGATGCAGGGCGGTACCTTTGCCGCGAACCTGACGCGCGAGGGTGAAAAGGCCAATTACGATTACCTGGTGCGCTGGATTCACAATGCTCGTCAACGCACTCGTCCGTATTGTCCGTACGAAAAGAAAGATATTGGTCCGGAGGATTACGCCAAGAAGGGCTTGCCTTACGTCTTCGACCTGCAGCACAGCCAGTGCCCCAACGACGGCCACGAATTGCAAGTACAGAACATGACGGTAATGCCGAGCCTGCGCCTCGCTCCCGAAGATGCCCAGGACATCGCGTCGTATCTAATGACGCAAAAGAAGCAGGAACCAGCGTCTTATGCCGATGCCTCGTTCATGGATGATCCTGCTCTCAAAGAGGAAGGCAAGAAGTGGATCCGTCACTACGGCTGCTCGGGATGTCATGAAATCTCCGGCATGGAGGACGAGGGTCGCATCGGCACTGAACTGACCTTCGAAGGCAGCAAGCCGATCGAGCGTCTGGATTTCGCTCTCTTCACCGAAGTGGCCCAACGCGGAGGCAAGAATGCCGAGCCGATCAAGAATCCCGAAGACTTGGCGCGGCTCCCGGAGGGTCCGGCGACGAGTTCGTGGTACGACCACAAGGGTTTCTTTGAACACAAACTTGCCGAGCCCAACATTTACGACCAGGGCAAAATAAAATCCGAGACCGAGGCCCTGCGCATGCCCAATCTGCACCTTACTTCGGAGCAGATTCGCGCCCTCACCACATTCCTGCTGGGAAGCGAAGAGAGTTCCCTGCCCATCCAGTACCAATACCGCCCTGGCGATTCGCGTCGCGACATTCAGGAAGGCTGGTGGGTGGTCAAGAAATACAACTGCATGGGATGCCATCAATTCATCCCCGGTCAGCAGACCGTGCTGATGGGAATGAAGAAATATCAGGACCCGGATTGGAAAGATCAATTGCCGCCGAAGCTCCTGACCGAGGGCGCGCGTGTCGATCCCGAATGGTTGCGCCGCTTCCTGTCTAATCCTTCGTTGAGCACCACAGATACGAATCGCAACGGCGTGCGTCCGTATCTGAAAGTGCGCATGCCCACGTTCTCTTTCTCGGATAATGAACTGCGCAAGCTGGTGCGATTCTTCCAGGCCCTTTCGCAGCAGCCGATGCCATATATTCCTGAGCAGGTTCCGGTCTTGACCGCGAAGGAAACGGATATGGCGCGGGGCCTGTTCTCGAGTACAGCTGCACCGTGCTTGAAGTGCCACGCGACGGGCGATCCCGCGCATGACAAGATTGCCACTGCGCCAAACTTCCTGCTGGCTAAGGACCGCCTCAAACCGGACTGGGCTCAGCGCTGGGTGCTTGATCCCCAAGCCATCAGCCCGGGCACATCCATGCCGTCGGGATTATTTCGGCGCGAGAACGATCACTGGGTGTTCGCCGGCCCGACCCCGTCCTCATTCCAAGGCTATGAAGGAGATCAGTCCAAGTTATTGGTGGATTACATTTTCCAACTGACGCCGGAAGAGCAGAAACGAGTTGCAGCGTCAATGGGACGAAGCAGCGCGGCAAACCGACTTCCGGAGAGGTCCAAGCAGGCTGCAAGGCCTTCTCACCCGGCAAGCGCCGGCGGTTCGCGGTAGAATGTAGGGTTTTGTAGCGTGCCGTCCCGGCGGCTGTCGCGAGGGGCGTCCCGCCCGCGCATTCGGGGCAAGATTTCGGGATAGCAAGTAAATCTGAATTCTGATTTTCAAAACGCATTCAACACTTCACGAAAGGGCGACATAATGAATAAGAAAACATCTGTAGCAATGTTTGGCTTGCTCTGTCTTCTCGGCCTCTGGCTCCTCGTAGGCTGCGGCAAGAAAGAGGAAACAAACGAAGCGCCGGCTTCCACACCGGCCACCACGGCGGCGCCGGCGGCCGCGGCCACTCCAATCGATCCCAGCACAGTAGCTTCCGTTAGCGGTACCGTGAAGCTCGACGGCGCAGCTCCCAAGCCCGCCAAGATCGATATGAGCCAGGATGCCGCCTGCAAGGGAACCAACACGGCCGAGACCATCGTCGTCGACGGCGGCGACTTGGCAAATGTTTTCGTCTACGTAAAAGATGGACTGGGCGATCGGACCTTTGCGGTTCCAACGGCGGCAGTCGCCATCGATCAGAAGGGGTGCCAATATCACCCTCACGTTTTGGGTGCCATGGCGGGTCAGAACATTGAGATTAAGAACGACGACCAGACCACGCACAACATCCACCCCACGCCGCAAGCCAATCGCGAATGGAACGAATCTCAACCGCCTGCGGCTGCTCCGCTAGAGAAGAGCTTCGCCCGCGAAGAGATCATGCTGCCCGTGAAGTGCAACCAGCACCCGTGGATGCGCATGTACATTAACGTGGTGAAGAGCCCGTTCTACGCGGTCACCGGCCCCGATGGCAAGTACGAAATCAAGGGCCTGCCGCCTGGGGATTACACCATCGCCTTCGTGCAGGAGAAATTAGGCGAACAGACCCAAAAGGTGACGCTCGCTGCAAAAGACAGCAAGACGGTAGACCAAACATTCAAAGCGCAGTAGTTTGACTTGGATCGCGGGGGGACGGGTCCCTGACCCGTTCCTCCGAGCGAAGCTCGGCAGCTGTCAAATCGACCAGGGAGCAAACCGCTGAAGTCTCTCGCTACACGGTATAATCGCGCGCACCACGGCTTCGCTGTCTTCGTAGCCTGCGCGACTTTCGTGCTCATCATCGCTGGTGCGCTCGTTACCAGCAACGACGCCGGACTCTCCATTCCTGACTGGCCCACATCCTTCGGATCCTTCAGCGTCCCACCATTGCATGGAGGAATAAAGTTCGAGTGGAGCCATCGCGCGATTGCCGGGTCCATCGTGCTGCTTACGATTTCCATTGCCGCGTGGACGTGGTTTGCAGACCGCCGTCGCTGGATGAAGTGGCTCGGCGTTGCCGCTCTAGGCACAGTGATTACGCAAGCAATCCTCGGTGGGCTTACGGTCCGGTTGTTTCAGCCGCCCTGGGTCTCCTCAGCCCACGCGGCCGTGGCACAGACATTCTTCTGCATCGCGGTTGTCATCGCAATGTTCACCGGACGCAGGTGGGTGGAAGAAGTCCCGGCAATCGAATTCGACAGCCGCCGTCCCCGCCTCATCACACTCGCGCTGCTCTCAATCTTCGTGGTCTACGTTCAACTGATTCTGGGGGCAATGTTTCGCCATCACGGTATGAGTTGGTGGCCGCACGTCGCGAACGCTGTTATCGTTGCCTTCGTGCTGACCTGGACGGCAATCCGTGCGTTGTCGCAATTCTCCCAGATCGAGGCGGTACGACGGCCAGCGATCCTTCTCGTATCGCTGTTGATCGCGCAACTTTGCCTTGGCTTCGTCGCGTTTCTGACGCGTGTGGCCTGGGGACGCGACGCGGTTCAGCCTGAACTGCCCATGGTGGTCTCGACCGTGGCCCACGTCGCCGTGGGAGCGCTGCTTTTAGCGACGGCTGTGGTTCTCGCTATTCAGGTGTGGCGGCAGGTGCCGGTATCGTTTGAAGAGCGAGCCCCCAGCCGAACTCGAAAACCGGTAGCCGCCTAACCCGCCGGCCAGCATCTCATCGTAGAATAGTCTGTGGCTTCCAAAACTCCACTTGCGGTGGCTGGCTCTGAGACCGACCTCGCTGTAGGGCCCGCGGTTATTTCGGTGCAAGATGTCGTGCATCGTTATGGTGATCGCGCCGCGCTGAACGGTGTCTCCTTCGATGTGCGTCAGGCCGAACTCTTCGGACTGCTGGGGCCGAATGGCAGTGGAAAGACGACGTTGTTTCGCATCCTCTCCACTCTGATGATTCCGGTAGGCGGGCGAGCCGAGATCATGGGATTTGATGTTGCCCGTGACCCCAACGGTCTGCGCCGCCAGATCGGTGTCGTCTTCCAGGCCCAAAGCATCGACGTGAAGCTGACTGCCGCCGAGAATCTCTGGCATCAGGGACATCTCTATGGCTTGCACGGAGCGTCGCTGAAATCGCGTATCGTAGCCATGCTGGGCCGGGTTGGACTAGCCGATCGGGCCAATGAAAAAGCGGAGACTTTTTCCGGAGGAATGCAGCGGCGGCTGGAATTGGCCAAGGGACTGCTTCATCACCCGTCGGTACTCTTGCTCGACGAACCCACCACCGGCCTCGATCCCGGCGCCCGGCGTGATCTCTGGCAATATCTTGCGATTCTGCGTGATGAAGAACGAGTGACGGTGATCGTCACCACTCACCTGATGGAAGAGGCCGAGCGTTGCGATCGCCTCGCCATCCTGAACGAAGGCAAAGTGGTGGCGTTGGGCACGCCTGATGACCTCAAGCATGAAATCGGCGGAGACGTGATCTTGCTGGATGCCAAAAACCCTGACTCGCTCGCCGAAGGAATCCGTGCCCGCTTCCATCTGGACGCACAGGTGCTTCACGGGCAGGTCCGAATCGAGCGCGAGAATGGCCATCACTTCATTACTGATGTGGTCGAGGCTTTCCCGGGCGAGATCGAGTCAATCTCAGTAAGCAAGCCAACGCTGGAAGACGTTTTCATTCACCGCACCGGACATCGATTCTGGACCGACGGTCGAGAAGACGCAGAAAATAAATACTGAAGGAACTCGCAAGCCTATGATGCTGGTGATATCCGTTGTACTGGGGGTCGTTCCGCTGATGGGAGTGGCGTGGATCGTTTTGAAAGCAAGTGTCACCACCGTCGACGGCCTCTTCATGAGCCTGATTCTGCTGACGCTGTCGGGCATTCTCTTCCTGAATGCATTCCTCGAGCTGCGCGGGAGAATGAAGAAATCCGCGACGCTGCAGCAAAAGAAAGGTTAACGTGATCCCACGAAGCGCAACTTTGCCAGCGCAGGCTGGCGCAGTCTCCAGCGGCGTGATGCTGCCCGCCTTTACGCTCTGGTGGCGTGAGATCGTACGTTTCTACCGGCAGCGCTCGCGCGTGGTTGGCGTGATTGCCTCGCCGCTGCTGTTCTGGCTGGTCATCGGATCCGGTTTCGGCACCTCGTTCCGCGCCGGCGGCTCCCCCGGACAACAGCACTATCTGGATTACTTCTATCCCGGCGCGTTGATCATGATCGTGCTGTTCACGTCGATTTTCGCCATGATGTCGTTAATTGAAGATCGCAAGGAAGGATTCCTTCTCTCGGTGATGGTTGCGCCCGTACCCCGCTCTGCCATCGTGCTCGGCAAGGTTCTGGGCGGAACAACGTTGGCCGCCATTCAAGGCCTCATCTTTTTGGCTTTCGCGCCTTTCGTCGGCGTGCACATGGGGCCCGTCGATTTTTTGCTGGTCGTGTTTGTAGTTTTTTTGGTTTCCTTTGCGCTGACCTCTTTGGGATTCGCGATCGCGTGGCCCATGGATTCCACCCAGGCCTTCCATGCCATCATTAATCTTTTTCTGATCCCGCTGTGGCTGCTCTCGGGCGCGCTGTTCCCGCTGGCAGGAGCGTCGGGCTGGCTGCGAATGGTGATGCGGCTGAATCCGTTGACCTACGGTGTCGAGGCCCTGCGTGTTCTTCTGTATCCGCAAAGCCCGACCCTGTTGCCACTGCCTGCCTCCATCACCGCGCTCGCACTGTTCACGATTTTCCTGTTTGGGCTGTGCTTTTTCAGGGTAAATCGCCGCACCACGAGGCCTGCCGCATAATGCAAGTTCCGCCACAATTCGCAAGTTTCCCAGTGATCGATGCCAGCTTGAATGGAACCAGCGCCGTACTGCTGCTGGTTGGGCGCGGTTTTATCAAACGTGGACGCATGGCCGCCCACCGCGCCGTTATGCTCGCTGCGCTGGCTTCATCCAGCATCTTTTTGGCGTGCTATTTGTACTATCACTGGCATGTCGGCTCGGTGCATTTTCAGGGACAGGGCTGGTCGCGGCCGGTGTACTTCAGCATTTTGATTTCCCACACGATCCTGGCCGCGGCGATTGTGCCCATGATCATTATTACGCTGAGCCGCGCCTTGCGCGAACGTTTCGACCGCCACCGGGCCATCGCACGCTGGACCTATCCTTTGTGGATGTATGTCTCGGTCACCGGCGTGGTTGTCTATTTCATGCTTTATCATCTATTCGCTGCGTGAAGCCGGTCTCCCTTGTGTACCTTCGTACACCAAGGAAGAGAAAAATCAGCTTGAGGATTGTTTCGCGCATGGCTGTCGTCAGACTAAAAATCGATGTTTCTGGCACGGTGGGCGATGAAGCCTGGCGCGAACTCAAACAGTTCGATCAGATCCAGAGTGCGGATTTCGGTCCGCAGTTCGGCAGTGGCGGACGGTGCAATCATCCGCTCAACGCACCCCACAACAAAGGCGAATGGATCGGCGCCGAGATTCGGCTCCAGACGCCACTTCTGGCTCAATATGCAGTCTCGCACTATCTGGAGCAGAACCGGGTGCTCGATGCCGATGTCCTGGAGTAACTCAAATCTGAAGGCGCACGGAGAACCGTCATCCCATGTCAGTCGTTCCTAATGCAACTCCACAGGTTGCGCCCGACGCAAGCAAGCCCCCCAAGCCGCGCATGTCTACGCGCAACCGGCTGCTCTTCTTCATGACCGGGTGGCTAATCGTTCTCATGCCGTTTCTGTTTTGGTGGAATACGTGGTTCGGCCGCCAGCTCTCCGACAAACTACTCGCCGAGTATCTGCAAGACCAAAAACATCCCCGGCACATTCAGCACGCGCTGGTACAAATCGGGGAACACATCACTCGACATGACAGGAGTGTGACACAGTGGTATCCGCAGGTGGTGCGCCTGGCCTCTGATCCAGTCGAAGAGGTCCGTAATACCGACGCCTGGGTCATGGGACAAGACGCATCCGGCGCCGGATTCCATGAGGCTCTGCTCAAAATGCTCGCCGATCCTTCGCTAATGGTGCGAGGCAACGCTGCGCTTTCGCTGGTTCGCTTCGGAGACCCATCCGGAAGGCCTCAGATTCTCGAACTGTTGCAGCCAGCTACAGTCAGCGCACCGCAGCCGGGAAAAGTGATCGACACCAGCGCAGTGGGCACGACGATTCATCAAGCAGGAATCGTCGCGAAATTGCAGGCAGGCGATCAGACCATAGAAATCCGCTCGCCGATCACCGGCCGTCTGCGGACGTTGTCTGCTCAAACCGGACAGACGGTAGAGGCTGGCGCTGAGATCGCAACCATCGATCCGGGCACGGAACAGGTCTGGGAGGCACTGCGCGCCCTCTATCTGATTGGCCAGCCCGAGGACATCGCAGCCGTCTCACCCTTCGAACGAGAAGTGCCTGACATTTCCAACGACGTGCGCAACCAAGCTATCGAAACAGAAAAGGCGATAAGGGAGAGAACGAAATAGAAAGGTGTAAGTTGATTCGCTGAAAGCTGAGCGCTGAAAGCCGAGAGCTAAATCGGCATCACGCCGACTTCTTTTTCCACTTCGACCGTGTCCACCATCGCAATCGCGTCCCACGGGCAGCCGTCGAGGAAACATCCATCCGGACCCTTGCTGATGCACTTCTTGCATCCGATACAAAGAATCGGGTCAACCTGAATTCGCCCAAAAGGAGTACTGTCTTCGTCCGGGACCCAGAACATGCAATCTTCAACCGGGCAATATTCGACGCAAGCTGGAGACCCCGCGCAGCCGGTGCAGCACTCGGTAATCACCGCCAACTCCTTGGGTTTCTTCTTTCGAGGAGTCAACAACCCCTTGGATTTCGGTTCGAACTTGAACTCGTCGGGCACCATCCCGGCGGGCTTTAAAGAGTCCGCTTCAGCAGGCATGGCACCGATTATACCGTAAGGTTTAAGATTTTCATCCTGGCCGAAGACCTAGGACTGTTGGATTTATTCGACCGCCGTCACCCGAAGATCCGGTGTACTTCAGCCGGTCGAGGGATCTGGCGCGCAGTATAACCGACAGAAACCAGTTTCATTTTGGCCTGTCTTCGCGGACTCTTTCCGTCGGTCTGGCCAAAGCCTCGATAATTTCTGATATATTGGCCCTCAAGCGCATAATTTCGTGTCGATTCTCGCGTCTCGATCAGGGCGGAAGGAGCAGCACTCATGAAGAGCGTCAACAAAGTCATTCTCATCGGAAATCTGGGCAAGGACCCCGAGGTGAAATACACCCAGGGCGGCATGCCAGTCGCCAAGTTCACGCTGGCCACCAACGACCGCTTCAAGGACAAAGAGGGCCAGTGGCAGGATCGCACTGAGTGGCACAACATCACGGCCTTCCAACGCCTGGCCGAGATCGTCGGCGAGTACTTGAAAAAAGGCGGCAAGTGCTACATCGAAGGCAGCCTGCGCACCAGCTCCTGGGACGACAAGGAAACCGGCCAGAAGAAGTACAAAACCGAAATCATCGCCAATGACCTGGTCCTGTTAAGCGGACGAGGCGAAGGCGCCGGAGATGATTCCGGCGGACGCTCCCGCGTCTCCGCTGCCGCTGGAAACAATTTCGACCAAAGTGCTCCCGAGCCACAACCCGCGGCAGCCTCGACCCCGATCAGCGACGAAGATATTCCGTTCTGATCGTCGCCAAGCTGGTTTGGCGCCGAACAACAGCCGCAGAGCGGCGTAAGAATGCAGCCCACGGCGCAAGCCGTGGGTAAGGTATCCCATTCACCCAAGCCCCGGCAGGGGCGAAAGAACTCAAATCCCAAGTGGTCTGCCCCGTCGGTTTCTTGGCTTGACTCAAGCCTTCTACGGGCTATTATTTATATGCTTAGATTAGCTCTTTGACAATCATTTCCAACTTGGGACGAGTGGCCCCTAACTCCTTATTCCGGAATATTTTACATGTAAGCCCTTATTGCTCAAAGATTTTTGAGGTCGTCTAGCCGTAACCTCATCATTCCAAAAGATCGGGGGGAGGGTATACCCCCATAAGCGCTAACTTAAGGACTAGTGAAAGACTGTTGCATCGTTGAGAGCTAGGCACATCACTTAATTCGGCGGTTGCCGGAGCAACACTTCCACGCGAGTTCATGGACATCCCTCCGGCTTCTTCGGCAGAGCTTTGATACTCAACTCGACTTCTTCGAAACATAGACAAACCGAGAAAGGCGGCCTTCCCTGGCGACGCGCGCGGCAATGGTGAGGAACTCCTGCTGGCCGTCATAGGCTTGATCGCCCTCGATCTCACGAAGGGCGGCCCTTCTCGATGCCCGGGCCGCGTGTCTCGCCTCGGCAACTTTGGCCATGTTCGCAGTTACGTCTTCACACACCAGCAACCGCAATCCGCACTGTCTAATAACGGATTCGTCATAGCCATGCGGAACGAAGAGATAAACACTAGCCGAACTCCGTACCTCGATGTCTGCATTCGTCAGCGGCCCGGTCAGAGTGATGGGATCGGTGAATAACAGTCGTCCGCCTACCTTCAGCAACCGGGCCCACTCCCCAATGACACGCGACCGGTCGGAAAAGTGGTTGATCGCGTCAATACAGGTGATGGCGTCGAAGCTGGCGTCAGAAAACGGCAAAGGCCCCGCAGCGTCAGTAGACCTAAATTCGGCGCGCTCGGCCAAGCCGCACTGTGCTGCCAGTGAGCTCGCCGTGGTAACCGCCTGTTCGTGGACGTCAATGCCGACGACAGAACAGCCCGTGCTAGCGGCGATTCGCAGCGCCGGGCCCCCTGCTCCACAAGCAACATCGAGCAGGGTCTTCCCTGGGAAAAGGTCGAGCCACTCCAAAAACCTGTCCTGCTCGTCTGAGGTAAGCCAACTGTTTTGTCCAATATCCTCGCCAAAGGCTTCACGGCGGATCTGTGCGTATAGCTCCGTCTGAAAATTTCCGTAGTTCGCATTGTAGTGACCGGCGGGAGGCAACGAGTTGGATTTGCCCATCTGGAGATCCACTCAAACCGACTTAAAGCCTCGGTTTTTCGTGATTTCGGAAGCGCGGAGAATTGTACGCTCTCTGTGCGCCCCAATCCCAGTACCCATTCGTCAACGGTTCAAGCGAGGTTTTTCTGTTCACCGGTGGTCCGCAGATTGGACAACAAGGTTTTCGGTGTCCGTCTGCGTGCAGCCGAGCTGGCAATTCTGGGCGGTTGGTCGGTAAACCGGAGGGAATTTTGCTTAAGTTAGCGCTTATGTACGGGCGGTGCCCAGGGTATACCCCTGGGTATACCCCTGGGATCCTACCAGCGCCGGACTCGGCCAACATCAACGTGGACAAAATCGGAAGCGCGGTAATAGCCGACCCCGCCCCGATGCAGTTCCAGGGCGGCATCGCGCAACTGGGCAGTGGGCACGCCGGGAAGCCGGATATCGATCGCTTCCGCTTGCATGTGCAAACTGTGCTCGGCGACTCCGGTGTGAGGACTGCGCGTACGCAGAAACTCATTCGTGCGTGGAGTTCGATACCCGCAGATGACATCAATCTCGGCCGAGGGACGACCGAGGGAAGCGGTCAGGTCGTGCAGCAGGTCAAACACCCGTGGATCGTAATGGTGCACATCGCCGGTGCGATAGTCGCGCAGGTACTGGTCGAGCCGGTTGAGCGCCTCTGGCAGGTATGCGTCGCCGCGGCGGTAGACGATGTCGAGTCGCTCATTGGTATGGGTGTGGTAGAACCGCAGGCGGTATTCGGTGGCCGGCGACGGGTTGAGTTTCGCTCCCGACGCCGAAACCACAGCACTTAGCGCAAGTAAAAGGCAAACCTTCTTTATCAACGACTTAGACCCATGAAGATAGTTCTCGCTACAACTATTATAATTTTAGCATCTTCGCGCCAGTTCTCTTAGTTACCGAGCTCACTGGCGCATAAACCGCTACAATGCTTCCGGAGATTGTCTATGTCCTCTCTCGCCAGCAAGACCTGCGTTCCCTGCCGCGGCGGCGGGCCTCCGCTTAAAGGAAAAGAACTGGAAGCACTGCATCAGCAAGTGCCGCAATGGAAGGTGGTCCACGAACACCACATCACTCGCGCTTTCGCTTTTCCTGATTTCAAGCAAGCGCTCGATTTTGTGAACCGAGTAGGCGCGGTCGCCGAGGGGCAAGGACATCACCCCGACATTCTGCTCGCCTGGGGCAAAGCTGAAATCACTTTGTGGACGCACAAGATCGACGGCCTGACCGAGAGCGATTTCATCATGGCAGCCAAGATCGATGGCTTAGTTGAAGGCTGACGGCTGAAAGCTGAGCGCGGATAGCCTCTATAATCTCTTCATGCTCGATGAGAACGATTTTCGCAAGCGGGCAGACGCTGCCCTTGAGTCTCTCAAACAGAGTCTGATTACAGCTGAAGAATCAGCCGACCTTGAAGTGGAGGACCAATCGGGAGCCCTGCACATATCTTTCGACGATGG
This sequence comes from uncultured Acidobacteriota bacterium, assembly GCA_963838905.1. Taxonomy (GTDB): domain Bacteria; phylum Acidobacteriota; class Terriglobia; order Terriglobales; family Acidobacteriaceae; genus JABDBE01. Next base: position 204,248 of record CAWITE010000007.1, read on the forward strand.
TTCCAGGTTTGTGATTTCACCTAACGCACCCGTTCGGCAAATATGGATTTCGGCGCTGGCCACGAGTTTCAAACTGGACTGGTCGGACGCGAATCAAGATTTTGTACTGCAGAAGACCGGAGAAGACTTGAAGCCTTTAGTGTCCCGATTGATCAATCAGCAGTTGGGCGAGGAAAAAGTCACGCTTGCTTAGGACTCATGCTAGGCGCCCGCGCCCGCTCCCATCTTCTGCTTCAAGTGCGCGGCGATCTGCTGGCCGTGGAAGCGCCCGTTTTCGATGAAGATTTCGTTAGTCCTGGAACCGGCCACAATCACGCCAGCCACATAGATTCCTGGGACATTGCTTTCGAGCGTCCGGGGATCGCAAACCGGACGGCATTGCTCGGTTGAAAGTTCGATGCCCATCGAGCGCAGGAAATCGTAGTCGGGATGGTATCCCGTCAAGGCGAAGACGAAATCGTTCTTCACACGAATCACACCGTCGGGCGTGTAAATCACCACATGGTCCGCCGCGATCTCTCCGACGGAGGTGTTGAAGTAAGCCTTGATTTCGCCGTTCTTGATGCGATTCTCAATGTCCGGCAAGATCCAGTACTTGACGTGGTGATGTAGCTTCGCCCCGCGGTGCACCAGAGTCACGCGCGCTCCGTGCCGCCAAAGATCGAGCGCCGAGATTGCCGCGGAATTCTTGCCCCCGATAACGAGCACGTCGTTATCAAAGTAAGGATGCGGCTCACGGTAGTAGTGAAACACCTTCGGCAGATCTTCACCGGGAATATTGAGGAGGTTCGCCAAGTCGTAGTATCCGGTCGCGACGATCAGTTTGCGGGTGTGGTAATCGTAGATTCTTCCCAGCCGATCGGTGGTAGTGACCTGGAAATCGCCGTCCCGCCCATTCACCGTCTTCACCCACTGGTATTGTGCGATCGGCAAACGATAGTGCTCCGCGACCTTGCGGTAATACTCGAGCGCTTCTTGACGTGTGGGCTTCTGGTTGGCAGTGCTGAACGGGATGTCGCCAATCTCGAGCAGCTCTGGCGTAGTAAAAAAAGTCATGTTGGCGGGATAGTTGAAGATGGAATTGACCACGCAACCCTTATCCACCGCGATGACCTTGAATCCGGCTCTTTGCGCCTCGATCGCACAGGCAAGACCCGTCGGCCCGGCTCCGATGACAAGCACGTCGACCCGAGTGTTGGAGCGCGACTGCGATTGAGCACGCGGGAGCGTGTCTGGAACCTGTAGTGCCGTCTCGGACATCTGTTTCGTCAGCAAATGATCGTTCCCAGGCTAGAGAACTGCAGCACATACCAAGACCGTGTGGCTTTTGAAGATACCGATTCTAGCATGCGGCGGGCTGGTACTTCCGGCGGGCTTGCCTCAAGAGCGAGCGGCGGCAGCAGCCGAGGAACTCGGTCGAACTTCGCGCTCGATAGTCCGCGATAACTCGTCTTCCGCAACTTCGAGGTCATACGCAGATTGGAGATTCAGCCAGAAACGCGCGCTGGTTTGGAAGTACCGTGCAAGCCGCAGGGCGGTATCTGGCGTGATTCCGCGACGTTCGTGAACGATCTCCGCAATACGCGTCACCGGAACGTGGAGATCCAGCGCCAGCCGATTCATGCTGAGTTTAAGCGGCTCCATGAACTCCGCGCGCAGAATTTCGCCGGGATGAATGGGGGGAAGGCGTTTTTGAGGCTTAGCCATGCAGGCTCCTAGCGATAATCCACGATCTCGACATCATATGCGTTCCCTTCACGCCAAACGAAGCCGAGACGCCATTGGTCATTGATCCGAACGCTGTATTGTCCCTCTCGGTCGCCGTGCAAGGCTTCCAGACGATTTCCAGGCGGCGCCACCAAGTCTCGCAATTCCGTCGCACTGTCCAATTGCCGTAGCTTCCGGCGCGCAATATGCTCGATAGCCTGAAAACGTCGGCTTGGCAGCCGATGGTGAAGTCGCCCAGTTTCCGGGGAGCGGAACGACTTAATCACAAAAGACATGCTATAACGTATAGCGTTTAACGTCAGCCATTAAGCGAGCAAAACGACGCACGAGACATACAGTTCCTGGTTCCCGCTGACTTGCCCCTCCGTGGTATGCTTCGACCTGCAACATGACCAGTCGGCACCAGCGCGACGAGTGGCTGAGAGACTTACGTGCGCGACCGCGGAACGTAGTCTTTCCTGACACGGTTCAGAACGAAGAGCGATTCTGGCATAACCTCGGAAAAGGCTCCTCCAGCCTTCAACGACAGTAGGCTTGGCAATCCTTGCGATCTTTGTGTTTGCTTCTTAGGGCCATACCGTTGCGACCTACCAGGCAGGTAAAACAGGGGCGGTCGCGCTGGGAGTGTTCCTCCTCTGGGGACCCGTCTTCGGAGCGATAGCATGGGCCACGCGTCGCAGTCTTCGAAAACTTCAGGGCTCGCGGCGCGATTCTCGCGCGTCCGAACACCTACACTCTTAATGGGCGGCCCACACTGAGGGACCAGGTGTCGGGCTAAACGAGTGTTCTCGCGACTCCGGCGCCAGTCGGAGGCCAGCACCAACTCCCTCATGCCGAGACCTCCAAAGGTCGCTTGTTATAATTTGTACTAACTTCAATCGTTGTGTCCACCAAGGAACCACATGGCAATCTCCGCTGAACCCACCACTCGCACCCGCATCGAATCTGACAGCATGGGACAGATCGAGGTCCCGGCCAACGTTTACTGGGGCGCTCAGACGCAGCGCTCCCTGGTCCACTTCAACATTGGGCGCGATGTTATGCCGCCGGAGATGATCCGCGCATTTGGCATTCTCAAGAAGGCGTGCGCGCTGGTCAACCAGGATCTGGGCAAGCTTCCCGCCGACAAAGCCAGGCTCATCGTGCAGGCTGCCGACGAGGTCATCGCTGGAAAGGTCAACGACCAATTCCCGCTGCGCATCTGGCAGACGGGCAGCGGCACGCAGACCAACATGAACGTCAACGAGGTCATCTCCAACCGCGCCATCGAGCTCGCGGGTGGTGAGATGGGATCGAAGAAGCCGATCCATCCGAACGATGATGTAAACATGTCGCAGTCGTCGAACGACACCTTTCCGGCGGCGATGCACATCGCGTCGGCGGGGCGAGTGAAGAACGCGCTGATTCCTGCTATCAAGAGCGTTCACGATGCGATCACGGCCAAAGCGAAGGAATTCAATGAGGTGGTCAAGATCGGACGCACGCATCTGCAGGATGCGGTGCCTCTGACTTTTGGACAGGAATTCGGCGGCTGGGCTAGTTTGCTAGAGCGAGACATCAAGCGGCTGGAGCAGGTGCTGGGCGGGCTCTACGATCTTGCCATCGGCGGAACCGCGGTGGGCACCGGGCTGAACGCTCCTCCCGAATTCGCGGAGAGAGCGGCCAAGAAGATCGCTGAACTCACGGGACTTCCCTTCCGCTCACACGGCAACAAGTTCGCTGCGCTTTCGGCGCACGATGAGATCGTATTTGCACAGGGTGCGTTGGAAACGTTGGCTGCTTCGCTGATGAAGATTTCAAACGACATCCGCTGGCTGGCGTCGGGTCCGCGTTGCGGCCTGGGCGAATTATTCATTCCGGAGAACGAGCCCGGATCTTCTATCATGCCGGGCAAAGTAAACCCCACGCAGGCCGAGGCTATGTCCATGGTGTGCGTGCAGGTTCACGGCGCGACGGCTGCGGTCGGATTCGCCGGATCGCAAGGCAACTTCGAGCTCAACGTTTACAAGCCAGTCATCATCTACAACTTCCTGCATTCGGTAACCCTGATCACTGACGCTTGCCACGGATACGTCGAATACATGATCAAGGGTATTACGGTTGATCGGGAAAAGGTTGATTGGTACGTGAAAAATTCTCTGATGCTGGTGACCGCACTGGCCCCGAAGGTTGGATACGACAAAGCTGCAAAGATCGCCCACACGGCCCACGTTGACAAGACGAGCCTACGCCAGGCGGCACTGAAGCTTGGACATCTCACGGGCGAAGAATTCGACGAGTTGATGAAGCCGGAGAAGATGACGCGGCCGTAGCACGCGAAGTCGAACCAAGTTTCGCGCCCGCCTACTGACTTTGCCGTGAGACGAGATACTCAAGCTCTCCTGCCTACTGCACCCAAATGTTTGTATACACGAGGTGTATACCTAGTTCTGTACGATAGATTTTACCTCCATCAGAGGGGGTTTATGTCAAAGGCACAAGTAGTCAAGTGGGGCAACAGCTTAGCGGTTCGAATACCGAAGGCTGTTGCCCAAGAAGCCCACATGGAAGAGGGTGATGCGGTCGTGATCAAGGCAGCAAGAAATCGCATCGAACTCCGTCGAACCGAGAAGATTCCGACTTTGAAGGAACTGGTGGCGCAAATCACGCCGGAGAATCGTTACCAGGAAACCGCATGGGGGCGTGAAAGAGGTAAGGAAATCGTTGGATGGTAGTGCGCTACGTCCCGGAAGCTGGAGATATCGCGTGGCTGGATTTTGATCCGCAGGCCGGACGCGAGCCAGGCCGTCGCCGCCCGACTTTGGTGTTGACCGATCCAGCCTACAATCTCGCCAGTGGTCGGGTAGTCGTTTGCCCTCTCACAAGCAAGCGAAAACCGTATCCTTTCGCTCTCCCAGTTGTTGCGGATACGGTGGAAGGGGCAGTTCTGGTGGATCATCTCAAAAGCGTGGACTGGAAGGCGCGCAAAGCAGTTTTTCACTCCAAGGCAGATCCCGCGCTCTCAGCAAGGTCCGCACTTACGTCGCGGTTCTACTACGTATCCTCTGATTCGCCTAATCTGCAACTCGCCGAGTTCGGGGATGACACCTTCCGAGAAAAACTCTAGCCGTCCCGGATCTAGTCGGGGTCATAGACCGCGTTGCCATAGCCTGCGCGGCGGATTTTTTCTTGCATTTGTTCGAGCTTGGCCTTTTCCTGGGCGAGTTGAAGTTGCGACGCTTCGTATTGTGCTCTCAAGTTCCGGCCTCTGTCGCAATAGTCCTTGTAATAAGGCGTGTAATATGTCGAGGCCCAGCATGCCTGCGCTTCAGAATCCTGGGCGAATCCTACGCTCCATGCGGCAAACTGATTCTTGAGACTTGTGATGCGGTTCTGGATGTCTACGATCTTGCCCTTCTGAACTTTAACCTGATTTTTGAATGTTAGGCCTTGCGCGTAGAACTGCCGCACTTTTCGTTCCTCGTCCTGGGTCGTCCTATCCTCGCTTGCCTTATCCTGGACAGCTTGCGCTGCCGCATCGTTCGGATTTGGCTCGGATTGGGCAGCCTCGGGCGGGTTGGTGCCATCGTTCAAATCGAGGTTCCTGATTACTTTGATCGGCGGAGCAGATTCACGCGCTTGCCTCGAGGCATCGGCCGCAGATGCCACCGCTGAGGGCTTGATCGGTTTTGGGTTCGCTGGTTGCGAGCTGGCCGGTTGTGAGGCGGTAGGCTGCGCGTCAGCTGATGGCGGAGTGCTGGGTTGCTGGCTCGTTTGGCCAAAGGCCAGGGCCGACATTAATAGCCATCCCAGCATCCCCAAGCGATAACCAGAGCGCATAGTTAAGCATCATATCGTTGGCGAATCTGCTGAGACGCGCTTTTCGGAGTAACGTCAGACCGTGTACTTTCGGTGCAGCTCTCAAGAACGGTCTAATCGGCTTCCTGCAATTGACAGGTCCGGTTGCTTCCCGTGATCACTGGCTTTCCTCGGAGTTGTGGTTATCGTAATCACGCTGATGAGGACGAGCAAAGCTCCCAACAAGGTGCGAGGACCGACCGCTTCTCCGCCAGCAAAATAGCCGAGTGCAACCGCGACCACGGGATTTACGTAGGCATATGTTCCCACTTTCGTTGGCGATTCGTGGTGCAGCAACCAAACGTAGGCCGTGAAGCCAACGATCGAACCCGCGACAATCAGATACAGCAGCGCGAACCAGGCTTTCGCGGAAACCGCCTGCAAGTGAAAACCGGCAAACTCACCCGAAAGAGCGGCGAGCACGAACAGTTGGGCCCCGCCGGTAAGCATTTGAGCGGCTGCACTCATCGGCTTCGAACTCGGAAGAGTGAGCCGGCGAGTGAGGATCGTGGCTACAGACCAGGTAAATGACGCGACTAATAGAGCGAGAGCGCCAGCGCGATTGATGGGGACTTCACCGAACGAGAATGACGGAAGGGTTAGAACGGCTACGCCGCACAGACCCGCCAGTAGAGCCAATCCAAGCCGAACCGTAAGCCGCTGAGTGTGCAGAAAGCTGATCTCGAGCAAAGTGATGAACACCGGGATGGTCGCCAGCACAACTGCGGCGATGCCAGAGGGAACGCGCTGCTCGGCCCAGAACAAGCAGCCATAGTCGACGAGGAAGATCAACGCCCCCAACAGCATTGCTGAGGCCCACTCGGTTCGACTGGGAGGTGGCGCACCCTTGAGCCGCATCCATCCGTAAAGCACGATGCCCGACACGAAAAAGCGGATGCCCGCCAACAGGAATGGCGGCACTTCGTGGACTCCGACGCGTATCGCCAGGAACGTCGATCCCCAGACAAAATAAATAATGGCGAATGCCAGAAGGATCTTCCACGAAGGCGGACGCGTGGCGGTTTCCAATGCGACCTCCCCTACAGGCAATGCATGACTGGCTTATAGATGGTTCCGTGACTTCCGGGGAACCAGGCTTCGGTCATAAAAGTTTTTGATGGACTCGAAGGCATCTCTCTTATGGGTGCGCTTATGGGCGGGCCGCTTTCCCGAACATTAGCCCGCTTAACCTTGACACCTGGTCGGTGTCGATGTCTTTCGATGCGATCAGCACATGGAAGCTTTCTCCCATTCCGCTGGGCGTGATGAGGTGCTTCAGTTGGAGCGCGACCTTGGCTCGTTCCTGTGGCAAGCGGCACTCTTCGAAGGCATCGGCGAATTGATTGTGCTCACCGATTCCCAACAGAAATTGGGATTGCGTCAGCAAGGGCTGGACTTGCATTCCGCCCGGCTCGGCTGCCGCGGCTAGGGCGGTGAAATTCACGTGCGCGGTGATGTCCTGCTCTCCCGGCGCTTGGTAAGGATTTGCACTCTCAGAGTGCTGTCGGTAGGCACTGATAGTGCCGCGATGCCGGCCCTGAAGCTGCTCTTGCCGAGTGTATCCGTAGTCAATGGCGACTATGAATCCGCGGTTCACCGTGGCCGCGACTAGCGACATATAGCGTTGCGCGATCAGGGAAGCTTCGATTCTCTCTCCGGCTTCGGGATGAACGCTGTAGCGGTCGAGAAACTCCATCGCCTCGGGAGATGCCGCGGCCCAGGTTTCAAGCAATCGTCCATCTTTCTCAGAGATGCGCAACTCGCCTTGCGGCGAGAGGACGTCAACCGGGAGCGCGTCAAAGAATTCGTTGGCAAAAACGATGATGGGGACTTCAAGGGCTAGAGCCCTCGCCAGAGTGGCGTTATTCGGCACGACTGAAGTCGTGCTCTCCCCTAGAGTCAAGCTCGCCGAAGCGAGCGAAGTCTTCCCTGCTGCGAAGTGCCGTTCCAGAGCCGCTTGCAATCGCTTTCGCAAAGCGGGCGACGTCTCCACCAGCCTGTAATGCAAGGCGCGAAAGAAGTCTGGGAACTTTTTCTCCGACCAGTCCAGTACATCCTGAGCGAATAATCCGCGGCCGGGGCCGAGCTCCAGGATTTCGATCTGCGCCGGCGATCCCAACGCCCGCCACATCTCTTCGAACTGACGCGCCAGGAGGCGTCCGAATACCGCGTGCACGTCGCTCGATGTGTAAAAGTCGCCAGCCTTGCCGAATTGTTCAGCCTTGCGCGAGTAATAACCCAGGTCAGGGTCGTACAGACACAGTTCCATGTAACGCGAAAATGCAATCGGCCCGCGCTCGCGGATTTCCTGTTCAATTTTCTGGCGCAGGGTCACAAGCCTTCCCTCTGGCGCTGGACGCGGTCTTGCGGCGTGCGGATGAACATTTCGACCAGGTAATCGTGCAGACAGTCGTAGAGTTGGCGCTGGAAGGTCCATTGGAATTGGGCGAGGTCTAGATCACGCGGGTGCAAGTCGAAGTAATAAGTGTGCACCGGGACACTCGGATTCTTGAACTGGATGATTAGTTCAACGCTATCGCCCTTGGCGCGAGCGTCGAAATCGAGCAGGGGGTGCTCGTAGAGACGCAGTTGAGCGAGAACACGATCGAGACGTGGCTTATAGGACATAGGAACCGCAATCGATTCTAAAGTAATTATTGCCAGCGTACAGGAACCCTGTACAATATGGAATGAGGTTTACTTGACAGAGACAACTTATACCGCTCTGCGCCAGAGTCTCGCCTCGGTCTTGGACCGTGTGGCGAATGATCGTGAGGTCGTCATTGTTCGCCGTAGGGGCGAAAAGACGGTGGCCATGGTTCCAGCGGACGAACTCATTGGCCTGATGGAAACGGCTCACCTACTGCGATCGCCCAAGAACGCACAGCGGTTGCTTACGGCGCTGCGACGAGCTGTGGGGCGAAAAGGCAAGCCGGAGCCGTTCGAAAAGCTGCGCCGGGAGATGGGACTTGGCCCGAACCGGTGAGCGCGAGGCGATATTCCACGCCGAGTTTCGCCAGGATCTGCGTTACTGGATAAACACAGATCGCAAGGTAGCCATCCGGGCCTTCGAATTAATCGAAGCGGTGCTGCGAGATCCTTTCACCGGCATCGGCAAACCGGAACCGCTCAAGTACGTGTTGGCGGGTTGCTGGTCGCGCAGAATTACTCAGGAACATCGTCTGGTATATCGTGTGGCCCAGGGCAGGATCGATTTTCTTCAGGCTCGGTATCACTATTGACGTTCATCACTCGTAGCGCAGCGCCTCGATCGGATCCAGCCGTGCGGCTTTAATTGCGGGCAGCATTCCGCTCACGATCCCCACGAAGCTGAGAATCGCCGTGGACCAGACTAGCGTGCCCGTGTCGATGATCAGATGGATGTCTCCCTCGCTGGCATCGTCGATGAAGGCGCTCCACAGTGTAAGCGAACCCACTGACCAGGAAACCAAGTAGGCTAATGCCACCCCTAGCAGGCCGCCCAACATTGTGATGACCAGTGCCTCGGCCAGGAACTGAAACAGAATGTGCCAACGATGCGCGCCCAGAGCTTTCTCCACGCCAATCTCGCGCGTCCGCTGGGTCACGGAGACGAGCATGATGTTCATCAATCCCACCCCGCCGATGCCCAGCGTCAGCATGCCGATGAAGCCCAGCAGAATCTTGATGCCGACGGTAATGACGGTGAGGTCGGCCAAATCTTTGTTGGCGTCAAATACGAAAACCGCGCGCTCATCTTTCGCATCGAAGCCGTGGTGAAAGGCCATGGAGCTGCGTACGGCCCGCACTACTTTCTCGTGGTCTCCCTCGTAGTCCAGGAAGATGCCATCAAGGTAGTAGGTGTTCTTGATGTCGCCCATCGCGCTGTAGGGGAGGTAAACCAGCGAATTCATGTCTTCGTCGCCGTTCGAGATGGTGTGCTTGAGCACGCCGACGACCTTGTAAGAAATGCCGTCAATGCGAACGTTTTCTCCAAGGGCATTTTGACCGGAGAACAGTTTCTTCTTCACGGTCGAGCCGATGACGGCGACACGGCTGTGAGTGAAGTCTTCCTGCTCGCCGAAAAATGCGCCCTCGCCAACTTCCAAATCACGGATCTTCTGGTAGCTGGAAAAGATTCCGTGAATTCCGTAGCTCCCGCTCCGCGTGCCAAACCCAACCTGACTCTGCTTATCCACTTCGGGAGAGATTCGGGTGAGCATTGGAACCTCAGCCCGCAGATAGTCGAGGTCGGCGCGCGTCAGGCGGACTGGTGTGCCCGCTTTGCTGCCACCTGCTTGCAACGAAGTACGGCCGGGAAAAACGCCAATCAGGTTGCCCCCGAAGGTGCGGAAGGCAATCATCAGGGCGTTCTCGAAACCCGAGCCATAAGCCAGCAGGAGCACCACGGTGGCGATTCCCCAGGCCATGCCCAGCATGGTGAGCAGCGAGCGCCTGCGGTTGTGTTTCAGCGCGTTGTAAGCTTGAGTTCCCAGATCGCCAAACATCGTTACTCCTGTCGCAGCGCTTCCACCGGAGGAAGCAAAGCTGCCTTGCGTGCCGGATAAAGGCCGGCGATGATGCCAGCGATCGAGAGCGACAAAATTGCGATGACCGCCGATGCCGGCACAATGCGCGGCGTGTCAAATCCTTCCGGCGAAGGTAGTTGGGCAAGCAATGCCACAAAAGCACCGGAAATCGCCAGGCCAATTCCTCCACTCAACCCGGTGAGGAAAGCGCCTTCCACAAAAAACTGAGTCAGGATATTGCGATGGGTCGCGCCCAGCGCCTTGCGCAACCCGATCTCCCTGGTTCGCTCCGTCACTGAAACCAGCATGATGTTAATGATGCCAATCGCCCCCAGCCCCAGAGTCACCAGTCCCACCACGCCCAGGAACCAATCCATGGCGTCAAAGATCTTGCCCACGCGGATCGCTCCGTCGATCGTGTCCCAGTCCATGAACGCGTCGTCGAGCTTGGGATCGAACCCATGGCGGCGGGCAATGACTGTGTGTACTTCTTTCTGAGCTTCGAGATGCATCTCTTTTTTCAACGGCCGGTAGTTGATAAACGAGATCGCATTCTCTGCATTCTGCGTGGTGATTGGAAACAGCGTGCGCATAGTTTCCAGGGGCACGAAAATGCGGGCGTTGGTGCCGTTCTCGCCTTCTTTCCCGATCTTCGGGATCACCCCAATAATTTTGAAGTCCGTGCCGTTGAGCAGAATCGTGCTGCCCACGGCAGGCTGCCCGGGAAACATGTTCTTGAGCATCTCGTATCCAACCACAGCGACGCGTCGGTGTTGGCTGTTGTCGTCGTCGTTGAACCAGCGCCCGGGATCGGTGGGGATGGTGCGAATCTGGTTGTACTCAGGAGCGACCCCAAACACCTGCCCGTTGGTCGTGCCGTAATCGCTTACGGCGCGAATGTCGTCGCGTTCGAGCACCGGCGAAACCGCGCGCAGCAGCTTAGCCTCGCCGCGAATAGCAATGTAGTCGTCATAAGTGAAGTGATACGTCTGCCCCGACTGGTAGCTGCCCTCGACCGCCGGGATGCGTCCCGGAAAGACAAACATAATGTCTTGCCCGAGGTTCGCCATTTGCCTCGTCTGACCGCTGCGAAACCCTTCTCCCAATCCCACCAGCAGGAGCAACGAACCTACTCCCCAAGCAATCCCGAACATGGTCAGGAACGAGCGCAGCTTGTGCCCCCACAGGGTGGCAAGAGACTGGCGAACGATGTCGAGAAGCGTTCTCATAAATGTAGCCGCGCGCTTCCTCATGCAGGCGCGAGCGTCCTCGCTCGTGCTCTCGGGGGTAAGCTTTGGTCGAACCAGCACGGGCGAGGACGCCCGCGCCTACATCTGATACGCATCCCAATGCTTGCTAGTTCCCGTGAATCGGCTGGTCAGTAACTTAGACGACCTCTCCTAACCAGCCGCTTTGGGTTTTTACAATTTGTTACAACTCGCTATCCGGCGGTCTGTCCTTGCGTCTAAACGGTCGTTTCCTCAATCCAGTTCCGTTCCTCGGAACACAATTTAGAAGCGGAGGGTTATTCCATGCTCAAACATTTGATCGTCGCCCTGGTTGCAGGGCTCGCGTTTGGAAGTTCGTTTTGCCATGCTCAATCCGCGCTCCTGGACTTGCCGCGGGATAGCCAGCACTCTGCGGTGACGCAGCGCATCGGAATCACCGACATCACGATTAGCTATTCCCGGCCGCTGGTAAAGGGCCGACCCATTTGGGGCAAGCTTGTGCCGTATAACGAAGTCTGGCGCACCGGAGCGAATGAAAACACGACCATCAAGTTTACGGATGATGTCTCGATTGAAGGGAAGCCGCTGGCGAAGGGCGTCTATGCTCTCTTCACGATGCCAGGGGAAAATCAGTGGACGATCATTTTCTCCAAGGTCCACACCGCATGGGGCAGCTTCACCTACAACCAAGCTGACGACGCACTAAGAGTGACCGTAAAGCCGCAGGCGACCGAACCCCGTGAAGCCATGACTTTCGACTTCGATGATGTGAAGGCGGATTCCGCAGTGGCTACGCTGCGTTGGGAAAAGATCGCCGTCCCCTTCAAGGTTGACGTGAATGTGCATGACATCGTGCAGGCCAGCCTGCATAACCAGCTTCAAGGCCTGGCGCAATACACATGGGAAGGCTGGGACGACGCCGCAACCTATCTTCTCACCGCCAAATATGACCTGAATGAAGCCTTGCAGTACGAAGACACTTCGATACGAACTGAGCCGCGTTTCGACAATTACTTGACCAAGTCACAGATCCTCGAAGCCATGGGCCGAAAAGACGATTCCGAGGTTGCCAAGAAGCAAGCGCTCGATCGAGCCACGGCCGCTCAACTGTATTACTACGGCCGTCAACTTCAAACTCAGGGCAAACAGGATCAGGCTTTCGATCTCTTCCGCCAAGCGGCGAAGAAGGACCCCAACGATTGGGTGGTTCACGACGGCACGGCACGAATCTATTCGTCGAAGGGCGACTACAGCGCCGCGCTCAAGGAAATCAAAATCACGTTGGCTGGAGCTCCGGACAACCAGAAGATTTTCTTTGAGCCTCTGGTGAAGAAGTTGGAGGCAGGGCAGGACATCAACAAAAACTAGTGGGACAAGCGCCGGTTGCTAATCGCCAGCCCTAGCGACCGGCGTTCTCTTCTCGTCAGACTTCAGTTCCGGATATTCGTACACACCGCGTCCCGCTTTGCGGCCCACCCGCCCTGCCTTCACGTATTGCACCAGCAGCGGCGCGGGCCGGTATTTCTCTCCCAGACTCTTATGCAAATACTCTAAAATTGAAAGCCGAGTATCCAACCCAACTAAATCCACCAACTCGAACGGCCCCATGGGATGGTTCAGGCCGAGCTTCAACGCTTTATCGATATCCTGCGCGGAAGCGATACCTTCCTGCAGCATGTAGAACGCCTCATTCCCGATCATGGCGTTGATGCGACTGGTGATGAAGCCGGGCGACTCCTTGATAACGACGACTTCCTTGCCCATCCGCCTGCCCACCTCTGCGGCAGTCGCGAGCGTTTCCTCGTCAGTTTCGAGCCCGCGGACAACTTCCAGCAGCTTCATTTTGTGGACGGGATTGAAGAAGTGCATCCCCACGCATTTCTTCGCCCGGTAACTGACGCTGGCAATCTCTGTAATGCTAAGCGAAGAAGTATTCGAGGCCAGAACGGTTCCGGGCCGGCAGATTTTATCGAGAAGAGTGAAGATCTCGATCTTCGACTCCATCTCCTCGGGCACAGCCTCAATCACCAGATCCGCTTCGCGCGCGGCTTCTTCCACGCTGCCCGCATACCGCAGTCGGCCGAACGCCGCATTGGCATCGTCGGCCGCGACTTTCCCAATTTCTACCGCCTTGTCTAGGTTGCCGCGAATTTCTGTCTCCGCCCGGCGCAGAGCGTTGGGCAGCAGGTCTTCCAGGATGGTGTGATAACCACCTAGCGCCGCCACATGAGCGATGCCTCGGCCCATGGTTCCGGCTCCGATCACGGCGATGGTGTGGACCTGTGCCACTACTGCCCACCCTTTTCCAATCGCACCACGAGAGCATCCAGGTTGGTGCCCGCGACCTTCAAGCTTTCAGCCAGACGCTTGCGCTCGTCGCTCTCCATCGCGGCGACGAAGGCGCTGATGCGACGCAGCGTGGTGGTAATATCGTCCACGTAGTTGATCAGGCGAATCAGTTCTCCGGAAGTTCCCATAATGATTTCTGCTCCAGTGGCCCGTGATGGGCGATGCTCTGTAATATTATCCGCTACTCACTCAGGCGATGCTGAACATCGAGGGCAAGACACCATTCTCAACGGTGTAAAGAAATTAGTAAAGGCGCGGAGTGAGAACAAAGGTAACCGCCACGGTGGACATGAAGTGGCAACGAAAAAGCCGGATGCGTCAGGGCCGGTTCCGTCGCGCAACATAAATATGCGGGCATCCCATTTTGGGGCCGAGCCGACATGGCGGAGTATTGGATTCTTACGCCAGCGAAAGTGACTGTCCTGACCAAGCTATAGGCAGGTTGAAGACGGCAGCTGCAAGGTATGCCATTGTTAACAGTGGGTTAATTCCAGACCTTATAGCACCAATCAATGTTTTTAATTGGTCTTTTGCCTTCCCATCGAATCTAATAGCTAGATGAGTGATAAACCCGTTAAACGCTATATTTTTGCCAGTGATTTCGACCAGACGTTGACCTTCAATGATTCTGGCTACGTGCTCAGCGAATTGGTGGGCATCCCGACGGAGGAGTTCGAGCGCAAGGCCAAGGGGATGGCCAAGCTCAACCTCGTGCAACAGGGGGCCGAGCTCGCCTATCTGCTTCTGCACGATCCCGAGTTTCAGAGTCGGGTCCGCAAAGAACACCTGTATCAGGCGGGCAAGGGGGTTCGCCTGAAAGAAAATATCGCCCTGCTCTATGAAATTCTCAAAAGCGGAATCGACGGCTACCATTTCGACTTTTATGTTCTTTCCGCCGCGCCGGTCGAGGTCATTCAGTCCGCGCTCGAGGGAATCGTCCCTCCGAGCCACATCTATGGAACGGAATTCCGCTACAACGAAGCCGGCCAGATTCACTCCATCGCTCGCGCCACGGCCGGTTATGGCAAGGTGGCGATGCTCGACCAGTTGCAAGCCGAACAGCAAGTCGGACCGGACCACATTATCTACGTAGGTGATGGCAGCTCTGACCTCCACGTCATGCTGCACGTGAACGTGCGCGACGGCTTCACGATCGCGGTTTCCGAAGCCAAACATGTTTCTCAGGTGGCAAAAAGAACCATCCTCAGTAGCAATGCCTTGGCCGTGCTCGCGCCGATCCTGGAGGACGTCGTGGGCTGGGAAAGGCGTCGCATCCGCCAACTATTCGAATCCTACGGGATGCTCATTCAGGAGTGGGATCGAGTACGCACCGATTGGCTCACACTGCGCTCGGACGGAAGCGACTGGTCGGTAGCCGGCGCAAGCTAGGGTGGTCGATATCGGCGCGGGCATCCCCGCCCACACGGCGTTGCAGTGGAAATCCCCCCATCGTTTATCGTTTATGATTGCTGCATGTTGCGTGATAAGAACCTTGTCCCGCTCTCGCGCCAGCACCAGCACGCGCTGGCGTTGTGCGTCCGCCTTGACAGGGCGATTCGAGGGGGAGAAATCGATCTTGAAGCCTGGCAGTCGGAGATCGAGCAGCAATTTCATACCGAGATATCAATTCACTTTGCGGCGGAGGAGAAAGAACTGTTTCCGGTTGCAGCAAGGTTTCTCGAGCTGCAACCGATGGTGACGGAACTCCTGGCTGAACACGCGGTTCTCCGAGACTGCTTTTCTCGTGCGGCTGCCCGTGGTCTTGACCGGGAGAGTTTGGGGAATCTCGGGGAGAAGCTGGCGCGGCACATCCGCAGGGAAGAGCGCCAACTCTTCGAGGGATTGCAAACAATCATGAACTCGCAAGAGCTAGCCGCGTTAGGCGCGGCACTGGACGGCGCGTTGAGTAACGCATCTAAAGCCTGCGCTCTACCGACGGAAGCCAGGCGCTTGTGACCACGGCAATCGATTGAGCGGCTATACCAGGTCTGCTACATTCACGTCTCCGCCCTTCCACGAATCGTGGAATTCGGCCTCGACAAATCCGGCGTCGTAATTTCGGTTTTGCGCTTTCAGCGCCTGCTGCAATCCAAACAACGAACGCGGATTCCGCGGATTGCGATCGAGGTCCGCCCGGAAGACTTTCTCCGCGCCTGTGGCATCGCCATTGATCAGCAGAACCCCACCCAACGATTCGCGGACCGGGAAGAACCAGTCCGGCGGTTCCCCATATTTCAAGGTATCCTGAATCGCAACCGCCGCCGTGAGCAAGGAGATTGCCTGAAGGTTGTCCTTCCTGGCCATGGCGATCTTCGCGCCCAGCACATCCTCAGAAATCTTCAAAATGTCCTTCGCCTTGTTATTGATGGGCGCGGCGAACACAACATCGGGCGGCGTATTCTGTTCTGCTTCAGAAACAATCTTGTACTCTGCCTCGGCCTCGTTCAGTTTGCCTGTTCCAGCCAACGCCATGCCGCGAGCAAAATGCCAGAAGCCGGTGGTAATCTTCATCGCGGGATCCGGTTGCGGCATGGCCAAGACCTCATTCCATTTGTGAAAGCGAATATCCACCGCCATCGGGATGGTCATGAAACCTTCGAGTGGAGGCATGTCTTTGACATGCGGAGCTACATTCGCGACCAGCAGGTCCGCGTTCTTCTTGGCCTCTGCATAGTTGCCATTCATGCTGGCACACATCGCGATGAAGTGCAGGTTGTGGCTGTAGTACATCATGGGATAAATACCCTGCACTCCGCTCGCTTGAATGTAGGCCCGATCCACGGTGGCAGCTTCTTGGTTAGTCTTCACGGCTGCTTCATAATCTCCGGTGCGAATGTAGACGTGAGACGGCATGTGCACGATGTGTCCTGCATTGGGAGCCAACGACGCTAACTTGTTGGCGTACGCCAGCGCGCGCTCCGGATTCGAGGAAGCTTCGGTAGCGTGGATGTAATAGTGGATCGCACCCAGGTGGTTGGGATCGCGGCGGATCACTGACTCCAAAGTTGCGACAACCTCTTCCGTTCCCGCCTCGGGCGTGCCGTCCACATGCCACAAGCCCCAGGGATGCAGATCCATGCCCGACTCGGCAAACAGCGTCGCCGCATCCAGATCGTCAGGATACTTCTTCATCACTTCGCGCATGGCGTCGTGATAGTCCTCGGCCGCCTTTTTCAGGTCCGCCTTGGGGTCTGCCGGGAAACGCTTGGCCATGGCTTGAATGTAAGCCTGCTCGCTGGGCGAGGCATGGTCTGAGAGATCGACTGCCTTCTGGATGGCCTGGTGGGCCAGCTTGAAGCGCTCTTCGCTGGCCGGATCGTTATAGTTTGGTCCCACGGCTTCCGCGATACCCCAGTAAGCGATCGCGAGTTTCGGATCCAGTTCAGCCGCGCGCTGGAACGAGCGGGCCGCCTCCTCGTGGTTGAAGTCGTAAATCAATCGCAATCCCTGATCGAAAAACTCCTGAGCTTCAGGATTGCTCGTGGAAACCGGATGACGAGCGTTTCCCACTCCCGTCATAAGGGTCGCAGGCTTGGACTGACCGTGAGCGGAATGGTCTTGAGCAATCGACGGTACGCACAACAACAGGCCGCACAAAGCGGATACGCGAAGTCGCATACGGATCCTCCTTTGAATTAGGGGAACAGGAATTGTCGTTGCGTAAGTTGCCCCAAGTGGGGCCAGCTTAATCGAAAGGCGCGGAATACGCAATCGAACTGCGGGTCAGGTCAGGTGATGTCGCGGCCGTCCTCTACCGAGTTTCTCCGCGCGCTCTGCGGGTGTTCTCCGCGGTCTCTGCGATCCAAGATTTTCCGTCTGCGGAAATCTTCAAACCTTGAAACGCAGAGGTCGCTGAGAACACCCGCAGAGTGCGCGGAGACATGCGCCGGGCCTTGAATCCAGAATCCCGTTGATCTCATCTAGCAGCTATGGCTCAGCAAGTTTTTCCATTGGCCGATTACTCAGAAGCAGTTGCCCAAACCTCCGTCGCAGCCCGGCTTCACGACGCAGATTTGCTTGACGCTTATTCGCAAGCCGTGGTCGGCGCCGCGGAAGCGATCAGTCCCTCGGTGGTGAAAATCGATGTCGCGCAGGCGGCCCGGACCCGTTCCGGCGAGCCGCGCGAGCGTCAGGGCGGCGGTTCGGGATTTGTATTCACGCCTGATGGCCTCGTATTGACCAACAGCCATGTGGTACACGGCTCGACGCGAATTGATGTCTCGCTCTCCGACGGGCAGCGCTTCCCTGCCCACATTATCGGCGACGATCCCGCGACCGATCTCGCCGTGATTCGCATCGGTTTGCCTAACAATGACGCTCCTCATCTCGTGGCCGCTCCTCTCGGAGACTCGCAGCGACTTCGCGTAGGCCAATTGGCCATTGCCATCGGCAATCCTTATGGATTTCAGTACACGGTCACCGCCGGCGTCATCAGTGCTTTGGGACGTTCTTTGCGCTCCTACTCCGGGCGGCTGATCGAAGATGTAATTCAGACCGACGCTTCGCTCAACCCGGGCAATTCCGGTGGTCCGCTCGTAAGCTCCGACGGGCGCGTGGTGGGCGTGAACACGGCGACCATCATGGGCGCGCAAGGACTGTGTTTCGCCATCGGAATCAATACCGCGAAGTTCGTTGCCGGACGACTGCTGCGCGAGGGCAGAATCCGTCGCAGTTACATCGGCGTCGAGGCCCAGACCGTGCCGCTGCTTCGCCGCGTCGTGCGCTTCTACGATCTCCCCAGTGCGAGCGGCGTGATCGTCGCCTCGGTGGAGGAGGCGAGCCCGGCGCAGAAAGCAGGATTGCGGGAGGGCGACGTAATCGTCGCTATGGATGGCAAACCTATCGCGGGCGTGGACGACCTGCATCGTCTGCTGACCGATGCCACGGTGGGAGCATGCAGTGTTCTCACCGTCTTGAGGCACACGGAGAAGCTGGAGTTGAAAGTGGTGCCTGAAGACGCCCGCGAACGATAACGCGGGCAGCGTGGCCGCCTTGCTCATGCGTGCGAGCCGAACTGTGTTCCCCATTTCAGGACGCGGCTTCGGCGACGCCTGAGGAGTGACTCGTCTCCTCAGGGCCGAAACCGAGCGTTATTGACTTACTGTCGTTTTGAAAAAGATGGGATCGATGTTGGCGAAAGGACGGCCGAAGGGCACGCCGTTTCCTGGGAACACTCCGTAGAAGGTCGTCCCCACCGCTTTCAGTTGCTCGTAGTCACCCAAGACACGCTGGCGTTGATCACCATCGTCCTTGGCGGGTGACAGAAACTTCTCCAGTGGATGGGTGGTGAATGTGAGGCCGTGGTTGTCGCTGATCGCCAGGTTTGCGGTGTAGGTCGGAAATCCGGTTTTTTTGTCGAGTCCGTTATAGACGATGTAGAGGATCCCGATGGTTCCCCTGCTGTTCTTCGCAATGGCCATGGAAGGCAGCGCAGCTTGCACCTGGCCGGTGACAAAGTGCAGCTTGCCAATCTTAAGACCGCCCTTGCCGTTCGAGGTTAGGCGAACAATGCTCAGCCGGTTGTTGGCCGTTTTGGCATCGCGGTTGCCGAAGACTACGTAAACGTCGCTATTGTTCGGATCGACCGCGACGTGATTGACTCCTCCGAGAAGAGCATTCACCGTCCCAAACTTGGGTTGCGGCTGAGTGCTTTGTCCAGTAGCTACTTGAATTCCGGTGGAGCTTCCGTTTAAGGTCCAAGCGTGGCCACCGTCCGTCGAGCGATTCAAGAACCAGTGGATGGTCTTCGGATCGGCGGCGATGTTGTTGCAGTTCGCAACCGTGATGGGACACTGTTGAAACAGAGTATAGACCGCGCCGCTATTGGGATCGACTGCAAGACGCTGGCCCGGATTGATCTCTCCCTGCGAAAATCCCGCCAGATTATCGATGGTGAAATCCGGCGGATCGCTTCCCGCAGCAACAGCGATGCGCATGTCTGGCGCGCCGTCAAAGTTGTCGTACGCAACGTAAACATCGTCCTGCGACTTCGTGGTCGGATCGTGGTTTACCAGCAACCAAGGCTGATCGGTACCGCCTTCTCCAACCTGGTCGGTGGGTTGCGCCACGCCATTCTCGACGAACCATTTCCAGGCTGCCGCCGAAGTGGGATCGGTCGTGGTCCCGCTGTAGGCGTCGATGCCCAAGCGATCTGTATCAAGAAAAGTGGCTGACAAACGATTGTTGCGGCCATAGTCAGGAGTTTGGTCACATGGGCACCCGGACTCTGACAAGCCCGTTGGGTTGGGAATGGTAGAGTCGAGCGACCAAATGTTTCCGCCGTTCGTGGAGTGCCAGATGGGCGTGTCTGCTCCCCAACCGGCAGTAAAAGCGAAAATATCGATCTCTTTGGGATTGGCTGGGTTTATGGCGATGCTAGGTTCGCTGTTGCTCGCCCGGTTGGTATTCTTGAGATTCTTGTCCGTATTGCTGATGACAACATCCCTGATCAGGATGCCGTTCGCCAGCCCGCCGATCCCAAGGATCTGCGATGGCAGGGCCAACTCACCCCCAGGAACCATGTCCTCGGGAAGAGCTTCGCGGATGTATTGATGGAAGTCGGGCGGGAAGTCACGGATCTCGTCTTTTCTTTGCCCCATCGCAAAAGGCAAGCCTAAGACGGCGAGTAGCGCAGTAACGGTTATAGCGCGCGAATGCTTCATGAAGTTTCTCCTGATGGCCTGGTTGTGCGGTGCTCCGTCCCGGCTCGCCAATCTCGGTTACCCCGGGCGCGTCAAACACGATCATTGCGGCGGTAGTAGACCGGGATTTCAAAAACGGCGCCCATTATAAGCCCCCTCTCTCGATTCGCGATAGGGTGAAATGACTTTCATCTGGAGCAGGTCGCATCGCTGCCACTTCTATGTCACTGCACTCCTAAACTTGCTGCCTGATCATTCGCGTTTTCGGAAGTGCTGATGCCCGAGCCGCCGCGCATGTCAACCCACATGGGGCTCTTTGGTGTCATTGCCACCGCCTTCCCTGCTGTGTTAGCTTCAACCAACAGCAGAGGCTAGCTTGCAAGCAACAGTTCCCGCCGGGCTGGACCGCAAAGAAGCGGAAGTTTATTTGCGGCTGGACCCAAAGCGGCTCCCAAAACACATCGCCATTATTATGGACGGCAACGGCCGTTGGGCGCGGCGGCGCCATCTGCCGCGCATCGCCGGACACCGCGCCGGGGTCTCGTCCGTGCGCTCGACGGTTGAAACCGCGGCCAACATCGGCATTCCCGCGCTTACGCTGTACGCGTTTTCCGAGGAAAATTGGAAGAAACGCCCTCCCGGCGAAGTCGATTTCCTCATGGGTTTGCTCTGCCGCTATTTGAAGGCAGAAGTACCCACGCTGAACAAGAACAATATTCGCCTGGAATATATTGGCCGCCAGCACGAACTGCCGCCCTCGGTACAGGAGAAAATGGAGTGGGCGCGCGAAGCCACAGAGCACAACACCGGCATGGTGTTGACTCTCGCGCTCAACTACAGTGCGCGCACCGAACTGGTGGATGCGTTCCGCTCGATTGTGGACGCTGCCGCGCGCAATGGCGGCCTGGATCATCTGGAAATCGATGAGGACGCCGTGTCCCGTCATCTCTATACTCGGCACTTACCCGATCCCGATCTGGTGGTTCGCACCAGCGGCGAGATGCGGCTGAGCAATTTTCTGCTGTGGCAACTGGCTTACGCGGAAATCTATGTGACTCCTACGCTGTGGCCTGAATTCCGCGGCGTGCACTTGCTCGAGGGCATCGCAGAATACCAGAAACGCGAGCGCCGGTATGGCGGTCTGGCCAGCGATGCCTCTCGGTTTCATGTCCCTGAGCATCCTCGGACGAGAGCGCACTCTCCCGAGGCCCATAGCACCAAGACGGGCAGGAGCTAAGGCTCTTGCATCTGCTCAAGAGAATCCTCACCGCAGTAGTTTTGATTCCCATTGTCCTGCTGCTGGTTCTGCGCGCCCCTGTGCCTGTGCTCGCGTTGGTTGCGGCTTTGGTCGCGTTGCTCACGGTGCAGGAACTACTCAACCTTGCCGAGGCGTCCGGCATCCGGCCTTTACGCTGGCCAACCTACATTTTTGTCGGCCTATTCTTCCTGCTTCTAACCATCAATCCAGGAAGCGGCCAGCCCCTGCTCTCGACCGCGATCTTCGTTTATAGCGCGGGATTCGCAGCGGCCATGGCTCCATTTGTTTTTCTCACGATTGCCATGCGGCGAGTTAACCTCAGCAGCTCGTTTCCAGCGGCGATGGTTTCGGCTTTCGCGTTCGTCTACATCGCTTTGCCTCTCGGATTTCTAGTGCAATTGCGCGAACAGTGGTCGGGAGCATTCTTGGTTCTGTATTTGCTGTTGCTGGTGTGGGCAGGAGACATTTTTGCCTACTTCGTGGGACGTTCCCTCGGCCGTCATCTAATGTCGCCGCGCATCAGCCCCAAGAAAACCTGGGAGGGAGCGCTGGCATCCCTGCTGGCCAGTCTCGTGGTGGGAATGTTGCTGTACAACTATGCCCTGCCGATCAGCACGGCACTGCTGAATGCGCACCTCATCGAACGGCGTGATGGTTTCTTTGCGCTGCAGAAACCGCCGTTAGCACCCACGCTGCTACTCTCGGCGGCCATCAACATCGCGGCGCAACTGGGCGATCTGGTGGAGTCGTTGATCAAACGCGGAGCCGGAGTCAAGGATTCGGGGACGATTCTCCCCGGCCACGGAGGCATGCTGGACCGCATCGATGCCCTGCTCTTCGCCGCTCCGGTGCTATGGTACTATGCGGCTTGGCGGGTGATGCAGTAAGCAAAGGCTTTAACCACAGAGGACACGAAGGCACACAAAGGAACCGAAACGAACTGAGACAAGAGTCGCCGTCTAGTGTTTTCCTTCGTGTCCTTTGTGGTTCTCGAATTTCGTATCATGAAACGTATTTCCATCCTGGGCTCGACCGGTTCGATAGGCCGCAGCACGTTGCGCGTCGTTGAAGCCTATCCCGAACGCTTCGAAGTTATTGCTCTGGCTGCAGGCCGGAATATCGATGCCGCCTTCGAGCAGGCTCGGCGATGGACGCCACAGTTGCTCTCGGTTGCGGATGAGCAAGATGCCGAAAGCCTTCGCACTCGGCTAAAAAAAGCTCGCGTAGCTGGAGTCTCAATTGTTTACGGCTCGGGTGGAACCGTACAAGTTGCCACTCACCCCGAAGCAGACTTCGTAGTCAGCGCCATTGTCGGCGTGGCTGGACTAGAAGCCACTTACGAAGCCGTACGCGCGGGTAAGACGGTCGGGCTTGCCAACAAGGAGTGTCTGGTCGCCGCCGGAGAACTGATTACCGCCGAAGCCCGCCGTCAAGGCAAACCTCTCTTGCCGGTCGACAGCGAACATAATGCGGTACACCAATGCATGCGGGGTGGACGCATGAACGAGGTTCGGCAGATCTGGTTGACCGCTTCCGGTGGACCATTTCTTCACACTCCAGCGTCAAAATTTTCCTCAATCACAGTCGAGCAGGCATTGAACCATCCCACCTGGCAGATGGGGCGTCGCATCACCATCGATTCCGCCACGCTGATGAACAAGGGCTTTGAGGTCATTGAAGCGTGCCGTTTGTTCAATTTGCCTCCCAGCCAGGTGCAGGTAATCGTCCATCCCCAGTCCACAATCCACTCCATGGTCGAATTTGTGGATGGCAGCATACTTGCTCAGTTCTCAGTGACCGACATGCGGCTGCCGATCCTCTATGCTCTGACATTTCCAGAACGTATCGAATCCGATATGCGCTTCCCGGTCATGGACTTACGACACCTCGATTTTGAACCACCGGACATGGGAAAATTCCCTTGCCTGGGTCTGGCCTATGAGGCAGCGGAGGCTGGGGGCGCAAAGACGGTTGCATTGAATGCCGCCGACGAGGTCGCGGTGGCCGCATTTCTCGATGGTTGTATACGTTTTACCCAGATTCCTGACATAATTAAAATGGTTCTTGCCGAAACGAAAGTCGGGAAGCTGGAATCTATAAATAAGGTATTGGAAGCAGATGCGGAAGCCCGCCGGATCGCCCACGAAAAAATAGAGCAGTTAGGCTATGCCGGGGCGGCGCGAACAGCTTCCACCTATCGAAGGGAATAATCAAAAAATATATGTCGGGATTTCTGATAGCTGTGCTCGCGGTCGCGGTGGTTTTGGGATTCATGATTCTGATCCATGAATTCGGCCATTACGCGGTCGCGAAGTTGTTGGGCGTGCGAGTTGAAGTTTTCTCCATCGGATTTGGCAAGCGCCTTCTCGGTTTCCGCCGCGGCGACACCGATTACCGTATCAGCGCCATTCCTCTTGGCGGCTACGTGAAAATGAGCGGCGAGAATCCCATGGATCAGCGCACCGGCGATCCCGGCGAGTTCCTGTCGCACCCGCGCTGGCATCGCTTCCTGATCGCTATCGCTGGCCCGTCGATGAATATTCTGCTGGCCATTGGCCTGCTCACTTTCGTCTACCTGGTGCACTACGAATATCCAGCGGTACTGGACGAGCCCGCGGTCATCGGCTGGGTGTTGCCCGACACACCTGCGGCGAAAGCCGGAATTCAGATTGGCGATCGCATCGCCCGCCTCGACGGGATTGAGAATCCCACCTGGAAGCAAGTTGACCCCAAAGAGGCCCTGAGTCCGAATCAGCCGCTCGATGTGACCATCGAGCGCGGCGGAAAGTCTTTTGACAAGACCATCGTGCCCGAAGCCTACGGCGTAAACCAGATGGGCTACGCGGGATGGGTTCCCAAAGAGCCCAGCGTCACGGTTACAGAACTGGAAAAGGATATGCCAGCGGAGAAGGCTGGAATACGAATCGGGGATGAAATCCTGAGCGTCGATGGCCAACCAATCCCTGCTATCGAGGCCATGATCGAGGCTTTGAAGCGCACCCAGGGCAAGCCAGTCGAAATTACGGTCCGTCGCGATGGCCAGGAAAAAACTTTCACCATGCAGCCGGTGCTGGCCGACGTCCCCGGCCAGCAAGAGAAACGCTATCGTGTTGGTTTTGGCAGCCTGCCAATGAAAGTAACTGCCCTGCCCTTGGCCGCTGCTTTCCGCAAGTCGATCGAGCAGAACAAGGAAGGCTCGCTCCTGATCCTGGAACTCGTACAGAAGATGATTCAACGCAAGATCTCGATCCGGACCATCGAAGGTCCGATCGGGATTGGCCGCGCCGCCGGAGAAGCAGCCACGGAAAAAGGCTGGACCCCCCTTATGGCGCTGACCGCCGCGATCAGCCTGAACCTTGGCATCTTCAACCTGCTGCCCATCCCCATCCTCGATGGCGGCGTGATCCTGCTGCTGTTCGTCGAAAGCATCATGGGACGTGACATCAGCCTGCAGATCAAAGAGCGCATCTATCAGGCCGCATTCGTGTTCCTGGTTCTATTCGCAGTGATGGTCATCTTTAACGATCTTCAGAAAACCTTACCCGGAATGATGCACAGACTGCCGTAATATGGAGGCCGGGCGTCCGCGCCCGGCCGGACGGGAGACGCCCGTCCTCCAACCTGTACGTGCTAAACTAGACCTTCCGCATGGCAAACATTCAGCGCAGAAAAACCGTTACGTGTTCGATCGATGGCGTCCGCGTAGGCAGCGATGCACCGGTAGTGGTGCAGTCGATGACTAATACGGATACAGCGGACATTTCCTCTACCGTCCAGCAAGTCGCTGCTTTGTCGCGGGCGGGCTCGGAGCTGGTTCGCGTCACCGTCAACAACGAACAAGCCGCTGCAGCGGTCGCGCCTATCGTCGACCAGCTCGACAAGCAGGGGATAAGCGTCCCCATCGTTGGTGACTTCCATTACAACGGACACCAATTGCTCAAGAAGTATCCCGAATGCGCCCAAGCCCTGGCCAAGTACCGCATCAATCCCGGCAATGTGGGCATCGGGCGCAAGGACGACGCCAACTTCCGCACCATGATTGAAGTCGCGGTCGAGAATCAGAAGCCAGTCCGTATCGGGGTGAACTGGGGCTCGCTCGATCAAGCTTTGCTCACCCGCATGATGGACGAGAATTCGCGGCTCGCCGAACCGAAAGACGCCCGCGAAGTCACAATGGAAGCGATGGTCGTAAGCGCGCTGAATTCTGCCCAACTCGCCGAAAAGTGCGGCTTGCGCGCCGACCAGATCATTCTCAGCGCGAAAGTCAGCGGCGTGCAGGATTTGATCGATGTTTACCGCTCCTTGGCCGCACGTTGCAATTATCCGCTGCACCTCGGGCTGACCGAAGCGGGTATGGGAGCAAAGGGCGTAGTCGCATCCAGCGCCGCCCTCGGAGTTCTGCTGCAGGAAGGCATCGGCGACACCATCCGCGTTTCTCTAACGCCCGCCCCCGGCGGCGATCGCACCGAAGAAGTCCGTGTGGCGCAGCAGATCCTGCAGTCGCTGGGCATTCGCAGCTTCACCCCGCAGGTCACGGCGTGCCCCGGATGTGGCCGCACCACCAGTACGTTCTTCCAGGAAATGGCGGAGCAGATTCAGTCCTACCTTCGCGAGCAGATGCCAATGTGGAAAGATCGCTATACCGGCGTCGAAGAAATGAAGGTCGCGGTCATGGGCTGCGTGGTAAACGGCCCCGGCGAATCGAAACATGCCAGCCTCGGCATTTCCCTACCCGGCACCTTCGAAGAGCCGAAAGCCCCGGTCTACGTGGATGGCCGCCGGTTCACCACGCTGAAGGGCGATCACATCGTTGCCGAGTTCATCAAAATCCTGGATGAATACGTCGAGTCCCACTACGCCGCCCGCTCCGAAGAAACTGCGAAAGTGTAGACGCGAGCGTCTCGCTCGTGCAATCACGCCAGCAGAGACAAATTAGGATCCGACGCCTCGTCCCCAATCGGATCGGCAATGCTCCTCAACTCGGGATATTGCTTCAGCAGCGTCTCCGTCGCCTTCACTCGCTGTCCGCTTAACATGTGTCGCAACTGTAGCGCGTTGACCCCTGCTTTGGCTTCGAAGTGATTGTTCGCGACCACGTAGGTGACTTCAGCCTTTTTGGCGATGCGTTCGATCTTCTCCTTCCATCCCGCTAATTCTGCCTCGCTATAAAAGTAGTTGTAGCGATCCGCGCCCCTCTCGGCTTCAAACCACTGATCGTAGTTCCGTCCGTGCAGTCGCACGTATCCGACCGGCGAGGTGACGTGCTCTGTTGCTCCGAGCGAGCGTCCGATCAGGGGTTGGTCGATATTGCAGAAGGCGACATTTCTTTCTGTGAAGTAGCTAAGCGTCTCGGGATTGTTCCAGCTTTCGTGGCGCACTTCCACCACGCGGGGAAACTCGATGAACTGGCGCAACAACGATTCCAGATATTCGCGGTTTAAGGGTGTGTTCTTGTAGGAAACCGGAAATTGAAT
This sequence comes from uncultured Acidobacteriota bacterium, assembly GCA_963838905.1. Lineage (GTDB taxonomy): Bacteria > Acidobacteriota > Terriglobia > Terriglobales > Acidobacteriaceae > JABDBE01. Next base: position 231,272 of record CAWITE010000007.1, read on the forward strand.
GAGCAGAGCGCCCAGTTTTCCAGGCGATGCCAACGCATCCAAGCCTTCGCGCGCCAGCCTCTCGTCTTCATCGTTGGGCTTGATGGTCGCGGCCGACGTCGGCTCCATTACCGCAATTGGAGAATGCGTGAACGAGCGGTGCAGCTTCGCAGTAAACACAAACTTCGGATTCACCGCGTCCACCTTACGCACCCAGAGCTTGGCCAATTCCGGTTTGATGTGGCCGTAGAAAGAAGTGTTGATCTCCACCACATCAAAGCACTGCGCCAGAAATTCCAGCGCATGGCGTTTCTGGCGCTGCATCCCCGGCGGATAAAACACTCCCTCCCAGTCTTTATAACTCCAGCCGGCCGTGCCGACGCGAATCTCCCGCGGGGTTTCCATAGAGTGAAGAGTTGCAGAATTGCAGGTTAGCACAGAGAAGGCGACTGCCTGCGGAGACCACCTTACTGCAGAACCAATGTTACCCAATACACGCCATTGGGATAGCTGCTGCTGCGCGCGTAGCAGGTTCCGACGGAGAAGTTATGCAACGCGCGGTCTTCGATCGCCTTGGCTGCCGCATCCGGCAGAATCTCCGGCTGCGCAGTGGTGTAGCGAACAATGTAGGATCCACGAGAAGACACGCTCTTCAGGGAATCGGACCGCGCCATGGAGCAAGCGGCGCTCTCTGCAGCATCGCTATCCATCCACTGCAACTGCGGCAAGTTGCTCTCCCGCCGCAAGCGGGCGATGCTTCCGCTGACCAGGCCTCCAGCTTGACGCGGAGAATAGGCGGGTAGACTGTGTCCGAAATCTTGCGCAACATACAGCGAGTTTCCGGCATGGACCACGCCGAATCCAGCCACGTTGTAGCCAGGATTGAGCAGGTTCTCGCGATGCGGAGGTGAGTGCATCAAGCCTTGATGCGACAGCTCGACGCTGCTCGCTACCGAAACGTTCTCTCCAGCTCGATCCAGATGCAGCGTGCAGTTTGCGGCCATCCGTTCCGCCAGGGAGGGCTCACTGGCAAATTGATGCGAAAGCTGTCGCTGCGCGGCCATCGCCGCAGCATGGGCTCGCGCGGCCTGCGTCAACCCGTCGTCCATCTGCAGTGGCGCTAATCCTTCCTGCGCCCGCGCCTGGTTCGCCAGATTGAATAGTTCGCGCTCGGCCTGGGCGTCATAAGGTGCTGAATCATTGGGGGAGGGCCGCTGCGCCGAGGCCACATTCAACACCTTCGCAGGCGGCGACTTCGGATCCTTCACCGGAGCCGCTCCGCCGATCAGAAACACCGCCAGCCAAGCTGTTGGGACCCGAAACATGTTCGCCTTACCTATGTTCAGGACCCGGGAGGATCACGTTTTGGGGGACCAACTTTACAGCTTTGTTTCTGTGACCATACGCTCTAGAATCGAGCTAGGCACCATTACAAGGGAGACACTTCGAATTGACTTTCTTCGCGCCCCTGCTTGGTCTTCTTTTCGTTCTGCAGCTAGTACTTCTGATACTGGTTATTTTGGTATTCCAGCGAAGGTTTGGCACTTCCACGCAACTTGAAGCATTAAAGCAACTTGCAGGTCAGGCGGAGGCCTGGCAGACGACCTTGTCCGCCCAGTTCGCCTCGGCAACAGCCGATACGGCCATGCGGCTCGAGCAGACCAAAGGGGCCATTGGCCTGCAGGTCGCCGACCGCTTGGGCGATGGCTTCTCGGCCATTCGTTCCGCCGTTGAGGAGCAGATGAAGGCGGGGCGGCAAGAACAGGCAGGCCGGCTCACCGAGGTTCGTACCGAGCTGACCACCGCGCTCGCGCTGACCACAGCCCAGCTAAAATCCGAGTTCGATCACCTGAACCAGAAGACTGCTCAGAGCCTCGATTCCATCCGCGACCGCGTCGACGCTCGCTTGCTTGCGATTACCGACCAGGTCCAGCAAAAACTCGATCAGAACATCAAGGAAGGTTTTGCCCAGTTCGAAAAAGTGCAGCAGCACTTGAGAGCGGCGGAAGAACAACTCCGCGAAGTCGGGGCCCTTGGGCACTCGATCAACGACTTGAACAATCTGCTCAAGCTGCCTCACCTGCGCGGCCGGTTTGGCGAAGCCAGCCTTGAACGCCTGCTTGCCGACTTCCTCCCCGCCCACATGTTCGAAATGCAGGCGCAGTTGCCCGAGGGCGGCGGGCGCGCCGACGCTATTATTCAGTTCCCTGACCGCCGCTTGCCCATTGACGCGAAGTTCCCGCGTGAGGCGGTGTTGGCGCTGTTTGAAAGCAATGTTGAAGCTGAGATCGAAGAGGCCCGGGTCGCGCTGGTGCGAGTCATGAAGGCAGAAGCGAAGCGCATCAAGACCTACATCCAGCCGGAAAACGGCACCACCGACATCGCCCTCATGTATTTGCCCAGCGAGACGCTCTACATGGAAGTGATCCGCAACCGCGAGCTCGCCGACTGGCTCAACCTCCAGCATGTCTTCCCGGTTTCGCCGAACTCTTTGCTCATGACGTTGCAAACCATCGCCCTGGTACACAAATGGTACGAAGTCGCCAGCCGTTTCGAAAAGAGCCGTCTGGAATTGTCCAAGGCTCAAAAGTCCTTCGACTTCTTCCAGAGCCAATTTGAGAACGTTGGCAAGAATTTGAATAAGGCTCAAGAAGCCTTTGAAACGGCGCAAAAACATCTGAAGACATATCGCGGCCGAGTAACCGTGCTGAGCGGCCAGGAGCAGTTGGATCTGGACGCAGCCGCCGCCAACGCAACCCTCAAAAAGAACGACGAACCCATGCTGCCTCTCGCCGACAAAGCCAGCGCCTAGCTCTTGCAATTGAAGATCGAGGATTGGAGCAGGTAAACGCGGGCGGAAGAGTTTTTCCTCCATCGAGGAAACAGCGCTTTTATCCCCTTGACAAGCTTTCCGCAGCGGAACTCTTTCGGACTTTCCCGTGAACTCGTGAGGGCCGAACCAACTCTCCATCCCGCGAGAGTATACTTCGAAAGCTTGGCCCACTGGCCCTAGAACTCGCGGAGGAGCGCATGTTTGACCATCCACGTATTTTTTTCCTGGTCTCATTGTTCGTGCTGTGGATCTCGGCGCAGGCCGGTGCCTACTGGCGCAGGCGGCGGGTCCTGACCGAGGAGCAGCTTGCAGATTTCGGGGTCATCGAGGCCGCTACCCTGACGTTGCTCGGCCTCATCATCGGATTCAGTTTCTCGATGGCCACAAGCCGTTACGATCTGCGTAAGACTTACGAGGAAGCGGAGGCGAATGCGATTGGTACCGAATATGTCCGGGCGGGGCTCTTTCCCGGCGCGAATGCAGCCGGAGTGCGCACGCTGCTGAGAAAGTATCTCGCTCTGCGCATTTTGTTTTACCGAACGCGCGATGAGCGCGAACTTCGGCAGATTAATGCTGATACGGCTCAAATACAAAACCAGATGTGGTCCGCGGTGCAGGATCCAGCCGTGGCGCAACCGTCACCCGTAATCGCTCTCGCCGTTGCGGGTATGAACGACGTGTTGAATTCCCAGGGATACACTCAGGCCGCATGGTGGAATCGCATTCCGACCGCCGCCTGGGATTTGATGATCGCTATCGCCGTCTCCTGCAACCTGTTGATCGGGTATGGAACACGGAGCACCGGAGCAAAGTCCGGCCTGCTGTTTGTTCTGCCGCTGGTTGTATCTATTTCGTTCCTTCTCATCGCGGACATCGACAGCCCGCGCGGAGGCTTCATTCATATAGCCCCGCAAAATCTCGTGAGCTTGCAGCAGTCCTTGCCAAACTGATTGTTGGGCCACTCGACGTCCGCGACATCGCTCATCAGTTCAGTCCGGAAACCACATACAGCACCGAAAATGTCTGGTAGTAGGTGTAAGCAAACGCGGAGGCATCCAGGTTGGTGATCACGGGCGCGATTGAGACCACTCCGCCCAAATCTGGGGGGACCAGTTCGCGAACCGGTTTCGTCTTTCCAGTGGCAATGTCCAGGCGCTGAATCTTCAGCGGCAGTTCTCCGGTGCGGTAGACGTACAACGCTTTGCTGTCAGCGGACCACTGCGCCAGAACGTAGCCAGGCTCGACGTCGGGGATATGGCGCGCCGGGCCGCCATCGAGTGGGAAGAGATCCAGTTTGTAGTCCGCAGTCTCCCCCGCGAGGAATTTTCCGTCGGGCGAAGGCAGAGTGGCATAGATGCCTTCAGGAGTGACAGGCACAGGTTTCCCTCCGGAGGCATCGACAACATAGGTACGCCCTGAGTGTCCGGGTTCATTTCCGTTGATCACGATTCGCTTCCCGTCGGGGAGGAAGTGAGCGCCGTTTTGAAGGCGCTCCAGTTCCGGCAAAGCGATCTCACGGGACTGACCTGGGCCAACGGAAAGCAGAGTGAGCCGCGCTGCCCCGGTTCGCGAGAATGAAATTGCCCATTTACCGTCAGGCGACAGCGTGTCCGCCGTGCCGTCACCCAAACGGATGGGCGGCGAGCCGTCAACCTTACGAATGGCAACCGCGTTGTTCAGCCCGGCAGGTTCCGCGCCTTCTTCGAATAATACCGACTGGCCGTCGGGTGAAATATCCTTCGCAATGCTCCAGTCGTACCAGGAAAGATCCTGTACCTGTTTGTCCTTTCCGCTCCACTCCATGGCGAGCCGCTCAACGTCGAGGGTGGCCAGAATACGTCCGTCAGGAGCAATGTCTTGCATGGTCAACCCGCCCGGCGCGGTGAGAACTTTGCGCTGGCGTCCGGAGAGGTTCAGCGCCCACAGAGAACGATTGCTCGACCCGTTTTCCACGGCACTGAACCACACTTCCTTGCCTTGCGGAGACCACGCCAAACCGTACTCCCAACCCCAATCGGACGACAGCGTGGTTTTGTGTCCCATCAGATCGATGACGCAAACCGAACCGCCGTCGTCCCACCGCTTGGGATGATCGAGGAACGCGATGCGGTCTCCTTGGGGCGAAAAGCGGATGTTGCTGATCGAGCCGCTGGTTTGGTAGAGAACTTTGCCAATCGGATATTCCAGCTTGTCGCGTCCGTTCACATGGTGCACCACGGCCAGCTGTCCGTCCGGACTCCAGTCTGCCCACGCCACATCCTGGAGAATCTCGCGGGGCGTACCTCCAAGCATGGGCGCATCGGCCAGCATTCCGCCCTCGAAGTCGAGGCGGGAACCAGGCCTCCCGCGCATGGTGAGCGCCAGTTCGCTGCTGCGCGAGATGCCCAGAAGATAAGCAGAACTTAGACCCAGCGGACGGGCGAGCAATGAGTCAGGGATTGTGGAATAGATCTGCAGTGGGTGGCCATTCCACGAGGCTCCGTAGACTACGGTGCGCCCGTCAGGAGTAAAGCGAGCGGAGTAAACCGTGCCGCGCTCAAAGGTAACGCGCCGGAATTCGGGATTCTGAACCGTCCTGAGCCGGATTCCCAGATAGATCGCAGCGGTTACCAGCAGCAAAGCAGCAATGATGCGCAGCATCCACGTCCCAAAGTGGGTAGTCTCCAGGCGGAAAGGGCGGAGGATTTGCCCGCTGGTCGTAACCTCCGCCAAAGTGCTCAGCGCGAAGGCGAGATCGCGCGCCGACTGGAAGCGGTTCTCCGGCTCTTTTTCCAAACAATGGCGCACGACTTGCTCAAATGCGGCGGGAATGTCCTGACCTTCCCGAATCATTTCCGGAGGATCCTCTTTAAGGATCAAGGTCATGGTGTCGACCTGGGTCTCTCCCGCAAAGGCGCGCTTGCCGGTAAGCATCTCGTAAAAAATCGCGCCAAAGCTAAAGATGTCAGTGCGATGATCCACCACCTTGCCGCGCAACTGCTCGGGAGACATATACGCGATGGTTCCCAGCAAGGAGCCCGACCTGGTCTGGGTTGTCATGCTCGCAATCGAGCCCGCTTCACCAGCCCCGGAGTCAAACGCGGAGTTCAGCAGTTTGGCAATACCGAAATCGAGGATTTTGACGCGTCCATCTTTTGTGAGGAAGAGGTTTTCCGGCTTCAGGTCGCGATGCACGATGAGCTTTTCGTGCGCCGCGGTTAGACCTTGCGCTATCTGTCGGGCGTAGTCGATCGCCTGACGCCGCAGTATGGGACCGTTGAGCAAGCGCTCGCGCAGAGTCTGCCCTTCGAGCAACTCGGAAACGATGTAAGGGGCGCCCTCGTGCATGCCAATGTCATAGATCGCAACAATATTGGGATGACTGAGGGCAGCGGCAGCGCGGGCCTCCTGCTCGAAACGGCGCAGGCGATCCTGATCATGGGCAAGTGAGGGTTTGAGTATCTTGAGGGCCACATCCCGCCCCAGCCGCTGATCGCTGGAGCGATATACTTCCCCCATCCCTCCCGAACCTATCTTTTCGAGTACTCGATAGTGGCCGAGGATTTTACCAATCATGCCAAAGCTGAAGCGGCGTTTGTCGGCATGTTAGGACGGGTCAGGGCTGATGTCAACTGGTGCCTCAACGGATTGTGCCTCAACGGATTCAACGGATTTCAACGGATTGGTGCCTCCACGGATAACGGACGATTGATAAACGGGCAAGATGATCTGCTGGAGAGGCTACTTTGTTGCCAGCTTCCACACCCGCCCCACGATCCAGACGGCGAGTGCGAGGACTAGCAGCGCACAAACGGGCACGAGGACCAACGGAATCGAGTTCATCAATACGGCCTCGGCGTGCTCCCTGCCCGTGTAGCGCCAGATCACGATGATCCAGGCAGCTGCCGAGTTACCGGCGACCAAGGCCAACCAGAATATCGGATTCTTCATGGCGGTCCTGCCTTTACTGGCGGCAACGGCCAAAGCTTCAGCACGAGAACAAGGGCCGCACAACCTATTATGATCCAGTTGCTCACGTTCGCCGGTCCCGTTCGTTGTCCGTGATGTCCCTGCATGAACCTCGTAGCGATTCCAAGGCCCAGGTTGATCCGAAGATGACGATCAGGGAACGCTGCAGCCACGGTTTACCTGGCCGCCGCCGATACAAGAAGTTCTGAAACCGGTTGTAAGTGGATAGCGGCTCCGGCAGGACGTCCCAAAGGCACCAGCACATCCCCGCCGTATTAAGCGCCATGTATGCCCATATCCCCGCCATTGCAACACGCTCGTGTGGAGTTGGATTCTTGATGAGGAACACTACTGGCAGAAGCGCCCTGATGTTGAAAAAAAAGACCAGCACCAAGAAGTAACGGCCTTTGATTTGGTGTCGGTAATTCATTGGCACCCGCTCGGTGTACTAGCGACAGTAAAACCGACCTGACGATTGGTCAGGAGGCTTGTTCGCCTTACGATCTGTGCTGGCTTTCCCCGCATCTAACTTCCAAAGCGAGCGTCACCGCCCGGTCGTCTGGAAATGGCCAGGAGCAACACGACTCTGTTAGACTTTGGACTTCGAACACTTGATTACAAACCGTTAAAATCTCCTACGCAATCGGTGCGAAGGTTAGCTGCTTCAAGCCCTTCGACGCAGGCACAACTCTGGAGGGAAGTTGGTACTCTCATACTAATGGCCATCGAACCTGTGGGCATCCCCTGCAAGAGAACGGCAGTTTTCCTCTTCCTGGTCTTTTCGGTCGTCGTAGTCGGCTCTTCGCTTTCGGCGGGACAGGTCGCTGCCCGGTGGGATTTCTTTGGCGGCTATTCCTACCTTAGGTTTGAATCAACCTCGATCGGTTACGCGAATTGGTCTAACTTGAACGGGTTTAACGGCGAGATTTCGTACAACTTCACCCCCACTTGGACCTTGACGGCCGACGGAAGCGGTCACTATGGGGACCAACTCAGCCTGTACACCTATATGGGCGGACCGCAGTATACCTTGCGAAGGGACAAGTCATCGATCTTCGCCCATGCCCTTTTTGGCAAAGTGCAAGACACGGTCAATATCGCGACGGCAACCAGGGATGGATTCCTGAGTGTAGGACACGCCTTCGCGGTGGGCGGAGGTTATGACATGGACCTGACGCCGCGGTTCACCCTTCGCGTCCAGGCAGATTACCTGAATACCAACACGTTTGGGGCCACTCAAAACAACATACGCATCTCAACCGGCTTGGTTTTCCATCATGGACATATTGGCCGGCGTCCCAAGCTTTGAATTTATAATATTGCATCTCGAACCCGGAAACCTCCGAAACCATGTCTCTTAGATTTGTCCAAATTTCGACCTGTCGAAACTTCCATTTTCCCCGAAGGGGCTCGATGATGCCGGGCAAGCGAACGTCCCTGATTTTTATCGCAATGGGACTGGCAACGGTTGTGGGATGCGGTTCTTCTTCCCCTTCGTCATCGTCGTCTTCCCAACCATTCCAGAACCAGCACCTTGCCTTTGTCGCCCTGCCAACCACCAATGCGGTGGCCGCCTACAAGGTTGACAACAATTCCGCGGCCTTCACCAACATACTGGGATCTCCGTATCCCGGAGGAACATCGCCGTCATCGGTTTTGGTGCATCCTTCGAACCGGTTTGTTTACGCCGCCAATCAAATCGGGAACGACATTTCGCTGTTCACAGTCAACAGCACTTTGGGCTCGCTGCTGGAAGTGCTGCCGCGAACCCCTGCCGGACTCACTCCCGCGGCCCTCGCCATGGATAGCGGAGGCACTCTTCTCTTTGCCCTCAACCGAGTCTCCAGCAGTATTTCGGTTTATTCCATCAACTCAGGAAACGGCGCTCTTACTCAGGTCTCCGGATCTCCGTTCCCCACCTTTACCGATCCGTTTGCGTTCGCGTTGACTCCTTCGGGGAAATTCCTCTACGTGCTCAACAGCAATGTGGGAGCAGTGTTCGCGTACAGCGTGACCTCGGGAGTCTTGAAGGCGGTAGCCGGCCTCCCCGTTCAGGTGGGCAACGGACCGCTTGCGATCACAGTCGATCCGGCGGAAACTTTTGTCTATGTGGCAAACTCGGTCGACAACACAGTTTCAGTGCTATCCATCAATTCCAGTACCGGGGCTTTGACCCTGCTGGGCACGGATGCCACCGGCACCACCCCAACTGCGGTCGCGGTTTTGGGCCAGTATCTGTATGTCGCCAACCTTGGATCCAGCAATATATCGGTGTTCACTGTTACCCCCTTCACAGGCGTTCTCACGCAGATTACGAGTTCGCCATTCACTGCCGGCAACGCCCCCTTGTTCGAGGTGATTGATCCGAATGGAAAATTCCTGTACACCGGCAGCCAAACTGCGAAGATGCTCTCCGCGTTTTCGATTGATGCCACAACGGGGGCTGTTACGGAGACTGGCGAAACGACTACGACTGACTTTCCGCCAGTCTCCATGTCGGTCGCACAATAACTATTTCCATGATCAACTTCGGGATCATCGGTTTCGGACTCCACGCTGGAAAGCGGCTGATGCCTGGCTTCGCTCGCGCCACGAACTGCCGGGTCGCCGCTCTTTCCCGGCGCGATCTGTCGAAGGCGCAAGAGTCGGCGCGTCAGTACGATATTCCACTAGCCTTCGATTCGGCCGAAAAGTTGTGCCTCTCTCCCCAGGTTGACGCCGTCTTCATCGCCACCCCGAACGCCTTCCACTTACAGGACGTGCTGGTTGCCACCGCGTGTGGCAAACCGATATTGTGCGAGAAGCCCATGGGCGTTAACGCCGACCAATGCCGGCAAATGGTCGAGGCCGCCAGCAAAGCCAAAGTTCTGCTTGGAGTGGCGCAGGTGTTTCGCTTCGAGGAGAGCACGGCATGGTTCCGGGAACAACTGGCTGCGGGAAATATCGGCAAACCGGTTTTCGCACGGTCCGAATTTTCCTTTTCCGCCGCCCATGGGCACGCCCGCACGTGGATCAAGGATCCCGCAGTCGCCGGCGGCGGCCCGGTCGCCGATGTAGGCGTGCACTGCATTGACTCTCTGCGCTTCATTCTTCAAGACGAAGTAACCCGGGTGAGCGCTCGCGAGATTGCCGGCAAAGCGGGCAACGTGGAAGCCGGGGCTGCGCTATTACTGGAGTTCTCGCGCGGCACTCTCGCCACGGTCACGGTTTCATTCCTTGCCGAGTACCGTACACCCCTCGAACTGGTTGGGGAAACCGGCGTCCTGCGCGCTGAGGATGCATTGACCGTAGAGCATCCGGTCAATCTCGAGCGGCGTCGAGGCGCGGCGGTCGTAGACACGAAAACCGTCTCGAACCAACTTGCCTACGCGCTTCAGGTGGATGGCTTCGCCGCCGCCGTCGAAGGCAGAGCAGACTTTCCGATTCCGGGCGAAGAAGGCTGGCGCAATCAGGAAGTTCTCGACGCGGCCTACCGAAGCATGAAGAGCGGGAAAACGGAAGACGTTCGGCGCACCAGCTAGATAAATCTACGCACCGACCCTATTGGATCGGGCTACTTTGATCCGCTGATCCGCTCGCGACTGTACTCGGAGGAACTCCTTTGGCCTCCACAATTGCCCAATGCCACTCTTGGCCGTCCTCCAGGGTCGCATCCAGCTTTTCCCGATAGACGGTGGTCGCGAAAGGAGCAGTCGAGCCTTTCAGGTGGAGAAGCACCGTCACGTCAGAACGCTTCTGGGCTGGGGCGTTATCCTCGGCGACGGCGGGTAGCAGCTTCGCGGCCCGGTATTCCTCAGCGCTGGTGTCGTCACGTCGCACGATGGTCAGACCTATCGTGATCTCTCTCAGGCTCCATGAGCTTGCGTTGTAAACTGAAACTTCCAGGGTGTCTCCAAGAATGTTCGCGGGACCATCGAGCTTCGCGAGTTCACTCTGCGGGAGATCCTGCGCCACGTAGGGACTTGTGAGCAGCGCGGTAGCATTGGCGTTAAACGAAAGGCTGCAGGTCCCATCGGGCGACGTCATTCGGAAGTTTTTTCCCACACCGTCAAAGGAAAACATCGGTCTCACGCCAAGCCGGAAGTGTTCGACGTCATCAATCACCTGCGAAAGATTATCGTTATCGATGATATTCGGCGCTGCCGGTTCCTTTGGGTCTTTGTCTTTGTTGTCTTTGTTCTGGCGCAGGGCGCGTGCCAGATCACCCAGGGATACGGGGTCGTCTGATTGCGCGGCCGCGCAGACGGGCAGCAGCATTCCCAGAAAAACCAAAAGGACCCCGCAATAACCCTGACATCTCATGAACATTCGCGCGCGAAAACGGGCATTTTCCCCCGTACAAATTGTAGTCAGAAACAAGTCGAGGAATCAGCACGGAGGGGCGAACGTTGGTCGTAGAACTTTAGAGGAAGGGCGGTTCGCGAGTGAAACAATCACGGACGTGCGGGACGAAGTAGCCTCGCAACAGGGCGCCGCACGCCCGTGACATTTACAGCAAGCCAGAAGAGCGGAAACGAGTGACTGGATCAACCATCGGCATGGGTTCCCGCTTAAAGATCCAGCGAGCCACCGCAAACCCCAACGCCGCGTAGCACAGATGAACGAGTTTCATATCTCACCCCCGAGAAGATGCGCCACAGCACCTAAGGGGAGGCTCAATGTCGTCAAGGTAGCAAGGCCACACCACTAGTGCAACGCCCGAATGGGCCATAGACGTAGCACGAAGGTTTGGGAAAGTAACCAGCCAAGTAACCAAAAACGTAATATTCATGAGGGTTGCAGCAGTTTGCAACCGGATGCAAGGAACTCACACGTTCAGAACCTCGACGACTCGAGCCACCATTTCATCCAGCACCGGGCTGACCGCCGTGCGGGCAAAGATGCCGCGCCTGGATCGTCTCGGCGTGATATAGACTGCAGGATTCGTCGAATAGTCTAGTAAGGTGGCGGAGATGGAGGTTGCGATGAGCTGGGCAAGCAAACTGGTGAAGCCATATCGGGTAGAAGATGGCACGAAGTTTCGGCTGAAGGATTTTGATCCCGGCGATACCGGGAAGATCCATTCCAAACGGCACGCGGAGCAACTTCTAGCCAAGGGCATCGAATCGTTGACCGATTCGCAGGACCAGCTCTACGCCCAGAACCGCTGGGGCGTATTGCTCATCTTTCAGGGCATGGATGCGGCCGGCAAGGATGGCGCGATTAGGCATGTAATGTCGGGAGTGAATCCGCAAGGGGTTGAAGTTTATTCGTTCAAGACACCGTCAACAGAAGAACTGAGTCACGATTACCTGTGGCGTACCATGCGGCGCGCGCCGGAGCGGGGCCAGATCGGCATCTTCAACCGCTCTTACTACGAGGAAGTGCTGGTTGTGCGGGTTCATCCGGAGCTGTTGAAGAACGAAAGAATTCCTCCATCTTTGGTGACCAAAGATATTTGGAAAGAGCGTTTTCAGGACATCAACGACTTCGAGCGTTATTTCTCGCGCGATGGAATTGTGGTTCGCAAGTTTTTTCTTAATCTTTCGAAGAAGGAGCAAAGGCGCCGTTTCCTGGACCGGCTGGACCATCCGGAAAAGAACTGGAAATTCTCCGCTTCCGATGTGCGCGAACGCCGGTACTGGGACGACTACATGAAGGCCTACGAGGACATGGTCGTCCATACGGCAAGCCCGCACGCGCCCTGGTACGTGGTACCGGCGGACAATAAGTGGTTCACCCGCCTGGTCGTGGCGGCGGCGATCGTTGAAACGCTGGAGGATCTAAAGGTCGCTTACCCCAAAGTGGATCCTGCTACGCGCAAGGAGTTGCAGGCCGCGCGCGCGATGCTCGAGGGGCTCGAGGGAAAGAAGAAAGAGTAAAGGCGCGAGTCAACCTCAACTTCCAACTGCGGGATAAGCGTCGGCTTGAGTGATCGGCCTTTGACACTCAACCGCGATAGCGAAGACGTTCTCCCCTGTCTTTGGGTCGACCCTCACGACTCTCCCCTCACCCACAAACTGAATCCGCCGGCCAAGCTCGTTGTGGTTCACGGTCACAGTGAAGCTGACGGGGGTATGTCGTGGAATCAGCGAAGAGGCCTCCAAGAGCAGGCCGCAGATACTGATATTGCTGCTTACGGCTTCGAACTCAACCATCAAGTCAGCAGAGTAAGCCTTGAGGTGAACCGGGTATTGCAGGCTGAAGCGGCGATACTTCCGCTCTTGCGAAGACGCCGATTGTGCAACGTGATTAATTTCTTCCATGGCGTGCGGTTACTTTCGAGATCGGCCCCGATGCTAAATGCGGTTACGCCCGGATCAAAAGAGCACGAAAGGACACTGCCCAAGAGGCCACGTCTTGAGGTCGGACCGGCCAGTCTTTTCTCAGGCAATTCGCAGTAACCGGTACGTTGTTATGGATCAATACGGGTTGTCCAATCGCTAAGTCGTGGCAGTGGATTTAGGCAAGTTCTGTTACCCGCCCTCGCCGGTTTGCTGGCATGTCCTTCCGCGACCTATTCAACTCTCCGATCGAAGTTCAGACTACCTTTTTCGCCCCGATGAGTAGATCGGGGAGAGGCAACAGGGTCATCTATGATGAGACAGCTTGCTGCTCGCTGCAATGCGCTTGTTGTGCTTCTTGCTATTGCGACGATGTTGGGCTGCCAAGGTCTTAGCAGCTCGAACAAGGCGGCCACTACAACTACTCCGCCGCCTAACAACACCAAGCCGGGTCTGCTCGCAATCTCACCAACCAGCATTAGTTTCGGCATCGTAAAAGTTGGGAATAACCAAAACCAGCCCGCGACCATGACCAACTCTGGTGGCTCGACCCTTACCGTGACCAAGGTGACGCCCAGCGGAGCGGGCTTTAGCGTGAGCGGATTGAGTTTGCCGATAACTCTGGCATCGGGTCAAAGCCAGGGCTTCACGGTCGTCTTTGCTCCACAGGTTATGGGCACAGTCAACGGAAACCTGGCCGTCGCCAACACGGGCTCAACTCCAACCGTGAATGTCGCACTCTCGGCAGGCTCACAGACCCAGGGTGCTCTTACGCCGAGCCCTTCCAGCCTTAACTTTGGAAATGTGCAGGTAGGTTACAAGCAAACCCTTTCCGAGACTCTGACCAACACCGGGGGATCCAGCCTCACGGTGACGCAGGTGAATGCTACGGGGACCGGTTTCAGCGTGAGCGGGTTGACCTTGCCGCTAACTCTGCCGGCCGGTCAGAGTCAGCCATTCAGCGTTACGTTTACACCGCAGTCTGCGGGCACTGCCAGCGGAAACCTGGCCATCGTCAACACCGGCTCAGTCGCTACGGTGAATATCGCGCTCTCAGGAGGCGCACAGACCGCGGGTGTTATTACTCCAAGTCCATCGAGCCTTAACTTCGGAAGCGTTCAGATTGGCAACAATCAAGCCCTCCCCATGACGTTGACCAACTCTGGCGGAACGACGGTGACCGTAACTCAGGTAAACCCCACGGGCACTAGTTTCAGCGTGACCGGATTGAGCTTGCCGTTGATGCTGACGGCCGGCCAGAGCCAGTCCTTCACTGTTACTTTTGCGCCGACATCCGCGGGCAGTAGCAGCGGGAATCTGGCGATCATCAGCGACGCTTCAAATTCCACCCTAAACGTTACGCTATCCGGAAACGGCTTGGCGGCCGGCGCACTCACCCCGAGTCCATCGAGCCTCAGCTTTGGAAACGTTCAGCTCGGTAGCCACTTGCAACTCCAGGAAACGCTGACCAACACCGGTGGAGTGAACGTTAGTATCTCGCAGGCCTCGGTGGCGGGGACCGGTTTCAGTATGACCCCATGGGCTCCGTTGGTGATCACCCCCGGGCAGCATTACACCTTCACCGTCGCTTTTGCGCCGCCCTCCACCGGAAATTTCTCGGGAAATGTTGCGATTGTCTCGAACGCGTCAAACCCGAATCTGTCCATACCGCTCAGCGGTACGGGTACGCCCGTGCCCCAGGGACAGTTGTCCGTGTCTCCCACAACCTTGGCCTTCGGCAATGTGATCGTGGGAACGAATGGCCAACTAAACGGGACGCTCAGCGCAACTGGTCAGACTGTGATTGTGTCTTCCGATAACGTGACCGGCTCAGCTTTTGCGGTAACCGGATTGTCATTCCCGGTTACGATTCCGGCCGGACAACCCGTGCAGTTCACCGTGACGTTTACACCGTCCGGACTTGGCGCGGCATCGGGCAGCGTATCGTTTGCCAGCAATGCCTCGAATTCTCCGACCGTCGCAAATTTCACCGCCACTGGCACCCCTCCACCGCAGCACAGCGTGAATCTCTCCTGGACCGCGAGCACGTCGCAGAACATCATTGGCTACAACATCTATCGTGGCGTGAAGTCGGGTGGACCTTATTCAAAAATCAATTCGGTCCTGGACGCAAGCACGCTTTACACCGACACGACTGTCGCCGATGGAACGACCTACTACTACGTAACGACTTCGGTCGATTCGAGCAACGTAGAGAGCGGTTACTCTAATCAGACCACGGCTGTGATTCCGCCGCCGTAGTTCTCCGCTCGGTAGAAATTCCGGTACATTCTCGAAAGTGGAGCGGTGGCAACGCCTCCGGTCCACAGTTTCGAGGAGGGTGCCGGCTTCGGACGTCCTCGCCTGAGCTTTTCCCCTCGTAGAACTTAATCTATTTCTTTAGTCTTACGTGGATTTCCACAAGAAAATACATATGTTCAAGGGCCGTCGGTTTCCACCTCGAATCTTCCAGGATGTACTACCGCCACCTTTTCTATGGGCCGATAAGTCTCAACAAAACTCGCGCCATGCGACTCTCCCGCGCCACCTCTCGATCTCTCCTTGCTCCAGCCGTGATCGCGATGCTGCCTGCATCAATTCCTCGCGCGCAGGCATCTGACGTCGCCCTCGGCAAGCCGGCTTCGTCCAATCGACATCTGATCTTTACACCCGCCACTCCGTTTTCGGGAAAGTCGCTGTCCGCCCCAAAAAGTTCCGGATGGTTACGATCACTAACGCGGGCGATTCCGAACTCACGCTGTTGCAGGTCATCACCCGAGCAACAGGATTCGCGGTTATCGGGCTCGATTTTACCTTGACCCTGGGGAGCGGAGAGAGCTTCACCTTCAGCGCCATCTTTGCACCACAATCCATCAGCGCCAGGAACGGGAGCATTTCGTTCGTTTCGCAAGTTTCGGACATTTCGGAGTCCAGAGCCAGACCCCGATGTTGGGTTTGACGGGGACGGGCACCGATGACGACCAGCTCACAGTTGATCCGCCAGCCATGAATCTTGGTACGGTGCAGGTAGGAACGAGCGCGAGTCAAAGTGGAACCCTTTTCGCTGGTAGCTCACAGGCAACGATTTCTTCTGCTACGAGCAGCAATCCGGAGTTTGTCCTGAGTGGACTCTCATTCCCGTTGACGATTCCACCTGGAGGTCGCCAAGGATTCTTAGTCACGTTTACCCCTCAAGCGACAGGTCTGACATCCGGAACCCATCCTTCATGGATGTCTCCGGGACCGATCCTCTCGCAACTGAAATCTGTTAGCGGCGTCGGTAGGGTCTCGCAGGGTCACAGCGTCAATCTTTCCTGGAAGCCAGCACCTCCCGGAAGGTCATTAGCTATAACGTCTTCCGTGGGCTTCAGTCGGGAGGGCCCTACAACAAGATCAAATTCCATACTGGACCCAAACCTCGCCTATTGGGACACGTCCGTCGCCGATGGAACCACTTACTATTACGTGACCACTTCCGTCAATTCCAACGACGAGGAAAGCGTCTACTCCTATGAGGCTGAGGCCACAATTCCGTGATGCTTGCTGATTTGATCTGAGATGATCGCTCTCGCGAGATCTCCGGCGAAGGACCGCCCGAACCCGATTTAGTGAAATCTAGGGCGACGGGATGTCGGCTCGAACCTCGTTCGAGGACGTACTCTCGGTTCCTTGCGCATTCACCGCTCTGGTCACGTAAAAGTACGTCTGTCCCGGTTGAACGGTATTGTCGACGAAACTGGTTCCGGAGACCGGAGCGGAATTCACCTTGACCACGCCCGATGCGCCGCTACGGTACACGTTATAGCCATCGACTGCAGATGTGCTCGGTTTCTAGGACAGATTAACGCTATGTGGCGGGTCGGGTGACGCTATTGCACTGCGCTGTTGCACGTCCGCGGACGCCCATGAGTTGCTTAGGAAGTGCTTGCCCTTAGCCAGTACCCGCGATATGCCCGTGTGGTGGTGAGTGCCAAGCTGAAAGCCCACCCACGCAATCGCCAGCGCAGCACTCCCAAACCGATTCTCGACGCGATCATAGATTTCTCAACCAAGCCCTCCTCAACCAAGCCCCCTAGTTGCTTGCCCTGTCAGGACAGCAGTTTACCTCTACCGAGTCTGTCGCACTGACTCCGGAACTAACGGCTGAAACAACCGGTGACAACCTTTGTGCAAGAGTTTGCACACACTCTTTCGACCATCGATATGCCTCAACCGCGCAAATTCCTGAATCCGCGATAGTAAGCACTAATTAAGAATTAACCCTCGTAGGCTGCAGAATTGCGATGGAACCGATAGCAGGCCAATCGAGAGCCCATGAGATACCCGCAATTCCAGGACCTCCGTTTCTTATCAGCAGCGATTTGGCAGAGTACAAAAGGCCTGACTTTGGTGGCTCTTTTGAGCGGCGCGGGCCTTGCCCAAGCGGTTTCTGTTGCGACACTTGATGATGGCCCACCTAGCTCCTTTCCTGAAAACTCGGCTCCATCGAGCCCAGCTGCACCCAATGCAGGTTCGTTTGCCCCCGGGGCAGTGACAGCTTCGCCGACGAGTGCCAGTGTGCTACCCGAGGCACCCAGCCCGCATAGATTTTGGGATCACGAGAATCGGGCTCTATTCACGACCGTCGCCGCTCTGAGCGCCGCTGACTTCGCGCTGACCCGGTCCATCCTGCAAAATGGCGGAAAGGAATTGAATCCTGTGACCCGCCTTTTCAGCGGCAGCACGGCGGGCTTGGCGGCCAATTTCGCTGGCGAAACAGCGGGAATCATCGGGCTCAGCTACATCTTCCACAGAACCGGGCATCATCAGTTGGAGCGACTTACCCCTATGCTCAACATTGGGGCCTCGGTGTTTGCAGTGATATATGACCTAAACCACCGTTAGGCTCCTCCCCGTCAAAGCGAGAAACTCAACAACAACATTCTTTCAGCCTTGGTATTCCATCGTTATCCGTGGTAAGATTCCCCCCGCTTTGCGGCAGTGCGGCATGGGGCGCGCTCCTTAACGAAGATCCCGAGGAGACGCTCGTATGACCCGAAAGTACTTCCTTCTGGCAGTTCTTCTGTGTGTTTCGGCTAGCATCGTAGCTCGAGCTGTGACCAATGATGAGCTCATTCCCGCCGGAACGCTTCTGCAGTGCACCCTGGATGAACCCAACTTCTCGTCCAAAACCGCGCAGGTCGGCGATCCTGTGCTTTGTTATCTGGGACACATCTCGGCCTTCGGGCGTTCGATATTTCCCCGAGGCGCGGAACTTAGCGGCCACCTCCAGGACTATCAAAACCCCGGACACTTTGTGGGCAAGGGTTGGATTGAGATCGATTTTGATCGCATCATCCTTCCCGGCGCTCAGGTCTACCCACTATCTGCGAAAGTTATTTCAGCACCCCATCTGAAAGTCGACGCCGAGGGCAAGGTCCACAGTAAGGGTCATCCGAAAAGGGACGCCGCGCTCTGGGCGGTGCCCGTCTTCTGGCCGGTCAAGATCCTCACTCTGCCTAATCGTGGGCCCTACCCCTCCTTCAAAGGTGAAGCCCGGCTAACCTTGCGTCTGCTGGAAGATATCGAAGTTCCTTTGTCGCCATCCAACGCGAGGGCTTCGGTCCCCATGCCCCCGTGGGTCTCCCCCAGCCGCTACGACGCATCTTCATCGGTAATCTACTCGCCGGCGTCGTTAGCTCCGCGAGGTCAAACCGCAACCCTGCAGCCCGTTAGTTTCGTGCAGCATCCAGTCGAGGCTCAGCCAGTGGAACACCACGAACTGCAGTCTCCCGAACGCCAGTCCACGGTGATTGTTCTCAAGGGTGGCGCCGCCTGGCTGGCCCAGGACTACTGGGTCGAAGCCGGACAACTCCATTGCTTGAGTTCAGACGGAGAGCAGAAGTTAGTCGCGCTCGAGTCGATGGATCTATACCAAACCGTTCGTGTGAACCGGGAACGACACGTAGAGTTCGTCCTGCGCTCGAAAGATCTTAAAGGTCCCATCGAGCAGTGAGTAGTTGCTACAAAGAGTTACTTTGCGAAAATCGGGAGTCTGCGCCCAAGGCAGCGCAACCGGTCTCGTGACGCGGACTCCTGGCCTTTGCTGCAAATGATCTCCCCGATTTCGGACGCAAAATCCCACAAATGGACGCTCGAAATCTAAGACTTGGTTTCTAGCGTCGCAATGTAGTTGAAGAACAAGCGGTTATTTTCCGGCTGGATGGCAAAATTAATGCTTGCCCTTCCGAAGCGTCACTCCGCTTCGAAGGGGCCACTCTATGCACCGAACCGAGCGTATCCGCCAGTCTGCATCCGGCCAGCTCACCTGGGATGAAATTCACAAGCTTCAAAATGAGGGTTGGAGGCTGATTGCGCTCGAGTGGGAACGCGACGTGCTTACGGGAGAGAGTAGAGCAGGCGAGGAGCACGACCAGGAAGACCCGCCCTTTGGCTTGCGCATCGCCCCCGACTGTTTAACCCTGGTCGAAGACCGCAGTGAAAATGAGGCTCTCCAGGCAATGATGGAGCTGATCATCCAGGATGGTCCATATTCTTCGATCGCAGAAGAACTGAATCGGCGAGGATACCGAACCCGCGCAGGGTCGAAGTGGACTCCGGTATCGGTATTCGAAATGTTGCCTAGGCTGATAGACGCGGGGCCCCGAATTCTCTCCAGCGAAGACTGGCATCGCCGCAAACAGGTAGACAACCGCAGGATCAATCCTCCAGTCGTTTGACACCACCCATCCGAAACAAAAGCCTGCCTCGCGCACAACCCGGGGTTGAGTCGAGTCGTCTACCCTTCGCCGTCACAATTCTCACAATGGGGATAGGTCACCCAACGGCTGGGGAAGAGTATGCTTGAAGTATCCTCTGGCTTGATTCGGCAAGGCCACCAGTTTCGGACTTGCGCGGCCACTCTAGTCTAAAATGCTGGTTCGGAATCCAGGTCACTAATGGAGGTTTCCATGCGCAGGATCGCAATTGTCATCGGAATCGTACTGGTCGTTATGGTTCTCGCCGTGGGCATATTCGTAGCCACGTTCAATCCTAACGACTACCGGGGCACGCTCCAGACAAAGCTCGAACAACAGTTGGATCGAAAAGTTGCGCTCGGCAACATGGAATTGGGATTATTCCCATTACGTTTTCGGGTATACAACCTCTCGATCGCAGACGATCCGAAGTTCGGTACTCGTGCGTTCGTCCAAACTCAGGAGCTAAGCGTTTCTGTCAAGCTGCTTCCCCTGCTGAGCAAGTCCGTACAAATAGATTCGCTCGCCCTTGAGCGTCCGAGTGTCGAACTAATCAAGAATGCGCAGGGGATGTGGAACTTCGCCTCAATTGGCCAGAAAACGCCCGCAACGCCCTCCTCTTCGTCCAGCCAGCAATTCTCGCTCGGCGAACTGGCGATCAACGACGGATTGGTCGCAATTACTGACCTGCAGGACCGCAAGCCGCGAACCGTGTACGATCACATTAATCTTAAGCTTACTGACTTCGCACCCGACTCTCCATTCAATCTCGACGCTTCGGTGCACCTGCCCGGCGCCGGAAGCCAGGAAGTTAGCTTAAACGGGAAGGGTGGCCCCCTCTCCCACGCGAATCCCGCCGCGACGCCGTTCAAGGGTACGCTCGACTTAAAAGGAGTCGAGATCGCCGGACTGCAGAAGTTCCTGCAGAGTCCGGCGCTGGTGAACACCGATGGTGTGCTTTCCGGGCACACGGATATCGCCAGTGAAAGTGGGAAACTCTCGGCCAAGGGGCAAATGGATTTAGAAAAGCCTCGATTGCACGGCATCGATGTGGGATATCCGATCAACATGGACTACGATGTCAGCGACGACCTCCCGAACGACCTGCTCACCATCATCAAGGGTGCAATCAAGTTGGGGCCGACCCCTCTTTCCGTTAGCGGCACAATGAACTCCAAGCCCACTCCGGCACAGCTCAACCTCGACCTGAAAGCCAACAATGTATCCATCGCAGAGATCGCAAGGCTGGCCGCAGCGGCCGGGATCGCATTCGCTCCCGGCACGACCGTGAATGGACAGATCAGCGCAGACATAAAGGCTCAGGGCGCTGCGGATAAGCCGGCACTGAATGGGACTCTCGCGGGCCGGGACATCCAGGTCTCCGGCAAGGAAATCGCCAAGCCGGTCGCCGTGAAGGCGGTGAACATCGCGCTAAGTCCGACCGAAATCCACTCCGACAGCTTTAATGTCACCTCCGGTGGAACCACCGCAGCGGTTCAATTCTCCGTGAAGGACTACACCTCCAATTCTTCCCAGGTGGATGCCACGTTGCGCGCTCCGCAGGCGGCATTGCCCGATCTGCTCGCAATGGCAAAGGCTTACGGCGTGACCTCACTCGACAAGATGAGCGGCGCAGGAAATCTCGCCGTCGATATGCATGCCGCCGGTCCGGTGCAATCCATGAGCTCTGACCAGCTCGTGAAAGCGTTGAACGGCACAATCAACGTCAATTTCAACAACGTGCGCTATGCGGGCGTGGATATCTCGCACCAACTGCTATCCATGATTGGTTCGGGCCAGACGGGAAAGGACCAGGGCTTCACCAACATCCAGAAAATGACCGGCACCATTCTGGTGAAGAGCGGGATCGCCCAGACCAACAATCTGCAGGCGACACTCGATATCGGCAATGTAGGCGCAACCGGCACTGCGAACCTGGCTACCCAGATTCTGAACATGCAGTTGACCGCCGTGCTCAGCAAAGCCTTCACCCAGCAGTTAGGTGGCGCGGCAGGTGGCAACTACATGAGCGCTGCACTGGCAAATAGTCAGGGAGAGCTTGTGATACCGGCAATTGTGGGCGGTACTTTCCAGAATCCGAAGATTATGCCCGACGTCCAGAAAATGGCTCAGATGAAACTGAAGGGGTTAATGCCGACCGCAGACAATCCCCTGGGCGCCGCTTCCTCTATCTTAGGAGGAGTTACAGGACAGAAAGGCCAGCAGCCAGGACAGCAACAAAATCAGGTGAATCAGATCATGGGCCTTTTTGGCAACAAGAAGAAGTAATGTTTCGCCATGGTTTGCGGGAGGATAGCGATTGTTCCACGACGGCTGCCGTCAGTTCTGCGGCAGGCCTCCGGACCGTCTTCGCACATGCAACTTGATCGTCCCGATCGTTTGTCCATCAGCTTGAGCGCGGCAAACGATTTCGTCGACCTTGCCTTCAACTGTTTTTGGCGAGTCCAGCGTGACCAGTACCGGTAACTGCTCTCCGGCACGGAGCGTGTAGCTCCCGTTTCCGCTCTGGGTGACCCATCCTTCGGGTGCGCTTAGCGACAAAGTCAATTCTTTAGCCGTAGCAGTGTTGTTCCGCAGGCTCAGAGGAATCTGCAAGCTTGTGCCCGACGCGATTGCGATCTCAGGAACAGGAGCCTGGGCCAGCTGCTGAAGGCCATGGGCCCGCCTGAAAATTGCGTAGAAACCCCACGGACCGGCAAGCCCCACGGAAAGCCCGGATGGCGGCTCCGGCACTTCTTCCACCCGTCGGACAAACGCAATCTCTCCCGGCGTGATCCCCTCGAAAACATCGCCGGTGGCGCTCCCACCGACATTCGACTTGCCGAAAGTCAGCTGCACCGGATCACCCCAATCTTTCGCCTGATCCAGTTCGTCCTTTTTTTCCAGGCCTTCGATGTAACTGCGGTATTGGGTAAGGTGAAATTCGAACGCTTCCATTGCGATCCGCCAATACGGTATCTTGCGCGTGGGCGAAATCCCCGTAGTCGGATACTCCGGACCGGTATTCTTGAATTGATCTTGCTCTTGCGCATCGGAGAAGTAGTAAATCTTCTTGGGCTGCCAAGGCCGCAGTCCTTCGAGTAGGGTTTCATTGACGCGGACAGGAGCCGCGAGCTGAGCCGGAAAAACCGCAGGGTCGCCTGCAGTATCAAATGCTTCCGTCGCCAGCACGCCCGAAGCCTGGTGGTCGCCGTGATTTTCGCCAATGAAAAATCCCGGCAACCAGGTCAGAATCACCTCCGGGCGCGTCAGCCGTACCATGCGAACCACTCCTTCCAACGCCGCTCCGTTGTGCCAATTCGCCAGCGATTGCAAAACATTCTGACTGGGCGTGTCGCGGCCGTCCAGAAACCACACATTGTCAACTCCAACCTTCGTCATCGCATGCCGCAGCTCCATCTCTCGCACCGCTCCCAATGCAATCGCCCGTTCCGGCCCCATATTGTTATGACCGGCTTCGCCGTGGGTCAGATAAACTGCGGCTACGCGTTTGTGTTGATCTAGAAGCTGAGCCAGATAAGCGGAGACTCCGGTCTCATCGTCCGGGTGGGCCACCACCAGTAGGACATCGGCCTTGAAACGAGCGTCAGGCTCGATGGCCAGCGGAGATTTGGGCGTCTGAGCTGCGAGCGTCGCCGCGAAAAGTGCGAGTATGCAAAACGAGTATCGAAGTTTCACTGGTCTCCCGTTGCTCGTCTTTCGTAGGTGGTCTTTCCTAGAATGCGGAATCGGGTCAGTGGACGACTCCGCATCTTGATTGCTTGCGAATATGATTAGACGTTCAAAGCCGGACCTAAGCACTATTACTTTTGCAACCGCAACCACACAAGAAATGTATGAAGACAGCGATCGAAGAGACGTTTATTTCACTCAAGGGTCGGTTCCGTGGAGATTTACTTCGTCCCCACGACGAGGCCTACGCCCATGCCCGAGGCATTTGGAACGCGATGGTGGCACGCACACCCGGTCTTATAGCCCGCTGCGCCGACGTCGCAGATGTCCAGGCTGCCGTCCGGGCAGCTGGCGCCGCGGGCGCTCTCACCGCGGTGCGCTGCGGAGGACATAGTCTCGCTGGCTTCAGCACCTGCGACGGTGGGCTGGTAATCGACCTGTCAAGAATGCGAGACGTATCGGTCGACCGCGAGGCTCGTAGAGGTCGGTTTGCGGGCGGCTGCCTGCTCGGCTCGATCGACGTCGCCACTCAGCAAGAGGGACTTGTTTTTCCCTCTGGCGTAGTCTCGCACACGGGAGCCGCTGGGCTGGTTCTCGGCGGCGGATTTGGCTGGCTCACCCGGCTGCATGGGCTCTCTGCCGACAACGTTGAAGGCTTCACTCTGGTAACAGCGGACGGTTCCATTGTGCACGCCAATGGGAAACAGAACGCCGAGTTGTTTTGGGCCCTGCGCGGAGGTGGTGGCAACTTTGGAGTGGTCACTGAGTTCGAAGTGAAACTCCATCCGCTAACATCCGTGGTCCTGGCCGAGGCATTGTGCCTGGGCGATGACATCTCCGGCATCCTGCGGCGCTGGAGGGATTTCATGCCGGATGCGCCCGACAAGTTGAAATGGAACCTAAATCTGCGCATCGCTCCCAACACGGAAAACGTGCCGGCGGATTCCCGCGGACGTCCGGTCGCGAGTGAGTCGGTGCTTTGGGTGGGCGACCCTGAGGAAGGCCGTGCCTATCTCGACCATATCCTGTCCCCCGCGGTGAACCGGAAGGTTGTGTCCTACCTCGCCTTGCAGACCATGGCAGACAACGAGTTTCCGCACGGCCGCCACTATTACACCAAGTCGGGCTACTTCAAGTCTCTCGACGACAGCAGCATCGACCAAATGGTCCAGGCTCTGGCTACCGTCCCATCTCCGACGACTCAGATCGAGCTGGCTTACCTGGGCGGAGCAGCGGCGCGGGTCGCCGCTGGAGAAACGGCATTTGGGGACCGCAGTTCGCCCTTCGTCGTCAATCTGCTGGCCAACTGGTCCGATGCCTCGGAGGACGCCGCGAACGTCGCGTGGATTCGCAATCTGTTCCAAGTGCTTCGGCCATCCATGACTCCGGGAGTTTACGTCAACTTCATGAGTGGCGACGAGGACGACCGCGTGCCTGAGGCCTATCGTGAACGGTGGGATCGCCTCGTCGAGGTCAAGTCGCACTACGATCCCAACAACTTCTTCCGGCTGAATCAGAACATCCCACCAACGAAAACCGCATCGATCAAGCGCGACCGGTGAAGACAGAGTGTGACTTTTTCCAACTTTGCTCTTCTAAATAGAAACCAGGCCCGGTCGGGAGGAGATCCACGGTTCCGGGCCTTTCTCAGGTGATGCGGCGGGAATTGTATCCATCTCCGTCCAACTAGGGCAGGATTCCGAGCAATCGCAGCGTGCTCACCCCGGTCATTACCGCGACGAACAGCATCACTACGTATTCCGCGAGGTTCGCGACCACGCCCGTTGCCTGTGTTTTCCGCAGAAAGTCAGTCATGTTCTCTCTCCTCCCGGCAGCCTTCAACTTGTTCTCGACGGTTATCAGTTTGGGCTATGGACGGCGATTCAACAATGGCTCGTTGGTGGGGCTCCTCGAACACCCGTAACCAGCGGACCATGACCCAAGTCACAAGTCTGAGGCGCCTTACTGGGAGAGTTCGGCGTAACGCTCCACCGCGCCTTACTTATGTAACTGGCGCGCATACACGCGGCCTGCGATCATCAGCAGCAGCGGGGTGCGGCCATGAGTAGTACGAAGAAAGCCACGATTTTCACCAGCGTGTTTGCTTTGCTACTCAGCACCAGCCTGTTCGCCACTCCATCGGATAGCGCGCAACCCGCGCCCCAAACCGCACGGCAGGCGCTGCTGGAGATGTTTTTCAGCAAGACGCCTGGAATGTTCGAAAGTCATCTGCCCCAGGCTACGCGAGCGGCCATGCGCAAAGCGGGTACGAGCTCAGGAGCATCGCTGCTCAGCGGATTCTCGATGCTCACCGGCCAGCTCAATTCCCGCGGGCAGCAATTGCAGACCTTTGAAGCCGGGCCAACCCTGGTACTGCTTGAGAATCCCGATGCCCACAGCAAGTTTGAAATCGACGTGGCAGGTGACGACCTGCGTGGCGATGAAGACGAAATCGAACTTTTGTTTCACGGCTCGAAAGATGGAGAGCCGCAAACCACAGGGGCGAAATTCCGTCTCACTCTTACCATGAAGCAGGAAACCGGCACTTGGCGGCTAAGCGACATTTCCATGACCATCGGAATGTCGCTGACCGATCCCGCGTTTCTGAAAGCCATGACAACCAATACGAGACCAGCCACGACCACCACCATGGTGGGCGGCCAAGCCTCCGCAGGCGGTCCGACAACGTTCACCCCAATGCGCGGAATGATCGCAGCCAATGAATCTGCGGCAGTTGGCGG
The DNA here is from genome assembly GCA_963838905.1 of uncultured Acidobacteriota bacterium. Classification (GTDB taxonomy): domain Bacteria; phylum Acidobacteriota; class Terriglobia; order Terriglobales; family Acidobacteriaceae; genus JABDBE01. Next base: position 257,466 of record CAWITE010000007.1, read on the forward strand.
GCTCCACACGCTCAATACGGCTGAGATAACCTATGCCGCCAGTTTTCCCGCGCATGGTTTCACCTGCGCCTTGTCAGACTTGGGTGGCATGGGAGGCGGCAGCGGGGTCACGGAGCACCAGGCAATGCTGATTGATCCGCGGCTTGCGAGCGGCAAGAAAAACGGCTACCTCTTCGCACTCAGCGGGTGCGACGGAACCCAGGCGTCGAGGTACAGCGTCACCGCCGTGCCTGCGGATCCAACTTCTGGAACGCGCACCTTTTGCAGCGATGAATCGGCGGTAATTCGCTTCTCTACAGACGGCAGAGCCGACTCGTGTCTGACCAAGGGCAAACCATTGCAGTAAGAAACCGCCGGTGAGCAGCTTCAGGTTGCCTACCGGCCGAATCTACTCGGCCTCGATGTTCACCATACGAATGATTTCGGTCTTTGGATCCAGAAAGCCGCGGACCTTCACCTTTTCACCGACAAAGCCTCGTGGCAGATCCTGGTTGTCGAGATGATAGACGTGACCCCTGGATGCCAGCACGAATTTTCCTCCCATGTGCACGATGCAAAATTGCGAGCATGAACCCGGAGTGTTTCCTGCGTCCCCGGACTTCGACTTCAGCATTTCCTGATGCGACTGCGTCAGGGAATGAACGTTGAGTGCACATTGGCTGTCAGAAATCTCCCCGCGAAACGTTCTCGGCTCTTCCTCTCCAGCGAATGCCGCGAACGATCGCGCCAATAGCCACATCGAACTTACCATCGAGATTCGCTTCATATATTCCTCTCAAGTTACGACGTCACTACAAACTTCATGAACATTCCCTCATGCTCTTCACTGCAAATTACGCTACACACCACAACGTATTCGCCAGGTTCGTCCGGTGCGGTCATGGAAAACTCCTGCGTACCCGGCTTCAGTAACAGATCCCAGCCCGGCACTTTGGACCGATCCTTGGCTCGAAGCAGCGAGAATCCGTGTATCGATCCATCCCGGTTCCACGATTTCCCCTTGCGCGCCGTGATCCGTAACAGAATCTGTTCGCCGGCCTTCACCGTGATTTCGGGTTTTTTCTCGCCCGCAATCTTGTACCGGCTGTCTTTGTCCACCAAGACTTCAATCACGTGAACCGGGCTGCTCGAGGGCGCCTGGGCGAAGGCCATCGCGCAACTCGCCAAGACCACTCCACACAAAATCCCGGCTCGCTTCTTCACTGTGTCCTCGTCAACCGCTACTGGGTCAAGTAATACAGAACCAGGCGCATATCCTCGTCAGTGATCGTGGCCCGCACCCGCATATGGCGGACAATCGTTGCCATCATGCGTGGCGACCATTTCTGTGGTGCGGCATGTGCAACGGCCGCAATTCGCGTGGAATCTCTTTTCTCCCTCCAGCCGCATCGCGTTGAGCGCTATATCTTGACCGTCTTCGCCCTCGGCTGCAACCTGGGACCCGCGCAAGCCGCGCGGCACATGTCCGGTCTTGTAAGTTCCCACACCCTATCTTTTGTAAATCAGCGACACATGTCCATTGACAAGCTGGACGCCGCGCGCCGCGAACTGATCGAGTTGTACCTGCAATTGGAATTGCCCAAAGCGTGGGGTGATGGAAAGACGGTCGCCACGGACGGAACTCAATACGACTTTTACGAGCAGAATCTTCTTGCCGGCTACCATTTTCGCTATAGAAAAATGGGCGCTGTGGCCTATCGCCACGTTGCAAACAACTACATCGCCTATTTTGCCCACTTCATTCCTCCCGGCATTCGGGAGGCTATCTACGTGATTGAGGGCCTGCTAAGGAACACGTTGAGTATTCAGCCGGATGCGGTCCATTCCGATACCCACGGTCAGACGACAACCGTCTTCGCCTTCACATATTTACTCGGAATCAAGCTTATGCCGCGTATTCGTAACTGGAAGGACTTGCTGTTCTTCCGGCCTTCTGAGGATGGTTTCCGCTACATTGACTCCTTGTTCTCTCAGTCGGTGAACTGGGCGGTGATCGAGAGGCAGTGGGAACATCTCATGCAAGTCGTCCTCTCCATTCATACCGGGAAGATCTCATCTGTGATGTTGCTTCGAAAGTTGGGGCATGCCAGCGAAAAAGACAAAATATTCCTCGCTGCCCAGGAAGTCGGTCGAGTCGTCCGCACGATGTATCTACTGGAGTGGATCAACAACAGTAAGCTCAGAAGAGAGGTCACCGCGACCACAAATATTATCGAATCCTACAACGCGTTCGCGAAGTGGCTCTCCTTTGGCGGCGAGGGCGTCATTGCCGAGAACGACCCGGACGAGCAGCAGAAGCGGCTCCGGTACAACGATCTCGTGGCCTCCGCAGTGATTCTCCATAACGTTGTTGACATGACTCGAATTCTGCAGGAACTGAAGGCGGAAGGAAAGGACGTCGTGCCCGAAGACCTCAATTATCTCAGCCCGCACTTGACAAGCTGCGTCAAGCGCTTCGGAGATTATGCCCTGGACCTCGCCACGCCGCCGGATCCGTGGCTAGATGACCAGCTTCCGCCCAGAAAACAGCCACGTGGACTGCCCAATCAGCGAGTATTGAGTTTCATACGGGACGCATAGCTGGTTGGAAGCCAGCAGAAACCGTCATTAGGTTAGCCATGCCTACGGTGGAATTTTACGCCTATCTCGGTGTAGGGCCTTAAGGTGAAGAACGTGTCAGCCAACGTGAGCGAACGACAAGCGCTTTCGAACCTAATACGTTTCGAGCGCTCTCTTTTCATGCTGGAGTGGATGAAAGACCCTGAGCTACGCAGGCGTGTCCAGGTCGGACTCAATAAGGGCGAGGCCAGAAACGCCCTCGCTCGCGCCGTCTTCTTCAACCGGCAGGGTGACCTGCGTGACCGCAGCTTCGAGAACCAACGCTACCGGGCGAGTGGTCTCAACCTGATTGTCGCCGCCATCATCCTTTGGAACACCGTCTACCTCGAACGCGCCATCACCGCGTTGCGCGGGCATGGCATCGCAATCGACGACGAAGCTCTTGCCCACCTCTCACCCATCGGATGGGAGCACGTCAACTTGACCGGCGACTACAGCTGGCAGGCTTCAGGACGTCTTCGGAAAGGCTCATTCAGGCCCTTACGGCCCTTTACAGCCTCAAACGAGTGATCTAATTTCCTTAGCGTACGATTTTTGACGTTTGGTGTAGTGACCCCAATAAGGTTTCCCTCCGCCGCCCCGTCCCCGAAGCGGGACAGGCTTTTTGAGAACCACGCCTTCGCGGGGGGCGCATCGCCTCTTTATATTCAGGGGAGCTTTTCTCCCGCTGGGCGGACAAAGTGTGTCCGCCCCACACGATGGTGAACAATTTGTGCAAAAGGTTTGCCTTCTGCTAATCAACCCCGCCAAAGGAGCTGGCAAATTAAGCGCACACCAACATATTTATTATCAGATACTTCTACTATTTTATATCAAGTAACAGGTAAGGCGGCCTGTGGAATGGGACGTGCAAGAACAAGCATGGTTCGCGCGGCTCTCAAGTTTACGGCTTGACGCGAGGAGTTGCATCATAACTCGCGCGAGCACTTGTGAGGAATGATAGGGAGAAGTGTCATGAGACGATACGGTAAGCTAGCTGGCGTTTGCGGGTTGTTTCTGTTGGCCATGTCGCTGACGGCGTCAGCTGGCTCCATCGACCAATTCAAGAATGCGGCTCTGACGGGCGTCTCTAAGGGCGGCACGGTATCAGGATCGTTCTCGTTCAATAGTAAGACCGATCAGTTTTCCAATATTTCCGTCTCTATCGTGAGCAGTGTCTTTGGCAAGATTAATGTAAGCGACCGTCACGCGGGGCATGGAACTTACGAGGGACAGGGTTGGCGGGAATACACATGGAAGACGAAAGTCGATGGGGACAGGATCGTGTACTCCATGCTGTTCAATACTATTACCAATCAGTTTGAAGTAGGTGGAGGGATCCGCAATCGGAGAAACCAAGGTGATTTTAACTATATATCGGTGCCCGAAGGTGAGACTCCGTTGTCTTACCTGATGCTCTCCGGAATCGCGATGTTTGCGGGGATTCTGATATCCGGGAAACAGCGCCGCACCAGACGTACCGCTCAGTCCAGCTGAACGTACGACTCCAATCCAGCAAACCCCCATCAAGATCCCGAAATGCAGTTCGCCGAACTGCGGGAATATGCTCTGAAAGGCTTCGCTCTGCCATTCGCATCCTGCAGGCGCGGTGGCACGAATTGTATTCCGGGCTTTCGAACTAAGTACATGCAAATTATATTCCGAGACCTGAGCAATTTTGAGCAGTCACCAGGTATTCCGGCGTTGTAACTTTCTCGGGAGATGTGAAGGAACATGCGACCCACGGTCGTTTTGTTCCTCTGGTGGCGCAGCCGTATATCCATATACAGGAAAGCTATATCATCCACCCGCGCCACATCTACTTTTCGGACGGTGATGCCGGCCATGACACTTAAAAATGCGGCATTGCTGGCGCTGATCGGAACGATTCTGATAACGGCCCTTTTAGTGTGGGATTTCGTCTTCAACGTCCTCAATGTGTTCTTTTACGTGTTCCACATTCAGATTGAGGGTTTTTGGAACGGGCGGAATCTTCTGTCTAGTTCCTCTTTGACGATCCGCGGCGGTCCCGGTTAGTACCGCTCTGCGGAAGTCTTTTAATGTTTGTCTTAGTTCTTTGAGTCCGCGGGCTGCATTGCTGGCCACACCGGGCTGGCTAGTTCAATACGCCAAATGGGGCCGCCCATGTAGAGCGGACCCTCGGATTTGACGAAGGCTGGAGCCTCCCCACCGAGAATCCAAACCTGAGTGTCTGGGGGTTGCTTCCCTAGCAGTGTCGCCACGAGCCCGGCCGCGCCCCCGAACTCCACCTTTACGACGTAGTGAGTGGCTTTGCGAGAAGAGCCACCGATTGAGAACGCCTCCTCGCCTTGTGGAGTGATCGCGAGCCTCACAAGGCGCGGCTTTGGTGTGAACACGACCATCGACACTTTGGTCTGCGATGCATCCGAGCGAATGTTCTTCAATAGCGTGAGAACTAAGCCGTTGGCGAGGTCTCGCGGCAGGTCGAGGCGGTCGGTTACGACCTTCTCCTTGCGAACCGTGACCTGGCCGGTAACGTTGATCGATGCTTCTAGTGCGTGCTCGAACGCCGGACCCTTCTGCACGAGGTGGTCGCTCAGGAGTTGGAAGTTACGGTGCTGGGAAAAAAAGGCGGTTTCGTCATGGAGCGACCGGTCCTTAAACCGGAACACCAGTCGGCTGGTCACCCGATCGCCATGAGCGACTTGAATCAAGTCACCGTCGGCGATGGTGTCGCCCTCCAACGTTCGCAGCACGAGAAAGCCGTGGACCAGCCCTTCCAGGTGGCGCACTGCCACCGGTGCCGCGGGCAGCACAAGTGGCTGGAGTAGGGCTGCACAGACCAGCCGGACGGCTAGTCGACTGGGACCAACATGCGTTGTATTCGGCCTCTCATCGCGGCGAAGGAGAATAATCGTCGACAAAAGCTCTCCAGACTGCAGGGCGCGTTCCGGAATCGTAACATCGTGACAGGTGTTGAAAAGGAATGAATGCGGCGGTGGTAACGTAACGCAGCTCTTGAAGTTCTTCTCACCCCAAAGAGCTGCTTCAGCAAGGCGGGGCACCAGAGCCCCCCCAGCTCCCCCGAACAAGGAGAAACCTGGGCCCCGCCCCCCCTCAGAACTTACCGTCTACTATACCCCTCTTTTCCTAACAAGTGTGCAATTTTGAACAGTCACGCCAATGGTGTGCGGGGTAACATTGTAGCCTGTACCGTTCTGCCGGGCGGTCATGGGTTAGCGTCGATTCACCCGACATTCGGACCCTTACGACCGCCTTTTTCCTGCGAATGAGGCAACGCTTCCCTTGGGTAGGTATGGGAACCAACTCCCCGGCTTGTGGCTGAACACTTGACCGCCTTCTGGATGTGGGGGGCCCTGCCTATCAGCCGCTGCCACTCCTTAAATTTCCGGAACCTGAGCAATTGTGACCAGTCACCAACTATGAGGCCGTTGTAATTTACTAGGTGATGTTAATAAACTGCACGGTCCAGGGTCCCAGCCGGACTGCACGTTTAGAGGAATCCAGATGAAAGACCTCGAACCCACCGCCATGAACGGAACGCTAATCACGGATCTGATTGACATGGTGCAGAAACGGATGGGAATTGATCTGGAGTCTCTTGGGGCTAACCCGGCTGGCAACTTGGTTTCGGGGAACACCTATGCAATCGCGCCCTCCGCGCGTCATGCCACAAATCCCAGCGCACATTTGTAAAGTGGCAGTGCCTTCATGGCCTTCATAAATGCATGTACAAACTGCTTAATTGATACGTTCATCATCGGCTCCTTTCGCCCGCGGATGGAACTTGTAATAGGCCGTTCTCAGGAAGGTCATGCTGATGCCGAGGTAGCGCTGTGTCGAATCGATTTCAGCGTGACGCTGATCCGCTGGGTGTCGCGGATATCGCTGCACTCTCTTGCCTAGCACGCGTTTCGAAATGCCAGCAATGCGATAATAGAGAGCCTGCCGGGTGAACTGCTGACCGCCCAGTTCGCGTGTCCTCCGCCGACGAATAAATACGAGCACTCGCCGTCAGGATCAAGTTGCGGCCGGCCCTTCTCCAGGTACTCGCGAAGGGCGGAAATCGAGACAGGACTGAGCGGAACAATCCCGTCCCTTGCGCCTTTGCCGCACCAAACCTCCCCATCGAGATTTTTCTATTTCGGGTTTAGTGCGTTACCGATGACTTCATGCTCGAAGAAATCCCAGCACCCGATGCACGCCCGCCAGCTGAGCTTTTGCAGCACTTGCTGAACGCGGACGGCATTTCATCGGCGAGCGGCCCCAGCCTGAAGATGCTTCATCCGGCTTCAGCTTCAAGTTGTCCAAGCCGTTCGCAACACCGCCCGGGCGCGGAACTCTGAGGTTGCCTGTTCCCGCTGATCGAACCGGACAGATCGGCCGCGTCTATTTGTTCGATCTTTTCCAGCGCTTGCTGTGGGATGGAGTCACCTTCCACTCTTCAGCCTCGGTCTTAATTTTCTTCTCCGCCTGCAGGACCGGATGGTCCCGGGCATGAGCCATTCATGGCACAAGCGACATAATCCCCATCAAGGGGATACGTACCCACGCGGGGCGGCTGTTTAACTCATAGAGCACTTCGTAGAGCGCCTTGTCAAGCAGGAAGACATTGAGCAGCTTGCGAAAATCAACATCCCTGGGCGGCAGAAAATCGGCACCTTGCGCGGCTTCACGGTACGCGCGCAAGAATTCCGCAGCCGCCGACCGTTCCCAAAGCTGCGCCCAGGGTTCGAGGCGAGTCACATCCTCGGGGTGCCGGGCGGTATAGTTCATCAGACCGGCATAGGCTGCGTAACCAAGGGACCGCAACATGCCAGCGACATCTTTGAGTGGACACTGCTTGGAGCGCCGAACAGCCAGCGGCCGGGCCGGTTCGCCTTCAAAATCCAGGATCACGAAATCGGTTTTTGCGCGGAGTACTTGCCCGAGATGGTAGTCTCCGTGAATTCGGATTCGTTGTGTCCGCTGGAAATCACCGTTTAGGGACCCAAAGTGATCGAGAATCTGACGGCGACGGCTGAGCACAGAAGCCGCAACCTCGACCACTTCATCGGGCAGGTGCGACAGACGCTCTTTCAGCACGTCCAGGACGCTGGAGGCGTGCTGTCGGATGCCGGCAAGTTGCGCCTGAAGATCCACATCCGTCAACGCCTCCGGCGCGAATGCAGGATCGTCTGTGGGTGCAGCCAGCGCCAGATGGAGTTCCGCGGTCCTGCGCCCCAGGGTTGCGCCAGCTTCGAGGTACAAGCCGAGGTGGTCACGGGCCACCTGAGTGGGGGGATTGTCAGAGAGCTCCAGTGGACCTTGGAGCTCGCCACTCAAGTTTTCCGGAAATGGCAAGGGGGCACAGGTCTCGTAGTAGCGGTCAAGCTCTTCCAAGGTCCACTTCCAGCCGTCACCTTCGTTTGCTACCAAACCTTGCAACATTGCCAGGCTCGCGAGTTTGCCATCGATCGCGGCTAGCCCGTCAACTTCAATCGAGCCTGCAAAAGGAGGAATCCGGTCGAAGTTCGTTTTCTCGGTCAGGTACTGTCCAATTTCCGCATCCGGATTCAACCCGGGCTCTTGTCGGCGGAACAGCTTGAGTATGAACCGGTCACCGAACAGAATTGAAGTGTTGCTCTGTTCCGCTGAGCTACGCCGCACCTGCAATGTTGTCTCGGCCGGCACCATGAGATCCAGAAACGCCTTTCCGCGTATGCCCCGGAGGCACCCGTGGCGCGCGTTTATCTTGCTCGCATTCTCGATCAGCGAGAACAACAACACGCAAGTCTGGTCGTCGAAGGCTCCATCGTAGAGCAAACCCGCTCCTCTCTGCGATAGAACCGGGGCGATGATGGCCTTCGGGGCTGTCCGCTGCAATTCGTTTTCGGCGTCTCCAAAACTCATCGCCAGCGGCAGGAAGTATAAGTCAGGAGGCCCAGTGTCGAACTCTACTTCGACCAGTGCCAGCGCGGATTTCGATGCGTCCGATGGAGTATTCAACGGAACATTTAACGGAATCCAGTCCGCAATTCGAATGGACTTGATCCCCCGGGATTTTCCTGCAAACCAGCGCTGCTTGGGCAGATACTCCGGGAGTTCCACAGTTTCAAGGCGCAGGCGGCCGAGCCCCTCGAGGATACTCTCCCATCCCGCGGTTACGTTCAACGGCGCATGTTCTGTCAGATCCACATTAACGCCAGCGGGCGTCTCCCTCCGTTGAAGCTCTAGCCAGAGGAAACTGTAAGGTACGCTCGTGAGCCGCTGCTAGAAAAGCCCGGAAATCGTCTATCGTTCCGTACATCGAGTGGACGTTCATGTAGTCGGAACTGTCATAGCCATCGTCTTTAAGGGGTGATGGGAAGAAGAGCAGCAACCACAGACCGTCCTGAAGATAATCCAGCCTCTGGATCAATCCGGGAAAATCACCAATACCGTCGCCGTTGCTGTCTTTGAATGCGCGGACGTGCAACTGGTAGATGATTGCATCCTTGTACCAGAGAGGATCTCCCGCGCTGCCCGGCCGCTTTGCCATGATGCGTTTTCCCTTTTCTTAAACGCTGCTGGAAGATTCCGGGCGAAAAACCACAATCCCAAGAGGAGGAAGAGTCATATTTAGGGAGAAAGGCCGTTCATGAATCGGCAGTGGCATAGCCGATAAGCCACCGAAGTTTCCCTGGCCGCTGCCGCCGTATATGGCTGCGTCGCTGTTCAGGATCTCTTTCCAAAAACCGTCCAACGGCACACCCACGCGGTAGTTCTGACGGACGACCGGCGTGAAATTGCAGACAAAGAGCAGTTGCTCATTAGGATTCCGTCCTCGGCGAAGGAAGCTAATGACGCTCCTCTGCGCGTCATTGCAATCCAGCCATTCAAAGCCGGCAGCATTGGAGTCCCGTTGGAGCGAGGGATCGCTGCGGTATAGACCATTGAGATTACCCAGCCAATGCCTCAGCCCAGCATGAAGTGGAGTTCCCAGCAGGTGCCACTCCAAGCTCGCATCGTGATTCCACTCCGACCACTGGCCGAACTCATTGCCCATGAACAGGAGCTTCTTGCCAGGATGGCCGAACATAAACCCGTACAGGAGCCGCAGATTCGCGAACTTCTGCCACTCATCGCCCGGCATCTTGCGCAGCATGGAACCCTTACCGTAGACGACCTCGTCGTGAGAGAAAGGCAGGAAGAAGTTTTCAGTGAAGGCATACACCAGACTAAACGTGATCTTGTTATGCTGATAGCTTCTGAATACGGGATCTTTCGATACGTAGTCCAGCACGTCGTGCATCCAGCCCATATTCCACTTGAGACCGAATCCCAGTCCTCCAATGTAAGTGGGCCGCGAGACTTGCGGCCAGGCGGTCGATTCTTCCGCGATCATCATGACGTCGGGAAATGCTGCATAAACATGCTCATTCAGCGCTCTCAGAAAGTGAACCGCTTCTATGTTTTCTCTTCCGCCGTAGCGGTTTGGTATCCACTCTCCTTCGCGCCGTCCATAATCGAGATAGAGCATTGAGGCCACGGCATCGACCCGCAGACCGTCCACATGATATTTGTCGAGCCAGAACAGGGCGTTGCTGATGAGAAAGCTTTGGACTTCGTTCCGACCGTAGTTGAACACAAAAGTGTTCCAGTCCGGTTGTTCTCCTTGCCTCGGGTCGCCGTGTTCGTAGAGATGAGATCCATCGAAATAGCCGAGACCCGTCTCGTCTTTCGGGAAGTGGGCCGGAACCCAATCAAGGATGACCCCGACTCCGTTTTGGTGAAGACAGTCCACAAGATACCTGAAATCGTCCGGCGTACCGAATCTGCTGGTAGGAGCAAAGTAACCAGTGGTCTGGTATCCCCAGGAGCCATCGAAAGGATGCTCCATAACTGGCAGGAATTCGACGTGGGTGAAACCGGTCTCCCGGACGTAATCCGCCAGGAGCGGCGCCATCTCCCGATAAGTCAGCCAGCGATTTCCTTCTTCAGGCACGCGCCGCCAGGAGCCTAAGTGCAATTCGTAAGCGGAAATGGGAGAGTCCAAAGAGTTGCTCTTTGCCCGGCTCGTCATCCACGAACCGTCATTCCAGGAATAGTTTTCTAGATTCCAGACGCGAGAAGCCATCTGGGGACGAACTTCCGCGCCGAAACCATAGGGATCGGTTTTGTCGACCGTATAGCCTCGGTAGTTGGACACCACGTGATACTTGTATACTGCGCCTTGACCGAGAGCTGGTATGAAGCTCTCCCACACGCCGGCAGGGCTGGAGCGCATCACGTTGGCAGCGGGATTCCACTGGTTGAAGTCGCCCACTACCGAGACCAGCTTGGCATTAGGCGCCCACACAGCAAACTGCACGCCCTGACGTCCATCCCGCTCCGTGAGGTGAGCACCGAGTTTCTCGTAGGCACGGTCAAATGTTCCCTCAGCAAGCAAATATACGTCGAAGTCGCTTAACGATTGCAAGGTTTGCTCCATGGTTCTCATCCTTCCATTCCACCGCGAATTGGAGAAAGCGGTTCCATAACACTTAGAGATAATAGTCGAAATCGCGCTCTGTCCGAATTCACCGGCGCACCCTCAAAATATGTGCCGAAAGACTTTCCGGTGTCAGTTCCACATAGTTCCGTGAACCCTGCCACAAATACCTGCCTTCGCCTAGCAGATCGTGAACTTGAAACGCATGATCCGCCTCCAGCCCGAGGGCAGGGAGATCGAGATCAACCCAACCTGTCTGCCGGTGGAATGAATCTAGATTGACGATCACCACGATCACGTTGCTCAGGTCGTCTGTCGTCTTGCTGTAGCAAATCAGCATCGGATTGTCAGCGCCATGAAAGCGCAAGTTGCGGATGCTTTGCAGTGCCGCGTTCTCCTTGCGGATACGGTTGATGCGGGAAACGATGTCCTTCAAACTCCACGCGGAACGCAGATCGCGATGCTTGAGTTCGTATTTCTCGGAATTCAAGTACTCTTCGCTGCCCGCCTGCACGGGCGTGTTGTCGCACAACTCAAACGCGGGCCCATAAACACCATAGTTGGCGCCCAAGGTAGCCGCCAGAATCAATCGGATCATAAACGCCGGACGACCACCGACCTGGAGAAACTCCGGAAGGATGTCAGGCGTGTTAGGCCAGAGATTGGGACGGAAGTATTCTCGTACCTCAGTTTGCGTAAGCTCGGTGAAATAGTCTGTTAATTCCTGTTTCGTGTTGCGCCAGGTGAAATAGGTGTAGGACTGAGAAAAACCGAGTTTGGCTAGCCGGTACATCACATGCGGCCTGGTAAACGCCTCCGCCAAAAAGAGCACGTCGCCATGCTCCTTCTTAATCTCTCCGATCATCCACTCCCAGAAGGCAAATGCTTTCGTGTGAGGATTGTCGACACGAAAGATGCGAACTCCCTGATCGATCCAGAATTGAAAAACGTTCTTTAACTCGTCCCATAATGCCCGCCAGTCCTGGCTTTCGAAGTCCAGCGGGTAAATGTCCAGGTATTTCTTCGGCGGATTCTCCGCGTATTGTATGGTTCCATCCGGGCGCTTCCGGAACCATTCCGGATGCTGCTTCACGTAAGGGTGATCGGGAGTGCATTGAAACGCGATATCGAGAGCAACTTCGAGGCCGTGCTCCGTAGCCTGGGACACAAAATGCCGAAAGTCTTCAAGAGTACCCAACTCGGAATGAACTGATGTATGGCCGCCCTCCTCCGATCCGATCGCCCACGGGCTACCAACATCGTCCGGCTCGGCCACGACCAAGTTGTTTTTTCCTTTTCGAAAAGCACGGCCTACGGGATGGACCGGCGGTAGGTAGACGACGTCAAAACCCATGGACGCGACATAAGGAAGCCAAGCCTCGCAATCCCGGAAGGTCCCGTGACGTCCAGCCACGGGCGAGCATGATCGAGGAAAAACTTCATACCAGGTCGAAAAGCTGGCTTTTTCTCTGTCCACTACCACGGCTAAAGGTTTCTCGCACCGGGCAGCGGACTGGCGTTCGGGATAGCGCCGGACCGCTCTGAACAGTTCCTCTTCGAGTGCGAGGGAGGTTGCGGTTTGTATATCCTTTTCTTCGCGTATCCTGCGCGCCCACTGTCGCAGTCGGCCGGCGTCCTCCCCTGTGGCGCGCGCCTCGGCAGCTTCAATCAACTCGGCTCCAATCAGCAAATCGACGTGAACGTCTTGTCCGGCGGCGATTCGTTTGGCAAGACCGTCGCGCCAAGTTTGGAAACGATCGATCCATCCTTCAATGGTGTATTCGTAGCGTCCCGCTTTCGCGACCGAAAACGCACCTCGCCAGCGATCGTTACCCAGCGGTGTCATGGGTGACGATTGCCATTCTTTGTCGCCCCCGCGTGAATAAAGCACCTGACAGGTGACCTGGTCATGACCGTCGGCAAAACGTCGGCCTCCACAACTACTGCTTCGCCAACTACGCGTTTGATCGGGAATCGGCCGCAATCAATTTCCGGCGAGACCCTCTCAATAACTACACGACGTTGTCCATCGGCCGGCTGCAGTATTTCCTTCATTCTTACAAGCCTTTCACTCCTACGGCGGCACTGTGTATCCCGTACAAACCTGACCTGAGTTTGATGCAGCGCTCTATGCCGGGCCAGGTTTTTTCGCGAACTTTGCGGCCAGCATCGATACTTAGAATGGCCATCGCCACGGACTTCACATTGTCGCAGAATTGAGGCGAGAGGGCGCCCCCGCGAAGGCTCTTCTGCCCGGAAGAAGTGTTCTCGCCCTCGCCACTCCAGAAAAACCCGACAGGCCTGTCGCACGGCCCGACTCTTGTGCGCGGGCGGAAATGCGCTCTGGGAGCCGGGTTGTCGGTCGCCAAAATTGGTGTCAAGCCAAGTCAAGCAGGGGGCTCCTAGCAGTCGGATTCGCGGATCAGCGGTTCATCGCAGAGATCAACCAACATCGAATGGTGCTGGAGATCAAACCAACGGCAGAAGACATCGAAACTGCGGTCTTGAGCCCAAGTCGTCGTATCGGTGAACCAACCTGCCAGCTGTTCGATGAAAATTTCCTCGCACAGTTCGCGCAGGATGTCCGCAACGTCCTCGTTAGTATTACACTCCGGGATCAGGTAAACTGTCGGTTCCTGAAGCAGTTCCCGCAACGTCAATGTGCGGCTGGTCGGATCAGCCACATGCAGCCAATCCAGAAAGGGTTGCCTCGGCTTAACCACGATGGCCGATCGGTCCAGGGTGGCCACGATCTCACTTTCACGCGGCGCGGCGTTCCTAGCGGCGGTGCAACCCGCCCACCTGAGGAACGGCGATGATCGCGCCTTGACTCATGATCGCCCGGGGCTCGGGAGCGTCCTTCTGCAAGCCAGGTGCGTCCGCGACCGGTGATAATTCCTCAGCATCTTACGAAGGTGTCGCTGATTTAAGACCACAATATGATCCAGACACTCATGTCGAATCGAGCCAATCAGCCGCTCGGCGAATGCGTTCTGCCAGGACTTCGTGGCGCGGTGATGATCTCTTTGATCCCCAACGATTGAATTCGGCGTCGAAACTCGTTGCCATAGATAACGTCACGGTCGCGGATCAAATATGGCTTAGCCTCCCGTTCAATGAAGGCTTCGACCACTTGCTGCGCGACCCATTCGGCGCTCGGATGTTCCGTGACTCCGAAATGAAGTACCTTCCTCCGTTGATGCTCCAGCACGAGAAACACAAACAGAACCTGCAGACGGAGGGTCGGCACGGATAGCGACGATTTCCCCGACGTGGTTCTTCAGGAAAGTCTTCCAAGTCTGTGATGGCGGCCGTTCGACGGTCCTCAAGACTCGAGACACGGTCCGCTCTGAGTAAGGTTTCCGCAGCAATGGAACTGATCGGATTATTTTTTTGGCAGATTCTCCTGCTCTTGGCGGCCATCCTCGCGAGAGGGATATGTTCGCTGGTAGTGCTTCGCTATACGCGGGAGTGTCACGCGGCCAGCGCATGGCACTGTTCACTGCTTTTCTGTTCCCGGTGCTGGCAATTTTCTACATCCCACGAGAAGTTTCCACCAACTCAATACGGCAATTTGGAGAGGATCGTGTCGTCAGCATGCCCGAGTGAACCCCGACTCGGCTGGGTTAACGTCTTCAATACGTCCTTTGCGTAGACCGCCTGATGCACTGCTGTGTAAACAGGAACGGTCAAGGTCAGCGATGAATCGCCGGTGACTTTTGCATTAGCATCCGCAGAAAGCTTGAGTACGTCAGCCTTGATGCTAATCCCTCCGCTCTTAGAATTCCTCAGGGTGTAGGTCCCGTTGCCCACCCTATAGGATTCTTGAGCCACGTAGACGTCGGGCTGCGACAGATAGCTTTCGCAAATCGACGAGAAGGCGGCAGGATTCGTATTCATCCATGCCATCACCTTTAGGATGTCGATGGCAGAGGCACCAGAGTCCGACTGTTGAAATGTTGCGCTGGTCGCCTTGCTGAAGTTCGGCCCAGCACTCACGCCGCGAATGTTGAGGACCGCGTTGGCTCCATAGTTGGCATCGCCCGAATATTTAAAAGTCCCCGTGTCGTTATTGACAGGAGCTAACACCTTTTTTGGGACGCCGCAAGTTTCGAGCGAAGAGATCCAGCGCGGTGCAGTATTTTCCTTGGTTTCGAAGATCGTGCCAGGAACAAATCGAGAGTCGGGCTCCACAAGAGGCACCCAGCCGCCTTTCCGATATGCATCGTAGGTGGCTTTCGAAATTGACGGCGCGATCGCACCGGGGCCAATCACCGGCATGGGATGCTTCGCGCAGCTCGAGAGAACTACCGAGATCGCGATCAGAGAAAAGACGAAAATCACGGGCTGACACGATAATCGCGCGCGCAGAACGCGAACCCTGCTCGTACCCATGGAATTCTCCGGAGTCCCATCCTAACTCTAAATTCATCTACTTGCACGTGTCAGTCGGTTCGCTACTGAGGTGCCTCAGCGGTACACTTTTGATTAAAATGGGGTCTGGAAATCGGCTGATTCGGGCTGCGGTGTATGCCTACGCTGCGGGATATCGTTTACGAGAATGTCCGCGAGGGCGAACTCTACGAGAAACTTGATCGCAACCGGGTACGCTGTTTCGCCTGTGGTCACTGCTGCCCTATCCCGGAGGGCCAACCTGGCGTCTGCAAGGTTCGCTACAACCGAAGTGGGACTCTGTACGTTCCCTGGGGCTACGCCGGTGTAGTGCAGTGCGACCCTATCGAAAAAAAGCCGTTCTTCCACGCATATCCCGGCGCATTGGCGTACAGCTTCGGAATGCTGGGCTGCGATCTGCACTGTTCCTATTGTCAGAATTGGGTAACGTCCCAAGCGCTCCGTGACCCGACCGCGGTTGGTTCCCCGTTGGGAGCCACCCCCGAGCGACTCGTACAGCAAGCTCTTCATCAAGGCGCCAAGGTCCTGGTGAGCACATACAACGAGCCGTTGATAACCAGTGAATGGGCGGTGGCAGTTTTCAAGGAAGCCCGCGCAGCAGGATTGTTGACGGCCTTTGTCTCCAACGGCAACGGCACCCCGCAGGTGCTGGAGTACCTGCGACCCTGGGTTGACCTCTACAAAGTTGACCTGAAGAGTTTTGATGACCGCCACTATCACCAACTCGGCGGGCGGTTGCAACCCATCCTGGACACGATTCGCCGCCTGCATGAAATGGACTTCTGGCTGGAAATTGTCACACTCGTGATTTCCGGATTCAATGACTCGGATGACGAACTGCAGCGGCTAACAGAATTCATAGCAAGTGTGTCTACGGACATTCCCTGGCACGCCACGGCGTTTCACAAAGACTACAAAATGACCGACCCGGACAACACCAGTGCGGAAATCCTGTTGCGCGCAGGGGAGATCGGCAGGAAATCAGGCTTGCGCTACGTCTATGCCGGGAATCTGCCCGGCGAGATTGGGGACTTGGAGAACACGCGTTGTCACAACTGCCAGCAACTTCTGATTGAGCGGTACGGCTACCTCATCATGGGCTACCATCTGACTTCAAGTGGCTCTTGCCCATCGTGTGGAACCAGGGTTCCAGGACGATGGGCCCGCGAGTTTCAGGGACAGATCACCGACCGTCCGTTTGTGCCGCATGCGCGCTCCGGTCTGTTCTCGATTCTACGTCCTTCGGCATCGACGTAAGCCCCTGTCCCAGGCTCTTTCCTGGCCAGAGCCGAGGACGCATAGTGTAGTTCCCTTTTCTTTGTCAGTTGGTTCTATCATCTTGGCCGCGTTTGGATGGCATCGCGGCTCCGCTCGCTACAACGACTGGGGAGTTCGGGGATGAGTTTGCAGGACAACAAAGGGGGAATTGGAAGTTCTGGGTAGAGTCTCCGACGAGGGCTCCTCCAAGACCCCCACGACCTCTTGCGACCGAGCACCAATGGGGGCGGCCATCGCCCGCCTCGCTGCCCTGTTCACCGGTGACAACATGATTCCTCTATCCGAGTTCCCCGCCATCGATGCCACTCTGAACGCTACCAGCGCGCTCCTATTGACTCTTGGCTATTTCTTTATTCGTGGTAAGAGAATCCAAGCTCATAAGGTTTGCATGCTTTCGGCGTTTGCAACCTCCTCGCTTTTTCTCGTGTGCTATATCTGGTACCACGCTCACCACGGTGTCACGCGCTTCGCCAGACAAGGCGCGGTGCGCGATCTTTACCTGGCACTGCTCGGTTCGCACACCATTCTCGCGGTGGTCATCGTGCCGTTGATATTGACGACGCTATACCGGGCCTGGCGCGGACGGTTCGAGCGTCACAAGAAAATCGCTCGTTGGACACTCCCTCTGTGGTTCTACGTCTCTGTTACAGGCGTGGTCGTCTACTGGATGCTGTACCATCTGTACGCACAGATTGCCGCGCGTTAGGGTATGTGCAACAAGATAGAAGTTGCGGTCGGGCTGTCCATTTCCCTCACCGGCAAGTTCCGCCCCTTGGGCCAGCAGGCGCTCCAAGGTATTCGCCTCTGGCAGTCCTACATCAATGCTCAAGGCGGCATTGCCGTGCGGAACGGGGAGAAAAGGTCTGTCCGGCTGGTTTGGTATGACGATCACAGTCAGATCAGCTTTGCCCGGAAGAACGTATTCCAGCTTCTGCGAGCGGATCAGATTGACATTCTCTTGGGGCCGTATTCCAGCAGCCTGACGATGTCCGTAGCGGAGATTGCGGAAGAACACAAGAAGGTGCTATGGAACTATGGCGGCTCCTCCGACGACATCTTCAGCCATGGTTGGCGCCGTTTGGTGGGCATCGCGAGCCCGGCAAGTGACTACCTGCGAGCCCTTCCGCACTGGCTGGCGGAAGAGCACCCCGCACTCCGTCGAATTTGTGTCTTGTATTCAGCCGGTGGAACCTTCGGATGGCAGGTTGCTCGTGGGATCCTGGAGTCGGTCCTTGTTGTGGCCGGCCAGTCGGTCGAGCTTGTCCCAATCAACTCTTACGTCGAAAACGACGACAGCATTCTTCGGACCCTGTTCGACATCGATCCGGAGGTTGTTGTTCTAGCGGTACCCTTTCCATACGAACTGGGCATCATGCGAACTCGTCAGCATTGGCCCCGCACGGTTCGTGTAGTGGCGGCTGTTGCTGCTGGCATCGGTGATTTTTCCGCTGAACTCGCGCAAATAGCGGATGGAGTCCTCGGACCTAGCCAGTGGGAACCGGGTGTGACCTTCCCAAACGTCACAGGCCCGGCTTCGGATTGGTTTCTCGATAGTTTTCAAAAGCAGTTCGGCCGGCCACCCGACTACATTGCGGCCGGAAGTTTTGCTACCGGATTGGTTTTGACGGAATGCATTCGGCAGGCGGCTTCCTTGGATGACGAGAAGCTCCGAAGCACAGCGTCAGACCTGGACTGCAATACGCTTTACGGCCGATTTCGCATCGACTCCCGAACCGGAATACAAACAGGACACCGCGTGCTGCTCATCCGCTGGCAAGGAGGCCACAAAGTAGTGCTGCCTTCACGATCTAAGTAGAGCGGAATGCATGCCCACAGCGCGCTATCAGCATTTCCAATTATACGTTTACGAAACAAAAGAGATGAATCGAGGGGCTCACCTCTAATGTGGCCGAGCTGTTGTTAGGCGGCTTTGCCTGCGGCGACCCTATGGGTCGTCGAGGTGGGGACGTCGAAGTTCCGAACAACGGGGGCAGTATCGCGGAGGTGCGAGAGCATCTCGTTGATCTTGGGGTATTGCTCCGGTGGTAGCGTTCGGCATCCTCTTTGGCATTCCAGAAGCTGAGCGCCAGAACACGATTCGAGTCGGTGTCCGACGCCAGGACAGTCTCGTCCACGAGTCCGGCCTGTTTCTTCAGAATAGACAGGACCTTGTCATCAATGGCAGCGCAGAGCTCACGTGCCTTTTCCGGTTTGGTGGTTAGTTCGACGATTCTCGTATACATGGGAGGCACTCCTTTCCTTGGTAGGAGCCTGAAAGGAACAACGGGCCCTATGAACTCTTCTTCTCGGCGAGTTGGGTGAGACCGTGGCGGAGGTCTTCGAGCAGAGCTTCCAGCTCGCGGCTGAAGCGGACAGGATAGGGTTCGGGGTTTTGTAAGCGACGGCAGGGCTCGGGCAGGCGGGAAGTTCGCGACGGACGCGGTCGCGGATCTGAACGAGCTTCGGTGAGGGCACGAGGCGCTTGCCTTCACGCATGACGGGGCTGAGCAGCAATTCGGCCTCGGGATAGCGTTCGGATTCGCGGGCGATGACGTCCCCGCGTGAGCTGCCATCGGAGTTGGGCAGGCGAAAGACTTGTTTACGGCCAGGATAGGTGATTTTTTCTTCGCTGAATTTGGCGCGGTACGAGGGAGCATCGCCGGATTCAACGTCCACGAGCTTGTACACTCCGCCGAGTGCAGGGGCGTCCTTAGATGTGGCAAGCGCGGAGCCAATGCCAAAAGCATCGATCTGGGCTCCGCGGCCAAGCAGATCGGCGATGACGAACTCGTCGAGATCGCCGCTAGCAAAGATGCGGATTTCCGTGAGCCCTGCCTGATCGAGGCGGCGTCGCACCTGGCGGGACAGGTCCACGAGATCGCCACTGTCCAGGCGCACACTTTTCGGGCGCAAGCCGCTGTGGATGATTTTTTCGATGGCAGCGAGCGTGTCGTAGGTGTCCACCAACAGTACGGAATGGTCGGGAAAGAACTGCTGGAAGCGCCGGAAGGCTTCTTCCTCGTCGCTGTAGGCCATCACAAAGGAGTGCGCCATAGTGCCAAAGGTGGGAATGCCGAAGCGGGCTCCCGCACTCACGTTCGATGTGCCTGTGCAGCCGCCGATGTACGCGGCGCGCCCGGCCAGCACACCGGCCTCGGCCCTTGGGCGCGGCGACTGCCAAACTCCACAACACCGCGTTCCCCGGCTGCGGCGACCACGCGTGCGGCTTTGGATGCAATCATGGTCTGGAAGGTAAGTGTGGACAGCAGGAAGGTCTCGACAATCTGTGCTTCGATGATGGGTCCGGTGACGCGCAGCAGAGGTTCCTCACTGAAGATGGCGTGCCTTCGGGAACGGCCCAGACTTCCCCCGTAAAGCGGAAGGTTTTCAGGTAGTCGAAGAAAGCGTCGCTGCCGTGAGCGAACGCAGAATGCCGACGAAGGAAACTGATGTCCTTGGGCTGAAAACGAACGTTTTCCAGGAAGTCGAGGGCCTGCTCGAGTCCGGCGGCAAGGAGATAGCCCCGTTGCGGAGGCAGCGAGCGCACGAAAAGTTCGAAGCTGGCGTCGGCGCGGAAGCCGTTCTCAAAATAGGCCGCGGCCATGGTGAGCTCGTAAAGGTCCGTGAGCAGGGCAGAACGGCGAAGGGCTTCGGACATGAGGAGGCCTCTGGGGAAATTATAGAGGACCGAGGGTGCGGTAATAATGTGAGCATACCATCTTGCTTTCCTCATACGCAGGAGTCCGGGTCTTCGAGAACGGTCTCTTACGGCGCATAGAGACCTGCCTGGTATTTGATCAACGCTTCGGATCCGGGGAGAAAAAAAGGAATCCCAGAAGCCTACGAACGAACTACAAGCAGCCAAAGAAGGCTTATCGGGTGTCCGGTCGCGCGCGGCTCGGCAGGGTCGGTCAGTGTTTTGCAATCACCGTACCAGAGGAATCTAATTGAATGAGGGGGCGCTCCCCCAAAGCCGTCGAGCTTCCTCAGGTCCGGCGGAAGCTCAACGATCTTCACAAGTTAGAACACGAGCTTCGGACGGCGCTTTGCAGTTGCAAGAAAGAACTGCACAAACGATCTGCTCGCTGCCCACTATTGCGCGACCCGACACCTTCCCGGTGAACTTGGCGGGGAGAGGGCTTATATGTTCGAACGCTACACGGAGAAAGCCAGATGCGTCATCTTCTTTGCGCGCTACGCGGCCAGTCAGTCCGGTTCTCCTTACATAGAGACGGAGCACCTGCTGTTGGGACTTCTGCGCGAAGACAAAGCTCTCATCTTCCGGTTCCTGCGTTGTCATGCCTCGGTCGAGTTCATCCGCAAGCAGATTGAGGGGCACACCACGATCCGGGAGAAGGTCTCGACCTCGGTCGACCTCCCGTCGAGCAACGAGTGCAAGCAGGTTCTGGCTTACGCTGCCGAGGAGGCTGAGCGCCTTTCGCACAAGCACATTGGAACCGAGCACCTTTTGTTGGGACTGCTGCGTGAAGAGAAGTGCTTCGCCGCCGAGATCCTGCACGAACGCGGCTTACGCCTTTCGACCATCCGCGAGGAACTGGCGCGTACCAGCCAGGAAGAAGCTCAGCCGCAGCGTCAGCGCGAATTTTCCCTGCTGAGTGAGTTTTCCCGCGACCTGACCCAGGCCGCGAGGGACACCCAGCTCGATCCGCTGGTGGGACGTGAAAGCGAACTGGAGCGCGTGATTCAGATCCTCTGCCGCCGCACCAAGAACAACCCAGTACTGATCGGCGAGGCGGGCGTAGGTAAGACTGCCATCGTCGAAGGACTGTCGCAGCGCATCGCCGATGGCGAAGTTCCGTCGCTCCTGGCAGATAAGCGCATCCTGGCCCTCGACCTGTCATTAATCGTGGCGGGCACCAAATATCGTGGCCAGTTTGAAGAGCGCCTGAAGACCATGATGAAGGAGCTGATGGAGTCGCAGAACGCCATCATCTTCATCGATGAGCTGCACACGCTGGTAGGCGCGGGTTCTGCCGAAGGTTCGTTAGACGCGGCCAACATCCTGAAACCGGCTTTGTCGCGCGGTGAAATTCAGTGTATCGGCGCGACTACGCCGGGCGAGTATCGCAAGTCGATCGAAAAAGATCGGTCGCTGGAGCGCCGTTTCCAGCCCGTCAAGGTTCCGCCGCCGGATGAAGGCGATGCCACCAAGATTCTGTTCGGCATTAAGGACCGCTACGAGAAGTTCCACGCGGTCACTTACACGGACGACGCTATCAACTTCGCGGTTTCACATTCCAACCGTTACATTCCGGATCGCCTCCTGCCCGACAAGGCGATTGACCTGATCGACGAGGCGGGGGCGCGCGTGAAGCTGCGCCAGACCTCGCTGCCTGAGGAGATCGCGGAAGTCCAGAAGCGGATCACGTTCATCGTCCACAGGATGGAGAACGCCATCGCGAACCACGAGTTCGAGAAGGCGTGCTTCTACTCGGACGAGGAAGGCAAAGAGCGCGAGAACCTGCGCGCCCTTCGCGAAAAATACCACCTCGATGAATCCTCCACCGGCGTTGTCGGTCGGGAGGACATCGAGGATGTGGTATCGCGCTGGACCGGCGTGCCCATCACCTCCATCAAGGAAGAAGAGACCCAGAAACTGCTGCGCATTGAAGAAGAGCTGCACAAGCGCGTGATCTCGCAGGACAAGTCGATCACTGCCCTGGCTCGCGCCATCCGCCGCTCGCGTGCCGGACTGAAGAGTCCGAACCGGCCCATCGGCTCGTTCCTCTTCCTCGGCCCGACGGGCGTCGGCAAGACCGAAGTGGCGCGCACCCTGGCGCAGTTCATGTTCGGCAGCGACAAATCTCTGGTGCGCTTCGATATGTCGGAGTTCATGGAGAAGCACTCGGTCTCGAAGCTGATTGGATCGCCCCCGGGATACGTGGGCTACGAAGAGGGCGGCCAGTTGACCGAGCGTGTGAAGCGCGCGCCCTACTCGGTGGTCCTGCTGGACGAAATCGAGAAGGCGCACCCGGACGTGTTCAACATCCTTTTGCAGGTGTTTGAAGACGGGCAGCTCACTGATGGTTTGGGCAACACGGTGGACTTCAAGAACGCCATCATCATCATGACGTCGAACATTGGCGCCCGGCACCTGATGAAGCGCGAGGGCCTGGGCTTCCAGTCGTCGAAGGAAGACATGGTGTCGGAGAAGGTCGAAGATCTCGTGAAGAACGAAGTCAAGCGCACCTTCAATCCGGAATTCCTGAACCGCCTGGACGAAATCATCCTGTTCAACGCGCTGAACGAAGGCGACCTGATCCAGATCCTCGAACTCATGGTCATCCAGCTGAACCAGAATCTGGCGCAGAAATCAATCACCGTAACCGTAACCGACGAGGCCAAGAAGTGGGTCCTCAGTCAGACACTCAGCGATCGCAGCTACGGCGCGCGTCCGCTGCGGCGTGCCTTGCAGAAGTACATCGAAGATCCGTTGTCGGAGGCGCTGATCCAAGGCACCATCGCCACGCGGCCGGCGTTCATCGAGGTCTTCCTCGAGGACAACAAGCTGTACTACCGTTCGGTGGACTCGCAGGAAACCGAGGGCGTGCTGCTGTGCGAGAACTAGAGTTTGTAAGTTTAATTGGCAGAGGCGGACCAAGTGGGTCCGTCTTCTGCTTTTCTCGGCTCGCCGTCGCAAAGTCTGTTCACCAGTGACGAAATCATCTCGCAACGTTCAGCAACAAAAGCGTGAAAATCTGCCTTCGCGTACTGAAACCGTGAAGGCGACGGCAGTACCAGCGGACTTCCTCGATCCGATGGGATCTCAGCTCAACCACCTCTACATGATTGTCCATGCCGTGGAAGGTCTCGATTCGGGAGCTTACGTCTTCCACCGCGACCACGGACTGATCGAGTGTCTGAAGCAGGGGAATTTCCAAGACCAGGCCGGTTACCTCGGATCGGAGCAAGCGTTGCCTGCCCGACGCCGCCGTGGACACCTTTTTCCTGGCGGACCTACGGCTGATTTTGCAGCTCTTTGGCAGTCGTGGGTATCGCGCCGTGCAGCTTGAAGCCGGCATCCTCGGCGGCAAGCTGTATCTCGGGACCTATGCCCAGCATCTGGGCGCACCGGCCTCACCTTTTACGACGACGATGTGACCCGCTTCTTCTCTCCACACGCCGAGGCAAGAGCGCCATTTTCCTGGTGGCCCTCGGCAAAAGCGCCAAACACAAGCCCTAGCTACTAGAGGGGTCACGGATTTTAGAGCGTGATGTCGTCGTCCGAACGTGGGCCAGGCTTAGCTTCTCTTCTGCGTAACTTTATCCATCCTTCAACATCTTCCAATTCCACTTTTTCCATAGTGGAATGATCCGGATTGCCCGCTATTCGCTTACGCAGATCGGAAGCCACCTGTTCCAGTTCAGCCAAGCTCTGTTCTCTAGCCCAATAACGACGCAAGTATCTCACCGAGTGGAAGGCGGGTTTATTGTCTCTGTCTCTCAGTGGCGAATTTGGCTTCGCAGGTTTATCCTTGGGTCGCACTTCTGGAGCATTGCCATGAAACGCGCTATTGCCTTTCTCTGGCTCTTTGCTTCGGCTGCGGTTGGCTTCGCGCAGCAGAACAAAGATCCGGTCACGAGCGTAGTGAAGGAGATCCTTCCCCACCAGGAGAAAAACCTGGTCGCTGCCGTCGAGGAGATGCCTGCGGATAGGTTCGGTTACAAACCCACGCCGCAGCAGATGAGCTTTGCCCACCTGGTCCTGCACATGACGGAGTCGAACAACTACCTCTGCGCCAAGGCTAGTGACGTTCCTGAGCCCAAGGCTCAAGAACTAAAAGAAACCGACGGCAAAGACAAACTTGTTGCCGCGCTCAAGGCTTCATTCGACTTCTGCAACACTGTGATGCCGAAATTGACCGACGCCAAGCTGGGCGATACGATTGAGTTCTGGGGCGGCCGCAAAGCACCACGTGCTTTCGCATTGATCGCCCTCACCAACGACTGGGCCGACCATTACAGCGCCGCCGCCATGTACCTCCGCCTCAACGGCCTGCTGCCACCAACCGCGAACAAGTAAGCGGAGATTGTTTAGGAGCGGGTCTCTGATCCGCCCCCGGCCGGGGTCGAAGACTCAGTAGCTCACAGCCGTGCGCACGGTTTATTTTTCCCAGATGTGAGCACGGAAATGGCCTCAACAACGTGCCCCGCCGTTCAAGATGAGCCGCCAGCGCCACGGAGAGCCACCGCGTACGCATGGACCTGGAATAAAGAGCCTGGGCCGGCGCAGTTTGGGATCAGTCCCGTCGAGTCTTTCCCTCTTTACCTGTATCTCCTCTCGGATAATCAGCGTGTCCTTCCTCGCGTCTGTCCCGGCCGCGTCTCCCTAGCAGCAATTCTCGTCTTGGTAACGTCCCAGCCCCAGATCGCTCGTTCCGGGACTCGATTCAACCGTCCAATCCTGCCTTGTGGTACAACATGGCCATCGGATTGGCAGGACCGTAGCCTTTCCCAATGGCGAGGCTGGCACGGATGGCCGCTGTGATGAAATCCTTGGCGGCGGTCACACTCTCTCGAACCGTTTTCTTGTGGGCCAGATTGGCTGCAATGGCTGAGGCGAAGATACAACCAGTGCCGTGCGTGTTCTTGGTATCGATGCGCTCCGCGCGAAACTCGGTGAATTCGTGGCCGTCGTAGAGAACGTCAGCGGCTGTGCTCTCCAGATGACCACCCTTGACCACGACATTTTCTGGTCCGAGCTCGCGGATCGCCCGGGCGGCCTCTCTCATCTGCTCAAGAGTTTTGATTTCGCGTCCCGTGAGCGCCTCCGCTTCGTGCAGGTTG
Organism: uncultured Acidobacteriota bacterium; assembly: GCA_963838905.1. Taxonomy (GTDB): domain Bacteria; phylum Acidobacteriota; class Terriglobia; order Terriglobales; family Acidobacteriaceae; genus JABDBE01. The sequence goes on from CAWITE010000007.1 coordinate 283,018, forward strand.
GGTGTGACCACGGTGGCAAGCGGCAGCAATTTGGTCTTGAGAGCTTCGACGGCCTCGGGGTTCAGCAGCGGTGCCCCACTCTTGGCGATCATCACTGGATCCACGACCAGCGGTCTTAACTTGTGGCCGGAAATTCCGGCTGCAACCGCGTCGATGATTGCGGTGCTCGCGAGCATTCCCGTCTTTACCGCGTCGCAGCCGATGTCGCTTACGCAGGCTTCGATCTGCTTTACCACGAACTTGGGCTCGATCTCCAATACCCCGTAGACACCAGTGGTATTTTGTGCCGTGAGGGCGCTAATTGCGGTCATGCCAAAGACGCCTAGCGCCGAGACCGTTTTCAGATCGGCCTGAATGCCTGCTCCGCCGCCAGAATCGGACCCCGCGATGATCAGGACGCGAAGAATCTTCATCAGTCACCTACCTCCCCGTCGTAAAACCGCGCACCAGTTATACTGGCCACCGTTCCATCTTCCAAGCCATCTCCCAGAACTGCCACTCATAGCGGCTGCTGGTGAGAAACGCTGCCTCCAGCTTCTGTAAGTCACGCTCGGGCAGACCTGCGGCGAGACGATCGAGCAGGTTGCGACACCACAGCGCCAACTCGGCAAATTCCCTTGAGCTGTACATAGCGATCCACTTGGCATAACGCTTTTCGTCGGGGGCGGGCTGCGCGGCCAAGCGCTGGCCGATTTCGCTGAAGGCCCACATGCAAGGTAGTAATGCTGCGGCCAACTCGGCGAAATCGCCCACCGCTGCTACTCGCAACAAGAAATTGGTGTAGCCCAGAGTGGTGGGCGCAGGGAGTTCCCGCTCGAGTTCCTCGCGGGTGATCTCGAACTCGGCCGCGTAGGCCCGATGGAGGTTCATCTCAGTTTCCACGGTTTCCTTGAGCAGCGTGGCGAAGCGGATCATCGTCTCTAGGTTCGGGCTGCGTGCGGCGGCCAGAGCCAAAAGACGCGCATACTCGATAAGGAACACATAATCCTGTCGCAGCCAAAACTTGAATCTTTCCAGACCTAGCGTTCCGTCGCCAATCCCCCGCACAAACGGGTGTTGATGTTGCGCCTCCCAAAGTCCGGCCGCTTTTTGGCGCAGGTACTCGGTGAATCGCTCCGCCATCGCTTCATTCTCCTCGGTCCAGGGCAATCCCCGCGGCGCCGGCCATGGCGTCCCAAAACATCAGCTCATAGCTCTGTAGCATACGCGCTGCCCGGTGGATGAATGGTGTGGACACACCTCGGTCAAGACCATTCTGAATGATGGATAGAGCTTCCTGCTCGAAAGAGGGCATATTCGCAAAAAGGTCGAAGAAGCCAAGCGCCGACGGCGCAATACCGTACTTCTCATGGAGTGCCTTGTGCATCCGTCCGCAGTTGGCCCCCCAAGCAGGTAAGTTGATCAGGAACGCGCCGGCCAGTTCTGCATCGGAGCCGTAGAGCGCGAGCCAGGCGACGAAAGTGCAGTACGCGTGTGCCGCCGGCAAGGGCTCGAACACCTCCAGATCGCCAGTGGTCAGCCCCAGTGCCCTCGTGAAGGGGTGAAGCGCATCCAGAGCAGCCGCTTCGCCTTGGAGTACACTCATCAGAAAATGAAGGCTGGGCAGCATCCCTTGCCTAGAGAGGATCAGGGCGATGCTGCGCAGGTCACTGCTGATGATGTGGTGTTGCTGCCCAGCGAACACGTTGAGCACGTCACGTTGCACGCGGCCCTCCTCGAGTGCTCTCAGGTAAGGGTGACCTGAGATTTTCGTCTCGAGGGGTCTGAGGTCCGACCGAATTTGTTCAACCAACTGCAGAGCGTCGGACATCGGCATGACTCCTGACATTCGCATACTACTCGGATGTTCTTGGGAAGCGCCAGAGTAGCCGGTTGTCACCTCACCTTGTGATTACCGTCACAGACACTTCCACGTGACGAAGGCCAATAGTGAAATTGAGCCGGGTGCTATCTGGACTGAAAGAGCGCGTAAGGGCGAGGGGCTCATAAACTGGCGCGCAATCTCTGAACGAGTGTTCTACCGATTGGCTTCGCGGCTGCCCCCTGGACCCGAGTGCGGACGTTCTTGGTCACGAGAATCTCAACATAACTGCGCACTATGCCCAAGTTTCGACCCGGCTCATGATGAAAGCGTACAACGCCGTGCATCCGCATGCCAAGCAAGATGAATACAGGCCCGGGGGAATGACGGCAGAAGTCTACACCCGCAGTCCAGCAGACTGGGTCGTGTAACGGGATCAACACGGATGAATCCGTCTATCCCTGCTATACTTTGACCGCATTTGAGTGTTCGCCTGATCTGGCTCAATTCGATGCTGGCGGCCGGCTTGCCTGCCCGCCGAAACTCAGCCCACTCTCAACGCCGCAGAAGCGGCGGTGCCCGCTCGTGACAACGAGGCAACTATCAGGTGCGAACATCCAAGTAGCTCTCCGAAAGACGGGAGGGCGCTATGTGGAAATGGACTTCCAAGGATGAGACTATGCCGGGCCGCCTATACCGAGCGCTACGCCTCCAGTGCATAGTGTTCCGTCCCATATCGGGAAATTGATCGCGATTAAGGGCGAAGTCTGCGGAAGCGAGAGCGTCTATTTGGACGGAAAACTGGAAGGAAGTGTCGAGCTACTCGACGGCAGCCTCACTGTCGGGCCTGACGCGCGCATCCGCGCCAACTTGCGAGCCCGCAGCATCGTGATCCAGGGTCGAGTGGACGGAAACATGTACGGTCTCGAGCGCGTTGAGCTGCAGAAGTCGGCCATTTTTGTCGGCGACATCTACACGCCTCGCATCGCCATCGAAGATGGCGCAGTCTTAGAAGGAAACGTGCGGATCCATAAGGACATCGCCAGTTCCCAAACAAAGAAACAGGATGACGCGGCCACCGCGGAATAGCTCGGATTCGCCTTCTTCTGCCCAGATTCAGCGGAGGTTGAATTTCGTCCCAGAAGGGGAGTGCCCGCTGCGTTGCCGCCTTCGCTGATGCACGCGCATTCGCACAGCCTCTCGCATAGGGGGCAGGGATACCGGCGCCCAGAACCGGGCATATCGAACCGCAACCCGAAGATCCCCATGTTGCCGGAAGTGGAGGGCTAGCAGTGCGTCAGCCAGTTGCGGAGCAGCTCCAGCGGAAGCGCTAGAGGAGCCCATGAAGCGGGTATATAGCGCAGAGGGCCTGGAGATAGCAACCCAGCGACGGCCTAGGTAGTGGTTGCGTGGATCGTTCTTGGTTGTGGGAAGGATTGCGTCATGGATAAGCACATCGGGAGGGCACTGGATTGGCTGTTATGTGCCATCATCGCCGCTTTACTTGTGCTGCCCTTGGAAATGCCGACGAAGCTTAAAGCGATTTGGGGACACATTCGCTGGGCTCTGGTTTGGCTATGGGAGAACTTGTGGTCTTGGCTGAAGCGCTACGCTATTCCAGCCCGATTTTGACGCGCCTGACGGGGAGTTACGTCTTCGGTGAGGCCAGGGAGCCAGTAATCGGCGTTTATCGCCAAAATGGTGGGTACAAGTGGGTTTTCGAGGCAGGCCGTAAAGATCGGTCAGGTCACAATGTCATAGTCATGTGGGACAATAACGTTCGCATGACACTGGGCGGCCTTGGATCAAAAAGGTTTGATCAATGAAAACTGCGAGACGCTACACAACCAAACCGATCAAGGGCGGGATCGCGTTCAAGTGCGTACAGTGCGAATATAGCGTCACCACTCTTGACCTCCAGAGCAAGGACGGCAACACCCGCACGCAAGCCGCGACAGCGGTCAATGAGCACGCTGTCTCTGTGCATCGCCAACCCTCGCTGGTTTCATCGCCGCATCAGCAACGTGGGTCTTAGGCGCAGTGCGCCCAACGGGCTCCCGGAATCGGGCTGAGCAGCGCCGGCAATGAAAAAGCCAGCCAGTCTCCTTGGCCGTTTGCCGACTCGCCACGATCAAACCAGTTGGTGTTATGCGCTTCGATTGGGTAACGCGAGTCTCCCTCAACAATCTGCGCCCATTGTTGAGCTTGTTTTCCGCGGACTTGGCGATTGACTTGGGGACAACTAACACGCGGGTCTATGCCTGGGGTAGGGGCATCGTGGTCAACGAGCCCTCAGCCGTTGCTCTCGACGAAAGTACCGGCGAAGTGCAGGCCGTCGGCAAGGAGGCCAAGGAAATGTTGGGCCGCACGCCCGGCAATATCATCGTTGTCAAGCCCTTGAAGAACGGCGTGATTGCCGACTTCAAAGTGACTGAGAAAATGCTTAACTACTTCATCCAAAAGGCGCACCAGCGCAAAACACTGGTGCACCCTCGCATCGTCATCAGCGTCCCTTCTGAGATCACCCAGGTGGAACAGCGCGCCGTGATGGAATCGGCCTACCGGGCCAAGGCCGCAGAAGTGCACCTGGTGGAGCAGGCGATGATGGCCGCCATTGGCGCCGGTCTGCCCGTCACCGAGCCCGGCGGCAACATGGTGGTGGACATCGGCGGCGGTACCACCGACGTCGCCGTTATCTCACTCTCCGGCATCGTCTATTCGCGCTCGCTGCGCATCGCCGGCAACCACATGGATGAAGCTATCGTGAATTATCTAAAGCGAAAATACAACCTACTGATCGGGGAGCGCACGGCAGAACAGATCAAAATCGAGATTGGCTCGGCGTATACGCTGGACAAGCCGCTAACCATGGAGATCAAAGGGCGGAGTCTCATCGAGGGTAAACCCAAGGCGATTACGGTGGACGACAGCGAGATCCGCGAGGCGTTGAGCGAGTGTGTCTCGACCATTGTGAGCGCGGTCCGGGTGGCGCTGGAGCACACCCCGCCGGAGCTTTCCGCGGACATCAGCGACCGCGGCATCGTGCTCGCGGGAGGCGGCGCCTTACTGAAAAACCTGGATAAGCGAATCCGGGAAGAAACCGGGCTGCCAGTATGCATCGCCGACGATCCCATGTGCTGCGTGGTGCTAGGCACCAGCAAGATGCTCAGCGACTTCAAACTCTTGCGAAGGATTTCGATCGAATAGATGGGTGTGTGCGCCTCGAAATACTTGATGAGTCGGTCCATTCGCCGGTGCCTCTTTTTCGAAAGTCACTCTCCGTGACCCGGCCATAAGGTGAGATACAGCGATCCTTGATAGGCGGAACGAATCGATGCCTCAGGTGCGAGGTCCTTCTCACGAAAGTGGGAGCGGGGAGAAGACCCCAGACATGTGCCTAGAGACCCATCCGAAAAGGCCTTTATAAAAACTGCTTCACTGAAAATAAGGAACTTGCGGTTCAAAAAACCCGCGAAACTAGGCTTTTCTGGATGCGTCTCTAGGGAACCCACCGTGGTGATCCGTCAGCCAGATCGACTCGTATGCTTGGCGGCGGTCGCTGGCAATCTAGCGCATCTGACGTTAGTTGAAGTTCCTAGCGTCACCTGCAAAACTACAACGGATGGGACGCTTCGCATCAACGGTTGAATTCTATGCCCGCTATCGGGAGCCGTATCCCGAAAAATTCTTCAAGAAAGTTGCGGAGCAGATCGCCTTGCGGGGCGAGGAAACCTTGCTTGACGTTGGCTGCGGACCCGGTCTGCTTGCGATTGGTTTCGCCCCTTTTGTCGGACGCTGCACGGGGATCGATCCCGAACCCGGAATGATCACGGCGGCGAAGGCTGCGGCGGCGGAAGCGGGGGTCGCACTCTCCTTGATCCACGGTCGGATCGAGGAATTCCCAACCACTCAGACCTACGATGTCATCACCATTGGCCGTGCCCTTCATTGGTTGGAACGCAGTGCGACCTTGACGGTGCTGGAGCGGATTCTCGCTCCCGACTCCGGTCGCATCCTGATTTGCAGAGCCTCTAGCACTGAGACACCGGGAACCGCTTGGGTGAAGCCTTATCAGGAAGTGCGCCGTGCTTGGGCGTCGGAGCCAGACGAGAAGCATTATCGGATTGATGGAAAGGAATGGTTTGCGGACTCGTGTTTTAGAGCACTTGACGAGACATCGGTAACCGAACGCCGTCAGGTGACGATTTCTGACCTGATCGGACGTGCTCTGTCCCGGTCCAACACGTCGCCTGAAATCCTCGGTGAAGGACAGACGAGATTTGAGGCAGAGATAGCTGCCGCGCTCGCACCATTCGTTCAAGATGGAGTTTTGGTGGAGCACATCGTGGCCCGAGCTTCGATCTTCGGTCGCATGCCGTGCTTCGGCGAGCACCGCGCCGACAGTTGAACCCGGCGAATCGCGCTGTGCGGCGTCTCATGGGCTGGCGGCAGAGTACTGAACAACCAAGTTGGCTCCTCAGGCGGGACAAAATGCCCGTCATAGCTCACTGATATGATCGGCCATTGACCGCAGGCGTGCCAACTTTGTAGATCACTTGAAGTGACTGTCAGAATGGCAGACGATCTGAAGCGTGCAGTTGTCTGGAAAAGCCTGTTGATCGACGGCACGGACTATTGTGGTCTCTGGCACACCGCAGAAGGCTGGCTGCTGAAGGGCACGGTCGTCGGAGTCCTCAAAGACCAGCGACCGATGCTGGCGAGCTATGAAATCCATTGCGATGAGAACTGGCTCACCCACCGAGTTCAAGTTGAGCGCACGATCGGAAGCGATGTGAAGACCCTCGGCGTGAGCGTGGAGAGCCGTGGCGTGTGGCGCAGTTTGGGTCAGGAGTTGCGCGAAATTCAGGGCTGTGACGACGTTGATCTGGCGGTGACGCCCGCGACCAACACTCTTGCGATCAGGCGTCTCAGCCTCCAAGTCGGGAGCAGCGAGTCAATCATCGCTGCTTGGGTCAAATTTCCCGAGCTTACGGTTCAACCCCTGTCTCAAAGGTACACTCGGCTTTCGAAAGACACCTATCGTTACCAAAGCAACACCGGATTCTCTGCTGAGATCGTGGTGGATGATCTCGGCTTAGTGACTGCCTACCGCGGTGGTTGGGAACGGATCGGCTCGCTGTAGACTCCAACCTCGGTGAGTTGGACTTGTTCACTGCGCATACCAATCCGAGTGCGGCGACCAGCGGCTGCACTATAGGCATTGGGTTGAAGTCCAGTGATGCAGGCGTGCGGGGCACACGCCTCCCGTTCGAACGTATTCCACTCAGCGGATGGCAGCCGCGACTGGGGCACATTCGAAGGCAGGGTAAGCACGAACCAAGACGGGACGGCGATCGACGGGAAGTGGCGGTCCTCCGAAGGCACGGGCAAGTTTGCCGGCATCGTCGGCCAGGGCACGTACAAGACCCTCATGACTTCTCCGACGGAGTTGGAATGCACATGGCAAGGGCGCTATGAGCTTGCAGCCTCCACCCGAGCCGCCTAACCAAAAACACACACCAGACAGAAAGGCGCTCCCCCGCTTGCCTTTTTCCCCCTTCAAATCCCACGAAAAATCCGTGTCCCACTCCTCACGACAAGCTCGCGACCTCACCCCGCAGAACTCAAGTCCCGTTTCGGTTGAACCCGCCCGCGCCGGGGACTAGAATTCGTTACACCATCATCGCGAGGAGGCCTGAGATGCGCTTCGATAATCTCTCCTTTGGCTCCCCGAAATCGACGACAGCACCTACGAGCATGATGTGGTCATCGACCGCGGGGAGATCCGCGACCGCAAGAAAAAGCCGCCGAAGAAATTCCGCAACGACTTTGGACACACGCCGCTTTCCATCGCGGAGGACATACCCTGGGAATGCTTAACAAGAAAATTACAGGTCGCTGACACCAAGCCTTCCCGCTGCTTCTTAAACTATCTCACATGGAATTTGTCGCTTGGAGATACGCCATGAAAGTGATTTGTGTTCTATTGGTCACGCTCTTCGCCCTCGGATGCGGCTATTCATCGCATTCTGGCACGATGTCGATGACCCCGGCAATCGCCCAACTGATGCCCAACACTGCGACGGCCGATGCCGTCGGATTCACTCTGACCGTCAACGGCAGCAACTTTGCCAGCGGCGCGGTCGTCTATTGGAACGGCACAACCCGCGCCACGATGTTTGTCACGGGGAGCCAGGTCACCGCCGCCATCACTGCCGCGGACATCGCGACCGCCGCAACAATTCCGGTTTATGTGAGAAACCCCGGCGCAACGGGCATTTACATGAATCAGGGTAGCCAGAACTCCAACACAGTGAACTTCACCGTGAACTAACGGAGTGTGATCTCGACTGCGTTCCGGATGTGGGGCGGAAAAGAGCGATCGGTGCTTCCAGTCTGCGGTGCATAATTTAAGTTAGCATTTTGGACTTCTATGGCAATCCGTCCTCCGCACGACAAGTTGCTCGAATTTCTCGCGCCTTATGGAAAAGAAATCACGCAACTGGCGCTCCGGGCGCGGGAGGCGGTCCTGAAACATGACCCGGAAGCCATCGAGCTCATCTACGACGCTTACAATGCTGTTGTGACTGCGTTCTCTCTGACTGATCGGCTCAAAGACGCGTTTTGCTCTGTCGCAGTCTATCGCGATTATGTAAATCTAGGCTTTAACTACGGCGCTCTGCTCCCCGACCCCAAGAAGCGCCTGCAAGGAAAAGGCACCCGCATCCGTCACATCAAAATCCAAAACGCTGGAGAGTTGAAGGCCCCGGAAGTCGTCGAACTGATCCGCCAAGCGGCCTTCCGAGTTCCTCGCACGGCTGGCAGCAAAGCGGCAGCCCCCGCCATCGTTAAAGCAATTTATCCCAAGAAGCGACGGCCCGTGCCCGAACGCTAAGAACTTCTGCGGTCATGTCCGTTCACGTGCGATTCCGGTCTCAACCCACGTTTTCGCACAAACACCGTCGGAAATAATTCCGCCCTGTGTGGCGGACGAAATTAAGTTTCACGCACCGCCGATCATTGAAGCGACGCCAGACGGCTTACACCCAAATCAGTACGCAACGCGATTGCTCGAGGAGATTCATTTTCCAGTCGTTGCCCAAAACATTCGAGCAGTAGCCGCAATCCTAAGGGCACGGGATTAGGCTCTTAATCTGATCTGTGGTGAATCGTCATTTGGGAGGCTCCTTCATCGGGGAGATGGACGGGTTCCGCGGAATCCGTCGTACTTCAACTCAAAAAGCCACTCGGGATCGTCGAAGGAGTCGCGCCGTTGTTGTACGGGCTGCGAATGAAAACCGGGAAACATGTGCCTTTAAGGCTATCAGGGATGAAGACGAAGATAGGGCGAATACCCGCGAGCGGGAGGGTCTCTGAAGTTCTATTGGCCAATTGAGCTAGCAACTGCGGAAAAAACGTTATTAGCGCTCCCTCCAATTAACCGGAGAGTGCCAACTACTATTACCAGAATGACGGCCAGCATTACCGCATACTCGGCAATGTCTTGACCCTCGTCGTCTGACCACAACTTGACAAGACCATACATACCAAAAGGTTATACCTTTTGTGACTAAGTCGCAATCGGGTGTTGGATGGGAGTGCGTCAAGAAGTCGGGGGTCAGGGGCGGCGAGTAGTCTGGAACGATGAATGAAACGACTTCCTTCAAGCGCTTAATTCTACGAGCAGTTCTTCGAGAAGTGAGCCCGATGGTGATCCGCTTGGTCTCGGTCTCCGATCAGGTGGATCTCCCACAATTCCACGAAATCTTCAGTGCCATTCTCGGGTGGAGCGGCGATCTGGGCTACCTTATTAGTGTCCACATTAGTGTCCACGGCCAGGAGTTCAACAGCTTTCGTCGCAAAACCCGATCTAAAGCCTTACACGAATTCAAGCTGCACCGACAGGAAAAGTTCCTTTACGTCTGCGACACGCTGCATATGTGGGAGTGGGATGTTCGAGTCCTGGATATTCAGGATGGTGCTGAAGCCGACGATGTGCCCCTTTGCCTGGATGGCCGGGGCGCTACGCCACCCGAATCTTGCGGGGGTCCGACTGGATATCGGCTGATGCTGAAACGGCAACGGGATGGGGCGGCGATGTCCGATCCGGTCTTGCGGGAAGCAGGTATTCAGATCTTGGCGGAGGCTCACCCGGATCAACCATCAGGGACCTGGGATCTGCTGCGAACCGCTCTGGAAGATGGTTTCCGGAGCATCGATCAGAGACTGAAAACACTCGGACCGCTGCAACCGGATCGGTTCCGCCGGCAAGAAGCCAACGAGCGTCTCAACGCGTTGACGCAACGACGGAGGTTCCGGCCATGAATGTTCGCGTAGAGATGGTGTGCGTGAGCGCCGACGGTCGCGAACAACGCCAGGACGTGCTGGCAATCGAGCGACAGGAGTTGACGATGGAAACGCTCGGCATGAGCCTGGCCGAGAGTAAAGCACTACTGGAAGGCGTGCAGAAATTTCTGATCGTCCAACACGCAACCGAAGATCTGGGGCAACGACGGGCGTGTCCCGACTGCGGCCAGCGACGTACGACGAAAGACTCTGGAAGCACGCCCGTGAAGACTCTATTCGGCCGGGTTGACGTGCCGAATCCGCGGTGGAATCGGTGCGCCTGCCAGACCACGGCCCGAGGACATTCCGCCCGACGAAGGCATGGCTCCACGGCCGAACCAGTCCGGAGATGCTGTACCTGGAGACCAAATGGGCTTCGTTGATCCCCTTCGCAAAAGTGGCGGCTTTGCTGAAGGATGTATTACCAGTGGGCGATTCGGTGAATCCGGAGACCGTCCGCAATCACCTGCATGTGACAGCGGAACGAATCGAGCAAGAGTTGGGTGACGAACGGCAACCCAACCTGTTCGAGGGCTCGGAAGAGGACTGGGAGCAACAGCCTCTGCCCGATGGTCCGATCACGGTGGGAATCGATGGCGGATACGTTCGGGCGGCACACAAACAGGGATGGTTCGAAGTGATCGCGGGTAAAAGTGTCGTTGCTTTCCGGCGGGAGGAGGATGGCGAAGTACCGTCAGCGAAGTGCTTTGGCTTCGTGCAAACCTACGACATAAAGCCTCGGCGGCGGTTGTGGGAATTACTGAAGTCGCAAGGAGTGCAAGAAAACCAGCAAGTGGTGTTCATGTCCGATGGCGGCGAGGATGTCCGCCGCGTGCAGCAATACCTGCATCCGTTTAGCGAGCATCTCATCGATTGGTTCCACATCACCATGCGGCTGACGGTTCTGCAACAGCAAACCAAAGCCTTGCAGGAAGAGCGATCCCAGAGCGGCGCTGACGTATCGAAGCAGTTGGAGAGCGTGAAACATCTGCTCTGGCACGGGAACGCCGAGGAAGCGCTCGATCGACTGGCCGACCTGTCCATGGACCTGAGCTTGATCCAAGCGCATTCAGTCCCCGCAACAAAGGTTGCCGACGGTGTTGCAGAGTTCGAGACGTACATACGCAACAACTGCGAGTTCATTCCGAACTTCGGCGAACGGTACCGACAGGGGGAAACGATCAGCACGGCCTTCGTGGAATCGACCATCAACCAGGTGGTGAGCCGACGGTTCGTGAAGAAGCAGCAGATGCAGTGGACGCTGCGGGGAGCACATCTCTTGTTACAGACGCGGACCAAGGTCCTCAACAACGAACTGGAGGAGGTGTTCCGTCACTGGTATCCGCGGTTCCGAGCTCAATCCGCCTGACCCCCGACTTCTTGACGCACTCCGTGCCATCTCTTGCCTAGGCGGAATTTAGTTCGTCTTGTGAGATTCATCTTGCGCTCGTGTAACGTTCGAGATCCAATTCACCTCCCAAGTTTTGCCGCCGTCATCCGAGAAGGACTGCTCAAAGTGGACCGAATTCGGGGTGATGTCCGACCAAACATATCGCACTAGGATGACTCTGTCATGAAATGTGTCCTGAGAGAAAAATTCGCCGCGTCCATTCTTGAATTCACCGACATTGGGTGGGAGATTTAAAGTACCAGCCTTGCTGTTGGCCCAATAGAGGCTCCACTGGTGAGTTTGAGGGTTGTAGAGACGCAGGGTCAGGCCTTCGATGTGCCCGGTTGTACCCTCGCCCTCGAATTCATTTAGATTGGCGCGGCCATCCCAAACCTTTCGGGTAACGATAGTGCCGTCAAATTCGGCCCAGGTAGTGGAGCCCGTTAAGGGATTCATAAGGCGCTTTAGGTGTTGTTTCCAAGTGCCAAAGTAGAAATCAAAATCGTGTTGCCCATCCTGGACGACTTGTTGAGACTCAGTTTTCACTGCCTCTGAATTCTGCGGTGTGAGCGCTTTGTCAGCTTCATCGTTTGCCCGTGTTTGGTCCGTAATCCAGTTCACCTCCCAAGTCTTGCCTCCATCGTCCGAGAAGGACTGTTCAAAGTGGGGCGTATTCGTAGTGGTGTTCGACCAAACAAATCGAATGAAGATAGCTTTGCCATTCAATGTGTCCTGGCCGTAAAACTCTCCGCGCCCATTTTTGAATTCTCCGATTTGGGGTGGAAAGATGGGGCCACCTTTGGCGTTGGCCCAATAGAGGCTCCATTGGTGGGATTGGGGATTGTATAGACGGAGGGTCAGACCCTCGATATGGCCTGCCGCAGGGCTATCAGTTTCGAACTCCTCAAGCTCAGCGCGGCCAGCCCAAACTTTTCGCGTAACCGAAGTGCCGTCAAATTCGACCCATGTCGTGGAGCCGGTTAAGGGATGCAGGAGGCGCTTGAGGTGAATTTTCCAACTACCCAACTCGAAGTCAAAATCGTGTTGCCCATCCCGCTCCGTAGGAGTCTGCGCAGCGCTGGTCGTCGACGCATCTGAATTCTGCTCTGCGAATCCCTGAAGGGACTGCAAGGCGACAATCAAGCTGCACACCATGAGATAAAGCCGAACGGGTTTGGTGTTCATCGCTGCCCCCTTGAAATCGTCTGTCTGTCTTGCTTAGGCGGGTTGCTTCGTCGCGAGCTGAGGACGGCAGGCGGTCGCCGTAGATTTGTCCGAGTGCTAGCGATGAGCAGAAGCGTGATGTCTAATTCCCCACAGCAAGCTGAGCCTGCCTATTGGCGCATGATGAAGGCATCATAAACCCGCTCGACACTGAGTCTGGACGTTTGCGGACCACGCTCCCAGAATCGGCAACCAGCGCGGAGAGCGTGGTCCGAAAACGTATAGCATGTTCGGCAGGGTCGGTTATCATTGGCTGGCGAAAAGAAGACATGAATCTGGATTGGCAGGTATGTTCCTCGCGGGCACGTCTGTCACGTGATGCGCGATTCGATGGCAAGTTTTTTATAGCTGTGCTTAGCACACGAATCTACTGTCGCCCGATTTGCCCCGTGCGCACATTCCGCTTTTGGTCTGCGATGGATCGACGCAGATAGGAGGTTTTCCGTGAGTGGGTTTCAAACAAAAGTACTTGGTCTGGCGCTGTTTCTTCCCCTTCTAAACACGGCTTTCGGTGAGAGACCAACCATTAATGGGATACCGAACGGTCTTGCTTGGCAAAACATACCGGCAGCTTGGCACGTTGATCATGGAGCAGAACTCACCATTCGCTCCGGCAAGGAAACGGACTGGTTCGTTGATCCGTTTGACGGCACGGTTCACAACACAGCGCCCATGCTTCTCTTTGTGCCGGCAGATGACTATATCTTCAGTGTGAAGGTGAAAGTTGGGTTCAACACAAAATGGGATGCGGGCGCTCTCATGGTTTGGGCGGACGACCATAATTGGGCAAAATTGTCTTTTGAACTCTCGCCAGCGAAGCAACCAACCATGGTGACCGTGGTCACGCGGAGTGTATCGGACGATTGCAATTCAATACCAATCTCGGGCAATACGGTCTACATACAAATTGCCAAGAGTGGTCCATCGTATGTGTTTTATTTCTCAAACGACGGGAAGAATTGGCAGGTGCTCAGGGTTTTCAACTTGGGAAACGGTCGGAAGGCTAGAGTGGGCTTTGAATCGCAATCTCCGGCGGGCGACGGTACAGAGGTCGTTTTCTCTGAGATTCACTACAAGACGAAAAAGATCACGGACATCTACGACTATAAAAACGAAGGCTTCTAAACACCGGGCTTCATCGCCGTAGATTTGTCCGAGTGCTAGCGGTGAGCAGAAGCGTGATGTCTAATTCCCCACAGCCTGTTGCGCATGATGAAGGCATCATAAATCCGCTCGACGCTGAGTCTGGACGTTTGCGGACCACGCTCCCAGAATCGGCAACCAGCGCGGAGAGCGTGGTCCGAAAACGTCTGGAATGTTCAGCAGGGTCGGTTATCATTGGCTGGCGAAAACAAAATATGAATCTGGATTGGCAGGTATGTTCGCGAGCACGGCTGTCACGTGATGCGCGATTCGATGGCAAGTTCTTTATAGCTGTGCTTAGCACACGAATCTACTGTCGCCCGATTTGCCCCGTGCGCACATTGAAAGAGAGCAGTGTGCGTTACTACCCGAGCGCCGCAGCGGCGGCGGAGGCGGGCTTTCGCCCTTGTCTGCTTTGCCGTCCAGAGAGTTCGCCTGGAACACCGGCATGGTTTGGAACATCAAACACAGTTTCGCGAGCTTTGCGTTTGATCGGTGAGAGTGGGCTGGAGGGCGGCGGAGTCGAAGTTTTGGCGGAGCGACTGGGAGTCGGCTCGCGGCACCTTCGGCGCTTGTTCTTAAGACATTTGGGCGCCACTCCGATTGCCGTGGCTCAGACACGCCGTCTGCACTTCGCGAAGAAGCTAATCGACGAGACGACTTTGCCAATGAATCAAGTTGCCCTGGCTTCGGGATTCGGTTGCGTTCGGCGATTCAACGCGGGCATCCGCAAGGTCTATCATCGAACCCCAACTCAAATTCGGCGTCTGACACGCTGGACGGAGATCCAGCCTGATAATCAATACCTCTTCCGCCTTCATTTCCGGCCACCGTACGACTGGCAGGGCATGTTGGACTTTCTGGCCGCGCGAGTTACACCGGGCGTCGAAGTTGTGGAAGATGGCAATTATCGCCGTACCTTTTCTTTGCAGGGCCGCGACGGTTATTTTGAGGTTTCCCTAGACGAAGGACGCGACGCACTTCTTGCGCGGATTTCTTTCGGTGATCCCCAGCCCCTCTTCTTCATTGTAGAGCGTGTCCGCGCGATGTTTGATCTGAACGCGGATTGGGCGGCCATCGTGCAAAGTCTTAGAACCGATCCAGTGTTAATCGCAAGAGTAAAAGCCGATCCGGGGCTTCGGGTACCAGGCTGTTGGAATGGTTTCGAACTGGCGACGCGGGCGATTCTCGGCCAACAGATCACCGTCAAGGTGGCCTCAGCCCTAGCGCGCATAATTCATGAAGAGTGGAGTGGAGTGTGATTGTTCGCATGAGTGATATGTAATTGCGACAACGGCGGAATTTCCTTCGATCGCGTTACTGATTTCCAAAAGAATTAGTCGGGTTCAAACGTCAATTTTGACAAGTGGTGACACACCTTCGCCAAGAGTGCAACCAGTCTGATTTCGGATAGTAAAAAGTGGGAGATTTATCCGCTCTGCGCGCCCAAACGGCAGGCGATAAGACGGAAGGCAGGTAGAAACGGGAACGACGTGGGCAGGTGAATGACGCAGCGCCGTACCGAGACCATTACCCGAGCCCCGAGCTTGAGCAAGCGCTCGCGCAAGGTGAGGACCTGGGCCCGGGCACAGGCGGTGCCGGCCGCTCGCAAACGTAATTCCTGCATCAAGACGTAAGCCGCAGCTGTGAGCAGAACGCGAAACTGGTTGGCCCAAAAGCTGGTGCAACTGGTGCGATCAATTTCCAAGTCGTGCAACTCCTTTATCCGATTTTCAACGTCGCCACGTTGGCAGTACACCCGTTCGTAAATCCATTGCGGACTCTGTTTCATGTTGGTAATCACGAAACGGGGATTGTCTTTGGGATCTTTTTCCGGCGCCCGGACGACTTCCGCTTTGATCACCACCCGGCGTCGATGAGGCCATTTGCCAGCCGCGTAGTCAACTTCTCCGTAGATATGTTCCGTTTTTCCGCTGCTTTCTGACAGCTTACGAGCGCGACCAATTCCCGGAGCCGCGATCCGCTTCAGGACTGCGTTTTTGGCCATGGCCACCACATATTCCAGTTTGCTCTGCGCATCCAAAAACTCCAGCACCGCGGGACTGGCAAAACCACCATCCAGACGAACCCGAATGGTCACTCCAGGAAAATGACCTCGAATCATCCGGATCAGCCGCCGCAGCAATCCTACGGCGCCCACCGCGGCGGGGGCGTTGCCAGGACGCAACACCGCCGCGCACAAATACTGTTCCGCTTCCTCATTGAAACTGATAAAGCCCATCACCGGTAAATAGCACCAGCTGTCGTAATGCCCGTTAAAGAAGGAGAGTTGCTGTGCGCCATGGGTGGGATCATCGGTGGGATCCAGATCGATGGTGACCCGATACACCCGGCGCCGGAGTCGCTTCCCGTGCCGCCGGATGACACTCTGGGCCAAAGTCTCGCCCATGCGATACAACTCCTTGACTCCGACCGCATTCTCGAAACGCGACACCGTCGGTTGCGAGGCCAGGTCGAGCCCTTCTATGGGATCGCGACCGAGAAGCAGCTTATGAATGGGGTCGCTGCCCAATCGGGCCGAGTCGTTGCCGTCGGGGTAGCCACAGGCAATTGAGAACACGCGCTGTGCGACTAAGTCTCGCAAGGTATGATCGACCTTGCCGGCTTGTCTTTGGTCCTGCAGACATGCCGTTAGCTCCTCCACCAATCGGTAGTGACCATCGGCGGCCTTCAGCAGCAAAGCGCCGCCATCGGAACTGCCTTCTCGCTGATCAAATTGGGCAACGACAGGCTTGCGAAAAATTTCTGGGAACAACAAACACTGTGTTGTGCTATCGTCAGACACGAAGAAGCCTCCGGAAGTGCCTCAAACAGCGTTTAGTCAACATGTTTGTAGCACAGGAGGCTTCTTTTGTCTTCAAATTCAGGAATTATCCGGGCTAGCAGGTCGCATGGCGAGAACCTTTGGGCAGACTTACTCTGCTGCGAAGGGCCTTACTCATCTTTTTCCAGCGCCCGAGATTCTCGCTGAGGCGAATCTGGCCGGCCTCGGCCTGCCCAAGGCACGAGCCGAAACCATTCGAGTCTTGGCGCGGAAAGTTTGCGACGGGCAGATCAGCTTTGCGCGGATCCCGGACTCCGAAGTGTTTCTGGGTCGCCTACGCGAAATCCCTGGGATTGGAGAGTGGACAGCGCAATACGTGGCAATGCGAGCGCTCAACGAGCCTGATGCGTTTCCCTCCAGTGACCTCGGCCTACTTCGCGCCATGGCTCTGGCCAGTTCTCGCGAGCTTGAGCGACGCGCCGAGGCTTGGCGACCCTGGCGAGCTTACGCTGCGATGTATCTCTGGAATGTCGCTGTCAAACGTAAAGTCCACGGCAGCGGACGAGTTTCTTCCAGGAACAAAGAATTAAATCCGGTTGGCAAGTGGTCGGACGGTACGGCTGCGCCGATGAATGAGCACTGACGTTCGACCTCGGCGAGTCATGCCCACATGAAGTAGATTGTCGGAGTCTTGAAGTAAAGAGGAGTGGCTGTGGCGGGTTACGCTCTCTCTTTAATTGTTCTTCCACGTTTCGCGGCCGTGGCCTATTCCTGGAGGATCTTTTTGTGCGCCCAAAACTTTTGAAGCAAGTTGATTGGCTAGACGAAGTCCCCGCACTCTTGTGGCGCGCATATAAGAAAAAAAAATGTGCTGCTCCGCTCCTTGCCCTTTCCGTTGCCCTAGTGGCGGTTCTTCCCACCCTGGCACGCGCTGCCGATACAGTTGGCGACTGCCGGATCGGCAGCCAGCGTTGTTACGTCGCCGAAACTCCTGGGCCAGGGGCGTCAGGGGTCTTTTCCCCTGAGGATCTACCTATGGTACTCGGGCCTACCTCATTACCATTACACCCTATTCCGCGACAGTGCGATCATTCGGGGCGGCCTTACTTTTTCGGACGCGAAGCCGGCGGCACTAGCCGTTCGCTCGATAGTAGGCAATCAACAAACCATAGTGTTCGGCGGTATGCTCAGTGACATCAAGCCAGGGCTCACCCTCTTGGCGAACGCCTCGTTGGGCCAGCTCTTCAGTGTCGCATCTGCGTCCGTAATCGATTTTTGCATGAGCGCAACGATCGCGGGCTTCGTTTTCTAGTCTTTGGGATCGAGGTCGTCCCAATTTATTTTTTCGCCTCGTCCAGCTTTGGCAGCGTAGACATTTCCCGAGGCGATATGCACGATCACTTCGCCGAATGAGCGCATTTCAGGCTTGAGGCGATAGTCATATTTATTTTCAGGAAAATCTTTTGCCATCTCCAGAACCTTGTGGTTGATGGAATCGAAGTGACGTTGGAAGGACTGGCCCGGAGTAGCCGCTGGACTTTGAGCAAAAATCAACGAGCAACCGGCGAGCACCAGCAAGCACGAGGAAAGCGGGTGTAGATTCACGAAATCCTCCTGCATGACAGACGCCGCAGAGTAAGAATCGTCACCGAGCCTTCGGTTTGTTTTATCACTGCTCGCACGATTCTGAATCAAGCCGTGGGTGCGAGACAAATGGGACGGCAGTAGACGCCGCTGCCGAGTACTCCGATGAAAAACCTGCCGTCGAAGCGGGCGTCGCGTGACAGCCAGTGCTCGCGAACATACCTGCCAATCCAGATTCATGGTTAATCACCTTCATGGCCACCAGGTTCATTGGCTCCGCGACTGATGATAGTTGATTCCGGCCAACAGACTGGACGTTCTCGGACCGCGCTACCCAAGAACAGAGTCCGAAAATGTCCGACCCCGAGGGAGGCAAGTCCGCAAACGTCCGACCCCTCGGCATCTATTTTGCTATGGTCGAAGCCGCACTCGCGTTTGTGTTGATCGTCAAGAAATGAAAAAAGCGCAGACCGCCAGTTCAGTTCTTCGGCTTTCAGGAATTCATCCACAGTGGAGGCAACATGCAACCCAGGATCAGAATATTCACCT
Organism: uncultured Acidobacteriota bacterium; assembly: GCA_963838905.1. Taxonomy (GTDB): domain Bacteria; phylum Acidobacteriota; class Terriglobia; order Terriglobales; family Acidobacteriaceae; genus JABDBE01. Next base: position 301,840 of record CAWITE010000007.1, read on the forward strand.
ATATCGCCGCAATCGCTGTATTCGCCGCTCTGACGGTCCCAGTTCGACTTGCCGCGCAAGCCACGCAGAAAAACAAACAGCCGCCCAAGTACTACGTATTCAATCTCGGCCAACCGCTCGGCGGAATTCCCGAGCCGGTTGCCATTAACAACCTGGGTTGGATCTCAGGCACGGCCAATCTGGCGACGAATACCAGCGGGCACGCCGTACTATGGACCGGTGTTCCGCTCGACCTCGGTACCCTCGGGGGACCGAACAGTGGGGTGGAATTCCCCAACCATAGCACCAAGGGTGAGATTATCGGAATAGCCGAAACTGCTGATATGGATCCGCTAGGTGAGACTTGGAGTTGCGCTCCTTTTTTCTTTGGCGCCGATGGCTATGTATGTCGCGGGTTCGCCTGGCAGAACGGCGTGATGACCGAGCTTCCCACGCTGGGGGGTATTAACGGCTACGCCACCTCCGTAAACGACAAGGGCCAGATCACCGGGTGGGCGGAGACAACCTATCACGATCCCACTTGCAACAGCACAGGGTCTTACCACCAAGTCCTCCAGTTCGAGGCGGTGATCTGGGGGCCGAATTTGAACGAGATGACGCAGCTTCCGCCGCTCTCCGGCGACCCAGACTCGACAGCCAACGCCATTAATGACAAAGGCCAGGTCGTCGGGATCTCTGGACTCTGTTCAAACGCCTACGGAGGCGCAAGCGCCTTACATTCTGTCATTTGGGAAAATGGCCAACCCACATACATGGGGAACATCGGAGGCGCCGCCTGGAATACTCCGATCGCGATCAACAATAGCGGCGTGGTCGTCGGCCTGGCAAACACGAGCGGGGATCAAAACCAACCACTTAATCCCGCAGCTTGGATCTGGACAAAAGGATCGGGCATGCAAGAGATTTACCCGATTGGGGCAGACACGAATGACGTGGCCTTTGACATTAACAACAACAACCAGGTGATAGGCCAGTCCTTCAACGTGAACACTGGGCTTTTTCGAGCGTTCCTGTGGCAAAACAATGTGATCAACGATTTGAATGCTCTCGTTGTCCAGCCTACTAGCCTGTATTTGACCTTGGCCCAGGGCATCAACGATAGCGGTGAGATTAGCGGAAGCGCAATCGACACAAGCACCGGTGAGATAGTTGGTTTCCTGGCGGTGCCAGTGTCCAACGGAAGCGGCACGCCCCCCTCAAAAGCGCCGGGGTGGAAGGATTTGAGCAAGCTCGTTTCTCCTGAAAGCGTCCGCCAGCAGCTTCAGCGGCAACCGGGTCTTGCTGGCGTCGTGGCTAGGGCCATGGCAACGAAATGACCTTCAAAAGAGATAGCGGTGGCCAACACTCGAGAAGGGCAAAACTTCGCGAACTATAAACCGAGCGAGGGTAGGACCTTCCTCCTGCCCTCATTCTCGTTCCGGACTAACGTCCGCAAACGTCCAATCCGATTCGATCTACGATTTATCTCGAGGAGCAATCCGTATGCCGGCGCGTATCCGACATTGCGTTGAGTGTCCGGAATGTTTCACTCGATATCTGATTGGCTTCAGTCCTTACCGTAACGGCTCGTACCTAGTGTCCTTCCTTACCGAATCTTTGGAAGAATACAAATTGTTCTGTTCCTGCGGCAGGCCACCGATTTCCAGTCGCTGGAGATGGAGCGAGTTAAATTTATATTCGGTCTCGAATCAAGCTTACGATCGCGGCTATGGTCCACCGGCGGAAATCCTGCTCAGTGAGCCACAGATACCACCTATTATTCTCACATGTTCTGTTTGTCGGCATTCCAATTGCTTTGGAGACACAGCATTCTCGACGGCCCGAGCCGGCACGGCAAGCACAACTTGAATGTATTTGTCAGAACAGGCTCGTGATGCCAAGGAATCATCTGTTCTCGTTATATGGGGGCCGGTTGCAAAAACGGCGAGGGCTCCCCCTTGATGAGTCGAAACGTCAAAGACACTGATTGGAGCGCGGCGGGTGTACGAACCTTGCCAAATCAGATTTAAAGGAAATCCGAATGACGCAACCGAAAACCGGTGCTCTTGTAGATAAATCAACGTCGTACTCTCGCCCGTTGGCTGCAATCTTCATTGGCGGCCTGACGGTTGGAGTGTTGGACCTAGTTTATGCAATCGCAGTCTATAGCCCCAAACAGCCGATACTCGTTCCGCAGACGATCGCGAGCGGTATCTTGGGCGAGAATTCGTATCGCGGGGGGATGCGGACCGCGATCATTGGAGTTCTTCTGCATTTCGTGATCGCAATCGCAGCTGCAGCCGTCTATTATGCCGGGAGTCGTACACTCAGATTTCTGGTGCACCGTGCAGTCCTGTCTGGCATCGTCTTTGGGGCGCTCGTCTACTTGTTCATGCACTACGTGGTCTTGCCACTGTCAGCCGTGCCAAAAGGTGATACGCCTCTCGGCTACCAAGTCGCAGAGTTTATTGAGCACTTGTTCTGTGTGGGCTTACCTATCTCCCTTTCGGTGCGACACTACTCGCACTGATATCGAGGCACCGTATCGAGAAAAGGCCGGGACTCGGCTTTACAGCTAAGAAGAGATGGAATACCAGAAGGCGATCTGGTGAAGATGTAAAAGGTATCTCAATCTTAATCGTCTAATAAGAGGGTCGCATGAACCTGATTGGTCCAAGATTTCAGCTCGGTATTGTCGCTATCTTCCTCTTCCTCGCCGCGAGACAAAGTCTGGCGACTGTCGCGGTTCCTGTAGCAGATCCCACCGGACCCGCCTTCTGTGTTGCGCCCAAGTACCGGGAGCTTGATTTCTGGGTTGGCGACTGGGACGCATTTGATGTGGAGAATCCGGCCGTCAAAGTTGCGCACAACCGCGTCGACCGCATTCTCGACGGCTGCGTATTGCTGGAGAATTATGAGGGCACGGACGGATTGCACGGCGAAAGCCTCAGCATCTACGACGCTGCTCGGGGGGTGTGGCACCAGAGTTGGGTGACCAATCGAGGGAAGCTGCTGGTAATCGAGGGCCACATGCAAGACGGAGAAATGGTTCTCAGCGGCGTGGATCATACAGTCAATGGGGACGAATACGTTCGCGGAACGTGGAAGAGTGAAAATGGCGGCGCTCGCGAAACAGCAGTGACCTCGATGGATGGCGGCAAAACGTGGAAGCCATGGTTTGATCTAATGTTTCGGCCAGCCGCCGTATTGGCGACGAGTCCGCGAAAGGCAGACGAGGCCACGGTGGCTGCACTCGATACGCTGTATCAGGCTGCCGTCAAAAAGAACGATGCCGACACGATGGATCGCATCTTGGCTGACGATTTCGTACTAGTGACAGGTTCCGGCAAGACCTACACCAAGGCTGATCTGCTCAACGAGGCGCGGAGTGGGCACGTCGTCTACGAGCATCAAGAGGACACCGCACAGACGGTTCGGATTTGGGGCGACACAGCGGTTGTCACAGCTAAGCTGTGGGAGAAAGGCACGGACAACGGAAAGGCTTTTGACTATACGGTTTGGTTCAGTGATACCTATGTTCGCACTCCGACGGGATGGGGATATGTATTTGCGCAGTCGTCCTTGCAGTGTCCAAAGCCCCGTGAGTGACAGACAACCAGCGCGATTGACGAATAGTAAGGAATGATAGGACCAAGGAGCTGCTGAAAGACGAATTCCTGAATAGAGCCGTAACGGGGTTGGTGGGCGCAAAGGATAAGCGACCGTCAGCAGAAGCAGAAGTCTACCTCAGCTCAAGATCCCGCCAAATTGGCGTTAAGAGCTGGAACGCCTGCGGGTCATGCTCGTTGCAGTCTCAGGAGGCTTACTGGGGTGGTTGGGCTTGTCGCCAAGGTAGGCAACCAGGTTTCGCCGGCCTCCCGGTCCTCGATCGACCTTTTCGTGGACTCAACCGATTTGAAAACAGAGTTGATTTGCGCCGAAGCCCAAGAGTTCGTCAAACCTAAGCACCGAGCCCTTTCCTCACCGACAACATCTCCGAAAATGGTCATAGCGTGGATACCGAAAACTCCGTCCGAGCTGAAAACGCAGACGTTCCGAGCATTCATGAGATCCTGTTGCTACCACGATGAGCTCTCTTTTCGTCGCCCTTTTCGCTGTGGTCGCCTCCAGTTTTCGAGCCCGTGCCGCCCTGCAGGCGGAGATTCTCGCGCTTCGTCACCAACTCACCGTTCTCCAAAAGAACGCGCCGCCTCGTTTGCGCCTCCAGCGCTCCGACCGGCTCTTGTGGGTCTTGCTATCGCGATGGTGGCCCGGTTGGCGCCGTAGTTTGCACATCGTTCGCCCCGATACGGTTATTGCTTGGCACCGCAGAGCGTTCGCTTGGTACTGGACGCGGAAATCACGGCGACGTCCGGGAAGACCGAACGTGGCCGCAGACATTCGCCACTTGATTTGGGACATGAGCCAAGCGAACCCGTTGTGGGGAGCACCCCGCATTCACGGGGAACTGCTCAAGTTAGGGATCGAAGTAGCACAATCGACCGTGGCCAAATATCTTCGCCGCCCGCGGAAGCCACCTTCCCAGGCTTGGAGAACTTTCTTGACCAATCACATGCAAGAGATGGCCGCGATCGACTTCTTCCTGGTGCCGACGGCAACCTTCCGGGTTCTATTTGTCTTCGTGGTGCTGTCGCATGCTCGGCGTCGTGTGCTGCACTTTCAGGTGACCGAACACCCCAGCAAGGAGTGGACGATGCAGCAGATGCGGGAAGCGTTCCCCTGGGACCACGGGTGCCGATATCTTCTGCGCGACCGCGATGCGATCTATGGCGCTGATTTGGTAGCCATGACGAAAGGCATGGGGATGGAAGAAGTGATTACCGCGCCGCGATCCCCGTGGCAAAATCCGTTCGTGGAGCGGCTGATCGGTTCCATACGGCGCGAATGTTTAGACCACATCATCGTGTGGAATGAAAGATCGTTGCGCCGAACTCTGCGAAGTTATTTTGCCTACTACCAGCACTCCCGAACTCATCTGGCGCTGGCCAAGGACGCTCCAGAGTCGAGAGTAGTGGAGAAACCAGAACGCGGGCGCATCGTAGTGATTCCTCAGGTCGGAGGACTTCATCACCGATACCAACGCCACGCCGCTTAGTGTTAGTCGGTCCTCGGCGACGATAGCTTCCGTTCGTCTTATGAACCGAAGCAATCTCGTCATCAGCCGAGACCGGATTTTTCTCTGCACTCCCCGCTTTGCGATCCAGAACGCCGTTGCATCGCTGCTGCACGGTTGCCTCGATCAGTTTCTCCAGCAGAGAGTGTCGGCATGCAGACGAGATTTTCGGTAACGACAGGTTGAAGCAACATCCGGAAGTGGAGATCATCACGCGCGACCGGTTCGGACTCTATGCGGGCGGAGCCCAGCTTGGCGCACCGCAGGCGCGACAGGTTGCCGACCGCTTTCATCTATTGCTGAATCTGCGAGAGGCGGTAGAAAAAGAACTCGGTCGACAACGTCGACGGCTGGCATTACCGCCGGTGGAGGAAGACCGGAGTGCCAGGAAGACCGTGCCGGAGCCTGATTCCCGTTCCCGTGCAAATCCCGAAGTGCAAGCCCACAAGAGACGGCTGGTTGCGGAGCGGTGGAGGGCCAAGAAAAAGCCGTTTGCGCTGGTCCGAGCCCTGCATTTAAGCGGCAGGACCGCTAGTGCCATTGTGCGTGAGACAGGAGTCGGGCGCAAACGGGTCGACAAATGGATCCGCTGCACACAACTACCGACGAGGAACGAGATGGAACCGAAACCAACCTCGCCCAGATTCTTTGCAGCTCACCTGCAACGTCGGTGGGCGGAAGGCTGTCACGAGGGCCCTCGATTGCTGACAGAAATCCGCTCGCTCGGTTATAGCGGATGTTATTCGAGCTTGGCGAAATTCCTTGCTCGTTGGCGAGACCATGAACTGGAGTTGAAACGCAAATCGCGGCCACCAGCTTCGGCTAGTCCGGGCCAGCAAGCGGGAACGCATCCTACGGTCTCCATCTCTCCACTGGTCGCCGCAGCGCTGTTAAGCAAGCCCCGCCATCTGCTCACGGGATGGCAGGCGGCGAAGGTGGAGGCTCTGAAGAAGGTCTGCCCGGATTTCGCGCGGATGCGTAGCTTGGTGATGAGCTTTCGCGGCATTCTGCAAGCCGGAAAGGTTGCAACGCTGGCGCGCTGGATGAAAAAAGCAAACGGTTCTGGGATTTACGGAATGAAGCGTTTCGTGCGGAAGTTGAATCAGGATCTGGCCGCGGTGAAGAACGCAGTCAGTGAAAGTTGGAGCAACGGTCCCGTTGAAGGGCACATCAATCGGCTGAAGACGCTCAAGCGCCAGATGTATGGTCGAGCCGGCTTCGAACTTTTACGAGCCCGATTGCTGCCGATGTCCCGTGGCTCCCCCCTGCACCGAAATTGAGGAAGAACCTTAAATATGACACTACTGTATCTTAATCGGACACAATGTTTTCGCGCAGTTTTGTGTCGGATTTAAATGCAAAAGTGGCAACATTGGCAAACGGCCTCCACAGCTGATTGGAGTGGGGCCCTGGAGCGGGAAGCAGTCATTCGTCCCTTGGCCGATCAGCTACGGCTCACCGAAGCGACGGTCCAAGGCGCAGCCGCTCAACTGGGGCTGGATCGGGTAACGATCTATCGTCTGGTTCGCCGTTACCGACAACGGCCGCAAACGTCGTCGCTGCTGCCGCGCAAACGTGGGCGTGATCGCAACAGCCGATTTCTGGAGCAGTCACGAGAGGATCTAATCGCCGCCTGCATCAAGGAATTCTACTTGGTGCCTGAGCAACCTTCGATTGCAGCACTTCTGCAAGAGGTTAGGCGACGTTTTGCCGAGCGCCGACTGCCCACTCCGAACTATCGCACCGTAGTGCGACGCGTTGTGGCCCTCGATCCTCGTTTTGTCATGACGAAACGGCAGGGGACTAAGGCAGCCCGCGAGAAGTACGGGCCTGTGGGGGTTCCCAATCTGCGTTCCGATGTACCCCTGGAAATTCTGCAAATCGATCACACCTTGGTGGACGTCATTGTCGTTGATCGGGAACACCGTCTACCCATTGGTCGACCGTGGTTGACGCTGGCCATTGACATCGCCACTCGGGCCATCGTTGGGTTTAGCGTTTCATTGGCCCTACACCGAGATAAGCGTAAAATTCCACCATAGATCGACTCCCGAGGAAAACCCCAAAGAGTCTACGGGAACGTCGAGCGGCAGCAGCGCGTCTTCCCCACTGTCCTCCGGAGGCAACAAGCAGTTCGAAGGTGCTGGGCACGGCAGCAGATCGTCTTGATCAAAACGGTCTGTAACCCGTAGGATACGATTTCTGCGCTCGTTTAAGCGCTCGTCGCGAGAGCCAGCCCTAGCGCGAATACGCAGCCAAACCTCAATCGGGAGAATCGGAGAATGCCGTCATTGGAGAGGACTGCGTACCCGCGATTTGGGCGGGTGATCACGGCCCAGGAATTGGAGCGGGCATACACCCCGAGTCAGGAAGAGTTGACTTGGGCCCGAGGAACGGTGCGTTATGACAAACGCGACGGCCTTCAACAGGACATCGTCGGCCGTAGGTGTTTCCAACCGTAAAGATTGAAGGGCCTGGATTAGTACCTGACGGTGACTAAGAAAACGCCACCCATCGCCCTCGTTATATCGATTCCAGCGAAGTGGATATGGCATTTACCCAGTGATCGCTAGAAAAAACTGATTGTGGGAGAAGTCAAAGGAGAGCTTCGAATCGATCGACGACAACTGGAGGTGTGTGTTTTCTCGTACCTGATGGCCGCACTGAGATCCGGAGACATCACGGTCAGGGGAAGCGAATCATTTGCGGATCATCGTGATCAGTTGTTGACCATTGAGGAAAGCAGAAAGCTTCTCAACGGATATTGCGATCGTTTGGGTCTGCCCAAAACTGCGTCTGAGTTCGTTGCCCATCTCAAGACCGCTCTGACTAACGCAGCTCAGCAGGCGGACTCAGGCTTCCTTTTAAACGACGAGCTCCGCATAAACGTCAAAGGCGAGCCGATTGTCCGTCGTACCAGAGCTCGACCGGTTCCGCCTTCGGCCGTCAACCTGCAAGCAACCATTGTCCAAAGAATGCCGGTTCGCAATCTGCTGGATATTCTGGCCCATGTAGAACACTGGACCAACTTCACACGTCACTTCAATCCAGTCTCAGGATCCGACCCGAAGTTGGATCATGCTGTCTCCGAGCGCGCTGTTTTGTACGACTGGGGTTTGTGGCGCTGTTGCTACGCGGCGAATCCACCGCCACGCACAGCACTGATATCAACGCCAAAGTAATGCTCGCGACTATAATCTTGAGTCTCATTGCTGCTCCGCTCGTCCCAATGGAACCATAAAGCGATAAACAATCCCGAACGCCCAAAGATTGAAATTCCCATCCGAACTGAATTGGCGGCCGTAACTGGCCACGGCCTTCAGTCCATCATGCGAGTAATAATTGAGTCCGAATTCTCCTTTGCGAGTATTCACGCCAGGCAGTCCCAGTGCCGCAGCCTCGTCTAAGCCAATCGGGCCGCTGAAGAATTGCTCGGCCCTTCCCGCAAGTTCGACGCGCCACACTGCCTTCTGCCGTGACTGGCTCAACCGGTAGGCGCCATCGACCCAGTACCCGCTGCCTTGGTTCGACCGGGCGTACTCGCTGTGCATGTTGAGCGGCAGCCGCTGAGCCTGCCACGCAGAATAAAATCCAAAGGCGTTGGTGCGCCCATCTTGCAGCAGCTTCTGCCAGGAGGCTCCTACTTCGACCCGCGATCCCGGGAGGAAGACACCCACGCGTCCGCCGACATCGCGCTCCGACTGGAGGTTGTTATGCACCGTGCTTATTGCAGAAGGGTAGATCGCATAGGTCAGGTTCGCCTTGGCGTTCACCGGAAATCCACCACGCAGCATCGCGCCGTCGGCCGATTCAGCGGAGAGCGGCAAAATCAAAGGATCCTGCTGCAAGCTGCGAATCCCGATGGGATACAAGCGTTCATTGAAGATGCCAAAAGGTGTAAGAAATCGTCCTAACGTGACCGTAAGATAAGAGTTGGCGATGTAGTCTACCTGCGCATAGTCGAGATTCTTGCTCACCGGACCACCGTTAGGGCCGCCATCGGGCGGACACTGAAACGCTCCCTCAAACTCTGCTCTGGATTCCACGAGCCAACGATCCCCCAAAGGAAGAAGCAGAACAGGATTGACTTGGGCGTTCAGCTGATTTTGTCCCGCGGTTACAAAATTGAAATAGCCTGCGCTGCCGCTAAGAATTGGAATCGGACTGTCCGAAGAAGATGTCTGGGCCAGCAAGAATGCTGGAAGTAAGCAGAAGAGGAGCAATACGTGGGCAGCCCGCAGCGAGGCGGAAATCCGCGCTGGAGTCATTGTGCGTTATAACGCGCAAGTCAAGAAAAGTAACGGAAGTAATCGCCGTCAGCGATTGTGACCGGACCGGAATCCGGTTTTGGGTGGCGCAGTGCTTTAGCGTTGCGGTTAGTTCTCGAGATTGAACGAGGGCTTTGGCCGCCGAGGTAAAGCATCCCTAGCCGATAATCCAGGTCTCACCTAACCGTTTGGCGGATGTGCGATTTTCCTATTCCCCGCATGATGAAACTCACATGGACAAGCAACGGTTCGTGCCACATCAATCAGGGAGGGTTCAATGGCTTCCGTACTCGCCAGCTTTTCACAAGAGCTCAACTCCGCGGCGGAAAAAGCAGGACCATCCGTCGTCACCGTACACGCGAGGCATCGCGTGCCTTCGAGCGGCATTCATTGGCGGCGAGGAATCGTGGTCACCGCGAACCACACAGTGCGCCGCGAAGACGACATTACCGTTCTCATTCAGGGCGGAAAACGTATATCCGCAAAACTCGCGGGCCGCGATCCCGGTACTGATCTCGCAGCTTTGCAATTCGATCAGGAGACCGACCTTCCCATTCCGCAATTCGCTGACGCCGCAAACTTAAAGCTCGCCAACTTTGTGCTCGCGCTGGGCCGCACGCGTTTCGGAAACCCGGTAGCCAGCGCCGGGATCATCGGAGGCCTGGGCGGCGAATGGCGCACCTGGCGCGGCGCTCGGATCGACCAGAACATTCGCCTCGATCTCGCCCTTTACCCGGGCTTTTCCGGAGGCCCTCTGGTCCACCTCGACGGCAACGTTCTCGGCCTCAACACCAACGGCTTCGACCGCGGACGCGCTGTGACCGTTCCCGTTTCAACCGTCAATCGAGTCGTCGACGAACTCCTCGCTAAGGGTTACATCGCCCGGCCTTATCTAGGAATCGCCATGCAGCCCGTCGCCCTTCCCGAAGCGCTGCGCGCCAAGCTGAAGTCGTCCGCGGCAGGCGGCCTTATGGTTCTCCATGTCGAAGCCGGAGGCCCAGCCGACAAAGCCGGAATCGTTCTAGGCGATGTGATCGTCGAATTACAAGGCAAGCCAGCCTTGGACACGGAACATATTCAGGATTTGCTGGCCTCCGCGAAAGTCAACGAGAACATCGCGACAACCGTAATCCGGGGCGGCGCACCTCTCGAGCTGTCGATTACGTTGGGAGAACGTCCAGCGAAGTAGAGCTGATTTTAAAATGACAAAAAGAAATGGAGGCAGGGTCATTCGTGTACGGGCGCGCGACATACAAGTGAATACTTGTGCAGTTCCTTTTTTGGGGACTAATGTCCTAGCGTAGTGATACGCAAGGACAACTTCAGCATATTCTATGGAAGGTATAGCCCCATGTCCGAATCTCTCGTCGAGCTTGAACAACAGCGCAGCGCCATCTTCCGGGAGATGCTGCGTCTCCCCGACTTTCGCAGCGGATCCATCACCGCCACCTCCGGCCTGTGCGGCAAACCGAACTGCCGATGCCATCAGCCCCACCAACCCGGACACGGCCCCAATTTTCGCCTAACCCGCAAGGTGGAAGGCAAAACGGTCAGCGAAACCTTTGCCACGCCGGCCGAACTGCACAAGGCGCAACGCGAAGTGGAGGCCTATCACCGCTTTCGGGAGCTGGTGCAACAATTGTTGGAAGTCAACGAGAAGATCTGCCGGTCTCGCCCCGTCGGGCTGGAACTGACACTGCAGAAAAAAAAACGACGGAAATCATCCAACAAGAAGTCACCCGCGAAGTAGAGCATCTGCTCCAGCTGATCTTCCGCGGCGGAGAGAAAACCGGCGATTGGGATCTGGAAGCGGTGGAGATGGCGACTCGCTCCAGCATGCATCAGGCGGGAGCGGCCGTGCTCAGCCAACTGCTGCAGTTCGATCCGCCGAATCTGGAACAACGGCAACGGCCCTGTGCCTGCGGCGGCACCGCTCGCTACGTGGAGTTACGTTCCAAACCCGTGCTGACCGCGGTGGGAGAAGCGCAATGTCTTCGGCCGTATTATCTGTGCGACCAGTGCCATCACGGCCAATTCCCGGCGGACGTGGAACTCGATATCGAGAATACGGAACTCTCCCCCGGGGTCCGACGCATGCTGGCCGCGGTTGGCCATGCAGCCCCGTTCGAGCAGGGACGCGAGCAGATGAAGTTGCTGGCCGATTTGTCGGTCACCACCAAGGCGGTGGAGCGCACCGCTGAAGCCATCGGCGCCGATATCGAAGCCCGGCAGCAGCGCCAACTGAAGCAGGCCCTGCAGTTGAACTTGCCGATTCCGCTGGGACCGCGCATTCCCATTCTCTACGTGGAGATGGATGGCACGGGGATCCCCGTGGTGCGCAAGGAATGCGAGGGTCGGGCTGGGAAACAGGACGGCCAACCCGCCCACACTCGCGAAGTTAAACTGGGTTCTGTGTTCACCCAGACCACGATGGACGAGGCGGGGTATCCCATCCGGGACGAAGATTCGACGACTTATGTGGGGGCGATCGAGAGTTGCGAGGAATTCGGCCGCCGGCTCTATGCGGAAGCGTGGCAGCGGGGCTGGGCCCGTGCCGATAAGAAAGTCGTGTTGGGCGACGGCTCGGAATGGATCTGGAACCAGGCCGTTCTGCACTTCCCCGATGCCATCCACATCGTCGATCTTTATCACAGCCGGGAGCACCTGGGGACCTTGGCGGCCAAACTCTATGCCCAGGATGAGCCCGCGCGGAAACGCTGGATCATGGTGGAGAAAGACAGACTGGACGACGGGAAAATCGAAAACCTCGTTGCTTCGCTGCGCGCCCTGGTGCCCGTTCATCCCGGCTTGGCGAAGGATATCGCGACAGAAGCCAATTACTTTGACGGCAACAAAGAACGCATGCGCTACGGCGAGTTTCGCAAGCAAGGACTGTTTGTCGGCTCCGGGGTAATCGAAGCCGGGTGTAAAACCGTGATTGGCAGACTCAAACAGTCGGGAATGTTCTGGACGGTGCGCGGAGCCAATGCCATCATCGCACTCCGCTGCTGCCAGCTTAGTAGTGAATTCGAGGCCTACTGGGAGGCGCGCCGTGCGTAATCTACCACTTTAAAGTCGCGCACCCTTCGTGTACTGTTGGCCGCTGCCCCCACGGTCCGGCGGGCGGGGCTGGAAGCATTAGTCAAAAAGGCTCCGTTGCTCGAGCTTGCGGGAAGCCTTCATAACGCTCAGGCAGTTGCGCAATACGCAGCTCAGCTTCAGCCGGATGTGGTATTGCTTGACCTTGAGAGCGAAACTCCCGCACGCGAATCCGCTGCGTTTCCCCTCGTCGTACTGATCGACGAGCCTTCCGCAGATTGGACGGCGCACGCCCTGCGCTCCGGGGTAAAAGCAATTCTGCCCCGGGATTCCGGCATGGAAGAAATTCTAGCGGCCATCCAAGCCGCTCATGCCGGTTTGGTATTGCTCGACGCCGACGTAACTCAGAATCTGGCTTCCCGCATTCCCGCGCCATCGGCTCAACCAGCGGCAGCTTTGGACGACCTCACTCCCCGCGAAGTCGAAGTCTTGCGCATGCTCGCCGAGGGCCTGGGCAACCGGGAAATGGCGGCTCGCCTTGGCATCTCCGACCACACCGTCAAGTTCCACATCAGCTCCATCCTGGACAAACTAGGAGCAGCCACCCGCACTGAAGCCGTAACCATGGGCATCCGCATGGGAATTATCCTGCTCTAAGCCACTCACGAATTGCTGGCTGCAGCGTATGCTGGATCGACGACTCAGAGCTCTCGTTGTGGAGGACGGGCGTCCACGCCCGTCGAAGCGGGAAAGGCCCCAGAGAAGTGTCGCGCTGAGGCCGTTCGTTTTTCCCCACATTGGGACTGAAGTGCCCCCTTTGCTGTACCAATCCGAATGAGAGTTTCGGCCTTCATCCCTAATCATGATTACAGCGTATTCTTCTTTTGTTCGCCACCAATGAATTCGCCTTTTTATCAGCGACTTCGGTAAAATTTGCAAAGTGGGTTTCGCAACATTCCAGTTGGAGGCGAGTCCTCCTAAAAGGTCATAGTGGTTGTTATGGTCATCAAGTGACGGACACCGCAAGAACAGCTATTTCCCGTCGTAGACAGATCACCCCGATAAGCCTGGTGCCAGTACCTACGAGCCCAGGTACTTAATGAAGATCACCTCGTTTTGTGCTTCGTTGTAGAGCAGCTCATCGGCCAAGGCGCGCGTCATGAGGATACCGAAGCCTCCTGGGCGGATCCCCATCTGATCCCGGAGAGCCACGTGGGCAACCGGTTCGTCTTTTGGCTGCCCGATGGCGGCGTGGCCTAGGCCCTCAAAGCTGAAGCCCGGGCCGGGATCGGCAACGCGATACATCAACATGCGGGACGAACGCACCTGGGCAATGCGGACCTTGCGATTGGGGTCGAGCTTGCCGCCCCACTCTACCGCGTTAAGCAGCAGTTCGCGAAAAGCCATGGCGATGGCTTGGCGCAAGTCGTCCGGCAGGTCAGCCTCCAGTTTGAGCAGGAAGGCTTGGATCCGTTCCGCCGCATCTCGGGTGCACGGGATGAGCAATTCGACCCAGTGCGGGAGGGCCGAGACCACTTCGATCGGCGGCGAAGAACCCACTTCCAGAGCTTGCCGTGCCACCTCGACAGCATCCTTGGGCGGAAAGGGCTTGCAGATGTATTCGTAGGCCTGTTCACGAACCGCACGCAGTAATGACTGCGGAGTAGTGTCCGAGGTCATGATAATGACTTTGGGGTGAGACTTCCCCGAGCGAATGCAGGTGAGGACCTCAAGACCACTCATTCCCGGCATCCAGATGTCAAGAAACACCAGGTCGAATTCCATCTGTTGGACCTTGCGCAGCGCGTCAATGCCATCTTTGGCAGCGGTGACCGCGTAGTTTGCGTCGCGCAGCATCCTGCTGATCGCATGCCGGGTGGTGCGGTCGTCATCGGCGACCAATATCTTCTGGGTTGTCGCGGGGGTGTGGCACATCGATCCCACCTCGAGCTGGCGAATAGCAGTCAGCGATTGGCCGCCATGCTACGCCCGCAGGGAACCAGGGTCAACTTCACAGTGGGAGTGGAATACATGAATGGTTGCATGGATGTCCTCTTTGCACCACAATTGGAACCTCGGGATTGCGGCAGTCCCCCGCCCCTCATGAGTACCGCGTCGCGTTTCAATCCGCCAACTGAAGACGACTTGCGAGAGTTTCTCGACTTGTCGATCGACATGCTGTGTATCGCCGGCGTTGACGGTTACTTCAAGCACCTCAACCCTGCATGGGAGAGGACGCTCGGCTACAGCAAGGAGGAGTTGCTGTCGCGACCCTATGTGGACTTCGTTCACCCCGAAGATCGTGAAGCGGCCATCGCCGAAGCCAAGAGTTTGGCGGCGGGTCGCGACACCTTCATCTTCGAGAACCGCTTCCGATGCAAGGACGGTTCCTACAAGTGGCTGCGCTGGACCGGCGCGGTGCGCGCGGAAAAGGGAGTCATCTACGCAATCGCGCGCGACGTCTCGCCGCGTAAGCGCGAGGAAGCACGCCTGGCGGCTCAGCATGCCGTCACGCGCGTGCTGGCCGAAGCCCCAACCCTGGCAAATGCAGGCTCGCGAATCCTCCAAGCGGTGTGCGAGAGTCTGGGCTGGGAGGCAGCAGCCCTATGGCAGGTAGACAGCAAAGAAAGAGTTTTGCGCTGCGTGGAGGCCTGGCAAATCCTGCCACAGAATCTGTCGGACTTCGATCGCAGCACTCGTACGCGCACTTTTGCTCGCGGTGTCGGTCTCCCAGGACGGGTCTGGGCACAAGCTGAACCCGTCTGTATCGAGGATGTAGCTCTAGATGCCAACTTTCTCCAGCGAGACGTTGCCGTAAAGGAGGACCTGCACGGCGCCATCGGTTTTCCCATCCTGGTGGGTGGCGAAGTTCTCGGAGTGCTCGAATTCTTCAGCCGTCAAATTCAGAAACCTGATGCCCGCTTGCTGGAAATGATGGGTGCCATCGGAAGCCAGATCGGACAGTTCATCGAGCGCCGCCAGGCAGAAGAGGCGTTGCGAGTTTACGCGCGTGATCTCGAGAACGCGAAACAGGTCGCGGAAGAGGCTACCAGGACCAAGAGTGAATTTCTTGCGAACATGAGCCACGAGATCCGCACACCGATGAACGCAATCATTGGTATGACCGAGCTTTCTTTGCAGACGAGGATCACTCGGGAGCAGCGTGAGTACCTGGATGCCACAAAAACCTCGGCTGACGCGCTTCTCACGCTGGTCAATGACCTTTTGGATTTTTCAAAGATCGAAGCCCGGAAACTGCAACTCGACCATGTCGGGTTCAACTTCCGCGACACGGTCGAAGACGCCATTCGGGTACTGGCGCTTCGCGCCCACCACAAAGGTCTGGAGTTGGCATGCGATATTCGTCCTGAAGTACCCCAGGCGCTGGCGGGAGACCCTCTGCGCCTTCGCCAGGTTGTGGTGAATCTGGTGGGAAATGCGATCAAGTTCACGGATCGCGGTGAGGTCGTGCTGCGCGTCCAGCCCGAGTCTCAGCTCGATGGTGAGGTTCTTTTGCACTTTTCGGTAACCGACACCGGCATCGGGATTCCGCCAGAAAAACAGAAGCTGATCTTCGAGGCGTTTTCGCAGGCCGACAACTCCACCACCCGTCGCTACGGAGGAACGGGGCTGGGGTTAGCAATTTCGCAGCAGCTCGTCGAGCTTATGGGCGGCAGAATCTGGGTGGAAAGCCACGCTGGTCAGGGCAGCACATTTCACTTTACGGCGACGTTCGAAGTACAGACCCCCGCTGGGTTCGAACGCGATTCCCTCGGACACCAGCTGACTAACTTACCCGTGCTGATTGTGGACGACAATGAGACCAACCGGCGAATCCTGGAAGAGGTGCTGACCAACTGGCACATGCAGCCGGTTGCGGCCGATGGCAGCGCTGCGGCGCTGGCTGCCATGGAGAAGTCGGCCGCAGAAAATCATCCTTTCAAAGTCATCCTACTGGATGCGCACATGCCGATGATGGACGGATTCGGATTGGCAGAGCGCATTCAAAAGGATCCCGGGTGCCGTGGGATCAAGCTCATCATGCTGACCTCGGCGGGCCAACCGGAGGATGTATCCCGCTGTCAGGCGTTGGGGATTTCCGCGTATCTCACCAAGCCGGTGAAGCAATCGGAACTGTTGGATGTGATCGTCAGCGTCCTCAGTCCGCGGGAGCAGCAACCATCTCTTGCGTCACAGCCGCGCCGAGGATCGCGGTCGATACGACGGCGGCTAAAGGTGCTGCTGGCGGAGGACAACGCGGTGAACCAGTTGCTGGCTTCGCGGATTCTTGAAAGCCTCGACCACCATGTGACGGTGGTCAGCAACGGACGCGAGGCGCTTTCGGCGGCCCAAGCTGGTCGGTTTGATCTCATTGTCATGGACGTGCAGATGCCCGAGATGGATGGCTTCGAAGCGACGGCAGCGATCCGTAAACTGGAAAAAGCAACCGGCAAACATATCCCAATCATTGCCATGACGGCACACGCGATGAAGGGCGATCGCGAGCGTTGCCTGGCGGCTAGCATGGACGGCTATGTTTCAAAGCCGATCCGGGTTGCAGACGTTGAACAAGCCGTTACACAAGCGATGGCAGCGAACCAATCGAGCGATGCAGGAAGCACAAGCACAGCTCAAGACAGCCTCGTTGATGAGGCGGCCATCCTGAGCGGCATGGATGGCAATCGCAAGCTGCTTCGGGATTTGACGCGCATCTTTGTCGCCGATTGCCCCAAACAACTGGTCGAGGTCAAAGCTGCCATCCAAATGGGGGACGCGGAGCGATTGCGAAGAGCTGCGCACGCGTTGAAGGGCTCGGTCGGCAACTTCGGGGCTAAGAAAGCCTTCGAGACCGCCAGCCAACTGGAGACCATGGGCAAGACCGGCAAACTTGACGCCGCTCCGGGCACTTATCTGGCTCTCGAAAGCGAACTGTCACAGCTTACCCGTGAACTTAAGAAGCTGACGATGAACTCCCGTGAACGGGACCCCAAGCTGCGCAAGCGCGACCAGGGCAAGCGTCTGGCATAACCGCGAGAACTTAGCGCCCTCTGTCGTTCTGTGCGTCTTTTATTAGGACTAGATCGGATGGCGAGTCTCCGCGTACCGACGCAAGCTTCTTACCGTCGGGTGACCACTGGTAGGAATAGATCTTCAGTGAAGTGAAATTCGTCAGTTGCCGTCCCGTCCCGCCATCCCATGGCTGAAAGTAAAGGTTGTCCACGCCCTTTTCCCGGATCGGATAGACAAACCCTTTTCCGTCGGGGCTGAAGCGCAGGGCGCCGACGTGGCGTGGATCATAGTCGAAGTTTCGTATCAGCTGCCCAGACTCCAGCGAGAACAAGGCGATATTCGGCCTCCGCAGTTTGAAGTCGTAAGTTCCCAGCACTGCCATCTTGCCATCGCCGGTTACGTCGAAGCCTGCGCGTCCCTCCGCTGTCGGGCTTACCCATGGTTCGGGCTTCCCGCCGCTAAGCGGCACTTTCATGTATGTGCGGTCACTCCCGCCGATGTAGAAAACCCATTTCCCATCGGGAGAGCAGGCACCCTGGTCTTCGAACCGTCCCGTGCTCAACTGCCGCAGTCCGGTGCCGTCGGTCGCACTGACCCAGATATTGCGCGTACCAGTCTTGAGGTTGGCTCGGGTAAAGACCACGAGCCCGCCAGCGCAACCATGCGGGTTCTGCGAAGTCGTGTCCTTTTCCCCAGGCAGCGAGTTGCCCACCCCATCCAGCCCGATCTGTTTGATCGTGGCATCCTGCTCAGCCAGGACCTTCCCGTCGCTACTCCATGAGACTGTCCACAACACTTCGCCGGAACTGAGCTGTTTTGCATCCGAGTAATCCGGCTTCTCACCACTGCTCACGTAAACGTCCCGGGTCGACTGCCGCATGACAGTGGCGATGGTTGAGCCGTCGGACGAAACACTCAGACTCGAATAGTCGTTGGTGTCCGCCGTAACCTGGCGGAACTGAAGTTGCGGATAGCTGATGATGCCAATTTGTCTCTGCCGAAAGAAAGTGTCCGGGCCGTAGAAGATCATGGCGAGCCCGTTCTGCCGCGGCAACCACGCCTGGTCCTGGATCACCATGTCCTTCGATCGGTAGACTGTTTTCGAATTGCCGCTCGCGGGATCGATCGTCAGCACGGATGTAATATCGCCTTCCGACTCCGGATAGGTCAGAGCAGCAATCACCGTCCCATCCGGAGACCAAACCGGCGCAAACCCTGGGACTGTCATCGAGCCACTCATGATCGTTTTCTCGCCACTGCCATCTGCGTTCGCTATGAGGATGAAATACTTACCCGGCTCCGGGTCATTGGCGCGCAGGAATACGAAGCGTTGACCGTCGGGAGAAAAACTCGGGGTGGAATCAATGTCTTTTGTCAGAACTTGCGGGTTCCCGCCCAGCACGGGAGTGCGGTAAAGATCGTAGTCTTGCGATTCCGGGCCGCTGGCCAATTCCGAGTGTGTGAAATAGATGTAGCTTCCGTCCGGAGAAAAACGCATCGCTTGGTAGTGGACGTGCTCCGGCTTGACGATTTGTACGTTGCTCTCGGTCGCCATGTGCCGCAGCCACAAGGATTCGTTCCCTTCCTCATTGAGGACGTACGCCAGATATTTGCCGTCCGGCGACATAGCGCCGAGGCGCGCATTGTGAGTGCCGCTGACCTTCGAAATTTTGATACTTTGAAACGGCACACTGCGGTTCGAGAAGAAGAGCGAGTAGATTCCGAATGCAGCGGCTGCTACCAGCACCAAAGCTACCGCCGTAATCACTCCCAGGCCGGTCTTGTGCTCGCGCGCCGCGGATGCCAGAGACGAACTACCCGAAGACGAAGTAGTCGTCGCCGGCATCTCTTCCCTTCCCTCTCTAGTCGTTGCCGGACTCGCTTGCACTCTCTCGCTTCCCGACGACGCCACGGAGCGACCAGATTCCGTGTCACGCTTGAGCCGCTTCAGATCGCTGCGCACTTCCGCCGCCGACTGGTAGCGCAGCTCACGGTCTTTCTCCAGCAACTTATTAATCAGGTCTTCCAGCTTCGCCGGAAGTTGCGGATTCAAGCGAACCGGTGAAACCGGATCACGGTTCAGAATTGCGTCGAACATGATCGCCGACGTCTCTCCCTGAAACGGCACTCGGCCCGTCGCCATCTCATACAAAACCGCCCCATACGAAAACAAGTCGGTGCGCGGATCGAGTTCTTTCCCCTTCGCCTGCTCCGGCGACATATACGCCACCGTCCCAATCGCCGTGCCCGGGCTGGTCAGCAGTTCCAGGTCAGGCCCCGCAGTCGCGGCTGTCATCCCGTCCGCCGCGCTCCCAAGCGAGGTCTTTACTTTTGCCAGCCCAAAGTCCAGGATTTTGGCGTGCCCGCGTTTGGTCACGAAGATATTCGCCGGCTTAATGTCCCGGTGCACGATTCCCTCGGCATGGGCCGCATCCAGCGCGTCGGCCATTTCAATCGCGAGCGGCAGCATGCTTTCCAGATCCATCGCTCGACCGGCGATGCGGTGCTTTCGCGTCATCCCGTCGAGGAATTCCATGGCGATGAAGGCATGGCGGTCGTGCTCGCCGATGTCGTAAATCGTACAAATGTTGGGATGGTTCAGCGCGGACGCCGCTTGCGCCTCACGCTGAAAGCGCGCCAGCGCCTGGGCATCCTGCGCAACTTCGTCGGGCAGGAACTTCAGAGCTACAAAGCGATGAAGCCGAGTGTCTTCGGCCTTATAGACCACACCCATGCCGCCGCCACCAAGTTTTTCAACGATGCGGTAGTGCGAAATTATCTGGTCGATCATTCAGAAGAGATGCGGCTGCCGGGACGCTCCATCTTAAAGGCGAAGCATGCGCTAGTCAACGAACACTCGAACGACGGGCGCACGCCACCAGAAGGGGATGTCCGTGAGAGTAGTTGATTATCGACTTGTCTTACGGCGTATATAGCCGTAAGATAGAAACATGGACAACACCCCACCTCCCACTCGCCTCCGCCAACTCGCCGCCGAACTGGCTGAACCCAAACCCATGCGCCGCGGCTCCTTGTCCGAACGCACCATCAAGTGCAGCAAACCGGGCTGCGCCTGTGCGCATGACCCCAAGGCTCGTCATGGCCCCTACTTCAGCCTCACCCGCGCGGTCCAAGGCAAGACCCACTCGCGTTTCTTGACGGCAGAACAGGCCGGCGTCGCGCGGCAACAGATTGAGGCCGGACACCAGTTTCGCAGCCAACTGGACGCCTATTGGGAAGGCTGTGAGGACTGGGCCGATCGCGAGTTGGAAGGTTCCGCCACGGCCTCCGCACGGGAGGCCGAAAAAGGGGGCTCCCCGCGGACCTCCAAAACGAAATCGTCCAGGAAATCGAGACGCTGTTAGGCCGTCCGTCGATCGCGGACTTGGATTTGGAAGCGGTAGAGATGGCGGCGCGGCGGCAAGCTTTGCGCTTGGCAGCCCGCGCCCTGGAACAACAGCTCAACGCCGATACCCGCGATCATGGGGGACCGGAACTGCCCTGCCCCTGCGGAGGCTCCGCCCAGTATCATGGCCGTCACCCGAAGAGCTTCGAAAGCGTGCTGGGGCCTTTGCACCTCCAGCGCGCTTACTATTACTGTGACCAATGCCAGAGCGGATTCTGCCCGCGCGACCGGGCTCTGGGGCTGGAATCGTTTTCTTTGACGCCCGGCGTTCTGCGCATGACCGCGAGTGCGGCAGCGCTGGTGAGCTTTGAAGAGAGCCGTGGGCTGCTGCAGGAGTTGGCGGGGGTGAACGTCAGCGCCAAACAGGTGGAACGAGCCGCGGAAGCGCTGGGGGCCGAGATCGCCGTCGATGAACACCAGCACGTGGAAAAGATGAGCGAAGGTGCTCCCACCATGTATCTGGGAATGGATGGTACCGGAGTGCCGATGCGCGCCCAAGAAGTCGCGGATCGCGCGGGCAAGCAAGCCGACGGCTCGGCCAAAACCCGCGAAGCCAAGCTGGTCACCATCTGGACTGCAGAATCGCACGATAAGGAAGGCAAGCCCGTGCGCGATCCGGGATCGGTCACCTATTCGGCCGCGATTGAAAGCGCGGCTACTCTGGATACCAGCCCTCACCTCTCCGCCTTCGCGGAACGCGTACTGCGCGAGGCAGCCCGCCGAGGTTTCACCGAAGCTCCCCGTCCGGTGGTGCTGGGGGATGGTTCGACTTGGATCTGGAACACGGCCACGGAACTATTCCCGCAGGCCACTCAGATTCTCGACCGCTTTCATGCCAAAGAACATCTCAGCCAGGTGGGAAAGGTTATTTATGGGGACCGCCCGGAAGGCAAGCAATGGATTGAGGCCCGCTATGATGAACTCGACGAGGGCCGCCTGAAATCCCTGATCGAAGCGTTGCGTGACCACGCCGGCCAGTACAGAGAGGCGCGAGAATGTATCCACTACATCTGGAAGAATCGACGGCGCATGCGATATCCCAAGTTTCATCAACAAGGTTTATGCACCTCGACCGGCGTGGTCGAGGCCGGCTGCAAAGTTGTGATCGGCACCCGGCTCAAGCGGGCGGGCATGCATTGGACCGTAAGGGGCGCGAACGCTATTATCGCCCTGCGCTGCAGCAAGCTCAGCGGTCGCCTTGAGGACTTCTGGGAGCGCCGCTCAGATCGAACGCAGGCGGCCGCATGACTTCATCTCCCAAATCTGGCGTGCACCCTCGAACGACCCAAGAATGACCCAAGAGTGCGCGCCACCCTTCGTCCGCTCCCGCGAAGGATACATTGTCGCGCAATTAACCGACCGGCTGTTCGTCCTCAACGCCGTAGATTTTCCGTCCAGTTGAGCAACAATGTCAGCGGCGTGCTGGCATTTTCCTGTGGCAGTCCCAGCAAGATCCGCTTGCCGTCGCGTGTAACATCAATAAAGCGCGAACTGGCCAGGGACCGTCCTCCAAGCAGCACGCGCGGTGCGCCCTGGCGCAAAGACGTTCCTTCCGTGCGCACGGGCACCGAAATCAAATGCGATTGCATATCCCTGAAAATGACTTCGGTTTCAGCACCTGTGCCCGCCCAGATCGGAAATACCGCTGGATCGACGCCTCCGGCCGAGAGTTGCCATTTACCGACATGAGCCGGAAACGTCGTAGCGTACACCTCAAACCGGCCGCTCTCGTCAGAGAGATAGGCGACCCACTTGTTATCTGGAGAAAACGAACCGGCGAAGACGTTTCCCCCGGATTGCGTTGCGGCAAACGCCTTGTGGTCAGCGCTCTCCGTCGCCAGCGCCATGCCCTGAACTTTGCCGGTGGTACCGAAGATGTCAGCACCGTAGAAGACGTACCGGCCATCGCGCGACCATGAACTGGCGATCACGTTTCCGGGATTCTTTACCAGCACTTCTTCCTCGCCCGCACCAGAAACATACTTGAGCCGCAGCTCGTAGTGATCTAGAAGATTGCGTGTGAAGACTATCTTGCTGCCATCCGGCGACCAGACCGGACTCTCATTGAAATCATCCGTGAACGTCAGACGCGTGCCGAGCGCAGTCTTCAGATTGTAGATCCAGATATCAGAGCCAGCCCCACGGGCACGCGCGATCGCTACCCGGTCGCCAGCCGGTGAAAGCGTACCCGCCATGAGGCCGCTGGTGGGATTTCCGATGTCGGGGACCGCAACTCCCTCCTCCTTCCCTTCGCGGTCTAACCAGACCAACCGCTGGCCACTGCCCACACTGGTTAGAAAGACCAGCGTGCCGTTATACGCGGCAGAAAAATCCGCGGCACGACGGTCGAACGCCCAGCGCACTCCGTCGCTCACCAGAAACGGTTCGCCGGTTACTCGCAACCGCTGGACATCGAATGGCTGCGCCAACAACTTGCTTTCGCGCACCAGCAGCATATAGCCCGAAGCGTACGCAGGGTTGGAACTCGGACCCGCCGAAACCAGCTTGATCTCCGGTGAATCCAGGCTGCCGAAGTAGATTCCGTCTTCACCGTTCTTGCCGTATGCGAGCGTGAACAGAAAATGACGGCCATCCGGAAGAAAGTGAGGGTAGCGATGATTGATGCTTGCGCTCGCCTGAGTGACTGGCACTGCGGTCCCACCTGAGGCGCTGACCTTCGCTAATCCACCCACGGCGTTAGGAGTGAAGACGATCACACCATCCCGGTTCCAGGTTCCTCCGCGCCCGTTGGGAGCATCGCAAACCGTCTGTAGATTCTGGCCAGCCGCCTCAATGCGTTTAAGTTTGCCATCTGCGAAGAAGCCAATGTTGCTGCCATCGGCCGACCAGAAGGGATATTCCGCACCCTCGGTACCATCGAGTGGCTGCCCTTTGGGCGAATCCAGCCTTCGCACCCACAAAACAATTCTCCCCTGGGAGTCGGCGCCCACGTACGCCAGGCGGCTGCCATCACGAGAGAGTACAAAGCTTCCCTCTTCGCCGAGTTCGCCCGTAAGATTCAAACCTCCCCACACCAGCGGCGCCGGGCGGGAGACACGGGCAAAATATCCAGCAGCCGCAGCGGCTGCAATCGTCAACACCAGCAGAGCCGATCGCAGGTAGCGATGCTTGTTCTTGCCCGGCGCGACTGGCACTCGCGCCGAAGATGAGGCCGTCATCCCTGCCTGCGATCCGCCCTCGGCGATCTGCTTCAGTTGCAGTTTGACGTCATGCGCGGTTTGCCAGCGCTCGTCCGGATCCTTATCAAGGCAGGTCTTGACCAATCGTTCCAGCGCGGGCGGGCTCGCCGGTCGCAACGAAGAGATCGGAGCCGGATCTCGCTCCAGCACAGCAGCCATCGCGCTGGCCGCAGTCTTGCCCTCGAACGCACACTTGCCTGTCACCATTTCGTACAGCACCGCACCCAACGCGAAGACATCCGATCGCGCGTCGGCTTCCTTACCTTCTACCTGCTCGGGCGCCATGTACTGAAACGTTCCCACCACCGTTCCCTGCGCGGTTAGAGGATGGCTTCCGACCGGCGTGGTCAGCGTTGCCGTCAAACCAGAGGTCGCATTCGGGCTTATGATCGACGCCTTAGCCAGACCAAAATCCATCAGCTTGGCCCCGGTCTTGGTCAGCATGATATTGCCCGGTTTCAGATCGCGGTGCACCACGCCGCTGCGATGCGCTTTCTCCAGGCCCTCACAGATTTCGATTCCGTATTTCAGGACCTGCTCAACGGGCATTGGCCCCTTGCGCAACCGGTCCGCCAAGGTCTCGCCCTCCAGGTATTCCATGACCAGGTAATCGATGCCATCCTGGTGACCGACATCGTGGAGCGTGCAGACGTTCGGATGATTCAACGAAGAAATCGTGCGTGCTTCGCGCTCGAAGCGCTGCCGGGCCTCGGCATTTTCGGAAAGATGAGATGGAAGAATCTTGATGGCTACGATGCGATCAAGCCGTGGGTCGCGCGCTCGATAGACCTCGCCCATGCCACCAGCGCCTAGCGGAGATTGAATTTCGTACGGCCCGAGTTTCGTGCCAGAGGCTAGCGCCATGAGTGAGCGCAATTATAGTACTGACTGCCAGGTAGCAGGGATGCGACGATTTCGGACAGATCCGCGGACCGGCCTTCGACCCAGCAGAATGCAGTGTCTCCTGATAGGCGCAGCGCCTTCAAACCAAGATTAGCTCCATGTACACATCAGCTCGGGCGTACGGGGATGGGACTATGCGGTTCGCGTCGATGTGCTTGAATCCCACAGACTCATACAGCCGAATGGCGGGCGTCAGCACGTGGTTGGTCTCCAGATAGAGTCTTCGTGCGCCCGCGCTTCGGGCTTCTTCGATCGCTGCTTGAAGCAGCCTGCGACCGAGTCCGCCCCGCTGGTACGACGGCTCGACAGCCATCTTTGCTACCTCAAATTCTGTGTCTCTCATGCGAATCAGTGCGCAGCAGCCGACACATCGTTCCCCGGCAGTCGCGAAGAAAATTCTGCCACCCGAATCCAGAATAGTTGTCTGCGGATCGGCAAGAATGGGCTCCTCCTTTGGCTCTATCCGGAAATAACGGGTGATCCATTCTTCGTTGAGTCTTCGGAATGCAGCTGCGTCCCCTGGCTCAAACTGGCGGATGCCGATTTCGGTCACCGGCGGGGACTGTTCTTTAGCCAAACTCATTTGCATAAATTCTCCTTGATTACTCATCCACGATCATTCAACGATAAAATCTTAGATGGAGATATGTCCAATATCTGAATTGTCTCTACTGAGACGAATTGAATATGAAACAAGAAATTGAATTCAGGCATTTACGTTACTTTCTTGCCGTCACCGAAACCCTGCATTTCAGCAAAGCGGCTCCGCAGTTGGGCATGGCGCAACCACCGCTCAGCCAGCAGATCAGGAGCCTGGAACGGATGATCGGGTATTCGCTGTTCGAACGCACAACCCGCGGTGTCCGGCTGACCAAGGTCGGTGAGTATTTCCGGGAGCGTGCGCAGAGCACCGTCACAAAGATGCAGGACGACGTGGAAATGGCGCGACGGTTGGGCAGCGGCCAGGAAGGCGTGCTGACGGTGGGATTCAGCGGCTCCGTCATGCTCACCACGCTGCCCAAAGCAATCGAACGCTATCGCCGCCTGTATCCGAAGGTGGAATTGCGTTTGCGAGAACTGGTCACCGCTGAGCAAATGCCTTCTCTGTTAGATGGAACACTGGACTTGGGGTTCCTTCGTGACGGTGAACCGCGGGATGGGCTCTCGATTGAATCAATCCTGCGAGAACGATTCATTGCGGTGCTCCCGACTCGTCACAAACTTGCCTCGAAAGTCACAATTCGTCCTGGAGATCTCCGAAACGAGTCATTCGTACTTTTTCCGCGGCGGATGGGACCCCTTGCTTTCGATCGGACTCTCGCCTGCTGTGAAGCGGAAGGGTTCCGGCCAAATGTTGTCCAAGAGGCTCCACAGTGGCCAACCGTGGTGCGCCTGGTAGCCGCCGGGTCCGGTATATCTTTGGCCCCGGCCTGTGTGGCAAATTTCGCAATGCCGGGGGTCGTCTACAAGAAAGTGCGCTCTCGCCATTGGTCGTCGATTGATATTGGGTTGAAGCCTAACCTCGACAATCCCGCGGTCCAAGCCTTCGTGAGCATCGTGCGCAGGCAATTCTCGAAGAAGAGCCCTGCTTCTAAGCTGGGGGTCGGCTGACGATAACAGGGCTTTCCAGATCTCGCGTTCGAGCAACGCGGAACGATTCGAGGGACCTACCTGTTCTCAGGAACGATGTCGGATGCGGGCCAGTGGGAAGGCTGCGCATTGACATTGGCCACGATTGAAACTGGACCATCGACCGGCTTCACATCCACGTTGTATCCATCCAATTCGACCAGCGGCACGTCTCCCTGCAGGTCTTTCGTCGCCGCTTCGATCGAGACGGTTGAGGATTCGCCGGGCACGAGTGAAATATAGTTGTCGGAATAGAAGACGGGCAGGAGGCGCCGTCCGCTCTTCTTTTGATGAAGCTGCAAGTGCGAAAGCAGAGCAACGTGGTCCGTATTGTTGTGCAAGGTTACGGTTACCACCGTGTTGTCGCCCTCGGTGCGAGCGTTGGCTTCGGCGTCGAGCACGACGGTGGGAAGATTCATCAGACCGTCGAACTGATCCTGAGCAACGTGCTGCCAATAAAAATTGGTGGAGAGCAAGTTTCCGCTCGCGTCGGTGAGATCGAGCTTGATGAAGTAGAGCGGGGTGATGCGCGCGCTCACCACGATCTGCGCGGCCTTGATCGTGCTGCTGCCGGGAACCTGCGCTACCGGATAAGCTTTCTCGGAATCGAGCGCGCCGTCAAAACGATAGATGAGCACCTTGAGCGTGAGCGCCATGAGCGCGTCCGGACGATTGTTGACCACTTCAATGCCGCGGTTCTCTTCATTAAACTGCACATGTACGGTCTCGGAGGCCTTCTTCGCCGCGTACAAGGCAGCGTTGGGCTCGAGATCGTAATGGTAGAGCTGCCAAACGAAACTGGGCTGGGCCGGGTGACTCATCCAGGTGATCACGCCCGTGGTCGTCTTGAACATTTCGGCGTTTCGTCCTTCATACATGGCGCGGAAAGCTTCATACGTGGCCAGCTGGCCTTTTTGGACGAAGTCAGCAAGATTGCGGATGTGCCCGTAGCGCTCCGCCAGCGAAGTTGGAAACTCGTTGCCCCGTTGCGCGCCCGCCGCCATATCGTGTTGGGCCCAGTCGTCGTTGATCGTCTCCCAATCTTTTTGCGGCATCATGCCCTGGATGGATTCGATCGTAGGAATGGAAACGGAACCGGTCTCGGTCTTGAAGCTTTCGTTAAACGCGTAGAAGAAGCGCGGGGAACGCCAATAATAAGGTCCATGCGAGGAGACACCGCGGCCGTCGGCGGAGTTCGATTGGTAGAGCCGCGTCGGATCAAGGCGACTCATCAGCCTCTTCAACGTGTCGTCCAGCTCCTTGGGCGGATAGCCCTCGTTGCGCGCACACCATACTGCGATCGATGGATGGTTGCGGTAGCGAACTACCTTATCGCTGACGTTGGCAAGATATGTCGGAATATCGGTCGGGTCCGGACCGTCGTTTGGGTTGGGCTGAAAGAATTCGTCCCACAGCAGGATTCCATACTTGTCTGCCATGTCGTAGAAGTCGGGACTGGTGCTTTGTCCCACCCAGTTGCGGATGATGTTCAGGTTGGCCAGCGCGTGCATGTGAAACTGCGCGTCCAGCCTTTCTCGCGAAATCCGCTTCATTCCCTCGTCGAGACCCCAGTTGCCGCCACGCGCCATGACGCGAACTCCATTGACGGAAAGCGTAAGGTTCTCTGAGTCGGCGACCTGGTACTCGATCTTGCGAATGCCAAACTGCCGGGTCGCGATATCAGAAGGATTTGCTTTTACATCGAAGCGCAGCGTGAGCGTGTACAGGTTCTGCGGACCATAACCGTTGGGCCACCACAGCTTCGGATCAGAAAGCTGCAGCTCGGGTGTGGATTTGCTGTCCAGCGCGACCGCTTCCGTCCCGTTCGCCGCAATGGTCACGGATTGGTGGAACGTAATCTCATGTTGTTTTGCATTCTGCAGTTGAATGATACCGGTAAGCGTCCCGGTGACTGGCTTCGCTGACTTGTTCTCGAGCGTCGTCGAGAGGTGAAGCTCAGCGCTGTTGTGTGCTGCCGACAAATCCGCAGTGATGAATGGATCTCTCACAACCACCGGCCCAGTTGCATCCATCGTGACCGGAAGCCAGATGCCCGTGTCGCGATCGCGAACCGCGGGAAGCCAATCCCAGCCAATGGTGGAGAGGAACGTGGGGCCATCGATGGCAGTCTCGCCGCCGTTCTGGCCAACGCCAAGAGCGACGGTGTGCTCGTGCGGAATGCCGGGGTGAGGCTGCGGCGAAACCAGCACGGCAAGCACAGCGTGGCGGCCCGGTTTCACGAACTCAGAAATATCAAAATCACCTCGTAGGAAGGCGCCGCGCATGGTCCCGGCCTGGCGGCCGTTCACCCAAATCTCTGCGCCGTAGTTGATGCCCCCGAAATGAAGCCAGGCATGACGGCCTTTGTAGGCCGCAGGCACGGTAAAGCTTGCGCGGTACCAATAGCTGGTTTTGTTCAGGCTCTCCGGAATGGCGCGCATGTTCTCGCCGTACAACGGCTCCGGGTAAACCCCGTGGTTGACCAGGGTAGTGAGCACGGTCCCCGGCACGGTCGCCGCATACCAGCCCTGTGGCGGAAAAGCAGCTGTCGAAATGATCGGAGCCGCGGCTGCAACTTTCGCAGAATCTTGCATCTGCCAGTCATTAATTGTTTGCGTTGGCAATTGCGCCAGTAAAGATGCAGGAACGAGAACGGCAAGTAGAGCCGCAAGCAGAGCTAAGAGACGAAAGGTCATTGCGCGATGTTCGTCACTACACGGATCCATGATTCGCGTCCGAAGCGGGACATTGTCAAGCTGAATCCCGGGCCGAAAAAGAATTATTAGACGCCCAAATACGGTCAAGCGATTGAGGTTTTCTGGAACAGTCTACACGTTCAGAAGCAGGCGTCGTGACTTCCCGGTTGTGTATTCTTGCACGGGGCAAGATTGACCGGCCACGGGTGCATGCGCAGATGTAGGGTACAGAGTGCTGGATTTCGTGCGGCGGTGGACGCCGCCGACGAACCGATGATGGTTTCTACTCCTCCCGGATTGCCGTCAGCGGATCGATTTGGGCCGCTCTGCGCGCCGGTAGGTAACAAGCGAGCATGGCCAGCGTTGCCAGAAGCAAAGGTGCGCCCACAAGCAAGCGCGGATCGGCCGTACCGACCTTAAAAGCATCGACAAGAATGTTGGTCACCGCTGAAAGTAATTTTGCCGCCCCGAATGCACCCAATAATCCGAGAACCGTTCCGGCGCTGACCAGGGCCGCGCCTTCGCGCAGCACCAACCCCAAAACCTGCCCCTTTCGTGCGCCCAACGCCATGCGAACTCCAATCTCTTTGCGCCTTTGCGCAACCGCGTAAGACGTTACTCCCGCGAGTCCGATTGCGGCCAACACCAAGCCGAACACTCCTATCCCGCCGTAGGTGTTGACAGCGAAACGCTCAGCGGACCGGCTAAGCTCCAGGTGGTCGCTGAGCGTTCGCACATTGAAGATCGTCAGGTGCGGATCGAGGAAAGCGATCTCGCGCCGAATGCCGCTCAGCACATCCGTTCCCGCATCCGACCGCACCACAATGGTCATGCCATCGGCTGGCGGCCGCGCAAAATTGCGCTGGGTCAGCGGTAAATAAATTACGGATTGGCTGATCCCGATGCCATTCCTCAAGTCGGTCACGACGCCAACCACTTGATAGGACTGCTGGTCGTCCCTAAGGCCACCCCCGATCGCATTCCCGTTTCCGAAAAATCCACGTGCCGCACTCTCATTCAGCACAACCGGCAAAGTCTTCGATCCGTCTGCCGAGGTGCGTTGATCCGCTTCGACGAACTCTCGGCCCGCCAGCATCGGCTCGCTCAGCGCGGCAAAATAGCCCGCGCCCACCGTTTCCTCGACCGCCGATATCTGCACACGCGAGGCCCCGCGGGAGTCTTCCGCAGTCAGTTGGATAGTTCCATCTTCATCCTTGATGGCAAACGGGGCCTGCGCCGCCAAAGCAACGCTGCGCACCGCGCCCACGGTCTTGAGCTGTTCCGGAAGCTTCTCGAATAGAGCTTGCGCTTTCTCGGGCACGTAGCCGTCACGCACCGGATCGATAGACAGGAGATACATCGTGTGCGGATCGAATTTGGTTTGGATGCTGCTCAGTTGGCTAATTCCCATGACCAGGAACCCTGTGATCAGCAGAAGCATAAGCGATCCCGTAACCTGGGCCACCATCAGCAAGTTGCGCAGACCAAAGCGCAGGTAACCGGGCAACTGCAGCGCCGAGCCTTCTTTGAGCGCCGGGGTCATATCGCCTTTCGTTGCTCGTAGGGCGGGCGCCAGGCTGAATGCGATACCGGACACGACCGCGAGGGCGAACACGAAAACCGCTGCGCTCCAATCCAGGGTGTAATCGGATTCCATCGGCACCGCCGTCGGCAGCATGAATTGGGAGCCCAGCATGGAGATGAAATACGCGAGCGCGAACCCTGCGATGCCCCCGAGGAGTGAGAGCAAAATGCCTTCGCTCATCATCTGCCGGACAAGCCGAAAACGGCTGGCCCCGACTGCCAGGCGAATCGCCCACTCCCTGCGGCGATTGGCGCCACGCGCGAGCAGCATGTTGGCCAGATTCATGCACGCAATGCTCATAATCAGCCCCATCAGCGCGACATAGAATCCGACCACCACGCGCTTCAATTGCCGGGGAAGCGGCACCATGCTGCCTGCCGAAAGCAGGGTCACGCGTCTGCTTTGGTCAGCGCGCACTGGAGCCGAAGGATCCCGCTCGTCAAGATGACGTGTGATCGCGTCGAGGGCGGCTTCCGCGGATTCAGTGGTGACGCCCGGAGCCAGGCATATCATTGCCAGGAACTCCTTGGCATTGCGTTGATGCACCACATCGTTCCCGAGCTCCGGAGCAAGCGCCGCCGGCGCTGTGATCGGGACGAACAGCTCGGACGGATTCAGGGAAAGAGCACCATTGAAATTCTTTGGTGTGATTCCCACGATAGTCGCGGGCTGCCCGTTCAGGCGAAGCGTCTGACCCACCGCGTCGGACGAGGAGTTAAGCCGATTGCGCCAGAAACGATCGCTGATCACCACAACCGGCGCGTCACCGGGCTTGTCAACTCCGGGGCTAAGCATTCGTCCGCGCTGCGGCTGAACGCCGAGCACGGAAAAATAATCGGCTGATACAAGTTGCCCGAAGACGCGTTCCGGTCTCGCATTCCCATCACCATGGAAGGTGACATTGAACGGGATCCCGGTCTGAAATGCGGCAACTCCGGTGAACAGGCTCTTTTGATCACGGTATTGCTCGATGTAGTAATAGGAGACTGGCTTCTCCGGCATCACCAAACGTCTGGCATTGGCCGCCGCCGGCAGATCACGAGACATCACCTGCCATTTCGAGTTGTACACCACGGTCGTCAAACCCATTCCGAGTCCCATCGAAATGATGCCGACCAGTGCGAATCCGGGAGACTTGATTAGCCCTCGCCACGCATACCGCATATCGCGCCGCATTTCGCTCAGATATTCGAGCAGTATGCGGATCGCGATGTCTGCGATCAAACGGATCAGGCCTACGGCTCCATGCCTTTTGGCAATATCTTCCACAACATCTTCCCCGAGCTGCATCACATCTCTGCCGTACACCAGTTTGAACTCATGCGGAAAAGCCTCCGCTAAACGTCGGTACAGCATCCATGCGAAATTCATTCCGTCACCATGGCCTGCTTCACCCGAATTGTGCGAACTAATTCCTGTAGACGATCACACTCCGCGTCGAGCACACTCCTGCCGAGCTTGGTCAGCCGGTAATAGCGGCGTCGCGCATCGTCCAATTCCGGCGCGGGCCTTTCGTCAGATTCCTCAATCAGCTCCGCCTCGATCAGCCGCTTGATCGATCCATACAGCGTCGCTGGCCACAAGCGCACTTTTCCGGTAGTGCGGTTCAAGACTTCCTGCATGATTCCGTAGCCGTGCTGTTCTCCACCCGCAAGCGAGAGCATGATATGAAACCAGTGCGTCTTTAATGGAATAAACCTTTGATAATCGGCATTAGTCATAGGTTGTATATATATCAATACATATAGATACTGTCAAATAGTATCGTAACGGCCTTACTTTTGGGTCTTAATAACGGCGTGTATGCTGGTGGCTAAATCGCAATGCTGCTCCTGCATCGCCGTTCGCCGATGCGAGAGCAATAAATAGGGTCGGAGTTATGCTGATCCATCCAGACCGTCTGTTTCCGGCCGAGCCCAGCACGCGAAAGATAGCCAGGACCCTCTATGACCATGTGCGTGCCTTGCCCATCGTCAGCCCTCATGGGCATGCGCACGCGGCATGGTTTGCGAAAAATGAGCCCTTCCCTGATCCGGCAAAACTCTTGGTGCAGCCCGATCACTACATTTTCCGCCTGCTCTATAGCCAGGGAGTTTCGCTTGAGGATCTGGAGATTGGGCGACCGGCACTGAAGGATCCGCGAAGAGTCTGGCGCATCTTCGCCCGCCATTATGATCTATTCCGCGGAACGCCGACGCGCATGTGGCTAGACTTTGCTTTCCAGGAACTTTTCCGACTTCAGGAACGGCTGTCCGAAAAGACCGCTGATCTGTACTTCGACACGATCTTGGAAAAGCTGCTGACGCCAGAGTTCCTGCCGCGCGCACTTTATGAGCGTTTCAATTTGGAAGTGCTGGCGACTACGGATACTCCGCTCGATTCGCTGGACGACCACAAGGCTATCCGCGACGCGAACTGGAAGGCGAGGATTCTGCCGACCTTCCGACCAGACCCGGTTGTCGATCCTGAATTTGAGAGATTCGCCGACAATATCTCAAAGCTCAGCCAGAAGACCGGAGAAGACACTTCGACATGGGTCGGTTATCTGAACGCTCTGCGAAAGACGCGCCTTCGCTTCCGAGAATTGGGATGCACGGCAACCGATCACGGTCATCCCAGCGCGCGAACTGCGAATCTTCCCGCAGAACAAGCTGCAGACCTTTTTTGTCAGGTGATCAGCGGCAACGCAGATGCCCCCCAACGAGAACTCTTTCGCGCCCAAATGCTGACAGAAATGGCGCGGATGAGCCTCGAAGACGGACTGGTCATGCAAATCCACCCGGGCAGCGCACGCAACCACAATCGCAAACTCTACGAGCGCTATGGCCGCGACATGGGTGCCGACATCCCGACGCCGACGAATTACGTCGACGCGCTCCGCCCTTTGCTCGATCAGTTGGGCAACGAGCGCCATCTGACCATCATTCTTTTCACGCTCGACGAGTCTGCCTACAGCCGCGAACTGGCTCCGCTGGCCGGGCACTATCCGTGCCTGCGGCTTGGCCCGCCGTGGTGGTTTCACGACAGTCCGGAGGGAATGATGCGTTTCCGCGAGCGCGTGACGGAGACAGCAGGCTTTTACAATACCGTGGGCTTCAACGACGATACCCGAGCCTTCCTCTCGATTCCGGGGCGGCATGACGTGGCGCGGCGCGTGGATTGCGCTTTTTTGGCGGAGCTTGTTGTCCAGCATCGACTCGAGGAAGACGAAGCCTTTGAAGTGGCAAACGACCTGGCTTATCGATTAGTGAAGAAAACATACCGATTGTAGGAAGGCGGGATGGCAGAGACAACGGCTTTCAAGCGCCGGACAGAAAGTGGACCGTCGCCGGGCCCGCCCCAGAGACGCGTGCGCTGGACAGTCTGCGCCATGTTGTTCGTCGCCACCTCGATCAATTACATGGATCGCCAGGTGATCGCGATCCTCAAGCCGACCCTCGAGCACAGTATCGGTATGACGGAGGTGAGCTACGGCTACATCGTGGACGCATTCCAGATCGCCTACGGGATTGGCCTGCTGGCCGCCGGCCGGCTGATCGACAAGCTGGGTACGCGCATCGGTTACATGCTGGTGATGGCGGTCTGGAGTCTCTCGGCCATGGGCCACGCGCTGGCCAGCACGGTGATGGAGTTCGGCTTCGCGCGCTTTTTCCTCGGACTCGGCGAATCCGGCAACTTCCCCGCCGCGATCAAGACCGTGGCCGAGTGGTTTCCTCGGAGCGAACGATCACTGGCTACGGGTATCTTCAACTCCGGCGCAAATGTTGGAGCGATCCTGGCGCCGGCCATCGTTCCCTGGGTGACGCTGCGCTGGGGCTGGCACGCGGCCTTCCTGACCACTGGCCTCTTCAGTGTGCTCTGGATTCTGTGGTGGTTCCGCTATTACCGCAATCCCGCCGATCACCACACGCTGACCGGCGAGGAGTTGCGACATATCTGCCAGGAAGCGGCGGTGGACGTGAGCCCGTCTATGCCTTGGCGGCGATTGCTGCGATGTCGCCAGACATGGGCCTTTTCGATTGCGAGGTTCCTGACCGATCCGATCTGGTATTTTTATCTGTTCTGGTTGCCGTCTTATTTCAGCGCGAAATTCAATCTCAACCTTTCGCATCTCGGCTTGCCACTCATCATCGTCTACAACGTGTCGGCCATTGGCAGCATCGGAGGAGGCTGGTTGCCGGCGCCCTTCCGTCGTCTCGGCCTTTCGCTCAACTACGCGCGGCTTACGGCAATGCTCTTCTGCGCTGCTTTGGTCGTTCCCATCTACACCGCCGGCAGTGTGAAGTCGGTGTGGACTGCCATTGTTCTGATCAGCATCGCCGCGGGCGCGCATCAAGGCTGGTCCGCCAATCTCTTCACAACATCGTCGGACATGTTTCCGCGCAGCGCAGTGGGATCGGTGGTCGGTATCGGTGGCATGGCAGGGTCCGGCGGCAGCGCTCTTTTTGCTTTTTTCGCAGGCCACATTCTGCAACTCAGGCACAGCTATGCGAGCCTGTTCGGCATCGCGGCCAGCGCGTACTTGTTGGCTCTGATCGTCCTGTGCGTATTGGCTCCCGGACTCAGGAAGGTGGAATTCTCGGCGTGAACCTCGACTGTGCCACGGATATGTTGAAAGCGATGTATGGACCGACGAAGAGAACATAACAAGGCTTAAGATGTTGCAACGTGGCGATCTAGAATCGTCCGAAGAGGGGGGTAGATGCATGGGGTACACGCGACGCAGCATGCTCGCGGGCATGGGAATAGCGGGGCTCGGGGCGCTAGAGCCGTCTCTGGTCAAGAAAATTACAGCCTTCTCGCGAATGCAACCCTTGGCGTCAGGTGCAAGCGCATGCCCCTTCAAGCTAGCCGTGATCAATGACGAGATCGGGCAGGATTTCGAGCAGGCGTGCCGGATTTCTGGCGAATTCGGTCTGCATTGGATCGAACTGCGCTCCATGTGGAACAAGAACGTGACCGAGCTCGCCACGAATGAAGTGGAGGATGCGCGGAAGATTCTCGCCAAGCACAAGCTGCAAGTCACGGACATTGCCAGCCCGCTGTTCAAGACGGATTGGCCCGGCGCGCCGCAGTCGTCTCTGAGCCAAACTCGCGACCAGTTTCATGCGAACTTCGACGCGAGCGCGCAAGATAAATTGCTGGAGCGCTGTATCTCGCTTTGCAAATCCTTCAACACGGAGCGGATTCGCTGCTTCGACTACTGGCGACTGGATGATCAGAAGCCGTACCGGGCAGCCATCAATGCCAAACTCGAGCAGGCAGCGGAACGCTGCGCTAAACACAACATAATCCTGCTACTCGAAAACGAAATGTCCTGCAACACCGCAACCGGAGAAGAGGCGGCTGTCGTGCTGAAAGCGATTCCAAACCAGAACTTCATGCTGAACTGGGATCCCGGCAACGCCGCAGCCGTAGGAAGCGCGCCCTATCCAACCGGCTACAACGCGCTGCCCAAAGATCGCATCGGGCATTGCCACTGCAAGGATGTGGTGAGCAAGCCCGATCACAAATACGATTGGGCTCCGGTCGGCAGCGGCATGGTGGATTGGGTTGGGCAACTGCGGGCTTTGCAGCGTGACGGTTTCAGCGATGGTCTGAGTCTCGAAACCCACTGGCGCGGGGCCAGCACGCCTGAAGCGTCCACGCGTATTAGCATGGAAGGGCTCAAGAAAACTCTGACGAAAGCTGGTTTCTCCTGCTGATTCCGACCGATCTTGTCGGCTGGCAAAAGAGCGGCGATGACTGGTCGTTATGAGGAAGAAAAATGACCGTTACACGACGTGAGTTTCTCGATGCACTTGCCGTGGGCGCGGCGGGACTTGCGGTGGGAACGACGGCAAAGAGCTATGCTCAGATCCTTGGCGCGAATCAGCGCCTCAACTTTGCCGTGATTGGTTTGAACGGCCGCGCCTACGCTCATCTCTCGGCACTCAAAGCGAATCAGAAGTCAGCTCGCATTTCGCACGTCTGCGATGTGGACAGCAACATACTCAAGAAGTTCGCCGACGCCGTGCAACAGGAGATGGGCGAAGCCCCGCTGGCGGAGAAGGACTTTCGCAAGATTCTCGAGCAGGAAAATGTGGACGCCATAACGATTGCCACACCCGACCATTGGCATGCACCGATGGCGATCGCCGGTTTACAAGCGGGCAAGCACGTCTATGTAGAGAAACCCTGCAGCCACAACCCTGCCGAGGGAGAAATGCTGATCGAGGCGCAGCAGAAATATCGCAAGCTGGTACAGATGGGCAACCAGCAGCGCTCTTCACCCCACACAATCGAGATCGTCGACAAGATTCATCAAGGCGTTATTGGCAGGCCGTATTTTGCGAAGGCGTGGTACAGCAACGTAAGGAAGTCGATCGGCACAGGCAAAGAAGTTCCCGTGCCGCCGCAGCTTGATTGGGACCTGTGGCAGGGCCCGGCGCCGCGCCAGCCGTACA
The DNA here is from genome assembly GCA_963838905.1 of uncultured Acidobacteriota bacterium. Lineage (GTDB taxonomy): Bacteria > Acidobacteriota > Terriglobia > Terriglobales > Acidobacteriaceae > JABDBE01. The sequence goes on from CAWITE010000007.1 coordinate 339,135, forward strand.
GAGACAATGTTCATCCCTATAACTGGCACTGGTTCAGAACCTATGGCACCGGTGAGACGCTCAACAATGGCACGCACGAAGTCGATGTTTGCCGCTGGGCTCTTGGCGTCGACTATCCGAAACGGGTCACTTCCTCTGGCGGCCGATACCAGTTCAAAGATGACTGGCAGTTTTACGACACGCTGGTGACCAGCTTTGAGTACGGCGATGCCATGATTTCGTGGGAGGGTAAAAGCTGCCAGGGAATGAAATATTACGGACGGGATCGTGGTTCGACAATCATGGGAACGACCGGTACGGTGCTGGTCGATCGCGATGTCTACGAGATCTACGATCTCAAAGGGAACAAGACCAGCGAATTCAGGGCTGGAAGCGCAAGCACATCTTCGGATCTTATCGGCCGCGATTCAATGACCGACGCTCACTTCGCGAACTTCATCGCGGCAATCCGCAAAGGCGAGAAGTTGAATGCTCCGGTGTCTGAGGGCAACATCGCGGTTACCATGCTCGAGCTTTCCAACATCGCGTGGGAAGTGAACCGGGAACTTCATCTCGACACAAAAGATGGACATATCCAGAACGACCCGGAAGCGATGAGGATGTGGGGGCGCGAGTACGAGCAAGGCTGGGCGCCGCATGTCTAAGAAAGATAGTGTTTCCCGTCGGGATTTCGTACGCGCCACCGCACTCGTGGCGGCAGCGCTTGCCGCTCCGAGCAAGGTCTTCGCACTTGCCCAGGCTCCGCTATCGACCGGCGGAGCATCGCCGGTTCGCTTGGGCCTGGCCAGTTACACGTTTCGTAATTTCAACCGGGCGCAACTGATCGGATTCATGAAGCAGCTCAATGTGTTCGGGTTGAATGCGAAGGACGTGAAAGATCATCTCCCGATGGATCCGCAAGAGGAGTCGGCTGCCCTCGCCGACTATGCGGCCACGGGCATCATGCTGCACGCTGCCGGGGCAATCTATTTCCCGAAAGACCAAGATGCGGACATCCGCGCTAAGTTCGAATACTGCAAGCGAGCAGGGATTGGCGTCATTGTCGCCGGCGACCCCGCACCAGAGACTCTTCCGCGAATTGAAAAGTTCGTGAAGGAATACGACATCCGCATCGCAATCCACAACCACGGGCCCGAGGATAAGTTGTGGCGGTCGCCGCTGGATGTATTGAAGGCGGTGAAGGACATGGATCCGCGGATGGGGTGCTGCATCGATGTCGGACATACGGTTCGCGCTGGCACAGATGTAGTTCAAGCCATCCACGAAGCCGGCCCGAGGTTGTTTAACGTACACATGAAAGACCTCACGAACTTCGAGAGTAAAGAAAGTCAGGTTGCAGTGGGCGACGGTATCGTGCCAGTGCGCAAGATGTTCGAAGCCCTTTTCGTCACGAAGTACAAAGGCTTCGTCGATCTGGAGTACGAGATCCATCCCGAAGACCCAATGCCGGGCGTTATCGCCAGCTTCGCTTATATGCGAGGCGTCCTCGCCGGCATGGGGGGCGCGAGCCAGAACTGAACCATCTCGCTCTGCCAAACTCTGCATACTGAGAACAACGAACAACTCAGAGGAAACGCGCCTGCTTGTTGTGGCAGATCAGTGCAGTCCCTGCAACCAGTAGAGTTCAGAAAGCTGTCGCAGCGTGCCGTAGGCAAAGTACTGTCCATCGGGCGTCGTCAGTGCGCGGGTCAAGCCGAACCCGCCCGTAGGATCGCGCATTCCGAGCGTCTTGACCAGTTGCCGATCTCCGCTGTCCAGACGAACGCGATAGATGGCGGCCGACAGGCCGTTGGGGTTGGCGACAAACGCTTCGGCTCCGTCGGAGGTGATTTGAATCAGCCGGTCGCGGTCCTGCAATCCCTTCATCTCGCGAATCGGCGATCCGCCGTCGACCGGAATAAGTTCGGGAGAGGGTCCGTTCCCGCGTACGAATACGAACTTCCCGTCTGGGGTGACCGGCCCACGGATGCCTTCGGGGGTCAGTGGTTGCAGTTTGCCCGAAATGACGTCGAATAAATAGTCGCGCGCGGGGTGTCCCGGCTCATTGGCGATAAACACAATTCGACGGCTGTCTGCCGAGAACCCCACTCCCGCGGGGTTCTCTACTCCTGTCGGTTTCACTTCTGTAACTTCCCCCGCTCCAGTCGGAATGAGCCAGTGACGGGGTGGGGTAGTCGGAGTGTACGCGAGCACCCATTTCTGGTCCGGCGAGAGAGCGATGGAATAGCCCTCACCAAGCCGTACCGCAGCGCTCCCATCTGTTTGCCGCAGGAAAATCGTTCCCTGCGATCCTCCTCCCTTTCCACCTTCATGAAACAGCACTTGTTTGCCATCCGGGGACAGGCCGGTCAGCACAGCACGGTCGAGCCAGGTGAGTTCCTTCTCCTGGGTATCTTTGGAATCGGAGAAAAAGATTTTGCGCTCACGATCGTCGATAGTAATGATCGCCGTGCCATCGGCGGAGACATCGTGTAACGTCAAGTCTCCCGGGCAGCTGCCAGGAGACGGAGCTTGCCGGACAAGGTAACGGCCATCAAGCGCCGGGCGATGGTAGTGACAGCAGGGTCCGCAGTGAACCAAACTTCGTCATTCTTCGGCGAACAGGCCAGTCCATACAGGCTGGCAAAGTCTCCGAATGATTTTGCGTTGCCCACTCCGGCAGAATTGATGATGGTGACTGAGCCCCGATCATCGCCGCGCTGCGGATGCTGACAAAAAGCGATTCGCTTGCCGTCGCGGGAGATTCGCGGTTGGCTGATCCAGGCCGGGACCGCCACCTTGAAGACGACTTTCCCCGCGGGATACTCGATGCGGTTCTCGTTGCCGACCGTCCGCACCACCAGCAAATTGGATCCATCGGGCGACCAGTCAGCCCATTCCACGTTCTCCAGCACTTCGCGCGGCGCCGTTCCACCGGTCAGCGGCGTGCGCGCCAACGTACCCAACGCGCCGAAGAATCCCGGGAGGGTAGTGGGCCTCAACGAAATCGCGATCTCTCCGTTCGAGGAGATGCCGAGCAGATCTACTTGACTGAGTCCGACGGGCCGCGATTCAATACTGTCCTGCCGCGTGGAGAAGAGTTCCGGATCCTTTCCACTCCACGCCGCACTATAGATGATCGTGCGGTTGTCGGGCGCAAAGCGTGCGCTCAGCACCGTTCCCTTGCGGAAGGTCAGTTGGTGATACGTCAGCTCAGAGGATGCCTTCGCACCGTGGCCGACCAGATAACCCAAGCCGGCTGCAAATGCCACCAGCAGAAGCGCGATAAGCCACTGAAAGCGCCGCACTCGCTGGACTGCGGTGGGCTTGGCAATCGCACCCACGGAAGAACTCGAGTACTGAGACAACGCCTCAAGATTGAAGGCTAGATCGCGGGCCGACTGAAATCGCTGGTCGGGATTCTTCTCCAGGCAGTGACGCACAATTCGGTCCAGCGCCGGGGAGACACCGCGATTCATCTCCGTCAGTTCAGGCGGGTCTTCCTTCAGGACCGCCGTCATTGTCTCCGCCGCCGTATCTCGCGTGAAGGCGCGCTGACCGCTTAGCATCTCGAACAAGATCGCCCCGAACGCGAAGATGTCGGAACGATGATCGACCGCAGCGCCACGCACCTGCTCTGGCGACATGTAGCCCGCCGTGCCCAAAACATGCCCGGCTTCGGTTAAGGAAACAGCCGCCGATGTCAGCGTCTGCCCCGCACCGTTCGCCTCAGATTTGCTGAGCGCAATCTTGGCCAAACCAAAGTCCAAGATCTTCACCCGTCCGTCTTTCGTGAGGAAGATGTTTTCAGGTTTCAGATCGCGATGGATAATACCCTTGTCGTGGGCTGCAGCCAACCCCTGGGCAATCTGCGTGGCAAGTTCAATGGCCTTCTTTGACGATATGGCCCCGCCCAGCAGACGCTCGCGCAGGATTTCCCCTTCCAGCAGTTCGCAGACCATGTATGGAGCCGAATCGTGGGTTCCGATGTCATGCACAGCCAGAATGTTGGGATGGTTGAGGGCGGCAACGGAACGCGCTTCCTGCTCGAAACGGCGCAGGCGGTCCGGCTCGGCCGAGAATGAGGCGGGAAGGACCTTGATGGCAACGATGCGTTCGAGACGAGTGTCTCTAGCTCGATACACCTCACCCATACCGCCCGCTCCCAGTTGACTGGATTTCGTACGGGCCGAGTTTTGTGCCAGAGGTGAGCGCCATCCGTCCGCGTGATTATAGCCTGAGTGATAGACTGCTTCCATGAACTTGGCAGCACCCAGCCAGATTTCTAACTGTCAATATTCTCCGATTCCGCTGTCGATTTAGCCCCTCGCCGTTCGATCTATCAATGAAGGAACGCCAATGTAGACCAAAACATTAAATAGGCGTCCAAATGCAAATGGTCCGTGTCCTGTGGGTAATGGCGAGCGAATTAGCCCGAATCCTTCCACATAGGCCGTGAATCCAATAGAATTATCGAGTTGCAGGGCCGCCGGGGGCGGTTTGAGCAGGATTTTGCGTTTCCCGGGGTTGCTAAAAGGGGCAGATAAATGGCGAAAAGAATGATCCTGATGCTGGGGGCGGTGGTAGTCCTCCTGGCCGGGTTGGGCTTATTAAAGTTCAAACAGATCCAGTCGGCTGTACAAGCCTCTGCGTTTCAACCACCCCCGGAAGCCGTCACAAGCATTGTGGCGCACCGGGAGCAGTGGCCGGCAACCTTGACTGTGATCGGCACCATGGAGGCGGTCCAGGGTGTCACGGTCAGCGCGGACCTTCCGGGTGCAGTGGCGCGAGTCGCTTTCGATTCCGGCAAGTCAGTGCATGCAGGAGACATTCTCGTCGAATTAGACACCCGGCAGGAGCGGGCGCAGTTGGCAGCGCTTGAGGCGCAACGCGACCTTGCGAAGGTGAATTTCGGCCGGATGCAGCAGTTAGTGGATGAAGGCGTTATCTCCCGAATGGAGTATGACCAAGCCAGCTCGCAGCAAAAGGCAACCGAAGCAAATGTAGCCGAGATCCGCGCGACCATTGAGCGGAAAACGATCCGGGCGCCGTTTTCCGGCATCCTGGGCATCCGCCAGGTCAATCTGGGTCAGTACCTGTCGGCCGGCCAAGCTATCGTTTCTCTTCAGGCGCTGAGTCCGATTTATGTAAACTTCGGCGTGCCCCAGCAGACACTTTCCCAGATGGTGATCGGCCATGCTGTGCGCGTCGCCAAGGAAGACCTCCCAAATGCCGCGTTCTCAGGGCGAGTCACGGCCGTCGACTCGGTCGTGAATGAGGCAACCCGGAATATTCAGATACAGGCGACCCTATCGAATCCTGAAGGCAAACTGCGCCCTGGCATGTTCGTTCAAGTGGAGGTTCCTTTGGGCGCGGCCCGTTCCGTGATCGCGCTGCCTGCCTCTGCGATCAATTACGCGCCCTACGGAGATTCGGTTTTCGTGATCACGGATCTTAAGGATCCAAGCGGCAAGACTTACCGCGGCGCACAACAGCAGTTCGTCAAGGTCGAAGGATCGCACGGGGATCAGGTCGCGATCATCTCGGGTATCAATCCTGGTGACGAGGTCGTGACGTCTGGGGTCTTCAAGTTGCGAAATGGCGCCGCCGTGCAGGTCAACAACAAAGTTCAACCGGGAAACAACCCCGCTCCAAAGCCTGAGGACAGTTAAATGAAGTTTACCGACCTCTTCATAAAGCGGCCGGTCCTCGCGATGGTGGTCAGTCTGGTGATCCTCATCGCGGGCCTGCAATCGATACGTTCGCTGAGTGTGCGTCAGTATCCGCGCAGCGACATCGCCATCATCCAGGTGACGACGGTGTATGTAGGCGCCAACGCGGATCTGGTTCGCGGCTTCGTCACAACTCCGATCGAGCGCGTCATCGCCAGCGCCGACGGAATCGATTACATGGAATCATCGAGCGCCCAGGGCCTGAGCACGATCATCGTGCACCTGAAGCTCAACTATGACACCACCGCGGCGCTGACGCAGATCCAGGCGAAGCTGGCTCAGGTCCGTAACGACCTGCCGCCGGAATCCCAGGCGCCGGTGATCGACCTGCAGACGGCGGATCAAGAATTTGCCGCTATGTACCTCGGCTTTTCGTCCGCCAATCTCGATCAGAATCAGATCACGGATTATCTGACGCGAGTTGTGCAGCCGAAGTTAAGCGCTATCAATGGCGTACAGCGCGCCGACATCCTCGGCGACCGTACTTTCGCGATGCGTATCTGGCTGAAGCCCGAGAAAATGGCGGCGCTTGGCATTTCGGCTTCGGCAGTGCGCGACGCCTTGTCGAAGAACAATCACCTTTCGGCTCTCGGGCAGACAAAGGGTTCGATGGTCTCGGTCAACCTGATTGCCAATACTGATCTGCGCACGCCGGAAGAGTTTCGCCAGTTGGTGGTCAAAGAAGATAAGGGCGTAGTCGTCCGGCTCGGCGAAATCGCAGATGTCGTGCTGGGCGCAGTTGACTACGACCAGGACGTTCGGTTCAACGGCGAGACCGCGACGTTCATGGGGATTTGGGTGCTCCCAACGGCCAATTCTCTCGAGGTAATCCGCCAAGTCCGCGCAGCGCTACCGGGAATCCAGTCGCAACTGCCCCCAGGCATGAAAGTGGGCGTCCCGTACGATTCGACGGCGTACATTCAGGACGCGATCAACGAAGTGTTGCATACGCTGACGGAGACCCTGCTCATCGTCGTGGTGGTTATCTTTCTTTTTCTCGGGTCGTTTCGCTCCGTGCTTATTCCGGTCGTCGCCATCCCGATTTCGTTGATTGGCGCCGTTTTCCTGATGCTGCTGGCCGGCTTCACCATCAACCTGCTAACCCTGCTCGCGATCGTGCTCTCGGTCGGCTTAGTGGTGGATGACGCGATTGTGATGGTGGAAAACGTCGAGCGGCATCTTCACCTGGGCAAGCCACCCTTCAAGGCAGCGATTGATGCAGCCCGCGAACTGGTGGGGCCAATTATCGCCATGACCATCACGCTCGCCGCGGTGTACGCGCCGATTGGGATTCAGGGTGGTCTGACTGGTGCGCTGTTCCGCGAATTCGCATTCACCCTCGCCGGCGCGGTAATCGTTTCTGGTGTGGTAGCGCTGACACTGTCTCCGATGATGGGCTCGAAGCTGCTGCGTACCGGAGACACCGAGCGCGGCTTCGCGGGAATCATCAATCGCCGCTTTGAATGGGTGCGCCGTACCTATTCGCGCCTGCTCGCTGGCACCCTACAGTACAGGCCCGTGGTTTTTGTTCTCTGGGTGATTGTGGTCGCGTTGATTGTGCCGTTCTATCTGTTCTCGCAGCACGAGCTCGCGCCGGCTGAGGACCAGGGCGTTGTCTTCGGGGTCATCCAGTCCTCCGCCAACTCGACCATTGATCAGACCAATCTGTTCACCACGCAAGTCTACGACGTTTATCACTCGTTTCCGGAGAGCGAAAGCATTTTTCAAATCACTTCTCCGAGCGGTGGTTTCGGAGGCATGGTAACGAAACCATGGAGCCAGCGCAAGAAGACGGCGCAGCAATTACTGGTTGAATCGGTCGGACCGCTTTCGAAAATTGCGGGCATTCGCGTAATCCCGCTGACCCCACCGCCGCTGCCGGGCGGCGGAAATTTCCCGGTTGAGTTCGTGATTGTCTCGGCAGCCGAGCCGAGGCAGCTCAGCGAGTTTGCCAACCAGCTCGTGCAGAAAGCGTTTGCCAGTGGCCTGTTCATTTACGCAGACACTGACCTGAAGTTCGATCAGCCACAGGCTGAGGTCGTCTTCGACCGCGACAAACTTCGTTCGCAGGGAGTCGACCTGACCCAGGCGGGCCAGGATCTTGCCACCATGCTGGGCGGCGACTATGTCAACCGCTTCAGCATCCAGGGTCGCAGCTATAAAGTAATTCCGCAGATCAAACGCGCCGACCGTTTGACCTCGGACCAACTGAAGCAGATCTACGTCACTGGTTCCGACAATAAACTTGTACCGCTGTCCACCTTCGCCACAGTGAAGACCACAACCGAGCCGCGACAACTGAACAAATTCCAGCAGCTCAACGCGGTGACCATTCAGGGTGTGATCCCTCCGAATGTGCCACTCGACAAGGCACTGCGGTTTCTCGAGGATCAGGCCAAAACGATCCTGCCTCAGGGGTTCACCGTCGACTACGCAGGAGAATCGCGCCAGCTGCGAGTTGAGGGAAGCAAGTTCCTCGGCACCTTCTTGCTCTCGGGCATCTTGATCTACCTGGTTCTGGCAGCTCAGTTCGAAAGCTTCCGCGATCCGTTCATCATTCTTGCGGGCTCGGTACCGCTAGCCCTTTCCGGCGCTCTGCTGTTCTCATTTCTCGGATTGACCACACTCAACATCTACAGCCAGGTCGGCCTGATCACGCTGGTCGGTCTGATAGCGAAAAATGGCATCCTCATCGTGGAGTTCGCAAACCATCTTCAGGAAAGGGGAAAAGAAAAACTCGCGGCGATCATTGAAGCGGCAAGCACACGGCTACGCCCAATCTTGATGACAACTGCAGCCACCGTTTGCGGTCACTTCCCGCTCGTGCTCGCGAAAGGCCCTGGAGCGGGAGCGCGCAACAGCATCGGTATTATGCTGGTCAGCGGCATGATCATTGGAACGCTCTTTACCCTGTTCGTTGTGCCGTCGATCTATATGTTGGTGGCGCGCACGCACACGCTCGCTCCAGAAATGGACACTGATTCGGAAAGTACGCTTCGGGAACCGGCGGATGCCATCGCGTAGCGCGAGGCCGGACGCTTGGCTAATGGGCGCACACGCAGTTTTTCCATGTGCGGCTGGGACTTAGCTTAGCTTCCGATGTATTGGTGGGCAATGCGTAACCGAAATCCGGCCCTTATCAACGTCAATGGGCCGCACCTAACTGGTTGATTTTCTGCTGGGCGCTGTCGCGAATAACATCGCGCCGGGCCTCTGACTCCTTGGTATCAGAAGCCAGCAGGGCCAATGCCTTTTCGGCATACTGCCGTGCCAGATCTTTCTCGCCGTTCGCCAAATACGCATCGCCGAGGCTATCGTTGGCGTCGGCTGACTCGGAATAAGCGCGGACGTTGAGCTTCAGGATCTCGAGCGCTAATTTCGTGTTGCCGACTTGCAAATTGTCATAGCCCATGACGTTGACGAGATTTCGCGGCCACAATTGCGCCTCGGCGTTTTTTCGTCGCGCTTCCATTAGTTGCTGCGCGACCTGAGCGGCTCCGCCGGGCGTTTCGATTTGATCGAGGATTGAGACGGATATTGAGCCCGCTGCACCATTGTTGCTGACTGGCGCTTGACCTGGTGTCTTGATCAGCGTGGTCACGAACCAATCCACGATGGTGCCGGGCACATCGGGATGAACCTTGAACAAGTCGGTTCCGTGGCTGCCGGTGGCGGGAACATCCTTGTCTTCATACGCAAGCCAGGGTGCCTCCGGCCCAGCGTAGTGGATGAACTTCTTGTCGGGGTTGGAGGAGATATCGTAAAGCCATTCCATCACCTCTGCCGTGGGAGGGTAGTCGTCGCTGTCGGCCCAGACGAACAGCCCGGGCAGTTGCGACGCCTGCCGCATGAATTGGCGGCCCGCCAGTTCGGTTTGTCCGGAAATCAATACCAGCGATTTCACCTGTGCGGAATGCCGGCTCGCCGTCTGGATGGAATTCTCGACGCCATCCAACCCGGCTCCGCCTAGGCCGATGACATCTCCCTTGACGCCTGGCTGCGAAACCAAATATTGCCACGCTCGGTCAATGTCGGCGGGCCTGCGCTCACGTACCTGTGCTCTCTCCTTGGACGTCAGTTTGTCATGAGGGGTGCCGCCGCTTTCGCCGAATCCCCGCATATCGAGGGTAAGCGTGTTGATTCCAGCCCCCGCCAGTTGGACGGCCACATCGTCCCATGTCTTACGTGTCCGGTTGGTCTGATGGAACAGCAAAACACCAGGGCCTGGCTTGGCTGCGGCAAAGTAGCTTGCCTTCAGGAGGGTACCGTCGGACGCCTTCAGGTCGACCACACGGGCAGCCGGTTGCTGCTGCGACGGTTCCGCCTGAGGCGCGCTCGCGGCTGCAGCGCTGTTTCTAGCCTGTACCCAGGCGGGCACGATAACTGCCGACAGAAGGAGGATTCGCATTTGCTTCATTGGAGTGACCCTCTTCGATTTGCCTGAGCCCGAAACGTATGCAACTTCTGCAGCTGAGCACTTCTGCCAGTCAGTCTGACTTTCCCCGGCTCGCCGGGGGCACAATTCCGTTCATCCGCAAGTACTCCACCATCTGTCCGTAGTGATTGGAGGCGTGGGCGACGCCAAATGTGGCCAAGTGCAGGCGGGACGACTTGTTGCCCTCCGCACTCTGCAACATGTTCTCAGTAGTCAACGTAGCCGCGGCTTTGTGACCCAGGGCAAAAGAATCCCGCAGAAACTTGATGATTTCGGCTTTGGTCTTCAAGTTCTCCGGACCGTTCCCATCCTTCAAGCCTTCCGGCAGCTTATCGCCGGTAAGATGGGACCATATGAAATAGTTGGACGCGGCGACATGCTTGACTTGGACGGCAAACGTACGCACACCCTTGAAGTCGCTGCCTGGAATGTTCAAGCTCTCGGGTGAGAAGTTGTATTTATCTTCCGGCATGGCTTCGGCAACGTCGATGATTTGCCTTTCGATGTTGCTGATCTCGCTATCCACTGCTGAAGCGATGGTTGGTGGCGGCGACGGTCGCGCCTGCGGCACGCTCGCGGGGGCGGCGGTGTTTGTGGACTGTCCCAAGGCGGTCGCGGTAGAGATCAGTACTGCTATCAGCAAGAAGATTGGTATATGTTTCATCGAGTGATTCTCCTCAATCGGTTTGAACCCAAAAGACATTGAGTTTCAAGCATCCGATGCATAACCGAAATCAGGCCCTCCTGGACGGGCCGTAAACACGGCGCGTTTCATGCCTCGCGAAGGGCAACCATCGGATCCACCTTCGTTGCGCGCCGGGCTGGGAGGTAGCTGGCCACAACAGCAACGGCAAACAAAAGCAGAGGCACAATCAGAAACACAACCGGATCATGGGGGCGCACGCCGTAGAGCAAACTGGCCATCATCGACGAAGTGGAGGCAGAAAGGATGACGCCGGCCATAATTCCGGCGCTTGCAAGCACGACACCTTTTTGTAAGAACAATTTCAGGACATCGCCCCGCCCGGCCCCCAAAGCCATGCGAAGGCCGATCTCGCGCGATCTTTGGCTGACCATGTAGGCCAGCAAACCATAAATTCCGATGGATGCCAGAAGCAATGCCAGTCCGGCAAATCCACCGACAAGGTCGGCAGAGAAGCGGCGCGAAGCCAGCGAACGATCGAGCACGTCATTCATGGAAACAACATTGAATACCGGCAAACCGGGATCAATGCTCTGGACTTCGTGTCGAATCTGCGACTCGAGGACGGCTGCGGGCAGAGAGGTGCGCAACACCACGCTCAGTTGCCGGTCGGGGCTTTGATAGGTCGACACATAGATGTGGGGAACGCCATCGATGTCGAGACCGTCACTCTTGATGTCGTTAACAATGCCCACAACGGTCATTCTTGGCTGGGTAGGATCTTGTCCGAACCGAACTCGGCGGCCCAGCGGATCGCGATTCGGCCAATATTTAAGGGCGGTGGTTTCATCAATGATGGCAACCGGCTGTTTGCCGTCTTCATCGCCCTCGGTGAATGAACGACCATGCACAAGTGGCGCCTGCATTACTTTGAAGTAATCAGGGCTTATCCGAATTCTTTCGGCGCGCAGATCCTGTAAGGACTCGACCGGACGATCTTCAATCGCCAGGGCATACTTCCCGAGGGGATCATTGAGGCTGTGATTGGTTGTCGGTAGATCTGAGGTGATGGCGGCGAACTCGACTCCCGGAATTGCCTTCATGCGCCGCAGCAACTCTCGATCAAAGGTCACTTTGGGAGCGATGCCGCGGTAGGGATCCTCGTTCGGATTGTCCGGAATCGGCAGCCAAACCTTGGCGGCGACGACCTGGGTTGGATTGAAACCGGGGTTTTCCTGCAGCAGACCGCGCAGAGTCCGCAGCAGCAAGCCGGCTCCCACCATCAGCGTGACCGCAAATGCCAGTTCCGAAACGATTAGAACATCTCGCAAGCGACCGGTCTTGGTGCTGTAGCCGGAACCTCGACCGCCTTCGCGAATTGCCGAGGAACGAGTGACTTTTGCTGAGTGAATTGCCGGGGCGAGTCCAAAAAGCAAGCCGGTAAGAATCGAAATGAGCAGTGCAAACCCCAGGACCGCCCAATCGATTCTTACCTCGCTGAGCCGTGGTATGTTCGAAGGTACAAAGCGCAGAATGAAACCGAGGGTTCCGACCGCAGTCATGATTCCTACGACGCCACCGATCACAGAAAGAAGCACGGACTCGATCAACATCTGGCGAATCAACCGGGCGCGGGTCGCCCCCAGCGCAGACCGCACCGCCATCTCCTGTTGTCGTCCCGAGGCGCGCGCCAACAAGAGATTGGCAATGTTCAACGACACAATGAAAACGATCAGGATGACTGCACCCATCAACACCAGTAGCATGGGTCGAACATTGCCGACCAAAAACTCCTGCAACGGTTGAATCTCAATGGTCCACCGTGCCTCTGCGGGATAGTCTGCCGGAAAATCGCGCCGCAACTGCGCCGCCATGGAAGTGAGACGTATCCGGGCTTGCTCTAGCGTCACTCCCGGCTTAAGTCGTCCGATCACCCCGGCGTTCAACCCTCGGTTGCTACGGATTGGCTTGGGGAAGGGCTCGGCGCTGAATCCGGCAGCAGTCCAAACTTCTTCGTCTCCGGAAACCGTCGGCCCGGGATGTCGAAATCCGGGAGGAAGAACACCAATAATCGTGCACGGATCGTTGTCGAGCCGGATGGTGCGCCCGACAACATTGGGATCGGCGGCAAATTCGCGATGCCACAAAGCATCGCTGATTACGATGGCGGGCGAGAAACCGAGCGCGAAGTCCTGCGGCCCAAACAGCCGTCCAATCTGGGGGGTCGCGCCCAGCATAGAAAAGTAGTTGAGATTGGTAACCACGAACTCGAGTCGCTCCGGCTGTTTGGCGCCAGTCAAATTGACGCTGCCGCCGGCGATCGCGCTCACGTCTTCAAATACGCCGGCTCGATCTGTGAGATCGTCCAGTTCGGGCTTGGAGAACGTAACGTCCCGCAATCCCACCCCTGGGTTGTTAAAGAAGACTCTCACCAAACGGTCAGGTTCGCGGTACGGAAGTGAGCGCAGCAACACAGCATTCACGATGCTGAAAATCGCCGTGTTCGCACCAACTCCCAAAGCCAACGTCAAAATGGCAACCGACGTAAAGCCAGGACTCTTACGCAACCATCGCAACCCATAACGCGCGTCTTGCCAGACGCGCTCCACAATCGACTCCCAGCCTGCATCGTGGACGTTATCCTTGATCGCCGCCACGCTGCCTACCTCAACTCGTGCCGCCCGCTGAGCCTCTTCGCGAGTCATTCCCGACAGCATTTTCTGCTCAACGGCGGCCTCGATGAAGCTCTGCAACTCCTCTTCCAGCTCGTCTCCCATGCGCTTTTTCCAGCACAGGGCACGGACTCCATGAGCGAATTTTCGCAATAACGCCATGACTGACCTTTTCAGGCCTCCAGGATTCTGGCGATAGCGGCGATCTGCCGGCCCCACTCCCGGGTCTCTGTCTCCAGCTTTCTGCGTCCCCCGCCCGTAAGGATGTAATACTTGGCGCGGCGATTGTTTTCGGTGGCCTGCCAATCGCTCTTGATCCAACCCGACCGCTCCAGCCGGCGAAAGGCCGGGAACAGGGAGCCAGGATTCACCTGGAATACTCCTTTACTGATCTGCTCGATCCTGATTGCGATTCCATAGCCGTGCATGGGCTCAAGTGCCAGGGTTTTCAGGATCAACATATCCAACGTGCCCTGTACCAAATCGCTGTTCTTGTCGGCCATCGATTGGTCTCCTATAGTTAATCGAGGGGAATCTTAATGCGCCCTACCCTAGATTGTCAAGAGGAGGCACTTTTATGAGACGAGCGCAAACGAATTTGGTGAGCACCCGGAAGCCGGCAGCATCGGAGAAGGAGTTTTAGGGGACCTGGCTAAATTTCCAGGGAGAAGTTGCAACGAGCGAAGCACACTACCAGCACCAGAGCGTCATATCTGTTTTCTGCACGACACGCTATAGCGAAAGGGAAAGTACCATTCGATGCATACCCGCTCTGCCGGGATGCCGGCTTCAGCCAACAAGTGTCGCCAGTCAACTGCTGCAAAGGCCCGAGCTACCGAGATCGGCCCATCGTTTCGTGCCATGCGGTGCACGGGCAGAAGCCGTGTAGCATACTTTATAAAGCAATCAGGCAGGATGTGACGGTGCAGGTCGTTGATGAACCAGCCGTGCGCGGCAGACCGGTCCATTTGGCGGATAAAACGAACCAGATCCGCGTCGTCGAGGTGATGGGTGAAAGACGAACGAATGACGAAATCTGTTTGGAGCGGTTCCGATTGAGCTAGGATGTCGGCTGTTTCAAAGCGGATGTACATCTCGGGTGGCGTGGACTCCGCCGCCGACTTTGTGGACCACGGGTTTATATCAACTCCGGTCAGATCGAGCTGCAGTTTCTTCCGGCGTGCCCATTTCCTCAGCCGCCGCAACATGCCACCACGGCCGCTGCCGACGTCGAGAACCGATATCGGCCGCCCTCCCGGAAAATTGGCCATGGCGCGCTTTAGCCAGAGCCGAGTGGGACGGTAAGCAAGCGTCAAAACATTGATACGCTCAAGATCGCGCAGATAGCCATCGAATTCCTCAAAGGAAGTTGGCTCGGTGTCCATGAGTTCGGTCGCCGTGCTGCGTCGGCTGAAATCCTGTCGGTTCACGAGTCACCCGTCCGCTGTTTCAGATAGGCTTCGGTCATCGCGCTTGGGTACGCGGCAGTTTTTGGACCACTAGCAGTTCGGTGATCCCTCCCAAAAAAAGACGGGAATCGATCACAGAAAATCCCTTTTGCTGGAACATGTTCCGCAAGTGACGCCGGTCGGGAAAGCGCTCAAGGCTCTCGGCGATGTAGCTATAGACTTCATGATTGCGATGAAGAAGGACGCCCCATAGTCCTGTCCATATCTTCAGGCTCCAGTATTCCATCGTCTGCGGGATGCTGGCGCCCGGTTTGGAGAAATCGAGAAAGGCCGCCACGCCACACGGTTTCAGAACGCGGCTGATTTCGTCAATCACGGTTTCGAGATTCGGTGCATTCCGCAGGGCGTATCCACCGGTAACGATGTCCACCGATTCGGAGACGATTTCAAGCGATCCCATATCTTGATTGACGAAGCTGACATTCGGATGAGTATTGCGGTCACGGGCGATATCCAGCATCGGCTCGGTGATGTCCAGTCCGGCGATGCGGCCACGCGCGTATTTGTTGGCAAGCAGAAACGAGATGTCGCCGGTGCCGCAGGCGAGATCAACGCACACTGGGGATTCGTGAGAGGGAAGCAATGAAATCAGCGCGCGCTTCCATGCCGCGTCACGTCCGAAAGAAAGTACCCTGGTAATGAAATCGTATCGCGGCGCGACCTCTGAAAAAAGTCTCTCGTTATAGTATTTCTTCTTCTCGGCATCCTCGAGACACTCGCCAATTTTCAAAAGAAAACGACCGGTCATGCCTGATTCCAGTTTCAAAGGGTCCGCAATAGCCTGCTCGAAAACGCCGCAAACCAACGAACAGATGGCGCCGACACTG
Source organism: uncultured Acidobacteriota bacterium (assembly GCA_963838905.1). Classification (GTDB taxonomy): domain Bacteria; phylum Acidobacteriota; class Terriglobia; order Terriglobales; family Acidobacteriaceae; genus JABDBE01. Next base: position 354,892 of record CAWITE010000007.1, read on the forward strand.
GTACAAAAGCCGCCAGTCCAGTCAACCCTCGCTGGCCACTTCTGGATGCGACGCCCAGCTAAGCAGGTATTCGCGTCGCAGCCGCTGTGAGTATTCTAGACTGGCTATTGCTTTGGCAGCAATGGAGGCCCACTGATTCGCTTCCCATGGAGGTCGACAGTCACGTCGACGCTGTCGCCGATGTGGACGAAGGGAATGCCTTTATTCATCCCGTAGTCCTTACGGTCGAAGACCATGGTCCCTTTAATATCGCCGGTGCCTGTCCCCGCGCCGGAAACGATTAGCGTCAGCGTCTGAGGTTTAGTCGCTCCACGGATCGTGAAATCACCTTGGACATCGAAGGTGGCGGGGCCGGTTTGTACAATCTTCTTTGACAGAAACGTGATCAACGGATCCTGATCGGCGTTGAAGAAGTCTTTGCTCTTCAGCTTGCCGTCCTTCATGCCGCTCCCGGTATTGACGCTGTCGGCCTGAATCTTGATGTCCAAAACGCCGGTCGTTACATCTGTAGACGTAAAGGTCAGAGTGGCATCCCACTTGTCGAAAGTACCGTTTATGGCCACCGATGCCTTCACGGCGAACTTAATGGAGCTGTCTTCCGTCGTAATCTTGAAAACAGGAACCTGGGCTCGACTCAATAACGGAAACATGGTGGACGCTAGGAGACAGAGGACAGCTAATCGCATGGTGCTGGGTGTGAGTTTTTCAGACACGAAATTCCTCCTGTGGGTTGCCAGAAAGCAACCAAGTGAATCCCAAACAATGCTCGGCTATCACGCGTCAGTAGTTCTAGGCCATCGACGGCTTCTAGGGAACTGGCAAAACCAATAGGGGATCGAGGGGGGCTGCGAATCCCAATTCGCATGTCGAATTCGGATTTCAGTGGACGTTGAAAGCGCAGTCTCTAAAGCGGCTCAGTGTTTAGTGGCTGGCGCGTTTCCCAAGTCTTCAGGCGCGAAGAGTTTCTCATCAAGATGTTGATTGAAATGACTTCGTCGATGGTCAGCACCGTGCGGGTTTTTTCCTCTACACCGCATCTCAACATGGCGCGCGCCCCCAGATGCTGGAAACTTTCTTGAGCCCCGAGGCATGAAGTTCGCGGACTAATTTTCCATCCTTGTCATACATTGGGGCATTTAGAATGACCGGAACGTCTTCACGACCCAGTCGTAGACGTACTTATGACGTACTTACATTGTGACCGGGTAGCATCCACTGAGATTGCCTGGCACCAATTCGTTCCTTGATGAGTGATTGGCGGGTAATCATACAGTGAAGTCTTTGTCAGCCACGTCCCTCGATTGACAAGGGTTTAACGGGCAGTTCCCCACATCAATGGTTTATCCTTAACTGAGCTCAAAGCCGAGCCCCAATGAATATCCAGTTTGACCTTTTATCATGGATGTACCCGATCACCGGAGCCGTTTCATTGCTCTCCGACGAACCAGGAAACAACGTGGATCTTCCATGGTAAGGCCAAGCTTGAAGACTGGCCACGGTGCCGCTCGCCGCCGATTCTGGTTGGCGATGTCGGGGTTTGTCATGGCGCTTGTGCTGCTGCCCTTTTCCTACAAAGTCGAACGTCGCTTGGAGACAGTTGTTCACATCAAGGGCGGAGAATCCGAAAAAGTTGACCTCGAACTGGCGCAGCGTTTCCACTCTCCGTACGCCCACCGCTTGGTTCTGGTGATCAGCGGTATTCCCGATCCGGATTCAGCCAAAGGCGCTGATGCATTGGGCTTCTTAACCAGTTCATTGCGTAGTGTGCCAGGAGTGTCGGGTGCGGTCTCGAGTCTGGATTGGCCAGATTCTCTCTTCACCGGGAACAATGGCGGGGCCTTGATCATCGTCGGGTTGGATCCGCACGATGAAACGGTCGAGGCATTGGTCCCCAAACTAAGGGCAAGAGCAGACTGGATGGAAGGTCAACTCAGGTCGCAATACCCCAATATCAAACTGGAGATTACGGGTGAAACGCCACTGAACTTCGATCTTCGCAAGGTGAGTGCAGATGACGTCAACCATGCCGAGGAACGAGCGATGCCGGTAACTCTCTTGCTGCTGTTGCTGGCTTTCGGCAGTTGCGTAGCCGCGCTATTGCCACTGGGGGTTGGACTGCTCTCAATCTCGATGGCGCTAGGTGCGGCTGCGCTACTCGCGCATTATCTACAGCTGTCGATTCTGGTGCAGAATCTGGCGACGATGCTTGGCCTTGGCTTGGGCATCGACTATGCATTGCTGATGGTGAGCCGGTTTCGCGAAGCATTGGCCGAGGGATATGATCCCGGCCAGGCTGCCGATATTGCTGCCGGAGGCGCGGGGCGGACCCTGATAATCTCGGCCACGACAGTTGCAATCGGATTTTCAGCCCTGCTCACTGTGCCCATCAGCGAACTGCGCTCCATCGGGATCGCTGGCCTGCTGGTAACCATTTTGAGTGTCATGCTGTGTACATGCATTCTGCCTTGGGTGCTTGGTCTGCTAGGGCATCGCATCGATGCCGCCAGAGTGCGCCTACGAGCTAGACGATTCAAAACGCCTGAGAGCCTATGCGCGGCGAGTGAGCGGTGGGTGCGGTGGGGCTGCATCATCACTCGCCGGCCCTGGACAGCTCTGCTTGTCGCCGGGATTCCGCTACTGATCCTTGCATTCCAGGCACGGAAAATCTCTCCCGGGGTTCCTGACCACAACTCGCTTCCGGCCGCAGCCGAGTCGGTGCAAGCATTGCACAGGCTTCAAGACATGGGGCGGTCGGGTATTGTGCAGTCTCTCCGAGTGGTCCTGGAGTTGCCGCCGCAGTCTCCGCCCCTCTCGCCGGCTGGCTGGCTTGCCGTCAGTCGCTTGACGAAACGCTTCCAGAGCGATCCTAGGGCGGAAGAGGTCTTATCTCTTCCGACGCTCACGGGAATGTCCGATACTGCGGATGCTGTCGACGAAGTGCCCGAGGCAATCCGCAAGAGTTTTCTTCGCAGCGATGGCCACGCTACTTTGATTGAGTTGCTGCCCACCGCCGCTCTTTCGCCCAACAACCAGATTCGATGGGTACGAGAGGTGCGTTCTTCCGATGTCGCGGCGATAACCGGCGTGCCCGGCGCTGTGCTGCGCGTCGGCGGCGTTCCGGCACTCGAAGCAGATTATGACTCGGTAGTAAAAGAGCGGTTGCCGAGGGTGGTCCTTGGCGTCATATTGGGGAGCTTGCTGGCGCTCCTGATCGGGTTACGTTCTTTATTTGCGGCGGTCAAAGCAATTCTGCTCAATCTGCTCTCCGTTGGCGCTTCATTCGGTGCGTTAGTTGTCGTTTTTCAGGAAGGCCACGGTGGCAAACTCTTTGGGCTCGACGGACCGACCGGCACCGTATACCCGATCGTGCCGATTCTCTCGTTTGCCATCGTCTTCGGATTGAGCATGGACTACGAGGTCTTCCTGGTCGCCCGAGTCCTCGAAGAACGGCGACGCGGTCTATCCGAGAGATCAGCGGTGATTGAGGGCCTGGCGCGGACGGCCGGGCTCATCACGAGCGCCGCGGCAATTATGATTGCCGTCTTCGCCGCATTCACCGTGGGAAGCTTCCTGGTTGTTCAAATGCTGGGCTTTACGCTCGCTGTGGCTGTGTTCATTGATGCTACAGTGGTGCGGATGGTTGTCGGGCCGGCACTATTGCAACTTGCCGGCGACTGGAATTGGTGGCCCTTTGGCTTATATGGGGCCGTCCCTGCGACGACTGAAAAGGAGCTTATCTCATGACGCCGAACACCGTGGATACTTGACAGCACAGGGCCTTGCAAGAGGCTGAGTAAGCGGTGCGATTTATTTCCCTTTCTCTCCTTGAGCGTTGGACCGGCCGAGAGCAAAGTCCTTGCGTCCAAGATTTGCCTTTCCCGAGCCCCCTTCGATTACAAGAATCGAGGAGCCGGGCTTGCCCTTCAGGCTTGCCTCCACCTGCGACGCAGACCAGGCGCCGCCGACCTGCCGCAGCCCATAGTAAACGAATTCCTTCTGCTGTCCCGTCCCGCGAAGCGTCTTCACCACATGCACTGGGAACAAAATGCCTCGGTCAATCCACGATGTTACCGAATCATAGTAAGTCCGGTCCTGAGAGCCGGACATGCTCTTAAGGACAAAGCAATCCCGTGCGCCGTATTTCTCCGCTGCCAGGAGTTCCTGATTCTTCCAGAAGAAATAGCTCTCTACCATGTCTTCATAGGAGAAGTCTGTTCCCACGAGTGGGTCGTTCCAACGTTCGAATGGCAACGCGCTAGCGGCCTTCTCGCCAGGAAGTACGGCCTCGATGGTCACGTGCCCACTCACGCTCATATGCAGAAGAAGGCTCGTCTTCTCTGAGCCCGGCCCCGAGATCTCAAATAACAGACGCAGACCATCGGGAAACCAGTGAGCCTTGGCGACAAACTTGTAGCTCGTGCGCTTGCCGTCACCTTCCACGCGTGTGAGTCTCCCGGTCGCGCGGTAGTCCAATTTCTCAATACGCTGGCGCGAGCCAGTCAGCACGGTCTCCAGATCAGGATTCGCCGCGAAGGCCCGCGATGGATGGACCAGCGACAACAGCACTAGCAAAGCGATGGAGACTTGACTCGTCCCAAAGGCGCGATTCGCCCATCTGGCCTCTGGATACCGGCCAAACTTGCGGCTGCGAGAGAGCATTACGACGCGGGGCAGGAAGGTCATAGCTATGTATACAGCCAAAGCCCGTATAGCGCCTGGGCGATGGGTAGTGATTCTCGAGCCGTGGTATGCAGCCCATTTCAGAACCCGTCAAACCGACACGCATGGCGGTGACGGGGCTGTCGAGATCCTGGGCCGGCCCCGCGAGTGTGGGGGCAGGATTTCATGCCCGGGATCCTGCACGCAGCGGCTGGTTTTCGGCGCGGGGCTCAAGGTAAGTCCAAGAATGACCGCCCCCACGAATTGAAAATGCATTTTAATCCCGTAGATTGATGAGTATACACCACAACGCAGAGTCACTTCTGCGACCCGCTTCGGGTTGGGCCATTCGCCTTGAAGCGGCACCTGCCCGAATGAGTCTAAGAGAATTGTGGAGGACCAACATGAAAAGCTCGCTTTTACCGGTTGTGCTGATGATCGCCTTCGTATCCGAGACCGCAGGGCACAGCAGTTCCCCCCCGTTGGATGCGAAAGCAAAATAGATGGATTGAGGAACGAAGTCGGAGCCCTCGAAAAGGAGTCTAATCAAGTGCCCTACTTTCAAATTCATACTGACCCCGGCCCAACAAGCCCATCCAACAGTCTTTCCGTGGAGTGGGTGCTCGCAAATTACCTGGATGTGCTTCTGGCACACGTAACCGTGGATCTCAAAGTGACGGAGGTGCTGCTTCCCGGTGCAACTGCAGCACCGTCTGGCGGGACTACTCAGGCTCCGTACCAGGTAACGTTTTCGTCCAACTGTCGGAACTCTGGCAAGGCTCCGGCATCCGCCAAATAGCGGTGTCGCTTGGCCTTCTGCGGCAGGTTGCGTCGGGGAGCAACGTTTTCGGTGACCGTGGAAGGGTGCGATCCAACCACGGGGCAAAAACCAGTCGAGATTACCGTGCTATCGGGACTGTAGCGAAGGACGCTTGGAGCCACGTAGTCTCGAAGGCTTGCCACGGTTGGCAGCAATCGTGACAGAACAGCTTGAAATTCGTGTTAGTTGTGAACAATGTTGGCGCCCAGCCAACCCAACCGGAAGACCGCTCCTCTTAGTTTACGCCACTTCACATAAGCGAGGTGCCATGGAGGACCGGGACGTACGAAGTCAACTGCAAAAGCTGACTCATGAAGAGCCGGATGACATCGGCAGCGCGAATCTCGATCTTAGACGTCGCCCGGGGGAGTCCGAACACGAGCGGATACGGGGGTTTATTCGGGAACTTTATGAGGAGCTGCTTAGTTTGGCCGTGGCAGCGCGATCAATCTTACACTGGCCGCTTCCGCCGGCTAACGAAATCGCTCTCGAGAATCCCACCAAAAGGCGTAACCCCAATTATCGCCGTCGCACGACCTCGGAGGAGGAAGCGCGAGAGACGGGATTGGACAAAACGTTAGCAGATTCTATTGCTTCCAGCGATCCTCCATCAACAATTCCCGATCCTGCGGAACCGGGGGTTCAGCGTAAGGCGCCAGATGCCAGCCAACTGCGCCCAAATGGCAAGAAAGACATTCAATAAGGACAACATAGCGCACTGCGAGGATATGAAAGGTGGGCCACCGGTGGAGGTTTAGAGGCTTGCCACGGCCGCCTGTGACTTTGCTCCGCTTTCTTTTTCAGCCTGGCGATCGACGACGGTGAGTTCTTTTTCGAGCGAAGAAAAGCGCTGCAGGATTTCGTGCATGCGTAAAGACATATTGCGAATGGTTTCGATCTGGGAGCGGGCTCCGGCGGAAAGCGATCCCGGTTCGAGCAGCAGCAACTCGGAGTTGCCAAGCACGGAGGTGAGAGTGTTGTTCAAGGTATGCCGCATCTCCAGCATGTAGCGTCCGAGGAGAGCTTGTCGCTCGAGCAAGGTGTTGGCTTGTTCGAAGCGGTGGGCGTCGGCTTCGGCGCTGACCCGATGCAGGATTTCCCCAGCCACAAGGACTAACGTATCCAACCAGTTCTCCTGTTGACGCAATATCGCGATGCCGGGCCAGCGATCGCGGACCGTCTGCACCAGCCGCATATTTTCCGTGACGAACAACACGCGCTTTCCCGCCGCGTCCATGGCCTCCAGGACCACGGAGAGGGCTTCTGGCCGAAGACCGCCGGCGATGGCCAGATGAAAAGTGTCAGGATCGAAACCGAGACAGACATCACTGCTCATCAGGGTGAATGCGGGAACGCGCCGCTCCGACTGCCAGCGTCCGGTCACGGCGCGAGAAAGTTCCGCGTCGTCCGAAATGATCAGGATGGAAGGTTGATCCACGTTTTCCTTTTGTGCTTCTCGAAAATCCAGGCTTCCGACGCTAGGCTTCAAGCTTCGGGCGTTCGCTATTCTGACTGAGATACCGGAAGCCTGACGCCTAGCCTCCGAGACCTCGCTGCTATTTCGGCTTGTTATTGTCGGCGTCCTGCCCACTCCAGTCCGGCGAACTGCTGGCGACCTCAAAGTCGGGGACGTCCGAGTTCGCAGCGGCAGCTGCCTGGGCGCGTGCTTTTGTAGCATCCGGCTTGGTGGTGGCGGCGGTCTTCGCGTTCTTGGCGTTTTTTGCCAAAGCGGCTTCCACGACGACGCGAAGATCGACAAGCATCGACACTGGTTGTCCGGATGAATATTCGGCGTGGAACATCACCTTCCACGATTGGCAGATCATGCGCAGGCGCGCGATAGGTTCTTCGGCAGAAAACTGGGCGCGCCGGCAGTCGAGCGTCTCCACCCCACGGTTTTCAAGTTCGCGCAAGCCATCAAGAATGGCGTTGAGATCCTGATGCATTAAGCGGAAGAAAATGCGCCTCATCAGAAAGCTGAAACGGGTAAAGCCGACCATAGCCGCGGGGAGAAAATATTTCTTGCCGCAGGAGGTTTTTAACTTTCGTCCCTTTTCAAGAATCCGGCTGGTCAGCAACTGGTTCAGATTGCGGCAGCCATTGGCGGTTTGGATGACCTCATCCAGCGGCTGCAACCACTCGGGGACATTCAGATCCACCGGCCCCAGGACAGGTTCGAGGGTCTGGGCCACGTAGGCCGTGTCGACGTCGGCATCTTCCAGGCGCGACGGGGCGCAATGGGAAAAGAATTGGACGAGGAGGAAATCGATCTTGTCGCGGTCGGAATCGGCTTGCTCCTGCCGATGCAAATGATGAAGCAGCAGAGTCCGCAGGGCCTCGTCACTGCAGATGGTCGTCGTCTGCAGGAACTGGCGAAGCTGATGCACTTGAATGCGGGTATCCAACTCGGAGAACAATTGCCGTGCCTGTTCGATCGATTCCTGCGGCGGGGCATCCACGCCAGCTTCGAGATCAGCGTGCGATGGCAGATCGATCACGAATTCCCGTGCCAGCGCAGCGTATAACGGGTAGAGCAGACGCGCGTCACGCCACTCGGCCGCCAGTTCACTGAGTTGAGATGTGGGTGTCATAATTTCACAATTCAGATTTCACTATTCAGGTTTCACGATCCAGTTAGCGACTTCGCCGGTGAAGCGCGCGGCGACCGCGGTGCGCCCTCCGTTGTATTGCACCGCTACTACACAGGCCTCCGTATCCAGCGTGCCATCGGAATTCCGCAGCCGAAGCTTGTCTGCGAACTCAAGCGGCAAGGCGGAGGCAAACAGGACTTCCTTAGGCGTACCAAATTCAATGACAGTGCTCTCGGTAAGCGTGCCGTTGCCACTCACCACGCGCGTGAGGTGTACGGGGATACGGACGGGAGTCGCGTTGGGAAAGAACTTTGCCAGTTTGGTAGTCGAGCTTTCACGCGCCGGAGCAGCCGCAGCGCCCGATTTGGACAGAGAGTTCCTCATTATTCCTGATTCCCAGGGGTCGTCGATGCGGCCTGGATTCCCTAGTCCGCCGGTTAGCGTGGCTGAGGCACCCGGACCGCATCGCGCAACAAGGATGCACGAGCGCGGCCAAATCCTTAACGCCCCAGGGAAATGGCAAGGTTATTAGTATCAATAGGATAGATAAAACATGCCGGATGTTTGGCAAAGTCGTCTTAGGCTTTACGTCTCAGATTGAAACAAAATCTCAGGGACGTGCGCCCCTTGCTGTGTTGGACTCATGCGCACAATTCAATCCGACCTGGGGCTGGCTTGATCGCGCCAGCAAGTCCTGAAAGGAAGGATTGTCGCGCAGGGCATCGAATGAGCAGTCGCCGTCCATAGAAACCATGTCGGCGTCCCGTTTGTTATAGGCCTCGCGCAGAAGCTTGATGGCTTCCTGGCTTTCTCCTAATTGCGAATATCTCTGCGCCAACGCATAGGCCGGCAACTTGCCTTGCAGATAAAACTTCTTCTGTACCGGCAACATCCTTTCCCACATTCCTTGGGCACCACCAGCAGCGAAGCCTTTCTCCGCCGCGTTCACGACTGCCTGAGCCATGGGGTCGTGGCGTAGCGACGCGACTCTCTTCGACTCCACCAAGTAATTCGAATAGTCTCGGCCGGCAAGGTAGATCTCCGCCAGGTAAAGATGCGGCGAAAGAAACGCCGCTTCTCGGGTTTGGATCTGCTTCAGCAGGGCAATGCCTTGGTCTGGCTGGCCGGCCAGATAGAGGATGAAGCCTTTATCGGCCATGATCGGCGTGGAAGACGGGTCAAGCTTCCGGGCTATTTCGATTTCGCTGATTGCCTCCGGATACTGGCGAGTGACCATCAGGGAGGTTGCATACCAGTGGTGTGCGGCTACATAGCCGGGGTTCAACTCAATCGCACGTTTAAATTCGCGCTCAGCCGTCGCGGCATCCCACGTCCAATAAAATGTGGCGCAGGCGAGAGAATTGTGCGCTTCGGCGGAATTGTTCGCGCATCAAGTTGTGGCAATCGGCAAGGCCGACGTAGGCTTGAGCATAGCCGGGGTCGCGAACGATGGCCTGGGTAAAAAGGTCGAGAATTTGTTCAGATCCCCCGCAGTCCGCTTGTTCCAGAAATATCGACCTTTTAGATAGAGCTCTTCAGCCTCGGGCTTTGGTTGCCGCGCCGTCGGGGGACATTCGTAAACTTTATCCCAGCGTGGGGAAAGCAAGCGAGCGCACAGAAACGGCCGAGACAACCAGCTTCCCGACGGCCTCCACAAATGTGCAAACAATTGCACTCTCCAGCCCAGCAGCAGCTCTAAGGCCCACATTTCTCAGCCCCGGAGGATTGGTATGGGGCCTGCTTATAGTGATGGCAAGCCCCAAAGACGGGCTTGTTCAGGGTTTCGGAACAGGGGAGATGAATACGATGAAGACCACATTATTGGCGTTGTGCTTCCTTTGTGCCACGGCCGCCTTTGGGCAATCGGCCGGCGGTTCCGTTGGCAGCGCAAGCATGAGCAGTTCGATTCAGATGACTAGCCATCCGCAACATGCCTCGCAGATGCCCATGGCGCAGGAACAGAATCTGTTTGACCATTCCGGTTATTTCTTTGTTGAGGGCGAGCGACCCCTCTGGGAAGTGCAGCCTCTGTCTCCTAAAGTACCTCTCGGAGATATCGCACGCGCGCTGCGGAAGGAGCACGAAACCGCCAAGAAAGCCGATTTCGTTCGCAACGACTAAGTTTGGCGCGAAGCCCTGCCCGCCATCGGGGCCGGAATGAACTAAATTCCGGCCCTCAGCTGCGAACCGCGCGACTTTCGCATTTCGCCTACGGTTGCACGATAGGGATCATCGACGCCAACTGAAGATCGATCATCAGCGCAACCCTCCTGTCCATCTGGAAAAACATCGCCGTCTTCTTGCCGGGCAAAACTTTTTCGACGATGGGAATGTACTTCTGACGCAACTGCACAAGTGATTCGTCTACCCCGATCATGCGCGTGACAAGATCGTGCGCCTGCGTGTCCGTCAGGGTGTTATAGTTTGTCGCGTACTCTTTAATCAGGGCAAAGCGGGTGTCGCCAATCTTTGTGATTTCAGCCTGATATTGGTCGTAAACCGGCCAGAACTTTACCGCTTCGGCATCCGTGAGCGGCAGGTTTGCGGCGATCAACTGTTTTCTCTGGGACCGCAAGTCCTTCCGCAACAGCTGAACGTCCTGGTCGGTGACGGTCGAATTGGCGCTGTCTTGCGCGAATAGAGCACGGTCGTTCGCCAGTATGACACCGGCAAGAACTAAAACCGCAATCACACTCTTCTTCATTGGTATTGTTCTCCTGGTCTTCCCTGTTCTTTTTTGAAGTGCAACGATTCCTGCGTGGCTTTCGCCGTCGGAGCACACTCCGACCGAGCCGGTAGACGATCCATTGGCGAGAGGTTGGATATGACAAGCCCGGGATCCAACCACCCGGTTCACTAGAGCTAGGTTACGGTGGGCACGAGAGAGTTGCCACTAGTAAAAGTTATAGATGGGCTTTATCGAGCTGGCGTTGGATTGGATTGGATCAGGAAAGAAATGGACTACAGCTCCCGCTCCCGGGAACCAGAGTCGGAGAGAAAAGTCCGGCCGGCCAAGGCGGCACGAATTGCCAACGGAAGGTCAGTCACGAGCTGCGACTTAAAGACATAGCCATTGCCGCCGGCTTCGATTGCCGTTTCCATGATAGCGGGATCTTCAAGGCCAGTCAGAAATACGATTTTCGTCGGTGCGCCGACTTTTTTCAGGCAGAGGGCAGCCTCAAGGCCGTCCATCACGGGCATCATTATGTCGAGGACAAGTACGTCTGGCTTGAGGCGCAGCGTTCCTTCAATGGCCTGCTCCCCGTTCAGCACGGCGCCGATCACCTCAAATTGGACATCCAGGAGCCGGGAGACGGCCCGCAGGATTAGCTCACTGTCATCGGCTAGCAAAATTCGGGGCTTATTCAACGTTCAGAACTGGTTCCTTACTGTGGAGATTGCAGCGCTGCGGCTCATCCGGCGGTGTTCGAGCCGCTGGGAGGACGACTGGCCCGGCGAAAACACCGCCAGAACCAGACATTGCAGCGGCGACGAAAACACCGCCGACTCTAAAACTACTGGAATTCAAGGGACTCGTCGTTGCTCTACAGCAATCAGGCGGAATCGGACTCAAAGAACCTTCATCCTGAAACCCCTCTGTCGACGGCTGCTAATTCTGCCAGTGGCACAGTACGTTCTTATGGTTTAAGCATAGGAAGATTGGCCCGAACGGAGTCGGCCAGACAGAATTGGTACGAACTGAACCACGCCACCAGGAGAAAGGAACTTAGTTATGATCCGCCAATCGAAGCCTCGACTCATAGCGCTCGCGTTTGCCGTCCTTTGTTGCGCGTCGTACTGCTCGGCACAGTTCGCCCAGCCAACAACGACGCCGACTCCGGAGCACCAGAAGATGGGTTACTTTGCCGGCGACTGGAAAATGCAAGGCACAACGAAGATTAGTCCGAATGCTCCAGGCGCACCTTTCACCTCGACCGAACATGGCGAGTGGGTGTCCGGTGGGTTCTTCCTCGAGACGCACTCCTCCATGCATTCGGTGATGGGAGATGTTCGCGGCGTCCGGGTCCTCGAATATAACCCCGCCGACAAGGTTTACACCTATAACGCCTACAACAGCCTGGGGGAGCACCAGATGGCGACCGGCCACGTTCTGGACAACATCTGGACGTGGACCTCCGAAGCGCAGATGAATGGTCTGATTGCGAAGGGACGCTACACCATCACGGTGGTCTCTCCAGCCTCATACACGTTCAAGTACGAGACGCTTACGCAGACAGGCACGTGGTCGACGGTCACGGAAGGCAAGGCCACCAGAGCGCAATCTGACAATAACCCTGCGCCGCAGCAGTAACGGCGCGTGTTCTTTAAGATTTCTGGGATGCTGCTTTGGCTTCTTGAGGAGGACAAAAGAGCCAATTCAATCCTGCTAATTTTAGTAATCTGCGATTGATTTACACAGCCGTTTTGCTCCGGTAGGACAATGCAGGCGCGCATTGTTGATGACCAGGGCCGCCTCGTCTTCAGACATCGTCTCGTCGACGTGCCGAATCACGAACTGCTCAAAATCCTGGTCTGCGGTGAGGCGTACGAATGCGTTCAGATGCTTCCAATCGCGGGCCAGAAGGCGGCCGACCGAATCACTGTACTCTTCGGCGATTCCTCCCTCGTCGCAATGAGCGAAACGCTTAAAAGAGCGATATACGCTGTCCCAGTCTCTCAGTTGGTCGGCCTCTTTTTGCGCTTCTTTGACCTCGGCTTCGGTGCACACCTTTTGGGTCGCGGCTTTGGCAAACCCGCCAAACCCCACCATCAAGACAAGACTGAAAACCGCCTTCCAAAGGTCGCCTGCTGCAATTCGCATCGCTAGAGCAAACCACTGTACTGATGGAGGGACAAGATAACTTTGGACTGCACACTTCGGCTCGGGGAGCTGCCTGGTAGGGCGACATCAGGCGGAATGAGTCCCTTTTCCTTAAACTCTCGAATCTCTGCAAAATATTTCTCGCGTTGCTGACAATTTTGCCAGTTTGCCAACAGAGCTTTTATCACTAAGCTATGGACGCGGCACAATACGTGCGCGAGCGGCCGCAACTCGTGATCCACTACGACCTGACGCCAGTCAGGCGAGACAGGGGTTCGCGAATTGCGGCCGCCTCCTCAATTCCGAAGAGAGGGAACGGCATGAGATCAACGGAACCTCCAAACCAGCACCCAGCTCTACCAAGACGGAAGCTTTTGCTGACGGAGACTGACTTGGCCAGACTGATACCCATCGTGAGATCCGCGAAACATTTCTTGAAAGGCCGGCCTTACGTCGAATTGATCGATCAGGCGCTGAGCGACGCCGGAGTGGTTTTGCTGGGCGCCATGCCTCAGGATGTGGTTACCGTCAACTCAACGGTCGTGGTAACAGACCTGGATCTTCAACAGCAAACCGTCTACACCGTAGTCTTTCCGCAAGATGCCAAAAATTCTGACCACCTGATCTCTCTCATTACCCCGCTCGGTGCAGCTTTGCTCGGCAGTAGCGTCGGGGACATCGTCGAAGTGCCCACGGGATGGCTGCGCATTGACCGAGTCGTCTCTAGAGCGGCTTGATCCAGGTTAGGCTCAGGAATATGGCGGTGGCCTTGACGCATGATCGCCGTTGTACTGGTTTCCCGACTGCGGTGCTGCGCACCTTGCCGCGTCGCATTTTCGGGCTGTGGGTTCTGCTATGCTTCGGCTCGGCTTTGCATTCGCAAGACCGGTGCAGTGTTGAGGTCAAGCTTTTGCTTTCGCCGACGCAGACCCAGGCCGCCGTCAGATTGCTGAACTTTGAAAAAGAAGCAGCCGGTCGGGTCTACTTTTTCGATACCAACGCACTCGATTTACTTTCTCAGGGGCTCATAATCAGGCTGCGGCAAGGCGCTGACAACGACTTCACCGTCAAACTGCGCCCGTCGGCTGACACAAAGTCGTTTGTTCCCTCCGGCATTGGCGTGGGCTTTGACTGCGAAATCGATCTGATTGGTGGGGCCGCGGGCCCCTCCTACACAGTGCGGAGCAAATACACTGCGACGCATGTGCCGGAAACCGGGATCGAGATCTCAAGTCTGCTCGATGCGGGACAAAAGAAACTGCTGACGGAAGCTCAAGTCTCAGTTGAGTGGACGCGGGTGAAGAGAATCGCGGACATCCAGGCAACAAGTTGGCAAACCAAAGCACAGCTCGGCTTTCGCAAACTCGCGCTCGAGCTTTGGGAGTGGCCTGGGGGCAGGATTCTCGAGCTCTCAACCAAAGTTGGGCCTGATGCTGGCCCGTCCACGTACGCAGAATTGCAACGACTGGTGAAGACCAAAGGACTGTCGTTGAATGCCACCCAGCGAGCTAAGACGGGTATGGTTCTTGAGACGCTCGCGCACGCCGCACATTAGCTCGAGGAAGGCATGCTCCCGGGGTCTGCGAAGAATCGAGCTTGGCGGCTTTTCCGATACCGCCAGGCAACTCAATTGTGATCAGCTCTCAACGTATACACGACAATAAAATTGCCCTCAGGCGACACGCGCTGGCACTACGGGCAGCCGATGAACGTCAACCATCTCGGCATGTGTAGTATTGAGGACATCCCGTACTCTCTCAGCCTCCGCAGCCGTCCCATGTAAAATCAAAAGGAATTTTCCCGCCTTGACCGAGCTTTCATACTTCAAGACGCTGTCTCTTGGGATTCCAACGCTGACCAGTCCAGCTCCTAACACGCTCACTCCACCGACAAAAATGGCGCCTTCCAGCGCTCCGATGATCCAGCTCGCCACTGGCCCCGCAACGACTACCGGGCCGATCCCAGGAATTATCAGGAATGCCGCTCCCACGAGTAAGCCCCAAAGACCGCCCCAGAATGCACCGGTCTTGCCCCAGTAAGCCAAGCGGTCTCCAGTTGTATAGAAACCAATCACGTTGTCCTCGGTTTGGAAGTCCCGTCCCACCATCGAGAATCTCTTGATATCGAAACCCGTTTTCTTCAGCTCCTTGATGGCATTTTCCGCTCCGGAGTGTTCGCTAAAGACGGCCACTACTGAGTTCTCCTCTGAGCCTACTGTTCTAGTACTCATCTGAATGTCTCCTTTGATAAAAGGCATTGTGCGTACGCCCAAGTATTGCTGGACAACCTGAGCGTCTCAACTAGCAGAAGTGACAGCGAAGAAGGAAAAGGGTTGCAGGTCAAATTGCAGCGAGCCACGAACATGCCGCAAGAAACCAATTCAAAATGTTGCGCGGAAGGGTGGGGCCATCATCGAGCATAACGAGTTCGCCACTTGCAGACATTAGAGGCGGAGCATTGATCGACAGGAACTCACGATAGTCGGTTGCAGAGTCGAGGTAATTAATTTCCGCCCAGACATAACAGTCGCCAACATGGGAGCCGTTCCCGCCGATCCATTTTTCTTGCCGAGGAGCTCTTGCCGTCCGAGATCTCTCATCGAAATAACCTTTGCAGCTCCCTCGAAAATAGCCGCAAGTGATTGATTCCACGTCGGCGCATTTTCATGATCCGTTGTGAGCCAGCAGGATCATGGAAAACTTCGCTAATTCGTGAAACCGTTTGGCCGCAGTTTCTCTTATTCCTTTATAGGACGAGGATCAGAAGTTCCCAACTAGCAACTTTCGTAGTTGGTGGAGAGAAACACTACCGTCCGTCGACCGTTGGCATGGGCGAAGAGCTACGGTTCGATCACAGCGTCGCTGAGAGCGACCGACGTCCGTGCGAACAGAGGTTCTTGAGTGAGGTCTGGGACCGGTCGCGATCGCCAACCGTACGCGCGGAGGCGCGCTTCCCGCAGTTGCCGCGGCGTCATCACGTTCCCCAGGCGACGCAAAGCCTCCGCGCTGTCTTCCCTGCCGCTGGCCGCAGCCAGGATAAGCCACCGGTATGCTTCAACACGGTCGACGGACACTCCCTGTCCGGGGCCGGTCGCGTACAGCATCGCCAAGTTCAGCTGCGAGGTTGCATAACCTTGCTCAGCAGCTTTGCGATACCACTTGGCCGCTTGAATTTCGTCCCGCGGAACTCCCCTGCCCGTTTCAAAGAAATAGCCTACCTTGTTCTGCGACCCCGGTAGACCCTGAACTGCCGCCGCAAAGTACCAATCGAAAGCGTCATGGTCGTCGCGAATGGTACCCAGCCCACTCTCATACATATGGCCGAGGTTTTGCTGGGCGGCTGCAATTCCTCTTTCCGCCGCCGCACGGGTCCATCTAAAACCCGCCGCATAGTCTCGTTCAACGCCGAAACCTTTGATGTACATGTAACCCAAGCAAGATTGGGCGGAAGGATCGCCGTGATCTGCGCCCGCCCGAAAGAAAGCGACGGCTGCGACATAGTCCTGAGGAACGCCTTCCCCGTGCAGATGCATGATTCCGAGTTCAGCGTCGGCGCCGCCGTAGCCTTGGGCGGCGGCTTTGCGATACCAACGCAGAGCCTCGGAGTAATCCCGGGTGACTCCTTCACCGAACCGGTACAACACTCCCAGGTTCGTTTGCGCTGCCGCTAATCCCTGCTCGGCGGCTTTGCGGAACCAAGTTGCTGCTTGTTCACTCCTTCGCGGCAATCCACCACGGCCCGCAAAATACATATTTCCCAGGTTGTTCTCCGCTTTGTCGACTCCTTGTTGAGCAGACTTTCGGTACCACCGGACCGCTTCAAAATCGTTTTGCTGAACCCCGGCTCCGGACTCGTAAAAGTATCCCAACTCTGCCTGCGCTAGAGGAACTCCTGCGTCGGCCGCTTTCAGGAGCCATTTTGCCGCTTCGGTGTCATCCTTCTTAAGTGAAGACCCTCGATGGTAGGCAAATCCCAGCAGGCACTGAGCCTGAACATCGCCAGAAGCGACTCTCGAACTGAGCAGTGGCACCTGCGCTTCAGTGAGCAAAAACGGGTCCTTGCACTCAAGCGAGGAGGCTGCCCTTCGGGTGGCTGCGCCATTCGCCAAGCCACATACAGCGGCCAAAAGGCATACCCCGCTGACCACCGCGGAACGAACGATCGAGCTCCCATTGGAAACCACTGATCTGCGGGATTCCATGCTACTTCCGATTATTTTTCGGTACGGTCTCATGCAGCGATTTGGCCGTCTACAGAGAACTATTTTCAATACGGTATCGGGTGACCCCGTTGATGTGACCGTAGGCTTTTTTCTGAGATCTTGGTACTGGAGAAAATATCAGTGGAGGCAGAAAAAACTGGCAGGAGGAGTCCCGACGTTGCGGCAACAAACTCCGGCGACGTTTCAACCGATCAACAACGCAGAAAACCATGATGCTCGTCGGAACTGCCTCTCAGGCAGCAATAACGTGATTTCTGATCGCGTATTGCACCAGTTCGGCGTTGCTCTTGGCATTCAGGATCTCCATGATCCGGTATTTATGAAAAGCGACCGTGTTGGTAGTTACATTCAACGCATACGCGACTTCCTTCATCGACTTCCCTTCCGTCAGCAATTGCAGCACTTCCCGTTGCCGTTCGGTAAGCCGTTGCCCCTCGTCAATAAATTCCTTGTCCTGGCGCAGCAGGAAGTCGACTGTTTCTTTGGCGATGGCCGGAGAGAGATACGACATGCCCTTCAAAACCTCCCGAATCGCCACCGACAGCTCTGATGCAGCGCAAGTTTTTAGCAGGAAGGCTGAAGCTCCGCGGCGAAAGGCCTCAGCTGCCAAAACTGGATCGGTGTTCATGGTCAAGAACACCAGCTTTACCGAGCGCAGTATCTGCTTGATCTGCTGTCCTGCGTCGAGACCGTTCAGGAGGGGCATTCCGATGTCGATGATGATCACTTGCGGCTTGAGCGTGGCAGCAATTCGCACCAGTGCTCGCCCGTCACCTACGGTTGCGACGACGTCATATTCCGGTTCAAGCAGCTTCTTGCAGGCATCGGCTACAAAGGCGTGGTCGTCAGCAATCATGATTCGCGGCCGGGTCATAGATGCTCCTCCGTTGAAACGGTTTCAGGATGCCTAGTCAGCGCGGCGGACTAATGCCGGGCATGTTACGGCATAGCCCCTGAAATTACCAGATAAAATTGCGACTCAGGTGTAGGGTATTCGTTGCGGCACCAGACTAACCCCTGGAGCTTCGCGGCGCTACTGTCAAAACTACTAGTTTGTGGCCCAGGCCTGCGACTTTGGAGGCCGGGTCTCAGTACTGCCGGGTTGCGAGTAGTCAGGAATTCAGGTTTCTGGGCGCTTCCCTGGGGCCCAGGATGTCCCGCAGTTCCACATGAGCTTTGTGAAGTTGAGACTTACTGGTTCCGGCTGCCAGGCCTAAACGCCGGGCAACTTCTCCGTGAGTAAATCCATTGACGTCGTGCAACAGAACCACGCTTCTTTTCGCTTTTGAAAGACTGCCCAGCGCTCGCCCCAGGGCCACACGGTCAACCAGGAACGAACTAGTCGAAAATTGATCGCGTAACTGTGATTGCATTGGATCCGGCTTCAGGGTCTCGGGAACATTCAGCGATACTTCTCGTGGACGTCGCCGTCGGAAACGCATCAGGGCCAAGTTTACGGCGACCCGGTGCAACCATGATCCAAACTTTGCGTCGCCCCGGAAGGTAGAAATCTTGCGGTACACTTGCAGAAATACCTCCTGAGCAAGATCCTCCGCATCCGACGCGTTGCCCGTGAACCGCAGACACAAGGAATAAACTCGGTGCCGGTGCAAGTGATACAGGGATTCGTAGCCGGTCACATCGCCGTTCCTTGCCTTCTCGATCGCTTCTGCTTCCGGCATGCTCTCCGTGATCGACGTCATCACTTGCTTCCTTTCGGTTCGGCGTCCTGCCCCGGCTTCGTGGTGGTTCGCGCTGGGACTGCCACAATGCACCCCATCGCGCATAACGCGCAACTGTTAGTTTTGCTAGCTGCAACATC
Source organism: uncultured Acidobacteriota bacterium (assembly GCA_963838905.1). Taxonomy (GTDB): domain Bacteria; phylum Acidobacteriota; class Terriglobia; order Terriglobales; family Acidobacteriaceae; genus JABDBE01. Next base: position 373,828 of record CAWITE010000007.1, read on the forward strand.
GGTTCGTGGGGCGCTACATTGGGTTCGCATATGAACGGGAGCAAACCAAGTTCAATGGCCGAACCGATCGGCAAAAAACGCAGCGGTATGCCGCGTCTCATCCGTGAACTCATACGGCCTTATCGAGGAACGCTGCTCGTTATATTTATCGCGATGATGGTCGAGACCTTGATGAGCCTCGCGGGCCCGTGGCCCCTGAAAATAATTCTCGATAATGTCGTCGGATCGCATCACCTTCCTAAATGGTTCGACGACTCTCTAGGCTCGGTGACCGCCGGATTAGGCCCCGGCAAAATGAAAATCGCTGCGGTAGCGGCGCTTGCTGCAGTGCTGATCGCCATCATCGGCTCGATCGCTTCTTACATCGATAACTATTACACCGAAAGCGTGGGGCAGTGGGTGGCGCATGATCTTCGCATGCGAACCTATCACCATCTGCAGCGCCTCTCGCTGGCCTATTACGACAGCCATCAGACGGGCCAACTGCTCAGCACCATTACCGATGACATCCAGACCATTCAGAGCTTCGCATCCTCGGCGACCTTGGGTATTTTTGTCGATCTGCTGACGATTGTCGGAATGCTCGGTCTGATGTTCTGGCTCAATTGGGATTTTGCCCTCGTGGCCGTGGGCGTCACGCCGTTCTTGCTGCTGTTCGTGTCGCGGTTTAAGCGAGCGGTAAAGAAAGCAACGCACGAAGTGCGGCATCGCCAGAGCGACATCGTTGCGGTGGTCCAGCAAGGGCTCGAATCCATGCGCGTCGTGAAGGCGTTCGGCCGGCAGGATCTCGAACAAGAAGAGCTTAGTGAAGTAAGCCACGCGACGGTCGATGCCGCGCTCAAGGCTCGCAGAGTCAAATCGATGCTCTCGCCTGTGGTGACCGTAACTGTGGCGCTGTGTACTGCGTTTGTGCTTTGGCGAGGTGCGTCGCTCATTCTGATCGGAACCATGACGGCGGGCGCGTTGACCGTTTTTCTTTCGTATCTAAACAAGTTCTTCAAGCCAGTGCAGGATCTCGCCAAGATGACCAACGCCATCGCCCAGGCTGCAGTGGGCGTCGAGCGCATCCAGGCCATTCTCGAAACGGATACGATAATCCCCGAGCATCCCGACGCGCGCGAACCGGGAGCAACCCGCGGCGAGATTGCCTTCGACCACGTGGCCTTCGGCTACAACCAAGACGAACCAGTATTGAAAGACGTCAGCTTCACCATCACGCAAGGCCAGCTAGTCGGAATTGTTGGCACTACGGGAGGCGGCAAATCCACAGTCGTGAGCCTGATTCCACGCTTTTATGACCCCACTTCCGGCTGCGTGCGTATTGACGGTGTTGACATTCGCGAGTACAAGCTACATCCGCTCCGCGACCAGATTGGTTTCGTGCTGCAGGACACTGTGTTGTTCCGGGGAACGATACGCGACAACATTGCCTATGGCCGACCCGGCGCCACTCAGAAGGAAATCGAGCAAGCGGCGAAACTCGCCAACGCGGACGAGTTCATCTCCCGGATGCCCCACGGCTACGACACCATGGTCGGTGAGCGAGGGCTTACCCTTTCGGGAGGCCAGCGTCAGCGAATCGGAATCGCCCGCGCCGTCATTCGCAACACGCCGATTCTCATCCTCGACGAGCCGACCGCTGCTCTTGACACCGAATCAGAGCGACTCGTGATCGAAGCGCTGGAGCGGCTCATGAAGGGACGGACCGTTGTCACCATCGCCCACCGTCTCAGCACCATTCGCGATGCCAACAAGATAATTGTCCTGAGCGGGGGGGTGGTGGCGGAACAAGGCACACACCAGGAATTAATAGCCCTCGGCGGAGTTTATGCCGAGTTGCATCGCATTCAAGTTGATGGAGTATCGGAAACAATTGCGTCTTAGATACACATTCTCGCCAGCCATCGCTCGTGATTGCTCGCCCATTGTCGACAAACGCGAGCGCATATCTGTTCCCTGGAGGCCGTATGTCCCGTTCGCTAGTCGTTCTTCCCGATGACTCCGCCAAGCCGATTCTTGATGCCATCCATGGAGCAACCAAATCGCTTCGCGTCAAGATGTTCATTTTCTCCGACCCCGCGCTATTGAAGGCGGTTATCGAAGCGCAACATCGCGGGGTCAAGGTGAGGGTGATGTTGAACCCGGCCCGCCGCAGTGGCGAAGCTGAAAATGAGGAATCACGCAAAACGCTCAGCAAAGCGGGAGTCGAGGTCCTTGACAGCAATCCAGCATTTGACCTCACTCATGAAAAGTCCATGGTCGTAGATGACCGGACAGCGTTCGTGAAATCCCTCAACTGGGAGACCAAGAATCTGACCGAGACCCGGGACTACGCCGTAGTCACTGACCACGGACACGAGGTGGGCGAGATTATCGATTGCTTTGAGGCGGACTGGAGTCGGAAAGACTTCGACCCAGGTGAACATGCGCATCTCATCTGGTGCTGTGGCAACGGGCGGGACAAGATCGCGGAATTTATCGACCTGGCGAAGCACACACTGTTCGTGCAGAACGAACGGTATCAAGACGCCATCATTATTGAGCGCCTGGTGCGAGCGAAGGAACGAGGGGTGAAGGTGCACGTGATGGCGCGTCCTCCGCATACGCTGAAGAAGGAGAAGCTGGTGGAGGGCGTGGGCGGCTTGCGCATCATGGACGATGTGGGGATCAAGGTCCATAAGCTCAAACATCTGAAGCTTCATGCCAAGATGCTTTTTTCCGATGGAGTCCGCGCCATCGTTGGCTCGATCAACCTGGCCCCGGGTAGTTTCGACAGCCGGCGTGAACTGGCCATTGAAGTCCACGACGACGACGTAATTGGACGGCTGCACAAGGTCGTGCACCACGACTGGGAAAACTCTCATCCTCTCGACCTGACGGATGAAGGTCTCCTGGCAGATCTTGAGGATCGTAAGGACGCTAAAGACCTCGCTCTCCATACCAAGCACGCCAAGAGGGCGTGACTTGCATGGTTGCAAGCGGGCGGTGTTGTTCTTTTGCAGAATGAGTCGCGGCGCACCTCAGTAGCTGGCGGTAGAAGTGCCGAGAGTTAAGGATGAAAGGGCGCCTGTCGCCGGAATTTGATCACGTGGTTCAGAGGAAAGGATAAGGAAATGTTGCCTATCAAAAACAAAATTGCCAGCATTCACCAGCTCGCCGTCACGAGTTTGCTACTGAGTGGTCTGCTGTTGGTAGCAAGCCCTCCTGGCTTCGCGAGAGACAAGGATGAAACCATTGACGCCACGGCCTTCGGTACGGGCACGCAATTGGGGGCGAATATCGGCGTAACACTGAATATCTATCAGTTCTCGACTCCCGCAGACAAAGCTGTTCTGGTTCAAGCGTACGAGAAGGGACAGAACCAGGGATTGGCAAACGCACTGCAAAGGATGAAGGCCGTGGGCCACGTCGAGATCACTGGCACACTAGGCAACGACTGCTCCTATATCAAGATGATTCCGACGCCGACTGGACGGAAAATCGTCTTTGTGACCAATCGCCAGATCCGCTTCGCTGAGGCTTGGACGGACAGCCAAACGATGTCCTACGATCTAACCGCCGGCATCATCGAAATCAACGATCAGGACAAGAGCAAGAGCACCGGCGTCTTGTATCCGGCGGCGCAGCTCATCCTCGACAAGCAGGGCCAATTGCAGTGGGATCTGAATCAGAACCCGTGGAGACTGGTTGACATTCTCGATTGGAAAGGAACTCCTGGCGTCAACTAGTGACCTGGGTTTCGGATTGGCGTTGACTGGCGGTGGTCGACCGACCTTCTCGCTCATCCTCTTGCAGAGGAAGATTGGCACGCCGTGCTGGATCTTCCTCTGATTCAGCTACCGATGAGGAAGTATTCGGGCCTTTGCTTTTTGAAACTTTACTCTAGTGAGGTGCCTTATGAAGATTCAGCGCAGTTTTGCAATCTGGTCCAGTTCACTTTTGCTCCCGATCTTCTTGCTGTCCAGTTCCGTGGGGGGCCAGGCACAATCCAGTAAGGGCAACAAGTATGCTTGCTCGGAACCCAAGCCGGCGGCCCTGTGCAATGCCAGCAACACCTGCGGATCAGCTTCCACGCCTTGTTCTGTCGACGTCAAACGGACAGCCTCCGCGGCTCAAGCCACTCCAAGTATTCCAAACGCGAAGGGGAATTCAACGTTCTGCGTAAAGACCGGCACAACGGTCACGTGGCAAAGCTTGTCCAAGAACACAGGTTTCGTTATGGACTTCGGGTCATCTTCTCCGTTTGATCAGGGTGGAACCATCATCGGTGGTTCCGATCGTGCGGTTTCGACCGTGGCAAAGAAGGAAGGCTGTTACAGGTACTCCGCAGGGGCCTGCGTGTCGGGAGCCATCTACGGGATGTGCGGGACAGGAAATGCAGAGCTTATCGTCGTGGGTGGCGGGAATTAACAACCTCGCCGAGCCTGGGGAATCGAAGCGCGACTCGTCGGGCTTCTCGCCCTGCGCGGGGAGACTGTCGCGACAGTCCGCAAATAGTTTACTCCGGGGCAGCGGAATCTTCTGCGATTAACGGCAAAAGACGAATCGCAGCCAGTCGAAGACCTGCTCCCACCTACGCGGTCAGCGGGCACTCCGGATGGTCACACGCGCACGCGATCTCCACATCGTCTTTTCCCGCATCCCTGCAGATGTCGCCACAGTAGTCTTGATGGGGTGGAACGACGCAGCGGCACGGCATGTGTTTGCAGGTTTTCGGCTCAGAATCCGACATTTTATTTTCCTTCTTTCTTTTTTCTTTTTTCGATCACATGGTCCGGACTACGCTGTTTCTTCTTTGCCACCGCGGTAGCCTGCGACCAGACGTGCTACCGTAATCGCAATGTAGAGCACGCCGGCCACCGCCTCGAGAGCGGCCACCATGCGTGCGATGGGTGTGACTGGAACGATATCACCGTAACCGAGCGTCGTCAGCGTCGCCAGGCTCAGGTAGATCAAAGTGCCGCGAGGAAGCGACGACAGAGGTGTAGACTGCAGGGCGAACGAGCCGGGATGGATGGCTTCCAGCAGGTTGTAAAGGCTGAACCAGAGCATCCCCAACAAGAGATACAGGCTTACCGAGACAAAGATGCGGTCATCGGTCACGGCGCCGGCCCGGCCCAGGTAGGAGAAAAATCCCACTGAGATAAATCCAAAGAACGCTGCCAGGATTGCCCAATTTACGATCCCCAGGGGTCGATATGGGAAGAAATGGGCGATGGCCATCGCCAACATTGAAGAAGCGGCGAGCAGCGTCGCGGGCCATCGCACCCGGGTTCTCTCAGAGAGTGCCCGGGTAGCAGAAATCAGAGTGGCATACATGGAAAACAAGAGAACTGCCTCGCCCATCTGATTTTTTTCGAGCAGCGGATTCAAAATCAGAAACACCAAAATAAGAACAAGCAGCCAAACCGATCGGCGACTGTGGGCCAGGGTTTTCGTCGAAGGCACACCCGGTCCCTCGGCGACTGGCCCTAGGCCGCTAGATGCAGCACTCGTAATAACCGCTTGATCAGCCGTGCGGCCTCGAATCAAAGTTTGAGGATCCAAATCGTCTCCCCTTCATCGCTGCTACCTTTCTGGCGGTGACTGATACTTCTGAAATACCTTGGTTACGGCTGCCAGTGCTTACTTGGGCCACTGCTTGAACATCTTCTGGACCGCCTTCTCCACCATCTGCTGATTTTTGTTGCCATTGTTATTCAGCGTATTTTGCGCGATTCCGCGCCAAACCAAAGATTTGCTCTTCGCGTCATAGAGATCCACGATCATGGTTCCCTCAACGTTTTGTTCTGGAGTAATCCCACCCATTCCACCGCCAATTCCGCGCATGCCCCAGGCACTATAAGAAGTTTGTTGTCTCAGGCCGCCGTTGGCGGTCAGGATCAAGTCTGGATTTTGATTTTCCTGCACCAACTGCAGGCTCTTCGCTTGCATTGCGTTGTTGATATCCTGCTGCGCTACCTGGGCCAGAATGGAGTTTTGAATCTGGTTTTGATTCTGTGAACCCCAAGCATACGTGTGATATTGCGCAAAACTCTGACTGTGGTTGTAGTTCACTGATACCTGTTGTGCCGACACGGCCATTGACATCAGGAGCATCGAAGCGAGAATTGCTAGAATCTTTTTCACCGATCCCTCCAGATTTTTTGTGTTCACGTTAAGAACTTGGTTCATCGCTCTCAGGACAGCTTCTTATCGCCGGAAGTCACCCTAGTCCTCTGAAGTCACCACCCTCCCTCCTGCCCACGGGAATCCTCGACCGCCTGCCGAAGAAGCGCGATTTAACCGAGTCCGACATTGGGTCGCGTCTGGCGGAGGGTCTACGCGGCAGATCGATTCTGCTTTCGAGGTATATTCCGTGCAGCGCCAAGCCCGCTGTGAGCAACACAAACGTCAGTACGCCCCATATCGCCGTGGTCATATCAGTCACCGACAGAGTCTTTGACCGGATCTCGCATCCCTGTCGCGGTTAAAAACTCGCATTTAAGTGAGCAAGATGCAATCGATTGAGACCGCGACGGTCCTGCCACCGTGGCATGAATTCAAGCTAGCTGACAGTCGTGGAGCGCGGAACTAGTAAGTCTTCCAGTGGGGTACGGAAAAACTCACAGAATCACCAGGGGGGCGGATTGCCAGAATGCTCCAGACAGTTGTTACGAAAGGAAATGTGGCGCTTGATGCCATTGATTCATTTTGCGACTTCACTCACTGTTTTGTGGTGGGAACAGTGATTGTGAACTCAGATGTCTCGGGCAGCGAACTTTTTGAGGTTCAACTGTCGGTTTTGCTAGTCGCGCACATACCCCTGACAAGGTAGAAGTGATCGTAGACATGCTCATTAACAAGCGGGCGGCGCTCGACGGTGTTAGTAAAACATGGGCCGCTCAGGTTCGCAACTCTCGGAACTGTGGAAGCGATGCGGGTTTGACTTTTCTAAACTTGAACGAATGGAGAGGAAATCATGAAACTCAGAAACGTACTGATTGCAGGGGTCGTTATGCTGACCGGGCTGGCAGCGATGGCACAAGATGCCCCGAAATTTGAGGCGGCCATAGATTACAGCTATGCTCGTTATACCGCCAGCCACAATTTTGCGAGCAGCTACAGTCTCAACGGAGGTGGTGGCGAGTTAGACTACAACTTCACCAAGTATCTTGGCATCAAGGGGGACTTCCAGGGCTACGGCAGCAACACCCAAAGATTCACCGCCCCCTCAGGGAGTAGCGTTTGCCCCCTCGGCTGCAGCGCCAACATTCAGGGGAACCTGTTCACCTATTTATTTGGTCCGCAAATCGGAATCCGAACCGGAAAAATCCGGCCGTTCGGCCATGTCCTCCTGGGTGGAGCGCACTCCAACGTGTACGGGAACTTGCAGAAAACAACAGGCTTGGTGTTCTCCAAGGCTCCCTCCGGCAATTCCTTTGCGCTGGCGGCGGGCGGAGGTATTGACATTGCGATCAACCATACGGGTACAATCGCATTCCGGCCAGCCGAGATAGACTATCTTTACACTCGCTTCAACAACTCCGCCAGCAGCGGTCAGAACAGTTTCCAGTACAAGGCGGGCATCGTATTCAACTTCTAACTGGATGTCTTTAGGCAAGGGGACTGTGAGCAGTCCCCTGTGCTGCTGATTAGATTTCGAACCAGCCTTACGGCTTGGGTTTAAATCTGCATTCGACGGGCAGTTATGTATCCGCGGTATTCGATTCATAGCCAGATCAACCACTCCAAGGAAACCCTTGTGTCGGCTCGAGACGTGGGCTTTCCGGCCAGAATGAACATAAGAAAAAAAATGGGGCGCGCTGGCCACCATAGATTTTCAGTTATGTCGTAAACTGATCGAGAGGAATGATCACTATCTCCAAACGGAGACTGCAAACCGGGACGGCGATAGCAGCATTGGGGGCCCTATGGCAATCGAGTTTATGCGGACGCGCCGCACAGGCGATCGCTTCATACGCTTTCAACAGGCGGAAGGCCTGGAAGTTTATCTGGTCGGAACCACAGTGTTGTTTGCCTCTTTGGGTCTGGGCGAAGCCGTTTACCGGCTGGCGTTTTCAGACTTTGACGGAGCGAGAGATCGCCTCCCCATCGAGGCGTTATTCGGATTGGTCCTGGGCTGGCTGGCCACGAAACTAGCCAAGAACGTTTACCAGCACCGAAAGCAAACGACCGCAAGACTCCATCTGATTTGGGACCGAAACCACAGGATACGACACGCCCTGGGAGCAATTTCCCCAATGGCACACCCCTCAAGGAACCAGCAATCCATCAGAGTGATCCGTGAAGAGGTAGACCACATTGAGCGGGCGCTCAAAGACGTCTTGCCAGATTAGGCAATGAAACGGGTTCCTCTACGCAAGTGCAGGTCGCACGAAAATAAGTGCCCGGCACAAGCCGTTCGGACGTCTGCATTTCAGGACAGAGTTCATTCTGGAGAGAATCAAAAACTCCTAGATGCCGGGCCGCTCGAATTGCGCCTCATCTCAACCTCTCGAACAAAAGGGTGAGGATAAGCGTTGGGTGGTCATGTGCGCTGGCTTTGCCGTCTGGTCGTGCCTCGAAGTTTTCTGGATGGAGGGTCAATTGCCAAGGTGCAAGCCGTCCTTCCGTTGAGAGGTCTCCTCATGTCCCAAGCCCGTGCGTTATTGGCCGATGATAACCCCGCGATACTCGAGAAGGCGGCTTCAACGTTGGCATCCGAGTTCGACGTTGTGGCAGCCGTACACAACGGTCAGGAGGCATGGGATGCTGCTGCCCAACTGGATCCTGATGTCGTCGTCTTGGACATATCGATACCCGTTTGGGATGGGATCAAGGCTGCCGCACGTCTGACCCAAAACAACGCCAGCGGGAAAATTGTTTTCCGGACCGCCAATCAGGATGCTCTTATGTGCCAGGCCGCTTCCGAGACTGGCGCACTGGGTTAGGTAACCAAACTGCGTTTGCTACTCGACTTAGTCCACCGAACGAGACTCGCGCTCGCTGGCCGCCGCTTTGTCTCTCCCGATGTCGGATGAGTGCCGACGAGGAGCGTTGTCTCACGGTTACGGCTGAACAATTACACCATCGAAAGGCGTGGCGGCTACGAAGCGCCCGCGCACCACGCTGATCAGCCGAAGGGGATAACCTGAATCCGGGCCAGGATGCCAAGTCTGCCCGCCATCGCTGCTCTGAAAAACCGTGCTGATCGCCATACTGGTAGCCAGGAGGCTCTTACCGGACTCGTCGTATGAGATCGAGCTGATGTCCCTGTCAGGCAGGCCATTTAGCATCCGCTGCCAGGTTGTTCCGCTATCAGTACTGCGGAACGCGCCTTCCCGGGATGCCACCATAATCTGCCCATCGGGCGTGACCGTTACACCACGGATCACTTTGACGTTCGCGGGCAGAGCCGCTTGCTGCCAGGTAGTCCCCCCGTTGGTGGAAAACACAACCTCCGCGCGAGTGGCAGCGACCACCAAGTCTCCGTCGGACTGCGCGGAAACGAAATCGTTCTTGCCAAGCACCGGACCGCCGCTCCAACTCTTCCCTGCATTCGCACTCGTGAACAGTCCCGTCGTCGTGGCCGCCAACCACCGCTGGGGGGCAACTTCAATTTCATTCACTCTGGCGTCGAGAACCGAAGTGATAGCAGGTTTCGTAGCCACCTTGGTTCCCTTCTTCTTTGTCGGCGGTGAAGCCTGACCGCTCATGATGGTGTTGCTCGGCCGCCACTTGGCGGCCTTGCGATCGAGGATGAAAATGCCACGATTCGTGCCCGCAATCAATGCACCGTTGTCCGCTTGCCGCAAGGTGAAAACGTCGCGCCCTCCAAGGCCAGTGCTGCTCTGCTCCCATCGCTTTCCGGCGTTGCGATAGGAAAACACTCCACCCCATTCACGATCGTTGACGACGCCCACGAATATCGTGTCCGGGTCACTCTTATCGGCGAGGATTGCAGTGACGTAGCGATGCGCGTAACCGTGATTGGACGGTTTGAAAGTCTGCGCGGCGTCGTCACTCGCGATCACGCCGCTGCGATCCGTTGCCAGCAGCACCAGCTTCGAATTTCGGGGATCGATCAGCACGTCATTGACGACAGTTTCAGGATTGCCCGTCCGCTTCCAGGTCTTTCCGGCATCGCTCGTTTTCCACAGACCCTCGGTGGTTCCGGCATACACAATCTTGGGACTATGCGGATCCAGCTTCAATACTCGCGTTCGGCGTGCGGAAAACGGCATCCCCTGCACCTTGCGGAAGCTCTCCCCGCCGTCGTCGCTGCTGTAAATTCCGGAGCATGCGCTGGCGTACACAACCGCGGGATTCGTCGAGTCGATAATGATCGAAAACACGTCCGAGTCCTCGATCATGCCTTTGGTGATGTGATGCCAGGTAACCCCGCCGTCGTCGGTCTTCCAGGCCAAGTGCCACGTCCCCGCGTATACTACGTTCGGATTCTTGGGATCAACAGCAATCGATTCAATATCCTTGATCTCGGCAGGGCCCGCGGGAGAGATCCGCACCCATTTTTCACCACTATCCGTGCTCCGGTACACGCCGTCAAGCGCGCCCGCGGTCAGCACCTTCGAGTCAGAGGAAGCAATCGCCAGAGCGCGAATCGATTTCCCGCGCATATCGGGGAGGGCTTCCCAGGTCTTTCCGCCATCGTGCGAGCGAAACAAGTCACCGGCCTTCTGATCCTCCACGCTCCAGGCTGAAACGAACATGAGGTCCGGATTCTGCGGATCGATGACGATGTGGTCGAGCACGTAGTCATCGCCTTTGCCTAAGTGGGCAAAACGAGACCAGTTTTGCCCACCATCCAACGATTCAAACATGGTTCCAGTGCCCGTACCCAGGAAGATGTGGTCGAGATTGCGCGGGTCGTAGGCCAGGCTGCGGGCGTCTCCACCGTCCGGACCTAAGACTTTCCATTGTTCGGCCCACACAGTGGTGGCACAGAGAAGTCCCAACAACGCAAAGAATAGTTTGCGATGAACTAACTGCATCTTCTTCGAAATCATAGGTGAGCTTTCCTCGGGCAGAACGCGGTATTTGGATCTACAGCCGGGCACATGGAGTTTGCCGGAAGCCGGTCAACTCGATGCCTCGTCAAATGCTGGTCCGCAGTGGCGGGACTCAGTTCAGGACATGTTCTATGCATTCGCTTTCGCACGCCAACTATCTAGAATCGCACAGCAACCCGATTCTATGCTACTCGGAGCCGGTTAGGATCGAGATACTTCACCAGCAAGACTTCATTGCCATCCTGCCCGTAGATAAGCTGGTCGACCAGTTTTTGCGCCAGCAGCACGCCGAATCCACCGGGACGCATGCCTTGTGCCTCTCTATGAGCCACATGGCGGAACGGATCTTCGGCCGGGTTTGCAATGGCAGCGTGGGGAATCTCGTCCAGGGTAAAGCCCGGACCCGGATCGTTGATCTGGCACGTAACCATATGGCGGGCACGGACATATGCGATTTCAACGCTTTTCGTCGGATCCAGTCCACCGCCATGCTCGATGGCATTTAGGAGCATCTCACGAAAGGCCATTCCTACAGCCGTTCTTTCGGGCTCGGGCAGGTCGGCAATTTCGTTGAAGAACTGTAACACCCGCTCGGCGGTCTTCCGGTCGCAGCGAACCAGCACGCGAATCCATTCTGGCGTTGCTGAAATGACATCGATGCCATCGTCCCAGCAGGGTTCCTCCACCGCTTTTTGGACCATATCCGCCAGAACATCCAATTGGTACGGCGGAGAAAAATAGCTGAAGGCGCGTTCGCGCATGGCGTCGATCACGTCCGCAGGTGCGCTTTCATTGGTCAAGATGATCAACCGGGTGTGCGGACGTACGGTGCGAAGTTTTCGAAGTAGCTCGATGTCCTCCCTGCCCGACGTTTTTTCGCTGGTCAGGATGAGATCGAACCCTTTCAATCGCGCCATGGCGAGTGCGGTCGCATTGTCAGGCGCGTGCTCTATGGCCCACTCCCCCGGTTTGAAAACACTCGGAAGCAGAGCATGTATTTGCTCATCTGCGTCCACTAGAAGTACGTTCTTCACTATGAAGGGTTTCAACTGCGAATTCATATGTCTTTATGTCGCCGAATACAGTCAGCCTTTAAGACTCAGTGCGGTCACAAACAGGTTAGACGCGCAACTCGCTGTCGAAAACTAGTAAAACTTGCAGCCAAAGGCCTGGGGCAGCCTTCTTCGATTAGCATTTGGTGCCGGCCGGGATCCACTGCGAGTTTTGATAGTAGCGCAGGGGATGCCTACACCTTACAGTGAAGCTTCGACTGCTTCGTTCGTGGAGTCTTTTCGAGGAAATGACCTCACGCACGCGGTGACCGTGATCAAGGAGCGCATCGACGTGAAATGCAATCGAAGATCGGCTTGGCTATATCTCTTACTTCTGACCTGCTTATTTCTGACCTGTGCAGCCAGCGTCCAGGCGCAAAAGATCAGGGTCGAATACAACAAGAAGCAGGACTTTTCAGGATTCAAGACTTACGCATGGATGAAACAATCAGCCAACTCCCATCCATTTATGGTCATGGATATCATGGGCGAAGTCGACGATCAACTCCGAGCCAAGGGCCTGACCAAGACGACAGGTAACCCTGACCTGTTAGTCAACGCCTACGGCGCACTCGACGGAAGTTTGAACGTGTCATACGACGTTAACGTCTACGCCATGCCGGGTCTGGATGGTCCGTGGTGGGATGAGGGCGACCCAGGCGCCATAGGGCACGGCAGCGCCGCCGTGTTGATCGACAAGGGAACATTGGTGATCGACATCGTGGAACGCTCGGCGAAGAAACTCAGGTGGCGTGGCGTTGCCCAAGCCAATATTGATCCTGACCAACAAGAGAAGTCGCTCGAAATCATAGAGAAGGCTATTATAAAAATGTTTAAACAGTACCCTTCCAAGTAGCAGCCGCCAGCGACGGGTCGCTTGGCTCGCACCTGACCTATTTTCCCGGAGCCAGGTAGCCTTTCTTGTAGTAAGCGTGCATCGGCGGGACGGCTTGCGATGCGGTCGCTGCTGTCACTTGCAGCTTGATCTTCCGCCATTTGCCATCATGCATGGCGTTGCTCGACCGATACCCGAGAAGGTATTGTTCACGCAGTTCGCGGCTGATCGCGGCGGCGATTTCCGGAACCTTGCTGCGGTCATCCGCGGCGATGGTGCGCCCTCCGGTTTCTTCGGTGATCTGGGTCAGCAAGCGCTTGCCCAACTTCTCTTCAATCGTCTTAAAAACCGGGACCGGCATGTTATCAAAAATACCGATCGAGTAGATGAGTACGTCGGCTTCCTGAATCAGTTTTCTTATTTCCTTGGAGGTGTAGTGACTGTGATTGTCACCGCCGTCAGAGAGGATGAGCAACGCGCGTCGCGGGTATCGCGCCGAGCTCAATTTGTCCACTCCGAGATAAATCCCATCCAGCAATGCAGTATTTCCGTTTGGTATCACCATGGCCAGCTTGGCTTGTATTTGATCAAGCGACTCGGTCGTGTCGGCGACGATCCTGGGGCGATCGCCGAGGGTGATCACAAAGTAGTCGTCCTCCGGGTTAGCGCTTTGGAAGAATTCAGCCACTGCCTTGCGTTCAACATCGAACTTGTTGCTCATGCTCTTGCTGACGTCGAGGATCAGCCCGACTGAGATCGGTGCATCCTCGGTGGAGAAATTCCGGATCTCCTGCGGCTGGTTTTCCTCGTAAACCGTGAAATTCTGTTTTTGAAGGTCGATCACCGGTCGATTCTTTGCATCGGTAACCGTCGCAGGGATAAGCACAAGGTCGACATCGGCGCGCAAGGGTCTGGTGTGCGCATTGAGGGCGGAGTCGTTGCTGGGCGGCTCGAGGATTGCCGCGGGAGTGGCGTGGCCGGACTCATTGCGCGGCACCACGTGCACCTCGTCGGTGGATTGCGCCTGCGCACATGGAGTAAGTAGGAGGGTAACGAAAAAGAGAAAAACAGAAGTTAACGCACGACCCTGATTCGCCCGCAAACGAACCGGATGGTATTCACTCTCAGGGTTCTGTTCCATAGGAACTGGTAGTTGGCCACATCAGCTTTCGAGTGGTGTCCGGACCATCTGCGTCCCATTATATCTTTGCCATTGGAGCCGCTTGGGATTACGTCTGGGCATGGTCGCCGGGGCAGGTTGATGGAAGATATCAACCCGACAACAACCCGTCTGACAATTTCGGAACACTGGTATTTTTGCCAGTACGCACAAGCAGGCAAACTACTTAAGGTCGACTGGTGGCCGACTCTCAAGAAAGACTGCGTGTCAGTCCACCGGTTCGGTGGATCTCTCCCCACAGTCGGCACGCAACATTCGAAGCGCTTGAAACCAATCGGGCAAGTGAGGATCGTGTCATGATTGCAGCGGGATTTGCGGCCGCATTGGACCTGAAGCCGAAATTCCTGGAAGGATTGTCAACGGCCGACCGCAACGTGATTCTCGCGGCCGCAACCAGGCGCCGATTCCTGGTCAAGTCTGTGGTCGTGCACCAGGGAGACCCTGCGGAACGTGTATTTCTCCTCACTAAAGGCCGGGCGAGGTTTTTCTTCATCACCCAAACCGGCAGAAAGATTCTTCTTCATTGGCTTCTGCCGGGCGACGTGTTTGGCGGTGCGGCTATTTTGTCGAGACCTTCTCATTATCTCGTGAGCACGGAAACTCTGAAGGATAGCTCCGTATTGGCGTGGGACCGCACGACAGTCCGAGGCCTTGCTGCGCGGTATCCAAAGCTGATGGATAATGCGTTGTTAATTGCGTTCGACTATTTTGCCTGGCATCTCGCCTCCCACGTGGCTCTGACCTGCCATACCGCCCGACAAAGGTTGGCTCAAGCTCTGGTGAGTCTTGCCGAGAGTATCGGCGAGGAAGTTCCGGGGGGCATCGAACTCGATGTCACGAATGAGGACGTAGCCAACGCGGCGAACGTCACGCCATTCACTGCCAGCCGTCTGTTCAGCGGGTGGCAACGAAGTGGAGTGCTGACCAAGAGCCGCGGCAAGATCTTACTCCACTCCTTGGAACGGCTTGCTTAGGCGGAAGACCGGCCATAGTCGATCGGCCGGTCTGAGCCTTCTGCGAGATCGCAGCCCGTTACCTGAGGTGAGCGATCCATCCCCCTTGGTGTAAGTTTGCGTCCTGCCACACTCCAACAATGGTTGATCCGTCCGCAGAGATGTCGAGCGCAGTCGTGAGGTAGATGTTGCTCGGAATCTTCGCACCGTGATTCTTCAAGTACTTTGTGAGCGAGCGGATGGTCAACTTTGGAGTCCACACGAAAGCCTGAATGCCGCTGCCGAACGGGTCGCCGCTCCAGCCCACCGTCATCCCATTGTTAGCGACGCCGTTGGCGAAACTCTGGTCGGTTGCGATACCGGAGACGGTACCGAGCGACACCAGACCGTGCTGCCGGCTATAGTAAAAGGCGAAAATGCCGTTCGCCGAAGTCGTGTACTGGCCCACGATCTGTGACCCGTCAAAACTCACGGCTGATGCCTCTCCGATGGCATGGGCACCGGCGAACAATTCGGTTTTTCCCGCAATCCATCGCACTGGCCGACGATAACCTCCGATTGGGTCTTCGGAGAAACCCACAATCGTATTTCCATCGGCAGAAATGCCTGATGCTCGACTGCTTTTGCCGGCAGGATGTGACAGCCCTTTCATGCCGTCATTTTTAGTCCAACGAAAGCCTTCAGCGCCCGGGCAGTACCAGGCCAGTCCGACGGCCACCGTGCCATCGCCACTTACGCCATACCCGCTGCCCCACTCATTGTCCAACTTGCATCCGTTGGCGGGATGGCCCAGATTCGTCCAGCCCGTTGCCTGCTTCCATAATCCGGGAGTCCCGGCGTGCTTGGAGCCCAGGAGCGAAGAAACGATGGTCGAACCGTCATGCGAAATAGCGATGGAGCTGCTGTTGGGATCTCCGGGGCCGAGATCGACGAATCCGCCATTGGGCGTCCAGCGATAGATCTCGCCACCGTAATTGGCAGCCATCACCTTGCCGTCGCGGGAAAGGGCGAAGTTTGCCCAGGTATTCTGAGTCGGACTTGTCAGCATTTGAAATGTGGCGATCTGAGCCCAAACCGATGAGCAAGCAGCCAAAAGCATACACAACAGAATTGTTCTTGTTAGCCATCTAAGCGTCATGTTGAAGTATTCTCCTTTTGTAATTGACTACGATTTGAGATTGCGCGCTGAACTACTCGCTCGCCGCGTCGGTTAGATCTAAACCCGCCAGTGCGCGACTGACGTACTGCGCGCCCTGGATGACTGCTTTCACGGCAGGCAAAAGCTCCCCCGCGGCATCCGACTTAATGACGTAACCCCGAGCACCCAAGTAAAAGGCGGATTGCACCACCTCAGGGTTCGAATCTTGGCTCACGAAGAGTAGTTTGGCCTTGGGAACGACTTTCCGGATTTGTCGGGCAGCTTCGATTCCGCTTAGTTTTGGAAGATCGCTGTCCAGCAGAATGAGGTCGGGCTGAAATTCTACTGCTTTCTGAACCGCCTCTACTCCATCGGCTGCCTCGCCGATGAGTCGCATTTCGGGATTTTCCTCCAGCATCCAGCAGACACGACGCCGGAAGGACGAAAAATCATCGACCACGAGGGTGCGAACTTGTAGCAATTGCGGCAGCCTCCGCCTGGTCAAAGTTCAAAAAGCCGAAGTCACTGACCTGCGGCTTAAGAGGATGACACGCGGGAGTGTTCCCGTCGTTGCTCAAGAGCAATCTCGTATTGGCTCGAAAACGGCACGCGAGGGGGTGAGTCGGTCCATGCCGGGTGAAAACCTCAAGATCGGACTAGCAGAACTGGCAGACCGGCATGCAATTTATTTCCTTTTTCTAGTGTTTCTGCTAGTTCCATTGGTGGGGGCAGCCCTGCTGTAATTCGAGAACGGCGGCGACGCCGCACAGTGAAGTTCCTCGCCGTCAGAGCGCTTCCTGGCGCCGCCGAGCGGTGTAAGGGAGCGCCTTTCTATCTTGAGGAGAGGGCGCGGTTTCGGTTTTCGACGAAACGAAAGCTTTCTGGCGCGATTCCAGTGGCAGCCGGTGCAAGCTGGTAGGAGGGCATATGTTGGAAAAATTGCTCAACGCGGTTTTCGGATGTTGGCACCTGCGCTATAGTTTTCCTATTACTCTTCGTCCCGGTTCCTTTCGCAGGAAGGCAATCACCGGCACATACGTGGTCTGCCTCGAATGCGGCAAGGAACTGCTTTATGATTGGAACGCAATGAAAATCGTCTCCGCCGCTGAGGAGAGGACAAGCCTGGTAACGTCTCTGGCAACAAAGCGGGTTGCGTAGTCCGGGTTTGAACTTCTGCCGCGCCGCTCCTCGATCGCCTCCTCCGAACTAAGAGTTTTGCTAGTCGTATACCTTCTTGCTGACCAATATTCTGATTCAGAAACCATGGAAGTTCTGTTGACGAGTAATCGCTGGCAGGAGCTCTTTCGCGCGAAATGCCGTATGGACCACGCGCGGTTCTTACCGGCAGATGACCGATTCTACATGCTCTTAAAATTTAGGAGAGCTGCAGAGAATTGTCTCGCAGTAGCAACATCGCATCACTATCGGAGACGAAGCGTGGAGAACACAATGACGACTTCGAAACAAATAACAGCGTTCCTTCTGGTATGGACCCTGTTGATTGCGACCTGTCCGCCGGAGGCCAGTGCCTACCAGTCGACGCCGCCAGCTGCCCAAGCTCCAGCCGGGCAGTCGGCTGAGCAATTGGAGCAACTGGTGGCGCCCATCGCCCTTTACCCGGACGCTCTGGTGGCGCAGATTCTGGCTGGATCGACTTACCCGACCCAAATCGTAGAAGCCGACCGCTGGATGCAGCAAAACAGCAGCCTGAAGGGTGAAGATCTGGCCAAGGCAGTCGACCCGCAATCGTGGGACGAGAGCGTGAAAGCACTGACGCAGTTTCCCTCTGTGCTCGACAACATGAGCAAGAATCTTTCTTGGACTTCGGCGCTTGGCGACGCATATTTCAATCAGCAGCAGGACGTGATGAAAGCGGTGCAGGAACTGCGCAGAAAGGCCAAAGACGCAGGCAATCTCAAGACCACTCCGCAACAGACGGTCACCACGCAGGGCACGGGGAGCCAGACCACAATTATCGTCCAGCCTGCTAATCCTCAGGTCGTTTACGTTCCCACCTACAATCCCACAGTCGTGTATGGCACGCCTGTACCTGTCTATCCCGGTTACAGCGGCGCGGACGTGGCCGCCGCGGCCATCATCTCGTTTGGCGTCGGAATGATGGTCGGGGCGGCGATCAATGGCGGAGGATGTTGCGGTTGGGGATGGAATTCCTGGAACTGCAACTGGCACGGCGGGACTGTGATGTACAACCGCAACGTTTACGTATCCCGCAGCAACGTGTTTGTGAACCGGAATTCCTACTACCGCAACCCCAACAACTATCCAAGGCCGACACCATACGGCGGCAACGCCAATATTAACCGCAGCGGAAACGCGAACGTAAATCGCAGTGGGAATACGGTGAATCGCGGCGGCAACATGAGCGGCAACACGGTAAATCGTGGTGGCAATACCGTGAATGTCAACCCGGGCGGGAACACCACCACGAACAGACCAACCCAGTTGCCGGCGAACTCCAATAAGCCAAGCCAGCAGCCTGTGAATCGGGGCAACGCGCAGAACAATCAGGCGCAGGTGCAAAATCGGGCGCAGAATGAGGCCGCTCGCGGATACGGCCAGAACCGCGACCCAGGAACGAAGTCCGGCGCCTTCAGTGGCTACGGCGCAGGAGGAACGACTGCTGCCACGCAGGCGCGAGGGCGATCGAGCTACACCGGCCAAAGCGGAGCAGCACGTACGGGCGGCGGCAGAAAACGCTGAGGATGGCGCAGTCATGACGCATACAACGATTGGACCTACTCAAATGGAGAAGATGCTAATGTCACAGCGCTGGCTGATCCGGGAAACGGAAAAACACTATTTGGCAATTGCGGGCTTGGGTCTGCCCTGGTTGCTGCTCATCGTGACTGGGCTTGGGTTCGCCCAGCAGCCCGGACAGAAAACCTTTGCTTCCGCCGATGACGCAAGTCAGGCTCTATACGCTGCAGCGCAGAGCGGTGACAAGTCAGCGCTGCTCGATATTCTCGGACCGGCGGGAGCCCCGATCGTCGCCTCGAGCGATGACGTACAGGACAAAAACAGCAGGGATGAGTTCGTCGCCAAGTACCAGCAGATGCATCGACTGGCAAAGGAACCGGACGGGACTACAACCCTTTATGTGGGAGCTGAGAATTGGCCAGTTCCCCTTCCGCTGCTCAGCAAAGGTGATGTCTGGTACTTTGACACCGAGGTCGCCACGAAAGAAATCCTGTTTCGCCGCATCGGCAAGAACGAGTTTGCGACGATGGAGGTCCTCGATGCCCTCATCGATGCCGAGAACGACTACTACAGCCAGCCGCGTGATGGCAAACCTCAGCAGTACGCGCGGAAGTTTGCCAGCGACGAAGGCCAGCATAACGGGCTGTACTGGAAGACCTCCGAGGGTGAACAGGAGAGTCCCGCCGGCCCGCTGGTTGCATATGCCGCTGGCGAGGGATACGGCAAGAAACAGGGCGAGGGACCTTCGCCTTTCCACGGCTACTATTACCGGATCCTGACTGCGCAAGGAAAGAGTGCGCCTGCCGGCGCCAAGAGTTACATCGTGAACGGCGAGATGACTGGCGGCTTCGCCCTCCTTGCCTATCCCGCTGACTACCGTTCCTCAGGGGTGATGACTTTCATCGTCGATCAGGATGGAGTCATCTACCAAAAAGACCTCGGTCCCAAGACAGCCGAACTGGCCAGCACTATAGCGGAGTACGCCCCGGACAAAACCTGGCACAGGGTTGAGTGATCTCAGGTGTCCTTATTTCATCCGCCGCACATTGGTGAGGCGCAACGGTTTCTGGCCGTAGTTTTCGATCTCCAGTTCATCCTTCTTGTTGAATTTGATTTTGCATACGGGCGCCAGCGTTCCCGTTCCGTTGCCATCCTTATCTAAGTTCAGCACCACGATGCCGAACTGATAGTCGCGGGAACGTGTGCTGTTATACGCTTCACCGAAAGAGATCGGGCGGTCGGTTACCATGATGATCTTGCTCTCTCCCCCCGGTGCTGGTTTCAGCCGCGCAATGCGAAAGGCGCTGCCGACGAACCCAGTGGGAGACAGGCGGCCGACCTCTTGCGATTTCCCCAGGGCGCTTACCAGTGCGTTTGGACCGCCACTTTTCAGAACCGCCGCGAAATTGTGAACTTCCTGATCGCTGGTCCATGCCGTGACGTATATCGTCACCCCAAAGCTCTTGCCAGCAAGAGCACCGGATTGCCCAAATGCCGTGGCCGCATATGTCTGCGGCAAATCAGAGTTGGCAGTAGCATTTTCCGTTTGAGCGGCTACGCTGGACCACGCACACAACGAAAAAACTGAGAGAACGGTTGTTAACCATAGTTGCTGGAGTCGCATTTTTTCTCCTGGTCCACGCTGACACGCCACTGCTCGAAGAGTATAGGGTCGGCGGCGGCAAACCTACAGAAACAGGTCGGCGCGCTGGACATAGCGGGCGACTGCGCCTGATCACTGCTGCCCGATACAAGACTACGCAGGTTATGAAGCGATCGAAACTGGTAGAACTTACAGGTGAGAAGCGTAAGAGCTGTCACTAAACTTGACCTCGATGGATGCCCAGGGATCGGTGCGCCTCGTTTCGAAAGGCGCGGTTTGCCGGGACCTACTTTCAGCTGCAGGGACCTGTCCGACGAGAAAACTCGTTAGTTGCGTTATACCCGGTCGCAACGGAGCGTCGTTTTCATGGCACTTTTGAACTCGCGTGTGACCCGACTTGCCGCAGCCAGCCTTGTGGCTGGAACCATGATCGGATTGATTGGTGCGGTTTTCCGGTTTTGTCTTGTGCGAGGAGACCGTCTGCGCGATGCGCTCGTGTACTGGGCGCACTCATGGCCTCACGCCGGCTGGATAGCGCCAGTCGTGCTGGGCGCGCTCGCGGCCGGATTGGCCCGCATTCTAGTAGTTCGGTTTGCGCCTTTCGCTGCAGGCAGCGGAGTTCAAAACGTCGAGGCGGTGATGACGGGAGAGATGAAACCATCCCCTCCCGTTATCGTACCGGTCAAGTTCTTCGGGGGCATCCTCGCTCTGGGCTCGGGCCTCGCGCTTGGCCGCGAGGGCCCGACAGTCCAGATGGGCGCCTCCCTCGGCTCGCTGGTTTCTAAGTGGGTCGTGCGCGAGCAGGAAGATCGCAAGGTGGTCGATGCGGCCGCTGCAGGGGCTGGTCTCGCCGTCGCGTTCAACGCCCCTATGGGCGGATCAGTTTTCGTCTTCGAAGAACTGACGACCCGCTTTACTCCCTGGCTGCTGATCGCGACGCTCGCCTCTGCATCCGTCGCAGTCTGGATCATGCGAATGATTTTAGGCAACACCTTGGACTTCACTTTGAAGCACGTCAGTTCAACCCAGTCCTGGTGGCTTTTTCCGTTTCTCACGCTGGGCGCGTTGCTGGGTGCGGTGGGTGCCCTGTACAACCGCTTGATTTTAGCCCTGCTTCGTTTTTCAGATCGCCTGGCTGCTATCTCCTCTGTGACTCGGGCTGGGTTCATCGGGGCGGTGGTCGGACTTACCGCATGGTTCGCCCCAACCTTGGTCGGCAGCGGCGACGCACTGACTCAGACAATTTTTTCCGAGGGCCACGCCATCGAAGGGCTGCTGATCGTTTTCCTCCTGCGCTTTCTCATCGGACCATGGTCCTATGCCGCGGCCACGCCTGGAGGTCTTTTCGCTCCGCTCTTATTGCTGGGCGCTTCCTCGGGTGCACTTTTCGGGGAGGCCCTGAACCATCTCATGCCCGCTCTGGATTTTTCTCTCGTCGCCTTTGCCGTGGTCGGAATGGCAGCGCTATTCTGCGCCAGCGTTCGAGCACCCCTAACCGGCGTCGTGCTTACCGTGGAAATGACCGGACGCGGTGACCTGACCTTGGCTTTGCTGGTGGCATCTCTTGGCGCCATGGTGGTAGCGACGTTACTCGATAGCGAGCCCATCTACGTGAGCCTGAAACGACGCATGCTGGCTCAGCAAGACATGGCGGTGGACAATATCGCCGCGCGACCGACGTAAAACCGCCTGCCCGATTGACGCCGACGGACTGGTACACTTAGCTACCTCGGAGCATCTTCTTGGTAGTCCTCATCATGGGGGTGGAAGGTTCAGGCAAGACCAGCGTTGGACAATTGCTCGCTCAAACCCTGGGCTGGATGTTTGTTGATGGCGACGATTTCCACTCCGCCTCGAATAAAGAGAAGATGAGCCGCGGTGTTCCCCTCGACGACGCGGATCGCGGCCCGTGGCTGCGGGCGATCCACGACTTCGTTGTTGACCAGACAGGAAAAGGTCACAACATTGTGCTTGCTTGTTCCGCCCTCAAACGAAGCTATCGCGAGCAATTGCAGCAGGGAACGGAAATGAAGATCGTATATCTGAAGGGTAGCCTCAACCTGTTTTATTCCCGGCTGCAAAAGCGGCAGGCGCATTTTGCCAGAGAGACCTTGCTGGCTAGCCAATTTGCAAGTTTGGAAGAACCAACCGACGCTGTGACAATCGACGCTTCCCAACCGGAGGCTGAGATCGTCAAGCAGGTCAAGTCAACGCTGCCGCTGCCTGAGATCTGGTCATCCCCCGATTAGACAAAAGTCAACTATTTAAACTGATACCCAGGCTTGAGCTCACAGCGATAGGCTTTGGCTTGGTCCTTATCGACTCTGACGTGACAATCGGCCCAGCTCAGAAAGAGATCCGGCCCCAAGGGGAAAACAATTGAGTCTCCATTTATCTCAGCTTCAATGCTCGGTCCCTCCGCCAAGAGCGGCAAACTGAAATTCAACGTCTGGCCGAAAATCACGGGATACGACTCGCGCACAAGATCGCTGACCATGGGGTGGACCACCTCAGCCTCCACCAGGAAGGTCGTCGTGTCAGACCAGTTCCGCACCGAAACGTTGACCTTCCGGCCTCCGCGCGAAAGATCCTCGAACTCAACTCGCGCGAAGGGGCACGGGCCCGCGATGCAAGAAGCTCTGGCGTTTCGGAACTCGTTCCCGTCGCCCGCATCGAGGGATGTAGAACTCAACGCTGCCTTCCATTTCCCATCGGGCGAACACGGGTGACGGCCCTTGCAAGGGACATCGCCAGTATTCACGACTTGGAATGTTTTCACCGCGCTGCCGACGTCCGCTTCGGTCGTGGCCTTTACGGAATAGCGAACTCGGACGTTGGCAACCGTGACATCGCCGTGATCGGATTGCCCATGGGCCTTGGTCTCATGAGAAATTGGCACCATACGAGCGATGTAGATTTTGTCCCCCACAAATTCGTTCAAATCCAGCGGTTGATAATCGCGATGCCGGAATCGCAGTATGAGCGGCTGGCGTCGCCTGAGTCCCCGGCGCAGAGTCAGACTAAAGAATCCGGCGGAATCGGAACTGGAAGTGCTGATGGCCGAACCGTCCGTTCCCGTTATTTGAACGTCTGCAATGGGCAATTGCTTTTGGGGATCGGTGCCCTGACTAAGGACCGCGCCCTTTATGGTGATCGGTTGTGCTTTGTGAATGGCAACGAGCACCGCAGCCAGGGCGCCTCCGAGCGTTGCAATCCCAAAGGCCCAAATCACAATCTTTCGCTTGCCAGTCATGCCGTCACCTACATTCTATGACACCGGAGTGGACTAGGGGGATGCATGCTCCGCTGATGTACTCTTCTCCACAAGCCCATGTTATTTGCTTTTGGTGGTTCCTGGACTCTACGGGGCTCGGAAATCGTCTAAACTTCAATATGTGAGCGGGAAACGCGAGAAAAATCCCAAACGTAAGAACCTATTGCGCAGGGATCTGCTCAAGCAGATCGCCGGCTTGGGTCTTTGCCTGCCCTTCTCGTGGCGACTTCACCCGCTTTTAGCCACTGCGGATGAACAACACCTTAAGCCGGCGCTCCCTCCCGCACCAACATCGCTCTCACCGGCCGATGACGCGCTTCTGGAGGAACTCGAGAAGGCTAATTTCCTCTACTTCTGGGAGCAAGGCAACCCGCAGACCGGAATGGTGAAGGACCGATGTAACGTGCGCACCAATGACGCCGGAATCGTGGCGAGTATAGCGGCTACGGGCTTCGGGCTGACTGCCCTCTGCATTGGGCAAAAACGCGGCTATGTTTCTTTGTCCGAGGCGCGCGAGAGGGCCCTGGCCAGCTTGCGCTTCTTGTGGAAGAAGTTACCCACTCATCGTGGATTCTTCTATCACTTCGCCAATATAAACACCGGCGAGAGAGTGTGGGACTCCGAGGTCTCTTCTGTCGACACCGCCATCCTGCTTTGTGGGATTCTTACCTGCCGCCAGCACTTCCAGCATTCGGAGATCAGCCTATTGGCGTATGAGATTTTCAATCGCGTCGATTGGACCTGGCTTTCGGAGGACACATCTTTATTGCCGCACGGATGGACCCCGGAGATCGGCTTCCTGCCGTACCGCTGGGACTACTATAGCGAGCTGATGATGATGTATCTCCTGGGATTGGGATCGTCTGCCTTTCCGCTACGAGTCGAAGCCTGGAACGCATGGAAACGGGCCACCTTTGAATATGATGGCCTTCGGTACATTGGATCGTTCGCGCCTTTGTTCGTGCACCAGTACTCGCAAGCGTGGTTTGATTTCCGAGGCAAGCGCGACAAATACGCGGACTACTTTCACAACTCGATGATTGCCACCGATGTCCATCGCCGTTTCTGTTTGGAGCTGGCAAAACAGTTTCCGGATTATAGCGACGACCTGTGGGGTATCACGGCGTCGGATTCGCAAAAAGGCTACGTGATCTGGGGTGGCCCACCGTCGATGGGGCCAATCGACGGAACCGTTGTCCCTAGCGCGTCGGCTGGTTCCCTTCCCTTTCTGCCGCAGCCAGTAATGCGCGTTCTTCAAAACATCAAGAATCATTATGGAGCAGCTTGGAGCCGGTATGGATTCGTGAATGCATTCAATCCATTGAAAAACTGGTACGACACCGATGTGATCGGCATCGACACGGGAATCACGATGGTGATGGCCGAGAATGCGCGCACCGGTTTCGTCTGGGAAACCTTTATGAAGAACCCGGAGGCGAAGCGCGGCATGGAACGCGCCGGGTTCCAGAGCTATGTACGCCCAGGAACCGAAACGACGGAATGACGAATCTCTGCAATTACTTCAATTCACTTCAATTCAATGAGCACCAAGCCGTGTGCAGGCAGTGTGAGGGTCAGTTTGTTCGCTTTTAACTCGATCGTCTCTGGCTCGGGAAGTTCGCTAGCGCGACGCAGCTCTTGAATCTGTGAGAGTGTCGGATAACGGGGCGTACTCATCTTTCCGTAGACGGAGTGAAAATCCCCGTGTTCGTGATCCAGGCGCGAAATCGTAGCGACTTGTTGTTTCGTGTTCTCGAACTGCACAGTGATTGTCTTCGCCAAACCTTTCTCGCCCGGCGGAGCATAGTTCCATATCGCAAGAACCAGCGTGCCGTCGTTCCTGCGCGTGAGTAAGGCTGAATCGGAATTGAGCTCGATGCGCTGATCTCCGAGCTTGTGCAGTAGTTTGAAGGCGTTGTACGCAGGCTTCGGAATACCGCCGACGGCAATCAGTCCGTAGCCACCATAAAAAGGCGTTTTCACCACTCCTTGCTCCTCAAAGACGTCGGAGAAGGTCCAATACGACATGCTGCTAACCAGGCCATCACATTGTCGAATGGAATCGGCCAGCCAGGGGCCCATGTACGTTGAGTCCGTCACCTCGGGTTCATTCTTGTAGCTGGCGTTGAACTCGCTCCAGATCAATGGCAAATGCGGCATCTCTGAAGCTTCGATTTGATTGTGAACTTTCTTCACTGCGCGGCACGCCATTTTGTCGCGTGGAATATCCTCGTCGGTGCCGAAAACATCCTGCGCCCTATCGTTGCCATAGACATGAGTCGAGACGAAGTCCACGGGGATTTTGTTCTCGGCACAATGTTTGATAAAGGCATCCACCCACGCCGCCTGCGCCGTAGCGGGGCCGCCCACTCGAAGCCTCGGATTCACACTCTTAATGGCACGTGCAGAATGGTCATAAAGTTCCCAGTAGCTTGCCTGCTTGGGCTCTCCGGCCCAAAAATCCAGATTGGGTTCATTCCAAACCTCAAAGTACCATTGCGCGACTTCATCGATGCCGTAACGGTCGACCAAATGTTTCGTAAACGCGGCGATGAGGTCGTCCCACTTGACCCAATCTTTCGGCGGAGAGATGTTCGGCTTGTACCAGAAACTGTGCAGGATATTGTGAGCCGCCAACTTCTGCGGCATGAAGCTCAGCTCAACAAACGGCTTCACACCGTTGGCCAACAATCCATCATAGATCTGATCGACGTAGGAGAAGTTGTAGACTGGGCGACCCTGGCTGTCCTCGTCGTACACACCAACTTCATCGTGAAAAATAGCGTGGAAGCGCAGGTATTCGAAGTCGGTCGCCTGCTTTACCTGGCGCAGGTCACGCCGGTAGCTATCTCGCAGGCTAAGCACCGCGCGTCCGGATCCGAACATCTTCTCCCAAAAGTGCGGAAAGGGATGCGATGGCGCGTTCGCATCCACGACGATCACATCCGGCTTCGGGCTGACCTGAGGGTTTAGCGTGAGCACACCTTGAGCGAACATCGCGACCAAAATAGCAACTATCCGGACTAAGTAAGATTTCCGCATCCAGCACCTTAGAAGATGGAAATCAAACCGCTGAAACAACTCAGTTGAAACTGGGATCCAGCCACCCGGGTTGGACTCATGCGGCCGCGGCTCCGTAGCCACGCGTTGCGCGAACATGAGCGACTGGCTTCTCATGCAGCAGCAACTCGGTAGCCTGCACCCGCGGCTCGCTGTGGAACCACTGCTGTACGACGCCATCGTGAAGGAAATTGGCAATGGAGAGCAAGCTCATGCCCTGATGATGCGCCATCCAGCAGCGTACCAGTTCGTAGCGACGACGCCAGGAATGTTCTCTGGAAGGAGTGAAGTCCGCAGCTTCGTAAAATCCGTAGGGCCCCAACCACCCGTCGTTACTCATTCGATGCAGATTCTTCAGAGCATCGGAAGGACAGACGTGCAGCGCCAGGACGGTTGAGTACGGAGAGATCACGAACGGGTTGTCATGCTTGCTAAGCGCGAGTTGAGGAATACCAAACGCATAGTACTGATAATTACCGGCCTCGTCCACTCTGGAGTACGCGGATTCCGATATGCCCCACGGAATGCGTTTGTTCGCCGCGTACTCCTGTTGCGAACGCACCGCTGCGCTCGCCGACCGTTCCAGAAGCGTGTTGGGATAGGGGCGCATCCAGACGAATGGCATCAAGTACTCGAACATGGTTCCCGTCCATGAAAGCAAAACGGGACGCCCGTGATCCAAACTGTGCGCACGGCCAAGGAGGAACCAGCTCTCCTGTCGTATGTCCTCCTTGGCAATCGCAACGAACACAGCCGTTCGCGATTCAGTTGCCAGCAAATCGTAACAGGCCGCATGAACCTGTTGAGTCGTGACATCGAACCCGACCGACAGCAGCTTGCGCTGGTTCAAAAGGAATCGAAAATCCATTTCATTGGCAAGCTTGCCCGCGTCAGCCGCGATCGTTTTGAGATCTCGCGCCAGGCGTATCGCATTTGATCGTGCCTCCGGCAACAAAGCCTCGAGACGCCGATACAGGGAATTCTGTTCTGCAACCCCCGTCGACTGCATGACGAAGCGGAGGCGGACGGCAAGAGCGTCGATGAAATCCGGCACCCGTTCGAGCGCCGGAAGCTCCCGCGTGGATTTCAAGTTGATAGCCGGGTCGTCCCACAGCGAAGCAAACTCTGGCAGCAACCAGGGAGCATAGGAGCTTACGGTTTGTCTAAAGGCTTCCAGCCGCGAACCGGCTTCCTCGGCAAACCACTGCACATCCTTCAAATGCTTTGACCTAGCGGATCTGTGGTAGACCTCCTCGACAAACGCATTCGGGAGACTCAGCAGGTGTGACAGCCACCTTTTTCTCTTAACCTGTCGTTGAAAAGCAGAGAAGCGCTTTTGCGATAACGCGCGAAGATCTACCAGAACGCGAAGGTGGTCCAGGAAGCCATCGGATATACAGGTCTGCAAGATTGGACGGCGAAGGAGATCCAGACATCCCTGCTGAAGGGTCCATAGCGAAGCCAGCAGGTTCCCGCTGTCGACCGCAGAAACCAGTTCAGGCACTAACGGCGCAAGCGACCGCGTGTCATACCAGTTGAGCAAGTGCCCACGATAGCGTTGCAGCTTCGATACCGTAGTCAGAGTACGGATCGTCTGCTGCGCGAACTCCGGAATGGTGAGATAGCCGAACTCGCACGCAACCTGCCTTGCATTCAGCAGAAGGCCCAGATTTGTAGGCGAAATGCGGGCAGCAATAGTAAGAGGCTGCTCTTGGACATTATCCGGTACCAGCCAGTTGTGCTCTTCGGTACTGAACTCGGCGAAATATCGCCAGGTACGGAGGGCGGCGCGCCGGAGCAACAATTCATCCCACTCGGGAACTTTGCTGCGCAGGGCGCCAGGCGGGCGGTTTAGCCATCGCGACAATAGTTTGCTGCACGTCCAGAGCAGCAGGATCGGCAGTGCAGCAGAAAGAGCGCTGCGACGCACAAACCACACCAGAAAACCTAATGCGGCCGCAAGCGCGGGTGTCCAATCCAAATAGCTATCCAGCCGGGTGCGCTTGTAACCGCCAATCTCTGCTTCTGCCGCCGTCTCCCATTGCAAGAGCCGCTGCCGGGTCACGATGCGTCGCACCAGCGTCCGCACGACAGCGTCGAGTGAAATCAACATTTGGTGGGCGAGAAACGTCAGCGTTAAGAAGACATGAATGTTCGCGGCAACCAGGGAGTCGACAGCGTCGCGAGCCATTACGGATTTTTGCTGAATCGCGGCGCGGATCAGTTCGAACCCAAACTGGCACCATGTTGGCACAATCAAAATGGCGATTGTGGCGAGCGTCCACAAAGCTGGCGATCCTGGCAGCACGAGCCACCCCAGTACGAGCAACAGGAAGGTGGCAGGCTCGACCAGGCTTCGCCGCAGATTGTCGAGAATTT
The DNA here is from genome assembly GCA_963838905.1 of uncultured Acidobacteriota bacterium. Taxonomy (GTDB): domain Bacteria; phylum Acidobacteriota; class Terriglobia; order Terriglobales; family Acidobacteriaceae; genus JABDBE01. The sequence goes on from CAWITE010000007.1 coordinate 403,032, forward strand.
TCCACTGGGCGGTAATCGAGATCGGATTGCGGACTCGCTGCCCCGACTCATCCGGAACTTTCGGCAGCAACCACTCGGCAGTTTGCCAATCGCCGCGCAACCAGCGATGTTTCCGACGATTGTAGGCGCTGTAGTGAGACGGGTAATCCTCAATCACCTCGATGTCGCTCGCCAGGCCCGCTCTCGCGTAAGCACCTTCAATGAGATCATGACTTAGCAAAGCATTGCGTGGGAACCGACGATCGAGCGCCCGCTGTACGATGTCCACTTCATAGATCCCTTTTCCCGCAAAAATGCCTTCCCCGTACAGATCCTGATAGACATCAGAAATTGCGCGGGTATAGATATCGAATCCCGTCTCCCCGGAATAAATGCTTGCCAACCGCGAGCGCGCGGTACTTTGCACGCTGACCCCGACACGCGGCTGCAAGATGCCATAACCGGCGACGACTATGTTCTTTTCCGGATCGATGATTGCCTGGTTTAGAGGATGCGCCAGAGTTCCGATCATGCGATGTGCCGAACCTCGCGGCATTTCCGTGTCCGCATCAAGCGTAATCACGAAGCGAACCCGCGGCAGGATGGAAAGATCTCCTATTTTGACTGGGAAGCTGTCGTACTGCTTTCGCAGCAGTCGATTCAGATCCATAAGTTTGCCGCGCTTGCGCTCCCACCCCATCCAGACTTCCTCTCGCGGGTTGTAGACGCGGTGGCGATGGAAGAGCAGAAATGACCCCATCCCACGACCTGCATATTTCTCGTTCAAGCCACCTATTAATTCCGCACACAGATCCACCAATGGATCGTCTTCCCGAGGCTCCGAGGGCGAGTCGGGCAAGTCGGTCAGTAGCGCAAAATGCATGTTGGGATCGTGGTTGCCGAGAAAGCGTACCTCCAGCTCATCTACAAGCCTGCGAACCTGTCCTTCATCGAGGAGCAGGCTCGGAACCGCTACGAAAGTGACGCAGTCGCCTGGAACCCCTTCAGACAAATCAAGCTTTGGCAAAATTTGCGGCTCCAGCAGGGAGGTGATCAAGTAATTCGTCAGCTGAACAGCCGCTTGTGAACAAGGCAGACACAACGCCAACATGGAGAACAGAACAAGTGCGGGCGAACCTTGGGCATCGATCAAGAGCAACACAATCGCCGACATCAAGGTTAAAGTCAGCAACGGAATCGTGGAGAGGTAAAACTCATCAGGGTACCGGCGGAGGACTGAACATAATCGCTGGTATAACGAAGGTGTGAAACCCACCCTCTGATGAAGCAAGGTGGTTCCCTCGGCAAGAAGATAATAGCCAACCTGCGAGCACCGCAGGGCTACTCGCGGATCTGTCTCGTTTCGCTGCTGGGCCTCTCGGGCGAGAGCGAGTGCCTTGCCGGCAACCTCCATCTCAGTGAAATCGGAGTGCTCCGCGATCTCTACAAGCCGGGTTCGATAAAGGTCACGGCTGTCAAAATCCATCCGAGAATAGGTGCCCGCCGGATCTCTGCGCAAAATGTTATCGAATAGAATCAGCGGCTCGAGTACATCTTTCCAGGTCGTCTGCATGACATCGCGAAGACTGCGCACGCAGACGCCGATGTCATACGATCCGGAAGGATTCGCAATAACCTGGGAACCACGAACTGCGATCTGCTCCAACAAAACCAACTTCAGAGCAGGAATAAGCGCCCATAGCTCCTTAGTTTTGAGAATGCTCTGTTGTTGGAAGGCCTCGACATAGGAAGTGAACGCCGCCGCACTAAACTCGTATCCGGTTGCGCCGAGAAACGCCTCGGCCAGCGCTGCCACCCTGGGAACGATCGCGCCACTCGGCGTGCGAACATGAGGAAGTTTTTGCCGGCGCTTAAACGTTTCGCCCGCATAGTCAAGTTCCGAGACGACGAGGTAAACATTGTCATAGAGCCAGCGGGAGTCGTCTGAAATCGCTGTGCCAGGCAGGGGTACCGCAACCCCTCTGAGTACGGGCTTCAGAGCTTTGGTCAACTTGCGGAAACGCTCGGCAAAGACTCGTAATGGGCTTTCACTCGGTAGCCACGACAGATTACGTGCCAACTCTGCCGCATTTGAGCGCAATGTGCGCTGGTTCGACGTCATCTCTCCCGAAGGCGCGAGGCTCCGGTTGGCTTCCCCGTTAATCATTTCCAGATGGACGTTCTCGGGCATCTCTTGGGTTTCCTTAGCGATAGCTGGCGGCCTGCATTTCGAACATTTCGGCGTACCGGCCGCCCATACCTGCCAATTGGTCGTGACTACCCTCTTCGGCAATCCTTCCGTTGTCGAGTACAACGATGCGATCTGCCATACGCACGGTAGAAAATCGGTGTGAAATAAAAAGCGCCATCTTTCCGGTTGTCAGTTCAGCAAAGCGGTGAAACACCTCGAATTCACTTCGGGCGTCGAGCGCGGCCGTGGGCTCATCGAGAATCAGAAGTTGCGCGTTTCGCAGGTAGGCACGAGCCAGGGCAACCTTCTGCCATTCTCCACCGGAAAGATCCAGGCCGCCATCGAAACGACCACCCAACATTTGTTCGTAACCTCGCGGAAGTCGGGCAATTACATTATCCGCCATGCTCTTCCGAGCTGCCGACCGCAAAAGCGCCAGATTGTCGACTTCCTCGACGCGCCCTATTGCTATGTTCTCGCGAGCCGTCATTTCATATCGCATGAAGTCCTGAAAGATGACGCCGATCTCATGATAAAGATCTTCGAGGCTGTACTCGCGCAGATCCACACCATCAAGCAGGATTTGTCCTTCTGTGGGATCGTAGAGCCGGGTGATCAGTTTCACGACGGTTGTCTTGCCTTGTCCGTTCTCCCCAATCAACGCCACTCGCTCTCCCGGCTGGAGACGGAAATTCATCCGGTCGAGAATGAGTCGAGGACTACCCGGATACCGGAACGAGACGTCACGAAACTCAAATCCGCGCAAGATTGGCCTCGGAGCCGCCAGCCCATTCGGCTTGGACCGTATGGTCGGTTGCATTTCAAAGAACGCAAGCAGGTCAGTCAGGAACAGTGCCTGGTCCGCAATACCGGATAGGGTCGAAAAAATCTGCTGGATATTGCTGCTGGCCTGCAAGATGGCGCCGGAGAGAAAGGTCAGTGTGCCGATGCTGAGCGCGCCCGAGATTGTTCGCCAAATCACGAACACGTACGCCGAGTAGTAACCCATCGTACCAACGAGCGACAAGAATGAGCCGGCAATCAGCCTGCGACGCGACAAGGCGACGTTCTCGTCGTAGATCTCGTCGGAGAGACGTGTGAAGCGCTCGGTGAGAAACTCGTTCAGGCCGAACAGCTTGAGTTCCTTTGCGGCCTCCCGGCTGCCGCCCAGCACCCGCAGGTAATCCAGTTGGCGTCGGATCGGGGTCTGCCGGAAGTTCTTGGCGTAGCCAAGGAATGCAAAATGACTCTCGCCCAGGAACGCCGGAAGTACGCCGGCCACAAGCAGAAGCATGAGCCACGGCGAGAACAGCATGATCGAGATGGACAACGAGACTACGGTCGCGACCTGCTGGACAAGCCGTCCAATCGACTGAATCATTCCCAGGCGGTCGGTCGCCTGTACCCGGGCTCGATCCAGCCGATCATAAAAGACCGGGTTCTCGTAGGCCAAGAGATCCAGTTCAGCCGCGTGTTTCATCACCCGGATGCTGACGTGGCGGGTGTACTTGTCGGCGAGAAGAGAATCCAAATAATCAATAATTCGCGTGAGAATAGTGCCTAGAACAGCTAATCCAAATTCCGCCCCAACCAGCCACCAGAAGCGAGGTTGTACGGCATGATGGGTAGATACTGCATTCACAATGCTGTCGACAATCAGCTTTGTGATCCACAACAATCCCATGGGAAGCAGCGAAGCGAAGACGCGGAAAATCAGCCCTCCCGCCACGACCCTGGGCGCCGATTCCCACACGATTCCCAGTACCGGCGGCACATTATGAAGAGCGGCCAGGCGCTCACGCCAGCTGATCCAGAAACTCTTCTCCGCCATAGTTAGAACCTATATCGAGTGTCTCTTGAGGGGTACCGAAAGAAAGTGAAAGTTTTGTTGTGTAAGCATGGTTCGTCCCACAGCCCCGTTATAACCATAATACCGGACCCACCTCGATGATGCTATCGCCATGTAACTACGCACCAAAGATGAAAGGCGGTCGTGAGGGTCCAAACGTCGGGGTTGCCGACACTAACCCATGACCGCCTTAACCCGCGTCGAAACCCACCGACACCAGGCGTAGATACGAACTTCCAGAAAGTTAAGGCACGATGCCGATGCCAGGCAATCGGGTGAATACCGTATCCCCATGCGATCAGCCATGAGAGGCCGAAGATCCTTCGATATCGAAGAATGTACCTTTGCCCAAAAGAGTCTCAACTGCCATGACCACTTCACTGCCGCTAGACTTGGTGACTGCTCCGCGAAATCCAGCTTCGCGGGCGGCTCTCGCCAACTCAGCAGATACCTGTTGCACGGTCAATAGGAGCATGGGAGTCAAGGGTGAGATAGCGAAGATTTCCCGCGCGGCCTCGATACCGTTCTTGTTCGGCATCGCCAAATCAATGATGGCTAGATCAGGGGCAAGGTGCTCAGTCTGGGCAATGGCATCGTTGCCATTGGCTGCTTCGCCGCACACCTCCCAGCCAGGACGTTCTTCCAGCATCCTCCGATGCAAACGCCTGATCGTCACATCATCATCCACGATTAAGATTCGAAACGGCATACCCGTGCCTCCCAAAAACGCAGAGAGTCCTCTCGACGGGAGTCCACGTGGTCTCTACGGCACCCAAATTGAGCATTGGCGAATCATGCACGACGCTTGGCTCACGCTCCAATACAGCGCCATCCCGAGAATCGGTGGCGAGAAATGGTAGTAAGCCGGATGCTTTGAGGGAAGGTGGCACGGAACTGGGAATGGAGCGCGACATCGCCTCCCTCTTGATATTGTTGCCGCTGATCGCGTTCGCCGTAGCTAGCCTTGCCGAACTCACTTTGATTGTTTCTCTATCGAGAACGCCGGTGAGTGTCATCCACTGGCCGGCAAACTGGCCGATCTGCTAGAGTTTCGCCCACTAATTCGTATTCCTTGTCTCCATTGACGATTGCGCACCTCGAACCGTTGCGCACGCATATTCTGGCGCAGTCGGACGCGTTCTTTTCGGAATCCTCATGTGTAGAACCACAATGCGCGTCGGTGACGATTCCGGAAAAGTTCTGGCCGGGCACAAGTGGCTCCACTTGAAGTTCGTCCCCAGTTTGCGCAGAATCGCCAATTGCCGCGGTTACACCGGCGAAGACTGCGGCAAAAGACCAGGGACGACGCGAGTGTTGTAAGCAAAAAGAAGGCGATTAGAGCAAACCACGAACGGTCTTGCTGTTTCACGATGCCTCTCAAAGTTGCGTCGGCTGTCCGGCTCTTTGTTGTGTGCGCCGGTGCAAGGGTTGCCCGAACGTCGCCTGATCCGATTGTGACCGAATGGTCTGCTATGAATTCCATGGAACCGTACGCAAATTAACGCCTCGGCATACAGCATCGACTTGATGGCAAGTGAAACATTCAGATGCTACTCTGACCTACATGAGAATCGTGACGAAATCGAAAGGACCGTCTATGAATACGTTGCTGAAGACTCTATTGGGTGTTGGCCTTTATTTACTCGAGCGTCCGGACAACGCTACGAAGAACGCTCGTGACCAGGCCGCTGATCGGATAGAGGATTTACGCGACGCGGCGCAGGAGAAGTACGAAACTGCGACGGACCGAGTCAGAAGGGCGTCCAGAGCCATTCGTGGCGAGGATAACGACATACTCCGCAACACGCTGTTTTTTGCTGCAGGAATCGGCGTCGGCGTGGGCGTGGGCGTGATTCTCGCTCCTGCCAGCGGCGATGAAACGCGCAGCGCGATAGCGGGCAAGGTCCACGACATGGGTGGCCGAGTCCGGAGGCAGTTCTCTTCGGAAGGCGCAACCGGAACGGCGGGGTGAGTGGGCGAGGGTGCGCCTTTACCGCAAATCACGCCATGGCGTGCGTTTTTTGGGGTTGCGGACTGAGTGAAGGAATATCGACCTCTACTACTGTGCCCGGATCGGCGTTAAGCAGCCGCAACTCGCCGCCAAATTCTTTCGCTCGCTGATTCATTCCTCCGATGCCGATGCCGATGCTGCCCGGATGCAGCTCCGCGATTGGATTTTCGATTCCCTTGCCGTCATCTTGTATTTTGACCACGACGCGCTTTTCGCGCTGCGTCAGGGTGACCCACGCTTTCTGCGCTCCCGAATGCCGATAGACATTGGTTAGAGCTTCCTGAATGATACGAAAGATTGCGGTCTCCAATTCGACCGTCAGGCGCGGGAATTCGGGCGGCTGAACGTCGAGCGAGGTTGCAATGCCGCTGCGCTTGGTAAGACCGTCCAAATACCATTGAAGCGCCGAGAGTAGCCCGACTTCATCCAGTAAAGGTGGATGCAAAAGGTGGGATAGACTCCGGACTTGTTGGATCGCTCGATCAATTGTTTCACTGGCCTCCGTGGCCGCTCGCCGGTTGGATTGGGCGGAGTTTTTTTCGACAATGCCGTCCATCATCATCTTTGCCGCGGCAAGCTCCTGTCCCAGACCATCATGCAGTTCTCGCGCGATGCGGCGCCGCTCGTCATCCTGCATGGTCAGCAGCCGACCGGAAAGGCGTCGGAGCGCGGCCGTGCGGTCATCGACCAGCCTCTCCAACTCGATGGCGCTGTCACGAATCGACTGCTCCAGCAACTTGCTGTCATGGATGTCGGAGCAGGTGCCGTACCATTTCACGATCTTTCCTTCGAAATCCCGGATCGGAACGGCGCGAGCCCGGAACCAGCGGTACTGTCCATGCCTCCCGCGAATGCGGTATTCCGATTCATAGTTCTCACCCGACTGGACGCAGTGCATCCACTGAGCCATGCTGCGCTCCATGTCGTCCGGATGCAGAAAGTCCAACCAACCGAAGCCATTGGCGGAACCGGTGGCAGCGCCCGTATATTCGTAGAAGCGATCGCTAATATAGTCCCGGGCGCCGTCGGCCTGCCGACTGAAGATGATGTCGGGAGCGGTGCGCACGATCGCGTCGAGTTCCTGGTTCCTTCGCGCCAGTTCAACATTAAGCTGCTGCAGCGTCTCCGCTCTTCTTTCTAATTCATCGGTTCGCTCGGCAACACGTGCCTCTAAGTCACGATTGAGCGTTTCCAGTTGGTGCGCCTTGCGATGCAGTTCGGCGAATATACTGACCTTCGCTCGTAACAGCTCGGGAATGACGGGAACGGAAATGTAGTCCATCGCGCCACGCTCGTATCCTTTAAGGCGGTCCAGGTCGGTCAGGTAAACGGCGGAAATAAAGATGATTGCTGTCCTTTGAAATCGTGGATGCTGGCGAATCATGTCGGCCAATTCAAAGCCGTCAAGATCCGGCATACTTACGTCCATCAATACGACGGCGATATCGGTTTTGAGAAGATGTTCCAGAGCCTCCTTCCCCGAGGTTGCCTTGATCAGATTCTCTCCAAGCTCAGCCAGGATTACCTCATAACTGAGCAACTTGGCCGGCTGATCGTCGACCATGAGAATATTGACCTTTTCATTTGCAGTCATCGTGCTTTCGTGCCTCCACCCGCCATCTGCAAAACACTCCGAATCATGATCGGACGCTATCTGTGAAGCCACATGCGCAGCGCAGAGAGTAGCTGTTCGGTATTGACCGGTTTCGCCAGGTACTCCGACGCGCCGGCTTCGAGACACTTCTCGCGATCGCCCTTCATGGCTTTCGCAGTCAACGCGATTATGGGCAGGCGCCGGAACGAGGCGTTTTGCCGGATGACCTGCATGGTCTCGTATCCATCCATCTCCGGCATCATGATGTCCATCAAGACGATCGCCAAGTCAGAGGTGTGCTCGAGGCTTGCGATCGCTTCGCGTCCCGTTCCAGCGGTCAGCACGGTCATTCCACGGCGCTCCAGCACACTGCTGAGGGCAAAGATGTTCCGAACGTCGTCATCTACCACTAGCACTTTCTTTCCCACCAGAGCGTCATCTGAACGGTGCAGCCGGTCGAGCATCTTCTGCTTCTCCGCGGGAAGGTCGGCTACTACGCGATGGAGAAACAGCGCGGTCTCATCCAGGAGCCGCTCCGGCGACTCCACGCCTTTCACGACCACGCTGCGCGCTAGCCTGTGCAGACGGGCATCTTCTTCCGATGACAGCTCCTTTCCGGTGAATACCACGACCGGCAAGTCGCTAAGTCCTGGAGCGTCGCGCAAGCGCTCCAAAACGTCGAAGCCCGACATGTCGGGAAGGCGCAGGTCCAGCACGACGCAGTCGAATGGGCTCTGGCTGAGAGTAGTGAGCGCTTCGCTGCCGCTGGCTGCGATGGAAACGTCAATGTCGTCATAACCCAGCAGTTCACGGATACTCAACTGCTCCGCCGGATTATCTTCGACTACCAACAGCCGCTTCCGGCGCGGCGTTGTGTATTGCTTGATACGACTCAACGCGGCTCCCAGTCCCTCGGGCGTGGTCGGCTTGGTCACAAAGGCGAAAGCCCCGCGTGCCAGGCCGTGATGCCGGTCTTCGTCCAGCGTCAGCATCTGAACCGGAATGTGGCGCGTGGCCGGATCCTGTTTTAAATGGTTGAGCACGGTCCAGCCCAGCATGTCCGGCAAGAAGACATCCAGCGACACGGCCGTGGGATGGAATTCGCGGGCCAACGCCAGGGCTTCTGCGCCTTTCATGGCCACGAGCACCTTGAAACCCGTATCGCGAGAAAGATCGCAGAGCACGCGGGCATAGTGAGGATCGTCTTCGACGATCAGCAGGACTGCATCTTCTGGTTGCAGATTCTCACGGTCGTCGGGGACATGTTCGACTGCCGCTTCCGCCGTCCGGACTGCGGACAATTGAAGGGGCGGAGCGATCAATCGGTTCTTCCGATCCACGGTCGTAGCACTGGCTGCGGAAGGACCCACATAAGTCTGGGGCAAATACAAGGTAAAGACACTTCCTCTACCCGGAGTGCTCCGCAACTGAATCTCGCCTCCCAGCAGGCTGGCCAGCTCTCGGCTAATGGCCAGTCCGAGGCCGGTTCCGCCGTACTTGCGGCTGGTGCCGGCATCCGCCTGCTGAAAAGCCTCGAAGATGATACGTTGCTTCTCGGACGGAATGCCGATACCGGTATCGGCAACTTCGAACGCTACGACCGACGCTGCTGTATTGAGGACCGGATGGTCCTCGCTCCAACCGTCGGTGGCAACCGTTACCGAAAGATGCACGCCTCCCTGTTCTGTGAACTTAAACGCATTGGACAACAGATTCTTGAGCACCTGTTGCAGACGCTTAGTGTCAGTAACTAGGCTGCGCGTGAGGTGCGGATCGGAGTGCACCTCGAACGTAAGCCGCCGATTCTCGGCTTCGTGCCGGAATGGGCGAGCGACCATGTCCAGCAGGCTGGCGAAGAAAACCTCCTCGGCTTCCACCGAAACCGTTCCTGACTCGATCTTCGAGAGATCGAGAATGTCGCTGATCAGGTTCAACAGATCGGTTCCGGCTCCGTGAATGGTGCGGGCAAACTCGACCTGCTTTGGAGTCAGATTGCCGTCAGGATTGTCTGTGAGTTGTTGGCCAAGCACCAAGATGCTGTTAAGAGGAGTACGTAACTCGTGAGACATGTTGGCCAGGAATTCGGACTTATACTTGGAAGTCAGCGCAAGTTCTTTTGCCTTCTCTTCCAACGCCCCGCGTGCCTGCTCAATTTCCTGATTCTTGCGTTCGACTTCGACGTTCTGCTCGGCGAGCTGCTGGGCTTTTTGTGCAAGCTGTTCGTTGGTCTGCTGCAATTCCCTTTGCTGGGTTTGCAGCTCGGTGGCCAATTGCTGCGACTGCTTCAATAGCCCTTCGGTCTGCATCGTCGCCTCAATGCTGTTCAGCACAATGCCAATGCTGGCAGTCAGCTGCTCAAGAAACGCGAGATGCGAGGCCGTAAAGCTGTTCAGTGAGGCAAGCTCAATGACCGCCTTAACGTGATCCTCGAAGAGCACAGGCAGCACAATGACGTTTCGGGGAACGGCTGAGAATAAACCGGATCGGATGGGGACCGTATTTTCTGGCAGACCGGTAATCAACATGCGCTTCTTTTCTGCTGCGCACTGTCCGATGAGGCCCTCGCCCAACTTTATGCGCCGCAGATGCCCATCCTGCCCATCGGCAGCGAACGCCGAGAGCAGCACCATGCCAGCTGATTCCTCGGTCTCCATCTGGTAGATCACTCCCTGCTGCGCACTCACAAGTGGCGCCAGTTCCGAGAGCAGCTTCTGTCCCACGGTGGTCAGATCGCGCTGGCCTTGCAACATGCTGGTGAAACGCGCGAGATTGGTCTTGAGCCAGTCCTGCTCGGTGTTGCGGTCCGTGGTGAGCCGCAGGTTGTCGATCATGGTGTTGATGTTGTCCTTCAGCTCGGCAACTTCGCCGCTCGCTTCCACCTGGATCGAACGGGTCAGATCGCCCTTGGTAACGGCGGTCGCGACTTCCGCGATCGCGCGAACTTGGTTGGTGAGGTTATCGGCAAGCAGGTTCACGTTGCCGGTGAGATCTTTCCATGTGCCAGCCGCACCAGGCACGTTGGCCTGGCCGCCTAGACGGCCTTCCACCCCGACTTCGCGTGCCACCGTAGTCACCTGGTCGGCGAATGTAGCCAGGGTGTCGGTCATGTTGTTGATCGTTTCGGCCAGAGCCGCGACCTCGCCCTTGGCGTTCACGGTTAGTTTCTGGGTGAGTTCGCCGTCGGCTACGGCGGTCACCACTTTGACGATGCCGCGCACCTGCTCGGTGAGGTTAGCGGCCATCACGTTGACGTTATCGGTAAGGTCCTTCCAGGTACCCGCCACTCCGGGCACCTGCGCCTGACCTCCAAGCTTTCCTTCAGTACCCACCTCGCGAGCCACGCGCGTCACTTCAGCCGCGAAAGCGTTGAGTTGGTCGACCATGGTGTTGATCGTGTTCTTGAGTTCGAGAATTTCGCCCTTCACGTCGACGGTGATCTTGCGGGACAAGTCGCCGCGAGCCACGGCAGTTGTCACCTCGGCAATGTTACGCACTTGCGCCGTGAGATTTCCGGCCATCGCGTTTACCGAGTCGGTGAGATCTTTCCATGTGCCCGCGACACCTGGGACGTTGGCCTGTCCACCCAACCGGCCTTCGCTGCCCACTTCACGGGCCACGCGCGTGACTTCTGCCGCGAAGGAGCGTAACTGCTCCACCATGGTGTTGAGGGTTTCCTTGAGTTGCAAAATCTCGCCGCGTACGTCTACCGTGATCTTCTTGGAGAGGTCACCGGTCGCAATGGCTGTCGCGACTTCGGCAATGTTCCGTACTTGACCGGTGAGGTTGCTGGCCATGAAGTTTACGTTGTCGGTGAGATCCTTCCACGTTCCTGCCACACCGGGCACCTCCGCCTGACCGCCAAGCTTTCCGTCGGTACCGACTTCGCGGGCTACACGAGTTACTTCGCCCGCGAAGGCGTTGAGCTGGTCCACCATCGTGTTGATCGTGTTTTTCAGTTCTAGAATTTCGCCTTTCACGTCTACCGTGATCTTGCGTGACAAATCGCCACGGGCCACCGCGGTGGTCACTTCGGCAATGTTGCGGACTTGCCCGGTGAGATTTCCGGCCATGGAGTTGACGGAGTCGGTAAGATCCTTCCACGTGCCGGCCACACCCGGCACGTTGGCTTGACCGCCGAGTCGACCTTCAGAACCCACCTCGCGCGCCACACGCGTTACCTCACCGGCAAACGCATTAAGCTGGTCCACCATGGTGTTGATGGTTTCCTTGAGCAGAAGGATTTCGCCGCTGACGTTTACGGTAATTTTCTTGGAAAGGTTACCAGTAGCGATGGCCGTGGACACCTCGGCGATGTTGCGTACTTGCCCAGTCAAGTTGCTAGCCATCGAGTTGACGGAGTCCGTAAGGTCCTTCCAGGTACCACCCACGCCAGGCACCAGCGCCTGGCCTCCGAGCCTGCCATCAGTCCCAACTTCGCGAGCCACACGCGTTACTTCGGAAGCAAAAGATCGTAACTGGTCCACCATGGTGTTGATGGTGTCTTTGAGTTCGAGAATTTCGCCTTTCACGTCCACCGTGATCTTGCGCGACAAATCGCCGCGGGCAACGGCCGTTGCCACTTCCGCAATGTTGCGCACCTGCCCGGTCAGGTTGCTGGCCATGAAGTTCACGTTGTCAGTGAGATCCTTCCACGTGCCTGCCACGCCCGGGACCTGTGCCTGGCCACCAAGCTTTCCTTCGGTACCAACTTCGCGAGCCACACGAGTTACTTCGCCCGCGAAGGCGTTGAGTTGGTCGACCATGGTGTTGATGGTGTTCTTAAGTTCGAGAATTTCGCCCTTCACGTCCACCGTAATCTTGCGCGACAAGTCGCCGCGGGCCACGGCAGTGGTGACCTCGGCGATGTTGCGTACTTGCCCGGTGAGGTTTCCGGCCATGGAGTTGACGGAGTCAGTGAGATCCTTCCAAGTGCCAGCCACACCCGGCACATTCGCTTGTCCGCCCAATCGACCTTCAGTACCTACTTCGCGGGCCACGCGAGTTACTTCGCCAGCGAAGCGGTTCAGCTGATCGACCATGGTGTTGAGCGTTTCCTTGAGCTGCAAAATCTCACCGCGGACGTCTACGGTGATCTTGCGGGAAAGGTCGCCGCTGGCAATGGCTGTCGCCACTTCGGCGATGTTTCGCACCTGGCCAGTCAGGTTGCTGGCCATGAAGTTCACGTTATCGGTGAGATCTTTCCAAGTACCGCCCACTCCAGGCACCTGCGCCTGACCGCCCAGCTTGCCTTCGGTACCCACTTCGCGCGCCACACGCGTTACCTCTCCAGCGAAAGCGTTGAGCTGGTCCACCATGGTGTTGATGGTGTCTTTGAGTTCGAGAATTTCGCCCTTCACGTCGACGGTGATTTTGCGCGACAAGTCGCCGCGAGCCACGGCCGTAGTTACCTCGGCAATGTTGCGCACCTGGGCCGTCAGGTTGCCGGCCATCGCATTGACGGAGTCGGTAAGGTCCTTCCAGGTGCCGGCCACTCCGGGCACAACCGCCTGGCCACCGAGCTTGCCGTCGGTGCCTACTTCGCGAGCCACGCGCGTTACCTCCGACGCAAATGACCGCAACTGGTCCACCATGGTATTGATAGCTTCTTTGAGCTGGAGGATTTCGCCACGGACGTCCACGGTAATTTTGCGGGAGAGATCGCCACTGGCCACGGCGGTCGCCACCTCGGCGATGTTGCGCACCTGCCCGGTCAGGTTGCTGGCCATCGAATTTACCGAGTCGGTAAGGTCCTTCCAGGTACCCGCAACTCCGGGCACCTGTGCCTGGCCACCCAATTTGCCGTCGGTACCCACCTCGCGCGCCACGCGCGTGACCTCCGCTGTGAACACGCCCAGTTGCTGAATCATGGTGTTCACGATGTTGGCTGACCGCAAGAATTCGCCTTCCAGCGGCCGCCCGTCCACGTCTAGCCGCACGGTTTGGGTCAGGTTGCCCTGAGCTACGGCTGCGATGGCGCGGGTCACCTCGGTCGTCGGCCGAAGCAGGTCCTCCACCAGTGTGTTGACCGAGACTTCCATCTCACCCCACGCGCCCCTGGACTCATGAAATCGCGTTCGTTCGCGGGTTCGACCCTCCTTGCCTACGACCTGCCCTACACGTTTTAGCTCCTGCGCCATTTGCTGATTGGCAGCGACAATCTCGTTGAAGGTGTCGGCGATTTTGCCGGCGAGACCCGTCCAGGAACCCGGTAGACGTACAGAAAAGTCTCCATCGCGCATGGTTTGCAGGCTCGCGAGGATCGCCGTGAAATCAGCTGATGCGGGCGCGGCGGCTACGCTCGAATGCCCATTGTTCTCTCCGCTCGTCTTGGGCGCGCTTTCTATGGTCGCGGTGGCTGCGTTACGGTCATTTCTTTTCATGGTCTTCTTCTTCTTAAATGAACGGAGAGTTAGCCGTTCTATGCAATCCCTGGTGCGGAAAATGCGGCGTCCCGACGGAAAAGGTCGCGATCTTCCTTGCCAAATCAGCACGGCGACAGATTAGCCGCACTTTGTGCAGGCATCCATTCCAATGTGTCACAAAACACGGGATAGAACTTCGGCCTTGTTGGATTTCTTATCACGAACGATACAGCTTCGCTCTAGGGTGTTTACTGTAGGCCCTTAGGAGGTTGGGCGGTAAGAGCTAGCCTCAAAGGAGTTAGCCAGACTCCACCGTGATTTAGCGATGATTCGAGAAAGGGGTGGAAGGGAATAGTCCTCCAGCAGGTTCGCTGGGGGCCCTCTTGAGCTGGAATGACTATGATACGCGGCGGTTTCCAGTCTGCTCGGAACTCTCCTCACTATCGCGTTGTCGCGAATCGTCGCTGCGAGGAGGGTTCTGCTTGGACGGATCCTGCTGGTTCGGGCTCTGTCCGCCTTGGTGGGAGGGATGCTTTTGAGACGGATCCACCGTTCCTGTCGGGTTCGATTGCTTGTTCCCGAGGTCCTTTTCAGTTTCGTTTCCGCTCTGCTCGGACTGGAGCAAAGCAGAATGCGTGACTATTACGGCAGAAGGCAAGCGCCGGTATTAAAGAGGCGAGGTACAATCCAACGCCTGCCTTCTGCCCCTCGCGTTGGGGCTGCTCTGAGGAGTAAACTTGTCATTCCGAAAAACCCATCGGGCCGATTCTGTATTTGCCACGGACAGTTCCCTTATGGCGTCAACGAGTCGGTCCCGCGACGACGTTCCCTAGCCGGAATCAAAAGAAACGTCCAGCGAGTGCGTTTGGGGCTGGAAGAAGGATTGACCCGGCCAGGGGCAACTGCCGTGGCCGGGTCGATTGGATGCTTGCAACGGATTTGAAATTTAGATTCTGGTGCTGCCTGTGCGCGTCAGGTGTGTAGCGAATGTGATCACAAACAACACTAGGAAAATGAAAAACAGGAGCTTCGCTATCCCCGCTGCGGCCAGAGCTATGCCGGTGAAGCCAAAGACTGCAGCGATGAACGCAACCAGCAAGAACATCAGTGCCCAGTGGATCATAGTGCCTCCGTTCGAAACTTCTTGTCTGTTGGTTCCGTCCCCCTAGCCTAGATTGCGGCGCAGTGGATGACGATCCGGAGTACTCTGTAAAGTCGAATTGAAAAACCTGTAGCAGCGCACCATCGGAAAAGATGTGGGAAGGACGAAAGCATCTTTCCCGACGGTGCCAACTCCTACGGATCAGGCTGCCGGCTTCGATCTTTGACCGGCCCTGTTCCCCATCGGCTGTGCTCCCTGATTCTGTCCTGAGGAATTTCCACATTGATTTCCTCGGCAATCCCTCCAAGCACCTCGTCCGCTACCTTTTCCTCTTCCAGTGCCTTCTCGAGAAGGGCCGCAGCCTTGCTGTCGCCGAGCAGACTGGCATACCTCCGCGCGCAGCCGTATCCAGCCATTTCGCAATGTTCAACCGCTGGGCGGCGGCGATCAGAGCCACGTCCTTCACTCTATCTTCCATGTCCTCTTCGATAACTGCGCTGCCTTCCTTCACAATCCTTCCATGGCCTTACACTTTGGGGCCCTTCGCCTTCCCTCCCATTCCCTCGAAAATGGTTTCAATGCGTCGAGCGTGCTCTTTGGTTTCTCGAGATGCTCCTCGAAAGCTCCACGCAGTTTCCGCCGAGGAAGATGCCTTCGCCATCTTCGGCAAAGCTTTGATCAATTGCTGTTCCGCGTCATACAAGTCTTTGGAGTTGTTCCAGATAGAGATCATTTAGAGAATTGACTTTCACTTTGCGTCTTCCAGGAAATAGATAGTGGAACAATTTAAACGACCCGGACATGGCACTACAGATCGACCACACTCATGAGCGGCGTCCACCCCGCTGAAGAGGGCGAGAAGCAGGAGCCAGCATTGTTCGGCCGGCTCCTGCTCGATAGGTAGGCACGTTGAGGGAACATTCCATGCGGGCAGCTTAGGTCGTTAGTCACGCGCGGACAATCCCACCGACTCTGTACTCTTCGTAAGGATTCTCTGTAGCAAGTTGCTTGGCTCAGACAAGGGAATCTGGAAGCACAGGATTGCGGGAATAAAACAGAAAGAGAATGGCGCCGTAAAACAAATGGCGTAGGGTTTAAGGAAAAACGAGTATTACGCTTTGGCGCACCATCCATCCGATACAGCAACATCTAAAAACGCCTACAGGGTGCACCGGATAGACCAATTCCGTTTTCGACTCTACTCTCCACAATGTGAATGCGACGAAGGCAAGTTTTCGATCGACATCAACTGGACTTGAGACTGGAAAGGAGACTCCGGTGAACAGCGACTCTGCTAGCGTGGGCACAGTTCCTCTGGATCCCAATGTTGTGAAGCGCGCCCAACAGGGCGACTCCGATGCGTTTGCCGCGTTATTTCACGCGCACAAGGCACGGATCTACTCCGTATGTTTGCGCATGACCAACAATGCCGCCGAAGCGGAAGATCTCACCCAAGACGCGTTCTTGCAGGTGTTCCGCAAGATCGCCACCTTTCGTGGAGACTCTGCGTTTTCGACATGGCTTCACCGCATTGCGGTAAACACGGTGCTGATGCACTTCCGCAAGAAGTCGTTAAGCCAGGTTTCTCTGGATGAGCCCTACAGCAACAGCGACGGCGCAAAGGTACGCCGCGAATATGGGACCAGAGACAATCGTCTCGCAGGTTGCGTCGATCGAGTGGCATTGGCGTCCGCGATTAAAGAGCTTCCCCACGGTTACCGGACAATTTTCTTGCTGCACGAAGTCGAGGGCTACGAGCATCAGGAAATTGCCGAGATGCTCGGCTGCTCGGTAGGAAATTCAAAGTCGCAACTCCACAAAGCGAAGTTGCGAATTCGTGAGTTGCTGGCGCGTTCGGAAGCCCGGCCTGCAACCACGAAGACGGAGCGTTCGCGCACCCAACCTGCAAGACCACTCTTTGAGACGTGGGACTGGGCAATTGACGATTTAGCTCTGCCCACCGCTCCGGGAATGCCCCAACTGGCAGGACCGGCGATATGAGCTCGAAAACTAAGGCATGGACACGACCCATGTACGGGATCAACCGGATGGAATGGAACTGATACACACCGATAGAGTTTAGAGGAAAGAAATTTCTGCGTGCCCACACAGGGCGGAAAAGGTTTGAGATGAGACTAGGAAATGGTGCAGTACCAAAATACCTCCTGACGCTCGCCAGCGTAGTTTTGATTCTGGCCAGCATGACCTGGGCCGCGGACGATGACAAAGATCAATCTGATATCAGTAAGCGCATTGTGAAATCGGCTGAGGTCCTTAACGAAATCATGGCAACTCCTGATAAGGCGATCCCCGACGGTGTCATGGATCACGCAAAGTGCATCGCTGTAGTGCCCTCCGTCGTTAAGGTTGCGTTCGTCTTCGGTGGTCAGCACGGGAAGGGCGTTGCCACCTGCAGGACAGCTAAAGGATGGAGTGCTCCCGCACCGATTACCATCACCGGCGGCAGTTGGGGATTGCAGCTCGGCGGACAAGCAATCGATCTCGTAATGGTTGTAACCAATGACCAGGGAATGCAGCACCTGCTTTCCAGCAAGTTCAAACTTGGGGCAGACGCTTCGGCCGCCGCAGGACCGGTTGGCCGCGACACCGCTGCCGACACCGATATCTCGATGAGGGCAGAAGTACTGACCTATTCCCGAGCTCGCGGTGTTTTTGCCGGCATCGATTTAAGCGGCGCTGTCGTCAACCAAGATAAGGATGAGACGAGCTTACTCTACGGCAAACCGATTCCCTTCGCGGACATTTTGGGTGGCAAGGTTGCACCTCCCCCGGCAAGCGAGCCCTTCCTGGCGGCGGTGAAGAAGTATTCCACTCAAGCACGAGAGCAAGGCAAGGTCGACACGGCGGCGCCGACCAACACTGCATCAGCAAACACACACCGCCAGTAGCAAACCGCGCTCCGGCGACGGCCAGGTCTGGGAGCCTGGCCGTTATTCATTTTTGCGGCATCTTATGAGCGCGCATCGCGATTCGCCGCGAGTAACGGCCGCTCTCTATTAAGCGCGGTAGACAACGGGAGGGGCAGACTGTGGCTGAACCAGCTGACAAAATTCCAGTGACTCTGCCAGTAACCTCGTCGGTTCCCGCGGAACTTCCGGAAGAGCAAGAAGCACTGGCTAGAGAAGTACTCGTGGCGCTTGAGCGACAGCGCATTCCACACGCTGTGGCCGGCGCCTACGCATTGCTCGAGCACACCGGAATATGCCGGACTACCAAAGACCTGGACCTTTTCCTGACCTCAGAGAATTGGTCCCCTGCACTCAAATGGCTGCAACAACATGGATTTCAGTGTGAAGTCTGCGATCCCGTATGGCTGGCCAAAGTTCATCGCGATAACTATTTTGTAGACCTCATCACTGGCATGAGCAATGCCGTCTTCAGCGTCGATGATTCCTGGATTCGCAACTCGCAGCCAGCATCCGTGCTCGGCATCCAAACCCGGGTATTGGCGCCGGAGGAATTGCTTGTGTCCAAGCTTTTTGTAAGCAGGCGTGAAAGGTTTGATGGAGCGGACATTGCCCACATCATTTATGGGACAGCAGGAAACCTGGACTGGGGTCGCATTCTTCACCTTGCCGGAGAGCATTGGGAAATGCTGCTGTGGGCCCTGGTCCTGTTCCGATACGTTTATCCTGCACAAACACACTTCGTCCCCGTGGTTTTGTGGCAAGACCTTCTCGGACGATTTCTCAAGCTAGTCTTACAACCCGACGGGAAAGGTAAATTTCGCGGCAGCCTTATCGATGACAACATGTTCGCCATTGACGTAAAGGAATGGGGACTCGACGATGTCCTACAAGAGTATCGATCCCGCAGGTTGTCCAGAACCGGTAATACAACATAACGTCTGTGGGGTGTGAAGCTTGTGGCGTAACGAAAGAAAAGAAATAGATGGACTATGAGGATTGCCGCAACTGCCGATTTGCACTTCGCGCCGCAGAGTGCCACGGTCTTGCGCGATCAGCTTGACAAGGTTCGCAACGACGCTGACTTGCTCATCATCGCGGGAGATCTAACCAACTACGGCCGGCCTGCTGAAATGGAACCCTTGCTGAATACTATGGTGCGACTGCGCGTTCCCATTGTCGCCGTACTAGGAAACCACGATTATGAAAGCGAGCAATCGGCTGAGTTGATTCGCATGATGACGGCGGAAGGCATCAAGGTGTTGGATGGGAGCGCCTACGAGCGCGACGGGGTTGGCTTTGCGGGTACCAAAGGGTTTGTGGGAGGCTTTGGGCGCGGAGCTTTGACCGCGTTTGGCGAACCTGAGATCAAAGCATTTGTGCGGGCGTCGGTCGATGAAGCTCTAAAGCTAGAGCGGGCGATGGCACAGCTCCGCACCACGAAGCGCGTTGTCGTGCTGCATTACGCGCCTATCGCGGCGACGATTGAAGGAGAAGCGCCGGAGATTTCTCCTTTTCTTGGAAGCTCACGGCTGGCGGAAGTAATCGACCGGCATGGCGCCGATCTGGTGGTGCACGGACATGCTCACAACGGAAAGTTGAATGGCCACACGACAGCCGGAATTCCAGTCCATAACGTAGCCATCACGCTCCTTCAATCGCAGAAACCGCCGGCCGCCTACCGCGTGTTTGACGTTTAACCTGCCGCCACGCGTGCCTCCAAAATCCTTCAGCGGTACAGCACGAAACGACGCGCTGTACCCGATCAGCCCGATGTGAGGTCCGCCTTGCGATGCTGTAGCCTTACTCTGGTGAGCCGGATGCGCGTGTCTGAACGGCCCGGCTTAGTCCCGATCCATGAGTAGTTGTTCTTGGACGTGGGGACATCTGAAAGCGCACCGGCTTCACCCGCCAGGTGACTTCTGCTTAAAGGAACGAATGAATGTCAACGATTCTGCTGATTATTTTGGTGCTATTGGTGTTGGGCGCGTTACCCACGTGGCCATACAGCACTGGGTGGGGATACTACCCAAGCGGCGGGCTGGGTCTCGTGCTTCTGATTTTGCTTATTCTGGTACTGATGGGCCGAGTGTGACAGGAGTTCAACGGGCTGGTATGGTTGGGGCCATGCGGCGTTACTGCTGGCCACATTGGTCAAGTTGCGTGGGCGATGCGAATCCGTTCCCACGCTCGTCCAGGGCTTTGATAAGTTGGTGGACGAGATTGGCTAGCGTTTCAGAGTCCGTTTCCGTAGCGGCGGCGGCGCAAAGTTGCCGCCAGTCAGTGCGATTGCCTTCAGCCATTTCCGCGCTCCCTGATTCCGCTAATGTGAAACCGCGACTATTGAAGGCAACTACCATGCCAGAACATTAAGTTGTTCATTGCAAATAGGCACGGTTCAGGGGTGGTGTGTAAAACTTTCGCAGTTCGGAAAAACAAAGTGCTTAGTTCATCCGCATAGTTGCTGCGCGGAAATTTGAGGAGGGCCGGAAGGTTTATATGAAGCGTTAGGCGTTCCGCTTGTTTTCCGCAGGAGCCGCAAGAAATAGGCGGCGTTTTCCATCGCCTGTTGTTCACGAGCTGGAGTCTCGTTTGAGCCGAATAGTTCAGCGGCTCGGTCTGCCAGAGCCCTCTCCGCTTCAGCAATGCGCGCCATGAGTTTGACACTGTCATCCTCGAAAATCGCGGCCTTATAGAGCTCTTTCCAATCGTTACCAGACAGAGTTTTGCGTATCCGAGCTTCCACGCTTACCCCCAGATGAATTGCAAGCGTTATACAAGCGTTATATTGGTAGAACAGGGTAAAAAAGTGAATACAGTGAATCCTGTACCGGGGGGTTTTGCGCGCGCTGCATGGCGATGTTCCGAAGGTTGCACATAGCATCTTTGACGCTACCTTGAGCGCTTTGCATGTGAAAAACCCGATTTCAATAGCGTCCGTTTCGTGTTAGCCTCGCGAAAGTTCCAGCCGGGAGCGGAGACGGCGCAGGTTTTTGTCGTTTCCCTGCCTTGGACTCGACCAAAGCGGAACGACTGTCAGGCCAGTCACGTTCCCTCTCCCGGCCGGGCATCTCCGTTACAGGCTTTCCTGCCGCAATCTAAAGCATCTAGCCGATCGATACTCGCACCTCATGAACGTATGGTCTTTGAGGGATAGCTGTCGGTATTGGACTGCGATGCCTGGACAAAATTACACGCGACCGCCTTGTGGGCGGTTAGTTAAGTGGCGTGAGGTCACGGAATTTCATACGGTGTCTGTTTGGCACATCTTGTGCACAGATTCGGTGTCGGAAAAGGCGAAGTAGGCCAGGCCAGGCTAACCGGGGATAAGGCATGAAGGATTTTCGGATTCTGATCGCGGATGATCACGAAGTCGTTCGGCGAGGGATCCGTGCTCTGCTCGAACATCGTCCGGGATGGGAGGTGTGCGGCGAGGCGGGGGACGGGCGCGAAGCAGTCGAGAAAACCAGAGAACTGAAACCAGACCTGGTCCTGCTTGACATCGGAATGCCGAACCTGAATGGCATAGATGCGGCGCGACAAATTCTGGCGAATTCTCCCGCGACCCACATCCTCATCCTGACCATGCACTACTCACAACAGGTCGTCAACGAAATACTGGCTGCGGGAGCTCGCGGCTTTCTTTTAAAATCGGACGCGGGTCGTGACCTCGTAACGGCGGTAGAGGCCGTGCAGGACCAAAGAACTTTCTTTACCAGCCAGGTCACGGAAATAGTGGTGGGCGCATACTTAAACCCAGACCAGAAAGAGGCGCCTCCTTCCAGGAGTCGCCTCACCCCGCGCGAGCGCGAAGTGGTGCAGCTTCTAGCGGAAGGAAAAACCAGCAAGGAAGTGGCGGTAGCTTTGAACCTCAGCGTAAAGACAGCCGAAACCCACCGCACCAACATCATGCGCAAGCTCGACCTGCATTCTGTTGCCGACCTGACCCTCTATGCTCTCCGCAATGGGATCGCGCAGGTTTTCTAGCCAGCTTCGAATTCACCTCTCTCGCGAGTTGACTCCTGACGAGGACCTGATTGCAAAATCAGCAGCTTTCCTGCGCTATAAGGCGTCCAGTGTATTGTTCGGTTTGCCTGCAGGCGATAGCCTTCAATAAGCGTCGAGAAATGAGGCCGTTGAATCGACGGCTGGGATGGGGGAGGTTTCGGTGGTTCGGATCCTCGTAGCGGACGACAGCCCGACCATACGAAGTTGTCTTCGCGGCTTGCTGGATCACCACGGTGATTGGCTCGTTTGTGATGAGGCCGGTAACGGCAAGGAAGCAGTCGAGCGGTTCCGGGAGGCGAAGCCTGACCTGATTGTGATCGATTTCCAGATGCCTGAGATGAATGGCTTGGATGCGGCCCGCCACATCGTCGAGCTTTCACCGAAAACCCCGATTCTGATGGTGACCATTCATCTCTCCAAACAATTGAGCGAAGAGGCGCGAAAAGTTGGGATACGTGGCGCTTGCGCAAAGGGGAACATCCACTCCGTAGTCGATGCGGTGGGTGCTTTGCTTCGCGAGGAAACCTACTTCCCCAATTGAACTTCAGTCGGCAGCCGAAGCATCGACAGCTTTCGCTGATTCCCGGAGCGGCATGGTTACTGAAATGATAGTGCCGTGCTCTGACCGAATCTCCAGCTGACCCCCTAGTTCGCGCAGGCGCTCCCGCATTCCGGCGAGGCCCACCCCAAAGTTGGTTCCGACGGCCTGAAAGTTCTTTAGCCGTACCGGGGGAATACCATGTCCGAAGTCCCGTACCTCAAGAACGACTTTGTCGGGGAAAAGCTGGAGAGCGACTTCGGCTCTTGAACTGCCCGAATGACGGTGAATGTTGGTCAAACTCTCCTGCAGTACCCGAAAAAGCCCCAGCTCGACCGGCTTGGGCAAACGGCCCAAGTCGTTCGGCAGATCCGCCTTCACCGCGATTCCGCTGCGCTGTGCAAATCCATCCAGATACCATTTCGCGGCCGACGAGAATCCCGCTTCATCCAGAAGTGGGGGGTGCAGAAGATGCGAAATTGTCCGGGTTTCAGCAATCGACTGATCCAGAAGATGAATCGCTTCCGACAAGAGCTTATTGCTAGGCTGCGAATTCGAGAACATGTCCAGATTCATCTTTACGGCCGCCAAGTATTGGCCCAAACTATCGTGAAGTTCGCGGGAGAATCTTCGGCGTTCCTCATCTTGCAGTTGCAGTAGGCGCCCGGTGAGACTGCGTAGCGATTTTTCACTATCACGAACGGTGCGCTCCGCTTGTTCGCGGGCATCAAGCTCCGCAGTAAGAAGCTGATAATGGACGGAGAACATGATCAGGGCCAGAATAAATGTGACCATCAAGACAACGACTGCTAAAATGAACAGGTGTTTAGAAGATGTCGTACGAACACCCAATAGCCTTTGTTCTTCGTCGCGCATTTGCTGCATGGTCGATGTGATTGCGGAACCAAGTGGCAAGCCGCGACGGGATACATCGGCTTGCCCTTGCTGGTCGTGAGGGGCAGTCATCTTGAGCTCGACGGACTCTCGAAACAGGGCTACTCTGCGCGCTGTCAGCTCTTCCAGACGCGTGCATAGTTTCTGCTGCTCTGGATTGTCTATGGTCAGGTCTCTTACGTCTTGAAGAGCCCGGGAAACCTTCGGAAGTGCAACTTCAAAGCTATTGAAAAAGTCAGCACCGCCAGTAATCACGTATCCGGAGCAAGCACGTCCCACACCCACGACCGCCGAATCTACATTTCCCAGAGCGGCCTGAACTTCGTGACTATGAACCACCCACTTCTCAGTTTGCAGGAGGCGCACGATGGTGAGATAGGTTGCCACCCCGCTGAGAAACAGCAGAATCACAGCCGATGCGAACGCCACTTGCGCTCTCTTACGCGGTGGCATTTGCCGTGACATGGGTTGATCCAAGCTCTCGGATGGTGACATTCCGTTATGTGGAAGAAACTTCTACCTGCTTATCTCTCTCCATCTCGGCCGCGAGTTGCCCTAACTTCTGTGGATCCGGCTCGATGGTGGCGTGCCGACGGAGTTCAAGCCACACTTTATTAAGGTTTTCCGCCATCACTTCCCTTCTAACCCGCGATGGAACGAGCAAGTTGCGGCAATTTCCGGCTCTCGAACGCTGGGTTTTGAAACACCTGGTTCTAAAACGGGAAGAGCGGTTCACGATGCCACTTCCCTTTGAAGTGCACTAGTCCCCGTTGAACTCCGGCATTCCGTTTGGACAAGGAGACGCAATGCTCGAATCGCGTCTGCCATCGCCTGCTGCTCCTCGCCGAATAAGCTACCGCTTTCCTTTAGCTCTTGGCTTCGTTGATAAATGGCCTTTTCCGCCTCGTCAATTCGCTGTCGCAATTCTTCATGGTGAACCTCCAGCAGAGCTGCCCGATATAATTCCTGCCACGATGGACTTGTTGTCATTCTCTCTCTTCTCCTACAGTCTAGGCGCAGCATACAGCCCACACTAAAAAAGGGTGGAAAAAGAACATTCGCAAGAATTAAAGAAACCGGCAGAAACTAAGGCGCCGTGGGAGGATCGCGAATGACTTAACCTATATGATAAAAGTATCCGGCGTGCAACAAAAAAATCTTGACAAACTCAGAGGGGGAATTTTATAAGAAACTACTAATATTGCTTTTGGGGGATGCCCAACGTATGACTAAAGAATCCGCAAAGAACCAAAAGCCTGCTCTGAATTATGATCGCGTGATTCTCGCGAATCTTAGAAGGAGTCGACGCGGAAAACATCACGATCTGCTGCAGGGAGTCTTCGAGGACTTGCAAACGTTGCCCAGCGGTTCGGCGATCAGGATCCCATTAGCGGAGTTGGATGGAATTACTTTGGCGA
The DNA here is from genome assembly GCA_963838905.1 of uncultured Acidobacteriota bacterium. Lineage (GTDB taxonomy): Bacteria > Acidobacteriota > Terriglobia > Terriglobales > Acidobacteriaceae > JABDBE01. Next base: position 427,905 of record CAWITE010000007.1, read on the forward strand.
ATCTGCGATCCGCTGTCCATCGCGCCTCAGCTTCAAGAGGCTTGGGGATTGAGACGCTGTCAGACGAAAGCAACTTTTATATCTGGAAGGCCGAGAGCGGGACCAAATGACGACTTCGCGGGCCCTCTGCGTTGATTGCGGTGCGCCTTTCAGCCAGTCCTGCAGTCATTCCGGGAGGGGCCTACAGGGTTCCCTGTATATCCCACATGAGATTGTACGAACTAGAATCACACTTATTTGGAATTTCGTCTCATCTTGGCACACGAAGGTGGGTGCCACAGAAACAACCGAGGTTCGCATCAATATGAGCGCCGCCAACAGTTCGGATGTTGTATCTATGGCACCACTCGCGCATTGGGCCGACCAGCAAAACCCAGCGCATATAGTGCAGTTCTACGGCGACGATGGTTTCCTCCTGGACGAATTAAGCCGATTCATTGGGACCGCTCTGGGAGCAGGAGAAGCCGCTCTCGTTATCGCCACCAAGGAACACCGTGATGGCTTGGCCCGACGGTTGAAGATGGGGGGCCTGGACACGACCTGGGCGGTGGCACAGGGACGATACGTGGCGCTGGATGCAACCGAGACTCTTGCAAAATTCATGGTGGATGGCTGGCCTGACATGGCCCGTTTCGCCGAGGTAGTGGGCGGATTGATTGAAAGAGTCAGGGCCACAAACGGCAGCGAAGCTCGCCGTGTGGCTGCGTTTGGAGAAATGGTCGCTCTGTTGTGGATGGAAGGCAAGGCTGACGCCGCGATCCGGCTCGAGGAATTGTGGAATGACTTGGCCCGCACCCACACCTTTTCTCTCCGTTGCGCTTATCCGATGTACAGTTTTAGCCGTGAGGAACACGGTGATCTGCTTCTCAAAATCTGCGCCCAACACTCGGCGGTAATTCCCGGCGAGAGCTACACCGCGCTGGTGAGTGAAGATGAACGCCTTCGTGGCATCGCACACTTGCAGCAAAAAGCGGCGGCTCTTGAGACCGAGGTCGCAGAACGCCGCCTGGTCGAGGAAAAACTCCGGCGCAGCCAATCCGAGCTCGAATCTTTGGTGGAGCAACGCACTGCTGCTTTGCGACAACTCTCCTCAAGGTTGCTCAATTTGCAAGACACTGAACGACGCCGAATTGCCCGCGAGCTGCACGATAGTTTGGGGCAGTACTTAGTGGCGTTGAAGCTTAACGTTGAAATACTGCGGCGGCGATCTCCGGTGGAGACGGAATTGTGGTCGCAATCGGAAGAGTTGATGGAACGATGCATTGCTGAAGTTCGGACTCTTTCCTATCTGCTGCATCCGCCTACCATGGACGCGGTGGGAATTGCCTCAGCGGCCCGGTGGTATGTCGAGGGCTTTGGTCTCAGAAGCGGATTGAAGTTGACGCTCGATGCGCCCAACGATCCGGTCCGTTTGCCCGACGCGATCGAACTCGCGCTCTTTCGGGTGCTGCAGGAAGCTTTGACCAATGTCCATCGCCATTCCGGTGCTTCCACGGCGGATATTCTGATCCAGCGATCGGCCGGACAAGTGATTTTGGAAGTGAATGACAATGGACATGGAATGCCTCAAGAAATGCTCGACCGGTTTCGTGAGGCGGGTACAGGCACGGGCGTTGGCCTTATGAGTATGCACGAGCGGGCACGTGAGCTAGGGGGAACGATTCAAATTGAGTCGGGCAGCACGGGTACATCGGTGCGAATCGCAATACCGGTTCCACCCGATTGCGCCCAGAGTGCATAAGAACGTTGTGGTGATGCCGTGATACGGGCCGAAAAGTCAGATTATGTCGTGGAGGAATAGTACATCGAGATACTCTGAAGAACGGTTTTCAGCCCTCCCCCGGAGCTAGAAACGAATTTATGACAGTTCGCATTTTGGTTGTGGACGACCACCCAGTTGTAAGACACGGGCTGAGGACTTTGCTGGGGGGAAATCCTAGTTGGGAAATTGTCGATGAAGCTGCGGACGGAATTGAAGCCGTCGCGAAGGCGGCCAATCTGAAGCCTGACGTCGTGGTACTCGACATAACAATGCCGAATATGAGTGGACTGGAAGCATGTCGGCTGATCCGCAAAAAGGCGCCGGCATCCGAAATCCTGATTGTCACTCAACATGACTCTCCGCACATGATGCGTGAGGCGATGGAAGCGGGAGCCCGGGGCTATGTTGTGAAGTCCAACGCGTCTCGCGATTTATTGGCGGCGGTTGAGGCGGTTAGCCAGCATCTGCCGTTTACGGCATTGAATGTGCACTCCGCGGAGTCCGTCTGAGGTCGAGTTTTTGTCCGGCGATTGAATCGTTACAAAACTTGCCGAGGTGAGAATATGAAGCTGCGAATTTTGATAGCTGACGATCATGAAGTTGTACGGCGCGGCTTGTGTGCGCTTTTGCAGGCGCACGAGGGTTGGGAAATTTGCGCCGAAGCGAAGGACGGGCGCGAAGCCATCGAAAAGGCAGGTCAATTGAAACCCGACATCGTGATCCTCGATGTCGGGATGCCGAATCTCAATGGTTTGGCGGCGACCCGGCAGTTGACGCAACATGACCCTCAGTGCAAGGTCATCGTTCTCACCATCACGGACTCAGACCAGGTCATACGGGAGGCTCTGGACGCGGGCGCTCGAGGGTTTGTCCTGAAATCCGACGCTGCCCGAGACCTGGTTTCCGCGGTCGAGGCACTGCAGCGCAACCGGATGTTCTTTACTCCCCGCGTAAACGATATGGTGCTGGCGGGTTTTCTGGATAAAGGACACAACGGCTCAAACAGCGAACCTCCGCGGTTGCCGAAATTGACGGCGCGGGAGCGCGAAGTCATTCAGCTTCTCGCCGAGGGGAAAAGTTCGAAGGAAGTAGCTTGCGTGCTCAATTTAAGCACAAAAACTGCCGAGACGCATCGCAGCAACATCATGCGGAAACTTGGTTTCCATTCGATCCGAGATCTGGTTGTTTACGCAGTGAAGAACAACATCATTCAGGTACAAGTACCAACGCAATATCAAAATCCGGGCTCGGCAGCGTAAGTCGACCAGGTTGTTCGAGTCATTCTGCAGCTTGTGCAGGAGTTCCGAAGTTGTTCGGACAGAACAACGGAACTCCCTGCACTGAACTTCGCGCTCTGGATTCCACTACTTCGAAGGTCGCGCGGACGGGCTCCCAATCGTGCCATGGTTTGGTGACTGATTGTTTGGTGGCTGGTTGCTGGGGACCGGTTGCTCTGGTGGCGGGGTGGTAGCCCCAGGAGTTTCCGACCCCGGTGAGGTTGTGCCTGGCGCCGGCGTGCCGTTCGGCGGTTGCCGTGTAGAGCTGTTGGTGTTGGGAGCGGTTCCAGGGTTGGGACTAGCAGTTCCGGGTGTCGGCGCTGCGGTACCCGGTGTGGGCGTAACAGTGCCGGGAGTCGGCGCAGCGGTGCCCGAGGCTAGATTCGTGTTTCCGGGAGAGGTCGTCTGCCCTGGCGTGTTGCTCTGACCAGCCGTCCCGGCGTGCCCGGCTCCCGATCCGGCGTTCCCGGAACCAGTGCTCTGAGCCACTATCCAAGTTGCGGAGAGCAGAACAAGACATAGAACGGTTGCTTTGGTGTTCACAGAACCTCCGATCAAGGGATAATCCATGTCACTCTCCCAAGGAAAATCCCTGAAGTCGTGGTTCTTCGTTCTGTATTCTTTCTGGTGCGATACACTCATGTAGCCGCGGTCGCGAACTGGCCTTACCCTGGACAGTATCAGGACGCCACTTCGATGCTCTCAATGTGGAGAGTATTGCTGTCCGCATCCACTCTGCCGACGACCTTCACTTGCTTATCCTGATATCGCGCGGCTCTGCTCTGGTCATCAAGTTGGTAGGTCGTGTTGTCTCCCGCCTTCAGAACGTACTTCTCGCCTTGCTTCACGACGATGCCGGTAGTGCTTTGCTTGGGTGTTGGTGGCTGAGCCGGGGAATTCGACGATTGGCCCGCTTGCTGATCCGCGGGCGGTTCGGGCTTTGCATCGGACTCAGGTAGCGGCATGGGCTCTTGTAGTCGGGACCACGCGACCGGCTCGCATCCCAGAGCTCCCGGTTCGACGTGAGGGCAAGGCTGCGGATTTCCGTCCTGCGAGAATGCCAAGGGCGCGACAACGAAGAGGAAAGCCAACCCAATCCAAGCGAACTTTTGTTTCATATCAGAGCTTCAGAAGGATGATGCCCACGGGACGAATCGGGGCAACTGAATTGCCATCGCGATGTTGTCTTTCTTTTCAAGAGATTCCCAGCTGCCACTCCGCAGCCGTGAAATTTCTACCCGCTTCCATGAGATTTCCGTTCCCAGTAGTTGGGAGGACCTACAGCAGCCCCTGTAGATCGTTTGTCTTTCGAGATGTCCTGCAAGAAATAAAGGGACCCGTGAAGCGGTCCCCATCGATATGCGTGCTATTTCGTGCTAGCTTGCCTTGCGTCTTTGGTCCAACTCAGCCTGATGGGAGTCGACAGCGTTCCACTCATCAACCTGCTTTTGAGCCGCCTCGCGCGCGATGCCGTATCGCTCTTGAATCTTCCCGACCAATTGATCGTGCTTCCCGTCGATTACGTTGATGTCATCGTCGGTCAATTTGCCCCAGCGTTCCTTTACCGAACCTTTCATCTGTTTCCATTTGCCCTGCAGTTGGTCCGAGTTCATTTGATCTTCTCCTTTTATTGTTTATAGTGTTCGCTGTTAAGCCCGCTTATTTTTTATGGTGTTCGCTATTAAGCCCGGCTCCTAACTAAACCGCGCGAGGCAGATCCCTTCTGCTCTTGGCATCGTCTGATGAACTAGCCTCTCCACTCGACGAAACATTCTGGGCACCTGTTCGTTCCAGGACTTGCTTCGCCCGTTTTATCCATTCGGAGCTGTCGCAGTGCACGGAGAGCAGAATGCCGCCGTCTTTGACCCTGCCTTCGTAGCGCTTCGCTTCGTATTCCGGAATACCCATCCCAATCAGAGCTCCGGTGACGCCACCAACCGCCCCTCCGACGCCCGCGCCCGCGAGGGCAGCCATGATCGGTCCGGCTGCGATAAATGGCCCCAGCCCCGGAATCGCGAGGGCACCAACACCCAGCAGCCATCCCATTGCGCCGCCGAGCACGACTCCAGTTCCGGCTCCAGTTGTGGCTCCTTCCGGAGCTTTCGTACCTTTCTCGTGTGCGAAGTCTCTCGATCCCGAACTCTCTGGAAGCAGTACGGAAATGTCCCGATTGCTGAATCCCGCTGACTTCAGGCCCTCGACACCCATTTCCACCGTGGTGTAGCTCGGATAGATGCCGAAAACTGCTGTGTTTTTTCCTGACATTATGAATTCTCCTTGAATGCGATCATTTCTTAGCTTCAACGTCCAACTGGCTGGTTACATTATTTTGTTCGGCTACTTCAGCAGCCTTTGCTTCAACCGCTCGCTTCTCGTCGTCCGATCCTACGGGTCCTTTCAGGGTCACTTGACCGTTCTGCGTAATGATTTTCACGTTATGGGCATAGGTCGACAGAGACTGGTCTTTTACGATCGCCTTGCGAATCTGCTGCGTCATATCGCGGTCCGACGTTTTGTTCCTCTGTTGGTCTGCTGTGGGCTCGCTTGCGTTCTGATCGCGCTGGTTAACCTTTGTGTTGTCGGCTGGAACCGCAGTTGAATCCTGAGCAAATACCCAAGCACCGCCCAGTAGCGAGCTTACGAGAAGGAATTTCCTTACACCGGGTTTGAAGTTCACGAGATTGCTCCTTACGTTGGATCGGACTTGGCCGACGAAAGGATCGAGATCCAAACCGCCCCGCCAACCACTTGCATCTTGACCATAATTCCTGGGCGGATGCCTGCCAATCCAGTTCGAGCCGTAGTTAACCCGCGAAATGCCCGTAGACATGTGCAAACCCAGGTACAACGAGTACGGTGGCCATGTACCACTTCCACCTGATGGCGTAACCACCCGGACGGACCTATCCTCTGCTAGCGATGCGACCTATGCGGAATATGGGCGCAGAACCCCAATCCGTTTAATTAAGAAGAGGAGCCTGACATGCTTTGGACAATATTCGTTGTACTGCTCGTGCTGTGGTTGTTAGGACTGGTGAGTTCTTACACATTGGGAGGGTTCATTCACATTCTCCTGGTCCTGGCGTTGGTGGTTCTCGTAATCAACCTCGTGAGCGGACGGAGAACCGCAATCTAAAGTACTGGATTATGCGATCAACTCGACAGGTGGTCTCGAGAGTCGTCGCCTTCCTGTTGTTCGTGTTGCTCTGCTCCGGATTCGGAAACGGATATTCGGTACTTACCCACGAAGAGATAGTCGATTTGCTGTGGAAGGATCAGCTTCGACCCATGCTGCTTGAGCGCTTTCCCCAGGCGAGCGAAGAGGATTTAAAGCAAGCCCATTCTTACGCGTACGGTGGAAGCGTAATTCAGGACATGGGTTACTATCCGTTTGGGAGCAAGTATTTCAGCGATTTAGTGCATTACGTGCGCAGCGGTGATTTTGTAATGGCTCTCATCCAGGAGTCTTCCAACCTCGATGAATACGCCTTCGCGTTGGGAGCGCTTGCACACTACGCTTCTGATAACAGTGGCCACCCAACCATCAATCGCGTTGTCGCGATAACTTTTCCCAAGTTGCGAAGGAAATATGGCCCCGAAGTAACTTACGTCGACAATCCCACCGCTCACATTCGAACTGAGTTCGGCTTCGATATGGTGCAGGTGGCGAAAAACCGGTACACTTCCGACAACTTCCACGATTTTATTGGCTTCAACATTTCCAAGCCTCTGCTTGAACGCGCTTTCGCAGATACTTATGGTCTCCAACTGCAAGATGTTATGCACAACGAAGACCTGGCGATTGGAACCTTTCGGCGTGCCATCAGCAAACTCATCCCCGACATGACTCGCGTTGCCTTAATATCGCGTCGCAAGGAGATCGTCCACGATACGCCTAACTTCAACGAAAAGGAATTTCTTTATCACCTCTCCCGGGCCCAGTATCAGAAAGAATGGGGAGATGGATACCGGAAGCCAGGATTTGGAAGTCGGGTGCTCGCGTTGTTCTTGAAAATTGTCCCAAAGGTAGGCCCATTCAAGGCGGTGGCTTTTAAAATTCCCACCACGCAGACCGAGGACATGTATATCAAGAGCATCAACAAGACCGTGGACGATTATGGCGCGCTGTTACGCCAGCAAAGACAAGTGCAACTCAGACTCGCGGACACGGATTTCGATACCGGCCGCGAGACTCGAGCTGGAGAATATTCTCTGGCGGATAAGACCTATGCCCATCTTCTAAACGATCTGGCAAAGCGTGACTTTGATCAGGCAACTCCTCAGCTTCGCCAAAACATTCTCAGCTTCTACTCCGATCCGAATGCCCCAATTACGACGAAGAAGAATTCGAAGGCGTGGAGAACAGCTCAAGAGGAATTAGAAAAGCTGAAAGTGACCAACCCGAATCATTCTGTCAACACCGCATCGACAATCACTCCGGTCAACCCGTCATTGCATTAGGATAGTCCGTATCTATTCCCCTCCGAGTGGCTATCCCCGGTTCCCTGGTTGCCATCCTAGATGCCGCGGTCGAGGAACGACTAACCTCTAACCGCCGAAGGAGTTTCTTTCATGGCCGGAAAAAATACAGCAGCATTCGGAATTTATCGGACTCAAGCCGATGTTGAGTATGCCGTCGATCTATTGCGGGCCGAGGGCTTTCGCATACGGACATCTCGGTTCTCTTTCCCGAAAACCGGGGCACAAAAGACTTCGCGGCAGAAAAGAGCACCAAGGCGCCGGAAGGAACAGCTACCGGCGTCACGACCGGCGCCGTTGTTGGCGGAGCTTTGGGCTGGCTCGCAGGCATTGGTGCGCTGCCGATCCCTGGGGTAGGCCCCCTCATCGCAGCGGGACCCATTGTAGCTGCCTTAACCGGGGTCGGCGTTGGCGGTGCGATTGGCGGTATTGCTGGAGCACTCATCGGCATCGGTATCCCAGAGTATGAAGCCAAGCGCTACGAAGGCCGGATCAAGGAAGGTGGGATCTTGCTGTCCGTCCACTGCGACGATTCGAACTGGACCAAGAAGGCGAAAGATGTCCTGGAACGCACCGGGGCCACGGATATCGCTTCGACCGGAGAGGCCCGTGCCGACTGGCAGAAGACGGATAAGCCCCTCCCGCGTGCGAGTTAGTCCCGGCGTAGGTCGTCCGTGAAATGTTTTGCCAATCTACGGTCTCTTCCGTATTGGGGTTGAGCGCTCTCTTAGCTCATTCTTATGTTGGCAAACATTTCGACGCGGACAGTTAGCCGGGAAGACGCATGTGTGCTTTGGACAATTTTGCGATCTTGCGAATTCTGTGGTTGCTCGGCCTAGTGAGTTCTTACAGCGTGGGCGGTTTTGTCCCTCTGCTGCTCGTCGTCGCAGGGGGTGTGTTGCTGATTCGAGTTATCGAGGATAGAAGGCCCTTGGTGTGCAGGCCGGGGGCAACAAGGTTCCGAATCGTGCGCAGTAATATTGCCAGGAGGCATCGTGATTAAACTTGGAAATTATCCGACTTCGTTAGCCGTTCTGACGCTCGCCTTTCTCGCGTCACCGGCATTCTCCCAACAGAGCACCGCGGTGAAGGGTGATCAGGCTTCCGGATATCACATGAGCGTGGTCTCGCGCAGCACCCAAGCCGTGGACTATCGCCACAAAGGCTCTACCAAAGTAGATCTGAAAGGCACTGACCTGGACTCTGAGCTAAAGGGAGAAGCTAAGGTCGAAGGCAAAGCCGGCGGCGTGAAAATCGAAGCCAGTGTCGAGCACTTGCGGCCTGCGAACACTTTTGGGTTGGCCTACCTTACCTATGTCCTTTGGGCAATCACTCCCGAGGGACGGCCACGAAACCTGGGCGAGCTCATTGTTCATGACGGCAAGAGCTCGGTACAGACAACGACGGATTTGCAGGCGTTTGCCATGGTGGTAACTGTGGAACCTTATTTCGCGGTCACTCAGCCTAGCGACTTAGTTGTGGCGCAGAATGTGATTCGGCACGACACCAAAGGCGGGGTCGAGCCAGTGGACGTAAAGTTCGAGCTTATTTCTCGCGATACCTACAACTCCCAAGTGCAGCCCATCAACTCACCGGTCTACGAAGTCAGCAATAAGACACCTCTCGATTTGCTCGAAGCCAGGAATGCAGTGCGGATAGCCAAAGATGCTGGCGCGGGTCAATATGCGGCTTCCGAATTGCAGAAGGCGCAGGATCTTTTGAACCAGGCCGAGGATTATTATCGGCGGAAGCAGGGCGGCGGTCCGATTGGAACAGTCGCTCGAGAAGCAACCCAGACCGCGGAAGAAGCGCGGGTGATGTCGATCAAGCGCGAGCAGGACGCGCGAGCAGAGGAACGCGAGGCTGCTGCAGACCAGACGGCACAGGCTCAAGCTGATGCGCAAGCGCAGCAGGCTGCAGCCGCTCAAGCTCAGGCACAAGCGCAGCAATCTCAAGCTCAAGCGGCGCAGGCAGAACAAGCTCGGCAGCAATCCGAGTTAGCGCGGCAGCAGGCTACGCAACAGGCCCAGCAGGCGGAAAGCGATAAAGCCCAGATGCGTGCCCGCATGCTGCAGCAACTGAATCAGGTTTTGGAGACCAGGGATACCGCACGAGGACTGATCGTGAATATGCCAGACGTTCTCTTCGACACTGGAAAAGCGGATCTCCAGCCGTCGGCGCGAGAGCGCTTGGCAAAAGTTGCTGGAATCCTGATCGCGTATCCGGACATTCACGTAGGGATAGATGGATACACAGACAGCACGGGAAGCCTGGAATTCAACGAGCGGCTGTCGCAACAAAGAGCCGATTCGGTCCGCAGTTACTTGTCCAGTCAAGGGGTCAACTCGTCGGCCATAACTACGCAAGGCTTCGGCCCGAGCCAGCCGATCGCTTCGAACGATACAGCTTCGGGGCGGCAGCAGAATCGTCGGGTAGAGTTGGTGGTATCGGGTTCGTCAATCGGTCAAGCTGTGGGGCAGAACGCGCCGAATCAGAATGCTACCTCGGCGGCGCCGGCGAGCACGCCTGACCAGGCTGCACCAGCGGAGTCCACGACGCCCAACCAAACCATCGTGCCGGCAGGTCAGTCGACAGTGCCGCAGAGGTAAGACACCTTCGGACTTTACCGGAGTGGGTCACGAGGACGTTGCCCTGGGACCACCGGGTTGATCGGGTGCGTCGCTACCGTTAGGCGCAATCTCACGGCGCAACACTCCCAGATTCGCCAACGCATCAGCCATGGCGTGATACTCCGCACTGTTGCCTTTCCGGTGCGCATTCAAGCAAGTCTGGATGGCGCTGTATGCCTGCTCAATCTGCTGCGGCAGTTTGACTGGATCCAGCTCAAGCAACGCCGCTTCATAGCAAAGCCGCCAGTCATTTTGCTGATCTTCGTTCAACGAAATCACCTCGAACAATGCACGCCCATTTTCCTGTGGATCATTGCTGGAAAGTGGTTCCCTTATCGATACCGCTATAACGTAGACGGTAGCCGCTGCCGGAATTCATGTCTGTTCGGTGCCGTACAATCGGCGCCGCTCACGGCATACCTGGGCCACGGTTGAAGTGTTTCATGGCGAAATAGCATTCACAGGCGGCATTTTCCAGTCCTGTGCGATTCAGGATTGTCACCGTGCCACGGGCGTTCTCGATCAGGTCGCAACGTTGCAGAATTCCCGCCGCCAGACTGACACTGGGCCGTCCCGTGCCGAGCATCTGCGCCAGGAATTGGTGAGTTACCAGTAGTACTTCCGAGTCGATCCGGTCCTGGCACATAAGCAGCCAGCGGGCCAGCCGCTGCTCGATCTCATGCAGACGGTTGCAGGCTGCGATTTGCGCGACCTGCAGTCCCTGGATCAGCACATACCGGTTCCATATCAGCCGCATCTGTGGCGCCGAGCGCAGCGTATCCATCAATACTGCCGATTTCACTCTCAGCCCGCTTCCGACGATTTGCATTACTACCCGATGTGGACCACGGTTCAGGCCCACCACGAGGGGCGTGCCTACAATACCTTCCTTGCCGACGATTGCCACCTCTACGCTTCTTCCGTCGCTCGTAAGCACCACCAGCGAAGCCATGCCGTCATTCACAAAATATGCATAGTCGATCTTCGCACCCGCTTCATGGAGGATGTGCTGGGGCGGCAGATCCAGTGGCTCCAAATGGTCCCGAAGCAAGCTGTACTCGTTTCTGGAATAGACCTCACGATTGAGTTCTGGACCGGGTCTCTTGTGGAATCAGTTCGTACCCTTCTTTGTTCTTTTCGGCTATTTGTACGTTCCACGACGCTCCCTTGCAAGCTTTCGATATGTTTGGACAGGTGGGCGTAGGCTAGTGGCCGACAAGGAAGTTTGTCTGTTCGACAGCGAACGGAGACGGCTCAATGGATTATCTTAACCCCAGCCCGCCGTTAAAGTGCTGGACGACTCCATAGCATTCGCAGGCCGCTTCTTCGAGGCTCTTGCGGTTCAAGATCTTCACCGTACCGCGCAGGTTTTCAATCAGCCCGGCGTTTTCCAGAGCCCCCGCGGCCAAACTCACACTCGGACGTCCCGTACCCAGCATCTGCGCGAGAAATTCGTGGGTTAAGGGGAGCACAGGAGAATCCACACGGTCCTGGCACATGAGCAGCCAGCGCGCCAGGCGTTGCTCGATTTCATGCAACCGGTTGCAGGCTGCGAGCTGGGCAACTTGCATCCCGTGCATCAGGGCGAATCGGCTGAGTTCTGACTGCAGCGTCGAAGCGCAAAGGAGAATCTCCTGAAAAACGTCCGACCGCATGCGCACTCCACTTCCGGACATCTGCATTATTGCGCGAAAGGTCCCTCGCAGCAGGCCTACAGTGAGCGGCATCCCAACCATCCCTTCCCTGCCGACAATGCCGACTTCGACACTCCTGCCATCGGCGCTGAGCGCAACCAGGGAGGTCATGCCTTCATTGAGAAAGTATGCGAAATCGATCTTCTCTCCGGGCTCGTGCAGGATGTCGTACTGCGGCAGGTCTGCCGGCTCCAGATGAGGCCGGAGCAGGTTGTATTCTTCATCCGGAAGCGACAACAGAATTACATTGTTTATCGCTTTTCCCGCCGCATCGGTGCGCGCACCGGGAAGTAATGGCGATGGCTTGTTCGGCCGTGCTGGCCTTTCAATAATTACGTTTCCGTTTGCCAAGGCTAGCCCCCTTTCTTCGACTGATTGGATGCGATCGGGGAGGCTCGGATTAGGTCAGGAAAGCCTGTAGGCCGGGATAGGATTTCACTGGTGCATCGATCGTGCGGTTTCGAGGAATTATTGAGGGCGATTGACATCGGGCGTTTAGTCGCCCGTTTCCGATCTTTGCCAGCGATGCGGATTCGTGAGCTCAATGGATTGAGAACTTCTCATCGTTTGCTCTTAGCCGTGGCGGCTATTCCTGTCCGCCCGATTTCCGGTTGAGGGATCCCCGGGCCAAGTCCCTCCTCCGGAAAACGCGCCCAGATGCGAAAATACCAGGCGCCCAAAGAGCGCTCATATGCACCGCCACCACCATTGGCTTGGACGGTAAGTTGAACGGAGCCAGTCGGGAAACTGGAACTGCTTCCCCCTCCTCAACAACCGCAAAGGGCAAGCGATATACAGCTAAGACAGCAATGAAGTGCACGGCAGGACAGCTTGGACACGGGTCGGCGCACTCTTTTCGTCTATCCGGCGCGTTCGATGAGGAAGGGTTGAGCGTAGGTTGCGTATTCCACGATGCGGCCGTCTGCAAACCGGCATTCGAAAACGTTGTTCTCGGACCTTCAAGAATGAACCCTCATACACTCACGCTAGGTGAGACGCCTACAGGATTGACTGTATTGCAGGCGGCCCGAGCGTCCAGTAATTCTGAACCTTCTACCCGCACAACGGACGGAGAACCGATATGGCTACTTCGCGAAACCCTTCGCCACGAGACTGGACATGGAGAGAGCTATATGTTGCGGCTTTGATGGAAGCCAATGATGAGAAAATGTCGGCACGTATCGCGCAGGCGGAACGCGCAATCTTAGACAGGGCAAGAGAGCTGTTCAATGCTTCCGCAGACAATATTGCAGACAATATTGAAGAAGAGCAAGCGTTGGATGATGCGCTTTACGCTCTTCGTGCATTGAAGAGTTGTCTTGAGCTTCATGGCGGATTCGCGATTGCTGAATCGCAGGGCAGCCGCCCAAGATTTCTGCCAAGCGACGGGCCCTTCCTCGCATGAACCCTTGAACCAGTTTTACGCGACCTGAGATTGAACCTGCCGCAGTCGCCGCTCGAGAAATCGGCGTTCGCTATCATTCGTGACCAGCGCGAGGGCCCGCAGGTAGCTCTCCGCCGCTTCGCCTGGAGAGCCAAGGCGGCGTAGCAGATCGGCGCGCGCGGCATGCAGCAGGTGATAGTTGGCCAGACCGTCGTTTTCGGCCAGACCGTCAATCAACGCAAGTCCCGGTCCGGGACCGTCCGCCATCGCCACGGCTACAGCCCGGTTCAGTGACACGATGGGAGACGGCTGCACTCGCTCGAGAAGATCATAGAGACGCACGATCTGCGGCCAATCCGTGTCTTCAGGTCTAGCCGCTTGACAATGCACAGCTGCGATCGCCGCCTGCACAGCGAACGGACCGGCGCCGCCATGCAAAGCCTCGTCGACCAGCGGCAACGCTTCCGCAATCTGCGCTTGATCCCAGCGGCTGCGATCTTGTTCTTCGAGAACTACGATATCGCCGACGTCGTCGACACGGGCCTCGCGCCGTGCGTCGTGAAGCAGCATGAGTGCGACGAGAGCCGTTGCTTCCGCTGGGGGCTCCGGCATCATCAGCCATCTGACCAGACGCCCCAATCGGATGGCCTCAGCGCAGAGGTCAGTCCTCACCAGCGGCCCGACTCGAGTGGCCGCATAACCTTCGTTGAAGACGAGATAGAGGACGGTCAGCACCGCTTCGACCCGGGCAGCCATGTCGTTCGTCTCGGGCACCGTGTACGGTATGCCGGCGTCACGAATCTTGCGCTTCGCACGAACCAGCCGCTGCGCCATAGTCGGCTCAGGCACGAGAAACGCCCGCGCAATTTCGTCCGTCTCCAAGCCGCACAGTGTGCGAAGGGTCAGAGCCACTTGAGCTTCCAAGGCGAGGGACGGGTGGCAACAGGTGAAGATCAGGCGAAGGCGATCGTCGGGAATTTCGCTGGTGTCGTAGTCAGGTTCTTCTACGGTGCGAACCAACCCCGAAGTGGCGTATGATTGGAGTTTTTCCTCGAACCTTGCATTGCGCCGGATGCGGTCGATAGCCTTGTGCCGAGCCGTCTGGATGATCCATGCCCGCGGAAACTCGGGGACGCCGGAGACCCGCCATTGGTCTACAGCGGCCGCAAACGCTTCTTGCGCCGACTCTTCGGCAAGATCGAAGTCGCCGACCATCCCGATCAGGGTGGCCACGATCCGCCCCCAATCGGAGCGATAAACTGAGTCGACGGCGGCCGCGGCATCCTGGGACATGCCTGATTGTAGATTTTGTCGTCGTAGAGTGTCGATTTGGAGCCTTGGCGTTCGATTTATAGTCGGAGCCACCTAATAGTGCTTAGGCCGCGGGGCGTCGAGCCATACGTCGCCATAGAATTTTCTTGTTTAAGGGTGTCGATTTTGACATCCGCTGTTCGACTTACTGATGGAGGGGGAAGAATGAAGTACATGTTGCTGATTTACGCCGACGAACGGGCTTGGACCGACGCCGAGCGCCAAAACTGTTACGGAGAGTCGACACAGCTTGCCCACACGCTCAAAGCGAATGGCCAGTTCTTGGCTACCTCCCCGCTGCAGCCTGTGTCGACAGCGACCACCGTTCGGGTGCGCGAGGGCAAACGGCTTGTGACCGACGGTCCGTTCGCGGAGACGCGCGAACAGCTTGGCGGCTTCTTCATGGTCGAAGCCAGGAACCTCGACGAGGCAATCGACATCGCCGGACGTATTCCGGGCGCACGCAAAGGGACGGTCGAGATTCGGCCGGTGGTGGAGATACCGAACTTGCCCACAGGTCAGAGTTGGCCACGAGCGAACAGCTGAGAAAGGAGATGTCCATGTGTCCAGCTTGGGTTGCGACTTCGGGGCACTGGAGAAAGTCAATGGAGAGAAAAACATTTAAGACGACCGGTTGGGGACCCCTCGCACTGATCGCCGCACTGAGCGCCGCATGGCAAGGGCAAGCCCAGGAAGCGCTTCAATCCGCCGGCTGCACGATCCATCCTGCCCATTACTTACAGGAGGACGGAGATGGTATTGGCGGGATTATCCAAAGCTCAGATGATCGACAGCACCAAGGCCGCATACGATAGGCATGAACTACCAGCGCTGGAACCCGGCGCGATGAGCTACATGATGTCGAGGGACGCGTACCTTACCGATTCGGACGGCCACAACATGTCCCATCTGATGTTTTACGCTCCACTCATGGACGGTGCCGCCTGGGGCGCTGACCTGCCCGGCTCCCCGGTGATGCAGAATCTGCAGTTTCATGGCGCACCCGAACCAATCACCGTGTTCATGGTTCCGGTTAGCAAGTGGTCCGATGGCACGGCTGCCCCGATCGAGTAGAGCGGACTGGCGAGCGGGGATGGGATGGGTAGAAAGTTGCTAATAAGGAGAGAAGGCCGATGCACAAAATCACCCCGTTCCTCTGATTCGACGACAAAGCTGAAGAGGCAATGAATTTCTATGTTTCGATCTTTAAGAATTCAAAAGTAGGAAGCGTTACCCGATATGGGGACGCAGGGCCGGGACCGAAGGGGACGGTAATGTCTGCGACATTCCAACTTGCCGGACAAGACTTTTTCGCACTCAACGGAGGCCCGCTGTTCAAATTCACGGAGGCCATCTCGTTTTTCGTCAACTGCGAAACTCAGGAAGAAGTCGATGAACTGTGGGAAAAGCTCACGGCGGGCGGGGGAACACCACAAAGATGTGGTTGGCTGAAAGACAACTACGGTTTGTCTTGGCAGATTATTCCGAAGGCCCTGGGCGAAATGTTGGGCGACAAGGATCCCCAGAAGTCGCAGAGAGTCATGCAAGCAATGCTTCAGATGGATAAAATCGACATTCAACGGTTGAAAGAAGCGTACGGGGCGTGAACAAAAACATCACGAGGAGATCTGAAAGCTGAAGCTCCGGGCAGTCGATTCGTAAGAACAAGAAGAGCAACACTAATAAAATAATTAAGGAGAAGAACATCATGGAAACAAAACCCACTCACGAACAGGCACAACTTCACTTGCAGGTTTATGAACAGCGCCGCGAAGCCCGACTTCGGCAGGCCCGCGACTGGTTCTTCAAGAGCTACTTCGCAGACAACTGGAACGACGCAATGCGAGTCACCGCGCCAGGGACGGAAGGCGGCACCAACTTCATGATGGTGGTCAGCTATTGGGAACAGGCGTGCGCTTTGCTGAATTATGGTCTGCTACACGAGGACCTATTCTTCGAAACCAACGGTGAATTCTTCGGAGTCTGGGAGCGGATCAAGCCAACTATCGCCGAAGGACGGGAACAATGGGCCAATAAGCAGTTCCTCGCGCATCTGGAAAAGGCCGCGCAGCGCTTTGAGGCCTGGATGGACAAGCGCTCGCCCGGTCATATCGCTAAGATGCGCGAGTTTATGAAACAAATGCGTCCGCAGCCTGCAAAAGCGGCGTGAAGGGCGGATTCGCGATTGAGTGGGATTCCACGCTCGGAACACGAAGGGTGGAATCCCACCGGATTTCATCAACCACGAGTTGAGCAAAGGAGGTCGCTATGCAAATGAACCCTTATTTGACTTTCAACGGTCAATGCGAGGCGGCATTCAAGTTTTATGAAAAGTGTTTGGGGGCTAAAATCACGTTCATGATGCCGCACGACGGCACTCCTGTGGCGAACCAAGTTCCCAGCGATTGGCGCAACAAGATCCTTCATGCCAGCCTACAGGTTGGCGACCGGCTATTGCAGGGATCTGACTGTCCGCCGGATCACTATCAGAAACCCGCGGGCTTCTTGGTGAAGCTCGATCCCCAGGACGCGGCAGAAGCGGAACGTGTATTCAGCGCGCTGGCAGAAAATGGGACGGTGCAAATGCCGCTTCAGGAAACGTTTTGGGCGGTACGATTTGGTATGCTCGTGGATCAATTCGGCATCCCGTGGATGATCAACTGCGGCCAGACGGCATAGATTCGAAAGACCTCGGGTAGGACACAGCGGATGAGAGAACGAATGAATTCCAAATCACGGGAACGGAGCGACGCATGAGTAGAGTTCGAGTTCTGGTTGGCACACGCAAAGGCGCTTTTATTCTCAGCTCAGACGGTAAGCGTGAGAAATGGGACGTTAGCGGCCCGCACTTTGCGGGGTGGGAGATTTACCACATGAAAGGTTCGCCGGTTGACCCGAATCGAATTTACGCGTCACAGACCAGCGGTTGGTTCGGGCAGATCATTCAGCGCTCCGACGATGGCGGTAAAATCTGGCATCAACCCGGAACTCCTGCCGGCCAACCCGCTATGCCAGGTCCTGCACAAAGCGAAAGTAACAAGTTCGCCTACGACGCGGCCGCCAAGCCGCTCACCACGCATCAGTGGTACGACGGCACGCAACATCCGTGGGAGTTCAAGCGGGTATGGCATTTAGAACCTTCACTGACTGACGCAAACGCGGTTTACGCCGGCGTGGAAGATGCCGCCATTTTCCGGTCGACCGACGGCGGCCAGAACTGGCACGAACTTCCCGGCCTTCGCGGACACGGCACCGGCCCCAAGTGGCAGCCGGGCGCCGGCGGCATGTGCCTGCACACCATCATTCTCGATCCGAAGAACCCGCAGCGGATGTGGACCGCTATTTCGGCGGCGGGGGCATTTCGCACCGACGACGGTGGTGCCAACTGGAAGCCGATCAACCGCGGTCTCTATTCAAAATACATTCCCAACCCCACCGCTGAGATCGGCCATTGCGTGCACCACGTTGCTATGAATCCAACGCGCCCGGGCGTGCTCTTCATGCAGAAGCACTGGGATGTCATGCGCTCCGATGATGCCGGTGATAACTGGACAAAAATCAGCGGTAATCTGCCAACCGACTTCGGCTTCGCGATTGACGTTCACGCGCACGAGCCGGAGACTATTTACGTTGTCCCGATCAAGAGCGACTCGGAGCACTACGTGCATGAAGGCAAGCTGCGGGTCTTCCGCAGCCGCACTGGCGGCAACGAATGGGAAGCACTCACGAACGGGCTGCCGCAAAAAGATTGCTACGTGAATGTATTGCGCGATGCCATGGCGGTTGACTCTCTCGATAAGTGCGGCATATATTTCGGCACCAGCGGCGGTCAAGTGTACGCTTCAGCCGATGCCGGAGACAGCTGGGCTCCGATTGTCCGAGATCTTCCAGCCGTGCTTTCGGTCGAGGTGCAGACGCTGGCGTAAGGAGATCACGCCTGCTGAATTGGAAAAGGACACGGATATCACCTGTGCCCTTGCTAATTACCTCTGATAATGTTTGCGACGCGAGCTGTCGTAATGACCGGGTGGCATACAGCACTTCTTGAAACCTACGGCGGGAGCCGCATGGACAGGGATCATTTCTGCCTCGCTTCTCGAAGAGCTCCTTGTCACTGTGGACGACGCGGAAAGCCGCGCTTGACTTTCGTCTCGGACGGGAATCCTTTGCCACGTTTGCTGCTTGGTTCGAAGAAAAATTCGCTGCTCACGGCAGTATCTACTTCCAGATGGATTGCCCGTCACATCCGAAGGGGAAGCCGTCCATTGATTCTAGCTGAAGACATGCCTGGGTAGCCTGACCTTTCTACTACGATGAGTCTGAACATGATCCGCGTCATACTTCCGCACCACCTTCGAACCTTGGCGCGCGTTGGCGCTGAGTTGCAACTCGAGGTCGAGGGTTCGGTCACGCAGCGCTCGGTCCTTGATGCCCTTGAAGCCCGCTATCCCATGTTGCGCGGGACCATCCGAGAGCACGACACGCTACAGCGCCGGCCGTTCCTGAGGTTCTTCGCGTGCGAGGAAGATCTCTCCCACGAATCACCCGATGCTGCGCTGCCTGACGCCGTCGTGTCAGGGGCGGAGCCCTTTCTCATCATAGGGGCAATTGCCGGCGGGTAGAGCCCGAACTCGCTAAAGGCTGGTAAGAGGCAATCGGAGCGAGTACCCTATTCGTTCATTTATCTATCCATCCGAATCCACCAAGGAGGGACATCCGTTGAAGCGATGGATCGTGTGTGCGCTTCTCGCGCTCGTACCAGTCAACTTTGTTGCGGCCCAGCAGCCGAGCCAGAAAACAACCGATTCCTATCAAGCAACCTTGGATCGGCTGCAGTCGTTAACTGCTCTACCGCTTTCCCAGTGGCGGTTTCACGCGGACGTACCACATCCTGAGGATCCGTCTCTAGATGACTCCGGCTGGGAGACCGTAAAAGTCGGGGACAAATGGTCGACCGGGTCTCGTGTGCTGCGCCGCTGGGTCGAGATTCCGCCGAAGATCAACGGTTATGCAGTGCAGGGCGCCCGCGCGAAATTGGACCTTAGATTCGACTTCAATTGGAACAACAAGGGCCCGGTCACGATCGCAGTATTCTCGAACGGGTCGCTGGTGTCGCGAGGAGATGACGACATGCAGCAGCCGATCCTGCTCACCGAGAACGCACAGCCCGGGCAGAAGTTTCTGATTGCGGTGCGAATCGATGCTCCGGACGTGGGGACGGAATTTCATCACGCACAGTTGAGCCTTGAACCTCCTGCTAATCGGCCCGATCCGGCGATGTTGCGAATAGAAATCCTGGCAGCGCGTCCGATGATTGCGGCGTACGAGGAGGGTCGCGTGGAACGCCAGCAACAGCTCGACGCGGCGGTCAAGGTTATCGATTTCTCGCCGCTCGACAAGAATGACCAGGCGGGCTTTAATGCATCCCTTCGCCAGGCGCAAGACAAACTGCAAGAGTTGAATCCGTGGTTGAAGCAGTTCACGGTTCGCGCTGTCGGGAACTCGCATATCGATATGGCATGGTTGTGGCCGTGGACGGAAACGGTCGAGGTCGTGCGCAACACGTTTCAGAGCGTTCTGGATTTGATGCGCGAGTATCCGGACTTCAAGTTCACTATGTCCTCGGCCCGAACCTATGAATGGATGCAGGAAAAATATCCGGACATGTTCGAGCAGATCAAGCAGCGCGTGAAGGAGGGACGCTGGGAAGTCATCGGCGGTATGTGGGTCGAACCTGACTTGAATATGCCGGACGGCGAATCGCTGGTGCGTCAGATTCTGGTCGGCAAACGATATTTTCAGAAGAATTTTGGCGCCGACATCAAGATCGGCTGGAATCCGGATTCGTTTGGATATAACTGGCAGCTTCCGCAAATCTACAAGAAATCCGGCATTGACTATTTCGTGACCAGCAAATTACTGTGGGCAACCGACTACACGAAGTTCCCTTACCGGTTGTTCTGGTGGGAAGCGCCCGATGGGAGTCGTCTGCTAACATATTTTCCACACGAATACGCCAATGACTTCAACCCTGAGCAGATGACGAAGGACCTGTCGCTCTACGCCCCGCTGATCTACGGCACCAAACTCGCGGATTCGGCGCAGATGCTTTACTTGTACGGAATCGGCGACCACGGCGGCGGCCCGACTCGCACTATGCTTGATCAGGCCAATCGCCTTCGTGATCCGAACACCGTCTTCCCCAAGATTGACTTCACTACGGCAAAGGCATTTTTCGCCGATCTGAATCAGGAACTCACAAGTCTCACAGTGCCCACCTGGAAGGACGAACTCTACTTCGAATATCACCGGGGCGTGTATACGTCGCAGGCGGACACCAAACAGCGTATTCGGCATGATGAGGAACTGATGCTCGACGCGGAGAAGTATGCGTCCGTGGCTTCCCTCTTCGGCGGGCCGTATGCACAAGACCAATTCGAGCTCGCCTGGAAGAATTTGCTATTCGATCACTTCCACGATGTCATGCCCGGCTCCGGAATCGCCGTGAACTATCTCGACGCCAAGCGAAATTTGGAAGACGTTGCCCGTTCTGCAACCGAGCTCACGCATAGTGCGCTCGACGAGATTCTGGCTCACATCAACACCCAGGGGGACGGTGTACCGGTCGTCGTTCTCAATTCCCTTTCCTGGCCGCGCGTGGAAGTGATTGAGGCGGAGGTACAACTTCCTGGTCCCGCCAAACAGATTGAAGTGGTCGATGCCACGGGGCAACGAGTTGAGTCCCAACTCCTCGCATTGGACTCGGCAACCAATCGGGCGCATCTCCTAATCCTTGCGGCCACGCCGGCAATGGGCTACAAGACCTATTTTGTGCGTTCCGTGGCGAAGACTGCGGCAAAGTCTGCTGACGTATACAACGGACGCCTGATGCAAGTTGTCAGAGCCTCTGCCAGCTCGATGGAGAATGGATCCGTTCGTGTCAAAGTCGATGCGCAAACCGGATGCATCACTAGCCTCTTCGATCTGCGAACTCAAACGGAAGCGCTATCTCCCTCCGAGACCGACACAGGAGGCCCCAAGACGTCCGCTTGCGGAAACCTCTTACAGGCGTTCTACGACAAACCCGAGAAGTGGGACGCGTGGAACATCGATTCCGATTTCGAAAAGCAACATTGGGATCTGGACAAAGCCGACGAGGTGAAGCTGGTTGAGAGTGGGCCACTTCGAGCCATCATCCGCGTAAAGAAGCATTTCCAGAATTCCACGTTCGTGCAGGACATCACAATGTACGCCGGGGTGCCGCGGGTCGATGTGAGGGTGCAGGCCGACTGGCACGAGAAACATATTCTGCTGAAAGTAGCATTTCCTTTGAGCGTACACAGTGACAAGGCTACGTTTGAAATTCCCTACGGTTCGATCGAGCGTCCGACCACTCGAACCACGCCGGCCGAGCAGGCTAAATTCGAAGTCCCGGCGCAGCGCTGGGCCGATCTCTCTGATAGCAAACACGGATTCAGCCTGCTGAACGACAGCAAGTACGGATACGACGTGAAGGGCAACGTGCTCCGCCTCTCGCTGCTGCGTTCGCCGGAGTGGCCCGATCCGCGTGCCGATGAAGGTCATCACGAGTTCACTTACTCCTTATATCCGCACGCCGGAACCTGGAGGGACGCTCAGACCGTGCGCCGTGGCTATGAACTGAACTACAAGCTGCTCGCTATGCAGTCGCAGAGACACGATGGAACGCTCCCGGCTGAACATTCTTTCGTAAAGATTGAATCGGATAACGTTGTGCTCACCGCCGTCAAGAAGTCTGAGGACGATGACTCTCTTGTCCTGCGTTTCTACGAGTGGGCTGGGAAAGAAGCGGATGTGAAACTTCAGCTTCCGGCAGGAACGCAGTCTGCGTCAGAAACCGATCTGATGGAGAGATCGATTGCTGATCTTGCCAACCACGACGACGTGGTCACGGTGCATACCAAGCCGTATGAGATCAAAACGCTCAAGGTGCGGTTTGCCTCTCACACTCCGTAAGGAGAGGCCTAGATTCCGAGCAAGTTGGTTCTTAGCTTCACGAATCCATGTTCCTGGGCCCAAAGATTTAGAGGGATGGTTGCCAGTTCGTCGACGACCGGCACCGCGAGGCCGTTCTTCGTGAGGTCCACTGTCTTAATGTAATGGTGGCAAGTGTCGCAGCCTTCGACACGTACATGGTTGAACTCGGCCGCGGTGTACACGGCAAGCTTCTCCACAGCTTCTTCGCCGCACGAAGAACAGAGAATTCGCCGGAACGCCCACTCGGTGGCACATAGCGCGCAAATCAGAAATCGTTTTGCACCGTCTCCTTCCGGGCGCAGGACGCCGACTAGTGGTTTTCCTCCGCAAAAAGGGCAGAGCGCAAGACCATCGTTACCGGGCCCGTGTTCGCTGCGATCGGCGAGACATTCCGCATATGGTTGTAGAAATATCCAAGCGAGCAGTGCTTCGGTCTCGCTGGGAGCGGGCTGAGAATCTGACGCTTTCCGCCAATGAAAGGCGAGAAGTTCCTCAACTCTCGCGGCGGACTGGGTCCTCAAACTACCAGCGGACTGGGCAATAGGGCGAGGGCTGAAAGCACTCAGGCGTGAAAGGAACTCGGGAAACTTAGGCAGCAGAAGGGGAAGATTGAGATCGTCATCGAATAAGCCGGCAGCCTTTTTCCGCGAACCATTCCCGCGGGCTGCCTCGACGTGGGCGTAGAGTTCCTTCTGGAAGGTGGCGATGCCTTTGTAGAATCGCAACGCCTCAGCCGCGAAAGGATGTGCGGGTGTCAATTCATCCGCACGTTGAATTCGCAGATCCCACTTGGATCGCTTCATTTCCGCGGAGGTATCTTGCCGGTGACCTGTTCGTACCAGAGGCGATGGTGCGTCTTCGCCCAGACGGTAGAAACCTCGCCGCGAATGATTGAGGTAAACCCGCCACGGACCATGGCGGTTCCCATGTAGACGTGAATAATGAATCCGCCGATGGTGGCGAGCGCGGCAGCGACGTGCACAGTGACGGCCAAATACCGCAGCCAGCGCAGGCTCCAGGGGATCGATTCCACGAACCAGAGCCCGAAACCCGAAAGCACCAGCAGGATCACGCCGTAAAACATCAACCAGAAAAACAGTTTCTGTCCGTAATTAAACCGGCCGATGGGCGGAAGCTCCTCGTCTTCATTGCGGATGTAATGCACCATCGCCTTTTTCCAGGCGAGATCCGCGGCTGTGGTCTGCATGTCGCCATGCCACATTTTGTACATCCAGAACATCGAGACCGTGAAAGCCAGGCCAAACCACGGATGCCAGAAGCGGGCCGTCGGTCCGCCGCCCACCAGATCAGCCAGCCAAAACATGTACGGCGACCAGAAGGCAAGCCCGGTGATCAGGCAATAGATGTAGGTGAGCGCAGCGAGCCAGTGGTGAACGCGTTCGCTCAGCGTATACCGAAGAATTCGGCCGCCGCCCTTGTGGCCGGCGTGTGCGGAAGAGATGACCTGCGAGGTGCTCATGGCTGTCCTCCATTTCCATTCTTCCGGTCGTCTACTTGTTTGGGGCCATAGCGGAGGTAGTGCATGGTCACGCCGACGACGCCGAAGAGCATGGCAAAATTACCGATCCACTTCGCCGGCCCTTTCCAGAATCGCACAACCCACGGAATGTGCGGGTCCTTCGGCAATCCGCCATACGCCTCGGGATTGGTCACATCGTGGAGCACATAGATTACGCCGGTTCCGCCCACGCCCGGCGGATCGTACACGCCCGCCTTCTCAATACCATAGTTCTCGCGCAGTTGTTTGGCTCGCGTCTCGGCCAGGTCCTTCATGTCATCTTTCGTGCCAAAATGCAGGCACCCCGTGGGGCAAGACTTGATGCAAGCCGGTTCCAATCCTTCGCTCACGCGGTCAGAACACAGCGTGCACTTGAACATCTTCTTCGTGCCCGAATTGAATTTGGGAATGTTGAACGGGCACCCGCTGACACAATATCCGCAACCGATGCAGTGTTCCTGCTGAAAATCGACGATGCCGTTGGAGTATTGCACGATGGCGCCGTCCGCCGGACACGCCGCCAGGCAACCCGGTTCGGCGCAGTGCATGCACTGGTCCTTGCGCATCAGAAGCGTGACGCTGCCGTCCTCGCGCTCGTGCTCGTTGAACTTGATCAGGTTCCAATAATTCCACGCCGTCTCCGGCATGGTCTGATAGCTGTTGTCGAAGACGGTGTCAGTAAACGTGTAACCGTTCCACTCCAGACAAGCCACTTCGCAGGCCTTACAGCCGATACAGGTCGTGGTGTCGACCAGCTTGCAGACCTGCTCGGCCCTCTCAACTCCAGCGCCGGGGACTGGTCCGGCGTGGCCCGAGATTTTGACGATTTGCAAAGTTGCCTGGCTCATAACGTTGCCTTACGCTTTTTCCAGCTTGACCAGAAAGCCCTTGAATTCGGGAGTGTACGCATTAGGATCCACCACAGTCGGAGTAAGACGATTAGCGATCGTCCTCGCGTCCCGGCCCGCATCTTCCTGAATTCCGCGATAGCCCTGGTGAATGGGAAGACCGATCTGATAAACCTTTTTGCCATCAATCATCATCGGCTTGATGCGCTTGGTGACGAAGGCTTTTGCCACGTAGTAGCTACGGGCGCTCGTCACCTTTACCTTGTCGTTGCCTTTGATCCCCAGTTCCTGCGCCAGTTCGACGGGAATCTCGACGAAAGGCTCGGGGATGAGCTGCACGTTCATGGGATTGTTCTTGGTCCAGTAGTGATATTGCTCGGTGAGCCTGTACGTGGTGCAGACGATGTTGAATCCGTCTCCCGGCACAGCATACTTGTCCGCGGGCGTGGTCAATTTCTTCACTACTGGATTATTGGACTGGTTGGGGTGAAACGCGTTTTGCACCGGACTCTCGATTGGCTCGTAATGCTCGGGGAACGGTCCGTCGGCGAATGCGCCTAAAGGCGCAAATACTCGACCGACCCCTTCCGGTGTCATGATGAATGGGCCCATGTGTTCCTTGGGGTGCGAATCCGGCTTGAAGTCGGGAACATCGTTGCCGACCCAGAGTTGTGCTGATTCGTTCCACCAGACCTGTTTTCTTTCGGCATCCCAAGGTTTCCCGGACGGGTCGCAGGATGCGCGGTTGTAGAGAACGCGGCGATTGGCCGGCCAAGACCACGCCCAGTTGGGATAAATGCCCTGGCCCGACGGATCTTCCGTGCCCCGGCGCGCAAGCTGCGGGCCTGCCTCGGTCCAGCATCCGGAATAAATCCAATTGCCACTGGAGGTAGTGCCGTCGTCTTTCAGCCACGCGAATCCCGGCAATTGCTGTCCGCGCTTGATGACCTGCGGCGTCTTGGGATCGGTGAGATCAGCGAGCGCCTTGCCGTTGATCTCTTTCGCCAATTCGGCAAGCGACGGCTCAGCATTAGTGTAAGACCACGTGAGGTTCAGAATTGGGTCTGGGAACTTGCCGCCTTCCTTCTTGTAGAGTTCCCGCACCTTGAGAAAAATCTCCGAGACAATGTCCTGATCGAGACGGCATTCGCCTGGCGTAGGCACAGCTACGTTCTTCCATTGCAACCAGCGAGCCGAGTTGGTCATGGACCCGTCTTTCTCGGCGAATCCGGCGCATGCCAGCCGATAGACGGTGGTGTTGATGGTCTTCATTTCTTCGGGAGTAATTCCAGGCGACTTCCAGAATTCACTGGTCTCGTCGGGATAAATCTCGCCCACCACAAGGAAGTCGGCTTTCTTCAACGCGTCAATGTTCTTCTGCGAATCCGGCCCGATGGCGACTCCGTTCATGCCGAAGGCGAGCATTCCCTTAACTGAGCCGCGATACATGTTGTCCCAGATCTGAGTCCACGAGTAGTTGCGATCCACCTTAGGCATGTAATTGAACGCAAAATCGTTCTCTTTCGTGGCCGCCTCCCCGAACTGGGCCTTCAAGTAGGAGATGGCAAACTTCGGCGTGTTCGAGTAGTAGTTAAACGACTCCCATGGCGCTGGTTTGGAGGCGGTTGGCGTGATCCGTTTCAACCAGGCGGCCAGGTCGGTGTCAGCGGGACTCGGAACCTTCAGGTAGCCCGGCAAACTGTCGAACACGCCGCCCATGTCGGTGGCGCCCTGGATGTTGGAATGACCGCGTAGCGCATTTACTCCGCCACCCGCACGCCCCACGTTGCCGAGCAGCAACTGCAAGATTGCAGCCGTGCGGATGATTTGCGTGCCGAAGGAATGCTGTGTCCAGCCTACCGCGTACATAATTGTGGCGACCTTCTTCAGGTCTCCGTCTTTGCGGACAGAAGTAAACAGGTCGGCCGCTTTCAGGAACTGATCTTTCTGGATTCCGGTAATGCGCTCGACCATTTCAGGCGTGTAACGCGAGTATTGCTGCTTCAGCAACTGGAAGACGCAACGGGGATGCTGCAACGTCAGATCGTAAGCCACTTTCGGAGGCAGAGGCGGCAACGGAACTGGCGTCGGTGCGGCCTTTCCCACGGTCGTTCCAGCGGATTTTGCCGCGTTATCGGTTGCAGCGTGCGCGACTCGCACAACGCCACCCGCGTCGTTGCCGTCCTCGTAGTTCCAGGTGGATTTGTCGTAGGTTTTGGTCGCAGGATCGAAGCCCGAGTACAGTCCATCTTCGGGCAGCTTGAAACCTTCCTTCACGATAAAGGCTGCGTTCGTGTAGTTGACGAGGTAGTCCTTCGCAATCCGGTTATTTTCGATGGCGTAACTGACGATTCCGCCGAGCAGCGCGATGTCAGCCCCAGCGCGAATCTGGAGGAATAGATCGGAGGTCGCCGCGGTACGCGTGAAGCGAGGATCGACCACAATCATTTTCGCGTTGCGGTTGCGCTTGGCTTCGATCGCCCACTTAAAACCGCAGGGATGGTTCTCGGCGGGGTTCCCGCCCATGATCAACATCATGTCGGTGTTCTTGATGTCGACCCAGCCATTAGTCATGGCCCCGCGTCCAAATGTTGGTCCCAAACTTGAGACCGTGGGTCCGTGTCAAACCCTGGCCTGGTTTTCGATAAAGGTGAGACCCAAGCCTCGCATGGTCTTGACGACCAGGTAATTAAATTCGTTGGTGTCAGTGCAACCACCAATCCAAGCGAGGCTTTCGCAGCGATTTACGGTTCGACCCTGCGCGTCTTTCTCGATGAAAGTATTGTCGCGCGTCTTTTTCACCCAGTGGCCGATCTCATCAATGGCTTGGTCCCAAGCGATGTCTTCCCAGTGATCCGAACCTGGGCGCCGTACCTGCGGCTTCAGAAGCCGTCGTTCATTGAGGATGTCTTGCTCGAGTGAAGCTCCCTTCGGACACAGCGTGCCACGATTGATGGGATGGTCGGGGTCGCCCTCGACGTGAATGACCTGGGGGGTCACGTTCTTGGCCTTGTCGCCGATCGTGTAAATAATGACGCCGCAGCTTACCGAGCAGTAAGGGCAAGTGGATCGCGTTTCGGACGCTCGGGCAATCTTGAGTTGGCGAAGCTGCGCGTAGGCCGGGGCGAGGTCAAACCCAAACAAAGTCAACGCCGCGCCTCCGAGCGTGGACACTTTCAGGAAATCTCTCCGGGTGTTGAGCATGAGTCTGACCATCCTTTCGCAACCGGAAGCTATTGGGTTCTTCCGATCAAACAGCTACAGGAGTGCACAGTCAAAAACAGGCGACGCCAGAAATCAGCATTGGCGTCTATAGAGCATACTCGTGCTGAAGAATGACTGCAACAATTAGTCTCTTCCAATGCAAGATGAGCCTGAAGGAGGGGCTTGTTTCCAATACAAGATGAGCCTGAAGGGGTAAGGCATGCTGAAGATGGATGATCAGCGTGCACGAAGCAGAAAAATTAAGCTTGCAAGAGATTGAGCAGTTTCTTTTGGCCGCGAAGGGAGTACGGTTCGAGGCCAGCCAACGAGAAGAGATTTACGGATGGGTGGAGCGCTTGTTATGCCAGCAGGAGTACGCACGGCAGGGACGACGAGTGCGGGGCTTGCTGCGGCGCTACCTGGGGAAGATGATGGGGCTGAGCCGCGCGCAACTTACGCGCTTGGTGGGCCGCTACCTGGCAACGGGGCGAGTACGGATCAGAGCCCGCCGACGCCATCGTTTCCCCACTCGCTACACCCGGGCAGATATCGCACTGCTGGCCCAGGTCGATGAAGCCCATGAGAGCTTGAGCGGCCCCGCCACTCGGCGCATTCTGGAGCGCGAATTTCGCGACTACGGCAAGCCCGAGTTCGAGCGCTTAGCCGCAATCTCGAACGGCCATCTGTACAATCTGCGCCGCACCCCGCGCTATCGTCAGCGACTCCAGAACTACCAGAAGACGCGGCCCAGCCCGGTGACCATTGGCGAACGCCGCTGTCCCGATCCGGGAGGGCAGCCCGGCTATCTGCGGGTGGATACGGTGCACCAGGGCGACACCGAAAATGCCAAGGGGGTGTTCCACCTCAACGCCGTCGATGAGATTACGCAGTGGGAGATTGCGGCGGCGGTGCCGCGCATCTCGGAAGCCTTTCTGGAACCAGTGCTGGCCGCGATGCTGGCCCAGTTTCCCTTTGTCATTCACGGTTTTCACTCTGACAACGGCAGCGAGTTCATTAATCAAACCGTGGCCCGACTGCTGAACAAGCTGATGATCCAGCAGACCAAAAGTCGGCCCCGACACTCCAACGATAATGGGCTGGCGGAAACCAAAAACGGCGCCATCATCCGTAAACATATGGGCTGGGGTCATATCCCGGCCGCCCATGCCGACCGCATCGGGCAGTTCTACAGCGCGCACCTGAACCCTTATCTGAACTATCACCGTCCTTGTGCACAAGCCGACGTGGAGGTGGACGCGAAGGGACGAAAACGCCGCCGCTACCGTCGCTATCAAACCCCGCTGGAAACGCTCTTGTCGCTGCACCAGCCCCAGCAATATTTGCGTCCCGGCCTCACCCTGGCCACTCTGCAACGCATCGCCGGACTCATGAGCGACACCGAAGCTGCACGGCGCATGCAAAAGGCCAAGCACCAGCTCTTTGAGCAATTGCGTAAGACAGCGTGAGCAACCCCCCCACCCGCTTCTGTTGTGCGCCAAACAGATGCGGTTTCTACGCCGATGAGCCAGGCAAGAGGGCTCCAACGCCGCCCCCTTGCCTCGCGCTCCATTCCCGGGCTCAAACCCAAACCCAAAACCAAAACCGGTTCTATCGCACAATCTGTGGGTAAATCCACCCTATCAAACACAAAGGCAAAGATGAAGCCGGGCAAAGAGCGCCCGGCGTCGTCGTGTTTTAGCATCCAAGGCCTCCGCTCAGGAGCTTCACCAAAAAAATGGGCTAAAAGCAAAACCCTCGGTGCGCAAGCAATGCTCCGGCGGCCGAGGGCTTTACTGCTGCCGACTTCTTCGGAGCCAGTCCGTCGCATCGGCCTTGGATCTTCCTCTGGGCACGACCCCAAGAGGACGCTTTCACCCTATCACACGCGGGGTACGAGGAGACCAGCTATACAGCTCAAGGTTAAGACCATCTTGAATGGCCCAAAACCGTTCCGCCTGCTAGACTCCTTCACAAATCATCCCAGAAAGGAGCCATCTTTCATTCTTTGCCTTTCCCGTTCCTTCAGGCTCATCCTTGGATTGGAAAACACTCAATTCTAGGAGTGAAAAAAGCGGCTCTCGATCAGTCGGGTCTCTTTCAGCCGATTTGAACGGCGAGCATGGAAATGGAGCCTCCATCTACCCCCTCGACCGGGAAGCTGAGGCGCTCTCTCCGAGCAATACGTGTACCCAGGACGTACAGGAGCGGCAGATAGTGGTCTGGGGTTGGAATCGACAGCAGTGCGTCGCGACCAAGGCTCTCATAGTTGACAAGGGGACGATCGTCGGCAGCGAATAGGAGCTCTTTCGTATTTCTTTCAAAACGCACGGCCCAATCGTACGGCTGCACCGTGTGCTTCCCCCAAGCATACGCGTGCAGATTGTGCACCAGATTGCCGCTACCCACGATCAAAACCCCTTCCTCCCTTAGGGGAACAAGACGCTTGCCGATCTCGTAATGGAAAGACGAGGGCTGATTTTCGTCGATGCTAAGCTGAACCACTGGCACATCCGCCTGTGGATAGACGTGGCGGAGCACGGCCCAGGTGCCGAGGTCGAGCCCCCAATTCTCTTCCAGTTCAACCGACAGGGGAGCGAGCATGTACTACGGCGAAGAGATCGGAATGCAAAACACCGATCCAGTGCGGAAGGAAGACGTGAAGGATCCGATCGGGCGCGTGGGCTGGCCGCAGGAAGGTCGCGATGGAGAACGCACCCCCATGCAGTGGGACGATAGCCCCAACGCTGGCTTTACCCGCGGCACCCTTGGTTGCCCCTTCCTCTGACCTACAAGACCATCAACGTCGCCAGCGAACTCAAAGATCCGTCGTCGATCCTGAACGTCTACCGCAGCCTGCTCGCCCTGAGACATCAGAATCAAGCTCTGCTAGACGGCGACGACGTCGCGTTTAACGAGAACGATCCGAACGTGCTCTCCTACCTGAGACGTTATAAGAATCAGGCGGTGCTGGTCGTGCTGAACATGTCTTCGCGACCGCAGCAGGTGAGCTTCGATCTCGCACCCCAAGGCTTCAATGGAAAGACCGCACATACTCTGTTGACTACCATGGCGACAGGATCGAAAGCGGGCTCGGTTTCGCATTTGTCTCTGGAGCCGTTTTCCGTTTACATCGGTGCAGTTTCGAAATGATGGCTGGCTGTCAGTTGATGGCGGCAATGCTGCGGCGACGCGGCGGGTCCCCGCCTTTCCATCTCAGCACCGCTCCGTTACAATCGAAGATTACCTGCTGAGCTTCCATGGCGCTGAAGGAGTCGGGAGCGATTGTTTTGCGGACGTATCCGTTGCGCGAGGCCGACCTGCTGGTCACGCTGTTCACCCGCTTGGAAGGGAAAGTGCGCGGGGTGGCCCGGTCGGCCATGAAGTCCAGACGACGGTTTGGCGGGGCGTTAGAGCCACTTACGTACGTCCGAGTCTACTACGAGGATCGCGAGCGGCAGGAGTTAGCGCGGCTGGATTCCTGCGAAGTGCTAGAGTCCCCGCTGGCGTTCGAGGTAAGTTACGCTCGCGCAGTCGCACTAGGTCATGTAGCCGAGTTGCTGGATGAATTGCTGCCGGATCGCGAAGCCAATGATGATGTATTCCGGCTTGCCCTTGCAGTGCTTGCGGGGCTCCGTGGCGCCGATGTTTGGATGCCGATCACGTATTTCGAGCTGTGGATGACGCGGCTGATGGGTTATCTGCCGGAGCTTTCCGAGTGCATCGTCTGCGGACGGACGCTGAATGGGAGTAGGGCATTCTTTCATGCGCTGAGCGACGGGTTGATGTGCGTCGATGACAAGCGGCTGGCGTCATCTGAGATTTCTGCGGAATCGCGGACGCTGGCGACCCAAATGTTACGCGCACCGGTCGAGAGCTTTGCGTCGATGCCGGGGCACAAGGCGCAAGCGGCCGATCTACGAAAGTTTCTGCTGCAGGCTCTTCAACGGCACATGGAGAAGAGGCTGGTAACGGCAGGGATGCTGGAGAAGATCAGCGGTTAGCATTTGGCATTTAGTTGTTAACAATTCTTGTTGAGCCGCGGCAAATTTCCGCGACCAAGTGCTAAATGCCAACTGCTGAGTGCTCCATAACCACACTTTGACTCAGACCAACTCCAATCCGCTGACTTTTCAGGAACTCATCCTGCGCCTCCAGACTTTTTGGGCGGAACGGGGATGCGTGCTGCAACAGCCCTATGACGTCGAGGTCGGTGCAGGAACAATGGCGCCCGAAACGTTTCTCCGCGTCTTGGGACCAAATCCGTACAAAGTGGCCTATGTGCAGCCATCGCGCAGGCCTGCCGACGGGCGGTATGGAGAGAATCCGAATCGTCTTTATAAGCACACCCAATTGCAAGTGATTCTTAAGCCGCCGCCGGAGAACGTGCAGGAGTTATATCTGGAATCGCTGGGCGCGATGGGGATTGATCTGCGTCAGCACGATATCAAGTTCGAGGAAGACAACTGGGAAGCGCCGACGCTGAGCGCTTGGGGCGTGGGCTGGCAGGTCATGCTGGACGGACTGGAAATCACTCAGTTCACTTACTTCCAGCAGTGCGGCGGGGTGGATCTTGATCCGATATCTGCGGAGTTGACTTACGGCTTGGAGCGCATCGCGGCATTCCTGCAGGATGTGGATTCGATTTACGACATTGTGTGGGCCCGCGGTCCGCAAACCGGTCGAGTCACCACCTATGGCGATGTGCGGCTCGCGGAGGAGCAGCAGTTTTCGGTGTACAACTTCGAGACGGCCGATGTCGAAAAAGCATGGAAGCACTTCGAGCTCTACGAAGCAGAATGCAAATCGCTGCTTGACCAATATGCCGCGCTGAGCAAGGAAAAGATTGCTAGTGATGGACGGTCACAGAACAAGAAGCATTTCCCGGTCCTTGCCGCTTACGATCTGTGCCTGAAGTGCTCGCACCTGTTCAACATTCTGGATGCTCGCGGGGCGATTTCTGTGACCGAGCGTGTGGGAGTGATCGCACGAGTTCGTGCCCTCGCGGTTGGGATTGCGAAGTCGTATGTGGCGCAACAGCAAGGCGGGACGGCATCCGAAGAGGAAGAACCTGTAAATAAGAGACCGAAAGCTAAGAACGAGCCTGTCAATGTGTAGCCCGGCAGGCAGATAATGTTATTGATTTACCTAGAATGAAGGTTTCCTAGATGCCTGACTTTCTGCTTGAAATCGGTTGCGAAGAGATTCCGGCCCGGATGATCGATGCCGCTTCACTTGATTTGCGTGAGCGAGTGCAAAAATTGCTGGAGCAGGAACATCTCTTCGCGACCGGAGCAATTGTGAGCCTCGACTCTCCTCGTCGCCTGGCGGTTCTAGCAGAGGGAGTTCCAGTAGCTCAGCCCGATGTCACCGATCAGGTCACCGGACCTTCGGCGAATGTGGCTTTCAAGGATGGACAGCCAACACAAGCCGCCCATGCATTTGCGCGGAAAGCTGGAGTCGATGTTTCTCGACTGGAGAGAGTGACAACTTCCAAAGGTGAGTACCTGGCTGCACAGATCACAAAGAAGGGCCGTCGGGCGAGTGAGGTCCTATCCGAACTGCTTCCCAAAGAGATCAACTCGATATACTGGCCAAAGAACATGTACTGGCGCAAGCCAAGTGAAAAATTTGTGCGACCAGTACGTTGGCTCGTAGCTTTGCTCGATAGCGAAGTGGTTCCGCTCGAATTTGATGGCGTTCGTGCCGGGAACGAATCACGAGGTCACCGGATCCTGGCTGCAGGCCCGATTCTTATTTCAAAAGCCGGTTCTGCCTATGTTCAGGCCTTGCGATCAGCGAAAGTTCTGGGGCGCGGCGACCGCGAGCTCCAGATTCCCAAAGCTCTCGACGCCGCCACTCGCACCATTTCCGGCGCGCGTTGGCGTGAAGACAAGACTCTTCTGGATACTGTCGTCAACCTGACCGAGTTTCCTTCGGTAGTTCTGGGAAGCTTCGACCGCGAGTTCCTGGAATTGCCTGAGGAAGTCCTGGTTACGGTGATGCGTGATCATCAAAAGTATTTTGCGGTCGAAGATGAAAGCGGCAAGCTGCTGGCGCATTTTCTGGCAGTGTTGAACACCGACGGCGACCCGCGGGGCATCATTCGTCATGGGCACGAACGCGTGCTGCGAGCCCGGTTCAACGATGCCCGGTTCTTCTGGCGGACCGATCAGAAGCATCCGCTGCGTGAGCGGACGGCGTGGCTCAAAAATGTCACCTTTCAGAAAGACCTGGGCACCTACTACGAAAAGACGAAGCGGGTGCAGCGTTTATGCAGTTGGCTCTGCGAAATCATTCGCCATAGCGGAATGCAAGTTCGTCCCGGCATCGTGCACAAGGCGGCATCCTTGGCAAAAACTGATCTCACAACTGAATTGGTGAAAGAGTTTACCGAACTGCAGGGGATCGTGGGCGGGCTGTACGCCAGCGTTCAGGAGCTCGACACCGGCATGCCCGATGCGACTCGTCAGGCGATCGCGCAGGCAATCTACGATCACTACAAGCCGGAATCCACGGAGGACTCGGTTCCGCGCTCGGTCGAGGGCGCCCTTCTCTCCATCGCCGACAAAGCCGATAGCATTGCCGGACTGTTAGCCCTTGGCTTGCAGCCCACGGGATCGAAAGACCCATTCGCGTTGCGACGTCAAGCCAACGGAATTGTGAAGACGATTGCCGAGAAAAAACTACCGCTCAGCCTGAGTGAATTGTTTGCTGACGCGCGCGAAGTCTATCGTGGATCGGCTGCAGAACGAAAGTTTTCAGGCAAGCTTGATTACGCAGCTGCTCTGCGAACTTTCTTCCGCGAGCGTCTGGAGTTCTATCTCCGCGATGTGCTCGGGTTTAAGTATGACGTGGTGAATGCGGTGCTGGCGGCGGGATCTGACGACGTGATGGATGCAGTCGCGCGTGCTGAAGCGGTCACTAAAGTGCGTCCATCTCCGGATTTCGAATCTATTTCGATCGCATTTAAGCGCATCCAGAACATTCTCCGTCAGGCAACTGAAATCAGAAATCGCGTGGCTCCTGCAATCGACGTGGACGCACTCCAGGAAACAGTTGAAAAGGAACTCGCCGCTCAAATCCCGCGGACAGCCGAGGTGGTTGATGCCCTGCGCATCAAACGAAACTACGAACATGCTCTCGTAGAGATCTCAAAGCTCAGGCCCATCGTGGACCGATTCTTCGACAAAGTAATGGTTATGGTCGACGACGAACGCGTTCGTGCGAATCGGCTGGCACTGCTGCAGTCGTTGTTGAAAGAATTCTCCACCATTGCCGATTTTTCAGAGATCGTGACGGAAGGCAAGGACTCCAAGGAATTTTCTAAACACTAAAGGACCCATTTATGGCGACGCAAACTCTCCCAGAAACAGAAATGACGGTAATCAGCAAGAAACCAGCCATCCAATATGTCTACTTCTTCGGCGGCGGCAAGGCCGACGGCAATGGCAAGATGAAGGACGAACTCGGCGGAAAGGGCGCCGGCTTGGCCGAAATGACCAACGCCGGCTTGCCGGTACCCCCAGGCTTCACCATTCAGACCGAAGCCTGTCGCGAGTATATGCGGCACGGGGACGTGTCGAAGGAAGTGGACCGCGAAATGGAAGAGGCGTTATCCCATCTCGAGCAGCTGCAAGGCCAGAAGCTCGGAAAGGGCGAGAACCCGCTGCTGGTAAGCGTTCGCTCGGGCGCAAAGTTTTCCATGCCGGGCATGATGGATACGATTCTCAATCTCGGCCTGAACGACAAGAGTGTGGAGTCGCTGGCTAAGAGGAGCAAGAATCCACGGTTTGCAGCTGATTCCTATCGGCGATTGATCCAGATGTTTGGCAACGTCGTGTTGGATATTGAGAAGGAAGAATTCGACAAGGTATTCGATGCCAAGAAGAAGCAGAGAAAAACCAAGCTTGATACGGACCTCGATGCCAAAGCATTGAAAGAAATTATCGAAGAATACAAGAAGATAGTCAGGAAGCATGCCAAGCGCGATTTTCCGCAGGATCCGCACGAACAGCTGGTCATGGCGCGAGACGCGGTTTTCCGTTCGTGGCAGAACGACCGCGCTAAGACCTATCGTCGCATCAATAACATCGATGACATGCTGGGCACGGCGGTTAACGTACAAGCCATGGTATACGGCAATCTGGGAGACACCAGCGGAACTGGCGTGGGCTTCACGCGCAACCCCGCCTCAGGAGCGAAGGAGTTCTACGGAGAATATCTGATGAACGCGCAGGGCGAAGATGTGGTCTCCGGGGTTCGTACCCCGGTGCCGATCCTCGAGCTGCAGAGAGTCATGCCCGACGTATACGACCAGTTGCGCGACATCACGACGCGGCTGGAGAACCACTATCACGATCTGCAAGATTTCGAATTCACCATTCAGGATGGCAAGCTCTACATGTTGCAAACCCGCAACGGCAAACGCACGGGTCTTGCGGCTGTGCGAGTGGCGATTGAGATGGTTGACGAAGGCTTGATCGACAAAGAAGAAGCAATCTTCCGTCTCGATCCCAGTCAGGTCGTCGATTTCTTTGTATCGCGATTGGATGAGAAAGACGTTCGCCCCGAAGACGTGCTGACCACGACTGGTTTGGCAGCGTCCCCGGGAGCGGTGGTTGGGCAGATCGTCTTCACTGCCGACGATGCTGTTAATCAGGCTGGACATGGCGCGGAGAGAAATCCAGTGATCTTGGTTCGTGCCGAAACCACACCCGAAGACATACACGGGATGGAAGTTGCAGTCGGCATTCTCACTTCACAAGGTGGGATTACCAGTCACGCTGCTGTCGTCACTCGTGGCATGGGCAAAAGCTGCGTTGCCGGCGCCGGCGAGATCGCTGTCGACGAGAGGGCACGCGAAATGCGTGCGCGAGGGCAAGTGTTCAAGGAAGGCGACTGGATAACGATCGACGGCACCACCGGCCGCGTGTTGAGAGGCAAGAGAAAGCTTTTACCGCCGGATCCGGAGAATCTGGCAAAACTCGAAAAGTTTATGAGCTGGGCTGAGCCCTTCCGAACAATCGGCGTGCGCGCCAACGCCGACATTCCACGCGACGCCAAAAAGGCGCGTGAGTTCGGCGCTGAGGGTATTGGCCTATGCCGCACTGAACACATGTTCTTTGCTGAGAATCGCATCCAGCACATGCGTGCCATGATCCTCGCCAAGGATGAGAAAGCCCGGCGCGTCGCCTTAAAGAAACTGTTGCCTATGCAGCGCTCCGATTTTATCGGCCTGTTCGAGGCCATGGAAGGCTTGCCAGTGACTATCCGCCTACTGGATCCGCCTCTGCACGAATTCCTGCCCAAGCGAGAGAAACTCATCGTTGATATCGCCAGCTTGACCAGTGCGGACGCAAAGCAGAAAAAAAGTTTGGTCGAGGAATACCGTGACTACGGCACGAATGGCACCGGAGATCTAAAGACTATCCTTCCAAAACTACTCGCGCGCGTGGAGCAATTGCACGAGTTTAATCCTATGCTGGGACACCGTGGCTGCCGGTTGGGCATCACATATCCCGAGATCACTGAGATGCAATCGCGCGCCATCTTCGAAGCGGCGGTTGCGGTGGAGAAGGCGGGCGGGAAGACGCATGCGGAAGTGATGATTCCGCTTATCGCAACCGTGAAGGAAATGGAGAACCAAACGGCGATCGTGCGACGAGTGGCCGAGGAGGTTTTCCGAGAGAAGGGGAGAAAGGTGCACTATCACGTCGGGACGATGATCGAATTGCCCCGAGCCTGTCTGGTTGCGGGCGAGATCGCCAAGGAAGCCGAGTTCTTCAGCTTCGGCACCAATGACCTCACCCAGACCACATTCGGATTCTCCCGCGATGATGTGAACAAAGTGCTGCCGACCTACCTGGAAGAAGGCATCCTCAAACAGGACCCGTTCGCGGTGATCGACCGCGAGGGTGTGGGAGAACTGGTCCGCATCGGAATCGAACGTGGACGCAAAATCCGCCCAGGTCTCGAAGTCGGGATCTGTGGAGAGCACGGAGGTGATCCCGACTCGGTGAAGTTCTGTCATGAGGTGGGGATGGACTATGTTGCTTGCTCACCATTTCGCGTGCTTACTGCGCGCCTCGCGGCGGCACAAGCAGGGGCCAGCGACAAGTTGAAGATCGAAGGTGGAAGAACGAGATAACCCAACTACTTGGACGCGGGGCTCGCGGATCTGCGACCCCGCTTTTTCGTTTACTGCACTTTCTGCAGCCGTGCAATCAATTTCTGAGCGAGGTTCTCCTCTGACTCCGACCACAGCAAACGTCCGCTAGCGCCAGAACTTCTTTCCGCCTTGTTAGTGAAGTCGACTAGCTTTTGCACATTGGCGCGAACTCGGGTTTCGGCCTCGCTGGTGAGTTGCACTTCGTCCTGAAGGAAAGGCGAATCGATGCCGAAGTCCACCTCGACATGCCCCTCATGCTGGTAGATTCCTTCTTCAAACTGCACGCCGTGGACCAGGAATTTTACCGGTGACGGCTGCAAAATCCACTCGTGCTGCTCAGGGGGAAGAATCCAAAGATCCCAAAATGCTTCGAACAAATAAGCATAGTCTTCGTGAAGCAAATCGGAAGCGAGAAGCACTGCCTGCTCAGGAGGGACACCGGGCGTGAAACGCTGTTCGAAAATCGTGGGCTCGTTCCAGGAGACGGGATGCATGGCCACATAGGTTACGCCGGGCTGCAGGGCAGAAAACGGAAACTGCCGCATCACCGCCAAGGCACGCGGCAACATCTCGTCCAACTCGAAACTCGGAAACCACAGGCTGAGAAAAAGGGCGTCGGCCACAAATCGCTCCCGCCCCAGGGTGGGGCGAATCACCTATTCTAGAACATTTGGGGTCGGGAGCGATCTTATGAGAGACCCAGTGCTAGGGATGTTTGACCGCACCGCTGACGTCAACAGTTATAAGAAAGCGAATCCTTGCCCCGAACCCGTGCGCTCACCCCGCTGACTGATCTTGCTGTTGTGCGGAGCCGTACGGCCACGTGTCCATTGCGTTTCTCACTCAAACACTTCAACCTCGTCAGGGGACACGATGTGGGTAGGCTCTACCATGAAATCGTTTTTTTGACACTGCGTAGAGGCACTGTTACCATCGAAGCATCGGCCCGCGGCTCCTGCCTTTCAGTCCCCGTCGTCTAGCCTGGCCTAGGACATCGCCCTTTCACGGCGGTAACACGGGTTCAAATCCCGTCGGGGACGCCAAGTTCGGAGGGTCACCCCTTTTCGGTAACGTCCGGGTAACGCCGGGTGGCCCACCCCGCAAAATCCCCCAAACAACTTCGGTGACGGTTTGTTACGCCCCTATTTCACAAATTCCAGGTTTCGAACTAGCGTGGAGACTAGGAGCGCTACGGCGCGGAAGGAGAAATTAAAGATGTTCACAAGAAAGATTGTTGTCGGTATCGAAGACATTGCAGCCGCGAGTCTGCAATGTAAAAAGTGCGGAAGGAAAACGACTGAAGATCCATCGAATTCAAGCGCGCCTCCGCCCGCCGGTACGCCAGGATGCTGCCAAGCTACTTGGGTACAGGGCAACGACCCCGCAATTCAGCTCCTTAGTTTGATGGCTTCAAAACTAAGGGAAAGTGTTTTTGCGGTTTCGCTGGAGTTCACTGAGCCCAGTCAAAAGTAGAACCTTGCAGCGCAACGCGGGGGCCGGGGAAGGATTAAGTCAATGGCCCCCGCACGCTCTTGCAATTGTTCGAGCAGGACAGGTAACGTTCGGATCATGCATCCTCTTGATGAACAAATCATGTGCAGTACAATTGGTTCTGCGGGATTTCTTTTTTCCATGGACCTGCCCACAACATCCGAGCTCTCGATATACGTAAACAGCCTCAGTTTACTGTTCAACGTTTACAAATCGACGAAGCCGAGCGTTGTTGCGAAGTTGGACGAGATCATAAAGGAATTAAGAGGACTCAATCCCGCGCGGGCGCAATCGCAGACTCGGGCAGAGCTCGACAAGAAGTTGGAGGAGAAGTTACTCCCCGAAGTTGGGAGTGCCGAAACCGAGGCAGTTAAGCGAGACTTGGACCTCGTCGCTGTTTTTTCGGAGCCGATCCGAGTCGAGGATTTTGACTATCAAAGCGTTCTGTCTGCGTACGGAAGCAAGTACGCTGTTCTCGCGGACAGGGCATTCCTCTTTAATCTTCGCGGAGTAGTCGAGCAAAATGAGTCATTACTGTTGCTGCCCACAGCCGCCCCTTGCCTCTTCAATGCCGAAGAGTCATCTGGGTTTCTATGCGCCAGTTCGTACATTCTTACGCCCATTAAGGTTCTGGCCGTCGACGCCGTACTGAAGAAAAGTGGAGCGGAGTGCGGGCTCACGTTTTTGGTTTCTGGCACATTTAAGTACGTTCGGACGATGATGGGGTATTCTTCCGGGCAAGAGGACCTTCAGTGTCTATATGTCCTCCAACACGGGGGTCGAAAAAACTGGATTGATCTGGAGCCGCTGGCGCCGGTTCAAGGCTTTCGGGGAGTCAGCAAAAGGCTGGACGCCGAAGAGGTGCTGAGATTCATGAGAGCACTCCGATCCGACGTTATGAAATACGTGAGCGAACTAAGGGAAGAGACAGCATTGATCAAGGGAGACATTTCTTCGCTGTTGCAAGAGGTCACACAGTTTTTCGAGGAGGCGAAAACCCACTAGTGCGGCGGGGAAACCGCCTCGCGTTCGAAAGCCACGAGGCGGTCTACCGACAGGAGTAAAGCCCGCTGGTAAGTGATGTTAGAATGCGCGCATGGTCCGCATCACACTTTACACACCAAACGGAGAAGCGCCGACTTTTAACGTAGAAAACTACCACTTGGACGGCGCTGTATTGCGGTTTCGCGACCCTGGTAGTGCTTCGCTTCCACAAGCCACGGATATAACAACCACTGTGCCTTTTCTGATTAAGGAAATAGTGGACAATACGAGGTAAGAAACTGGAGGTCCTAACATCAGTGAGCGGCTTTTTTGATGACCCAGCAGAAGCATTTCCAGAGGAAGTAAAACCACAGGCCCACGATTGCAACACCAACCAATTCCAACATGATTGACGAGCCGACGCGGACGACGAACTCACGTGCATTCGGAAACACTGCAACAAGTATTGCCAGCGCCGGAATCAGCAACGCGAATACCTGTCGTTTCATCAGTGAGAACCTTTGCGCCACAACCAGCGACCGATTAAGAGGATCGGCGTGCCGAAGAGGACAAGCATAAAGATCCCAACGGTTAAATGCGCCGGTGCTAGTAATCCTTCAAACATGCTGAAAGTGTGACCCTCCGCACTCCATTGCGCAAGTGGAATTTCGAGCCGCGAAACAAAAGCGTATCAGTTGCGTCCATTATCGCAAAACGATGCTGAATCAAAAGCTCTAATCGGCTGCGGGGAAACCGCCTCGCGGGTCGCAAAGTTGTGCGTTGTAAAGGTCCACCTCAAGGTCCGGGAGAAAACGGGTTTTCGCCGCGCCACGGTGCGTCTTCACGCAGCCATGTCACGAACGCAACCCGGCTCTCCGCCAGTTCCTCGACGATCATCTCCCGGAGGCTCTCCCGCAGGAACTTCGCTAGGCGACTCTTGAACGCTGTCCACCAGAAGGCAATTACGCCGTACACAAATAAACGGCCCCAAAAGGGCCCA
Source organism: uncultured Acidobacteriota bacterium (assembly GCA_963838905.1). Taxonomy (GTDB): domain Bacteria; phylum Acidobacteriota; class Terriglobia; order Terriglobales; family Acidobacteriaceae; genus JABDBE01. The sequence continues at coordinate 469,672 of CAWITE010000007.1, forward strand.
GCCCAAAATTTCGCCGGATACAGTAGCACGCCATAAACCACGAATAACAAATAAACGCTTGCCAGGACCCAGAGGATTGATTCAACCTTGCGCCACAGTGCTTTCATCGCCATCATTTCCTCCTTAGTGCGTCGCGCAGCTTTATACGCCCCGCAGTCTAACGTGAGGCGGCGATTATTGGCGATAAATCTCTATTACAGCCGTGGGTGGGGCAGCGGGGAAAACCGCCCTGCGGAGAATCGTTAGCCGCAAGGCGGCTCAACCTCGGACGTAGGAGTCGTCCGTCCCCGCGCGCGGCGTTCGGTGGGGAGACGGATGAAGGCCGTCCCACCATCTCCAAGAGCCGGAAAGGAACAGCCCCCGCCGCGCTGGAAAGCAAAACGGGGCGGAAGCAGAGAGAAACCGCCCCGTTGTTGACAGCCGGGGAAAAGAAGCCCAAAGCCCGCTGCCAAAATCAAAACGGGGAGGGCCGCCTGCCTCCCCGTCGTATGACAGCGTCGAATCCTCGGGGGAAAGAAGCCCGAAGTCGCCCGTGGGGGTTGACACGGAACCCGACTCTGTCAAATTCGTGATACGCCACCCTGCCATCCGATTCGCCCGTCGTTCTCGATTGTGTTTAGTAGATTCGCGGCCACGAACTGCAAGTGCTCCAGCGCCTGTTTCAGTTCAACTCCCGTAATACGGTTGGGAGCGCCGTTGGCTTCGATGCGAAGCTTCTCCTCAACTTCCTTCCGGTAAGCGCGCAAGGCCACCAATTCTTCTTCCCTGTCTTCTGGATCGTCTAACAAGTCCGTAGGAGTGCTTCGCCGTCCGATAGACTCGTCGATTCCGGCAAGCTCGGCGCGCAGGCGCGCTATTGCCTGGTCGCTCTGGGCTACTTCCGCGATGATCGCGACCAGTTCCTTCCGCATCTGCTTTGCACGAGCGCGAACCGCTTTCAACTCCACTTTCGCATCCTCGATGCGCTGCTCTCGTGCTTCGGCCCGCGCCTTTGCCAACGCGGCCTCCGCGTCCATTACTGTTGTCATGATTTTCTCCGCCAATAGGCTTCATTGCGTTGGTTCCATTGCTGTAAGGTTAGAATGCTGCCGGTCGTGTCCGTAACCGCCTGCCGGGTTACAGGCGCGGGCGGATTCCAAAAGTCCGCGTTGCGCAGGTTCAGCTGGCTAAGGTCTATAGCCGTTGCCCGTGGGAATACATCGCCGGTTAGCGTGCCGACAGGCTTGTCGTAAAAGCGGAGGCGCATCAGTAACCTCCTCCACTGCCACGCTGTTGGCTTTCGGCAGCGCTCACCGATTGGGGCAGACTTTCCAAAGGCGAAGCAGTTGCGGCCGGCTGCGAGTTCTCGGCAATCGGCCCGCGTTCCGGTAAGGGTGACCCACCCGCATACTCCAAAGATGGAAGGTTCTGCTCGGGAGTGTTTGGCGTATCCTCGTCGCGCGTTAGTTCGTGCTTCATTAGTTCGTTCATATGATCCATTCTCCGTTTCTTATGCGTACGTTGCATAAACTTCATTGCTCCTCCTGTTGTTCTGCGGATCATTCGGGCATACCCTTTCGTCGTTGCCAAAACTCGGCATTGTCCATATTGATGCGCCTTAGTTCGTCCTGCAGAATTAGTAACCGGTCTTCGTCGCGCGTGCGTGGTGTGACGGCGAAGATATGAAGCTGCCCCCCTCGATCAATCGTGCCGCTATGTGCCCCGTGGAATGTTGCGCGGTGCGTACCGTCCGGAGCGAAAACTTGCAAACCTTTGTCGTTCGCGCTTGCGGTGTGGCCCGCCGAAAACTGCGCCACCGGTTGTTGTTTAGCCATTCGGATTTCTCCTTCACTGCACGGTTCCTTTCGGCGGTACGCGCATCAGGTTATCCCTCTTCCGTTTCGCCTCCTCCGCCTGCCATGCCTCTAGCTTCTGCTGCCGCGCAGCCTCCTCTTCCGGGCTTAGGCGATACGGCTCTAAAGGGCCCAGCCCGGTGCTCCCGAGCACTGCCTGCGCGTGACCGGTGGCGGCCAGGCCTCCCTCCCCATCGCTTTCCATAAAGCACAGCAGCACCTGGGGCACTCGTAGTCCTCTCGGATTACGCCGCGCCTCCAGCGCCTCGATCCGCCTTCGTATGCTGTCTCCCATCGTTTTCCTCCTAAACCGCCTTTACGCGGCGGTAACTGGGGCGGCTATCGTACTGCAGCCGTGGCCTTTAAGCCCTCGCCCGCTAGATGCGGTAACGCAGCGGTAACGCTCGCCGGTTTCTCGGGCGAGGACTTCGGTGCCTCTAGCGCGTCTCCGCAGCAGGAGCTCTTGATCGACCGTTCCTGTGATGTAGGCGAGCATGCGTGCCCAAATCATCTTGTGGCTTCTCCTCCGATCGCGAAAGACCGATCTTCTCGTGTCGCGGGCGAACCAAGAGACTACCATGCCAGATGAACTGGCAGCCGAGAAGGGAGCTGGAAGCGACGCCGTCTCAACACTTTCCAATTATTTGGCCATACGACAAATTGTTCCGGTGCAACAGGAATAGGCGGTGGATGTTGGGGAAGACGCGCACGGTTATTGCTTTGCTGCGGCGATGTCCTCAAAAACCGACTTCGCGAGAACAACGGGGATTGCACGTTGCCCGGTCCAACGACTGGGATCGCGAAGCTTCGGATAAGATGATGTGCGGGCAATTTGCGCGTTCGTCGAGCCGAAGATTGGAAAAGTTGGAAGCAATGAAGCAGAAAGCCGACGTGAATCATCTCTCTCCGCCGGACGTTAAGATCGCACTCTTTCGGTCGCTTTTCCGTGGACGTGACGATGTCTACCCTCGCCGCTTTGAGAGCCGCAAGACCGGCAAAGCTGGATATTCGCCGGTGTGCGCCAACGAGTGGATCCGAGGGATTTGCGAAAAGCCTCGCATCAAATGCGCTGATTGTACTCATCAGCGGTTTCTGCCCGTTACCGACGACGTAATCCGCTGGCATCTTTCCGGCCAGGATTACGACGGCCGGGACTTCGTCATGGGCATCTATCCAATGCTCCTGGATGAAACATGCTTCTTTCTGGCGGCCGATTTTGACAAGACGAGTTGGATGGAAGATGCGAAGGCGTTCCTTGCAACGTGCGAACGAATGCAGTTGCCAGCGGCGTTAGAGCGCTCGCGTTCAGGAAACGGCGGCCACGTTTGGATGTTTTTCGGAGAGCCGGTTCCGGCCAGCTTAACTCGCAAGCTAGGAGCATATGTTCTGACAGAGACGATGGAGAGGCGCCCTGATGTCGGGCTCGATTCATACGACCGGTTCTTTCCCAATCAGGACACAATGCCGCAAGGCGGCTTCGGCAACTTGATCGCCTTGCCACTTCAGAAGCGGCCGCGAGAGGCGGGAAACAGTGTCTTTGTAAACGAGCAACTAGTGCCGCATGAGGATCAATGGACGTTCCTGTCCTCAATCCGCAGAATGAGCCGGGCTGAAGTTGAGGAAATTGTCCGTCAGGCCGAGACGAAAGGCCATGTCGTTGGGGTGCGGTTTGCGCCCCAGGGAGAAGATGAGGCGGATGAACGCCCACCTTGGACAGCGCCGTGGTCGCGGCGCCACACCGAAGCACCGATTCCTGGACCATTGCCTGAGAACTTGGAGCTGGTTCTTGGAAACGAGATATTCATTGCGAAGAACGTCTTATCTCCGCCGCTCCGCAATCGGTTGATTCGCCTGGCGGCATTTCAGAATCCAGAGTTCTACAAAGCGCAATCCATGCGCTTGCCAACGTACGACAAACCTCGAGTTGTAGCCTGTGCAAATGATTATCAAATGCACATCGGTTTACCGCGAGGTTGTCTGGACGACCTGTGCAAACTCCTCTCGCATTTGAAAATCAAACACGCCATCCGGGATGAACGTCAGCTTGGTTCTCAACTTCTGGTAACGTTTCAGGGCGAATTGCGGGCCGACCAGCAGATGGCTGCAGCAGCCATGCTTGCTCACGATACAGGCGTGCTCGCGGCAACGACTGCTTTCGGCAAGACCGTCATTGCAGCATGGCTAATCGCCAAACGCGCTGTTAATACTCTTGTTCTGGTGCATCGCAACCAATTGCAGGAGCAGTGGATCGAGCGATTGTCGACGTTCTTGGGATTACCGGCGCGTGAAATCGGCCAAGTCGGCGGTGGACGCAAGAAGCCGACGGGTGTTCTCGACGTTGCTGTCATACAGAGCCTGGTCCGGAAGGGAATCGTCAATGACTGTGTGGGGAACTATGGGCATGTGATCGTCGATGAGTGTCATCATCTTTCCGCACACAGCTTTGAGCTTGTCGTCCGGCAAGCGAGGGCCAAGTACATTACTGGCTTTTCTGCGACCGTGGCGCGAAAGGACGGCCACCACCCGATCGTATTCATGCAGTGTGGTCCCGTGCGGCACCGCGTTAATGCCAAGGCGCAAGCGGCAGCACGCCCCTTTGAGCACCTTGTTATTGTTCGGCCCACCGATTTCCGGCCGCTCCAACCTACGGGCCCGGACGTGCGTGCTCAATTCCAGGATCTTTACCGTGAATTGATTGCCGATGATCAACGGAACAGGGCCATCTGTAGCGAAGTCATCCGGGCGGTTCGAGACGGTCGTTCACCCCTGGTGCTGACCGAGCGGAATGATCACCTTGACTCTTTGGCGAGTCGACTTGCGCCAGAGGTCCGGAATTTGTTCATTTTGCGCGGAGGGATGAGTAGAAAGGAGCTGGAGGCAGTGCGGTTTCAGATGGGCGCCGTTTCGGCGGGCGAAGAGCGAGTAATATTGGCGACTGGCCGCTACATTGGGGAGGGCTTCGACGACGGACGGCTCGACACACTTTTCCTGACCTTGCCCGTATCTTGGCATGGAACCATCGCGCAATACGTAGGCAGGTTACACCGGTTATACGAAGGCAAGCGTGAAGTGCGCGTGTATGACTACGCCGATCTCAACGTGCAGATGTTGTCGCGCATGTTTGACCGACGCTGCCTTGGATATGAAGCTGTCGGTTACACCATTCAACTGCCCGGCAGCGCCGTGCCCGGATGGCCTGCAGAGGTTCCTCTTCCCGTTGATCCCCTATGGAAGAGCCAATACGCGGCGAGCGTCCGTCGGCTGGTGCGCGACGGTGTGGACCCGCCGCTGGCGAACCTGTTTGTTCACGTCGCCAAACCGCCCGATCTGAATGCGGAAGGGGCCGAGCGCGCAAGAAGTTCAACTGAGGCGTTCCTTTATCGCCGGTTGGAAACATTGCCAGAGACTGCCGGTTGTTTCCGGCTCAATGCAGAATTGCCGATTCCTTTCGACGGCTGGGGCCGAATGGAAGTGGACTTACTGAGCGCAGAATCCCAAATAGCAATCGAACTGGATGGTGTTCAACACCTGGCTAATGCCGAGGCGTACCGACGTGACCGGCGCAAGGATGTTCTGCTCCAGGAGAACGGATATCATGTGTTGCGGTTTTTGTGCGAAGATGTTGGCAAGCGCCTCGATGAGGTTTTGGATGCCATCGTCCGGGCGTTGTCGCATCGATGTACGCGGCGAATAACCGAGAAAGGGAGGAGCTAGGGTGGAACAATTCGACCGAATCACAACCAATGTTGCCCGGCTGAATGGGGAGCCATGCATACGTGACCTTCGCCTTACGGTGCGCCGAGTGCTCGAGGCGCTGGCTACCTACCCCGATCGAGCTGAACTCAAACGCGAATACCCCGAGCTTGAGGACGAAGACATTCGCCAAGCGCTGGCCTTCGCAGCTGCCTTGGTGGATGACAAGGTCTTGCCCCTGCCGCAGACACGATGAAACTTCTGCTCGATCAGGGCCTCCCGCGTTCAACTGTCCTTCACCTCCGTAACCAGCAGATTGAAGCAGTCCACGTGGGCGACAGAGGTTTAGCGACAGCAACTGATTCGAAAATTCTCGACGTCGGCCGCCAGGAAGTATGGTGGTTGTCACATTGGATGCTGACTTCCACGCGCTGCTGGCCTTGTCCGGCGTTACCGGGCCATCTGTAATCCGCATTCGGATCGAAGGCCTGCGAGGAGAGGATCTTGCCCGGCTGCTGGTCAGCGTGATGCAGATTTGCGACGACGACCTGCTGAAAGGGGCGATGGTCTCTGTGACGGAGAATGGAGTCAGGATCAGACGGCCCTCAGAAGGACCGGTGATCATGAAGGATTGAGCGCGGGATTGAAAAAGACTTCCGGCGCAGGTGCAGCCCACAAAAAAAAGCCCACAGAACTCATTCCCTTTGGTGCTCTTCAACGACTCACAGTGTCGTCCGTACGTTCCAAGTCATTGTAAATACGTTTTCGTTTCAGCTCTGAAAAGCTTTCATGGCGGTAACACGGGTTCAAATCCCGTCGGGGACGCCAACTTAGAACCAACAGCTTGCGGCAGTTCCTCAGAAGACGCATAGGCACAAAAGGGCACAGATTTCCAACCCACTTCGCTACTCCGGCTTAGGCAGCCCTGGCAGTCTTCCCCTTGGGGAAGAACTGCGAAACGACGGCAGTTGAGCCAGTCAGTTTGAGCCTCTTGGCAGGCGTGACAGCCTGTGTGTACCTGTCCAGTGTCACGCGAGTGGAGGGATGGGGAAGCAGCTCTTGCATGACTTTTGTGTCTGCACCATTTGCCTTCAACAGGTAGAATTCCTGCAGCGCCCTCCCACACGCGGAATCCGGGCCCGCTTCTCACCGTCTGTTAGCATGACGCGGTTTCATATGGTATAACTGTTATACTCGTGCGATTTCACTTCGATGGGCGGAAAAGTGAACGGCTAAGGGCCAACCCGAAAAGAGGCATCGGATTCGAAGAGGTGCAGGAGGTTTTCTCGCACCCGTACTATCTTGACCAGCGCTCGGATTTGCCCGAACAGTACCGGGCAATCGGCTGGGCTGGGGAGCAGTTGTACACCGTCATTTTCGAAGTGCGTGAGGACGAAGAGGGAAAGTACTACCACCTTGTGACCCTCTGGAAGGCCACCAAGCAGGAGCGACAACTTTATGGAGAATACTCGTAGACGGCGGAAACCAGTGTCGGCAGAAGCTATCGCCCGCCTTGCGGACGAAGGTAGGGATGTGTCACGGTTCTTCACCAACAAAGGGCGCATGATGGGTCCAATCCAGAGGGTGAATGTGGACCTCGCGTCGGGCATGCTGGAAGAACTGGACAGGGCTGCCAAGGAGTTGAACATCAGTCGACAAGCGGTCATCAAGACGCTGATCCGTCAAGCGCTCGATCAGCAATATCTGGCGCGAAGAAGCGCCGCCTCCGTTAAGCGGAGATAGCCCAGAATCCTTGCGGCAATCCGCCAGTCCGCAATTCCAGTCCCGCACTCAACGTGTCTTGCAGCCTACTTGAAAGCAAATTGGCGGCACGTGCGGCAGGTTCGACCAAGCAGATCACGGAGGATATGGTGATGGCAAAGAGAGGCATTTTTGGGGAGTTGGTGGAGGTGTGGCTGCCATGAAGAGCCATCGCGATGGCAAGCTCACGCTCCGCAGCTACAAAGTAGAAGTGGCGCCGCTCCCCAAGGTAGATTCCAAGCTGATCCGAGACACTCGAAAGAGGCTGCGCTGTTCAAGAGCGGTGTTCGCACGCAAACTGCGCATTAACGAACGAACACTAGAAAAATGGGAACACTCCCTCTCTGTGACTTCCACGACGAAGCCCGGCGAGCGTATCTCGCGGGTGAATCGGACGTGCTGTAGTGAGTGTAATTGATTCCATGACAATGTCGGCTCCCATGCTCGTCGAGTAAAGTTGGTGGTGCTGAATCCAACCAACAGGCGATTTTGCAATAGTTACGGGCCGCTAGCCGAGCTTGAGTATGTCCTTCCGGGCCGCTCCACCGGCCCGCGTCGCCTTCGTGTTCGCAGTTGCAAAGGCTCCGACGAAGGAAAGCCGCCCAGACAGCGGGCGGCATCGTGTTTTGTTGGGATTCGTTTTATTGGATCAGCAGGAAGCCATGAAACACTCCGGCTGAATCAACGTAAGTCCCCGTGATCGCGTCCGTGTCGTTGTTGCTGCTCGGGATTGTGCCTTGGCCGCTGGCTGTGCCTGCGCCTTGAACATTAAATGTCCCGATACTGCCGCTGGAAAGGCGCAGGAAGCCATGGTTCACGCCCTTGGCGTCGATGTATTGTCCCGTGGTATCTCCCGCCGTGTTGATGTTCTCAGGCTCAGTGCCTTGGTTCTTGCCTGTGCCCGCGCCCGGAGCATTGAATTTAGTGACCTTGCCGTTTGTAGCAAGCACGAAGCCGTGGTCGGCGCCGGCCGAATCAACGGAAATTCCCGAGACCTCCCCGCCGGTATTGATTCCTGAGACTAGGACCCCTTGGCCGGCACCTGTACCTGCGCCCGAAACAGTAAATTTAGTGATAGCACCCTTCGGAGAGCGCACGAAACTGAGAAATGCGCCGGCCGAATTCACATACGTTCCGGGAATCGCGCCTGCATGGTTGATGCCGTCGACGGCTGCAGTGAAAGTGCCCTGTCCGCTTTTTGTCCCCGCGCCCTTAGCACTAAACTCAGTGATGGTACCGTTGGCAGCGCGCACGAAGCAGTGAGCCACGCCGCCGGAATCAATGTAAATTCCAGCGATCGTCGTCCCCGATGGGTCGATGTTCAGCGCTTCGGTGCCCTGGCCCTTACCAGTACCGGCGTGCGGAGCGTCGATGGTGGTGTAAGCGCCGCCGGTAGTGCGCAGGAACCCGTGCAGCACACCACTCGAATCAGCATAAAATCCCGAGATGTCCCCAGCAGTATTCATGGATTCGGCTTGGGTGATCGCCGCGCCCGGGGCATCAATTTTGGTGATTGCGCCTTTGGTAGACCGCAGGAAGCCGTGCTCGACACCAGCCGAATCGAGGTAAAATCCCGCGACCGCGCCGGCCTTGTTGATTGCTAAGGGTTCGGTGCCTTGGCCCTTGCTTTTGCCCGCACCTGGAACATTGAATTTTATGATTTTTACACTCGATGCTGCTTGCAGCCACGCAGCCGGAGCAAGATAGATACAAAGGAGAAGGGTCAGAGAACCGATTCGCTTCATTGATTTATCCTCCAGGAATTGTCTTGAAATTTGTTCGACCCGACGCGAGGGGAAATCCAAACTAGTCTGTGCAGTTGCTCAGGCAATGCGGTGGCCATGAATTGCACGAGATTAATGAATGGGAAGAGCTGTTTCTTAACAACTAGATACAGTGGTTTATGGAAGGAACTGGAAGCGAAAACATACTGGTTTTTGGAGATTTGTAGTGTCGCTTCTACCAAATAACGTAACCAGCATCGTTCTGGCACTGCCCATATACAACCCCGTCCCTGACCATCACTACCTAGCTAAAGGCCGTTGCGAAACCCAGGGCTCAACCCCTTGATTGACGCGGGTCGCTGATGTAGCGGCGTGGCAGATCTGCAGATTTTGGTCCCACCCCCCAAAGAAAACTGATCCGCTCATTATTTTCTTGACAATGTAAATCTTACTCGATATACTCGAGTACATCTATGATCGCCCCCTCCTCTCACCAAGCCTGGCTCTTCTACTCCCCTCTGGCCCAGCAAGCCGCCCTGCTCAAAGACGATTTGCTCGATCCCGTCGATCTACTCTTAGACGATCCTGCCTTAGTCGACTTGGTCCGCCAATGTTTGGCCAAACGTAGCCCCCGTTCTACTCGTACCGGTCGCCGGGGCTTGGCCCCCGATCGTCTGCTGCGCTGCTGTGTCATGAAGCACCTGAAAGGCTGGAGCTTCCGCGCTCTGGAACGGGAACTGCGCAGCAACCTGGTGTACCGCCGCTTCACCCACTTCGATGCCGACATTACCCCCGAGTTCACTGTCTTCAGCCGCAGCTTTGCCCTGCTTAGTCCGGCCGTCACCGCCGAGATTCATCAGCGCGTGGTCCGCCTGGCCTGCGAGCACGGCGTAGCCCAGGGCGAAAAAATTCGCACCGACACTACGGTCGTGGAAAGCAACGTTCACTACCCGACCGACAGTTCGCTTTTGGGCGACGGCATTCGGGTGCTCAGCCGCAGCCTGCAACGCATCGCCGACGAGTGTAAGACCGGAGCCGTGGAAGTGGTCCATCACGCACGCGCGGTGAAACATCGTCTGCTGGAAATCAGCCGTGCCGCCAAGTCCCTCACCGAGGCCAACCAGAAGCGGATGCGCCACAGTTACCAGAAGTTGTTGGCTCTGACTCGAGGCGTGGTGCGACAGGCCAGCGAAGTGGTGCAACGCTGGGGGAAGGGACGGCTGAAAGTGGTGGGCACAGTCCTGGGAGTAGCCACCCAGATGGGCCAGCTGCGGCACTTTCTTCCTTTGGTGGAGAACGTGATCCGGCAAACCAAGGAACGAGTGGTGAAGGGGAACAGCCACGTGGAGGACAAAGTGTTGAGTCTGTTCGAGCCCCACACCGAAGTCATCCGCAAAGGCAAAGCCCATAAGCCCAACGAGTTTGGTAGGCTGGTGCGGATTGACGAGGTGGAAAACGGCATCGTGAGCGGCTACCAAGTTCTGGTCGGGAATCCGCCCGATAGCACTTCTTGGATGCCGGCGCTCGAGCAACATCAGGCTAGCTTCGGGCGAGTACCCGAGATGGCCACCGGCGACCGCGGATTTTTTTCCGCAAAAAACGAGCGCGAGGCAGAAGCCCTGGGAGTGAAGAAGGTGGCGCTGCCGGCGCGGGGACGGCTCTCGGCCAAGCGGGCCAAGCAGCAGAAGCAGCGCTGGTTCCGCCGCGCGCTGCGCTGGCGGGCCGGGATTGAAGCCACCATGAGCACCTTGAAACACCCCTTCTCGATGGCGCGAGCCACTTATAAAGGAGGGCATGGATTCGAGCGCTACGTGGGCTGGTGTGTCATTACCAAGAATCTATTTTCCATCGCTCGCTATCAACAGCGTCGGAGGGACCATGACCAAGTCAGTTGAGGGCACAGCCCAACGACGCAAGCTGCTGGGCGAGATCGAACGTCTGGCCGAGATCGCTGTCTTTGGAACGCTCTCGGAAACCTACCGCACCTGCGGACGAGCGGGCTGCCATTGTCAGGGCGATGGACCCAAGCATGGTCCGCATCTGAATGTGAGTTACCGCGGGGAGAAAGGCAAGACCACCGGCTACTATGTTCCCAAAGCAGCCGAGGAGGCCACGCGAGAAGGCGTCGCCGCTTGGCAACAAATGCAGCAATGCTTGCGCCAACTGGCAGAACTCAATAAGGAGCGCAATCTGCAGCGTGCGCGGGAGGCCGATTCGCAATGACGTCTTGGTTTCGTCTAACTCTCTGCTTGGCGTTACTGTGTCTGTTACTCCAGCCTTACTCAGCCCGCCGACCTTAATCACCCGTTACAGATTGTCGGCTGGGGATCATGGTTCGATCGAGGGAGAGAACCCGCACCCGACGTGCTCACCGTTTCGGCTGTCAGAAGCATGGAATTTCGGGCTCGCGCTGGACCTCGGCAATCTCTAGTCCTCGACTCCACGTTGACTGCGGGAAATAGTGGTCCACCCGGCTGGGAGACGCATGGGCCATCGGCACCGATTGGGCCTTGGCGAGTTGCCGGTCAAGCGGTCAAGCCGGCAACTCCAACCAACGCCCCTCGAGCACGCTTCAGCACGAAAATACTGGCTCAAACCACCAATTTTAAAACTTCGGGGTTTCGCAACAGCCTTTAGCTAAAGGCCGTTGCGAAACCCAGGGCTCAACCCCTTGATTGATGCGGGTCGCTGAGGTAGCGGCGTGGCAGATCTGCAGATTTTGGTCCCCCCCAAAAAGCTGATCCGCTGATTATTTTCTTGACAATGTAAATCTTACTCGATATACTCGAGTACATATATGATCTCCCCCTCCTCTCACCAAGCCTGGCTCTTCTACTCCCCTCTGGCCCAGCAAGTCGCCCTGCTCAAAGACGATTTGCTTGATCCCGTCGATCTACTCTTAGACGATCCTGCCTTAGTCGACTTGGTTCGCCAATGTTTGACCCAACGTAGCCCCAGTTCTACTCGTACCGGTCGCCGCGGCATGGCCCCCGATCGTCTGCTGCGCTGCTGTGTCATGAAGCACCTGAAAGGCTGGAGCTTCCGCGCTCTGGAACGGGAACTGCGCAGCAACCTGGTGTACCGCCGCTTCACCCACTTCGATGCCGAGATCACTCCCGATTTCACTGTCTTCAGCCGCAGCTTTGCCCTGCTCAGTCCGGCCGTCACCGCCGAGATTCATCAGCGCGTGGTCCGCCTGGCTTGCGAGCAAGGCGTAGCCCAGGGCGAAAAAATTCGCACCGACACTACGGTTGTGGAAAGCCACGTTCACTATCCTACCGACAGTTCGATTTTGGGCGACGGCATTCGGGTGCTCAGCCGCAGCTTGCAACGCATCGCCGACGAGTGCAAGACCGGAGCCCTGGAAGTGGTCCATCACGCCCGCGCGGTGAAACATCGTCTGCTGGAAATCAGCCGTGCCGCCAAGTCCCTGACCGAGGCCAACCAGAAGCGGATGCGCCACAGTTATCAGAAGTTGTTGGCTCTGACTCGAGGCGTGGTGCGACAGGCCAGCGAAGTGGTGCAACGCTGGGGGAAGGGACGGCTGAAAGTGGTGGGCAAACTCCTGCGGGTAGAAACCCAGATCGGCCAGCTCCGGCACTTTCTCCCTCTGGTCGAGAAGGTGATCACCCAAACCAAGAACCGGGTGTTGGGCGGCGACCGCCACGGGGAGGACAAAGTGTTGAGTTTGTTCGAGCCCCACACCGAAGTCATCCGCAAAGGCAAAGCCCATAAGCCCAACGAGTTTGGTAGGCTGGTGCGGATTGACGAGGTGGAAAACGGCATCGTGAGCGGCTACCAAGTTCTCGTCGGGAATCCGGCCGATAGCACTTCATGGATGCCGGCGCTCGAGCAACATCAGGCTAGCTTCGGGCGAGTACCCGAGATGGCCGCCGGCGACCGCGGATTTTTCTGTGCTCAAAACGAGCGCGCGGCAGAAGCCCTGGGAGTGAAGAAGGTGGCGCTGCCGGCGCGGGGACGGCTCTCGGCCAAGCGGGCCCAGCAGCAGAAGCAGCGCTGGTTCCGCCGCGCGCTGCGCTGGCGGGCCGGGATTGAAGCTACCATCAGCACCCTGAAACATCCCTTCTCGATGGCGCGAGCCACTTATAAAGGAGGGCAGGGATTCGAGCGCCACGTGGGCTGGTGTGTGATTACCAAGAATCTATTTTCCATCGCTCGCTATCAACAGCGTCGGAGGGACCATGACCAAGTCAGTTGAGGGCACAGCCCAACGACGCAAGCTGCTGGGCGAGATCGAACGTCTGGCCGAGATCGCTGTCTTTGGAACGCTCTCGGAAACCTACCGCACCTGCGGACGAGCGGGCTGCCATTGTCAGGGCGATGGACCCAAGCATGGTCCGCATCTGAATGTGAGTTACCGCGGGGAGAAAGGCAAGACCACGGGCTACTATGTTCCCAAAGCAGCCGAGGAGGCCACGCGAGAAGGCGTCGCCGCTTGGCAACAAATGCAGCAATGCTTGCGCCAACTGGCAGAACTCAATAAGGAGCGCAATCTGCAGCGTGCGCGGGAGGCCGATTCGCAATGACGTCTTGGTTTCGTCTAACTCTCTGCATTGCTGTCCAAATTAGCGAGCGAATCAACTAGCGGCTACCAAAATCAGGGCACATAGCCACTGTCCGACGCCTGCTGCAGGTCAGGTTGGCCGTCCAAAATCGCCGTGCTGGACAAGGATGCTGTCTAAGTTCGACTACCTCATACCTTGAATTTACCGCGTAAAAAGCAAAATGTAGAACCTTCCTGGGGGTCTGCTGTCCAACTTATTACTTCAGTCCTAAAGGCAATTGCTCCACCATCGGATCCAGCTGCGGCGGCGGTTGAAACGGACTATCAATCCACTGCCACAGATTTCGGTGCACGAAAAGTTGCTGCCGCAGCAGCGCCACCAAGTTCGACAGCGACCACCCGAATGTCGACCGCAGTTGCAAGTATTTGATCAGCAGCATGGCGACCAGCGCAGTCCAGATCTGCGTCTGCAACGCATTCTCCGAGGTCCCTACAAAAGTTTTTATGCGTAAATTCTGCTTGAGAGCTTTAAAAAATAATTCCACTTGCCAGCGATCCTTGTAAATGGCGGCGATGGTCGTTGCGCCGAAGGCCAACAGGTTCGAGAGGAACACGATGGCCTCCTCTTTCTCTGCGTCCCAAATCTCCACCCGCCGGAATAGCACCGGCTCCTCGCCCTCCACCGCCAGTCGTGGAAAGCAGATGATCTGATCGCGCACCACATTGCTGTTTTGCGGAACCTTTAATTCCTCCTTCATCTCGTAGACCGCCTTCTCCTTCATCCGCGTCACGAAGTACACTTCTTCCTGCGTCAGTTCCCGAAACCACTCGTAATCGATGTAACCACGGTCAATGGCCAGGATCGTGCCCGGGTCGAACCGCAGGGTGCGCGCCACCTTGATCTCACTGGTCTTGCCCTCAGTCACCACCGCGAACGACGGCAGGTAGCCATCGTGGTCCAGCAACAGATGGAGCTTGACGGCTCCTTTCCTCCGCCGATATTGCGCCCAGTCGAACACCGATGCACACAGGGAGATGACGCTCGCATCCAAGCTGAGCAGTCGGTTCTTGAAGCGAAACTTCCTCTTCTTCTTCCCCGGCCGGCTAGCTGCCACGCCCTGACACTTCTCCAGCAGTTGGTGAAAGACGGTCTCATACAGTTGCCAAGGTCGGTGTTCGTTGGCGTAGGCCAGAGTGGAGCGGGGCGGCGCCTGGGGCAGACCCAAATGCTTTAATTTCCCTTCGCTGGCGGCAAGGCCGTTACAAATCTCGCGCAGCGATTGCGCCCGCCCCAGCTGACAAAACAGCATGGCTACGAACTGGCCCCAGCAGGTGAACCCACGAGCATGTCGCTCGGCTTTATGGGTCTGCACGGCGGATTGGAATTCCAGGCGAGAGAATAACTGCAACAGTTGTGAGAAAATACTACTGACTCGAGTCAAGGTTGATCCTCCTTCGTTGAAATCGGTTGCGAAACCCGATAACAACTTATCAGAGGCTCAGCCTTTTTTTGCGTCAGTTTTCAAATCGTAATTGGGACAAGAGTGAACTCTCTGCTTGGCGTTACTGTGTCTGTTACTCTGCCTTACTCAGCCCGCCGACCTGAATCACCAGTTACAGATTGTCGGCTGGGGATTATGGTTCGATCGAGGGAGAGAACCCGCACCCGACGTGCTCACCGTTTCGGCTGTCAGAAGCATGGAATTTCGGGCTCGCGCTGGACCTCGGCAATCTCTAGTCCTCGACTCCAGGTTGACTGCGGGAAATAGTGGTCCACCCGGCCGGGAGACGCATGAGCCATCGGCACCAATTGGGCCTTGGCGAGTTGCCGGTCAAGCGCTCAAGCCGGCAACTCCAACCAACGCCCCTCGAGCACACTTCAGCACGAAAATACTGGCTCAAACCATCAATTTTTAAACTTCGGGGTTTCGCAACAGCCTTTAGCTAGCGTTAGGGCCTGCTTACATCAACGATTACATCAGTGACTTACTACCAGACCGCCTGGTCGCCGCCGAGCTCGCGGGTAATTTTACAGTGATCAACAACGATTTGGCCGATATGTTACTGACGATCGCAGGCAGTGCCGACGAGCCAGAGCAACTGCGCGCCAGGGCTGCAATTTCCCTTGGGCCGATCCTGGAACAGGCGGATACAGATGGATTCGAGGATCCGGATGATGTACCCATTACCGAGGGTACATTTCATAACATCCAGGACTCGCTCGAGAAGGTCTATCGCGATAAGAGCACTCCCAAGGACGTGCGGCGGCGAATTTTGGAAGCCTCCGTGCGCGCACCCCAAACCTGGCATCAGGATGCGATCCGGCATGCATATTCCAGCGGAGACAAAGAGTGGGTGCTGACGGCTGTATTTTCGATGCGCTGGGTTCGCGGTTTTGACGATCGGATATTGCAGGCCCTGAAAAGTGAAGATCCTGAGATAAATTACCAGGCCGTCATCGCGGCGGGCAATTGGGAACTGGATGGAGCATGGCCTCACATCGTCGAACTCGTCCATGACGCTCATTCCTCGAAACCCCTACTGCTTGCCGCCATCGGCACTCTCAGCTGCATCCGTCCCGCGGAGGCGCGCAATATTCTTGAAGACCTAGCCGAATCAGACGACGAAGAAATCGCTGAGGCCGTCAGCGAGGCCATGGCGGCAATTGAAGGCCCTACTGGCGAAGAGGGCGACGAAGAGGATGAGTGGGTCAATTGAGCAGCATGCGGTCGCGAATCGGGACTGTGCCGAAGTGCGAGATTGAGCCCGGCGGGGCCGAAAGGAGCTGCTGCATGAGGGAACCCGGTCTCTCTAGGCTTTCTTGAACTATCGGCATTGCTGCTCGTAACGGTGTGCATGGTCACGCTCAATCGGATATGGCCCACGCATCGGCGGTTTCACTTTCCGGTGCCTTGAGCCGTTCAGCCGTTCTCGTAACTGTTGTGAAATCTCTATAGATGGGATGAGAAGGTCGATCTCCTTAGCCGTTTTGATTGCACCTTAGAGTGCGTTGATCATTGATAGCTTAACGCCATCCGTGATCGGGGATCGACCTTCTCATCCCATCTATGGCCTGGTTACAACAGTTAGCCGCCGCCCAGGCGTAGGCTACAAGAACATTTTTTCAGCTACTGCAACCTCGCATACTCCGCCTTGGCTTCCTTCAGGATGGGGATGTCGGGGTCGGCGTCTTTCCAGAGGGCGAAGAAATCCTGGTAGGCGGAGCGGGCGGCGGAGATGTTTCCCTCCAAGACGCGAGCACGCGCTAGGCCGAGATGGGTAAGGGCAGAAGTCATTGCATTGCCAATCATTGTTCTGCGATCGCGTCGCGCTGCAGTTGGGCGGCGAGACTATGCCATCTTGCTCATGCTAGCGCGATTGGGATTGCGTGCAGGGGAAGTGGTATCTCTCGAACTCGGTGACATTGACTGGAACCTGGGACAAGTAAATGTGCGCGGCAAGAGTGGTCAGCGCAACCGGGTCGGGCGTTTACCGTCAACTTGAAGGTTGTCTTGCCCAAGTTCCGGTTGACCGGTTGACCCAAGCATTAATTAGCTCCATGCGGAGGACGTGACCTAACTCCGTGGCGTTACCGGGAACTGAGGTATTCACTGAATATGCCCGCCACATCGATGTCGTTAACGCATCAATTTTGAACCACCCCATGTTCAGTGGGTCGTACGAGGCCCAGTGTCCTCCTTTCTTTATAGCCCGGCAATTGAAGAAGTCAGCGGTTGGACAGGTGGATATTGGCGACCTGACAAGCTTCGTCTACGGCGAAAAAACCCAATACGGCCGCCGGTCCTTAGTTCTCTTTTTCAATCCGAACCGATCCGTTGCCGGCTGTCCCTTAATCAGGTTAAACATATCTGATAGTACGGACCTGTTGTCGCCGTAATAGAAGTGTCCGACCAGATTCGTATCGATAGCTGAGACATCAATGGTATCCACGCCGTCGAGGAGGACGATCTTCTCTCCGCTTTCGCTCGCCCTAGACGTGCACAGTTTTCGAGAAAGCCAGTGCCATATCTTTGGACGAGGCATAGAGCGTCACACGCTTCGCGGTCGGCACAATGACCGGCGCTATGTCGTGCACGAATGTATCAGTATCGATATCAGGAGCAGTCAAGACGATTTCGTTGAAGGTCGTTCCGCCGCGCCGGGATGTGGCCGCGCCGATGCGGCCAAGTGCATCGGTAAGCGCGCGGTTGCCCATGCTGTGCGCGAGCAAATGAATTGTGCTGGCACCCGATTCTTCGGCGACAAGCTCGAGAAACTCTCTCAGATCCCGAAGAGCCCATCGTGTTTGTGCCTCGTCGTGGGTGTAGGCCAGCGGCGACAATGACCCCTTCGAAGGCCAACTAAAGAGCAGTGATGCCCCCGGGAACGTAAGATCGGCGGCAATCTGCGCCGTCCTGAGAATGGCCGACACAAAATCCACATTAAACCCGTGTACAAAGAGCAGCAGGTCATTGCTGCTGCAGGCACCGAGGTACTGTCGTAGGTTCTGCAAGAAGTCGGCGTGGTTGTCTTCAGCGATGTCCTGAATTAGGAAGTGCTTTGTGCGGTCGGCTCTATAAAGCGTCCAGATGGAGGGTCGAGGAACCGTGCCGATGTTCCGGTTAACTGGTACGCTGACAAGGCAACGGCCATAATGCATCGAATCCCGGTCGATGCCGTAATACACGCCTTCTCTGGCTTTCGAGCGATTTGTCCCGAAAAAGAGCGTGATCTCGGTGTAAGGTTCAACCAACGGTTCTTCTTTCCATGATTCCGGGACGTACCCAATCGGGAGATTCAGTCTATATTCAAGCATGTCGAACCTCGTGTGAAGAGCTCCTTCCCCCGTATGCCAGTCGATGTCCCGATTGATAGTCTCCACGGATTCCGCGATCTTCGCGAGCAGAAGCACTCCTTGATGCGTTTCTTCCCAACCTCGCACCTTGAAGTCCCTGAGTGATCGCAGTGTGGCGTCGACCCTGGGATGCAGATCCTTAAGGAGCCGAACCTCTTCAGGTTCGACATGCGCTAACTGAGCCGGATCGCTAATGCCCGAGAGCAGCTTCGGGATGAGTTTCGCGTAATCGCTAAGCCGCTCGCCGAGGCTTTCCATCAAGCTGTCGAATTGCAACAAGCGCGTACCGCCCTCGCCATGCAGCAGCAGGACTTTCGATCCTGGAATCTCGACATGTGCAATCTCTTCCAACGGCAGGTTGCGGAGCACGGCAGAATAAACACCGACAAGGTACCGGTTGAGGGGCTCCATCTCCCCTCCGGCTACTACTAGTACCGTGGGACCGCCTGCGCCCACGATGAATTCGGCCATTCGTTCGGAAAGTAGTCTGGAGTCGGGACGATCTTCGAAAGACTGTAAAATCAGTAGACGCGTTCCGGCCTCGACAAGCGCGTCGCGCAACATGCCCGTTTGGATGAGCCGGCCCAGAGACAGCAATGGATCACCAAGATGGCTGGAGCCGAATCCGCAAATGCAGTGAACCACGTCAAAGGCCTGCCAGACCTTCTCGGATCCGACGTCGCCGGCAATGCCAAGGAAGTCGGGCAATCGGTGCTCGGGAAACTGCTCGGCCTTCCAATCGCTCGCCCAGATCTTCGGGCGTAACACTCTTTCGACGTTATCGCGGGATCCAAGCAAAGCCTCTGCCGTCGCAAGCACATCGAAGAGAGGCTGTTTCCAGCGGGTCGTCGCATCTTTGCCGATTGCCAGGAGAATCTTCAGGGGAAGTTCGACTGGCTCCATACCCACAACCGGTCGTCCCAATGATTCACGGATCATATTGTTGACTTCCTCGATATTATTTATAGCCCAAGGCGCTCGCTTCACAAACCCGGATAGGCGTCAAAGACTCTGGTTTGGATCCAGCGGGTTGCCGATCACGGACTGCCGATCCGTCACGGAGCCGCCAACTCGGTCGCTTCGCCTTGGGCATCCGAAGATCTGGCCTCTGGAGACACAACAACAGTCAGGTCGGCCAACAGCGGAAAATCCACCTGGCTGGTTAGTCGGCAAACCGGAGAAGTGTCCCAGAAAACGGGCGATGCAGCTTAAGAAGTGTAGGACCTCGCGATTGCGCGCGATGACTTCGTAGGACTCTGGAAAGATGCCGACCCCGATATCCCAATCCTGAAGCAAGTTAAAGCTGAGTACGCGAAGCTGCAGTAGCGCACCAAGCTGCCGCGGTGGAGGGTTTTGTTAGGCGTTCTTAGGCGTAGATGCGGACAGCTTCTACACCACAGACACTCAGGGTTCGTGAGTGCCGCGATTTCCCGGTTCAGCAGGTTAATACAAGTGATCTGCCGTCCCAGACTCGATTAGAACTGAGAATTGTGGTTGTAGATTGGGAGAGTTTATAAGCGGGATGTAGAGCCGGCTGCAGAGCGCTCGCATTCAACAGTTTCGTCCATCGCCGTGTTCGCCATTGTTTTTATTATGGGCAAACGGTAGACCATGTCGAGCAAAAACATCAGAAAACCCGCGATTAGAAACATGTCCCCAATGCTGAAGCGGTACAACGCTGCTTGGTCTGCAAGCGTCAGCCATTGTCCTTGGCCGGAAACGTTCCAAATCGGAGCCGCTGGCTGGAAGTTAGCGGGAATTCCAACTGCTGGCATGACACCTTTATTCAATGATGTTACCAAGGCGTTGCAAGTGATCCCCAGCAAAACAAAGAGTCCGCCTTTCACCTTGGCGCGAATGATGTAGCGTACTACCCAGGCAAGCGTTGTGATCCAGAACAAATAGCAGAAAGCCATATTCGCTGTCGTCCGCCAGAGCGCCCCTATGCACAGGACGCAAACGAGCTTGATATAGACCTTCACCGTTGACTCCTTGCGATCAGTTGAACCGATCAGTCATGGAATTACGTCGTGTCGTGAAATTCGACTTTGCTGCAGAGCACATCAAATCAAGTTCGGGTCGTGCTGGACTCTGTGGGGGCGAGTCGCGGGGGGACGCGGCTATCTAAGTGTCCAATTCCAAGTTAGGCTCCATCTCTAACTTCAGGAATGGCTCAGGCGTGCCATGTGGCGGGACGAAAGTAACTTGAGCCGCCATTACTTAAAACCTGACTTATGCACAGAATTCGACCTTGTGGGGGATTGTCTGCTGAACTTTGGCCGCCCTCGTTTCTTGCCAGATCGGGTTCGGGACGTCGACTGAGGATCTTCCGCTCTAAGCTTCAATGCTGCGCTGGCTGTTGTCGTTGTAAGTGTCTGTTTCTTCTGGGTTGGTCGTGCATTAAAAGAGCGGGGCTTGAGCGTGCCGTTGCTCCAGTCTGAATGCGACCGAAACCCTCCAATATTGAAAGACTAACTTCGACCCTGGACTGGATGAATACAAACGCCCGGCAACGGAGATTTGTGCTAAGGGTTTCGATGCCGAAGGAAACTTTGATCGGCAAGAAATAACAAGTTAGCGTAGCGACAGAACCCATGCGACGGCGAAGCAGCATGTGCCAATCGCAACGCCGATGGCAGGAGCGGGAAACCAGTAGAGCAGGGCGAGAACCAGATAGACGCACCCGATCAGGGTCAGCGCTGGAATAATGATGCCGACCGGGAGCGTATTGAATCGCAGTCCAGCCCAGAGCGCGAGACCTGCAACCATCAGCACGCCAAGGCTGTGGCTAAAGTTGAAGCCAATCCAAGCTCGCCACATGTCCGTGCGCCCACCCGATAGCCTGAGCGCCGAATTCGCCATCGCGTGTGCAACCGAAGGATCGGCAGGGACAAGTCGTCGCGGGTTGCGCAGATCGAGCAGAGTGTAAATGGCATGCAACGCGCCAAGTACACCGAACACTGCTCCACCGAGGATGAGCAGGATGGCACTCATTCTAATTCTTGTCATGCTCCGATTTTATGCTGGGAGCGGCTGAGCCGCAGAACGCCGTCGCGTGCCGATTGTACGAGCGCCAAGGCGGGAAGATCGCGGGCACCGTGGGCGATTTTGTCGATGTTGTCCCTGGTGGCGGTGGCGAAAGCGATTACGGGCTACCCGCTGTCACCGCAATACCGAATGATCCCAACGTGCCTTTAATTAGACTTTTGTTTACATCGGTGCCGTCAAGCTTTGCTCGTCCGATTGTGGTGCCTGTCTCACCAGTGCCCCAATAGATATACGTACTATCGGTTGCGATGAACGCAACACCGCTCAAGCCTTTGATGAAGTTCTGGTTTACACCCGTGCCATTCAGATTGGCTCGCCCAATCGTGGTTCCGCTGTTGCTCGGCCAGTATATGAACGAACCTTGGATGGAAAGTGAACCTGCTCCGACGGTCGGAATAAAGCTCAGATTTGGACTACTGCCATTGAGATTCGCCCGTCCGATCTTGCCGGTTCTGTAGTTAGCCCAGTAGATGTGGGTGCTGGTGACAGCGACTCCGCAAACTCTGGTGCCAGTTGCAATAAAGTTATGGTCTACGTCGCTGCCATCCAGCTTTGCTCGCCCAATTGTCGTGCCTACATCACCACCCCAGTAAATATATGTGCTGTCATGTGTGATCCCGCACGGATTACTGGCACCAGTGATGAACTTCTTGTTTAGGCCGGTGCCGTTGAGGTTCGCCCGTAGGATGGTTGTCGCCGTTCCTCCGTTGGCGCTCGTCCAATAAAGAAACTGGCTAGTGGCGGTTAGCCCTGCACCTCCTGCTACTCCGGTCTTGATGAAACTTTCGTTCGGGCTTGTACCAGTGATCGTCGCCCGTCCAACCGCGCCGGTTTTGTAGTTCGTCCAATAGATGTACCTAGACGTGGTGAGCGGGACAGATGTCTGACCCACCGCGCTGCTGTAAAGGAACAAAAGAATCGCCAGAGTGAGAAACCATCGCATGGGAAGGACATTGTGAACACGATGCATGACATCCTCCTGAAATTGAAGCTGAAGGTTAATTCCTAAAGTCACATTCCGCGCTGTAAAACTTGGTGGTTTAACAGCCGTCTATATGCGTTGCGATGGTGCAGCAGAAGGCGCTCCTCGGGCATCAGTCGAAAGCAGCCGAACTAGTGTTACGCGTTGCTTAGCCATCGATAAAAAAGAATTTTAACGTTTCCAAAAGACTCTTAGCCACCAAAAGCCTTATGGATGGGGGAGTTTCACGCGGCGCCATTTTAGCACAACCGGTGGTGCCCGGCAGAATCTGGCATTTAGAGATTGGCAAGGCCCACGATGTCGCCACCACAGGTGGGGCCCTATAATTACCAGGACCTCGTTGCAAAGGACTGATGTCGAAAGTTCACTGTCGCTGCGCAGCGAGGTTTTCTTGAGGAGGCGAAGATGCGTCGGTTTGCGACTTTAAGTTTGTCTCTTATCTTTCTCGCATTGTTGGTCCTGGACCTGGAGCCCCAGGCGAACGCGCAGGGACAACTCTCTCCCGAAATGCAGCAGAAGATCGACAAGGTGGCCACGGATGCGCTCGCGAAATCGGGGGTTCCTAGCGCGTCGATTGCAGTCGTCAAAGATGGGCAGATCGCGTATCTCCATGCCTACGGCAATGCCAAGCTCGATCCTGCCACGGCTGCCAAGCCAGAAATGCGCTACAGCATTGGATCGATCAGCAAGCAGTTCACGGCCGCAGCCATCCTTCTTCTGCAGGAGCAGGGCAAACTCTCACTCGATGACCGAGTTGGCAAGTTCCTTCCCGAACTCGCGCAGGCAAACGACGTAAGCATCCGTCAGTTGCTTTCGCATACCTCCGGCTATCAGGACTATTGGCCTCAGGATTATGTGATGCCCATGATGCTGCAGCCCACCACGGCTCAGAAGATTCTAGACGCATGGGCCCGCAAGCCGCTCGACTTTGAGCCTGGCACCAAATGGCAGTACAGCAACACCAACTACGTGATTGCCGGTCTGATTGTCGAAAAGACCAGCGGTATGCCTCTGCTGCAATTCTTGCAGGAAAAGGTGTTCACTCCCCTCGACATGAAGAGCGTCTCCGACATCGACAAGGCCAAGCTCGGTGACACCGATCCCACTGGTTATATGCGCTATGCACTTGGGCCACCGCGTCCGGCACCCAAAGAAGGGAAAGGGTGGCTGTTTGCCGCGGGTGAACTGGCCATGCCCGCCGAAGACCTGGCGAAGTGGGACATTTCGATCATCGATCAGAAACTGATGAAGCCGTACTCGTATCAAGCGTTTGAAACCGAGGTGTTGCTCAAGAATGGATTGGGCACTAGCTATGGACTGGGCGTGGGCGTAAGTTCAGAGTTCGGACACCGAGCATTGTCGCACGACGGCGAGGTCTCAGGTTATACGGCACAGAATATGGTATTCCCCGACGAGCGTGTAGCAGTAGTCGTGCTAACGAATCAGGACGCAGCCGTCGCCTCTGGAGCAATTGCTCGCGGCGTAGCGCCCTTGTTGCTCGCCAGCGATGATCCAGCAACCCCGGATAAGCTGGCGCAAGCGCGCAAGATTTTGGAAGGGCTGCAGCATGGCAACATTGATCGTTCGCTTTTCACCGACAATGCAAATTTCTATTTCAACGATCGAGCCCTGAAGGATTTCAATAGCAGCCTCTCCCAGATGGGAGAACCTCAGGAGTTCGTTCAGGTGCGCCAGGGATTGCGTGGCGGGATGAAGTTGCGGAGGTACTCTGTCAAATTTCCGAAAATAACTGTGCGCATCTGGACTTACGAAATGCCTGACGGCAAGCTGGAACAATATCAACTCGCCGCGCAAGATTAGAGTGCACTCGTCCGTTTGATCTTCAGATCCCGGCAGTATCACTCATTGATTCCCGGTGAATGACGATCACAATCGCTTCCTTGTGCACGTCCATTCCGATATATTTGACCTCGTGACTCATTTGAGTTGCCTCCTTGGGGGGAAAGTATCCGTGCTAACCCTTATCTTTCCCCTCAGGGTCAAAATGCCATTCTCTGGCCGACTTGCCTATGTCCTTCTGTAGTCCTCTCCCACCCGATTCACCATCGCAGTTACTCCCAAGCGCCGCCGTAGCGGAGCGAAGCCCTGCACAGCGTAGCGCAGCGGAGGTGGTGCCCTTCGCCCCTTAGCAGGGCGCTCTTTGCCTCGAAAATACCTCTTAAGGAGGCCGGGCAGGCGGGGTCGATCTTTGCCAAACCAATAACCCCTCTAAGGATGTGGTGAGGAATGAGGTGGGGCTGGATGTAAGTCACCACACCCGCATCTCCCGGAGGGGCGGGGAGAAGCTTTTTCTCTTGACATCCTCTTTCACAGCGCGGCATAGCCGCAACCAAACACTGTCGTAAGCTTTCAGCTGTCAGCGTTAGCAATCAGCTTTAGCCGGTGCACAAACCCGTTCGTTGTAATCCCTTAAATCGTACTTACCATTCGGGGGTGCGGGCTGACGCTTGCGTTACGGGCGTTCCCCGTCTGCGTATCATTATAGGTTGTTCGAAAACCAACAACGATACAGAGGAGAACGCCCATGCATGAGTTTATCGCTAAACACCAGGACAAGATCGCCGGCACACTTTCAGGATTTGACCGCTTAGTATTTCGCGGACACCTGCGCTCCATCGGCAGTCCGCAGGGGATGATGAGCTATCTCTGGACCAACCAAGTCTTCCTCAAGAACTTTGGCGACCATGTGGAGAAGGTCACCGAACGTGTCAGGGAAGCTTCCCTGGCTGCAGCCAAGGCCAGCGGACGCCCGGTGAAATATCTCAATTCCAGTCAGCTCAACAAAGAGACCATCGCCCGCGACATCCTGGCTCAAGATGGCGTCCGCGCCGGCCTGGTGTGCGTGCTCAGCTGTCTCGAACCCTGTTGGAAGTTCGAGATCCATCGCAATCGAACGGCGAAAAAACTAGAGTTGAAACTACGCCCTGGCAAATGCCTGTTCCTCTACCACTACCAGGTCCATCCTGTCTTCGGCTTTCTCAATGCCCGCATCCAAACTTGGTTCCCGTTCTCCATTCAGATCTGCCTCAACGGACGCGAATGGCTGGCGCGACAGATGCAAGCCGCCGGTCTGGAGTACCTGCAGCATGATAACTGCTTCCCTTACATTGCCAACTGGACCAAAGCGCAGCGCTTGATGGATCGTCAGCTCAAAACTAAATGGCCCAAGCTGCTCAACGGCATCGCTCGCCAGCTCAACCCGATTCATGGCGAGATCTTCCGTAAACACCCCATCTCCTATTACTGGTCTACTTACCAGCACGAGTGGGCTCTCGATGTGGTTTTCCACCATGCCGCCGACCTGCGGCACTTCTATCCACGCTGGGTGAACCATGCCATGACCACTTTTTCCAGCCCTGACGTCATGCGTTTTCTCGGTAAACACATCAACTGCAATGGCCAGCTACACCAGGACTTCTCCGGAGAAGTCGTCAGTGACTTCAAACGCCGCGCCGAGGGAGTACGTATCAAGCACAGCGTCAATGGCAACTCCGTGAAACTTTACGACAAGGCCTATACTCCGAAAGGCAGCGTCCTGCGCGCCGAGGCCACCATCCATAACGCCGATGACTTCCGCGTTTATCGGCGCAAGGAGGGAGACCGCACAGGGCCTCGCGCCTGGCGTCGACTGCGCCGGGGCATTGCCGACTTATACCGCCGAGCCCAGCTCTCCCACAAAGCTGCAGCACGGTATCTGGACGCTTTCGCTACCGTCGACGACACGACTACTCTCGACCAACTGCTCCAGCGACTGGAACAACCACGGCAATGGCGCGGCCGTCGGGTGCGTGCCCTCCGTCCCTTAGCCGACGACCGAGCACTCCTCTCCGCAATCAACCACGGCGAGTTCGCTATTCATGGCTTCCGCAACCGCGATCTCCGCGCCATCTTCTTCCCCCAGACTACCGACGACAAACAACAGACCCGCCGCCACTCTGCCTGGATTAGCCGCAAACTTCGTCTGCTGCGGGCTCACGCCCTGATCACCAAAATCGTGGGCACACACCGTTACCAGCTAACCTCCGGCGGTCGCAGGATCATCGTGGCTATCCTCAGTGCGTTACGCTCCACAGTTGCCCAGCTCACGCCTGTGACAGCCCAACTAACCGCGGTCGCCGCATAGACGCCATGAAAAATCTTTGCAAACGAAAAAGATTTTGGAGGTTAATGTCATAGGATGAGCGTTATCGCGAGCGATTTAACGTCAACAATCGTGCGGAGCGCGGTCTTTTGGTGGTTTAATAGAATCCGATCAGATCGTATTTCAGAGTGCTGTTGGGGCGCGATTCTTTAGAAACTGTACGCATCTCATCGATCTGTACCGAAAGGACGCGAAGATAATGGGAAAGCTACAAGGCAAAGTTGCCGTCATTACGGGCGCTACCTCAGGGATGGCTCTGGCTACGGCGAGGCTCTTCGTCGAGGAAGGGGCATACGTTTTTATCACGGGACGGCGCAGGGGGCAGCTGGATCAGGCGGTGAAGGCGATCGGAAAGAACGTGACCGGCGTGCAGGGTGACGCTTCGAACCTGGCCGACCTTGACCGGCTATACGAGACGGTGAAAAAGGAAAAAGGCCGGGTCGACATTCTCTTCGCGAGCGCTGGCGCTGGAGAGCTCGGGCCGATTGGCAGCATCACCGAAGAGCAATTTGACAGGACTTTCGGATTGAATGTGCGAGGAACGTTGTTCACCGTCCAGAAAGCGCTGCCGTTGTTCAACGACGGTGGTTCAATCATACTGAACGGCTCAATTGCGGGCGTTAAGGGGTTCCCGAGTGCTAGTGTCTACAGCGCAAGCAAGGCGGCGGTGCGATCGTTCGCACGGACGTGGACAGTGGATCTGAAAGCGCGCAATATTCGCGTCAATGTACTCAGCCCGGGCACGATTGATACTCCAATTCTCGAGGGCTTTCCCAAGGAAGCTCTGGACTTTTTCGTTTCCCTGATCCCGCGAGGCAAGATGGGACGTCCGGAGGAGATTGCGACCGCAGCATTGTTCCTGGCTTCAAGCGACTCCAGTTTCGTGACTGGAATCGAAATGTTTGTGGATGGCGGGGCAGCGCAGATCTGACCTGGGAACTAAGTGGTTATCACCAGCGCTCACGAGAGCGGCGGCGAGGATCAAGCAGTCGGGGCAGGCTGATGAGGCGATCACCTTTAAAGGTCTGTGTCGCCAATGCCAGGCCATTACACTCAGATCCCGTCAATGAGCATAATCGCGATGCGATATAACAACAATTACTGTCCTCACTGAGATGGGCCAGCCACCGCAGCGATTGGAGCTAATCCCAGATGCCGTTGGAGCCAGTGCGCTACTTCCAATCCTCGATCTGAGATGATGCTGGATGTCAAATCGCTACCCTCGGTTTCTCCGACAGGAACCCATACACTTTCCCGGTAATGCTGGGATCTCGCATCTGGCCACCGAATTGGGTTGATGAAATGGCAAGACGAACGCACTGCCGGATCGCACAATCGTGGTCCAACATATGCGTATCCATTTCGCACCACGATATTGTCGCTAATGGTTGGCTTACCGTTGTTGGCAACCTTGGTATGATCCACAATCCAGTGTGCGGCGCAGATAGTGACAGCACTTTCCCGGTTGGTTGAATTATCGGTTGGGGGCCAGATTAGTGAGCGCTCGGGAACGATGACAGCCGCGCCCGCACGAGCCGATGTTATTGCCAGCGGGCGCAGGTCAACGGAAGCATTGTCCACGCGAATAGAGGAGTGAGAAAACACGATCCCGCCTTCGGCAATCTTTTTGAGAGGGAGGTATGCAAGAGCATCATTCCGGCCCCAGTCACCGCTAAGTTCCACTTTTCGAATGATCACGCCTATATCGGGAGTGGCAGTGGAGTCTGAGACAGCCTCACAAAATTCACCCCTGGCTCAATCGTTGCTGTGATAGGGGGCCTCAATGGGGGCATCACATCTTCGCACCACCACGAACACTAATCTTTCCCGGACAAAACACTGTTGGCCTGTGAGGTCTAGCATCGATCTTGTGCAGAGATCAGAACCACTGCCAACCACAACGGCTGCCAGGGCGCTCGATCCTTCATGAACAACAGGAAGATTTGCAGGTTCAGACGTTCTCATTGCGTTCTTGTCGCGTTTCGGTGTAGATTGGAGCAGCGTATCTGTAGCATGCGGTCGATCTTGAAACCGATAGCTTGGATGTGTCTGCTGCTGACATTCTGGTCAGCATATGCGCTTGTTTCGCATCACCATTCGAGTGCGACCGAGGCGGCAAAGTGTACCGTCTGTGTCGCCGCGCATTCAGCTTCCCCTAAGACCGTTTCTACACTGCCAAATGCAACTTTCGTTCCAGTAGCAACCTTCCGGCCAAAGCCGGTTTCCGCCAAGCAGCGCCTGATAGACTTCGCCCTCTGTGTCCGCCCACCTCCTAGCGTCTAAAGATCAGATCTCAGTTTATGTAGGCCGGTTCGCATCCATGAACCGCGTGGCTTTGATCTTTTGGACCAATTCTTCTGGAGGAATTCATGCTGGCTTCTAACAAGAAGTCGCTTCATGCGGCTTTTATGGTGGTTTTCTATTTGGCGCTGGGTCTTCATACGTACGCGCAGTCGGGCGGAAATTCCGCATCCATAAACGGCACCGTCCTGGACCCTTCGGGTGCCGTCGTACCAAATGCAACCGTGGAAATTCACAATCCGGTTAGCCACTTCGACCGATCAGCTACTACAGACGCTTCCGGGAAATTTAGCTTCCCAAACATCCCATTCAATCCCTATCATTTAGGCGTCACGGCTGCGGGCTTTGCTCCGTACGCGCAGGATGTCGAGGTTCGGTCTGTGGTGCCGCTTGTCCTTAAAGTAGGTCTTCAGGTAGCCGGATCTTCTGAGAGCGTGAACGTCGAAAGCTCGGGCGGCGACTTGGTTGAGAACGATCCGACCTTCCACTCCGACATCGACAGAAACCTGTTTGACAAACTTCCTTTGGAAAGCCAGTCTTCGTCCCTGAGTTCGCTGGTTACGCTCTCAACTCCCGGAATTGCGGCTGATTCCAACGGGCTCTTCCACGGACTGGGCGACCACGCGGAGAATTCGTTCTCCGTCGACGGCCAGCCGATTACCGATCAGCAAAGCAAAGTGTTCTCCAACCAGATTCCGCTCGATTCTGTTCAGTCCATGGAAGTGATATCGGGCGCACCACCAGCAGAATACGGGGGCAAGACCAGCGTTGTCATTGTAGCGACTACACGCTCAGGCCAGGGTGTCACCACGCCCCATGGCAGTGTAACCACCTCCTACGGGTCGTTTGGAACGTCCAGCCTCGCAGCCGAACTTGCCTACGGGGGCAAGAACTGGGGAAACTTCATCTCCGCAAGCGGTTTGAACACCGGACGGTTCCTGGATCCGCCAGAGTTCACTGTGCTGCACGACAAGGGCAATGAAGAAAATCTGTTCGACCGCGTGGATTATCAATTATCCAACAACGACTCGATTCACCTGAACTTCGGCTACAGCCGGAGCTGGTTCCAGACGCCAAATTCGTTGGATGCCCAAAACGCGACGGCATGGAGTGGGCTGAACGGGGTCCTTCCACTAGCGGAGAATTACGGGGGAATAGCTCCGAACGGCGATGTCGTTGGACCGACGGACCAGCGCTCTAAGATTGGCACGTTCAATATTGCCCCTTCCTGGACGCATGTTCTGAGTCCGACTGCGGTATTTACCTTGGGCGCATTCGTGCGCCGCGACGATTACAACTACTACCCAAGTAATGACCCTTTTGCTGACCTCGGGCCACCAAGCCTGCAGAGACAGTCAGTTGGTCAGAACCGGACGCTGACCAACGCTGGAATTCGGTCCGATATCTCCTATGTGAAAGGGATAAACAACATCAAGGCGGGAGTCACCTACGAACAAACATTTCTCAACGAAAACGACAAACTCGGTATCGTCGATCCAGCCTTCAACGCACCCTGTATCACTGCGTCGCCAGTCACGGCTCTGAACCCGTTCCCGTACGTTGCTGTCCCAGGTTTCACCGATCCCTCGCAATGCACCGGCGTCAACCAACCGAATACCGCCGCGAACCCGAACGCTCCCAACAGCGCTCTGTACCCAAATTTCAATCCCATCCTGCTTCCCTACGACGTGACCCGAGGTGGAGGCCTGTACGCCTTCAATGGCCACACCGACGTGAAGGAACTCGCCCTGTACGTGCGGGACAACATCACAATAGGAAGCTGGTCTTTGAACCTGGGCTTGCGCGGCGATCTTTACAACGGTCTCACCGTCGGGCGGCAGGCCGAGCCTCGTGTCGGTGTCGCCTACAATATCAAGAAGACCAACACGATTCTTCGGGTCTCCTACGCGCGAACCCTGGAATCTCCTTTCAATGAAAATCTGATACTTTCCAGCCTGGGATGCACTAGTCCTGTCTTAGATGAGCTGCTTCTCTGTGCTGCTCCTGTGGCCAACCGCTTGAGCCCCGGCTTCCGCAATGAGTTCCACGCCGGTTTCGAGCAGGCTTTCGGACGGTACTTAGTCTTTTCTGGCGAGTGGATTTCGAAATACACGCACAATGGTTACGATTTCAGTGTGCTCGGCAACACACCGATCACTTTCCCGATCGAGTGGCACAACTCCAAAATTCCTGGATATGCGGGCCGCGTGAGCGTGCCAGAAATCCATGGCTTCACGGCTCTCATGGTCTTCTCCAGCGTGGCAGCCCGCTTTTTCACCCCACAGGTGGGCGGGGCTGGAGCTGTTCCTGTGGTGTCCGGAACAGGGTTTGTTCCGTTCCGTATTGACCACGACGAACATTTCAACCAGACCACCCACTTGCAATACCAGCCCTGGAAGAATAGCCCGTGGCTGGGCTTCAACTGGCGGTATGACAGCGGCCTCGTCGCCGGCGCAACACCGTGCTACGGAGTGCTACCGACGAACACTTGCCCTCAATCTGTCCTCATCGGCGGCGTGCCGAACGTGAGCCTAATCGCTGCCAACGTGGGCGGAGTGCCCCTTTCTGCCGATCAGGAGTCTGAGGCCGGATTCTTCTGCGGATCTCAGCGTGCATCTCCGACCGCGCCCCTGCCTTTCAACTGCCCAGCATCAACGTTCGGGTCCAATCTCATACGTGTGCCTGGAATTAATGCCGAGCAAGATGACAAGAATCCGCCGCGCATCGCATCCCGGAATCTCTTCGATCTCTCGGTGGGCGACGACAACCTGTTCAAAGGCGAACGTTACAAATGGAGCCTTACCCTCACCGCCATCAATATTGCCAACAATTACGTACTGTACAACTTCCTCTCAACGTTCAGCGGCACGCACTACGTAACCCCGCGCGCGCTGACTGCTCAGATCGGGTTCCACTTCTAGTCGCACGAGAGAAGGGACTCCGGTAAACACGAATCCCGGAGCCCCCTCTTTCAAGATCTGGCTCAAAGTACCATGTCGAACTATTCGCCTTTTGGAAGAGGCAGAAGAAAATCCGTTGAGAAATTCACGAGCCGCCAAGGCCTTTGGCTGTTGGGAATAGTAGCTGTGATTTTGATGGGAATGATGTTGCTGATCCTATTGGGATACCTGCACCGTGCATCGCACACCAGTCCACATCGGCGCTTTACATCCCTGGCCAAACACCAACCCCGCAATCCACACCTCAACCCATAATAAGGACGACTTGCACGTACTTAGAAGGACTTACGCAGCCGTCCGTGACCTGCAAGTTGTTGAATGTATAAGAATAGCCACACTCTGAAAAGGCTGGCGTCGCGCGCCTGGCGGTGACCAGAAAACTGCTGGAGCGTGGCACGCATCGCACCTTCGAGTCCTTAACCTTAGCCGAGAGAATGGTAGCCGAACCGCTCGCATGCCGTTTTCATGACGCCGATGTCCGGCCTGGAGCTGTGGCTGGCGAATTGTTACGGGGGGCCGATCTTACCGGTAATCGCCCTGCGAAAGCGAGCTGGGTCTCACTTTCGGAACGCATCCGGTGGCAGTGAAACGATCGGATCCGCGACTACTCTGCGATGGGGAAACACCGAATGATTTCTTGGAAGTTTTTCCGAGGTCGACCGGACACCGCAGCCAGCGCGCGTCTTTGACAAATCAGGCAGCCACCGGTGTCTGATAGAGAGCACGACAGTGTGGTTGCCATCGAAACGACCGGAGATTTGCGATTGGTCGTGACACGGGCGTATCCGGCGTTTGCCCTTCCCGTGAGTTATGCGTGCGATGGTTGTTGAAGTAGGTCCTGAAATCGAGCAGCTTGTTTTCGAGATCTGCCGTCGTCCAGAAAAACGTGTGATCTAAATACTCGCGTCGAAGGGTGCCGATTAGCCTTTCCACGAACGGATGGGACCGGGGGACGTAGGGGATGGACTTGATTTCTGTTACCTCCAGTATCCGCAGATTGGCTTGCCATTGGTGGAACTTATAAAGTGGATCATGGTCGGAGCTGAGGTACTTCGGCATCCAGCGTTGGCCTCGAATGGCGCGGTTGAACATCCGACAGAGTGCGACCCCATCGACCGTGCCCGCATGAACCCCGAACCCAATGATCCGGCGCGTGTATTGATCCATCACGACCAGGACCGAGTGGGTCCGCAACGTGGCCGACTCACACCTGAACAGATCCATGCTCCAGAGGCTGTCTTTCAATGTGGCCCAGGAAAGTCAGCCAAGAGGGACCACCGGAGTCCTGTCCCGGCAGGTAGTGCTGGGCCAGAATCCTTCGAACCACGTCTTTGTCGATTTGGATGTTGAACGCCAAGGCGATCTGTTGTGCGATTCGCGGACAGCCCCAGTTGGGGTTACGCTGCTTCATTGCGACGACCACATGGATGAGTTCTGCGCTCGGTCCTTTCGGGCCGGGCTTCCGACGGCCTTTCGGGGAGAATAGCATCCGGTACTTTCGCTTGCTCATGGCTTTGTGAAGGCCTTGCAGTGTCGAAGGCTTCAGTACAATTGCGGGCCGGAGCAGACGGGTTGGACGCACCAAGAGCGCCAGCAAGCCGGCGAGGATGCGGTCCGACGCGCGTAGATTGGGCGATCGTTTCCGGGGGCGATTCACGATCAGGAGTTGGTGTTTGAGGAGAAGCGACTCCGCAACTAGGGAGCGGACGCCGCCAGGTCCAAGCAACCGGGCCAGGGTGGCGACGAATTGGACGAAAAGAACGGCGAGTTTACGCATCGAAGAATGGTAGCAGGACGGGGAATCCTGAGGAGTCATGGGCGAAATAACAATTCGCCAGCCACAGGCTTCGGACCCACGGAAAATTCCTCGTAGAGTATTCCGAAGATGAGTTGTTGGACTTTGAGTCTCGTGTGTGAAGTGGCCTCCTTTACGATAACTGTTGAAACATCGCCATTACACAAGCGATCCCTATGAATCTCGGTGAGAAAATCCTTCTGAGTGTTGCTTTAGCGGCGTGGCTGATACCAGTAAATGTCGCATGGCCGCAAGGAAGAATCAGCCCTCTTTGGCTTGGACAAGAATCGTGGCGGCAGTGTGGTTGTTTTCTGTGTTCGAGTTGATGGTCTGGTTCCCCGGAAGCCCTAACTTAACTTAGATTGGTGGATCTACCTGGGTCTTGCCATATACATCGCGAGGTTTTTCATAAAGCGCAAGCTTGCGCCCGACACCTCAAACTAAAAGCGTCGTAGCTGGGCATTCAGAATTGCGTTCAGAATTGCGTTTACCATTGTTACTGGCGAAAAATCGCCGTAGCACAAGCTTGCGCTTTCCGTTCGCCTATCTGGCGAACAAAAGGCGCAAAGTTGTGAGATGGCCTGGTTACAACAGTCATCTGGAATGGCTAACCGCATTCGGCATAGAGTGACGTAACCATGTTCGTGATGAGTCTTATAGTCGGGGTCTGCATAGCCGCGCTTGTCGCGCCGATTCTTATCGATGCCCGACATTGGTGGCCCCGCAAGTCCAGAAAGAGGTCATAACGGGGATTTTGAGTGTAATGGCCTGCTTACAAACAGCTAACTTCCTGTACCGAAACCGGTTCAATCCCGATTCTAGTTCGACGCCGGATTCAGGCCAAACCGCCACGGTGAGCGCTCGTCCCAGTGCCGCATTGTGTCGCTCGCCCACGCCGTTGTCTTATCCGTATGGCACGATGTGCAGGGACTGGGAATCTTGTATTTGTCCGTCATCGCGGGTGTGATGAATCGGAAAGTATGCGCGTGAACCATCGTATTTGCCGGGCCTTCCGTTTCAATCGCAGGCATGTGGCATGCGCCGCATTGGTTTCCCGCACTGCCATCCTTGTGGTGCGTGTCTTCCTCAATCGTCGCTGTTCGTGGGCCGTTCGGCGAGGATGGTCCGTGACAATCAAGGCAGAGTTCCTTAGCGGGCTTGCGTAGTTGAGCATAATTCGAGGTGCCATGAACGTCGTGGCAATCGAAACAGGTGATGCCGCGACGATACATCACGCTTTGCACAAAGTCGTTGCCCTGCATCCGGTTTTTGTGGGCCGTGCCGTCAGGGAAGTAAAGGAAATTCTGCGGTTCTCCAAGAGTGTGGTCTTCCAGCTTCCAATAGTCCGCGAGCTTCAGGCCCACGTGATAGCCAACGGGCCAGTCGTAATATTTACCTTCGATTGGGATTGAAAGCGGCTGCCCTTGCGAGTGGCATTGAATGCAAGCGTCACTGGCCGCTACGTAATCCATGTGCGCCGGATTAAGGATGTTACCGCGTGTGGGATGCGCGACGTGTTCACTACCGGGGCCGTGGCAGCGTTCGCAGCCCACATTCCACTCAGCTACTTGTTTGGTATGAATGTCATAGCTAACCGAGTGGCACCCGTCGCAGAGCGGCCCTGTTGGCCGGTGCATGTTGTCGGACGGATAAAACGCAGCCCACCAATCGCCCCCGGTCGGCGGCACTTGGTACTTGCTCCATTTCTTGTTTACGATTTCCCACTGCACCGGCAACGGGAAATAGTCGTCGCCCACTTTCGTGAAGTACCGCTGCTTCCAGATGCTCCCGTAAACGAAAGCAACTTGATCTTTGGAGAATTTGTATACGTCGTTCGTTGCGAAGTCAGGAATGACCGCATCGAGATGCTCTCGCGGATCGCGGACAACGTTAGCCATTGGTGTTTTCTGCCAATGCTCATAAATCTCCGCGTGGCACTTTTCGCAAGCTCGCGACCCGACGTAGTGCGCCGAAGCGGAAGTTCGCGTCTGCTGAACCTGCTCCTGCTGCGATAGGGGTCGAAGGCTGCGAATATAAAGAACAAGCTTCCAGCCGTCCTCATTTTGCGCCTGATGTGGATTGCCCCAGGCGGGCATTCCGGTTAGCTCCACGCCGTTTTCGATGATGTAGTGGATTTCCTCATCCGTAAGGTTCTGTGTTGACGCTGCGCGAAGATCAGGCACGCGAGGATAGAGTGACTGCCCCACAAGCGTTAGCCCGCTTCCATCATGGCCATGGCAAGTCTGGCATTTGGCAAGGAATGCATCGCGCCCGTCCTGAAGATTCTGCTGAGTGGCATCGAGAAGAGTCTTTTCGTTTCGGGCGGCGCGGGGTATCGAATAATTTCGCACTGCGCGAGCGGCAGCAGTCTCAAGCGCAGACGGCTGGTCTGTGGCACGAAAGCCACGGTGAATCAAAAGTGCCATACCGGCTACAAGTATGACCGAGACGAGCAGCAATGCGAGCAAGAACGCTTTCCAGGCTTTCACCTTGCCTCCGGCACGCCCTGGACGATGGTAGAGATTCTAACTGAAAGATGAAATTCGCCCGGCAAACCGACACGTCGGGCAACGTAATCCGCCGATGGTTGGCGATAAATCTCTATTTCACTCAAAATCCCCCTTCAAAATCCGAAGGGGCGAACAGACGGCGCAAACTTGTGCTATGGCCTCTGAGGCCGGTGTTGACAAGTGTAAAGCAACGGGCTACAGTCCATTTTGTGAAAATACGGAACTTCCTCCACAAGGGCCTGAAAAAGCTCTACGCCGAGGATGTTGCGAAAGGCGTCCCGCCTGATACGGTGGACAAACTTCGCAAGATGCTGGTCTTTTTGGACGATATGCAGGACGCCGAGGAGTTGCGGGCATTGCCTGCGTGGAAAGTGCATACACTCACTGGCGACCGCAAGGGAACGTGGAGCCTTAGCGTCACTCGAAACCGCCGCCTCACGTTCCGCGTAGATACAGCAGAACGACAAATCGTCGATTTGGATTTGGAAGACTACCACTAGGATGAAGGAGTAAACGCCATGCCCATGAAGAACCCACCCCATCCCGGAGATTTCATTCGCACGGAGATCGTCAAGCCCGCGGGCCTTTCGGTAACAGCAACTGCGGCGGCGCTTCAGGTGTCGCGCCCTGCCCTATCCAGCCTGCTCAATGGCAAGGCTGATCTTTCCGGCGATATGGCACTCCGCATCGAGAAGGCGTTCGGAGTGAAAATGGATACCCTGATGCGGATGCAAGCCTCCTACGACATCGCGCAAACGCGCAAGCGAGAGAAGACAATCCATGTTCGAAGGATTGCCCAAGCAGCAACTATTCATGCTTAGGCTGACAGTGTCCATCTACAAATGACTTACCGTTAATCTATAATCCGTTTTCCCAAGTCAGCTCGTGGTCTTCAAGGTTCCCAGGTAACAATAAGGCGGAAAGAAAAATGGTGAATGTGGTCGAGATCCTCTCGGAAAGCCAACGGTCCCTGGTCCTCTTTGATGAGGCCGGAATCAAGGCAGTGCAAGCGCTCTTCGTTGAAAAGAATGGCAAGCCCTATCTAAAGTGTCAGCTTCGCGCGAAGGAAGTCCAAGCCAAGCCAGAAGAAATCATCCGCCAATTGTGGATTCATCGGCTGACCACCCCGGGAGAGTAGGCCCACGGAATCTCACCGTGAGCCTCTCGCAGAACCGGACATGAACCTCTCGGCGCATCCGGCTCCCATCAAGCAAACACTCCGGTCATTCCGATATCCCAGTGTACGAAGAGAGCCCTTCGTTCCGCGGCAAGCCGTTGTAGAAACTGGCTCGCCCGGACCTTATGGCCTTTAAAGCGCTTGAACTTTCGCATCGCCCAGGCTACGAGCGTCTGATTGACGTGTCGCAGTAAGGGGTACAGCGCCGATGGGGCGTATCGCCCGTAGTACTCGATCCAACCCCGCAGGAGTGGATTGAGCTGCCGGGCAATGGCCTGCAAAGACAGCTGTGTTTGATGGCGAAGTTTCAATTCCCGAATCGTCGACCGCATGGCTTTCATTGCCGAGGAGCTAACTGCGGGATTAAATCCGCAGAATAGCGAGTTATCCCGGAAACGTCGCACCAGACGAGGCCGAAAGCAGTACCCAAGGAAGTCAAATTGGACGTTCGGGTACATGCCTTTGCGCTTCTTGTCCTTGCAGTAGACGATTTTGGTTTTCGTCGGATGCATCTCCAGGTGGCACTCCGCCAGGCGAGTTTGAAGCTCAGACTTGAGCGCCTGTGCTTCTTGCTCGTTACGGCAGTGCACCAGTCCGTCGTCCGCATACCGACACCACGGGAGGTCCGGGTGTGTCCGCGCCATCCAGAGATCGAACGCGTAGTGGAGAAAAACGTTCGCCAAAATTGGGCTAACCACACCCCCCTGAGGGGTGCCGCGATCTCGCTCAATTGTGGTTCCATCTTCCTGCACCATGGGCGCTTTCAGCCATCTTTCGATGTACAGCAGCGCCCATTTACACGTCACATGTTTCCGAATGGCTCGTAGTAAGAGCTCATGGTCAATGTTGTCGAACAGGCCTTGGATGTCAAACTCTAGCACCCAGTCGTACTTCCAGCACCGCTCTCGCGTAACCCCTACAGCATCGAGTGCCGATTTTCTCGGTCTGTAGCCATAGGAGTCTGCCAGAAACACCGGATCCAGAATCGGCTCAATGACTTGTTTAACCACCATCTGTGCCACGCGATCGGCTACGGTGGGCACACCTAAAATCCTTTGTCCTCCAGACTTTTTGGGAATGGAGACGGCGCGCACCGGCGGAGGAAAGTAGGTTCCCGAGCTCATCCGGTTCCAGATCTTGTAGAGATTACTCTTCAAGTCGGCCTCGAACTGCTCGATCGTCTGCCCATCCACCCCGGCCGCTCCTCCATTGGATTGGACCGCTTTGTACGCTTTATACACCAGCTTCTTATCGATGTTGAACGGCTTGTCTGTCGCACGCATCGAGGTCCTCCTGTTTCCAGTTGCTTCGGTCATGCGACCACTTGACCCGACCCCTTTGCTCCAGCCCCATTACGAGCCTTCTTCGCTCCTACGAGTCGGTCCGTCCCAGTGCTCCGCATCGGTACGCTCGCCTCGCGGTTTTGGCCGCTTGGGCTTCTCCCTTCGCATCAGAGCGACTGGTTCCTGCAGTTCCGCGCGATAGCCTGCGTCCGCTTCACGCCCCCTCTACGCCGGTCGCCGTCCACTCGGTCATCAGGCACCCCGCGGACTTGTCCCAGGTGGACCATACGCTCCTGGTTTCGACGACACTTGATTTCTTAACGACGCGTCTTCGAAGGGTTCACTTTCGTTCGTCTCTCGGACGCTCACCTGCACGAGTTTGTTCCCGCGCTTTTCCTCCAACGCTCACCACCACAGCTCTTTACCGCAGCAGCTTGGAGGCAGTTTGAGACCTGCTCCTGAAAGCCGATCTCGAGGGGCCCTTCCCTCATCTATCGCGCAGCTTTTTCACACGGTTGATTAGTTCATAATGAACTCCTTGTCCGTATGCTTCTGCAGCACACTATGGTCAAAAAAGTCGTTCGCAGACTGCACTACTCGGAAGAGTATTGTTATGGGTTCAGGGTCGGTCTTGATTGGAAGCCGCTCACAAGCCGCGACCAGTATTCAAGCTGTGCGCCAGACTCAATATCCCAAACAGGGACCACCACCTGCTTATGCCGCCTTGCGTTCATAGTATTTCAGCAGGCCGCCCAGCCGTTCCCGACAGCGCACCTGTTCTTGTTTTCCTGGGACTGCTGCAGTCCGCAAGGGGAACAGCAGGAGGTTGTCTTTGCCTTGGTGATTTCGTTCCTCATGATAGTGGGCCTCGTAGTGGCGTAGCACTCGGCGCAGAGAACCCTCTCCCAACAGGATCAGCTTCGACAAACATTCTTCCTTGACCGACCTGACCCAGCGTTCCGCATAGGCGTTCAGATTCGGACTTCTGGCCGGCAAGGCGATTGGTTCGATGCCTCCCTCCCGGATCACGTCGCGAAACCCTTGGCAGTACTTGCGGTCGCGATCGTGCAATAAATACCTGCGGTTGTTCAGAAAACCAGAATCTTGCATCGTCCCATTGCGTGCCATCTGTTCCATCCACGCTTCGTCCGGATGACGTGTCACTCCGGCCAAGCATATCCTTCGGCTCTCCAAATGAATGAAAAACAGCACATAGTACGTCATCAAACCTCGCAGCGTAAGCACTTCCACCGTGAAGAAGTCGGTGGCCACCAGTACTGCCATGTGCGCCCGGATGAAGTCTTTCCAACTCGTGGTCTGCTTCCGCTGGGGAGCCAAGAAGCGGGTTCGGGAGAGGCTTCGATAGCGAGCGGGGCGCGTACCGAAGAAATCAGACGCCGCGCATACGAAATCTATAGCGAACGCGGCGAACAACCAGGCCGTGATTTAGATGATTGGCTCCAGGCCGAATGTGAACTCGAAGGTGGAGTGGTTTCGTTCACGCAGGCGAGCTAAGCAAGAGGAGTTGGTGAAGAAAGGGCAAAAGGACCACAAATGAAGATGACAAACCTTAGTCTCACCTCTGTGACCTTGACCGCCGCAATGCTTCTCATCGCTGGAATGCCTCGCCACGGCGCGGCCCACACAACGCCGCTGAATCAAAGTTCGCCGACCACTGGTGACGATTCGACGCACGTCAAAATAGCCCGCGCGATGTCCGCCGGCCCAGTGAACGTCGCCAAGGCAGCCAGGATCGTCGACACCGACGCGCAGGGCAAGATGGTTGTTCTGCGCGAGGGCAACAACGGTTTCACTTGCATGCCGGGAGATCTCAAAGTCGTTGGCGAACCGCCTATGTGTGTCGATGCGGCCGCGATGCAGTGGTACGACGATGCCAAAGCTCACAAGCCGAAACCGACTAACACGGTCCCTGGCATCACCTACATGCTGGCCGATGCCAGTCAGCACAGCGATTCAGATCCCCACGACACGACGAGCATGCCCATCGAGATCGGTCCGCATTGGATGATCATGTGCCCGTTTGATCCGAAAACTACCGGACTGCCGACCACGCACAAGCCGACCGGTGCATACATCATGTGGGCCGGATCGCCCTATGCGCATTTGCATATCATGGGGCGCCCATAGAAGTATCAACCTGTATCCCGTGGTTGACTAAGGCACTATCCCACATAAATGGCTTATTGAGGTTCGCAAAAGAGCACGGAGGAGAAATGCGCGGCAGCGTAGGGCGGCTGGCACCAGATCCAATTGCGTAATAAAAGGGGACCGATCAACAGTGCCTCAGGTGCGCCACGGGAGAGTAGTTCTTCTGTTCGTCTGCCGGTTAGAACCGTTTTGGGTGAGTTGTGAATCAAACAAGCCTGGCTTTCATGTGGAGGACGATGTGGATCTGAAACTCAATGGAAAAGTTGCACTGGTAACGGGATCGACGGCAGGTATCGGGCTTTCGATTGCCAAGTCGCTTGCGAACGAGGGCGCGCATGTCTTTGTGAATGGACGGACGCAGCAGCGGGTTGATGCGGCGCTTGCGGCGATCCGGTCGCATGCGGCAACCGTCAAGGTCGATGGCATTGCGGCGGACTTTTCGGATTCAGCCGGCGCGCAGGTGGTTATTGCGAAACTGCCTACGGTAGATGTGCTGGTGAACAATGTTGGAATATTCGAGCCGAAGCCATTTGCTGATATTCCCGATGCGGACTGGTTCCGTTTTTTCGAAATCAACGTAATGAGCGGAGTGCGGCTCGCGCGACACTATCTCACAGGGATGCTGAAGGAGAACTGGGGCCGTATTCTTTTCATTTCGAGCGAGT
The DNA here is from genome assembly GCA_963838905.1 of uncultured Acidobacteriota bacterium. GTDB lineage: Bacteria > Acidobacteriota > Terriglobia > Terriglobales > Acidobacteriaceae > JABDBE01. The sequence goes on from CAWITE010000007.1 coordinate 511,114, forward strand.
CGGGGGTGCAGATTCCTGCAGAGATGGTGCACTACGGGATGACTAAAACGGCACAGATTGCCGTGGCTCGCGGAATTGCGGAGTCGGTGGCAGGAACCGGCGTGACGGTGAACAGCATTGTTGCCGGACCGACGGAGTCGGAAGGTGTGGGTGGTTTTGTCGAGGCGATGGCGAAGCAGAAGAACAAATCGAAGGCAGAGGTCGAGAAGGAGTTCTTTGAGCATGTACGGCCATCATCCCTGCTGAAGCGCTTTGCCACCGTGGATGAAGTTGCAGCGATGGCGACCTACCTGGCTAGCGAGCTTTCTTCAGCGACAAACGGAGCAGCGCTGCGCGCCGATGGCGGCGTGGTGAGGGCGATTCTCTAAATGAGAAGTGGAAATAGACGATTGACCCTGATACGCAGAGGATACTCCGGTATCGGTCCAGAGATGACGCATGCTCTTCCTGAAACAGGTACGACGATGATTGTGCCCCGCCCATCAAGGCATTCCCACCCGACACGAATCAAGCATGTCACTCGGTGGCGCTTTCCGGTCCGATCGGCCACTCAGCTTCCTGGTCGAGAATACATCCGAAGGACACAACAGCACCGTGATGCGCCGCTGGCCATACCGCCCATACTTAGCAGCCAGGATTTGTTTTTACGAAACTTTACGAAGTCCTCATGCATTCTTTATGTGCTCGGCGATATGCTGGTTACAAGCGGCGCATGGAGGAAGTAGCCAATTACAGAATGGCGGCACCTTAGGCAAGGCGGCTGATCCTGTCCCGCTCATTCCATGCAGGCAAGTAACGCAAGAGGCACTTTGTGCTCACAGTATCGCCATATTGGAATGCAAATGAGGCGCATGAAGGGATCGTCCATGTTGATGAGTCAAATCGCACCAACCCCGAGCGTCACCAGATCGGCTGATCACGATCTGTGCAAGGAGGTTAAAGCTAAGTCACCTACGCTGCCGATCGTTCTATTAAGCGCAGCTAGCGACGTATCCGACAAAGTTTTGCTGCTGGAGTTAGGCGCCGACGACTACGTCACCAAACCCTTTAGCCCACAGGAACTTCTGGCTCGAGTGCGCGCCGCACTCCGTCATACTTCAAGAACATCAAATATCGGCCTAGTTAGTTTCGATAACATTTCAGTCGACTTGAAGAAAATGGAAGTGCTGCGCGACGGCGAGGTTGTGGTGCTGCCCGCGTAGGAATTCAAGACCTTGCAGTTTTTGGTGCAAAATCCGGATCGCGTGATCAGCCGCGACGAACTGCTGAAAGAAGTGTGGGGATATCAGAATTATCCTTCCACACGCACCGTTGACAATTATATTCTTAGAGTTCGCCAGAAACTGGAGCGCGATCTCGCCAAACCAGTACACTTCCGGACGGTACATGGGATGGGCTACAAGTTCGTCCGCTGAGGTCTTCGTGTTCCGGGGCTAGAGCAGCCGCACTCCCACCATGCCGCTTTCTGAAGACAGTTCGATGCGAACGCAGGCGGAAGACGCTCTGCACAATAGCAGCGAGGAGCGAATCCGCTTAATCCTCGATTCCGCCACGGAAGCAATCTGTGGCTGCGATTCAGAAGGTACTTGTCTTTTCTCAAATCCTTCGGCGGCGCGCATGCTCGGATACGGCGATCCCGCAGAATTACTCGGGAAAAACATACATGCGCTGCAGCACCATACCCGAAAAGACGACACCCCATATCCACTTGAAGAATGCCCCATTTATATAGGCTTTCAAAAAGGCGAGAGCGTCCACAGAGACGATGAGGTTTTTTGGAGAAGGGATGGCACGAGCTTTCCCGTAGAGTATTGGGCTCATCCGGTCGTTCGGGAGGGTAGAACCCTAGGCGCGGTGATGACATTCATCGATATCACGGATCGGAAACAGGCGGAAGCGGCGCTCCGCAAAAGCGAAAGGGAACTTCGCACGATTATCGAAACAATTCCGGCTTTCGTCGTGAGCGCTCTACCTGATGGCTCCGTGGATTTTCTAAGTCAAAGTTTACTGGATTACACGGGCCTCTCCAGGGAGCAGTGGCTGGGCTGGGGGTGGAGGGACATAGCCCATCCCGAAGATGCCGACAGGGCGGTGAACAAGTGGCGGGTGGCGTTGGCGGGTGGAGAACCTCTCGAGGTAGAAGTACGCTATCGGCGGGCGGACGGGAAATATCGCTGGTACCTGGGCCGCCAAGTGCCGCTGCGCGACGATAAGGGAAACATCGTTAAGTGGTATGGGACGCTCCACGACATCGAGGACCGAAAACAGGCGGAGGCGGCGCTCCGCAAAAGTGAAGAGCGGAACCGCAGCCTGCTTCAGATCAACAATGCCATCATTACGAACCTGACCCAGCAGGACCTCCTACACTCTATTTCCGAGGCTTTGAATCGTGTCATCTCTTTCGACCGGTGCGCCATTACCCTATACGAGCCGGAGAGAGACACTTTCCGCTTCCTTGCCGTGGAGGGGGACCTGCTCTCGGACTACTTCCGAGCGGGGCTGGAGGACAGCCGCAACGAGACCTGCGCCAGCTGGGTGTTCGACCATCAACTGCCGCTCCTGCGCCGCGATCTTGAAAAAGAGCGGGAGTATGTCAATGAGCGCCGCCTCGCCGCAGAGGGTATCCGGTCGATGTGCGCCTTGCCCCTGGTTTTCCGGGGAAAGTGTATCGGCACGCTCGGCTTGATAAGCCGGGAAAAGAATCGGTATTCGGATGAGGACGCCGTGTTCTTGCAGGAAGTGGCGAACCAGGTCGCATTGGCAATTCAGAATATGCAGTCCTACCAGGAAATTGACAGCCTGAAGGCAAGGTTGGAGAAGGAAAACGTTTATCTCCAGGAGGAGCTGCGCACGGAGCACAACTTCGAGGAGATCGTGGGCAATAGTCCGGCACTCCTCAAGGCGCTCCACGCCGTCGATCAGGTCGCTCCCACGGATACGACCGTGCTCATTTACGGGGAAACGGGGACGGGGAAGGAACTCGTGGCGCGCGCGATCCACAGCCGCAGCGCCCGCAATGGCCGTGCCCTGGTGAATGTGAACTGCAGCGCCATCTCGGCTGGTCTGGTGGAGAGCGAACTCTTTGGCCATATGAAAGGGGCCTTCACGGGGGCTCTGGATCGGCGCATCGGCCGCTTCGAGCTTGCTCACGGCGGCACGATCTTCCTGGACGAAATCGGGGAGCTGTCTGCGGAGACGCAAGTGAAGCTGCTCCGCGTTCTGCAAGAACATGAGTTTGAGCCGGTAGGGAGCAGCCGCTCTTTGCGTGTGGATGTGCGCGTGATTGCCGCCACGAACCGCAACCTCAGTGAAGCAGTCCAGGTGGGCCGCTTCCGCTCAGACCTCTTCTACCGCCTCAACGTTTTTCCCATTGAGCTTCCCCCTTTGCGAGAACGCCGATCCGACATTCCACAGCTGGTGGCTTTCTGCATATCCCGGTTCTCCAAGCGGTTAGGGAAGAAGATCGACGGCGTTTCGCGGGAATCGATGGAGAACTTGGTGAACTATCCATGGCCCGGAAACATTCGGGAGCTGCAGAACGTCATCGAGCGCGCAGTCGTCTTATCGGTGGATCCGACCCTCCGGCTGGACCGCGACCTTATGCCGGTTCCCGCCTCGACGAAAGGCATGGAGACTCCTGAGACGGATGCTCCCGAGCGTCGGCAGGCTGACCTCGAGTCTCCTAAACTACTCCTAACGCTGGACGAGGTAGACCGAAACCATATCCTCGCCGCCCTTCAACATACCGGTGGAGTGGTGGATGGTCCTAAAGGTGCGGCGAGGATCTTGAACCTCCATCCAAACACGCTTCGCCACCGGATGGATAAACTCGGCATCAAGGGATCTCGTCACCGCCCATCGTAGTTCCTCCTACACTAACTTGGCCGTGATTACCGTATGCGGTGGTTCCTCTTGTGAGTCCAGCGCCCTGGAGGAGACAGCAGTCTGCGCACCCCAGGAGGCGGAGGGCCAACAGATGGCGGAAAGCCTTCGCAACTTATTGATTCTAGATAAATATTGGCTCACGCGGCCTCGGCGGGTCCCAGGAGAGAGCTTCAGACCCGGCCTGATTTTGTGAAGGGCATATCAATTGCTTTATCAAGTCCAAGCAGATCAGGTGAACCGCGATGCTGAGGGTCACGGTTGTCGAATCGTCAAGAAGCGTCGTAACCCTTCGGGTAGAAGGCCGCATAACGGGTTCCTCGGTCGAGGAGCTCCGCAGAGCATGCGATTTGCATACTTTCGCCGAGGAGGTTCAACTGTCCCTCGAGCTGGCGGACGTTTCATTCGCCGATGCCGCGGGGATCGTACTCCTCAAAGAACTGCGGAGTCGCGGCGTCGGTCTGATGCGCACAAACCCGTTTATGGCCGAACAGCTCAAAGATGGGGCATCATCTGACGAATCTAGACCCACTTAAGGAGTGCATGCCGATGCCGAAGGAAAGGGCTCTTCCTCTGTGAACTTCGGCCCATCGCGAATGGAAGGGGGTTTCGATGCTGAAGCAAGCTGTGTCTAGGGGGGAGTTATTCCCGGCTGGATCTTTGCGGAGCATGCAATGGGATCTTCCAATTCTGGAGCCGCTCTCCGCCGCAAACAGCATCATCGCTTTCATCTCCCACGATCTTCGCCATCCCTTGACCGCCATCCTTGCCAATGCTGAGTTTCTCACCCGCTCAGATATTAGCGAGAGGCAAAGGAGCGACTTTTACCAGGAAATCCGTTGTGCCATCGACCGAATGAATGAGATGGTCGCCTCACTGTTGGAGTGCTCCAAGGGTCGTGACACATTTCGGCCAGCCGTCCGAAACATCGTTGACACAGTCGAGCGCGCGATTCGGATGACAAGTGTGAGACCGGAGTTCCGCCGAATCACCATCAAGCATCATCATAAAGGCTTGGCCGTTGGCTGGTTCGATGCCAACCGTCTCGAACGGGTGGTCACCAACCTCGTGCTCAATGCTTGCGAGGCGGTTTCTCCGGACTTCGGGCAGATCGTCATAACCACGACCGGAAATCGAGCCTATTTGCAAATTGGCGTCTGGGATAGCGGCCCTGGCATTCCCCCGACGATTCAGGATTCCGTTTTCAAGCCCTTTGTGAGCTACGGAAAGGCCGAAAGCTGCGGGCTGGGCCTCGCTATAGCGAAGAAGATCGTCGAGGATCATGGCGGGGTGATCCACCTTGATGGGAGAAGTGAGACCGGAACGTTATTCAAGATCACGATTCCCTTTGCCATTCCGGAGGGAGCAATTAGATGAACATGCCTGTGGACTCGGCAGAATTCGCGGCGACAGCAGCGGCAAGCGACGACCTGGATCTTGTCCATGCCAGCAAGAATGGGGATGTTGCCGCCTTCGAGCAACTCGTAAAGCGATACGATCGTAAACTTTTTCGAATCGCTCAAGGTGTCACGCATAACCGGGAAGATTCCCAAGACGCGGTTCAAGAGGCCTTTTTGAAGGCCTTCCAGAACTTGGGAGAATTCCGAGAGGAATCCAAATTCTCAACCTGGTTGATTCGCATCACTTTGAACCAGTCGCTGATGAAGCTGCGAAAGCAACGCGCCACAAGAGAAGTGTCTCTGGATGAGGATTTTGGAACAGATGAAGACATGCTTCCACGGGAGGTCATCAATTGGGCTCCCAATGCCGAGGAGCTTTACAGCGTATCGGAACTCCGAAATATTCTACTCAAGACCATAGAAGAGCTGCGGCCGATTTTGCGATCGGTCTTCGTGCTGCAAGATCTCGAAGGCCTTTCAACGGATCAGACGGCAGAAGTTCTAAACCTGAGCCAGTCCGCGGTGAAGTCGAGGCTGTGGCGAGCTCGGTTGGAGCTTCGCGAACGCCTGAACAAATACTTCGGCGAGTCAGCGGAATCTGCGGGAGCAGAGTCACTCTTTTATAAACGCCTGGCACGAGCAACGCCACATTCTCATCGTTTGGTTGCAGATCAACTAACCGCGACATGATCCAACGGAGCCCCGCGCTCGAATAAGCCCACTGCGATGTTGCTGCCGCGCTGTGCGAAAGCTTGACGACGAATTGACAATTAAGTGACATCCCATGTCGTTGGTCGCGGCGTCTAATTGGCATGCATCGTGAGCAAGGCCTCAACACTTCAGGGCCGGGCATACTTGTGTATTAAGCGTCACGAGCGCAGTTATCAACGGTTCAAATTCAATCTAAACGGAGAAATAACGAAGTGAACTACGGAAGGTGTTTAACCGCCATGAACAAGCGGTTGGCGGTAGCGGCACTAACCATGGGGCTTGCGGCCAGTTCCTTGTGCGCAGGTCAAGAGGTGGTATTACATACTTTTGTCAACAACGCCGACGGTAACTCTCCTGGTGGGGGCCTGACGTTCGACACAAAAGGAAATCTTTTTGGCACAACCGGCTTCGGCGGTACTGGAGAATTCGCCGACGGCACGGTTTTCGAATTGACGCCGAAAGCCAGTGGTGGCTTCACCTTCCGGACGGTCCACCAGTTTTCGCAGGCAACGGGCGACGGCGCTAACCCGGGTCCCGCCTTTATCCTCGACGCGGAGGGCAACCTTTATGGGGTCACCCCGAACGGCGGTGACGGCTGCGGCATCGTTTATGAACTGTCGCCCACCAAGAGTGGAAAGTGGAAAGAGAACATCCTGCACAAGTTCGACAGCGATGGGAAGGATGGGTGCAATCCCAGTGGTCGTTTAATCTTTGACCAAACGGGAGATCTCTTCGGCGGTACTTTCAACGGTGGCGGCGGAGTGAGCAACCTCTCCTGTGCGAACGGTTGCGGCACGACCTATAAGCTGCACTTGGCGAACGGAAAGTGGACGGAGACAGTTCTCCATCGGTTCACAGGGAAGGACACAGACGGCCAGAGTCCTACGGGTGGGCTGGCATGCGACAAGGCCGGTAACCTTTGGGGGACAACGTTCATTGGCGGTGCTAGCGACTCGTCGACCTGCGGCGACCCAAACGGCGGCGTGGGTTTCTGCGGCACGGTGTTCGAACTGACGCCCAACGCGAATGGAACCTGGACGGAGGGCACGTTATATAGCTTTGTGGATGCCAGGACCGGCTGGAATCCTTTTTCCGGTCTGATCCTTGACCAGGCGGGAGACTTAGTCGGCACGACAGAGAATGGAGGAAGCGCCTTGCAGGGCACGGTGTTCAAGATCACCCCCAAAGGCAAAGGGAAAGTCGAGGAGAGCCTCATCCACGAATTCGTCGGCGAATCGGATGGAGCTTTTCCTGGTTCCGGCCTGACCGCGGATGCCGCGGGGGCTCTCTACGGCGTGGTCTCAAACGGTGGCGGCACGGCCTTCACGTGCACGGAAAACTCGGGTGGGGGCTGTGGCATTGTCTACAAGCTCACACCACAATCCGACGGCACTTGGAAAGAGACGATTCTGTATAGCTTCCTCGGTGGGGCCGACGGAGCCGAGCCTGGGGACGACACGCTTGCCCTCGACGCCAACGGCGACGTTTTTGGCTCGGCAGGGGCAGGCGGCGACTTCAACGCCGGTTGTCCCGGCAACCTTCCCGGCGGATGCGGCGTTGTATTCGAGGTGAAACCGTAACCGCGAGCGGCGACGTAACGGTTGGAGTTACCGCGGGGTCTCGTTGCGTTGGAGTCTCGCGTTTTTTTGTTACAGGCGACAGTATCCTTTCGTAGAAGCTTTCAGGTCTCTCCCCCAGCAACGGACAGGGCGTCAGCAAAAGTGACGATTCTCGAACGGAATCGAACCGAGCCGACGACCCATCCGCTCCACACAATTATCGGTCTTTAATGAGTGTCTGATTCGCTCGATATCTCAGAATGCTCGATCCTTTTTTCCAAGTCACCGCATTGCATCCCAACAACAGCGCCGCGGACCAATATGGAATGTCGATTCAGCAATGCATGATTCAGACCAATACCTGAATTGCACGACGCAGCACTCTCCGTTCCGGAGATCGCAGTGACGTTGCTACGGTGTGTTTACGAATCTCGACAAAGAACTGACAATCAAATGACATCGCAGGCGCATCTCGTCATTCCCCCGCCGCGTCCAACGACCATGTTCTGAAAAGTTGATGACCTCGCCTCGGGAGATACTTTTGGAATAAAGCCTCACCAGCGCAGTTATCAATATCGAAATTCAAAATGTTTCAACAAGGAGAAATCATGAAGAAGCAACATCTAGCAGTTCTATTCACACTGATCTGCGTTTTTGGATTGGGCCGGAGTGCCCGTGCCCAGGAGCAAGACACAGTTGTTACCAACGTGCCGTTCGACTTCGTAGCCGGAGGCCAGGTACTTCCCGCGGGCACTTACAGGGTGAGTCGTGTAGATTCCACCTCTGGATCGCGAGAGCTGGAGATCAGCAGCTACGAAACGCGTGCAAGCGTGTTTGTAATCCCTACGCTCTTCGATGACGTTCAATCCGACAAAGCACAGCTTAACTTCGAGCATCTCGGAGGTACATATTTTCTCAACGCCATTAAGACACCGATCGCCATAAACATACCCCCTGCGGCATAGAACTTTCCCCTGCGAAGACAGTCGTCACCCACGTGGAGAGAGGTTTTGATTTTCTCGGACAAAACGTGCGCAAGTATCCCCATGGGAAACTGCTCATCAAGCCTTCCAAAAAGAACATTAAGACCTTTTTGGATGGTATCCGCGGAAATATCAAAGCCGCGCTGGGCATGTCCGCTGCCGATCTGATCGGTTGGCTCAACCCAAAAATACGGGGTTGGGCCAATTATCACCGGCACGTGGTGAGCAAGCGCGTCTTTTCACGCGTTGATCACTCCATCTTCATTCGTCTGTGGCAATGGGCCCGGCGAAGGCACCCGAACAAATCTTCCCGCTGGCTCAAACAGAAATATTTTGAGCAACACGGAGGAAATAACTGGTCCTTCTTCGGGGAGTCGTGTGACGACGACGGCAAACCGCACAAGGTGCGATTACTCCTCGCCAGTAGCACGCCCATTCAAAGGCACGTCAAGGTCAAGAGCACCGCTAATCCGTACGATCCCGTCGATGAACCCTACTTCGAAAAACGCGAAGCAGATCATATGGCGGAAACGTTTCGGGGTACGCGGACTCTTCGCTTTCTCTGGAAGTTCCAACGCGGGTTCTGTCCCGTGTGCAACACCAAGATCACCCGGATCACGGGTTGGCGCCTTCATCATCGCGTCCCCCGTGCATTGGGTGGTTCCACGAGTGCAGAAAACCGCGTCTTGCTCCATCCAGAGTGCCACGACAGGGTTCATCGCCAACATCTTTCCGTACCGAAACCGCGTCTCCCTGAAAGAGCCGTTCGAAGGGCTTGAGCCGGATGAAGGGAAACTTTCACGTCCGGTTCTGAGAGGGCTGGCCCCCAGCAATGGGGGCCGGCTACTCGGTAATCCTACTTCGAACAACGCGAAGGAACCTATATGCAGGAAACGTTTCGGGGTACTCGTACGCTTCGTTTTCTCTGGTATGAACAGCGCGGGCTCTGCACTGTGTGCAATACAAAAATCACTCGGCTCACGGGCTGGCGCCTTCACCATTGCGTTCCCCGCAGGATGGGTGGTTCACGAAGCGCAGAAAACCGCGTGCTACTTCATCCGGAGTGCCATGACAGGGTTCACCGCCAGCACCTTTCTATCTCGAAACCGCGTCTCCCCGAAAGAGGCGTTCGAAGGGCTTGAGCTGTGTGAGAGGAAACTTTCATGCACAGTTCTTAGAGGGCTGGACGGGAGCAATCCCGTCCGGCTACTCGGTGACTCGCCCAGGAGTGCATCCGTACCCATCCTCCGTTGGATCTCTCGGTGAGCGACTCGGCGATTTTGCGCCAACTGAGAGTGCCTCCGGGAGATCTGCCGGATATCAGCCTATTCGGCTCTCAATGCTTGCATCGGATCGAGGCGCGATGCACGCCACGCGGGAACGATACATGCGAACGCGGCCACCGCGAGCAGCGTTGCGGCAACTGCGGCATAAACCGCCGGATCGAGCGGCTTGATCTCATAGAGCAAGTCGCGCATCAGCCGGCCGGCTTCCAGGCTTGCTGCGAGTCCCACGACAAGACCGAAGACCGCGGGCCGCATTCCATCCAGCAACATCTTCCGCATCACCTGTTCGCGCTTTGCGCCCAGCGCGACGCGGATGCCGATTTCGGTCGTCCGCTGCGCTGCGATGTACGACATCACGCCGAACAGGCCCACCGCGGCAAGAACCAGCGACAGCGTGGCAAAAGCGACGAGCAGCGCCGTGTTGAAGCTCTGGTCCAGGGTCGATTTGCCGAGCAACTGGTTCATGGTGAGCACGTCGGAGACGGGCAGATCGCGGTCCATCTCCGAGACGATGCGCTGTACCGGAAGAGCGAACTGCTCTAGGTCGTGGCTGGAGCGAATCACAAGCGTGCCGACGGTCTCGACGCCGGCATCCAGCGGGTAATATTGCACCGGCCGCGGCGTTTCGCCGATTGCGTAGCGGGTATCGCCCACAATCCCCACAATGACGGCATTTTGCCCGCGTACGCGGAGGTGCCGGCCCAGCGGATCTTCGCCGGGAAAGTACTGGCCGGCGAAGGATTGGCTGATGATGACTTCGTTGGCAGCATCCAAACGCTTCCCGCCGTCAAATGTGCGTCCGCGCAAAATGGGAATGCCCATCGCGCGGAAGTACTTCGGATCAGCCCAGCGGTTTAAGGCAGACAGACCACTGCCTTGCGGCAAGGGCGGATGCTCCACGATGCTGAAGGTCCAATCCATCCCATAGCCCTGCCCAGGGACAGCCGTCACAAAGCCTGCCGCGTCCACTCCGGGCAGAGCGCGTACACGATCGAGCAGCGTGTCGTAGAAGTTGGCTCGCTGGGCGGGTGTCGCATATCGGGCATCAGGGAGGCCCAGGTGCATGGTGATCACGTCTTGCGTGATGCAACCCATGTCGGCGGAGCGCAGCCGTTCATAGCTCTTGAGCAGCAGTCCGGCGCCAATGAGCAAGATCACAGTCAGTCCGACTTCGAGCGTAAGCAGCACCTTGCGCAGCGAGGCCCGCGCGCTGCCCCCGCTCACCGAACGCGATGCCTCATGGAGCGCGCCGAGAATGCGCTTGTCGCTGATGCTGAACGCAGCGATGAGTCCGGAAAACAGCGCGCACAGCACGATAACGCCGACCGTAAACGCCGCCACCACGCCGTCGATGTGGATGGATTCGACGCGGCTCATGTCGTGGCGAGTTCGCGTCAGCCAATGAAGAGCGGCGAAGGCGAGCAAAAGTCCCAGCGCGCCGCCGGAGGCCGAAAGCAGCAGGCACTCCATCAGCCGCTCGCCTATCAGACGTAGCCAGCCCCCGCCCAGTGCGGTGCGGATAGCCAGCTCTTTGCGCCGTGCCGCCGCGCGCGCCACCAGCAGATTGGCCACATTGAGGCAGGCGATCAGCAGCAGGCAGCAGGTCGCCTCCAGCAGTACATAGAGCGGCTTCTTGATTTCGCCTACAATGTGCTCCAGCAGCGGACGGCTCTTGGCGCTTCGAAATACGAATGGGTCGTTGAGGTGCGCATTGTGGATGCGCTGGGAAATGACGCTCAGATCGGCCACGCCTTGCGACGCGCCGACTCCCGGCTTCAGCCGCCCCACAACGCGAAACATGTGATTGCTGAACGAGGTCATCGTGTCTTCGGGCTTGTCGTGGTAAACCGGTGTCCATAGCTGCGTGGACGGGTCGGGAAAATCGAACCAGGCGGGCATAACGCCGATAACGGTGTACGGCTCGGCGTCCAGATCGATCGTCTGGTTCAGGATGGCAGGGTCGCCGCCGAAGCGACGCTTCCACAGGCCCCAGCTCAGCAACACCGTGCCGTTGGCTGCGGGGTTGTCATCGGCCTGCGTAAAATCGCGGCCCAGCGCGGGCTGCACGCCCAGCGTGCGGAGCAGGTCCCATGAAAACAACGCACTATTCAGCTTCTCCGGCAATTGCCCGCCGGAACCGGAAAGCCCGACCCGGATACCCTGCGCGAGCGCGAGACTGCTATAGCTGCGGTTCTGCTTCTTCCACTCGGCGTACATGCCGCCGGAGACCTCGTTGAAACCGGCCGTGTCGTCTTCATGAGGACCCGCCTCATAGAGCATCACCAGGCGATCCGGATCATGGAACGGCAAGGGCTTGAGCAAAACGCCACGCACTACCGTGAACAGGGCGACGTTGGCGCCAATGCCCAGCGCCATCACCAAGATGGCGATGACGGTAAAACCGGGGGTGCGACGAAGCGTGCGCAGACTAAAGCGCAGATCGCGTGCGAGGGATTCAAGCCAGTTCCAGGACCAGATGGCGCGAGTCTGTTCACGAATAAGAGTAGGATTGCCAAAGGCGCGCAAGGCCGCGTAGCGAGCCTCTTCTTCCGAAATGCCACCTTCCCGTTGCTCCTCTTCCTCCAATTCCAGGTCGGAACGCAGCTCCCGCTCCAGGTCTGCATCTCTCTTCTTGATCTGCCACCAGTTCATGTCAGCTCTCCTCGGCGGCGGGCCACATCACGCGCGCTACAGCTTCGGCCATCTGCTTCCAGTGCGATTCTTCGGCCCGGAGCTGCTTCCTGCCCTTATCAGTTAACCGGTAGTATTTGAATTCCCGATTTCGGTCCGGCGCAGTCTCCCATTTGGACACGACCCACCCTCTTCGCTCCAGGCGATGCAGCGCGGGGTAGAGCGAGCCGTGCTGCATCTGCAAGAATTCATTCGTAGTCCTCTGAATGTGCTTCCCGATCTGGTGACCGTGAGCAGGTCCATAGAGAAGCGTCCTCAAGATGAGCATGTCAAGCGTTCCCTGGAGGAGCCCGACCCGTTGCTGCGCTTGCTTCGCCATAGAAGACATTCTACCCTCAATCTGGCAACGATGGTAGACACTCGACTATCGATTGTCAACGGACGAAGCAGAGTGTGGATTCTCGAATGACGACTTCATGCCAACGCACTCATTGACAAGCGAAATCGAGCTTAATTTCCCAGTTCCGGGTGGATTGTCGGCCAACCGGAAGCTATCTCACCTATCCAATGCAAAGAACTATGTAACGGGTGAATCGTGTCTTCTGAGTCTCCTGACCATCGCTCAGCCGAGCCCACCGGTTTCCCAAACGTTCCGAAGCGATTGTGCGCCGGCCTTACGACACAGCACAACAAGGTCGCTTCGGATGTTCGTAGCACGATTCGGGACTGGATTGGCCGACTTTCGCATAGGAGCCTCCGTGGCGAACGATCGGCGAAAGTGGCTCGAGGGAGGAGGAGCCTCAGGGCCTGCACGTACGTCCTGGCGCGTCCCTGCAGGGGCAAATGCTATCCTGGTCGATGGGCGAGTCGAATACGAAAGCTGCCTGGGACGGCCCTTGCGGGCGGGACGCCATGGCGGTGATCAGACTCCTAGAGAAACTTCAGTTGGCTTCTAACTGCCCTCGCGGCTGGTGTTCGGAGCATTCTCCTCTCGGTGCATTCATGGACTGCCCGTTTTGTGCCAATAATTGACCCACCGCCACCGCCAATTGATTGGAGAGTTCACGCTGTGGTTGGACCGCTCCCATTTGCCTGTCTTTTTCCCCTCAGCTATACTTCTGACCTCTTCGAAAGCAAAAACTTCGCGACACCTTCGGAAGATAAATGCCCCCAATCAGTCGTGACCGTCTACAGTCCTTAATGCAGTTTGAACAAAAGAAATTCGTTGATGAACGGCCAAAGTCCAAGGCCCTGTTCGAGCGTGCTCGCAAGTCTCTGCTCGGCGGTGTGCCCATGAACTGGATGGCAAAATGGGCCGGCGCTTTCCCTCCCTTCGTCAGCGAAGCTCATGGTGCCGAGTTTTTGGACGTGGACGGCAATCGCTACATCGATCTCTGCCTCGGCGACACTGGGGCCATGACGGGCCACTCGCCCTCGGCCACCGTCGCCGCCGTGCAACAGCAAGTTGCTCGTGGTATCACGCTGATGCTGCCTAGCGAGGATGCGGTGTGGGTGGGCGAAGAGCTCCGAAGGCGCTTCGGCCTGCCCTACTGGCAATTTGCTCTGACTGCCACCGATGCCAATCGCTTTTCGATCCGCCTCGCCCGCCAAATCACCGGGCGTCCAAAAATTCTGGTTTTCAATTGGTGCTATCACGGCAGTGTGGACGAAACCTTCATCACCCTGGAAAACGGCGTGTCCAAAGTGCGCCGCGGAAACGTAGGCCCACCCGTCGATCCCTCTGTCACCACAAAGGTGGTCGAATTCAATGATGTGGCGGCGCTCGAAAAAGCCCTTCAGGCCGGAGATGTTGCTTGCGTGCTCGCCGAACCCGCCATGACCAACGTCGGCGTCGTGCATCCAGATGCGAGCTACCATCAGCAACTGCGAGAGCTCACCCGCAAATACAACACGCTCCTGATTATTGACGAGACCCACACCATCTGCGCAGGCCCCGGCGGCTACACTCGCGCCGAAAATCTCGATCCCGATTTTCTCGTCTTCGGCAAACCTATCGGTGGCGGCGTTCCAGGCGCCACTTACGGGTTAACAAAAGCCGTAGGCGACACAATCGCCGCTCGCCAGAACCTCGAAGATTGTGATGTTGGCGGCATCGGCGGTACCCTGGCCGGCAATGCGCTCTCACTCGCAGCCATGCGCGCCACTCTGGAAAAAGTCCTCACTCAGCAGGCTTTTGATCATATGATTCCCCTCGCCGAGCGTTGGACCGCCGGGGTTGAGAAAGCGATCGCCGAGTTCGATGTTCCCTGGCACGTCACGCGTCTCGGCTGTCGCGCTGAGTATCTGTTCTCGCGCAACCGTCCGCGCAACGGCAGTGAGGCTCATGACGCGATGGATTTCGAGCTGGAGCGCTTTATGCATCTGCACGCGATGAACCGGGGCATTCTGCTCACGCCATTTCACAACATGGCCTTGATGTCACCGGCCACCGAGGAGGAACACATTGACCGCCACACTACGGTGTTCCGCGAAGCTTTGAAGGCTCTTGTTAACTGAGGGTTGTGCGACTAATACCGCTGGAGATTGAAGGGCGAAATTGAAGATGAACTTCTCTGGAAAAGTTGCACTCGTCACAGGCGCGGGCAGTCCGCGGGGCATCGGCTTCGCCACCGCTCGTTTGCTCGCACAGCAAGGAGCAAAAGTTGCAATCACTTCCACCACGCAACGAATCGAAGACCGAGCTCACGAACTCTCGGTACAAAGTTCCGATGTCTTTGCTCTCGCCGCAGATCTGTGTCAGTATGGCCGCACTCAGGCGCTGGTTCAGGACGTTCTCGCTCGCTTCGGCCGTATTGACATCCTGGTGAACAACGCGGGCATGACCCAGATCGGCCGCCCGGAAGGGACCGCTTCGTTGACCCTTGCCGAACTCCCCGAACTAGATTGGGACTACGCTATCGCGATTAATCTGAAAACCACTTTCAACGTCACTCGGGCGGCCCTGCCCAGTATGCTGGAAGCGAACTATGGGCGCGTTGTCAACATTTCTTCTACCACTGGTCCGGTCGTGAGCAACCCGCGCGAAACCGCGTACAGCGCTGCCAAAGCCGCCATGGTCGGACTTACACGTAGCCTTGCTCTCGAGGTCGCGCGCCGGCGAATCACAGTCAATGCGATCGCTCCCGGCTGGATTGAAACCGCTTCTTCCACAGATCACGAAATCATCGCAGGCAGAAATACTCCGGTGGGTCGGCCGGGCCGTCCTGACGAAGTCGCTGCTGCTGTCGCGTTTCTCGCCTCGGAAGCAGCCTCCTACATCACCGGCCAGCTCATCGTTGTCGACGGCGGCAACTGCATTCAGGAATACAAAGGCCCGCCCGATCTTTACTACTGAGCGGGCACTACCGGCAATTCCGCGATGCCGTCCACGCCGAGTTCACTTGCGATTTCGCGAAGGGATTTGTCATGTACTCCCTTGTACCGCATCACCGAGGTGCGCGACACCACCCGTAACGCGTTGATCTTGGCCAAGCTGGTGATCAGCGCCTCGGTCAGTCCATCCGCAAAATAGTCCTGCTCGGGATCGTGAGACAGATTTTCCAGGGGCAAGACCGCCAGTGACTCAATTCGCTTTGGGCCACCTCCGACGGTTCCGATTAAGCGATATCCCCGTCCAGGCACACTTCCGTTGAAACGTGGGTTGTCCGCCGAGTCGCCCACCGCCTCCCGCAGGCGATTGATGGCGCTGTGCAGTCCTTGCTCAAAATCCACAAACGTGTCAGGAGGCCAGATCTTCTTCCGCATCTCCTCGCGGGTGATGACTTCGCCTGGGCATTCCAGGAGCATTTGCAAGATCTGGAATGGCTGTTTCTGAAGCTTGATCTTGACTCCCTGCTTCCGCAGTTCGCCAGCGCGCAGATCCACCTCGAAGACTCCACAACGAACCGTCCCGCGCGTTGTACCAGCCATTTCCCATTAACTGACTCCCTCACGTGCCTCAGCGATTGCCCTGGTCGAAGATCTGCATCGAGGGGAACTACGGTGGAAATTTCATGCGACGGAGCAGGTCTTGATAGCGAGGGTCGGAACGAAGGTAGTTCAGTCGTGGGTCAATTCTTAGCCATGCCAACCTGGCGGACCTCTCGCGGTAGGCTCTCTCAAGTCAATCGAACGCTGGGTCCGTTTCCTTCAGAGCCGCATGCACCAGAGCCAAATAGTACGCTGGCACGTAGCGCAGCTTGGAAACTTCGTTCAATTGGTCCAGGAGCTGGGCCGCCTCATCTCGTTGGCCCGCCGCCGCGTAGGAGCCGGCAAGTTCGGCTACGAAGCTTGGGTTCTCGTTAAGCGTATTCTCCGCAAGTACGGGTATCCCCCAGACAAACAAGAGAAGGCAACTCTAACTGTGCTCGAACAAGCTGAGGTATTGTCTGCGAATTGGGCGATCGCCTGACAGCCACGAATCTTTTCCTGTACGCCGTTCGACCTTCGCGAGGTGAGGCGCGGGTTGATGTTGGTTTTCGAGCTGCGAGACGGGTGCGACTAATTCCTGCACGGTCGTCTGCATCGAGGACTCGCTACACGAGGTATTCTGCTTCTCGGATGCGGAGGAGTGTGCAATTCTCCTGGCCTCGGGGGGTTATGGTAACGGCCTGAAGTAGACAGCCTCGGTCCTTCCGGTCTGCGAGGCTCGGGCTGCTGAAATCATCACGAAGGAATCCCGACTGATGCCCATAAACTTCAGTTTGTGGGCGGCAGAGGCGCGGATTTTGTAACCTCTTAGATTCAGGCACTTGCAAAGCCGACAATGAGGGGGATTCTGGGCAGCTTTTGAACCGGTCGCCAAGTAGCCCAAACGAATTCTGAAGCGGTCTTGCGCGGCGGGCTTTTCCTTCAGCGATACGGGATCGGACTCATTCTTCGGCGAGTGCTTATCCAGAAGCCCGTACCTTGGAAGCAGCGGCCCGCCTGCGCGGGACCAAACGGTCGAGGAACTGGACACACGGTAGCGCCGTCCCTCCGCGATCGATATACTCAGACTAGCGGTAGGCGGCGGAAGTAGGCCGGATAGTCAGTGGTGCTGTGAAAGCCCGATTGGAAGCGAGGTCCCGAGTTCCGTGCCCCAAACAGTGGTGACCATCGGTGACTCATCCGCCGGTTGATCCCGTTCAGAAGAGTACTTTTCTTTGTGCGCGACTCGGCCACCGTCTGCTGCTGCGGCTAACCTCGACCGCCCGCGAGGCGGGAGGGATTTTTGCTGTCTTCCCATGCCAAAGACGTCTATTGCCTTCACTTTTCGACAAGACCTCGTGTTCGCCCAATGCCATTCGATTGATTCCAAAGAATCAGCCGAGTGGTTCCTCAGAAGAAGAAGAAGAAGAAGAAGAAGTCCTGGAAACCGCCGTCGCCCAAACTCTGTCAGCCATCACTCCGCAGAACGTTTCCGCCTGGTTTGCGCACTGTGGCTATGCTTTATAGAACTCTGAAAACGGTCTAGAGATTGGCCGATGATGACGTTCTTAATCGAGATAATCGCCTGCAGGCAACCCTTAGCCCATTTGTGCCGCGAGATTAACACCCCCGTGCCATTTACCACTTTCCGCGGAGCATCTAGGCTGTCGGCGAACAGTTTTCGGGGGAGAGCTGTTCGAAAGCGTCCTGTGACTCGAATGAGTCCGGGGCGCTTTCTTTTTACACCGCTACGCTACTGACCTGGCGGACCAGAAGCAGTTCCCACCATGAGATAATTTCCACCTCCCCCTTTTGATCCTTGGCTGGCTCGGTGAGGATTAAATGAAAAGTCTTTTCTGTGTCTTGATTCTTTTCGCAGTGTCAGCGGTCTTCGCCCAAAATCCGGCACCCACGGCGCAACCGCCAGAGCCGTATCACATCAAGAATGATGTCTTGGGCGAGCCGATCTCTGTTTATCGTCAAAATAATCCAGAGTGTTCCGACAAAGACCCGATCACTGACTCAGCCAATTTTTACCAAGCGAAAACTACAGGGAAATGGAGCGGCACATGCATGGCACTAAGTTTCGATCCGAAACTGCGGCCCGGTAAGTCTACCCCCATCACCTATGCTGAAATCTCCATGAAGGTGAAAATGGCGACCTTTTCCGAAGATTGTTGGGTATTGCTTGTGTTCACGGCAAAACATCCTGATTACGATTTCTTGCGGGCCAATTTGATAGCAAAGTTTGGCGAGCCGACGAACCGAGCCACAGAGGACGTTCAAAACAGCATGGGAGTGCACTTTGTCGGAGAATTGCTGACATGGGACAACGGCGTGTCCTCGATTCACCTGGAAGAATACGGTGAGGATTTGGATTCATCCTCACTTGTTTTTGCGTTGGATGATTATCTAAAACAACAAAAGCGTTTGTCCAAGCCTGGCCCGGATATGTAGGAGAGGTCGTATAGAGGGAGCTTGCCGTCAGTTTTCCCCGTTGATTAGGAGGTCCATCTCACCGCCGTCTGTGGTGCTGCTGCCCCACATGGCGCTCGAACCCCACATGGCGCTGAACCCCTGCGTGTTGCTGCTGCCCCACATCGCCGAGCTCCCCCACATAGCGGAACTGCCCCACATGGCCGATTGGCTGCCCACGAAAACATTAACGCCCCAAACCGCAGTAGAGCCCCACATAGCGGAACTCCCCCACATCGCCGACGAGTCGTTGACGAAGTAAACGCTGTCCGTCGCCGGGTCGTATTGCGCTGTGGGCGATTTCGCAACGCCGGAGCTGAGATCCGTACTGGACAAGGCAGCTTGGATGTCCAGATAGCCTGCGCCAATCGTGAACACGTCGTACTGGCTGGTATAAGTAATGCCCGTCGTTGGATCTGTGTAGCTGGTGTAGGCCGGGAAGGTCTTCGAGGCCGTCTTCATCAGCCGCGCCTTCACTTGATCGGGCTGCAGGCTGGGGCTCTTTTGCAGCATTAGAGCCACGGCACCACTCACCACGGGTGCGGCCATGTTGGTGCCGCTCAGGACATAGTAAGTGTCAGAAGCGTTGCTGTTCCCATTCGTCTGATACAGAGAATTGGGGATCTCGTTGCCGGGGTAGACGTGATTCAGATTCAGCCCGGCCGTGTACAGGGATATGATGCGGTTGCCCGGCGCCACCAAGTCAGGCTTGACAACGTGGTCGCACGGCGTTGGCCCTTTGGAACTCTAGGTTGCGATTTGGTCGTCAGCCCGGCTCAGCGTGCCCATGGTTTTCATCGCACCAACGGTGATCACGTAGGGATCGTTCGCCGGGGCGGTGATTGTGCCGTAGCCGTTCGTGCCAGCGGAGTTGTCGCAGCCGTCGTTGCCGGCAGCAACCACGACCACGATGCCGGCCTTCCAGGCCTGCTCAACCGCCTGGCACAATGGGTCGAGCTTGTAGCTTTCATACACGGGTCTTCCCAACGACAGGTTGATGACGCGGATGTTCTATTTACTCTTGAGCTGGATCGCCATCTGAATAGCTGCGATTACCTGGCTGTCGGTACCGACGCCGTTCTGGTCGAGGACGCGAAGATCGATCAGGTTGACGTTGGGGGCGATGCCCTTGAAAGTATAGAAGTAGTTTGATCCAGTAGATTTGTTGCCGCTTCCACCCATGATACCGGCGACATGACTGCCATGGCCGTACTGGTCATTGGCGCTGCCGGAGGTACCACCGACGAAGTTCTGGCTAAATACGACCCGGTTGTTCTGGCCGTGGAAATCTGGGATATCGATAATCCCGCTGTCGATCACAGCCACGCCGATGCCGGTGCCATCCAGGCCCTGCGCCCAAGCTACGGGAGCGTTGACAGTGTCGGTGTGGTAGTCGAGTTCGGCAGTGGGTGAAGCGTTATTCTTGCTGTGGAGCGGGCGATCGGGTGCGACGTAAGCTACATCTGGATAGGCGGCCAAAGTCGGCAGAGCAGAGGCAGGCACGGAATACGAGCCTCCGTTTACGAGACCCAGCGTGTTCTTGAGAGTACCGCCCTTGCTGAGCACCTTCTGATGGTGCCTCGCGGTCGGAGCCTGCGTGAACTGAACAATCACATCGACCAGCTCGGAACCCTTCTTTCCTTCCAGGTCTTTGGCCATCTTTGGCGACGCGGCAGACGCCAGGCTAGCTGTCAGGATTACGGCGCACACCGTCAGAGATGCTCTTCCCAAGGCAACGCGATGGTGTTGGTTGCGTCTCATAGCTTGATTCCTATTCTGGTCTCAGCAATTTGATTTAATAGCTGCATAGGAGCGGCTACGCCTCGACGCCTTTCTAGACGCACGTGTCTCACCAAAATTGCTTGGGCTGTAAGTGACTGATTTCAAGTCAAAACCGAGTCACGACAAGAAGCGAACCGGACAGACAGACCCAGGCCTCAGCCACTTGGGACAAGTTGTCCCCAAGGCCGGCCTGTTGTGGTAATAACGTGTGGGCTGAATTTTGGGTTGGATTTCGGGTGCTTCTGAGGAACAAGTCAGGTCTGGTTCAGGGGTGGGCATTGCGACCAGTATCACTGCAATCCTGCGAGGAATGGTGTCTAATATATATACAAGTGGCGACATATACTTCTGCCAGAGCGCACCAGCGAGGAGGCTTCCATGAGAGCCTTGCTAAACTTCAGAATACACAATGGACGCTACTTCCACAGCCACCCGTTGCACGGCGCGTTTTCGCTGATCACAACCTTGGTGATGGCCATGCTGATTGTGTTGTTGCTCGTGATGTCGGCCAAGTGAAGGAGACGTTCCGCCAGTTCCATCGTGTCCAGTCCACCTGGACTGGAAAGCTTTTGACGCCTTGAGGTGACGGCGGGACGCGAGCGCTTGTTCACGCTGGAAGCAGGAGGCCGGGCTTTCGGTGGGGTCGCTATCTGAGTCGCTTGACCACTCAGATTATGCCCAAGCCGATGTCCGGGGGAGGGGGCGCTCGCAAAAAACGAGCAATGAACCCCATGCACCGCGGAATTCCTCCCCTTGCGAATGCGCACTTTTGTTGGAACGAGCCCGTAACGCGCTAGAAATCCATCCGAGAACTGGTGTTTTTCCGTGAAGGGGCAGTGCGGGTGACGTGATGGTTCGTTGTGGGCCTCGCATCCATTACACTGCGCCGAACGCGGCGCCTAAGTCGGGGTTGGGGTTCAGGCGAAGAAATCGGGCCCAAAAGGTCGAAAGAGCCGCCAGAAAAACGTTGGTGGGCCGTACCGAGGCCTGGGCTGCGGTGGCGGCGTCGGGGCTCTGAGCCCGCCGCTGGCAGTACCCAACCACCAAACTCAGGTTTGCTACTACCGCGGCCATCACCACCTGCCAGCGGGTTTTCTTTTTCCCGAAGTAGCGACTTTGGCGAATCCCTAATCCCACCAGGCGCCCAATCCGATGTTCCACCACCACCCGCTCGCGCAAGCTCTGCCGCCCCGCCTCGGTCTGGTTATGGGCGCGGGCCTGTTGCTGCAGTCGTTCTTCGGCTTGGATGCTGATACTCCGCGGCCCTTGCCCACGGACGCATTGCGAGCGCAGGGGACAGGCCTGACAACCGGCCTGGGAAAAAAGAAATTGGCCCCCTCGACCTTCTCCGGCGGAGCGATAGTCGCGCGTACTCTGGCCTGCCGGGCAACGCACTTCCATCTGATCCAAATCGATCTCAAACTCACTCTTGGAAAAACAATTGCGGTTGTGACGGGCCGGCACCTTCGCCGTCAGGATTCGTTCTTCCTCCGCAAAGACTCGCCGCGTCGGGCCGCCTCCGTAGGCACAATCCCCCACCGTTTCTTCGACCTTCGCCTCCAGCACTCGTTCGCTTTGCTGCACCAACTCCAGAGCTTTCTCCTGATCCCCAGCATTGCCCGCCAGCACCTCCACCCCCGTGATCAACTGACTCTCCATCTCCACCGCCACCGCTGCCTTGTGTCCGTTGAAGCGCTTGCTGGCGCTCTTGCGTCCATGCCGCATCTCCGGATCGTGAACACTGAGGACCCGATCCTTGGCGGTGCCCGACTTTACTTGAAAGCCGCCCTCCGGCTTTTCTTCCACGTCCTGCGCGATCAGCCGCAGCAGCAAAGCCGCGGCGGCGGCAATGGCTTCCGTCTGCGCGGGATGCTGCTTTTGGATCTCCTCCGCCAGGCTTAGCAGGCGCCGCCCGTCCTGCACGATCTCGGTTAACAACTGTTCCCGTTGCCCTTTGTCGTCCCAGTCAATCCCGGCTTCTCCCTTCACGCTGCTGCCAAAATAGCGACTCAGCCCCTGCTTCGCGGCCCACCCCGTAACCTCTTCTTCCTCTACCTCCGCCAACCGCCGCCCCAACCTCTCGATCCCTTCTCCCAGCAGATTGTAGGTGTCCTTCACCGCTCCCTTGCCCAAGATCGGCGTCGTATCCAAGGCCACGCGAAGCTTGCGATTCTGCAGGTATCCGGCGCGCCGGGCTTCTGCGATTGACTTCTTCAACAGCGGCTCTTCCATCTCGTGCAGAACCAGCTTGGCCTCAAACTCCTGCAGCGCGCTCTTCTGCATCGGTACTTCTTCCATCTCCAGTCCCAAGGCTACCTTCCAGCGCAGATCGTATTTGGTCCGCTCCACCGCCTCGGCAAAACTCACCCCCTCGTACGCCCGTAAGAACAGCACACTCACCGCCACACTGGGAGGCACGGATTGGCGTCCATTGTCCGGGCAGTACAAAGCCGCGAAGTCTTCATCGCGAAACAGCTGCTCCCGGTTCTGCGCCAGATACCCGTACAGGGTGTCGCGGCCCACAAAGTCCAGATAGACATGATCAGCGGCAAACAGCTTGTCTTGCGGAGAAAGCTTGCCCATCATGGCCGCTGCTCCCGGGCCCGCCGCGCCCTTTTCCGGGAGGAGGGCTGGGGCGCAGCCTCGCCCTTCAGTTGCTTCCGCTCCGGCAAACGCACTAACAGCAAATGGGTGCGGTCGAGCACTTTCCAGGTCACGGTTTCGCCCGACTCTAAGTCCAGGGCGGAAGCCAAGGGCAGGGGGATGTTGGCATACACTTGCACCGTCCCGCCCTGGCGCCGGATGCCTTGTAAACGGGTGACGTAATGATTTTCAAGATCTTGCATGTCTATGTAATAGCATAGATATTAATATTTTGTCAAGACCTTTTCACGCAACCGCCCCCAGTTTTTCTTGGGGAAGCCGCCAGTCTGATTGGAACATCCTTCCCGTGGGGGACTTTCCGGATGAGTCTCTAGGCTGCTTGAATCACGATTGTCGGCGTTGCTTTAGGTCGGCAAACAAGAAACGCTGGAAGCAGGAGGCCCTGGCTTTCGGTGGGGTTGCTATCTGAGTCGCTTGAGAATGTCTCCCGCCTCCTCAATGCGTTGACGGAAGAAGCGGGCTTCCGCTTTGGTTTCAAGCAGAGTACAAACCATGCTTCCAACGCGCCCGCCGAGATCGTTCTAAACCTTCCGGGGTGCGCGGACCCGTGCTCGAGCCGCCATGCATGCATCCGCACTGACCGAACGCGAGAGTCCTATTACCGCACACTTCAGCAAGCCAGAAGTGCAGTACATCGGCTCGACATCCGATTGCGGGTGCGATTTCCCGCATGTAATGTTTCAGAATGGCGATTGGCCGTGGTTCGAGGATGAGAACAATGACGAACTTGATCGCCAGAGGAAGGCGACTGAACAGTACAACCGAGAAGGCCTAGTACATCGTCCTGTTAGTTATTTATAGTATTGTGGGCTCGTCGACGCTTCCTTGGCTTGCGCGGGTGCACCGCTTGATATTCCTTGGTGGCCTCGATAATACGCTGGAGCTTCTCCGGTCCTTCGATCGGGGCAACGGCCGCCCTAATTTTCGCCCGATTGCTCTCAAGATTTTCGCACTTACTCTACGGAGTTGGGCCGAGCGATCCCGTAACCTCGCCTCCGCATCGCTTGTGTTGACTGGCGTGGCCGTTTTGGCCTGCTATATTCCCGCTCGTCGCGCCTCGCGCGTCGATCCCATCGTCACGTTGAGATACGAATATACAGGCGCGCATAAATAAAGGGACATTTAGAGAGAAGCATGGCATACTTCCGGTAGGAGGTGTGCCATGCTTCCTCGAATGATTCATTTGCGTCCGAGCACCTATCAACGGTTGATTCGACTGAGCAAAGAGGCGGAACGGGATGGAGCCTATCGCGTGTCCAAGCGGTTGCAAGCGGTAGTGCTGAATTCGCAGGGGCGTACCAGCGGGCAGTTGTCGGCGATTCTGCAAGCACCGCGCTCGAAGGTTTCCGAGTGGCTGGCGCGTTATCAGAGTCATGGGGTAGAAGGTTTGCTCGAAGGCCAGCGCTCGGGAAGGCCGCCTCATTTGAGCCCCTTACAACGGCAGCAGTTGGGCGATATTCTGGACCGCGGTCCGGTGGCCTATGATTTAGACACTGGGATCTGGACCTCGCCCATGATCGCCTGGGTGATTGAGCAAGAGTTCGGGGTGCAATATCATCCCGGCCACGTGCGCAAGCTGTTGCATGAACTAGGCTTCTCGATGCAACGTCCACGACGGGTTCTGGCCAAGGCGGACCCGATGCTGCAAGATCGCTGGCACCGCAAGATTTATCCTAATCTTAAAAAAAAGCCCAAACTCAAAACTGGGCCCTGATCTTCAGCGACGAAGCCAGCTTCCGCCAGGATTCCACTCTATATGCCACTTGGAGCCGAGTCGGCCAGCCGCCGGAAGTCCCCGTGACCGGGCAGCGTAAAAGCGTCAAAATCCTAGGCGCCATTGAACTGTTCCAGACCCGCTTTCACTACCGCCAGGAGACGGTCTTCAACGCATCCACCTACTTGAGTTTCCTCGAGCAGTTGGCACGACGCTACCGTCGTCAAGGTGCCATTTTGATCCAGGACAATGCCTCCTACCACAAAGACTGCGATGTCTGGTCCTGGTTCGGCGCCAATCGACACTGGCTGGAAGTGCATCAGCTGCCGCCTTACTCCCCGGAGTTCAACCCTACCGAACGACTCTGGCAGTACACGCGGCGGACGGGAACTCTAGATGGAGAATTGAGCGCTCTCCCATTTCGGTACCGCAAAAGCCTTCTCCACACTGAAGTCAGTGTCGAAGTAGCCTGGTCCACGAAACTGGTTACGGCGCTGGGTTCCGAAATCATTTGTTGGGTCAGCAAAATTAGCAGCGCTATAGCACGGATTGGGCGACCCGTTCACCAACTGTGCAGCTGAGCTACCGCAGTTGATGTTAGGGGAGCCCACGACGTTGGCGAGCACCGCCGTGGTCGTGGCAGGACTTGTACTGCCGAACAAGCTCCCTTGTAGGTTGGCTGTCGCATTGCTGCTCCAGATCGAGTACGGAAATCCCGTGTGCTTGAAAATCGTTCCGGAGAATGTCCATCCCTTCACTAGAGCGTCCGGCCCCCGGGCCGTTAGATGACGGAAAGCGTCACTCCAAACGTAGTTCATGACGAACGACTGTCGGACATCGTAGTCAGCGTTGCCGTAGTTAAGCTGCGCGATATTGAATGGATTTAAGGGCGTGACAACATCAACGTTGCCGTTGGAGTTCACGCCGAATGGGTTCAGGGAGCTATTGGAGATTTCATCCAGAGCATGGCTATAGGTATAGGACGCCTGGAACTGGAAGCCTCCAGTAAAGTTGTGCTCGGCAGTCAGCGTAAGGCCGGTGTAGTTTGAGTTGCCGGAGTTTTGCGTCTGGGCAACCACTCCGAATCGCGCGTCGGGAATGGTCAACGGCAGACCCCCGAACGCAGCGCCCGTCGGACTGAAAGCGTTTAGGGCTGGATTCGTGATTTCTTCATGCTCACCATGATTGCCCACATACTTCGCGCTCACCGTGGTGTGCCAGCCCACCGCCTGCTGTATTTCCAGGTCCCATTCGTCATAACGCGGAATCTGCACTTTGCCAGGATTAAAGAAGTTGAAGGCGGGAACCGCGCCGCCGTTGGCAAAATTGGCGCGGAAAGCGGCATTGGCCGCGATCGCTTGCCCGTTCAGGTTCCCTGCCGCTGCGGGCGAGAGCGCACCATTGAAAAGTACGAACGACGGATCATTCGGCGCGTTGGTCAGGATGTCATCAATCGCACCGGTAGGAATGGCATCGCTGAAGATACCGAATCCCCCGCGGACGACAGTGTTCTTGGCGCCGAACGGCGACCATGCGAAGCCGACCTTTGGCTGATACACGACTGACGTAACGGAGGGAAATGCCGTTTTCAAACCTGTGCTCAAGGCTTGATTCACGGGGGCCGTGCGATTCAGGTCCTGAAACGGAGCTGACAGGCTTTGGAAGCAATTGGTCTGGCAGACCGGATTCGACAAGTGGTCAAAGCGCATACTCAGCGTGAGTTTCAAGTTGGGAGTGACCTTGACCTCATCTGATGCATACCATCCAAGCTGATAGAGCGCTATCGGTACATTTGTATTGACCGGGAAGTTCTGAGCCACCAAATTCCCCACGCTGGTGTTGGAAGGCGCCACGCCTCCAAACGCGAAGTCGTTCAGCGAGGTTTCCTGAGCAAAAGGAATCACACCAGTGAAATTGTGGTCGCTCACATCGTCACGCCGAAAGTTAATTCCAAACCGGAAGCTGTGTTTCCCGCGAGTCCAGCTGAAGTCGTCCACAAGTCCGTATTGGGTCACATTCCGGCCCTGAGGAAAGGCGGTACCGTCATTGTTCAGATTGAACAGTGAATTGTCGCCGAATGCGACCGTCTGAGGAAGCGTCTGGAATTCGCTCGAGGTTTCGTTCGGTGAGAATCGTCTCGGGAGCAATGCAATTCACCCGAATGCCGTACGGGCCGGCTTGTGCTGCAACATCTTGGGAAATGAGTTCGATCCCAGCCTTCGCGACGGAGTAAGGGATCGGCGTCCTGGGGTGCGGACGGCGCCCAGCCGCCGAAGAGATCGTGATGATGCTGCCACGTCGGCGTTCTTTCAGACCCGGCAGAAAGCTCTTAATAGTAAGGAATGTCGCCGTGAGGTTTCCGTCGACGGAAGCACGCCATCCTTCTTCGCTCGTATCTTCCAGCGGGCCGGGGGGAGTAAAGTTCCCTCCCGCGTTCGCGACAAGGATGTCTACAGTTCCGAACTCACCTTCGATCCGAAGACGGGCGGCCTCGACGTCGGTAAAGTTCGTGACATCGCCACTGACCTGCATCGAACGGCCGCCTGCGAGCTCGATTTCTTTTCGGATGGAAGACAGCGCTGCGCTGTCCCTTCCGTGGACCACGACCTTGGCCCCCTGTTGCGCAAATGATTTGGCGATTGCGGCTCCGATGCCCCGTGAACTGCCCGTTATCAGCGCGACCTGATCTCGTAAAGAGCTCATACTGTTGCCCCTTCTGGGGACGCTCCTTCTGTACGACGGAGCGTTTCCGGCAAGCGGCCGCCAACTAGGATCAGCCAGGCGAATCCAACGAACCTCGTTACTGGGATTGCCAGGTTTGCGGGATAGGCGATCAGGCTCAAAGAAGACAGCTCGCCGGCCACGGCGACGATCATTCCCAGTACGACCAACCAGCGCGGCAACAAGCGAGCAAAGTGGCTCGTAACCGAGACTCCTGCAGCGAGAAGCCCGAAGGCCACCGCGAAACTAGCGCCACCGAACAAGAACGACATGAAGTACAGAACGCGCGTAGCCACGAGCGATGCCGACACGTCGGGCACCGAAAGCACCCACGTGCACAAGCCGGAGATTGCGATCGCTCCCGACGCGGCGAAGCCGCCGATGAGCGCGATGTTCGTACCCGCGGCACGCACGCCGAGATAACGCAGTCGGCTAACAACCGTGGCGGTGTAGATGGCAAGTGGCACCGCAGAGCCGAAGAAGAGGAACGCGCTCACTTTGACTGCGAATGGGTTTGCGGCAAAGAAGGCACGTGCGGCCTCGGCATCGCCGAAGGGGGTAACGAACGACCGGCCATGGCGCAGCAGAACCGCAGAAGCGATATTACCTGGGCAAGAAGAAAATCTCGGCGTCAGCGCATAGCTGGAGGAAAGTAACGAGCCTAACGAGGACTGCCTTGATTTGAGCTGCGGAATCGGCGAGACCACTTACTGCAATTTCTGCTTGACCTCTTCGATCGTCCGGTCCTGAAAATCCGGATAGATCGTCTGCGCCAACGTCAGGGCGCGCTGGTAAGTGGCTCGCGCTTCCTCTTTCCGGTTCAGCTTCATCAGCACATCTGCAAGCGCTTCCTGGCTACCGGCATCATTGGGCGCTAGTGAAACCGCTGCTTGGGCTTCAGTTAGCGCCTGCTGCAGTTGCTCCTCGGTCGGCTTTGGGCTGAATAATGTCATCTGCGCAGCGCGAGCGTGGGCGACGGCGGCGGCCAGCGGCACATCGAACTCACCGTGAAACACCAAGACTCCATCGTCGATGATCGCATCCGGCCTGAGCCGCTGGAACTGAGCGTAGGGGTTGAGGTCGCCTGGCCCCCAAACCGCGCCAGAGAGTTCGGTAGCACTGATTAAGATCGCTCCAGATATGCGCGGGGGAATATTTCCCGTGGGCATGAAGTCAATAGAGTCCTGCAGAGGCTTGCAAACAATTCCATAGTAGCCGGGATCGGCGACAAATCCTCGCCCGAAGTAGTCGAACCAACAATCTTTTATCCCGTGCTCGTCCAGGTACTTCCTCGTGGATTTAAGCTGCTGCGCCCAATCCACGTTTGAATCAGTCAGGTATTTATAAGTATTCGCCGGTCCGCCCCACCACTCGTTGGAATAGGCCAGGTAGTTAGGAAACGCATGCACGGAGGAAGCAATGTGGAGCAGGAAAAGCAATGCCACGGCATAAGCCCATTTCTGACTGTATCGGGCAAGCTGCCACGCAGCAAATGCAGCCAGCACAATCAAGAATGGATACACAGGAAGAATGTGACGCACACCAATGTTGAAATCGGCCTGGGTCGCGGCCACGAAGTACAAGGTTGAAGGGACCAGCAGGAACAGGAGTTCTCTCCACCGCTCATGGTGGCGAAGCATGACCGCCATCGGCAGGAGTAGAACCAACGCCAAAAATCCTAGAGTAGATTTGATCACGAATGCTGCAGGAAAGTAGAACCAATGCGCATGACGGTAGATCCTGCCGAACAAGTACATGGTCAGGTATTTTCCGGGGAAGACGATGACATCGACCAAGCCGACGAGATACGACTCCGGCAACACGTGGTGGCGGGCAGCAAACAGGATCACTTTCTGCTCCCACGGATGCTGAATATATCCGGCGTATTCAGCCAGACTGGGAATCATGATTTCGCCATGCGGCGTAGCTTGATAACGGAACCTATAAAATGCCCACAGAATTCCGAAAGAAATAAGCCCGACGACAAATAACGAGCCCGCAAACCGGAGGGAGCACTTCAATCGGCCTCCTCGGCAAAGCGGAGCGTTTTGGTCGCAGCGCAAAATTTCCGCGAGGGCGAGCAAGCAGAGGATCGGGATCCACAATATCCCCGAATGTTTCGCCGCTAGTGTAAGACCGGCCAGTATGCCGGTAACCGCGAGCCGCAAAACGGAAGGCTTCTTCACATATCGATAAAAGGCATATACCGTCCCAAAAAGAAACAAACTCGCGGCCATATCTGTAGTTATCAAAGCCCCATGTGCGATCAGGTTTGGCTCGAATACAAAGAGAAGTAGTGCGAGCAATGCCGCGATCGCTCCAAACATTTCGTAACCGGCGGCAAACACGACAAGTGCTGCTGCAATCGTGAGCGTCGCTGCTGCCATGCGGCCTTGGAACAGCATGGTGTCGGCATTGTGGTTGGAATAAAAAAACTGCTTTGACCCGATGTAGCACTGCAGTTTGAACGGAAAAGGGGCCAGAGTTGGATAGCGGACCGGCTGGCTGAGGAGCGGAAGAGCGGCTAGCATTTTGACGAGCGGAGGGTGTTCAGGATTAAGACCGAAGTCTGCTCTGGTCCAATAACTGTATCCCGCGAACGCATGGCAGCCTTCGTCGAAGGCCATCGACTGCCGGCTTGCCGGAACGATTAGCTCAATCGCGAGCCCGAACATCAACGCCAGTACCACGGCGGCATACCACAGGGTGCGTTGTTTCCAGGCGGTCACATCGGCCGCTGTGCTCATGAGAGCCTCCAACACGAATCGCTGGCAGGAATTGCTGAATTTGGTAAGAAATTATACCCCTACAAATCCAGCCCAGGTCGGCTACTTGGGCAAAACTGGTACACGTGGCAATCCGGATTTCTCCGTTCCTCAGGGTGTCGCGGATTCTCGATTCTGGACGTATCGTCGGCAACCCTTCCTTTATCACGTTGTGGAAGGCTTGCCCGTCAAGCGGGCACAACGCCGAGCGGCGAGGCTATCGAGATCACCTTCGGCTCCGCGCCGGGAATCGATAGGTCATGTCGAAAATCCCAATATAATCGTATGTGAATACGCGCCTTCGAGAATTTTCCAAAATGCAGATGCTGGTCGCACTAACGCGCGGAGTATCCCTACGAATTGCCGAATGCGAACTTACCTTCATTGATCGGCGAGCCATTGACTATCCCCGAGCCGTTGAACAGCACAGCCAATATCAGCAGCTTTTGCGCAGCCTGGGAGCCAACGTTATTACACTGCCAAGCGATGACCAGTGTCCAGATTGCTGTTTTCTTGAAGACACGGCACTGGTTCTGGATGAGGTAGCGGTCATAACCCGTCCCGGAAGTGAGCCTCGCCGTCGCGAAGTGGACGGTGTCGCGCCAACTATTCTGAAGTATCGGAATGTGATCCGGATCGACGCGCCGGGAACTCTGGAGGGCGGAGACGTTCTCCGCCTGGGGCGTAAACTCTTCGTCGGGCTCTCATCCCGGACCAACCAGCAAGGGATTGAGACGCTACGAAAGGAGCTCAAAGCCTACGGATACGAAGTGGTCGCGATTCCTATGAAAAGAGCTCTGCACCTTAAGAGTGTCTGCATGGCGCTCGACGATCACACCGTGCTTGCGGACCCAAGGCACTTTGATACAACCGAATTTGCTGAATACACGCTGATTGAGGTGCCGGCCGAAGAATCGATGGCAGCCAATGTCTTGCGGATCAACAGCGCGATTTGCATCCATGCCGGATTTCACCAAACTGTCGACCTTTTGCGAACCAAGGGGTTCGACGTCCGGACGGTAGATATCTCGGAGTTTCTCAAAGCAGAAGCTGGACTGACCTGCATGAGCATCATTCTTTACGTATCTAATCCCCAAAAGACCTGAGAGTTACATCCCCGCTTTACGGCGGCCATTGTAGAAAAAGAAGGAGCCTAGTCCCAGGAAGAAGAGGCTGCCTGAGAACATCTTAAGTTCGAATAACGATATCGACCCAACTTGCTTTGAAGGCACGAAGACCACAACGATCCCCAACATCGTCGTGAACAGGCCGACGGACCCGATGGTTCGCAAGGTGCAATTACTGAAGCGACCGCGTGGACGCATTGCCGCCTTCTCATTGCTCGTCAGCATCAGGATGGCGGCGAAGATGTACACATACGGCACCAGGTTGAGGACCGCAGAAAGGTCCAGCATGGTGACGAAAGCTTCTTTAACTGCGGCCCCAGTAAAACTCATTGCCAGGAAAAACGCACACACCGTGCTCTGTGCGATCAGCGCCACATGTGGTGTTCTATAGCGGGGATGTAACTTGCCCAGCGCAGGAGGAAGATATCGATCAATGCCGAATACAAAAGGAAGACGCGCGGAGCAGGTAAGCCAAGCCGACGCAATTCCAATCACCGAGATGCTCAAGATAATCGCCAAACCGGGCAGTATCCAAGGTAGGCCGACTTGCTGGCTCATACGAGAGATTGCCTCGACGAAGCCCTGCACGACTCCGATTTGGCCGGCAGGAAGGGCCATGAGCAACGCGGCCGTCGTGCCTAGATAGAGAAGTCCACAAGCGATACCGCTCCAGGTGATAGCGCCAGGCAGTGTGCGCTGAGGGTCGCGAATCTCGTCACCCATAACCGAAGCCAGTTCCAGACCGATTAGCGAAAAGCACATGGCGCCGAAAGCTGAGGCCATTCCCCAGTCCAGGTGCAAGTGAACCAAATCAGACGAATACAGGTTCGCGCTGTGCGAGCGAAAGGTCCAAGCGCTCATCCCAATGAGCACCGCTGCAGCTAGAAGTGTTCCAATTCCGCCAAGATTATTCAACCACTTAGCGACCCCAGCGCCGACGACGTTGACCACCGTGATTAGCAAGAGGGCACAAAGGACAGCGGGAAAGGCGAAGATCGGCTTATCTATCAGCATTCGCGCTCGCGGTCCCCCAACATACAAGCCAATCCCCAGCAGGTACAACAGCACGAAGGGAATGTAGAAAACATTGGTCGTCAAGTAAGCCCAGCCGGCGATGAATCCGTGAAAATCGCCAAAGACTTCTTTGTTCCACAAATAGAGACCGCCTTCGCCTGGATACCTGTGAGACAGTTCAATGACGGCAATGCCCTGCGGCAAGAAAAAACACAGCAATGCCACCAGCCAGAGCCACAGGGCCACAGGTCCGCTGGCTGCAATCGACGAGATGGTGTTGAGGTTGAGAATCGCGACGACGAACAACAGGACCAAGTCCCATCGGCCCAACTCGCGGCGCAGGGAATTGGTCGGAGGGGCGCTGAGTGGCCAGCCAGAACTGTCGTTCACGGTTAGTGGGCGCCCCGAGTCTTGCGGCATGTGTGGCCCCTTCCTCCAGGTACTTCATCACCAAGAAGTCGATGCCTTGATGACGGCCGTCCTGCAGCGACCGCCGACTGGGTCTCACAAGGCCTGAGTTTGGTGCCTGAGGTCACGGCCATCCGCGTGCGCCATTATAGTCCCGCGGAAAGGCGGCGCTCACTTGCCTTATAAGGGGTGCCGGCGGATGTGACTGCCCCGACGGGCACCTGTTAGAGGTCGTTACACCCGGAGTGTGGTTGATTTATTAGCTTAAGAAAAACCCTACGGTCGAGCCACAGACGGCACCCGCTGTTTTCTAGGGGTGACGACGGGTTGCGCAGTGGGCACTTCGAAGTTATTCCGAGGGCTAACGGGAGCAGTGACATTGATGGGAATGTCGGATTCGTTGAACGCTGTTTCTGGATCATCCGCCGGAGGGATGATCGATCCGAGGGAAACACACAATAACCCGAGGATCACAATCGTCCAGCGCACTCGCTTCACGGAAACACCCCAAATTGCATCACAAATTACGCGCCCCGCGGTTATTTGTCAATGTGAAACAAGGCGCCGCAAAATCCTCTCCATCGCCTTTACCAAACGTGTGGGGGGCCGTGGTTCAATGCGGCCCCGGGACTGCACCCCTGAAGATCGTCCCCGACGGCAGTTTCGCAGCCGAATGCCGCACATCCTAAGAGCTGACAAGAAACAAGTTGTTCGGACGGTAGATCCCCGCCCAGAGAAGTATGGGGCGATCCAACGTTACGATTTCTTTCTTACCGCTAAGGCGCTCATGCACTCGCACTAAGACCAATTCGGGAATCGACAGTTTTGAATAGGGGCGCTTGCCACGGCGTTCCGGGTGCCTGATCGCGATCACTCCGGGCTCATTGCGGAACGTGCGTCTCACCGCATCGTCACTCCAGCCCCATAGCTCCACGACCTGCTGTACCGTAAGGTGCTTTTCCAGTGCCGACATATAGCGTCCGCAAACGGCTTGTTATTCGATATACCAGTGACGCGTCCAGTCCGAAGGAGTTCCGCTGTCAGTCGCAATGGGGCGATGTCCAAATCGAGTGCATTTCATATGCGCCCGACTACAGCAAACCCGTTGCGAATATGCCGCCTGTCAAGCGATCATGGTAAGGAGAGGGAATGGCTGGGATCGTTGGCGTAAAATCGCCATAGTGCGACAGTGTCGCGCTAGCGACCGTGAGGCGTAGAGTGATAAGAGTGAATTTTTTCAGTCGAATCGCTGCGCTCGCAACAATCTGGACCAGCCGCTTTTCTTCTGTTCCGTACAAGTACCTGCTACCTGTAGTTATGGACAGGTACGCGGGCCGTAACCGGCGGATTAAGCTAAAGGCGAGAGAGTGTGTTCCCATCTGCGATTAAGGAGTCCGCCATGAAAGGGAAATTACGAATGTGGGGGGTGAGACCGATTCGATCGTTTTGCATGACGGTAGCGCTGGCAGGGACGTTGGGAACTGCGTCCGTTCAAGCCCAGGAACCAACGAGCACGCGAGAACAATTCCAAGCGGGAACTCTACGGTGGGGGTTGGATGATGTTTCGCTGTTCAGCCAAGACCCTCAACAAGCGAGCACAACAACAGACAGAAAATCCCCCGTGCCAGACGCGCCGACAACGAAGATCAACCCTGCAAATCCGAGTAACCCCGATGACCAGTATGGTAAACAACCCAAGAGAATTCTGTGGGTTATCCCAAATTACCGCGCGGTCAGCGCCAACACGCATTTGCCTCCACTGAGTTTCAAGAATAAATTCTGGCTGGCGACGCAGGATACATTCGACTACTCCGATTTCATTTTCGTGGCAGGGCTGGCGGGAATTTCGATGGCCAACAAATCGCAGCCGTCCTTTAAGCAAGGCGCGGCAGGCTACGGTCGATACTATTGGCACCTCTTTGTCGACGGCGCCATAGAGAACTACATGACGGAAGCGATCGTGCCAGCGGCGACCAAAGAAGACCCCAGATACTACACCATGGGCAAAGGTCGATTCATCAAGCGGACTGGCTATGCGGTAAGTCGGCTGTTCATCACCAGGACCGACGCGGGAAAGAGCACCTTCAATATTTCGGAGATCGTGGGGGCTGGAGCGGCCGCGGGCATCGGCAATGCGTATTACCCAGCACAATCCAACCCCTGGGTGAAAACGTATCAACGTTGGGGAACGGAGGTGGGCTTGGACGGCGTGTTCAACGTATTAAAAGAGTTCTGGCCGGACATCAATAAAGCGGTATTTCGTGGAAAATACTAGTCCCATACAGGCGCTAACTTCTTGTAGCTCGTGACCCGGGATCTCTAGGTATTGCAAATGCACCGACCATAAGCCCCGCCGCAATTAGCTTGACACCACCGGCGACACCATTTAACGAACAGACCCGAGCTATCTACTTCGACGGTAATTGAGTCTTTCCCGCAACGATTTGAATCTTTTCCCTCAAATCGTACTCTTGGACTAGGAGCGGTTTGAACTCTGTTCGCCAAAATTCCGCTTGATCTTGCTCAGGGAGAGCTGCCATGTTTCGAGCAGTCAAAACTTCTTGCTTTGTAAGTGTATCCATCTTGCGAATTAGGTTGAGCAGCTCGAAATTATCCTTGCACATATCCGGTGGATGACTCTTGTAGAAGAGCTGGGTGCTTATCAGGCTCCTATTTTTGCTAAGCTGACGCGCCTCTTGGCAAACGACAGCACACTTTTCTATCTTCGCCTCGCAGTCCGGCAGCAGTTGCTCAATTTCAGCGTACGCACGGATATAGTCGTTCGTCGTTCGCAAGTCCCGTTGTTTGATGGCACCGATCCTGGTGACCGCCGCCGTTAGGTCCTTTGCGACTGCTTGGATTTTCTCCACCAACATTCGTCGGTCATTGCCGTTCTGTATACCATTGGTGATTGCGAGCGACAGTACGACAACAAACATCATCTCGGCAAGTACAGAAGTCCGCCTATGACGCCGATGGTATTTAGGATCCGCATTGGATTCTCTGCAGAGGATACTTTTCCAGGCCATGTAGGGCCACGACGCTAAGAGCACTGCAATGATGAACCGACTAAACGGATAGTCGTTTTTTGGATTCTCTGGCGCATATGCCCAGTCGTTGGAAGCTGACCACGCCAACAGTCCTAACCACAGAGTCAGAACTAGAAACCCAAGGAAAACTGAGATATATTGGACCCAAGGCGTTCCGGTCGAGCCTCCTGATGACAACGCATTGAGAGACGGTGTCGAACTGATCCCGCGTTGCATAAGGCCCCAACCCTTTGAAAGCCAAAAGAAACCTACAATGAAAGCAAACAATCCGGTCACCGCTAGTTGGCCGTGTCTCTCGAGATAGTCATCCGATGTTATTAAGTCGATGCTGACTATTCCCCAGGTAGCAGCGAGACAGGCTGCGACAGCGACCAGGAATAACGGAATTCTCAACCAAATTCTGCCTGTCGGGAATGGTGTCAGCGGAGCAAGAAACATTCCTGCCGCACACATGAAAACAACAACGAGTACGGGGTTCGCTCGGCTGTAGAGCAACATCGCACCACAGACACCTCCAGCCAAAGCCATTGCCAAAGGCAGCCGGATCCAGGAATAGAATGTTTCGGAAGCTCCTTTCAGACCAGCGTATGCTTTCAAAGCAGTGTTACTGCCTATTGCCCAAGCAAAGGCGACCCCCAGCATCATGAAATAGAGGGCTTCTCGCAGTTTCGCGCCCAGCAGCAGAGCGCAGCTGCTGACCACAAGCGTGACAAAAAGAATCGCCTTGTGCCTGCGATTAACGCGTCACCGCCATAAGATTAACTTCAACCAAACTGGCAATGCACAATACATCAGTTTATCTAGCCGGGTCGATCGCGGTAGCTTTTCGGACGCGTTCGCAGCCCACGAGCAGATTATTTCCCATAAAAGCGCGGCGCCTTTTTTGTACCTCGTCTGCGTCCGGATCGTGGCAGCCGAAATGATACAATGACCGTAATTGATGCTGAAGTACGAGTATCGGAGCAGTCTCTGAGGGGATCAATTACACATACACACCCGCAAGCGGGACTCCTTGAACCGGTAAAAAGGAGACGTCGGAACCCCAGTGATGTGGGTGGTGCCTGGTCTGGTGGCAAGTTCGTTGAAGATACGGCAGGGGAACCCTCCGATCCGCGAGACAAAGCTCCAAAACTGATTCTCCGATTGTTGATCCTCAAGCTTGGCACCCTCCCCCGTTACTTCCTGTTCTCCTTCGCGATACTTTCAGCTTTCTTGTTTCTAACACTTCCAGTGTTCTCCCAAGAGACACAGAAACAGCCTTCTTCGGACCCTGCTGCTCTTCCAATGCAGGACAAAACTGGAGACCAACCGTCTGCCCAGAATAATTCTCAGGATCAAAACAGCCGGGTCCAGCAAGATACAGAGAAGAACAAGGACGACCGGATGTTTTACGTGATGCCGAACTTCTTGACGGTAGATAATGAGTCGCAAGTGAAACCGATCTCCTGGAAAGAAAAGTTCGCCATCACAGCGAAGGGCGCCTTCGATCCATATGAATTCGCAATAGTGGGTGTTGTGGCGGGCATCCGTCAGGCGGAAAATGCCTATCCTGCGTTCGGACAGGGAATGGCGGGATATGGGAAGCGGTATGGAGCGGCTTTCACCGATCAGGTGGATGGCAATATCATGGTGGGCGGCGTTTTCCCCTCGATCCTAAAAACAGATCCTCGCTATTTTCGATCGGGAAAGGGTGGGTTCGTTCACCGCTTTGGCTATGCCATCAGCCGCATTCTCATCACCCGAAGGGACTCCGGCGGTCGTATGTTCGACGTTCCCGAGTTTGCTGGTAACGCAACGGCGATTGCCATTTCCAACGTTTATTATCCCGCCGCCGATCGGGGTTTTTCAACGAGTTTCGCCAGCTGGGGCGTGCAGATGGGCATCGACGCCTTCGGGAATGAGCTGAAGGAGTTTTGGCCGGATATTCACAGACGTTTGCGGAAAAGGAAGAGCTCTCACCTGCAGCCGTGAAAGGGCAAATCCCGCGAGCGGCGCAACCTTGCGAATGGGAGGGCCGAATGCTGACCGAGAAACGGGCACAAGTTTGGCTCGCATCACACCCCAGTTGCAGGCACCATAGCGCGGACGCGGATCAAACGAATCACTCCACTCTGCGCTTTGCGTTTTTGTGCCGTGACTGCTTGTTTATATGTGTCCAGTGACCCGGCTGGAGGCGTGCCTGAGCAGTTCCTGCATGACTTTGATGTCCGCCCTGTTTGCCCGCAGAAGGGTCGAATACCCATACGAACAAACCACCGACGAGCAATGGGCGAAATTGATCAATGGGCCAGATCGACGGCCCTTGAAGCAGATTGCCGACACCACTAGGCTTTCGTCGAGGGATGTTGTGGTTCGTCGAGGAAATCTTTCCCGCCCTTGGCGCGGCGCTATTCTCGGAAAAATAGTTCGAACCATCGGTCGTCCGGTTTCCGAAACCTTGGCATTGCCCGCACGTCTAACCCTAGGAACCGGATGATTAAAACCCACGGTTCGAACGCCGCAATCCGTCACGCATTCATTTCTGGAGGAGTAACTGACTTGAACTTACACTATTCCGGGGCCGCTTGCGTCTCGTGGCCGAAGCCGTCTTTAACGATCAGCAGGCTTGTTCGCTGCATGGCCTTGTGCGCCATCTTGCTCGAATTGGCCGCTAGCAGCGCGGCGAAGCCGATGAATGAAAAAGCCAACCTTACCTGCAGCCACGATCTTCGCGCCCGACTGGGCTTCCGGCCAATCGCACGATGAACCTCCAACTTTTTATCCCGATCGCCAGACACTCTTTTTTCAGCGTAGCGACGGACACGTGTCGACGATTCTTGTCTCGCGTTTGGTTGGCGGTCGTTGGTCTACGCCGGCGGTGGCGCCGTTTTCCGGATCTTCTTCGGATCAGTTTCCGGTTATGGCGCCGGACGGTAGTCATCTCGTCTTCGAGTCTGACCGTGCGTTTGCGGCAAGCGGCAGCGAAACAAAGGAGCGCGCGTCGCCAATCTCTGGCGGATCGACAAGACGCCCTCGGGTTGGTCTGCGCCGGTTCGCTTGCCCGATACAGTCAATATCAGCAAGCGGATCTACGGGCATTCAATTGCCGCCAACGGCGACATTTATTTTATGTCTACGACCGAGCCACGCGGACAAGACCCGAAATGGCGTCTTTTTCGCGCGGCGCGCATAGCCGGTGGTTACGCCCATGCCGAGGCGCTGTCGTCTAGCGATGGGTCCGCTTCGGCCGTCGATCCGTATATCGCGCCGGATCAGTCCTACCTGATATTTTCCAGCGCCAAACGGCGTGAACCCGCCGGTCACGAACATTTATTCATCACCTTCCGTCGGGGAGCGGATTGGGGGCCAGTCGTGCCTATCCACTACCAAGGTGATGAACAGGCCGAGGACGACAACTATTCGGACGTCAGTCCGGACGGCAAGACCCTTTACTTCGATTCCACGCGCAACGGCAAATCGAGTATTTGGACGCTTCCCCTTACTCCATATTTGTCCGGAGGAGCCCTCGCAAACTCCGCGGAAGCCGTCGTCCTGCCCGCGCCGACGATCTTTGCTCCCGGTGTAATCTCTGGCCCCGGAAACGACGGTACGCCGACCTTGTCGCCCGACGGGCGCACGCTGTATCTCTATCGTTATGGCACGGCGCCCGCTTCGGCCGTGATCCTCGAATCGCATCGCAGCGGCGCCGGGTGGTTCGAGCCCGTCGTCGCGTCCTTCTCTGGACCATCGCCGGATCGGCAGCCCGCGTTCTCGCCCGACGGCCGCACGCTCGTCTATGTGTCGCTGCGCCAGCTTCCCGTCAGCTCTGGCGAACCGCGCCAGTACGCGAGTAATCTCTGGCGTGTGGTGCGCACGGCTTCGGGCTGGTCCGCGCCCGAGCGCTTGCCGGATACCGTCAACATCTCGAGTAGAATGCACAATCCCTCGATCGCGGCCAATGGCGATCTTTATTTCACGCGCCCGACGACGCGGCCCGGCCAGGATCCGACGTGGGGCCTGTACTGGGCGGCGTATCGCAACGGCCAGTACGATAACGCTCAACCGCTGTCGTTCAGCGACAGCGACGTTCTGGACGCCGATGACCCGGCCGTCGCACCCGATGAGTCGTATCTGATTTTCGGTAGCCACGGCCTGCGCCCGCCGCTCGGGCGGGAACACCTCTTCATCACCTTCCGCAGGGGAACGTCGTGGGGACCGCCGATTCGGATCCGCTACGACGGCGACGATTGGACATCCAACAACGGCAATGGCGATGGCGAACCGCAGATCAGTCCGGACGGAGCGACGCTCTACTTTGACTCGTCACGCTCGGCGCCGATTGACCTGAGCCGAAACCGCGCCCAGTTCCTCGCGGATGCGGCGCGCCTCGACGCCTGGGACAACGGTAACAGTAACGTCTGGACGCTGCCGCTGCGGCCACTGCTCGACGCACTGGGTCGCCAGGAAGAGCGCGCCGATGTTGCGGAGTAGCATTATTGCGATCATCGTTGCGGCGCTCGCCGCGACGGCCGTGTCACAAACAGCGACGCCGCAGCCGGAGAAGATCGCGATTGTCGGCGCCACGCTCATCGACGTCAGCGGCTACGGGCGTTCCACAAACTACGCTTCGATTCCTTGGAAACGGTTTTGGTGCCGACGGGAGGACATGTTTTCTCTTGGGGATCGTGGGTTTTTTGTCCGACCCCGAAGGTCAGCACGGAAAGCTTCTGAATCCCAGCCTCACCACCTTCGACCAATTGCAGACGACCCGTGCCTCATCCTATTGGGAGAGCCTGGCGTCGGCAAAAGCTGGAGCCTCAAGCCAGATGTAGACGCGTACTTGCAGCAAACATCAGGTGCGTCGGCTATTGAGCCTCGTGGTCGGCGCAGGAATTGGCTGTGCGCGACGACCGACTAACTCTGCGAGTTACGACACTGAACTGCTTCATTCCGCCCGTAGGGGCGACACCGCATCCGTTCAGCGTTTATTACAGCACGGAGCCCATATCGAGGCCAAAGACCAAGGTGGATCGACAGCGCTGGCCCTAGCGGCGTTGTTCGGCCATTCCGATACTGTGAAGCTGCTCCTGTTATGGTCCTGGGGGCGCACGGCTATGAAACAGCGGTTGAGGGCAAGAACGGCTTTGTCTGCATGGTAGAACGCGCGTGGATGAATCCATTCGACAGTCCCGAGTTTTGGAACCCTAAAAATCGCAGCCCGATTTGCCTCAATCCGCCCGCCGCTCGAACGGTACTGCCGATCACTTTGATGAGGACAAAATTGATATTGGCTGGAAAATCGAAAGAAGAAGTCAAGGAGAGTGTCAAGGCCGCGATTTGTTCGTGATGGGCACTGGCGTGTGGTCAGATGGAACGACGGATTCGATGTAGGGCGCCGCATTGAGAGAAATGCGAGGTGTCGTGCCACGAGTTTTTCCTAATTGGGTGCGATGCAAACCTGCGCCGGTGTGCCTTACCTGATGTCTGCACGTGGGAAGGGGAAAGTGCCATGAGAACTGGGTTCGAGAGAGCGGAAATGACAGTCTCGCAGTGCGGGAGGTTTCTGCTGGCCACCTTGTTTTTGCTCCCGTCATTGCACTGGGACAAGCGCAAGTGCCGGCTCAACCGGAGCCCTGGGAGCAATAACAGGCATACCAGTATGTATGATCGGTCGCGAATCGCAACTGCATTTGCTGTTTTTGTGGTAGCTGCGTGCGCCAGCCTTCATGGTCAATCACCGTCAAAGCAACCGCTCGATCCGGCGCTGGCGGTGCTTGGAAGTGGCTTCAACTCCGATACCGTGCAAGTGAACGGAACAACACTCCATTATGTGCGCGGCGGGACTGGTTCTGCCGTCATCCTGCTCCACGGTTTCCCCGACGACTGGTACGCGTGTCACCGCGTCATGCCGCTGTTGGCAAAACAGTTTACGGTCGTGGCAGTTGACCTGCGCGGCCTAGGCGGCTCCGCCGTGACGACAGATGGTTGCGTTGCCGTCAATATGGCAGAAGATATTCACCAACTGGCGAAGCGCCTGCATTTGGGGTCATGTTTACATTGTCGGTCACGATATCGGTGGCATGGTGGCGTATGCGTTCGTCCGCCGTTATCCGGAAACCAGCGGCGTGAAGATTATCGACGTACCTCTGCCGGGCATTGGGCCGTGGGATGCAGTCAAAGCTGATCCCATAGCCTGGCATATCAAGTTTCACCAGACACCTGATCTCCCCGAACAACTTCTTGCCGGCCGTGAAACTATTTACTTCCGTTATTTCCTCGATCGCGATACCTTCAGCGACGCTGACGTCGCCCGCTATGCCCGAGCTTATGCTGCTCCCAAACATTTGCGTGCAATGTTAGAGATATACCGGGCTTTTCCCGCGAACGAGAAATTCAATGCTGCACAACGGAGTGCGATCGCCGTGCCGCTTGTGTGGGCGTCTGGAGAAAACTCGCCTTTCGAGAAACTCATGCCGAGCATCGCCGCAGCTTTGCGGGCTCATGGGTGCGCAAACGTCAAGGTCGAGGTGGTTAAGAACAGCATGCATTACGTTGTAGAGGAGCAACCCGACGCTGTGGTTGAGCTTATCGAACGGTATGCCTCTTTATAAAAACGATTGCCAGAGCGCCAGGGGCATCGGTAACTATACTCGATTGTAAATATTGTAAATATTGTTGGTCAGGGGTGTCGATTTCGAGGTTTGCCGTTCGATTTACTGATTGAGGCCGAGTGAGTTGCCTCAAATCCGAATGAAGCACCCCAATGCCCTTAGGATCGATGGAAGCCGCCGGCACTTCAGAAGCGGTACTATGTTGCAGATGGGCCACCCGACACTGTGGTTGAGCTCATCGAACTTTAGATCTGCATCATAAGGATTCAAGGAGAGAACCAAATGAAACGAAAGACGGTCAAGATGATGGCGTTGGGATTCTTTGCGCTGACCCTTGCGCTGGACACGGCGCGGCAAGCGCGAGCACAGGACACCAAAACTCTGTATCCCGGCATGGCCCCGCTCGACCAGTACCTGATAGCGGATCGAAACGCTGAGATCGCTCTGGCACGGACCGCGGCTCCGCCGTCGATTTCCCGCGATGCGAAAGTTATGGTCCTCGGAAGCCATGGCTATGAAACGGCGGTTGAGGGCAAGAACGGCTTTGTCTGCATGGTAGAACGCGCGTGGATGAATCCATTCGACAGTCCGGAGTTTTGGAACCCTAAGAATCGCAGTCCGATTTGCTTAAATCCACCCGCCGCTCGAACGGTACTGCCGATCACTTTGATGAGAACAAAATTGGTATTGGCTGGAAAATCGAAAGATGAAGTCAAGGAGAGTGTCAAGGCCGCGATTGAGAAAAAGGAATTGCCGGCTCTCGAGGCTGGCGCAATGAGCTACATGATGTCCAAGGATGCGTACCTAACCGACAAGGGTGGGCACAACATGGCCCATCTTATGTTCTACATGCCGCTCGGTACGGTATGGGGCGCAAATCTGGTGGACTCCTCAAATAATGTGTCGGAACCGTTCCCGGGATCTCCGCTCTTACTGGCTCCATCGTACAAAGGCAACCCGGAACCGATCGATATGTTCCTGATGGGCACTGGCGTGTGGTCCGATGGAACGCCGGCCCCAATGTAGGACGCCGCATGGGGAGAAATGCGGGGTGTCGTGCCCGAGTTTTTCCTCATCAGTTCGTTCAACACTGGAGTGTGAGAGCCTATGAAAACTAGGTTCGAGAGAGCGGAAAGCACATTCTCGCAGTGCGGGAGGCTTCTGCTGGCTGCGTTGCTTTTGTTCCCGTCACTTGCGCTCGGACAAGCGCAAGTGCTGGCAAAGCCGGAGTCTGCCACAATCCGGCCGTTCAAAATGGATGTTCCCGACCGCGTTCTCATTGATCTTCGGCGCCGTTTGGCGGAAGCCAAATGGCCCGATCAACTTCCGGGCACGACCTGGGAGTACGGCGCCGACATCAAGAAGGTCCGGGAGCTGGCGGATTATTGGGAGAACCACTACGACTGGCGTGCACAAGAAGCGAAGATCAACCGCTTTGACCAGTTCACCACGGAAATTGATGGACAGCAGATTTATTTTATCCATCAGCGCTCGCCCCGCCCCGACGCCATGCCGCTGCTGTTGATTCACGGCTGGCCGGGTTCGATTGTTGAATTTCTCGCACTGATCGAGCCGCTTACCCATCCTAAGGACAGCCATAGTCCGGCATTTCACGTCATTATTCCTTCGCTTCCTGGATTTGGGTTCTCCGGCCCCACCGTTACTCGGGGCTGGGGCCCACAGCGTATGGCGAAGGCCCTGGTCGTTCTGATGGATCGTTTAGGCTATTCCCGGTATGGCATCCAGGGTGGCGACTGGGGTTCCTTAATAGCCCGCGACATGGCTTACCAAGCGCCCGCGCACGTGATCGGGCTTCATCTGAACCTTATTACCGTGGACCCGCCGAACCCGGAGGCAGTCGGGCAAATGACTGATGCGGAGCGGAAACGGTTTTCGTACTTTGACCGAGAAGAGAGCAGCTTTTTTTCCCTCCAGGCCAGTGAACCGCAGACTCTTGCCTATGCCCTGACTGACTCTGCGGTTGGGTGGTTGGCCTGGATGATAGCTAAATTTCAACTGCTCACGGACAACAACGGCGATTTTCTTACGGCTGTGGACCGCGACACATTTCTGACCGATGTTACGCTCTATTG
The DNA here is from genome assembly GCA_963838905.1 of uncultured Acidobacteriota bacterium. Lineage (GTDB taxonomy): Bacteria > Acidobacteriota > Terriglobia > Terriglobales > Acidobacteriaceae > JABDBE01. The sequence continues at coordinate 555,878 of CAWITE010000007.1, forward strand.
GGTGACCGGTACGGTGGGCTCCGCCATGCGAATCTATCGTGAGAACCGGCTCACCGGAGAGGAAGCGGCGCCGACGCCACGCCTGGAGACTCCCTTGGCGTACGCGGATTTTCCGAGGGAGGTAGCTGTCCCTCCGTTTCGCTGGATTACTCAAACATACAACGTAGTACAAAAGACTGAAATGCCGAGGGGTGGGCACTTTGCCGCTCTTGAACAGCCCGATCTCCTGCTTGACGATATACGGAAGTTCTTTGCAAAGGTTGATCAGAAATAAGCCGAAATTGTGCCCTGATACGAAATGGAACGGGGCGGCCCCAGCCAGGTAGGGACACACCCCAATGAGAGAATGGGCCGATGCTTTGAAGCGTGGGGTGTGTCTCTTGCCGGTTTCTTCTCTGCCGGCTTGAGCAGCAAGTCCTGATATCGAAGCTGAACTCAGCCAGTGCGCTTTGAAGGCTTCGTACTGCCAGTGCTGCAGATAGTCGCTCATGGACGGCTCGGTTGGGGCGCAGATTTGTCTGGCTCTTAGGCTCGGGTCCGGAGCGGTCAGGCAAGCCGTGTACACCGGACGGAACAGAGATAGATGAGGAAACCATGCGCGTGTTGATCGTGGATGATGAGCTCTTGGCCCAAACGGCTCTGGCAAATATCCTGTCGGCAAGGAGCGACGTGGAGCATTTCGATTCGGCCAACGATGCGAGCGAAGCGCTCGAGAAATTGGCCACGGACTCCTACGATGTTTTGCTTCTCGACATTAATATGCTGGACCTGTCGGGCACTGAATTGATAGATCAGCTTAGGGAACGAAACCTTCCGTTGCCGTCTATCGTGTTTGTAACGGCACACGTTGAACACGCGGTCGCAGCCTTCGAAAAGTGCACCGTAGACTATGTGCTAAAGCCTTTTTCGACCGAACAGATCAACGGAGCCTTGGACCGCGCCTCTCGGAGAACGGAGGGCAAGCACGCCGTAAAATTGATCGAAGCCTTGCCGCAATTGCGGAGACTATCCTCTCGTCCGCTGTACACGAGGATGGCAATCAGGGAGTTTCTGACGGGAGTTCCTGGAGAGGTTAAATCTGTCAGCCGACTTTTCTTACTTTGCAGTCCGATGCTATGCCTGGCTGCCTGCAAAATTGTTGTACCCAATGCTTTCGAAAATTCATCTCAGCATTCCGGGAGCTTGGATCCAACAGGCACTGAAGAAGAAAATCGGGTTCGGGGTGGTGGCAATCGCGTTATTTGCGTTGGCACTTTTGTCCGCACAGTTTTGTTGCCGGTGAAGATTTGCTGAGGTGCTTTCGCGACTCGACGACCGTCTGCGAAATCTTCTGCTCGCAATCGCTCAACGATGGGCGTGCCAGTGAGGGGAATTGGAGGCGTAGGATGAGTACGACTCGACGGGAGTTTCTCAAAGTCGGCGCGGGTGCCGTGGCCGCGACATCCGGCGTCTCGTCAAGCTCGAAGGAGGTCTCGTCCTTTACGGCATCAGAAGAGCGAACAGTAGCGCCGGCGGGGGGAGCGGGTGACATGATCTACCGCAAATTCGGAAGCAAGGATGCGCGCATTTCGGCTATTGGAGTGGGTGGTCATCATCTCGGCGATGTGCCGACCTTGGACGAAGCGGTGCAACTCGTTCACGAGGCGATCGACGCCGGCGTCACTTTCTTCGACAACGCCTGGGAGTATTACAACGGCAAGACGGAGACCATCTTGGGCAGGGCACTCCGGGGCGTTCGCCGCGACAAGGTCTTCCTGATGACAAAGGTCTGCACGCACGGACGAAGCGGAAAATTGGCGATGCACATGCTCGAAGACTCCCTGCGACGGTATCAAACGGACCATCTGGACCTCTGGCAGATCCACGGCATCGTCTACGACAACGACCCAGAGTTGGCCTACGCCAAAGGTGGCGTCTTAGAGGCATTTGATCAAGCCAAGAAAGAAGGCAAGGTCAGATTTGTCGGCTTCACCGGTCACAAGGATCCTGCATTTCACCTGCGGATGCTCGAACTCGGCTATCCGTTCGACTCAGTACAGATGCCGCTAAATCCCTTCGACGCGAACTTCTACAGCTTTGAGAAACACGTCTTGCCTGAGGTCAACCGGCGAGGCATGGCGGCACTGGGGATGAAGAGCATGGGCGGGACCGCCTGGGGAATAAAAGCCGGGGTTGTCCAGGCAGAGGAAATGTTGCGTTACGCGATGAGCCTCCCCGTCGCGACCACTATTTGCGGCATGGACTCGCTGGACGTGCTGCACCAGAACTTGCGCGTCGTGCGCGGCTTTCAGCCGATGACTCAGAGCGAGATGGAGGCCTTGCGCGCTCGTTGCGCTCCGACAGCAGCCGACGGCCGCTTCGAGCCATACAAAGTATCGCTGCGGTATGACAACCCGATGACCCGGATGCCTCATGGATTTCCCTTCGATCACACTCAAAGAGAGGTCACGGAGATGTTGGAAAAGGCGGATGGCCCCTGGTTGGTGCCAGAGACAACACCAGAGACGTCGAGGAGATGAATAATGGTAGATCAACGTCGACAAAATGAGCGATCCCAAGTAACTCCCGAAATCGAGCGGCGGTCTTTCATACAAGCAGGCTTGGCGTCCGCAGGAACAGTGCTTGCGAGTTCAGTTTTGCATAGCCAAGTCGCATCGGCTGCGCTTCCGCCGCAAATGACGAACAGCGGCGCTGACCAGATTCCTCGCAGGCCGCTCGGAAAAACGGGCGCACAAGTCTCGATCATCGGCGTTGGCGGATATCATCTCGGGACGGTGCAATCGAGCGATCTGGCCGTACGCCTGGTTCAGGAGGCGGTAGATGCGGGAGTTACTTTTTTCGACAACGCATGGGAGTACAACGACCACCGCAGCGAAGAATGGATGGGGCTTGGCTTACAGGGAAGGCGCGATAAAGTTTTCTTGATGACCAAGGTTTGCACCCACGGCCGAGATAAGAAGGTCGCAATGCAACAATTGGAGGAGTCCCTGAAGCGGTTGGGCACCGACCATTTGGACTTATGGCAGATTCACGAGGTCATCTACGAGAACGACCCTGAGCTGCATTTCGCAAAGGGTGGTGTGGTCGAAGCGCTGGATGAAGCGAAAAAGCAGGGCAAGGTACGTTTTGTTGGTTTCACCGGACATAAGAGTCCGGCGATACATCTCAAAATGCTGGCGCACGATTACCCATTCGACACTGTCCAAATGCCGCTCAACTGTTTTGATCCAACCTATCGTAGCTTCGAGCAGGAGGTGCTCCCTGAACTTCAGCGGCGGGGGATTTCAGCGCTCGGCATGAAGAGCCTCGGGGGCGACGGCCAGCCGATCCAGTATGGCGTCGTGAGGGCGGAAGAAGCGCTTCGTTATGCAATGAGTCTGCCGGTCGCGACCACTATTTGCGGCATGGACTCGCTGGACGTGCTGCACCAGAACGTGGGAATTGCGCGCGGCTTCAAACCGATGTCGCCGCAAGAGATGCAGGCGCTCCGTGAGCGATGCAGACCTTCTTCGGGTGATGGCCATCTCGAGCTGTTCAAAACAACCAAAAAATACGACGGAAGAGTTGGGCGAGAGCAGCATGGTTATCCTTCTATCGCTGAACTTCCCTTATGAGAATCAGAAATGACCCTTGATGTTCTGCCGCGCCGGGCAGGACTTTTACGGTTCCTAACTCTTTGGCTCTTCCTTCATCTTCGAACCACTCAGTACGGCTTCGGAAACCTCTTCTCGACCTATGAAAGCTTCGATCCTCCTTCGACCCCTGCGGCTGAAGTGCGCGTCATCCCGGCTTCTCACTTCTACATCAAGTCCATGGTGTTTGCTGCGGAGCGGGCTCCCTACGCTCACAACCCGACAGGTTTCGTGCCACAATTTCACGGCGATCCGATGTCGGTCTCAGAGATCGGCTATAGCCCGGGCAGGAGGGCATCCGCAGTTCGCGCCCAGGATAATGTCGAAGCCAGAAAAGGCTACGCCGGTCTCTATCGGTTTGGCGGTGCCTACAATCCGGGAATGTTTGCATCGACCTCGAGCAACAAACCAGTTTCTGGGAACTACCTGATCTATGGGATGGCAAGTCAGGCGCTCTATCGTACGAGGCCCGACACGGACCGTGGCATCGACCTGACCATCGGCGCCGACTCCTCCGGACAAGAGTCGAAACAATCAGGATCTTACCGTCGGGTTGCGTTTGAACGAGCCGATGCCCGTCCCTTTTCACCACACAATTGGTATTGCCTATGGTCCTAGCGGAATCAATCGATCTTTTCCAATTTCCTCTGCGCTCATGTCGGTGCAACCGGCGGGCACGCCTTTGAAGCCAACATTCTCCTGGGGCTACCGCATGGCTTCTCTCCAGACTCTTATCCAATACCACGTTAATTCCGGAGGAAGTTCCCACAACGCCGTGGTCGTCGGTTTCATACTAAACATCGATTTCTGATATAGACCGCTATGAAGGAGTCGATTAGAAAACGATTGGCATCTGACGCCCGAAGGCGGTATCCATTAGCGGAAAAAGCCTTGGACTGCGACCGTCTTCGCCCAGAGGAGCGCTTCCCTGAGAACCGCGCATTGCAAGTCTTCTTTCGCTTCCAGTTTCACGCAACTGTTTAACAGGAAGGGTGTCTTGTGCCTGTAGCTTTCTTGGGGGTATCCAACCTCAGACAAGATCTCAATATCCAGCGCAAGGTTATGACAGTTTCGATCGTGTTGCAGGGGTTAGGCTAGATTCCGGTGGTTTGTTATTCGCCATCAGACAGAAGACACCTGGATAACGATAAGACGGAGCACTACAGCCGCACTATCCCGTTCTTCGCAACGGTGTCGCCAGTACCACTGGCTCAATAGGGTTGCAGCCGTTCGCCTGGGCCACGGACTGTCGGATGGGCCGATTTATAACGTTTTTGGGGTTCCTTAGACGGTCACAATAAAGACGTGTCTCTTAGTTGGACTGAATTCCTGAAGCGATGTGCCATCCGTGGGTGGAACTCGGATCAACGTCACCACGCTGTACCGTATGAGGATTCCTCAGAACAAATGCAGAAACACCGGTCAACCGCGGTAGCGAATCTAGATGACTCGTTGTCGTCCAGGCGAACGGATGCAACTTGAATGGGTCCGCGACGTTGAAGCGACATCCGTCTTCAGCGTGTGGAGTAAGGGGCACTTGGCCTGCTAACATAACATCCCAAGCAACATTGTTGTCAACGTGTCAACGCAGTTATTTGAGGGCAGATACCGGAACGGAGGCCGGTTGGAATCCGGAACCCGTCGACATGCGGACATTGCGTCAGCCGAAGGACACTTATCCGAGCTTTCCTGAGGCCATCCCAATGCCCTTAGCTAACTGATCCCGCCGAAAATGTGGGCCTACCTTACATTGCGGTGCATTGGAAAGCGGCGTGCATTCCGTTTCTTGCACGTCATCAGTCAGAGGAAACAATGAAAAGAACTCTTTGTGTTCTGGCATTGATTGGGGTCACAAGCGTGATTGGGTATTCGCAGGAGACGGGTAGCGAATATGTCTCGCCGTCGGAAGCCGTTCCGAGGGGTAAAGCTCCCAAGATGCAAGTTCAATTGCTCAACCCTGGAGAAGCTACTAAACAATATGCGGTCATCTTCTACCAGGGAGACGAAGCTTTCTCCGGGCTGCTGGAGTTTGCGGAGAAATATCACGTTACGAGCGCTCATTTCACCGCTATCGGAGCACTGAATCGAGCAACGTTGGGGTGGTTCGACCCCCAGCGCAAAATGTACAAGAAGATTCCCATCAACGGTCAGCACGAAGTGATTGGGATGAGCGGTGACATCGCGCTCTATCAAGGAAAGCCCGTAGTCCACACGCACATGGTAGTGGGAAACCCGGAGGGAACAACTCGCGCTGGCCATGTTCTTGATGCATGTGTATCCCCGACGCTGGAAGTGATGGTGACAGTCGATCCAATCGCGATGCAAAAGCGGTTTGATCCGGCAACTGACCTGACGTTGATTGATCCAGCTTTGAAGTAGCAGCTTCGTGGCTCTTTTGTGCAGGTGTGAGATCGTCTGGGAAGGAGTCAACATGCGGTGGAAACAAATCGAGGATGAACCGAAGGTTTTCGCCCTGGTGTTTGAGACCGGCGACGAGATGGCAAGCGTGCTGCAACGGTTCTCGAAGAATCAGGGATTGGCGGGCAGTAGCTTTAAAGCCATCGGCGCGCTTTCGTACGCGAAGCTGGGTTGGTTCAACTGGGAAACGAAAAAGTATGATCCAGCCTGCGTTCTCGACGAACAAGTGGAACTGCTTTCGCTCATTGGCGACATCGCCCTCAAAGACGGAGAGCCGCAAGTGCATGCACACGTCGTAGTGGGAGGCTCCGACGGTATCGCCCACGGTTGTCACCTCCTTGAGGCTCGTGTGCGTCCGACCTGCGAATTGATTCTGACCGAGAGTCCGATTCATCTTCAGAAGAAGCTCGACCCTGAATCAGGAATCGCGTTGATCCAAGTCTAAAGAATGGGTGCACGTGGCACTTTGTCCCGCCACTGCAAGGCAACTTTGAATGGAAGAGGTTGAACAACTATGGCTAAAGTACATGTGATTGCAAGATTCGTGGCGCGTGAAGGAAAGGAAAACCAACTAAAAGGGCTGCTTGAGGGCATGTTAACTCCTACTCGTGCCGAATCCGGATGCGAATCGTACGAACTCTACGAGTCAGACTTTAGGGGACGCTTTTATCTCAACGAAACATGGGAAAGTCAAGCTGCCCTTGATCGACATATGGCAACGCCCCACTTTGAGCGCCTGAAGAAAACCGGTGCGGAACTAGTAAAAGAACCCTTCGAGGTCAATCTCGTAAAAGGGATTCTGCCCGGAGCTGCGGCAGCTTGATTTTCGGGAGTCCCACCAGGAGGGCGACATCATGAAAGTCGGATTCATCCAGGATAAGGCGTTATGTCTTAATAAGAAAGGACGCACGTTTTCGGCACTCCGCACGCTGCCCACGATCTGCATTTTAAGCACCTGCCTGTCGAGACCGCGTTCGCAACGCCAATTCATCTAGCATGTAGAAGCTCTCCGACAAACTGCTCAACGTTGAGCGCCTCAACTCCTTTAGCAATCGCCGCCGTAGGCACTTGTACGCGCGATTGTCGATGGACTACGATCAATCTTCCTGCCCGTTTTTGCAGCGCGCGCTGAAGAGAGGTCAAGGGCGACGCCATCGGTGGCCGGACAGTCTTCGCACATTTTGCTTCTACGAGCCACAATTTGGCATTGGCGCGCGGGACAAGGAAGTCTACCTCCAGGCCCTGCGATCGCGGAAATAGTAGAGCTCCTTGCGCATGCCACGGTCGGCTTGACTCTTGACTATTTCCGCTGCCACGAAGCCTTCAAACAGAGATCCAAGGAATGGCGAGCGCTCAAGCTCAGCCACAGATGTCAAACCGAGCAGGTAGCAGGCGAGGCCGGAGTCACCCACGTAGACTTTCGGCGACTTAATCAGTCGCTTTCCGAGATTTTCGAAATATGGCGGTACGAGAATGATCTGGCCGGTCACTTCAAGAATGTGAAGCCAGTCGCCAATCGTGGGCACAGTGACGCCGAGCGGCGCAGCCAGGTCGGTCTTATTCAGAATCTGGCCGTGACGGCTCGCCAAAAGTGCCAGAAAACGACGAAACGTCGCCAAGTCTCGCACGTTCGTGATCGCTCGAACGTCCCTCTCCAGATACGTTTGCAGGTAGGACACAAACCAAAGGCTACGAGCCTTCGGCCGAGCGAGCACCTCTGGAAAACCTCCGTGTAACAGATTCACCTTCTTCGTTTCCGAAAGGCTGAACGGCAAGAGTTGAAGGATGGCCGCTCGTCCCGCCATGGATTCGCTAATGCCTTGCATGAGCGGCGCCTCCTGGAATCCCGTGAACAGCCATTGCCCCATCCGCCGCGGGCCCGTGTCGATAACCGTACGGACGTAGGCAAGTAATTCGGGGGTATTTTGGATCTCGTCGAAGACGACTGGAGGGCGCAGCGCGTCAAGGAACGCGCGAGGATCGCTGCGTACGCGTGCCTGAATGTCGGGGTCTTCGAGGAGTACGTAGCGGGCTTTCGGGAACAGCCTGCGGAGAAGAGTGGTTTTGCCGGCACGCCGAGGCCCTGTCACAACAACAGCTGAAAGTATCGAGCTGCGTCCAGCAGCACGCTTGCCAATCTCCTTTGGATATATCGCATATGAGAAATATAAACTAGTACTTTAGATTACTCAATACTAGAAAGTGGTGTTTGTCGAGACAGATGCCAAAGATGTTGTTGGATGCAGGCTGCCCCCTGACCATGTCCGTCGGAGAATCCACCCCATATTCTGCGCAATTTGCGTAAGAGCATACGCAATATGCGTAACCCTGCTGCGCCGGAGAGAAAAGCTCAGTCGTGAATGCTTGAGTGGGACGGATGCTCCGGTGCGGCTCGCCTTTTAACCCTCGCAGCCATAAGGGGGCTGATTTCGTCGAAATGCCACGGGCCGAAATCATGTGTATCGACGCCGACATCCATGGAAAGGGAAGCAGGGGTGTCAAGGAGGTTCCCATGAGAATGTCCGTACAGGTGCCACGCTCCATGATGGGAGCGATTCCAGACGCGCATGGCATAGTGACAAATCACGATGGGTTGGCCATGTATGGGGATTTCCGCTCAGCCAGGAGGAGTTCCATGCACCTGATGGTTCATCCCCAGCTCGTGGGATCACGATTGGGAAAACGACTGTCGATCTGCTGAAGCCCTTTTGTCGGCTTTTGGACCTTCTTGACGCTCCAGAGGACATACCGTTCCTTAGCAACACCGTTCCTTAGCAACCTGATCCAGCGGGAGATCGTGTATCGCTTACTTCGAGGACCTGAAGGAGAGCGGCTGCGCGCGATCGCGACGCTAGGCGATCAGAGTCACAGAACAGCGAAAGCGATCGCTTGGCTCAGGGCTAATTACACGAAGCCTTTGCGTGTAGAGGAACTCGTAGAAGTTGCACGCATGGGAATGTCAACCCTTCATCATCACTTCCGCGCGTTGACGGCGATGAGCCCACTTCAATACCAGAAAGAGCTTCGATTAGTTGCCGCGCGAGAACGAATGCTCGTTGAAGGGATCGATGCCGCGAGCGCGGCGTTCGAAGTCGGCTATGAGAGTGCGAGTCAGTTCAACCGCGAGTACAAGCGCTTCTTCGGTCAACCGCCGATGCGGGACATCAAAGTGCGTCGGCTCGCCGGCTCCGCAATGGTCAGCGACTAACAACCGTGCAGATCATTCTGTCCGAATGGCTACTCTTCCATAATCCGACGGTGTCCGAGTGAACCGTCTTTCAAGCACCACGACACTGATTTCGAACTGTCAACCAGGGATAACTTCCGGGTATCGACTAATCCCGCTGCGGGATGAAGCGCATCTGCTGAAACTGCCTGAGGAGACGCAATAGCATCTCTTCGGTATCCACACACTCGTGAAAGCCGAACTGGCGGGACTTAGTGGTGTCGGACATCACGTCGTATTCGATATTGAAGACCGCTTCGCCAAAGGGCCATGCGGCTGCATGCTGGAAGCTGTAGTCGAGCAGGTTGTATTTCCTGACCATCGCTCGCCACAACGTCTCCTTGTCGGACATGAATGTCGCAAGGGGGAAACGCTGCGGTGGCGCGTAAGGTATACGGAAGAATTCCGCCAGTCGAGGCCACAAATGCTCCCATCGGCTAAAGCCTCCATTGGTGATGTTGAAGGCCTCGCCGTCGCATCGATCATCGAGTGCCGCCCAGACCATCGCCTTCGCCAGCAGCTCGGCGTCAGTCATCTCCATAATGACGCCGTAGGCGGCGGCCGAGCCTGGATATCGGAGTGGTAGGCCCAGTTCTTTGCAGAAGGAGGCATAGACGGCGATGACGGTGGCCATGTTCATGGGGTTGCCGACCGCGAATCCGCAGATGCAAGAGGGGCGCAGGGCGGTCCATGACCATGCTTTGCCAGCGGAGCGCCCTTTCAGGTAGTCCTCCTGGTCGTAGTAGAAGTTGGGCGGCATGTGCCGAGGGTCGTCTTCTCTGGCAGGAGTTTTGTATGGGCCGAAGTGCGCGCCGTAGTACTTCGCCCCCTCGATGAGGACGATCTTACGGAACGAGCGGGAAGTGCGCTCCACTGCCTCGACGATGTGCTGCAGCATGGCCAGGTTGGGCGGAATCTCGTCGAAGAAGTTGCTGCCCGGCTGCAGCGCGGCGTAGAAGATGTGGGTGAGGTCGCCAAGGTTGCTGACGCAGGCGTCAACGTCAGATTGGTTCAGGAGATCGATGGCGATGTAGTGTGCCGGGGATTGGAATTCAGGCGAACGGCGGGATAGCCCGACGACTTCCCAGGACTGCGAAGAGACGAGGTGGTTGACTAGCGCACGCCCGCTGACACCGAGCGCTCCTGCGACAAGGGCTTTCTTCATATATACCCCCTGCAAGGATGATCCACCTGCCAGAGGCTGCCGGCAAGGAAATCAATTTCTTGCGCGAGACGTGCTTCTGGATGTCTCGCCTAATTGATTTCCGGGCGGCGCCTGTCTCTTTGCGGATAAGAGCTGCGAACCCTGCGGCCGCTTAGTCTCATTACTTTCCGATAACGGGCAACTCTTCCCCAATTCTGTAAGGTAAGGTTTGCCGACCACTCGGGAGCTAGCCCCAATCCGATGGCCTGGCGTGCAAGGTAAAGCTGCGCCTATCCCGGCGGAAGCGCCTACTAAGCTCGGTTGTCTAACGGGGCGCTAGGACCAGTACACTACAGCACGCCAGTGAGGTGCTCCACGGACCGACTGCGTCACGATGTGTCCGCTCTGATAGTTGATGCACTTCAGTGCGGTCGTGAATGGCTCCCCATGTCGCCAGAAGTTCCGGTTTTTCCGTTTCAGGCCGGAGGCGGCGGCTCATAAAATCGCCGCCTCCATCGACAAGAGACTGGAACACGTCCCCGCCGATTCAGTTCCGGGCGCGGAGCGCCAATTCCGTAGTTCACCTTACGGCTTATGACGATTTAGTAGAACAGTCACAGTATTCTCCAAAGCATTGGTGACGGCGAGATCGGGACTGCCATTCACATCGAAGTCTCCGATTGTGACCGTGTGCGGATCCTTGCCAGTGATAAAGGTCATTGGCGAGGCGAAATTGCCGCGCCCATCGCCCAACAGGACGTTGACGATGTTGTCATAGGCACTGCTTCCGATGGCTACCGCCAGATCCAAGTTTCCGTCACCGTCGAAATCAGCTGTACTGATCTGCCACGGAGAACCGGAAACTGGGAAATCTTTCTTCGATTGAAAAGTGCCGTCCCCATTGCCAATAAGCAAGCTGACAGTACTTTCGCTCGTATTCGCATCGGCTAAGTCCAGCTTCTTCTCGCCGTTGAAATCCCCCACGGCGATGGAGTTAGGGTTGCCTCCGGCTTGGTAAAACACTGCTGGTTCAAAAGTACCATCACCGTTTCCAAGCAAGATCGCAATGTTGCTGCCTGTGGATCGATCTGATACAGCCAGATCGAGCTTTCCGTCCCCACTAAAGTCCCCAACGGCAACGAAGTCGGGGGTGTTGCCGGCCGCATAGTTGACCGCAGGTTTAAATGTGCCGTCGCCCTTCCCCAGCAGGATACTCACATTGCCACTACCGTAGTTGGCGACTGCAATGTCGAAGTGGCCGTCACCATTAAAATCCGCCAACGTGCAGGAAAACGAAAGACTAGCAGTCGCAAAGCTTTTGCCAGGTGTCGCCCGCAATCCCAAAGGCCCTCCAGCCATCTGCCTACTATCCAGCGGTTTCGCCAGTCGTTATGGTACAAGGGTGTTTCAGCGATGGACCGGGAGAAATGAAGTGAGCCGAGAGGAGCTAGCTGAATTCTACTCGCCAGCCGACTTGTCGTTCCTAATCCTTTCGGTATACGCTCTGGTACTCAACTGCGACTCGAACGGGGCGACTTCGCCCGCGTGGTGTATGAAGGAAATGACCGCCAATGACGACTTCGAACGGTTCCGGACCGGCGTAGCGAAGTACGCCGCCTACCTCGAGACGCCCGAAGGCCGATTGCGCCTCGACCTCGCCTTTGCCAATTTGCAGGACTTTCTCCCGCAGGCCACGCGGTCTTTGCTCGCTCTAGATCTTGGGTGCGGTACCGGCGCGATCGCGGTGCGCCTGGCGCGACTTGGTCTTCGCGTCACGTTGCTGGATGCGTCTGTACCAATGCTGGATTTCGCGATGCATGCGGCGCGGGAAGCAGGAGTTACGGAGAGGATTGCGCTGAAACACGGCGATGCCGCCCAACTCGCAAACTTGTTCCACGCCGAGTCGTTTGATGTAATTCTTTGCCACAATATCCTGGAATATGTTGACGACCCGTGTGCTGTGTTGCGCAGTGCGGCTCGCTCCTTGCGAGATCCGTCTAGCGTAATCTCGGTATTGGTGCGTAACCAGGCAGGTGAGGTGTTCAAGGCCGCAATACGAGACGGCGACTTGGCAGCGGACCGAGCATAATCTCACCGCTGAGTGGGGACATGAGTCCCTGTACGGAGGAAGGGTGCGGCTATTTACGGCGGAGAGCCTGCACGCCGTGTTGCTCGAATCGTCACTCGCGGTAACTGCGGAGCGCGGCGTACGGGTCCTGTCGGATTACTTGCCGCCGAGGATTTCCCGAAATGATGAGTACAAGCGGATTTTTGAGCTTGAGCGCAAGCTGGGCAGACGACCGGAGTTTGCCGCAGTCGCTCGCTACGCGCACTGCCTTGCACATCGCGCAGGTCCAGTCATAGCAAGCCCAGTCATGAAGGACGGTGCATGAACAACGTCATAGCCCAGTCTTCGTCGTCCGGATCTCGCATGACACCGGATGCCGGTATTGCGCTCGGGCTCGGCCTTACCAACGAGTGCAATCTCGCCTGCGCCTTCTGCTACCGCGATCCAACTCGCGCGGATCGTCTCTCCCTGGATCAAGTGAAGGCAGTCATGGAACGCTTGCCCGTACGATCGGTGAATCTCGGCACCGGCGAGAACGGCATGCATCCCGACTTCAAGGCAATACTGGCCTACCTGCGAACGAAACCGGTCAAGCTCACCATCACTTCCAATGGTCATAGTGTTGCTGTTCTGGAAGACAATGAGCTCTGTGCCTTCCATGATATCGAGTTCTCTCTCGATTACGCCACGCAAGCCGAACAGGATGCACAGCGCGGGCAGGGCAATTGGGCACTCATCCACCAGCAGGCAGAACGGTGTCTCAGGCTGCGTATTCCTGTAACCATCATCGCCGTCATGATGAAGTCGAACTACTTGCGTTTAGCGGATGTGGCGCGAGTAGCCAAACAGTTTGACGCTCCTTTGCGAGTGAATGTTTACCAAGCCGTGCGATCGGACATCTATGCCCTGAGCTACCAAGAGTACTGGGAAGGGTTCCGGCGCCTCTTTGAGGAGACCGATGTAATCGCGATTGGCGAGCCGCTGGTTCGCGCAATGGCGGGGCTCGCACCGCTCCGAGGCGGTTGTGGCGTTAGCACCGTACGAGTTACACCGCGAGCCACCACACAACCCTGCGTTTATTGGCCAGGAGCGGGGGAGCCGCTGTCGGATTTGATCTCGATAGGGCTCGACATTCTAAACTCCGCGCCCTTCGAACAAGCCCGCACGCTTCCCGAGGCTTGCCTGCCCTGCGAGTTCCGGAAGTCGTGCCACGGCGGATGTGCCGGACGGCGACGCCTGCAAGGCGCACTGCTAGAGCCTGACTACTACTGTCCCATCGTTCGCGGGGAACGCCGCAGCCTGCGGATTCGCATGGCCGCCACCCGCGATTTGCCCAAACTGAGCAGTTCCTGCACTACCGTAGTAATCGCCAGGTAATCTAATTCGTGACGAACAACAGCAGAGGCTGCGGAAAAACTCGCGCGCGTTGGAGTCGCCGATTTTGGCGTTTTTCCGCAACCTCATCAGCTGTCCGAATAAGCCCGCCTTTCGTTTATTCGGCTTTCATCCAGGTATCCGAGCCTGTCAGCTTAACTGACACGTCAGAAATGAAGATGTGCAGGGGCTTGCCGTCGGCGGTGCCGCGATGCTCGGTTGAGAACAGAATTGGACCTGCCTTTTTGTAGTCTGCCCACGATGCGATGACACGGCTCGGCGGCTTGGGCCCGCCGCGGTGGTAGACAAAGTACACGACACGGTTGTCTTTCCCGACGTAGAGATCCCAGGTGTCGCCGGGCGTGTAACCGCCATCTGCAGGATACTTCACCGGGACCAGTTCGGCCATGCCGGGGCCCACTGGCAGGTTAAACTTGCCCTGATCGATCACGGTGGCGCTCTTGTCCCAATAAGCATGAAAAGGAAACAGAACCCAATAGTTATCGTTGATGAAACTCGGGTCGACTTCGTTCTTCACGGCGTCGGTTTGGCTGCCGAGGTCGGTGCGTACGTATGACACCTTGACCGGCTTGCCGTCTTTGCCCACGCCTTCAAAGGTAACCTTGTTGGTCTTAGGCTCCCACTCCCACTTGTGAGCAGCTTTGAAGAGTCCGGTAATCTCCCCGTTCCAGGTGTAGCGGATAGCCTCAACTTGATCCCACGAATCGATACCGTAGGTCTTGGCGATTTGATCGAGAATTGGCGCGCGTTGCTGTGCCCAGGAGTTTGGAGCAAGAACCAGCACTCCACAAACTAGGAAACGGATCGTCGTTGAACAACCCAACTTTGCCATGGAGGATCCTCCTCAGTGAAATGAAACGAATGTCGTGTTGGATGACGCACCAAGGTTTCTGGATACAAGAATCGCATCTACTGCAGTTGCCATCACTCTGCCTGATCCGCTTGGCCTTGGAGTGCGGCCGATCGTGTGATCCGGCGCAAAGCGAGAATCGCACCGGCCCCTGCCACGCATCCGTATTCCAGCAGCATTACCCAACCAGGAAGCGACCCCCACGGACGCCCAAGTGTGCGCAAGTGCCACATAACGTAAGTCGGGAAAATGCTGACAGTCCAGATAATGATCAGCAGCGTCGAGGCCGACGTCAGAAATGGCAATAGCCAGAGAAGATACCACGGGAATACAGCGGGTGCACACAAAAGAGATGCTGCCATGGGCCAGGCAAACATGGGCCAGGGAAATTGGTCCGGAGACCACTCATGCGCTGCGCTTCCTATCCAGGTTGCAGTCGCTAATCCGACGAGCACTGCCAGCCCAGCTAGCAACGGCGGAGGCGCCACCTGATCGAGTAGCGCAAACACGGGACCATTAAAGCGGAAACTGTGCACATACGTACCAAGCGAGCCGATCGGAATGCGGCCGTGATTAAGAAATGGCACGTACAGGAGTCCGACCACGGCTGCCGCCAGCGCAGCGTCGCGCATGCGAACCCGCTTCCAGTAGAGGGGCAAGAGTACGACCGGCAGAAATTTCACTGCTATAGCTAGCCCAAGTGCGACGGCCGCAGTTGCCCGCCATCGGCGCACCAGCGCGGCGGCGGACACCACCAACAATAGCGCGCCAACAATGTCAATGTGACCGCTTCCCGCCACCTCAATGGCCAACAATGGGTTCCAGGCGTACGCCAGAACTAGGTGCGCTCCCCGCCGGGTACAACGCAAGACATCGAGCAACACGAAAACAATTGCGAACTCGCAAACCACAAATGCTACTTTCAGTGCAAAGGTGGACTCCTGAATCGCGGTTACTGCGCGGAAAAAAAGCTGCGCTCCTGCTGGATACGGGCTCGGTAGATCCGGGTTGTTCAAGTTGCTGGTTTCCGGAGTATGCAGCCCCTTAGCGGCAGGATCGCTGGGAACGACAACGTAGGGGTTGTAGCCGAGCCTCTGCAGACGGCCATCCCAAACATATCGATGAATATCATCTTCGGCGCCCGAGGGCACCCGAAGAAATTCAATGTGCCACACTGCAGCCAGGACGAGCCCAGTGACGACAACTCGTCGGGCAAATCTTCGCGTAGCGAAAAACTCACGGATCGCCAAGAGGTACACGATGCCCGCAAGCGTCAAAGAGGCCATGAAGTACGGTCCACCTCTATCGCCGAAGTTGCGTGAACAGATCGTGAGCGCCACGCACAACGTGGCGCCGAGTATGTACACTCTCCACGCGGGGGTGATCTTCATTATTACAATTCTCCCCTGCCCGTCCGAGAGCTTGTCCGAGATTGCCCCGCCACCAGTTCCCACTCTTTAAGCCACGCCGCCGTGCGTGGCGCCCTTGCCGGATCCAGCCGCAACTCCTCTGCCAACCGAGTCAGGTCGTCAACTACGTCAATATCGTAAAAAGAAGCTGCGAAACCGACGGAAAGCTCAAGAGCTCGTGCGTGCGATAGGAGTCTCTCCAGCGCGCTGCTGGTGCCCATTCCGTCGTGTGCGAAAAGCGTAGGATGAGAAGCCTTTGCCCCGATGAGATAGTAGCCTCCGTCGTGCGTTGGTCCAACGACTACGTCATGAGCGGCCAGCGTTTCGAACGCGTCTTCGAGAACAGAACGTGGCAGGTGTGGGCTGTCGCTGTTGAAGGCAATAACGCGTCCTTGGTGGCCCTCTGCGAAGTGCGCAAATACCGACGTAAGGCCCGCAGCAAGACCTTCACCTTTCTGCGCAACTACGCTCGCTTCGCTGCCTGCCAATTGCGCCAGCTCGTTTACGTCGGTGTCCGGGCACATGATGGCAACTTCCACATCACCCAATGACCGCGCCAGCGCCAGCGTGTCGTCCAGAAGACAGCAATAGAAAGCAGTAACAGCCTCAGGAGAAAGGCTGGAAGCCAGGCGGGTTTTGACCTCGCCTAGCCTCGGTGCTTTCGCCATGATTACCAGCACGCGGTCACTGCCTGACGAGTGCCCTACCGTTTCGCTTGAAGATTTCATAAAATTCTTGACGCGGACCTACGCTGGCCGTGTTGTCCCGGCTCTTCGATGCCGGAAATAATAGCGCACTATCAAACTGAGAATGAACCAAGCGGCGCCGACCGTGCCTTTCAGCGTACCGCTGATCTTTGATTTTCCGATACGCGGGTAGTAGCTCACCGGGACTTC
This sequence comes from uncultured Acidobacteriota bacterium, assembly GCA_963838905.1. Classification (GTDB taxonomy): domain Bacteria; phylum Acidobacteriota; class Terriglobia; order Terriglobales; family Acidobacteriaceae; genus JABDBE01. Next base: position 572,916 of record CAWITE010000007.1, read on the forward strand.
AACCACGCGGAATCCAGCGAGGGCGCCTTTGAGGATCATCTCAACCGCCCAGCCATAGGTGGTCTCTTCGAGGGCGAGCGCGCGTAGTACATCTGCGCGGCCAGCGCGAAATGGGCCGAGGTCGCTGATGTCGAGTCCATAGAGAAGCCTGATCAGTCTAGCGCCGAGACGATTACCAAACGCCTGATGCCAAGGCAACGCCCTACCAGAACGCCGCTCCTGCAGGCGGGAACCGAGCGTGATGTCCGCACGCCCCTCAGTGATTGGCGCTAAGAGAATCGGCAGTTCAGAGGGTCGATCGCTGTAATCTCCATCAAGGAACACAACCACGTCAGGGGAATTTGCCGTGGCCAGACCGGTGAGGCACGCTCGCCCATAGCCGCGGCGCGGTTCCTGAACGACGCGGGCTCCCATTCTTGCGGCGATCTCGGGCGTCCCGTCACTCGAGTTGCTGTCGACAACGATGACCTCCGTCGTGAGATCGGACGGGAGATCCGCTAAAACGCGCTCAATCGCCTGCGCTTCATTGTGGGTAGGGATGATGACGGACACGCGCACGTGATCGTGATTCAAGTGATTCTGGCCCAATCACCACCACGGAGAAGATGGCCACCGTTGCGACAGCCACGCGTCAACGCCCCATCTCCGGCCGGCGCGTCCGATAGCGAGCCCAAGCGATGCGAGCACCGGAACCAGCAGTTCCCAGATCCACGAGGTGCCCCACTCCGAAATCCAAAGGCTGCCGAGATACAGAAAAGCCACAAATGCGGCCGGTCGGGTAAGCAGACCGATGACGAGCAGGATACCGAGAGAGATCTCGGTCATGGCCTGCATAGGAGCAGCTATCGCGGCATGGCTTGCCGCCAGGCCCATCACCGCCTTCCAGGCAGCCGGGCAGTGGCTCGCCTTGATGTAGTAATTGATCAGACCCGCGTAACCCGCCGGTGTGTAGAGGCCTTTCCCCAGATTCTCGAAAAAGACCCACAGGAACATCGCGCCGATCGTTACTCGCACGATTGCTAGACCGTTTGCGGCTTGCGGTTGGTGGGCCACTGTGGTTGCGCCACTTCGCGGTGAGGTTGCGATGGTTGTCATGGTGAACCTCGTCCAGTGGATGCTATACCAAATATTCGACAGGCTCAAACCTTGTCTCAGCGAAGCTAAGGGTACGAATTATCGCTAGAGTGCCTTCCTCCGCAGCCCTGACAGCTCGCGTGGGCTGATGGTAACATCTCGATCCATGTCCGCCGATTAAGGAGTGTCTCCCTGAAGCTGCGAGTTCTCTCGTCGTTGCTGCTGCTCTTTTTTCCGGCATGCCAGTTGGCCGCCCAACCCAGTTCAAATGCCCAAAAATTCAGCCCGCCAACCCGCACCTTTCGCTTCACCTACAACTTCCAGGCCGCGGCGTTGGCAATTAGACCACGGCTTCAGTCCCGAGCAGAGCCAATCGTGGCTCCCCGTGTCACCCATACCTGGGACTGGCCGCAATTCCGAAGTGCTAGTGGGGTCAGACCGGCCAGTACTCTGGCTCCCTCGATTCCCACCACCTCCACCTCGCAGGAGCATTGCCGGCACCAGGTGTGGCGGAGATGACGCCGGATGATCGTCACCTCATCGGTTTCGATAGTGATCCGCATTCTCCTTGTACCCACGACCATCCTCCCCGGCGTTGCTCGACCCAGTATTATTCCGTGATAAATTGCACTCCATATCGATCCTGAGGTCAGGTGTAGCCACGACGCAGCAGATCAGCACTTGTACGAGTTCGGTCCCTACCGGATCGACCCGGCAAAGCGTCTATTACTCCGCGGAGAGGAATCGGTTCTACTACCTTCGAAAGTGTTTGAGACCCTGCTGGTACTGGTGCAGCACAGCAAAGAGGTAGTTTCCAAGGACGATCTGCTGAAGACGGTCTGGCCAGACAGTTTCGTGGAGGAGTCCAATCTCAGCCAAAGCATTTTCCTGTTGCGTAAAGCTCTGGACGAGACGGCTCAAGATCATCGCTACATCGTCACGAGTCCGGGACGGGGATATCGCTTCGCGGAAAGTGTCCAGTTAGTCGCAGCAGATGAAGCCGACTTGATCTCTGTGACCCTGTGTTGAAGCAGTTAAGTCCAATGCCAGCGCAGTTCTGCCGCGTTAGTACACTCGACCAAGGTTACCCGGGCTGGCACGGACGGGCCATTCCTGGAAATGGCGCCTGGGAGCACACTGGATGCAGAGATAATTCAATGCAGCCAGAGTCGATCCAAACCGAGCTCTTCGTTACCCTCGTTCAGCACTACGAGCAGGATCCTCGTGAATTCGTGAGGCTGCCGCAGCAGACCGTCGATTCCTCTTTCGCGCGCGTGGCAGTAGCCGAGTTGCGGAACGAAGGCTACGTCGAGGAGCAAGTGAGGGGCGTAGTCCGGCTTACGCCGCGGGGATATCAGGTGTACAGGAGCAAGCCCCTTCCTGCCGCTTAGCTGGTGAAGCTCCAATCAGCGCCTGAAGGCGTATTCATAACGAAACATTTAGGCCGCGCCTGAACAGCTTGCCGAGAAACTCTAGGCGCTGGAGTTTTGAAAGGGCGCGGCTGGGAAGCCGCGCCCTTTCAAGGCTCCCGCCGCCGATTTCGGCGTTTTTCCATAAACTGCGAAGGCGTGCTCTGATTGATTAATTCTGCGGTACACTGCTTCGGGTCGAAATCTGGGTTCAAATCTCGAGCTTTCTCAAAATCAGGGTTAACAGGGAGATCGTCATGCACATTCGAACAAGTTTGGCGCTTGGATTGTGTATCCCGTTGCCGGCTTCGAGTTTCGCTGACTTTCGCTACGACGAGACCACCAAGATCACCGGGGGCTACCATTGTCAGCATGACGAAGTTCGTTGGCGCTTTCAGCAAGCAGGCGCACCAGATGACGGACCCGGTCAATTTCACGATTCTGGTAAAAGGGAGTCGAATGGCGTACATCAATCCGGACTCGACGGAGAGAATTGATCTCGACCAAGAGACGATTACGAGAATGGATCATGCCAAAAAAGCAGTATACGGTCGTGACCTTCCGGGAAATGAAGGCGGCGATGGAAGAGGCTATGCGGAAGGCCCAGGCTCAGCCACAGCAGGCGTCCACGCCACAGCCTACCAGCAGCGCTCGGCCCCCGGAATTGAAGTTTAAGGTGACGGTTACGAATACCGGCGCGACTAAGCAGGTTGCAGGTTTGTCGGCGGCGGAGTCAATTCTGAAGATGTCGGCTGAAGCCAAGGACCAGCCGTCCGGGCAAACCGGCAATATGGCCATCACCAACGATATGTGGATGGTTGCGGAGATCCCCGGCTACGGGGAAGTTCGGGATTTCAATAGTCGAATGGCCGCCACGATGGGCAACATGTTCAGTGGCACCATGCCCAATATGTCTCCTCAGATGCTCTCCGCGCGACCGGGCATGTATTCCGGAATGGCCGACATGGCGAAGGAGATGTCGAAACTGAAAGGTGTACCGGTATCGCAAATCATGCGCATGGGCACAACCGCCGATGGCAGCCCACTTCCGCCGGCTTCGGAAGCACCGCTTCCGGCGTCGAATGGTCCAAATGCCGGGGCCATCGCCAACCAGGGCGCTACCAACGCCGCAAATTCAGCTGCAACCTCAAATTCTGAAAACCAGGCTGGCAGTCACATGGGAAATTTCGGTGGAGTGCCCTCGAGCATCGAAAACTTGGGCGGCTTTGGAGGATTTCACAAGAAGAAGCCGCAACAGCAACCGGCAGATCAGACTGCGGCCAGTGGCACTGCGTCGAACGGTGCTCCGCAAAATGCTGCGGTCTTGATGGAATCAACCATGGAGATGACAAATATCTCCTCCGCGGCGGTTGACCCGACGCTGTTCAACGTTCCCGCAGGTTACGCAAAGGTGCCTTCGGAATATCAGAAGAGCCATCAATAGATCTACTCGTACCGCAAACAGACGATGGGATCTAGATTGGCCGCTAAATTCGCGGGATAAAAACCGAAGAATAAACCCACGGCCACTGAGATCGTGAAGCCGATCGAGACCCACAGATACGACAGCGTTGCTGGGATCGAAGGCACGAGTGTGCGGACCAGCGTTGATATTCCGGCCCCGATCAGAATGCCGATGGTTCCGCCCACCAGGGTGAGGACCACTGCTTCCACAAGGAATTGAAGGCGAATGTCCACGCGGCGGGCGCCGATCGCTTTGCGCAAGCCGATTTCCTGCGTGCGCTCGGTCACGGAGATGAGCATGATGTTCATCACGCCGATGCCGCCTACGAGCAGGCCAATGGAACTGATCACGCTGGTCAGGATCACCAGGGCCCCAGTAAGTTGGTTCCACAGATTGCTAAGAAAGTCGGGCGAACTCAGCTCGAAGTCGTTCTCCTTGTTAGCGGGAATATGCCGCAAGCGGCGCATGGCCTGAATCACCTCGTCCTGCGCGGTTTGAAGGCTGACGTTCTCCGGGACGGTGAAGGCCATGATCAGTTCCTTGGCCTCTGGATACTCTTTCTTGAAGTTGCTGAGCGGGATCACGGCGAAGGCGTCCACGCCGGGTCCGATGAACAAACCTGGGTCATGTTCAAAAACGCCGATGACCTCGTAGAGGTCGCCGTTGAGCCGCACCGTTTTGCCGACCGCGTCCGTGTAAGGGAAAAGTGATTCGTTGATGGCTGCGCCCAACACCACTACCGGCCGCGCATGTTCCTGATCAAAGGCGCTGATAAAGCGGCCACGCCCTACCGTGAACAATGGAATCGCCTCCGCATACTGCGGCTCAACTCCCCGCACGATGACCTTCTCGACGCTGCGGTCGCCGTTGGTGATCAGGTTGCTGTCGCCAAAGAAAAAGCCGCGAGTGCCAAACGTGGTTACGATCTGCACGTCGGGAGCAGCTTGCCGGATGAAATCGGCGTAGTCGTAGTCGAAGTATCTGCGGGTGCGGATGCTCTGCGGCCAGCGCGATGGGTCCGAACCCGGAGGAAATCGTGAGACAAAGTACGTGCGCGAGCCCAGGGACTCTACTTTGTCCTGCACAAACTTGTTCAGACCCTGAATAATGCTTGCCATCGAAATCACTGAAGACACGCCAATCACGATGCCCAGGACGGTCAGCACCGACCGCACCTTCGACGAGCGAAGCGTTTCGAGCGCGGCGAGGCAATTCTCCCGAGCTTGCGAAGCCGTCATAATCGCCATCAGTCAGCCCTCATGGCGACGACAGGATCCAGGCGGGATGCGCGGACTGCGGGATAGATACCGAAAAACAGTCCGACCGCGGAACTGAGAAACACTCCCAACACTGCGACCCAGCTCTGCACCGAAGCGGGAAACGGCGTGAAAGTTCGCAAGATCAGCGCGACCAGAAAGCCCAGCGCGATACCAACCAGACCCCCGGCAATACACATGGTGACGCTTTCCGCGATGAACTGCCGCACGATGTCCAGCTTGGTCGCGCCCACGGCGAGGCGCACACCGATTTCCCGGCGCCGGGCAGTCACGCTGACCAGCATCACGTTCATGATGACGATGCCGCCGACCACAACCGAAATCACGCTCACCATAATGAACACCGCAAAAAATGCCGAACTGATGCTCCGCCACAACGCCATGTAACTTTCCTTGGTGCCGATGAAAAAGTCGTCCTCCATGTTCGCCGTGAGGTGGTGCCGTGCGCGCAGGGTGAGCTGAGCCTGATCCTGAGCAGGTTCAAAGTTCTTTGCGGTGGTCCTGACATTGATGATGAGGCTGGTATGTGCGCCCTGCATGCGCAGGAAAACCGAGAGCGGTACCATGACGAAATTGTCCTGGTCCTGGCCCAGCACGCTTCCGATTTTCTCCATGGTGCCGATCACTGTGAACTCATCGTTGCCGATACGCATGGTCTTCCCCATGGGATCAACACCGAGAAATAATTGCTGGACCAAGGTGTCGCCGATCAGGCAGACGTTGGCGCGGTGCTCGGCCTCGGACGGCGTGAAATACCGGCCACGCTCGACCGTGCGCGTATCGATGTCGGCCATGCTTGCGGTTTGGCCGGAGAGATTCACGTCCGTGACCTCTTTGTTGCCGTAGCGCACGCGGACGGTGCTGCTGGCGCTGGCGCCGACCTCGGCGCATGCGGTGCATCGATCAGCGATAGCTTGCATGTCGTCGAGCTCAATCTTCCGGTACTTCAGCGCCTTGATGACGACGTTGAAGTCGGTGACGGCGAAGGGAGTGCGGGCGACCTGAAACACGTTTGTGCCCAGATTGGCGATCTTTTGTTCAACGTAGACGTTCGCGCCCTGCACCAGGGTCATGACCGTGATGAGCGTGGCCACGCCCATCGTCAGCCCCAGCATGGTGAGCGAGGCGCGTAGCTTGTGGGCGCGCAGGGCGCTCAGGCATTCGGCCAGATTGTCTCGGATGGCGAGCATAGGCGCAGGGAAACATTTCCAGCTACACTTTTCAATCCTACCAGCGTTTCTTCGGAAGATCAGAAGCTGCCGTCTTGGTGAATCTGCTTAAAACCATTAACCACAAAGAGCACGAAGGTACACAAAGGCTTATCAAAAAGATTTCTTCGTGTACCTTTGGGTCCTTCGTGGTTCAAGATCTTGTTCGATTCTTATACGATCGTATTGGGCGGAGAGAATTGCCGTGCCAACACTGATTAGCAGGAGGACTCTTTGATGAGCAAATTACGGGCATTAGTAATCCTGACGGCGTGGACGTGCATGGCTTTAACCTGCCGTGCCGCGGCTCCGCCCGACCGGCAGGTCGCGATCACGATCGACGACTTGCCGGCGGGCAACGCCTATAACATGTCCGCCGCTGACATTACTCAGATGACTACAAAGCTGCTCGCAGCCCTTCGCCAGCAGAACATTCCAACTGTTGGTTTCGTGAATGAGAAAAAGCTGTATCGCACGGGCGAAGTGGACGAACGAATCAAGGCTCTCGACATGTGGCTCGACGCTGGTTTTGAACTGGGCAATCATACTTTCAGTCATACCTCGCTGAATAAGGCTGGGCTAAAGGCGTGGGAGGACGATGTGATCCAGGGCGAGAGCGTGACCCGGTTGCTGCTGGCTCAACACAAGATGGCATTGAGATATTTCCGGCATCCCTATCTGGATACGGGACGTGATCTGCAGACCCGACGCGATGCTGAAGCCTTTCTCGTGGAACGGGGTTACCGCATCGCTCCGATCACGCTCGATGCCTGGGATTGGATGTTCGGCGCCATCTACGAAGACGCCAAGAAGCGCGGCGACGACGCATTGCAGCAGGAGATGGTCAGCTCTTACCTGGCGCACAGCGATGCGGTATTTGCGTACTACGAGCAGCTTTCAAAGCAGATCGTGGGCTACGAGCCCAAGCAAATTCTGCTGCTGCATGGAAATTGGCTGGAGGCCGATCATATCGGCGAACTAGCAGACCTGATGCGAAAAAGGGGATACCGCTTCATCACGCTCGAAGATGCGTTGAGCGATCAGGCCTACAGCTTGCCCGACACATACGTGGGAGAAGAAGGAACCAGCTGGCTCGACCACTGGGCCATCACGATGGGCAAACCTCTGCAGGGATTTCCCGAGGTGCCGGCGTCCATCATGGAACGACACGCTGCTCTGACGAAGCCGCGCACTCCCTGAATCCGAGGGATTACTCGTATCGCAGCGCGACCATGGGATCGACCTTGGCGGCGCGGCTGGCAGGAATGTAGTTTGCCAGAAATGCCACCAAGCCCAGCAGCGCGGTAAAAGCCGCGAGAGTTAAGGGATCGGTGGCGCTGACGTCGAACAAGAGGCGCGAAATCAGCCTCGTCAACGCGAACGCCGCGATGAGACCTGCGGTCACTCCGGCCAAAGCAAGCGACATTCCCTTCCACACGATGAGCTTCATCACGTCCGCGCGCTGGGCGCCAAGCGCCATGCGTACTCCGATTTCCCGCACCCGCTGGCTGACGAAATAAGCCATGACTCCATAAATGCCAATCGCCGCCAGCAGCATGGCCGTGGCCGCAAAGAACCCAAGGATTTGCATGGCAAAGCGGCGCGGCGCTAACGAATCGGAGATGATGCTGCGCAGCGCGCGCACGCCGAACACCGGCAAGTCCGGGTCGACAGCCTGGATTTCGCGGCGGACCGGCTCCTCTAAAGCCTCCGGACTAGCTGTGGTCCTGATGTAGACAGTCATCGCGTTCAGCGGAAACTGTCGTGAGGGAAGAAACAAATGCGGAGTGTAGGGTGCGTCGAGCCCTTCATTTCTACTCGGGCCTATCACGCCAACGATCCTCCGCACGGCCGGGTCTTGAGGGCCAACCTGTATTTGAGGGCCAAGCTGCAGGCGAATCTGCTTCCCTACTGGATCTTCGTGTGGCCAGAAGCGCTCCGCCGCTGTTTGGTCGATAAGCACGACCGGTTCGCCTTTCTCGTTGTCGGCCTCGGTGAAGAATCTACCTGTGATGAGCCGCGTGGCAAGGACATGGAAAAGATCCGGCGATGCTACACCCAGCTGGGCGGTTGGAGCTTCACCGGCTGCGGCAACTCGGCCCACGATCTCGAAGCCTCTGGAGTTGCGCAGCCCGGTAAAGGGAGTGTTTCCACCCCCAATCGCGACTTCCTTCACGCCGGGCACAGTGCCGACGCGACGCAGCATCTCACTCACGAAAATATTACGTTTCTCCTGCGTCGGATAGGGATTGTTCTTGGGGTCATTCGGTACCGGCAGCCACAACCGTGCGGTTACAACGTGGTCGGCGTTGAAGCCGGGTTGTACTTCGAGCACTTTCCAGAAGCTGCGCAGCAAAAGGCCAGCGCTCACCATGAGCACGAACGAGAGCGCGAAATCGCAAGCGACCAGCGCGCTAAGAAAGCGATGTTGACCCGAGGCAAGGCCCGCGCCCCGCGATCCTTGACCCAATCTATCCATCAATCGCCGGTCGGACATTTGCATTGCCGGTACCAGACCGAACAGGACACCGGTGATTACGGAAATCGCAAAGGCGAAGAAAAGTGCACGCCCGTTCAAGGCCACTTCCGTAATTCTCGGAAGGTTCGCCGGAACCAGTGTGAGCAAAATATCTTTAAGCCAAAAACTCAAGGGAAGGGCGAGCGCTCCGCCGCAGAGCGAGAGGACGACGCTCTCGGTCAGGGTCTGACGAACCAGTCTCCAGCTACTTGCACCGAGAGCCTGCCGCACGGCGATTTCGCGGTAACGCGAGGAAGATCGAGCCAGGAGCAGGCTGGCGATGTTGACGCAGGCAATCAGCAACACAACTCCCACCGCGGCCAGGAGCAGGAAAAGCATCAAGCTCACGTTAGCGGTCACTTCCTGCTGCAGCGGGACGAGTCGAAGTTTCCATTGTGCAGTCGCGGGATAATCGGTGGGATATTGCTGGCGCAGTTGCACGGCGAAGGCGTCGAGCTTCGCCTGGGCTTGCGCGACGGATAGTCCAGGCATCAAGCGGGCGATGGCGCCGGGAATGAATCGCAGGGCGCGTACCGGAGGCTTCGGAAACGGCGGGGCGGCGTATCCTGCCGCCACCCAGACTTCTACGTCGTGCCCGAGAGTACGTCCGGGATGGCGAAAGGTCGGCGGCATGACTCCGATGATGGTGTAGAGATCAGTATCGATCCGGATCGCCTGACCCAAGACGTTCGGATCCGCCCCAAACATGGTATGCCACAGGCTGTCGCTGATGACCGCGCCCTCAGAAAATCCTTCGCGGGAATCGGCGTCGTTCCAAACCCGGCCTATCGCAGGCCGCGCACGCAGTAGTCTGAAATAGCTCGTGCTGACCGCATTGGCCTCGACGCGCTGGGGTTTCTCTCGTCCGGTGATGTTGGCGTTGATGGGCCAAACCGCCGAGAACTGCTCGAATACGCCAGAGCGCTTTTGAAAATCAACGAGTTCGGGCTGCGACAGGCCAGCGTCTGTCAGGTTGGCTCCCGGCATGTCTTCTTTTACCGAGACTAGTTGTTTGGGCTGTAAGTAAGGGAGCGGCCGCAGAAGGATGGCATCGACGACCGAAAACAACGCCGTGTTAGCACCGATGCCCAGGGCCAGCGTGACAATTACCACTGCGCTAAAGCCTGGGCTCTTGCGCAGCATGCGGATGCCGAAGCGAAGATCCTGAAGCAGAATTTCCATCGGTCGTCCTCGATGCGGTTGCCTTGCTCTTCTTGCAGGTCAAATGCCTTTACGCAACCTGCGAGCTTCTTATTTAGACGACTGATACACATGGCGGTTACGGGACAAATTCATCGGATGTATGTTCGGTTGTGGGATTCCAGCGTTCGAAGGTGCACAGGCGACGCGTAACTGACCGTGGTCGTGCGGAAGCGCAGGCTAACAGCGCTACGAGCCATCCGCGATTGAATTCGTGCGACAATCGCATGGGGGGGGACGAGTGTCCAAGAAGAAATTGAACGTTGGCATGATCGGGTCCGGCTTCATCGGCAAAGTGCATTCGAATGCTTTTCGCCAAGTCGGGCATTTCTTCGACACGCCTTACGAAGTTATCTGCAAGGTCATCTGCGGCCGCAATCGGGCAAAGCTGGAGACGGCTGCCTCTCAGTGGGGCTGGAGCGAGATTGAGACCGACTGGCAGAAAATCATAGCAAGAAAAGATATTGACGCAGTCGATATCGCCGTCCCTAACGCGCTGCATTCCGCGATTGCGATCGCGGCTGCCCAAACTGGCAAGATCGTACTCTGCGAAAAGCCGCTCGCGTCCTCTATTGAAGAAGCGGAAAGCATGACCAAGGCGGTAGAGCACAGTCTTAACTTGGTTTGGTTTAATTTCCGTCGTGTACCGGCGGTCGTTTTTGCGAAACAGCTCATCGCCGAGGGACGCATCGGCCAGACGTTTCACTATCGGGCCCTCTACTTGAATCAGTCCGGTAACGATCCGAGCAAGGCGAACACATGGCGTTACAAACGGACTGAAGCAGGAATGGGGGCTGCGGGAGATTTGCTCTCTCACTCGATTGACATTGCGCTTTATCTCAATGGACCCATCAAGGAGCTCTCCGCGTTGATGCACACGTTTGCTCCTGGCCGCGATGTAGACGATGCGACGTTGCTGATGGCCCGCTTTGCAAACGGCAGCATCGGCACATTCGAGGCAACTCGATATGGGGTGGGGTGCCAGAATCGCAATACGTTTGAAGTGAACGGCTCGAAGGGGATGCTAAGTTTCACCCTCGACGACATGAACCAACTTGATTTCTTTGACGCTACCGAACCAGCCAATTTGCAAGGCAAGCGCAGCATCGCCGTCACGGCGCTAGATCATCCCTATGGGAGAAACTTCTGGAAGCCAGGCCATGTTCTGGGATACGAGCATCCTTTTATTGCGACGCTTGGAGATTTTCTTAATTCGATAGCGCGGCAAGAACCCTTCCACGCAAACTTTGAAGATGCTCTGGCAGTGCAAAGAATCCTGCATGCGATTGAGCGATCTTCCGCCTCGCATGGTTGGGTGAGTGTGGACGGGAACCCGGCGTAAGCAACGCTGGCGTGTGCGGTTCCAGAGTTCCAGAGAATCCTTCCTTTGTGTACCTTCGTGTCCTTCGTAGTTGATGAAGCGCAAATGCTAAAACCACAAAGGACACGAAGGTGCACCCATTGCATTTAGGAACACCTGCGCCACGGGGCTGAGGTTAATGGGACTAATGCAAAGCGACCTTACCCGTCAGCGCGATGTCCGCTGCCGAACGGGCGACAAACAAATCGAAGTCTCCGGGCGCGACCGTCCACGAATGGCTCTTGGCGTCATAGTAGGAGAACGCTCGCCTATCGAGTTTCACGACGACGTTCTTGGTCTCGCCGGGATTCAGGCTTACTCTCTTGAAGCTCTTCAGTTCTTTTACTGGACGAGGGACGGGAGCGTGCCGATCGCCAACGTAAACCTCCGCAACGTCCGCTCCGGCGCGAGTGCCCGTGTTAGTAACGTCGAACGCGACGCTGACTTGTTGATCAGATGACGGTGGCGATATCGTCAGATTCTTATACGCGAATGATGTGTAGGACAGGCCGTAGCCGAACGGAAACAACGGCTTGACCGTCGATTTATCGAAGTGGCGATAGCCAACGAAAACTCCCTCGCTGTATTCAACTTTCTTGCTGCCATCTTTCGGATAATAGGAGTCATGCGTCGCATTGTCTTCCCATCGACGTTCGATCGAAATCGGCAACCGTCCCGATGGATTCGATTCGCCAAAGAGGAGTTGCGCTACCGCGGCACCGCCTTCCTGACCGGGATACCACGCTTCGAGAAGCGCAGGGACATGATCGATCCACGCACTCATGTCAACTCCGCCACCCGAAGTCATGACCACGACGGTTTTCTTGTTTACGGCGGCAATCTGGTTGATGAGTTCGTCCTGCCCGGGAGACAACCGAAAAGTCCGGTCGGCGCTTTCGCCTTCGCTGGCCGTGTCAAAACCTGGAGCGAGGATTACGGCATCAGCGTGCGCAGCAAGCGTTTTCGCCTCCGCACTCACAAGAGTGTCAGGACGAACGATGCCGAGGTTGGCCGTAGTTTTGCCCCATCCGTTCTTGGCGTAATAGTCAAGTTCGACCTCGTGCGGTCCCGATATAAGAGCAACCGAAACCTCCCCAACAAAGGCGTACCACTGCTTCCAGTTGTCGAGCACCAGCTTCTTGTCGATATAGAGCCGGTAGCCGCCGTTCTCACCCGGACCTTGTACGAAAACAAGATACTGCCCGGGGACGGCCGGCGTGAAGAAGCCAGTCCAGCGAATGGAGACACTGCTGGCAGCACCGTTTGTTCCTCGGGCTGGCTCGTAGTGGACGTACTTGTCATATCGAACGATCGCAGGTGAGCCGCTGAGGTCCGCGTTATTGAATAACTCCATCTTCAAGCCTGTCTGGCCGCTGGTCGCCTGCGTGGTAAATTGCATCTGCTTCGACATTTCATCGAGTGTTGGCAGTCCCGGCGCATAGTAGACTTTCGCGCCGTCGCCCAGGTAATCCTTAATGCCTTCCAAATAGCTCACCGGCGTGAAGGGCTTGGCTTCGGCGCTGCCTCCTCCGCCGGGCTGCGCGGGATCGGCGTCGGGGCCGATGACGGCGATGGACTTGATGCTTCCCTTTTCAAGAGGTAAAAGATTGCCATCGTTCTTGAGCAGGACCATGCCTGAGCGAGCCGCCTCCAACGCGGTTTGGTTTCCCGCAATATTCAAGAGCGAGATTGACAAGTCCGTTTGATCGCGGTCGAGCCATCCGAATTGAATCGCAGTCCGCAGAATGCGTCGCACTTTGTCGTCGATGGTGGCTTCACTGACGGTGCCGGCTTTGACGGCCGGCAACAAAGTCGCGCGGTTCATAAACTTTCCCCAGGGCATTTCCAGGTCGAGACCGCCGTTCGCGGCGGCGACGCCGTCATACGTGGCATCCCAATCAGACATCATGATTCCCGCGAAGCCCCACTCCTTTTTGGCGACTTCCGTGTTCAGGTAACCGTTCTGGGTCATGTGCAGGCCGTTGGTCAGGTTGTAGGAATCCATAATCGCGCCAACCTTCGCCTCTTTGACTGCAGCTTCGAACACCGGAAGGTAGATTTCGCGCATGGTGCGCTCATCGATAATGGAATCGGTGTTGTGACGGTCGAATTCCGAATTATTACCCATGAAGTGCTTGATGGTCGCGCTGACTCCCTGGCTTTGCATACCGCTGATGTAAGCGACCGCAATGCGAGCGGCGAGGAACGGGTCTTCGCCGAAGTATTCGAAGTTGCGCCCGTTCAACGGCGCGCGATAGATGTTCACGCCTGGCCCGAGCATAAAATGCACGCCACGGGCACGGGCGTCCTGGCCGATGGTCGCTCCGATCCTTGCCGCCAGATCCGGATCCCAAGTGGCAGCCAGGCCAATGCCGCCAAAGACCGTCGAAGGCCCGTAGTTCCGCACGCCGACCGGCCCGTCTGCCATTTTCAAGCGAGGCAACCCGATCTTCTCATTGGCGCGAATGTAGAAATCGTCCACACCGCCGATCAAGTCAATCTTCTCGTCGAGAGTTAGCTTCTTAAGAAGAGAATCAACGCGGGCGTCCACATCCGATGAGGATGTCTGCGCCTGGGAACATGCGAGAACGATAGGGAAGAACAAGAGAAGAAAAATAGGCCGAAGCCTTCGAGCCATTAGAACCTCCACCTTACTGAGCTAGCTAAATTAGTTGACCAGATTCAGTCGCACTTCACGATCATTTCTGCGCAGACACAATTTCTAAAGCAAGCGTAGCTAGCTCGATGTCCTCGCTGGAGGAGAGGCCACTGACCGCAACTGCGCCGGCAACGACACCATCCTTCCAGAGAGGGATGCCGCCGCCCCAGCCAACAAATCTGGAATCACCGTAGTAGGCGATGTCATGGCCCTTTTCCGGGTGGCGCACCTTTTCGCCGATTTCCTTTGTCGGTTTTCGTTCTCGGGCAGCTGTCCACGCTTTGTTCGCGGCAATTCGGATTGAGGAAATGGGAGCGCCGTCCATGCGGGCAAAGGCGATGAGTTCACCGTGCGAGTCGGCGACGGCAACCACGACCGATTTTTGCATCCGGGCGGCCTTTTCTACGATCAGGTCAATAATCCTTTTGGCCTCGGAGTAGTCGATGACGGGAACATTCCTCATGCGGATTAGAGGAGATCTTGGTGATGGAGACACCAGCACGATTTCGGATTCTTGCTAAGAGAAAACTCCTTGGAATCAAGAAAACGGGCTGGGCAAAATGCCCAGCCCGGTTCATTTCAAGCAATTTAGAACTTAAGCTTCAGTGCAAACTGAATCAGACGCGGGTTGTTCACCGTGGACGTCACGGTGCCGAATCCGTTGCCCGTGGGCGTGCCGTTGTAGCCCTGCCCGGGGAAGCCAAACTGCGGGTGATTGAACAGATCGAAGAATTCCGTTCTGAATTCAAGACCGAACCTTTCAGTAATCATCGTCCGCTTGAATATGGCGAAATCAAAGTTGTTGATTCCGTCCGCGCGCAGTGTAGCATCCACGCGCGACTCGGTACCATAGCCCCAAGCCGGCGGCGCTGCAAAGCAAGACGTATTGAACCACTGTTGAAGCGAGCGGTTACCCCCCTTGCTGCATCCGGCTATAACATCTGGACGAATGTTGCTTATGCCGAAGCCCGCAGCTTCGAGAGGAGTGGAGGCTCCAGCCCAAGTGATCTTGAGCGGGAAACCACGCTGGAAGGTAGTCACGCCGTCGACTCCCCAACCGGACACAAGCTTGTCTTTCGCTCCTGTGCTTCCGGCAAGGTATTTCTGGCCATGCCCAAATGGAAGATCAAGCACATAACTGATGACCAAACGCTGAGAAACGTCCTGAGAAGAAAGCGATTTCTCTCCATTCAGATTGTTATAGTCCTGCACCTGTCCTACACCACCGGTTGGCCCTTCGAGCCAACTGGTAAGGGTATCGGTGTTGCTGAGCAGTTTTGCGTTCGTGTAAGCCACCAGCAGCGTACCGCCGCCCTGGAATCGACGGGTTACGGTGGCTTGCAGCGAATTGTAAGTACTGCCACAGCATCCATATCCGGCCAGGCTCGTTCCAGTGTACTGAGGATATGGGCGATTGAGCTGTCCGGCAAGAATCGTAGGAGTACTGAGCGTGGGATTCGGAGTTGAGAGGGGATTCGCGATCGGCTGGGCAATCGCCACGGGCTGGCCGGCAGCGAATTGCGCCGCCGCCTGAGCAACGAACGAATCTGGAATTTGATTGACGTTCGTGGAGTACTGTTGGAGGTGGACGCCGTGCGCACCAGCGTAAGCGATGTCCGCAAAAAAGCCAGCTGGTAACTGACGTTGAATATCGAGATTGAACTGCTGCACGTATCCCGGTTTCGGGCTGAGGTACGGCGCTAAAGTGGGGTCACCGTTAGCCGCAACGAAAGCCGAAGTACTTGGCTGAGCAAATCTGCCCGGCGGAGGCAAAATTCCAGCCGCGCCAAAGGGACCTGGGGTCGCACAAGTAAAGCTGGCAAAGGTCTGACCGGCCAATGTGCAATTGCTTGCGTCAAGCGTAGCACTCGGCGACAAGCCATGATTTGTCGTGGCCACGAAAGGCGTAGTCGCCAGATTGATTACGTCGTTGTCCGGATTGAGGCCGAAAGAGATGTAGTTTGGGATCCAGAAGATGCCGTAACCTCCACGGATCACAGTCTTCTGATCCCAACTGTAAGCAAATCCAAGCCGTGGAGAGAATTCGTTCTTGTCCAAGGGCAGGTTATTCCTGCTCGTGTTTGGAGCCGTTCCAACCAGCAGTATGTCACCGAGACACGGGGATCCCGGAGTACCGTTGCAGCCTGTGACGGTCGCATTGGTCACGCTAGGATCCCAATAGCTCAAGCGGTTGTAGCGGTCGGACCAGGGGCCCTGAAGTTCGTAGCGGAGTCCGAAGTCCAAGGTTAATTTCGGGGTGACGTGCCAGGTGTCAGCCCCATAAAAGGCACGATAGGTCTGACGACCGGCGGTTTGAGCAGGGACCTGGGCAGAACCTTCTGTCTGGTTCACGAAGGAAGCAGGTCCAGGTTGCCCTAACCCGAGCAGAAAATCTGCAAACGCGAAACCGGTGTTGGCAGCCGGATTGGACGCAAGGTTCGCCGTCCAGGCTCCCGAGAAACCAAAAGCTCCGCTTGCGATGTTGGTTTGAAAGTAGTTGTCGAGACCCAGCTCATACTGAACCCCGGCCTCAAAGGTGTGTTTACCGTGAATGATGGTCACAGAAGGCGAAATGTTATATTGCGTGTTGTGGTCGCCGATGGCACTGTTGCCTTGGCTCTTACCGATGTCGTTGGGGAACGGAAATGCCGGCGTCGGCGGAGTACGCATGCTGGCGGGAACCTCGGCGTTGTAGCTCGCTGGCCATCCGATCCCGGTGAGATCGTAACCGGCGAGAATTGGCGTACGGAGGTAAACGAAACGGCTGCCTGAAATGTTCAAATCGCCGACGACGTTTGGACTGAACACGTGGTTGAGATCAATGGCGAGGGCCTTGGTGTGATAGTCCTCTGCGCAACGGTCCTGGCACAAACCGGTGCCGAAGGGATTGGTCGGAAGGTCCAGCAGTCCAAAGTACGAAAAGCGGCCGAAGAGACGCGTCTTTGCCGAGATGGCGTAGTCGACGCGGGTCACGAATTCAGTATTATTTCCGCCGCTGCTGCTTGCCGACGTAAAGTTGTTGGTAATGGCAGTTGGGTCCGTGGGGTTAATGTAGTATTTGTTCCAGAGCGCAAGACCAGCCTTGCTAAACTCGGTCGCTGGAATTATGTTACCTGCATAAGGTGTACGCGCTCCGGTGGTCGGATTCACAGTGTAAGGATCGTAAAGCTGAATTCCCTGTGCCAGCAGAGCAGAAAAATCACCCGTCTTGAACGCAGGCAGCGGTACCGTGGTGGTAACGACTTGACCGGTGCGCAACCGGAACTGTTCCCAACTTACGAAAAAGAACAGCTTGTCCTTGATTATCGGGCCGCCAACATTGAATCCATACTGATTCTGAACGTAGGGAGGAGGTGTGTTCGAGGCACCGCTCGCCAACTCACTCTGCTTGAAGAAATACTCGTTCGAGTTCAAAACCTTGTTACGCAGAAATTCGTAAGCCTCGCCGTGGAAAGCGTTGGTTCCCGATTTCGTGCTGAAGTTCATGATGCCGCCGGAGAACTTGCCCCACTCCGGTCCCAGATTGTTGTACTGGACCTTAAATTCGCCGATGGAATCCTGCGTCGGAATCACGATGGGAAGGTTGATGTAACCGATATTAAGAGGCTGACCGTCGAGATACTCGGCGCTCTGATTCGCGAACGAACCGCCGACCTGATAATTGCCCCAGCTAAACGGGTTTTGGCCGACCGGAGTTCCGCCGGATCCGCCCTGAGCCACCGCCGCGGGAGAAATCGTAATCAGGTTAAAGATATTGCGGCCGTTCAACGGAAGTTCGTTGGCTTTGCGCTGCTCTACGACTTGGCCCAGAGATGAAGTCTCTACCTGGAGCAATGGGGTCTCGGCAGTTACTTCCACCGTCTCGCTGACTTGGCCAACCGGCAATGTGGCGACGATGTGGCTGTCCTGCTGAACTTCGACAACGACGGGATCACGGGTAAAGTGCTTGAAGCCTGCCTTCTCAATATCCAACCGATATGGACCGGAGAACACGTTCACAAACTGGAACAGTCCTTCAGCGCCCGTGTTCTGAACGCGTTTTTCCTGCGTTCCTTTGTTGGTGAGTGTGACTTGAGCGTCGGCAATGGCCGCTCCGGAGGAATCCAACACGGAGCCATCGACTGTGCCGTAAGTGCTTTGCCCGTGAAGGGAAACAGAAGTCGTGATGACCAGAACCGCCGAGAAAAACAGCGCCCACAACCTGCGAGACGGCATACACACCCCCACACCACATTTTTTGGAACGGCGAAAGTGTGAAACACATGAGCGCTCGTTGTCAAGCAAAAAGTAATCTAATTGCACTAGAGCATCGGTTTTCTTGATGAGCGGGGTAATCGTTTTTTTCATCAGGGTAATCGTTAACCGTGGGTAATCGATTACTCCCGGGGTATGTAGTGTTATGATCCTCGCTGCCATGGCCGTGACCATGTTGGACATTGCGCGAGACCTGAAGGTCTCAGTCGTGACAGTGTCCAAGGCTTTGCGCAACCAGGGCCGGATCAGCACGGCTACTCGCAAACGCGTGCTGCGACGCGCGAAGGAATTGCATTACCAGATGAATTGGGTGGCGCGCAGCCTGGTAACGAGGCGCACCTACACAATCGGTTTACTGCTGCCAGATTTCACTCATCCCTTCTTCGCCGAGATTGCCCGCGCTGTAGCGCAGACTGTGCGTCCGCACGGGTATCACGTCGTCATTTCGTATTTCGAGGAAGATCCCGAATTGGAACGTAGTGAGGCCGATTCCCTGTTGGCTCGGCAAGTCGATGGCCTAATCATCGCTTCGGCTCAGCCCGTCCGTTGCCTGGAACTGTTCCGGCGGATTCATGCTCGAAACGTACCCTATGTCTTGATTGACCGCCCCATTGCTGGGGCGCAAGCATCCTTCGTTGGGGCCGACAACCACGCCATCGGCCGATTGGCGACGGAACATCTGATCGCGCGCGGATGCCGTTGCATTGCTCACTTACGCGGTCCCGAAATAGGAATCTCGGAGGAACGTTTCGAAGGCTACCGCCGAGCGCTAAAGAAGCACGGTTTGCGTGCGCACGCACGTTACGTTGTAGCCGGCGGGCACGGAGATGTGTCGGGATATGAGGGCATGCGGCGATTGCTTCGGGTACGCCCGATTCCAGACGGGGTTTTCTGTTACAGCGACCCGGTTGCAATCGGTGCGATTAAGGCGATCCTCGAGGCCGGCCTTAAAGTGCCCGGAGACGTTTCCGTCGTCGGAGCCGGCAACGTACACTATTCCGACCAATTGGCGGTTCCTCTCACCACCGTCGATCAGGGTACCTGCGAAATGGGAGCACGGGCCGCTGAGCTCCTGATGGAGCGAATCATGCTGAAACGCTCGGCACGGCCCAAGAAAATCCTGATTTCGCCAAAACTGGTGGAACGAGAATCGACCCGGCGGTAACCTAGGAAGTTAACAGTAGAGCCGCTTAATTTCGCCTCGCTGATGTTTCTGACGACGGTGCCGTTAGGTTGTCTTCCGGAATTTTCTCGGGCAATTTTAGCTTTTGGATAGACACTCGTTTGCCACAAGCAGAATTCCCGCTGGACAGATTTTTTTTGAGCGTACGAGTGTGCAATTAGCACCACGAGCACGATATGCTAGACAGCTGAAGGAATCCCAGGTTGTTGAATCCTGTGTTACGCATATCGGTCCTCGTGATGTCCGTGCTGTCGGCTGCGCTCCTCGTGGCGCCTGTGTTTGATGTCAACCTACCGCGTGGGTTGGACTTCACGCTGCAGAATTCGCCCACGCCTCAGAAGTATCTGATCGAAACCATGCCCGGAGGAGTTGCCCTGCTCGACTACAACAACGACGGCTTGCTGGACATCTTTCTCGTCAACGGTGGCCGCATAACCAGTCCGATGCAGACGCCGGAGAACTTCGACCGGCAGAACCCGCGTTACTGGAATCGCCTCTACCGTCAGAACCAAGATGGAAGTTTTACCGACGTAACTGAGCAAGCCGGATTGGCAAATGTGGGCAACGGAAATTACGGCATGGGCGTCGCCGTCGGTGACTATGACAACGACGGCTACCCCGATCTGTTCGTCACCAATTATGGAAAAAACGTTCTGTATCACAATAATGGCGACGGAACCTTCACTGACGTGACTGCGAAGGCGGGAGTCGCCGGGGGAGGGTGGTCCGTCTCCGCCGGATTTTTCGACTATGACAATGACGGAAAGTTAGATTTATTCGTTACCCGATACATGGACTGGGATACGAAGCACAGTAAAGATTGCGGCGGCAATTACCACACCTATTGTCCGCCGGAGGAATTTCCCGCGACCACCAACTTCTTGTATCACAACAATGGCGATGGAACCTTCACCGATGTGAGCCAACGCTCCGGTATCGCGGCTAAAAAGGGGCGCGCTTTGGGCGTAGCTTTTGCTGACTACGACGAGGACGGATTTACGGACATATTCGTCGCCAACGACGGTATGCAGCAATATCTATTTCATAACAACGGCAACGGGACCTTCACGGAACTTGGACTTGAAGCCGGTGCGGCGCTCTCTGAGGACGGCAGGCGCTTGTCGGGCATGGGCGTCGTCTTTCAAGACTATGACAACGATGGTCGACCGGACATTATCGTGACCGAACTGCCAAGAGAGATTTACGGTGTTTATCACAACGACGGTGGCGGTTCATTCAGTTATCGCAGTCTCGAAACCGGTCTTGGCGTGCTTTCGAGCGGCAGCTCCGGTTGGGGCGTAGGCTTGGAAGATTTTGACAACGATGGCTGGAAAGACCTGTTCGTCGCCCAGGGCCATGTGTTGGACAATGTGGAACACATCGATCCTTCGTTGCACTATCTCGAGTTGCCGCTCGTGGCGATAAATCACAATGGCCGGTTCGAACGCGTCGATTCCGGAAGTACGACTCCCGTGGCCGGCCGTGGAGCGGCGTTCGGCGATTTAAATAATGATGGCTGGGAAGACGTCGTGATGACCTATCTCGGAGGCCACCCGCAGGTGTTTCTCAACCACGGGGGCAAACTGCACTGGTTGGTGATTTCACTGCACGGTACGCGCAGCAACCGTGACGGATTCGGTGCGCGGGTCAAAGTAAACGGACAAACGCGATTCGCCACTTCCGCCGGCAGCTACGCATCCGCAAGCGACAAGCGTCTTCATTTTGGACTCGGAACGGCGGAAAGCGCTCAGGTGGAGGTGGTGTGGCCATCGGGTATTCATCAAACTTTGAATAATGTTCACGCCGACCAGTTCCTGGAAGTCCGTGAGCCGGAGAAACCGTGATCCGCGCACTATTGCTTTTGTGGTTCGCATCGCAGACTATATCGCCGGAAGCTGCCCAGCACATGCAAGCCGGAATCGCCGCAGACAAACAACAACAATTCGACGTTGCCATCACCGAGTTTCGTAAAGTCACCCAACTTGAGCCGGCCTTTGCGGACGGATTCGTCAGCCTCGGCCAGACGTACATGGAGAAGCACGATTTCGCTTCCGCGGTTACGCCCCTGAAGCGTGCGCTGGAGGTGGATCCAGAGCTGGCGCCAGCTCACCAGTTGCTGGGCTATACCCTGCTTGCGCAAGGCTACGCGGCCCAAGCAATTCCGCACCTCCAAAAAGTGCAGGACAAGACCGGGCTGGGAATTGCTCAGATCCAGACCGGGCAACTGGCAGAGGCCGTCGCAAATCTGCAAGCTGCGTTGGCCGAACGTCCGAATGATCAGGATCTCCTGTATTACCTCGGCCGGGCCAGTGGTCTGCTGTCAAAGCAATCGATTGATACTTTGCTGGCCGCTTATCCCGACTCCGCCCGCGCGCACCAGGCGTTGGCGGAAAATTACTTTGTGCTGCGGCAAATGCTCGAGGCTGAGAAGGAGTACCGCGAAGCGCTGCGGCTGCGACCGGACACTCCCGAGCTTCACCTGGAACTGGGAGAAGTGTATGCGGGCGCCTTCCAATGGGCGAAAGCCGAAGAAGAATTTCGGGCGGAAGCCAAGCTGCAACCCGGCAACGCCGAGGCTGCCTATCGTCTGGGGACAGCGTTGCTGGAACAGGGAAAAGCGCGCGAGGCGCGGGCGGAACTCGTACGCGCCGACAAGCTGATGCCAGACATGCCCGAAACGCTCTATTCGTTAGGAAAAGCAGCTTCGCTCGAAGGCGACACCGCCACGGCCGAGAAAGAATGGACCCGGCTTCTTTCCATCGAGAAGGAAACTCCACTCGCGGCGCAAGCGCATTTCGCGCTCGCAGGCCTCTATCGAAAACAGGGAAAAACCGCAGCTGCACAACATGAAATGCGGGAGTTCCAAAGATTGCAGCCCGGCTCTAATCAGTCGCAAGCTTCCGGCAAGGACGAATCGGCGCATTAACCAGCCGTGCAGCCGCGTTATCTCTACAGCAAAACAGAAAACTTGCTTTGTCGATCCGGTTGATCAGCAGTGCTCTCTACTCTCAAGCCTGAGGCAGGTGATTCCTCTCCCGCCGGCAATAGGGGAAAGCCCAGTGCTTCCAGGTCATCCTTGAGCTGTGAGATTGAAAGGAATTGGATGGCACGCATTCCCAACGCATGGGCAGCCCGGATGTTGGGCTCGCGATCGTCGACAAACAACGTTTCCGCGGCTGAGACCCCGAGGCCGTGAAGAGTGTGCTCATAAATGGCTGGGTCGGGCTTGATCAACCTCACCTCCGCCGACAATGTCTTAAAGGCAAAGTGCTCCATCCACCGACAGTTTGTCCGCACATGGTTCACCAGATCCCAAGGCATGTTGGAGAGCAATCCGGTCTTGAATCCAGCCGCGCGAAGCCGGCTCACCCAATCGAACATACCCGGAATGGGATGGGCCCAGATTTCAACCTCGATTTTGCGGAGTCTCTCGATCTGTCCGCGGTCCAGCGAAGTATTCGTTTGTGCCGCCAACTGCAACCAATACTCCTCCGCCGTGAGATCGCCGCGGTCATACGGCCCTCGGCTGGCTTCCCACAACTCGTAAAACAAGTCGAAACTCACATTTAACATTTCCGCCAAGCGCCCGAACTCTTCCACCGTGGGGCACCGCGCCAGCACCAAACCGTAATCGAGAATTAAGGCAGTAATACCGTGGGAACCGTTGCGACGCTCTGTGGGCACTGGAGTCTCCTGCATTCCTAAATCCTCTCTCGATCCACAGTCTTTCGTCCAATGAATTTGTTTCTACTCTGTGATAACTTACGTTCATGTATCTCCAGGTTGAGGAACTGCACTCCATCGTCGTCCTGGCTGACGAGTTGCACTTCGGCCGAGCATCGAAACGGCTTTTCGTTTCTCAACCTGCGCTCAGCAAACAGATTCGAAGGTTGGAAGAGAAAGTTGGAGGCGCTCTATTCACCCGAACCCGCCGGAAAGTAGAAATCACGGAAGCCGGCAGAGTGCTGTTGGCCGGTGCTGTCAAAGTATTGCGGGAGGATGAGGCCGCCCTGAGTCTCGCGAAAGAAGCTGTCTTGGGGCGTGCTGGGACGTTGCGGATTGGATTCGGAATCGCCTCTGTTTCCGAGATACTGCCACGCACCATCCTGCGCTTTCGAAAAACTTACTCACAGGTCGAACTCAAAATGCGCGATATGTCGACCCCTGCGCAGATTGCTGCTTTGGTGGAAGGAAGTATTGACATCGGAATTGTCCGCCTTCCCATTGCCCACACTGAGCTCGACAGTCTGCCGCTTTTTCATGAGCAACTGGTGGTCGCAACCTCGGGGTCGCTATCCTACAACTCGAGACAAGGACTGGCCGCCCTGCGAAACCAGCCCTTTGTGTTTTTCCCTCGGGCAACTTCTGCTACTTTGCACGATCACGTGCTCGGTTTGTGCCGTGGGGCGGGGTTTTCTCCGACCATCGTTCAGGAGGCCAGCGAACTCTTTACCATCCTAAATCTGGTGCGCGCGGGACTCGGAGTGTCTCTGGTCCCCAGTGCCGCGAGGCGAATGGGCGTCCCCGGGGTGCGGTTCCACGACCTCGGCTTGCCGGAAGCAAAATGGCGGATTGGCATCGCCTGGAATCGGCTCTCGGACAAGGCTGAATTGATCTCAAGATTCGTGGCCACAACGCGCTCGGTTGTGCGCCGCGAGAAGGTCTCCACCATCTCCAGGTAGGCGGCGTATACTTGCGAATTCTGAACGCAGGATTGGACGCAACGTTGCAGGACTGACAAAGGCGTAGTACAAATCCACCTGCACGAGATTCGGAGTGAAGCCCCGCGCGACGAGTTTCGCCGAGAAAGCCGGCGATGACAGAAACTAACGATATTCTCGTAGTAGGCGTGGATATTGGCGGCACCAAGGTTGCAGCCGGCTTGGTGGACCGCAATGGCGAAATCAAATCTCAAATCCGCACTCCGATGGTGGCGAACCGCGGGGCAGGCGAAGGACTCGCGGCGGTGATTTCCGCAATTGATCTTCTTCTTTCCCACGATCCGAAAGCGCGAACTCTGATTCGTGGAATTGGCATCTGTGCACCCGGACCCCTGGATCCGAAAACCGGAGTCGTCATCAATCCACCCAACGTTCCGTGCTGGCGCGATTTTCCCCTCGCAACCGAAGTCGAAAAAGTCTATCGTGTGCCCGTGAAAGTCGAGAATGACGCGAACGCAGCGGCTCTGGCTGAAGCTCGCTGGGGCGCGGGCCGTGGCTATCGCCACATTTTTTACGCCGGCGTCGGCACGGGTATCGGTTCTGGCATTGTGTTCGACGGGAAGATCTACAACGGGCGGACGGGTGCGGCGGCCGAAGGCGGACATATGAGTATCGCCTACGACGGGCCACGATGCGGATGCGGCAAACCGGGCTGCATCGAAATTCTGGCTGCCGGACCGGCCATCGCTCGCAGGGCACGCGCCGAACTTGCCTCCGCGCAAGGCCCCCGTTCGGCCATTCTTGATCTCGCCAAGGGCAACATCGATGCCGTCACTAGTGAAATGGTGGGCCAGGCTTATGGCGCCGGCGACCCAGTCGCCAAGCGGGTATTACAGGAAACTGTCGATCTGCTTTCATTGTGGTTGAGCAACATCATCGATCTGCTGGAGCCGGATGTGATCATTCTCGGCGGCGGCGTGGCGGCGATGCTAAGTCCATTTTTTGGCGATATCGCCGATGGAATTGCGAAGTACTGCATCATTTCGCGCTGTCGAGAAATTCCGTTGCTGAAGGCGCACTACGGTGCGGATGCTGGAATTGCCGGCGGAGCGGCGCTTTGTTCGGAATAATCAAAATAATTAAATTGTCCAGATTTATTCGGCAAACTAAACCAGCCGATGCAGAAAGATGAATCTTCCGACAACTCGAATAGGAGCCCTTATTATGGTTTGGACTCGGCCGCGATCCTGTCGCCGTCTCGGTGCTGCCGTATTTTCCGTGCTCTTGTTTTCTATGCTGGGAGCGTTGCCGCTTACAGCGTCGGAACCGTCTTCCAGAATTCTGGATTCCGGCTGGCAGTTTCGCGCCGTCGGAAATATGGACAATGCTGACGTCAAGCAATGGCATCCCGCACAGGTTCCGGGCGTCGTGCACACCGACTTGTTGCACAACAGTCTCATCCCTGACCCATTCGATCGGGACAACGAATTCCACCTGCAGTGGATCGGCCTCACCGATTGGGAATACCAAACTACGTTTCAAGTCGACGCAGCCGCGCTCGGACACGACCACGTCGATTTAGTGTTCGAGGGACTGGATACGTTTGCCGATGTTTATCTCAACGATCAAGCGATTCTCCAAGCTAACAATATGTTCCGCAGTTGGCGAATCCTCGCAAAGGCGCTGCTGAAACCCGGTCAGAACACGCTCCGCATCGTTTTCCGTTCCGCAGTCACGAAGATGCTTCCCTACGTCAAGTCGTTGCCGTTTGTTTTGCCTTCGATATCAACAAATATCTCTGCGAATGAGGAAAACCTCGCGACCGCCCCATACACGCGCAAAGCTCCGTACCAGTATGGCTGGGACTGGGGACCGCGTTTCCTAACGGAAGGTATCTGGCAACCGGTCCGTCTGGAGACATGGGACTCGCTGCGCATTGATAATTTTCACACCCACCAACAGAAAATCGCTGCCGACATGGCCAGCGTCACGGCGGAACTCGACATCGAAGCGGGCAAGGCCACGACAGCGACTCTCAACCTGGCTCACGACGAACTATCTGGAGCGCAAACCGCCGACGGAAGCCAAACGCTGCAACTCGATGCCGGCATGAATCACGTTTCATTTCCGATTCGTATTGCGAAGCCGAGGTTGTGGTATCCGGTCGGGTATGGGGCGCAAAGCCGCTACCGGTTTTCTGCTGTGATCCGCACCGGTCGCGAAGTCGCAGCCCAAGCCCAAGTGAAAACCGGACTGCGTTCGGTCGAGCTGCGCCGCATTCCTGATCAATGGGGCAAGAGCTTCGAGTTCGTGGTAAACGGTATTGCTGTGTTCGGAAAAGGGGCGGATGTGATTCCCTTCGACAGTTTTCCCAACCGGGTTACTCCCGAGGTTCATCGCAAAATTCTTCAGGCCGCTCGCGACGCGAACATGAACATGCTCCGCGAATGGGGTGGCGGCTATTATGAGTCCGAAGATTTCTACGATATCTGCGATGAACTCGGCCTCATGGTCTGGCAAGAATTCGCCTTCGGTGGAGACATGATTCCGGGAGACTTAGCGTTCCAGGAAAACGTCCGGCGAGAGGCCATCGACCAGATCAAGCGGCTCCGCGATCACCCTAGCATTGTTATTTGGTGCGGAAATAACGAAGTTGAGACCGGATGGTACCACTGGGGCGATCGCCAGGAATTCAAGAATTCCATCTCACCGGAAGCCCGTGATCGCGTTTGGCAGGATTACGTGATCATGTTTGCAGACATTCTCAAGAGCGCAGTCTCCGAATATACCGATCCCGTGCCTTACTGGCCCAGCTCTCCCAGCGCCGACTTCGAGGAAATCCCAGATAATCAGCACAACGGCGACATGCACTATTGGGCGGTGTGGCATCAGCAGGCGCCGGCGCAAGACTATACCAAACAATTTCCGCGCTTCATGACGGAATACGGATTTCAATCTTTCCCCGAGATACGAACCATCCGGACATTTGCCGAGAAGCCTGAGGACTTCGATATTCGATCGACCGTCATGCAGGCGCACCAAAAGAACAAGGGCGGCAATGAGCGTATTTTGACTTACATGTTGCGCGAATACCGCCAGCCAAAAGATTTTGCTTCGTTCGTGTATTTGAGCCAGGTGCAACAGGCCGAGATCATCAAGATCGGTGCCGAGCATTTGCGCCGGCAGAAACCGCGCGTCATGGGTTCGCTGTACTGGCAGTTGAACGACTGTTGGCCGGTGGCTTCGTGGGCGAGCATCGACTACTACGGGCGCTGGAAGGCCCTAAACTACTATGCCCGGCGCTTCTATGACGATCTGCTGATCTCGCCCTTTTTGCACGACGATAAGGTGGACGTCTACGTCGTTTCGGATAAGCTGCAGCCACTTTCTGGAACCATTCACACGCGGCTTCTCGATTTCTCAGGAAACAGTTTGCTTGATCAAACCAAAGAAATTCAAATCCCTGCGCAATCCAGCGCGATCTACCTCACGTTCGACAAAGCAGAACTCACCGCGAAGGCTGATCCCCATCGCAGCTTTCTGGTGTTCGAATTGGAAGTGGGCGGGAAGAAAGTGTCGCGCAACCTAATCTTCTTCGACGCGATGCACAGCTTGGAACTGCCGGTCATGCCCAAGATTGAAAGTACTCTCAGTAAGACTGGCGGAGACTACACCATCACATTGCAGTCATCGAAGCTCGCTCGTGGGGTAAATATTTCCTTCGGAGAAATTGATGTCGAAACCTCCGATAATTATTTCGATCTCCTTCCCGGAGAGCCTGCCACCATCACTGTTAAGTCAGCTGCCCCAGTTGATCAACTTAAGAGTGCACTGAAAATCACGTCGCTGACGGAGGCTTACGCAGCAAATTGAACCGCCTTCAACTCTGGACGGGAGTGTATACTGTGCCAGAATTTGAAGCCGTCATGCGCACGCCAGACGTAGACTCCGAGGATCACGCGTGAACGTTATCAGTATCGGTGAGGTACTTTGGGACATCGTCGGACAAGAAGAACACCTCGGCGGCGCGACGTTCAATTTTTCAGCCCACCTCAGCAGATTGGGGCACAGGGTGTCGTTCATCAGCGCGGTTGGCAAGGACGAACTGGGCCAGAAGGTCATCGACAGGATGTCTCGGCTGGGCATGACCACTGAATATCTGGCGGTGGACAAAGATCATCCCACGGGCACCACTTCGGTTGCGCTGGCGAGCGACGGACAACCGAAGTTCGTTCTGCACCGGCCCGCGGCTTACGATTTTCCACGGCTCACGCCGGCCCAGTCTGATCGATTGTTCTCGCCTCCCGTCGATTGGATTTATTTCGGAACCCTGCACCAGATTTATCCCCAAGCTCAGCAACTGACCGCGGACCTTCTCGATCGAGCCCCACAAACGCGCCGCTTTTACGACGTGAACCTGCGCTCCGATGGCTACACGCCCGAATTAATCCGAGTACTCATGTCGCGGGCGACGATCGTGAAACTGAATCATGAAGAGGTCGAAGCGATTGCCGGCATGTTCGGCACCCGACATGGTTCGGTTGAGGAGTTCTGTCGAAGTTACGCGAACTCGTACGGATGGACGGGCGTATGCGTAACTCGCGGATCGCTTGGGTGCGCAGTTCTGATGGACGGGCAATACCTCGAAGCACGCGGCTATCCCGTTCAAGTTGTGGATACTGTGGGTGCGGGCGATGCTTTCGCGGCAGCGTTCTTGCACGGTTTAGGCAATGGATGGCCCACCCACGAGACCGCTGACTTCGCCAACCGCGTGGGGGCTCTGCTCGCCAGCCGCCGGGGCGCGATCCCGGATTGGACGATTTCTGAAGCGAATGCCCTTGAAGCAAAAATCGGACGGCTGGAGACGGCATGAGGCTGAACTCGGTTTTGTTGAAGAGTACGGGTGTAGCAGCCTTGGGCGGTCTGTTATTTGGGTTCGATACGGCCGTCATTTCGGGCACTACGAGCGCGCTAACCCAAGTCTACGGACTGTCCTCGAAAAGCTTGGGAATCACGGTCTCGATCGCCATTTGGGGTACGGTTGTGGGCGCCATGCTCGCGGGGTTCCCCGGCGAACGTTTCGGACGGCGCGATAGCTTGCGAGGAATGGCGCTTTTCTATTTAGTCTCCGCGCTGGGCTGCGCGCTGGCCTGGAACTGGTCGTCAGTGCTTGTCTTTCGCTTCATCGGCGGGCTGGGCATTGGTGGCTCGTCTGTGCTAGCTCCGATGTACATTGCCGAAATTGCTCCCGCGAAATGGCGGGGAAGATTAGTTGGGTTGTTTCAGTTCAATGTAGTGTTCGGCATTCTGCTCGCGTATTTTTCAAACTACCTTATTGCTCTGTTGCGTCTGGGCGCCGCGGAGTGGCGGTGGGATCTCGGGGTCGCAGCGTTTCCGGCAGCGCTGTTTTTTGTCATGTTGTTTACCATTCCGCGAAGCCCGAGGTGGCTGGTCAAGAAAGGCCGCGTGACCGAGGCCAGAACGGTCCTCCAGATGACAGGGGACGAGAACTACGAGCGGGATCTGCAAGAGATTGTCGAATCCATCGACGTCGAGCAGAAACAGACGGCCGAGAAATTGCTCACAAGAAAGTATGCTTTTCCGATCTTTCTGGCTGTGAGTATTGGCATGTTCAACCAACTCTCGGGCATCAATGCCATCCTTTATTATCTCAACGATATTTTCGCTCACGCTGGATTCAGCCGCATGTCCGGCAATCTTCAAGCCGTTGCCATAGGAGCCACGAATCTTGCCTTCACCATGATCGCAGTGTCAGTGATCGACAAGCTTGGCCGCAAAACGCTGCTGCTGATCGGTTCGGTCGGGACAGCGATATGCCTGGCTGGAGTGTCCGCAATTTTCTTCACCCACAGCCATGAGAGTCTTCTGGTGTGGTTGCTAGTGGGCTACATCGCCTTTTTCGCATTTTCGCAAGGCGCGGTGATCTGGGTCTATCTCTCAGAAGTCTTCCCCAACTCGGTTCGGGCAAAAGGACAGAGTTTGGGCACTTTCTCGCACTGGCTTATGAACGCATTGATCTCTGGCATATTTCCGCTTATGGCCGCCTCTTCCGGTGCATACCCGTTCGTCTTCTTTTCAGTAATGATGGTGCTGCAATTCTTCGTGGTTTTGTTTGTGTATCCGGAGACCAAAGGCCTCACCTTAGAGGAGATGCAGAAGGAACTGGCAACTACGTAGCAAATTTTATGGCAATTCCAACGAACGTCCCAAATACGACGGCCACGACCACCGCGCCCTCAGGCAACTATAAGAGCGCCCTGGTGGTCGTCACGACGCTATTCTTCATGTGGGGATTTCTCACCTGCCTCAACGATATTCTGGTTCCTCACCTGAAGCCGATCTTCGATCTGAGCTATGCAAAGATCATGTTCATTCAGTTCGCATTTTTCTCGGCGTACTTCCTGTTTTCGGTTCCCATGGGGAAAATCGTTGAGTGGATCGGCTACAAATGGACCATGGTCGCCGGCCTGTTCACCATGGGGGCGGGAGCCATTTTGTTCATACCCGCTGCCGCCGTGCCATCGTATCCTTTGTTCTTAGTCGCGTTGATGGTGCTCGCGGGGGGGATCACGGCCTTGCAGGTTGCGGCGAATCCCTATGTTGCGGTGCTGGGACCAGCAAAAACTGCGTCGAGCCGCTTGAATCTGGCGCAGGCTTTCAATTCGCTGGGCACCACGATTGCTCCATACATAGGCGGTTTGTTCATCCTGAGCGCCGCGCCGAAAAGCATGGACGAGATTCGTCAAATGTCGTCCGACTTGCTTCAGGCCTACCGATTGCAGCAGGCTTCGTCCATCAAGGGTCCGTATCTTGCCCTGGGATTGATTGCGATTGCACTAGGAATTGCAATTGCCGCATTTAAACTTCCCCCGGTACCGGAAGCCGAGCGCCACACTGGCGACCGGTCAGCTCACACCAGCCTCTGGAAGTATCGGAATCTCGTTCTCGGCGCAATCGGAATCTTCGTATATGTCGGTGCGGAGGTCTCGATTGGCAGCTTTATGGTGAACTACCTGAGTCAGCCCAACATCGGACATCTCGCGGAAAAAGTCGCCGCCGGATATTTGTCTGTCTACTGGGGCGGCGCGATGGTCGGCCGATTCATCGGTTCAGCAATTCTGCAAAAAGTACAAACTGGAATCGTCCTGGGGACAGCGGCAATCGTGGCGTGCCTTCTCGTCATCGTTTCCATGTTGAGCGTGGGGCCGCTGGCGATGTGGAGCATTCTTCTGGTCGGATTTTTTAACTCCATCATGTTCCCCAGCATTTTTACCCTGGGCATCGCAAAGCTGGGGCCGCTTACGGGAGAAGGTTCCGGAGTCATGATTATGGCGATTGTGGGCGGTGCCGTAGTGCCGGTTGTGGTTGGGGTCTTGGCCGACCGGATTGGAATTCACCACTCCTTTATCCTCCCGGCGATTTGCTATCTTTACATCGTTTACTACGGCTTCAGGGGATCCGTACCCCTGCGCACGGCGTGAGCGCGACCAGTGCTGGAGACAACCGTCTCTATTCCGAGGCGAGCATCCTCGAGCACGCGGCTCCGTGGAGGCAGCTCGCAGCGGCGCGAGGCGAACGCGATTGCGAACTAGGCGGCGCAGACCGTGTCAACAGCGTAACGGACCAGTGGCCCCGCCCTTGTCTCTCTGGACCTCAAAAGAAACAAAGGTGGGGATTCTTCATTCTGTCTGAGCAAATTTGCCCAACAGGAAAAGGCTTCCGCAAGTGGCCGCGGCAACCGACGCGGCGAGGGTTCCGATCTTGGACAGGTCTAGCAGCGGCCCCTCTCCAAACGCCAAAGTCGCAATGAATAGGGACATGGTGAAGCCGATTCCGCATAGCCAACTACCTCCGAAGATCTGCGCCCAGGAGACCGCGTTCGGCTGAGTGGCCACCTTAGCCTTTGCGGCCAACCAGGCAAATAGTGAGATTCCGACGGGCTTTCCTAGGAAGAGTCCGAGTGCCACGCCCAAGCTGACTGAATTTGTCGCCGCTGCCGCGACCTGTCCGAGAATATGTACACCAGCGTTTGAGAAAGCGAAGACCGGCATCACGACAAAGGCAACCCACGGCTGAAGGCTGTGCTCGATGCGGTGCAACGGCGATTGGATCAGCTCACATTGAGTTTCGAGCGTGTGAATTGCCGCGTGCTGTTCAAAAGAATCGGGCCGCGCAGCTTCGAACTGATCAAAGAGCCAGCGGCCCTGCTTCAGGAAATGAGCCCGATCAATATAGGTTCGAGCCGGAATCGTGAAGGCGAACATAACTCCGGCGACGGTCGCGTGGACTCCTGACTTGAGCACTGCACCCCAGACACAAAGGCCCAGGAAGGCATAGACTGCGGGTTTGCGAACGCCCAACAGATTCAACCCGAAAGAGAGAGCAACTCCGGCAAGACCAAGTGCGAGACTGAAAAAATGGATGTGCGCAGTATAAAAAAGAGCGATGACCAGCACGGCAATGATGTCGTCCACAATGGCGAGAGCGGTCACGAAAATCTTGAGGGACACAGGAACGCGGTCCCCGAGCAGGGCAAGCACGCCGAGCGCAAACGCAATATCGGTCGCCATAGGAATGCCCCACCCTTTATGGGCAATACCGCTGTGGTTAAGCGATAGATAGATGAGGGCCGGGACGATCGTCCCACCAACGGCTGCGATCAAAGGGAAGGCCGCTTGTTTTAACGAGGACAGCTCGCCGATCAAGACCTCGCGTTTGATTTCGAGCCCGACTAGAAAGAAAAAGACGGACATCAGCCCGTCGTTGATCCATTCATGGCGGGTTTCCGCCAAAGAAAAGCGCCCAAAACCGACGACGAGCGGAGCGCTCCAGATCTCATGATAGCTATGTTCCCAGGGTGAGTTAGCCCAGACGAGGGCGGCAAAAGTGCTGGCCAAAAGCAGTATGCCGCCAGCCGCCTCCATGCGTGCAAAGCGCACGAACGGACTGGTAATCGCTTCAATGGGCAGGATGGTCCTCGAATGGGGCGTATCTGCGGACATCAGGCTCTTCATATATCACCAAAGATTTTCACACCGAACTATAACTTCTGCTAGTTCGCCCGGCCTCGCATAGGTTCTAACCTGCCTAGGTTCAGCGTCGAACCACCACTAGGCTGTAAGCCTGGTCATCTGGAGGGTGCCCATGCCAACTGAATCCGAGCAAAAGGATTCTAGATCACAGATAAGTGCGAGAGAACTGGACCTGGGAACAGTTTTCCGGAATTCTCTCCGTATCTCAGCTGTTTCCTGCTTGTGCCTGATCGCACTCGTGCTCACGAGTTGTGAAGAAAAAGAAGCGCGCCCCCAGATGGCTCCGCCCGAGGTCGAGTTCACCCAGGTTGTGCAACAGGATATTCCTATCTTTGAGGAGTGGGTAGCGCAACTGAACGGCCCCACCAACGCTGAAATTACTCCTAAAGTTGGAGGCTACCTGCTCACGCAGAATTACGAAAACGGCTACTTCGTCAAGAAGGGTCAACTGCTGTATCAGATCGACCCGCGTCCCTTTCAGGCCGCACTCGATGGGGCCAAAGCCGACGTAGCCGTCGCCCAGGCGAATTTGGAGCGGACCGCAACGGACGTCGCGCGAGACACTCCGCTGGCTGCACAGAACGCAATCCCGGAGAAGCAACTCGACAATGACATCGCAAATCACGCCTCGTGGCAAGCGCAATTGCTAGCCAAGCAGGCGGCGATGCAGCAGGCGGAATTGAATCTCGCCTGGACCAAAGTTTATTCTCCGGTCGACGGCATTGCAGGCGTAACCAATTCGCAGATTGGCGATCTGGTGGGTACGAGCACCAAGATGACCACGATCTCCCAGGTAAATCCAATCTGGGCGTACTTCAATGTCAGCGAGAGCGCGTTTCTCAACGTTGCCCCACGAGTTACGCAGATCATCCGCGGAGCCGGAAGCCTGAAGAATGCTCCGTCGGTGGAGTTCATTCAGGCCAACGGACTTCCCTACCCGGGGCGCGGCCAGATTATCTACGTGAATCGGCAGGTCGGAACTCAAACCGGCACCATCCAGATGGCGGCGCAGTTTCCGAACGAAGGCGCCACGCTGCGTCCGGGAGGTTATGGGCAGGTTCGAATCCAGACTGGCATGGACAAGGATGCGCTGTTAATTCCTCAAGCCGCCGTTATCGAAGTTCAGTCGCTGTACCAGGTTGTGGTGCTGACGCCCGACAACAAAGCCAGCTTCCGTCCGGTGAAAGTCGGGGAGCGCGTCGGCCCAAACTGGGTGATCAGCGAAGGCCTGAAATCCGGTGAAAAAGTGGTCGTCGAGGGATTCATGAAGCTACGCGAAGGCGTGCCAGTCAGTCCCAAGCCATATGCGCCGGCAAAGGCGGCGGAGGGCGGGAACTGACCATGTCGAAGTTTTTCATCAATCGACCCATCGTCGCCATCGTAATCGCCATCCTGATGGTCATGGTCGGCGTGATCTCAATACTCAGCCTGCCGACGGCGCAGTTTCCCAACATCGCCGATCCCATGATTCAGGTGAAAGCGACGTATCCCGGCGCCGACGCCCAGACCATTGCAGAATCCGTCGCGACTCCGATTGAGCAGCAGATGTCGGGCGTCAGCGGAATGAACTATATGTATTCGTTGAGCGCGAGTTCGGGCGGGGGGATGACGTTGTACATCGATTTCCAACTCGGAACCGATTCCAACACCGACCAGATACTGGC
Source organism: uncultured Acidobacteriota bacterium (assembly GCA_963838905.1). Lineage (GTDB taxonomy): Bacteria > Acidobacteriota > Terriglobia > Terriglobales > Acidobacteriaceae > JABDBE01. The sequence goes on from CAWITE010000007.1 coordinate 607,901, forward strand.
GCAGATGAGGAGCGGACAAGCAGCCTCGCAACTGCCTAGCCAAGTCACGCAGCAGGGAGTGATCGTGCAGCCAGGCACAACCGCGCCTTTCATGCTGCTCGACCTCTATTCTGCCAGTGGCCGGTACGACAACGTCTTCCTCGCCAACTACGCCACCATCAACCTGCAGTACGCCTTAACCCGCGTTGCGGGGGTTGGGCAGGTTCAGATTTTCGGAGCTGGACCCTACGCGATGCGAATTTGGGTCAATCCAGACAAGCTGGCTAGCCTTGGAGTGACCGTGCCTGACATCACAAACGCCGTGCAGGCACAGAACCGGGTTAATCCTGCGGGCCAGGTCGGCGGCGAGCCGGTTCCACAAGGCCAGCAGTTTACCTATAACGTGCGCGCCCCCGGACGCCTGCCGACGGCGGAGGAGTTCGACCAGATCATCGTCCGCGCCCAACCCGACGGCTCAATTCTGCGCCTGAAAGACGTGGCTCGGGTGGAACTGGGATCGCAATACTATTCCTACATGGCACGGTTAGGCGTTGCGGAAACGAGTAAGCCGGCGCAGCCCGCGGCCCTCATCGCGATCTACCTGACCCCGGGAAGCAACGCGTTGGAAACCCGAGGGAAGATCCTCAAGATGATGCAGGAAGCGCAAGGGAGGTTCCCCCAAGGGCTGGACTACATTGTTGCGCTCGACACGACGCTCGCGGTCAGTGCCGGCATCGACGAAATCAAAAAGACTTTGATCGAAGCTTTGCTCCTCGTCATTCTGGTGGTCTACATCTTCTTGCAGGGTTGGAGAGCAACGCTAATCCCGCTGCTCGCAGTTCCGGTTTCGTTGGTGGGAACCTTCGTGGTTTTTCCCCTGCTGGGGTTTTCCATCAATACGCTTTCGCTGTTGGGCCTGGTGCTCGCCATCGGATTGGTGGTGGACGATGCCATTGTTGTGGTGGAGGCGGTGGAGCACCATATCGAGCATGGCCTATCGCCTCATGACGCTACCGTCAAGGCAATGGAGGAAGTCGCTGCCCCTGTGGTTGCCATCGCCCTGATCCTAGCGGCAGTTTTCATTCCCACAGCCTTTGTTCCCGGCATCACCGGACAACTCTATAAACAGTTCGCCGTTACCATCGCCATTTCGGTGCTGTTCTCAGCTTTCAATGCGCTGACCCTCAGCCCCGCACTCTCTGCCATGCTGCTGCGGCCGAAGAAAGAGGCGTGGGGACCGCTCGGCGCTTTCTTTCGCTGGTTCAATCGCGCTTTTGGAAAGGCCACGGACGGGTATGTCGGTGCTTGTCATCATCTGATCCGCAAAGCTGGACTTGCCTTCCTCATGCTTGGCCTGCTGATCGTAGGCGCCGGTTTCTTCGGCAAGAAGATACCGGGCAGTTTTCTTCCCGACGAAGATCAGGGATATCTTTACGCAGGTCTTCAACTGCCTGACGCATCGTCGCTTCAACGCTCGTCGCAAGCTGCCCGCGAAGTGGAAAAAGTCATTATGGAGACACCCGGGGTCCAATATGTGAGCTCGGTGATGGGCTACAGCATGTTGAGCGGCGTCAACGCTACCTACAGTTCGTTCTTCTTCGTGTCGTTGAAACCTTGGGATGAACGGAAGACTCCCGAGACCAGCTACGTGGGAATCAAGGCCCACCTGCAAAAGGCGCTCTCCAGGGTACCGTCTGGAATCGCGTTCTCGTTCCCGCCACCCGCCATCCCCGGCGTAGGAACTTCGGGAGGCGCCACGTTCATTCTCGAAGACCGGTCCGGCAGTGGCATCGAGTTTCTCGGGAAGAACACGCAACTGTTCATGGCGGAAGCCCGCAAGCGCCCCGAACTCGAGGGCGTGATGACCACGGCCCTATTTGGTGTTCCGCAGGTCGGAGTTAAGGTTGACAACGCCAAGGCGATGACGCAGCAAATCCAGCTGAGCGGTCTGTACGAGACCATACAGACGTTTATGGGCGGCGCGTTGGTCAATTACTTCAACCGCTTCGGCCTGCAATGGCAGGTCTATGTCCAGGCGGACGGTGACTTCCGCACCAAGGCCTCGAACCTGGGCAAGTTCTACGTCCGCAATGCTGCGGGCGATATGGTTCCGCTGAGCACATTGACTAGCACGTATCCGCGCAGCGGCGCAGAGTTCGTCATGCGTTACAACCTGTTCAACTGCGTGCAGATCAACGCCTCGGCGGCGCCCGGCTACAGCTCCGGCCAGGTAATGGCGGCGCTCGAGGACGTCTTCCACAAAACCATGCCCAGCCAGATGGGCTTCGACTACAGCGGCATGTCGTACCAGGAGCAGAAGGCAGCGCAGGGCGTTTCCCCCAGCGTAGTTTTTGGCCTCGCATTCTTTGTCGTCTTCCTGATCATGGCTGCGCAATACGAGAGTTGGACGCTTCCCTTCAGCGTGTTGCTGGGCGTCCCCATCGCAGTGTTCGGCGCCTTCCTCGCACTCTACTTACGGCGCCTTGACAACGACGTTTATGCCCAGATCGGACTGGTCATGCTGATCGGCTTGTCCGCCAAGAACGCCATTCTGATTGTCGAATTCGCCAAGATGGAATACGACAGCGGCAAAACTCTTATCGACGCCGCTCTCACCGGCGCAAGGCTGCGTCTGCGCCCCATTCTTATGACGGCGTTCGCCTTCATTCTTGGTTGCGTGCCTCTCTGGAGAGCCTCCGGCGCGGGGGCTATCTCGCGGCAGGTGCTTGGCACCGTCGTGATCGGCGGCATGCTTGCAGCCTCCATACTGGCGATCTTCTTCATTCCGGTCTCCTTCGATGTGGTCGAGCGTTTCGGTGAGTACTTCGGGAAAAAGGAAGCCGTAAAAACGGAACCGGGATCCATCACGGAAGGAGGAAAGGCGTGATCTGGAGAAAATTCTCTGCCCTATTGCTGCTTCTTCCGCTGTGCGCGTGCACTGTGGGCCCCAACTACAAGCGCCCCGCCGTCGACGTGCCCGGACAGTACCGAGGACTCCCGCCGGACACATCCACGCTACCCGCCGGTCAACCATTCGCAGAATTGCAATGGTCTGCCGTGTTCCAGGATGAAGTGCTTCAAGGCCTGATCAAGGAGGCGCTGACCAACAACTATGACGTGCGCATTGCGGCCGCGCGCATCCTGGAAGCTGGCGCTGTTCTCGGGATTACCCGGGCGAATCAGTTTCCGCAGGTTGATTTGGGCGGGTCGCTCGGAAACACACGCACCCAGCCGTTCCAGGGAAACACGACTCTGGGCTCGATCAGTGTTCAGGCATCCTGGATGCTAGATTTCTGGGGCCAGTTTCGGCGGGCAACCGAGGCGGCACGCGCGAACCTGCTGGCCACTGAGTACGGTCAAAAAGTGGTTTTTATTACTTTGATTTCGAGCGTGGCGAATGCCTATTTTGAATTGCGCGAATTCGACTCCCAGCTCGAGATTTCGAAACAGACCGTGGCGGCAGATAAGGATATGGTGAGGCTCACCACCATAAAATTTAAGGGTGGAGACTCCGCGATCACCGATGAATTGCAGGCAGAGATACTGCTGCAACAATCCGAGGCGCAGGTCATTACTCTCGAACAGTCGATCGAGCAGACCGAGAACCAGATCAGTATTTTACTTGGCCGGAATCCCGGACCGGTAACACGCGGGCTGAGCCTAACGGCGCAACCTCACGAGCCCGAAGTGCCGACTGGACTGCCGTCAGCCATCCTCGAGCGCCGTCCGGATGTGCGCCGGGCGGAGGAATCGTTGGTTGCGGCCAACGCCAACATCGGAGTTGCCAAGGCAGCCTTCTTTCCTCAGATTGCTTTAACCGGTGCATTCGGAGTGCAAAGCGCTTCGCTGACCAGCTTCCTGGCAGGGCCTACCACGGGTGCCTGGACGGTTGCGGGACAAGTTACACAGCCCCTCTACCAGGGAGGTCGTATCAAGTCGAACTATCGGTTGGCCTGGGCGGAGCGCGATGAAGCCGAGTTGCTCTACAAGCAAACCGTGCAACAGGCGTTCGAGGACGTCTCTAATTCACTGGTTGGCTACACCCAATCCCGCCTGTTCCGAATGAAGCTGCAAGAACAGACGGATACTTACAAAGAAACCGCGCGCCTCGCCAATGTGCGCTTTGAGGGTGGATACACCAGCTTCCTCGAAGTCCTGGTCACCCAACAGCAGTACTTCACTTCCGAGCTACAATTAGCGCAGGCATGGTTTGCGGAATTGAATAACTATACTCAGCTCTATCAGTCGCTGGGAGGCGGGTGGCAGCCGTAGTAGATTTCGTTTTCATGATCCCGCCGGTCTCCGACTTGCGACGGTGGTGCCGACTTTGAGAAGATGTGCTCTTTCGAGTACCTGCGTCTCACTCCCGCGAGCAAGTTTGGAGTGAAATAGCGCGAGATTTTGGCGACCAGCTACCAGTTCTGCTAGTGGCCAGAATCACTCTTTAACCCTACCCTACGGATGGTCGGGTTTCTTCCCTTCCCTTGCATGTCAGGGGGCGGGGTCTGCTAAAGCGGTTGTCTCTGCCGCCAGCCGTAACGACCAATGCGAGGAGCAAAGCCGCATGAACGCCGAACTTCCAATCATTTACGTGGCCCGGCACGGAGAGACCGCGTGGAGCCTCACGGGTCAACACACTGGACTTACCGATCTACCCCTGACGGAACACGGCGAACAAAATGCCCGCGGCCTTGTACAGCGACTCCAAGGGTTGAGATTCGCCAAGGTCTTCACCAGCCCCTTGCAGCGTGCCGTCCGAACTTGTGAATTGGCCGGATTCGGATCCGCGGCCGAAATCGATCCCGACCTGGTGGAGTGGGATTACGGCGACTATGAGGGCCTCCGCAGCATCGATATCCATAAGACCCGCCCGGACTGGAACCTCTTTCGTGACGGCTGTCCAGGAGGCGAATCGCCGGAACAAGTCGCTGCACGGGCGGACCGCGTAGTGAGTCGCGTGCGCCCGATCGAGGGGAATGTGTTGCTCTTTTCCAGTGGGCATTTCATTCGCGTGCTGGCCGCGCGTTGGGCCGACATCGAGCCATTGACGAATGGCGCTCACTTCATGCTCACGACTGCGAGCCTGAGTGCGTTGGGTTATGAGGGCAGTGTTTCTCGGCCTGTGATCCGATTGTGGAATGACACTCATCACGTCGCAGCTTGAACGGCTACCGTAGCTGTCTCCTGCGCCGAAACATTTGAGGCAGAAGTAACGCCAATCTCAGCCGAAGGATATTTCGATGAGCACAAAGCCTGTCAGCCAAAGCCCAGTCAGCGAAAAAGGTGCCTCGGTCCTCCCGATGCCGCCAGCATCCGAAGACCTTGCAAAGCTGCGCAGCCACTATTTCGTTGGTCCGATACACTTGACCGGAACCGAGAGCGCGCTTTACGAACGCCATCTTTTGTTCGACAACGTTGTCGATCTGACGGTTGCTGACGCGCGCGAGCGTTTTGAAGCCGTCGCTCACTCCGTTCGGGATATCCTCTCCCAGCGATGGATTTACACGGATAAAACCTACGACCGCGCGAATCCCAAGCGAGTCTACTATCTCTCGATGGAGTTTCTCATCGGGCGCTCACTGGCCAACAACGTCACAAATCTTCTGCTTGATCCGGTTGTGAGGCAAGCCATAAAGCAAAAGAACCTTGACTGGCCCGAAGTGCTCGAGTGTGAACCGGATGCAGGCTTGGGAAACGGCGGTCTCGGGCGTTTGGCCGCCTGCTTTCTCGATTCGATGGCTACGATGCAACTCCCGGCCGTCGGCTACGGACTGCGTTACGAATATGGCATCTTCAAGCAATCCATACAGGATGGCTGGCAACAGGAGCAGCCAGACAATTGGCTGCGCCGTCCGGATCCATGGGAGGTTTGTCGTCAGCACGAGTGCGTCGAAGTCAAGCTGAACAGCTCATTCGAACTGCACGGAGGCGGCCTACGCGCGGTCCCGGATCGTCCGTCCAGTCTGATTGGTATGCCGTTTGATCGCCCCGTCGTCGGCTACGGTGGCAAGAACATCAATACGCTCCGGCTTTGGGCCGCCGCCGCTCCCGATTACTTCGACTTTCGGGAATTCAGCAGCGGTGATTTCGTCGCGGCGCTGGCCCAGACTTTGAGCGCCGAGTCGCTCACGCGTGTGCTCTATCCCGACGACTCCACTACCATGGGGAAGGCCCTGCGCTTCGTGCAGGAATATTTTCTTGTCGCCTGCTCTCTGAGCGATCTCCTGCGACGCTTCCGGCGCGATAACTCTGATTGGAATTCGCTTCCCGAGAAAGTGGCTATCCAACTGAACGACACGCACCCGACACTGTCAGTGCCCGAGTTGATGCGGATCCTTCTGGATGAGGCGCAGCTGGGATGGGATCAGGCCTGGGATATTACGAACCGGACGCTGGCCTACACCAATCACACTCTGCTGCCCGAGGCCCTTGAGAAATGGCCCGTCGCGTGGTTTGAGAGGATGATACCGCGTCATCTGGAAATCATCTACGAGATCAATCGCCGCCTGCTCGATGCCGTGCGGACACGCTTTCCTGGCGAAGAAAGCCGAATCCAGCACGTGAGCCTGATCGAGGAAGGCCCGCCCAAACAGGTCCGCATGGCCAACCTGGCAATCGTAGGCTCGCACAGCACCAACGGAGTGGCTGCCATTCACTCCCAGTTGCTGCGCACCATGACGGTTAAAGACCTGGCGGAAGTGTTCCCTGACCGTTTCAGTAACAAGACAAACGGCGTCACGCCCCGACGCTGGTTGCTGCTGGCGAATCCGCCGCTGGCACAGACCATCACGGAAGCGATCGGCGATGGATGGATCACTGACCTGAGTCAATTGCGCAAGCTCAAGCCTCTTGCCGACGATAAAAACCTTCATGCCGCCTTCCTCAAGGCCAAGCGTGAGGCGAAGTGTCAATTTGCCGATTGGCTCAAATCGACATCTGGCCAGAGCGTGGACCCTGACACCATTCTTGATTCCCAGGTTAAGCGCATTCACGAATACAAACGCCAATTGCTGAATGCGCTTCGGATCGTTGTGCTGTACAACCGGCTCCGTAAAAACCCGGATCTCAAGATGCCGCCGCGGACGTTTCTATTTTCTGGTAAGGCAGCGCCGGCGTATCAACTGGCGAAGCTGATCATCAAATTTATCAACAACCTTGCGGGCACGGTCGACGGCGATCCCATTGTGCGCGGGCGACTCAAGGTCCTGTTCGTGCCCGAATATAATGTCTCGCTTGCGGAGAAGCTCATCCCCGCCAGTGACGTTTCCAACCAGATCTCGACTGCCGGCTACGAAGCGAGCGGCACAAGCAATATGAAGTTTATGATGAACGGTGCTCTTACGATCGGCACTCGCGACGGCGCAACCATCGAGATGGCGGAGGAAGCTGGGGAAGAAAATTTCTTTTTGTTTGGCCTCACTGCGAAACAGGTGGAGGGCAGCAGCAGTTGGTACAATCCGCGCTGGCACTATGACAACGAGCCGGAGACCCGCGCCGCGCTGGATCTGATCTTCTCTAACTACTTCAGCCGCAATGAACCGGGTGTCTTCGAGCCATTGCGCGATACTCTCCTGACTCATGGCGACCACTACATGCACCTTGCGGACCTCAAGTCTTATCTCGAGGCGGACCAGCGGCTTCTCGAGTTGTATGCTGACCCCGATGCCTGGGCGCGCAAGGCCATCCTCAATGTTGCGGGTTCGGGGAAGTTCTCCAGCGATCGCACCATCAGCGAGTACGCATCTGAGATCTGGGAGGCTAAACCATGCCCAGTGACCTAGAAACCCGTCCGCCGACGGCTGTCCAGAGTCATAATAATGAGATGACGATCTCGCCCCTTGCCGGCCTGCCCGCACCCAAGAGCATGCTGGTGGATGTGGCCAAGCTGGAACGTGAATATTACGAACGCCGGCCCGACCTCGAAGATCCCAACCAGATGGTCATCTTCGGCACCAGTGGACACCGAGGTTCGCCATTCCACGGCACTTTCACCGAAGCACACATCCTCGCCATGACCCAAGCCATCTGCGACTATCGCAGCACCCAGGGCACGGATGGCCCACTCTACATGGGCAAAGACACGCACGCGTTGTCAGGGCCCGCGCAGCGCACTGCGCTCGAGGTCCTGGCCGCGAACGGCGTGGAAACCATCATCCAGGAAGATGACAAAGTAACTCCGACGCCGGTCATCTCGCGTGCCATTCTCGTGTACAACCGCGACCGCAAAGATCATCTGGCCGATGGCATCGTTATTACACCGTCGCACAATCCGCCGGAGGATGGCGGCTTCAAGTACAACCCGACCAACGGCGGACCGGCTGACACCCACGTGACTCAGTGGGTCGAGGATCGGGCCAATGAATTGCTGCGAGGCCGTAATGCCGGCGTCAAGCGAATTGCGTTCGATGCAGCCATAAAGTCCTCCACCACGCATCAGGAAGATTTCATCCTGCCCTATGTTCGTGACCTGAAGAACGTAGTTGATATCGATGCTATCCACGGTGCTGGCCTGAAGCTGGCGGTCGATCCACTGGGCGGCGCCGCGCGCATTTATTGGGAGCCAATCAACTCGATCTACAGTCTGAACGTCATTGTCGTAAACCCGGTGATCGACCCGACCTTCTCCTTTATGACGGTCGATCATGATGGCAAGATCCGTATGGACTGCTCGAGTCCTTACGCGATGGCCCGGCTCGTCGGTCTCAAAGATCAATATCAGGTTGCCTTCGCCAACGATCCGGATTCGGACCGGCACGGAATTGTTACGCCTTCGTCTGGGTTGATGAACCCGAATCACTATCTTGCGGTGTCCATCGAATATCTTCTACAGCATCGTCCACGCTGGGGAACACATGTTTCGGTGGGCAAGACGCTGGTCAGCAGCAGCATGATTGACCGGGTTGTGAAAAAGTTTGGCCGTAAACTGTGCGAAGTGCCAGTGGGCTTCAAGTGGTTTGTGCCGGGTTTGATCGACGGCTCACAGTGTTTCGGTGGAGAAGAAAGCGCCGGCGCGAGCTTCCTGCGCCTGGACGGCACGGTCTGGACGACCGATAAGGACGGCCCGATTATGGATTTGCTCGCGGCCGAGATTATGGCCCGCACGGGCAAGGATCCGGGCGAACACTATCGCGACCTCACTGCGGAGTTCGGCACACCGTATTACACTCGCATCGATGCGCCAGCCACCCCCGAGCAAAAGGCAAGTCTGCAGAAACTGTCACCCGAGGCGGTCAAAGAATCCAGCCTTGCGGGCGAGCCGATTACCGCGAAACTGACTCGCGCTCCCGGCAACAACGCATCGATCGGTGGCCTCAAAGTCGTAGCGGGCAGCGGATGGTTTGCCGCCCGCCCGTCCGGGACCGAAAACATCTACAAGATTTACGCCGAGAGCTTCAAGGACGAGGCTCACTTGAATACCATCCTGAGTGAGGCGCAGGCAATTGTGAGTAATGCGTTAGATCCGGCGAAAGGAAAGTCATGAGCGATATCGGTCGCCTCGGAACACTTCCCCCGTTCCAACCGGACTACCGTGCCTCCGGCATGTTGCTGCACGTGACGTCGCTGCCCTCGCCTTACGGCATCGGCGACCTGGGGCCAAGTGCCTTGGCATGGCTGGATCAACTCCACCAGGCAGGTCAAGGCTGGTGGCAGGCACTGCCGCTCGGTCCTACCGGTTATGGCAACTCGCCTTATCAATCACTTTCGTCTTTTGCTGGTAACGGACTCTTGATCAGTCCGGACGACCTGATTCAAGAAGGGCTACTGACGTCCGATTTTGAACGGCCCACATTTCCAGTAACTGCCATCGATTACGATGCCGTCATCCCATTCAAGCACCGACTGCTCTACCAGGCATGGACGGAGTTCGCTGCGGGGGCACGCAAAGATCTGCGGGCTGACTACGAGCAGTTCTGCTATGACGAGGCACACTGGCTGGAGGACTACGCTCTGTTTCGCGCCCTGAAAGCCAAGTACAACAACACCTTTTACCTGGAGTGGCCAATCGAGTTGGTCCGGAGAATACCAGCGGCTCTGGCCCAAGCGCGCCAGGACGCAGTCCGGCAGATCGATCAAGTTCGATTTGCACAATTTCTACTATTCCGGCAGGCAAAGCAATTGAAGGACTATGCGCACGCGAAAGGCGTGCGCTTGATCGGCGACTTGCCATTTTTTGTTTCTCCGGATTCGAGCGATGTATGGGCCAATCCGGAACTGTTCCTGCTCGACGAAAATCACCATCCCCTCTTCGTCGCCGGAGTGCCTCCCGATTACTTCAGCGCCCAGGGACAACTCTGGGGCAACCCCGTCTACAACTGGGACGCCCTTCGCAAGACCGGCTATCGCTGGTGCATCGACCGCTTGCGGGCTCTCCTGGTTCATGTGGACGTGATTCGGCTCGACCACTTCCGCGGTTTTGCGGCTGCCTGGCACGTACCAGCTGGCGCGCCGACCGCTCAAAGTGGGCAATGGGAACCGGGCCCAGGCGCCGATTTCTTCAGCGCGGTCCAACGGGAGTTGGGCGGCTTGCCGTTCGTAGCTGAAGACCTGGGAGTCATAACTCCGGATGTTTCTGCACTCCGCGATTCTTTCCATATACCTGGAACACGAGTTTTGCAGTTCGCCTTCGACGGCCACGCGGATAACCCCTACCTGCCACAGAATTTCGTACACAATACGGTCGTGTATACCGGCACGCATGACAATGACACGACACGTGGCTGGTATGAGGCGCTACCGGACTGGCAGCGGCAAAATTTGTGGAATTACCTGGGACGACCCGGAGGCGAGGCTCAGGAAGCCGCGTGGGATCTGATTCGCCTGGCATGGTCATCGCCGGCGGCGCTCGCAATCGCTCCTTTGCAGGATGTGCTCAATCTGGGCAGCGATGCTCGTATGAATGTACCGGGCCGCGCAGATGGTAACTGGCGCTGGCGTTGCACCGTAGACATGTTGTTCGGGCCAGCTTTCCAATCGCTACGGGACGTGACAGAAACGTCGCACCGCGCGGTCGGTGTTGAGCGCCCTACAGCAAGTTTGCTGGAGGCAGCGTCATGACCCCGAGCCTGATTGTCGAAGAGTTCACGCACGAGTTTTCAATTTACTGAGGTGGAATCATGAAAGCGACACAATTGCTTTACGATCTTGGCCAGAGCATCTGGCTGGACAACATCACACGCGATCTACTGGATACGGGCACGCTGGAGACCTACATCAAAGAACTATCGGTCACTGGCCTCACTTCGAATCCTACGATTTTTGACCATGCCATCAAGAACAGCACCGCTTATGACAATGCGATTCACGAAGACTTGAAAAGGGGCAAATCGGGCGAGGCGCTCTTCTTCGACTTGGCACTCGAAGACCTCACGCGCGCGGCCGATCTGTTTCGGCCGATCCACGATCGAACCGCAGGAGTCGATGGCTGGGTATCCCTGGAAGTGTCCCCTTTGCTTGCCTACGACACCGCCAGCACCCTCGCCGCAGCCAAAGAGTTGCACGCCCGCGCGGGGCGGTCCAACCTACTGATCAAGATTCCGGGTACAAAAGAAGGTCTGCCTGCGATTGAGGAAGCCATCTTCGCTGGCATACCTATCAATGTCACGCTGTTGTTTTCCCGAGAGCACTACGTGGCGGCTGCAGAAGCTTTCTTGCGCGGCATCGAACGACGAATCGAAGCAGGGCTCGAACCCACGGTCGGATCGGTAGCTTCGGTGTTCGTTAGCCGTTGGGATGCGGCGGTTGCGAGTAAAGCGCCCGAGGCGCTGCGCAACCAGCTCGGTATCGCGATCGCCAAGCGTACTTATAAGGCGTACCGCACTCTGCTCAGTTCGCCACGCTGGCAGCGCGTGTACAATCTCGGCGCTCGTCCGCAACGTCTGCTGTGGGCCAGCACGGGGACGAAAGATCCCCACGCTTCGGACATTCTTTACATTAAGGCGCTTGCCGCACCTTTCACGGTGAACACCATGCCCGAAGCCACATTGAAAGCTCTTGCCGAACACACGGACCTCGGCCCCATCTTGCCCGCGGATGGCGGTGATTGTGAACAAGTGCTGGCACAGTTTGCCAAGGCGGGCATCGACGTCGATGCGCTCGCCGCACAGCTTCAGGATGAGGGAGCGAAGTCATTCGTCAAGTCCTGGAGCGACCTGATGACGGTGATCACATCCAAGGCAGCCGACTTGAAAACCAAGTCTGCGACCCTGAAAGCAGCTAGCTGAGAACTGCCGCAGTTGCGCGCTAAGAGGCTCTGCATGAACGTGCTGGTGATTGATGTCGGCGGAACTCATGTGAAAATTCTTGCCACCGGGCACGACACGCCACGGAAGTTTCCGTCCGGCGCCACCATGACGCCGCAACAGATGGTCGCCGGCGTCAAGCGGCTCGCCGGAACGTGGAAGTACGACGCGGTCTCAATGGGCTATCCCGGCTCGGTTGTCCAGAACCGGCCGGTGGCGGACCCGCACAACCTGGCGGCCGGGTGGATCGGGTTTGATTTTGAAGCCGCATTCGGGTGCCCGATTAAGATCATTAATGATGCAGCGATGCAGGCCCTGGGGAGCTACAAGGGCGGTAAGATGCTTTTCCTCGGTCTGGGCACAGGCCTCGGTTCAGCCTTGGTGGTGAATGGCATTCTGGAGCCAATGGAACTCGGCCATCTCCCTTACAAGAAGGGCACGTACGAGGACTACGTGGGACGCCAGGCATTCGAAGAACGAGGCAAGAAAAAGTGGCGGCGCGATGTAGCGGATGTGGTGGCGCGCCTGATCGCCGCTCTTGAACCCGATGATGTAGTTCTGGGAGGAGGCAACGTGAAAGAATTGAAACAGCTGCCTCCAAACTGCCGAGCCGGAAACAACGCCAACGCTTTCAGCGGAGGATTTCGACTGTGGGAACAAGCCGGTGAGTCGCGGCCTCCCCTTCGCGCTGAGAGCACTTCAGATAACCAGAAGAGACGAAAGGAAAATAGATATGGCAGCGCGCGTCGAACCAATCACCGGAAAGTCAGCCGTCAAACGCCCAGCCTGGAAAGCTCTCGAAGATCACTATAAGAGCATCCAGAAGACACATCTCCGCAATCTGTTTGCGGATGATCCCAAGCGCGGCGAACGTCTGACGGTCGAGGCTCTGGGCATCTATCTGGATTATTCGAAGAATAGAGTCACGGACGAGACTCTCGAGCTTCTGCTTCAACTTGCCGAAGCATCCGGTCTGCAGGCGCGAATCGATGCCATGTTCCGGGGCGAGAAGATCAATATCACGGAAAAACGAGCCGTGCTGCATGTCGCCCTGCGCGCCCCGCGCGGAACCTCCATCGTCGTAGACGGTGAGAATGTGGTGCCCGCGGTCCATGCTGTGCTCGACAAGATGACTGATTTCAGCAATCGGGTGCGGAGCGGAGCGTGGAAAGGCCATACGGGCAAGCGCATTCGCAATGTCGTCAACGTCGGTATCGGCGGATCGGACCTCGGTCCGGTGATGGCGTACGAGGCGCTCAAGCATTACAGCGATCGGACGATGACGTTCCGCTTCGTTTCCAATGTCGACGGCACCGACTTCGCGGAAGCTGTCCGGGATCTCGACCCATCGGAGACCCTTTTCATCATCTCTTCAAAAACCTTCACGACCCTGGAAACCATGACCAATGCGCACAGCGCCCGCGATTGGACGCTCGCGGGCCTGGGAGGCGACGAAAAATCGATCGCGAAGCATTTTGTCGCAGTCTCAACGAACACCGCGGAAGTTTCAAAGTTCGGTATCGATACGGCCAACATGTTCGAATTTTGGGACTGGGTCGGCGGGCGCTACTCCATGGACTCAGCGATCGGCCTGTCTACGATGCTAGCCATCGGCCCCGAGAATTTCCGCTCCATGCTGGATGGCTTTCACCAGGTAGACGAACACTTCCGCAGTACTCCGTTCAAACGCAACTTGCCGGTGCTGATGGGACTGCTCGCGGTCTGGTACAACAACTTCTTCGGCGCACAGACGGTCGCAGTTTTGCCATACGAGCAATACCTGAAGCGGTTTCCGGCATATCTGCAACAGCTGACCATGGAGAGCAACGGTAAACATGTCACGCTCGAAGGGACACCGGTCGATTACGATACCGGCCCCATCTACTGGGGCGAGCCTGGGACCAACGGTCAGCATTCGTTCTATCAATTGATCCATCAAGGCACGAGGCTGATCCCGTGCGACTTTATCGGCTTTGCAAAGCCACTTAATGTGGTTGGTCGGCACCACGACATGCTGCTGGCGAATGTCTTCGCACAGACTGAGGCTCTGGCTTTCGGCAAAACGCCGGAGCAAGTCAAGGCCGAGGGGACGCCGGACTGGCTTGTGCCACATCGCGTTTTCGAGGGTAACCGCCCATCGAATACGATTCTCGCTGAGCAACTCACACCGGAAATCCTGGGCAAGCTCGTCGCCCTCTACGAGCACTCGGTCTTCACCCAGGGAACTATCTGGAACATCAATTCGTTCGACCAATGGGGGGTTGAACTTGGTAAGGCGCTGGCGCAGCGAATCATTCCAGAACTCGAAAGCAAGACAGAACCCGCACTTAACCATGACAGCTCGACAAACACCTTGATCCGTCGCTATCGGAAACTCAAGGAAGCGGCGTGACGGACATCTGTATAAATTTCGATACCCGAAGAATCACCGCTGCCAGACAGCGGTTGAACAAACTTTTCCTATAAAGGAGTTACAACATGCAGCTCGGAATGGTTGGTCTCGGAAGAATGGGAGCAAATATGGTACGGCGCCTTCTCGAGAATGGCCACACTTGCGTGGTCTTCGACAGGTCTCCGAAAACGGTTGAGGAATTGGTTCAACAGAAGGCGGTCGGGTCCGCAACTCCGCAGGAGTTCGTGAAGAAACTGGAGAAGCCGCGGGCGGTCTGGTTGATGGTCCCGGCTGCAGCCGTCGATGACACCATCGCCGGCCTTCTGCCACACTTGGAATCAGGAGACATCCTCATCGATGGGGGCAATTCGTATTACGTGGACGACATCCGGCGCGCGAAGGAACTTGTGCCAAAGGGAATCCACTATGTGGACGTGGGCACGAGCGGCGGCGTGTGGGGCCTGGAGCGAGGCTATTGCATGATGATTGGCGGCGAAAACGATATCGTAAAGCACCTCGATCCGGTCCTCGCGACACTTGCGCCCGGCATCGGTGACATCGCGCGCACTCCGGGACGCGACAAGGCATCGGGCACTTCTGAGCAGGGCTACCTGCACTGCGGACCCAATGGGGCTGGCCATTTCGTGAAAATGGTTCACAACGGAATCGAGTATGGAATTATGGCCGCCTATGCCGAGGGCTTAGGCATTCTGCGCTCCGCCAATGTTGGCAAGCAGGAACACGCGATCGACGCGGAGACCACGCCATTGCGCAACCCCGAGCACTATCAGTACGACCTCAACCTGCCTGACGTCGCGGAGGTTTGGCGGCGCGGCAGCGTGATCGCTTCGTGGCTGCTCGATTTAACCGCATCCGCCCTGCTCCAGGACCCGGCTCTTTCTCAGTTTGCCGGTCGAGTGTCCGACTCGGGTGAAGGTCGCTGGACGATCAAGGCCGCCATCGACGAAGCCGTACCAACGCCGGTTCTGACGACCGCACTCTACGAGCGGTTCAGTTCGCGCGGCGAGGCGGATTTCGCCAACAAACTTTTGTCTGCCATGCGCTTTCAGTTCGGCGGGCACCATGAGAAACCAGTCGAAAAATCACAGGCCGCCTAAAGGAGATCAACATGAATAATGCTGTTCATTCGGACGCGCTGGTCTTTTTCGGGGCAACCGGCGACCTGGCCTACAAGAAAATCTTTCCTGCGCTGCAGGCGATGATCAAACGTGGGCATCTCGAAGTCCCCGTCATCGGGGTGGCGAAGGCGGGCTGGAACCTCGATCAGCTCCGCGCCCGGGCTAAGGACAGCCTGGAAAAACACGGCGGTCTGGATCCAGCGGCCTTCGAGAAGCTCAGCGGCTTGCTGCGTTACGTAGATGGCGATTACGCAGACCGCGCGACGTTTGACGCGCTTCGCAAAGCACTTGGTGGGGCTCAGCATCCTGCGCATTACCTCGCCATTCCGCCACCGCTGTTTGGACCGGTTGTCGAACATCTCGCGAACTCCGGATCTGCCAAAGGTGCTCGGGTCGTTGTTGAAAAGCCTTTTGGAAGCGACCTGAAGTCTGCCCAGGAGCTGAACCGGATCCTGCACGCAACCTTTAGCGAGAGCAACATTTTTCGTATTGACCACTACCTTGGAAAGCGGCCGGTGCGCAATATGTTCATGTTCCGCTTCGCCAACGCTTTCATGGAGTCGTTCTGGAACCGCACCTATATCGAGAGCGTGCAGATCACCATGGCCGAAGACTTCGGGGTGCAAGGCCGGGGTGCTTTCTACGATGAAACCGGCACCATTCGAGACGTAATCCAGAATCATCTGTTTCAGGTGCTCTGCAACCTGGCCATGGAACCTCCGGTCAGGACGGACAGCGAAGCCGTCCGTGACGAGAAGGTCAAAGTTCTGAAAGCAATGCCACCGCTCGATCAGAGCAACCTTGTCCGCGGACAGTTCAAAGGTTACGTCAACGAAAAAGGAGTGAAACCCGACTCCCAAACCGAGACCTTTGCAGCGTTACGGCTGGAAATTAACTCATGGCGCTGGCAAGGGGTCCCTTTCTACATCAGAGCCGGAAAGAATTTACCGGTTACGTGCACCGAAATCCTGGGCCGGTTCCGCAAAGCTCCCGCAATACTCCCCGCGAGCGCTCTGAAGCACAACCATATAAGGTTTCGGGTGAGTCCGGATGTCGTCATCGCCATGGGAATGACGGTGATGGCTCCGGGAGACGATATGACGGGCATAACTGCGGAAATGCTGGCGAGCCGCCACCCCAGCGCGGAGGAGATGGACGCTTACGAACGCGTGCTCGGAGACGCCATGGAAGGTGACGCCACGCTATTCGCGCGGCAGGACTACGTGGAGGAGGCGTGGCGAATTGTGGACCCAGTGTTGAAGGAGGCTACGCCGGTTTATCCGTACGACCCGAAAACCTGGGGGCCGAATGAGGTCAAGCGGGTCACGCCTGCTGCGGGCTGGCACAACCCGACGGTTGCGGCTGCGGGATCAGCCGGTGCCGCGCAAGCTGCGTGAGTCGCCGCAGTGGAGAGAACATGAGAGTAGAAGTGTTTGCTGATGCAGAGTCCGTCGCGCAACAAGCTGCCGCTCTCATTGCTGCAGAAGCTCGAGCAGCGGTTGCCGCTCGTGGTCGCTTCGTCATTGCGGTCAGCGGGGGCCACACTCCTTGGGTAATGTTGCGTGCGTTAAGCGGAGAAGACGTTCCCTGGCAAAACGTCTACATGGCGCAAGTCGACGAGCGCGTGGCACCTGCGGGAGACCCGGACAGAAACCTCACTCACCTGCGGGAAAGCCTGCAAGCGCCACTGCGTCCCGAGCAAATTCTTGCCATGCCGGTTGAGTCTCCTGATCTGGAAGCGGCCGCCGCACGGTATGCGGCAACGCTTCGGGAGATTGCCGGCTCGCCATCCGTACTCGATCTTGTCCACTTAGGCCTCGGGCCCGACGGCCACACTGCATCTCTGGTTCCGGGCGACCCGGTGCTCGAATTTACAGCCGCCGACGTTTCGCTTACCGGAATCTACCAGGGAAGGCGACGAATGACGTTGACCTACCCGATTATCAATCGATCCCGCCGGATTCTGTGGCTTGTCACGGGGAGTGAAAAAGTCGAGATGCTTGGCCGCTTGCGTCAGGGTGATACGTCAATCCCGGCCGGCCGGGTGCGCCAGGATCAAGCGGTGGTGTTTGCTGATAAAGCAGCTGCGGGACAGTTGGCAGCGTAAAGCTAGGAGTCAAGAACGATCACTTTGGGAACCTTTGTGTCCTTTGTGGTTCCAGCATTTGTACTTCGTCAACCGCTAAGGTACGCAAAGGACAGATGTACTGAAACTGCTGTCGCGCCTACGCGGCAATCCCGTGGACATCGAGAAGAACATAAAGAAGGATGAGAGGAGATCACCATGAATGCCGCACTTGTTCGTCCAATCACTCCGAAAATGACAGAGACGGAAGCCGATCAGCTCTGTATCAATACCATCCGCACGCTTTCGATCGATGCAGTCCAGCAGGCTAAATCCGGACACCCGGGCACGCCCATGGCGCTCGCGCCGCTGGTCTATACGCTGTGGAACCGGGTCATGCGCTTCGATCCCCGGGATCCGATCTGGCCGAACCGTGATCGCTTCGTGCTCTCGAACGGACACGCCTCGATGCTGCTCTGGTCGGTGCTCCATCTCACCAAGACTCAGGCGGTCGACGCCGAATATGAAGCGCTGGGGAAACCTTCGGTTTCACTCGATGATATCCGCCACTTCCGGCAGCTCGATAGCAGGGCCCCCGGTCATCCCGAGTATCACTGGGTCTCAGGCGTCGAAACCACGACCGGACCGCTCGCGCAAGGGGTGGCTACGAGCGTCGGAATGGCGATTGCTCAGAAGTGGCTCGCCAACCGCTATAACCGGCCAGGCTTCGAAATTTTCAATTACAACATTTACGCCATTTGCGGCGATGGCTGCATGATGGAAGGCATTTCGTCCGAAGCGGCGTCGCTGGCCGGTCACCTGGGCCTGGATAATCTTTGCTGGGTTTACGACAACAATCACATCACCATCGAAGGCCACACCAACATCACGTTTACGGAAGACGTCGCGGCCAGGTTTTTGGCGTATGGATGGAACGTCCTGCGGGTCGGCGACGCCAACGATATCGATCGCATCGAGCATGCTCTCGAAGTTTTCCGCAAGACCCCGGGCCGTCCGACTTTCATCGTTCTGGACAGCCACATCGGCTATGGCTCTCCGAACAAACAAGACACGCCTGAAGCCCATGGTGAACCGCTCGGCGACGAAGAATGCCGGTTGACCAAACGCTCCTACGGATGGCCCGAGGACGCGAAGTTCTACGTTCCCGATGGCGTCTACGATCACTTCGAGGCTGGTGTGGGAGCACGCGGAGCATCGACTCGACAGGAGTGGGTGAAACTGTTCGATTCATACCGAGCCAAGTATCCCGACCTGGCGGCTGAGATTGACATGATGCAGCGCCGCGAGCTTCCGACAGGGTGGGATCGCAATCTCCCCGTTTTTCCCGCTGACCCGAAGGGCATCGCTGGTCGAGATGCTTCAGGCAAGGTGCTGAACGTGCTTGCCCAAAACATCTCATGGTTCTTGGGGGGCTCGGCGGATCTGGGCCCATCGAACAAGACAACCCTTACCTTCCCTGGCGCGGGAAACCTTCAGGCCGATACCCCCGGAGGAAAGAATTTGCACTACGGCATCCGTGAACACTCGATGGCGGCCGTCGTGAACGGGCTCTCTCTATCGAAGCTCCGTGCATTCGGCGCCACCTTTTTTATTTTCAGCGACTACGCCAGACCGGCCATCCGGCTCTCGGCCCTGATGGAGCTGCCGACCATCCTGGTCTTCACGCATGACGCCATGGGTGACGGAGAGGATGGACCAACTCATCAGCCAGTGGAGCATCTGGCGTCGCTGCGCGCAATCCCTGGGCTGGTTTTGCTCCGGCCTGGTGACGCCAATGAAGTAGTTGAAGCTTACCGGTACATCCTGCAGTTGCGCCACCAGCCTGCTGTACTGGCGCTCTCGCGCCAGCCGCTGCCCACGCTCGATCGCGGCAAATATGCGTCCGCGTCCGGAGTCGCGCACGGTGCCTATGTGCTCGCCGACGCTCCTGGCGGCAAGCCGGAAGTCATCCTCATCGCTTCCGGCAGTGAGGTCTCGCTTGCGGTCGAAGCTCACGAGAAATTGCTATCTGAGGGCATTCGTTCGCGAGTGGTCTCCATGCCGTCTTGGGATATTTTCGACCATCAGACAAAAGAATATCGGGACAGCGTGTTGCCGCCGGATGTGACTGCTCGCGTGGCAATCGAGCAGGCCTCGACCTTCGGATGGGAGCGCTACGTCGGTACTTCGGGGCACACCATTGGCATGAATACGTTTGGAGCATCCGCACCTCTTAAAGAGCTTCAAAGGAAATTCGGATTTCAGCCGGACGAAGTGGTGGCCGCGGCGAAAAATCAATTGGGCAGGAAGTAAACCATGGCCGTCGCGCTGGATCATGTTGTCACAACAGACTCTGGAATCTCGCCAGCGGCCGAAAAGAGAAGCCGAACCGCTCCTCTCGGAAGCACCCTCTGCGAAGGTGGCGTCAACTTCAGTATTTTCTCCCGCGCCGCAACTGGGGTGGAGTTGTTGCTCTTCGACCACGAAGACGACCCCCGGCCGGAACGCGTGATCCCCATTGATTCGGCAACCCACCGGACCTATCACTACTGGCACGTTTTTGTGCCGGACGTACAGCCCGGCCAGATCTACGGCTATCGAGTTCATGGACCCCACGACCCCGCAATCGGGATGCGATTCGATTCCAGCAAAGTCCTCCTGGATCCGTACGCGCGGGGTGTGGTGGTTCCAAAGAACTACAGCCGCGAAGCTGCCCAACAGGCCGAAGGCAACGCCGCGACTGCCATGAAGAGTGTTGTGATCGATTCCAGCACATACAACTGGGAAGGCGACGTACCACTCGGGAGGCCGTCTTCCCAGACGATTATTTATGAGATGCACGTGCGCGGCTTCACCTGCGATCCGAGTTCCGGCGTCTCCGATAAGATACGCGGTACGTTTGCCGGATTGATCGAGAAAATTCCGTACCTCCAGAAGCTCGGCATCACCGCCGTTGAGTTGTTGCCCGTCTTTCAATTCGATGCCCAGGATTGTCCCCCGGGGCTGGTCAACTACTGGGGCTACGCACCGGTTTCGTTTTTCGCGCCGCACCAGGCATACAGTTCCCGTCAGGACCGGCTCGGACCAGCGGACGAGTTTCGCGACATGGTCAAAGCACTCCACCGGGCGGGGATCGAAGTCATTCTCGACGTGGTATACAACCACACCGCGGAAGGCGACCACCGTGGACCAACGTTCAGTTTCCGCGGCCTCGACAACAACACCTATTACATCCTGGAACAGGATCGCTCCCGCTATGCCAACTACAGCGGCACCGGAAACACGCTCAACGCAAACAATTCCATCGTCCGTCGCATGATCGTCGACAGCCTGCGCTACTGGGTTGAGGAAATGCACGTGGACGGCTTCCGCTTTGATCTCGCATCGATCCTTGCGCGCGATCCGGTAGGCCAGTTGATGTCAAACCCTCCTGTCCTCTGGGACATCGATTCAGATCCCTCGCTCGCGGAAACCAAAATTATCGCTGAGGCCTGGGATGCAGCTGGTTTGTATCAGGTCGGCAGTTTCATCGGCGACAGCTGGAAAGAGTGGAACGGCCGGTTCCGTGACGACGTTCGCAGTTTTGTCCGTGGTGAACCAGGTTCCGTAGGACGCGTCGCGGACCGATTTCTGGGTAGCCCCGAGATCTACGGTCACAAGGAGCGTGAGGCTGAGCAGAGCGTGAATTTTGTGACTTGCCACGACGGCTTCACACTCAACGATCTCGTCTCCTACGACCGCAAGCACAACGAAGAAAACCTCGACAACAACCGGGACGGCGCCAACGATAACCGGAGCTGGAATTGTGGGGTTGAAGGTCCGACCGATGATCCGCGTGTCGGGAAGCTGCGAAATCGACAGGTGAAGAACTTCTTGACCATCACCCTGCTCTCGCTCGGTGTGCCCATGATCACTATGGGTGATGAGGTGCGACGCACTCAGCACGGTAACAACAACGCTTACTGCCAGGACAATAAAACCAGTTGGTTCGATTGGACCCTCGTGGAGAAGCATGCGGACGTGCAGCGGTTTCTCTGTCTGCTGATCGCACGGCGGTTATTGCGAGACCTAGAGGCGGAACTCGAGCGCAAGACTCTGCAACAAATGCTACAGGCGGCGAACAAAGGCTGGCACGGTGTAAAACTGAGCCAACCAGATTGGAGCGAGGACTCGCGCAGCTTCGCCTTCGGCGCCGAGCTGCCAAAAGAAAACCTGCTTTTTCATCTGATCGCGAATGCTTACTGGGAACCGCTCGACTTCGAACTGCCGCCGGTACATAACTGCGGTCGAGATCCATGGCGCCGATGGATCGACACAAATCTCGATTCACCGCAGGACATCGTCTCATGGCAAGCCGCTCCATCCGTCCCCGGCTGCACCTATCGAGTCGGACCGCGCTCGGTGGTCGTACTTTACGCCAGCACAGAGCCGGCAACCACGTAGGCCCGGACGCCCCCGTCGAAGCGACCGAGCGAGGCTCGGCATGCTTCATATCAGGGCGCCAGTTAAGCCGTGCCGATCGAGCCGGGAGAGGCGCAGCCTGCAGCACCTGACCTAACTGTTCTAGACAGTTTGGAGGTTTCCGGTGGCGAAAAAAGACCAGCCGAGCAACCCTGTCCACAAAATTGAATCCGCCGCGTTCCACCATGCCGAGTTGCAGAGTGAGCGCCTCCGCATTTTCGGTGTATTGGGCGTCGTCGCGATTTTCATTATGGTCACGGTCGTGCGTGTATTCGTCATCCGCACGGTTTCCGCTACCACTCCATGGGCCTGGCAATTTGGGTTGGCGGCCTCGCTCATAATTTACGAAGTATGGATGCTGTGGCACGTAAATCGAGCGCTGCGATCGGAGCGCAGCCTTCCGGCTGGATTCTGGGTTCTCAGCACACTTTTGGAGACTTCCATCCCCGCCTTTGCAATCGCATTCCTTACGAGCGACCAGATCGAGCCCGCATATCGGCCGCTGGCGACTCCCGCAGTGCTGCTTTTCTTTGTCTTCATCATTCTTTCCACGCTGCGGTTGAATGTCTGGATCTGTATTCTTTCTGGAGCGGTTGCGAGTGTCGCCTACCTTTCTGCCGCTTATTATCTCGGCTGGCGGGTTCCGGTTCCTGGTATACCAGCCCCTGTCACGCAGACCAGCGTCAGCCTGAATGCCATCCTTCTTTTGATCGGCGGCTTGATCGCCGCCGCCGTCGCGGGACAGATCCACAAGCACGTCGAGGCAGCTCTTCGCGAAGCGGAAACCAAACGCAAGCTGGAGGCGGTTGAGCACGATCTACAAGTCGCCCGATCCATCCAGCAGTCTCTCCTTCCAAAGGAACGCCCCCAGATTCCAGGGTTTGACATCGCCGGGTGGAACCAGCCCGCGGACGATACCGGAGGCGACTACTTTGACTGGAAGGCACAACGCGACGGGAAACTGGTCGTAACCCTGGCTGACGTCACCGGGCACGGCATTGGCCCCGCGCTGGTCGCCGCAATCTGCCATGCTTATGCACGCTCCAGCTTCAGCATGGATCACGACCTGATGGGAGCCTTCGAGCACATCAATCAAGCCCTGGGCGCTGACCTCCAGACCGGGCGCTTTGTTACTTTCGTGGCCGCGGTGTGCCGACCTGATAGTTCGGAGATCCAAATCCTCTCCGCGGGCCACGGCCCACTCTTTATTTATTCCCGCTCCGAAGATCGGTTCATCGACGTTCAACCGCAGGCAGTCCCGTTCGGCATCCTTCCTTTTTTCCGCTCCGATCCGCCAGCACAACTTCGGCTCGGCTCGGGCGATCTGGTGATCTTGCCCACAGATGGCTTCTTCGAATGGGAAAACGATCAAGGCGAACAATTTGGTGTTGCGCGGATGGAAGAAGTGATTCGCGCCTCACGACAACTCGCTCCACCGGAGATTATTGCGCAACTCTACGACGCAGTCACAAAATTCTCCAACGGAACCAACCAACAGGATGACCTGACAGCGGTAATCATCAAACGGTTATAGGTGGTTCTGCCGCAATCACGGAAAAATTAATCTCGATCTCTTGCGCATTGGACAAATTGTGAGAGTACGAGCCCTGAGGCGAGAGCATCTGAAGCGTAATGACAACCGCTGGGATGAGATAGACGAAGCTCCCAAAGACCCACATCAAAGCGCCCGCGAGTGCCTGGTCGTCAATCGGTGAAATTGCGAAGAGCGGGGAGGCGGATGCATACGAGGGGTACAGAACCCGATCGCAGAAAGCAAGAAACGCCGATAGCGCATCGTTCGCCATCATTCCAATAAAAAGGTAGAGCGGAATCGACCATCGTGGCCACCTCCCAACACTCGGCCAGGGCTGCATCACGGGCCACCAGAACAGAATCGAGGTCGCGAAGAAGCATGCGTGTTCGATCTCGTGCCAAAAATTCGAACCCAGTGCCAATTCAAAAGCAGTCGGAGTGTGCCAGCCAATCAAGGCGACAGTGGCAGCTAGCCAGCAGCATACCGGGTGGGTCAGGGTGTGCCCCATCCATTGCACTGGCGGCCAGCGCAGAAACAGACCCAAGCCAGAACGAACGAACTTCTGCGGCAGCCCATGCAGAAGCGGCAGGGCCGGCGCTCCCAACAAAATCAATGGAGGAGCGACTGCCATAAGAAGGATGTGCTGAATCATGTGGATTGAAAGCAGTTCGTCATCAAAAACTGCGAGAGGAGATCCGACTGCGATCCAAAGGGCGAACAGCCCACTCATAAAAGCAGCCAGTCGCCAAACTGATATCACGTTCGGAAGAAGACCATGCAGTCGATGCCAGCCCCGCAGGTAGATGAGCGCCGTAGCAACCAGACAAAGCGTAACCGGCACTGGGAGAACCCAGGTTTGCAAAATGGTTTGGATCGCGGGAGACATAGGCAACCTCAGGGGCCCGTGGAGGATGATTCCCCAACGCCCGCTCCCAGCACAACACGGGCAGCGTTACCGGCTGGAGGCTGTCCCGCCGGATGCAAAGTCTCGAGAAACGCCACCAGCGCCGTTGTCTCAGCCGGGCTCAAGTTTTTCCCGTAAGCTGGCATGTTTCCGCCACCCTGGATCACTTGGCGGATCAGTTGGTCCGGCGTGAGGCGAAGTGCGACGCGGTCGAGCGCCGGTCCACGCTTACCGCCCATGTCGTCAAGCGAATGGCAGTTGCGACATTGCTTGGCCTGGAAAACCAGAGCGCCCCGGCGCTCGAGCGCGGTGCGTCCTTGCAGATATTCCGACGGGATCAGCACGCTACTCCATGCGTCCATGATCGGACTCCACGGCGTATGCAGGCCCAACTGCGTCAAACTGCCCAGCATTACCGCAACCAATAGAATCGTCAGAACCGCAATGGGCCGGCGCTTCCAGCTCTTCTCACCTTCGCCGGCGATAAACGGTAGCAGCAACAGCGCGACGATTCCGATTGCGGGCCCGATCATCAGTATCGGGGTTTCTGCCGATGGTGGGAGATACGACAAGACTGCATATAGCCAAAGAAAAAAGAAATCCGGGCGCGGAGCTGTCTGAATAATCGTCGGGTCGGGCTGACCGCTCGGACCGAAAGGTCCAAGAAAGACGGCGCACGCGGCAATCGAAAAAAGAATGAAGCCTGAAAAGAGGACGTCTTTCCAAACTGCGTACGGTACGAATGGAACCCCTTCTTTATGCGTCAGCTCATGATATTCCTGCAGATACGTAGCGCGTCGCACGATCCGCCCAGGCATGGGCCACTCATTCACTCCCAGTTTCAACACCATGAGCAGGTGCACGCCAATGAATGCGATCAGCAGTCCTGGAACAACAAAAACGTGTACCGCGAAAAACCGGGAAAGAGTCGCACCCGCAATAATCGGGCCGCCCAGCATGAGATTCACAGCCCACGGCCCAATCACCGGGACTCGACTGGCAATCGATGCCCCGATTCCCAATCCCCAATAGGCGTCCTGGTCGAATCGCAGTACCTGCCCGGTAAAAGCCATGGCGAGCGTCATCAGCAACAGGCACACGCCGATCATCCAGGTCAACTCTCGTGGGAACTTATAGGCTCCGAAAAGGAAGACCTGCACCATGTGGATCAAGACGATCGCCACCATGAAATTTGAGCCCCAGCCATGCAACCCTCGAATGAACCAACCCAGCGAAATACCGTGATTGAGAATCTGCAGGCTGTTCCAGGCCTCTCCGGCCGAAGGCACATAGATGAGAGCAAGGAGAATCCCGGTGACGATCTGCAGCATGAAGCAGGTCAGCGCAGCGCTGCCGAAAACATAAAACCAACTTGCAGTCTCGCGTGGCACGCGATGCTCGGCGGTTTCGCGAATATCCGCGCCAAGCTGAAGCCGTTGATCAAGCCATTCCCAGACTTCCCTGATCACGCGCATGTATCCCTCGCGTCGATCCTATGTGCGGTTGGACTCCCAGTGGTCGGCATTTCGCCGGCCTTGATGAACAGTTTTCCGTCCGCAACCTTGTAGTGGTACGTAAAGAGACCGCGGGGTGGAGGCCCGGAAGCGCGCGAACCATCCTGATAGTACGCGCCGCCGTGGCAGGGACACATAAAGAGGTTCGATTGCGGGAACCAGCGAACCGGGCATCCAAGGTGGGCGCAATTGATGGCAAAGACCTGAAAATTCTGACCGTCGACATTTCGAACCCAGCAGGCGATATCCGCGGTTTCTCCATCCCAGGGATTCACCACTGGATTTCGATATGTGGCGAGCCGGGTTTGACCCGCAGGAAACTGTTCCAGATCGCCCAGAGACAGCCACGACTCATATCCGATCTTGCGCGCGTGAGCCACCGGGGAAAGAATGTAGCGCACAATCGGTATTGCAAGAATTACGCCGACAACACCATTCAAAAGCAATCCGAGTTTCACAAGCATCGCGCGTCTTGATACTCCCTCGGTTTCAGTCATGGAAGCCCTCCAGCGCCGCGGTCCATCGACGTTTTCGGATACGGTTGGCCCGGGAACTTTGGCCGTTGTGCCGCCATCCAGGCGACAACGTCAGAGATTTCTTGCGCTGACATTGGCCGGCCGGGCACATCGCCACGCCAGTCCGGAGCTCCCAACTCAGGCCGTCCCACAATCACATTCGTTCGCAGATCCTGATCACTCACTAAAGCGAGGTACGACCCGTTCACGATCGAACTGGCTTTCTTGCCGCCTTTACCGTCAGGACCATGACAGGCCGAGCAGTAGGTGGCGTACACGTCGGCGCCGTGCTGCGGATCGCCGGCAGCCTGCACTGCATAAGGAGGAGGGCCGGCGCCGCGCAAAGCATCGGGCTTCGCCCAGGAGCGGATTCCGCTGACAATGGCGTCGATTTGCTGGTCGGTGAGCATACCCCCTGCGCTCCGCGCGAAGGCTGGCATGGGGGTACCGGGCACGCCGTTGGTGGCAACGCGGCGAATCGCGGTATCGTCCGCGATGGCGAGAAAAACAGGATCGCTGAGAGGAACCGCCGCTCCTCCTTTGCCGTTCGCACCGTGGCATCCCGAACAGTTGCTCGCATAGAGAACATTGAACTCCACGATCTGGTCGGGCGGGATAACCTCAGAGTCTGGTCCGGGCCGGCCGGGCGCACTGCTACAGCCAACGCAGGCTGTCGCGGCGAACAGTGCGAAAGTAAGAGAGGTAGCTTGACGCTTCATGGCTGCCGGCCCTCTTCGTTCTTCTCGTCCATCGCTCCCGGCGCCTCCATGCCGGCGCGAATCGCAAAAGGAAGGTGCTGCCAGGTCCGCACGCGCTCTTGTTTTGAAACCACGATGCCGGCTACGATACCGAATCCCATTTGAGTTACGACGAACCACGGCCAGTTAATCCTGTCGCTGAGCTCGGGATTCAGCAGTTGGAGCGCGCTGTGCAGCAGCCCAGTCCATAAAATGGGAGCGATCACGCCGCCCAACAAAATAGGGCGACGTGGAAACATCGGAAGCATCGCACCGTAAAGGAGGCCGACCAGCAGCGACGTAATCAAATGTACGATGGAAGCAATGATCAAAGCGTCGAGGTGGAACGCAGAAATTTCCTCGGTTGTCCCGAGGGTGGGGAAAAAGCCCGCAGCCAGAATGTTGATGGGATACCAAATGCTGTGATACGCAACGATTCCATAAATTATCGCGAGAACCGCCATCACAACACTTCCGGCGAGGCCACCTTTCACTCCCGCAGAAATTGGATAGATTTCAAGAGGCAGTCGTGCCCGGTGTGGTTCGTGGGTAATCAAATCCACTCGCGCCACTTCGGGGCGGGTCGTAACGATAGGCACCACTTCAGGTGAAACCGGAACCGATTCGTGCTTCTCGTGCGGCAGTACGTCACAAAACCATCCGATCCACCCAGTGACAGTCAAGATTGCACCCAGGATACTGACTGTTGCCCTCGTCACCAGTCCGGCGAATAACAAGGCCACACCAAAAGCCGCGACAATCGGCCACGCCGTCGGCGCCGGCAACTCGATTTTGCTCGGCACTCGTGTGTTCACCGGCTGCGAACTCATTCTCCGACCCTTTCCTTACCGTCCAATGATGTAAACGACCGAGAAAACCACAATCCAAACCACATCCACAAAATGCCAATAGAGAGACAACACATCCACGCGATAGGTGTGCTCTTGCTGCACATCGCCAAGCAGCGCGAAAGCCATCACCGTGGAGAGACAAATCAGGCCCACAATCACGTGAAACCCGTGCAGGCCGACCAGGGAATAATAGGTCGTGCCGAACAGGTTCGTAGTGATCGTCAGTCCATCCTTGTAAATAAGCCGATGCCATTCGTGCGCAGTGCCATAGAGAAAGGCAGCGCCCAGCACTATGGTCCCGAACCACCAGGCTCTGAAACTCCCGACGTTCCCTGCACGGAGGGCCTTCACCGCAAGGTGAATCGTAATGCTGCTGGAAAGCAAACAGATGCTGTAAAAGATCGGTGCTTCGAGAACTTCCTTTGGCGTGGGTCCGGTCAGACTCTTGTCCAGATAGAAAAGGTATGCGACAACGAAGATGACGAAAATCGCAGACTCCGCGACGATCAAAGCAAACATCGCTACATGTCCGCGCGATGGGAGTTCCCATTGGCGTTCCCGCTCCGGCATCGTCACTACTGTCGCGCTCATTGCATTTTCCTCAGCTATTCGTACTTCCAGTCCGGATCTTCCGGGTGCTTGAGGTCCCACAGAGGGCGCCGGCTCTTCACCGTTGGAATTGTCGCGAAGTTATAGGCTGGCGGTGGTGAACTAGTGGTCCATTCCAGGGTCCACGCGTCCCAGGGATCGCTGCCAGCGGCTTTACCTTTGACGCGAGACCACAGCAGGTTGCCGACGAATATCAAAATACCCAGACCCTGAAAAAACACCCCGATCGTCACAATCAGATTCCAGGTGTCCCAACCGCGGCCGGGCTCGTAGGTATAAATTCTTCGTGGCATGCCCAACAGTCCGGGAACATGCATGAAGTCAAACGTCAGGTGAAATCCGATCACAAACAGCCAGAAGTGCAGCTTGCCCAGCGTTTCCTTGTATATCTTTCCCGTCATCTTCGGGAACCAGTAGTAGAACGCGCCGAAAAGCGCGAACAGAATTCCTCCCACGATCACGTAGTGAAAGTGCGCAACTACAAAGTAGGAATTGCCGAGTTGCCAATCGAAGGGCGCCGCACTCAACATGATCCCGGTAAGACCAGCAATCAGGAATTGGAACAGAAACGCGATACAGAACAGCATCGGCGTCTGGAAGTGAATCTTTCCACCCCACATGGTCGCCAGCCAGTTAAAGATTTTGATCCCGGTGGGAACTCCGATGGCCATGGTCGAAAGCACAAAAAAGGTATTGGCATTCGAGCTCATCCCGACGGTGAACATGTGATGAGCCCAAACCGCCATACTTAAAAAGCCAATGGCCACGGTCGCGGCCACCATGATCGGATATCCAAACATCGCCTTGCGGGAAAATACCGGAACGATTTCAGAAACGACGGCGAAAGCTGGGATCACGAGAATGTACACTTCGGGGTGCCCGAAGATCCAAAAGAAGTGCATCCAGATTACGGCCGAGCCCCCGGCTTGCGTGTCGAAGAAATGTGCCCCGAGGTAGCGATCCAGACTCAACATGATCTGCGCCGCAGTCAGCGGACCAATCGCAAGCAGTACCAATCCTGCCATCACGAGGTTGAGCCAGGCGAGCAGCGGCATTTTCCCCAGCTTCATGCCAGGGCAGCGCAGGCACAAGATCGTAGTCAAAATATTGATCGCCGTGCCAATGCTTCCGAAGCCCGAAACCAAAACCGCCAGCGTCCAGAAATCCGTGCTATGCCCCCGAGAGAACGTCTGCGCCGTCAATGGAGCGTAGGCAAACCATCCCACATCCGGGGCATTCCCCGCCCCATACAGGCCATTCGCTCCTACCAGGCTGAAGTAAAGAAGGATGCCTCCGAATGCCGACAGCCAAAAACTAAAAGCGTTGAGACGCGGAAATGCCATGTCGCGCGCGCCAATCATCAGCGGGACTAGATAGTTCGCAAATCCGAATACGAGCGGCATGGCCACGAAGAAAATCATCGTGGTCCCATGCATGGTGAACATACGGTTAAACACTTCGGGCGAGACGAAATCGTTCTGCGGCCGGATCAGCTGGATGCGCATGATCGTAGCCTCAATCCCGCCAACCACGAGAAAGGACAAAGCAAAAAGGATGTACAGAATCCCCAACCGCTTGTGATCAACGGTCGTCACCCACTCGTGAAGCCGATCGACGAGCGGCCGAGAAGCCTCGTAACTCCCGGGCAAAGCGATTGAATCAGTCGACATCGAACGTTTTTCTCCTCGACACGCCTTAGCGAAGCGTCGTCAGATAGGCAGTCACGGCATCGAGTTCTCGATCGCTTAACTCCATTGCCGGCATTCGCGATCCTGGTTTTATGGAGTCAGGATTTTGAATCCATCGCCGAAGATTCTCTGCCGTATTCGGCGCCGCCCCCGCAGCAATCGTGTCACGGCTCATCAAGTGCGACAGATCGGGACCGAAGCGCCCATCCGCCACAGTTCCCGCAACCGCATGGCAATTGATGCAGGCAGTCGTCTCAAAAATGTGCTGCCCCTCGGAAGCTGCGTCGTTCATGTGGGCGGGTTGAGTTTGTTCCTGAATCCAATGATCAAACTCATCTCGCGTCTGAACATAAACTCGCAGCAGCATCTTGGCGTGCTGCGTTCCGCAATATTGGGCGCACTGCCCCAGGTAAAGCCCGGTCTCACGCGGATCAATCCACATGCTGTTCGGATGGTTGGGAATCAGGTCCGTTTTGCCATTGAGGCGCGGAACCCAGAAGCTGTGGTCTGTATCCGCCGAAAGCAATCTGATGAAGGTCGGAGTAGGATGCGCCGGGTCGCTGACCGGTACGTGCAATTCATTCGCAGTCACGACATGCAGCCCGGGATAGCGATACTCCCACCAAAACTGATGGCCGATGGCGATCACTTCAATTGCATCGCTCGGACGGGCGGCTTTTTGGACGCTGCCGATCACTCGTGCCGTCGCCATGAACAGCGCCACCACGATGAGCACCGGAATAACCGTCCATGCCAATTCCACTTGATTGCTGCCGTAAACTTGTGGAGGCTCGCGACCGTCATCGTCCGTCCTCTTCCTGAAGCGCACAACCGCATAGGCCAGGAGGCTGAAAACGACGACAAATATGGTGGCGGTAACGGCCAGCACAAAAACAGATAGACCAAAAATTGTGTTAGCCGGCGTGGATACTGGCGCAAAGATATTCGTAGGGCTCAGCGGCGGTTCAGCAGTTCCAGCAAACGAGGCTGTCCCGAGCCAGCAGAGAACAACAATCGTTTTGAGTGTCCGTTGAACGTACATGGTCTACAGCCAGTGCTTCTTTTCGCAACTCTAGTTTGAGTCCCGCATACCCGTTGATTATTAGTCGAAGATCACGCGATCTTCTCCCTGCGTTCGCCTGCGGAAGATGTTTTTTCATTGCCGAGGACCGCCGGACCACCTTTGACGCCAGACAAGGTCCCCGACGGCAATGCCCGCAATTGCACGATGTCCTTCGAGAAAAAGAGATCAAGCGTCCAGTCGAGTAACACGCGAACTTTCTTTTGCAGGCCCGGAAGCTTGCTCAGGTAAATGGCGCGCCACATCGCCCATGCAACAATTCCCGAGAAATGGAAGCCCATTACCTCCGCCACCCCGGTGCGCCGTCCGATGGTAGCAAGCAAACCCAGGGTTTTGAACTTGAACGGCTTCAAAGGTTGCCCGCGCATGGCCGCCACGATATTGTGAGCCACCACGGGAGCTTGCCGCGTGGCGTGTTGCGCCGTGGGTGGACAGAACTTTCCCGGATTCGTCAAATCCGGCACCTGCGCGCAATCCCCTAACGCCCAAAGCCCCGGGCAGTTTGGCACTTGAAGATATTCGTCGGCGACGACATGGCCGCGCTCTTTGGCGCACGTAAGACTCGCCAGGATCGGCACCGGGGTGATGCCCGCAGTCCAAATAATGATATTGCTGGCGATTCTTGTACCGTCTCCCAGGACAACTTCCTTCCCGTCGTAACCCTTGACAGCGGTGTTCAGGTGAATTTCTACCCCACGCCGCCCAAGCTGGATTTCAGAATAACGGCCGAGGCTCTCGCCCAACTCTGGAAGGATCATTTTGCCGGCATCGACCAGGACAATTCGCAGCATGTCCTCGCTCAAGTTGTTATAAAACTTCAACGCCTCCCGCATCAGATCGTTCACTGCCCCTACGGTCTCAACCCCGGCGAAACCGGCGCCCACTACAACTACCGTCATCATGGCCTTGCGCAGCGCTTCATCCGGCTCGCCATCCGCCAGCTCCAGCGCGTCAATGGCTCGATTTCGCACCGCCAGCGCGTCGCCCAGCGTCTTCATGGTCAATCCGTGCTCTTCGATCCCAGGCGTGTGGTAGAAATTCGACACCGACCCCAACGCCAGAACGAGCTGATCGTAGGTCAGGTCGCGATGGTGCACCAAATCACTCTGCCGGACTCGCACCTGTTTCTTTTCGAGGTCAATGGATTCGATGTCCCCGATCAACACGTTCGTGTGCCGCAGCATTTTGCGCAGCGGTTGAACCACGTCCGTGGCTGCGGCGTCGCTTCCCGCCACCTCGTGGAGCATTGGCGTAAAGAGGACAAAATTCTCCTGCGCGACCAGCATCACTTCAACGTCCGGCGCTCTGGACAGCGCCTTCTGCAGGTACACCGCAGTATAAGCACCGGCAAAACCGCCGCCGAGGATGAGAATGCGTTTCGGGTTTGCTGAAGCTTCCATGTCTTCCTCGAATCACACGGCCATAGGTAAATACAGGTGTGCCTGGCTCACTCATGAATTCAGGTCGAATTTATATTTGATAGCGGGCACTTGCACCACTAGCAAAATTAGGAGGCCCAAAGACAAATCCAGAAGAAGCGGCACCATAAAGATTAAGAATCCACGGACGAAGATTCAAGCAAATAATGACCTCGAACCAGAGGGCCGCCCCCCACACTCCCCAACTATGAAAACTCCCAGTTGTGCCATTCGGCGACCACCCGTACACTCGCGTTCGGAGACGAAAACTCTAGCGTCCTAAATTCCGTCACCTATGACGCACACGGCCCTCACAACCGAAGAACTCGATCGCCGCTTTGGAATTGCGGGCCGCGCTCAGGTTTTGGCTGATGCAGCCGGACTGCCCAAAGTGCGCTTAACCGCACCACAATCCATCGGAGAGATGCACCTGCACGGCGCTCAAGTCACTTCCTGGAGGCCAGCCGGCGCCGAAGAGGCGATTTTCCTGAGCCGCCAGGCTCGTTGGGAGGAAGGCAAAGCCGTTCGCGGCGGCATACCGATCTGCTTTCCCTGGTTTCGAGCCAAAGCCGATGATGACCACGCACCCGCGCATGGTTTCGTTCGTACGAAAATATGGATGCTCGAATCCATCGAGCAAACTGCCGACGGCATCACCGTCAGCATGTGCACGCAAAGCGAACCGGACACTCGACGATGGTGGCCTGCCGACTTCCGGCTGCTACATCGGGCAACCTTCGGGAGTGAACTGAAACTCGAGCTCACGATAAGCAATACCGGCGCCAAGCCGTTCCGCTTTGAACAGGCCTTGCATACTTATTACAGGGTGGGAGACGTCCGCAAGGTTCGCATCCGCGGCTTAGATGGCGTCGCCTATCTGGACAACACCGACTCGAACAAGAAGAAAAAGCAGAAGGGCGACGTGGTCATAAGTTCGCCGACCGACAACGCTTATATGAATACCCAGAACCCGCTGCAGCTGCTCGATCCTGTCCTCAATCGCTCCATCCAAATTAGGAAGCAGAATTCAAACACCACCGTGATCTGGAATCCGTGGGCCGACGGAGCGCGAGCATTGTCTGATCTGGGCGATGACGAATGGCAGCACATGGTTTGCGTCGAAGGCAG
The DNA here is from genome assembly GCA_963838905.1 of uncultured Acidobacteriota bacterium. GTDB lineage: Bacteria > Acidobacteriota > Terriglobia > Terriglobales > Acidobacteriaceae > JABDBE01. The sequence continues at coordinate 642,155 of CAWITE010000007.1, forward strand.
CAACATCCTGGAAAATGCCGTCGAACTGGCGCCGTCCGCGGATCACAAAATCACAGTTACGATGACCGTCATCCCCCTCTAACATCGGCAGCCTGAAGAACGTAAAAAGCCGTATGATGTTACGCGACTAGGGGATGGATACATGTGTTTTTCAGCGACAGCTAACTTTGTGGGCAGCGGAGTTCTCGGGACGATTGGGGTAGCTACACTGACGAAAGTGAAGCACAGGCGCGAACTTCTTTTTGCCGCTCTGCCCGCACTCTTCGCCGTTCATCAATTCATGGAAGGATTCGTCTGGCTTGGGCTGGACGGCATTCTCTCGCCCGCGGTTGCGCGCAACATGGGTGCGGCCTTCATGCTTTATGCTCAGGGCCTTCTGCCATTTCTTCTGCCCCTAAGTGTGTTGTTGTTCGAGCCTGACGTCAAGAGCCGCAGGCGGATGCTGCCGTTCCTGGTAATCGGCACCGCAACCGCGCTTTATATTCTGTGGGGGCTTACCGCGTATCCTTTTCAGGTCTACATCAAGGGAGATAGTCTCGTGTACATCAATCCAGCCACAAACAATATGGCGGTTGCTGTCCTCTACGTGATTGCAACCTGCGGCTCGCTCTTCTTCTCAAAGGTCAAGGACATGGTAATCTTTGGCGCCGCGAACCTGGCGATTCTACTGGTCGTGATGGCTCTCAAGCGTTACGCGTTTACCTCATTGTGGTGTGCCTACGCCGCGGTCGCGAGCGTGATCATTCTTGCGTACTTCTGGAAAAGCAGCGGAGACAGGCCATTCGCGTACGCCGAAACGATGTGAGGCGCGCCTATAATTCCCAGGAAAGACCGTTGACGCCGAGGAAAGCACTCCAGGCTTTGAATTCTGGGGTGGGAGACGGGAATCGAACCCGCAACGTCCGGAGCCACAGTCCGGTGCTCTGCCAGTTGAGCTACTCCCACCGCGTACTTGCGATTATAACAACTCGGACGGAGTGCCGTGCGTGGCCCGGTGGCTTTCGTACTACGCACCAGATCCTTCGGGACTGGCGTCCCTCAAGATGACGGTGGCGCTAGAGATTAGTGGAGAATAAACAGTAAGAAACCAGAACGCCTGTTAGCCGCGGCCTACGCCGACGTACTCGAATCCCATGGCGCGAAGGCGGACGGAGTCGAGCAGGTTTTTTGTGTCCACGATCAGCGGACGTCGAAGCATTTGTTTGATGCGGCTGAAATCGAGCCCACGAAATTCCGGCCAACCGGTGCCGACCACTAAAGCGTCCACCCCTTCGGCAGCGGCGTAGGGAGACTCGCAATAAAACACAGAGCCGTTCAGTTCGAGGCGCGCGTCCGGTAGGGCGACGGGATCGTAGGCTCGCACTCGCGCACCTTGAGCAATCAGATTCTTGGCCAGCCGCACCGACGACGAACCGGCCACGGAATTGGTGTTGGGCTTGAAAGCCAAGCCCAGAATTCCCACGTCCTTGTTCTGCACCGACTGGACGCATTTCGAAATCTTTTCAATCACCTGATCGGCCAGGCCGTGATTTACTTCGCGCGCGGCACTCAAAACCTTCAGCGACACTCCGTTACGCTGCGCGAGGTCGGCCAGCGAATCCATATCGGACTCCGCGAACAAACCGCCCATCCCAGCTCCGGGCTGCAGGCAGCGGGGCGCGATCTTCTTGTCCAAGCCGAGAGCGAGCGAGAGACTGACTGCGTCCGCGTTCACCCGTTCACACAAACTCGCCAGCTCGTTGATGAAAGAAATCTTGGTGGCCACAAAAGCAGTTGCCGATTCCCGCACCAGTTCGGCCGTCTCGTGATTGGTCACGATCACGGGAACGCCGCGCATCACCAGGGAATGGAAAATCTGTTTGAGCGCCAGCACGGCATCGTTCGAATCGGTGCCCAGAATGATGCGGTCCGGCCAATTGAAATCCTCAATCGCGCAGCCTGGCGTAAAGAACATGGGCTGCGAGACTACCGTGGCTCGCAAGCCGGCCTCGGCAATCCGCTTCTCGGCCGCTGACGCCGTGCCGACCGGAACCGGAGTCACGATGGTAAGGATCGAAGGCTTAGGGGCGGCCCGCGCGATGCGAATCGCCAGATCGGTCAGATGCTGGGGGCTGTCCTCGGCCAGAAAGATCACCTGCGCCTTGCGGGCAAAGGATTCGATGTCGGTCGAATACGCCAGCCGCCCGGAGCGCACGTTACGTTTGATGACTTCGGTAAGGTTCTTTTCGTGAAACGGGACGTTGCCCTGGGCCATCGCGACCATTTGGGAACTATCGGGATGGCAACAGCTGACGGGGGTGCCGAAGTCCGCCAGACAGGCGGATACGACTGTACCTAAGTACCCTGCTCCGTAGACCCCAATCTGCATGAAACCTCCAGAAGCCCGCTCTGAATTCGCTGGGGGAAGGGTGCCCGAGGCGGCTTGCACAGCGAGTCCAACTCCTTGTTTACGCTCGCCTTCAGTGCTTAGCAATGCACGGGAGGGATTTGTACTTCGGGACATGACCTACCGATGGAAGCAGGAATCCGGACAATCAGAAGGTCACGTAGAGGCGTAGAGGGTGGAAGAGCGTGAGGCTGGCGCGACGCCGTTCCTCTCCCATATGACGTCACCCTGAGAGACTTCCAGTCACGAAGGACCTGAAAACGTCTAGCCACTCCCCACTTCACGGGCGGACCAGGCTGCGGCCCAGCGGGATTCCAGCCAGGTCCACCCAACGGTTCTGTTCCTGCTCGCGTACGAAGGTGAGCTCGTTTAGGGGGATATGGCGGCTGCCCTCGAACATCGCCAAACGGTCACGGGCGAAAATATACGCCGTCTGCGCCAGTTCCTCGCTGCTGACTTTCACGATCGTCAGGTGCGGCATGTATGGCCACTCCTCGACGGAGGCGAGCGCCCGGGTGTTCAATCGATCGTGCAGTTCCTGCATGCGGTGGGCACCGTGGGCCACCCGGATGAAGACCGTCGGAGTCACGGGGACGAAGGTTTCGACATCCCCGAGAGTGACCTCGAAAGGCTGAACCTGGCTGCAGACATCCTCGAGAGTCTCCAGCGCCGCCAGTTCCCCGCCCTGCAACCGGCGAGGAGGAAGGATGGTCACATGAGCGGGCAGATGGGGCAGATCGGGATGAAGTACCTGCCGAAGGTTCTCAACAAATTCCCCGACGGCATTCCTTACGTAGGCCACCAGGGCATAACGGGGATTTTGCATGTCAACCCGGAATTATACCTCCGTAAGCGCGCGGCGTGGGTTACAACCTGATCGGAAGCGGTCAGCTATAATCGTAGAAGTCGGGGCGTAGCGCAGCCTGGTAGCGCACCTGCCTTGGGCGCACGCCCTCCCGCTCTAAACGTTCTTCTCGTTCTAACGACTTCTCGAAAAAACAATAACTTGGGGAGTCTGCTCTTCGCTCAAGCATATCTCCTGAGCCTTAAACTCAAGGGGTTTTGACACAGTCTTGACACAGCCGAGTGCTCCCAGCAGCTTGCTTTTGCGGCAGGCGCGCACGTGTAGTGATGCCCGTTCTCGCCGGCGACCTTTGCTTCTGCCGAAATCTCGACCTCGTGTTACCGCCGTGAAAGAACAACCACGATAAGGAAATCCAACGACTTGCAAGAGGCGGGCGGCCCCCTAAGTCCTTGGTAGTCCGTACAAGCTGAAAGATCTACGTACCGTAATCCGTACCGCGAAAAAAGGTGTTACGTTGCAGGCAGAACTACCGGGCACCAACCGAATGCATTCAGGCGGACGGCCCAGTAAAATCATCGGAGGTTACCAATCATGCCGAGAAGGCCGCGACAGTGGAAATCCCGTGGCAAGCGGGCATCAGAAGCGCACGCCAAGAAGGCCATCCCCATTGATTACACAACTGCTGAAGCGATTACAGAACAAAAACGGTTGTTCCGGGAAAAGTTCGGACGCGAACCCGGACCACACGATCCGCTCTTCTTTAATCCCGAGTCCGCAGTCGCCGAATTTCTCAGCGTTGAATCACAGGAAGAAACCTGGAGAGCTCTCGTGCAGGCAGCCGGAGAGTCTGGGATGGACCCCGCACTGGTCTACGCGATGAACAAAACGGGCCGGATTGTTACCGAGCAGAATATGCAGTTTCTGACCGATGCCGATCTCCAAGAATGGAATGACGCCGTTGACGAGTACCATCAGATGATCGGATCGCGTGATACTCAATAGCGACCCATCTGCCCAGAGCGCATGGGAACATCTCCCGACGCCGGCCTTTTCAGAGCTAGTTCACCTGAACCTACAGCTACTTACAGGTTTGCGGGAGACTGCCAAGTACCTGCAAATACGTGCAAGGCGAAACGACCATGGGCTGGGATCACGCGTTTGCAGGAATCTGGGATCGCTGGAGAGGCCCAATCGGGAACTGGTCAACACCTTCTCGATTCTTACCACTACCCCGAATGCCGTGACCTCACCTGTGCACGACCGAATGCCCGTTATCCTCATCCATATGGCTATGACCTGTGGCTCGATCCGGGAATGAACGACGTGGCTACGGCATCCGACCTGTTGAAGCCTTTCGATGCTCGGCTCATGGTGGCGCTGCTATCCTGTGAGCAATCGCGTTAATCACGTGGGCAAAGACGACGAGGAGTGTTCTCCGACCTGCGGAGATCGGGGAAGGTCAGAATCGGCTCTTCGTCTGAGAGGCAACATCAGTTCTGTGAGTGACTCTGCGAAATCCATCGTTTTGGATCGCGAGCTTGAGGAAGGTAAGAGCCACGATTCTTCCGGCTCACGCATCCGCTGGCCACAGGCGAAATCCTGAACTCAGCGAGAAACCGAGTGTAGAATTTAACGCAGAACGGGGACAAACTCCATCAGGAAGAGATTACCCAAACTATGACAAGGCTACGGACTCTCGCCTTACTAATTGTTGTTGCACATTGGATCGTCGCGATCTGGCACCTGTTTCTTGCCGCGAGCGTTCTTCCAGCCCCAAACAACAGCGTAAGCTGGCTGGCAGTAGTTCTGTTGACCTTACTACATGGGGGCGTATCGATTGCGTTGTGGAAGATCAGCGACAAGCTCATTGGTTTGGTCTCGATAATTTTCTTTTTGGCTGCCTTGAGTGCCGATCTTTATGAGCACTTCCTGCATGCATCTGGAAACAATGTGCTCATGGTCGCGCCCGGTGATTGGACTGTGTGGTTTAATGCGAGTGTCTTTATACTTCTTGCCCTCGAAATTTTGGGATGCTCCCTTGGAGTTCTGTCGCTGGGCGGTAGGACAAGGAAGCACTCAACACAGGAACCCAATTCAAATCTCCCCAAGCAAGACCATATTAGCCGTTCCTCCAGCCAATTCAACGCGCTCGTGCAGACGAAATCTTGAGCGCAGAGACGGGTAGGACGGCGTTGTCAGGACACGCGACTCGTAGGCAGGAATCCGCCGCGATGTTAAACGACGCTGTCAAGTCGTCAGTTGTTTCGGATCGCGAGCTTGAGCAAGAAAAGAGCCCCGACCCATCCGGCCCCCGAATCCGTTGCCCCCTATGCGGCTGGTCGCCGCGCAAGGAAGACCGCTGGTCCCGCAACTGCGGGCATGAGTGGAACACGTTCGACACGGGAGGCGTCTGCCCCGTGTATCTCCACCAGTGGACTGAGACGCAATCCCTTTCGTGCTCCCGCTGGTCGGCGCATTCCGATTGGTACGCGAATTGAATCAGGGAACAAGCGATTCGGGAGTCGGTGAGTCTGGCGGCTTACCTCGCGCTATTCCTCGGTTGGCTGCGCCACCGCGTCTGGGCTATCGAGGAGAAAGACAGTGACTTGCTCATAAAGCCGCTTGCCGATATTCACCGCCCGGTGAACACGGGCACTCGGTTCTTCCCACTCGACTTGACCCGCCGTAATCTGCACGGTAATCGGATCACCACCGTTGCGGTACTCAATCGAGAGGAGATCGCCTCCCAAAACTACTGCCACTCTTCGAAATGGATCGCGATGTCACGGCATAGCCTCGCCGGGGGCAAGACGCAGACGGCGCACCATCGTGGTTCCGTGATGAAAGACGACTTCGTCCGTCACGGTTGATCTCCGTGAGAATCCCCAACTCACTTCAGAAAATGATCTCGTCCGCAGGCTTGACCCTGACCACATGGTCTCCAGCGCCAAAATCATCGAGCACGAAGTTGTGGTGGGCAATGATATTTGCGGCGGTCAACACTTTGGAATCCCTCGTGAGATGGGCATCGCTTGCGAGCGTAACGTCGTAACCGAGACTCGTCGCGCGGCGGCAAGTAGTGTCCACACAGTATTCCGTCATGCCTCCCACAACGATAAGCTGCGTGATCCCTCTTTTTTCCAGTTCCCCTTGAAGCGGAGTTTCGAAGAAGGAATCCGATTCCCGTTTCCTGATGACGGGCTCGCCATCGGCTGGCTTGAGCAAGGGGTGAATTTTCCATCCTTCTGTGTTGGTCTCCAGCGGATGGCCCTTTGCCCCGTCATGCTGAATGTGGATCACAGGTGTTTCCGAAGCGCGGGCTTTGGTCAGCATCGTTTTTATTCTCGGCAGAACGCTCCTCTGGACTTCAGCGGACATTAGCTCCACCAGCCCGACCTGGACATCAACGATGAGCAACGCGGCACGGAGTTGCATGGAGTCTCCAGTGACACTTTTCATGCGTATATTCTAAGCTGCGGACTCGAATGGAACACATTCGATACGGGAGGAGTCTGCCCAGCCTGCCTGCGTCAATGGGCTGAAACTCAGTGCCTTTCTCGCGATTATATTGAGCAACGTATAAAGAATGTAATAGCTTTCCTCTAGAAAGAAGCCAATAATGTAGGTGCTCTGCTTCTCCGCCTGAACACCTATGCCCAGACCAAAGGGAAGTGCCGATCTGCTGGAAGACCGTCGCCGGCGAGCTTTGGCCTTAGTGGATTCTGGTTGTTCACTCAATGAAGCGGCGCGGCGCATTGGCTGCGGAGCCAGCTCGGTCATGCGCTGGTACCATGCGCGGCGGCGCGGCGGAGAGCAGGCATTGCGCGTTCGCTTCTCCCCGGGGCGACCGCCTAAGTTGCGGCCGAAACAGCTGCAGGGCCTGATCAGGCTGCTGCTCAAAGGGCCGATGGCTCGTGGTTACCGCACGAACCTGTGGACGACGGCGCGCATCGCCCTGCTCATCGACGACGAGTTCGGAGTCGACTACCACCCCAATCACATTGGGCGGTTGATGCATCGTCTGAAGTGGAGTCATCAGAAACCCGAACGGCGCGCGATCGAGTGTGACGACCAAGCGGTCGAGCAATGGAAACGCCGACAGTGGCCGCGGATAAAAAAAAAGCCGCTCGGCTGGGCGCCCACATAGTGTTTGCCGACGAGTCCGGATTTCTCCTCCTTCCCCATGTCGCCAAGACCTGGGCTCCGGTAGGGCAAACTCCGATTCATCGTCATGTCTACCGGCGCGACAAAATTTCCGTGATCTCCGGCATCTCGGTCAGCCCGAAACGGCAGCGACTGAACCTCTACTACTACCTTTTCTATGACAATATTGGGCAGGAAGAAGTGGGTTTGTTCCTCCGCCACCTGCTTCGGCATCTCCACGGTCCCGTGATTGTGTTGCTGGATAACTCGAGTACCCACAAAGGCGAGCCGCTGCAGCAGCTTCTCCGGCGAAATCCCCGTCTCCATATTGAGAACTTTCCCTCCTATGCCCCGGAGCTGAATCCAGACGAAGGGGTTTGGTATCAGGCGAAGCGAAAACTGTCCAATAGTTGTCCCAAGGACAGTGACGAACTCATGGAGGACATCATCCGGTCGATGAACGGAGTTCGAAGATCGCAGAAGAAGCTACGGGGCTGCATCGAGCAGTCCGAGCTGCCTTCTTTTTTGCACTAAGTCATTGCATTATTTATACGTAGCTCAATAAGACCAATTTTGGAAACTGCTTGCTCCTGCCATCGTGGACGAATGTCGAGAAAGAATCGCAAGGGTCTAGCGTCGCTTTGCCCAGCACGAAGCGCACGGGCGCTCACTGCTGTATGAGGAACTGGCGAACGAAGTTGCCCGTGACCTGCCCACGCTTGAATTTCTTTCCGACCTTATCCCTCCTTGGCTGGGCACGGAATCTCCCACTGATGCACAGTTGAAAGCTACGGTCATGCGGATGCGTGAACAGGGATTGAAGGCCACAAGCTGCAACTGTCGTATTAGAGCCATCAATGCTTACTTGAAGTGGGCAGGATCACCACACCACACCCCACGGATGAAAAAACCTCAGCTTGTACTGCCTACTTTCACAGCGCCACAGGTCAAGATGCTGCTCGGCTGGAAGGCCAAAGGTTTCTATAGCGTAGCCTGCATCTGCTCACGCTCATTCTGCTCGATACGGGATGCAGAATCAGCGAAGCTACGGGAATCCACGTGCAAGACGTTGACCTAGACGATCTACTGCTCACGGTCACAGGGGGGCAGCAAGCAACGAAATGTGCCGTTCTATTTCGAGCTACGCAAGGCGTTGTTCCGCCACACGCGGGAGTTTTGTCCACAGCCCTGGCTAAGTTTCCCATGATCCGAGCCTCACAACGGATCATGAAAATGCGCCTACGCGGAATCAACAGCTTACGGCCATTTTCGAGGGAGCTAGATGCTGCTACTCGGCATCTTGCCGGCGCGATTCGACGTTGGTTAATCGTTGATAGGATCACGGATCACTTTCTTCGCGTCGCGCTCGCCGAATGCGTCCGGGTTCTTCCTCAAGAGATTGTCCAGACTCTGTGTCATGTTTTCGCTCGGGCTGAGATCCGTGACAACGGTATGGCTAGTTCTCGGGTAGGCCAATGCGGTGCACAAGGTTTTGAAAGCGCGAGTCGGAGCGGAGAGGATCGAAGCCCGGCCGCAGCAGTACGCCCGGGTTAAATCGCTCTTCGTAACCTTTTTCGAGCCAACTCATGGCTTGATCCGTATCTCCGAGAGATGCATAGATCATGGCAATCTCCGAAGCATTCGAATGACCAGGGTTTGAGCGCTTCTTCAGGTCGCGCAGCAGCTTTTCCGCTTCGCTCCTTTTGCCGGACAGGACATAGGCGCGAGCAAGGTTAGCCATGGATGTGGGGCTACCCCCAGACAGTTGCACCGCTTTTTGTAGTTCTGCGACCGCTTTATCGTACATGTGTTTTTGAAGGTAGGCCTGGGCGAGTTGATTATGTGCGAGAGAGAAATTAGGATCCATTTCGATTGTCTTGCGGCTCTGTTGTATAGATTCGTCATAAGAGTGCGCAAGGACAAGGAGCTCCGCCAAGTCGGCGTTAATAATAAGAGACAGCGGATCCAGGTTTTCCGCTTTCCTCATTTCCGCGATAGCTTCGTCATAGCGACCTAAGAGACTCAAGTGCCAGGCATACCAATGGTGAGCGGTTGCGTAGCCCGGGTTGAGTTCAATGGCCCGCCGGAATTCCTTGCCGGCAGAGTCAAAATCCCAGTCGAAGCCGTCCAAGACGAATGCAAGCGAGTTGTGGGCTTCGCCGAGCGCGCTGTCCAGTTCCAGAGCTTTGATCGCCGCCGCCTTCGCTTTGGGGAATGCCTCCTTGGGAGTCATGACTGCATACTGCCAGTCTCCCAACAAAGCATAAGTGTCGGCTAAGCCAGAATAAGCTTGGGCGTATTTCGGGTCCTCTTCGATTGTCTGATTGAAATAAGCCAGGGCGGCCTTCAAACCATCTGCCGTTCGCTTATTCCAGAAGTAGCGCCCCTTTAGATAGGACTCGTAAGCTTCGGGATTGACCACCCTTACGTTTTTCAGGGCAGCTTGTTCCTGCGGGGTCAAATTGATCCGAATTTGATCTGCGATCTCCCTAGCTACCCTGTTCTGGAGCGCCAAGGTATCACGGAACTCACCCTCGTAACTCTGGGACCATAGGTGCTTGTCAGTAGAGGCCTCGATCAACTGCGCCGTGATGCGAACCTGATCGCCAGAATGGAGCACGGTGCCTTCTACCACGGCGTCCACGTTCAGCTCACGAGCGATCTGCGGCAGAGGCTTGCGCGCCCCTTTGTACGCCATCACAGACGTGCGGGAAATTACCCGTAAAGCGCTGATCTGCGCCAAGTCAGTGATCAACTCATCCGTCATGCCGTCAGCAAAGTAATTCTGCGAAGCATCGCCAGAAAGATTGTCCAGCGGAAGCACGGCCAGGGATCGGATACCCGCGGGCGCACGGCCACGCGAACGCAATAGCAACACGAAAAGAATCGGCAAAATCAAAACGAGCGTCAGGGCAACGATGACCCAACGCGTCAGCCACAGCCGGCGTTTGGGTGCAACTGCCAACCCGGTGCCTTGGAGCTTATCTTTATTATTATTATTGTCACCCTTGTCTTTAACCTCTGTAGCCTCTGTCGCCGACAAATCTCCAGCCGCGGATTCCGGCCTTTTAGGGCGGGCGTCTGCATCGACAACCGACACGTCCGCAATGAAGCGATAGCCACGTTTCGGAAGAGTCTCGATGAAACGCGGATTCTCAGCCGAGTCCCCCAATGCACTCCGAAGTTTCGCGATTGCGATATTGACAGCTTGGTCGAAATCACCAAAACTTTCGTCCGCCCAGACTCGGCTGCGCAATTCCTCCCTAGTGACGACTTCCCCCGGATGCTCTAGCAATATCTCCAGCAGTTTCATCGGCTGCTGCTGCACTCTGATTCTCAAACCCGCTTTGCGCACTTCGCCCGACTGGAAAGAAACCTCATAGGTTCCGAATCGCACGACGGAGGAGGGCCGGGGTGGTTCCATATGTCTTTGGGCGTAGCAAAGAAGTCTAGCACTTCGCGCACGGGACTCCTCCGGCTCAGGAAATCTGCGGAGCTAACTCACTAGCTCGCAATTACTTAACAGGCAATGAACTGGATATGTGGAAAAAATTCGCCGTCAATTGACGCCGGACGACTGGCGCGTCAGATTGTCACGCAAGGCATGGCACTGGCAACTCGAAACTTAGTCGCAGCGATTCCGGGAGAAGGCAAATGAGTGGTATGGGATCTGGATTAAGAGAAATGGTCGGATTCGGGATTTCATCCTCAAAAGATGACCAACCGTGGGCAGGGTTCGAAGAGTTGGCCATGCCCCTGTTCGATTCCCTCTACAACTTCGCGCGCTGGCTGGTGCACAATTCGAACGATGCCGAGGACCTCGTCCAAGAGACTTATCTAAAAGCCTTACGCAGTTTTGCGACGTTTCAGCGTGGCACCAATTTCCGGGCATGGATATTTCAAATCCTGAGGAACACCTTTCTAAGTTCGTGCTCGAAACTTGAGCGGCGCGTAACCGTCGCTATGGACTTGGAGGAGGACTTTTCTGCTTTGTCCGTAACCCCCACTCCTGAGTCACTGCTGATCGAGCGTTCGGACAGCGATGCTGTTCGGTGCGCAATCGAGCAACTACCAGTCATCCTTCGCGAGGTCATTTTGCTGTGTGATGTTGAAGACGCGTCTTACCGGGAGATGGCAGAAATATTGTCGATTCCGATAGGAACCGTTATGTCACGCCTGGCCAGAGCTCGGAAGGCAGTTCGTAAGACAGTCCGTGGCGAAGAAATCTTCCGTAAAGCAGCGCTCTGATAGCTAAGTGTGAAGCATGCGGCAACCCGCAGAAAGAGGAAAATCTTATGACAACCGCTACGTTAACAGCAACCTTGAACACTCCGATATCCGAACTACAACCGGCAAAAATGGATCGGATTCTGGTTATCGAGGCTGATGATGCTTTGCGGAAGGTTCTAAGGCGGCTGTTCTCCTCGGAAGGATACGAGGTCGATGTCGTCCCCGATGGCATGGCTGGCCTGGAGATCCTTCGCCAAAAGCCACCCTCCGCGGTAATCCTCCTTAGCGCGAGCTCAGATGTGGCGGACAAGGTTCTTCTCCTGGAAATAGGTGCCGACGATTACGTGACCGTACCGTTCAGCCCCAGGGAACTGGTTGCGAGTTTGCGCGCGCTCATCAGATGTGCGTCACACGTCAGTCCAGGGAACTTGTATTTCTTTGAAGATGTGATGGTTGATTTCTCCAAGATGGAGATCACTCGCAGCGGCGAGAAGGTCACAGTCACTGCAAAGGAATTCAAGACGCTGGAGTTTCTAACAAAGAACACCGAGCGCACAATCTCGCGGGATGAACTTCTAAATGAAGTGTGGGGTTACCAGAACTACCCTCGTACTCGAACTGTGGACAACCACATCCTCAGGTTACGACAGAAACTGGAGAGCGTCCCTTCCAACCCGTCGCACTTTCTCACAATGTTTGGTCTGGGCTACAAGTTTGTGCCTTAAGCGGGAGGCTTCGTTCGTGCCATGGTAGACCTATGACGCGGCTTTGAATAATTTCGCAAGACTATCGATGTCCGGAGCACTCGCGTCGCCAATCACGAAATAGCGGAGCCCGCCCTGACTCCATGTTTCCATGTTGAACGGCGCTTTTTTCGGGGAGAGAGAATTATCGTCTAACTTCGTTCGTAAAGATTGTTCCTGGAAGACGAACACCGAAATATGGTGCTTCCGAACGTCGTAGATCAGATGCGCGCCCGGCGTTTGGTCAAGATAGGTCATCCGGCCCCCGAGCAGAGAGAACTCGGAGTTCTGGAGTTCCGGCAAATTGAACGCGAAGGGGATCTTTCCCTGGAACCAGGGCTTCACTGTGTGCCGATCGGCGGAGATCACATCCACCGGCGATGCGCTGGCCAGCGTTGCCACGTGCAAGTCGGCAATCTCGCTGAAGACCTGCCCTCGATCGGACCGGGTCCTCACATAGGTTGACGTCAACGCTCCGACCACGAGAATGACGCCGGCAGCGACAGCGAACATCCATCCTAGACCAAGACTGCGCTGCGGTTTGGGTGCAATGTCCTGCTGCACCCGTCTGCGGAACTCAGCCCTGGGAGTAAAACGCCTTCCAGCGACTTGAATCGTGCGCTTCATCTGTACGCGCGTGAGGGCATCCGCTGAGCAAGAGTGACAACTGCGCACATGAGCGTCGAAGGTGCGCATCTCCGCCTCCGGAAGCTCACCGTCGAGGTACATGTCGAGTTTTGCGTTCCCGGACTCACAAACCATGGTTAGTTCCTTTCGCAACTTCCATCACCGCTTCCTCCCCCTGCAGTTTCCGCCCCAGATGGGCTCGCAACGTTCGTCTGGCACGCGATAAACGCGACATCACCGTGCCGACAGGAATGCAAAGAGTTTCCGCAATCTCCTCGTACGACATTTCCTCCACCTCGCAGAGAAGGAGGGTTTCGCGGTATTGCACCGGCAGATCGTCGATGGCGCTCAGTACAAGTTGGGAATTAGAGCGATCCATAAGAATCGTCTCAGGAGTCTCGTTCTCGACGGCCAGTTCAAGTGCGTCCTGCTCGGGATCAAGCGGCACAGTCATGGTGACTCTCAGTCCAGTGCGCGACGTCAAGAACGTGTTGCGCAAGATGCGATATATCCACGCCCGGAAGTTAGTCCCCAACTGGAAAGACGAGAACCCTTTCAGAGCCTTTACATAGGTCTCCTGGACGAGGTCTTCAGCTTCTTCGGTATTCCGCGTCAACCAGCGGGCGAAATTATACAACTGGTCGAAGAGCGGCATAGCCAGTTCTTCGAACGAGTCGGATTGAGGGCTAGTTCCTGACACGTACACATGGTTAAACTGCCCCGCGCTCGCTTTATTCCCTCACAGAAGAATAATTCTGTGGGAATGTCTCCGCCCTTATTAGGTGCGCCTCACCCGACAGAGGCTAAGTTCGTCGTCTGCGTGGCACAGGAATAGCTCAGCTTGAAGCACAAACTCCTGCTGCCCGAGGCTCCCTTTCATCGATTGGCAGATCCCCAATGTTCTCGATGACCCGAGCCAAGCTGACCAGTACCCACACTGCAATCAGCGGCGTAAGAAAAAACAGCATAATAATCGCGACCGCTTCGAGCAGACTCTTCATGGGGATCCTGAACACTCGCCTGTTACCCGATGAGAACTAGCGTGTTCAGGCAAATATTCCATGGAGTGGGATCAATCTCACGAATCACTTTATCGAGCAGGAATAAACGATCAAGAAGTCGGTTATCTCCAGCGAGACTCATTTCGCAGGAAACGGTCGATGTGCGCTTATCGAACTACGTTATTAGGTCGGGCAGAAGTTGCCGAAGGCACAATGGCATTTCAGTTTGAAAAGCCAACTGACTTTGTATTCAAGCCTGGCCAGTATATTGACTTGACTATATCGGATTCCCAACGTGGGTCGGCAAACGGACTGACTCATACCTTCTCCATCGCAAACTCCCCGTTTGACAAACATGTTCTAGTCACAACCAGAATGCGAAATACAGTTTTCAAACAGGCCTTATCCGTCCTGCCGATTGGCAGCGCCGCGAGGATTGAAGGTCCGATGGGATCTTTCAGCCTCCATAACAATACAGCTAGGCCGGCTGTCTTCCTCGCCGGCGGGATTGGGATCGCGCCATTCCTCAGCATGCTCTCTTACGCAACAGGGGAAAGGCTTCGCCATTCTATTGTTCTGTTCTACGCGAACCGCCGGTTAGAGGATGCCGCGTTCATGGATTCGCTCTGGAAGTTGGAGTGTGTAAATCCAAGGTTCCGCTTTATTCCGACCCTAACTCGCATGACCAACAATAACGGAGGTTGGAAGGGGAAAACTGGACACATCACCTCGGAAATGCTTGTCACACGAGTAGGAAACTTGGCAGGTCCGATCTATTACATAGCTGGGCCGCCACCCATGGTCGCAGCAACACGCCGAACGCTCTGCGAGGTAGGCGTAGATGAAGACGACGTTCGGACGGAAGAGTTTGCCGGTTATGAGAATCAGGATTCGGTAGCGGAGCGGATGATTAGTGGTGATCTTTTTCAATGAAGGGCTTTCTCGGTACCGGCGCCACTTTCGGGGCAGATCTCAACCTCGTCGTGCAGCTCATCATGGGAGTAGCGCTGGCGATAGGAGCCGTTCTCGCAAGGCAGAGGCGCTACAGGGCTCACGGTATTTGCCAGACGACGGTGCTTCTCTTGAACTTGTTGATGATCGGACTGGTGATGTGGCCGTCGTTCCAGCAACAAGTGAAGCCAGCGCTGTCTAAGGTTCTCCATAAGTGGTATTACGAGGCGGCGACAATACACGCAGTTCTGGGGATAACGGCTGAACTCCTGGGACTCTATATCGTCCTAGTGGCCGGCACGAACGTTCTTCCACAGTGGCTACGTTTCAAACATTGGAAGTGGTGGATGCGCACGGAACTGGTGCTTTGGGCGATTGTTCTGCTCAGCGGTGTGGGAACGTACTGCGCATGGTACGTAGCGCCATTTCGCTAGCACTGTCCGGTCGGTTCGGGTTGACCCTCAAAAAACTCGAATGAGATGTAGAGAAAAGGGAAGAATGCTGGAACTAGCTATTTACGGGCTCGTGGGGCTGGCTACGATGCTGGTTATAGCGTTCTATTTTGCTTACAGTGATGAATTCTCAGCGGCCCGAGAACAGTCCTCGTGCGATCCAATCGATAAACCACACTTGAACGTTACTCCGATGATCGAAATTGGGACAAGTTTCCCCAAATCCGATGGCTGACTCCAGCTGTTTACAGACGAGCCTAAGAGCTCCCGCCGCCGATGTGCCGATCAAACCTCTTTCCTCGTAGGATCAAGGATGGCCCACCTTGGTGCCAGGTTGTCAGGGCAAGAGAAGAATGACATCGTTGTGTTCCTGAGAATTGGAAACTTCCTCGTTGCCAAAAGACCATGGGAAAAACCTCCAGATAACCTGAAGTAGACGAATCCGACGCGCTTTGTCTCTTTTCACTAGCTGCCCGAAGGCAGGAGGGAAATCGATGAGAACTATTCCTCCTCGCCACATACATATGCGTAGACAATGGGGCAAACACGTTACGCTGCGCCTGCCCCGCAGCGGCTCAGGGTTAGAGAGAGCTGAGGAACTTCAGCAATTCCCCGCGCTCCTGGGGAGTTAACTGCTTGAACAGGCTAATCGAGTTAGAAGCTTCATTCTGGTGGCGAAGAATCGCCTGCTCAAAGGACTCCGACTTCAAGTCATGCATCAATCGGGATTTGGTGCGCACACCCCAAAGTGGAGCCGTACGCAATTTGTGTTGCGTATCTTGCGGTCCCCCTTGGACAATGCCGTCACCCGTACCCACGTCATGGAGCAGGAAGTCGCTAAACGGATGAATGATCTTGCTCCCTAAGGCGTCCGGGATGGTGAAAGTCCCGCCATTGATTACGGTCCCTGGGGGAGCGGTAACGATCCTACCCACGTGGCAGATGCTGCACTGAACTTCGGCAAACAACTTTTCACCGGCTTTAACTTCCGGGTCACCGGCCAACACGCCATCGCGCGGCGGAACCAATGTGCCGCGGATGAACTGAGCAAAGTGGTCAAGTCCAAACAGACCGGTGTTATCTTTTTTGTCCTCGGGGTCTTTCGTCGTCTTACAGACCGTGGTAATGTCCACCGGTTTCAGGCGGTTGGAGATGCCGACTTCGTTCAGGTAGGCGTCAGCGGAAAAGGACAGAATGCTGCCATGCTGATCCTTCCAACCAAAGCGGCCCACTCGGGTCTGTCCAGGTGCCTCCAGGATGGCCACTTCCACGGTCTCACCATGGATCACGCCGTTACTCAGTTTTGGTTGTTCGTCGGCAATATTGATTAACGTCTGGTCATCAATCGCTTCGACGAAGCCGTCTCCCAGGGTATTGAGTGCGGCTCGCAGTGTGCGAATGTTCTCGGTTGGCGGCAGATGCTCCTCCGCCTGGGGGCAGATCGCACGGTCGCTAATGAGGGAGCGGCCGGTGATCATGTCCTTGCCGTGATTAATAAAGATCGTCGGATTTACGAAATTGCCATTGGCATCGAGATGCCCCGCCCGAACTTCGGTGACTTGGCTAGGTCCACCGGTACCGGTGCCCTGATGGCAATCCGCACAGATTGTAGCGTTGTGCACGGGGCCAAGCCCGGTGTCGTTTCCTTCCCGCTCCTCGAAGTTTGCCTGGTCTATAGCGAACGTATCGTTAGGCGGCTCGGGAATGCCGTTGCTGACACTCTTGGAACCAGGATGCTTGGATAGTGTGGGTGTTTTGAAACCAGCAGGCGCCTCAGTTGGCATGGGCGTTGCCGGCGTCTGCGCGGACTGTTGCGCGAGACCAGCAAGGCCAAGACCAATCAGGCCGGAACAACATACGACGAGAAGAACGTTCTTCCTGATCATGGAATGGATTCCTCCAAAAATATTCGTTGTGACACCCCGCAGGGTGCGGTGAGAGGGCAAAGCAAGGCCGCGGCGACCGCCACAGCGATGCTGAAATTGGGACTCCGTAATCCTGTAACTGCGTGACGAAAGAAATATTCTGTGGAAAAGTATTTCTGCTATTCCCTAGACAATCGAGAACTGCCTCTCCATCGAACTGGAATCCATTTCTCCTACCACTCCACGATTTGTGTCATCGAGGCGGAATAAAAGATCAGAACTTCCGTTATCCCCAGTGAGACTCATTTTGCAGGAGGCGGATGATGAACAAAATCAGAGCGAGCAAGTTTGTTGAATTCAGCTCGAGCATATTGGCGATTCTTACCATCGCGCTGGTTGTGACGGTTAGCAGTGCGTCGGCGAAGGGCCACACGCCTAATGGATCTGTCGCTGCGAGCCAGGTGGTCGCTCACATTTCATTTAGCGGACTATCGGCTGTTGACATGGCAATGCAGAAAAAGGTGAACGACAAATATTACCTCTATGTGCAGCACTCAAAAGACCAAGGCATCTCGATTATTGATATCAGCAATCCCGCTCAACCGAAAGCGGTTGGGATAATCCCGTGGCCGGATCCAGCTGTGTCGAGCAGGATGAACCTGACGGGCGATTTGGCGATCATCGCCGAAAGCAAGGTTCTCCCGACGCGTAACCCCTCGAATGATGACGTTGTACTTTGGGATTTGTCGAATCCAGCCGTTCCTCGAGTAGTGCAAAAGTTCTCCGGCGTAGTCAAATGGCTTCAGGACGAGCGGAATTTTATTTATGTCTTGAATGGCGAAGGATTATGGGTGGTTTCAAAGCCAGCGGATCTCCGGGCGGAGCAAACTGAGTCCTCCAACGGCTACTGAGCGTGAGGAGTGGCACAGGAGGATGGCGATAAGCGGAGGTGCAGGCCGCAGAGGCGGCATGTCCCCGAGCAACCTCGGCGCAAACCTTAGAAGGGGTAGGGTGATGGTAAATCCTTTCGATCTCAAGACTGTATTTTTGGCGAAGCACGCACAACATGTGGTGCTCATCCATTTTCCAATCGCGCTGTTCCTCACGGCGGTGGCGTTCGATCTGATCGCACAATGGACGAAGCGAGCTGGCCTGGCGGACAGCGCCTACTACAACTTGCTGGTGGCAGCGATTTCAACTCTGCCGGTTCTCGCAACTGGCGTACTCGCTTGGCAGTTCCAACTCGAGGGCCAGAAATTGAAGGGCATGCTATTGCTGCACCTGGTACTTGCGTGCGTCTCCAGTGCGGTGATTTGGCTGGTCTGGTGGGTGCATTTCCGGGCGCGACGGCGGACGGAAGTCTTGCCGAACTACCGCCTCGCGTTTGAATTCCTGGGCGTCGCTCTCGTAGGGCTGACCGGGCACTTGGGTGGCTTCCTCAGCGGCGTCAACGGGCCCGGTTAGACGAGTCCCAGGCTGCGGATTTTCCCGCCGCCTCAATTATGACCGGGAATAAAAGCGACTCGTGACAGTTATCAATGGAGAACGTTACAAACCACGGAGGGCAAATGGCAAACAAGAAGCAAGATTTTATCGATCAGAAGTTGCAAGACCTCAACAACGATGGCGTCGACCGTCGCGGTTTCTTAAAGTGCATGGCATGGGCGGGTACAGGCTTGGTCTGGACCATGAGCGGTGGCATTCCGGTATCCCGGGCATTTGCGAAAAGCAACGGCAAAGATGCCGACAAAGGCTCAGACTTCAGCTTTGTCCAGATCAGCGACAGTCACATCGGCTTCAACAAGCCGGCAAATCCGGACGTCACCGCTACTCTGCAGACGGCGATCAACAAGATCAATGCCATGCCCCAAAAACCGGACTTCATCATTCATACCGGTGATCTGAGCCAGCTTTCGAAGCCGAGTGAATTCGATACGCTTGACCAGGTATTGAAAGGAGCGTCCGCGAAACAGATCTACTTTGTGCCGGGTGAGCATGACATGCTGACCGATAACGGCGAGCAATATCTCCAGCGCTATGGAAAAGGTACAAAGGGCACGGGCTGGTACAGCTTCGATCAGAAGGGTGTGCATTTCGTTGGACTCGTGAATGTCGCCAATCTGAAAGCTGGAGGCATGGGGTCGCTCGGTCACGAACAACTGGAGTGGCTCGAGGACGATCTCAAGGGCCGCTCTGCCAGCACTCCGATTGTGCTCTTTGCGCACATTCCACTGTGGACCATCTATCCCGATTGGGGTTGGGGAACTGATGACAGTGAGCAAGCCTTGTCGTACGTCAAGCGTTTCGGCTCCGTGACTGTTTTGAACGGCCATATTCATCAGATCATGCAGAAGATCGAAGGTAAGGTTTCGTTCCACACCGCGATGTCGACCGCTTTCCCTCAACCTGCACCGGGAACAGCTCCCTCCGCCGGACCCATGAAGGTGCCAGCCGAGCAGTTGCAGCAGGTACTGGGTATCACGGATGTGAACTATGTGGTCAGTGGTGGCAGCCTCGCAATCGTCGATTCACCACTCGGGACTTCGGGCTCTTCGGCTTCGGGCAATGGAGGCGGCGCTTGGAGGTAGTTGACGGAGCCCTTGGTAAATTCCGAGGGCCCGGTACAAACAAAGAACATCAAGCAAGAACATCACATCTAGAAAAGGAACAGGACAATGAAAAGGAAAAATCTGTGGGTTGCAAGTTTGACCGCGCCCGTGATGATCGCGATGCTCCTGCTGCTAGCGGGATCACCCAGCGTCACGGCAAATGACCACTCCTCCGCGGCTATCGCGGCGGTGAAAATCGATAATTTCGTTTTTGGGCCGCAGACGCTCACGGTATCCATTGGAACGACGGTTACCTGGACAAACAGTGATGACATCCCTCATACGTCGGTCAGCACGGAGGGTGTGTTCAAGTCCAAGGTGCTGGATACGGATGAAAAATTCTCCTATACGTTTACCAAGGCGGGAACGTATCCCTACTACTGCACGATTCACCCAAAGATGACCGGCAAGGTCGTGGTGCAGTGAGACACGGACTCGTAGATGGCATTGCGACGGGAACAGCTTCACATCTCTGGAAGCATCCATTGCTTCCCCAGAGCTGCTGTTCTCCAAAGCGCATTGAGCGATTATGACTGCAGAGTCGGCACAAGTCGGAGTACGAGCAGAGACAAATGATGACTTGGATCTTGTCCAGGCGAGCAAGAATGGGGATGTTGCCGCTTTCGAGCAACTCGTAAAGCGATACGATCGCAAACTTTTCCGAATCGCTCAAAGCGTCACGCATAACCAGGAAGATTCACAGGACGCGGTTCAGGAAACCTTTTTGAAGGCCTACCAACACTTGGCCGAGTTCCGAGGGGATTCCCAATTCTCGACCTGGCTGATTCGCATCACCCTGAACCAGTCGCTTATGAAGCTGCGAAAGCAACGCGCAACAAGAGAGGTGTCCCTGGATGAGGATTTTGGGACAGATGAAGACATGCTTCCACGGGAGGTCATCGATTGGGCTCCCAATGCCGAAGAACTTTACAGCGTATCGGAACTACGAGACATTCTACTCAAGACCATAGAAGAGCTGCGGCCGATTTTACGAGCGGTCTTCGTGCTGCAAGATCTCGAAGGCCTTTCAACGGATCAGACGGCAGAAGTTATGAACTTGAGCCAGTCCGCGGTGAAGTCGCGGCTATGGCGCGCTCGGTTGCAGCTTCGCGAACGCCTGAACAAGTACTTCGGCAAGCAAGCGGAACCTGCGGGAGCAGAGTCAACTTTTTATAAACTCCTGGCATGAGCAACGCCACATTCTCATCGTCTGGTTGCAGATCAACTAAACGCTACATGATCCAACGGAGAACCGCGCTGGAATAAGCCCACTGCGATGTTGCTGCCGCGCCCTAGGGAAATTCTGGATACGCCCGTACCTTTAAGGTGCTGCGGGTTCAGCCATGCCAGTGCAAGCGTTCGGATTCGGGGGTTTCCCCCGTCGCGGCCCACTTCGGTGGCTGGCTCGTGATCAGCAATCTTCGCAGCCGGGCTATGCTGGTGCCAGAAGCAGCAGCTTCCTTCGCGGCAGATACAGGTTCACCCGCCCGCACACCGCGAACAGTTGAGTGGCATTCTTCTTCGGTCCGCGATAGCGTAGCTTCACAAATGCGAACTTCAGCTTCATCACCGCAAACACGTGCTCGACTTTTGAGCGCACCCTCGACTTGGTCCGGTTCTTCGCCCGCTGCACTTCATCAATCCGATCCTTGTAGCGGTAGCGCCGATGGGTACAGTCGTGAGCCTGTGGTGCGCACTCCCGGATCACTTCGCTCTGTCCGCGATAGGCCTGATCGCTCCCCACTCGCGTTTCTTGGCCGTGCAATAGATCGGGCAGCACTGCCGAATCGGCAACGTTGGCCGCCGTCGCCACTGCCGTGTGGATGATCTTCGTCTTACGATCTGCTCCCAAGTGTGCCTTCATCCCGAAGTACCATTGTTTGCCCTTCTTCGCCTGGTGCATCTCCGGATCACGTTGCTGTTCTCGGTTCTTGGTCGAAGTGGGTGCGTGCAGGATGGTCGCGTCCACGATCGTCGCACCCCCTGGGCTTGCAGGTGCAGGTTCACCGTCCCCAGGATCTGTTCCCCCAGTCGGTGTTCTTCCAGCAAGTGCCGGAACTTGCACACCGTGGTCTCGTCCGTCCGATCGGGGCTCACAGTAATAAGGTGTAAGTGCGGTTTCGGAATTAGTGCGTCGAGATGCAGAGCTACCAACGCATTACCGTTAAGGATGCACTGTCGATTTGCAATTGCGCCCGATAGCATTGCGGTTATCGCTTGTTCCGCAGGTCGGTTCGGAAGTTCGTTTTGGTTCTGCTTTTCCATCGCGGGGCAGGTGCACGGTAGAAGCCCGGGCTGGGTCGCGGTCGGACTCCGTACGCTGGCGGAAATAGAACCGTGGCAGAAGCCTCGGCTGACGTTGTTCCGGGCATGGTTTCATGCGATGATCGTGCGATGTGGGGCTGCTTTTGCTTGATACCCGGGGGCCTTCAGAGATGCCTTTTGCATATCGGAGAATTGCGTGCGGGACATTCGTCCGTGCGGTTTCCTTCCTGCTCCCCCCGACCGCTTCAGCCACTCGCACCGATTCTGATTTGGCTTCTCTTCGCAACCCAAGGTTGCGAGAGATCTGTTCAAACCACGCCAGAAACAACCGTCACACTAATCGATCAGGCCTGGCTAGATAAGGAGTATCAGAACCGGCGCAATCAGGAGATTACCGAGTTTACGCAAGAAACAGGAATTCACGTCAAGGTGCTTCCTTCGTCCGAAACTCCAGTTGAGCAACTCACTGCATGGATGAACCTTCTTGGAAATCGAGCTCACGTTCCAGATATCTACGCCGTTGACGTGATTTGGCCTAACATTCTTGCAGACAATCTCATCGACCTCAAGGACTACGTGCCTGCGCAGGAGATTACCGCGCATTTTCATGATTTGATTACGAACAACACGGTAGATGGGAGGTTGGTGGCTCTGCCTTACCACATTGATGCGGGCATTCTTTATTATCGGACCGATCTGTTGCGGAGATATGGCTTCAGGGGGCCGCCGCGAACCTGGGATGAGCTTGAGAGTATGGCGGAGCGAATTCAGGCGGGTGAGCGCGCGGAGGGTCACAAGACCTTTTGGGGATTTGTTTGGCAGGGTGCTCCAAGTGAAGCTCTAACCTGCAATGCTCTCGAATGGCAAATGTCCGAGGGTGGCGGGACAATTATTGAAAATGGCGAGGTCACAGTAAACAACGCGAGAACTATACATGCTTGGGAAAGGGCCGCGAGCTGGATCGGCAGTATTTCACCCCGTGGCGTGGTCGCATACCAAGAATGGGACGCGGTCAACGTTTGGCGAGCAGGAGACGCAGCGTTCATGCGGAGTTGGACCAGTTGGTTAGGTCCGTATGTCTGGGGACGCTCCGAAGGGTCTGACACGGTTGCTCACAATTTCGATGTCGCGCCTTTGCCGGGTGGTCAGGCAGGAAGCGTGGGGGCGCTTGGCGGACACGGTTACGGTGTATCCCGATATTCGCTGCATGCCCAAGCGGCGGTCATGCTGGTCCGCTATTTGTGCCGGCGTGACGTGGAACGCAGACGATTGCAGACCTATTCGGGAGTTCCCACCATGCCCGAGTTGTATCAAGATCCCGGAGTACTAGCCGCAGGTCCCTATCTCCCAGCCTTGCAGAAGGCATATGACAAAGGATTCGCCGTGCGTCCCTCCAAGGAGACGGGAAAAAACTATCCTGCGGTCTCCCGCGCCTACTTTGAAGCAGTTCACTCGGTTCTAATCGGAAACAACGCAGCCGCAAAGGCTGCTGCTGACCTGCAGAATGAACTGGTCCGCATCACTGGTCTCGAAGCGCAAAGTTCAGATGCGAGCGGAGGTAGTGCCGACGACCTCGCGGGCGCACCTCGAAGTGCACGAACCCATTTTCCGAAAGCGACCCGGACAATCGATGTCCATACTGTTCAATAGAAGTTCGAGCGCGACCAATGGCGAATGGCAACAGGGCGGTCGATAGCAAGGGATGGGGACGCGGGTTTGGGAAGTTCCCGCAGCGTGGTGTTTTGAACATAGGTCCCCGTTTGACTGCATGCTTCTTGATCATTGTGTTCTTGATCGGAGCCGCCGATGTAGTCGCCGTATGGCAGTTTAGTCGTGTCGAAGTTCTAGCACGCCGATTTTACGAAGCCGATCAGAAATCGCTCGCCGTTATGCGTGTTCATCTCGATGTGATGAATTTCCGCGAGGCTTTGACGAAACTCGCGGCTGCTCAAGACAGTCAAGGATTCGCGGCTGAGGCCGCTTCTCAACGCGACAACTTCGTGCAGGATGTCGCTCGCGCTGAGGAAACACTGAACTCTAGTCGCCACCTTGAGCAGGATGTCCCGATCATGCTCGAAGCTGTGCGCACCTCACTCCCATCGCAAACTGACACTCTTGTGGCACTGGCCAAAACCGCGGACTGGGAAGCTGTAAGTTTGCGATTAGCGAGTCAAGTGCGGGCGATGGTGGGGTTGACTTCGTTGCTGGTGTTTAACGTCGATCAGGAAGTTGCCTACGATCGTGCGCAGGCCCTTGAGAGCACTCAACATGCGCGGCGCCAGCTCTTGCTTGTGCTCTCTGTGACTGCGATATTTACAATAATGACGGCGGTGGCGCTCGGCTGGTTCGCTACTCGCAGCATCACGGGACCCCTTGCCGCCCTCGATTCCGGAGCACAGGCACTAGCGCGTGGCGACTTTCAGCACGAAATCGAAGTCGAAGGCGAAGATGAACTCGCAAGAGTCGGAAGAGCCTTTAATTATGCCGCGCGGCACGTTCGCGAACTCTATGAGGAATTGAAACTCAACGAGGCTCGGTTTCGCTCTCTCATCGACCACTCTTCCGACCTGATAGTCATCTTGGACCGCGAAGGGAAAATTCGTTATGTAAGTCCTGCGTGCTTGCGCGTTGTGGGCCGGACCCAGGACGATGTTCAAGGAAAGTATCTGATTGACTTTCTTCCTTCCGGAGATGTCCCCAAGATGCGGGCGGCTTTGAGTGTACCTCGAGCAGAATCAGGATTGGCAGTAGAAGTTGGTTTTCAACGCCCCGATGGCAACCTAGCTACCATCGAACTGGTAGTTACCAATCTTCTGGACGAACCAGCCGTTTCGGGAGTCGTTGTAAATGCGCGCGACATCACTGAGCGCAAGCGCGCAGAGGAAGCGTTGCGAGGAGTGCAAGCAGATCTAGCATATGTAACCCGGGTGACCACCATGGGAGAGCTGACCGCTTCCCTGGCACACGAGCTCAGGCAGCCGATTGCGGCGGCAATGACAAACGCAAGGACCTGTCTGCGTTGGCTTGGACGCGAGCCGCCGGAAGTAGAAGAAGCTCGCGAAGCAACTTCCCGAATCGTCAAAGATACAACGCGCGCCTCCGAAATCATCGGCCGGATTGGATCGTTATTTAAGAAGGGTGAACTGAAGCGTGAGCTCGTTGATTTAAATGCTGTGATCGAGGAAATAATCCTCCTGCTCCAAAGCGAGGCAACCCGCCACTCACGCTTCATTTGCACGAACCTAGCCCACGACCTTCCGCAAGTCATGGCCGACCGTGTCCTATTGCAACAGGTATTGATGAACCTGGTGCTTAACGGTATCGATGCCATGAATGAGACGGATCCGGCTGGAAACCTTACGATCACCTCTCAACTGAAAACGGATGGTCAATTGCTCGTTTCCGTGAGCGACATGGGCCGAGGTCTGCCATCCGGGCAGGCTGACCAGATTTTCAGAGCATTCTTCACCACCAAGCGCCAAGGCACCGGCATGGGCCTGACCATCAGCCGTTCCATCATTGAGTCTCATGGTGGCCTTCTTTGGGCGACTGCCAACTCTGGCCCTGGAACAACCTTTCACTTCTCTCTGCCAGTCGAAATCGAGACGCGACAGCCTCGGCGAAGTTGATGTGCCAAATGTGACGGTAACCTCAGGCGATCGACTACGATCATCGTACTCAATTCGAGCAAACCCCCGGGCAATCAACTCGCCACCGGGGTCGAGTGAATAGTAGCGATATCAGCAAGGACCTCCATTTGCCGCACGACAGCCGAAAAGTCCTCTTCATTATTGTTCGCCAGTTCATCGGAATTGACGCGAAAAGCAGCCCTTGTCGCCGGCATGCGAACCTGCTCTTTTGCCGCCGCGGCCAGAATCAACTGAAAATCTTTATTCATCAGGCGCAGTGGAAACTGCGGAGTGTAATCGTCGATCGCAACCCTAGCGAGCTTTCCCACATGAGCCGGAGCAACCACAGCTGTCTTTGATAAAACTTCGAGCAACCTCTCGCGGTTGAGACCAACTTTCTCCCCAAAGGCCACAGCCTCAGCGATCGCCTGCATGCCAACTCCCAACAAAGTGTTGACGACTAACTTCATCGCGGTTCCAGAGCCAGGACCACCCAGAAGAAAGTATTGTTTTGCAATCGCATGGAATATGGGCTCAGCGGCGCCGAAGAGCTCCCGGTCGCCGCCCACCAGCAGCGTAAGGATACCTTGCTCCGCCGCAGGAGTGCTGCCCGAGATGGCGACATCCAGTACTTCGGTGCCAACTTGGACACCGAGCCTGTGCAGTTCGCGGGAGGTCTCTGGAGAAATCGTGCTCAACTCCAGCACAACGGTTCCGGGCCTTGACCCGGCAAAGACTCCCTCAGATCCGGTATAGGCGCTGCGAACGGCTTCATCGTTGGTCAGACACGAAAGAATGACATCGGCAGTGCACGCCAATTCAAGAATGTTCTCAGCAACGATACCGCCGTGTGCACGGATGGCTTCGGACTTAGCGATATCGACGTCGTATACGGCGAGTTGGTATCCGTGATCAAGCAGGCGTTGTGCAATCCGGCTTCCCATGTTACCCAGGCCAATGAAGCCTAGTTTCACCTGATTTGGAGTAAGACGTTTCATAGAGTTGTCTCCTTTGTTTCTTCAGTGTTCGATATCTCATCACTAAGGCGCGAGCCGTGAAGAGTCTCGTGGTTCCCCGGTCGTAAAAGATTCCGTGGAAGGCCAAATTGTTTCACCGCGACCCCACCAGCTGGGGGACTCCAGAAAGCTCTTCGTATTCTTCTTCAGCTAAGCGCAGTGAAGCTGCCGCAACATTCTGCTCCAGATGTTCAATGGAGGATGTCCCGGGGATGGGCAGCATGATGGGAGATCGCCGCAGAAGCCAAGCCAGCGCTATCTGCGTGGGGCTCGCACCATGTGCCTCTGCGATTCGGTTAAGCACTTCGCCGGCAACCCTGCCTGCTCCCAGTGGAAACCAGGGAATAAAAGCAACTCCATTACTCTGACAATAATCCACCACGTAGTCCCATTCACGGTCGGCAAAGCTGTAGCGATTCTGCACGGAGACGATCGGGACAATTCTGCTCGCTCGCTCGATGTGCTCCTGCGTGACGTTGGACAGCCCGACCAGGCGAATCTTGCCTTCGTCTCGCAGTCGGGCCAAAGTTTCCACCGACGCGTCGAATGACACGACGGGGTCTGGAATGTGCAGTTGGTAAACGTCGATGCGGTCCAGGCGTAATCTCTTGAGGCTGCCCTCTACCGCTTCGCGAAGGTGAGACGGGGTTGCATCGTGGGTCCACTGATTCGGACCGGGACGGTTCCAGCCTCCCTTGGTCGCAATCACCAGGCCAGGCGAGTAAGGAAACAACGCTTCGGCGATCAGCTCCTCGCTGATGTGCGGGCCGTAGGAATCCGCAGTGTCGATAAAATTTACGCCAAGTTCCACGGCATGGCGAAGAACCCCTAGCGCCCCCTTCCGATCCTTCGGTGGGCCCCAGACGCCTTGGCCAGTAAGGCGCATCGCCCCGAAGCCGAGGCGATGAACCGAAACTTTACCGCCAAGCGAAACACTACCAGCCAGACTTGCAGAGACCTCTTGCTTGTTCACGATTGACCTCCAAAATCCTTTCTTTAAGATTCTCACCCGCTGGAGCTTACCGTTCCCACTACCACGGCTCGCGATTACGCTGTGTTGTTGGCGCTGTCGCCCCCAGTGACATCGAAGGTCGCACCTGAGACCATGCGCGCAGCGTCGGAGGCGAGGAAGACCACCACAGGCGCGACATCTTCGGGCTCCATCCAAGGCACGCCCAGCGGTGTCCTGGTGGTTAGAATTTTCCGCGGCTCTTCCTCTTCCTGGGTTGTCGATAATCCCTTGGGTGACTTGCCGGCGGCTTCCAGGACTTGTGGGTAACGCTCCTTATGGCGAGTCAGCGGCGTGTCGATCAGGCCGGGAATGAGGACGTTTACCATGATGTTATAGCTTTCAAGTTCGAGCGCTGCTGACTTCATCAAGCCGATAATTCCCCATTTAGTCACCGAGTAGGAGGCTCCGAACTTGGTGCCGTGCGCCCTTCGGTCGAGGAGGTCAAGATGATGCGTCCGCCACCGCGCTTCACAATATAAGGCACGAAAGCCCGAACGGCGTTTGCTGTACCCGTCAGCTTGA
This sequence comes from uncultured Acidobacteriota bacterium, assembly GCA_963838905.1. Taxonomy (GTDB): domain Bacteria; phylum Acidobacteriota; class Terriglobia; order Terriglobales; family Acidobacteriaceae; genus JABDBE01. The sequence goes on from CAWITE010000007.1 coordinate 670,411, forward strand.
CATCGATCGTGATGTGCCAGTCTGGATCCTCTATCTCGAGCAGCGGATGGAAGCTCTGGATGCCGGCATTGGCGAACAAAATGTCAATGCCACCGAATTCACGTTCACCTCGGACGCCAGCCGCTCGCAGCGCAGGCAGGTCGCGCTGGTCGAGTTTGATTCCCAGCCAGCGGCGGCCAGCCATCCGTACCAATCGTCCGGTTTCCTCCCAATCCTCATGGGTCGATGGTTCAACACCGGAACGCGGGTCCACCGGCGCACAGATATCGAGACCGATGATGTCGGCGCCCTCGCGAGCGAAGGCGACGGCCGTGGCGCGGCTGATTCCGCGGGCGGCACCGGTGACCACGGCCACCTTGTCCCGCAGCCGCCGGTTCGGACGCGATGTGGGAACGGGCGCCGTCTGAGGCAGATTCTGGTCAGCTCCAACCGGCGTGCTCCCGGCTAGACTTGGGGTGGTGGTGGCCGCAATCGCCGCAATCCCCGAGAGGAAATCCCTGCGATATAAGTTGTTTCTTGAAGAAATTTCTTTCTTGTTCACATTGACCCCATTGTTCCTGTTGCTTCAACTTCTCACGCAAGTCACGGCGCCAATCCCTCAATTGCCAGCGTACGCAATCCGTCGGCGTCAAGCACTTTGCCCTTGACCACAATCCCCGGAACGCCTATGCGGTTGAGAACCTCTTCGGGAAGCCTTATGCCGTTGTGTTCGCTGAGGACAAGATACGGTTGTCCGCCTTGGTCGGGGATAAACACCAACGGACCGCCAGCGGCTGCGCACATCTTCGCGCAGAAGGCGTGATCGTAAGCGTGCCTATGATTGCCAAGGTAACAATTCGCGTCGGTGACTTCCCCTCGGATGTTCACGGCCTGCCCCTGCATTGTTTGTCCTACGAACAAGTCGACGTTCCCCTGCTTTGCCATTCTCCTCGCTCCTGCCAGATCGGAGATCATGCCCTGCACTTGCGCAAATGGCATGCTGTTCAGACCATACCGGTCTCCGAATTGGAAAGCACACAATGCCAGAGCCGCGATTGCGAGTACCTCAATCACAGTCTTTCTACCTGGATGTGATCTTCGTGCCTGAGCCTGCATGGTTTTGTGCTCGTGCGCTTTGCTCGCCGACGGCGCCGGTATAGCTGATGCGCCAGATGGAGTTCGAGCCGTCATCCGTTACCAGCAGGGACCCGTCCTGAGCCACAGTGATGCCGACGGGTCTTCCCCAGACGTGCCCATTGTCGACCACAAATCCGGTCACAAAATCTTCGTATTCGCCGCTGGCCCGGCTTGTTTGGTGCAGAGGCACACGGATCACTTCATATCCAGTGCGCACTGACCGGTTCCATGAACCGTGCTCGGATGAGAAAATATCTCCCCGATATTCAGCAGGGAATTGCGTTCCTTCATAGAACGTCATTTCGAGTGAAGCGTTGTGAGGCTGCAACAGCACATCGGGAACAAGAACCTTGTCTTTCAACTCTGGATGTTTGCCCTCATGGCGCGGGTCCTGGTGGCTTCCGATGTACCACCACGGCCAACCATAGAAGCCGCCCTCCTTCACGTGCGTAATGTAGTCGGGGACGAGGTTGTCTCCCAAGCCGTCACGCTCGTTGACCGAGCACCACAACTCGCCCGTCTTGGGATCGATCGCCAATCCGCCTCCGGCGTTGCGGATTCCGTATGCGTACACTTTCATCTCGGAGCCATCAGGGTTGACTTCCAGGATGTCGGCTCGATTCTTTTCATCCGGAGTGGTGTCGGGATCGTCGACATTCGACGACGATCCGACGGCAACGAACATCTTCTTGCCGTCAGCCGTGAACTGCACGTCGCGGGTCCAATGCCCTCCGCCATGAGGAAGGTCGGCAATGTGCTGAGGCGGGCCGTTTGCTTTCAATTCTCCACTTTGATACGGAAACCGGACTACTGAATCGGTGTTGCCGACATATACCCATTGAGGGTTGTCCCCGGGAGGATAGAAGGCAATGCCATAAGGCTGGTTGAGTCCGGTGGCGAAAATACCAGCCTCTACGGGTTTACCGTCGCGGGTGATTCCGCGGAACACTCTGATTTTTCCGCTGCTGCTTTCTGCCAGGAAAACGTCGCCGCTGGGCGCCGTCCGGATCAACCTCGGATTATCCAGTCCCGTTGCGTACTGTTGAACGCTGAATCCGACTGGCGCCTTCGGCCAAGCACCTTGCGGACGAGGCACGACCTTCGGTGCATTGCCTGCTGAGTCAGTGCCATACGGCGCTGGAAGATCTTGCACCGTGATCTTGCGGACTTTTCCCGGTTCCTCAAACCGAAAATCCGTGTAGGGTGGTTGCGGTGGCGGAGCATTCGTCTTGACTGGCTTCGTGTTGGCGGACGCAGATTCGCCCTTTTGTGCGCTCGGTGAATTCTTGAGTGACTTCAAATAAGCGACAATCTGCCATCGTTTCTGCTCGGGCAAACTGGCCCAGGATGGCATGCCATTATTGACAGATCCAGTTGTGATAAACCAGAAGACCTCTCCGTCGGACGCCGATTGCGTGGGGCCTTGGGATAATGCAGGGATGTTCCCGGTTCCGCGGCCGCCGATTCCATGACAGGAACCGCAGTTCATGGTGTATAGTTTTTCCCCTGCTGCAACGACTGCGTGCTGCCCCGCGTACGGGTTCTTTAGTTGAACGCTGGACGGGGGCGCGTTATGAAAGTGCGCGTCTTGCGCTGCCAGCTTCGAAGCCGGCAAGATCCACGGAATAGCACATACTGCCGCGGTTAAGAAATACGAGCGGGAACCGATTTTCAAGACTTTCCTCCAGCGATCGTTGCTGATTGCTTGCACAACCGGGTAACCGTAAAGTCGTGGACGAAGCGCCTATCTTTGGCGTTCCATCGTCGTTAGATCAATTTGCGATTTACTCGGTCTGTCCCCAACTGAAGCAAGTTCCTTGCCATTCTGCGAGAGTGTGTCTCTGCAACGAAATGTTCATTTGCGGGAACTTGATGTCTCATCTGCGCTAATAAAGACGACATCACGGGGCCAACAACTGGTCAGTCTTTCGACGCCGCTGTCGAACTGAGGACACTCGAGAAAGATATTGTTTTTCGTCCTACATTTAAACTGAAAGCACACTTGGCTCTTTGGCTCACGTGAGTTCATGCGGCGGGGTATGTAGAATGCTAGCCTGAATGGGAAAGAGGACCCCGATGGTGAAGCTCAAGGTGAATGGGGTGGATCGCAGCTTTGAAGGCGATCCTGACATGCCGCTGTTGTGGTACCTGCGCGACACACTAGGGATGACAGGAACAAAGTTTGGCTGCCGTATGGCCCTTTGCGGCGCCTGCACCGTGCATAAGAACGGCAAAGCAATCCGGTCGTCCATCACACCGATGAGCGGGGCGGCGGGTAGCTGCGGAAACAGGCCAGTTCGAACTTTACAAGACTACTCACCACTTTGACGGCACCGTCGTCAACCCGCAGTGGCTTGGCTAGAAAAACATGGATGTTAGAGCGAACGACCGAGACCAGTTTGCGCTCCTCCCCGCCCCCAAATTGGCCTCCGAAAGCGCCGATCGGCGCTGCTAAAACTGCGGCAGCACGTCCGGCTCCTGCAGTGCTTGCCCAATCACATCTCGACCGCTTTGCACAACAGGCCGTGAAATCCCCAGCTTCTGCATCTTGTGGATCAGTGTAGTGCGCTTCAAGCCAAGTTTGGTGGCAGCGCCTTTCGGACCGCCGATCACCCATCCTGCGCTTTCAAGCGTGCGCTGAATCAGAGTGCGCTCGGAGTCCTTCAAAGTAGTGACAGGCGCAGTAGAGGCAGCGGAAGCTACAGTGACACGTTGAGTCCCCGCCGCCGGCAAAGAATTAGGAAGCACACCATCGTTTGAGAGGATTACGGCACGTTCGATCAGGTTCTGCAACTCGCGGATATTTCCTGGCCAGAGGTACGAGCTAAGCGCAGACATAGTCTCGGGAGGAATGTGTTCAATTTCTCTACACATCCGCCGTCCAAAAATCTCGACAAAATGCGTCACCAACGCCGGAATGTCTTCGCGACGCTCCCGCAACGGTGGCAGCAGGATTGGAAATACATTCAAGCGATAGTAGAGGTCGCTGCGGAATTCGCCGCGATTCACCATCTCAATCAGATCCCGATTTGTTGCAGCAACCAACCGGACGTCCACTTGGTGAGTCCGGGTGCTCCCCAAACGCTCGAACTCCTGTTCTTGCAAGACGCGCAGCAGTTTGGGCTGCAGCGCCGGTGGAATATCTCCCACCTCATCCAGAAAGAGTGTGCCTTTGTCAGCGAGCTCGAAGCGGCCAACCTTTTGCGCAATGGCTCCCGTGAATGCGCCCTTTTCGTGGCCAAAAAGCTCACTCTCCAGCAGATCTAAAGGAATGGCAGCGCAATTCAACCTCATGAACGGGCGTCCGCACCGCAAGCTGAGATTGTGAATCGCATGCGCGATCAGCTCCTTGCCTGTGCCTGTTTCGCCCTGGATAAGAACGGTGGAATCCGTAGGAGCCACACGTTCGACTTGTTCGAGCACTGCTTCCAGCGCAGGACTGTTGCCTATGACCTGCTCGAATCTGCGCTCATAAGAAACCTGATCACCACTTGCAAATCTTTCGAAGGCTGCCACAGAGGACCTCCTGACGCGGTCTGCACACTTCGCTATCGGGGTTAACTCTCCAGAGCTGCTCGAACAATCCCGAGCAGGGCTTTATCGTCGAATGGTTTTGTCAGGAACTCAACAGCTCCTGCTCTCAATGCCTGCATTCGCATTTTTTCGTCGCCGTGCGCGGTAATAAAAATAGTCGGAATCCTGCAACGCTCAGCGTTGAGTTTCGCCTGCAAGTCGAGCCCGGAAATTCCTGGCATACGAATATCAGCGATCAGACATCCAGTCTGATGCTGATCGCCGGAGTCCAAAAATTCCTCCGCCGACGCGAACGTTCGGGCTGACAAGCCGATCGTCTTCAGCAGGCCCTGCAATGCGCCCCGCATCAAATCGTCGTCGTCGACAATCGCAACTAGTTTGGTGTTTCCCTCAGTGGCCATACTGGGAACTTAGCAGGAGGCCAGCGAGGTCGCAATTATACTTTGGTATGTGGGCTCTCATACCGCCCTGCGGGCCTCATTCATGGGCCTCGAGTTTGGTGGGTAGCGTTAGGTAAAAGCTTGCGCCACGGGGAGAGTTTTCGGCAGCCCACAAGCGGCCTCCATGCGATTCAACGATGGAGCGGCTGATCCGAAGGCCCATGCCAGTCCCGTGCCTCTTGGTGGTAAAGAACGCATTGAATATCTGATCTGCTTGCTGCGGGGGCAGTCCGACGCCGGTATCACTGACCGCCAGCACAAGCTGCTCGTCCTCCGCCCTCTGTGACTTGATGACTAGCTCCCGTGTCCCCTCGACGTTCTTCATGGCATCGATGGCATTGATCATGAGGTTCATCATCACCTGCTGCAATTGCACGCGATCCCCAATGACCCGGGGAAGATGTGGCACCAGTTCCGTGCGGACTGATATCGAGCACCGCGATGCCTCATTGCGCAGCAGCACGATCATCTCTCTAATAACTTCGTTTACGTCAACTAACTCCCGCTGCGGAGTGCTCTTCGTGAAGGTCAGCCGGATCCTACTAATGATTTCCGCCGCCCGGGTTGCGTCTCTGACCGTCCTCGAGGCAGCTTCGCGCGCCTCCTCCACGTCAGGTTGATCGCGCGTAAGCCATCGCAAGCAGGTGTTGGCGTCGGTGACGGCAGCAGCAATTGGTTGATTCACTTCGTGCGCCAGCGACGCTGTCAGCTCTCCCATGGTGGTCACCCGATTGACGTGTGCCAAATCCGACTGCGCTAGACGCAGCGCCTCCTGGGCGCGGGTGCGCGATTCCTCAACACGCCGTTTTATCTCCATCAGCGCGGTAATCAGTAAAGTTGCTATCACGAAGACTAAAAACCGCAAGAAGCTCGCCGTCTCGTGGGTCGGCGGAAATGTTCTCCACAGAAAGAAGTGTTCAAACGATAAGGCCGAGAGAGCAACAGACAAGAGGCCCGGCCCCAACCCTCCGAAAAGACTACTCACGGTGACGGCGAGAAGAAAACACGACGAAGGGGCATCGATAGGCCAAGCCAGTGCGAGTGCGACTCCGCAGCAAATTATCGCCAAGCCGTAACGTTGAAGGTTGGAAGGGACTTTCATTCGCGACCGCCGGGCGGAAGCTCCAGCTTCGCTGCCATTCTGACCAGGTCCGCCAGTGATTCAGCCTGCATCTTCCGCATCACGTGCCCGCGATGGATCTTCACAGTGATTTCGCTGGTTCCGAGATCAAAAGCCACTTGCTTATTGAGCATGCCCGAAACCACCAAACCCATGACCTCGCGCTCGCGTGCAGTAAGCGACTCGTACCGCTTTCGCAATTCGGTGAGCTCACTCTGTTGTTGGCGCATTGCCCGGTCGCGCTCCAAAGCCTGATGGATAGCATCCAGCAAGTCCTGGTCGCGGAATGGCTTGGTCAGGAACTCCACCGCGCCGGATTTCATGGCTTTCACCGTCATCGGAATATCTCCATGACCGCTGATGAAGATGATAGGAATCCGAATACCCGCGTCAACCAACTGGTGCTGAAATTCCAGACCGTTCACTCCGGGAAGTCTTACGTCCAGCACCAGGCAACTTGGCACGTCCGGCCGCTTTCTGCGCAAGAACTCTGGCGCGGTCGCGAATGTTTCAGAACGCAAGCCGACCGACTTTAGCATGCCTTGGATCGCCGCACGCACCAAGTCGTCGTCATCAATGACGAACACCATGGGAGCGGCCGCAGTGGTCATTCATGGGCCTCGACTTTGGTTGGCACTACTGGGGTCGTCAAGAAAGCGAGGATGGCTGCGACCTCGGTCGGATCGTTTACCCGGAAAGAGAGAATCTGTGGAGCAAAGAAGAACGCCAAACGGCCAACTGCGGTGAAAGAGCCAACTGCCCATACCAGTAAGCTGGCTCGCAGCGACAGAACGACAATAATCAGAGATATACACACAGCCGTAGCGACATCGAAGCGTCGCAAGCAGACAAAAGTCAGCAACTCAAGAGCAAGGCTGCCGGCTGAACATTGAACGACCGCACGCCACCTAATCCGGGCCATGGCCTGCTCGCCTCCCTCTCGTCGAACATTTTCTTAACAGCACTCTGATGGAAGAACATGATAACGCAGTAGCCTCCCAAAACGGGTGGCGAGGACCTATGCTGCCCACTGGCGGTTGGAAGCGCGGGATTTCGGCGGGAAGAAACCTTGGTTTTGCAGCAGCGGCACCGCCGGGCCGACGCGCGAGGCGATTAGCAGGGTTGCGCGGCACGGGGCCGCAATCAGCATTCACGCGGCGCCGCAATGAACCGGATCGTCGACATCCGGGCATGGCTCCTCCGGGGTCAGCCAACGCTGCACCTGAGAGGTAAGGCTTTCGCGTGGCTGTTCCGTATCGTATAAGTAAACTCCGCTGGCATCCACGCCTGATGGCAAGGGGCCGAGTTGTTCGTGGCACAGCAGGATGATCGGAACACGTGGCCGAATCGCCCGTAGGCTTCGCAGCAAGTCAAAACCGGTTCGTTCTCTCGCCCGGTAGTGCAGCACGACGGCAACAACTGAAGGCATGATGAACAGCAGTGCGAGTGCTTGTGTTGCGCTGTTAGTGCCCACAACTTCATAGCCAGTGGCCTCGAGTGCGGCTAGCACCGAGTTGCGGCTGCTCGCCTGATCGGATATGTAAAGAATTGACTCGAGCGCCATTGTTTTCCCCCTCCGATTTCGACGAAGCACGCGAGCTTCCACATGTGTTGGTTCAATGGGAGGGGAGAGGATTGTTGCGCAATAGGCTAGCTGCACGCCCCCCCAGCACGAGGGGGGGCTGGTGCCCGATGTCGAGATTCGCACAGAACTGTCAACGGACGCACGCGAGCGATGTTTGTCTTTCGACATCGAAGAGAAATGCAACCAAGATTGCAAAAGCAGCTCGCATCAAACGGACCCGGTTACAGAAACCCGGGTCCTCAAAAAAAGAATTTCCATTTACCTGCTGCTTAGTCAGACACTCGGCGACATGATGTCATATTCGAATGGCGCTGGCCGAGCGAATGCCAAGGCCGCATACTCAGTCGCCAGCTCCGGTGATATCGAAGTTGGGTTCTTTCCTTTGATCGGCCACGATAGTTTGTTGCCTGTCCTGAGCCAGTTCCTTCTCTTTCTGCTTGGAATATACGAACTCATTCCCGGTGACGCGACCAGGATAAAACCACTTTAGGAGGACATCCGGGTTTCCGGTTTCCTGTTCCGCCAATGTAACCGCAGTATCTCCGGTTGGGTATGGCCGCTCCGTTGCAATTGTGAGAACGGTCGCATACGGGACAGTCCCGTCCGCGTTGAAGATCTGCACAATATGTTGGCCAGAATCAGCGTCGGCCAACCTGAATAAGTAGGTCCCTGCGGGTAGCACCTCCCCTGGGATTTGGATGGGCTCGCTAAACGTGAGCTTGGTGGTTGGGTCCAGCGGTTCAGCGTGCGCAGCAAGTTCGAAAAGAAGAGTAAGGGCAATCATCAGACCTAAAATAATGTAACCTTTGTTAATTTTCATTTGGTTCATCTCCTTGAAAGAATGTTGGCTGTTTTCAGCTCACGTTGCATAAGAGCACAGCAAATGCCAAAACCCCGAGCGAGTGTAGGTTCTGTACAAGAGGATTAGTCTGAAGAACTTAGGCCAGGGAGGAGTCCTGCGCAGTCGAGCTGTCTGATCTAGCCGAAGTGTCGGCGTTACTGCTGTCGTGTCCCGATACTGACACTCTGATCCGGGAAATCCTGCAACGCGTCCAGTCCGCTCGGTGTGCAGACGAAAGCCTGTGAAATGGCTGGACACCGCGTCTCCCGTGGAGGCCAACAAGCGCTCGCTTATGTTCTTAGATCGAGGCGACAAGGCTACGCAGCCAAGGCAGGCATTTGCGGAGCTCCAGGAGGGAATGTTCCGGAAGACGCTTTGATTCTGCTCGCTTCCAGTCGGAGGGCTTTGTTCTCCTCCTTATTTCATAATAATCTTGATCAGCCTCGAGAACACCCACGAGTTGTTCGACGACTAGGGAGGAAGCAGTGCGGACCCTCCGCATGGAACGCTCGTCGTTCGCTTGCCAAGCGCGGCGAACTCAACAATCCCTGGTTCTAGATGTGCCAATGCTCTGGCGCGAGAGTAAGGCCAGCTTTTTTCAAAGCAATGAAGCGCCCTCAGGCGGACCACCGAGTGCCCCGAAGATCCTTCCAGGGACCGCCATCCGCGTAGCGCTCGGGATACAGAACCTTCGAGCGAGGGTCTTCCGCGGTGTCGAGCTGAAGGACCATCCACTTCGGATACGGAACGCCCGGATCCGACGCCGTGTCCAGGAGTTGGACGTCTTCGTCCGAGAGCCGAAGGTCTACGGCACCGATGTTATCCTCCAATTGCTCGGACTTGCGGGCAGCGACGATCACACTGCTAACCGCCGGCCGTCCCAGCACCCACGAGAGCGCCACCCGGGCCGGGCTAACGCCATGCCGCCCGGCCACCTCTTTCAGCGCCTCCACGACGCGATACCCCATCTCCTTGTCGACGGGGACGAACGAACCTGCTTCGGCAAACCGCGTACCGGCAGAAGGAGGATCGGCGCGGCTGTACTTGCCTGTGAGGAACCCGCCGGCAAGTGGGCTCCAGACCAGAATACCGATGTTGTGATACTCGGCGAACGACTGGAACTCGTATTCGAGACCCCGACCGACGAGGCTGTAGTACATCTGCGCCGTTACGTATTTCTCCAGCCCCAGGTGCTCCTGCAGCATTACTGCAGTGGCCGCCTGCCATGACATGAAGTTGGACAACCCGATATAGCGGACCTTTCCCTGGCGCACAAGATCGTCGAGCGTTCGAAGGGTCTCCTCGAGCGGCGTGTTGCTGTCCCATCCATGCACCTGGTAAAGATCGATGTAATCGGTCTGCAGCCGTCGGAGGCTGCCCTCCACTTCGCGCCTGATGTTGACGCGCGTCGCGCCGCTCCGGTTGAAATTTTCGCTCATAGGGAGCCGGACTTTGGTGGCGAGGACGATCTCGTCCCTGACGCCCTTCAAGGCATTACCCACAAGAGTCTCGCTCTCCCCGAGGCTGTAAACGTCTGCCGTATCGATGAAGTTGATTCCCTTGTCGAGGGCTAGCTTCACCATCCTCGTTGTGTCCTCCTGACCGAGGTTGCCCATGTTCATCTTGCCTCCGAACTGCATCGTGCCAAGTGCCACGCTGCTGACGATGAGTCCGGTATTGCCCAGCTTCCTATACCTCATCTCTGATGCTCCTTTCGCTGCAAACGAAAATTGCGATAGCGACTGCGAATTTGCCAATTCGCGAGTCACAACCCTCTAAACCCAGACTTGACGCACAACGCGAGATCAACTTCGACCTCTCTCCGGAAAAATGGCGATGCAAGGCCTATTCCACTCAAAACAAGGATTCACGAAGGGCCGAAAGTCTATGGATCCACTGATTTAAATCGCCCGCCCCGACTTACCTCGGTGACTCCACAGAGTCTCGATACGTAAGTGCAGCATTGAGACCGTCCAAATATCGACGCCGCTATCAGCCCGTCGACACTCAGTTCATTTTCTTTGCGCCGCCGACCAATACAACCCTGGAAGTAGTGCCAGCGGCGGGCGCGGACTTTGGAGGTCTGCATGCAATCAGTCAAGATGACGTGGCGCCGAAGACTGGACCACCTCGAGAATCCCCTCGATTCATTTGGGTTGGCACAGCAAAAAGGGCTAGGTCAAAGAGTCCCACTGCTCTAGTGATCGGAAAGGGTGGATGGGGCAGGAAGGGACGGAATTGTAATGACGAATCAAAAGACAAGAAAATGCGCGCACATACCATGCCTTTGCGATGTACCAAACGGAGAAGAGTACTGCGGAGATACGTGTCGTTACGCCGGAAGCGAAGACGTGGAGATCGCGTGTCAGTGCGACCATCCGGCGTGTCCGCTCACGTTTCGGCAGTCTGTGCCTCGCAGTGCCGCTGACTTCGCCAACTGATAGCGACATATCCGGCTGTGCTGGGCTAACGCGGGAAGTCACGCGTTGGTCGAAGCGCAGCAATGCAAAGAGGATAATCGTGGATTATGACAAGGACCCTACTTCTCATCGGCACGCAGATATTTCTCGTAGCTCTGGGCCGCGCCCAGACTGTTTCGTTGCCGGAGCCTCCGCAGGTGCAGGCGAAAAATCATGTGGTATCCCTTACGCTGCGTGCAGTGAATGAAAATGGCCGGGATGCATTCGCTTTCAACGGTGACACGGTTGCTCCAGTGATCCGTGCTTCCCCTGGTGATGTTCTCAGCATCAGTTACGTCAACGATCTTCCCGCCAAGTCCCCGGAGACTTGTGCGGTAAATCCCTGCATGGACATGACGAACCTGCACTTTCATGGGCTCACCGTCTCACCAAATGCCCCGCAGGATGACGTGCTCGGAATGTTGGCCATGCCTGGCCAGGTGTTGCACTACTCGGTTGAGATTCCGCGCGACCATCTGCCGGGCCTGTTTTGGTATCACACTCATCCCCACGGCGAGAGTCACCGGCAGGCACTAGACGGAATGTCAGGAGCCATCGTCATCGAGGGCATCGAGCGTTATGCCCCCGAAGTAGAACGGCTTCGTGAGCGGGTGATCGTTGTGCGCGGCCGCTCCATCGAGCACGATCCGAATGCCGCCGCACTCATGAGCGATGTTGAAATTCCAGCTAAGGGATGCGGGGGGGAGGCGGAGCGAGTCGAGGAAATCTTTACCGTGAATGGGGCGGTGCGCCCGCGAATCGAGATCGCGCCTAAGGAGCGGGAATTCTGGCGTATTGTGAACGCCTCGGCGGACCGCTACTTGGACTTGCAGCTGGATGGACAGACATTTGAAATCGTGGCGCTTGACGGGATGCCGCTCGCGTACCACGAACCCAAAGGCCCGACACGCAGCACCAATCACCTGCTGCTGGTGCCTGCGGGACGGCTCGAAGCTATCGTCACCGGTCCACCTTCTGGAACGCATACTGCTCTGCGAACGCTTTGCGTAAATACGGGTCCGGCCGGGGATCCCAATCCGGAGATGGTGCTGGCAGATGTGGTGCAACCCGGGTCCGGCCAGTCCAGTTCACATGCAGCGCCTGAGCACGTGCACGCTATCGATGACCGGCCGCCGGATTACAAGCCGATCGACGTTGAGCCGCTGAAAAAGGCTGCACCGAACTTCATTGTCACCTTTACGGAGGACAAGAACGGCTTCTACATCAATGGCCGCAAGTTCGCTATGGATGCAAGTCCGATGACAACCGCTAGCGTAGGTACGTATCAGCATTGGCGTATTGTCAATCTGACCGCCGAACTACATCCTTTCCACATACACCAGGTCCACTTCCTGGCGTATGCAGAAAATGGCGTCCCGCTCCTGCACCCTGCGTGGTTGGATACCGTCAACGTTCCGTACGGCGGCTCCGTCGATGTCATCCTGGACTTTACTGACCCCGTCATTAAGGGTATGGCGGTATTTCATTGTCATCTGCTGAACCATGAGGACAAGGGAATGATGGCTAAGATCCTGTTCAAGTAGGAGCCGACTGAATCAAGGAAAGCCTGTGACGGCATGGGATCACGATGGCCGAGAGACTGTCGATGTCTGGACGCTGCCATGAGACAAGTTCGAGTGCAGGGGCTGGTTTAGATAGGCCGGCGTTGGCAGTTGGATTGGACTTGAGCGTGGAAGAAGGTGTTCCAACGTGATGCAGGAACGCGATTGACACTCGCGAACGCTGATTAGCAGGAGACCAGTATGGACAGCAACTATGTGTTTCTCTGCGGAGTGATGTGGTGCAAGTTTGGTCAGGTGGACGCAGCCAAAGAGCTAGCACGAGCAGCGGATTCTTCGGATGCGAATCTAAGAGCACTGGCCTGCGCGATGCTTACGAAAGGTATGCGTCGCTTGAGGCAGTTGCGGGAGCGGGCGCAGACCTGCCCTCGCTCCGTGCTGGGATGAGTCTCCGGGAAACGGGTCGGACAGTTGTGTCCAACGCATTGACGTTGTCTGACCTGGAGCAGTCGCCAATTTCACCAAAAGCTTTTGACATCCTGGTCACTTCGGGGCCTCACGTGTTTGGTACGGACCTCGCATTAGTAAAAGTCGGACAGGCTTAAGCGTCTGATCCAGCCTGAAAACGAAAGTCAAAAAATGAGCGATCATACAAAAGAGAGATTCATGATGGAGCACCCTTCGCGGAGAAGCTTCCTCGGCATGAGTTCGGTAGCTCTGGCAAGCGCTGCTTTTGCAGGCCTGACTGCCAATGCTCAAGAAAAAGCGAGCACGCAGAAAGCGGAGCAGGACCATTCCTCAAGCGACCCTGGGCCGGAGAACAAGGCTCTTCTGGACGAGAACCCGAACTCTAACAATCCGCCTCCAACCGACCACGGCGATCTAGTGCCCATCTGGTACTCCTTCGATCTGGTGAAAAAGCGGGTTGAAGAGGGTGGATGGACCCACGAGGTGACTCAGCGCGTCCTTCCTTCTTCCAACGATATTGCCGGCGTTCAAATGCGCCTCACTGCAGGCAGCTATCGCGAAATGCACTGGCACACCGCGGATGAATGGGCTTATGTGCTCTATGGCAATTGCCGTGTCACCGTGATGAATCCCGATGGCACCATGTTCATCGGTGACGTGGGTGAGGGCGATCTTTGGATCTTTCCCGCAGGCTACCCGCATTCCATTCAAGGGCTTGGCCCGGATGGAACGGAGTTTTTATTGGTTTTCAACCAGGGGATGTTTTCCGAAGATGGAACCATGCTGCTCTCGGAGTTGGTGGCGCACACGCCTCCCGAGGTATTAGCAAAGAATACAGGGCTGGATAAGAACGTCTTCGCTAAAACGCCCGGAGCCCCACTCTACATCTTCCCCGGCAACCTGCCCAACTCGCTCGAACAGGACAAGGCGGAGATCGGCGGCGCGCAAGTCGCATCAAAGTATCAGTACTCCTTCCGCATGAGGTCGATGGAGCCAACGATAGCCAACCGAGCAGGCGAAGTTCGCATCGTCGACTCGCACAACTTTCCGGCCTCCAAGCATATTGCCGCGGCCTTGCTCATCATCAAGTCTGGACACATGCGTGAGCTGCACTGGCACCCGAACGCCTCCGAGTGGCAGTACTATATCGCCGGCAAGGGCCGCATGACCGTATTCCTTCCTGTCGATAATGCTCGCACAATGGACTTCAGCGCCAACGATGTTGGATATGTTCCCTCCAACGCACCTCACTATGTCGAAAACACGGGTGATACCGACCTTGTGGTGCTGGAGCTGTTCGCAGCTGACGAGTTCATGGATGTTTCCTTGAACCAGTGGCTCAGGCGCGTCCCCAGCGAAATGCTGAAGGCACACCTGAACATTGATAAGGAGATGGCCATGAAGATACCGGCGGAGAAGCTTGAGCTCGTTTAGGATAGCTCATCGCAAGAGAGATCTCGGAGTGACCCGCGGAGAGCTGGTAGTCATTTAAGAAACGAGAAACATCGGCTGCGCGTAGGGATCGTGTACGCAGCGCTTCTAACCCAGTGGAGGTTTCTTATGTTTGAAGGAATTTTTCGGCCCATGCATTTGTGAGTGATGTTTGGAATTGCTTTGCTCGTGTTCGGACCCAAGAAGCTTCCCGAGCTTGGCAAATCAATCGGAGAGGGCATCCGGGGCTTAAAATCAGCGTTGAAAGAGCCCCAGGGGGCCTCCGACAAAACCACTATCGCCGATTGTGACTCCATCCCCCGATGACTGTTATTCTCTGCGCCGGAGAGTGATGCGGCTACCGATTTGCATTGCCGCTGTCAATCAGACTGGTGAATACCATTCTTACAAAAACATCTGGAGATACGTAACTCCGGCCCCATTGGGGGTCGAAGTCTTTAGTCGGCGCTGCGGCCACTGCTTCATCCATTGTCGTTCCTGCTGCAATTAAAACCTGGATGCGCTGCCGAACCTTTACCAGCATGTCGCGGTAATCTTGCAGATCGGCACGAAGGCTACTGGTCCGTCGCCGGGGACGATCTTTACCTGGTTGTTCGTCTGTGCCAGAAACTCGATGGAGGGACTGAATCATGCCGTCGATTCATCCTCCAGACGCTAGATCAATGATGGATAGAAGTGATTCGAGAACATGTCCCCTACCACTGCGACGTTCGCCGGAGCGATATAAATAGCCGTTTCTCCGTCCGTGTGCGCAGATCCGTAGTTGACCAATGTCAACTGCTGAGCACCTTGATGCAATGTCACGCTGCTTGAATAAGTTACTGCTGGCAGTGCCTGGGGCGGATAATGGCCGTCCCGCAAACCGGTGCACGGCACGTACAGCACGGACGAGAGCCGCTTTTTTACATTTTTTTGGGCTACGATGGTTACGCCTGCTGAGCCGAAGTACACGTTCCCAGCGGTGTGATCGAAGTGCCAATGTGTATTCGCTAGCGGTGTGACGGGGCGCTTCGTCGCTTTTAAGATCGCGTCGCTGAGCTCAGTAACTAGCGAATCCACTCCACTATCGATCAGCAAGGTGCTGCCCTCGTCGGCAATAGCCGTAATGTTTCCTCCGTCACCGGAAAACATGAATAGACCTTGACTGAGGGAAGTAGTCTTCAGGGTGCTACTCTCAAACTGTGCCGGCCTTCTGGATAACAGTCTCGCCGGTTCCACTTCTGCTGTCCCCTGCGAGGCTGCTCCTGTCACCACCAAAGCCAAAGCAAGGGCGGCAATAGAAGCAAATGACGACTTCATCTCGTGAAAAATGTTTTCCACTTTGTTGCTCCTTCAAGCTGAAGCTGGACCTACCGGCTGAGATTGCTGTTGTGCAGGATCTGAACGCTCAGAAGAACTAAAACGAGCTGCCCAGAAATGTGCGGATTGCCGCGGAGACCGCATTCCTGGAGAAGAAGATGAGAATGGCCGCGATGGCGGCGTCGCTGTAAAACGCGACGAGTAATCGTCCGAATCTCTGCAAGTCTGAACCAGTTTCAGATCGCCGATCTTCCGCGATAAGTTCCATGTTGTTGTTTCTCAACTCTCTCGACTACTGTTGCTTTTTGCATTCGCTGCTAGGCGGCGGCAGCCGAAACACAAGGCTCCGCAGTCGCTAGGGCGTCCTCGCGAGAGGAGAAGCCAAATGCGATGATGCAGGGTTCGGCTATGACATCGTGCAGTGATTGCTCGCTGCGATACGCAATCACGAACCGTTCAGAGCCGGCTTCGGTCTGAAGGGCTTCTATTACCGCGTACTGCATTCCCGAAAAATTAACCACCTCATTCATAATCGCGCTTTGGACCACGCACATTCGTAGGATTCAAACGCACTGAGTAGCAGCAAGCGGGATTCCAAACCGGTTCTCTGAGGCGAACTGCGAATTAATGCGGCCGAGGGAACTAGCGAAATGCCATCACGGGCTCGGTTACGCTCTGCTATGAGAACTCAGTACTCCGGCATGCCTGCAATTTCCCGGGTCGGGCTGGTTTCGTCGGACGAGATCTTCTGAGATCAGAAGGCCGCCGACCGCCGCTGGACAGTGTGTCCAAGGACTGACATTGTCTGCGCTCGACCAATAGGTCGGTCTCACGAAAGAGTCGCCCTGAGGGCGAACCAACTGACGTGCCGAGAATTTCCAATTCGCGGATGAAATGGAACCGCGCGTGCTCGCATTTCTTCCGGACGGCGAAGTACGAGTGCTGTCTTATGAACCATGAACGCGGTCACAATCGAAGAACCCGAAAAATCTAGGAGGAATTCTTGTTCGAAGGACTATTTCAGCCTACGCATCTGTTGGTGATCTTTGGAATTGCTTTGCTCGTGTTCGGCCCCAAGAAGCTTCCTGAACTGGGCAAAGGAATCGGAAAAGGTATCCGCGGTTTCAAATCGGCGATGAGAGAGCGTGAGGAGTCCGTCGACAAAAGCACGATCACCGACCGTGATTCTGGGCCTCGATGACTTGATTCACTTCTAGTCGTCGCGCCGATAGGCTTGTGTCCTTCATTCGACCCATGTCATCTCGCGGTCACATCGCAAAGTGGAACATCTCACACGTCTGGCTCTAATCTCGTGGAGTGACGCAAAATAGGCAGAAATGTTCCGAGCGCTTCCGTTGTAAAACGCAGTCATGGCTGCCGCCCGGAACAGAAATTCAACACTTTTCCTGATTTCGACTCACACTCATCTTTGGCAGGTCAAATGCGCGTACGCGGTCTGAAGGATTTGAAGTGGTCCAGAGAGTGCGTGTCGAACATTGCAAGTAACAATGAAAAGAGGAAAAGGAAATGAAGCAATGCATCAGCAAGATTCTAAGCGTGGCGGTGTGCGCGGTTCGCCATCATTGTTCAAGCAAACGCCAGCGGGGCATCGAAAGCGATCGTCGTAGAGTCCGCGTCCGACCTGCCGGAGTTGGCTCAGCGTCCGAGTGAGGCCATGTACCTACAGCATACCGGAGCTGGGCAGGCTATTCTGTATCTCGAGCAGGATCAAGGGCGGAAGCTTGCGATCTTGACGTCACTGACCCAGTGAACATACGAGCGGTCGGACAGGCGTCGATTAACGCCCCTTCGCCGTATACCTTTGTACAGGATATGGACGATTCGGCAGTACTCATCCACTACCGCAATCGCGGGATTTGCGGTCATCAATTTCAAGAACTACAAACAGCCGGCGCTCAAGAACGAACCAGACTATCTACACCCGGCTAACGCGGAGAGTTACGGGTCGAACGGTGTCCTCATGGTCTCCTCAAACAATTCCACCGCGGCAGCCGGAGATACGCAATACGAAGTCGTCAGTGTTTCTGATCCGGCTAGCCCGAAACCGCTTGCCACTATTCCGGCAGTAATCCAGCGGGTCGACCGAGAACAAACTGGCACGATTTTTCTTTTGACTGACAGCGGTCTTACCATTGTGCGGTTGCCTTGCTGCGGAGCGGGAACACCAGATCGCGGCGCAGCAGAAGAATGAAAATTGAGTGCTTTCTGTCGGTAAGTGGCAGCAGACATCTGCGTCTCCTGCCGCGGCCAGGAAGGAAGTGGAAGCGCAGTGGGAAGCCTTTGAGAATTCTCCCTGAGAGAAGTTGATGGAAACTGTCTCACTGCGCCCTCTTACTGATAACGTCCGCGGCCTTATTTTTCCGCACTCATCGGACTGGTTGGTCGTGTGTTGAACTGTCTCACAGAGCTCGTCACCGGATCAGAACTGCCATCAGCCTGGGTCGAGCTCACCTTGTAGTAATACGTGGTGTCAGGCTGCAGATCGTTCATGCGCACCCGAAAGACCATGTCGCTGTGAGCTGGGTTGATTCTAGTGGGAGACACTGCCTTCAAGTCAAGGTGATTAGGATCTTTGCCGTAGTGCACGATGGCGTAGTGCAGGATGGTGCCTTCCGGATTGTTTGTCGTCCAAGTGATAAAGGCAAACGTGTCGGCAACGGATTCGACGGTCGGGCTGACGTTGACTTGGGCTGGTCTCGAACCCTCACGCGCGCATGCCGTTGGTGGTTGCAAGAACAACATGCCCATGGCCATAACGCAGATCGCGATCATGAGGCGTGATCCATTTACTCTGGTCATATGCAGATCTCCTATGCCGCGTTGCCCAGAACGCGGCTCTTTCATTGAACATACGGAGTGAAAGGCGGGGCGAACCAACAGGTCCGCCCCACGTGGTATTCGCGAACCATCGTCACGGCTTGAAGCCGTCGACCAGAGTATGCAAGAAGGCAACGATGTCGTCTTCTTCCTCCGACGTCAAGCCAAGCTTACCGATCGTCGTGTTTTCGTTGTTGGTATCTTCCGGCATCGGCCAGCAGGTCACCTTCTCGACGGTTCCCTTTGGACAATGACCAGATAGCACGTGAAAGGGGTAAACATCACGCGTGTTGTAGAAGTGGACCACCTCCTTCAAGCTCGTGAGGTAGCCGTTGTGCATGTAAGCTTTCACGAATCCCTGGTATGGCGCCTGCGCCGCGTTGCGGGCCGTCGAGGTTTGGAATTTTCCCTCGAATTGCGACAGGAGTAATCCCCAACTCAAATTGGGAGGAGGGCCATAGTACCCGTCGAGGAATAATCCCATTCCCTCATCGGTGAACCCGAAGCCCAGTGGGTTACCGGTAAATCCCCATTGGTCCGGAGTGTCCTCCGAATACCAGGGAAGCATTACATTCTTTGGGAGACCGAGGTTGTTGTAGGTCGTGTCGGTGAACAAAGGCTGAACGCTTGCCGCCTGGCCGGTATCAGCTCCGCCCATCAGAGTGCTCGACCTTCCATCCAGGTGACAGGTATTGCAGCTGCCTTTGCCGCGGAACAGGTCATAACCGTTCTGCTCTTGTGTGGTGAGGGTTGCTTTCCCAGCGAGAAAGTAATCGAATTTTGAGGTGAAGGGGCTAACGCTCGAGGAAGATTCGTAGGCGGCGATGGCCTGGGCGAACTCGTCGAAGTCTTTATTGGCGAGAGTACGGTCTTTGGGGCTGAGCTTCAGTGGAGTCGGGTTTCCATTCAGCACAGCAGCTCCTTTCGGGATGCTGCATATTTTCGCAACGTTGGAAGGCCAATTTATTTCCAGTGAGCCAACGCCGAAGACCTGCTCAAAGAAGAATTTGTAGTTGCTCAGGGAGAGCTTCCACACCACGCAAGCAGGATCTGGATTGGCCATTTCTTCGGGATCCGACGGCGGGTCTTGGGCCTGCTCCGCCGCGGAATTCTGCAGCTTGTATCCTGTCGCCCGGCCATCCCAGAAGTTGCCCCCGTAGAAATCGGCTTGACTTGGGTTGAAAAAGAGAGGCGGGTAGTAAGTTGCGTAAACGTAACTGGTTGGGTTCCGCTTCGCAATCCGGTTATTAGGGTATGCTCCGTGAACTGTGATGGGGACCGATCCCGGATTCGATCCGCCCGTGAATACACTCAGGATCGATATGCCGTTTGCATAGCCCGCCATCGGGTCATGGCAATAGCTGCAGGCGACGTTGTTGTTTACGGACAGGTTGGGGTCGAAGATCTCAAGCTTGCCCAGAGTCTCGACCTGATGGTATGGATCCAGTTTCCCTGACTTTGCCGCTTTCAGAGCCTGGGCTTCGAGCATGGCCTCTTCAGCCCGAATTCTAATAGCGTCTGGATCGTTCGCAATGATGCATTGAAGGTCAAGTCTGTGGCCTTTCAGTATGCATTGTGAATCAGACGGCGGAATCTGGAAGCCAGGTGGGAGTGAAAAATCAATGATTGGCGGTGGCGGAATTGCCTGTGCTGACACACTGGGGGCTACCGTCAGAATGGCGAGCACAGTCAAGCCCGCCTTCGAAAGCAATGAGAATGTTTTGGAAAGGTTCGTGCGGCTCACGTTTCCTCCTTGCTGCTTCATATGCGTAAGAGGGGCGATAAGCGCTGAGTAGCGTCCCGAAGGATCGGGATCACCCAGAAGACACTTTGGGGAGGCAAAAGCTTGGTGTCAGCTTCGGCACACCCCGAGGAGAGAAAACTTCTTGGAACTCTAATCGAAATAGAAGAGCCGGGGAATACCGTGTTTACCTTATAACTCAACTGGTATTAACAAAAAGGTTAGAACCCCGAAGTTAAAGCAATCGGTGAGCAAACTCTCGCCGGAGGGTCGCTGTCAAGGGAGCTCGTCCCGTCGCCTGGCCTCAAATTGCGGGAGGCTTAAAGCCTTTCGAGGTCACCGGTAAGACTCAATTATGAGGACGCTAGAATCGATCTTTGCGTTGGCAGTCGTAGCCGTGATTGTTGGAAAACTGAAGACCGAGCAGCGTGCTGCTATCGGACCGAGAAACCAGCGAATGCCGCTTGGTTGACCTCAGAGCCTGCGCAAGTCGCGAGTGGCAAGAGTGAGCGATTTACTTCTGGCTGGCCGAAAAGATGGCTGTGGCGACCCAGTCGCAGGCGGAGCAGGTCGTTTGTTTTCTAGACCATTGTGCTCGCGTTGCTGCATCGCCTTTTCCAATTCTTTCTGGTGATCAGTCAGCAGAGCATGAATTTCGCGGTGCGTTTCGTCGCTGATGGCGTGAATCTGAGGCGCAAGCTCCTGCCGCGAAGCGTTCGGATTCTTGTCGAGCAACGCCTGAATCCTGTCAGATCTTTTGTAAGGTGAGCGAACTCCTGATCGATCGCGGCGTATGGATCTGCTGCAGCTGCTCACGCGCTGAGGGCTGCTGTCCCCCATCGTCCTGAGCTACGTCAGGAACGGCCATTCCAAGCATGAGCATACCCCCATATGAAAGGGTGAAACGTCCATTTCGCATGACCAGCAACTCCTTTCGTGATCCGCGCGCGGGCTCGTGTGCTTAGCTTCATGCCGCCGGGCGCCAACTCGAACCGGTCGGGGCCTTTATTTTTGGTGCCACTGTCGTTGTGCTGGGCCCGAGATCCTTTTCATACACGACCCCATCCCGACGGACTAGAAAGGTCATGACCCCAGAAGACTGGTACTCCGCCGGATAGGCGACCAAAGTCACACTTTCCTTCGTTCGGCTGCGGCTGCTCACCTCGGATGCGGAAATCTTGGTCACGATTCGAAAGTAGTACCCGTGGAAAGGATTGGACCTTTTGTTGCCTGCGTTCGCCGCTCCGGCAGAGACCAAGCGTTGGACAAATTGGCCGATCGGATCTTCGCTAGCTTCCTTTGCATCGTCTTCATTTTTTGCCATTGCGTATTGCTCACATACTTCAATTGCAGTGGCCTCGTTTTCTCCGATTCTGCGGAACAGGATCTCCTGCTTGCCGTGATCAGAATCGAAATACCATTCACCATTCTTGGAGACCAACGGGATGGGGAAGGGCCAGTTTTCTGCGCCGATGTACAGAACCGTGCTTCCGTCGGTTTCTCGGACCAGACGGTGCATCTCCTGATATTTCCGGCAGAACTGCTCACGTTCCAGGCTGTCCTCGACTTCGTCGCTTGATGAAGTCACTTCTTTTCCTGCTCCGAGTATGGCTTCCAAAGCCGGCTCGTCTTCATTCTGTGCAGCCTGAACGAGAGCGTTAACGGCTTCCCCAGGAGACGAAAACGTTCTTGATTGTGATTCCTGAGCAGAGCTCGATCCGGCGAAGCCCGCTACAAGCAGTAAGGCCAATAGCAGTAGAAGAAGAACCGTGGATCCGAACCCGCAGGCAAGTCTCACGATAAATGTTTCAATGTTTTCAATCGTCATATTGTTTGTGCGCATGAGTTCTTTCTCCGTATCTTCAGTCTCGTTTGTGGTAGTTGAACCGAATTACCTTCGACCGCCCCCTCCTCCGTGGAAACCTCCGCTTCCGAAACCTCCGCCGCCATGGAAGCCTCCACCGAAGCTCGACTCCCCGCGAGCAGAGAAACCTCTTGCCACTCCTCCATGATTGAAGCCGCTGAACGCTCCGGAATGAGTGCCGGCCTGGCCCTGGGCGTGTGAAGTCGCGAAGCCGTGGCCCGATGGCGCGAAGCCTCGGCTGCCGGAAAAGCCACCACCATGAAATCCACCGGCGCGATTGAAGTTGTTGCGATTGACGAACACTCTGCTGTGAGATATGTAGCTGTTGTGGTTGTAAATGATGCCGTGGTGATGCCAATCGTAGCCCCAGTTGTGCCAGCCCCAGCCAAACCCGCCAAAGAAGCCGATTCCAAAGCCGAAGCCAAACGCAATTCCAGGACCGGCAAGGAACAATCCCGGGTACGCATACCAGCCCGGCCACATCCCGATTGGTTCTCCATAAACGAGCCACGGGTCATATTCGGGGACGTAAACAACCTCAGGGTCGGCTGGTTCGATCACGATTGTTTGCCCTTGCTGAGTCACTTTTTCCTGTGAGGTGCTCTTCAAATTCCCGGCCTTTTCTGCACGATCACGCATGACCTGCACAGCGTTCATCACTTCCTGCTGTTGGTTGACGTAAGCATCGCCGAGGGCTGAGGTCCAGGAGAGATTCTTGTCCATGTTGGCGAGCACCGAAGGAAACTCCGTAAGGGCCTTCACACTGGGATCCCAGGTCTGCTTATCAACTTCTTTACCGAGTTGCTCGCCCTTGAGATTCGTATGTTGCTGCAGCCACCGGTCTGCTTCCACAACCTGATCGGGATAGGTAGCGGCTGCGAGGATCTGTGCCAGCAACGCATCGGGATACAACGCGATCGGCGCAACAAGTTGCTGCAGCTGTTCTGGCGTCTGTTGTGCGGCCTGAACTGGCGGTTCTGCGGCGGATTGGTCCGTCTGCGCGGCGAACCCTGCCGGCGCAGTGGCTAATACAAGACAACATGAAAGAAATAGCGACAAACTCTGTTTTATGAACTTCACAATCGATTCTCCTTCGACGGGTCGCATCAGCGATCATGGCGGAGTCCTTTCGAGTGACGTAACGGCACCGCCCCAAACTATCGTCAGCTGACCAAGTCAGCGGCACTACGAACCACGAACTGCCGAAACGTGAGCGGACATGCGAGATGGTCGCATTGACACGCGATTTCCACGTCTTCGCTTCCCGCGTCACGACAGGCTTCTCGCAGTATTCTTCTCCATCCGGCACATCGCAGAGACACGGTATGTGCGCGCACTTCTTGGTCTTTTGATTCGCCATTTCGGTTCCGTCCCTTCCGGGTTTCTTCTTCGATCCCAGCACTGCGATTGTCGACGTAACCCCGTTCGCTCGACCAACCTGAGTAAGTTTGATGGGACACACTCTATGTAGTCAGCTTTCGGAGCCCACGTTATCTCCACCAATTGCATTCGAATCTCCAAACCCAATCGCAGCTAGCACGGGGCTTTGCAAGGTTTTGCGCGCAGCAGTAACACTCAACGAAGTCTCCAGTGTCGGCAGGCTGATAGCGCGTCGGTATTTGGACGATCCTGAGGTGCCGTCCTTCCACTTCCTTAACTTCACTGCGGAGTCAACCAGTAAGCTAAGACGACTAAGAAATTCCAGACTGTCACCGCGAGTACAAACAGAGAAGTGCAAAGGTCGATTTGGCTGGCGTGGATACGGGCGGGAAGATATTCGTCGGGCTTAAGCCCGGGGAGGGGTTGGGAAGGCATCCGCCGAACAGCAGCGACAAAACGAGAATCTGCGAGCGCGGTTTGCGCTAGGTGTTCACGGCACTGGAATCGCAATCGTTTTTGCTTTCACACCGTACTATTCTCAACCGCGCTCGCAGCGGGCCGAATCGCACAATCTAAGTTACTTGATCAGGGCCTTACACACCGCACTCGACCTCATCCACATAACTTCTGCGAAACTGATGTTCAACGGTATAGCTAGGACTTATGCCTTGGGGTCCTGGAATCAAGTGTCGAGATCAATTCCTGAGCTCCCGGTGGGATGGCGAGGTTCCCAGACAGGACGATTTGCCTCGCCGGGATATTCTGCCCGTAAACCTGCCTGTTGGCACCGTCATCGGGACGAATGGTTGATCCGTCGAGGGAGACCCCTGCAAACAGGCCACGGGCGCGGGAGTAGCTCAAGATTTCCGCACGCAGGGTGGCGTCGGTTTCCGCCGAGGCATCCCGGCCGACCGGGCCCGCGGCAATCGACGCATCTGCTCCAAGCTTCACTTTGCTGGTGAGAATTCCCCTCGCGCCCCGCTCATTCATTACGAGCAGGACAAAATCCGTCGCCTGCCCACCTATTTGGAAGCCGAAGCTGCCGCCCTCTAGCGCCATCATGGAAGGTGCACCCCAGGCACCCCTGAAATCTTGACCCTGGCGACAAGACATCGCGCCCCGGCCGTAACTTCCGCCAACGATGAAGGCGGCCTTCAATACGGACGGAAAGACAACCACACAATCGGCCTTGTCGAGTAAGTCTTGGGGAATGTCGTCGGGAACATCGAGAATCTCCTTCAACACCATGCCGGAGTTCTGCAAACGATCTTGATCCTTTTCCTGGTCAGCAGCCCAAGCCGATGCGGAGAGAATGGGCAGAGCCACAAGTAGCATGCTCATCAGATCTGTAATCAGTTTCCTCATGTCGTTTCTCCTTAGAAATTTTTCCAAGCGACTCAGGTCAGATTCTGCGAAGGCTTCCGCCGAACAGCAGAGACAAACGAGATTTGCGAGCGCAGTTAGCGTTGTGTCACCCGACCTTCATCTCTCTATGACGAAGTAAGCATTTCACCTGCCAAAATTGCACCCGTCGATATCGGCAAGAGCAAGCAGGAGGTTGCTGACGCGACACCAATTCCGCCGCGAGGAGGTGTCCGCATTTCGACAAGGAGGAAATAGCCAGTTTCTGGCTCAACGCCCTTTGACAGCGTTGATCATCCCGCTGAGCGCAGATTCCCGGATAGCTGTGAGAAAGCCAGCATGACCCAGCATGGTTTTTTCCATCAGCGCATTGCAAGGACACACGGTGACGCAGTGGCCGCACGAAACGCAGCTCGACTCTCCGATGGTTGATCCGCCATTCCAGAGCACACGAGGATTCGGATCTTCCCAATTGATGGAGAGCGTTTCGTTGACCTCGACGTTCTGACAAGCCTCTACGCAACGGTCACAGAGGATGCATTGATCAGGATCGTAGCAACGGATTCGTGCTTATCGATCTGGTAGGGCTTCGGCCGAAATGGAATTTTCTGATGCTCAATGGCCAGCAGTTTCGTCGTGTTATGGACGGCGCAATTGCCGTTGTTGTTGTCGCGGCGGCCGCCTTCGCTGACTTGGTGGAGACCCTCATTCCTTCGGAGACTTCGGTCGCGCAAGCCCGGACCAGGCGGCCGTCCACTTCCACCATGCAAGTGTCACACGTCTGAACTGGTCCGAGTTGAGGGTGATAGCAGACGTAGGGAACCGAACCGCCCGCCCGGTTGACCAGATCGATAAGATGCTCGTCGGGTCGCACTTCTTGAAAAACGCCGTCAATCGCAACCTTGGCCACAGTTGTGTCCTCCGCACAACCCTAGCAAGTCCGGTTCCAGTCGCAGGAGCCTTCGCAATGAATGATAAGTCTAGGGAAGACAGGACTGCGAAGGCGACTGCCGCTCTTGGTGCGTTGCCATGGCCTGCTCTGATACGCGGGTAAGACTCCGTTCCGTTTTGACGCGTGGAGCTCCGGATGGCGAGTTCCTTTGAGGAGCCGTCCTGACACACGGCCAAACCGAGATCCAACGGGCTCCTCCTCTGCAATTCTCGGGATCTATGAAACCTAGTGGCCTGTCGCAGTGAGTTCGTTACGGCGGACGCGGCAGGGCGACGCTATCGATGCCCGGAGTTGGTGTTGAGTGAGAAAGAGTTCGCTTCGGTAATCGTAATAACAAATGCCGAACCCGGTAATGGTTCCTGTGCGACAGTTTACTAGTTGAGATCCGACGCCTGTCGAAATGCGGACATTGGTGTCAACTACCGGACGGTTTACAGGACGCTTTATCTGAGTTTCATACGGCCATCCCCACCTCCCAGTTGACTCATACGACTGCAAATACGCGGGTCAGTGACCTAGGAGGTTGATTGGAAAGCGGCGTGCTTTTGGTGCCGGAAGCGGGAGGCGACAACAAATGCAAGCGACGGAAGCATACGCCGGAAGCGAACAGTACCTTGAAGTCCGCGTCCAGGAAAGAGACACACAGGAAATGCAGGACGTTCTCTCACGCTGCCTACCCTCGTTTTACAGACGGGCCTACCGGCATCTGGGCAATGCAGCCGACGCCGAGGATGCGGTTCAGGATGCGCTCTTGTCCGCTTACAAGCATTTGGACCAATTCAAGGGGCAAGCGCGAATGTCGACATGGTTAACCGCCATCGTCACGAATAGCGCACGGATGCAATTGCGCAGACGGCCACGCCACGCCCACGTGTCGCTGGATGAGCAATTCGCGGAAGAGAAGGGAAACCCTCTAGCAGAACGATTGGCGCACCGTGGACCAAGCCCCGAAGATGAGTGTCAAAACTCCGAATTGCATAGACGCTTGATGCAATTCGTATCTCAGCTTTCACCCCCATTGCGGAATACTTTCCACTTGCGTGCGTTGGGCGGGCTGACCACGAGCGAAGCGGCGCACATTCTGGGAGTGCCTGACGGAACAGTGAAGGCCCAGCTCGCTCGGGCGCGTGCAAAGCTCAAGCATCTTATGCAACGCGGTTAAGCGACATCACGAACGGCTAACTGACAGCTGTCGCTAATTGATCAAAAGGAAAATTCTATGTGGATTGTGCGACTCGCATTACGGCGGCCCTACACCTTTGTGGTGATGGCCATCCTCATCCTGGCGATGGGCGCGATTTCAATCTACCGCACTCCTACCGATATCTTCCCAAATATCAATATTCCGGTCGTCAGTGTCATTTGGAATTACAACGGCCTTATCCCGAAGGACATGGCTGACCGGATCGTCAGCGTTACCGAGCGGAACCTCACCACGATCGTAGACAACATCGAGCATATCGAGTCGCAGTCGCTGTATGGGATCGCTGTTGTAAAAGTGTTTCTGCAGCCAAACGCGAGCATAGATCGCGGCGTCGCCCAGCTTACCGCGAGCTCTCAAACGCAACTCAGGCAACTCCCTGCGGGGACGACGCCGCCACTCATCATCGCTTACAGCGCGTCTAGCGTACCTGTCTTGCAACTGGCGCTCTCGGGTCAGGGGCTATCCGAACAGGCACTGAACGACTACGGTCTCAATTTCATTCGTACCCAGCTCATCACGGTTCCGGGAACGGCGGTACCGTATCCCTACGGCGGCAAACAACGCCAGGTTCAAGTCGACTTAAATCCGTCGGCGTTACAGTCGAAAGGTCTTTCTGCGCTGGACGTAGTCAACGCAATCACGCTTCAGAATTTGATCCTTCCCACCGGTACGTCCAAAATCGGTGGCAAAGAATATGACGTTGACATTCCCAATGCGGCGCCACAGACGATGACCGACCTGAACCGCATCCCGATCAAGACGATTGGAAGCACTACCATCTACATGAAAGACGTGGCCTGGGTGCGCGACGGTTTCCCACCACAGACAAACATTGTACGTGTTAACGGCCAGCGCTCGGTACTGCTGACCATCCAGAAGGCAGGGGATGCTTCAACTCTCAGCGTAATTTCAGGCATCAAGTCTCTGCTGCCGCAGATCGCTACCACAGTTCCGCCCCAACTGAAAATGGAACCCCTGGCTGATCAATCCATTTTTGTTCTCGGCGCGATTCAGGGCGTCGTACGGGAAGCCCTGATTGCCGCATGCCTGACCGCCTTGATGATCCTCACGTTTCTCGGGAGCTGGCGAAGCACGCTCATTATCGCGACTTCTATTCCTCTGGCTATTCTTTCGTCGATCATCGTGCTGAGCCTGATTGGGCAAACCATCAACATCATGACCCTCGGCGGACTGGCACTGGCCGTCGGCATCCTGGTGGACGATGCCACGGTGGAGGTGGAGAACATCAACCGAAACCGGGAAGCAGAGCCGGACAAGAACCTGGACGAGGTCGTCCTGGACAGTGCGGCGCAAATCGCAACCCCCGCCTTTGTGTCTACGCTATCGATCTGCATCGTTTTCGCGCCCATGTTCTTGCTCTCCGGGGTGGCGCGGTATCTTTTCTTGCCGCTCGCAGAGGCTGTCGTCTTTGCAATGCTGGCTTCATATTTCCTCTCCCGCACGATCGTTCCGACGATGGCAAAGTATCTGCTGAGGAGTCAAAAAGTAGGTGAGCAGCCCGAAAGCCGCAACCCTCTGGTCCGGCTACAAAAGGGCTTCGAGGCCGGTTTCGAGCGGTTCCGTGAACGATATCACCACCTGCTGGAACTCTGTCTTCATCACCGGAGCGCTTTCCTTGCGGTGTTCTTCGCAGCCTGTCTGGGATCACTGGCACTTATCGTTCCCTGGCTTGGACAGGACTTTTTCCCTAGCGTAGATGCGGGCAGTTTTAAACTTCACCTACGCGGTCCGACGGGAATGCGCATTGAAGATACAGCCTTTCTGTGCGACCTGGTTGAGAATTCGATTCGCCAACAAGTCCCAGCCGCCGAAATGAAGAGCATTATCGACAACATCGGCCTGCCATACAGCGGCATTAATCTTTCATATAGCAATTCAGCGCCGGTGGGCACGTCAGACGCAGACATCTTGGTTACGTTGACCCCAAAGCACCATCCAACTGCGGTTTATGTCGACCAACTACGCCTCAGCCTGGCAAAACAATTTCCGGGGGTGATGTTCGCGTTTCTCCCTTCTGATATGGTCACGCAGATTTTGAATTTCGGACTCCCTGCTCCGATAGACATTCAAGTTGTTGGCAACGACTTGGAAGGCAACCGTGCCTGGGCGAGCGCACTATTGCAAAAAATCAGATACGTGCCCGGTACGGCTGACCTGAGAGTCCAACAGCCTTTCGATGAGCCCTACTTGCACCTCCGAATCGAGCGCACAAAGGCCCAGGAGCTTGGCTATTCGGCACATGACATCGCACAAAATCTCCTCGTTTCTCTTAGCGGCAGCTTCCAAACCTCACCGACGTTCTGGCTTAGCCCGCAAAATGGAGTCAGCTACTCGATCGCGACCCAGACGCCGCAATACCGCGCAGACACGTTACAGGATCTTGTCAATATGCCAGTGACAGGAACAAGCGCGACGAATTCCCCTTCCCTTTTGGCCAGCCTGGTCTCGATGAAACGAGGAACCGGCATGGCAGTCGTGTCTCACTACAACGTGGCGCCAGTGATTGATATCTTCGGCTCGGTCTCAGGCCGCGACTTGGGAGGAGTTGCTGGCGACATCAACAAGCTTATCGACGCTGCCCGCGCCCAATTGCCCCGTGGCTCGCGAGTTGTAGTTCGCGGCCAGGTGCAGACCATGCGATCCTCCTATGTCGGCCTTCTCGTCGGCCTGGTGTTTGCGATCATGCTGGATTACCTGCTGATCGTCGTCAATTTTCAGTCCTGGCTCGATCCCTTCATCATGATTTCCGCGCTGCCTGCGGCGCTCGCTGGAATTGCCTGGTTCCTGTTTATCACGCATACGACTCTGAGCGTACCCGCACTCATGGGAACGATCATGTGCATGGGCGTGGCTACCGCGAACAGCATCCTCGTCGTGAGTTTCGCGACGGAGCAAATGGCGGAAGGGAAAAATCCGATTGCAGCGGCGCTACAGGCGGGATTCACGCGTTTTCGTCCCGTGCTGATGACGGCTTTGGCCATGATTATCGGAATGATCCCCATGGCCCTTGGAATGGGGGATGGCGGCGAGCAAAACGCTCCTCTCGGACGCGCCGTCATTGGTGGTCTGCTTTTCGCAACGGTTTCGACGCTGTTCTTCGTCCCGACTTTCTTCAGCGTGTTGCATGGCTGGCGGCGAAAAGCTGCCCCTGTGGAGCAGTAGGCGCCGGGCAACAACAATGGTGATTAATATGGTGATAAACGAAGTCAAAGAACACATCGGCAAGCACGAGCTGGACTCGCCAAGTACAGCGACTCACGGAGTGGGAAAGCTCAGACGTTGGCTGATTCCCTTGATCATCGCGCTGGTCGTCACCGGAGTCTTGATTTCCGGAATCCGCTCCCGGATCAAGGCCGCGTCCACTCTGCGCACGGTGACGGCGCAGATGGCTATGCCATCGGTTTCGGTTGTTTTGCCCCAGCGAACTGCTCCCGCACAAGAAATTATCCTGCCCGGCAACATACAGTCATTCATCTCATCGCCGATTTATGCCCGCACCGACGGCTATTTGAAGAAGTGGTATTTCGATATTGGAGCCCGTGTGAAGTCGGGACAGTTACTGGCGGTGATCCAAACCCCGGAAGTCGATCAGCAATTAGCCCAGGCGCGCAGTACGCTTGCCACTGCACAGGCCAACCTGGAACTGGCGCAGATCACGAAAAACCGTTACGAAGGGTTGCTGATAAAACACGCTGTCTCTCAGCAAGACGTCGACAATGCCGTAGGCAATTACAGGGCAAACCTCGCCATGGTCGAAGCAGACAAAGCGAGCGTACAACGGTACGACGCGCTGGTTTCTTTTGAAAAGGTATACGCTCCGTTCGATGGCGTAATCGCAGCCCGCAATACTGATATCGGCGATCTCATCAATTCCGGAAGCAGTACCGCCCCGAGGACCGACCTCTTTGACATAATTCAGCCGGGCACCTTGCGTGTCTACGTGAATGTCCCAGAGGAATACTCGCGAGGCGTCAAACCGGGTGAAACCACTGCAGACATTGTGTTAGCTGAGTTTCCCGGCGAGAAATTCCCGGGAAAGTTAGTACGTACCGCCAACGCGATTAATGGGACTACTCGCACACTACTGACAGAAGTTGATGTGGAGAACCCCAAAGGAACTCTGCTCAGCGGCTCCTATGCCGAAGTGCATCTGAAGATTCCTGGGCAGGTTCCTACCTACTTACTTCCTGTCAGTGCTTTGATTTTTCGGTCGGACAATTTGCAGGTTGGTGTGGTGAAAAATGGCAAGACCGTGCTCACCGATGTAACTCCGGGACACGACTTGGGGGCCGAGATAGAAATTGTTGCCGGCCTGAACGCTGACGACCAAGTCATCATGAATCCGTCAGATTCGCTCGTTTCTGGACAGGAAGTGCAAATCGTCAACGCAACCTTGCCGGGAGACACTAAGTGAAGCTCCCTCGAAAGATAGTCCCGTCCGAGACTCCGCGGCCGAAACTTTGGCTGATCCTCCTCGCGATCGGTGGACTGCAACTTACGGGATGCGTGGTTGGCCCAAAATACCATCAACCAGCGGTACCGGCTCCTCCGGCTTATAAAGAGGTAGGAGACTGGAAGCCCGCCCAACCCAATGACCAGAATCTTGGCGGTACCTGGTGGACGATATTCCAGGATCCTCAGCTTGATGCCCTGGAACTCCAGGTCAACGTATCAAACCAGAATCTGAAGGCCGCCGCGGCACAGTATCAGGAAGCGCGAGCTGTTCTACGCTACTATCGGGCTGACTATTACCCAACTGTCACGGCCGCGCCTTCGGCGACTCGGACGCGGGTGTCTGCTAACCGACCACCCCCGAATTCGATTTTTAATGGCATTACCGAGAACGACTTTGTGCTGCCGTTCGACGTCTCCTATCAAGCTGACGTATGGGGACGAGTTCGAAAAAATGTGGAATCCTATCGAGAGCAAGCACAAGCCAGCGCGGCGGACTTGGCGACGGTTAATCTCAGCATGCACGCGGACCTGGCCGTTGATTACTTTCAAGCCCGAAGCCTGGATGCGGAGGAACAACTCCTGAACTCCACGGTCACGCAGTACGAGCAGGCTCTGGAATTGACGCAGAATCGTTATGAGGGGGGGATTGCTTCGGAAGTTGAAGTTGAGCAGGCGAAGACCATACTTCAAACTACTCGAGCAGAAGCGGTCGATGTGGGTGTTGCGCGGGCGCAGTTCGAACACGCGGTCGCCATTCTTATTGGCAAACCACCTGCGGAGTTCAGCCTTCCTCCGCTGCCCCTCACCGCACCGCCTCCGCACGTTCCTATCGGCGTGCCTTCGGACCTGCTCGAAAGGCGTCCGGATATTGCGGCTGCGGAGAGGCTGGTTGCGTCCGCGAACGCCCAGATCGGCGTAGCGAAGTCGGCCTACTACCCGTTGGTCAGTTTGAGTGCTTCCGGAGGATTTGAAAGCTCCAGCATCACCACCCTGCTTAATGGTCCCAGCGGCCTCTGGTCTATTGGGCTGTCTGCCGTGGTGACCGTGTTTGACGTGGGAAGACGCCGCGCCCTCACTGACCAAGCCCGTGCCGCTTATGACTCTCAAGTCGCCAACTATCGACAGAGCGTACTGGACGGATTCCAACAGGTAGAAGACAATCTCGCAGCGGTGAGGATTCTAGAAAACGAGGCCAAGGTTCAAGACGAAGCAGTTGCCGCAGCCCAGCGCTCACTAGATCTCTCGATCACTCGGTATAAAGGTGGAGTCACAAGTTACCTCGAGGTGATTACCGCGCAAAATGCCGCGCTCGCGGATGAAGTCACGGCGGTCAATATTCTCGGCCGTCGTATGGCGAACACAGTCTTGCTGATTCAGGCCCTCGGCGGCGGATGGGATCGATCAAGTTTGCCGGCGCGACCCGAATGCTGCGGCAAGCTGGCGAGCAGCAACGGCAATTGATTAGCGCGTTTTATCGAGACCAATCCGGAGGCATTGGTACCTATAATTCCCGTACCAGCGTCGAGCAAGACTTTGCACGAAACATTGGTCTCGATTGGCAATGAAAGGTTTTCTCGGACCAAACTCTATTTTGCGACTAGCAGTGAAAAGATTACGGGTTCCCCAAAAGCGGGGTGTCCAATTTGGTATCGGGGCCCTTTCCAAGATGGCTCGTCCGGATTAACGAGATTTTAAAGAATCTTTGCGACAACTCACGCCTCTAACAGGTGAGAGAGCCCAATATAACAGTGGCGCCACTCGCATGCGCGAGTGGAGGTACGTCTAAATCAACTTACAAACCTATTATTAAGAGGAGACGAATTTTAATGAAGACTGGCAAGTACATTGCTATCGTGGCGGTTTTGGCCTCTGGCCTGTCGCTGAGCGCTATCGCGAAAGATAAGAATGAGACGCGGATTTCGCTCTCGGATTCTGTACAGGTAGGCGCGACCGATTTGAAGCCAGGAGACTACACGCTCCAGTGGGAGGGCGACGGCCCGGACGTGCAGGTGAAGGTCCTGAAGGGTAAGAACGTTGTGGCCACGGTTCCGGCCAAGCTGGCGCAGGGCACGAGCGGGTATGCCAACGCAATCACGACCCGCACAGTGGGCAACGTGAAGACTCTGGATGAGGTGGACTTCGCGGGCGGCAAGCAGTCGCTGGTGTTTGGGGAGGCAACCGCAACCCAGTCGTCAAGCGGACAACAGTAAGCCGGGTACCAAATAAAATGTGGGCGGGAGAAAAATCTCTCGCCCTTGTTTATTTGGGATTCACCTTTGCATTTTACATTCTATCCTTCGCCATTTTGAAGGACACGATTTGAACTTCCCTCTTGTCCGCATCCACCTGGCTGCCGGACACGAACAACAGCTCTTCATTTCTTTCCCTTTTACTCTTCTTTACGATTGAAACGTGCACGCTGGGCATCTAATTGCCTAGGAGGAAGCTATGAAGAAGGTACTGATGATATGCATAACGGCCGCCGTAATGATGGCGCCTCTTGCGGCACACGCAAGTCGCGTCATTGTCGCGCCGGCATTTGGGTGGGGCTACTCGCCTTACTGGGGACCCTATCCGTATCCGTACGGCTATTACGGTTACGCTCCTGCGACCGGCGGAGTGAAGTTTGACACCAGCGTTAAAGATGCAGAGGTATACATCGATGGCGCTTACGCGGGCACTGTCGGAAAGCTGAAAACTATGTATCTGCGGCCGGGCAGTTACGACATAGAAGTACGCGCACCGGGACGCACACAGTTTGATAAGAAAGTGTACGTCGCCGCTGGCAAGACCCTGCACTTGAATCCGGACCTGCGGGTCCAAGCGCAACCGCAAGCGCAGCAATAATTTCGTTCGAGGCATTGAAATGGAGGTGCAACAGATTCGTCTACTTTCAATGCCTCGGCTCGGGCAACAGTCATGGTTGGCAGGAGCCCGACTCTACCTTGTGGTCAATTGGCCGGCCCGTGGCTTGCCTTATTTTTGCTGGTAGTCGATCGAGCATCGACACTCAATGTCATGTTGCGGAAGTCGAGCGTATAACTGGACAACAGTCCAACGGCACTCTGGCCTAAATTGCCGGCAAACTCCGCGGGTAATCCGGTCGATTCAGTCAGCACGTAGACATCATGCAGTTCGACACCTCTGCCCCCGATGTTGAGAGTCACCTCGGGTAGGACGTAAGAGCGGATGATTGCGGAACCGCCTGCTCCTATCATCTCCAACTCCTGCGGCTCTTCTGCATCAAAATCAGTTTTGTGCTCTTCGTAATACTGCTCCGATAAGAAGGTTCCGGTGGCGCCCGTATCTAACGTCAGAAGGTGTTGTTTACCTCGGAGTTCGGTTTCGATTAAGACGGTGAACCCTTCGAGATAAAGATTTGCGGGATGTGCCTTTTGACGCAGGAGAGTCTCGTGGACAGCGAATCGCCCATCTGAGTGAAATGTGATCCTTCCCAGCGATTGCAAGACTGGAAAACCTATACTGCCATGAATTTGATATGGCAGTTGTCGAAAGGATAAGTCGTTGTCTTCGAAAACCAGGACCGGCAAGTTGCGTATCGTAGCGCGACCTATGTAAATTTCGGGTACCACTGCCGTGTGGATCCGCACAAGTATTCCACCGCTGCCTTGCGCAGTCGAAGTAGCTGCTGACAGGGTTAGACCTAGTTGCGCCGCCACGGTTCGAGTGACTGCAGAAAGATTGGCTCCGGTATCGAGAATCCAATGGTCCGCGAAATGTGGGGCTTGAACCGGCACCTCAAGCAGCCCGACGGGAGTACGATTTTCTTCCAGCGTGAACGGACCAGTGATGGTGGTACTCTGTGCCGGCGATTGCCGCAGCAATCCCCAGCGTTCGCCCTCAAGCCCCGCTTGACATCCGGTATCGTCTTCTCTGTAGCCCGGTAGGCGACTGAGCAGCAAGTAGGTGTCCGCCGCGTCTCCGTAGCGGAAACTTTTTGCGTAGTCATCGCCGAGGGCGCAAAGGCCTAGTTCTGCGCGGTCTGCAGGCCCCTCGACAAGCGTGTGTGCTAATGGCTCAAGAAGGCGAATAGATGTTGAAACCTGGTTTCTGCGATTGGCCAATATTCCTTCAAACAAAGTACGGTCGGATGCAGAAAGACCTTGAGCGCCCTCCAACTGACGCGCGAACTCGATGTATCGCTTCTCTCGAACCAGCACCGCGAGATCGCTGGCCACTCGGCCGGAGCGTTCCTGGCCCAATATCAAAAGTGGATAGAAAGTCACCACCACCGCAGCAAGAACACAGCCGTGAAGGAAGGCGCGAATTAACGGGGTCGAAGCGATCATGAAAAGGACTCCGAACCCGAAAAGTGTTGCGACCACGATGCGAGGAATGATCCAGGCCACATTGCTTGCCAAGTGGAAAGACATACACAGAAACCTTCCGTCAATTGCTGAACAACCTTCGACCGCAAGAATGTCCCAAGGTTCCATTTAACAGCAACGTTGGCGTAAGGAGAGTAAAGAGTGAGAAAAAGTATGTAATCTTTTGTATCGATAGTTTGCGTGTTTGCATAGAAAACCAATTTTCGGAGGCTAAACGTGATCAAGAGACTTTACCTTTTTATTGTTGTCTGTCTTCTCGCTCCGCCGCTTCTGCTCTAGCACAGGATTCGGAATCGAACAATTCTCAACGTCCAAAACATCGGTGGAACCTGGCAACTCTCATTGCTAGGGCCGGGATGGCTCACAGCAAGCCACAATTCAGATCCAGCAAGATGGTTCCAAGCTGAACGGCACGTTTCATACCCGCGGGGTTCCTCTGCACTGACTGGCAGCGTGGATGGAAACACCGTATCCTTCAGCGTGCACATGCAGGGGCGCCGCACCATCACGCTGGCTCTTACCGGCGCCATTGATGGCGACAAAATGAGCGGCACCCTTCAGCCCCAGGGCGGTGGACGGGAAAATCGTTCCCGGAGCGCCGTTCGCCAACAGGGCAAGTCTGGTCGGAGTGAGCCCGCACAGAACCAGGATGAAGACGATGAATACGGACTTTGATTGCAGCTCTCTTCTGAGCTATCTTCTGCTACGGTCCCGAGGAGGAGTAGCGGCGGCCGCTTAATCTCTTCGTGATCGCCGCTGACCGAACAAAGGCAGAAACTAATTGGGAGCTGTCGGCAAAGATTGAATGTAGGAGACCAGTTGCCATCTCTGTTCTTGTGACAAGCTCCCATAGCCTGGCATCCCATGCCAACGATTGCCGTGGTCGATCAGCCACTCCAGTTGCCCAGCGCTAGCGGAATGGACCTCTTTTGTTTGCAGCGAAGGATGGTGCCCTTTGCCTTCTCCGTTGGCGCCGTGGCATTTGGCGCATTTGTCTGCCTAGATTTGTTCGCCTTCAGCCAAGGACTCCGGACTGGAGGCGATCGGATTCTGGCGGATACGATCGCTCTCTGGAACCTTCGCTTGCCAATCGCTAACGGCTAGGGAGACTCTGATTAAGCTCTCTGCTTTCCACAAGCGGTCAAGTTCGAGCAGTACACTAGAAAGACGCGGCGAGCGATATTTCTGGAGGAGATGGAGCAGGTGGTGCCGTGGCGCGAGCTGTGTGCACTGGTGGAGCCGCATTATCCCAAACCGGGGAACCGGCGGCCACCGGTGGGAATGGAGCGCATGCCGCGGATTTACTTTTTGCAGCAGTGGTTCAACCTATCGGACCCGGCGGTCGAAGAGTCGCTGTACGACTCGGCGGGGATGCGCCAGTTCGTGGGGGTGATTTGGGCTGCGCGCCGGTGCCGGAGTTACTGCGGACTCTCATTGCGTTGGAGGCTCCGCGGCTTTTTGAGATGTTGCAGCGATAGTATTCTCGAGTCGAAGCTTTCAGGTCTCTCCCCCAGCAACGGACAGGGCGTCAGCAAAGGCGATAATTCTCGAATGGAATCGAACCGAGCCTCCGACCTGTCCGCCTCCATACACAATTCTCCGCCTTTAGTAACTGTCTGAATCGCTCGATATCTCAGACGGCTCGATCTCTTTTTGCCGAGTCACCGCATTGCATCCCCAACAACAGCGGCCGCGAACCAATATGGAATGTGGATTCAACAATGCATGATTCAGACCGACATCTGAATTGCCCGACGCAGTACTCTCCGTTCCACAGATCGCAGTGACGTTGCTACGGTGCGTTTACGAATCTCGACAAAGAATTGACAATCAAATGACATCCCAGCCGCATCTCGTTACCTGCCCGCTGCGTCAAACCACCTATGTTCTGAAAATGTGATGACCTCGCTTCGGGGAGATACTTTTGGAATAAAGCCTCACCAGAGCAGTTATCAATAGTGAAATTAAAAACTGTTTCAACAAGGAGAAATCATGAAGAAGCAATATCTAACAGTTCTATTCACACTGATCTGCGTTTTTGGGTTGGGGCTGGGTGCTCGTGCTCAGGAGCAAGACACAGTTGTTACCAACGTGCCGTTCGACTTCGTAGCCGGAGGCCAGGTACTTCCCGCGGGCACTTACAGGGTGAGTCGTGTAGATTCCACCTCTGGATCGCGAGAACTGGAGATCAGCAGCTACGAAACGCGTGCAAGCGTGTTTGTAATCCCTACGGTCTTCGATGACGTTCAATCCGACAAAGCACAGCTTAACTTCGAGCACCTCGGAGGTAAATATTTTCTCAGCGCCATTGAAGACACCGATTGGGACATACGCCATAGACATACCCCCTGCGGCTATCAAACTTGCGCAGACGCAACAACAAGGCGGGTCTCACTCTGGAGGTCACTGAATCAACCACATCACTACCGAATTTCTGGCAGGGAGTTCAGGAGCCAAGAACTGTATCAATCTATGCCTGAATTCCCTGTCATCCGCCAACCAACGGCTCTGCGGAGGGAAGGGAAACAAGCCACATTCAGCATCGTGCAAATCTTGAAATT
The DNA here is from genome assembly GCA_963838905.1 of uncultured Acidobacteriota bacterium. Lineage (GTDB taxonomy): Bacteria > Acidobacteriota > Terriglobia > Terriglobales > Acidobacteriaceae > JABDBE01. Next base: position 708,972 of record CAWITE010000007.1, read on the forward strand.
AAGGTTATGGAGAACAACTTGAAAGGAACTCTCTCACTCGATCCGTCTTTTCCACTCGATCTAAGGAGCTTGTATGTTTGAAGGACTATTTCAACCGATGCATCTGCTGGTGATTTTCGGAATTGCGCTGCTCGTGTTCGGGCCCAAAAAACTTCCGGAGCTGGGCAAAGGAATCGGAGAGGGCATTCGAGGCTTCAAGTCAGCCATGAAAGCTGACGAAGAGAAGCCGGCCACCACAACAACCACCATTGTGAGCGATCAACAGTGATCAAGGAGTGAATCGTGGGTTTCGGTACGGAAATCCTGTTCATGCTTTTGCTCGGACTCGTGGTATTGGGACCAAAGCGGCTTCACGCCATGCTGGGACACGTGGCTCGAGCTAAGGCTGAACTCGAGAATGGGACGCGCGCCATAAAGTCTCAGCTCGCCGCGCAGCTTGATGGTGCGCCTCAAGAGAGCCCTACGGATTGCTTGCATGAATCAGTCGTGAACGAGTGAACCATCCTCGGATCCTCGACATCGGAACAGTCAGTCCGCCGCCGTCTGGAAGGTGCCCTGAATCGCAAGAAAAGTTCTGATCAACTGAATCAGCGCTATCTGCGGGTGCCATGGAAACAAGTTGCCGCGAGATTCTGGACTGTGTGAAAGCATCCGGAAGTTGCCTGCAGGATGGGGACTTCCTGGCAGTGTGCATCCGTTGCAATCGATCCGATGTAATTCGTTCGGGAGTTTACTTTGAAGCTTGATCATGACGATGCCGGCACGTCGCTACTAGGACTGCCGGCGTCGGTTGGTCATCAGCGAAGCGGCCGTTGTTCTACATCAGCAAATTTCAATTGGGAGAATAGGCAATGTTCAGTCGAGCAGTGACATTTGGGACAAATCGTGGCGATCAGCAAAAATGGTCGACTATTTATTCATACACGCTAACAGTTTTGGTGTTCGTATTTCTGGTGATGACTGTTTCAAGCCTTTGGGCCCAGACGTCAACAACAGGGGCCATCGCCGGCGTTGTTACAGATCCAACCGCGGCCGTGCTGCCTGGCGTGTCTGTGATGTTGAAGAATATTGATACTGGCAGCTCCGCCTCCACAACATCCAATGCGCAAGGATCGTACAATTTCCCTCTTCTACAACCCGGAAACTATTCCGTGTCGGCGACTGCCGCCGGTTTTCAAGGGATTGCCAAGAAGGTGACGGTCGCGCTCGGGTCCAGCGTTACCGCAAACTTGGAACTTTCCATCTCTTCGCAGAAGGAAACAGTTGAGGTAACGGAACAAGTGACAGGCGTTCAAACGGAGGATGCCAATATTGAAACAAACTTTAATGCCCAGCAAATTTCCGCTTTACCCAATCCCGGCAATGACCTGAGCGCAGTCGCGCTGACCGCGCCGGGTGTGGTGATGAATACCACCGGAGGTTCCGTGTTTGGCGGGGGAAACTACGAGTTCTTCGGTTTGCCCTCGAACTCCAACGTGTTCACTTACGATGGGGCCAATGACAACGATCCCTACTTCAACATCAATAACAGCGGCGCGACCAACCTAACCCTTGGCCTGAACGATGTGCAGGAAACCAGCGTAGTGACCAATGGCTACAGTGGGCAATACGGCGGTCTAGCGGGAGCGAATATCAACTATGTCTCGAAGTCCGGAACCAATTCCTTCCACGGGAATGCGGAATACTGGTGGAATGGACGGGCTCTGAATGCCAATAACTATTTCCGGAATCAGGCGAACGCCGTTGCTGGAAGCCAGGTCGCCCCGCGCCCATTCGTGAATGCCAATCAGTATGCAGCCTCGATTGGCGGACCCATCAGGAAGAATAAATCCTTCTTCTTTGTCGACTATGAAGGCATTCGCTTGGTGATTCCCTCGCTGTTTTCGGTCAATCTCCCGACTCAACAGTTTCAAAATGCAGTCATCGCCAATCTGAACAATGTCAGCCCTGCGTCGGTGCCGTTTTACAACAAACTGTTCGGCATTTGGAACGCAACTCCAGGCGCGGCAGGCGCTCAGAACACCCTCGCTGGTGGAGGTTGTTCAAACGTTACGACGCTCGCCGGGACAGCATTCGGAGCCGGGAATCCCTGTGCTCTGCAATTGCAGGGTGGAACGTCTCAGGCCACCAACGATTACCTGATTGTGGGTCGCTATGACCAGAACATCGGCAACAATGACAAACTGTTTCTCCGAGTGCAACACGAAAGCGGCCTGCAGGCCACTTACACCGATCCTCTCACCTCCGCCTTCAATGCTCACAGTGCTCAGCCGGAGTGGCAGAGCCAGTTGAGCGAGACCCATACATTCGGCACCAACAAGGTCAACAACTTCATCGCCTCCCTGCAGTGGTATAGCGCGCTATTCACGATGGCGAACCCGACCGCAGAATTCCAGACGCTTCCTCAAACGGTCGCATTCGGCGACAATTCACTGTTCAATCTGAACAATGATGGTACCGCCTTTCCGCAGGGCCGGTCTGTGACCCAGTACGGACTTGTGGACGACTTCAGTTGGACTCGCGGGAGACACAGCTTCCGGTTCGGAGTGAACTTCCGCCGCGACGATGTGAGCGACCACAATTTCACTGGAGTGATTCCATTTGTCCAGGAAAGTACCCTGAACGATTTCGCCTTTGGAGGGGTGGCGCCTACCAATACTGGCGTGGGAAATTTGGTCACGCAGAATTTCCCGGTCAATACAAATGTCCCGATAGCCCTCTATCAACTTGGATGGTACGCATCCGACGAGGTCAAGGTTACTCCCAACTTGAAACTCACCCTGAGCATGCGCTTTGACCACCTGTCGAATCCAGTCTGCCAGACCAATTGCTTCCAAAGCCTGTCAGCTCCGTTTCAAGACCTGAATCCCACGGCCCCCGTGAATCAAGCATTGAGCACAGGCTTGCATACTGCATTTCCCTCCGTTACGCCCGTCGTGTATGAGCCGAAGGTCGGCTTCGCATGGTCGCCGTTCGGCGCCAAGAACACTGTCGTCCGCGGGGGATTCGGTATCTTCAGCGATGCCATTCCTACCGGTGCGATTGATGACATCCTGACCAACGCACCGAATGATCCGTCGTTCGTGCTTTTTAATGGTGCGCTCTCACCAGCAGCGGCCGGGAACCTGAACGGGCAAGCGATCGCGGCCAATGCCGCTTTCCGCGCCAATTTTGCCAGCGGCGGAGCGGTTCCCGCCTTCAATTTCTTTAATCCTGGCAAAGTGCAGATTCCGCGTTATTACGAGTGGGACTTGGAAATACAGCAGGCGGTGGGTTGGCACACCACGCTGAGCGCAAAGTATGTGGGCAATCATGGTGAGCATGAAGAAATCACGAATCCAGCCTTAAACGCTTTCAGCCCGACCGGCGCTGCGTTCGGGGGTCTGCCGTTGACCATTCCCGACGCGCGATTCGGAGTGGTTGCCCAGACGCAAAACTCCGGCAACTCAAACTACACCGGCCTTACGCTGACTGCCGAGCACAACTTTACTGGAGGCTTCCAGTTCCAGGCGTCCTATACCTATAGCCATGCTCTGGATGAAATCTCCAATAGCTCCTTGAACCCGTTCGGCGTGAACGCCAACGGCAACGTTGATGTTGTTACACCCTTAAACCCATTCAATATCGCGCAGCTTAACTATGGCAACGCTGACTACGATGTCCGTCAGTCGTTCGTGATGAACTACGTTTGGAGTAACGCTTTCCGTCATCTAACGGCCCGGGGCCCGGACGCCCTCGTGAAGGGATGGACGTTCTCCGGAACCATCTTCAAACACACCGGATTCCCGTACTCGATCTGGAGCAGCAACGCGACCGCCACCCTGCAAGGGAGCTTGTTCGGCAGTACAAGTCCTGCCACCACCACAGCGGTGCTCGCCAACGTCGTGGGCTCTCCTAACATCAACTGCGGTGGCTCAGCTGCTCAGTTGGTGAACGGGTTGCCCAATCCGTGCTACAGCGCCGCCAATTTTGCTGACCCAACCAATGATTTCGGAACCCAGCGCCGTAACCAATTCCGTGGACCAGGATACTTCGACACTGACTTCAGTGTGGAGAAGTCTTTTGTCGTACCGAAATGGGAGAGCGCGCAGTTCTCCATTGGCGCAAGATTCTTCAATCTTTTCAATCATCCGAACTTTGCCTTCCCAAACACAAACGCGGACAGCGGCCAGTTCGGACAAATCACCCAGACCGTCAGTCAGCCCACGACCATTTATGGCGCCGGTCTGGGTGCGGACGCCTCACCACGGGTAATCGAATTGCAAGCGAAGTTTACCTTCTAAATCAGCACGCGATAAGTGGAGGCGGCCTCACCCGAGGCCGCCTTCGTTGATATGAGGATGCTTGGGTAGATGGAGAACAATGAGGGCGAGCTTGCCGAGATTGCCGGAAGTCTTTTGTGCATCATTTATGCTTCGGGTTATCAGGCCGACGCTATCGTCGTCTAGTTGGAGCTTATTTCTAAGAAGTGACCATGTCTTGACACGCTTGTTACACGGATTGAGCTGCGTCCAGACAGCGTCCATTCCGACGATCAACGGAAACTGGATTTTCACCAAGCTAACAATCGATCGTCAAGGAAAAGCAATGAAATTAAATGAAATTACACAAACGAGGCGCGCTGTCATGGCGATCGGCCCTGGCAGCCGTATTTACTGAGGCAATGAGCAAAACTAACTAGCAAAGCTAACTCCTGTTGCGACCGCCACCCGGGGCTCGGTAGAACTGGACCAGAGCGATGAGCGCTCTCTTGCGAACCTCAATAAGCTATGTTGGGATAGTGCCTTAACCAACCACGGGACACAGGTTGATAAGGCACTACCTCCAGCGCAAAGATGTCCGGCTTACCGGCCCGACGCTACGCCTGACGAACCAGCGTCGATGCTAGCAATCCTGAGCTGATTGTTATCGAGTGTGCCGACGACGCGCGCCTGCAGGCCTGCAAACGCCGCGGCCTTTGCTTGGTCGTCGAGTTGGTAAACCATCCCTTTGGACGCGTCTAGTAAGACGTACTTGGCGCCCATCTGCACACACTTCTGTGTACACGTCTGTTTCTCGCGTCCCATGGTTTTGTTTTCATTCATCATTTCTTCATGTGATTTGTTCTTGGCACAAAATGTGTCGGTGACTTCCCCAGTAAACACCTGCTGACCACTTTGGTTGAGTTGTCCAGCCCAAAGCTGTAGAGCAACCAGCCCAGTGGAAAGAAGGAGTGAAACACGTACGAAACGGCTTTTCATAATCTATGTCTCCAGGATTAAAGTTTGTTGCCTTCCTGAATAGCTTAAGAAACAAAGGAGCACGCTTTGTCACGTAATGGTCAAGGGTTCGCATGTTTTTGTATACGCGACTGCACTTCTCGTCCCAACACTCAAATTCCTAACGCGAGAAGAGTCATAGCCAGAAGTTTTGTGAAAGCGCGTATCAGACTGCCTTCCTTTACGAAACTTGACAGAGAGTTAACAATCAAATGACATACCGCCCGAATCTCGCTTTTCGTCGCCCGTGTCTAACTCTGTGTACGTTGTGAAGAGCATTTTTGACAACCGCGGCCCAGGAGGCAGCTGTGGAATTACAGCCTCACGAACGCAGTTATCAATAATGAAATCCAAGACGTTTCAACAGGGAGAATCATGAAGAAGTCATACTTGACTGTTGTACTTACTCTGACTTATCTGCTTGGGCTGAGCAGAGGTGCGCACGCCCAAGACGCAAGCAGAATCGTTGTGAATGTCCCGTTCGACTTCGTGGCCGGAGGCGAGACCCTTCCCGCTGGCATGTACAGCGTAAGTCGTGTCTCCACTGAGGCACAGCCGGACTTAGTTATCCGCAGCGACGACAAAAGTGCGTTACTGCTCCCTATCGTTTTCGACGGAGTTTCTGCTGAGCAGGCAAAACTAGGCTTCGAGCATGTAGGGGACAGGTATTTTCTCAGCACGGTTGAGACATTGGCAGGCGTTTATAGAATCGGGATACCACGAGCGATGACCAGGGTGGCCCAGATAAAGGATCACGGCACCATGTCTTCCTCTGGCACGAACTAAGTCGAGTGCACATCGGTTCCTGCGCGGTTTTTTGCAGGGGGGCAGGAGCCGAAAAGTGCATCAATCGATAAAAGTCACTTTGATGCCAGTTATCAGAGCAGTCTCCGCTGCCTATAGAAAACTACAGTGCAGAAGCTACCGTATCTGGGGTTGTGGCAAATCCTTATCCCGTTCATGCTTGCGACCGCGAGGGAAGGTTTCTCCCGTAGAGGCAAAGATGCAAACGCTCCGCGAGTAACGACCATGCGCCGGAGCGACACGCAGGTTGGCGACCGGCGGCATGAAGACTGTACCGACTGTTCAATGCCAGACACGCTACGGTTTGTTCCGAGGAGGAGACGCGATATGCATGCACTAGCCTGCATTATGCATGAAGCTCTGCGTAGCCCAAAAGTAGCGATGGAAAGTGGAGGGTAATCCGGTAGTTGGGGTTGGTCGGGCGAAGGATTGCGGAGTTCTGGGGCTCCTGAGGTGCAGATGCGGCGCCGAAGAGACTGGCCTAACTACAAAAGAAACTGCGCATCGTCTGGGAGTTCCCGAGGGCACGGTGAAAGCGCAGGTTGCACGAGCACGTCTTAAGCTGTCGCGAGCTGTCGCGGATCATCTACGCAAAACCTCATAGGCAGCGTTTTCAAACGATTTCTCGGAGTTTATCCGCGAGGTGAGTGGGGTTGGTGCATGCGGATCGGGTCGGCCAGAAGAAACAGGAAATCTGGTTGTCGTGAGGAGAGCCTGCGGACGACGCGCACAACATGGAGACGGCGCGAGTGCCAGAGATCGGGGTTTCTGATGATAGTCTGGACGCAAGCGTCGTACAGAAGGATTTGTGCAACGAATTTTCCATAAGCTTAGTCTCAGAGGCGGAGTTTTACTTTCTCCGGCAAGACCGCGAGCAGCGGTGATTGGATAACCTGAGTTATGCATGCCGTTCTGGATTCTCCGCGAATTCACTGCCTAACTTGACACCCGTGATTCACCCGCGTGGTTCCGTCAAAAGTGTGCCGCAAGCACGAAACCCGCGCCCATGGCTGCTTTGTAGAAGTTCTCCGGAGACCTGATAAACATGCGGCTTCCTGACACTATGCCCATAGCGATTGCTTCTTGCAAACCTGTGCATAGAATTCTATGCGCAGAGGTCCCTGTATTATCAATAGCTTGCAGGCCCCATCCCCGCAAGGTTCCGCAGGAGTCAAATCGCTGAAATGTGCATAGGTCGGGGGATACCTCATCGGTTTGATGTGTGCGTCTGTAAGTACTCTACCCGGATACGCGGCGACCGGTGGCTCCAAAACTTCTTCAACATCATCGGCCGTGTCGTATTCGAGCCCAACTACCTCCCCCTTTATCGTTCTAGGTTTCCTGGGAGGCTTTGTCTCTCATGATGAGCCGCATCACCCCGAAGTTCACGTGATCCAAGAGCTACGTCAGGAGTATCCCCAACACGTTTACTTCGGCCTGTTCGAAAACCGCAAGGTCGGCGAAGCTTACAACACCATCCTCAATCAACTGGGTGCAAAGGAAGACGGTACGTTGTCAGACGACGAAAAGTGCCGAGCGCGCATAGTGCTGTTCGGTCACAGTTGGGGTGCTTCGGCCGTGGTTGCTCTGTCCCGGAAATTAGAACGGGCGGGCATCCCGGTCACGCTCACAATACAGATAGACAGCGTCGCAAAGCCTTTTCAGAATGATTGGCTGATTCCACCCAATGTCCTCGAAGCCGTGAATTTTTACCAGACACATGGACTGATTCACGGTCGCCGACAAATCGTCCTCGCCCATCCGGAACAGACGAACATTCTTGGTAATTTCCTGTGGGAGTACAGAGGGGAGCCCGCAGAATGTCACGGGTTATCTTGGCGTGGCCGTCGTTTGAGTAAAGGCCACACTGAGATCGAATGTGATCACAAGGTGTGGTTACAAGTCGAAACCTTGCTGCGTCAACACTTGCCGAACCCGGTGATAACTCAGGACGACACCCGCGAACTGGATCTTCGATCATCCGGCAACAACTGCTGCGCGACTCAGAAGAGGTAAGTGCTACGGAAGCAGACGGCGTCGGGAGCGGACGAAGCCGGAGTTGCTCACTTTGTTGTCCAGCGTCTCTGGGAAAGCCTCCCCGTTCAACTGTGAGTTACATTTCATTACAAACCTCTCGCCGCAGCCACGACTTTCCCTGCGTCGGCTCACCCGCACCTGCATCAAATAAAGTAAAGAAGGTGGCATGATCGCATTAAGGTTGGTACGACTGATTGAGCGTCATTCGGACGAACTCGCGGCCGAGCTGACCGCGAAACTCGAAACTTCCTCGCGCACTACTGAGCTGCGCAAAGTTCCCGTCGAGGAATTGCGGCAACATATCCAGGAAATCTTGCGGCACTTTGGCGAGTGGCTGCTCACCAAGACGAGCCATGACATCGAGCAGCGTTATTTTGAAATCGGTGAGCGCCGCGCCTCCCAGGGGGTCGCACTTTCGGACTTCTGCTGGGCAATTGTTGTGACCAAGGACCATCTCTGGGAATTCCTGCAGCGCCAGGGCTTCATGAACAGCCCGGTCGAACTTTACGGCGAGATGGAATTGTTGCGGCTGCTGGACCAGTTTTTCGATCGTGCTTTGGCCTTTGCGATCGAGGGCTATGAGCAGTACGCCCAGTTGCGGAACGGCTATGAAATCCGCGCCCGCGAAACACAGAAGGCAACCCAGTAGTGTGGTTCGTCGCCAAGGGAAAGGCGGACATGGCAGCGATGCTCACCGCCCACGAGATCGATTTGCGGTACCCTGCGGTTTGCCTCCGCATCGTTTGCCCCGCTGGAGTTATCTAATGTCAACATGACTAATGGATTGGCAGTTTCCGTTCTGGATCTGGTCGGCATGCACCCGGGCGAGCCCGCAGGCAGTGCCATTGCTCGATCAGTGGAATTGGCACGGCACGTCGAGCGTTTGGGCTACACCCGCTTCTGGCTGGCAGAACATCATTCAATCGAAGGGCTGGCGTGCTCGGCGACGCCTGTCTTGATTGGCCATGTCGCGGCCGCTACGAAGACGATCCGGGTAGGCAGCGGCGGCGTCATGTTGCCCAACCACGCGCCTTTGGTGGTGGCAGAGCAGTTCGGAACACTCGAAGCGATCTTTCCCGGACGAATCGATCTAGGCCTGGGGCGAGCTCCCGGGGGCGACTTCCAAACCATGCGAGCGCTGCGAAGGGACTTGCATCAGACCGGAGATGAATTTCCCGAGTTGCTGGAAGAGTTGCGCATCTACCTCGGCCCGCCAAAGCCCGGGCAAACAGTGAAAGCGATTCCGGGACAAGGAAGCAATGTGCCCATCACCTTGTTGGGTTCGAGCGGCTTCAGCGCACAACTGGCTGCGAGCCTGGGCCTGCCGTTCGCGTTTGCGGCGCACTTCGCCCCGGAGTATCTGTACGCGGCCGCGAGCCTGTACCGCGAGCGCTTCCGCCCGAGCGACGTGTTGCGCAAGCCCTACCTGATAGTGGCGGTGCAGGTGATTGTGGGGGAGACCGACGCCGCAGCCCGCCGTTTGTTTACAACTCCCCAGCAACGATTCCTACGACTGATCCGCAACCAGCCTGTGGAATTGTTGCCGCCGGTCGATTCGATGGAGGAGTTATGGGATGACTTTGAACGCGTCGCGGTGGAGACCAAACTGAGCGCCGCCATAGTAGGATCGAGCGCGACGGTCAAAGCGGGCTTGGAAAAGCTGCTGTCTGAGACAGCAGCCGATGAGCTAATCGTAGTGACTGACACTTACGAACATGCCGACCGCCTGCGATCCTATGAACGAATGGCCGCAGTTGCAAAGGAGCTTGGCGTAACAGCCTGAACTGGAGACCGGAAACCAGCTTCCGCATTAGCTAAAGGCTGTTGCGAAACCCCGAAGTTTAAAAATTGATGGTTTGAGCCAGTATTTTCGTGCTGAAGTGTGCTCGAGGGGCGTTGGTTGGAGTTGCCGGCTTGAGCGCTTGACCGGCAACTCGCCAAGGCCCAATTGGTGCCGATGGCTCATGCGTCTCCCGGCCGGGTGGACCACTATTTCCCGCAGTCAACCTGGAGTCGAGGACTAGAGATTGCCGAGGTCCAGCGCGAGCCCGAAATTCCATGCTTCTGACAGCCGAAACGGTGAGCACGTCGGGTGCGGGTTCTCTCCCTCGATCGAACCATAATCCCCAGCCGACAATCTGTAACTGGTGATTCAGGTCGGCGGGCTGAGTAAGGCAGAGTAACAGACACAGTAACGCCAAGCAGAGAGTTAGACGAAACCAAGACGTCATTGCGAATCGGCCTCCCGCGCACGCTGCAGATTGCGCTCCTTATTGAGTTCTGCCAGTTGGCGCAAGCATTGCTGCATTTGTTGCCAAGCGGCGACGCCTTCTCGCGTGGCCTCCTCGGCTGCTTTGGGAACATAGTAGCCCGTGGTCTTGCCTTTCTCCCCGCGGTAACTCACATTCAGATGCGGACCATGCTTGGGTCCATCGCCCTGACAATGGCAGCCCGCTCGTCCGCAGGTGCGGTAGGTTTCCGAGAGCGTTCCAAAGACAGCGATCTCGGCCAGACGTTCGATCTCGCCCAGCAGCTTGCGTCGTTGGGCTGTGCCCTCAACTGACTTGGTCATGGTCCCTCCGACGCTGTTGATAGCGAGCGATGGAAAATAGATTCTTGGTAATCACACACCAGCCCACGTGGCGCTCGAATCCCTGCCCTCCTTTATAAGTGGCTCGCGCCATCGAGAAGGGATGTTTCAGGGTGCTGATGGTAGCTTCAATCCCGGCCCGCCAGCGCAGCGCGCGGCGGAACCAGCGCTGCTTCTGCTGCTGGGCCCGCTTGGCCGAGAGCCGTCCCCGCGCCGGCAGCGCCACCTTCTTCACTCCCAGGGCTTCTGCCGCGCGCTCGTTTTGAGCACAGAAAAATCCGCGGTCGCCGGCGGCCATCTCGGGTACTCGCCCGAAGCTAGCCTGATGTTGCTCGAGCGCCGGCATCCATGAAGTGCTATCGGCCGGATTCCCGACGAGAACTTGGTAGCCGCTCACGATGCCGTTTTCCACCTCGTCAATCCGCACCAGCCTACCAAACTCGTTGGGCTTATGGGCTTTGCCTTTGCGGATGACTTCGGTGTGGGGCTCGAACAAACTCAACACTTTGTCCTCCCCGTGGCGGTCGCCGCCCAACACCCGGTTCTTGGTTTGGGTGATCACCTTCTCGACCAGAGGGAGAAAGTGCCGGAGCTGGCCGATCTGGGTTTCTACCCGCAGGAGTTTGCCCACCACTTTCAGCCGTCCCTTCCCCCAGCGTTGCACCACTTCGCTGGCCTGTCGCACCACGCCTCGAGTCAGAGCCAACAACTTCTGATAACTGTGGCGCATCCGCTTCTGGTTGGCCTCGGTCAGGGACTTGGCGGCACGGCTGATTTCCAGCAGACGATGTTTCACCGCGCGGGCGTGATGGACCACTTCCAGGGCTCCGGTCTTGCACTCGTCGGCGATGCGTTGCAAGCTGCGGCTGAGCACCCGAATGCCGTCGCCCAAAATCGAACTGTCGGTAGGATAGTGAACGTGGCTTTCCACAACCGTAGTGTCGGTGCGAATTTTTTCGCCCTGGGCTACGCCTTGCTCGCAAGCCAGGCGGACCACGCGCTGATGAATCTCGGCGGTGACGGCCGGACTGAGCAGGGCAAAGCTGCGGCTGAAGACAGTGAAATCGGGAGTGATCTCGGCATCGAAGTGGGTGAAGCGGCGGTACACCAGGTTGCTGCGCAGTTCCCGTTCCAGAGCGCGGAAGCTCCAGCCTTTCAGGTGCTTCATGACACAGCAGCGCAGCAGACGATCGGGGGCCATGCCGCGGCGACCGGTACGAGTAGAACTGGGGCTACGTTGGGTCAAACATTGGCGAACCAAGTCGACTAAGGCAGGATCGTCTAAGAGTAGATCGACGGGATCAAGCAAATCGTCTTTGAGCAGGGCGACTTGCTGGGCCAGAGGGGAGTAGAAGAGCCAGGCTTGGTGAGAGGAGGGGGAGATCATATATGTACTCGAGTATATCGAGTAAGATTTACATTGTCAAGAAAATAATCAGCGGATCAGCTTTTTGGGGGGGACCAAAATCTGCAGATCTGCCACGCCGCTACCTCAGCGACCCGCATCAATCAAGGGGTTGAGCCCTGGGTTTCGCAACGGCCTTTAGCTAGCGGCCGCCAGCGATCAAACTGTTAGTTACATCCGTTGATGGCCCCCGGAGTATCTGATCTTGTTCGCTTCATCGCGTGATTTCACGCAATTCTGAACTAGCCTCCTGATCGTTGGGGCTAACCTCTAAGATCTTTCTATAGATTGCCGCAGCCGAATCAATATGTCCCATCTCCTTATATAAGGCTGCTAAGTCGAAATAAGCGGGCGTCCGGGAGGGTTCTAGCTCAATAGCACGCTGCAGGTTTTCAATCGCCTCATCCACAGATCCCAACTTAAACAAATCCACACCAAGGTTGGTGTACGCGTTAGCGTCAGTCGGGTTAATAGAAATCGCTTTTTCTTCCTGCTGCTTAGCATCAGTGAAATCGCCCAATTGCTGAAGCGCGGCCCCGTAGTTGACCAGGGCCGTTACATCATTAGGATTGAGTGTGAGTGCCCGTTCATAAGCACTCTTCGCCTGACCGGTTGCGCCGAGACGTAAATCGACGTTACCCAGGCCCGTAATTGCCCTTTCATAGTGTGGATTTAAATCGAGGGTACGCTCGTAATAAGCCGCAGCCTGTTTAAGATCGCCTTTCTGTTCAAAAACAGCACCGAGATCGAACAAAAGCGTCGTGCTCTGCGGAGTTGCTTCGAGGGACGCCTTATAGAGCCAGATCGAATCGCGCCAGTCGAGCACACGCTTTTCGAGTCGCCATATTCCCCACACCGTCCACATCGCCACTACGCAAAGGACGACTGTTCTCCGTCTTCGAAGCCGTGACAATAGCGCCACGATCGAGAAACAAAGGCCGCCCGACGCTAGGTAATCGAAGCGTTCTGCCATCCCCTGATAAATGTAGACAATTCCGCAGAACGGTAGCAGAGCAATACATATCCATGTAATGCCCCCTGCTAGTTCCGGCATCGGCTTACGTAGGCGGTAAACGAGAAGAAATAGAAGTACCATTCCAATCCACGCGCTAGCGGTCATGATCGAGAGATTGTTCGCTGGTACATCGGTTGAGCGCTCCACACTCATGCGAGTCGGCAAAATCATCCAGCTAAGGTATTTCATAAAAGAGACGCCGACTGCGAAAAGTTTGGAGGACCCTGCGGTCGACATTTGAGTTCCCGCAACTTCGCGTAGGCAGAAGTAGACGGCCAAGACGCTGATTCCCGCCACTCCGAGTGCGACAGATTCTCGTCGGGACCTGAACCGGTCCACGCTGTATAGCACCAATAAGCTCATTGGCAGAACGAGCACGCCCTCCTCATGACAGAGAATCGCCGCTAAAGCTGCAAGAGAATATAAAAACAAAGCGAGATGTTTTCTGGAGCGCAGATACCACTGCGAAGACAGTAAAGCCAGAATGAGAAAAATGGCCATTAGAGAATATGTGCGACCTGAGACCCACGTGACGACCTCTGAGTTGATGGGGAGCCCTAACCAAAGAAGGCTGCTGATCGCTGCGACAAACATGCTAACGCGTAATCGACGTAGCAGAAAGAAGCCGAGTAAACCCGCGATCCAATGAAGAACGATATTGGTGATATGGAATCCAGTCGGATTGAGTCCCCAGACTTTCTGGTCCATAGCAAGACTTAACCAAAAGAGTGGCCGGTAGAAGGACCCGCCAAAACCACGGAAGTTTTCGGTGAAGGGTACAGCAGAGTGAAAATACTGCAATGTTGTCCGCAGACGCAGGATAGAAGCGTTCTGTTGGACCTGATCTATGTCATCGTAGACGAATGGGGCATCGATCGCCCCTCGGTAGAGAAATAACACCCAAAACGCGCTAATAACCGCAAAGACCAAGATTTCACGGGCCGTACTCCATTCCCGCGCTCTCGATGCCCACGAGCGATGAGTACGATTTGTGGCGAGCTTTTTAGCCGTATTCAAACTCTTTTCACCCAATTTCAGGGGAAAGGCCTCCCCAGCGGACCTTTGCAACTTCGTTCAGGTTTAGCGGAGACCCCCGCAGGAGCTTTTTTGCGTCTAGGTCCTTTGTTGCACTCTTGGTCTATAGTCGCGCTACCGTTACGATAACAGCTTGGCCGGGCGTCGCAATTCCACAGTTAAATGCCTTCACGCACGGTGAGGGGGCTCTCCAGTGCAAAGCGCGCAATCTCATCCTTTCGCATGAATGTGACGCCAGAATGTGATTGAGCATAGATGATGAACTCTTCGAGCACCCTGGCGCGAGATGGGCGACCCGCGATGCGATCGTGAGCACTAACCGACATCATACGACGCCGCGTTCCAGCCTCTGCATAAAGCGCGTCGAATTCCGCCTTGAGATCGTCCGCATACATGGCCGTGCTGAAGTTCCGAGTTTCATAGTCCACGATGTCGTTCATGTGGAGCGTGTAGGGCACCACGGCGAACGGTTTGTCGCGCACGTTAATCAGGAACGGCTCGTCGCGGCTTACGTCGTCAATGTGGTATATGAAGCCGAGCGAACTGAAGAATTTCCAGCGTATGAGGAGTGCCGCGCAGCCAGAAAGCGTTGAACCCAACAGGCCGCGTATCGGTTGCTCGCTCAATGCTCTCGATGCTCTGCTGATACGAGGCACGCTCCTCTTCAGGAGTCATGGAGAATTGTGCAGTCCAGGTTGCCCGTGTCCGCTTGCTTCGTGTCCACGCTGAACAATCTCTTTTGCGAGCGCGGGGTGCAGGTCCACTGCCGCACCGACCATGTGGGAAGTGACCTTGATCTTGCGACGGTCAAAAACGTCGAGGAGTCTCGGCAAACCCTCTTTGAATCCGTAGTCGTACCATTTGCCCGCTGGAAGATCTGGATACTTCGGATCGATCTTCGGCATAGGGCTTTCGGCTCCGCTGGTCGGCTGTGCACCGGCCTCCATTTGGGTGGAGACGGAGATGACCATGCGAGCACCGTCCGGCCAGAAGGTGCGTGCGGTAGGTTCATGTTGTTCGGGCATTGGGTCGGCAAGTACGACCGACGCTGGAACTGCTCCTGCCATAGCTACCACTGCTCCCGCTTTAAGGTGCGTTGGCGGAGCACTTCTTGGTTCACCACCGGGAGGCCCAGAACCTGACGGACGAAATACACCACCTGCTCGGGTCGAGACAGACCACTCAAGTAGCCGTGAATGACGATGCGATCGAAGCAGTGATAGACGAAGGCCAGCAGATTTCCGAATAACTGGGTGAACTCTTCCATGGTCCCGCACTATACTCGCCAGGAAGAACGGAGAGGAGGCGCAAGAACCATGAAGCGGGGATGGGAAAAGCAATCGGTCGAGGGGAGAGGCTTCCGTCTGGCCGATGAGGTTCGTTACATCCAGAACAAGGCTGCCGAGCACGACGGTCGCGTCGTTACTCTCGGTCAACTGATCCTGTTTTCCACCGATACCGGAGATGCCTGGTTGCTGGACGTCACCGATCAACTGGCCGCCCCCCTGGCTCGGGATGGCGATCCGGAGCCGATTCACCTGGAGGAGACTGCCACCAGCTTTGCTATCGGATGGAAGGGGCACTATCGCATTGAGGGGACTGCCTTCACTTCATCTACACCGACCGTAATTCGGGACGGGTCAGAACGATCCTCGGGTATCCTAAGCAGAAGATCGCCCGAGCTCGCCCGAGCCAGTTAGTTTGAAAACTTCAAATATCTTTGGCTAGAATTCATGATCAAGAATGCGCGGCGAGTGATCAGCAGGGATGAACTCCTGAACGAAGTCTGGGGATACGAGAACTACCCCTGCACCCGCACTGTCGACAATCACATCCTCAAGCTTCGAAAGAAATTGGAGAACGATCCGGCTAATCCCGCTCATCTAGTGACCATTCATGGCATGGGCTACAAGTTCATGCCTTAGGTTCGGGCGACTCGTTTACATCAAGCTGACAGGACTGGACTCATGTTCCGTTCCGGAGCCGCTGTCCAGTACATTAAGGAGGGGCAGTGTACAACGCCATGACTCACCTGTTTGATCCGCTCGCGATTCGGGATGTTACGTTTGCGAACCGTGTATTTGTTTCGCCGATGTGCCAGTACTCCAGCACTGACGGGTACGTGAGCGACTGGCATTTTGTACATCTAGGCAGCCGGGCAGTAGGCGGTGCTGGACTGGTGCTTACCGAAGCCACTGCGGTTCTTCCCGAGGGCCGGATTAGTCCGCAGGACTTGGGCATCTGGGAGGACGGTCACATTGAGCCGCTGGCTCGAATCGTCCGGTTTATTCATGACCAAGGTACCGTGGCAGGGATGCAGTTGGCGCACGCCGGTCGCAAGGCCAGCACTTACCGACCGTGGGAAGGCCACGGAAGAGTCCCCGAAAATAAAGGGGGATGGAGCAATGTCGTTGCTCCGAGCGCATTGGCGTTCACCGATGACTATCCGATGCCGCGTGCGCTCTCTGTCGACGGAATTAAGAACATCGTTTCTGCTTTTGCCGCCGCGGCACGTCGTGCCTGCGACGCGGGCTTCCGCGTAATTGAGATTCACGCTGCGCATGGATACCTGATCCATGAGTTTTTGTCGCCTCTCAGCAATCAAAGAACAGATGCCTACGGAGGCTCATTTGAGAATCGCACTCGAATATTGCGCGAGACTGTTGCCGCCGTTCGAGGTTCGTGGCCGGAGCGAGCACCGCTGTTCGTACGCATATCGGCGACCGATTGGGTCGATGGCGGCTGGGATATTCAGCAGTCGGTTGAACTCGCGCGCCACCTGAAGGAACTTGGAGCAGACCTGATCGATTGCTCTTCGGGCGGCAACGTACTGCAGGCAAAGATTCCGGCCGGCCCGGGTTATCAAACGCGGTTTGCAGAGCAGATCCGCCGCGAAGCCAACGTCCTGACCGGCACGGTCGGGATGATCACTTCTCCAGTTCAAGCTGAGCACGTCCTCGTTACGGGACAGGCGGACGCAGTCATCATCGCCCGCGAATTTCTGCGAGATCCATATTGGCCCTTGCGGGCAGCCCGTGAGCTAGGGCAATCAATTTCGTGGCCCGTCCAATATCTCAGGGCTGCCCCGGAAGGCTCACAAGCCCGGGTTGCGGTGGACCTCAAGAATCTGGAGTGCTGCTTCGAGGAACAACACGCGATTCCTGAGCGCTGACCTTCACCGCATCCGCACGGCGGAGCTCATGACAGAGGGGTAACGGTCGCGACGGGATCGATAAATGTTGTTCATGTCCAGCGCATACTGAATTCTTAATAGGAGGTAGGCAATGCTAAAAAGCACGATACCCGCATATATCACCAGCCTAATCCGTCATTTTGAGGATCTTCGCGACGGTACACACGGCGGCTCCACCAGTCGAAAGGACAAAGAAGCCCATTTCGAGAAGGCCGTGCAACTGCTGGCTCCCGTCGTCCGCCAGGTTCTCACCGAAATGAACACGAGCTTGCTGCTCGACACCGGGCAACTCACCGAGAGGGGGCTACGACGCGCGGCTGATGGAGGGCTGAA
Organism: uncultured Acidobacteriota bacterium; assembly: GCA_963838905.1. Taxonomy (GTDB): domain Bacteria; phylum Acidobacteriota; class Terriglobia; order Terriglobales; family Acidobacteriaceae; genus JABDBE01. The sequence goes on from CAWITE010000007.1 coordinate 726,642, forward strand.
CGCATCCTGGGCTCTGAGCTGGCCTGAACAGCGGGCAGCCGGGGTCGAGCCAATCGTGCTCCAAGCCTATTTCGGAGGCGGATTCCACCACCCTCATCTTCGAGGGACGACAGTTCGCGACTGGCCGCTGAACGTGTTCAGCGGCGAGGATGCCGCGGCCCAGCTGTGCATACTCCGGGCCATCGCGTCCATCGATCTGCATAATTTGGTCTATAGCGCGGACTATCGAATTGTCCCTGCAGTGACAGCAAGGCGCGCCACCTCGCTTGCCCACGGACTCAAGGCAACCTGAGAGAGCATCGGTATTCGTGAACGGCCGAGTTGACGTGGTCTCGTTACTATTTTGTCACTTTCGCATAATCACGTCTTTTGACGCTCGCTCCCACTCGCTTCGGCCGCACCAAAAAGGAAAAGGCACACGCCCATGAACAACAGACGCGCGCCCTACCCAAATGGCAACATGATTTACCGGCCAAAATACTTGGCGTTGCGCTCGGTGAAGCTCTTCCATTTTTCCGGCAGGTCATCCAGCGCGAAAATCGCCGACACCGGGCAGACGGGAACACAAGCTCCGCAATCAATGCACTCGACGGGGTCGATATATAACATTTCCTCTTCGGCGTAAGCCGGCGAATCCTTTTTAGGATGTATGCAATCTACCGGGCAGGCGTCCACACAAGCTGTGTCCTTGGTGCCGATGCACGGTTCTGCAATTACGTATGCCATAGAGTCTGTGTCTCCCTGAGATGTTGGCCGAACCTAACAGAACCGCTAATTCTAGCAAGAATGCCGCCAGCGGTACAGCATCCAGCAGCGAACATGCTGCCGGAGGAATCAAACCCTCGCTGGTTGCTGGACAACTACGGCGGGCCTTTCTACCCTCCTAAGCCTCCACAAGTTCCCGCTCTGCGCTTGGCTCGTATTCGACAATGTGGCCCGCCACGGCGCTCGCCGCCACAGTTAGCGGACTGGCCAGGTACATCTGCCCGGGCCCGCTGCGGCCCGGGAAATTCCGGTTCTGCGCGCTGATCACAACCTGCTCCGGCCGCGTGGTTACGCCTGGTCCAGCGTTGATGCACGCGCCGCAGCTTGGCTCGATTACATCCGCCCCGGCTTTCTGGAAAATTTCGAGATAGCCTTTGCGTTTGCAGTAATCGCGGGTCTCCTGCGAACCAAACTGGATGTAAAACTTCACCGATTCCGCCACGCGCTTGCCGTGCTTGAGGGCATCGGCGAGCACGAGCGCATACATGTCCATGTCTTCGTTCTTGCCGGCAGTGCAGGTGCCGCCATAAGCGAGTTCGACTGGCACGGGCGTATTCAGTTCACGAATGTACTTGCCGTTTCCCGGATCACCCGGCGTGGCTACCATAGGCGTAATCTCTGCGGCGTCCAACTCAATCACGTGCGCGTATTGAGCATCGGGATCGCTGGAAAGGCCTTGGATCATGGCTTCGGCCTTTTTGCGGTCCATCGCACGGCGTTCCACCAGAAAATCCACAGCCTTGCGGTCGGGCGCCACAATCCCGGTGAAGCCGCCGATTTCCGCGGCCATATTAGTCATGGTGGCGCGTTCGTCGACGCTGAGTTCCTCGATGGCCTCGCCTGCGTATTCCATGACCTTGGCCAGCGCTTTGCCGTGGCGAACGTAATCAAGACTGAGAATCTTTAGAATGAAGTCCTTTGCGGTAACGTTCGGGTGCTTCTTGCCGCGAATCACAATCTTCACCGACTCCGGCACCTTGACCCGAACATCCTTCGTGATCCATGAGTTGAAGACATCCGTTGTACCGATGCCGAAGGCTACGCACCCGATCGCACCCACGTGCGGCGTGTGCGAGTCTGAGCCGATATTCAACTGTCCCGGCAGCGCGTAGCTTTCCAGAACAATCGAGTGGCAGATCCCCTCCGAACCCTTGCGGTCTTTCAATTCCCCGTGCAGCTTGATACCTTGCTTCGCCGCGAAGTCCTGTTGCTTCAGCTTGAGCTGGGTTGCCAGATCGAGCAACCCGAGCTTCTTTTTCTCCTCTGAGATCACTTCATCGAGAAACGTAAGGTGGTCACGGAAAAACAAAATGCTCGCGGGATCGTTCACTTCTGCGTCCTTACCTACGTAGCGCTCGAAGAAAATGGCCGCCATCGGCGTGACATATTCGTGGCTAAAACGCAAATCGGCGCGGGCAAAGCCTGTGTCACCCGGCTTCACAAACGGCACGCCAACTTCTCCTTTATCGTCGAGCATGTGTCTTGCGAAGATCTTCTCCGCCACGGTCATCGGCCGTTTTTCTGTCTTGATCGGCGGCAGAAAGACCTTCTTCTGCATACGCGCGACGTTAAAGGGAAACAGGCCACCGTACTCGATCACCTGTCGCGTAATCTCGTCTTCTCCAGCCGTAAATTCACTGAGATCAATCTCCTGGCCGCAGCGAATCTGGTCAATCAGGAAGAAATTGGTCGAGGTCAGCAAACCGAGATTCTGGCAATTCTGCTTATAGATGCGCTCGATGTTCTCCGCAATCACGATGCGAATGCCGGCGCACATCTCTGCGTAAGGAGACTGCTCCCGGCTCGATCCTTTGCCCCGCCGTTTGCCGCTCACAGCGCAGACGAATCCAGCCTTTTTCACGGCAGAACGCCCGATGGGAAACACGTTACCGCACTTGAGGCCCAGGTAAGGGATTTCGCCCAGAGTCTCGTCGAAATAAAAGCAGTAGTGCGCCGGAGTAATTTCGTCAGTCGAGATATCGTCACGCAGCTTGGGATTGTTGGCGGGATCCTTTGTGTCCCAGGGTAAGTCTTCCCCAGCAAGCTGCCGCTTGATGAGTTCAGGATCTTCAGTGAGAAAAAGAATGCGGCCCTGCAGACGAACCTTGTCGTGCCGTTTCTCGATTTTGCGTTCCAAGAGTGAGTTGATCACGATCGATAGCCTAGGGTAAGAGTAGTGAGCGACCCTGTTCCTATTGTAACTCGCGCAGCACAAGTCGTTCCTGTCGTGGCTAGTGGTGTCCGTGCGTCCGATCATATTTCTCCCCGGCCGGGATCGCGACTGCCATGCGGTTCTCTTTCGGCGCAAGCGGGCAGGTGGCGTAGGGCGTCACCGCGCAGGGGGGATTGTAAGCTCGGTTGAAATCGATCACCACGGTTCCATTCACGACCGGATCGGTTTCCAGGAAACGTCCGCCCGGGTAGGTGTCGGTCTTGCTGGTCAGATCGTTGAAAACGAACGAAAGGCCTTTCGAGGGATTGCCACCCAGATCCGTGAGCCGCACTTCCTGACCATCGATCTTAAAGACGACGGTCCCGGCCACCGGCGTAGGCGTGGTGTCGCCTAGCACGTTGGGCACATCCACCGTTTTCTTTCCGTCGGAGGGTATCCAGCTTGCAGTCACCCGGTAGGACAGGTCGAGCGGGAAGAAAATCGGGCCATGGTAATTCTTGGCCTCCTCGTTGTCGAGATCCTTCAGCCGTATGCCAATGCGCTGACCCCGCACGATGGCTTTGATGCGCAGACTTCCCAGTTCCACGATTGTCGGGCTGCCTGAAGTGTCCGGCTGCAGTTTGGCCGTGGTCACAGGTTTGCCGTCAATGGTGGCGTGGGCGTCCGGGCCGAATTTCACGGTGACATCCGTCCCCTGCAACTCGAAAACGCCGGCATGAGCCGGCCCCTTGGGAAACACGATAACGTTGCCCGCCTCGGAACCGAACGGATTTTCGCCGGGCTTAAGCCAGAATAAGCCTGCCAATGACAGCCAGTTCGTCTTGAGGTCGTCGACCAGTTCAGCTTTCCATTTATCGAACGACTGAATGTATGCCGCATCAGGGGCGGCGGGCGACGGATTCTTGTCTGCAAGAGCCAGGGCGATCAACTGCATCGCCGCGATCGCCAACGTGATGATAAACGAACAGGTTCGATTCATAGTCAAGTTCTCTCACCACTCTCGTCGTCCAACTACCTCTTGAACTCGTGCACATCGGGCAATGGTTCCAAGTCACGTCCGGTGAAAACCTGTTCGAACTCGCCGATCATGGCCAGATGCACTAACCCGTTCGAGGCCAGAGTTTCGCGACTGTGCAGCTGGAATGGCCCACCCTTAAAATCGGTCACCTTCCCTCCTGCCTCCTGCACGATCAGCACGCCGGCAGCCGTATCCCAGGAATTGAGGTTGAATTCCCAGAATCCGTCAAAACGTCCACAAGCCACGCAGCACAGGTCAAGCGCCGCGGAACCCGCTCGCCGTACGCCGTGCGTGTGTAACGTGATCTGATGGTAAAAAAATATATTCGGATTCTTGTGCCGCTTATGGCTTGGAAATCCGGTGGCCACCAGGCACTCAGCCAAATTCGCAGTCTTTGAAACGTGAATTCGCTGCTGATTCAGGTAAGCCCCGCTTCCCTGCTCGGCTGCGAATAGTTCATCCCGCGTGGGATCGTAGATTACGCCGGCAATCCGATTTCCCTTGTAGTCCAGACCCAGGGAAACGCAAAAAACCGGGAATCCGTGAGCGAAGTTCGTGGTCCCGTCCAGGGGATCGACGTACCAGCGGTAGTCGCTGCCCGTGTCCCGCAATCCTTCTTCCTCGCCGAGTATGTCGTGGGTAGGCCAGTGCTGGGCGATTCGCTCCCGGATCAGCGCCTCTGACTTGCGATCTGCGACCGTGACCAAGTCGGCTTCGCCTTTGTATTCCACTTTGACGCGTTGTCGGAAGTAGTCCATCAGCAGCGCACCGGCTTCGCGCGCAATCTCTGCCATGGCCGGGAGGAAGTCGTTGTTGCTATTCGAGGAAGATGTCATTCGATGGGAAGGCGTTCTTTCACAGACCGCTTCGCGCAGGCTACCGGCCCTTAGCGCCGTCCTCTGCGATATACATGATTTCGTGTTTAAAAATGAAAAGATTTGGCCCGTCTTCGCGCGTCAGCCTGACCATGTTCTTATCGTAATATTCAATCCAGCCGTAGACGACTTCGCCGTCGGCCAGCTTGATCCGGACCGGTTTTTGTTTCTCCCCCAACGACTTCAAATACGCCGCCTCCTGCGAGGTCTCCTCGGGAGGAGTACTCTTGGTTTTCCGGGGAGCGGAGGGACCTGCTTGTCCGTTGAATGCCATAACAGCATTTTACACGCGGCTACGGGTGGACGCTGCGGATGGTCCAAAGATAGAAATCAAAGCTAATAGCGGTGGATCGTGGTAGCATACGGCAATCGTTTCCCAGGAGGTTTCGCCATGAGAACCTCAATTCTCGTGTTTGCGTTTCTTCTTTCAGGGGCCGCAGCTTTTGCGCAGGGTCCGATTCCTCCCAGCGGACAGGTGCAGGCTGGCAAAGACGAGAGCGAGTTCGAGAGAACCGTTCCTCCTCCGATTCACCAGCACCCTTACGCTGGATTTCGCAAAAGTTAAGAGCGACGCGGATGAACTGCTGATCCTGTCTCAGTCGATTCATTCGGGGGTCGACAACGTGGGGAAGGGCATGCTCCCGAAGGATCTGATCGATAAGCTGAAGCAGATGGAAAAACTTTCGAAGCGTCTGCGCAACGAATTAACTCCTTAAGCCTCGGCAAGAAATACCGGCTCCTGGTGGAGCTGTGTTGGCAGTTCGCGGCAATTCCTCTAGAAGGTCGGCTTCGGAGCGAAGTCGATTCGTACCGTGACGCTGAAGTGTGCCCGCGGGTGCCCGATCGTCACCCACTTACCGCTGCTGCGGGCCCCTTTTGCAAGTGGCGGAGTGAGTCCGGGCAGCTAGGGCCGGACAATCCCGCCAGTGTAAAATTGCCTTCTGGCAAACGCAAAAGATGGAAGGCGGGGGTTGAATGTTTTTGTGTCGGTCGTTTGTGTGTCTGCTTTTCCTGGCAGGCAGCTCACTCGCAAGTTTTGCTAAACCGGTCAACATTATCCTCATCACCCTGGATACGACGCGTGCGGACCGCATGGGTTTTTTGGGTTCTAAACGCGGACTCACGCCGAACCTGGATTTCATGGCCCAACAAGCGGCAGTTTTTCCCCGTGCTTACTCGCAGGTTCCGCTGACGACGCCTTCGCACGCGACCATTCTGACGGGAACCTACCCACAGTTCAATCATGTAAGCGATTTGGGATCCCCCCTGGAAAAGGACTTGCCCTATCTGCCCGACATTCTGCGCCAGCACGGGTATCGCACCGCGGCGTTTGTCGGATCGGAGGTGCTCGATCCAAAGGGCGCCGCCGCGCCGGGGTTCGACCGCGGCTTTGAGACCTACGACGCGCCGTTCCACATACGCGGCCAAGGTGAAGACCGCTATCACAGTGTGGAGCGCAGAGGGATGACGGTTGTGGACAGCGCCTTGGAATGGCTCGACCAACATCCGCAGGGCCCTTTCTTTCTTTGGCTGCATTTTTATGACCCTCACGATCCTTATGACCCGCCGCCGCCGTTCAAGGCCCAATACGCAGCTTCGCCTTACGACGGTGAAATTGCTTATGTGGACTCCGCCGTTGGCAAGCTGTTGACGACGCTGCGGTCGCGTGGCCTGTACGATCAAAGTCTGATTGTCGCCGTCGCAGACCATGGCGAGGCTTTTGGGGAACACGGGGAATGGAGCCACGGCCTATTCCTTTACGACGAGACCATCCACGTACCGCTATTGATTAAGCTGCCCGGCACAGGTTCACCTCACTCTCGGATCGAAACCCGCGTCGGCCTGGTAGACATAGCACCAACCCTTCTGCAGGAAGCGGGAATTGGCGCGCCCGCGGCGATGCAGGGTCAGTCTCTGGTGGAGCTGTTGAAGCCGAAATCGAAAGCAGCCGCGCAGGACCGTCCGGAATATGCGGAGACCGACTACCCTTATCGCGCCTTCGGCTGGAGTTCGTTGCGCGCCTGGCGGGCGGGAAAGTACCTGTACATCGATGCTCCGCAACGCGAGCTCTACGATCAGCCGCTGGATCCCCAGGCAGCGCACAACCTGGCAAACAGCGCCCCCAGCGTGACGGTCACGATCGCCTCGCAACTCGATGAGTTTCGGAGCAAGACGAGCCGCGCCGGCCAATCGGAGGTGGCTCTCACTCCCCGTCAAGCTGAGCAGTTGCAGGCGCTCGGCTATGTAAGTTCCGGCTCGAGCAAGCCGGAGAGCGAGGAAAAGCAAAGAGGAGCTGATCCGAAAGACAAAGTGCAGATCGCGAATTCGTTGCATCAAGGTTTGCTGGATGCGGAGGAGGGAAACTACCGCGAAGCCATTCCGCTTTTCGAACAAATACTAAAAGCCGACCCGAAAGTAGCACTGGCTAACCTGCAATTGGGCCGCGCCTGGAACGGTCTGGGAGAGTACGACAAGGCTGTGCCTTGGTTGCAGAAGGCGGTAGAGCTTACGCCGGACTCAGCGGAGGCGCACTACGAACTGGGAGCGGCGCTGGGGGAAATGGGCGATTGGGCGGGATCGGCAAAACAACTGGAAACTGCCGTGGCTCAGGACCCGAGCTCGGACGAGATGCACTTCTATCTCGGTTCAGCTTATGAGGAAATCGATCGCGTCGGTGACGCCATGAAGCAATACCAGGCCGCCCTCGACCTCAATCCCGACAACTACAGGGCAAATTTGCTGCTGGGGCGCCTGCTCGCCATGCAAGATCGCCCCAAGGAAGCGGAGCCGCTTCTACAAAAAGCGGTGAAGCTGGATCCGCAATCGTCGGATGCGCACAAGTTTCTGGGCAACGTATACACAGTGTTGGGAGACGAAGAGAAGGCGCGCCGCGAATTAGCCGAGGCACAGCGGCTGAAAGCAATGGAGCCCTGAGGAAAGTCACCGGCTCAAGGTCGCCGGTTGCGGTACAGCGAAGGATCCACCACAAGGGCCATCGCTTCCACATTCAAGTCGATATTCAGGAAATCGCGGACCGCGTTTGCGGGGCCGGTTGGGTCACTCAGCACTTTTCGGTATCCGACGCGGCAAACCGCGATGTCCGATCTATGCTCGAGCCAGTCGACGATCTCTCTCATGTGATCGCGGAAGGCGGAAGTCAGCCGCGCGGAATCCACGAACTCGGTTGATCCGCGGCGCTTGAGCATTTCATCTTGCGAAGCGAGTACCTCCGGGAGCGGTCGCTCCATGAAAATCACTTTGTAATTCCTGCCTTGGGGAAGAGAAAGAAGAAGCTGAGAAATAACCTTCACCGCCTTCCCTTCGGCTTCGTCGATGCGATTCGGTTCCTTGGGCAGAAGTTTGATCCGCTCCCATTCGCAATAGCCGCGGGGATTGTCAATATCCGGCTTGCGTTCCAGATCGGTGAGCAGAGGCATGCCACCGGCCGCCAGCATTTGCATCATCAGCGACGTACCGGAGCGCGGTAAGCCCGAGACGATAGTGATCACGATTCGACCATAGTAATGTGCCACGCCCAGGCGCGGCCAGGCTAGGGCGAGGTGGATGGTGCAACGGTCCACGGTTTCCCGTCAAGGTGCACGGGAAGCGCCAAGCCAAATAGTTTCAGAACCGTGGGAGCGACGTCTACAATGGCGGGCTTCTCAGCGCTGATCTTGCGATTGCAGAAAAGAACGCCGGGAACCAGCCGCGGATCAATGCAATGGTCGCCGCTCCACGCCTTGAGATTGTCTTCGAAGATCTGGCTGGTGACCTTGCCCATGACGGAATCCCAGGACGCGCGGAACCCGTCGCCGTAACCGACAATCAGATCAGGCGCGTTATCCACGTAGGGACCCGCATACACGGAGTCGCAATCGAAGACACCCGTGATGCCGGCCCGGCCAGACGCAGGGTCGACGAGACCGTCGAGTTTGCGCCCCAGTTCGTCTTTCAAAGCGTCGGCATCGGCGCCTGGTTCAATGATGCCCTCGCGCTCGCGGCCCTTGAGGTTCAGGTACAGTCCATTCAGGCCCATGGTGTAAGCCCGGGTGCGAGACCAATCGACGTCGTCGAACCAGTCGCCGCTTTCGGTCTTTCCAGACTTCAGCGCCAGATATCCGTTCTGGTGCAGCCAAGCATTCAGATTGACACAGCGAGCAAACGATTTGAAACCGTGGTCGGAGACAATCATCAGCAGAGTCTTGTCGTCGATCTGCTCCATGACGCGGCCGATCAGTTTGTCCATGCGGGAGTAAAGTTCCTGTATCACGCTGGGACGTTGATCCCGAGGCACATCGCGGGCGGCGGGATGGTCCTCGTCGAGGTAACGCCAGAACATGTGTTGCACACGGTCCGTGGTGTCGAACACGCAGGCGCAAAGGCCCTGCCGCGTTTTTTCCAGGGCATCGAACAACATACGCTCGCGATCGTCATGATTGGCATAACACTGCGCGAGGAAAGCTTGATCGTCCAGCACTTCCTCGTTCAAGGCCCATGTGTCTTCCGCCAGTCCCAGAGTTGCATAAGGGCCAAACAGTTTTGCCAGGTAGATGGAATAGGTCACGGGGTGAGAGATGGGTAGATCGGGCTTGCCGGGATCGATGTTCACCGGCGTCACGTATACTTCGACCTCGGGCGAAAGTTCCTTGAGATAAAATCGGCAGATTCCGTGTGCGCTGAAGCCCACACCGGCTCTGAACTTCACCGGAATCCACTCCGAGTAGTCGCCGATCTTTAACGTGAAGGTCTGTGAGTCTACGGTGAAACGGGCTTGATTCCTGTTGTCTAGATGGATCTCAAAGTTCACGCGCAGTTCGTCGCCAGAACCACCCGTCAGCGGATTCTCAGGGCCAGGGACATAGGAACTGCACGATGAGCGGTTGCGCTCGATCGGAACGCGAACCCCGCCTTCGCGAAATTTTTCGCTCGGGAGGCGAGTTGTGCACAAACAGAAAGTACCCTGGCTCCCTTTCAGGTCAGGAACGCACATCCCGGAAAGCAAAACTCCGGAGAATTTTTCCGGCGGAAAGGTCACCGGCACGCGAATCACGGAACAGAAAATGCCGGCTTCGCCCAGCCAGTGCCAGAAAGGTATCCCGCGGCGCATGCCTTTGATTCTCGGGCGGCCGAGTGGGATCGTGTACTTGCCAATCTTCCAACTGCGCTTCGGTCCCTTGATCTCGGCCGACGACAGGTAGGGAAGGTAATTGCTGAGATCCCGGGCGAGAAAATCGTAGATGTTGTGCTTGCCGGGGTTCACGCCGGTCATGAAGGTTGACCACGCCACCGGAGAAATAGGCGGGAATGTCGTCTGCAATTTCCGGAAGGTCCCTCGCTCACGCAAGCTCGCGAGATTCGGCAGTTTGCCTTCGGCAATGAATCGTTCTGTCAATTCCGGATCCATGCCGTCAAACCCGAGAATGATGGCACGTTTAATCTGTGCCTTTCCGAAAGCATTGCGTCGTAACAGGCGAAATAACTGCCGGAAAGGCCAGGCAAAAAAAGCATATACGGAATAGAGGAAGGCAACGAAAAGCGTCCAGAAAGACGAGAGGACCGCAAAACCCGCTCCCGGCCCCGCGTAGGCGTGGCTGAGTGAGGGGTGGAGCAGGACGATCCCGAGAACTGCCAGACTCGCGAGAAGCCGCCTGCGCGCTGCCGGGGAAGTTGTTTCGCTCCACTTCATATTTCAATCCCAAGAATACTCTTGAATAGAAAACCGGCAGCCAGAGACAAAACGAAGAACAGCCAGATCCAGTTCCATTCGAACCCGGCGAAAGCAATGTTCCGGGCGGGATACTGTACATTGATAGACTCGATAGGATTGTTCCCGGGCAGAGCGGGTTCCCCAGAGACAAAAATACGCTCCCAGAATTTCCCGCGAAGGCGGATTGGCGACAAGCGCGATAGGCCAGCCCCAACCAGGACTCGCTTCGCGAAAGTTCGGTCAGACGCTTGAACATTGACGATGTATTCTCCCGGCCTTTCGGCGACAACTCTCCAGGCAACCTCATTTCCCGAAGGCACGTGCACTGCCGGGGCGGTGGTCGCCAGCCCATCCGGCAGTTGGATCGATGCCTCATTCAATGCGTTTAGATTGTCCATCCCCACCTTCACCAGAAATGGATGTCCCACCTCCACCGGCATCAAGCCCAAATAGCGATCGAACTGAACAAGCAGAAATGTCAAAGGCACAATCACAAACAGCAAAGGCTTGAATGCCAGGCGCAGATAACGGCCAGTCGCCATCACAATGCGAACATACGACCGTAAAACCACGGGGATCTGATCCTGAAAAAGCCTGAGCGCCAACAGATGAGCCTTGAGGCGATCCTTGGCAACGTGGATTGCCTTCTGGTCGGAGGTATAGCGAAACACGACGACCATCAGCAAACCGATGACAAGTGAGATTCCGACGACAATTACGGCTGGGACATTGACTCCAAGAGAGCCCATAGGCGCGGAAAGCGGTAAGGCCACGCTACTCGATGTACCCGAGCCCATGGAGCCGCTTCTTAATGATTTCCTTCGACGTGGAACCACCTTCGCTGGGAGGCAGCACCTTGTTCACTTCTTTCTCGAGAGCATGCACCACGAATTCGTCGACCGAGGCGTAGCCGCACGCCTCCGCGCACTGCTTCACTTTATCCAGCAATTCGCCTTCTAGCTTCACTTTGTGAGAGCCGAACATTGATCTGCCCAACCTCGATCTGCTGAACCTCGATCTGCTCGATCGCCAACAAAATCAGTGAGTCGCGCCGCCGGGCTGAAACACGGATTGTCCAATCATACCCTTTGCCTTGGCGATTCCAAACTCCGCCAGAATTGTTGGCGCGATGTCCGTCAAAGCGGGGGCTTCGGCTGCCATTTTCCGGTTGCTGAGCAAAACTCCCGGGACGAGAGTGTAGTCCATGCAATGGTCGCCACTCCAGGGGTTGGTGTTGTCTTCAAGTTCTTCCGGCGGAAAAGCGCCCAAAATCGTTTGCCATCCGGCCCGGTAGCCGCGGTTATACCCGACGATCAAATCCGGCCCCTCCCTTGCATAGGGCCCTGCATACGCCTCACTGGCAAGATCCACGCGGGTGACCACGGGCTGTTTCGATTTTGGATCTTGCACGGCGAGCAGCTTCGCCCGAATCTCAGCCATTAAACGATCGGCCGCAGTTCCCGGTTCGACGATTCCATTGCTCTCACGGCCCCGCAAGTTGAGGTAGAGCCCGTTCAGTCCGAGACCGTACGCGCGCGTCTGGGTCCAATCAACATTCGCAAGCGGCTCACTGGAATTGCGGTTCGCATCATTTTTCAGTTTGACGTAACCGTTGTCCAGCAACCAGGTATTCAAGTTGAACGAGCGGTAGTACGGGGCAAATCCGTGGTCGGAAAGAACGAGCAGGGTCGTGTGGTCATTCAGTCGCGGCAGCACTTCCCCCAACACCTGATCCATCTGCTCATAAAAGTCCTCGATCGCCGAACCGTTCTGGGCCGCAAGTGTGGCATCGTATTCGGGATGCTTGGGGTCCATCAACCGCCAGAACATGTGCGAATTGAGATCAAGACTGGAAAAGTAAAAAAAGAATACTCCCTGATGGAACTTGGGGAACTCGGCGTCGAAGATGCGGCGATGCTCAGCCAGAACGGTTCGCGCCTGCCGCAGGTACTCGTCGTCGTCGAGCACGCCATCCGAAAGAGCTTTCGTGTCTTCGGCGATTCCCTGGGTATGGAACTCGCCTGCTTCGTCCGTCAGAAAGCGGGAATAACTGGACGGCGTCGAAATCGGCAGCGCGGGATCCGCAGGGTCGATGTTGATTGGCGATACATACAGCTGAAAGCGGGGGTGCGCTTGCTTGAAATAAAAGCGGCACATGCCTTTTACATTTGCCAGGAAAGGAATCAGCTGGAACTCGACGTGGATCCAGTCGCTCCACTCCCCCTCGCGCAGCACAAATTCCCGGCCCTGCACCGTGACTTTGGCCACAGACTCCAGAGGGTCAATGGCAACTGAGAAGGGTTCCACAGCGGCGGGAGAGCGTTTTCGAAAAGAATTGTCGGGGCCAATGAGGCTGGCCATGACGCGCAAGTTCTCAACCTGCACGGGGATAATCTGCCCGCCTTCGACCGCTCCGGCAACGGCAGCGGGATCATCCGTGTAAAAAGAAAATGTGCCGTAAGTCCCACGCAGATCGGGAGTGCCCATGCCCGACAAAGTCCTCCCCTTGGCTGAGACCGGAGGAAAATTCGAGGGTATGCGAAAAATTGTGTTTGGGATGCCGTGTTGATCAAGAAGTTGCCAGAACGCCACGCCTTTGCGCAGTTGTTCGGCGCTGCCACCCCCGAGAGGAATCGCCCAACTGCCAAGGTGGATCGCGTGCTTCGGTCCTTCGACCCGCGAGGCCGAAAAATAAAGTCCCAAAGTCTTAGGGTCGCGATGAATAAAATCGAAGATCCCGTGACCACCTGCATTCATGCCCGTAATAAGGTTGGACCACGCTACAGGACTCTGCGGAGGGATGCTGGTTGTGAGCTGGCGAAAGTCTCCCTCGGCCTCCAGTTTCGCGAAATTCGGCATCTTTCCTTCGCGCATGAACCGATGCAGGAGTTGGGGATCCATGCCGTCGATGCCGAGAATGATCAGGCGCTGATCGCTGTGCGAATGAGCCGGGACGGATTGGCACGAAGGCAGCATCGCCACTGCGATCAAAAGCAGCGATGCGCAGAGCACCCAGGATGTTTTTTTCAGAGGCTCAATCCTCAAAGGTCCTCGTTCCGCTTGTGACACGTTCTCGGAACGTTGTTAGACTTCTATCCATGCTGCGGCATTTGGGCCTGTGGTTCCTTCTTGGCATTCTAACCTTGGTTGTTTTCCCGGTCGACTCCCTGGCCGCGGCCAAACCGAATATTGTTCTTATCACATTGGACTCCGCTCGCGCCGACCGGATGGGCTTTATGGGCGCGCGCAGCGCCCTGACGCCCAATCTGGATGGAATTGAGCGTCAGGGATTGGTCTTTGCTCATGCCTACGCGCAAGCGCCCGCCACGGTGGCCTCCGACGCGACCATTCTTACAGGCACCTATCCCCAGACACACCGGGCCAGCGAATTTGCTGTTCCTCTCACCACGACACTACCGTACTTGCCGGACTTGCTTCATGCCAGCGGATACCGTACCGCTGCCTTTGTAGGATCGATTCTGCTGGACCCCAGAAACGGCCCCTTCCAAGGATATGATCGTGGTTTCGATGTATACGATGCTGGCTTCCACCAGCCGCAGCGTGGCGAAAGTCGCTTCCAGTCAGTCGAACGTCACGGGGACCAGGTGGCAGCACGAGCCACGAATTGGCTGGCCGCAAAAAAGCAGCGGCCGTTCTTTCTTTGGGTGCATCTGCAGGATGCCCATGCCCCTTACGCGACTTCATACGATCGTGCAATCGCGGCTACCGATGCCGCGGTCGGGAAGTTGGTCGGTTTTCTGCGCAGCCAGTCGCTCTACGTTGATGCCCTGATCGTGATCGTTTCGTCGCAGGGTGAGAGTCTCGGCGCGCACGGAGAGGAGACGCACGGCATTTTCCTCTATGACGAAACCATCCATGTGCCACTGATTCTGAAATTACCGAAAAACCAGATGGCGGCGAAACAGATCAAGAATCGCGCACGCCTTCTGGACATTGCGCCAACCGTTTTAGGGGTAGCCGGCGTTCCCATTCCCGCGCAGATGCAGGGGCAGTCGCTGATGCGAGTGGCTGAAGCAACCTCGCAGAACGATCAACCGGCCTATTCGCGCAGCGATCTTCCGCAGCAGGGCTTCGGATGCAGTGTGCTCGAGTCGTGGCGGGCAGGAAAATATCTCTACATCCGCGCCCCGAAACCGGAACTGTACGATCTGTCCGCTGATGCGAATGCGACGCGGAACCTGGCGCAAAGTTCGAAGGCAACGCTTGAAACCATGGCCTCCCAACTTCAAGCCCTCGATAGCCGCCTCGGAAATGAACCTGGCAAATCCGCTGGCGCAGAATTGACCTCCAGCGAGATGCAGAAGCTGGCTTCTCTGGGATATGTCGGACTGCAGAAGGGCGGCGCGGGCGTAAATGCCGCAACCGGGGGAACTGATCCCAAGGAGGTCATCGCCGCCATCAACAAGACGCTCGCCGCACTGCTTGAACTGGACGACGGCAAGCCGGAGAAAGCGATCCCGTTACTGCGTCAGGTGCTGGTGGCGCAGCCTGCCACCTACCTAGCGCAGTATGGGATGGGCTTTGCGATGGTTCAGCAGGGGCAATATGCAGAGGCCATCGGATACTTGCACAAAGCGATCGAACTGCAGCCTGATTCTGCGTTCGCACACTACTTGATGGGCCTCAGCCTGATGAAGACCGGCGATTTCAAGGCGTCCGCCGTCCACTTGGAGATCGCGTTAGGGCGATTGCCGTCATTCTCCGCGGTGCATTCCCTGCTGGCTGAAGTATACGAGCACCTGGGACGGAGCCAGGACGGCGCCCGGGAACGAGCCCAAGCAACTCAGACAAAAAACTGACCGCCGCCAAGCCCGACTGGGTATTACTGGGTATTGGCGTCGTTTGTGCTAGGCTGATGAAACCGGTGAAGGTTCTTCGCACGCTGTATGTACTGGTTATTCTGTCTGCTGCGGCATCCTCCGCGCCTACCAAGACGCCGCCTCCCGACATCTTCCTCATAACCATCGACACTCTTCGAGCCGACCACGTTCACTGCTACGGGTACACCAACGTTGCAACGCCTGCGCTCGACGCATTAGCGAAGGACGGTGTGCGCTTCACCCAAGCGTTTACGCCCAGTCCGATCACCAATACCTCCCACGCCAGCATTCTCACAGGGCTACTGCCGGGCTCGCACGGGGTTATGGATTTCGGTGTGCCCCTATCAGCGTCACATCCAACCGTGGCGGAGTTGCTCAAAGGACGAGATTATCGCACCGCCGCGTTTATCGGGGCTGTGATCCTCGACAGCAAAAGCCTCGCTCCGGGATTCGATCGAGGGTTCGATTTTTACGATAACTTTCCGGAACATGCGCCGACGAAGTCGCGCTGGGGACGCCTCGAGCGCCGCGGCATGGTCGTGGTGGAACACGCGGAGAATTGGTTGAGCCAACACCCCGCGGGACCACACTTCATTTGGGTTCATCTCTACGATCCCCACGATCCGTACGAACCGCCGCCGCCTTATTCGCGGATATACAAGGACCATTTGTACGATGGCGAAATCGCATATGCTGATTCTGCCTTGGCGCAGTTCATCGCGTATCTCAAAAAAACCGTCAAGTATCGCAATTCGGTCATCGTGGTGGTCGGTGACCACGGCGAAGGTTTGGGAGAGCATCACGAAGACACGCACGGCATCTTCCTGTATGACACGACTACCCACGTTCCCCTGATCGTGAAGCTGCCCGGCGGACGCAGCGCTGGCACTGTAGTCGCGGCGCAAGTGCGGACCCTGGACATTATGCCAACTCTGCAGGAATTTGCTGGCGCTCCGGTTCCGCAAAGGAAAGATGGAGAGTCGTTGGAGCCCTATTTTGGTGGCAAAAGTGAAGCCGCTCGTCCGGCCTTCGGCGAAACCGATTACCCCTTGCGTTTTGGCTGGGCTCCGCTGCGGTCGGTGCGCAGCGACGGTTTTAAGTTTATCGAGGCGCCACGGCCCGAGCTTTATGATTTGCAGGTCGACGCCGGCGAGTTGAGCAATCGGTACGAATCTCGGGACGCACGCGTGGAAAAATCGCGCACTATGTTGGCAGAACTGCGATCCAAAGAGGCTCCAACCACAGCTCCGGAACCGTCATCCCTGCCCGATCCGAAGGACAAAATTGAAGAGCAGAACCTTCTGCACGCGGCGATGATCGCTTCGGAAGACAATCGCCCTGCGGATGCTCGCAAAACCCTCGAAAAGGTTCTCACGCTCGATGCCAAGTCGCCCACGGCGCTCCGTCAGCTAGGTGAGTTGGAGCTGCAGGCCGGGGATTACGTTCAGGCTGCCTATCATTTAAAAGCCGCGATAGAGGCCCGCCCGGATGACGCTGCAGCCCTGTTTCACGAGGGGCAAGCGCTAGAGAAGACGCACGATCTGGGTGGTGCGCGGGATGCGCTCGAGGCCAGCCTGAAACTCATGCCCGGACAGTTCGAGGCTCGCTTGCTACTCGGCCAGGTGTACTTGGGCCTGAAGGACCCAGCAGCCGCCGAAGATCAGTTCGAAGCAGCGTTATTGCTGCAGCCGGGCAGCGTGGAAGCGCAGCTCGGCTTGGCAGAGGCGCAGATCACCAAAGGCAATTTCGCGGAGGCGGCTCAATCCCTGGAAGCATTATCGAAAGTGCAAGCCAAGAATGCACATGTCTTCGATCTTCTGGCAAAAGCCTACTCCGGGCTGGGCAAAAGGACAGAAGCGCAACAAGCGGCGACCAGAGCCAAGCGTCTGTCCAGCAACAAGTAATCCTCCAGCAGCGTTGAATCCAGACCTATACCATGGGCTGTTGCGCCGGAGTAAAATACAACCGACCGTATCTCCTGCCGGGAGGTTTCGTCATGAGAACCCCAATTCTCCTGTTCGCTGTTCTGCTTTCGGCATCATTGGCCTGGGCGCAAGGTGCAGCGCGGGTGGGTAACGGTAACACCGGACAGCGGCAGGTCGACAAAGCCGAGGACCAGTTCGAGAAAAGCGTGCCTCCTCCAATTCGCCAACAATCATCAGTGGATTTCGCAAAGGTTAAGAGCGACGCAGATGAACTGGTGATCCTGTCTCAGTCGATTCACTCCGGGATCGACGATGTGGGGAAGGGCATGCTCCCGAAGGATCTGATCGATAAGCTGAAGCATATGGAAAAGCTTTCCAAGCGTCTGCGCAATGAACTAGCTCCTTAAATGGCAAGGCCAAACAAAAGCAGCCCCTAGCTACTTTCCGTCGCAAAAATGAGGAATGCGAAGGCGTAACCAGCGACACAGGGGCTGAGGATTGAAGCCAGAGTGTTCAGTTTTGCGCGATGGTATTCGATCAAGTAATAAAACATTTTGATGGCATATTGTTTTGGAAGGCAACTGTGATTAGGATGACGGCCATGATCAAACTACGTCATCAACAACCGTCGCTGTGGCATCGAGGTCTGAGCGAAGATATCGAGGGGCTGTGGGAACCTTGGATGCTTCTGGTGGACAAGCTGCTGGAAGACGAGCAACTGCTGGACACGGTGTACGAAGCGCAAGGGGAACGCCATCCCCAGAGCCGCATTCGTGGGCGAATGCAAACCCCGGCGGAAGTAGTGTTGCGCCTGCTGTTGTTGAAGCACATCCGGAACTGGAGTTACGACGTGCTGGAGCGAGAGGTGCGGGCCAATCTGGTGTATCGCGCCTTTACCCGGATCGGGGATGAAAAAGTGCCGGACGCCAAGACCCTGGCACGGCTGGGACAGTTGATCGAGCCGAAAGTCATCGAGCAATTGCACCAGCGGGTGGTGGAGCTGGCGCAAGAGTGAGGGGTTACCCAGGGACGGAAGATGCGAGTAGATACGACGGTCGATGTTGCGACATTGTGCTATACCTCGCTATCTCTCTGAAAACATTAATTGCTGCCCCTCGGAACTCTGATGTTGCGGAACCCGCACTTGATTCCTGAGATCGGTGGCCCGTTTGCGGATCGCTTCTGAATCCAATGCGGCCACGGGAATCTGCCATGGCGCACAAACCAACACCTGATACGCTGGCAGGATCTTCTCTTCGATCATGCGTCGTACAATCGATTGGCTCACTTTGAGGCGCTCTGCGGCTTCCTGAAGAGTTACTTCTCTCGATTGATCATTCTCAGCAAAGAGTGGCAGATGGTAATAGAAACGAGCCGAGTGCACTCGATTCACGTTCCACGTGTTGCCTACTCCCGTGCGCAGCCTGAGCCGGTTCAGCCGGTTCAACGTGCCCGCAATCTGCTGGTCGCTAAACTTCCCAGCCATCTGTCGAATGACCTCAATCGCTTCGGGATCCGTGCACCGTCGGCTCCTACCAGTCTCACTTTTTTTTACACGCAGTTCGGAATGACGCCCGCCAGCCCAGTGAAGCAGCAGAACAACTTCTCGGCTTTTCTCCTCCACCGTGGCTATGATCTCGCGGATCAGAATTCGCACGATGCGCTGCTTCAGTCGCATGACCGTAGAAGGCGAGTTCCAAATCGCCGGCAGATCTTGCGCCAAACTCAAGAGCACTTGCATATTCGGCGCGGGTGACGATTGAACCTGGTCGTCAAAACTCGTGCAATTTGTTTTCAAGCTCTTTCACTTTCTGCAAAACTGTATTCCATCGAGCCTCCAATTCTGCGGCAACCAACCGCTGTTCTGGATCTACGGATTCGTAGCGCCGAGCTGCCAAACGTGCTTCGTAGCGAGCCTGCTCTACCTCCAGCTCGATGGCCTTGCGCAGATTTTGTCGCTTTTGCTCCATTTGCTCCGCGGCTTCCAGGGCTGCCTGAATCGCATTTCCGCTGACCGCCTCTAACACCTCTCTGGACACAGCCGCATCCACTCGCAAGCCACCAAAAGAAATGCACGTTTCTTCTCCGTACTGGGAGCGGGCAGAATTGCACACATAGCGAACGACTGAGCCCGGGTAATTGACATTCATCATTCGTCCGCAACGTTGGCACCGCAGGAGACCAGAAAGCAAGGCTCGGCCGCCACGACCGGCTTTGCGCTCTGCCCCGGAGTTAATAATGTAAGCGTTAGTCGTAATCATGGATTGATTTCGTTTCATACTCTTCCCAGGAAAGGTAACTGGGATGATGGTCCTTGATCAAGACCTTCCATCCGCTTTGCGGCTTGCGATGGCCCGCGCTTTTGCGGGCACGACCATCCACGATCTTCGTTCTTGTTTCCCTCCTACCGTAGACGTAGGCACCGGCATAGATCGGATTGGTGAGCATCGAGTGAAGAGATGCGTATCCGGGCACTTTCCAAACCATCTTGCGTTCGATAGAGTCGTGAGGAAATGACGGCAGCGAAATGTTCTCTTGTAGAAACCACACCAGAACTTGGCGTACGCTGCCCAACTCGGTCATCTTACGAAACACCAGCTGGATGGCTTGCTGCACACGTTGGTCGGGATCTTTTTCCAGTAGGCTGCTTGGCGCCCGACAGAAACCGACGGGAATCTGAATTTGCAGTTCGCCACGGCGGGCTTTCTGAAGAATTGCTTCGCTCGAGCGCTGCCGAAACAGATTCAACTCGAATTCGCTGATCGTCCCCTTCATTCCGAGGAGCAGGCGATCATTGGTGAGAGTTGGATCGTAAACACCGTCGAGATCCACCACCACTGCGTCGACCATTCCACATAGGTCGATCAGGTGATGCCAGTCACGACCGTTGCGTGCTAATCGTGATGCCTCGGCGCAAAATACCGCACCGACTTCGCCGCTACAGACTTCCGCCACCAAGCGCTGAAAACCGGGGCGATCGACCAAACCCGAACCGGTTAGTCCCAGATCGTCGTCCACCACAACGATGCGCTGGAAGCCCAGTGTGCGGGCGCGATCTGCGAGACTGAGTTGGAGGCGCGTGCCTTCCTGGTTGTGGATTAATTGATTCGGCTTGGACTGGCGAACGTAACGATGGCTTTCCGAACCAGACGTTCAGGCGTGAGCTTCGGGTTCATCTTCTCCTCCGTTTTTTGGCTGCTCGTGTTTTTCTTCCGCTGCGCCGAGTAGTAGTTCCATCAGAGCGACGGTGAGATCCTCGCGCTGGTTCTCCGGATTTCCCGCTGTCGGCACATTGCCGAGCGGAAGATTCATCTGCGGGCAGAGCGGATTGGCCGATCGCTTCATCTACTACCTCCTGGGGGATTGCATGTAAGGAAGCTCTATCGCAATCGGCGTGAAGAGGCAAACTCGCGAACAGGTCGCGAAGTTCAAAGAGCGCGTTCACAGAAATCAGCGGAGGGCCGAGTAAAAATTGCGAACACTCCGGACTCAACATCCAAATCGGAATGGGATAAATTTTTGCCGTTTGACTCACAATAGATGCGGTCGCCGTTAGAGTTCTTGCGCCGTGAACGAATCGGGAGAGTGAAGAATTGAAGAGTGGGTGCCAACGGTAATAGATCGTCACCGTCTCGAAATCATACGCATTATCTAGCTTGATCGGTGGTGGAAAGCAACATTCATTATAATATCCGACCGACAGCAGCTTGTTGGGGGACGGCACGCGGGTGCTGACGCGCACCATGAAGAAGATCGAGTCCAAGTCCGGAGGGCTGAAACGCAAGGTGCGAGATCGCATGCGCAGCATAGGCAAGCGAGTGCTGGCGATTGCCTTATCGACCCGACTGCTGGGGCGGCCGGGAGAAGAGCGGCGCAAGCGGGAGTATCGAGAGCTCCTCAGCTTGACACGAAAAGTGATGAATCAGGCGAACCGAGTATTGGCGGAAGTGAAGCAGGCGCCGCGGGGTCGTCGCACTCCCCTGGAAGGTCTGACGCAATCCTTGGAGACCATGGTGGGGCGGGTTCGGCAATGGTGAGACAAACGCGGATACGGATTTTCGCAGGAGACACGAAGTCTCCGGAAAAAGATCGTAAGTGTGTTCGAACCGCACACGGAAATTATTCGCAAAGGGAAAGCGAGCAAGCCCAACGAGTTTGGCAAGCTGGTCAAGATCCAAGAAGCGGAAAACCAAATCGTGACCCCACTTTGAGCTGTATGCCGAGCGCCCTGCGGACTCGACTCTATTGCTGTCCTCGATCAAGGTGCACCAACAGAGATTGGGACGAATCCCGCGCATGGTGGCCGCCGATGCCGGATTTTATTCGCGCGAGAACGAGAAGGCGGGACAAGCACTCGGGGTGCAGTGGATGTCGGTGCCCAACAAGAACAGCAAGAGTAGCGAGCGGAAACTTCTTCAGCACCAGCGTTGGTTTCCCCGAGGGCAAAAATGGAGAACCGGGTCGGAGGGCCGAATCAGTGTGCTCAAACGAAGACACGGGTTACGACGTTGCCACTATCCCGGGCTGGACGGCAGGCGCCGTTGGGTCGGGCTGGGCGTGATTGCGGACAATTTCATCCAGATGGGGCATTATCTTGCGCGACAGAGCACCTAAGCCGGTACCGTCAACTCGCCTCGCGCACGAGAATGGACGAGCGCAAAATCACCACCCAAGACCATATCCGCTGCACATGATGTTAGCCGGCCTACGTCAGAAAGCGCATTTTTGCGACGGAAAGTAGCTAGTGGAGCTGGTGTTGGAAGTTGCCGGTAAATTCGCCTAGAAGGTCAGCTTCAGGGCAAATTCGATTTGGCGCGGTGAACCCAGCGAATATACGCCAGTGCCGACGCGGACCCGATTGACGAATGCTCCTGCGTAATTGGTGCCGTTAATGGTGCCCGTGCTACCGGCCAAGAGACCAGACATCATGCTTTCCGGCAAATCAAAGTTTGCGAAGTTGAGGATGTTGTAGAAGCCGACTGACGGTTGATAGTGAACCGCTCTTTGATCGTGTAGGTCCACGCCAGCGTCTTGTCCATCGTGCGCAACCAGGTCAAGTCGACTTGGCCAGGAGGCGCGAGAGGAACCGTCGGAGCCACGCCGCCCAACGCCACCAATTGTTGCGTCGTCATCAGGCCGTTCTGGATCAGAACCTGACCTGCCGGCGTCGGTTGTCCCGCTACCGTCGCGTTGTAATTGCTGACGGTTCGAAAGATGACGACACCCGTCAGGCAGCGCTGATGCGAGGACAGAGCTTCTTGAATGCGCATCCGATAACGATCTGGCTCAAAGGAGCGGGACCGCAACTGGCTGCAAATGCTCCACCGGCTGACAACTCGACTGATGGGCAAGTTGGGCCAGGCGAACCGGGGTCGAATTTGCCCCGGGAGGAAACAGTGGGCCACACGTGCCCGTTGTTTCGAAGGTAAAGGACCCGCCCCCTCCGGTCCGGGATACTTCATCGGCCGCGCTGGCTTCGTTGCAGGCTTCCAACCAGCAAGTGGTTGATCAGATCGTGAAAGAGTTAGAGTCTCAGGCGCACTTCGTTTCCTACGCTCCGCCGAAGTTCGTGGCTTTTCGTCACGGAATCTATCTGGAGCTTTCGCTGAACTCCACTTTGCCGGTGTCTGCTGCGGGCTCACGGTACAAACTGGCGGCCATGGCTTTCGATGACCACATTTCCCACTTGATCCGCCCGGTGCTGAACTATTTCAAAGACGAGCAGAAGTTCGACGGGATCGGCTTCAGCACAACTGTCCATCTTGCCGGCAAGTCAGGGGAGGGCACATCCGAAGCCGTAGAATTCTACTTTCCGCTCGCGTCTTTGCGCTGCTATGAAAAATACGATTGCACCGGCCAGCAACTCCTGGACGCAGGAACTGTACTAATTAACGGCGAACGCGTGGCCCTCGATCTGCAAATCGCCGAGGGAGGTGCCAGCCGCTAGAAGCAGGAGTAAAATAGCCAGCATTGTTCCGACCAGGAGGTTTTCGTCATGAGAATCTCAATTCTCCTGTTTGCGCTCCTTCTTTCCGCTTCTGCCGCCTTTGCTCAGGGTCCGCTTCCCCCCGACGGACAACTGCAGGCTGCCCAAGCCGAGAGAGAGTTCGAGAAAAGCGTTCCCCCTCCAATTCAACAACGACGTTCAGTGGATTTTGCGAAGGTCAAGGGCGACGCGGATGAGCTCTTGATCCTGTCTCAGTCGATTCATTCCGGGATCGACAACGTGGGGAAGGGAATGCTCCAGAAGGATCTGATCGACAAACTTAAGCAGATGGAAAAGCTCTCCAAGCGTCTGCGTGGCGAACTAACTCCGTAGTCAGCAAGAATCGGCATAGGGGGACGGGTCGCCCCGCCTCCCCTGCCACACCACCGGACAAGCGGGTCCGCATCCGGCGGTTCGGCGGATTAAGCTAAGACCGCACGACCATAGGCGGGAGCCCGAGCCAACAAAGTAGGCATTCGGCAAAGCAATGCTTAGAGCAGGCGAGTTCGCGATCCGCCACGGGCCGTGAGGGATGCCGGCGGTTTCCGAGTAGAGGAGTCCCGGTGAGCTGTAGGCTTCCTTTGGCTGTATCCGCCGTTTCCAGCTTCGTGCCCGCTTAAGTCCACCATGGCTCATCGGGGATCTCCCCCCTCACGGACCCCACCGTGCAGATTTCCCGCAGTGGGTTCTTCAGGCGCGACTCCCCGCCCCCGCCCGGGCCTGTGTGATCCGAGGTAGCAGCAGCGGGTACTGACGTAGGATTTCTGCAAACCTTTCCCACGTCAGCTGCTTTCCACGTGTCCGGCGGCTCAGCCATTCCCGCCAGATGCAACGGACTCTCTGATAGAACTGCCGAATAGCGCGGTAGTTCGTGCGTCGTCCGTAGTACTGGTAATGGCCGCGGAGCTTGGCGTTCAGGGTTTTCTGCTGCTCGTTCACCGCATCGTGCCGGTGCTGTTTGCACCATTCCCAGATTGCCTTCAGCCCTCTACCAAGCCGCTTGGCAATGGTCTTCACGTGCACTGTGAACCTCCCCTGTCGGCTGCGGGTGCATATGTGCACAAAGCCCAAGAAATTGAAGGTTGCAGGTTTCTTTCCCTGCTTCCTCGCGTTCTTGGCTGCATATCGCCCGAATTCAATCAGCCGCGTCTTCTCCGGGTGCAGTGTCAAACCGTATTTCTCGAATCGCTTCGGCAAGACAGCCAGCACCTTTTCTGCGTCCTCCTTGTGCTGAAAGCACAAGATGGCATCATCAGCAAAGCGGATCTCGTAGGCTTCCCCTTTTAGCCGGGGCTTCACTTCGTTCTCGAACCATTCGTCGAGAATGTAGTGCAGGAATATATTGGCCAGGAGCGGACTGATGGGTTGCCCCTGTCCTGTACCTGTTTCGCTCACGAGTAGTCTGCCGTCTTCGATGACCCCGACCTTGATCCACTTTCCGATCAGTCGGAGCACGCTGCCGTCGGTTACCCGCTTCTCTATCATCTCAACCAGAGCCGATCTCACTATCGAGTCAAAGTATGAGCGGATGTCAATCTCCAGAATCCACCCTATGGGCCGGGTACAGATCATCCGTCCCACCTCATCCAGTGCTTGGTGTTGCCCGCGTCCGGGTCGAAACCCATACGAGCAATCGAGAAAATCCTGCTCATAGATGGCGTTTAATAGGCCAACCGCCGCTTTCTGCACGATCTTATCCTCGAGGACGGGAATCGAGATCGGCCTCTGTTTCCCGTCTTCTTTGGGAATATAGACACGTCGCAGTGGTTGGGCCCGATACTTGCCTTCTTTGAGCCGCTGGTGGAGCTGTCGGATATTCTCTTCAGCGTTCGTCTCGTATTGTTGGTACGTGACGCCGTCGATCCCAGCACTGGCATCCTTTCGCAGACTCCGGAACGCCTCATACAACTTCTCGCCTGTGATCAGGTGAGCCATAGAGTAGAACTGCCGTTTCGGATCTTCCTTGGCGAGTTCAGCTATTCTGTTGATGTCTGTGAACATATCGTTTCGAGTTCAGGGCCTCGTTATGTTTCCTTTCAGCAGATTCGTGCGCTTGCTTCCCCCTTCCCTCCAGTGGGTTCCGTGGCCGCCCGTTTCCGGAGCCCTGCGGTTCCCCACCTTCGTCGGTACTATAAGGTTGTAAGACTGCTCCAGCATCCGTCCGTGCTTCCTCCGGTCGACCCTTGGTTGCACGTACCTCTCGATCCATTTCCAGAGGCGGTCCTCCTGGTATGAGAGGAGATGGAGAGCTCTCTTCGGTTCCTGGGCCATCCCTGTGGAGCATGCCTTGGGCTAGAGACCCCGGCGAGTCGGCGCGACCTCGCGTTAACGGTCGCCGCCAGATACTGCCTTCCGCTGGCGCAAACACGTCGGCCTCGCAACGATACATGATTTCGGGGCTGAATCCTCACGGCCTGCTACCTTGTTGTCTACGCTTCGCACCCACCAGTCGCCCGGTGAATGGCAAGACTCACTACTGGCCTGTCTGCTCGACTTTGGTCAGGCGGGATTTGCACCCGCTGGATGACAATAAGAGGTTTCGCTTATCTCACTAACAGTTCCTCCTCTTCCAAGCTTTTCCGAACGCGATGCGCCGCCAGGTCCTTACCCACGCCTCGTTGTCGGAGCTTGCGATACCGCGTTCGTCCACGTTTCCATTGCTTCCACACCACTGACCGAAGTCGACGGCGTAGCCACGTTTCAAGGCTGCGCAGCACCGAAGGCGTTTGACAGTCGCTGAAGTACCCAAGCCAACCACGCAGGTAAGTCGTAATCTCCTTGACCATCTGCGGGAGGCTAATGCTACGGGTTCGACGTGTCTGTTCCCGAATCCGCTCCTTAAAGCGAGCGATGGCCTTGGGGCGATTCGCCGCCTAGCGGTAGTTTACTGCGAGTTGAATAGACGAGCTTGTAAGTAAGTAGTTTTGATGGTGTTACGAGCGTGGTGGTGTCTTACCCACGTGGGGTACTATGATGCCATGGCGGCAAGCCCCAGAGTCTTGACCAAGGCTTGTTGGGCCAGAGTCTGCTGCGAAAGCACGTAGGCGGTGCGGGGCGGTCCCTTTTCGCCTTGAGGCGGATAGAGCAGAACGAACTGTTTGATCTGCTCCAGTTCCTCGAGCAGTTGCTCGACTGACAGATCCGCCCAGGCAGCTTTGGCCTGCTGGTGCACATACTGCAACAGTGAGATACCCAACATGCAGTAGAAGGCGTGGATGCGAATCTTGCGGTCGGTCCAGTGATATATGGGATCCCAGCCCAACCACTCGCCATCTTTCAAGCCGCGGAATACGCGCTCGATGGATTGCTGACCGCCATAGCCGGCCACGATTTGTTCTGCGCTCCAATCCATGCGGTTGGTCAGCAGCACGGTGCGCCTCAGACGCTGATGGAGTAGCAGCGGAAGAGACGCGGAATCGAAGTCAAACTGCAAACGCCAGCCACCGTCCTGCTCTTCGAGTTGATAGCGAACGAGCTCGGCCACAAACGGAGCGGACAACCAACGCCGAATCTTGCGCTCAATCTGCTCCTGTTTCCTCTGCGCTTTGGGTTTATCAGTTCCATGGCCAGACAGCGGAGCGACTGCAACACCCGGCTGAGGCTGGTGGTCAGACTGTGCAGTTGCTCGCCGGCAAAGGCAGCCGAGTATTTCACCACGCACAGATACTCGCGTCCATGGACCAGAGTTTTCTCGGCGGCCGCGCGCACTCCGGGTTGGGCACTGCTGCAGGTAGGGAGTTACTCGGTCGCTCGACTGCGCAACTCCGCCGGCGCCTGATTCCAGGGCAAGGCTGAGATCCAGCCCACGCCCGCTTCTTCCAAGGCCACCGTGTTGGCCAGCGCCGCCGAACCTTTATCCAACACCAGGGTTACCGTCTCGCGCGCGATCTGGTTTTGATCCAGCATGCCTGTGATGCGCGTCAACGCCGTGGAAAACTCTTCCACCTCGGCCACGTTCCCGGGGTACACGTGATGATAGAGGTTCAAGCCATGCTCGCCATCTAGCACGTAGCTCAGACCCACTTGCCGCAGGTTGTGGCGGCCCTGCTTGTTGTGTCCGCGCTGGGCCAGTTGATTGCGCGGGTTGGTGCTGGCGATATAGGTGTAGAAGTTGGTGGTGTCGTAGGCCAGCAGACGACGACTCACCAGTTGTTTGTGTTTCCATACTCCCAGCAAACGCAACTGGGCTTGCTCCAAGGCATCGTCGGCTGCGCCCAGCGCTTCCGGGCCTTCCGGCAGGATCTGTTCAAAAGCGTCCCAGAACGCTTACGAGGTAAAGCGTTCGGAGGGAAACTCCCGGAGCGTTGACAGGATGGAGGAGCGATACCAATCGGGAACTTCGGTTTTGGGGCCAGGCTGGCAGATGCGGTGGATGGCCGCCAGCAAGAGGTAGTAAGCGGGCGAAGGTCCGGAGCGTGGCCTAGGCCAGAGCGATTGCAGCAAGTCCCAGACGCCGGTTTGCTGAGCCGCGGCCCAGAGGGCGGCGGGCGAGCCAAACTCACGGGTGGTGGCGGCCAGGGGACGGGGCAGTTAGTTCCTTAATTAGCGAAAAAAAAACACCAGCCCCGGTCGGAGCTGGTGTCGGAAGTTGCCACCAAATTCGCCTAGAAGGTCAGCTTCAGGGCAAATTCGATTTGGCGCGGTGATCCCAGCGAATACACGCCGGTGCCGACGCCGACCCGGTTCACGGCCGACGTGGCGTAAGTGGTACCGTTAATAGTGCCAACCCCGCCGGTAAGCAGACCAGACATCATGCTTTCCGGCAGATCAAAATTGGCGAAGTTGAGGATATTGTAGAAGCCGACTGACGGTTTGATAGTCAGCCGCTCTTTGATAGTGTAGGTCCACCCCACCGTCATGTCCATCGTTTGCAACCAAGGATAATTCATTTGGTTCGAAGGTGCCACTTGCACCAACGGAGCTACGGCGCCCAAGGCCACCAACTGTGATGCCGTCATCAAGCCGTTCTGGATAAGGACCTTCCCTGCCGGCGTCGGCTGTCCCGCCACCGTAGCGTTGTAGTTCGCGATGGCCCCGTTGATGTTGCCACCGTTGATGCCGCGATCAAAGTTGCCAACAGTGGTTCCCGGCATTGGGTCTTGAGTGGTGCCATCACCCGTGAAGTCGGTGCGGAATATCTCCCCGGCCCCTAGATTCGTGTTGGGAACGACAAGGGTGTTTGACAGCGGACTGTCGAAATGCCCGATCAGGCCGATCTGGAGACCGTAGCGCAAATCCAGGTAGCCGCCGAAGGATATCTGGTGGGTGCGGTCCAGTGTGGAAGGCCCGAAGTATTGGTTGACGTTAGAGTTGTCGAGAGAGGCAGGGAGAAAATCCTGGTCGTTCTTGCTCGCTGTCACCGGGACACCCGGGTTCGTGCCTCCGCCGGAATTCTTGAAGCTTGACAAGGAGTAGGAAACGGTGAAGTTCATGCCGGTTGCGCCCTTGAAGGGCGACTTCACGTTATCCGTCCACTTCATCTGTAGTCCGTCGTAAGTCGAACGGCCCACAGGGGCAAAGAACCCGAGCGGTGGCGCACTGGGATTGATCCCACCGAAGGCGCAGTCGTATCCGAGTACAGAAGGACAGCTGCTGCCGCCGAAGTCGGTCGTAGAAGTCAAGCCGTTGCCGGCATAGGTGGCAATTGTTGCGCCTTTGCCGATGGCACAGCCGACGCCGGCAGGTCCAGCCGGGCAACCAAGGCCAAGGTTGGTTACATTGATCGCTTGATTAGCCGCACCCAGATTGAAGTAGTTGATGTCGCCGGTGTGATTTTGGTCCAGGCCCAACAAGTAGTGAGTCTGGACATTGCGTGCATAATCGACGGTTAACACCATGCCTCGGTGGAGTTCCCGCTGAATGCCAAAGTTCATCTGCACCGAGCGAGGCGACTTGTAGTCGGGTAAAAACATGTTGTTGCCCGTCGGGAAGGAGCAGGGAGCGCCAGGAGTGGTGCAGGTGGCGAGGCCGGTCTGGACATAGCCCGGGTTAGCCGCCTGTAAGTTCAGGGGTGAACCCGCCACGTAGGCCTGCTGCAATGCGAGGATCGCTGGTATGGCGTTGCCGATAAGCGGGAAGCTGGCAGCATTCGCGGGGCCACAGATTGCGATCGCGCTCGCGCTTCCGGGCGTGTTGAGTTGACCGTTTACAGTGGGGATGGGTATTGGCTGACCCGGAGCTGCGCAGGTGGCGGCGAACTGCAGGAACGCACCGGTAGCTTCACGCTTCGGTCCATCAAACAGAACGTTGTTCCAGATCGCGTTCTCGAAGAACAAGCCGATGCCGCCGCGGATTGAGGTCTTTCCGTCTTTCGTGGGATCCCAGGCAAAACCCAGCTGCGGAGACCAGTTGTTGTTCGGTTGGTTCACGGGATTTCCTAGCCCAGGCATCAAAGCGTTAAGCGCGGGGATCGCGGGATACTGGCTGTCGGTGCGACCGGTGTCACGGTTATATCGAAGCCCGTAGGTCAGGGTGAAATTTGGCTTGATCTTCCAGCCGTCTCCTACGTAGAAACTAATGCGGTTGTCGGGTCCAAGGCCGCCAGCTGGGAAGCCCAGTGCCGCCTGGGTAGTAGAAAAACCCAAGCCGTTAGCGAGAATATCCAAATCATTGGGGTAATTGAGCGGGTTGGAAGCGCCACCCGAAAAAGGACCGGTTGCGGCGGCCGCGATTTCGCCCTGAGAGACATTCGCAATGACTTGCGGTCCGTTCTTGAAGAACGAGGCGAATCCGCCGCCTTGGATGTGATTGTACGAGATCCCATAGCGGATCACGTGCGCGCCGAGGACTTTGCTGCCATCGTATTTAATTTGATGGTCGCTTTGCGGAGTGCTCTGTGGAGCCAAGAGATTCGGCCCGGCCTGTAGCCCGGTGGCTCCCATGGGACCCAGCTGCACACCTATGTTAGCGAATGGCAGCCCCGAGCCCGGGACCGCGTTCAAAATTTGGTTCTGGAACTTCAGATACGAAAAGCGGATGGCATGGCTGAAGCTGCCGGTGTTGAAATCCACGCCGCCCACAAAGTTGCGGGTAATGTCCTTGTTGTCATACAGCGAGAACCCATACCCGAAAGTCGCGCCTAGGATGTTCTGGAAATCCGTAAAGCGAAAGAACGCACGCGCGCTCTTCGTGAGCTGGTAGTCCAGGCGTCCAAGTAAGTTGCCCTCGTGAAATTTATCGGAGAAAGTACCCGAAAACTGCTGGAAAGGAAACGAGACGGGCACGGGGACGGTCGTGTGCTGAATGGTTCGCTCGCCATCCATGAAGAAGAACAGCTTGTTCTTGAGGATTGGCCCGCCGAAATCGCCGCCGTACTGACTTCGCTGGAAGGGCGCTGTGAATCCTATAGGAGTGGGTAGCGCTGCCGAAAACACACTATCGCGGAATGCACCGAAGGCATCGCCGTGGAAGGCGTTACTTCCGGATTTCGTGGTCACGTTCACAGCGCCGGAAGAAGTCAGCTCGGTGGACATGTCCAGACTTGACTGCTCGATCTGAAATTCCTGAATGGCGCTGGCCGGGATATCGGTCGTAGTCGTCCCTACGGTTTCGTCGGAGACGTCTACGCCATCAACCTCAATGCGGGCGGTCCGGCCGAAACGCCCGCCGAAGGAAATTGAAGAGTAACCTGCTTTGGTCGGGTCGAAGTTCTGACCGTCCTGAATCTGCACACCGGGCTCAAGCTGGGCGAGGTCCAGAAAATTACGGCCGTTTACCGGCAGGTTGGCGATCTGATTTTCTGTGATCACGCCTTGAACCGTCGGCTGCTCGGTATTCACTTGAACTGAGCTGGCCTCCACCTCTACAACTTGACTCGTTTGGCCGACCTCCAATTTCACGTTTGCAGTCGCGGTGTTGTCGACCTGCACGGTCATCGGCACTTCCGTCGTCTTGAAGCCGGGTGCCTCGACCCTGACGGAATAAACACCGGGTATCAACGAACCCGAAGAATACGAACCCTTCGAATCCGAAGACCTGACAACCGCTACACCTTTGGATTTCTCGGTAATGGTGATTTTTGCTCCGCTCACCACAGCGCCGGAAGGATCGGTTACTGTTCCCTGGATACTGCCGTTACCGACGTTCGTTTGCGCCAACAGGAGTGTGGAAGACAGCAAAAAAGTTATCGCCAGAGCCAATGCTAGAAACATTCCGGCGGACCGGAGAGGGGGGTTGAAATTCGGGGACATCGTCCACCTTCCTTTCAGAATCTGTTCAGAGTCAATGTTTCCGAGCTGAATAGCGGTTTCGCAGTCGAGTCAGGCGGGACAATGATCTGCTTATTGCCAAGGACTCCCGCCTGCAATCAGAGGCCGACAGCAGCCTCTCACCGAAACCCAAGCAAGTCCTTTGCTGATTAACAGTGCAATTGACGGACCAAGACAATTAACGCAGACACTTTGGCACGTCATCTATAATTATGTCAATAGCTTATGTGCAGTTATTGTTGAGCTCGCCTAGCCTGATACCAGCGTGCTCGATTCCATATTCCGTAGATTATTATTGAAAATGAAATCAGAACGGAGGCGAGGGCCGCGTCAAAACTTGGATTTGGTAGTGTAATAACCGGTCCGGTGGCGCACGGTGAGCGATGAGCCCACGGATGACCCATCCACTTTGACTTCAATGTGCCGGAAGCTGGAATCGGAAAGCCGCTGCGATGGGTAGTAAGCCAGCAGGTATTGGGTGCGGAGTTCGTCACTGATCTTTCGGAAGGCGTCGTCGAGTTGCGGCACTGATTCGGCGTAAAAGTACTTGCCGCCAGTGTCCTCGGAAATCTGGATCAAGGCGTGCTCCCCGCCCGTGTCCCGCCCTGCGCTCGCCTCAATCGGAACCACGATAATGCTGTAGACGATGGCTTCCGCTTCCTGTGCGGAACGTACCGCCTCCTTATAATCCACCCGGCTGACCGTATCGCCGCCGTCCGTGATCACAACCAGAACCTTTCTTCCTTTGCGCGTGTCGAGCGCTTGCGCCCCGAGGTAGAGCGCATCGTAAAGAGCGGTAGCCGATCCCGTGCGAATCCGGTCGATCCCGTGGTCGATTGTCTTGAGATCGGAGGTGAACGGCACCACCTCACTGACGATCTCGCTGAAACCGTAAAGAGAGATCGCATCAACCGGTCGAAGAATGGCGTGCGCAAAACGGC
The DNA here is from genome assembly GCA_963838905.1 of uncultured Acidobacteriota bacterium. Taxonomy (GTDB): domain Bacteria; phylum Acidobacteriota; class Terriglobia; order Terriglobales; family Acidobacteriaceae; genus JABDBE01. Next base: position 759,080 of record CAWITE010000007.1, read on the forward strand.
GCGCGGAGGACAATTCGAGAGGCAGGTCCTTGCGTGTGCTCAGACTGGTGTCGATATCCAAAACAATGGAAAGCGGCAACGCCGATTCTTTGTCGAACACCGAAATGGTCTGCGGCTTGCCGTCTTCCAGGAGCGTGAAGTTTTCCTTTTTCAGACCAGCGACCGGAGCACCGTGCTCGTCCGTGACGGTGACGAAGACGTTCACCAGCTTGACGTCAACCTTTAAAGTAGTTTCGGAACCCTGAGCCGGACTTGCGCTGCCCGCACCGTCATTGTTCTTCGAGCTATTAGACGACGCCGGTTTCGCCGGGCTTGTGCCGCCACTTGCCCACGGCGGCTTAGGCACTTGGGCATGCGAGACTGCGACCACGATAGTCAGGAAGAAAAGCAGCTGTCGCATGGGGAAGCTGAAATTGTCACTCTTCGCACGCTTATCACTCCGAACTTTGCGCATGGGCGCCTTCTCGAACCGAGCCTTGGACCGCAAAGTTCGCCACCAAAATCTGTAGGGATCACGAAGAGACAATCTTTTCACTTAGATGCAGACCTTCCGGAATGGCTGCTTTCGGCCTTGGGAATCCCATCCGGGAAAGGCTCGCCATCCGCCCAGACCGCGCCATCCTCAAAATACTCCTTCTTCCAGATGGGTACGGTGCGCTTGAGGGTGTCGATGAGCCAGCGGCAGGCGTCGAAGGCGGCCGCCCGGTGCGCTGAAGCCACAACGATCAAGACGCTCGCCTCACCGATTTCCAACCGCCCCAAACGATGCACCATGGCAACATCGCGGATGGGAAACTGCTGAAGGGCTTGCTCGGCCAGGGAGTCCATCTGTTTGACGGCCATCTCTTCGTAGGCTTCGTACTCCAGATAGAGAGTGCGGCGGCCTCGTGTGTTGTCACGCACTACTCCTTCAAATACAATTGCGGCTCCGTCCGCAGGCTGCTTGAGTTTGGCAAGCACATCCTGCGTATCAATTTTTTCGCGGACGATCGAGGAGAAGCGTCGGCGTTGCGTAGACATGTCGCTTTCAGGATCCGTCAAACCTCCACTCACCGGCGGTAGAAACGCGATCTCGTCTCCTTCTTTCAGCCTCGCATCCGTCCCGGCAAATTCCTGATTGATGGAAATCGCAATTGAGGCGGCAAGTTCGCCAAGCCTTGGCGTGATCTCTTCGTAGTGAGTGAAAACGTCGCCCAAAGTGGCATGCTCTGGCAAGTTGAGGTGATCGCTGCCTCGCCCCGCAAGATCTTTCAGCATGCCGAAAAATAGAACGCGAACCTGCATGAAATCCCAGTTGCCGCGATTGGTTGACAGTTGCCAGTAGTGTAACCCGGCCGCGCCATTGCCAGCTTTCCGAAAAAGAAAAAATGCCAGTTCCCTTGCGAGAACTGGCGGATTCTGCCTGGCAAATGAATTAGAGCGTCTTTACTTATGCGGCTTCGATTCATGCGCGGGAGGACCTTGCGCCGCGCGTGGCGCCGGCGCCGGTGGTCGCGGCGGCGCGCTTTGTCGCTGTTGCTGCCAGGCGTTGAATTTGGTTTGCTCATTCTGCTGGTGCTGAGGGTTCTCCTGGACCGGCGGAGCTTGTCTTACCAGAGGATGTCCCGCAGGCGGACGTGGCACCGACGGCGGTGCTGGACGCGCCGGCTCCGGTTGACGCGTTGCTTCTTGCGGCTGCGCGGGTCGTGCCGCGCTTGGTGGTGGCGCCGGATGATTGTTTGCCGGCTCCTGTGGATGCGGAGGCTGGTTGGCCTGCACTGGCGGCTGCGGCCGCGTGGGTTCAGTTGGTCGAGCCGCGGGTTGTCCCGGTCGTTGCGCTTCTGCGGGTGCACGCGCCGCGGTCTGCGGTTGTCCTGGAGTCTCCGTGCGTACGTTTGGCTCTGTAGCGTGCGCCTGCCCAAAAGGCGCGCGCGGAGGAGGAGGCTGCCTGGTCGCAACCACCTGTCGGTTCATCACCGTGGCAGGCGGCTTTACAGTTACTGGCCGGCCGGCTCCCATGACACTTTGACGGGCCGGTTGCGCCGAGATGTTGTGGACCACGGGGGCGTTCTCGAACTGCTTTGGATCCACTTTAGCGATGTTGGCCGCGACCGGACGCGCGTTCACAAACGTATCATGTGAAACCGCCGTGACCGCGTTGTTCACGTGTTGATTCGCGTAGTTAATCCGAGTGACATTCGTCGTGTTGTTGTTGATGATTGTGGTGTTGTAAACGTTGGTCACCTGAGTCACATTAACCCGCGTGTTGGTGATGTTTACATTGTTGACATAGCCAGGACTGGTCCGATACCAGGGCACGAAAACTTCGCGTGGAGCCAGCGGGAACCAAGCCACGCCAGCGCCGATACCAACTCCGAAGCCGAAACCACCTCCGCCCACGAACGCGACCAGCGCGGGCGCATACAACGGGCGGGCGTAAACCGGACCCGGCACCCAGCACCATGAACTCTCCACGAATGCCCAACGTCCGTAGTGGAATGGAGCGAAACCCCAAGGCTCGTCTTCGACCCAAGTCCATCCCCAGGGCGCGACCCAAACCCAGTGCCCGTACCGATAGGGAGCCCACCCGGGAGCGACTGCGGCAGGGGCCCACACCGGACCGTAGTCCGCCACGTAGCGCCAGTGGCCGTATTCGTCGAGGTCGGATGCGCCGGTCATGTCGGGGGAAACGTAATTAGACGATTCGGCGTGGTCTTCACGCTGATCGCGTTGGAATGCAAAGTTGTCGAAATCGTCACGATTGGGTATCTGGTCGATCTCATGATTCAACTGGTCAGTGCCCGTGAATTTAGCGAACTGCCCAGCAACTACGTCGTACGAGTTCCCGCCACCCGTCGCCTCGCCTCGGCCACTCCAAACTCGGGCATCGGTTTCAGTTCCATCGGCGTTCACATCAATGCGATATTCACCGGTGCGCTGGATCTGAAACGCCAGATTCGGCGTGTCGATTTCGAAGTGATCGTCGTCATCCAGATGTCGCACTCGCACGAAAATGGAACCCTGGGACAGCTTCAGTTGCGTGGTTCGGTCATCGAGATCAAGGAATGTCACACTTGTTTCTGAATCCATCCGGATCGATGTCGAGCCGGTCTGTAGTTCAGCTCGCGAATCCTTGTCAGCCCACAAATTGTCGCCGGTAGTCAGTGGCCGATTGGCGACTGCCTGCACCCAATCGCCTTCCCCGCCCGGCTGAAAGGACACGGACCCCACCGAATAACTGAGTCGCGCCACCCGGCCTGGAGGATCTTGCGCCGGCCCCTGCTGTTCCGGGGGCGGTCCCTGATCCTGCGATTCCTGGGCCGCGATTCTGAGCGGGGATTGCAACATGAGCAATACTCCCGCCAGCGCAATTCCGGCCACCAAGGTTTTGTGAGTTTTCATGAGTTTCATATTCCTTTTTGCGTCTTCTAACAACACACCCTACATTGTCTATTAACCCTGGCCCACCTGATAAGTTCCATACCGTAAATCCTGCACGAAAGTAACTTACTCCAGACAAAAAGATGCCAGTTTTCACTTCCGAAAACTGGCATCTTATCTAAAAACCTGAATTATGCTCTTAGCCCACCGGCTGTTCGCTTAGAACTTTCTCACGTTCCTCCGCATCCTGCTTCTCTTGCCGCGGCGAGTGAGGAAGCGCCAGGTCGAGAACTTCACTGATCGTCTTGACGTAATGAATGCTCAGATTCTCCAGTTGCTCCGGCGTCAAGTCCTCTTCCACATTCATCTGGTTCTCCGCCGGAAGGATGACATCGTGCACCCCCGCACGTTTGGCGGCCAAAACCTTCTCTTTGACTCCGCCAATCGGAAGCACATTCCCACTCAACGTGATTTCACCGGTCATTGCCGTAAGCGGACGCACCGGATGCCCGGTAAGCAGTGAGACCAGCGCCGTAGCCATAGTCACTCCCGCGGATGGGCCATCCTTGGGAATCGCTCCCGCAGGTACGTGAATGTGTATATCGTGTTCGGCAAAGAAGGTCTCGGGAATTCCGAGTTGCTCCGCGTTCGACCGCACCCAGGTCAAAGCCGCCTGCATCGACTCCTGCATCACCTGGCCGATCTGTCCGGTCATGGTGAAGCCGCCTTTGCCCTTCATCGTGTTGGCTTCAATGAACAGAATGTCGCCACCAGACGGAGTCCACGCGAGGCCCACAACCACGCCAGCTCGCTTCGTGCGTTCCGCGATTTCACCTTCGCTGCGAATCTTGATGCCGCCCAGGAACTCCTGCACGATCTCCGGCGTCACGACCAACTTTTCGCTCTTGCCCTCGGCCAGACGGCGCGCCTGCTTGCGGCACACGGTACCGATGTTCCTCTCCAGATTCCTTACGCCCGCTTCGCGCGTGTAGTGCCGAATGATGTTGCTCACCGCTTCTTCCGGAAACTCGATCTGCTCCGGCGTGATTCCGTTCTCTTCAATCTGCCGCGGAATCAGATATTGAAACGCAATGTGTATCTTCTCTTCCTCGGTGTAGCCCTGCAGTTCGATGATCTCCATACGATCGCGCAACGGCTCCGCGATCGGATCCAGCATGTTCGCCGTGGTAATGAAGAGTACCTTCGACAGATCGAACGGCACATCGAGATAGTTGTCGCGGAACGTCGCGTTCTGCTCCGGATCGAGCGCTTCCAAAAGGGCGGAACCGGGATCGCCACGGAAATCGCGCCCTACTTTGTCGATTTCATCCAGCATGAAAACTGGATCCTTGGTCTCCGCGCGGCGAATGCCCTGGATGATTTGCCCGGGCAATGCGCCGATATAGGTACGCCGGTGACCACGAATCTCGGCTTCGTCGTGAACGCCGCCCAGCGAGATGCGGACAAACTTGCGTCCCAGCGCCCGCGCGATCGATTTTCCCAGCGACGTTTTTCCCACGCCCGGAGGTCCGACAAAGCAAAGAATCGGTCCCTTCATCCCAGGCTTCAAACGACGCACGGAAAGATAGTCCAGAATACGATCCTTCACTTTTTTCAGATCGTAGTGATCGGTGTCGAGAACTTCCTTGGCTTTGATAATGTCGACATCGCCACCAGAAGTTTTCGCCCACGGCAGCACTGCAAGCCATTCGATGTAGTTGCGGGTCACCGAATAATCCGCGGCCATCGGCGACATGCGTGAGAGCCGCCCCAATTCTTTTAGCGCTTCTTTCTTAACTTCGTCGGGCATTCCCGCGGATTCGATCTTCTGCCGCAATTCTTCCGTATCCCGCGCGCCCTCATCCTGCTCGCCCAGTTCCTTCTGGATGGCCTTCATCTGCTCGCGCAGATAATATTCGCGCTGGGTTTGCTGCACCCGATCCTGCACTTCTGACTGAATCTTGTTGCGGAGTTGTTGGACTTCCAACTCTTTCGCCAGGTGCTGATTAATCTTCTCCAGCCGCACCCGTACGTCGGTGGTCTCGAGCGCGTCCTGTTTATCCGCGGTGGACAGCGAGGGTAACGACGACGCGATAAAATCGACCAGGCGTCCAGGCTCTTCAATATTCATCGCCACCGTCGAAAGCTCGTCGGACAAAGTCGGCGAACCCGCCACAATCTGCTGAAACAGGGTCAAAACGTTGCGTTGCAGCGCCTCGACTTCAGAACTCTTGGGCGGAATCGCCTCGGGGACCGAGTCCACTCGTGCCCGCATGAAGGGCGCGAGTTGAGCAAACTCCACCAACCGCACCCGCTCCAGGCCCTCTGCGAACACAAACAGGCTCTGGTTGGGCATCTTGACCACTTTATGCACCACGGCCAAGGTTCCCACGGTGTACAGATCGGTGGGTTGCGGTGAGTCGACACGGGCTTCCCGCTGGGCAACGACGACGATCGTCTTATCCTCGCCCAGTGAATTGATCAACTGGACGGAGCTCTCCCGACCTACGGTCAGGGGCAGCACGGCGTGCGGAAACAGCACTGTATCCCTTACCGGAAGGATTGGCAGCGCCCGGTCTTCCGGTTCGCTATTCGTTGTGTTTTCTTTGACTTCTTTCGCTTCTTTGACTTCTTTTACTTCTTTTGTATTGCGCTCAGTGCGCGACGGCTGTGCCATAATTTCACCTTGAGTGTAGTATGCTCAAGTTTGATGACGCAAATGCCCCGGAAGATGCAACCGCATCCCCCGGAGATGATTTTTTATTGGCGTTTCCAATTCTAAACCTTCCAGCAAGGGTTTGCATCCGACCAAAGGTACCGAGGCAACTGGTTTAGTAAGGATGCAGCCCGAACGCACGTATTCTTATGCCGCTCGGTAAATCCCCAGCACTTTCACCGGACTCGCGCTCTCGGCCAGATGTCGTAGCGCCTTGCGTGCGACTTCGTCATCTCCACAAAGCAAATCAGCATAGAAGACGTATTCCCACGGCCGCCCTCGCAGGGGTCGGGATTCGATCTTGCTCAGGCTGATCTCCCGCAATGCAAATACACTCAGGGCCCGGAATAGCGTGCCGGGAACATTTTTCACCGTGAAAACGATCGATGTTTTATTGGCGCCGGGAACGATGCGGCGGCCCTTGCGGATCAGGAAGAACCGGGTGAAGTTCCGTTTGTCGTCCTCAATACCCGCGGCCAGGATTCGGCCTTGGTACACGGAGGCAGCTTGGCGACCAGCGATCCCCGCGGCGTCTTTCAATCCATTCTCCACCACGTGCTTCACACTACCTGCGGTGTCATAAAACGGCGTGGCCTCGATCTTCGGATGCTTCCGGAAGAAATCCCGGCATTGATCCAGCGCCACCGGGTGCGAATAGACCCGCCGGATCTCGCCCATCTTCACTCCCGGCGCAGCGATCAGGTTGTGTACGATCCGCAAGCGAAATTCTTGCTGAACAAAAACGTTCCGCGCCAACAAAAGATCGAGGTGCTCCGCGACCGATCCCGCCAGCGAATTCTCGATAGGAATCACGGCAACCTTCACCGAACCGCGTTCCACTCGGTCGAAGACTTCCGCCGAGCGGGCGCAAGGCATAATCGTGCAACCCCGAACCATGCGCTTCGCCGCTTCATGACTGAACGAACCTGCTTCTCCTTGGACGGCAACTTTCATAGGAACAACTTACTTGTCGCGGGAACTCGAAAGCAATTCCTTCTCCAGCACAAACGCATCCACCCCGTTCGAGTAATAGCGCGGGATGGTCTTCACAACGCTGTAGTCGTGCCGCCTGTAGAAAGCCAGGGCGCCTGAGTTATCCACAGCAGTCTCCAGCACCACGGTACGGGAAGCGGCGGCACGCAAGCGATCTTCGGCCTCAGCCAGCAACTTCGAACCGACCCCGAGACGCCGGCTTGCAGGCGGCACATCAATCGTGAGGATATGTCCTACTCCCCGCCGCTGTGCCTGCGCCACGATGAAGCCCAGAACCTTCGGCGGAGATTCGGTGTGCGGTCCTCCATTATTCGCAGGACTTTCCTGTCGACCAGGAAGAGGCTCCGCAACCACGGTAAAAGCGCCCCGAAGCCGAATGTAGGCGGCTAGCTCCATCCGGGAGTAAGCGATTCCCGGCGCAAAACATTCCTGATCAATGCGCCACAAGCTGTCGAAATCTTCGCGCCGAAAGTCTCGCAGGGCAAAATCCACCCCGTCATTGTATCCGCAGGCCTTCAAATAATCTGGCCTTCCCCATGGCTTTCAGAGGCTTAAGAATCCCTCCAAAAATAGTCCGCAAAACTGTTGCTTGGCTTGCACCCTAAGACGTACCATGCGCATCTGAGCTTAATTGTGGGGCGCCTCTTTCTGATTGACGCGGCTGGCGCGGTTGCCCTGGTAGGGCTATGGTATTTCTGCCTTGCCCGTTACAACCACCGCCGGGGGACAAAAGCCTTGCGCTGGGTGGAAGCCGCCTGCTCCCATCGCGGCAAACTTACCGAAGCCCGCTGGCTTGGCGCTTCCCGCGTCCAGGCACATTTGCAATTCGCCACCCACTGGTTTGAGAACGCCCAGGTCACCATCCGACTGCTGCCTCGGCCGTTACCCATACAGTGGCTGTTAAGCGCCTGGCACAAACAGAAAGAGACACTGACCTTTGAGGCGGATCTCGACTGCGCGCCCGGCATCCATCTCGAAGTACTGCGCCATCGCTGGCTCACTCACAGCGACAATAAAGTGATCCGCAAATCCCGCGATTGGACCGTTGTCCGTCCCGGCCCGGTCGTCCTGACCACCTGCACGCAGTGGAAGCAGGAACTCCCGCCCGTCATTAATACCCTGATGACCTCGCGCGGGCACAATCTGCTCACCGTACGCTTCCATCCACAATCCCCGCATTTGGCTGCCACCATCGACCTCGAAGCACTCTCCGACGAGCGCGCCGCCGCCGGATTCCTGGGCGTCCTGCGCGACCTGGCAGCCGGAGCCTCGACCCACCGCCAATAAATTTAGCCCCTGTGGGGACTCGCGCCCGTCCAGGCGGAGCAAAGCTCCGCAGCCCATTTAGCCGGAGCAACTTCAAAATTTCCCGCACCACCACGCCGCCGATTTCCCTTGACTTACTCAGTAGCCAATCCCATATTCTGCCATCAAGAACCCCCCAGATTTCGACCGATAAATCGTCAAAGGAGGAGTATGCAGTTCGATGGCGGCGCCCTGCTCGTCACGGCAGTAATCGCCGTTCTCGCCCCGCTCATTTCGGAAATACCAATCGGCTTGCGTCTGCCCATGGTCGTGGTCGAAGTCGGACTCGGCATCATCGTCGGACCGCACGTCCTCGGCTGGGTTTCGCCCACCGGAATGCTCGCCCTGCTCGGCTATCTCGGCCTCATTTTTCTTTTCTTCCTGGCAGGAATGGAACTGGACTTCGATACCGTTCGCGGTCGACCCCTCACCCTCGCGATTGAGGGTTGGGTACTTTCCGTGGCCGTGGCTTTTTCGTTGGCCGGTCTTCTGTACTGGATGCACCTTGTTCGCGCCCCACTCCTGGTAGCGGTGGCTCTGACTACAACCGGAATGGGTACGCTGATGCCGATCCTCCGCGATTCGGGCGAACTGGGCACGCGCTTTGGAACCTACGTGGTTGCGGCCGGAGCCATGGGAGAATTTGGACCGATTGTGCTGCTGTCTGTGCTGATGACTCGTGAACACACCCGTTGGCTGCAAACCGCCTTGATGCTGTTTTTCGTGGCGCTTGCGCTACTCGCTGCCGCGCTCGCGTTGCTACCCAAACCTCCGCGCATCGTCGCCTTTCTCGGATCAGCCATGAATTCCACCAGCCAGTTGCCGGTTCGCATTGCCATCATGGTACTTGCCCTCCTAATCGCCATTGCCGAGAAGTTCGGACTGGACATGATCCTCGGAGCCTTCACCGCCGGAATGATTGTTTCCCTGGGCAGCAAAGGCATTCAAGGGACCAGACTCGCCCACCGGCTGGAAGCAATCGGATACGGCTTTCTCATCCCCATGTTCTTCGTGACCAGCGGAATGCATTTCAATGTTCAGGCGCTGGCCGCCAATCCTCGAGCCCTGCTGCGCCTGCCGCTGTTCTTGCTGCTGCTCTTCGCGGCCCGATCGGTGCCCATCGTTTTCTACCGCTACGAACTCGCCAAAGAAGACCGCATTCCGTTCGTGTTCTATTCCGCTACCTCTCTCCCATTGCTAATCGCAATCGCCGAAATAGGAGTACAAACCGGCAGAATGCTACCCGACAACGCAGCCGCTCTGGTCGGCGCCGGTATGCTCTCCATTCTTCTCTTCCCAATCACCGCCCTGATCTCGCGCCGTAACGTAACTATTCCCGCCTCAGTCGCTCCCACTCACATACAGAAATAGAAGCAGGTGGCCTAGCCTTTTGCGTTCTTTAGGAAGGCTCGGGCTCTTTGCCGGACCCGGGGCAACAAACGCCTCGCATAGATTCCAACCGTTAAACACCTTGTCATTCCGAGCGAAGCGAGGAATCTGCTGTCCTCGGCCACGCCCATCTGTCAAGTATCGATGTAAATCGATCTCCCTCCGGGAGGTTGCCAGCCCCCCGCGCGGAGGCGGTCTAGGAAACCTTGAAAGCGGGTTTGGGCGGCACGCAGAAGGATTCAAACCAGCGGCTGATATATACCTGGGCATGGGCTTCACCACAGAAATGCCGGGCGCTGGGGCTATTGGCGGCAGTCAGATCCCACTTGATGACCGCGAGCTTCTGATCTCCGCACTCGATCACAAACCAATGGATCGGATTTTCAGTGACGATCCCGCAAATCTCGCATTGAAATTCCTTCAGACTCGACATGCCTTCTCCGTTGAGCGGTGGCTCGGCAAAGATTAGTATAGCGGCAAGTCGCCTTGGCGGACATCGACCAGACCGTACAGACTCCCGGATAGCGGAACAATGATCCGCCTGGTGGATGGCGCCCAGCCAACGCGTCACTTTACTCCCGAGGGTGGCCCGTCCAAGCTCCGCTTGGACGAGGTTTTTCCCTCGGCTGAACGCCCGAACCTTTCTGATTGCACTCCAGACTAACCAGACTAACCATTTTCCCTTGACCCGGGCGTTCCAAAATGGCTAACATAATGACTACTTCATTAGCTGTTTGATAACAGCAATAGCTCTTTGGGTCTTTGACAATTTCGAGGTTTCTCGCGCAGGCCCGCGGTCACAAACCTCACGAAAAAGAGGTCTTCCGCTCCCTCCAAAATGTCCTTGCTAAGTCCTTTAGAGGGGATATTTTACGAGGGTATCCCTAAAACAGCGCCTTTGTTTTCATAGATCTGGCAGGAAAACGCGTTTTTGGGGGAATATAACCCTATACTTAACGGTAAACTGTTCACGCAGCGTAGTAACCTATCGGTAAATACAACACGAACGGATCCCTGAGTTCAGCTTTATTCGGGTTCCGGCACGAACCTGTATCCCACTCCACGCACCGTCAGCAGATGTTTTGGTTTGGCGGGATCGTCCTCGATGTAACGCCGCAGCCGGACGATGAAGTTGTCGATAGCGCGAGTATCGGTGTCTTCGTGCAGTCCCCAGACTTCTTCCAAGATGGCTTTGCGCGAGACGATCTGGCCGCTGTTGCGAACCAGATGGCGCAGCAGTTCCGCCTCCATCAAAGTCAGTTGGATGGTGTTGCGGTTGACGCGCAGTTCCAGCTTGCCAAAATCCAGAGTGCGCCCGTCGAATGAGAAGGCATCGGCGGCGGGCGCATGGCTGACGCCCATCCATTCGCGACGCCGCAGCAAACCCTGCAGCCGCGCCAGCAGGATGGGAAGCTCGAAGGGTTTGGGAAGATAGTCGTCGGCACCGGAGGCGAATCCCTTGAGCACGTCCTCGGGCCGCCCCCGGGCCGTCAGCATCAGCACCGGAACGAAATTCTTCGCGGCCCGCAGCTCGGTAGCCACGGCAAAGCCATCTTTGCCCGGAAGCATCACATCGAGCACGACGGCATCGAACTCCTCGCGCTGGTTTCGTTCCTGCTTCCCCGCTCCGCGTTTGCCGTTTTCCTTATCACCGAGCAGCAACTCGATCGCGCTCTCGCCATCGCCGGCAACTTCGACGCTGTGCCCTTCGGCTTCGAGATTGAAACGCAGCCCCTGAGCCAAGTGTGCTTCATCTTCGACGATGAGCACGCGGCTCATGCCCGATTCTCCCGAACTGCACTCTCCCGAGCGGGATTCTCAACCGCTCCATTCTCCCGGGAAGTGTTTCGCGGCAACTCGACAACCACCGTGGTTCCGTGTCCTTCACCCAGGCTCTCCGCGAACGCGCGCCCCCCATGCTTTTTGGCAATGGCACGAACGATGAACAGACCAAGACCCGTCCCTTTGATGTGTGCCAGCGATCGATTGGAGACGCGATAGAAACGCTTGAAGACGCTCTTCAGCTCTCCCGGAGGAATGCCAACCCCGTGATCGCGGATGCTCAGCCTCACATGCTTTTCGTCGGGCGCCCCAACGCGGATGGAAACATCCACTTGTTCTCCGGAATACTTGATCGCGTTGTCGAGCACGTTGGTGACGGCTGTGCGCAACTCCTCCGGATCACCGATGACGGTTGTTCCTTGATCGCCCACCGGCTCGAAGCGCAATGCCTGCGGCAGAAGATGATGGCCCGTGCGGGCAACTTCCACGCACTCGCGAACCAGACTCTCGAAATCGATGGGGATGCGTTCGCGGCTGCTCTTTCTATGGCCGGCAACTCCAGCTTTCAGGACTTGCTCGACGGTGCCTAGCAGACGATCTGTATCGTCCAGCATGCGGCGGTAGAATTCGCGCCGTTGAGATTCGTCGACGTCCCGATGTTGCAGTGTTTGCAGGTAAAGGCGGATGGAAGCTATGGGGGTTTTGAGTTCGTGGGTGACTGCGTTGATGAAACTGTCGTGCTGCTCGTTCCGCCGAATTTCCCGCAGCAGGAAGATGGTGTTCAGAACCAGACCTGTAGTGATGGCGCCGAAGAAGATCACACCGAGGAAGACTTTGATCCCTTCGCGCCAGTTGAGGATGATCCAGCCGAATCCAACGGCGACGGCTACGCCCGCGAGGCCGACGCCTAGAACGAGGAAGGTGATAGTCGCTTTGCGCCGGCTGGTGATGCGCATAGCGTGATTCTACCGCGAAGGGAAAGAAAACCGGAGAGCGGCGATGAGAGGGTTCCTTTGTGTACCTTCGTGTCCTTTCTGGTTGACGAAGTTCAAATGCCTAGAGACCACAAAGGACACGAAGGTTCACAACGGATGTTGACCTAGACCGAAGCCAACTCTGGGGCTGAGGCTGTTGCTTTTGCTGGATCCTTGCGATCCAGTTCCGAGAGTTTTACGCGATACACATGGCGTGCGAGCCCCAATTTCTTGAGCGTCCATATGCCGTACCAGTTCATATCAATCTCATACCATCGCAATCCATGCCGAGCTGAAACCGGATGCGCGTGGTGATTGTTGTGCCAGCCCTCGCCAAAAGTCAGGATTGCTACCCACCAACTGTTGGTTGAAAGGTCTTTCGTGACAAAGCGCCGTGAACCCCAGCTATGCGTCGCCGAATTCACCAGCCATGTAGTGTGCAGGCCGACGACGGTGCGCATGAAGACTCCCCACAGCAGAAACGGCAACCCGCCGATCGCCAGCAGGATCAAGCCCAGGACAATCATTGGAACGTAATGATATTTGGTGATCCAGACATGAAACTTGTCTTTTGCCAGATCAGGCACATAACGCGCCAGCGTTGTAGTGTCGTGATGCATGGATTTCCCGGTCAAAATCCAGCCCATGTGCGACCACCATTTACCGTCGACCGGCGAGTGCGGATCGCCTTCGTGATCGGAAAACTGATGATGAATGCGATGCGTGGCTACCCAGAAGATTGGTCCACCTTCAAGAGCCAAAGTTGCGCAGGTTGTGAGGAGATATTCGACCCACTTCGGAGTTCTGTAACCGCGATGCGTGAGCAGCCGATGGTAGCCCATACCAATGCCCAGGCTTCCCGAAACCCACCAGAGGAACATCGACACCAAAAGAGCTTTCCAGGTAAAGAAGAAGAGTGCGGCAATCGCCCCCACATGAAACAGGCCCATGAAGGTTGCGGTTACCCAGTTGATTTCGTTATCGGCGGCTGGTTCGCGATGAAGTGATTCGAGTTCCATTGTGGGTCCCTGTATTCGTTGTGGGTACTCTAGGACTAGGCTAGCAGGGACCGTCGGCGCGCTGTGTAATAGTTCTGTAATAAGCAGGCAGGATTGGCATTACGGAAGTACCCACACGGTACCCTCTCGGACAAAAGGCTCAAGACACGAATGGAGGCTGCAATTCAGGCTGACGCGCCTTTTACTTCGACTCCTGCCCATTTTTCTAGCAGCGTCAGGGTGGCGGCGTAATCGAGATCGCCGTGCCCATCCTCGTCAGCCACGTCGTAAATTTCCTCGACCGTCTCCAGCCCTGGCAGCCTGACCCGGAGTTCCTTGGCCGCGTCCAACGCCAACTTGAGGTCTTTGTGCATCAAGCGCAGGGGGAAATTCGGGGAAAAGTCACGTTTCATGACAAAGGGAGCCTTGTACTCGACCACGCCCGAGTTCACCATGGAAGCCTGGATCAATGGCAAAAGGATCTCGGCATCCACTCCGAGCTTCGCAGCTAAAGTGAGGGCTTCGGCAAAGCCTTCGTAGATGAGCGCAATTTGCAGATTCATCACCAGCTTTGCGGCTTGTCCCTTGCCGGTCTCGCCCATGCGAAAAATCTTCTTGCCGGTAGCAGCAAACAGCGGCTTCAGTTTCTCGATGGACGATTCCTCACCACCCACGATAAAAATCAGGGTGCCGCTTTCTGCTCCAGCCTTGGAACCGGTCATTGGGGCGTCTACGTATTCCACTCCCTGCGCCCGCACCCGCTCGGCAAACTGGCGCGTGGCGGAAGGTGAGATCGTGCTCGAGTCCACGATGGTCGTGCCTGGCGCCAAGGATTCATGCACGCCTTGCGGTCCGAACAAAACGCTTTCAACCGCCTTGGTGTCAGAGACGCACATCCATACAACCTCGGCGCCACGCGCCGCCTCCGCCGGAGACGCCGCGCTTCGTGCCCCTTCCACATCTTTGCCAGCAGTACGATTCCACACCGTGACTTCGTGGCCAGCCTTGGCCAAATTGGAGGCGATCGCTCGTCCCATGATTCCCAACCCTAAGAATGCAACGCGCATTTTCGCTCCTATGAATTCGTCCTTTAGAAACCCGTTTTCGCCACGAACTTTACGGTTGTTGGCCAGAAACGTAGCAAGCTACGTTTCTACAGCCCTGCTGTAGAGGCGTTGCTTGCAACGTCTCGGCCTAGGCAGCAGAGTTCGCGAAAGGAAATTCCCCATAGGGATTAGAACTGACCGACGCAGAACGGTCAAGCAATCGCTAGCGAATTGTCTTAGAATGAAACCAGCTCTCGCGCCCAAACGTGGCAAAGTTGCTGGAAACGGTTTTCTTCCGGCTCTTCGCCCGCCTAGGCAGTTGCAACCGGAGCCGTCACTTCGGCTAGGAGCAGATGTTAAAGCCAACGCTTACGAATCCCGTTCTTCGCAAACGCGCGCGCGCGTTTGGCACTCTTGTGCGACACTCGGCGGTTACTCCACGAATCGGCCAAGCCTACAAACCTAAGTTGGTCAGCAACGGAGAGTTGGGTTTGACTTTCATCGGGCACGCCAGCTTTTTCGTTCAGATCGGCGGGCAGAACGTCATCATCGATCCTAATTTCGCCCGCTGGCTGTTTGTGCTAAAGCGACTGCGCCAGCCAGGAGTAAGGCTTCGCGACCTTCCTCCCATCGACCTGGTGCTGGTGACGCATGCCCATTTCGACCATCTGCACCGGCCATCTTTGCGCGCCATTGTTCAGCAGGCACGGATTCGTAACGCCGCACCCCCTAGCATCGTGGTGCCCCATCACGTGCTCGATCTGGTTTCCGACCTGGGCTTTGGCGATGTGGTGGAACTAGACTGGTGGAACAGTTACCGCCATCGCGAGCTCACCGTCACCCACGTGCCTTCCCGCCATTGGGGCGCCCGCATCATCAAGGATTCTCATCGCGGCTACGGCGGTTACGTTCTGCGTGACGGCAAGCACTCGCTCTATCACGCTGGCGATACCGCTTATTTTTCCGGCTTCCGCGAGATCGGACAACGCTTAGCGCCCGAACTGGCGCTATTGCCCATCGGGGCCTACAACCCGCCGTCGTTCCGCAATGTCCACGCCAATCCTGCTGACGCCACCCGGGCTTTTCTTGATTTGAATGCCCGCTGGATGGTCCCCATGCACTATGGAACGTTTAAACTCTCCCATGAACCCATGGACGAGCCCTTGCAGCTACTCGAACAGGAGGCCAAGGCGGCTGGTATTGAAGATCAGGTGCTGGTGCTCGAAGAGGGCGTGACCCGGTTTTTCTAGGAGAAATTAGCCGTCCGACAAATGGCGTGTTGGGGTGGTTCGCGTAACGCCGATTTCGTCGACTGGGCGTATCGGCTTCAGAAGACAACGCTTGGGAAAGCGGTTTAAGTTCCAGACTCATCCGATTACCGAGCCCGTAGTTTTAACTGGGCTGCGGTGGAAGTGAACGCGCAGTTCGAGATGATGCGTCTTCGTTGCACTTGGCAATGGTGAAAGCGGACGACCTACGGCACGTATGGGGTTCAACGCGGCATCGTCGAGCTCGGTGTTTCCAGAGTGGGAAGTGCCTTTGGAGCGACGGATGGCCCCGTTACGCTCTATCAAGAACTGAATCGTGACGTCACCTTGTTTGTTTTCCGACAGCACCGTAGATTCGAGGACTATTTTGTGCAAGCTTGGTCGCACCTTCTGTGTCACCTCAGCCAAATATGCCCCTAACTCGGCAGTAATCGGTTGTTTTGGCACTCCCAAAGAGACATCGGCGGCGGCCGGACGTTCCGTGACTTGCAAAATTACAAACCCCTGTTTTGTGTGAATGACATCGGAAAGGTCACCCACTTTCAGTTGAAAAGCTATCTCTTCAATGGACGGAGCCAGCTTACCGTGGTCGAAATAGCCCAGGTCGCCCCCTTTGGCTGCCGTTGGACCCTGGGAGTTGGCTTTGGCGACGTCCGCGAACCTGCCGCCCTGTCGAATGGCATCAAGCAGTTCCTGGGCCTTATGTTGCGCCTCGCCTATCTGGGCAGAGCTAGAAGGTTGTGGAGGGGCAACCAGTATTTCGCTAAGGCGAACTGTTCTGGTACATGGACCCAGAGCGAGGAATCGGGATTGGAGTTGTAATAGAAGGGCACGCGCAGGGCAAGACCTGAACCAGTAAACTGGGGCGGAGGAGAAGGCAACGGGTTGGAAGCAGTGATGGCGCCCCATGCGCCACGGTCGAGCGCCACATCGCCGGAGCCTGAGACTAACTTCATGCCTGCTATTTTGCCGTGCTTAAGAATGGCAAACTCGATCACGACTTGCCCTCTTTTCATGATGGGCGGGCGCGACTGCAAACGAGCCAGACCGCAACTCCGAGGGCTAACTTGGACTGCATGGAGGACGCCTCCGCCAGTATTCTACGCCGAGCATGGGCAATTACGATGTGCAAAGGCGGCTGTTGCAACATCGAACTGGCCACGGGGGCTTGAACCGTTTTTGCTGACTGGGGAGGCGCGCTTAGAATTGCTGCACGGGTCTCGTTCCTGAGACCGAGATGAGTTCCTCCCCCTTTCTTAACAACTTTTAACATTGGTTGGTCTAGACTCTTCTTCCGGAGGATGTTCTATGACTGCCAAGGTAAAAGCCATACCCGATGGGTTCCACACCATCACGCCCCATCTGACGGTTCGCGATGCTCACCGCGCTCTTGAGTTTTATCAAAAGGCCTTCGGCGCTGAGGTTCTTCACGTCGCGCCAGCGCCCGGTGGCAAGGTAATGCACGCTGCGCTCAAGATCGGGGATTCTATTCTGATGTTGAACGATGAGTTTCCCGAGTATGGCGGCGATCCCGCGCCATCTGCCAAGGGAGGCACCGGGGTCTCCCTCCACATTTATCTCGAGAACGTGGACGCCGCGTTCGAGCGCGCGGTTTCGGCTGGCGCCTCGGTGAAGATGCCGGTAATGGACCAGTTCTGGGGAGATCGCTACGGTCAACTGATGGATCCTTTTGGACACAGGTGGTCGCTTGCAACCCACACCCGCGATATGTCTCCGGAGGAAATGCAAAAAGAACAAGAGCAGGCATTCGCCAAGATGCCAAAGTCGGCTTAGTACGCCAGCAGGATTCTCAAGTCTCGCAGGTTGTTGCCGGTAGGCCCGGTCATGATTGTGTCGCCTAACGCTTCGAAGAACGGATAGGCGCTGAAGCTTCGAAGGCTGGCTGCCGGCTCTAACCCGCGAGATTCTGCACGCTCAAGAGTTGTTCCGTCCGCGATCGCGCCTGCGGCGGGACTGTTGCCGTCGACGCCATCCGTACCTGCGCTGAGCACCGTGATGTTTGCACCCGCGATTTTCTGCGCGCAGGCCAGCGCAAACTGCTGGTTGCGTCCGCCCACGCCTCCGTTCGTGACCTTCACCGTGACTTCACCGCCGGAGATCAGGCAGACCCGCTCCGCCCTCTCGCGCAGTTCTCTCAAGCGCTCCAACAGATAATCGGCCGCACGCGCGTAGCCCCAGTCGTCGCAGCTGTTGTCCACCTCCACCGTGAAGCCGTGGCGCTCGGTTTCTTTCTTGCAGGCTTCGAGCAAAGTTGAATTCGATAACACCGTCCACCAGCGGCTGCGATGGAAGGCTGGGTCATCCGATTTAGGAGTTTCCTCTAGGGCATGGCGCCGAAACAATTCGCGCACCGAGGCGGGAAAGTGTTCCAGCAACCGGTGCCGGGCGGCAAGCACGTAACAATCTTCGACGCTGGTGGAGTCGGGCATGGTTGGACCCGAGGCTAAAGCATCCGGCGTATCGTCAGGAACATCCGAGACCAGAATCGAAACCTGCTGAGCCGGCGAGGCCGCCTGCGCTAATCTTCCTCCTTTGATCGCCGAAAGATGTTTGCGAATGGCGTTGATCTCCGCGATGGGTGCTCCCGAGTGCACGAGGACGCGATAGGTCGCAACTAAGTCTTGCAAAGAAATTTCGTCATCAATGGGCTTCTCCGCAATCGAAGACCCACCGCCGCTCAGCATGAAGATCACCAGCGACGAAGCATTCTGTGCGCTCAAGGACCTCAGCATGGCCTCGGCGGCGAGAATCGATTCTTCATTCGGAGTAGGATGTCCGCCGTGAAAATAACGGAACCCACGCGCTTGCGAATTCGGCTGCACCGAACTGGCGACAATTCCTTCAAAATTATTTCCGGCCTGAATTTCCAGCGCGCTCACCATCGTGTGTGCGGCCTTGCCAATAGAAACAACCAGCACACGGTTGTAGGAATGCAGATCGTAAAGGTCTTCGCACACGCGCAGCACGCCGCGCTCACAACAAACATTCCGCTCGAATGCTTGATCAATACTGGATTCGCCAAGGGCGCGTTCAAAAAGATGCCGCGCCGTAACCCGCATCTCGATGGCAAGTCGTTCGCGGTTGGCCGCGGTCGAAGACATGGGGAAGATTATAGAAGCTGACCAGCCCGCGCTCGCGTGGGAACAGCCGCCCTCGGCTGTCCGGGCGAGCAAGCTCGCCAAGCTCTTATGTTTGGCAGCTCGAGACCCGGCAGGCCCAGAGTATCCCTTCACCGTGACCTGGGAGCTTCGCTGGACAGCCGTGGGCGGCTGTCCCCACGTGATTCCTCAGGTACGCGTTTCCGTGACCCAGGTTTCAATCGCTTCGCGCAGCTCACGCAGGCGTCCTCCAAAGAAATGATCCGCGCCCTCAATCAAAACCAACTTCTTCGGTTCCGGCAGCGCTCCGACGAGTCCCTCAAGCTTCGCACGCGGCCCAAACTGATCGCGCTCGCCGCTGACGAATAACTTGGGTTTCGCGCAGTTACCCAGAAACTCGAAATCATAGACTCGATCGTCGATCGCGCTGACTGGCAAACCAAGTCCTATAACAGCGCTGACGCGAGGATCAGGACACGCCACACGCAGTCCCACCGCCGCCCCAAACGAGAATCCAGCGAAGATCAGCGGCAGATGAAATTCGCGATCCAGCCAGTCGAGTGCGGTACGCACGTCCTCCAGTTCGCCGTTGCCGTGATCGTGCTCGCCTTGACTCAAGCCAGCGCCGCGAAAATTAAAGCGCAGCACCGGATCGCCAAAGTGATTCAACGCCTTCATGGTGTGAAAAACGACTTTGTTGTGTAGGGTCCCACCATAAAGAGGATGTGGATGGCACGCCAGGGCGGCATGCGTGGCATGTTCGGCACCCATATTGAGCAAGGCCTCAAGCCTGCCTGCGGGGCCGTCAAGGAACAGCGAGCGTATCGAACTATGCTGTGCGCTCATTTCAATCAGACAGAATAGCAGTCCAAAGCGCACAGCCTCGGCCAGACGTTGCCGAGCAACGTCTCTACGGCGCGCAATTGTGAGACGTAGCTTGCTACGTCTCACAGAACTGCCGTGTCGGCGCGTCCAGTGCGTTATGCTCTTTGCCATGGATGTCGTCGCTCTCACTCGTCAACTCGTAGACATTGAATCGATCACCGGCAACGAAGCCCTCATTGGCGATGTCGTTCACAGCGAACTCCTCCGCCTCGGATACCAGGCGAATAAGCTGCCCGTCGAAGGCAGTCGCCGCAACGTGTACGCAACGTCGCCGCAGCAACCCAAACCCACCATTGTCTTCTCGACCCACTTGGATACAGTCCCGCCTTTTATTCCTTCTTCCGAAGACGCCACTCGCATCTACGGCCGGGGATCGTGCGATGCCAAAGGCATCCTCGCCGCCCAGATCGCGGCAGCTGAGCGGTTGCGGGCCGAGGGCATCTACGTCGGACTTCTTTTCCTCGTCGGAGAAGAACGGAACAGCCTGGGCGCACAGGTGGCCAATAAGGAGTCCCCCGGCTGCAAGTTTCTGGTGAACGGCGAACCCACCGAGAACCGGATGGCGAGCGCATCCAAGGGCACACTGCGAGTGAATGTGATTGCCGAAGGAAGGATGGCCCACTCCGCCTATCCGGAACTGGGCGAGTCTGCGATCGACAAGCTTCTGGAAGCCTTGAATCGGCTCCGCGCGATGAAGCTGCCCTCCGAGGAAGATATCGGCCCGTGCACATTGAACATCGGCGTTATCGAAGGGGGCCGCGCTCCCAATGTGATTCCGGATAAAGCGCGAGCGCAGTTACTTTATCGGCTGATCGGGCCCACGGACGATTTACGGCGAGAAATTGAGCGGGCGGTTGCGGGCCTAGCTAAGGTCGAATTCGTTTTGGAAATCCCATTCCTGCGGCTGCGCACACTGGAGGGACTGCCCACCATGGTCGCCGCCTTCACCACCGACATTCCCGCCCTCACCAACTGGGGCGAGCCCCTGCTGATCGGTCCGGGATCAATCCACGTCGCCCACACCGAAGGCGAATACATTGAGAAAAAGCAACTAAGTGACGCGGTGGATTTGTATTGTGCGATTGCGAAGAAGGTGTCGAATTGAATGCCGATGCTGCGGCTGAAAACTAGGTTACCCGATCTCCAAAACACAAACATATTGACATGCTATGCATAGCTATGCAATACTAGCATGCATATATTGGAGGCCTCCGCATGGACAACGCAGTATCAAGTTCCGTTTCGGACCTTGTCAGGCAGCACGTGCGCGATGTTTACCTGCGCCCAGCACGGCGTCGAGGTGAAAGAACCTTTGCCATTAATGTTGGTACCGTGCACAAGAGCCTCGCATTGAGTAACCGTGTACCGCTGGTCTGCCTTGCCCTCAAATCGAAGAAGTTTCTGAATGAAAACGCTCTCAGGCTAATCTCGAAAACCGGCCCGCCCTCAGGCCAGAGCACTACTGTGACATTTACTTATGAGATTTTGAATAGTGACGAAAAAGAGTCTGCCTCGACTAAATCTCTGTTGGAGATTCGCGGCATAGCTAAGGATGTGTTCAGAGCATTGGGCGGGGGCGAAGCGTTCATTCGTGAGGAAAGAAAAAGCTTTTCAAATCCTAGCCAGTAGCGTGCCCAGAGGAAGCGTCATTCCGGGAACATGAGCCGAATTTATTGGGACACGATGTTATTTGTCTACTGGCTGGAGGACCATCCCCTCTATGCAAAACGAGTGCGCCACGTCCTCTCGCAAATGGAGCAGCGGCAGGATCAGCTTTGCACCAGCTCATTTACCGTCGGAGAGATTCTGGTAGGCCCTTACAAATTGGGCTCATCGGAGACAGCTAGACAAATTCGAGAGGTCTTCCGGGAACCGCTAGTCGAAGTTATCCCGTACACATCAGAGACAGCGGACTTTTATGGTCGGATTCGGGCTCAGCATGGAGTGTCGCCAGCCGACTCAATCCATCTCGCGTGCGCAGCGCAAGCCCGGATTGATCTGTTCCTGACAAATGATGCCGCACTCGTTGGCAAAATAATTCCCGGCATCCAATTTATCTCGGGCCTAGATTCGAATCTGTTTTGAAAGCGTGGAACCCGAGGGCGCGAAGTTGGGGTCAGTCGCTACTAATCGCTCCGTAGTGGATTCATGTTGCCACCCAGAGGACGAATAGATCGAGGGAAACGGTAAAATGGTGCGCAACGTATCGGTGTGCAAAAGATGAAAGCTACTATCACGCTCAAGCTGGACGCGACTCTTCTGCGCAAGATTCAGGCTATAGCCGACGAAGAGGGAACCTCGATCAGTGCCTTGCTTGCCGCGCGCTTCGAACGAATCGTGCGCGATCGAAAGGCTTACGAGCGAGCGCGAGAACGCGCCTTGATCCGCCTACGCAAAGGGCTTCATTTGCGATAGATGCCTCCTTCCTCGCGAGACGAGCTTCATGAGCAATGAACGCCTCCCGTTCGCACACTGAAGGGCTTTTCCCGTCCCGTCGCGATACACTTAACCCATGGCCACCCAGACCCTCAACTCCCTTTCCAAGGCGTCTTCCGCCTATCTTCGCTCCGCCATGCACCAGCCCATCCAGTGGCACGAGTGGGGTGAGGAAGCCTTTGCCACCGCACAACGCGAGAACAAACCGATCCTACTCGACATCGGCGCGGTCTGGTGCCACTGGTGCCATGTGATGGACCGGGAGTCCTACGACAATCCCGAAATCGCGGAGATCGTGAACCAGCACTTCATCGCTCTAAAGGTAGACCGTGACGAGCGTCCCGACATCGATAGCCGCTATCAAGCCGCCGTCAGTTCGATCAGCGGACAGGGCGGCTGGCCGCTGACGGCGTTTCTCACTCCCGATGGCAAACCGTTCTACGGTGGAACTTACTTTCCGCCGGACGATCACTACGGGCGTCCCAGCTTCAAGCGTGTGCTGCTTTCAATCTCGAATGCCTATCACGAGAAGAACGACGACGTGATCGAACAGGCCAGGCTGGTTGAGGGCGCAATCTCCCACGCGGAATCCTTTGCCGGGAAAAGCGCCGACTTTTCGCCCGCTGTGATTGACGCCATCGTCCAGTCAGCTCTGAAGATGTACGATCCGCGAAATGGCGGCTTCGGCAGCGCTCCCAAGTTTCCGCATTCAGCAGCCCTTGATCTCCTGATCGATCACTACGTTCGCTCCTGCGACGAGAACTTGCGCAACGTGTTTGTCACCACCCTTGAAAAGATGGCCTGCGGAGGTGTCTACGACCAACTGGCGGGCGGATTTCATCGCTACTCTGTCGATGAGCGTTGGATCGTGCCCCACTTCGAGAAGATGTGCTACGACAATTCGGAACTGCTGAAGAATTACGTGCACGCATATCAAGCCACGGGCTCTGAATTCTTCGCCGCCGTAGCCCGCGACATCATTCGCTGGATGGATGAATGGCTCAGCGACCGCAATCACGGCGGATTCTACGCCTCCCAGGACGCCGATTACTCCATGGACGACGATGGCGATTACTTCACCTGGACTCTGAAAGAAGCGCAGGCCGTTCTCACCGAAGAAGAAGCTCGCGTGGCCTGCCTGCACTACGACATCAATGAAATTGGCGAGATGCACCACAACCCGGCAAAGAACGTCTTATACCAGCGAGCGTCGATCGAGGAGATTGCGAAACGGCTGACTCTGCCGCAGGAGCAGGTCTTGACTCTGCTGCAATCAGCTAAGAACAAAATGTACGCCGCCCGTCTGAAGCGCCCCACTCCGTACGTCGATAAAACCGTCTACTCGGGTTGGAACGCGCTTTGTATTTCGGCATATCTCGAAGCCGCCAAAGTGCTGCAACTGGAAGGTGCGGAACATTTCGCGCTGCGTTCGCTGGATCGCATCCTGGCCGAGGGATGGCGCGCGGAAAAGCGATTGCTGCACGTGCTCGCTTACTCTGATGCGAAGGCCGAACGCCGCCAAATCCCCGGCGTGCTCGACGATTACGCTTTCACCGCCGTTGCCTGCCTGGACGCCTACGAAGCCACCACGGATCTCAGCTACTTCAATTTCGCCAGGCGCATCGCCGATGCAATGGTCGAGCAGTTCTTCGATCCGGTCTCCGGAGGCTTCTTCGATACGGGAAAAATTTCGTCCGACGAGAAAGTGCTCGGGGTGTTGAGCACGCGTCGCAAGCCGTTCCAGGATTCACCCACTCCCGCCGGAAATTCGGTCGCTGCGATAGCCTTGCTCCGGCTCCACGCCTACACCAATGATAACAACCTGCGCGACAAGGCGGGGCAGACCATCGAAGTCATTGCGGGATTGGCAGCACAGTACGGATTATTCATCGCAACCTATGGAATTGCCGCAGTCCACCTGGCGCATCCCCACACACAAATCGTGATTGTGGGAAATGATGAGCTGGCAGGACGACTCTACAACGCGGCGGTTGCCCCTTACTCTGCCAGCAAGGCTGTGCTCAAGCTGTCGGCCAATCAGGCCGTTCCGCAGAATCTTCCACCTGCGCTGGCCCAGACCATTCCGCAGCTGCCTGCGGTCATGGAAGAAAAAACCGTCGCAGTTGTCTGTTCCGGATTTACCTGCCAGCCCCCAATCTCTGACCCCGAGGAGCTGTCGCGAAGTTTGCATCGACTCTGAGTCCGCCGCATTCCGTTCGTCTCCGCCGTCCTTCCCTCCCATGCTTTGTCATCCCGAGCGGAGCATGATCGTGCTAAGGCACGGTCATGCGGAGTCGAGGGACCTGCTCTCTGCCAACGCTCGACAGGATTTACCGACGGCAGATCTGTCGCGCAGGCCAACCGCAGGTCTTTCGACTCCGTGAATGGACTCGCGAGCGAGTCCATTCACTCTGCTCAAGATGACGTCCATTGAAAAAAGGGGGGAGACAGATTGACCACTTGATAGTCCGCCCAAAACAAGAAAAGAGGCTGGCGTTGCTTTTGCAATCGCCAGCCTACTGAATTTCAAGAGCTGCTTAGGGGCAGCTCGGAAGTACCCGGGATGCCTTAGCGGCAGTTTCGTCCTGAGCACGTTGGGATCGGCGCGCCGTCCTCCGGTACCGGAACAACCGGAGCGGCAAGTGCTGTGTATGCGCAAATCATACCTACCAACAGGAATAACATCCTGACCGCACGTTTCATGGATTGTTCTCCTAGCGGGTCCCCTGGGAGCGGCGACCCTGACTTGGCAGGGATTATACAGGGCCGTGTCAAGTGATTCGCGCAGTTTTGTTTTAACTGAAATGATTTTGGCGTGCAGTTTACGAAAAACGAACGACCGTCTCGATCGCTAGTCTTTCGCTGCTCAAAAGGGATGGCTGGTGCGAGGATAAAACAATTCAGATCCGTTTGCTTTTACGGATTCCGAAATACCTTGTCCAGAATTTGTACAAAACCTTAGCGGGCCAAGTCTCCCGGGACCGCCCGACGAGAAAACGAAGGCACGACTTTCTCGGCGACTGACATTTTACGGACCAAGTGCTCGTCTTCGATTTCTCCAGGTTCAGGCTCTCTCGGAGCACGCGAGAACGCCCGGTCCACCATGCTTTCGAACATCGGAATCAAGGAGTCGCTGCCCACCGGATGCCGCGCCTCACTGAGACCCAGGTCCCAGCGCTGTGACATCAGCAACTTGGCCGATACCTCCCGGGACGTCGTCTTCAGCAATGCGTATCCCATCCAGATCAGAATGACCAGAGTGTACGTCGGAGTGGTGATGAGATTCACCGTTGGGGATCGAATTTGACCGCCCGAAGAAAGTGCCACGGCAATCAGCTCGACGCACGCGAAACTGCCAAATCCCAGCGCGATACCGAAGCTGAGCTGCCGACGGGAAACTCCCATATGGCGGGAAAAAAACAGCAGAAACAAAATCAGGCCGCATTGGATCACACGAACGCAACGTTGCACGATAAGCACGGCCTGGGCCAGCGGGTCCCCGGATCCGGATTGACTGGCCGCGGTCACGACCATGGCCGCCAACAGCATGACCAGCGCCGCCCACTTGAATAGTAGAGTCCCCATATCCTTCAGATTAGGGTAAGGACGAAGGACGTCGAGAAAAATTTCGTGAATGATCTTGAAGCCCAGCGCCAAGCTGATTGCCGCACTAATCCAATACGCGTAGAAGTAGGTAGTGATTTCGCGGTCGGTTGCGTTCGGACTGATACTAAGCTGGTAGATCGGATATAGGATCGGGAAATTCACCACCTGGAAAACGATGTAAGAGAAAAATACGGGAAACGTGCGATGAAGCCGGCGCCAGAACAGAATCCCAGCCAAGCACAATTCCAAGACCGGATGGGCGATCCATAGCGCTTGCTGGATATGATGAGTCATGGGGTTTAGCTCATTGCCGCAACTGCCTACGGGCGTCTTCCCCCGTTTTCTCGCTCCTTGACCTTACCAGTTCTAGCGAAAGGGTCAATGGACGAAAGTAACCAAAGGTAACAGTTACCCCGCCACTTCTTCTAAACAATTGTTGCGCCGAAGGATAGACTCGCCGTCCCACAACGGGACATGGGAAGCCCGAACGTCCGGATGGTTACGATTGGGATAGTCCTGCGCCGCGTGGTGACGGCCGTCCCCGTCAAACAAGGGAACAGAACTTCTCGTACAAAGTCTGAACTATGCCGGAGGTCTACAGCTAAGAGCAGCCAGACGTGAACACCCGTCTCGCATTTGCGCTGTGGTTTGGTATTGCCACTATTTCAATCTTGGGCCATACTGTGCGGCAAGGTTTCGCCCCTCGTCTCTTCGACAATCGGGTTGCTGCTTGCGCAGTCTCCTCCACGTTCATTGTTAACCTCTGGCCAGGTTGCAAACGCAGTCTGCATATCTACCGGAAGTCTGGTGCCAGATGTCCGCTAATTCCCAACTGATGCGGGACGATTTCCGGCCGGTGATCCCTTCAGGGCCGTTATTTCAACTCGATGGAGAAAGGAGAAATACGATGTCGCATAGAGATTGGATCCGGGGTTTGGTTGCTCGACGTTTCCTTGCTATTGCTGATCCGAGGCGCAGGCGGCAATGTGTATGCGGAGTCACAACGATCGTCGTTCTTATGCTGGCGTGTTTTGCGATGACGCCGTTTGCGAGGGCGGCAACATCGTCTAAACAATCCAAGTCCAGACAACCCGATTTTGGTCCAAACGTTTACATATTCAATCCCAGCATGCCGCTAAGCCAGATCCAGACGACGGTAGACTCGATTGCGACACAACAGCTTTCCAACCAGTTCGGAACTCAGCGCTACGCGTTGCTGTTCGAGCCCGGCACGTATGGATCGAGCACGACGCCCCTCAATTTTCAGGTTGGCTACTACACCAGCGTGGCTGGACTCGGGCAGTCTCCGGGCGACGTGGTGATCAATGGTTCGGTCGACGTATACAACCAGTGCACTGGCAGCAACTGCATCGCGTTGGTGAACTTCTGGCGATCGTTGTCGAACCTGACCATCAACGTAACCAACCCGACCTTCGGCTGCTACACCGGCGAATTCTGGGCAGTGTCGCAAGCCGCGCCGATGCGTCGCGTTCTGGTCAATGGGGCCGCTACCCTGATGGATTACTGCACTGGCCCGTCGTTTGCGAGTGGCGGCTTTATCGCAGATTCGCAATTCGAGGGCGGCAGCATAGTCAGTGGCTCGCAGCAGCAATGGCTGACCAGGAACAGCATTATTGATGGCTGGAGCAACGGGGTCTGGAACCAGGTGTTCTCAGGCGTCGTGGGTGCGCCCGCCCAATGTTTTCCGGTTCAAGCGTCGTGCGGTGGTCCGTACACCACGCTCGCGACCAGTCCGGTGACACGCGAGGCGCCCTACCTGTACCAGGACTCCCGTGGGAATTACAACGTCTTCGTTCCCGCAGTGCAGCATGACTCTTCGGGTACGACATGGCAGAACGGTGAGACGCCGGGCTCGTCCATTCCAATCCGAAGGTTCTTCATCGCCCAACCGACGGACTCCGCAGAGAAGATCAATCGTGCATTATTTTGCGGCTTTGATCTCATTCTGACCCCAGGCGTTTATAAGCTCGACCGGAGCATCGAGGTCACGCGTCCCGATACGGTAGTCGTCGGTCTCGGCTTTCCAACGCTGATCCCTCAAAACGGAAACGCCTCAATGAGCGTCGCCAGCGACAATGGCGTATTGATCTCTGGGATTATCTTTGACGCAGGCCCAACGAACTCTCCGGTGCTGCTGCAGGTTGGCTGCGAATGGCGTCACTGCGACGGCCACGATCACCATGGCTCCGACCCGTCGGGTCTTTACGATGTGTTCTTCCGCATCGGCGGCGCCGAGCCGGGGAGCGCGACGATCAGTCTGGTGGTCAACAGCGACAACGTCATCCTGGATGACATCTGGGCATGGCGCGCCGACCACGGCGCCGGCGTGGGTTGGACCAGCAACACTGCCGATACTGGCCTCGTCGTCAACGGTGACAATGTGACCGCATACGGCCTTTTCGTCGAGCACTACCAGAAATATGAGGTGATCTGGAACGGCAACCGCGGCACGGACATCTTTTTGCAAAACGAGATGCCCTACGATCCACCCAGCCAGGCGGTATGGATGGAGTCTCCGAGTGTCGACGGCTGGGCGGCCTTCAAAGTCGACGACAAAGTGACCAGCTTCAACGGATATGGCATGGGCAGCTACAGCTTCTTCAACCAGGGCGTGAACATCTACGCCGCAAACGCCTTTGAGGTTCCGACTACCTTCCCTCCGGCGAGCATGAACGATTTGCTCACGATCTTCCTCAGCACGTCGGGGTTTGGTGGCATCCTGAACGTGATCGACAATACCGGAGGATCGTCAACCATCGCCAACCCAGACACCCCGGTCACCGTGGTGGGTTTCCCTTGAGGACTGGACTTCTCATCCAATCGACAGATCAAGGGCACTGAGTCTACCTACGCGGGAGTCGTTCGCTAATAAACGGCTCCCGACTCCCACGCATCAGGATGTTCCCGCGTATGCATTTCCGGAACGAGGGTAAAACTTAGGGTCATCTACGTGTGTACGGTATCGAACCGAGTGGCACATTGTGGCATGGTACTTGGACCATGGCCCTCTCCCTTTTTCAAGAACGCATTAACCACCTTAGTGCCAGGGCTGTCAGCGTCGAGGATCCGGAAGAGTTCAACCGGGTGTTCTCCGACTTGAGAGCGGCACTTCGAGGGCAACTCGCGCATCTTAGAGAAATGGTCGACGATGCCAAAGAAACGATTTCGCGGCTCTCTGCGAAAGCCATTCTCGATCCACGAGTAACTGAGAGGCGCAAGGGAGAGAAAGACGGCGAAAGGTCCAATCAGGACTCGGTGGCTCCGACAGTTTTCGGCAGCGCTTGACGTCTCCAACGGATTTGCGGCAATCTCTGCGGGCTTGCTCCGCATGGACGGGTGGCGCCCATCTCCATTTGAGCTAATAAGGCTTGGACGGACTCCTGCGCCCTTAGCATTGTGGGGGACTGGGCGTGCCTTTGCGGGTACGGGTTACCATGGTTCGTTGCCCGGGTTCTGGGTGCCGCTTATAATTTTGACACTCCCGCTCTAGATGCGAGGTTGCGGTTCATGACCAGGGCCACCGGGGCCGATCAAAATCGGCAGAATCAGGAATTGACCATCTTCCACGATGTGGCCAAGGCTCTGACCTCGTCGCTCGATCTCGACTCCATTCTGCAGACCATCATGGAAAAGATGGCGGAATACTTCCGTCCGGATACATGGTCTTTGCTGATGGTGGACGATGAACGCGAGGAACTTTACTTCGCCATTGCGGTTGGGAGTGCTTCCGAGGCCTTAAAGAATATCCGCCTGAAAGTGGGTGAGGGCATTGCCGGGCATGTGGCCAAGCACGGCGAGCGGCTGGTGGTTCCCGATGTCATGACCGATCCCCGGTTCGCCAAGCGCATTGATGAGATGACCAAATGGGAGACCCGTTCGATTGTCTGCTTTCCCGTCAGCTCGCGGCTGCGCGTCTTGGGTGTGATTCAGTTGGTGAACGTGGATATGGAGCACTTCGGGGATCAGGAGATTTTCTTCCTGCAATCGCTGTGTGATTACGCGGCGATTGCCATCGAAAATGCGCGGGCCGTGGAAAAGATTCAGGAACTCACCATCACCGACGATTGCACCGGGCTTTACAACG
The DNA here is from genome assembly GCA_963838905.1 of uncultured Acidobacteriota bacterium. Lineage (GTDB taxonomy): Bacteria > Acidobacteriota > Terriglobia > Terriglobales > Acidobacteriaceae > JABDBE01. Next base: position 789,062 of record CAWITE010000007.1, read on the forward strand.
CGCGGCATCTCTACAAGACGCTCGAGACCGAGGTTTATCGCTCGTCGCGCTTTGGTTACGAATTTACGGTTTTGTTTATCGACCTCGATCACTTCAAACAAGTCAACGACACCAACGGGCATTTAGTTGGAAGCAAACTCCTGGCTGAGATTGGATACTTGATTAAAGCGCAGCTGCGTTTGATTGACTATGCCTTCCGCTATGGCGGCGACGAGTTCGTCGTGCTGCTACCACAGACGGGAAAGGATTCGGCTTTGGTGGTGGCGAAGCGTTTGCGCGACAGCCTGCGCACCAGCATGTTCTGTAAAGAAGAAGGGCTGAATCTGAACGTGCGAGCTTCGATGGGGGTAGCTACTTATCCTCACGATGCCAAGACACCTCACGACATCATTCGGCAAGCGGATGAGATGATGTATCTGGTGAAGAACACCTCGCGGGATAATATTGGAATTGCTCAGCGTGGCGTAATGAAGTAGAGCAGTATCAGCTCTCAGCTTCTTTCCTTCGATTCCTCTCCACACTGGCGGCTGTCGAGCTTGCTCGACTGGACAGCCGGGGCAGCTGTCGCCACGTGATTCTTGTTAATCTGCCGGAACTGCGGCTGGTTGGGTTACTCTTGCCGGCTTCTGGCGGGTCGTTTCAGTCTGTAGCCACTTCCGGATCTCTGGGAGCGCCGCGCGGGTCGCTATTTCTCCGGCGCTTACCAGGGCAGCGCTGTGTTCGAAGGCATCGTATTTATAGCCGTTGACGTCGGGTTCGATCACGAGATCGGCCGCGGGTTTCCATTGGCTGCTGTTCATTTCCTGGGCGATCGCAAAACATTGGCCGATCACATCGAACAGGTGACGCGGACCGACGTCGCCCGTCCACTTGCCTTTCAGATGCACAGCCAGCACGCGCTCCGCTCCCATTTGCCGCAGCGGCCGGGTGGGCACGGTGTGCGACAGCATGCCGTCGATCAGCAGGCGTCCGCGAATCTTTACCGGCAAGAACATTCCCGGATAGGCGCAGCTTGCGCGTACGGGGTCGATGAGTGGTCCGGAGTGGAAAACCACGCCCTCCCCGGTCGAGAAATCCGTGGCCGTCACCGCTAACGGAATGCGCAACTCTTCGAAGGTTTTGACCTTGAGAAGGTGGTTCAGGAACCCGATCATGCGCGAGTTGCTGGCGAAGCCGTAACGCGAGAGCGTCCAACTGGCAATGTGCTTGAAGCGGACGCGGGCAGCCACTTGCTCGAGTTCCGCGGCGGAGATACCGCTGCAATAGGCGGCGCCAATGAGTGCGCCCACACTGGTTCCGGCAATACAGCGGATGGGGATGTTTTCTTCTTCGAGGACTTTGAGGACGCCGACGTGGGCGATACCGCGAGCAAACCCTCCACCCAGGGCCAGACCGATCCCGACTCCTGCCACTTGGGATCCCAGGCCTGCGGGATGACCAGAAAGGCCGCGTCCGAACGCCTGCACGGAACGAATAATCTTATCCAGACTCTTCACGGGGGACCTCACACCATCCCGGCTTTGCCCGGCTACTGTCTTTACTCGCTAACCAAACCTCTACCCCAGGTTAGGCTGGCAAGTAAGATGCCACTTGAGGACTGATCGTTTCATAGTGAGGGCGGCCGCACCAGATTACGGGCTGTGGGTTACTGGTGGTTACTGGACTGCCTCCTGCGTGCGACTAACTCCTGTGTTTCTGATAACTTAAGCCCATGGTTCTTGAGATTTCTGCCGGCGGAGTAGTCGTGAGGCGTGTCTCCGGGGAATGGCAGATCGCTGCCATCGAGCCACAGAAGGAATCCGCGGCAGTCCTCCCCGTAGACACCGAGAAAAAAACATCGCAAAAAATGTTACTGGCGTTGCCCAAGGGGTTGGTCGACCCGGGTGAGGGACCCGAGCAAACGGCTATTCGGGAGGTGGTGGAAGAGACCGGCCTGACCGCCGTCCCGATAACGAAACTCGGCGACATTAAGTATGCTTACGTGCGCACCTGGGGCGGGAAAGAGCGGGTTTTCAAGATCGTCAGCTTCTACCTGTTTCGCTACCAGTCCGGCCAGATCGACGAAATCGCGCCTGAGATGCGAATCGAGGTCAAGCGCGCGCTGTGGATTCCCCTGGAGGACGCAGTTCGCAGGCTGGCCTATCGAGGCGAAAAAGATATGGTTCGGCGGGCACAGGCTTATCTGAAGGCTCACCCGGAGCTTTAGCGGTGGCAGAGCCGCCCCCTCGTCACGCACATTTGTGACATGTGACCTTGACTCGATTTCGCTCGAAGTCTATCTTGAACTCAACTTGATTGAGGCGCGTGCCGCTGCCATCCTCACCCCACATCCAATGCGGCACGCGCCTGCGGTGTTTTTGGAGCTCTTTTCTGTTTCCTCCCACGTGCTCGTGATTCATTCTGATGATCAGGGCTGGCAAGAACAACTGGGTGCCAAATAAACTGTTCGAAGATAAACTGCTAAGACAAGTCCTTTTTCCTGTAAGACGCAGCTTGCTGCGTCTGGGTTTGCCTGGCTCCGTCGCAGGATGGGAGTGTTTGGCAGGATGGGAGTGTTTGAATCGATGAAGCATATTCACAAAGTTGCTGTTCTCGGCGCTGGGACGATGGGTGCCCGCATCGCGGCGCACTTCGCGAACGCGGGTGTCCCCAGTTATCTGTTCGATATCGTTCCGCCTGACGCGGACGGGCCTGCTCGAAACAAGATCGCCGCGACCGGGCTGGATGCGGCGAAGAAGTCCAAGCCTGCCGCTTTCATGGATGCCTCGCTGCCGCGACTGATCACCATCGGCAACTTCGACGATGATCTCAAGCGGCTGGCCGACGTGGACTGGATCATCGAAGCGGTGGTCGAGAACCTCGATCTCAAGCGGGCTTTGTTGAGGAAGGTAGAAGCTATTCGCAAGCCCGGAACGATTATCACGACCAACACCAGCGGGCTGCCGGTGGGAAGAATAGCCGAAGGATTCTCCGACGACTTTCGCCGCGCGTGGTTTGGGACACACTTCTTTAATCCACCGCGTTACATGCGGCTGCTAGAACTCATCCCTACGCCCGACACCGACCGGGCAGCCATCGACGCTGTCGCCCACTTCTGCGACATTCATCTCGGCAAGGGCATCGTTCTCGCCAAAGACACGCCCAACTTCATCGGAAATCGCATCGGGACGTTTTCGGTGTTGAACGTCATGCGCCTGATGCAGGAGATGGATCTGAGCATTGAAGATGTGGATGTGCTGACCGGGCAAGCTGTGGGATGGCCCAGGTCCGCGACGTTTCGCACAATTGATATGGTGGGTCTGGATATTTTGGGACACGTAGTCGCGAACATGACCCGTGTGGTGGCGAGCGACTCGCCCACCCAGCTTGATGAGCGTAGCGACCTCAAGCTGCCGGATTATTACAAACAGATGCTGGAACGCAAATGGCTAGGCGACAAAACCAAAGGCGGCTTCTACAAGAAGGTGAAGGGCAGAGGCGAAGGTGGAGAAGACGAACGCCTCGCCCTCGATTGGAAGACGCTGGAATATCATCCGCGCAAGAAGCCTAAGTTCCCTGCTCTCGACATGGCCAAGAACGTCGAGCAGACCGGAGCGCGTCTGAAGATGCTGCTGGGGCTCGACGGCAGTGGTCCGCAGAAGAACGATAAAGCCGGCGCGTTCCTGTGGTCGGCCCTATCCGATCTTTGGACCTATTCCGCCAATCGCATTCCGGAGATCTCGGATTCCACTGTAGAGATCGACCGTGCTATGCGCCTCGGCTTCAACTGGGAGCTCGGGCCATTCGAACTCTGGGACGCGGCTGGCGTCGAAGCCACGGTCGGGCGCATGAAGAAAGAAGATCGTAGGGTCGCGGCAAGTGTCGAACAGTTGCTCGCCTCGGGAAAGAAAACCTGGTATCTGGACGATCCCAAGGCTGCCTCGGGGCGGGAGTATTTTGATCTCGGCACAGTGGGTTACAAGCCAGTCGCGGTTCCTGATGGTGTCTGGTCGGTCGAAGTGGCGAAGAAATCAAACGGAGTGGTGAAGAAGAACTCTGGGGCGTCGCTCGTGGATCTCGGCGACGGCGTGGCCTGCATCGAATTTCATTCCAAGATGAACACGATTGGCACCGACATCGTGCAACTCATCTCGCAGAGTCTGAAGCCCGGTGGTCCCGGCGACAACTTCGATACATTCGTCATCACCAACGACGCCACGAACTTCTCCGTCGGCGCGAATCTCATGCTGCTCCTCATGTCCGTCCAGGAAGAAGAGTGGGACGATGTCGACCTCGCCATTCGCACCTTCCAGGGTATGACGCAGGCTATCAAGTTTTCGCCGAAGCCCGTGGTGGTTGCACCTTTCGGCCTGACGTTAGGCGGAGGGACGGAGATTTCGCTGCATGCTCCGGCGCTTCAGCCTCACGCTGAGCTTTACATGGGATTGGTCGAAGTCGGCGTTGGGTTGCTGCCGGGAGCTGGTGGGTGCAAGGAAATGCTGCTGCGCGCCGTTAACAGTGCAGAGTCGATTCGGCCCGGGGGGCGGGGCGAATCCGTCGAACTGATGGAGGCTATGAAGAAAACCTTTGAGACGATTGCGACGGCCAAAGTCGCCACGTCGGCGCATGAGGCTCGTGGCCTCGGCTTTCTGAGAGATTCCGACAACATCACCATGAACCGGGAGCGCGTCCTCGCCGACGCCAAGAGTCGCGCCCTCGAACTCGTCCGCGCGGGGTACGAGCCTCCGCAGGCTCGCACAGACATTCCCGCCCCAGGCGAAAACATCCTCGCGGCGCTCAAAATGGGCGTCCATCTTATGCGGCAGGGTGAATACATCACTGAATATGAGGTGAAGCTGGCTACCAAAATCGCCGAGGTGCTTTGCTGCGGAAATGTGACGGCGGGCACAGCGGTGAGCGAGCAGTACATTCTCGATCTGGAGCGCGAGGGCTTCAAGTCTCTGTGCGGAGAGAAGAAGACACAGGAGCGGATTCAGTACACGCTGAAGACGGGGAAGACGCTACGGAATTAAACGAGCATCTGCGGCGGGTGGATAAGCTAGCAATCCTTAAGATCCGATAGCAACTGTGGCTTGATCAATGCTTGGCGGATAACGGCTTTAACGGTCTGCTTCGCCAGTTCCAGAGCGTGTCCATGACTCCGAAGCATTTTCAGCTCTCCGTTGAAGGTAGGCGCTCCGCCATGAGCCAAAAGGCTCCGATAGCGATACATTTGTGCCCACAGTTTCTGCCTGTCGGCTTCAACGAACGGGCTGTGGTCAATCCTTGGTAGGCATCGATGTTCAAGTAACGCTATCTTCATCTTGACCTGTCGTGTAATCGACTCGTAGGGATCGGTCTGCTTCGGTGGATCAGTAAGCAGAGATTCTGATATCGCGAAATAGCCAGGAATCGCAACGGCGATCCTAATGGAACGGCGTCCTGAAGTTGTCTAGCCAGTCGTCTAACGTCGACCAAACGGTGATCGTGTTGCTGTAGCTGAACGCGGATCGAGCCAACAGCCTCGATGTCAGACGCTGTATTATCACGCCGCGATGTCCGGGACTATTCAGAATCGTAAGACCTATCTCCAGATCCAATTGGGCGAGATCGAATGCCTCCTTAATCTCCAACAGACCTTGGTTGGACCCTCGGAAGCTGATAACGTGATATCGCCACTCCGCCTCCTCCAAAGGTTCGACAGAACCGCCAGGGGAGTACCCGCAACTCCCACGGCATCGTTCTTGGCTGTCCCATGACCCCTTTGGAGTGTTTCTTTGATGACTGCGGATTCTTCGGTATTTGCGCGCCTAAGCTCGTAGCCAGCGCCAAGTGCGAACCCTGCCCCCCACGAGCCTTGCCACGTTCATTACGAACGCATAACTGTCCTCCATTCCCTCCGGTGCTCCCGCCTCGGCGGACAGCGCCAGCTTCGCTCCTGGCGGTATTGTTATCGGTCGATCCACAAAAACCTTCTGGTTGATAGGGGCGGACTGTGCATGCGCATGGCGCACCGCCACAGAATGGTGCGACGCGTTGATCGGCGATATGTCTGAAACTACGGATTTCTCGCTTCGCTCGAAATGACTGGCACCAGGACGTGCGGCTCCGTGGTTCAGCCCGCCGCAACATGCGCAAACCTCCGCACCGCCGGTTGCCGGGCTTGGCTCGCACGCCAGAGGTCGTACTGGGACTGCATGTTCATCCACAGTTCCGGAGAGGTGCCCAGGGCAGCGGCCAGTCGGAGGGCCATGGCGGCGGAGATTCCCGACTTGCCGTTTAGCACGCGCGACAAAGTCACCCGCGTAACCCGCAAGTGTGCTGCTGCCGTGGATACGGTCGTTTCTCCCAGATACTCGCGGAGCACCAGACCGGGATGAGGCGGATTGTGCATGCGCATAAGATAACCTTCTAGACTAGTGATAGTCCTGATAATCGACGAGAACTGCGTCCTCGCCTTCGAACCTGAACGTCAGATGCCAGCTTCCGCTGACGCTGACTGCCCAGCGCCCCGGCTAGGGGATGAAGTTTCCATACCGGGGCATTCATGTCACCGGGGTGCTTGGCATTGTCGAGGGCAAAACAGTTGTAAGCGAAGCTTGCCCGCGTGCTTCGGCTGAATCCCAGCTTTCGATCCGGTGCGGAAGAACTTCTCCACGCCCCGATGCCGGAAGCTCTTAATTACTTGTATAGTGTAACGCCACATGTTACGGGTGGTCAAATCCCGAGAGGTTAACGTCACGCCATTCAATTAATCATTCAATCGAAAATGGTCGATCAACGATCTAAAATGGTCTAAGGAGTTTCCAATGCGTGAAGTCATTATCGCTTCTTCTGTCCGCACGCCCGTGGGACGCGCTTTCAAAGGCACGCTCCGTGCCACTCGTCCTGATGAACTTGCCGCTGTCGCCATCAAAGGAGCGCTCGAACGCGTACCACAGGTTGACGCCAGGGAAATCGAAGACGTCATCTTGGGCTGTGCCATGCCCGAGGCTGAGCAAGGTATGAATGTGGCGCGCATTGCGTCGCTGCGTGCTGGCCTGCCGGTCGAAGTTTCGGCGCTGACTATTAATCGTTTCTGCTCGTCCGGCCTGCAGGCCATTGCCATGGCGGCGGAGCGCATCATGAGTGGTGGGGCTGAGGTCATCGTTGCCGGGGGAACCGAATCCATGTCCATGATCCCGATGGGCGGCCACAAGATTTCTCCCAACCCCTGGCTCGTCGACCATTATCCTGACGCGTATCTCTCCATGGGCTTGACCGCTGAAAGGCTCGCGCAACGTTTCGGCATCGCGCGCGAGGCAGCTGATGAATTCTCCTATCGCAGCCATCAGAAAGCGCTGGCTGCGATTCAAGCCGGCAAGTTCGCGGACGAATCGGTCGCTGTGCCTGTGAGTTTCACGACGCCCAACGGCTCGAAGCCGAAGCGGCAAGAGATCACCTTCAAAGTGGATGAGGGGCCGCGCGCCGACACTTCGCTCGAAGCGCTGCTCGCGCTCAAACCCGCATTCCACGCGAAGGGCACGGTAACCGCAGGCAATTCGTCTCAGATGTCGGACGGCGCGGCCGCGGCTGTAGTCATGTCCGCTGACCGCGCGAAAGCTCTCGGCATCAAGCCGCTGGCGCGGTACGTCTCATTCGCTACCGCCGGATATAAGCCGGAAGAAATGGGGCTGGGGCCGGTATTCGCAATCCCCAAAGCGCTGAAGATGGCAGGCCTCAAACTCTCCGACATCGACGTGATCGAATTGAATGAAGCCTTTGCTGCACAGTCCTTGGCAGTGATTAAAGAAGGGGGTCTCGATCCCGAGCGCGTGAACCCTAATGGCGGGGCGATTGCGCTGGGTCATCCGCTGGGATGCACTGGGGCGAAGCTCACGGCGACGATCCTTCGCGAAATGAAACGGCGCAAGGCGAAGTACGGGCTGGTTACGATGTGCGTGGGTGGAGGCATGGGGGCGGCCGGGATTTTCGAGAACCTGAGCTAAAGGCATCAACCACAAAGGACACCACAAAGGAAGACCTGAGAACCGCTGGCTTTCCCTTTGTGAACCTTCGTGTCCTTTGTGGTTGATGCCTTTGCCTTCGTGGTTGTGACATCTGACCTAGCGGTGGCTGCCCTGATCGAAGACTATTGATGGGTGCCCACAAGATCGATCCGAAGAATTTCTGCCAATGAAGTCAGCCATGCCGTCATTAACGCCGCCACGCGTGTTCAGACCGAACTCGGTTCAGGATTGCTGGAGAGCACATACGCCGCCTGTCTTCAGCACCAACTGAGGAGTTGGTGATCGCGGAGATCAAGTCGGTCGAGGCTGTATCGCCGGTACATCAAGCCCAGCTCCTTTCGTACCTTAAGCTCAGTGGTAAATCCATAGGACTGCTTATAAACTTTAATGTTGTACCTCTGAAGGACGGGATTCGGCGCTTCGTAAACGGTACCGGATGGCAGTAGCAAGAAAAACAAAAGCATCAACCACAAAGGACACGGAGGTACACAAAGGGTTTTCGTGCCCGATTTTCCTTTGTGTACCTTCGTGTCCTTTGTGGTTAAAAGGGGTTGATCAAACATGGCGACAACGACCGCAGTTCCGCAGACCAAGATCTCCGGCGGCAGCTTTCTTCTCGAAGAGCGCCAGCCCGACGAAGTCTTCACGCCCGAAGACTTCACCGAACAGCACCTGCTCATTGGCCAGACGGCGGAGGAGTTCGCCGTCAATGAGATCGTCCCCAACATCGAGAAGATGGAGCACAAGGATTTTTTCATCACTCGCGACCTGCTGAAAAAAGCCGGTGAACTCGGGCTCAGTTCGGCCGAAATTCCTGAGGCTTACGGCGGCCTCGAGATGGACAAAGTCACAGCCGCCGTGATTGCCGACCACATTGCGAAATACGCTGGGTTCGCGACGACCTGGGGCGGACACACCGGAATCGGCACGCTGCCTATCGTTTATTTTGGCACGGAAGAACAGAAGAAGAAATATTTGCCCCGGCTGGCGGCGGGAGAAATTGTCGGCGCTTATGCTCTCTCGGAAGCTTCTTCCGGTTCTGATGCGCTCAACTGCCGCGCCCGCGCTGAGCTTTCGAAAGACGGCAAGCATTACATTCTCAACGGCGAGAAGATGTGGATCACCAACGCCGGCTTCGCGGATTTGTTTACCGTCTTTGCCAAAGTTGATGGCGAAAAATTCACGGCCTTCCTGGTCGAGAAAACCTTCCCCGGATTTTCCATCGGCGCGGAAGAGCACAAGATGGGCATCCGCGGATCGTCTACCTGCCCCATCATTTTGAACGACTGCAAAGTTCCGGCCGAAAACATGCTCGGCGAAATTGGCAAGGGGCACATCATCGCCTTCAACATCCTGAACGTTGGCCGCTTCAAGCTGGGCGCCATGTGTGTGGGTGGGGCACGGTTGTCGCTCGAGAATGCCATAGGATACGCCAAGCAGCGCAAGGCATTCGGCAAAGTGATCGCAGACTTCGGCCTGGTTCGCGAAAAGCTTGCCAATATGGCAGTGGGCATTTACACCGGAGAAGCTCTCGTCTACCGCACCGTCGGCATGATGGACGTTGCGCTTTCCGAGGTCGACAAGACCGGAGCCGATGCTGCGAAAGAAACCCGCAAGGCCATCGAGGAGTATGCCGTTGAGTGCTCCATCATCAAAGTCTGGGGCTCCGAGATGGTCGGCTTCGTGGTCGATGAGACGGTGCAGATCTACGGCGGCTACGGCTTTGTCGAGGAATATCCCGCCGAGCGGGCTTACCGCGATGCGCGCATCAACCGCATCTTCGAGGGCACCAACGAAATCAACCGGCTCATCATTACCGGATTCCTGCTCAAGCGCGCGATGTCAGGCCAGTTGCCGCTGATGCCTGCGATCAAGAAACTGATGGATGAAGTTTTGTCCGGACCTTCGGCTGGGGATGAACTCGAAGGCCCGCTGGCGGATGAGCGCAAACTGGTAATGTCGGCCAAGAAGCTTGGCTTGTTCGTCGCGGGGGCGGCCACGCAGAAATATATGCAGGCGATTCAGGATCAGCAGGAGGTTATGGGCGCGATCGCTGACATGGTCATCGAGACCTACGCGATGGAGTCGGCCGTCCTCAGAGCGCAGAAGGTTGCGGAACGTAATGGCGAAGCCGCCGCTTCCCTGCCTATTGCCATGACTCGCGTTTATCTCTCGCAGGCGATGGAGAAAATCGAGGCCGCCGCTAAGAAAGTCATTGCCGCCGTGGCTGATGGCGACATGCTGCGCACGCAGTTGGCGATTCTGCGCCGGCTGGCGAAGCACGAGCCCTTCAACACGATTGAGTTACGGCAACAGATCGCTCAGAAAGTAATTGAGCGGGGCAAGTACACGCTGGCTTAGGAAGCTTCGCGGGCGAGATGCCCGCACTAAACAGTCACGCGGTCTTCAGCTTTTCCATTACGCTCTGGATCAGCTCTTTCGCGTCAGTCAGGTTCTTCATAACCATCTGAATGTCCATGACCGGCTTGCCTGGCCAGCGCTGGCTTTGGCAATAGACGCCGTGCTGTCCGACCAACGCCATGGCGTCGGTAATCATGTCCATGGTTACGGCCAGGCGTCCGCGCGGGACGCCCATCATCGTTTCGTAGTGTTCCAACTCTTCCTGCTTCTCGTCGAATACCGGCATGGTGAGATTGTAACGGCTGTCTGGCATGGCGCATAATTGTGGGGGCTTGCTGTCCAAGTCAGTCGTTTCTACGTCAAAGCTTCTAAGAAGTTTTTGCCGTTTACCGCAGCCCTCTACGGATTGTCATCCCGACCGGAGCTTCTCATTCCCGCGGGGGATGAGAAGCAGAGTGGAGGGACCTGCTGTTTCGGCTAGGGTACAGCAGTCTTTAAAATGCTCTAGCAATTAGCACTCGGCTTTTGGCCAGCGAAGGTTCCGGGCTACCTGAGTTGGGCAGCCTGACGTCTGGGGCTAAGTGCCAAATACTCCAAGGAGAAAACTCATGCGGAAGAAAGTTGTATTTCTAGCTTCCCTATTACTCGCATTCACCGTACTTGCCGCCTGCCAGGACAAGAGCAGTCGTCCCAGCCCTCCCGCGCAGTCACAATGCAAGTTCTCGGACGGCAAAACGCTCACCATCGACTACTCCAGTCCGCGCATGAAGGGACGCAAGATTTACGGCGGACTGGTGCCCTATGGCAAAGTGGACCGTACCGGCGCCAATGAAGCGACGACGTTCGTCACCGATGGGAACCTGACCGTCGGCGGCAAAGATGTTCCTGCGGGCAGCTATACCATCTTCACCGTCCCCAATCCCGACAAGTGGACGCTGATCATCAACAAGAAAACCGGCGAGTGGGGCATTCCTTATAAATATGAAGGGGACGAACTGGCGCGCGTGGACATGAAAGTTACATCCACATCAGCGCCCGTCGAGAACTTCACCATCGCGCTGGCCTCGATGGGCGGAAGTTGCACTCTGAGCATCAGTTGGGAAAACACGCAAGCTTCCGTGAATATCAGCGAGAAAAAATAGAGAACGGGCAAACCTTTAACCACAAAGGATACGGAGTCACACAAAGGAAACCAGCGGATTGGAACCTTTGTGTACCTTCGTGTCCCTTGTGGTTAGTGAATTTACGAAGCCGGTTTCCACCGCAAAACTGGTTTTCTGGCGGCGGCGGTTTCATCCAGTCGCGACACGCGTGTCGTGTGGGGCGCGGCCAGAACCATCTGCGGATCTTCTTCTACTTCTTCCGCGATCGACTTCATGGCCTCGATGAACAAATCCAATTCTTCCTTGGGCTCGCTCTCCGTTGGCTCGATCATGAGGGCTCCGGGCACGATCAGCGGAAACGCCGTCGTATAGGGATGGAAGCCATAGTCGATGAGCCGCTTCGCGATGTCCATCGTCTTCACACCTTTTTTCGCTTGCACTTTATCGCTGAAGACCACTTCATGCATAGTGGGCGTGGAATAAGGCAAATCGTAGACACCGTCGAGGCCTTTACGAATGTAGTTGGCGTTCAACACTGCGTCTTCGGTAGTCTGTCGCAAGCCGTCGGGACCATTGGCCAGCGTGTAAGCCAGAGCCCGAACAAACATTCCGAAGTTGCCATAGAAAGCACGCACCCGGCCCACCGACTGTGGCCGGTTGTATTCGAAGCCCAGAGTGCCGTCAGGCTTGGCGATGACCACCGGCGTTGGCAGAAACGGCTCGAGTATCTTTTTGATCGCGACCGGACCCGACCCAGGTCCGCCGCCGCCGTGGGGTGTCGAAAACGTTTTGTGCAGATTCAGGTGCATTAAGTCCACGCCGAAATCGCCGGGGCGAACCTTGCCCACCAGCGCATTCATGTTGGCGCCGTCCATGTAGAGTAGGCCACCCTTGGCGTGCATAATGTCGGCGATCTTATGAATCTCCTGTTCGAAAACGCCGAGCGTATTGGGATTGGTCAACATCAGCGCAGCCACTTCTTCATTCATCTGCGCCGCCAGCGCAGCAACATCCACCATGCCCTGCGCACTCGATTTCAGATTCTCGACCGCGTAGCCGACCATGGCGGCCGTTGCAGGGTTGGTCCCATGCGCAGAATCGGGAATCAGAATCTTCTTGCGAGGGGCGCCTTTCGATTCATGGTAGGCACGCACCATGAGCAGACCGGTCAACTCGCCATGCGCGCCCGCAGCGGGCTGCAACGTGATCGCATCCATACCGGTAATTTCGATCAGGCATTCGCTGAGGGTTTGGAGAATCCGTAATGCTCCCTGAGAAACTTTCTCCGGTTGATAGGGATGCCCGTTGGCCAATCCATCCAACCGCGAAACCACTTCGTTCACCCGCGGGTTGTACTTCATGGTGCAGGAGCCGAGCGGATACATGCCGAGATCGATGGCGTAGTTCCAGGTCGAAAGCCGCGTGAAGTGGCGGATAATTTCGATCTCGCTTACCTCGGGCATGTTGCCCAGGTCTTTTCTTTCGCTGGACCCTAAAAGCTCTGCCGTATCCACTTCGGGTACGTCCAGCGGAGGCAGTTTCCACGCGGCCTTGCCGGGTGAAGACTTCTCAAAGATCAGTCCTTCATTCTGATTAACGTGGCGGGTGGCTTTGCGAGTCACGTGCTTCATCGCACCACTTCCTGAATATCCACTTCTTCTTTGGGAGATTTCGAGCGTCCGCTTTCAGCGACCAAGCCTACCACGGCGTCAATCGTGGTGCGTGTGGTCATCTCAGTGCAACACCAGAGCGCGGCATTGCCGAGTTCGGGATAAAACTTCTTCAGCGGAAGCCCGCCGACAATCTTGTGTTCCAGAATCCGGCCATTGATCGCGTAGGGGTCTTCGCTGGTCTGCACTACGAACTCGTTGAACCGAGGCGCGCCGGAGAACAGTACTTTCGCATGTTTTCCGAACTGCTGGGCAGTGTAGGTGGCCTTCGCCAAGTTATGTTTCGCCAATTCGCGCAAGCCGACTTTTCCGTAAATCGTCATAAAGATGTTGGCCATTAACGCAATCAACGCCTGATTGGTGCAGATATTCGAGGTCGCCTTCTCGCGCCGGATATGTTGCTCGCGCGTGGCCAGCGTGAGCACGAAACCGCGCTTGCCGTTCCTATCCGTGGTCTGCCCGACAAGGCGACCCGGCATCTGGCGCACGTATTGCTCGCGCGTGGCAATCACGCCGCAGTAGGGCCCGCCGAAGCCAAGCGGCACGCCGAACGATTGCGCTTCCATCGCAATAATGTCAGCTTGCCGGGGCGGTCCGACGAGGCCGAGCGAAACCGCCTCCGCAATCGAAACCACCAGCATCGCACCGTGTTTGTGCGCAATGTCGGCGATCGCCGCCACATCTTCAATGGTGCCAAAGAAATTCGGCGACTGAATCAGCACGCACGCCGTGTCCGGAGTAATGGCCTTGTCCAGTGCGTTTAGGTTCGCCCGGCCGTTGTCAGCGAATGGCACCGTGGCCAGCGGCATACCCTGATGATGAGCATAAGTCGCCAAGACTTCGCGATACTCAGGATGGACGCTGCGAGCAATCGCCACCGAATGCCGCCCAGTCAGTCTCGCCGCCATCATGACCCCTTCGGCGGCCGCCGTCGATCCGTCATACATGCTTGCGTTGGCCACCTCCATGCCGGTCAGTTCGCAGATCATGGTCTGGAATTCGAAGATGGATTGCAGGGTGCCTTGGGAAATTTCGGCTTGATAAGGCGTGTAGGCAGTGAGAAATTCGCCGCGCGAAATCAGAGAATCGATAATCACCGGGCGATAATGATAGTAAGCGCCAGCACCTAGAAATGTCGCATAGCCATCCGCATTCTCGCGAGAGCGCTCGCGGAACCAGTCCACGATTTCGGACTCGGCCATCTGCCGCGGAACCTTGAGATCCCGATTGAGCCGGTACTCGGCCGGAATGGGCGCGAACAAGTCATCGATTGAACGCGCGCCAATGGCCTTCAACATGGCTTCGCGGTCGGCGGGAGATTTCGGAAGATAGCGCATAGGAATTAGATGTAAGTCGAACTCAGGTCGATTGTGACCAAAAGCATGAACCACAAAGGACACGAAGGTACACAAAGGGAAAATAGATCGCAGGAGCTGTAAAGCGTGAGAGCGTGAACTTCCTTTGTGATCCTTTGTGGTTCAAGCCCTCCGCCGGCAGCGCCAAGGTCTCTACCCGCCTTCTTCCGCAACGAACTTCTCATAGTCGGCGGCTGAGAGCAAACCGTTCAACTCATTCGGATCTCTGAGCGTAAGTTTGAGCATCCAGGAGCCGTGCGCGTCCTTGTTGATCTTCTCCGGCGACGTCGCCAGTTCGCCGTTCACCTCAGCGACGGTACCGGAAGCGGGAGCGTATAAATCCGACACCGCCTTGACCGACTCCACCGAGCCAAAGGTCTTCCCTTTGGTAATCTCAGCGCCAGGTTTGGGCAGTTCGACGAAAACGATGTCGCCCAGCGCCTCTTGCGCGTGGTCCGTGATACCGACGGTTGCGCCGTTGCCGTCCACTTTGATCCACTCGTGTTCTTTGGTGTATTTGAAGTCGGTCGGATAGGGCATGATCGCTTCTGGCTCCTAGCTTTTGGCTCCTAAAGTGTATGAGTGAGACTCATCTTTCGCCCCCGCCGGGCTTGTCTGTTCGCCACTCTCCCCACGGTTTACGCCATCGGTTGCATTCTTACGCCGCGTCGCGGCTAAAGACTAGCGGTTTTGTTTCACAGTAACGCCGAATCGTAGTTCTCAACGTTCAGAATTAAGATCAATGTTCCCACCGTCGCCACCTTCTCCGATTCCGCTTAGGCCTTTAACTCTTTTTCGGACGCTTGTAGAACGGCGTTGGCACAACTTGCGCTTTCACGCCCTGGCCGCGGATCTCCACTTTCACCGTCGATCCCACACTTGCGAACTGGGGTGGTACGTAGGCCAGCGCAATATTCTTTTTTAGAAATGGCGAGTGCGACCCGCTGGTCACGTAGCCAATCTCGCGGCCGCTGTCATCGAGAACTTTGTAGCTATCACGGGCAATGCCGCGCTCGATCATCTCGAGTCCAATCAATTTCTGCTTCAGGGCTGCGGTCTTCGCTTTTTCTAGCGCTGCGCGGCCGATGAAGTCCGACTTCTCCATCTTGCAAAAACGGCCGAGCCCAGCTTCCCATACATTGATCGTATCCGAAATCTCGTGTCCGTAGAGCGACAGGCTGCCTTCGAGACGCAAAGTGTTGCGAGCGCCGAGGCCACACGGCACCACTCCGAATTCCTTGCCCGCTTCCAGCAACTGATTCCAGACCATGGCGCTGGTGGCTTCGTCAGCCGGCACGTAGATTTCAAATCCGTCTTCGGCGGTATAGCCCGTGCGCGCGATCAGGATGTTCTGCAGGTAGTGTCGCGTTGACTTCTCGAAGAACGCGAGCGTGCCTCGTGTAACCCAGTAGAACTTAACTGCTGACAAATCAACATTTGTGAGTTTCTGCAACAGGTTCACGCCCTTGGGACCCTGAATCGCGATCTGGGTGAACTCGTCGGAGAGATTTTCGACTTTGCAGTTAAACTGCCGCGTGTTGTCGCGCACCCAGTTGAAATCTTTCTGGC
Source organism: uncultured Acidobacteriota bacterium (assembly GCA_963838905.1). Lineage (GTDB taxonomy): Bacteria > Acidobacteriota > Terriglobia > Terriglobales > Acidobacteriaceae > JABDBE01. The sequence goes on from CAWITE010000007.1 coordinate 805,108, forward strand.
GCGTTCCCGCGTTAATCACCAGCAAGTAATCGTCTTCGCCCAGACGATGCACGATCACATCGTCCACAAACGTGCCCTGCGGGTAGAGCAACGCCGAATACTGCGCCTGTCCGATGGCGAGCCGGGAACCATCGTTCATCGAGATATGCTGAACGCCGGCCAACGCCTCGGGCCCTTGCAACCGGATGTCACCCATATGCGAGACGTCGAATATGCCCACGCCGGTGCGAACCGCGTTGTGCTCGGCGATAATCCCGCCCGCCGACGGGTATTCGACCGGCATATCCCAGCCGTTGAATTCGACCATCTTCGCGCCCATCTGGCGATGGACGGCGTTGAGCGCGGTCTTGCGAATCGTCGGCGTGGTCGCTGAAACAGCGGGCAATGGTCCCTCGATCAGAGCAGTGGCTGCTGGGATGGTGAAACTCATTACCCTAACATGGCGACGGCGGGAGCATCAACCAAGTAACGGGTTGGGCCGGGTTGGGCGGGTTGGGGTGCCTATTGACAAGATTTCGGCAGCGGCGGGCTCGGCGGCGTGCCTCCGAGTTACCAACGGCACTTTCCTCTTCCCTGCCGGCCGCGCTACAGTTCGCCCATGGCCACCACGACGACAAACCGGAAGTACCGCTGCATGCAATGCGAGATGACGGAAGACCGCTGCGACTGCGAAAAATACTGCTGCCTCTGCCAATCGCTGATGGAAGTCCGCCTGTGCGAGGATGGCCTGTATTACTGCAAGCCCTGCCGCGAAGCGTGCAATTACAAAGTATCCGAGTCGGGGTCGGTTTCTAACTTTTAGCTTTTAGCTTCCGGCTTCTAGCTTCTGGCATCGAGCTCCTGGATCTTGGATGATCGTCTGCTAACTTTCCCTGCGCGAGGTCCGTCACACCAAAGAGTTATGGAGTAGTATTCTCGTCGAGAGGACGGCTATGTCGTCGATCTTATCGTCGCGGGTGGTCGGGGTCGCGGCGCCCAAGTCTTCCGGCATAGTCGCGGGAGTTGACTCTGGGCGCATCGTTTCGCTCGATATCATGCGTGGGTTGGTTATGGTCATTATGGCACTCGACCATACTCGCGACTTCTTCACGAATCTCCGCTTCGAGCCCGAGACTCTGGCCCAAACGTATTACGCCTTGTTCTTCACCCGCTGGGTTACTCATTTCTGCGCGCCCTTATTTTTCTTCCTGGCAGGCACTGGCGCGTTTTTCTACGGCAGGCGTAGAACACCGCAGGCTTTGAGCCGCTTTCTGTGGACGCGCGGACTCTGGCTGATTCTTATCGAATTCACTGTAGTCGGAACCGGATGGAGGTTCGTGTTTCCCTGGGGATCCTTCGGCGTGATTTGGGCCTTGGGGGCTTGCATGGTCCTGATGGCCGCCGTAGTGCGCTTGCCCCTGCACTGGGTCGCAGTCTTCTCTGGCGTTTTGATTCTCGGCCACGATCTGCTGGATTCCATTCGCCCGCGCCAGTTCGGCTCGCTAGCCCCGCTGTGGACAATCTTGCACGTCCGAGGAGGAGTGCTGCTGCCGTTTGACCTGCGGAGTTTTGTCCTGTTTCCGCTGGTCCCGTGGGTTGGGGTGATGGCAGCGGGCTACGTTTTTGGCTTGGTTTATTGGTTGGATAAAGATCGCCGTCGAAAGCTTATTGCCCAAATCGGGCTTTGGTTGACGGTTGCGTTTATTCTGCTGCGTGTCACCAACCTGTACGGAAATCCGCCGGTCGGGTTGGGCGGGGTCTCTCAGGGTCCTTGGCACATTCAGCCGACAATTGAAAAGACTGTGATTCTCTTCTTTGATGTCGAGAAGTATCCGCCGTCGTTGCAATTTCTTTTGATGACGCTTGGGCCCTCTCTGCTGCTGTTGGCTTGGCTCGACAAGAAGCTTGATCAGAAGGAAGGGAAGCAAAGCATTTCGCCGATGCTGTCTCCGTTCTTGACCTTCGGGCGCGTGCCTCTGTTCTTCTACATCCTGCATCTTTATCTCATTCACGCGCTCGCGGTCCTGGCAGCTTTGGTTTTTCATCAACCGGTGGCTTGGCTACTGCACGGAGGATTCTTCGGTGCTCCCGACAGTTGGGGATACAATCTGCCCTTCGTTTACTTGATGTGGGTCACGCTGGTGGTCATTCTCTATTTCCCGTGCCGCTGGTATGAGGGAGTCAAGCAGCGCCGGAAGGATTGGTGGTTAAGTTACATCTGAAGGAACCCCCAAATTCTGCTGTCCATTCCGAGGAGCGAAGCGACGAGGAATCTAGGTGTTTGCCCGCGATGCGAAGAACCAAGATCCCTTGATCCGAGGCTCACAACGGATCATGAAAATGCGCCTACGCGGAATCAACAGCTTACGGCCATTTTCGGGGGAGCTAGATAACGACTGCTTCTTTGTACTCGCCGAACACTTTGCGCATGGTGTCGGAGATTTCGCCTACCGTGGCGTGGGATTCCACGGCAGCGACGATATGCGGCATCAGATTTGCTCCCGAACGGGCGGCATCTTCGACTCTCTCAAGAGAGTCTGCCCAAGGCTGCGCATCGCGGCGGGCGCGCAAGGCACGCAGTCGTTCCACTTGCTTGCGTTCGAGGGATTCGTCGATGCGCAAGGTGGGGATGGATTTTTCTTCTTCTACGGTGAAGCGGTTTACTCCCACCACCACCGCCTGGTTGCGATCCACTTGTTGCTGATATTCGTAGGCGGCGTTTTGAATTTCCTGCTGCACATAGCCGCGTTCGATGGCTTTCAGCATTCCGCCGAGAGCTTCGATCTTGCCCAGATACTCCAGCGCACGTTTCTCGATTTCATTGGTCAACGTTTCAATGTAGTAAGACCCGGCAAGCGGGTCGACGGTCTGAGGTACTCCAGACTCGTAAGCCACGATTTGCTGCGTGCGCAACGCGGTGCGCGCGGCCTGCTCGGTCGGCAGGGCGAGTGCTTCATCGTAAGAATTAGTGTGCAGCGACTGCGTGCCTCCGAGAACCGCAGCCATGGCCTGAATGGCGGTGCGGACAATATTGTTTTCCGGTTGCTGCGCGGTCAGCGTGGAGCCTGCCGTCTGGGTGTGAAAGCGCATCATCCAGGAACGCGGACTCCGGGCCTTGAAATGCTCGCGCATGATCCGAGCCCACATCCGGCGGGCGGCGCGGAACTTGGCAACTTCTTCGAGAAAATTACTGTGTGCGTTGAAGAAGAACGAAATGCGCGGGGCGAACTTGTCCACATCCAGGCCAGCGTCAATGGCGGCCTGCACATACGCGATGCCATTGCCCAGGGTGAATGCGACTTCCTGTATAGCAGTCGATCCCGCCTCCCGCATATGATAGCCAGAAATCGAAATTGTGTTCCACTCGGGAACGTCTTCGTTCGTCCATGCGAACAGGTCGGTAATAATGCGCATCGCCTGCTTGGGCGGGTAAATGTAAGTTCCTCGGGCGATGAATTCCTTGAGGACGTCGTTCTGAACCGTGCCGGAAAGTTTGTGGATGTCCGCGCCCTGACGGCGGGCGACCCCGACATAGAGTGCGAGGAGGATCGCGGCCGTCGCATTGATGGTCATCGAAGTGGAAATCCTGGTCAGTTCGATGCCATCGAAAAGGCGTTGCATGTCTTCGATGGAGTCGATGGCGACGCCGACTTTGCCGACCTCGCCAACAGCCAGCGCGTGGTCGGAATCTAAACCGATTTGCGTGGGCAGATCGAAGGCGACCGAGAGCCCGGTGGTGCCGTTGGCCAGCAGATATTTGTAGCGTTTGTTGGATTCCTCGGCGTCGCCCATGCCGGCGTACTGGCGCATGGTCCAGAGGCGCCCGCGGTGCATGGTGGCCTGCACCCCGCGAGTGAATGGATACTGGCCGGGGTAACCGACTTGACGGTCATAGTCCCAGGTCTCGAGATCGGCCGGGGTATAGAGCGGGCGAACCGCAGAGGGAGACTCGGTCTTGGGCTCGGATTTCTTCTCGGTCATGACAAGAACCATGAACCACAAAGGACACGAAGGTTCACCAAGGAAAGACATTCCGACCGACCGCTTAATCCTCGCCGGTAGGGGGTAGTGTTTCCGGCCTCCTTTGTGTACCTTCGTGTCTCTGCGGTTAAAGGTCTTGGCTCCTTTTGCGCACTCTCCAGAACGAGCTTACTCCGAACCACCCGAAGAGCCCAGCAAAGCATACGGCGAGCACGATCCGGCCGGAAGATGCGTGGCCGGCTTGATACTTGGCGTATTCGCGAAAGAATGCGAGGATCCCGATCGCTGCTAAGGCTAAGAAAACAAAACCTGTCACCTCAAGCCACAGCTGTTTGAGTATGCGCCCGAAGTGCGATGCTGTGGCGCGCGCGGCTTTCGTGACCGCGGCGAAGGTTCGGCTGCGGTGAGCGTGCTGCGACATCATCCGGCCGGCAACCCGAGCGGCGATGCCCAGCTTTCTACCAGTCGAGACGCTCGACATTCCTAATGATTTTACCAATATTTAGTGACCCGGGGTTTCGTTTCCCAAGTTTCAGGGGTACAATATCGCGGGCGTGACCAGTTTTGGTCGCGAAACGTTGCGACCGCGACAGCATCTAATTAGTTAGAGGGTTGGAGTGGGATTTGCTCCCTCCCGGAAGTAAACTTAGAGTCATGAAAGTGGGATCCTACGAGGGGGTTACGTGGACCAGCAATTGAAGCAGTTAATGAAGGAACTGGGCGAGGCGATCAACGAGTCGTTGGCGGACTCCGAGCCTATTGCCGATGTCGTTTCCCGAATCAAAGAAGGCGGGTACGATATTTTCCTGGTGCTGGAAGCCACCATCGGCGTCAGCAAGCCGGGCGAAAAGTCCAGCGAAAAGCCGGCGCTGATGACCACTGAGTTCAAGATCAACGACCAGGACCTCAAGTTCCTCAAGTCGCTGCGCATAAAGGTTGAGGACGACGCGGCGTAAAGACTTCGCCACAGACAATCGTATTCCAGCCATTCACGATTCCGCGAAAAATTGACCGGTAGAGAGGTAGCTAGCTACGTCTCTACCGCCATGCAGCAAAGGAGCACGAGCGGGGACGCTCGCGCCCACATCGGTTGAGACGATATTATTGATGGACATGTACAAACCAGTGCCAAAAGTGCCGGACTTCCCCACCATGGAGCGCGAGATGCTTCGTTTCTGGGAGGAGAATGGAATTTTCGACAAGCTGCGCGAGCAGAATGCCAATGGACCGCGCTGGTCTTTTCTCGACGGACCGATTACGGCGAACAATCCCATGGGTGTGCATCACGCGTGGGGACGGTCGTTGAAAGACATGTATCAGCGCTACCACGCCATGAATGGCCAGGCGGAGCGCTACCAGAACGGATTCGATTGCCAGGGATTGTGGGTCGAGGTCGAAGTAGAAAAAAGCCTTGGACTCCAGAGCAAGCGCGAGATTCGGGAATACGGCATTGAGAAATTCGTTCGAGCCTGCAAGGAGCGCGTGTTGACATACGCCGCGCGGCAGACCGAGCAGTCGATCCGCCTGGGGTACTGGTGCGATTGGGATGATCCTCAAGTGTTGATCGCTTTGCGCGACGCGCTGGCTGACGGAGATCGAGTTGTAACCGTGAAACTCCCCAGCGGGCGCGTCGAAACGGCGCGAGCCAGTGAGATTGTCCGCAGGCTGGGTTCGGCTGAGTATGGCGGCAGCTATTTCACTTTCTCCGACGAAAATAATTACACGATCTGGGGGTTTCTCAAGAAGTGCCACGACGAGGGTTACATCTACCGCGGGCACGACGTTATGCCGTGGTGCGGGCGGTGCGGCACGGGACTGTCGCAGATGGAAGTGGCGGAAGGCCGCCGCATCACTACGCATACTTCAGTGTTCGTTCGTTTCCCCGTTAAGGGCCAAGAGAAGACAGCGCTGCTGGTGTGGACCACGACTCCGTGGACGCTGGCGTCTAACGTTGCGGTCGCGGTGAATCCGGAGATGACTTACTTGAAGGTCCGGCACGGGGATTGGACTTACTACGTCGCCAAGGCGAACTTCGAGCGCGACCGCGTGCAGGAGTTGCAGGTCGAAGGCAAGCACGAGGTCCACAAACTGCCTTCGATCCGCACCATCCTGAAAGGCAGCGGCGGGGTCGAAGTGTTGCAAGAACTTCCGGGACGTGAGTTGGTGGGTCTTACTTACACTGGCCCGTTCGATGATCTGCCTGCACAGAATACGCCGGGCGGCGTTTTCCCGTACGGTCAAACCGGAGAAGGCAAGACTGCCGCTGAATCGCATCGCGTGATCGCATGGAAAGAGATCAGCGAGGCGGAAGGTACAGGGCTGGTCCACATCGCTCCTGGTTGCGGTGCGGAGGATCAGGAGCTCGGCCGAGAAAATAATCTGCCGTTCATTGCGCCGCTCGATGAGAGTTCAGTTTTTCAGGATGGGTTCGGTCCGCTTACGGGGCGCAATGCCAATGAAGTGTCTGACGAAGTCATTGCAGCCTTGAAAACCTCGGGGTTGCTTGTAGCCCGCGAACCTTATCCGCACGTGTACCCGCATTGCTGGCGCTGCAAGTCGGAACTGGTCTTCCGTCCGGTGGATGAATGGTTTATCCGCATGGACTGGCGCGACCGCATCGAGCGAATTGTGCCAACCATCCGCTGGATTCCGCCCGAGGGCGAGGCGCGCGAACTCGACTGGCTGCACAACATGCGTGATTGGATGATCTCGAAGAAGCGCTTCTGGGGACTCGCTCTGCCCATTTGGGTTTGCGGCGAGTGCGAGCACTTCACGGTCATCGGCAGTCGCGAGGAGTTGAAGGATCGCGCCGTCGAGGGCTGGGATACGTTCGAGGGCAACTCGCCGCACCGGCCGTACATTGACGCGGTCAAGATCCGCTGCGAGAAGTGTGGCGGCTTGGCTTCACGCGTGGCCGATGTGGGGAATCCTTGGCTGGACGCGGGCATTGTGCCTTTCAGCACGCTGCGCTACTCAACCGACCGGGCGTACTGGGAGAAGTGGTTTCCCGCTGATCTCGTGCTCGAGAGTTTTCCGGGCCAGTTCCGCAACTGGTTTTACTCGATGCTGGCGATGAGTGCCATGATCGACGGACGCGCGCCTTTCAAGGCTCTGCTGGGACATGCTCTGGTTCGCGATGCGCGTGGCGAAGAAATGCATAAGTCGAAGGGTAACTCCATCGCCTTCGACGAAGCAGCGGAGGCGCTGGGCGCCGAAGTCATGCGCTACATCTACGCGGAACAAAAGACCGCGCAGAATCTTAACTTTCCTGACTTGCATCCCACCAGCAATGTAGGCCAGACCATTGACGGCGAGGCGCGGCGGAAATTGTTGACGTTCTGGAATTGCTACAGCTTCTTCGTTAGCAACGCTCGATCGGATGGCTGGAGGCCGGGCCCCGCGGTTCCCATCACCAATCAACTCGACCGCTGGGTGTTGAGCCGGCTGCAACGATTGGTGGAAGCAGCACGCGGCGCGTTCGATAATTACGAACATTACCGGTTAATCGAGGCCTTTCAACTTTTCGACGACGAGTTCTCCAACTGGTATCTTCGGCGCTCGCGCCGCCGATTTTGGGCGAACGAGACCGATGCGTATCAAACGATCTACACTGTGCTCACAACCGTCACCCGGGTGATGGCGCCGACGTTGCCGTTTCTGACCGAGGAGATTTATCAGAATCTGGTGTGCTCGGTCGATCCGTCGGCGCCCAAGTCTGTCCACTTGACCCGTTATCCGCAGGTAGATGCTTCGCTGATTGACGAGGAGTTGGAGCGAAGCATCGATACCGTCATCCGTATCAAGAACCTTGCCCTGAGCCTGCGGACGCAGAGCAAAACCAAGATCCGCACGCCACTCGGCACCTTGTACGTCCGCCCCAGAGATGCGGCCGACCGCCGCGTGTTGGAAAATCCTGAGTACACCGCACAGATCCTCGAAGAAGCCAACATCAAAAAACTCGTTCTCATCGACGACGAGACAAAGCTGGTGAAGGTGAGCTTCAAACCCGACGCCAAGAAACTGGGCCCGCGCGCCGGAAAGTATCTGCAGGCGATTGCGCAGGCTCTGAGTCAGGCCGACCCCAAGAGTCTGGTGAACGGCAGTCCGTATAAGGTGCAAGTCGACGGGCAAACCTTCGAGCTGGCGCCCGACGAAATCCTTCTGTCTTATGAAGGTCCGGAGAACCTTAAGTGCATCCTTGAGCAAGGGACGTTCCTGGCGCTCGACACTACGCTCACGCCGGAGCTGGTGCAGGAAGGCCTGGCCCGAGACTTCAACCGGCTGGTCCAGGATCAGCGGAAAGCAATGAATCTCAATATTTCTGACCGCATCGCAGTCAGCTATTCCGCCTCGCCCCGCATCGCCGAAGCCATCGCGGCACACGAGTCCTATCTGCGCCATGAACTTCTTGCAGATCGGTTGGAGGCGAGCGCCACACAAAACGGCGGGGCAAAGCTGTCGCTGAGCGGCGAGGAAGTGCTGGTTACCATCACCCCGGTGTGAGCCGTATCCGTGTGAGGGAAATGGAAGTGCTTCTGATTTGACATGCGGGGGTTCGCTTAGACGATAGGAGTCACGCCTTTACAGCTATCTAAGTCAATACCGATACGCTTTCGCGAGGGTACGTGACTCGCCAAAGCTTGTTCGTATGACATCGCCAAAGATGGAACCGTAATAAATGCAGTAACCAAATCTGGGCCTCCCATTCTTGAGAAAGGAACTCTCGATACTGTCAACACTTGGAAGTTTGGAACGCGCCAGAACCTGACGCATGACAGAGTTGAGTTTCGCTACAAGATTGGACAAAAGGAAAGCGAGTGTGCGCAGGTACGTATCGATCTACCTGTCATTGAGGTGACCTAGGCGGGGACTGTTCTCAATACAGCCTCAACCGTTCGTTCGCCCGACTGAGCCACCCTCCAACTCCACTCGCTTTTCCGCTGTGCTAGTATTTAGCGTTTCCCGGTACGCTGCGGGATCCTAGTTGGCGGCAAACTACGGTACATCCACGAGGGCCGTAGCCGCCATCCAAGAGCGGGAGCCTGATGCCGATGAGAGATACGCTCGGAGTCTTATTAGCGGGAGGAGCAGGCGAGCGCCTTTATCCCCTCACCCGCGACCGCGCCAAACCTGCCGTGACCTTTGGCGGGATCTATCGCATCATCGACATCACTTTGTCGAACTGCCTTAACTCCGAACTGCGCCGGGTGTACATTTTGACCCAGTACAAAGCGCTCTCACTCAACCGGCACGTGCGCGAAGGCTGGAATATCTTAGGACGCGAAGTTGGAGAGTTTATTGAAGTGCTGCCGCCCATGAAAAGGGTCAGCGAGGAATGGTACCAGGGCACGGCGGACGCGGTTTACCAGAACATTTATTCCATCGGCTCGGAGCAACCGCAGCACGTGCTCATTCTCTCCGGCGATCACATCTACAAGATGAACTATGGCAGGATGCTTCAGCAGCACACCGACTCGGGGGCAGACGTCACCTTGGCGACCATCCAGATTGACCCCGATGAGGTCTCGCGCTTCGGCGTGGTCGATATCGATCGCGATCACCGGGTCAACGGATTCCAGGAGAAACCGAAGCAAACCGATTTGCGTTCTCCTTACAATCCGGCAAAAGTCTCGGCCTCGATGGGCATTTATTTGTTTAACACCGATGTGCTGATTCCCGCGCTGCTGAAGGATGCCGAAGACGCGCAATCCAGCCACGATTTTGGCAAGGACATTCTGCCCAAAATGATGGACGAGTACCGCGTGTACTCATTTGATTTCGTCGATGAGAACAAGAAGGAAGCCCTGTACTGGCGCGATGTGGGAACGCTCGAAGCCTACTACGAAGCTAACATGGACATCGTCTCGGTCTCGCCGGTGTTCAATTTGTACGATTCGCAGTGGCCCATTCGCACTCACCAGCGACAGTATCCGCCCGCCAAGTTTGTCTTCGCCGAAGCCGGGCGCACCGGAACCGCGCTCGATTCCATTGTCTCCGCTGGCTGTATCGTTTCCGGAAGCACGGTGAAGAACAGCGTGCTCTCCCCGGATGTGCGCATAAATTCCTACAGCGAAATAGAAGACGGCATCCTTTTTTCGCATGTGAATGTGGGCCGGCATTGCCGCATCCGCAAGGCCATCATCGATCGCGACGTGCATATCCCCGAAGGGACAACCATCGGCTATGATCCCGAAGCCGACCGTCAACGCTACTTCGTGACCGACAGCGGAATCACGGTCGTGACGCGCGATTATTCCCTGTTCGAAAATCCGGTCACCGTGGATTACTTCACCAGCGAGTAAAATCTCCGCTCATCATTTCTCTCGATGACATTTTGGGAACGGCTGGTTACTCTAGTAACTTTAGCGTCCATTACCAGTAAGGAATAATGATTTGGCCGCCCCGAATCGGTCGGCCTCGCTCAGCATGTTTCGCGGAGCCCACAGTAGGAGTCGCATGTCCACAGGCGTTCAGAGGGCCTCGAACGAAAACAATCTGGAGTTATCGGAAGCCCTGTCGCAGCTCAATGAAACAGTATTGGGGATGATAAGGGCTCAAGCCCCGCTTCCGAAGGTCCTTGAAGTTCTTTGTGAGCAAATCGAGAAGCAGCATTCCGATATGCTCTGCTCCGTTCTTCTTCTCGATGCTGATGGCACAACCTTGCGGAACGGCGCCGCTCCAAGCCTTCCCAAGGAGTACACAAAGGCGATTAACGGCGTGCAGATCGGTCCTTGCGTGGGATCTTGTGGTACCGCTGCCTATCGAAAAGAGCCTGTGATCGTCTCCGATATCGCCACCGATGCGCTCTGGGCCAGTTTTCGAGAGCAGGCGCTATCTCACGGTTTACGTGCTTGCTGGTCCACACCAATCGCTTCGGAGGACGGCACGATCCTGGGTACGTTCGCGATCTATTATCGGGAGCCGCGTACTCCGGTCGCGAAGCATCTGCAGCTCATCTCGCACGCCACTCACCTGGCGGGCATTGCGATCGAGCAGGACCGGGCAAAGGCCGAGCTTCGGGCCGCGGAAGCCCGGTATCGCACTCTGGTGGAGCGCCTGCCCGCGATTACCTACGTTGCGGAACTCGGCGCCGGTGGTCCCTGGCACTATGTGAGCCCACAGATTGAAACCATGCTGGGATTTTCGCCTGCGGAATGGCTTTCCGATCCTATGAACTGGATGAATCACATCCATCCCGATGACCGGGAAATTGCTTTGGCGGCGGAGAAACAGTTTCAGGAAACGCACGAGTTATTTCAGGCCGAATACCGCATGTGTGCGCGTGATGGCAGGCTGATGTGGTTTCGCGACGAGGGTGTCCTGCTGCAACAAACCGATGGGCAAGGGCTGCTGATGCAGGGAGTGATGTATGACATCACCGAGCGCAAGCGGCTGGAAGATCAGCTGCGGCACTCGCAGAAAATGGAAGCGGTCGGCCAGTTGGCCGGAGGCGTAGCCCACGACTTCAACAATCTGTTAATGCTGATTCAAGCTCACAACGAGCATCTCCGCGACCAGTTGGCTGCAGACGATCCAGCCAACAAAGATGTTCTGGAAATTGAAACTGCGGTGACTCGCGCTGCCGCCCTGACTGGGCAACTGCTGGCCTTCAGCCGGAAGCAGGTGCTCCGGCCTAAAGTTCTCGATCTGAATGTGGTGCTTGCGGAAGTGGCGAAAATGCTGCATCGCTTGATCGGAAAAGATATTGAACTGAGAGTCGTGCCCGCTCCCTCGCTGGGGAGGGTCAAAGCTGATCCCGGCCAGATGGAGCAAATGATCCTGAATGTTGCCGTCAATTCACGCGATGCGATGCCGCAGGGTGGCAGGCTGACCATTACAACCAGCGACGTCGAACTGGACGAAAACGATTCTCGAAACCACGAGGGAGCGCCGCCCGGCAAATACGTCATGTTGGCAGTCAGCGACACGGGCAGCGGGATGGATACTGAAACTCAGGCTCGCATGTTTGAACCCTTCTTCACCACCAAGGCACCCGGCAAAGGCACTGGATTGGGGCTGGCTACCGTCTATGGAGTGGTTAAGCATAGTGACGGTTGGATCTGGGTCGACAGTGAAGCGGGGTGTGGAACCACTTTCAAGATCTATCTTCCCCGGGTCGAAGAATCTCGGGTTGATGAACTGGGTTGAAGAATGCCGGGTCGAAGAGCGGGTCGAAAAATCCGAGCAGTCTCGACTCGCGCCGTTTGGTACAGAGCAATTTCAACCGCCATCCAAAACCGCGCCTCCTCTCGCCACGGCACCAAAAGGCACTGAAACCGTTCTGGTTGTGGAAGATCAGGATGGCATTCGCGATATCGTCAGGGAATCTCTTCGGCGCAACGGCTACAAGGTGCTAATCGCAGTCGACGGCAATGAGGCTCTGCAAATGGCCAGCGCCTATCCCGATCCGATTCACCTTCTGGTAACGGATCTCGTGATGCCGAATATCGGAGGCCGCGAACTGGCGCAGCGTCTGACGCCGCTCCGCCCACGGATGAAGGTCCTTTTCATGTCGGGTTACTCGGAACACTCCGCCTTGGACGGTGAGAATGAAGATATGGATCCGTCTGCCACCGTTCTGCAAAAGCCTTTTTCGCTGGACGCTCTGGCGCGCAATGTGCGCCGCGTACTGGATGAGCCGGGATCGTAGCTTCCAACCGAGACGTAGCAAGCAAGGTTTTTAGCAATATGCCATCTTTCGCGTTTTGCAAGGGGCGGTGCTCGCGCTACGAAAGTTTCGTTGCCCTTGTTCTTTCCCGCAAATCAGACACCAGCCGATACACTGAATCCACATCGTCTATGTCCAGGAATGTCGGAATGCTCCCAATGCTCACTCCGTCCCACGCTCCCCATCCACGTCTTCCCGACCACATAGATTCGGCCTGTGCAAAACGTAAAGTCCCGATCCCGTTCGAGCCGCCTTCCTTGATAAGAGTCGGCAGGGTGTCGACATAGGCGGAGGCCATTTGCCGTTTCCTGCCGTTCTGCACCACGATCACACGACGTTCCGTTACCGCATAGTGAGTGCGCTTCTTCTTCCAACCTGTGTGGAAGAATCTCCCCCAAATTAGGTACTGACCCACTAAGACAAACGGGATACCCCACAGCATCCCAAACGCCCATTGTTTTCCAGCATTCGGCCAGAACCCCAGTAGCCGGAGACCCCTGCCGCCCAAAAGATTGCGAAGCCACCCCACAGGACGCTGAATGGTATGAGGTACAAATCATCTCTATGAAAGATGACGCGAGGGTTAGGTTGTCCCGCCCAAAGAACGCTTTCGCCAGAGGTGAGCTCTGGCTGCACAGCCATGAGGGAGTCTTGGTTGATCTGCGGCATCGATGGAAATCGTAGGATAATCTGGAAGCTACGTCTACTGGCCTGTGACTTCTTCTCTACATTAAGTTCCTGCGGGGGTCAGCTGGTAGCCGAGTTCTTTGGCCTTGGCGGTTAAGCTTTTGATGCGCTGCTGGAGATAGCGATTTTCATAGGCCGCTGCGCCTTCATCAACGTACGGCTGAGCCCATCGCAGGAGCCGATAGATCAGCGTAGCCAACTTCCTGGCGGTAGCGAACACTGCAATATCTCCGCCGCGCCGTTGCGCGATCTTGCGGTAGTACGCTCCCAGGGCGGTCTGGCTGTGGCGCATGGAGAGCGCGGCCATGCGCAAAGCGGCCGCAACACGCGTGCTCGCACTGTTCCGCTTTTTCTTCTTCACCGGTTTGCCGCCGGTTTTTGGCACATGCGGCGCCAAGGTGACGTGCGAGACAAACTGCTTCTCCGTGGGGAAGCGGCTCAAATCTGGGCCGTACTCGCTGAGCACCACTTCGACCGTTTCCACTCCGATGGCATCGATGTGTGTGAGATCGACGCCGCTCATTCGGTATAACGCCTGCCGCTTCAGCTCCTGGCCGCGTTTTTTGATCGCCTTTGCCTTGTTGGTGTTCTGCAGAGGCGGTGCCGTTTGTCCCCGCTGCTCTTCTCGTTCCATCTCCCCGAGTCTCCGCAGGATTTCCTTCTCATATGCGGCCATTCGCTCCTGTACGGCGTCGTACATCTTCAGCGCCTGCTGCAAGCTGAACAAGTGATCCTCCCGCCAATGCCCGCTTAATTGTTCGGCAATCTCTTGCTCGGTTTTGCTGCAGCGTGGGTCACGCAACTTCGCCAGCTGCAAGGCATCCCGCTCTCCTCCGGCGATGGCCCGCAGAATCGCCATCCCGGTCACCCCATCGATGTCGGAAACTGCACGATGCACGCGCACGTTCATCTGGTCTAGGCTCTTTTGCATCCTCCGCAGCCAGTCCCCAGACTCCGCCACCAGGTTCGCCTTATCCCGCACCAACGTTCGCAGCAAGCAGACCGCTTCCTCGGGCCGGAACGACCCCCGCAGCAATCCGCAACTGTGCAACCGCTGAATCCACTCACAATCTGTCGGGTCCGTCTTCTTGTCCCGCCCCGGAACTCGTGCCAACTGCCGCGTATCCACCAGCAACAGTTGCAAACCTTGCCCTTCCAACACCTCGTGCGGTGCAATCCAATAAACTCCTGTGCTCTCCATCGCTACCGACTCTACATGGCGTTCCTTCAGCCACTCCGCCATGCCAATCAATTCCGGCGTCGTTGCCCCGAAGCTGGCTATTTCTCGACTGCTCCCATCCAAGGTCGGAGCGCATACCCAGTGGCGCTCGCTCCCGAGATCGATCCCGGCCACGTTCCGTCGAATTACCGGCAAACCTTGAAGCTGCCGTCGGTTCTTTTCACAAGTGTCAATATCATCTCTTCCCAGCATATGCGACCTTTCTGAGCACGCCCGCCCAGGTTGGCCGTTTATGGATTCTGGCCTAGGGGAGAGCTATGGAAGCCTCGCCAATGTTCAATTGCCTTCCCGGAACCATGCTCACTTTCGCGGCATCTGCTCGAATGTAAATAGGGTCATAGCTGCGGTCGCGCTCTCTTGCACGATACCGTCGGCGTCGTCAAAAGTCACAGATTATTCAATCCGGCGAACCGGTGGCGAGGCTCACTTCTGAACATGGCTTATTTCTAGTACCTCCGCCGGAGATCTAGTTCTGAATCAAAATAGTCGAGACTCAAGCCAAACGATGCATTTCGCCCTTTCTTCGCTCCACTTTACAGCGCTGTTACAATGCCTAGTCTCATAGAATTCAAGAACTTTTGGGGCCATAGACACGTATGTGTTATGGAGTGTTAGGGTTGGGGTACAAAAGCGGTTGAACGCTTTGATTCGCCACAACCGGGTCGAAGCCAGGAGTTCCAGGAGTGCAAGTTGGAAGACGCGCAAGTCGCCGCCATGCTGGTTCGCCGCTGTATTGCGGGCGACGCGGCTGCGTGGGAGGAGATCGTCCAGCGCTACCACCGGCGCATCTACAACATCTGCTATCGATTTGCAGGCTCGGGCGACGATGCCCAGGACCTCACCCAGGAGGTCTTCATTAAGATGTACCGGACCCTTCAGTCCTACGACGTCGAACGCGGGGCCTTCATGACCTGGGTGACGACCATCACGCGAAACCTGCTGGTCGACCACTTCCGCAAGAGCAAGCAGGATCGCATGACCGATTCGCTCGATTCGCCGCCTTCCGAGCACGAAGATGCCATGCCGCCAAGCGAGCAAATCCACGATAATGCCTTAACCCCGGATGCGCGGGCGCAAAGCCGCGAGGTCAAGGAGACGGTGCACAAGGCGCTACAGAAGCTGTCTCCCGACCTGCGCGAGGCTGTCATCCTTCGAGATCTGCAAGACATGGATTACAAGGAGATTGCCACCATACTCAAGGTTCCAGAAGGAACCGTGAAGTCAAGAATAAATCGCGGGCGAGCGGAACTTGCGCGCCTGCTACAACGTACATATAAACAGGTGATGTAATGGCAGCGGACAACAAGAACGGCATGCAGTGCGGCGAGTTCGACGCTGTTCTGAGTGACGCGCTCGACCAGCGCTTGAGCGGGGAGAAACTGGAGCGCTTCCAGGCTCACGCGCGAATCTGTCCGACCTGCGGGCCGCTGCTGGCGGAAGCCGATGCGGGCCTGCGCTGGCTGCACGAACTCGTAGAAGTCGATCCTCCGGTCAACCTGGTGGACAGCATCCTTGCCGCCACGAGCGGGGTGGACACGGTCCGCTTGCGCGCAGACGCGGGAACTCCCTCACAGATTTCGTGGTTCGAGCGCATGCAAGATTGGGCGAGCTTGCTGGTCAGCCCGATCCTCGGCGTCGCCAAGCAACCACGCTTTGCCATGTCGTTCGGCATGGCGTTCTTTTCACTCTCTATTACGATGAGCCTGGCGGGGGTCAAGTTGAGCGACCTGCGTCATGCTGATCTGCGGCCCAGCGCCATCAAACGCAACTATTACGAGACGTCCGGCAAAGTCGTAAAGTATTACGAGAATATCCGCTTCGTCTATGAGATCGAATCGCGCGTGCGGGAGTTCAAACGAGCTACCATGCCCGTCGAACCTGCGCCGCAAGAAGAACCGAAAGACCGGCATCAGAGGAACGATAACACCAGTGGACAGCCTGAACCCAGACAGGATCGCAACTACAGTCAAGAGGGGAGCCAGGTGATACTTGCCTCCCTTAACGATGACCCACCTGTAGTGATACTGGCCACACACAGGAGGTTTTCATGAACTGCGCCAACCATCCCGATATTGCGCCCGTCGCGTATTGCCGCACTTGCGGCAAGCCGCTATGCGCCAGCTGCACTCGAGACGTGAAGGGTGTGATCTATTGCGAGAACTGCCTGGCCGATCGACTGCAAGGCGTCCAGCCTGCCGTTGTGCCGCCCGCTGCGGGATTCGTTTCCGCTCCCGCGCCTGTCGTGCCGAGTTCTGGGCCGAACCCAGCGGTGGCAGGCATTCTCGCCGGTTTCTTTCCCTTCGGCGTGGGTGCGGTTTACTGCGGTCAGTATGCCAAGGGGTTGGCACACCTGGTGATTTTCACTCTCCTGGTGTGGGGCGAGACGGTTGTAGACAACGCGGGTCTGAACACTATCCTCGGCTTGGGGATCGCTTTCTTTTACGTTTGGCAGATCATCGATGCCGTGCATACGGCTAGGGCGATCCAGAAGGGTGAGCCCGCTCCTGATCCGCTTGGACTTGCTCAGGCATTTGGAGCCGAGCCAGCACAACCGGGGCAGCCGATGCAACCGACCGCGGCAACGGAAACATCCGGTCACGCCAGGATTCCCACGGCCGCTGTGGTTCTGATTGGTCTGGGCGTCCTGTTCCTACTGCAGACTGCGGGCGTCTTCGCGTTTGGATGGGACCGCCTCTGGCCGTTCTTTTTGATTGGCCTCGGAATTTGGATGTTTGCCGTCCGCTTAGGCTACGTCGGTTCCCGGCTTAGTTCTTATACCCGGATTCGCCGCAGAAACAGCTTTGTCGGCCCAGTCGTCTTGATCACCGTGGGATTTCTTTCGCTTATCGAGGACATGAACGGTCCGCGCTGGCACCGTACCTGGCCCGTGCTGCTTCTTGCCATCGGCATAACCAAGCTGTTGGAAAGCAAGACGCCACCGGC
Source organism: uncultured Acidobacteriota bacterium (assembly GCA_963838905.1). GTDB lineage: Bacteria > Acidobacteriota > Terriglobia > Terriglobales > Acidobacteriaceae > JABDBE01. Next base: position 822,606 of record CAWITE010000007.1, read on the forward strand.
TCCGCCAACGATGCCGCTTGGACCGGAGCCAACAGGCACCGTAACCAGCGATGTCCAGGCGCCCACAACTGAGGTGAGAAATGGTTAGCCCCATCCAGGTTCCTCCGCCTCGCTACCGGCGGTCTTTTTCGGGCCCGATTATCTTGATCGCCATGGGTACCGTGTTCTTGCTCGGAACCATGGGCGTGCTGGACTGGCACAACCTCGGGCGCTGGTTCGCGCACTACTGGCCCATTCTGCTTATCATTTCGGGCGTGATCAAGCTGATCGAATATCAGCATGCGCAAAGGCAGGGCACGCGGGCCTCCGGGCTTAGTGCCGGTGGAATATTTCTGATCATAGCCATCATCTTTTTTGGACTGATCGCGACTCAGGCGTCCCGCTTCAACTGGGGACAACTCAAAGACCAGATCGACATCAATGACGATAACGATTTCACACTCTTCGGCTCCAAATATAACTTTGACGACCAACTCGCTCAGGCCTTCCCTGCCGGAGCCAGCCTCCACGTTACCAACACTCGTGGCGTGGTGAATATTATTGCCTCCGATGACGATCAGATTCGCGTGGTCGTCCACAAGCGCATTAACGCCGAGAGTCCGGGAGATGCCGACAAATGGAATGCCGGCACGAAGCCCCAGATCACTGTCAGCGGAAGTGTCGTAACTCTGAACGCGAACAATCAGGGAGCCGGCGATCATTGGGTGGCGGAGGATTTGGATATTTCCCTTCCCCGCAAGGCTGCGGTTGTCGCCTCCACCCGTTACGGCGACGTCAGTATTATCGGACGCGAGGGGAACCTCGACATTACAAGTCAGCACGGTGAGGTCACCAGCACAGACATTGACGGGAAGGTCAGCCTCAACCTGGATCACAGCTCTGCGCGAATTTCACAAGTGACCTCCGATGTCTCCATTAACGGCCGCGCCAACGATGTTTCGATCGAAGACATCAAAGGCACCGTGCATCTCGATGGCGAATTCATGGAGAGCGTAAAGCTGGCCAAGATCAGCCAGCCCGTCATGTTCAAGTCGTCCCGCACCGATATGGATTTTGCGCGTCTGGACGGCGATCTGGACCTGGACTCGGGTGACTTGCAGGCCTCCAACCTGATGGGCCCGTTGCGCTTGAACACCAGATCGAAAGACGTTCGCCTGACCAGCGTCTCCGGCGACGTGCGGCTGCAAGATGAAAACGGTTCGATCGAACTGCACATGAACAAGATGGGCAGCATCCAGGTCGACAATCGCAAAGGCGACGTCCAGATTTACTTGCCCGACAAAGCAGCCTTCCAGGTGGACGCGCGAGCGCGGAACGGAGAAGTCGAGACCGATTTCGACCAACTGAAGATCGACAACTCGAACGATCAAGCGATTGCCACAGGCACGGTAGGCGGAGGTGGACCACGCCTGGTCGTCAACAACGAGCACGGAACCATCGAAATCCGCAAGACCTCGTCAATGCCGGAAGGGGCGCCAGAAGCACCGCCAGCACCGAAAGCACCGAAAGCGCCCCGCGCCCCAGCGCCCCCACAAGTGACCGAAAACTGAGTCGGTGGAGGACGGGCCTTCCCGCCCGTCCAAACAGAGCTGAGCACCAACAAGAACTACTTCTTAACCTGTATCCCCAGGTCTCTGAGCTGTGACTCAGTCACTGGGGTCGGCGCATCCACCATCAAGTCCACGGCCCGTGCCGTCTTCGGGAACGGGATTACCTCGCGTAGGCTGTCGGCTCCGGCGAGAATCATCACAATGCGATCCAATCCCAGAGCAATGCCGCCGTGCGGAGGCGTGCCATACTCCAGCGCTTCGAGGAAGAAACCGAAGCGGGCACGGGCTTCTGCTTCGGTCATGCCGAGCGCATGGAAAATCTTGCTCTGAATATCCTGGCGATGGATACGAATCGAGCCGGACCCCAACTCGGTTCCGTTCAGCACCACGTCATAGGCCAGAGCCCGCACGGAAGCGGGATCCGACTCCAGCTTGTCCATGTCGTGCTCGTGCGGCGAAGTAAACGGATGATGCGCGGCAGCCCAGCGCTTGCCCTCCTCGTCCCACTCAAACATAGGAAAATCCGTGACCCAGAGAAAGCGGAAGTCTTTGGCAGGATCGCCGCTCTTTTTGAAATCACCATGCCGGTCGGCATACTTCTGCGCCAGCGCGAGACGCAGCAAGCCCGCAGCCGTGTAAACAGCGTGGTCATGCTGTTTGACTTCAGGCTTCACACCGCCTTCAGATTTGTGCTCAGCCGGCTTGCCGTCCCCGGCAACGACCACGAGCAGGTCGTCCGCTTCAGCTCCGGTTGCTTGACGAATCTTGGCCGCAGCTTCAGGAAAGTTCTTCTCCAGCCGCTTGAAGTCTTCAAATAGCTTCGCGCCACCCTTCGCGATGAACAGGGGCTTGATCTCATCACGCTCTTTGCGGGAAAGCTCGCCGACTTTCGGAATACGGATAGCGACGACAGGAAGACTCGCACTCACAGCCAGGGTCGTGAGATTCTCCCCAGTGAATGCCGCACACACATCAGTCATCGCGGGCAGGCGCATGTCGGGCTTGTCGCTGCCGTACAGGCGAATCGCGTGATCATAGCTCATGCGCGGGAACGGAGTATTAATCTCGTGTCCGGCAGCCTTGAATGCCGCGGTCAGAAATCCCTCGACCACCTCCCACACGCGCTCCGGCTGTGGATACGACATTTCCAAATCGATCTGGGTGAATTCCGGTTGGCGGTCCGCGCGCAAGTCTTCATCGCGGAAACAGCGCACGATCTGAAAGTACCGGTCGAAGCCCGAAATCATCAAAATTTGCTTGAACAGTTGGGGCGATTGCGGCAGTGCGTAAAAGCTTCCTGGCTGCACGCGGCTGGGAACGAGATAGTCGCGCGCACCTTCTGGCGTCGAACGGGTCATGAACGGGGTTTCAATTTCGAAGAATCCCTGCGCCGAAAGGTAGCTGCGAATTGCGATCGCAACTTTGTGCCGCAGTTCGATATTTTGCTGCATGGCATCGCGTCGCAAATCGATGTACCGATACTTGAGCCGCATTTCCTCGTTGGGCAGAACCGTGTCACCGGGGAGAAACGGCGGCTGCTTCGATTCGTTGAGTATGCGCAACTCCTCCGCAATCAATTCGACTTCCCCGGTGGGGATGTTCTTATTGATTGTGTCCGCAGTGCGCTGCTTGACCTTGCCAATCACGGCGACAACGTATTCGTTGCGAAGCTGGCTGGCCTTTTCATGTACCGCCGGATCGCGCTCCTTGTTGAACACGACCTGAGTAATGCCGGAACGGTCGCGGATATCCACGAAGATGAGATTGCCAAGATCGCGGCGCCGGTTGACCCATCCCATGAGCACGGCTCGCTGCCCAGAATCGGAGGCGCCTAGAGCGCCACAGCGGTGGGTGCGTTGCAGGTCGCCTAAGAAGTCGAGCAAGGTATGCCTTTCAGCTGATATAGGAATTCCAAATTATAAATGGTGATGGTTTAATTGTGCCGGATTGCTTGGTTACAGGCGGTGTGTCAATCGCTTTCTTTAGCGTCTCTCCGCATACTCTACCGCTGTTCTCTGCGGCCTCGGCGATTTCCGATCGGTCTTTGCCGGGTACGCCAAAAAACCTTAAAACGCAGAGAGCGCCGAGAACGGGCCGCAGAAAACGCGGAGGAGAAATCTTCCAATCGATGTGATCAAAAGCATGCCGGCTAACCTGCTGACTGAATCTTCTGCGCCAGCTCGGCGCGAGGCACGGACACCTGCTCCCCGCTCTCGAGATGTTTCAACGCGAAGGCACCGGCTTTGACTTCGTTCTCACCCACAATCAGGATGAAGCGCGCACCTAGCTTGCTCGCCGTCTCAAAAGATTTCTTCAGACGAAAAGTTTCGTCACCCAAATCGGCGACAATATCGTGGCGGCGCAACTCGCGCGCCAGGCGAGCTGCCTCGCGGTCCATGCCCGTGCCTAATGGTGCGATATAGACATCGGGCTTGCGCTGTACCGCTTCCGCCGATTCCTTCAGCGCAAGCACGAGACGGTCCTCACCAATGGCAAACCCAATCCCGGGAGCGCTAGGGCCGCCGAGCGATTCAGAAAGACCATCGTAGCGCCCGCCCCCGAGAATCGCATTCTGCGCGCCTAAGGCGCCGTGCGTAAACTCAAACGCGGTTCGACTGTAATAATCCAGGCCGCGAACTAGGCGGTCGTTTAGTTGAAACTCGACCCCTACTGACTTCAAGATCTCTTGCACCTGCTCGAAATGTCGGCGGCAAGGCTCGTCAAGAAACTGTCTGATGCGCGGCAGCTTCTCGATGATGGGCTGATCCGCAGAAACCTTACAGTCGAACACGCGCAATGGATTGGTGACGGCGCGGCGCTGGCAGTCAGAGCACATTTGTCCGACGACAGGCTCAAGCGCCTTGCGCAGAGCTTCGTTATACGCGGCGCGATCGTTGGGACAACCGACCGAGTTCAATTGCAGCGTCCAATTTTCGATACCGAGCCGATCAAGCAGAGTGGCCAGTAGTTCCAGAATCTCGGCGTCGCGCGCAGGAGACTCGCTGCCCGCGCTCGCCGGACCGATGACTTCGGCACCTATCTGATAGAACTGCCGATATCGTCCCTTCTGCGGACGCTCGCGCCGGAACTGTGGCCCAATGTAGTAAAGCTTGTTCAGGCCGCGATCCCAAAGCTTGTGCTCGATGTAAGCACGTACAACCCCAGCAGTGTTTTCCGGACGAAGGGTTAACGACTGACCTTTTTCGCTCTCCGCCCGGGCGCGGTCTTCCCACGTATACATCTCTTTTGCGACGATGTCCGTTTCTTCGCCCACGGAGCGTGCGAACAGTTGCGTCTCCTCGAAGACCGGCGTGCGGATCTCGTGGAAGTTATAGTCGCGGAAGACATCGCGGACCGTGGCTTCGACGAAATTCCACAGCGCCGTCTCCGGCGGGAGAAGATCGCGCGTTCCTCGGACAGCTTTGATCATTTGCTTTTGGCTTAAACCTTGTCATCCTGAACGTAGCGAAGGATCTCTGTACTCGCTGGTACAGGCAAAATGCATGAAACCTTCGCTGCGCTCAGGATGACATCTCCGAGAGATGTTGGTGGTCAACGCTCCCGCAAGTACGATTCTTTGTACCCCAGATAATTGTTCGCGTAGCGCATTATGCTCTCTTGATCCTTCTCCTCCAGCTTGCGGCGGAACTTCCCCGGAGAGCCCAACCAGAGCGATCCCGGCACGACGACTGTCTTCTCCGGAATCAGCGTGCCCGCCGCAATGATCGAGCCTGCGCCAATGCGCGCGCCATTTAAAATGATCGACCCCATCCCGATCAGGCAGCGATCTTCGACTACGCAACCGTGCAGCGTCACCGAATGGCCGACCGTGACGTACTCACCGATGAAGACTCCGTATTGCTCTTTCATCCCGTGCAGCACGCTGCAATCCTGGACATTCGAGTGTGCGCCCACGCGGATGGAATGCACGTCACCGCGAAGCACGGCGTTCATCCAAACGCTGGCGTGTTCGCCCAGAACCACGTCGCCGATGATTTGGGCCGAATCATCGACATAGCACGAGGCCGGAATGGTTGGAGTAATCCCTTTATACGAACGGATCATCTTCTATTGCGTCCCAGATTTCCGCGGCATGTCGACACCGTAAGCCCGCTCGCCGCCTTCGGTTACAACGAACAAGGTCAATAACGTACCTGGAAAACCGAAAATAAAGGTCAATACTTTCCAGAATATCCTTCCCTTCCCTTGCGCTCGCATCGCGGTAAAGCTCAAGTTGGCAAAAACCCAGACCGCTGACACGCCGCAATCCGTACGCGATATCTCCATCATGATGTTCTCCTGATCTGGACCTCGCCCATAATCTGTAAACCAGGAAGGAACTAAACATAACATGGGTGCGAGGGTTGCACTGCCATCTTTATCCAAGTTCAACGTTTTTGTCCGCGCTCATCGGTTGAATCCGAGGCCGCCTTTGCTTTGTCCGCTGCCATCTGCGAAACTTGGCACTTACCCCCAACTCATGGGACGCATCCACGTTCTCTCCGAATCCGTGGCCAACAAAATCGCCGCCGGCGAAGTGGTCGAGCGTCCCGCCTCCGTGGTCAAGGAACTCCTGGAAAACTCTCTTGATGCCGGTTCCACACGCATCAAAATTCAGGTCGAAGCTGGAGGCAAGAAGCTCATCCAGATCACCGACAATGGATGTGGCATGGTTCGTGACGATGCCCTGCTTGCCTTCGAGCGCCATGCCACTTCGAAGATCCAGAATGCCGAAGACCTGCTTGGCGTGGCCACTCTGGGATTTCGCGGCGAGGCATTGCCGTCGATTGCCTCGGTTTCCCGCCTTCACCTGGAGACGCGCGCCCCAGATGAGGACTCTGGAACTGTCGTCGAAATCAATGGCGGAAAAATCTCTAAAGTGGAAGAAGCCGGACTCCCGGCAGGAACTTCGATCACCATCCGAGACCTGTTTTTCAATACGCCGGCGCGGAAGAAGTTCCTGAGGGCGGAGTCCACCGAGCTTTCACATATTGCATCGCTGGTCACGCATTACGCGCTGGCCCACCCCGAAAAGCACTTCGAGCTGCACTCCGCCACGAACGCGATCCTGGTTGCGCCGCCGGTGGCGGGATCGAGCGAGCGCGTGTACCAGGTGTTTGGCAAGGATGTTCTCGACCAGCTTATTCCTATAGCAGCGGTGCAACCTCTCGCGCACGTTGGCTTACCACAGCCCCCGCCCTGGCGACGGGAAGAAGATGAAGAGCAGGGTCCGGTCGAACCCGGCGAAATGCGCGTGCATGGCTTCGTGTCGAAGCCTGAGATTCAAAAACTCAATCGCAATTCCATTTACGTTTTCGTCAATGGGCGGCTGATCCGCGACCGGCTCGTTCAGCATGCGCTTATTGAGGCTTACCGCAACATTCTGCCGCCCACGGTTTATCCCGTGGTGCTGCTCTTCCTCGAGTTGCCCAGCGGCGAAGTAGACGTGAATGTGCACCCCTCGAAAACCGAGGTGCGCTTCCGCCAGCAATCGGTGATGCATGACTTTGTGCGAGATTCCGTGCGAGCGGCTTTGATGCAGGCGCGCCCCGTGCCGCAGTTCATGACAGCGATCAATGCGCATCCAACCGCGGGTCCCTCGCTCACTCCCGGATCTCGTTCTGTCCCCGGGGATTCGGCCGCCTCGCGCACCCTCTCCGCTGCGGCCGAATCGCAAGCATTCACGCTGCAAGCGCGAGTGCCTCCACCGATCACCGAGCGATTTCACTTTGGTGTCGATGGAATCGCGGTCGACGGCAACGCCGCTCTGTCCTTGGTTCGCGCCCCGCAAGTGGTTTCCGAGGTGATAGGAGACGACAACTGTGCTCCACCGCTGCCCGAAGAGTCAGAGCAACCCGGCGACTTCACGCCATCCCTGGCCTCGCTCAAACCGTTAGGGCAGATTCGCGACTCATTCATCCTCGCGGTGAATCACGAGGGTCTGTGGATCGTGGATCAGCACGTGGCTCACGAGCGGGTGCTGTTTGAAAAAGTTCTGAAGCAGCGGGCGGCACAAAAAGTGGAAAGCCAGCGTCTGCTCATGCCGCTGGTCCTCGAACTAACGCCCGCCCAGCAAGCGGTCTTTGCCGAGATTTCCGAAGAGCTAAACCAGAACGGCTTCGAGGCCGAACCGTTCGGAACCCGAAGCGTCGCCATAAAAGTCGCCCCGGCAGGCGTGGAGGCTCCCCAGATCGAGCACATGCTGCACGAACTGCTCGACCAGTTTTCTCGCGAAGAGCAGGCGCTGAACATGGAGAAAGTCCGTGCGAGGATTGCGGCATCCATCGCCTGCCACGCCGCCATCAAGGTCAACATGCCGCTACAGCAGAATAAACTGGAGTGGCTGCTGGCGGAGCTAGCCAAAACCGACTGCCCAATGTCCTGCCCTCACGGCCGCCCGGTAGTTCTGCGATACTCAATGAAGGATATTCAGAAGGCATTCAAACGAATTTGAGGAACGAGCAATCGGCCTTTCAGGCTGAGAGCTGTTTTTTATGACTGAGCAGGAACTCACTGAGCTTCGACGCGAGAGGTGGCATCTCACGGGACGTGCTGTCCGCACGTTCGACGAGGCCCGCTTGTTCCTTGAGTCGGTCGGATTCTGCATGATGTATCCCATGCGGCAACAAGTGCTCGTGCCCACGTTCATCGGAGCCTGGGTTGGTTCCGATCAACAGTTGCCCACCTGGCAGCACGCTTTCGCGGACTCGCGGGCCCGGGAGGCGACCGAGTTGATGGTTCGTCTGTTACGGGACCGCGCGGCTTACGAAGCCAACCGGTTCGATGAGAACAATGCTTTCCTGATTGCGCCTTCCATCTTTCCTTATTTTTATGCACTGGTCGGGGAGCGCAATCCCAAGTTGGCGCCGAAACCGAAGCCGCACTCGGAATACTCGCAGTTAGCTTGCGACGCGTTCGAGCTAATCCAACGGGATGGGCCCATCTCCAAGCAGAAGATGCGTGACGTGCTCGGCGGCAGCGTATCTTTCACGGCTCTCGATCATGCGCTGGGTGAGTTGTGGTCCCGGCTGCGCATCACGCGGGTCGATTACAATCCGGATCAAGGCGCATTTTGGGACGTCCTCTTTCGCTGGTCGCCGGATGCGGTGCGCGAAGGCATAAACCTTTCGGTCGGAGAATCGCTCTCCGCGCTCATTTCGAAATATCTGGACTGCGTGGTCGCGGCTGATCTGCAAGAACTGGAATCATTTTTCGGCAACTTCGTTCCCCGCTCGCGGGTGAAGGAAGCCATCAATGCCCTACTGGCCGCCAGAGAGTTGAGCTTCATCCGTGTGGGTAATCGATCGTTGATTCAAGTAACGGCTGCGAAAGTAGAGTCGCCTCCACGTGCCTCGGGACCACGCGAAAAGCCTCGACCGGCGAAAGCATCCACGACGCCGAGGGCTTAATGCCCGCGATGCCCACGTAGGCCCGGACGCCTCATCCTGCGCGGTGGAGCGGTCATTTCGTCACATGAGATGAGTGATGTCATCCTGAGCGTAGCGAAGGATCTCTGCATTCCCACGGTTCGGGCAAAATGCATGGATCCTTCGCTTCGCTCAGGATGACATTCTCTGAAATAAGTGGAGCTACGGCGCACCGGCTTCACTTGGCGAAGAAGCCATGCTCCCATTACTATATCCGGTCGCTGGGTGACTCTTTGCTGGCACCTAAGTCCAAGGTAAATATGAAGCGAATCTTCGCGTTCTACATCTTCTTTCTCTCCCTGGTCGCAGCATCTCTGGCCGCAGCTCAAAGCAACGCTCCCGCCAAAGATGAACCCGCATTGCCTTACATCCCCGGCCTGGATGTCACGGCCATGGACAAGTCGATCGATCCCTGCGTTGACCTTTATCATTACTCTTGTGGAGGCTGGCAGAAGAAGAATCCGATTCCCCCGGATCAGACTTCGTGGAGCGTTTACGGCAAGCTTTACCAGGACAATCTGATCTTCTTGCGAAGTATTCTTGAGCAGTCCGGACCGAGCACGCCGCAGCGCGATGCGGTCACACAAAAGATTGGCGACTTCTATGCGTCCTGCATGGACGAGACCACTGCGGACAAACGCGGCGTGGCTGCGATTCAGCCACAACTGGATGCCATCGCTGCTCTCAAGTCAGCGCACGACATGGCTCCGCTAGTCGCCCGCCTGCCTCTTCCTTTCGGCCGCACGATTCTCTTTGTCGCCGGCTCAACCCAGGACCCTGACAACTCTGAACAGGAGATTGCCGATCTCGATCAGGGCGGTCTGGGATTGCCCGATCGCGATTACTACACCAAAGACGATGCCAAGTCGAAAGAAATTCGCGAGCGCTACGTCCAGCACGTGCAGAAGATCTTCGAACTGCTGGGCGACAGTCCCCAAGCCGCGAAGCAGAATGCGGAGATCATCCTGCGTATGGAAACGGCGTTGGCCAAAGCTTCTTGGACGCAGGTCGAGCGTCGCGATCCTTACAAGCTCAAGAACAAAATGAAGCTTGCGGAGCTCATCCAGTTAGCACCGAATTTTGATTGGGAAACTTACTATCGCGAGTTGGAGTATCCGAAGTTCGAAATCCTCAATGTCGGCGCTCCAGCGTTCTATAAACAGTTGAACACGGAACTCACCAGCGAACCGCTGGAGAACTGGAAGAACTATCTGCGCTTCCATGTGGCCGATCAGTATTCGCCTTTTTTGTCTGCCAACTTTATGCAGGAAAATTTTGAGTTCTATCGCAAGTATCTGCGCGGCGCCAAAGAGATGCAGCCGCGATGGAAACGCTGCGTAGAGTTCACCGATTACAACTTGGGTGAGGCGCTGGGACAGGTCTACGTCCGCCGAGTATTCTCGCCCGAATTGAAGGCGAGCACGCTGGACATGGTGAATCGCATCGAAGCGGCCATGGGACAGCGTATCCGGCAGCTCGACTGGATGAGCCCGGAAACCAAGCAACAGGCGTTGGCCAAGCTGGCGGCGATTCGCAACAAGATCGGCTATCCCGAAAAGTGGCGCGACTACAGTTCGCTAAAAATCGTTCGCGACGACCTTGCCGGGAACATCCTGCGTGGGGCCGAGTTCGAGCAGCATCGCGACATCAACAAAATTGGCAAGCCCGTCGACCACGGCGAGTGGGAAATTTCGCCGGCCACGGTGGACGCCTATTACAACCCGCAGATGAACGACATCAACTTCCCGGCTGGGGTACTGCAGCCGCCGCTCTACGACCCCAAGATGGACGACGCTCCCAACTACGGCGACACCGGCGGCACCATTGGTCACGAATTAACCCACGGCTTTGACGACGAGGGCAGCCAGTTCGACTCTAAGGGCAACTTGAAGAACTGGTGGACCAAAGACGATCGCGAAAAGTTCGACGCTCGCACCAAGTGCGTCGCCGATCAATACTCGCAATATGTCATGGTTGATGACATCCACATCAACGGCGAACTCACCCTCGGCGAAAACGTGGCCGACCTGGGTGGTGAGATTCTGGCCTTCATGGCCTGGAAAGACGCGACCAAGGACAAGACGTTGCACCCGGTTGACGACCTCACGCCTGAGCAACGTTTCTTCATCGGATTTGCGCAATGGGATTGCGCCAACATGCGCGACGAGGATCTGCGAGTTCGGGCCGTGACCGATCCCCATTCGACCGCGCAATACCGCATCAACGGCGTAGTCGTGAACATGCCAGAATTTTCACACGCATTTTCGTGCAAAGCAGGTCAGCCGATGGTGAGTCCGCCGGACAAGGTTTGCAAGGTGTGGTGAGTCCGCGTCCGTTTTGGGAATTTACCATTCAGTAACGGCCCCTGATCTTTTGGAATGATGGGGTTACGGGCGGACTACCACTCAGATCTTTGAGCGATACGGACTTATACGCAAAATATTCCGGAATAAGGAGTTAGCGCACGGCGCGAGGACTTTTCAACCCATGTCGTCTGATTGTCAAACAGCTAATGAGTTGCTTAATAAATAATAGCCGAAGTGCTCACGGATAGCACTGGCATGGTTCCGGGATTGCTGGGTTCTTAGTTTCAGATCACGGTCCACGGCGGCGGACAGGAGTGTCCGCCCTACACCGGTCAATTCACCCCTGTCAGCTCACCCCGGCCGTTTCTGCTCGGCACCGAAGTGGTACTTATCCTCGCCTTACAAGTCCTTTACGATTGGAAGCGATCTATGAGAACGAGCTGGAGTATGCTGCGCCACAATCATCCACTGGCTGGCACAGGAACTTAACGTCTGTAAAACACGCGGAGCCGCACCCCGAGCCTCGCTTGCCATCATCTTTCGCTCCGCTGGGGCTTGTTAGTTTCTCATTTTCGTACCCACGGCTTATGCCGTGGGCTGCAGTCCTTCGCTGCTCTGCGACTCTTTGTAAGAGTTACACGAGACAACAGCCGTACTAGAATCGCCTAGCGTCCCTCCTCAGAACGCGTACTTCAACGAGAACTGGATCAGCCGCGGCGTGCCGACGACTGAGGTGATTTGGGAAAAAGAGCTTGGACTCTCGATGTCGGTCGCCGACGGATTGGCGAACGATGGATGATTGAACAGGTTGAAAAAGTCGGTGCGGAAGCGGAGACTTTGGCGCTCGGTGATCTTGAAAGTCTTGCCGACGGTAAAGTCCACGTTCGTCTGGTCTGGTCCGATGATGCAGTTGCGGGGAGCGTTGCCGTAGCCGGTGGCATCTCCGGGCGCGCCGTTGGCCAGCGGTATGACCGCATCTGGCATGTAGGCCGCGGGGTTGGCCCAGTGGCCGAGCCTGGCCTCGTTGCCTCCATTCGTGGGAGCGTTGGCACAACTAAAACCGGGGGCGAAAGTGGGGGTAGCGAGGTTCGGACTGCTGAGAGCGTAAGAGCTTCCTCCAGCCGAATCAATCGGCGTAAATGGCAGGCCCGATTGCAGCGTGATCACGCCACTGAGTTCCCATCCGCCGAGAGCGCCTGCGGTAAAGCCGCTTGCGTGCGAGAAGAACGGTAACTGGTAAACCGAGCTGAGCACGAAGCGCTGCGCGCGGTTGAAATCCGAAAGTCCGCGAGAGTCGCGGGCGTTGGTCTGATCGTTGAAACGGGTATCGAAGGCGACGGTGGCCGTCGAAACATCGTCAATCGACTTGGAAAAAGTGTACGCGGCTTGAAAATACAGTCCCTGGGCAAAGCGGTGCGAGACGGTTGCCTGCAGCGAATTGTAGTGTGAGTCGGAATTTGGGGCGAATGACTCGAATGCGCTGGGAGCAAGCCCAAGGAAGGGTGCCCGGGCGTTGGCGTTCTCCGCAGTCGTGTCCACGATCGGGCACGAATTCCCGGTTGCCCTTACGCCGGCGCAACTGACCCCGGGGATCGTGACCGGACTCTGGGGCGTGGCTAAAGTGGCTTGGTCGGGATCGGAGGTCGAGCGCAGATGCGATCCTTTGGTTCCGACGTATCCGACCTCGACGAACCAGTTTCTGCCAATCTCATGCTGAATCGTGAAGTTCCACTGCTGGGTTGTGGCTGCGATCCAGTGGAGCGGAACTTCGAGGCCGATGAAGCTGTTTACGTTGCCGGTGAAGGCGGGGCTGCACTGCTCCGGGTTGGTCGATAGGTTTCCGTTCCCGAGGGTGCAGCCCGACGAAAAGCCATTGAAGAGCGCAGCCTGGGGTACGAAAGTCGGACTCAGCACGCCGAGAGGCGGAATCCCGGTAAATCCGGTTTTGGGATTGGGCTGGAAGAGATTGGTCAGGCTGCCCGGTCCTGGCAGGAAGTTGACCGCGATGGGAAAGAACGGCGCTGAAAATGAGAGGTTGTCGACTGCGCCCAAATCTTCGCGCACGCTGTAAATGCCGTACCCGGCGCGGATGGTGGTATCGTGGCGGCCCAGAAAATCGTAAGCAAAGCCGATGCGAGGCTCCCAAACCGTGGCGAATTCATTGTTCAGCGCAGCCCGATTGAGGGTTCCGCTCAGCCCTGGAAGATTGAATTGACTCACGCATGTGGGGTAGACGAAGGGCTGCCCGGTTTGATTGGCCAACTGAGGATTCACATTACCCAGATGGCAAAGCTCGTCGTACGGGGCACCTACAAACTCGTTGCGGAAACCGAGATTCAGCGTCAAGTTCCGGGTCGCGCGATAGTCATCCTGTGCGAACCACGCGTACGCGGGAATGCGATAGTCGTGATTGCCCACGCCCCCACCGGCCTCACCGAAGTACGGGGCGCCGGCCAGAAAACCCTGCCAGTCAGAGCTGAATCCGTTAGGACCGGCAAAGAACAATAGCCCGTTGTCCGCGACCGGCAGGTTCCGCCGGATGGTGGTTCGATCCCACTCTCCGCCGAAGCGGAACTGATGGGCACCGTGGCTCCAGCTCAGAGTGTCCAGCAGGACGAAGCTGTCTGAAAGCGCGCTTTGCAGTTGCTGCGGAAATGGGCCGAACGCCCAGCTTCCAAAGGTGAAGCGGTAGATGTTGGCGTCCCCATTGGAGGTGGGCAAGTTGATGCCGACCTCGGCATTGGTAACCGGGGGTTGATTGTTCAGCTTGTCGCTGATGATATTCACGCCAAAACGAAACTCGTTGACGATCGTGTTCGAGAACAGATGCGTCTCAGTGGCGCTGCCCACGCGGTTATGCAAAGGAATATCTAGGGGGAAATTCAGGTTGTTTGGCGTGGGCACGCCGCCTGTCTGGATCTGGAAGGAGTCGGCGCCGAAGGGTTGATAGGTTTCGGAATCAGCCCAGAAGAAGCGGACCGCAACCCGATCCTTGCCGTTGCGGAAATCGCGGTCCCAGTTGGTGATGAACTGATCGTCGGTGAATTTGCCGGTACTGCTCAAGATGAGTGGGCCGTAATTCAGCACGCCGTTGGTAAAGCCCGGAGTCCCCGGAACCGTGGGCAGAAGGTAGCCGCCATTACTGCTGCCGAACTGGTTGCTCTTGAAGTTCAGTAGCGCGAGCGCTACGGGATCGATCGCTGTAGCTGTGGCTCCTCCGCCGCAGGCGGCACCGCAAAAGAAGGTGCTGAGCAGGTTGGCCGCGGAGCGGTCTTGCGGAATCACTGGGATGCTGGTGTTGATGAACGTTCCCGGCGAAGCGCCGCTACGCTGCCGCGTGCCTTGATAGTTCACGTAGAAGTATCCGAGCTTTGCTTTAGGCCCGATCGGTCCGCCTAAGTCGCCGCCAAAAATGTTCTGCTGGATTACCGGACGCGGGAGACCGGCGCGATTCAGGAAGAAATCGTTGGCATCGAGCACGGTGTTTCGGAAATACTCCCAGGCATCGCCGTGGAAGCTGGCGGCGCCGCTCTTCAGCGTGGCGTTGATGTTTCCGCCTCCATTGCGCCCTTGGGTGGCGTCGTAAAGGCTGGTGCTGACCTTGAATTCCTGAATGGCGTCGGGATTGGGAAGCGGCGTGTAAGTCAGTTCGCCGAAGGAATAGTCGGCGACCGAAATTCCCTCGATCAGGTAGTTGTTGTTGTCTTCCCGCCCGCCGTTCACGTGGATGAAGACCTGCCCGCGCCCCAACTGCGACGCATTGTTCAAGTCGGAAGACGCTCCAGCTGAGAGCGTCAGCAACTGCTGAAAATTCCTGGTCGCCAAGGGAAGGTTCGTAATCGTCGTGCTGCCGAGCGATTGGCCCGTGGTCGCGTCGGTGGTGTCGACCTGGGCGACCTGGGACTGAACTTCAACCACCTCAGTCACAGACGTAACCTTTAGCTTTGCCGTGATGCGCGTGGTTTCTGTGATGTTCACCAGGATGCCCGGAAACTTGGTGGTGGCGAATCCGGGGGCGCTAACCTGCACGGTATAGCTGCCGACAGGCAAGAGAGTCGCGTTGAAGTTGCCGCTGGAATCGGTCGTCAGATGGCGCTCCGCTTGGCCCGTTGCCTCGCTCACGATATCCACCTTGGCGCCGGAAAGCACGGCTCCCAAAGTATCTTGAACCGTACCGGTTATGGCTCCAGTTGCGCCGCCCTGTGCCAGGACGAGACCGCTGAAACAGGCAATGAACACGCCCACAGCCACCGAATGTCGGATGCTGAACATGTCTGTCACCTCGCGCAATTTTGTGTGAGGCGGCCAGTATATGCCCAACTTTGGATGGTCGGCGATTAAATTTTTGACTTGGCAAGATCAGTTCGGGAGGGCTTCAAAGGCGGTCCGACGAACCGATTGAATCTGATCCAACAAGACAACGACATGATGTTTAGAAGGTTAACCGTGCTCGCCCTGCGTGTACAATTCATAGCTTCGCAAATGAACCACGATTCTCAGCGCAAACTCATCATTGCTATTGACGGACCAGCCGGGGTGGGCAAGAGCACCATCGCGTCCCGCCTCGCCCGCAAGCTCGGCTATGCCAACCTTGAGAGCGGAGCCATGTACCGCGCCCTGGCGTTGAAAGCCATCGAATGGGATATTTCCTTCGACGATGAAGCCGCGCTGATCGAACTGGCGCACGATTCCCGCATCCAGTTGGAGCCGACATCGAGCGGCACCCGGGTCCTGCTTGACGGGCGGGACGTGACCCAGCGCGTGCGTGAAACCGATGTGACCGCCGGGGCCTCGCGCGTTTCCGTCCATCCCCAGGTGCGCGAGTGGATGGTCGCCCGTCAGCAGGAACAGGGCGCAGGCGGAGGCGTAGTAATGGAAGGCCGCGACATCGGAACCAAAGTTTTTCCCAACGCAGACGTGAAGATCTTTCTTGATGCCGATCCCGTAGTCCGTGAGCAGCGGCGCTTGCAGCAACAGAATCTGCGGGGAACCGCAGCCGAGTCCACCGCAGCCGAGTTGCGCGAACGCGACCACCGCGACCGTACCCGGGCAGCATCGCCGCTCACGCCCGCCGCGGATGCAACCATCGTCGATTCCACTTGCATCACGGAAGACGAAGTGCTGCGCCGGGTAGAAGAGTTAGTCCAGCAGAAGTTATCGCGTTAGAAGTTATCGCCCTAATGGAGGACTGGCGTCCTCTCCCGGCAAGCTTTCCAACCCCGCTAAAGCCATCGACGATGGACTGGACACATTCGTCGCCGGCGTACCTGCCGTGGTGCAGAATTCCTATAACACCGCCGCCGAGCAAGGCCTCAGCGTCACCGACCAGCGCCACCGCCTCATGTTGGCTTGGATCGCCGACCCCAAGTTCTTCGGCCGTGAGCAACCTTTCCTGACCAATGCATTCAATGACGGAAGCTGGCGGGAGTGCTCACCTTGGGCAGCGGCCGGCCTGAGAATGTGATGGTTTCAGGTGATCCCAATCAGGACGGCAACGGCACCAACGACCGGCTTCCCGGAGCAGGCCGCAATTCGTTTATCGGACCCGATTACGCGACCAGCGACGTGCGCTTGACCCGCCGCCTGTTTTTTAGCGAATGCGTGAAGCTGGACTTGATCATAGAGTCGTTCAATCTGCTGAATCGCGACACAAGCGCGTGCTGATCACCCAGGACGGTTTTGGAATCTGACACGGCATGCTTCGTAGATCAGCAACGAACTTGGAGTCAATTACTACCCGGGCCATTTCCAGATTCCACGAAATCCTCTGCAAGCCACCAATTCTTATGCTCCGCGCAGGTGCAACTGGGTCTAAAGATGATTTCTTAGTCGAGGCCAGTTAAGGGGAATTCTTAGCGGACGAAATAACTGCGTCAGCGTTCAATGGGATGGAGATTGAGCGCCAGTCTCCTTCGCCAAGATAGCGATGCTGTTGAGTATCGTCTCCGCCGCCAACTCCTCGCCAATCGTAGAGTTGATCATCAGATGAAAGCGCTGTCGGTCCGGCCATTCGACGCCGAAATATTGCTTGATAAAAGCTGCCCGGTCGCGATCCACGGTTTCGGCGAGCTGGATGGCGTCACTCTTGCTCTTCCCGCCAGCCTGCAAGCGTCGCACTTTCCCATCAAACGGCGCGTAGACAAATACGTGAAAGGCATCGCGCCGGCTTTGCAGATAGTAGGCCGAGCCGCGCCCAACGATGACGCACTTGCCGCCTTCGGCAGCACCTTTCACCACGCGCTCCGTCACCTCCCGGACGCAATCGGTATCCGCCATCTTCAGCCGCGGAGCATTCAAACTCCCTTCGAAGCTGCCTCGCATGAAAGCCTTGAACAGCCGGTAAAACAGCGGATCCCTCTTCTCTTCGTGTTCCTCCACCACTCGGCAGTCGCATTCCATCAGCCGGGCGATTTCGTTGGTCAACAACTGATCCCACAGCTTCCAGCCCAGGCGATCCGCGACTCTCTTGGCGATATCGGCGCCACCGCTCCCGTATTCGCGCTCAATCGTAATCACGCGGATCATGGATCCATCAATCATAATGACCCATCAATCATAGCGCTGCTAGTCCATCGCAACCCGGCGTCCGCCAGGTTCATTTTTCTTCAACGCGAACGAAACCAAAAACATGATCGCCGCTCCAATCGCGAGAACCCAGAAGGTATCAATGTAGGCCAAGGTGCTCGCCTGAGCATTCACCGTCCGATACACCATGCCATAAGCCTGCCTCGTCGCCCGATCGGCGTCCGCGCCCGATGCGATCAGGCGCGCCGTTAGCCCCGCAACCGCCCCGGCAAAGCTGGGCTGTCCCGGGGTGACATGTGCCACCAGGTACACTTGATGGACTTGCGCCCGGCGTGCAATCAGCGTGGTGACCATCGAAGTTCCCACGCTGCTGCCGATGTTGCGCATAAAGTTCACCAGCCCAGCGACGCTGCTGCTTTTCTCCACCGGCATTCCCACGTACGAGCTCAGATTGATGGGAACAAACAGAAAGCCCAACCCAAACACCTGTGCCAGCCGTAACTGGCTGGCGCTCCAGAAGCTGATCTGCAGATCGAGCCGTTGCGTGGAAAAGTACATTGCCAGGGAGAGGGTCAACCAGCCAAACGCCACCAGATACCGGGCCTGCACCTTGGACGACAGAAACCCGGCGATCGGCATCAGAAACAGCAGCAAAAGCCCGCCCCCCGAAAGCACCAGGCCCGCCGACTCCGCCGTGTAGCCCAAAAGCGATTGCAGGAACAGGGGCATCATTACAAGGCTCGAAAACAGCATGATCCCCAGCACAAACATCATTCCGTTCGCGCTCAGGAAGTTCAAATTCCTGAACAGATGCACGTCAATGATCGGCTTTTTGTAAAACCACTCCCACAGGACCAAACCAACCAGGCCGACCACGGTAAGAATCGCCAGCGTCAGGATGAAACGCGACCCAAACCAATCGTCTTCCTGGCCCCTGTCCAGCATGACTTGCAAGGCACCCACACCCAGCACCAGCAGAGACACACCGACGTAATCAAACCGCGCCAGCGCGCCCTTAACGCGCTTCGCCCAGGGAGGATCTTCGATCATACGGTAAACCAGAAACAGCGCCACAATTCCCACCGGCACGTTGATGAAGAAGATCCAGCGCCAGGTGTAGTTATCCGTAATCCAGCCGCCCAGAGTCGGTCCAACCGTAGGCGCAACGATCACCGTGACCCCGTAGAGCGCAAAGGCCAGCCCGCGCTTTTCGGGAGGGAACGTGTCCGCCAGAATCGCCTGCGCCATGGGCTGAAGTCCGCCGCCACCAGTGCCCTGCATAATACGAAATATAATGATCGCCCCCAGGCTCGGCGCGAACCCGCACAAAAGCGAGCTCACGGTGAAAACCGAAAGGCACGTCATGAAAAACCATTTGCGGCCGAGCACGCTGGCAAACCATCCGCTGATCGGCAGAACCACGGCGTTCGATACCAGATAAGAAGTGAGCACCCAGGTGCTCTGGTCATTGCTCGCACCAAGATTGCCCGCAATGTAGGGCAGCGCAACGTTGGCAATGCTCGTATCGAGCACCTCCATGAACGCCGCCAAAGCGACCACAACCGCAATCAACCAGGGATTAAAACTGGGCCGCCACGGTGCGGCAGCGGTCGATGCCGCCTCGCCCCCGGTCTCGGTCGGCGCCTCGTTGAGCGTTGGAGCGCGGTCTGCCATATGCTCGGAATTTAGATGAAGGCAGACCGCCTTAAGCACCGCTTTATCTTCTGCGGCAAATGGGAAGACACAACTTCGCACGCCGCGGAATGGCTCCGCTCTTCTTTCGCATGCCGATGCTCCCGCCCATGTGACGTGGGCGGCCCCCGCCCGCGGCTTTGAAAGGGCACGGCCTCAGCCAGGCTGACCCTACCCGTCATCCTGAGACAGCGGAGTCCTTGGCGAAAACCAAGGACTTCGAACCAAGGATCTCTGCATTCCCCCTCCCCCGACCAACGAAGGCCCCGGGTCAGCGCCCTTCAATAGAATAAAAGTGAGGTGGCCATGGCGCAGATGACCATGCAAGTCTCGAAGGTCCCGGAGAAAGCCCTGATGCTCTCCACCCAGGAACGCGGCATGTTAATCGATCGCTTGATCGAGAGCCTCGACGAAGGCCCGTCCGAAGAAGTCTGGGCAGGAGAAATCATGCGCCGCGTCGACGACATCCGAGCCGGCAAAATCAAAACCATACCGGGCGAGCAAGTGCTCCGGGAGCTCGCTAAAGAATTCCCTGATGAGAAGTAAGCAGTTCCGCTTTCACCCTGGGGGCAAGAGAAGATTTCAGGGAAGCGATCGGAAGATACCGCTGCCGGAGCACGATATTAGCGACCGAATTTCGTGCAACCGTGTCCGATGTGATCCGTCAAATCGTGCGCACGCCACAACGCTGGCCCAAGTATTTGCACGGAACCCGCCGGTTCGTGCTTTGCCGTTTTCCATTTTCTATCATCTATCTGGATGACTACGACGTGAACATCGTAGCCGTCGCTCATAACAAACGAAAGCCAGGATTCTGCAAGCGGCGTCTCTAGGTCGTGTCTTTCCCCTCTCTCACTCGTGTCTCGCGGCCGCCCTCACCCGCGAGATTTGAAAAAGGCACGGCTTCAGATAGGCCGCCACAACTTATGTCGATTCGGCACCCCGCTCAGCCGCGACTCCGTTTGCACCATCCAGGGGCGCAGCCTCACCGCGCTGAGCGGCCAATTCGCCCTACCACTTGTCATTCTGAGGCAGCGGAGCCCCCGGCGAAGGCCAAGTGCTCCCAACGAAGGATCTCTGCATTCTCTTGGGCGCGCGGCGTATTTTGATGTGACGACGACCGGACCGCCATCAGCGGCTGGCGCTGCCTGCGACAAACGGTGCCGGAGTGACCAACCGAAGTTGGTCAAGGGATGTCAGAACGCTCTGCCAGTTATCCTGGTTCTTTTTCGTCTCAATCGGTGCGGAGAGATCGCCATAAAAGCTCAGGATGTTAGCGCGCAGCTCTGGCGGCGTCGAATCGAATTTCTTGGCTGACAATTGGGACAGCAACTTTGCATAAGTGTCGTCGGTCAGCGAGTATTCCGCTGCCTTAGTCAACGTGCCGCTATCCAGATCACAATTGGGAAGCAGGAGCGAATCCGTGCGCACCGCTTCGAGAAAGGCCCGGTATTGATCGATAGTCGTGTTGATGCTCTTGAAATACATGTCTTCAGTTTGCGGAGTCGGGTTGTTGAAGGCCAGCGCCTTGAAGGGGCCGATCTTCGGCATGTATCGCAAGAGGCTTGAAAGAATACGCGTGCCAAATCCCGGCTTCGTGTAGTCCTTGCCCCAATCCTTTTCATATTCCGAGCGGGAAAGCCGGTACAGAAACTTTTGTTTTGCGAAGTCGGGCTGCTCGCGCATCATGTCTTTCTTGTGGGTCCGCAGGGCCACCTGGGTCATCTCTGGAATCATTCGACTAACGGAGTAGCGATACGAACCGATCGCAAGATCCTCGTGGGCCAGCACGTCTTTCAACTCCACCCCATATACGACGGGGAAGACCCGCTCCAGCAGAGGCTTGGACACTTTGAACCCGATGAAATCGTGGTATTGCTGCGACGCGTAACGATTCTTCGCGACCTGCACCATGTCGAAGCCGAACTCGGTTTTTAAGTGGGCGGTTTTATCCTGCGCATACTTGACCGACTTGCCAAACTTCGCTCGCAGCTTTGGATACTCGATCCCTACCGCCTGGTTGACTGCGGGATGGCCCGCGATATCGGACGCATAGTGGGCCAGCGCGCCCAGCGCGAAGGCATACTCGTTCACATCCTGACTCTCGATCAGCAACTCGTGAACGAAGTCTCCACTGCGAACGTAGTGCACCAAGTTGCTGAATTCCGTGCTGCCAAGCGGGTAGTACCCCAGATCCTGGATGACTGCGCCTCCATAAGCATAGGCGTGTGCCTCTTTAATCTGATCCTCGGACAATCCCGGATATCGCTTCAGCAGCAGCGGGCGAATCTCATCGGTCCATAGCAGATCGACGATTTCCTCGTGGGTCAAAACGGAGTACGCCGACGAGCCGCCGCTACACATCAGCACCACGAGAAGAGATGCCGCGAGGCACAAAAACAGGCGCCACCCTTTAGTGATGGCGCCTGACGATATTGACGGCCGGTGCATGGCCTAAATGCGGCCGAGAACCAGCAGGATGACCACGATGAAAAGGATCAACCCCACACCACCGGTCGGGGCATAACCCCACTCCCGGCTGTGCGACCACCGCGGCAATGCACCAAAAAGCGCTAAAACCAAGATCACGATTAGCACAGTTCCAAGCATGTTTTGCTCCTTATGTCTTGTATTCAGGCTCAATATCTTCTCGAATGCGCGACGTTAGATCACGATAATTACGACGCGAATGCCAGGATGGAACGGGTTGTACAAAAAGTACTCTCCGTCGATGTAGTCAACATAAACGTTGTCCGTGTAAAGCCAGCCGACTGGCCAGGGCTGACTGAATCCGAACCAATAGCCTCCGTACTGGAAGCGAGGTTGCCCCTCGATAATGACCGGACGGTTGATAACGAACACATGCTCGCGCCCGAAATTCGCGCGAAAACGATCGTCAGGAATGCGGTGATTGTCGGCACTCGCGCGCTGTGCCTGCTGTTCGTGTTGCACGGCAGGCTTCTCCTGCTGTGGTTTTTTCTCTTCTTGCTGAGCCTTTTTCTCTTCTTGCTGGGCAGGCTTTTCCTGCTGCGCCTTCTTCTCCTCTTGCTGCGCCTGTTTCTGTTCTTGTTGGGCAGGCTTCTCCGGTTGCGCCTTTTTCTCTTCCTGCTGGGCGTGTTCGTCTTGCTGCGCGTGTTCTTCCTGCGCGTAAACGGGAGCTGCGGCTCCCAGGGTCAAAGACAGAACTGCGGTGCCGATAATCCCTGCTAGTTTCATAGATGGTGCCTCCATTTACAGCTCATTGAATTTGCTGTTGGCGCCGGACAAATCACCTACCGAGCCGGCGCGGTTCTCGGAGATTTCCTCATTCGTTTCGCCTCAGTGAAATGATCTTTTTCATGAATTGTCCCCTCCGGGGTTACGAAACTAAGAGGAGAGGACTTCAGATGCTGACTTAGCTCAGAGAACCTGAAAGAGAGTAAGGATGCGTCTCTAGCCTCATAATCGCGTAAGCGCAATAAAATAGCTGGTCTGAATAGCTCACTTTGGTCTTTTGATTCACGCCCACGAGATCCGGGCGGATGGGCCAAACCCACCCAATGAGGACAAAAACCGCTTTGTCCCAAATCTTGTCAAGCCCCCGCTACTGAATGGCAAGTAAGCCGCTTGAATTTCATCTGGAAGCGGAACAGGAGTATTTGTCTGCTTTGGCTTGGTACCAGGAACGAAGTCCGACTGGGGCGATCAACTTCGAAAATGCATTTGAAAGAGCGATTAGAATCATCATTGAAGCTCCCCACCGCTGGCCAATCTACCTCGCTGGCTGCAAAAGATACGCTCTCCATCAATTCCCATTCATCATCGTGTCAACGCTCGGTTCTCACCTTGTCGTTCTAGCTGTCGCCCACGGCCACCGGCGTCCAGGCTACTGGATGAACCGCATATGACCAGTTACTAAAGTCCCCAAATGGGCGAGAAAAATGCGTTCCAGCGTTTGACGCTGCTCTCCTTTACTCTTTACACTCAGACTGTACGCCGGTGGCTTGAGGGCTGACCAATTTGGGCGCGGAGCCCTGAAACCGCGGGCGGACACACCGAAAGGTAAATGTGAGCCCCACTGAAACCAGTAGCAGCACTAAACGGGAGATCCAAGTGGAGATCCCGGCGGCCGAAGTTGCCCGCGAAACCGAGACCCTGATCCAGAAGTACCAGAAGCTGGCCCGCATCCCCGGCTTCCGCACCGGCCATGCCCCCGCCTCCGTTATTAAGCAGCGCTTTGCGGAAGGCATCAAGAGCGATGTGGTCGATGCCCTGGTGCCGCGATATTTTCGCAAGGAAACCGACAAACTCGGGCTGACGCCGGTGTCGCAGCCGCGCGTGACCGATCTGCATGTACACGACGGCGAGCCTCTCCGCTTCAAAGCCAGCTTTGAAGTAATGCCGACCATCCGGGTCGAAGATTATAAAGAGCTGCGCGCCGACAAGCCGGACATTTCGGTTACCGACGAAGAAGTCGAGCAGTCGCTGAAAAATCTGCAGGAGCAGCGTGCCACCTTCACCACCATCGAGGGAAGTCCTCTGGGCGACGGCGACTTTGCTCAGGTTTCACTGGACGGTAAACCGAAGGACGCTGAGAGGGAGCCTGCAAGCTCAGCCAAGCCCGGCCCCACCGGGTCGAACCCCGTGCATATGGACGATATTCTGGTGGAGATCGGAGGTCAGGGGACGATGCCTGAGTTCACCGAGAATTTGCGGGGCGCCTCCGCTGGCGATGAACGGACGTTTGATGTGCATTATCCGCAGGACTTCTCCGATCAGCGGCTCGCTGGCAAAACCTTTACTTATACAGTGCAGGTAAAGGCCGTCAAACAGAAATCCTTGCCGGAATTGAATGACCTGTTTGCCAAAGACTTGGGAGAATTTGCCGACCTTGCGGAAGTACGGAAACGAATCCGCGAAGGCATGGAAGCGGAGAAAAAACACACCGCCGAGCGCGAAGCCAAAGACAAGCTGGTGGCTGAACTGGTAAAGCGCAACGACTTCGAAGTGCCCGAAGCTTTGGTCGAGCACCAGATCGATATTCGTCTCGACCGCGGACTACGCGCTCTCGCAGCCCAGGGCATGAAAACCGAAGACATGAAGAAGATGGATCTCAACCACCTGCGAGCAGGTCAACGAGACCAAGCGGCACAGGAAGTCAAAGCAGCATTGTTGCTGGAAAAAATCGCCGAGGAGGAAAAGCTCGAGGTCAGTGATGCGGAAATCGATCGCGAAGTCGAAGCTCTGGCTGAGCAGTCGAAACAAACCCCGGAAGCCATCCGGTCGCGTTTGACACGCGACGGGGCGCTGGATAGAATCCGGAATAGAATCCGCAACGAAAAGACCCTCGACTTTCTATATCGTCAGTCCGCGTAGTTCGCTTCCGATCCCCCAAGAAGCTTAAAGTGCAGGGAGCAGGAGTGTGAAAGGCAAAGGTGACCAGTGCTTGTGCCGATGGTAATCGAACAAACGGGGCGGGGGGAGCGGGCTTATGACATTTACTCGCGCCTTCTGCGAGATAACATTATTTTCATTGGGACGCCGATTGACGACAACATTGCCAATCTGGTGATCGCGCAGATGCTGTTTCTGGCGCAGGAAGATCCGGAGAAGGACATTCAGCTGTATGTGAATTCGCCGGGCGGATCGATTACGGCGGGTATGGCGATTTATGACACGATGCAATACGTCAAGAATGATGTGACCACGATTTGCATTGGCCAGGCGGCTTCGATGGCTGCGCTTCTGCTTGCGGCTGGAGAAAACAAGAAAAGGCTGGCGCTGCCTAATTCGCGAATTCTGATCCATCAGCCTTCGATGGGGGGGCTTTCGGGTCAGGCTACCGATATTGATATTCACGCTCGGGAAATTCTTCGTATGCGCGAGATTACAAACCAGTTATTGGCCAAGCATACGGGACAGAAACTGGAAAAGGTGGAGAAGGACGTGGAGCGCGACTTCATTATGAACGCGCAGCAGGCTAAGGAATATGGAATCATAGACGATATCATCTATAAGACCAGATGAAGGGTATGATCGGCATTCGCCGATTGCATTCGGGAGGTCTCGGCGCAAAAAGATCTCTCCCCCGATTGCCCCAGGGCAATGATCGCAAGAGTGCCGGGAGGTTAAGGTAGCACCAAGGAGTCAAGCCGAGTGAAAAACAGAACAGGCACTGAGGAAATCCTACGCTGTTCGTTCTGCCATAAATCGCAGGACGCTGTTGCCAAGCTGATTTCATCGCCAAGCGACTATCCCCGGGCCTACATTTGCGATGAGTGTGTGGCGGTCTGTAATTCGATCCTGGAAGATGACCGCGCCGCAACGCCTGCGGCGGCAACACCGAACACGCTTCCCAAACCGCAAGAAGTAAAAACCTTCCTCGATGAGTACGTAATCGGCCAAGAGCAGACCAAGAAGAAGCTGGCAGTCGCGGTTTATAACCACTACAAGCGGATCTACATGAACCGTCAACGCACCAGCGACGGGATCGAGTTGACCAAGTCGAACATCATGCTGATCGGCCCGACGGGGACGGGCAAGACCCTGATGGCGCAAACCCTGGCCCGCATGCTGGACGTGCCCTTCGCTATCGTGGATGCCACCACCTTGACGGAGGCGGGGTACGTGGGCGAGGACGTGGAGAACATCATCCTCAAGCTGCTGCAGGCGGCGGATGGTGATGTGGGACGAGCTCAGACTGGCATCATTTACATCGATGAAGTGGACAAGATTGGGCGCAAGGACGAGAACCCTTCTATCACCCGCGATGTTTCCGGGGAGGGTGTGCAGCAGGCGCTGCTAAAGATTCTCGAAGGCACGATTGCCAATGTTCCGCCGCAAGGCGGACGGAAGCATCCGCATCAGGAGTTCACCCCGGTCGATACGACCAATATTCTGTTCATCTGCGGTGGCGCGTTCGTCGGTTTGGAGAAGATTATTGGCCGGCGAGCGGGCAAAAAGTCGCTCGGCTTCAAGATCGGAGAAGAGGGCGAACCGGAGGAGCCAACTGTAGCGCGAAAGAGGAATTTCGAGTTGCTCAGCGACGTGCAGCCCGAAGACTTGATCAAGTTCGGGCTGATTCCTGAGTTCGTCGGGCGCTTGCCGGTGGTTGGTATACTGGAAGATCTGGATGAGTTTGCCCTGATTGAAATCCTCACCCGGCCGAAGAATGCCATCGTGAAGCAATATCAGCGGTTGTTTGAGTTTGAGAATGTACGGCTGAAGTTCAGCGAGGACGCTCTGCGGGCGGTATCGCGCCAGGCCATGGCTCGCAAAGTGGGCGCGCGCGGCTTACGCATGATTTTGGAAGAACTGATGCTCGATTTGATGTACCATTTGCCAAGTCAGAAGAAAGTAAAGGAATTCGAAGTGACGCAGCAGATGGTGGAAAAGCATAGTGCGTCGTTCGCGATGATGGAGAAGGCGGGATAAAAGAGGCTTCTGGCTACTAGCCTTCTGGCTGCTAGCTGGAACTCCCTCTGGTATCGAGCGTCTAGGCTGAGAACGGAATGCATAGATCCTTCGCTTCGCTCCGGATGACAGCGCGATTGAGATGTAGCTAGCAGCTAGAAGCAATTTTGGGAGACATAGTGTCCACATCCAAGGAAAAATTCGAAACTAAGAAGTTGCCCATGATGCCCATTCGGGATGTGGTCATCTTCCCCTACATGATGACGCCGTTCGTGGTGGGGCGGGAGTCGAGCGTGCATGCGCTCGAAGAGGCGCTGGCCGCGGACAAAAAGATCTTTTTGGCCACGCAGCACGACGCCAGCATCGATGAACCCAAGCCCAATGAGATTTATCAAGTGGGCACGGTTGTCAATATCGTGCAGAGCCTCAAACTGCCTGACGGCAATATTAAGGTGCTGGTGGAGGGCATTGAGCGCGGCAAGATTCTGCAGGTTACCGAGACTGAGGGATTCATGCAGGCCTCGGTTCGCCTGGCGCGCTACGCCACCGAGACCAATCCGCAGATCGAAGCCGGCATGCAGCGGGTCACGGGCCTGTTCGAGCAGTATGTAAAGCTTTGCCAATCTTTGAACTACGAGACCATGATCGCCGCCGTGCGCATGGAAGATCCGGCCAAGCTTACGGATACCATTGCTGCCAATCTGCAGCTTTCGATCGAAGAGAAGCAGGAACTGCTTGAGATTTTCGATCCCGCGGAGCGGTTGAGCAGGATCGGCGATGTGCTTGACATCGAAATCGAGAAGCTGAATATGGATCGCACCATCCAGTCGCGGGTCAAGCGGCAGATGGAGCGGGCGCAGAAAGAGTATTACCTCAACGAGAAGATCAAAGCGATCCAGAAGGAACTGGGCCGCGGTGAAAAGAGCGAATTCGACGAACTGAAAAAGAAGATCGACGCTGCCGGCATGCCGAAAGACGTGCGCGACAAGGCGGTTCAGGAACTGAAGAAACTCGAAGCCATGCCGCCGATGTCGGCGGAGTCTACGGTCTCACGCAATTATCTGGATTGGCTGCTGGCGGTGCCGTGGAAAAAGCGGTCGAAGGAAATCCGCAACATCTCGCGCGCTGAAAAGGTTCTCAACGAAGATCATTATGGCCTCGAGAAGATCAAGGAGCGCATCCTTGAGTTCCTGGCCGTCCGTCAGTTGGTGAAGAATCCCAAGGGCTCGATTCTTTGTTTCGTCGGACCTCCGGGAGTGGGTAAGACTTCGCTGGGCATGTCGATTGCGAAGGCGACCGGCCGAAAATTCGTGCGCATGTCGCTGGGCGGAGTTCGCGATGAAGCGGAAATTCGAGGGCATCGCCGCACCTATATCGGCGCGTTGCCGGGACAAATCATTCAGATGATGAAGAAGGCGGGGACAAAAAATCCCGTCTTCATGCTGGACGAAGTCGACAAGATGTCCATGGATTTTCGTGGCGACCCGTCGGCGGCGTTGCTCGAAGTCCTCGATCCCGAACAGAATTTCATGTTCGTCGATCATTACCTGGACGTCGAATATGACCTCTCACAGGTATTCTTCATCGCGACTGCCAATGTGATCCACACCATCCCGCCGGCGCTCCAGGACCGCATGGAAGTGCTGCGCCTGCACGGCTACACCGAGCAGGAGAAAGTTGAGATCGCCAAGCAGTTCCTGGTGAAGAAGCAAATGGTGCAGGCCGGGCTCACGGACAAG
The DNA here is from genome assembly GCA_963838905.1 of uncultured Acidobacteriota bacterium. Taxonomy (GTDB): domain Bacteria; phylum Acidobacteriota; class Terriglobia; order Terriglobales; family Acidobacteriaceae; genus JABDBE01. The sequence continues at coordinate 851,237 of CAWITE010000007.1, forward strand.
AACATCAAGTTTTCTGACGAAGCGATATCCGGCTTGATTCGCTCCTACACGCGCGAGGCCGGGGTGCGCAATCTGGAACGCGAAATTGGCAACATCTGCCGCAAGATTGCGCGCAAGGTGGTCAAGGAAGGCGTGGATTACAACATCGCCATTGCACAGGACAACGTGAATGATTACCTGGGCGTGATCAAGTTCCGGGATACGCTGGCGCACGAACGTAGTGAAGTGGGGCTGGTTACCGGTTTGGCCTGGACTGAAGTCGGCGGGTCAATCCTCAGTACGGAAGCCACGGTCGTCGATGGAAAGGGCAAACTTACTTTGACCGGCAAACTGGGCGACGTGATGCAGGAGTCAGCTCAGGCGGCTATGTCTTACGTGCGGTCGCGGGCGCAGCGGCTGGGATTGCCGCGCGACTTTTACCGCAATATCGACATTCACGTGCATGTGCCGGAAGGCGCGATCCCTAAGGATGGGCCATCCGCAGGAATTACCATCGCTACCGCAATTTCGAGCGCTCTGAGTAAGATTCCGGTGCGGCGCGATCTGGCCATGACTGGCGAGATTACGCTTCGCGGTAAGGTATTGCCGATCGGCGGGCTGAAGGAAAAGCTTTTGGCGGCGCATCGGGCCGGGTTGTTCGAGGTCATTTTGCCTCAGGACAACGAGAAGGATCTGGCCGAGGTACCGGAAAATCTCCGCACCGCGATGAAGATGCACTTCGTCGATACCATGGATCAGGTGCTGGCTGTGGCCTTGGAGCGTCCGCTGCCGGAGCCTGTGCCTCAAGTGGAAGAGGGTGCGCAGACGATTACGCCTCTGGCGCCTCGGGTCGAAGGGTCCACGGCGCATCAATAAGGCCTTTGAAATACTACGCGCGAGATCCTCTCGCCCTTCGGGCTTCGGGATGACGTCCTTCAAAACAAGAACCAAAATTCAGCCATCGAAAGCCACGGCGCGACAGCGAGCACAAACGTCCGTAGATTGACAGCGCTTTCCAGCCTCGCGGTTTCAAGATGGTGTAGGCCAATTCCCTCAGGGGCTAAAGCCAAGATCGTCTTTGGGTTCTTGCGGCACGACTGAAGTCGGGCCTTTCCCGAGCCGTGTTGAGCTTCGTACGGCCCCGGGCGAGGCGTCCGGGGCTACGTGGACATGATGCGAATCGTGGCGTTCCTGAGTCTGAATACCCTCCTGCGTTAACCTCGAAACCAGAATAGAATGAGTGGTGCGGCCACGCCGCCTTTTCAGAGACCAATAACATTTGGAGTGTTGAATTATGTCCAGTTCCGAGGTGAGGAACGGAGAAGTCGGGTTGTTTGGGGAATTGCCTGCTGCGGGGAATGAAGAGCGCACTACGGGCATCCTCCCGTCGCAGGCCATTCGCGAATTGATTGCGAAGGGGCGAGTCATCGGCAATCGCGCAATCACTGAGGAACAGATCCAACCGGCGAGCCTTGATCTGCGGCTTGGCGACATCGCCCATCGGGTGCAGGCCAGTTTTCTTCCTGGCCCTGGTGGGAGAGTGGAGGCTAAGGTTAAAGAACTCCGCATGGCGCGGGTAGATCTTACCAGCGCGGCAGTTTTCGAAAAGGGATGTGTTTACATTGTTCCCCTGCTCGAAGAACTCGATTTGCCCCGGGACATTTCCGGGAAGGCGAACCCGAAAAGCACGACTGGGCGACTGGACGTTTTCATTCGTCTGATTACTGATGATGGAGTGGAGTTCGAGCGGGTTCCTCCAGGGTATAAGGGAAGACTTTATGCTGAGATTGTTTCCCGCACTTTTACCGTTGCGGTGCGGGCGGGGATGCGGCTCAATCAACTGCGATTTGTACGTGGGAATCCGGTCTCGTCGGACAACCGAATTCGGCGTTTGGATGAAGAAGAGCAACTGATCTACATGGACGAAGTCAGTCCGGTCAAGGCGTCGGTTGATCGTGGCCTGAGAATCACGGTGAATCTGGAAGGCTCGTCGCCGGACGAGGTGATTGCGTACAAGGCGCGGAAGCACGCTCCGTCGATCGAACTGGATCGCATTAATTATTATGCGCCCGAGGAATTCTGGGAAGCTCGGCGGCACGGCAGCAATCGTTTGATTCTTGAGCCGGGGGATTTTTACATTCTGGCGTCGAAAGAACGAGTGCGCGTGCCGCCCGAATTTGCGGCGGAGATGGTGCCGTTTGATCCTTCGGTGGGGGAGTTTCGCATTCACTATGCAGGTTTTTTTGATCCCGGATTTGGATATGGATCGAGCGACATCAAGGGCACACGCGCGGTGCTTGAAGTCCGGGCGCATGAAGTGCCGTTCCTGATCGAACACGAGCAGTTTGTCGGACGGCTGACTTACATGCCTTTGCTCTCGAAGCCGGAAAAGATTTATGGGTTGCAGATTGGTTCGTCGTACCAGCAGCAGGCGCTCACTCTGAGCAAACAGTTTCGGAGGCAAACTGTGTAGTCGTTTTAAAATGGAGCAGTCAGCGGGGTGCTGCCATGGAACCGGATTTCAAACCTGCACAGCCTAAGCCATCCTTCCGCGGCGCGACGGGATTGATCGTTGCCGTTGGTGTGGTGGTGATTCTTCTGATTGCGCTTCCGGCGTACCGCTGGTTTTTCCTGATCAGCCTGGCAATCGGGCTGGTGGTGGCGGGAATTCTTTTTCTGTGGCATAAGCTGCGGCCGATCCAGGAAAAGGATATCGAGAACAAGCGACCGCTCGGGTTGGGATAGGATTCGCGCTGAACATTCGGCGCTTCGCTTGCAACTTTGGCGGTCGAGGCTGCACACTGTGGCATGCGGGTCTTGGCTCGATTCATGATGTCGGCGATGGACGCCGGCCACTTCCCTGCTCCCACTCTTCCAGAAGTTGCGTTCCTGGGACGATCGAATGTGGGCAAGTCGAGCGTAATTAATTCGCTAGTGGGGGCGAAGCTGGCCAAGACCAGTTCTACTCCCGGGCGGACACGAAGCATCAATTTTTTCGAGCTTCGGTGGGCGGGGAGGCCGCAGCCGGAGCTGATCTTCACCGATTTGCCGGGCTACGGGTATGCCAAGATCTCGCGGGAGATTTCCAGCCAGTGGCCCGCTTTCATCGAACCTTATCTGGAGCACCGTCCGTCGCTGGCGTTCTGCCTGGTGCTGGTAGATGTCAACGTGCCTCCGCAGGAGAGTGACCGGCAGTTGCTGGCCTTTCTTACTTCCAACGGACGGCCGTTTTTGATCGTTGGCACCAAGAGTGACAGGCTGTCGGGGAACCAGTTGCGCAACTCTCTGCACACACTTACGCGGGAATTCCCTCAAAGCCGGATTATTCCGTTCTCTGCCAAAAGCACTGAGGGGCGGGAAGAGTTGTGGAAGGAGATCCGGAGTGCGGTCGAGCAACATCGCGCATAGGATTTATGGCGGCGATTACTGACGTTCTATTCCTCGTTCGACGACCATCCATTATGATCTAGCAATCTATGTCCACCTATCTGATTACTGGAATTGCGGGTTTTATCGGGTCGTCGCTGGCGCGGGCGATTTTGGCGCGGGGCGACAATGTGCGCGGGGTTGATAATTTTTCTACTGGGAAGCGAAGTAACGTTGCCGAACTGCTTGATCGAATTGACGCGCGCGAGTCGGACCTGCTGGACCTCGAGGCGATGCAGTCGGCTTGCAAGGGGGTCGATTACGTTCTGCATGAGGCTGCGATTCCTTCCGTGCCCAGATCGGTGCTGAATCCTCTGGAGAGTAATCAGGCTAACGTGGATGGAACGGTTAACGTGCTGGTGGCGGCTCGCGATGCGAAGGTGAAGCGGGTGATTTATGCGGCTTCGTCTTCGGCGTATGGGGATACTCCCACGTTACCCAAACGGGAAGACATGTCTCCGAATCCGATTTCTCCCTACGCGGTGGCGAAGTTGGCGAGCGAGTACTACATGGCGTCTTTTTCTCGCTGCTACGGATTGGAGACGGTGGCGCTGCGATACTTCAATATTTTTGGACCGCGGCAGGATCCGACATCTCCGTACTCCGGTGTGCTGGCCAAGTTCATTACCCAGATGCTCAAGGGAGAACAACCAACTATTAATGGCGATGGCTCCCAGAGCCGCGATTTCACTTATGTGGATAACGTGGTGCATGCGAATTTGCTGGCTTGCGAAGCGTCCGCGAGCGAGGTGGCGGGAAAGGTATTCAACGTAGCGACCGGCACGCGCATTGATCTGAATGAAATGTTCAGCGTGCTCAAGAAACTCACTGGGTATCCCGGCGAGGTGAAACATGGTCCGGAGCGCGCAGGAGATGTGAAGCACTCGCTGGCTGATCTGTCGCGGGCGGAAAAACATCTGGGATACAAGCCGCAGGTGAACTTCGAAGAAGGACTGCGGCGCACTGTCGATTGGTATCGCTCGCGGGAAAAGTCAGCGAGGGCGTGAGGAGGCAGGCTTGAGGCTTCAGGCTTCCGTCGCGAACTGAAGCCTGACGCCTGAAGGCCTTATTCTCCGCCTCATTACCTTGGTTATCTGTGGCCGGGTTACGCAGCAGACTACAGTTGCGGTATGACACTCTCGTCTATGGTGGTTTCGCGCGACTGGGCTGAAGTCAGTGTTTTGGAGTGCATTCTTGGCGGTTTGCACATTGGTGTGGATGTAGAACCGGAACCGGCGCGGGCTCGTGCCAAGCTGGCCAGATCCAAAATCGACGCCTTAATCGTGGATTGCGATCTCGACGGGACCACCAGTTTTCTCCGTGGTCTGGGGACGGGACTGAACGCGGTGCCGCTCGTCATTGTTAGCGGTACGAACGGCCACACGCGGCAACAGGATTCACTCGCCACATTTGTTTTCAAGAAGCCGATCTCGGTGGAGCAGGCGGTGCGCACGCTTTCAGCGGCACGCAACATGATTCTTGACGGCAGGCTCCGATACAATCGCCACGCCCTTGACCTGACAGTTTCCCTCGCCTACGGTTCCAGAAAAAACGTCGAGGCCCATCTCATGAACCTCAGTCAAGGTGGAGTTGGGATCCGCCTGCCTCGTCCAGTCGCGTTGCCCGGTCCGGTGCGAGTCAGCTTTCAGCTTCCGGAGAGCAAGATTCAAATGACGGTTCAGGGAGAAGTTGCCTGGACGGATAAAATGGGCAACGCCGGAATTCGCTTCCTCGAGCTGAAACCGGAAGTGAAGCGCGACTTGCAGCTTTGGCTGGCGCAGCAGTACCTCACCCATTAGGCATGATTGAGCGACGCATTCCTCTGTCCCGTGCACGATCTTATGCAAATGGGTAAGGATTGGCGACGCCCACAGATTGCACAGATCCTTCGCTCCGCTCAGGATGACAGCGTGAAGATATGTCGTGAAGCTTGACAGACCAACTTAGCGAAATCGCGGATGATCTTCTTCTTCGCCGTACATTCCCGACTCGAAGCACGCCATTCGAGCCAGATGTTCGCCGGGCGTGCTGCTGAACCAGAAGACAAATAGAAACCAGTAGAGGCCCACAAAGACCGCCGTGACCGCGATGGCCAGAGGCAGCGTGACTAGCCATGTAGGTAGAACGTCGGTTATGACCATTGTCATCACGGCAAAGAGCAGGACTGCGCACAGCAGGATCAGGCCGTCCAGCATTTTCGAAAGCGCGTTCAGGGAAATTGGAATCGGGCACCAGTGAAGCCGGACGCGTCCGGGCTCCGTAGGCGGCAGAACAACCAGAGTGGCCGCAGGCGGCTCAAGCGGAATGGCCGGCCTCGGAGAAGCAGAAAACAGCAGCTCGGTGGCGCCTTCTGCATGATTGCCCTCGACCGCTGCCGACTCGCAGGGTCCGAACAGATGGGCGGCAGAAAGAATCTGGATAAAGACCCACTCCTTCAGCAAACGTTGGGAACGTTCGGGCAGATCGACGAACTGGACTCCGGCTTGTCCCCAAGAATCGGTCCAGGCGATTCGGCCGGAAGCTTCGATGCGCAGCCGTGGAGATGGCAGGTCAAAGCGAACTTGAACCTGCTGCTCAGGAGTCAGCGGAGTGACGGTTTGCATGGCGATCCCGAATTCGCTGAGATCGCGGAGAATGGCTCCGTTCGCGGCGTCCAGGTTAACGTGGGCCAAGGTACGAATCTTCTGCCGATAAGGGCGCCGCTGGCTGCGCGGCATTGCCCCCAACTCAGCCGCTCGAGTTTCGACCAGATTCGACCGTGGCTCCATGACTAAATCTTAGCCTTGACCAGGAGATGTCTCAGTAACTGTGGTGGTTCGGGCTTCAGGAAGCAGTGCGGTGAATGGCGGGCTGCGCATCAGCATGACCCGCTTCGGTTCGAGCCAGATCCCGGGCAACGAGGCGATTGAGGTCATAGCTGTAAGGTCCGTAAGCACGGAAGGCCTGCTCATCAAACAGACGTTTGATGCCACAACCGAGGCAAACCTGATACGAGTGATCCTGGAAGCGAACCGGCCAACTCATCTTGCCGTGCCAGCAACCGCGGAAGATCACTACTCCAGCCGCTCCCAGCCCAGTAGCAACCACACCCAGAGGCCACAACCAACCCGACTTCTTTTTCTGTTCACTCACCTGCCACTACCTGTAAGTCCTTCCAAAAGCTAAGGATACGCTGAATTTGAGGAGTGCGCAATGGTTTTTCGGAAAGCTATGAATCGGCAAGGTTTCCGCAGCTTACCAAAGAGCATGGCGACGATCCTTACCTTCGTGCGCCGCAAATATTGCGATTACCGCCAAACCCTTGTAACTTACGAGTAATGCCACGGCCGAAGGCAAGGAACTCCGCAGAGGCCATTTGCGGAAGTTCAAACGATGAATCAGAAAAATATTTCTCCCCCAAGCTTGACGGTCAAATTGAGCGTGAGGCTAGCCGATTAAGGCTGACCGTCTCGAAGAGCGTTTTCCGCCATTTCCATGAGCGCGACTCTGAACAATGCCGGCTTGGAGTTGATTAAGGAAGAAGCCGCGGAAGTTCCCGCACGCGCACCCCGAATTCCTTCGCCAACCGAAGCCCTGGGCCACGAAGCTTTGCAGGCTCTGCTCGCCTTCTCCGCTCTGCACGAACAGATACGTACGCGGCGCGCAAAACAGATGCGCGATGTCGGGTGCCCGAGCCCCGAGGATGATTGGCAACTCGAGCAATTCGTCCTGGATGAAGTGCTGCAACTGGTGGCTGAGCGCGCGCTGGCGATCACTGGCGCTGATGGTGTAGCCATCGCATTGGCAGAAGGCAACGCGATCGTCTGCCGGGCTTCGGCGGGAAGCATCGCACCGGATGCGGGAATTCGTCTCGACCCGAACTCAGGGTTTTCGGGGGAATGCCTGGTGTCCGGGCGCATCGTGCGCTGTGACGATGCCGAAAGCGACCTGCGAGTGAACGTTGCGGCTTGCCGCCGGCTTGGCGTCCGCTCCATGCTGGCTGTGCCCCTTTCAGCGAAACAAAGTGTTATTGGTTTGATCGAGGCCTTCTCCAATGAGCCCTATGGATTCAATGACAGCGATGTTCGCAGTCTGGGCCTGCTGGCGGAATTGATTCTTTCCGCGATGAAGCCGGAAGAGGAAGACCGACTGAGCGAGATTTCACGGCGAGTTGTCAGCGCGGTCACGGTCGAACCCGAACAAGCTGCGGAAAAAGTCAATCCACCACCCCCCGAACGGAATGGCTGCTCCACCGAAGAGCAGGGTTTTTCCACCGCCCTTGAAGTCGCAAAGGTCGCGGAATCACCGGCGGATTTGCGCCGCAGCGTGGAATCTTTAGGCCCGAAGAAATTTTGCGAAGAAAGTCCGGTCGAGAATTTAGAGTCGGTTGCAGTCGAAGCTTCGATATCGACCGACCCTCCCGTCGCTCCAGCGGAGCATGCCCTTGCGGAGCGTGGGGAACTCGACCATTCCCGGCCCGGCCTTGCAGTCGTGGCTGTGGTTGTGGTGTTCGCAATCGCTTTGGGAGCGGGAGTGTGGTGGACGCTCGGCCATCATGCGCGATCGGCAAAAACCGAGGCTTGGGCGGCTACACTAGCAGCCCCGCCGCACACTCCTCAGATCGCGACTGCGCCGGCTGAGCCGGTTGCAAGTGCGCCGGTGCCGGCCGCAGAAACGGTTACCGAAGACTCGGGCGAAGCTTCGCCGGTAAATGCGGAGGAAGCTGGTGTGCTGCCTCGGGTCACTGACATCCGGCATTGGTCGTCCGCCGACTCCAGCACCGTGGTGATTGACATACAGGATCAGGTTCAGTACGAAGCTCATCGGCTTCCGCATCCAGAGCGAATTTATTTCGACCTGCACGACACTACGCTAGCAGCGGCGCTCTCGAATCGGATTATCGCGGCGAACGACACGCTTCTGCAACGAATTCGCGTCGCGCAGCCGATGGCGGGGGTGACCCGCGTGGTGCTCGAGACCAACGGCGCATCGGATTTCTCGGTTAGTCTGGAACCGAACCCGTACCGTCTGGTGATTGAAGTTCGCAAGCTTGGAACCAAGCCTCGCGTCCGAACCAAGGTCGACCTTTTCGCTCCAGTCAATTCGGCGCCTTTGGACCAGACTGCAACGAAGCAGGCTCCATCCAATCTGCCTCCCGCGGATCAGGTTGCGGTGAATCAGAAGCCGGCCAATGTTCCTCTGAACCAAATTCCGCTAAGTGCCAGCCCGTCCCTTTCTGCGCCGAAACTGCGGATCGTGCTCGATGCCGGCCATGGCGGTTGGGATCTGGGGACGGTTGGCCGCAAGGGACTGTTGGAAAAAGATCTCGTGCTAGACATTGTGCAACGCCTTGGTCAGCTGGTCGAGAATCGCCTGGGGGCGGAAGTCATTTACACCAGGAAAGACGACAGCTATCTCGCACTCGAGAAGCGGGCTGAAATCGCGAACGTTGCTCAAGCCAAGCTCTTCGTTTCCGTGCATGCCAATTACAGCGATTACCCCTCGGCTCGCGGCGTAGAAACCTATTACACGAACACCTATTCATCAGTGAAGGCGAGAACCGAAGAAGCGGATGAAGCGGCGGCAGCAGGAGTGAAGCCTGTCGATTGGACGAATGTCGATATCCGTGAAAAGGTGCACGAGTCGCGACGGGTCGCAGCCAGCGTGCAACGGTCGCTGTATGCGATGCTGTCGGCGAAGAATCCTGGCCTGCCCAACCGGGGAGTCAAGGAAGCTCACTACGTGGTTCTGACCGGAACCTCGATGCCCGCGATTCTGGCTGAAGTTTCGTTCGTGAGCAGTCCCACCGACGAGAACAACTTGCAAAGCTCAACTTACCGGCAGCAGATTGCGGAAGCGCTTTATAGCGGCATTGCACACTACCAGGCGTCGAGTCGGCCGGTGAAGATCGCTAGCGCCTCGGCGAAGGCGACGGGAAGATAACGCGCATCTTCTTTGCCGCGGCATTTCAGCGCTGAGCCGCGATCCCGCCATACTTCTCCAGCCACTTCAACTCTTCCCGCACCTTGATCTTCCCGTGCCACGGATTCTTGTCGAGCTCGTGCCCTTCACCGGGGCCTGTTCCCGGAAAAATCAGCAGTGTGCTGGGAACGTCGAGGGAATACAACGCGCGATCAAGAAGATAGGCTTCCGCCACTGCGACCCGTACGTCAGCGGCCCCGGCAACGATGTGCGTCGGAGTGCGCACTTTATTGATTTGGAAAATAGCTGCTTCGTCGTGATAGCGCTGCGGCGCTTCCCATGGCCTTCCGCCCAGAAAGTAAGCGTCATCGAAAGTCGTATCGTCGTTGCCCCAGTTGGCGACGTTCTCGACCGCGCCCGCACCCGTGACTGCGGCCTTGAAGCGAGTCGTCTGCGTGATCAGCCAGTTGGTCATGTAGCCGCCATAGCTGTAGCCGCCCACGGTAAGGTGATCGGGATCGGCGATTCCATCTTTCACCAGCGCGTCGACGCCCGCAAGAATGTCTTTGCCCGGACGGGAAACAATTTCAGGGACGATCCCCATGAGAAACTTGTCGCCGTATCCCTCCGACCCCCGATAGTTGGGCTCGAACACCAACCAGCCCTGAGTCGCGGCCAGGCGGTCCCACACGTACCAGTCGGCTTCGAAGTGATTCCCGTCGGCATCGTCCGGGCCTCCATGGATGAACACAAACACGGGCAGATGTTTGGCTTCGAACTTTCCCGGCGGATACATCAGCATTCCTTCGATTGAAGTCCCGTCGTCTGCTGTCCAGTGATAAGGCTTGGCTTTGGGCAGATCGCGTTCCGTAAACAATTTGTTGAAAGCAGTGATGGGACGGGCCGATTTTAGGGCCTCGGGGCTGTCGGCCAAATACACTTCCAGAGGCTCCTCGATCGCAGAGTGTATGAATGCGACTCGTCGCGAGTCTGATCCCAGCACGGGACTCGCATAAGTCCCGGCCCTGCCCGGCAGTTGCGAGAAAGGTGCAGAAAGCCTGGGCTGGAAATAAACCTGGACCTCAGTACCAATTCGCCCGACCGCAAGCACTCCTCCATCGGGGGTGACTGCATATTGCTGCACCGCCCCGTCGAAATCAGCCGCCCACCGCTGCACTTGGCCGGTTTCCGCATCCACCCAGTACAGTCGGACCTGCGTGTCTTTGTACTTGCCTTCGACCGAGCCGTATTGCACCTGGAAGAAAATATGTTTGCTGTCTTTAGTCCAGCGAATGTGTTGCTCTTCAGCTTGGTTATGAGTCAACTGCCGCGGTGGCCGATCGGGAGTAGCGTTTGCCAGCTCTACGGAATAAATCTCGTAGTCCTCGACTTTCTCCTCACGTCCAGACACCGACTCCGTGACGAAGGCGAGCCTGTGCCCGTCCGGCGAAGCTTCGAACTCAGCCACATGCCACGGCGTTTTTGCCAGCGGGTGCGAGCCGGGAGTTGCGTCCGACTCATCGTCAGAATCATCGGACGTCTTGGTTCCCTCCGACGCTCGCTGGGCGAGCACATCTGCAACGCCGAGACTGAAGATCATGTCGCCACGTTCAGCCGCCCGATACTGCACGACGTCCTTCCACTCTCTCTTGTAGGCATCCTTCTGAGCCTTGGTCCAGGGAGTGCGCGTAGCAAAATACAGAGTGCGCGAATCGGGAGACCAATCGAACGAGTGCACGTCCTCTTCCCCTTGGGTCACGGGGAATGCTTCCCCGCCCGCCGTCGAGATCAGGTAGAGCTGTGCGACTGCTTCATCTTTCGAGTCGGCATCGTCTTTGGCCTTCGTGTTCTCGCGTTCGGAGAAGAATGCGATCCAGCGCCCGTCCGGCGACCACTTCGGCGAAGTGTTATCGCCCAGTTGCGTGAGTTGCGTGAGCGCGCCTCCTCCGTGACCGTCGTCGCGGTAGAGCCAGAGGTCGCGACGATAGATCCCCTGGTCCCAATCAGCGCGTTCGGTGTTGATCACCACTGCATTTCCGTCGGGAGAAATAGCGACCGCCAGTACATCGACGTAGTTGAAGAACTCGTCAAAGCCAAGCTTGGGTTTGTCGGCGGCGCGAGCGAAGTTGAGAGCGAATAGAGAAATGAAAGAGATAAGCAGGAGCCTTCTATTTGTCATGGGCCGAAACAGAGGTATACCCGAGGACGCAGAGCTTGTAAACCTGAATCGGACAGACTGAACCACCAGTCACGTTGACACGATAAGAAAATGCCGGCGCCGAAGTCGTGCGATGGGATCGGACGCTAGTCTCCCATCGCCTTTGCCATAATCGCGCCCCACTTCAACGGGTTGTTCAGACCGCCGGGGAGCGTGTTGAAGTACTCCCAATCGGCCACGCCTCCGAAGGTCGGGTACTTGGCAAATAATTCTTCGACTGTCTTTGCCACCGTATTGTTCGGCACAAGAGCAGAGAAACCGAAAGCTTCGAATCGAATTCATAAAGATCACCGGGAGAAAAAATACTAACGCCAACCGTCTGTGTCAACTCAGGGCGCGGGTTCTGAGTCCTTCAGAGCATCGTCGAGGCCCTGGTCGCTCTTGGGAGCGCTGCCTTCGATGACTCGCCAGCCATCATCATACAGGCGAAAGCCCACTGTGGCTTTGTACTGCACATCGCCGGCGTAAAGCGCGGCTCCTACTTCATTCAGCGGAATCCATTTCCACAGGAAGTCCACATCGGCGGCCTTGCCGCTTTTGCTGATCCCCGTGATCCCGGTCAGTTGTCTGCGGGCCACGGGGACGCCGAAGAATTTTGCGTCGGCCGCGCCGGTGGGAATCAGGTCGTGAAACGTCTCAACTCCGATCGGAGTCAGCGCAACCCCCCAACATGGCGGGGGAGCTACGTCTGGTGGGCAGGGACCGCCGGCCCCAGTGATCCAGCCGCGACGCTGCAAGACCAGATATTCCGGCGAGACGTAATCTTTGTTCGAAATGACCCCGGTCCGGAGAAAGAATTGTTGCGTGCTCTTGAAAGTATCTGAAGTAGCGATCAAATCGGAGGCCAGACGCCGGGTGAGAAAATCGCGTGGCGAGCAAGCGGCGGTGATGAACGCAAGTCCCAAGGCGAGCACGATTCGCAGTTTCCACATGAAGTTTAGTAATTGGTCGATTCCCATGCGGAACTCTTCAGCCAGCCGTTTCCCTTTTGCAGTACAACGAAGAGACGGTCGGCATGCTGGCATGCAGTTCGTACTCGATTGGGATCGATTCGTTCAAGAAGATCGAATCCGTGCCGCGTCTTGTGGTATTCACCTTTCTGCGTTTTCTTCGAGGATTGTTGAAGCGCCGTGAAAACATCTTGCTTGGAAATCAGTTCGATATTGGATTGACCTGGCAATGAGTCAACTGCAAACCCCTGACCGTAGTAGTCAGTTAGCGCCGGTCGGTCGGCAAGGAACCAAGACTCCATGGCCTGAACAATCAAATGAGCTTGGTCGTCGTGGGCTCCCGCTGGGGGATGCCACTTGTCGCCCTCCCTGGATCCGAGAGGCTGCCAAGGACCCGCAGTGACCGCTTCCTCAGAATCCACTAGCAGGATAATGTAATCGTCTTGATTTTGCTTTAACGCTGAACAGAAGTCCCTAAATGCTGCACCGCGATCTCCCGACGCTATGACCCTGAAGGATCCTCGCGGAATGACTTCCTCGAAGAACAACCGAAACCCTTGACGGCAGTTGTTTTTCGTACTGCCTTGAAAACCGCCTTCGAGATAAATCCGCACGGTCACCAGCGGTTCCCTCCGATTTCGCCGGTTCGCCAGAGCTGTCCCAGTCAGGGCAAGATTGCTGATGTCCTCGTCCAAAAAGCCATTCTTGAGTTCCGCTCCGCAAAGGTCTCGCACCACGGAATCTGGGCCAAAATCCCAATTCCTATAGAGCCGGAAACTTCCAAAGAACCTACCCAAGTATGTGACTTCCGGATATTGATCTGGATCCTGCCTCTGAGACAATATCGACTTCTGTGGGTCCACCGCCTCGTGCCTCAGGGATCGCTGTTCTCCGGCAACATTGGGCAGCGGGCGATCACCATGATAGTCGAAGTAAAAATACGGCTTGTTATGCCCTTCGTCTGGCTTCTCATTATCGATTCGCTCGTCCACGATCTTGAGCAGTCCCGCAGCCTTAGTAAACGAGAGCCGATAGAGAAGAGGACGCTTAACTCCGACGGGACTAGCAACTGCTTGAATTGAAGCAGTTATGCTCCTGGCACGTGACCCTCCCTTCCACAGCAGATCGGAGATACCGCCCCCCGCACCCACTTCGTCTGCAAAATCTTTCGGTGTGCTTCGCAGAAGCCCAATAATCTCGGTAAGGTTTGACTTGCCGGAACCGTTCGAACCGATAAGCACATTCAAGTCCCCAAGTTCAATCTCCGGCGATTCATCGCCAAAAGACAATAGATTTTGAATGTGAAGGCTCTTGAGAGTGTTTTTTTTCATACGCTGCGGCAGATCATTTGTATCACTTATGCAGGCTACTAATTGAGGATTGTAACCAAACGCGAGCTGCGGCGCGGCAAGAAAGGACGATCGGTAATCTGTCCCTCGAATTGAGGGGCCCAACGGCCCGGAATTGAGGCGCTGCAGGATGGACAACGGCCATCGGGAGTCAGGCGATACTCTTCGACGAAGTAGCTGCGCCGCTTGATCAACGTATCGCCGCAGTGGTGGCACCTCGTGTTTTCGTGATCGCCTACCATGCCGGGTAAGTTTCCGGCGTAGACGTAGCGCAGGCCGGCTTGCTCCCCGATTTCGACTGCGCGCAGCAAATCCTTCGGCCGCGTGTCGTCGGGATCTTCCATCTTGTAGTCTTTGTGGAATGCTGTAATGTGCCAGGGAATTTCGGGTGAGACGCTGGCCAGAAACTCCGTCAGTCCGCGCAATTCGTGTTCAGAATCGTTGAAGCCGGGGATCAGGAGCGTCACAATCTCCAGCCAAACGCCCATCTGATGCAGGCTGCGAATGGTATCGAGGATCGGCCCAATGCGTCCGCCCAGTTCGTGATAATGGCGGTCATCGAAACTCTTCAGATCAACCTTGTACAGATCGATCCACGGGCGCAGATATTCGAGCACCTGCGGCGTGCCGTTGCCGTTCGAAACAAATCCGGTGATCAAACCGGCAGCCTTGGCCTCTTTGAACACCGCGACCGCCCACTCGCTGGTGATCAGGGGCTCGTTATACGTGCTGACCAGAACCTTTGCACCCTGCCGAAGCGCATTTCGCGCCAGGGCCTCCGGCGATGCTTCGAGGGGCGGCGAGACGGCATTCGGATCTCGCAACGCCTGCGAGGTGACCCAATTCTGGCAGTAGCCACAGTGCAAATCGCATCCGAGCATTCCGAAGCTATAAGCCAGCGCACCTGGGTAGGCGTGAAAAAACGGCTTCTTCTCGATCGGATCGCACTGGACGCCGCCGACGTATCCCCAGGGTACGTAGAGGGTTCCGCCGCGATTGTAGCGTACCTTGCAGACTCCAGGCTGGCCTTCGGGGATTGGGCAACAATGACCACAGGCATAACAGCGTACCCGGTTGCGGTCGAGTTTCTCGTAAAGTTCGCCTTCGCGCACGTGCTGGTAGACCATATCGCGAAGGGTAGCCACGATCATGGACCTCTACTGACATTTTACCCCCAATATCAAACCTCGAACGTCAAGCGTCGAGACCGCCTCAGATTGAATCCGAGCATGGGTGCCTTGAGTGCTTCTACAGCGCAGGACTAGTAGTTTTTGTTGTTGAATCCTCTTTTACGAAGGACGATAGTTGAAAGCGTTGGACTCTACACCGCGTTGCGGTTCACCTGTTGCCCAATGGTGCCGCCTGATAGCACATGGGAGCCATTCCGTACAGCAGCAAAGGAGCCTAGTCTGGACCACATCGATGGCACCGGGGGTAGCATGGCAGTAGTCCGGATTCTCGTGGTGGATGACTTGGAACCTTGGCGTCGTTTTGTCTCCTCGACGCTCCAGGGGCAGCCGGATTTGGAGGTCATCTCCGGCGTCTCTGACGGGTTAGAAGCGGTTCAGAAGGCCGAAGAACTGCAGCCGGACTTGATTGTCCTAGACATCGGCCTTCCGAATCTGAATGGAATTGAAGCTGCCAGACGAATCCGCAAGCTTGTTCCCAAATCCAAAATACTCTTCCTGAGTCAAGAATCTTCTGACGACGTGGTGCATGAAGCCTTCAGCCTGGGGGCGCGAGGATACGTGGTTAAGATCCAAGCCGGAAGCGAACTACTAGCCGCCGTCGAAACGGTTCTGCAGGGCAAGCAGTTTGTCAGTAAGGGATTGGCAGCCCAAGAGTTCGCCGAAGCGACGGCGGAGCCGCGTGCAAGACTGGAAGGCTACCGCTTATCGGTGGACGCAAGCCGTGACGGCCTTTTTTGCGTAGAGATGGATTCTCCTATGCCCGTGGATTTGCCCGAGGACGAGCAGATTCAGCACATTATCCGCGACTCTTACATAGCCGACTGCAACGATTCACAGGCCAAGATGTATGGCCTGAATTCGGCACAAGATCTGATCGGCAAGCGGATGACCGATATGGTACTGCCCGATGATCCCGATAACATCGAACTCACGCGAGCGTTCATTCGCTCCGGCTATAGGGTAACGCTGAGGGAATCGCATGAAGTAGACTCGCAGGGGAAGCCCAAGGTGTTCCTGAACAGCATGACGGGCGTCGTGGTTGACGGCAAGCTGGTATTGACCTGGGGCGTCCAGTCCGACATTACCGGACAGGCCTGACGAGGCAGTACCCTCCGCACCTTGCCCCATTTCTGTTACCTAAATGTGCATCGTGTTGCACCTGCCAAACCCGCCAGGGGCCGCGGAATAAGGTCTAAGTGCCGTTTTTATAACGGTTTGGGAAAGCGTGCCGCGATGGTGTTCAAGCTGCATTTCCCCTGATGCCCGCTGCCTTGGGGCGCAGATCGGGGTCTCAATTGTTAAGCTGGACGCAAGACACCGTGGTCGCAATCCCGCAGGCGTTGCCTGCGCCGAAACCCAAGCGCAAACATTCGTTGCTCCCGATTCTGATCACACTATTTCTGGTTTCCTACGGATTGATGTGCCTGCTGGCGGTGGAACAGGATCGGACGATTGCCGCGCAGCGTTACTTGATCCGATCTCTGCTCGGCGACAGCTCGGAATTGAGCAATCTTAAAGGTAAGTTGATTCAAAAGCAGTACGCCGAAGCCCAGGCCCAGGCTAAGGCAGGAAGTCGCTCCCAGGCGCAAACTCCGTCGACCCAAGTCCCGTCTACCCAGGCTCCAATGACTCAGGCTCCAATGACTCAGGACAAACCGGGAGGCAACGCCCAGAGCAGCCACAATGCAGGCAAAGCGCGAAAGACGGTGCCCCCGAAGCCGCCGTTAGGCATTTCGGACATTGTGGACGGACGCAGGATCGTGGAAACGATCTGAATTTCAGGGCCAGGCGAGTATATGCAATCCCTGGCAATGCTACTATTAGCTCTATCCGTACCCGGTGCCAAGTTCGCGACGCCTCCGCCCCCGCCGATTGATCTGTCCGCGGCTCACCATGCGCGTGCGGGCGGTATGTGGTATATGGCGGAGACCGGTCATGCGGTTTTCTGCTACGGTCCAGTCATGCTGGTGAAACAGCCAAACGGCGACTTGCAGCATGTGGCGACCTTCTGTCGCGGCAATCAGGCAGTAGTCCCTTTGAAGGACTGAGCCGGAGTTTGCGCCGAGTTCCAAGCATTTCCTACTATCCGTCAGAGTACTGACGATCGCCACGCGAATTCTCGGCCTCCTGTACATTGTTCTCATGGCCAAATTCAGGAATCACATTTTTATCTGTGGGAACCAGCGACCGCCGGGGCATCCACGAGGCTGTTGCGATCCAGAAGCGAAGGCAGAGTTACACAAGCTGTTCAAGCAAAAACTGGCGGAACGCGGGCTAAAGGGAAGTGTGCGGGCGAATCAAGCCGGGTGTCTGGATCAGTGTGAGCACGGTCCGAACCTGGTGGTTTATCCCGAAGGCGTTTGGTACGGCGGAGTGACTCTGGCTGACGTCGACGAAATCGTGGACTCGCACATCGTGGACGGAAAACCGGTCGAGCGGTTGATGATGCGAGACTCTTGCATCAACACGCCCGCTTGCGAGCACAGGTAAAGGTCGGCGTCGACTGATACTGATAAGGAGCGCCAGAAGTAGCTTCGCTCCGAATGCCTGACGCAAACAGTCAGTTGCGGGTTAGTTCGCCTTCTTTCTTACCCGCAATGGTGACGAACCGAATCACGCCGTCGCTATCCTCGAAAATCAGCCCGGTTCCTTCAGAGTTCACGACTGCCGTGACCAGCCGACCATAGGACTTGGGGATTCCCCCCTGCGTCGGGGTTTGGTCATAGCGCGCCAACTCCCCCTCTTTCATGCCGGTTATGCTGACAAAGCGGATTACGCCGTCGCTGCCTTCGAAAACCAAGCCCGTACCTATCTGGTCCGCGATCGCCGTAACCAGACGACCGTATGATTTCGGCACGGTACCGCGGGCTGGAGTTTCGGCGTAAGCGACGGTCGCGCTCCTGTTTCCAACGAGGTATCCGGCGACAAACAACAGCGCGGTGGCTAAGACGAACAGAATCCTATTTCGCATGAACCCTCCTTGGTCGGTGCCGCGCGTCATTTTGGCAGGACTAGAATCTTGTGCATCATGCCAAGATCCTCGTGAAGCAGAATATGGCAGTGAAACACAAAAGTGCCTGCGATCGTTGGATCGCGGAAATCGAAACGAGCCTTGAAGCTGTGGTAGGGATGACCCGGGCCCTCCCAGAACGGGACCTCAATCGTGTCGCGCAGGTCCTGATCGGAGACGGGCTTTCCATCCACTTCCAATACTTTGAAATGGATCTGGTGGATGTGGAAGGCATGGGTCTCAAGGGCATGGTTTTCAATGGTCCAGTCTTCCACGGCTCCTACGTGAGTCGTGATCGCGGGCTTTTCGTTAGCTTCGAAGACCTTCTGCTTTTGTCCGTCGACCGTTATGTAGAACTGGATGGGACCGTTGGTTCCGCCAAATTCCTCCGAGAAATAGAGTTTTCGCTCCGTGGTTGGCTTCTGCTTTTCCAACTCCGCGAACTTGATGCTCTTCATCGAAGCCTGGGGCGCGGGTTCGGCGGCGTTTGTTTCCTGCTTTGTCTCTGCCGCTTCTTCTTCACCGCCGCTGACTTGAATCCGGCCCAACTGTTGCTCGAGATCCGGGTTGCCAGTCGGTCCAGTTGAATACCCTAGTGCGATGAAAATCGCCTCGTTGTTTTGCGGAGGAGCCTGCACGATGAACTCCGCGCGGCCCGCTGGAGGGATCAGAATGGTTTCTTCGAATCGAGACTGGGGGAGAGGATATCCGTCGAGAGCGATCAACTGCAGCTTCTGCGGCTTACCATTGAACCAGACCTGCAACGGCATGAAATCCTGGATGGTAGCGTTGGCCACTCGCCAGAACTGCTTTTCGTTGGGCTTCATGTCGATGATGGGGGATGGAAAACTAGGGGAAGCCGCGACCTGATAGTTGATGGTGAGTTGGTAGGGCCCGGGCACCCATGGAACCAGGTACTGCTGCCGGATGACGAACACTCGCTCCTTCAGTCCAGCTACCTCAGGGTGAAACTTTTCCATCCCCTCGACAATCAGCGCACCCGCTGCGCCGCCATTCACCTGGAACTCGGTGAAGCCGTGCACGTGGGGGTGGTACCAATAGAGGCCAGGGGGTTCGTTCTTCGGGATCTGAATGTTGAATTGGAACGCCGGTTTGCCCGGTTGAAGCAGAGTCGTGAGCACGTCGTCCTGATGGCAGATCGGCGGAACGTTCAGACCATGGAAGTGAACGTTGGTCGAAGACAACATCATCATTCCGCCGTCGCCGCAAACCTTGCCGGGCGTAGCAGGCATTTCCATCATCCCTGCGGAGTCATCGGTCTCGATGCGGTCCTTCACATCCAGCAGTAGCCGATCACCCGGGTCGAGACGCAACGTCGGAGATTCAACGTCCCCTTTGCTGGTCGCGTAGTTATAGCAATAGTGCGTATAGCCGGCGTCATCGACCGAGTGCTTCATGGTCAATTCGGCGTTAAGAGCGCCATTGACGCTACTGACGGTCAGGGCATCCTGAACCACGGTACCGGAGTCGGGGCGCTTGGGACACTGCGCCTCCAGCCTCAAAAATGAAAATCCAAAGACCAGAATCGCAAGCACGTACCTCAACATGGATTGCATATTCAACTCCTCATATCCCTAACCCGGCGGAGCCGGAACCAAAAACAGGAAGTTGGACGTTTTCAAAAACGCCTCTGAACCAGCATAAACATTGGTTGAATCACCACCCACGAAAAATGTCTTGCCAGAAACAGCAAAGATCTGTGTATAGAGGTACTAAAACTCTTCGAGGTAAAGAGACTCTACCTTGTGTTTAGAACGGCCGGGGCGGAAAAGCTCCAATCGACAGCAACCCCGGACTGTTTGGATCAGATACTGGCGAGTTCGGGGCTTCCTTGAGCGTGCACTTCCCGCCCGCCGATGTCACTTTAATCTCCGCGATCGAGGACGGCTGGCCGAACTCGGCAACGTACACCGTTCCCCCGGTCCCGGTGGTTTCGTCCAAAGCCAAAGATCCCAGATAGGACCAGTCCGTCACATAGCCCGTGAGGCTGCCCGAAACGCAACCTCTTGAAAGCTTACCCGTACTCTTGTCAAAAAAAGCGGCAGTGATCTTGTCCCCTTGCGTATTGCTGATGTAGAGCAGAGTCTCGTCTGGACTTAACAGGATGTTGCTGGAACTAATCCCGTTTCCCAGGTGATAGACAACCGTTGGGGTTAACTTCCCCGAAGAGATGTCAGAGACTTCGACCACGGTGGATGTGGCTGTATCGCCGAAGATCACGTAATGTCCATCCTGCGTAATATCGACGCCGCTGGGATAAGTGTTGCCGCCGCGCGAACCGGTAGAATTCTGTTCATCACCATTCGGCACCGGCACGCCTGCTGAAATGTTGAAGGATTCGATCGAGCCATCCCCATAGGTTGCGACCATGATGCTTCCATGGACAGCCATTCCGTCGATCACACCGCCTTGAAGACCCGCAACGGTGATGTCAGCTACAAACTTAATTTTGCAGCCTGGCAGCACTTGAAAAGTTCCGATGGTGCTGGAGTCCGTGAAACTGGCATAGACATAGTGGGCGTTCATAGCTAAGCCTATGCCGTTGGACTTGCCTTCATCGTTCTTCGAGCCTCTCGCGCTGCCGCCGATTGTTAGGGTCCGTACGACAACTCCAACAATGTCTGCGCTCGTGGCCTGGGACACGTAGATGCATTCTGCATTGCCGCTGTTCACCACGTTTACCCGGTTCGCCGCAAAATAGCCGCCGCCGATTCCGATGCCGCCAGTCGGTAGTTTTGTTTTGAGTTTGAGAAACCCGTTCGCATCCACCGTGTAGACGGTGACATCGGTGGCAAACGGCGGCGGCACATCATCATTGGTAATCAGATAATGGGGTTTGTTCGCGCCAACTGCAACCCCGCTTAGAATGCACAGCCCAACCAGCACCGCGGTCAGACGGGGTAACCACGACTTAAAGGATATCGTCATAGACTTCTCTAACCCGCAAGCAAGAATGTCGCCCAACAAGATACCCACGAGTCATCCGGCAGTTCAACAACAAATGACTCTTTCCATTCCGAGTAGCGAATAAGGATGAAAAAGTTTGCGGAATTGTGAAAACAATTCCACCCAATCGCGGCCGCAGCTGCAATCTCGAAAGCCCGTCCCCTGTGAAGCAAAACTTGCGCCAACAACATACACCACTATGTGAACTACTACCCTACCCAGTTTTTGTCTAAGGCCCAGGCCCGCATTTTGGTGGCAAGTTGAGGATTGTCATTTCTCCCGCTCCTGTGCTACGGTAATGGAAAGTTCACGCCTTCACAATCCACAATCACAGTCGCGCCGGGTTGTGGCCCGCGTAAAAAAGCGTGTCAAACAGGTGGTGCTATGGCTACAAAAGATGCGGTTGATTCCATGCCGGACGAACGGACAATCGAACCTGAAAGTTTCGCCAACCGAAAGCTGATTCGCCCTTCGCTAAACCGCACCGACCACAACCATACGTCCGCGCCTGTGGCGGAACGTCGCGATCGACCGGAGCGGTCTTTTGAGCGCAACGATCGCAATGACCGGAGTGGCGGCGGTCGCAAGACGCCTCCACCGGAGCAAACCAACGCGGAGACTTTCTATTATCAGAAGCAGATGCAGGCGAGAACTCCGATGGTCATCGTGCTCCGCGATGGCGAAGAAATTCATGGCGTCATCGAGTGGTACGACAAGAGCTGCCTCAAGGTGAACTGTAACGGCTCGCCCAACCTGATGATCTACAAGCCCTCGATCAAGTACATGTATAAGGAAGGCGAGAACGCTCGGAAGTAGGCTTCGAGCTTCCGGCGTTGAGATCCTGCTTTTGTTTGGTGACGAACATGATCCCTTGAGGCCATGTACTCCTGAAGCCTGAAGCCGGTTCTCTTCATTTAACTGATGAGGTAACCTCCTGTTGACAATCTCTTATATCTTCCTTAGCATCAATCACTTGGTGCAATCGTACTGACTCCATCGCTTGGGGGAGCCCCCTGTGATCAAGCTTGACATCATCAACGAAGTGGTCAACAAGACCGGAATCACCAAAACCAAAGCCGAACTGGCGGTGGAAACCGTTTTTGGGAGCATGAAGCGGTCGCTCGCTAAGGGCGATCGCATTGAGCTACGTGGGTTTGGCGTGTTCAACGTGAGGCCACGCAAAACCGGCATCGGACGCAATCCGCGTACTGGCGCCGAAGTTTCCATTCCGCCGGGCAAAGCCGTGCGCTTCAAGCCGGGCAAGGAGTTGCAGTCCATCGACTGAGTTCGGTTTCTCGCGTACGATGGAGATACGGGCGTTCCCGCCCCGTGTTTGCTTTGGTCCTGACGGCTGCGGAATCTTGATGCCTGAATTCCTTCGTCCAGTTTCTACTTCGACCACCGATTACTATCGTCCGGTCGAAGTGTTCGTAGTCCAGCCTCCGAAGCAGCGTTACTGGCTGCACATCGTCCTGCTGCTGGCCACGATCTTCACCACCCTCGTTGTGGGCGCGCGCATGGAATTCAACTTCCAGCACAACCAGCCCGCTTTTTCGCTGAATGATGACGACGTGCCTTTTTTCCCGCTCCGCTGGATTCTGGCTGAACCGTCACGCCTGCTGCTGGGCCTGCCGTTCGCGTCCACGTTGATGCTGATTCTTCTGGCGCACGAGATGGGACACTACCTGTGCTGTCGCCACTATGGCGTGAATGCGACGTTGCCCTTTTTCATTCCTGCGCCAACATTAATCGGTACGCTCGGCGCATTCATCCGCATCCGTTCTCCGATTCGCTCCCGTACAGCGCTATTTGACATTGGAATTGCCGGACCGATCGCGGGATTCGTCGTGGCTGTGACGGTGCTGATACTCGCCATGCCGCTCTCCAAGGCGATGTCTCCGGCCATGGCCAGCCCCGACATTCAACTGGGATACCCGCTGATTTTTCGCTTGGCTTGGTACGTCCTCCCGCTCGCGTCGCTGAAGGGTAGCTCGTCTGCGTTGCACTCGATTTATTTTCATCCCACAGCGATTGCGGCTTGGGTGGGAATGTTCGCAACGGCGCTCAACCTTTTGCCGGGTGGCCAACTCGATGGCGGACACATCGTCTTCTCACTCGCTCCGCGTGCGCACAAGACGGTTTCGCGCCTGACGATTCTTGCGCTCATTCCGATGGCACTTTATTTCTGGGCGGGGTGGCTGATCTGGGCCATTCTCCTGAGGATCAGCGGCATGCGCCATCCCATGGTGGCGGAATGGCCAGGAGTGACGGGCGTGCGGCGCTGGATTGCGGGTTTCGGTCTCGTCATGCTGATTCTTACTTTGGCCCCCGCGCCTTTTGCACATAGTTCGTTACTGCAAGTCCTGCGCGAGCTGCGGGGGCGGTAGGGCCTGCGGGGCGTCTGCCTCCGCCCGCGAGGGCAGGATGCCGGCGCTACAAATCTTCAGTAATTCCCGCGAACAAATCTGTCTCCTGTTCAATCAATCCGGGAGTCACTCTGGCGACCAGATGGAACATCTCCTGACGTCCGCGCTGGCGGACGTGCGATTCAAACAGAGGCCACAAGGGTGCCTGACTGGTGTGAGCTTTGAAGGCGGCAATCTTAGCCTCGAGGTAATCACCAATTTCAATGATCGCGGTGGCTGGCGGCAGCGTGAGCGGTTGGCGGTCGGGCAGGGTGAAGTTTGTGGTGCTGTAGTAGAGCTTCTGAGCTCGGTGCGGAGTTATTTCGCCGCTGATCTGGTTGGGATACCGGTTGCTGCGTCCGGCCCAGTGAAACGCCAACGTCGCGAAAACCGAAGCCATGGAATGATCGGTATGCCCGGTAACGGAGCCGTCCGGACCAAAGGTAATCACCACGTGCGGCTGGAAGCGGCGAACGTGGAGGGTTAATTCGCAGACCGCTTTGTAGAGATCCTGGCGGTGGAGTTGACCGTCGGGATAGTCCAGCACGATCCCATGGGAAACTTTCAGGATTTCACAAGCTGCCGCAAACTCCTTCCGCCTCACAACAGCTAATTCCTGATCGCTTACTGCCCCACCCCGATGGCTCGCGGCCTGCCCGGGAGTAAGGCAGACTACGCAGGTCTCCATGCCACGATCACGGTAAAGACGGAGTGAGCCACCAAATCCCCCAGCCTCATCGTCGGGATGGGCGGTGATGCACATAAGGCGGAGCATAGATTCATTGTAACTTGAGCATTGCGAGTCAGTTGGTTGCAGGCGAGTTGCAAAATCTTGCACTCTCGACGAATCCCGGTCTCAAAAGAAAGGCTTCAATCCGCGACCATTCCGAAATAGAATGGGTCGCGACCAGGCGCGGACGCCCGTGCCTACATTGGAGACGCCAGTGCACGTTCTTGTGACCACCGATACGTTGAGCGGGGTGTGGACTTACACGCAAGAACTGGTTACGGGCCTGGTGAGTCGTGGCGTACGAGTCACGCTAGTCAGTCTCGGCGATATTCCACTGCCGCACCAGATTTCCTGGATGGATGATCTGGAGGGTCTGGAATATCGTCCCACGGCATTTCGCCTGGACTGGATGCAGGAAGCCGAACAGGATCTCAAAGACTCTTCCGCGTATCTCGCGGCGCTCGTCAAAGAGCTCAAGCCCGACCTGTTGCACCTGAACCAGTTATGTTATGGAAGCCTTGCCGTCGATACTCCACGCGTGGTCGTGGCTCATGGCGATTTGATCAGTTGGTGGAAAGAAGTGCATGGCCACGAACCCAAGGAGGGTCGTTGGATGCGCTGGTACCGGGAGGCGGTGACGCGCGGCCTGTGGCACGCCAGCGCTGTAGTCGCTCCATCGGTATGGATGCTGGATGCGATTCGCGCCTGCTACACGCGCCCCAGGCACGATTCGGTCATCTACAACGGCCGCAATCCGGTCTCTTTTAATCCATACGTGAGCAAGGACGATTCGGTGCTGGCGGTGGGACGATTGAGCGATGCGAGCAAGCAAGTAAGCCTGTTGACTCAACACTCTCACCCGCTGCCGGTGTGCATCGTGGGCTCCGAGGCGCCGGTGGCCGATCCCGAGATTCCGATCCGCACCGACGTCAAACTGGCAATCGATCAGGTCTGCGTGGCCATAAAAGGACCGCAAACGCAGGCCCAACTCCGTACTCTGTACAGCCGCGCTTCCATTTATGCGGCCACCTCGCGATACGAAGCTTTTGGAATGGCGCCACTCGAAGCCGCGTTTTCTCGATGCGCTATCGTGGCGAACGACATTCCCTCCTTCCGCGAGATTTGGGGTGATGCCGCGATCTACTTTCAAGCTAATGATGCAGAGAGCCTGGCGGATGTAATTCGACGATTGCATGAGCATCGCGACCTATGCCGCGGTTACGCCACCCGTGCCTATCAACGCGCGCGCGAGTGCTTCACCGCCAAACGCATGATCGACGAGTATGTGCGGCTTTATCACAGCTTGATCGGAGCGAGGTTGGCAGTGGCGTGAGTTCGGGCCTCAGGCTTCGGGCTGCAGACTTCAGTCTTGGTATTTGGTTCCCGCGAGCGGCTAACCCCTCCAGGCCTTTGTCATTCCGAGGGAGCTTTATCCCAGAGGAATCTGCTCTTTCCGTTGTGCGCTGGAAGCCAGTTGATCAAAGCTGTTATCTTCATACCTCAGACTCGTTTCAAGTGGAGGCCTCATGGCTACAGTCAAAATTACCGTCCGACCCAACGGTCCTTATCGCGTCGAAGCTGCCGAAGGATCAATCGAACTGGTCGACGTCAACGGCACCCCGTATGACCTAACTGGCAAACCGGCTTTTTCGCTCTGCCGTTGCGGAGGATCAGTCAACAAACCCTTTTGCGACGGGACGCACAGCAAGATCGGGTTCCAAGGCGCAGAGCTGGCAGTGAAGAAGGCGGATGGCCAGGTGTGAAGTGAGAAGGGCTCACGAAGCGCGCGTTGCGTCGAAACTGATTCTTACGGTTGTTTTGCTGCTGTCAGCTCTGCCATCTGTCCGGGCTGAAGCGCAAACGGTTCACAGTGAAGACTTCGTCGAGCGCGCTGGAACAAAGCTGACGCTAAACGGCGGGCCATTCCGATACGCTGGGCCAAACATCGAGTGGCTGGGCCTCGAGGGCTACGGCCCACACGATCCGATGGGGCCTCGGTACCCCAGCCATTTCGAAATCGATGACGCGTTTGCAACCGCGGCAGAAATGGGCGCAAGGGTGGTGCGAGCGCAGACCATGGGCGACACAGTGGGTTGCGCTCTGTGCGTTGAACCTGAGCAAGGCAAGTTCAATGAAGCAGCGTTCCAGGCGTCCGATTACGCGCTGGTCGCAGCGAAGCGGAACGGCATTCGAATCATAATCACCCTGATGGGTGATTGTGCGACCTGCTCACTTGGTGGCATCGGACAGTATCTGGCGTGGGGCGGGAAGCAGAATCCTCAAGATTTCTTTACCGATGCTGCGCTGATTGCAGCGTATGAAAGGCACGTTGACGCGATGCTGAATCACGTGAATGCGCTGACCGGGGTGCGCTACAAGGAGGACCCAACCATTCTCGCGTGGGAAAATTGCAACATGTGCGGCATCATTTCGATCCTGATGCGAAGCGGACCGAGTGCGTTGGGACAGATTTCGGATTGGGTCGAAGCAATCGGCGAGCACATCAAGCAGCAGGATTCGCACCACCTCTACCTGGATACATCTGGAATTTTTCGCGCGTATCCAAAAGTTCTCGACAATAAAACCACGGACCTAGTCACGTTCGAATATTACCCCCACTGGGACGCGCTTCTCGGAACGGGCGAGTCCACGACAGCGGCAACTTTCGCCCGTGACGCCGCTGCGGCGACGGGCCATGGGAAAGCTTATGTCGTCAACGAATTCGGGTGGGACCGAACCGACTGGAAGACGCAGCAAGACCTTCAAAATGTTCTCGACGCCTTAGTCAAAAACCCAAATGTTTCAGGCGACGGCTTTTGGGCCCTCCAGGCGCACCTCGACAATTTCGGGTTCCAGCCAATACCAGCCGACACCGACAACCCAGCCTACGCCGAAAGCGGTGAAAGCGGCCAGTGGTGGGCGCTCTATTATCCGGGCATCAAAACGCTCGTGAATTCGGCTGAGGACATGGCCGCGCGGGCTCAGCAACTCCGCGCTCACGCTTACGCGATGTCGGGTACGCCCCTACCAAAACACGCGACACCGCCAGCGCCGGTAATCACCTCGATTGTGATCGGAGGTCTCATCGCATGGCGCGGCTCGGCGGGCGCGGTACGCTACTCGGTCGAGCGCATAGACCCGGGCGCGAAAGAATGGAGAACAATCTGCGATCGCTGCGCGACGGATGCTGACGATCCGTGGACGGACCCGCACGCAACCCTGTTCGGGGCGCGCTATAGAGTGACCGCGTTCAATGCCGACGCCGTCGCCAGCGCGCCGTCCGACCCGCGTTAGTGCGTGATTAATCAGACTCGCTCAGTGGATGGTTTTGGTCTTGCGCGACATGTAATCCATCAGCAGATACTGGCCCAACGTATACGGCGTAGTGAAGTAGGCTTTGCCGCGACACATTTCCGTGACCTTCTGGACGAACTGCACCAGACCGTAATCGGATGCCAGCATGAACGTATTAATCATGACGCCGGCGCGCTTGCACTTCGAAACCTCTTCCAGCGTCTGGCTCACGACTAACGGATCGAGGCCGAAGGCGTTCTTGTAAATGCGCCCGTCTTCAAGCGTCAGAGCGGACGGCTTGCCGTCAGTAATCATCACAATCTGCTTCATGTCTTTGCGTTGACGCTGCAGAATGCGCTGTGCCAGCCGCAGGCCCTCACGAGTGTTGGTGTAATACGGGCCCACTTTCACGCGCGCCAGCTGCGAGAGCGGCACCTCTTCAGCCGAGTCGTGGAACAGAATCAAAGACAAAGAATCGCCTGGATACTGCGTGCGGATCAGGTGCGACAGCGCCATAGCCACTTTCTTTGCCGGGGTGAAGCGATCTTCTCCGTAAAGAATCATGGAATGTGAGCAGTCGAGCATAAGAACGGTCGCGCACGATGACTGGTATTCGCACTGGTGAACTTGCAAGTCGGAGTATTCGATGTTCAGCGGCAGCTTCAGGCCCTCGCGCTGGATCGCGCTGGAGAGTGTTGCGGTAATGTCGAGATTCAACGTATCGCCGAATTCATACTGTCTCGATGCGCCGCTGGCCTCGATGCCGGTGGCCAAGTCGCGGGTATCGTGGCGTCCGAAGCTTGATTTTCCCAGTGATCCCATCAGATCGCGCAGCGTCTTGAAGCCAAGAAAATCCAGGCTCTTGTCGGTGATTTCGAACTTCACTTGCTGCTGCGCCTCGCCCACCTGCCCGCTCACGCTCGATTGGCGCGAAGGATCGTGAGGTTGGTCTATGCTGATGTAATCCTCCTGCTGCATGCGCTGAATCAATTGCTCGATGAGTTCATCCAGCGTGCCTTCCATCTGCATTTGCTGCAGCTGCTGGCGCATCTGTTCATCCAGCAAGTCACTATCGAGCAACGCTTGCTCGATCGCGCGGCGCAGATCGTCGAGCGTCTGTTCACCATCGCCGAAATCGTCGTACAGGTAATTCTGGAATCCGCTCTGCAGCAGGTAATCGGAGAGCGCACTGAGCAGGTCTTCCATGCTCATTTCGCCGGCGGGGTCGGGAACGTATTTGGAATAGCGAATGCGTTTCATAAAAGCGGTCGTTGGTCGATAGCTGGTCGTCGTCGGCCAATCAAAGCGGCAGATTCCTGGCTTCGCTCGGAATGACAATTTCGAGCCGTCGTCCGGCGACTAAAGACTAACGACCAACGACCATCGATCAACGACTAATTAAACGGCCTTCTGCCGCGGAACGGCTGATCTTCTCGCTCGAATGGCTTTTCCGCGACTTTCTGCGGCTTTTCTCCGGCGGTGAACAGACGCTCTTCGTTCCGTCCGATACGTTTGTGCGCGTGCAGACCTTCGAGCACAAATTCTGCCGCCGACACTTGCGATTCCGGGTTCTCCTTCGGTCCCACGTTCAGCTTGACCAACTTCTCCATTAGACCTTGAATACCGCGGAGCGCTTGCAGGGCCTCGCCCGCAGCGGCCGTATCCGCTAATTGAATCTCGCCGCCGAGGTCGAACCACTGGACGATCTGGTTCATGTCCGTGCCCTTGAAATATCCATCGTAAGTCTTGGCGATGGCAGTTCGGATCAGTTCTCGACCTACATGATCCGCGCCTTTCATCTCGCCTTCGTACTCCAGTTCGAGCTTGCCCGTGATCGCGGGCATGGCCGCATAAACGTCCCCTATGCGTGGCACCACCAGCTTCTCGCTATGTCGGATGGCGCGGCGCTCGGCGTTTGAGATTACATTCTCCATGCACGAAATAGGCAGACGCTGGCTGACTCCTGAGCGCTTGTCAACCTTCTTGTCCTCGCGGGCGGCGAAGGCAATCCGCTCGATGACCTCCTGCACGTATTTTGGAATGTGCAGCTTGTATCCATCACGCTGCGTCCACGCTTCTTGCGTGGTGATGGCAATGCCCTCTTCAATCGAAGCCGGGTAATGAGTACGAATCTCAGAGCCAATGCGGTCCTTCAGCGGCGTAATGATTTTGCCGCGAGCCGTGTAGTCCTCCGGGTTGGCACTGAATACGAGCGCGACGTCGAGCGGCAGGCGGATCGGATACCCCTTAATTTGCACATCGCCTTCCTGCATGATGTTGAACAAACCGACCTGAATCTTTCCGGCAAGGTCCGGCAATTCATTAATCGCGAAGATGCCGCGATTGGCCCGTGGCAGTAACCCGTAATGGACGGTCATCTCGCTGCCAAGTTCGTGGCCGCCGCGCGCGGCTTTGATGGGATCGATATCCCCGATCAGGTCAGCGATGGTTACATCGGGCGTGGCCAGCTTTTCGACATAACGCGATTCCTGCGTGAG
Organism: uncultured Acidobacteriota bacterium; assembly: GCA_963838905.1. Lineage (GTDB taxonomy): Bacteria > Acidobacteriota > Terriglobia > Terriglobales > Acidobacteriaceae > JABDBE01. The sequence goes on from CAWITE010000007.1 coordinate 881,154, forward strand.
ATACGCGATGGGCGTGTCGTCGCCGTGCTTCGCGACCTCGTCGCGGCAGCGGCGGCAGATGGGCGAGTAGGGATTGTCGTGAATCTCGCAGCCCGCGATGTAAGGCGTTTGTGCATCCAGCAACGTGGTCAGTGCACGCAAGATGCGGCTCTTGGCCTGGCCGCGAAGTCCCAGCAGAATAAAGTTATGACGCGAAAGAATGGCATTGATGATTTGCGGCACCACGGTATCGTCATAGCCAACGATTCCGGAAAATATCGGTCCCCCCTGGCGAAGTTTCGCCATCAGGTTGTCGCGCAATTCATCCTTCACGCGCCGGCTTCGCAGTTGTTCTTCGGAAAATGGACTGTGGCGTAACTCGCCGAGTGTCCGTGGAAGACTCATGATAAAAAAACCCCCAGGAGAACTGCTTCTGGCCCGATTATACGCTTGCCTACAATGTTATCCCGCGTGCCCGTTACCGCCGGCTTTGCGGCGTACGTGCACGGTGCGGCGCATCGTAGGCAAAATGGTTTCGAAGAACGAAATGATGGCTTGCAGGCGCTCGGACTCCGATTTCATCCCCAGCAACGTTTGTTTGAAATCAAGATCCATAGGTAGCGATCCGGCGAGATGAAACGAGAGTTGCCGTTCGTCGATTTCAGAGGATTTTTCTGGCTCCGCTCCGGCCAGAGTCATGATTTCGCCGTGTAGCTTCATCGCTTGCGCTATTTGCTCTTGCGACGCGACGCCAGGTTCATCGTGCAGGTAGAGAACCTCGCCCTGCAAAAACGATCGTTCCTGGTTCAGTTGTAGGACCTCGAAGCGTGCGCGGCCCTCGGTGACGATGTCCATACGCCCGTCAGGATATTTCTTGGTAACCGTAAGGATTTCCGCGGTGCAACCGACCTCGGCGAGTTCCTGGTCCTTGCCCCGCACCACGCCGAAATGCTGGTTGCGGTCGAGGCATTCGGAAATCATTTCCCGGTAGCGAGGCTCGAAAATGTGTAGCGGCAAGGGTGTGCCCGGAAGCAGAACCAGGTCGAGGGGAAACAGCGGCAGCAGTATGCTCAAGAACAGCCTCCGAGATCCTTCGCGGCGCGAATTTCTAGGATTGTACGCCAGAGTTCGACCTCACCCGGCTTGACTTGAGAGCAGCAGAAGAATAGAAGCACGAAATGGGACCAAGCCAAATGCAACTCGCTGGAAAGGTCGTTGCGGTGACCGGCGCATCCATGGGTATCGGCGAAGCGATTGCCAAAATCTTCGCCGATCATGGCGCAAGCGTAGTGCTGCTCTCGCGCGACGCTGAGCGTGCAGAAGCCGCCCGCGGTCGTATTGGTCACAGCGACCGCACCCTGGGGCTCGCCTGCGACGTACGTAATCGCGAGGAGATTGATCGCGTCGTCGGCCTTACCCTTCACCACCTCCAGCGCATCGACGTATGGATTAATAACGCCGGCCACGGAATATTGGATTCCGTCGCTAACGTGGATATGGCCGCCTGTCGCGAGACCTTTGAAACCAATTTCTTCGGGGCGGTCGAAGCCATGCAGGCTGTGATTCCGGTGATGAAGCAGCAAGGCTCGGGGTCGATCATAAATATATCGAGCGTGGCCGGGCATATTCCAATCCCGTTTCATACGGTCTACAGTGCCACCAAGTTTGCCATGAACGCGATCTGCAAGGGTGCGCGAATCGAACTCAGGAGCTCTGGAATCAATGTGCTGACCGTATGTCCCGGCTACGTGCGCACAAGCTTCGGCGCCAATGCAGTCAAAGGCAAGGAACCGAAACAAGTGCGGCCCGGTCGAGTTCGAGGGATCACCGTCGAACGCGTCGCCAGGGCGGTACTGCGAGGGTATTTGAAGGAAAAGCGGGAAGTGGTTGTCCCCTGGACAATGATTCCGATGATCAAACTCTATCAACTGTTCCCGGGATTAGTGGAATGGTCGATGGTGAAAATGGTGCGAAAGCGTGAGTAGGTTATTTCAGCTCCTCTAGCATGGCGGTCATCTCCGACTGCGCATGGGAATTGCCCGTGCGCCTCGCCGAAGAGATTCCGTCGACTAACATTCTCTTGGCTTCGTCCACTCGATTCGCGGTGACCAGCGTCTGCGCTGCCATGAAGTAACCTGCCGTGTAGTCGGGGTGGGCGGACAGCAACTTTCCGAATTCTTCCAGAGCCGGTTCAACTTCGCCGGCTTTTGAGTACTCCATAGCCAGGCCGTAACGCGCGAAGGCATCGTCAGGGCTCTGCGAAAGAATTTCGTTGAGCATTGCAAGTCGGTCCATAAAGGAAGCTCTCAGCTTTCAGCTCTTACCCTAACCACTCAAGTACGAGATTACTATAAGCATCGCGTGAATTCTTTCAGCTTTGTAGCGCCGCCGTCCCGGCGGCTGTCGTGGGGGCGTCTCGTCCCCACCTGCCAGGGCAGGATGGTCTCGCGACCGCTGGCAGGATGCCGGTGCTCCAAGGATGTCGACGGCGCGAATTGCCTTCAACACTAGCGATCTATTTCTTTGCTGAGTACAATGCCTTCATCCCTCAACAGGAGCCTTCGCGAATGGCCTGTCCATTCTTTATGCCGACGAGCAGACTGGAAGATGGCGGCTGGCTTCATCCTTCGCGGCTCCCTTTGGGCGGCGGATGGATTGGCCAGTGTTCCGCACCGGGGCACGAAGGCGCGGAACCAACGATTGAGGAGCTGCGGCAACTTTGCAATCTGGGTTACGCTGCGGCCTGTCCTCGGCTGCCCAAGGATCGTACTTCCGATGCGGTACGGTTTTCGGTTGCTCGCGACCATGGAGCACGGCTGAGCCTTTGGTTCGTTTACGAGTCCGGTCATTGCCCCGCCGGCCATGGAACGCTGGAATATGATTTATCGTCGGGCCAGTGGATCTCTTCTCACGCCGACGCGCGCATTCAGAAAATGGCGGAATGTTATTTGCAATCGTACTTGCTGCGTAGAATCCAGCCCGCTGCAGCGGGTTTCACCTCGAGCACAACTCCATGAACCAGAACAATGACCTAGCATTACCGCGGCCCGTCCGGGACTCACAATCCGAGATGGCCGAGATTGTTCTACCCAACGATGCCAACCCGCTCGGCGCCCTGCTCGGCGGACGACTTATGCATTGGATCGACCTCGCCGGAGCTATGGCCGCGCATCGCCATTCCCGAAACTACGTAGTCACCGCGGCGATCGATCACATGGATTTCTGGGTTCCGGTACACGTTGGGGATCTGGTCATCCTCCGCTCCTCGGTAAATCGTGTATTCCGTAGCTCGATGGAAGTGGGAGTAAAGGCCTGGGTGGAAAACTACATCCTCGACGATTGCAAGCACGTGAGTTCGGCCTACTTGACATTCGTGGCTGTCGACGCCGGCGGACGCCGTATCCAGGTTCCTGCGGTCATTCCTGAAACAGAGGATCAGCGCCGCCGGTATGACGATGCCGGCAAGCGTCGTCAAATGCGCCGGGAGCATCTCGAACGCCGAGCCAGTCCGCGCTAGTCCGAGATTGTCCTGTATCATTGCATTGGCTCGCGCATGCTCGGTTGTGATCGGCTACACTGTTCACACTCGTGGGCTCCCGACTCAGCAACAAAATTGCCATCGTCACCGGTGCGGGCAGCGGCATCGGCCGCGCCTGCGCGATTACTTTGGCCGGTGAAGGCGCCAAAGTTGCCTTGGTCGGCCGTCGGAAAGAACGGCTGGAAGAAACGGCCCGCGAAATCGGCGATTCTGCTCTCATTCTGCCGGCGGATGTGTCGGTCCAAGACGAAATTGCCCGCGTCGTCGAGCAGACCGTGGCAAGCTTCGGCAGCCTCAATATTTTGTTGAACAACGCAGGAGTCCTTCACATTGGAACTGCCGAGCAGATCACGGAAGAACAGTGGGATGAGACCTTCAATGTCAACGTTCGCGGACTTTGGCTGCTCTCCCGCGCCGTGCTCCCCGCGATGCGAAAAGCTGGAGGCGGTTCCATAATCAACATGGCTTCGGTCCTCGGAATCAACGGAGCCCGCAACCGCGCCTCGTACGCGCCCTCTAAGGGCGCTGTGGTTCTGCTCACCAAGTGCATGGCCATCGACTCCGGCCATGAACATATCCGGGTCAATGCGATCTGCCCTTCCTTCGTCGAGACCGATCTCACTGCCGCCGTCATCAGCAAAGCGCCCGACCCGGCATCGGTTCGGGCGGAGCGAATCGCGGTGCATCCAATCGGCCGCTTGGGGCGGCCGGATGATGTCGCCGGACTCGCCGTCTACCTTGCCAGCGATGAGTCCTCGTGGGTAACTGGTTCGGTATTCCCGGTGGACGGAGGGTACCTGGCGGTGTGACTTGATCGCGGAACTCTGCTCTGGAAACTTTCCTGGCTCCCCGGTAGTCTAATTAGCATAGATGGTGTCGTCCCCTGCCTATTCCGCCTTGGTGAAGCTTTCTAAGCTCATTCCTGTTCTTGCGCTTGCGATGTCCTTGACTGGCCTCAGCTTCGCCAATGAGGCGACTCCTTCGATCCTTCCCCAGCAATTTGGCGGTTGGCAGATTTCAGGTTCGTCAAGAGCCAGCAACGACCCCTCGATTGCAGACCCCGTGAATGCAGCGGTTCTCAAAGAATACGGATTCACCGGATTCGAATCCGCCACGTACACCCGCGACGACGGCCGCAAACTGGCCCTCAAGGCAGCCCGCTTCGCTGATGCCAGCGGAGCCTATGGCGCCTACACCTTTTACAAGACGCGGGAGATGTTGAGCGAGCAGATCGGCGACGGGGCTGCCTCGATGAACGAACGCGTGCTGTTTTACCGGGGTAACATCGTGGTGGACGCTGTGTTTCAGCAGCTGTCCGCCATGTCCGCGGCCGAGTTGCGCGAACTCGCAGAAGGCTTTCCGCTCCCGACCGGCAACACCCGCAATTTGCCGGATTTGCCCACATATCTGCGAAGTCAATCCTATGTGAAAAACACGGCTAAGTACGTGGTTGGTCCCGCAGCTCTGCAAAAGGTCGACGCTCCCGTTCCAGCCGAACTGGTGGACTTCAACCTTGGTGCAGAGGTGGTTGTTGGAAATTACAACAGCTCAGGCGGCGAAGCGACATTGATGTTGATCTCCTATCCCACTCCGCAGATTGCAGCCGATCATCTGCGGCGCATTGAGGCTGCGCGCCCGGGAAATTCGCAACCAGCCAACGACGCGCACACCGCGACCACGATCCCGATTCTTCAAGGACCAATCTTCGATAAGCGCACCGGACCCATGGTGGTGATCGTAGCCGGTCCGGTCTCGCAAGCCGAGGCGAAGGCACTGCTGGCTTCCGTGAACTACGATGCCAACGTCACCTGGAACGAGAACACATCTTCCGGTAAGGGCGCGAGCATGGCGAAGATTGTGATGAACGGCATCATTCTCAGTTTCATTATTATTGGTCTCGCTCTGGTCGCCGGTGTGGCCTTTGGCGGCATTCGCATCCTCGCCCCACGGCTGTTCCCGGGTCGCGGATTTGACCGGACAGAGTCTCGCGAGTTCATCTCGTTGCACCTCTCGGAAACCCCTCCCGACCCCCTTAGTGAGACGGTAAGTCCATCAATAAAAGCGGGTTAAGGTGATCTGAGGACAGTATTGTCTCACAATGAGCATCCCGCCGGGGCTATTAACCCATTTTTTAAGTCATTGAAAACGAAGGTGTTTATTTCCGAGATATTTCTTGACACCCCCCTTTTTAGGCTCATAAGATTTCGCCAGAAAGTTTTGACGGTTTGATCTCCGTTAGAACTATTCTCCCTTGAAAGAAAAGGCTGCCCAAGTTGCCGGGTGGCCTTTTCATTTTGTCGCGGCATCCTAGCTTGCTCACCACGTGCCTTCTTTCTCGGATTAGGTCTTTCGTTGGAACACTCGTGCGCTATAGTTCGTATCTCGTGTGGGACACGAGTAGTAGTTTGGTTCGGTAAGGAGGAAATCATGTTCTGCGATAAATGCGGCGCCACGTTACAAGCAGATCAGCGCTTTTGCAGCCGGTGCGGAAAAGAAGTCGCGGGACCGCTGCTGGGATTTCCGCAACGTAACCGGGTCCGGGAGCACGTTCGGTTGCTCGGAATTCTCTGGCTGGCGCTATCCGCACTCGATGGCCTGATGGCGGTCGCCTCTTATATCGTAGCCAACACCGTTTTCGATCTGGGAACCCATCCACAGCGGCCCGCGTTCCTGCATCCATTCCTGAGCCTAATTGCCACGATTGTGATCGTAAAAGCTTTCGCAGGATTTGCCGTGGGATGGGGTTTGCTACAACGAGAACCTTGGGCGCGCACCCTCGCCGTCGTACTCGGATTTGTTTCGCTCTTCTTCAACGTCCCCTTCGGTACCGCACTCGGCATCTACACGCTCTGGGTGCTCCTGCCAGCCGAGTCCGACATCGAGTACGAGAGAGAAGTAAGAAGCGTCAGCGCAGTTTGAGTGGGGACTGCTCGTATGCCAACTGTTTGCGTGGGGACGGGCGCCCTCGCCCGTCCAGGCTGTAACGAGTCACGTTTTTCTCCATGGCCGGAAGCGATTTTTCTCAAATTAAGTTCTGCTTGGCCGGAAGCGATTGTGATTGGTGGCTCAGTTGCAATGGCACACCTCGATACCAAGGTCGGCTGCTGTTCTCTCGATTCTTAAACTAAAATGGCTTTGTCAGGTGAAACAGAAGCGGGCACTGCGGGGACGCAACCATGCTGAGGGATAACCTGGCGGGGCTCATCGAGCCGATCATAGGCAGCGCGGGAACAATCACTCTCGCGCTGCCGCAATCCTACAGGATTTCATCGTGCACGTTACAAAGCATCGGACGATAGACCCCGCATGCCTGGAAAATCCCCGCCCCGAAGGGGCGGAATCTGGGGAACATCGCTTCGCCATTTTCGTCTCAAGCCCAAATACTTTTTTTGGGAAAGTGGTGGGATACTCAGGCCTTCACCTACACAGGCAAGTCCTATCCCACCGTCACCACGGAAAAACTTGTGGGAAACCCGAAGGAAGAACCGGAAGGAATGCGAGAAAGTACCCGAAATTTTCGTGAGAAAATCCACAGTAAAGATCGTGACCCGTTACACCAGGCGGAGCGAAGCTCCGCAGCGCATTTAACAGCGGCAAGCTGGCGGTGGCCTGCGGGCCCTCGACGGAAGATCAGCCTCCTCGTGGTCTCACCCTTTACGCTGCCTCCGCCCCCATTTAGAATCGGAGCTGGGCCGACGTAGCTCAGTTGGTAGAGCAGCCGATTCGTAACGCACTCAGCCTTGCGTATGTTGTTGTGGAGTATGGTGGGCTCAGGGTGGTTTTAGGGGGTTCTAGGGTGCCCCTGAGCACGTTTTGTACAGCGTTTTGTACAGCAATTTGACTAGCCGATTTCAGGTCGGCAGGTCTTTGCTCTTCCTTCGCTCAGTCCTTGATTCTTCGCGCACGTCTTCTGACTTGCATCGCATTCCTCAGCGGCACGAACTTGACCTTCCTCTTCGCCTTGGTAGTCACAGTCACGGTTTCGCCTGAGAAGCCAACCCTCCGAGTCGGCCTAACATGCCGAACTCTGAACTTCCCGAAACCGCCGAGCTTCATTGAGAAAGGCTGCGAACGCACGTGATCTGGGCTAACGACCAAAAGATCAAAAGATGATGATACAGGCCGAATAGCAAAGATCCGAAGAGCAGCACCGGCAAAAGAAGGAATCCGAGGCTCAAGTAGCTGAGCTGATCGCGTTTCATTTGGGTGGGTGCGCCGGCATTGCGTGTTCTTTGCCAAGGCCGGGTTTGTTCAGCGGTCTGAGTCAGTCACCAGATCAGGCCACCCCCTGAGCCGCCAATTCATGCGTGCGATCCCAGCCGCAGCAGCTCACGCCTTAACCGGGAATGCTGCTGGGTGAGGCGAAGGTACTGCATCTCGTTGCGGCTGGTTTTGGCACGCAGGATCCTTACCAAATCCCGCTTCTCTGGTGAAGTCCAACCGGCCAGGTCTGAGATAAGCGCCAGCACAGAAGCCCAGTTTTCGAACGCCTCTTGCTCCAGCGAGTTCCAGCGCGTGGGCTGCAAGCCCAACGCTCGGCCGACCAATGCCACGGACGCATCCCGAACGTGGCGGTTGTCTCCGCCAAACTCCCGTGCCATCCGCCGGTTCGCATGCAATCCCAGGTTGCGGGTGGAAAAGCGGTCCCACGCTCTCTTCTCACTTCCCGGCAACTCGTAAAACACATGTCCTTGCGCCAGCCGCCGCAGAATGCGCAAAGAACTTTTGTAGGCTCGTTCGGTTGCGATGCGCTGCTCTTCGCGTTCGGCCAGGCGTAACAACTCCGGCCGTCCCGGTCGAAAGCCCAGCTTACGATAAAACCAGAACGCCCCGGATTCGAGCGCCTCGTCGTTGCCCTGGCCGATCTGGTAGGGATAAACAGAAATGCACGTGGCACCCGTGTGCCGAAGCAGGCAGCGCAGCACTTGAGAGTAGATCCACGCGGTCTCTCCGTTGCGGAACGTGTAGAAGGTGTTGAAGCCCACTTCTATCCATTCACACAGCCCGATCGCCTCGATGTAGTTGATCGGCACACCGTTCTTCAGCGTGAATCCAGCGACGTAGGCGCGGAGCGGCAACCGGCGATCCGGCGGCAGGTTCCACAAGTGAATGACGACTCCACGCCCCACTTCCGCCCGCACCACCGAACCCGGATCGCCTAGTGTGGTGCCGTAGAGTTCGCGATAGCGGACCGCCATTACTTCTTGAATCATTTCCATGGCGGCCTCGCCCTGCCGGAGCGGGAGTTTTTTGAACATTGGACCGGGCTGGGATAGCTCGTGATCCAGGTTGACCCGGCTGCGGGGAATCAGCGGCTCGGTGTGATAGTAGATCTGGCGGGGGCGAAGCCAATTACGCGTCCGCGAAAGTTTCAGGTTCTGCAACTGCCAGCGTAACGGTAGGCGCAACGAATCATAGAGTTCTGCTTTTTCTCGATTTGGTATCGGCAATTGCTCGAAACGCCGGATCAACCACTCGAGTTCGCTGCTGGTGCCTTTCGCAGCACGCAACCAGCGCGCCCAGGGGATGTTGGCCTCGACAAATGCGTCTTCGTCCAGCAACGGCAGGAAGCGTGGCCAGGTTGCGGCCTGCGCCCGTTCTTCCTCGTAGTGATCCCAGTCGATTTCCATGTTGCGAGGGATTCGCCGGGCCAGCCAGCGAACCACATCAAAGCTGAGGGTGTCCTCCATGGCCGTCGCCGCGATGCCGGAAACTTCGAAGGTGTCGAACGCACTGAAGTCTGCCCCGCTGGCGCGGAGTGCCTCCACCCGCTGGTGAAATGCCCCCAGTAGCTTCTCGGTGCGGGAGATCACGCCCGGCCCTTGGGGAAAGGCACGGAGAAACAGCAGGGCCTCGTGGAAGCGGATGAGGGCCTCAACATCGGCAAAGCGACGCCGGGAGAGAGCGGCCAGCAACTTCTCGACACGGTGGGTTTCTCCCCGCCCAAAACGGCCCTTACACTCTTCCAGGCTGGATAACAGGCGGTTAAGGGAATGGTTCGGCATCGTCGGTGATGGTCGGGAAAAGCCTACACGAAGTCGTGGAGGTTGTGGGCTTGATTCCATGATTCCCGAGACCAGGGGACCACGAATCCTGACGGGCAGGGAAGCTCACCTGGGCACCACATGTTCGGAATTATCACCTTCACGCTACGAGAACGGGTGTCACATTAAGGAAATGGGCATTGCCAATTACCTATCGCAGCACTTGTAGGCAACGCACGGTGGCTACGACCTATGGCTCGATCCCGGCATCAGAAATGTGGCTGCGGCGTCCGAACTGCTGAAGCCCTTCGATGCCCGGCTGATGCGGTGCTATCCGATAGGCACGAGGATCAATCACGTAGCGAACGACGACGCGGAATGCTCCGCGCCCGTGGAACTCGTACAGATTCAGAATCGTTTCTTCTTCTGAGAGCCGATTGATTATCCTGGGACGCCAGGCTTGTACCCCGCTAAACAGAAGCTTCCCCACCTCAGTGGACCTGTTCCGACAGGTCTGTCCGCTTCCCCTGTTTCGAAGGCTGTCACGGCCTTTTTGACCAGGCTGGGGTGGTGCTTGGTGGTGCCGGTCATCTACTGATTAAGAGTTAACGGACACTCATCGTCACAGCGGGTGCGATCACACCTCTGAATCAATGAGTCCACGATCGCGCGACATGCCTCCTCAAGCTCCCGTGCTGTTACAACATGGCCAGACTCCATGTGGCGAAAGTCGAGCTTAACCCCAGGTCGGAGAAACCAGTCCAGTGGCATCTCATCAATGGTCATTGCGCGCTTGCCGCCGTCCGTAGTCGAGGCATAGTGCCAAGGCGCATCCACAGCGTTCCGTTATGGATCGTAACGGATAGTCTCTCCATCGCCCACCCCTCTCCATCGGGAAGGTCCTCAACATGGAGGCCAGGAAAGGTCGAGACCATCTGTTGTGCTCCAGTCTTATGGTCTGCGTATGTAACGACTGGGCCAAAACCGGGAGGGTCCGCCGGGACATCGTTCTCGATAGCCCGCGAAAGATCGATGATCATGCCGAGACCCCCAGAAGATCGCAATGCGTCGGTCAAATTCATAGACAGGCGCGTGCTGAAGGAGATTAGAGTTTAAAGGAAACCAGTGGTGGTCCAAAAGGGGTGGCGCCGGGGAGGTCGCAAATGGTTCATTCGGTTAGACCGAAATCGCGCTGCAGCGATGGTCAACAACGTACACCTTGTTGACCACGGGTGGCTGTACCAAAATCCTCGGTTCGCTCCCGCCCATGCTGAAAAACACGAAGCTTTACGACGCGCAAACTGCGGTCTGACGCTGGACTGGAATCTATAGATTCTGAACTGGTAACGAAGCCCGCCGGACTACTCGGGGAGCCGTTTAAATGGACGCAGGATCAAAGGAGCTGAAGTCGTCACAAATGAGCGTTGAATCGGGATGAACTAAGCGTTTGTATCGGTCTACAGTGCCAGGATTCTTGTCGACTATGAGGACTCTCTTGCGTTTTTGCGCATCTGGGTCGGGCGCAAAGTTTCTAAGAACGGAAATCGACGAGGCGTCAGTGCCGGGTAATGAATATCCGACTATAACGAGCTGCGTTGCATGGCTCGCATATTCCTGAAAAGTCTTCCAGATTAACTGCATCGCGCTTTCGTGACCAGCGTCCACAAAACCATCCCGCGGCGCACCGCCCACAGAAAGCATCTTCGATGCAATAGGTGGAACTATTGCTGGAACTCGTGCCAATGCCGTCTCAACAAAATGGCTGGACTTGCCAAGATCTCGGGAGCCCAGAGGGTCTCTTAAGAAGAGCAAATAATATTGGAGCTTGTTACCAAAAACATCCCAATTCGTGGTTCCCACGTCGATCGCGAGTAGTTCTCGATCCAAGAGAGCAAACCAATTTATGCTACCGTGGGGTTTTAGCAAGATACTGCCCCCGGAGTCATGCCAATAGGAATAGGGGATGGCGTTACGTCGGAAAGCCAATTCAATCAGCACATCCCAATTAAAGCTCACGATCGCGTCGCGTTGGCCCAAAGAGCGAACCAAACGATCGTACGGTCCCACCTGCGCTGCCACTTCAAAACACTTATGATCCATGAAATCCCTTAGGCCACTCAATGCGATTTCGGCGGCCTTCGGTCTGACTTCCTCTGATTTGTCTGTCGTAAGATAGGCGAGCGCACGAGGGTCTAGTCGATCGAGCAGCTCTTCAAAATCTGCCTCATCCTCAGGCCCGCGCAGATCTATTCCGATGCACTCGTAAATTGCCTCTTGCAGAATTTTGCGATCGTCTCTCGCTAGAAAATTGCAGAGCTCCCAAGTCAGCGTCTTCAGGGTTGGAAGGCCGTACGGGCATGACGCCCCGGCACCGATGACATACAAACGATCAATTCCTGTTGAAGCTGTTTATCATGGCAAATTTCTCATCGACGAGCCCGCGAAGGCCGTTGCTCCATCGCGAGAACGGATGTTATGCCCCTGATGGCGAGCAGTCAACGGCGGCGGTAGGGTGTTGGACTTTGGCCGTCTCTGTACTCTACCCCCACAGTTCGTTGACGGGCGTACCTATCGGGGCCGGGAAAATTCCTACACCCTCACGGGCGCGGGCGTGCGAGCGAAGGACCTTGACGTGAGTACGTAATCAAGGAACTAGATCTTCTGCTTCTTCCATTTCCCCCGCTTGAACAGGATCGCACTGGCGACAGCCATCGCGCTCTCGGCAATCGCGATGGAAAAGAAAACTCCGTCGGAACGCATATGCAGAGGAATGGCCAGCCAGTACGCCACGGGAATCTCAAACAGCCAGAAGCCGAAGAAATTCACGATGGTGGGAGTAATGGTGTCGCCCGCGCCGTTGAAAGCTTGCATCATGACCATGAAGTAGGCGTAGCCGATGTTGCCGTAGCTGATGATACGCAGACACGCGGCGCCCAGCGGCGTTACGGCCGGATCGTGCGTGAACAGACGGACTACGGGCTCCGCGAAAAATATAAAGAAGAGTCCGACGACTCCGAGAAAGGCCACATTGTAGAGTCCGGTACGCCACACGGCTTTCTCGGCACGTTCGGGATGCCCGGCTCCCAGGTTCTGCCCGACCAGCGTGGCAGCCGCGTTGCTCAGACCCCAGGAAGGCAGGATCACAAAAATGACTACGCGGATGGCGATCGTGTATCCGGCGAGTGCAGCTGCACCGAAGATGCTTACGATGCGCACCAGGCCGATCCAACTGGTGTGCGCGATGGCAAATTGCAGGATGCCGGTGAGCGACACGCGCAACAGCTGCAGCAACACGTCGTAGTGCACTCGAATCTGACTCTTCAAAATACGGATGCGCTCTGTCCCTCGCAGCAAGCGATAGAACTGATACAGAACGCCAATGCTGCGTCCAGTGAAGGTGGCCAATGCGGCGCCGGTGACGCCCAGTCGGGGGAACGGCCCAACTCCGAAGATCAGGCAAGGATCGAGAATCAGGTTGATGATGTTCGAAACCCAAAGCAGGCGCATGGCGATGGCGGCATCGCCGGCACCGCGGAAGATCGCGTTATTGAGGAAGAGCAAGAGCACGGCACAACTGCCGCCCAAACAGATCCTGGTGTAGCCGCTGCCTACGGCGATAATTTCCGGCGAAGCGCCCATCAGGCGAAGGAGGTGGGGTGCGAAAAGAAGGCAGGGAACTCCAATCGCAACCGACACGATCAGCCCCAATATGATGGCCTGAACCGCGGCCACGGCGGCGCCTTCGGGGTCCTTCTCCCCGATGCGGCGCGCTACCATGGCGGTTGCGGACAAGCTGAGTCCCATGCCCACGGCAAACACCAGGCTCAACATGGACTCGGTCAGGCCCACCGTAGCTACCGCGTTTGCGCCCAACGGTCCCACCCAAAAGACGTCGACCACCGCAAACAGCGATTCCAGAACCATCTCCAGCACCATGGGCACGGCCAGAAGCAAGATGGCCCGGTTGAGGCTACCCGTGGTGTAGTCCTGGTGCGAGCCGCGAATCGCTTCCACCAGGGACGTCCACAGGGTGGGCTGCCGAGGGCTTGCGGTTGAGACAGTAGTTTCCATAAGAACCTGCGAACTCTCCGCGACTCGCGGCAACAACGCGCGAACGACGCCGACTAGATTACATTAGACGGAAGAGGATGTCCGGGCCGCGACGGACTCAACAGGATGGCGGACTAGCGAGGGTTGAACATTGTGATGTCCTTGGAGCGAACCGTCGAACGCAGGCGCAGGACCCGCGTGAACCGGCAGCATACTCAGTGGAGATTGTATCTTGAAGCGGCAGGTGCCGCCAACACTACAGGTTCCGTCGCGGGTGTGGTGCTTTTGCGTTTAATTGATGTTAACAGCCGTAGTGCTCACAACCCCGTCAATGAGTGCTTCTGTGAGAAGGTCATAAAAGTCAAGGCCGACGTGGCGGCCGTCCTTAATTCTCTAGTTCTTTTGCGAGCTGCATAAACCCCCGGTGGTGACTTGGGGAGCCGTCAAGGCGCCCCCGAACAGGGGGCGTTCCTCTTGACCCTTGACAGCTCCCCAAGTCACTTCACAATCGAACTCGGAACGAAGCGAAACGCAGTTCCCTGGCCGCTCAGACCTCCGGCAGCAGCCCGGCCTCTGCCCAGGTACCGCCTTTAATCCAGTTCTCCAACGTCGCCACGGATGAAGGCGGGAATGCCATAGGCGGCAGTGCTGGCGCTGCGGTTGGTGCTCCGACACTGAGCGGGGGAGGCAAGAAGGACTACCTTCCGCTCTGGTTAAGTTCCTCGAAGCTGGGTAGCTCCAAGCTGTTTCAGAGTACCGCGGGCGATTTAGGTATTGGGACGACAACTCCCGCCGCGACTCTCGATGTCAACGGCACGGTGAACGCCGCGACCAGCTTCAACCTGGGAGGCACAGCCTTCGCCTTCGGCTCTTACGCGAATGGGAACGCATTCCTCGGCTTCGCAGGGAACTCCCACAAGCGGCTCCGCAAGAGCCTCACGGCGGTCGCCGAATGGTGCCAGGAGCACCGACATGCACCGGTGGACGAGCAGAAGAAGACCCTCAACGCCAAGCTCCGAGGCCACTACCAGTACTACGGCCTTAGTTGCGATGCGGAAAAGGACGGAGAAACCTCGGAAGATTAACCGTCCGCCGCGCATCCGTGTCCCCAACAATGAACGGGTCCTATTCACTGCCAATACCCAGAGGTTTGTTGGGGTTGTTCAACGCCTTTCCCTCACCGCAGGTTCTGTGATCCTTTCAAAGGGCCCTGTCCCTGAAGGAACTCTGGCCGAAATGGCTTTGAATACCGTGTTTGGGAAAGTCAGGGCGCACATCCAATTCCTGCGGACCGGAGCTGAAGGGATACCGCTTGCTCAAGCATTCCGCTTCCTTGACATGGACGACGTAAGTTCCCGACGATTTGCCGCTGCTGCCGAGCAAATGCAGAGTGCAGGTTTCAGCGATGTGGAGCAAAAGGAAAAATCTCTTGGCGACGTGGCATCTCAGACTTTGGGCAGACTCCGGGATAGCATCCACCGTGTTTCTTTGGTGATCAGTAGAGCTAAACCTGCGCAAGAATAAGTCTCAGCGGTACCTCCTACCGAGACTCGTGGTCCCAAGGCCATCGCCTGCTGGGGATTGTAGCGCAGCATCATTGCCCGATCGAACTAGCAACGGCCGAAAACACATTGTTTGCATTCCCCCCGATCAGCCGGAGCGTGCCAACCACGATCACCAGAATCACGGCCAGCATCACCGCATATTCAGCGATGTCTTGGCCTTCTTCTTGCGACCAGAGCTTGCGAAGTAAACCAGTTGTCATATTCCCACCTCCCCATGTGAACCGGTCGATTCTCTCGCTCGCTTCTGGGAGATGAGCGGGCCATCCCTGAGACGAGGCGGAAAGTCTGCTCTGGGCACATCGGAATGTCAAGATGAAAGGAATTGCACTCCGACACCCCCTCAAGAAAGGGTCTGTTTTCTCCCTTTGTAAGTTACTGGTCTGCAGAGAGCGGGAGTTGGCGATCTCGCCCTCCCGAAAGGAATACCTTCTTGGAGCTGCTGGTCGGCGCACAGTCGGGCTTTCCCAAGCACATACTCATCCGAGGATTGTCTCTGAGACTGCCCCCGCGATTACTGCAGCTTGGCATACTCCGCCTTGGCTTCCTTCAGGATGGGGATGTCGGGGCCGGGGCCGGGGCCGGGGTCGGCGTCTTGCCAGAGCGCTGGCTGGAAAACTGGGCTATGAGTAAGCGACGTTGTACGCATTGCCGCAAGCGATTCAAACCCGCAAAGGCGAAAAGTCGATAGTGTCCGCACACGGAGAAGATTATGCCAGATCAACAAGATCAAGCTGTTGATATTCCTTCTATAGACGAATAACTCGTGGCTGTTACGCGAGAGAAGGATGAAGCGCTTCCGCGCTTGTCATCCGAGGGGTTTCTGCTCTCCAACCTTCCTAGCTACAGGGTATTTTGTCTCTGCGATAGACCGGAGGCCGTGGTGTATACCATTTCAGGATAGCATCGTCAGCCAAGGATACCCTCGGGCTAATCCGGATCAACACACCTTGAACAAAGTTCTCAACGCGCCAAATTGCAACTTTCTTACTGTACCCACAATGTTGTCATCTCCGGTCTCTAGCTGGCTAGTCTTGTTTTGGCTAATTGGGCAGTGTTAGCAAACAGGGCTCTACCGCTGTTGACATGACATTCGCGCGCATCCTGGGGCTACGCTGAGCGCTCCACGCGCTCGTGTCTAGGTTGCACACACCCTGCAGAGAGAAGGACGCCATGGATTTCTTGGAACGACTTCTTCATTTTTCGCCGGATGGCGGAGATGGTTCTAGCGAAGTCGGATTCGGGTTCACAAGACCTTTGTCACCGCCCGGCTGAAAGAGGAAGTGTTCCATCTCGACGACGGCGATGAAGCGGCGATTGCCCCCTACCGTAGTTGTGCACACGTTTCAGAGTGTCGCTGGCGAGTGTATCTGTCTCAGTCAACGATAGGTCGCGCTCCATACGAGCGACTTGTTCTGCGGAGATGATCCGCAGCTTTTCTCCAGCCGAGAGTTCGGTGGCAAGCATTTCGGGGAGCGCGGTCGAAAGCCACGCGGTTTCCTCGCGCTTCGAAACATTCCGGAAGCCAAGTACGGCTATCGACTTGCGCAAATTCGCGCTAAGCATGGAAGCTGGTACCGTAGCCCTACTTGCGATCCGAGCGGCGCAAGCGCAGACCGATGACGGTGGAACGATTGTTCGCGTCCGCGAATCGTTCTTCACTTTCTCGTGACAAGCTCGACCGGCGCCTCTTGGGGCACCGACTCCAATCGGCGGAGAGCGGCGATCGGACGGGCAAAAGGGATCGGAGCGTCTTTGCCG
>CAWITE010000008.1:0-151526 GCA_963838905.1 uncultured Acidobacteriota bacterium
ACCTATCGACAGCGACAGATTTCAGCTCCTGAAAGCGGCGCAACAGATCAAAATACTGAGGAGGTATCGACCGACAAGGCCATCGCCGATTGGCAGTAATGGGTTGCACAAGGTTACCTCTTCTGAATCTCGCGGCCCGGACCTGCAAGTTACGCAGCATTCCCTAGTTTGTCACGGAAAATCTTCAGCCTAATTCTTTGCTGTTGAGCAATTGACGGACGGGGTGTACATTTTCGGTCGGCCCGCTTAACGCGGACTCAAGGAGGCTCGCCATGGGGTTTCTCGCTTGGATTGTGGTTGGACTCATCGCAGGTTGGCTTGCTGGCCAAGTGATGAAGGGTGGTGGCTACGGCGTAGTTGTCGACATCATTCTCGGTATCCTCGGTGGTCTTTTGGGTGGCTGGATCTTCGGCCTCTTAGGGATCTGGCAGGGCGGCGGCATGATCGGCTCGATCATTGTGGCATTTGTTGGCGCTGTGATTCTGGTCTGGATCACCCGCTTACTGAAAAAAGCCTGAGGAGAGCTTCACACTCTCTTCACACCGGCGACGGATCGTCTCACACCATGCTTTTGATGAGGCTGACCGATGAGCACCCAAGCAGGAAAGATCCATAGTATCCGACGTGAAGGGTCAACCGTCATTGGACCGAGTATTGAAGAGCGCATGAACGCGGGAAAAGCTCAACGGGAAAAAGTCTCCCGGAATTCCCATAACGAGTGGACTGCTCCCTCCGACCGCCCCGATCCCATCGCGGTGCTGCGGGAGTCGGACCGCGGGCGACTCCCCGAACTCTTGCCCATTCGGTACGGCCGGATGCAGCAATCGCCTTTTGCGTTTTTCCGAGGTTCGGCGGCAGTGATGGCATGGGATCTGTCAAGGACTCCCGCCACAGGAATTCGCGTGCAGGCGTGCGGGGATTGCCACGCGTCGAATTTCGGCGGCTTTGCCAGCCCTGAGCGGCAGTTGCTGTTCGACATCAACGATTTCGATGAAACGCTCCAGGCACCCTGGGAATGGGACGTCAAACGACTGGCGGCGAGTGTTGTCCTGGCGTCGCGTGAACTCGGCTTTGACGGCGGCCGCTGTGAGGATGCCGTGCAGACGATGACGAAGTCGTATCGCGAGCACATGCGGGAGTATGCGCATATGCGCGCTCTGGAAGTGTGGTATTCGCATATGGACGCCGAGGTGTTCATCGAAGAAGCGACGACGGCGGCGTCGAGAAAGCGCTGGGAGCAGGTGGAAAAGGCAGCGCGACTCCAGACCGCGGAGCACATTTTTCCCAAAATCGCGAAGGTGATAAACGGACGCACGCGAATCGTGGACCATCCGCCACTGGTGTACCACCCACGCGAGAGCGACTTGATGCAAAAACACGTGATCCGGATGTTCCACGACTACCGCGAGACGCTTCCGGCAGAGCGGCGCGTAATTCTGGACCGTTACCACATTCTCGATGTTGCGCGCAAGGTGGTGGGAGTGGGCAGCGTAGGAACGCGCTGCGCTGTGGCCTTGCTGATGGCCGGCCAGCACGACCCCATGCTGCTGCAATTCAAAGAGGCGCTTCCTTCGGTGCTCGAGCCGTATGCGGGCAAAAGCCGGTATGCCAATCACGGGGACCGAGTGGTGACCGGGCAGCGCATGCTGCAATCGGCGAGCGACGTGTTCCTCGGGTGGACGCGCGATGAGGAAGGCCGCAGCTATTATTTCCGCCAACTCCGCGACATGAAAATGAAAATTGATCTGGAGAACATGACGAAAGGCGACTGGCTGGAGTACGTCGAGATCTGCGGCTGGACGCTGGCGCGAGCACACGCGCGCACCGGGGACGCAGCCCTGATTGGCGGATATCTCGGGAAGAACGATATGTTCGATTCCGCCCTTGCGAAATTTGCGTCCTCATATGCCGACCAAGCCGACCGCGATCATGCCACCTTAGTGAAAGCGATTCGCGCCGGGCAGTTGAAAGCACAAGACACGGCTGCGGCATAATCACGTGACAGACTAGGACCGCAATCCGACGAGCCTAAACCCGACGACGGTCGTTCCCCGGTTACAGGAATCTTCCAAGCGCAAATCCCAGTCTCGTGTCTACGCGGTTATCTGGCGTGGGGAACGAAACCGTGAGCGGAAATCTACAGATTCGTGCCCAGCAAATCGCCCGCCCGTAAACGCTTCGAATTCGTAGCGTACCCGCGAGCTTAACGGCGGGGTTTAGCTCACTTGCTGGAGTCGGGCCCTGACCATGTCGTTCTCTGAGGAGCGACGGTCCGACAGACGGTAAGCGCGTCGGAACTTTAATAGCTGACGCTGTCGACGAAGGGGGTGATGTCAGCGAAACTGGGGCTGAATCTTCCTTCTTATATAGGTTTCGTTGGTGATCCAAAGTTGGCAGGCTGGATGCAATTGCCGCATCATACATTTTGCCGTCTTACGCCGGGCGAGAATCGGACTTGCCGCCATGTTTACGCATTGCGGCACGCCACCTGCGCAAACAAAACGCGGGTCCGACGAAACCAAAATCGACACCGTGCTTTCTGGCGGTCTCCCACAAGGCGGACTGCGCTAAGGTTTGACCCCGAGCGCCTGGTACAGCGCGGAATTCTGGTACACCACGCCGCCTTTTACCGTCGCTGTGACGCGGCGGATGTCGCTGATATGCGTGCTCGGATCGCCCTCCACGAGGATCACGTCGGCCAATTTCCCAGCTGTGATCGATCCCAACTCCTGATCGCGTTTCATAATGCGGGCGGCACCGAGAGTATCTAGTTGCAGAACTTTCGGAGCGGGGATTCCGGCCTGTACGTAAAGCTCGAGTTCGCGATGCAGGGTGAATCCAGCCATGCCGTCGGTCCCGGCTACGATCGAAATTCCCTTATCGTAGAGAGCTTTCGCCATTTTCAACATTTGGTGGAAAGAGTCGCGATAGCGCTGGTCCATGCCGTCGGGCACCTCCAGGCCGCCATAAAAGAACTGCCGCCGAATCTGAGCGGGCATGCGATCCGCTACCGCGGCGTAGCTCATGGACACGGTTCCCGGACGATCGGTGCACATGCCTTCGAAGATCGTTAAGGTAGGATCGAGCACCGTCTTGTGCTGCTGGAGAAAGTGGATGAACTCCTGCACTCGCTGAGATGCGGGATCGATCTCGGCGGCGTGCGCGGCGACTTCGGTGAATCGCAAACGACCGCGCGTGTCTTTCACGGTATCGAACATGAAATTCAGGAAAATGAAATTCATGTGCTGGATTTCGTCCGCGCCATCTTCGACGAACTGCTGTGCCGTCATGAACGCAGGTACGTGCCCGCTTACGCGCATGCCATGGTCATGTCCCAACTGGGCTATCTTGGGGACAAGCTCGGGCTTGATGGAGCTGTAGATTTTCACCTGGACGTAGCCAAGCTTGGCGTAGCGGTCGATGTCGTCTTCGGCTTCCTGTTCGGAATCCGCGAAAACCTTGGTGGGTCCTTGATAGGGGCCGCGGCCATCTACGAACCCGGCTTTCAGCAGCCGGGGTCCGATCTCCGTACCATCGTCAAAGCGGCGCTGCATGGCTTCCAGTTCGTCGATGTCATTGGCCATATCGCGCACGCTAGTGACGCCGGCGGCCATGTGCATCAGGCCATCGTTGGGCTGCAGGTGAACATGCATGTCCCAGAGGCCAGGCATGAGGGTCTGGTGGGCGGCGTCAATAACTTCCGCACCTTGGGGAATCCTGACTTCCTTGTCATCGCCGACAGCGGTGATTTTGTTGCCGGTGATTACGACCGTGCGATTGGGATGGAGGGTCGCGCTCTCGGTGTCGAAAAGGTTTGCGTGCACGAAGACGAGAGATCCGGTTGGTTTATGACCCAGCGTTCTTGCCAGATCCGCGGAGCGCTGGTTCGCGATCCGATCCTGCGCCTCGAGAAGTGGGTCGACAGAGGGTTCCCAGCCTTCCCGAATGACAGAGAACCACGCGGATACGGACGCGAAAAACGCGCCGTCCTGGTCCAGCCAGATGGGAGTGGGCGTGAAATCCAGACCCGCGATGGCGTACTGTGTCACGGTTCGGGAGTTGCCGTTGGCGTCGATCTTTAATTGGCCACGCTTTTCGATGGATGCTTCGCCCGCCGGCAAGAGTGGAAGCCGGCCACCCGCGGAGAGCAACGCTCGCGCCAGCAGCGCGCCTTCTTCCGGCACGCCGGAGATGCTCACGTAGAACGCTTCGGCAGAGATCTGCTGCCGCCCCTGCTCAGCGCGATTCTTCCAGGCAACGCTGCCGTTGGTCGACGAGAACTGTTCATCAACCGGTGCCTTCTCATAGTCGATGCCGGTGTTCTCGAGGTGGATAGGAATCCCTTGGCTATCCAGAACGATATGCTCGGTGATCTTGGGCCCACGGCCACGGTCGTTGTACTCGTAATAGAACTGCAGGCTGCCATCCGGATTACGGCTGGAGGTCTCGAATCCCGCCTTATTGCCGGCGATGAAAACCGTGTAGCGAATTGGGGTGCTGGCTGCAGACGCCGGATTAGTTTGGCTGTTTCCGGCTGAAACGATCACCAAGCAAAACAGCACGACGAGTTTCTTCGTCAACTTTCCCTCTTTAAAAAAGATCTAACGCAGGGTGCGATCACTCTACAACGGAAGTTTGAAGTAGGGGTGACGATTTTGGGATGTGTGCGGGCTGACGATCGGGTTGGAGTCGAATTGATTCTGGGGCGGGGAGCTCGACACGCGCCTCTAAAGTCCGGCACTGATTCTAAAAGAGTTATCGAGAATTATTTCGCTGATACCCCTCCACTGATACCTGCCCTACTTGTAGGTTGCTGATTCTAAAGCAATAGCGGAGAATGCAACCTTCTACGCCATACATTCATTCCATGGCACTTGCGTGTGTTTGGTGTCTGATTGGTGGCTGGAATGGTGTCCATGTGCCGATCGTGGGCGTGTTGGTAGCACGACTTTATGATTCCGTAGCACGATTGTGCTCAAACACGCTCGGGGCCGGCTGAGCGTGGCCAGCTTCGTCACGTGCGTCACGTGATGCGCCGGGTCCGCCACTATCCAATCACACCAGACCTCGGTCGTGAGCGCAATGCTGATTACAACAATTGACGAACGCACCGCGCTCGCTTGGGTTACGATGTTTAGCGCATGAACTCGGGTCGATACGTAGCCAAAAAAGTCAGCGAGAGAGCCTGCGAAGGTGAGAGATTCGGAACTGACGGTTTTCCCATTAATTGCGAGGACACGCCCATCTTCGAGTTGACCCACTCAAACGGACGTACTCTTCACATTTGTGAGTACCATCTCCAGTTCTACTGGAATGCATGGCCGCCATTCCGCAACGCCGTTAGAGATATTTGGCCCGTCAAAACTTCGTCCCCGCAGTGATGATGAGTGTAATGGCCTGTTAGCAACACCTACGCCTCGCACGTTATACTCCGTCACAATGTCGCCAAAGCTAAAACACATTGTTTCCGTGGTTTACGGTTTCGCCCTTCTCGCCGTGTGCTTGTTCTGCGCGGTTTTGGGTGCGGCGTATGGCTGGAGCGAAAGAACTCGCAGCAAAAGCAGCGCAGCCACGTCCGTAGTTGTTGCTCTTTTTTTCTTCTATATGGCCTTCGTTTTCTTGTTTCAAGCTATTCGGAGCCGACAGTACGAACGAGTGACTACAAGCCTCGGATTCGTGCCGCTAGATTGGAAAGACGTGCCGTTCAACGACGTACTTCGCGGCATCTTTCAAGGTCGAAAGAAGACGTTCCTGAGCCGCGTTGTTCACGGAGAGGCTTGCGGTACGCATATTTACTCGTTCAATCGGGCACGCGATGTTGCGTGGTGGAGCGAGAAAAGGACGACAATCGTATTCGAGCAATCGCAACGCGGAACTCAAATGATGTTGTTACACGGCGCTTATCCGAAAAGGGTGATGCTGAATTAGCGTTTCACGGCCACTGGTGCATGATTCAAGCGCGGCACTAAATCAAACCGACCGCACTGCCGCAATGGTTGGAAACTGTCTTTGGTATCACGAAGCATTCGTAAGTGTTGTGAAATCGCGATAACGCTCCTTGAGGGGTTTTTGAGTGCTACGGCTGATTACGTCAGCAATGCCAACTCTGATAGGCTACGTGTCAGCGAGCAGAGCAAATGCCAAAGGCGCGCCATCCCTTTCTACTTTCGCTTGCGGCCTTTATCCTGCTACTCGTGTGCGCGAATTTCGGCGCGGCTGTGCTGTTTCTCGTGGGCTTTCCGGTTTTCTTAATTCTGGTCGGCATCGCTGGTGGAGCGAGGATGCCTTCGAAGATTCCGGGACGAGACACCATTCTTTACGTGGCTATTTCTCTGGGATTAGTGGCGGTTATCGCGCTTCTTGCTCTGTACGCGGCTCACACGAATCGCAATATTTTTAATCTCAATAGTCGATGGACCACTATCGCTTTTGCCGCTCTGTTCGCATTCGGATTTGTCATAAAAGACTTCCGTATCCACCGCCGTCGTCTCCGCTTCTGGGTTTTATTCGCGGGACTGCTCGCTGCTCATTTTACAATTCTGCCGTACGTATTCCCGGCAGAAAAAGAAGTGCTATTTCTGTTGACAGCTCCTCTATTGGCTATTGGTGAGATGTTTCTCTTGTACATATTGTTCGGCATTTCAGGTTTTCCCCTGAAGCCGACACAATCACACAACGGCCCTCCATAGCTGCTGAAATCGTAACTAATGAAAATCGCGATAACGCGCATTGACCCGGAGTCGGCCAATTCTCGCGCCCTTTTTATGATGCGATTGAATCAACACTTGGATTAATCAGGTACTGACATACGTTCGCCTCATTTTGGCCGGGTCTGGATTTGCTAACCCGGTTCCTGCGCTCACACGTTCGCGTCTCTCGATGGCCGATTTTCGTATGGCGTCCGCAATATGCCGTACACAAGTGGAACGGGCTTGCTCGTCCTACGGTCGCAGTGGATTTATCGCGGCTTCGCTCATTGACGGGGGTTTTGAGTGAAATGGCCTGTTGCAACAGTTATCCCTCTAATCCTCAGAGCTTCCGCGCCTGACAGTGTTGCGACCGGCTTGGACATCTTGAGCCTAAGAGCTTGTATCAAAACCTCCACCCCGGCAGAACATGGCGGTGTTTGTTTTTGCACACCTCTGCCTTCCGATTTTTGGGGTGTCGCGCGACTTTGATAATGTCCCCCTGCGGCGACATTAGAAATGTCCCCATTTTTCGATGTTAGGACATTAGAAATGTCCCCTAATCTGGAGGCCTCCACAGGAGGCCAGATTGGGAAGGGCAGCGATGAGCGGTAAGGAATTGCGGCGGGCGGGCATATTGTCGCGGGTAGAAAGCGGCGAGCTAAAGCTGGTCAATGCGGCGGTGATGATGGGAGTGAGTTATCGACAGAGTAAGCGATTGGGACAGCGGTATCGAGAAGAGGGAGCGGAAGGGCTGAAGCATCGTAGCGTGGGACGGGAGTCGAACCGAAAGAAGGCCAAGAAATTTCGGGAACGGGTGTTGCGGTTAGTAGGCAAGAAATATTCCGGGGAGGAAGCGGAGCGATTCGGGCCGACGTTAGCGGCTGAGCATTTGGCCAGTGAGGATGATGTAGAGGTGAATGCGCAGACCCTGCGACGCTGGATGTTAGCGGCAGGGTTGTGGAGCCAGGCACGGAAGCAACGAGTACATCGCCAGCGACGAGAGCGGAAAGAGCATGTGGGTGAGCTGGTACAAATGGATGGAAGTTTTCACGACTGGTACGAGGGACGGGGTCCGAAAGGTTGCTTGATGAACATGGTGGACGACGCCAGCAGTGAAACCTTAGCTCGCATGGGGAGTGAGGAGACGATCTGGGCTGCGGCGGGAGTATTGCGGGCGTGGATCCAAGAGCACGGCATCCCGGTGGCGCTGTATACGGATTGGAAGAACGTGTACCTACGAGAAGCGAGCGGCAAGGAGCAGTTGGAGGGAGTGGTGCCGGTGACTCAATTTGGGCGGATGTGCCAGAGTTTGGGAATTCGCATTATCGCGGCCAATTCGCCGCAGGCGAAAGGCCGGGTGGAACGAAATCACGGCACCCACCAAGACCGCCTGGTGAAGAAGATGCGTCGCAAGAAAATCCGGACGCATGCCGAGGCCAATATGTTTCTGGAGAACGAGTACTTGCCAGAACATAATCGGCGATTCACGCGAGTTCCGGCCCAGCCCGAGGACTATCATCGGCCGACTCCGCGGGCCGCGGAGCTGAACGATGCCTTTCACCTGGAGACGGGGCGAGTGATCGGCAACGACTGGGTGGTGCGGCACGATAACCGCTATTTCCAGGTGAAAGCTCAATCCCGGTGGTATGCGCCGGCCAAGGCCAAAGTCATAGTGTGCGAATGGGAGAACGGGAAATTAGAGATTCGCTATCGCGGCCGGGCGGTGGCGTGGGACCAGATCCCGGCGCCTATTCCAGCTCGGCAAGTAAAGCCGGTGCAGGCTGCACCCCGGAGAAATAAGACAGTCACTCCCAAGGCTGATCATCCCTGGCGCCATAACCACCGCAAGATGGCTCTCGGGGGCACAACCGGGATGCCGTTGGCAGACGCCATTCGCGTAGCCGGGTCTTCCACTTCGCCCTAACGGGCTCAGTTCCAGACGCCTTCCACAAGTTTTCCCGTGGTGACGGTGGGATAGGATACTTGCCTGTGTAGGTGAAGGCCTGAGTATCCCACCACTTTCCGAAAAAAAGTATTTGGGCTTGAGACGAAATGGCGAAGCGATGTTCTCCAGATTCCGCCCCTTCGGGGCGGGGATTTTCCAGGCATGCGGGGTCTATCGTCCGATGCTTTGTAACGTGCACGATGAAATCTTGTAGGATTGCGGCAGCGCGAGAGTGATTGTTCCCGCGCTGCCCATGATCGGCTCGATGAGCCCCGCCAGGTTATCCCTCAGCAGCCGACCTTGATATCGAGGTGTGCCATTGCAACTGAGCCACCAATCACAATCGCTTCCGGCCAAGCAGAACTTAATTTGAGAAAAATCGCTTCCGGCCATGGAGAAAAACGTGACTCGTTACACTACGAGAAAGGGGACATTTCTAATGTCGCTTGACACTTCCGATTTTTGGGGTTGACAATCTCCGGACCACAGCATAGTGTCCCAAGCAATTGGGGTTTTCAAATGTCGGTTCGGCTTCGGGCGGCTTTGTTCGCGATGATTGCAGTTGCTGTGGTGTCGGTCCTGCCGAAGATTGATCGCCCTGAAACAGCATTCGATGAGACAGACGTCCCGACCGTTCAAGCGGTTGTCATGACCGAGGATGCTTCTTCGAAATGCATTTCATCCGAGGCAGCATCCGCGCCGATACCCTTTGCGCGAACGTGCAACGCTCAGGTACGCGTCATGCTTCCGTACACAAATCAGTCGAGCGACTCACGTCAGTTGCGAGAACCCCTCAGTACCCTCCGCTGTTAATCCGTATCCAATAGCCAGTCGCACCTTTTTCCCATAATCAGCAGTCGGCGGTGCTGCCGATGGATCGGCGATGCGGCTGTGCATAGCGCCGATAGACTCAAAACCAAGACCGAAATGCCAAGGCGAGGTTTTGATCAGCAAAGCAAGCCAGACATGCAATGAAGGTCAGTACAAAATGAACTATGAACGCGTTCTTGAAGTCAAAAAGGAGGAGTTCCCATGAGAAGCACCTGCTGCATCGCAAAGTGTTTATTCTTGATTGGCCTTGTCGCGTTGGCTCTTTCGCCCGCGGTACTCGCGCAATCGTCGAACGTGTCGGTTTTCGCCACAGGCTTCAACAATCCCCGTGGTCTGAAGTTCGGTCCGGACGGCAATCTCTATGTTGCGGAGGGCGGCGCGGGGGGAACGTTGTCCAGCGTCGGAAAGTGCAAACAGGTAGTTGCTCCCATCGGTCCCTACACCGGCGGGTTTACCGCACGGATTTCGAAGGTCACACCGAAGGGCACCGTGACAACGGTCGCAGATCACCTCCCGTCGGACCAAACATCAGCCGCCCAAGGCAGTCTGGTGAGCGGAGTTGCCGACGTGGCATTTATCGGCCATACGCTATATGCGCTGCTGGCGGGAGCGGGATGTTCTCATGGACTAGCCGGAACCAATAACGGCGTACTCCGCGTAAATCCGGATGGCAGCACTACGATGGTTAACAATCTCTCGCGATTCCAGAAAAACAACCCTGTCGCCAACCCTAACCCAGGCGATTTTGAGCCCGATGGCACGTGGTACAGCATGGTCGAGGCATATGGAGTGCTGTTCGCGATCGAACCGAATCATGGCGAACTCGATGCCATCTGGCCGGGTGCATTCATCCAGAGAATCGCTGACATCTCGCGAATCCAAGGCCACATCGTGCCTACTGCACTGGCTTTCCATGATGGAGACTTTTTCGTCGGAAACCTGGACACGTTCCCCATCAAAGATGGCTCGTCAAAAGTCATGAAGATCACGCCTCTGGGTGAGCTCACTACGGTCTTCATCAACCTCAGCGACATCCTGGGGCTGGCCTTTGATAAAAAAGGGCGCCTCTATGTGCTCGAGAACACGACCGGGAACCCTTTCCCGACGCCGAAGACGGGAAAGATCCTGCGAGTCGATGGCAAGAACAAATACAGGGAGATTGCGACCGGCTTGTCGCTGCCCACCGCCATGACATTCGGTCCGGATGGAAACCTGTATGTGTCGAATCTCGGGTTCGGTCTGCCTCCGGATGGGGAGGGACAAGTGCTGAAAGTGATAGTACCGTAGAATTGAGCTTGGGGTGAAACCGTGGACGCCCCGCTCGCGAAGGAGCGTCCGCAGTTCTGCCTTGTGTTTCCGCCATTAAACGCGTACGAAGGATTTGGCCGCAGGAAAAGCGCGAAACGTGACCGCCTACTGACCACCCCGTGGATTGTTGTCGTAACAGTGCGCCGTGAAAGGCGCTGGACTTCAGCGGGTGCAACTCCCGCCCGGGAACTGGTTCGCTCCACCCGGTAGCAATCGAAGCGGCAGCGGAGGCAACAAAGCTGTCGGAGCTTTCGGTGTGGAGGGTCGTTTAGCGACTCGGCGACCCAAAGCGTGTATGAAGGTAATGCTGAGTTCGCTGCTGACCGTTTGCGAAAGACCGCCCGGCAGAGATGCCCGTCCGATGTCCAATGAACGAGGCGGCGTTCACACGGTGGGGCGACCGCCCAACACAAGGCACGATTACTGCCATGAAAATGGCGGGTCTGTACACGAGAAATCAATGACTTATGAGCACTCGCTATTTTCATGCTAC
Source organism: uncultured Acidobacteriota bacterium (assembly GCA_963838905.1). Taxonomy (GTDB): domain Bacteria; phylum Acidobacteriota; class Terriglobia; order Terriglobales; family Acidobacteriaceae; genus JABDBE01. Next base: position 11,267 of record CAWITE010000008.1, read on the forward strand.
GTGATGCGCCGAAGGCCCATGACGCCTGTTGCAAAATCGCGATAACGCTCATCCTATGACATTAACCTCCAAAATCTTTTTCGTTTGCAAAGATTTTTCATGGCGTCTATGCGGCGACCGCGGTTAGTTGGGCTGTCACAGGCGTGAGCTGGGCAACTGTGGAGCGTAACGCACTGAGGATAGCCACGATGATCCTGCGACCGCCGGAGGTTAGCTGGTAACGGTGTGTGCCCACGATTTTGGTGATCAGGGCGTGAGCCCGCAGCAGACGAAGTTTGCGGCTAATCCAGGCAGAGTGGCGGCGGGTCTGTTGTTTGTCGTCGGTAGTCTGGGGGAAGAAGATGGCGCGGAGATCGCGGTTGCGGAAGCCATGAATAGCGAACTCGCCGTGGTTGATTGCGGAGAGGAGTGCTCGGTCGTCGGCTAAGGGACGGAGGGCACGCACCCGACGGCCGCGCCATTGCCGTGGTTGTTCCAGTCGCTGGAGCAGTTGGTCGAGAGTAGTCGTGTCGTCGACGGTAGCGAAAGCGTCCAGATACCGTGCTGCAGCTTTGTGGGAGAGCTGGGCTCGGCGGTATAAGTCGGCAATGCCCCGGCGCAGTCGACGCCAGGCGCGAGGCCCTGTGCGGTCTCCCTCCTTGCGCCGATAAACGCGGAAGTCATCGGCGTTATGGATGGTGGCCTCGGCGCGCAGGACGCTGCCTTTCGGAGTATAGGCCTTGTCGTAAAGTTTCACGGAGTTGCCATTGACGCTGTGCTTGATACGTACTCCCTCGGCGCGGCGTTTGAAGTCACTGACGACTTCTCCGGAGAAGTCCTGGTGTAGCTGGCCATTGGAGTTGATGTGTTTACCGAGAAAACGCATGACGTCAGGGCTGGAAAAAGTGGTCATGGCATGGTTCACCCAGCGTGGATAGAAGTGCCGCAGGTCGGCGGCATGGTGGAAAACCACATCGAGAGCCCACTCGTGCTGGTAAGTAGACCAGTAATAGGAGATGGGGTGTTTACGGAAGATCTCGCCATGAATCGGGTTGAGCTGGCGAGCGATGCCGTTGAGCAGCTTGGGCCATTTAGTTTTGAGCTGACGATCCATCAAGCGCTGCGCTTTGGTCCAGTTGGCAATGTAAGGGAAGCAGTTATCATGCTGCAGGTACTCCAGACCGGCGGCTTGCATCTGTCGCGCCAGCCATTCGCGTCCGTTGAGGCAGATCTGAATGGAGAACGGGAACCAAGTTTGGATGCGGGCATTGAGAAAGCCGAAGACAGGATGGACCTGGTAGTGGTAGAGGAACAGGCATTTGCCAGGGCGTAGCTTCAACTCTAGTTTTTTCGCCGTTCGATTGCGATGGATCTCGAACTTCCAACAGGGTTCGAGACAGCTGAGCACGCACACCAGGCCGGCGCGGACGCCATCTTGAGCCAGGATGTCGCGGGCGATGGTCTCTTTGTTGAGCTGACTGGAATTGAGATATTTCACCGGGCGTCCGCTGGCCTTGGCTGCAGCCAGGGAAGCTTCCCTGACACGTTCGGTGACCTTCTCCACATGGTCGCCAAAGTTCTTGAGGAAGACTTGGTTGGTCCAGAGATAGCTCATCATCCCCTGCGGACTGCCGATGGAGCGCAGGTGTCCGCGAAATACTAAGCGGTCAAATCCTGAAAGTGTGCCGGCGATCTTGTCCTGGTGTTTAGCGATAAACTCATGCATGGGCGTTCTCCTCTGTATCGTTGTTGGTTTTCGAACAACCTATAATGATACGCAGACGGGGAACGCCCGTAACGCAAGCGTCAGCCCGCACCCCCGAATGGTAAGTACGATTTAAGGGATTACAACGAACGGGTTTGTGCACCGGCTAAAGCTGATTGCTAACGCTGACAGCTGAAAGCTTACGACAGTGTTTGGTTGCGGCTATGCCGCGCTGTGAAAGAGGATGTCAAGAGAAAAAGCTTCTCCCCGCCCCTCGGAGAGATGCGGGTATGGTGACTTACATCCAGCCCTCTCATTCTCGCAAGGGTGATTGGTTGGCCGCTTTGGCCGCTTTGGCTCGCCGCAGATTGCAGCGGCGATGCCGACCCCAGTTGCTTGTCCCAACTCGACGGTTTCATGAAGTCAGTGGCGCTCGACGCCATTCGGTTCCGAAGCTACGCAAGCTAAACGTTGGCTAAGGGCCGACGCAGCAACAACTGCTCACTGAGAGTCGGATAGCGATCATTATCCAGGGCTTCGCGGGCCGCTACTCTCGATGATCTGATTGCTTGCAAGCACTGTGATCATTATTTGTTCCACTTATGTAGCTGACGCCCCCGCACATTAGTCAGTTGTGTTATAGTTCCGATTGAAGATGCAATCAGTCGGAACTATAACATTATGAGACCGCTTACCTTCGATCCCCAAGCCCTCCGCAAGCACTTGCTTCGCCACAAGATCGCCACCTTGCCCGAACTCAAAAACGCTCTCGGCACCACCGCGAGCCTCACCGTCTTTCGCAAACTCAAGGCCCTCGACTACCTTTCTAGTTACACGCACCGCGGGCGCTACTATGCCCTCCGTGAAACCGTCCGCTTCGACGAGGCCGGCCTGTGGTCCCGCGATGCGGTCTGGTTCTCCCGTCACGGCACGCTCGTCGCTACCATCGAATCCTTCGTCCATCAGTCCCCGCGCGGCTGCTTCGCCGACGAACTCGCTGACGCACTCCATGCTGAGGTGCAAGATCCTCTCCACGATCTGCTCCGCGAGGGACGTTTACGCCGCGCAGAAGTGGCTGGACGCTTCCTGTACACTTCCCCCGATAGCCGGCAGGCAAGGGATCAGATCCGCACTCGACAAACCGCCCTCTCCGTTCCTCTGGTGGCCGACGCCTCCGCTCTCCAGGTTTCTCCCCATGAACTCCAGGCCGCCATTCTGCTGTTCTACAGTTTGCTAGACGAGCAGCAACGCCGCCTGTTCGCCGGTCTAGAATCCATCAAGCTGGGGCACGGCGGCGACCGTATCTTGGCCGAATTCCTCGGCCTGGATCCACACACCGTCGCCCGCGGGCGCCAGCAACTGCTCGAGCAGAAGGTGACGCCGGGACGCATCCGCCGCTTGGGCGGCGGACGCCAACCCGCGGAAAAAAAAACGCCGACATCGTCACCCTAATCGAGTTCCTGCTCGAATACGACACCGCCGGTGACCCCATCACCGGCTTGAAGTGGTCGCGGCGAACCACCGCCAAGATTGCCCTGGCGCTAGCTGACTTCGGTGTCCTGGTTAGCTCCAACACCGTCGCCCGCCTCCTCCATCAGATGGGCTATTCCCTTCGGGTCAATCACAAGAAACTCTCCACCGACCACAGTCCCGATCGCAACGATCAGTTCCTCTACCTCGGCGATCTTCGAGACCGATTTCAACGCCGCGGTCTCCCCATCATTAGCGTCGATACCAAAAAACGTGAACTGGTCGGCCCTTTCAAAAATCCTGGTGCGCGTTGGGATCTGTCTCCCCGCTGGGTCAACGATCACGACTTCCGCTCCGATTCCACTGGCGTCGCCATCCCTTATGGCATCTATGATCTGCTCGCCAATCGAGGCTCTGTCGTGGTCGGCGTCTCCCATGACACTCCCACCTTCGCCGCTCACGCCATCGCACATTGGTGGCGCCAAGAGGGATTGCTCCGCTATCCACGCTCCAGGCAACTCCTTATCTTGAGCGATACCGGCGGCAGTAACGGTTATCGTTGCCGCGCTTGGAAAACCCAACTCCAGTCCCAACTGGCTGATTCCCACGGCCTAACCCTCACCGTCGCTCACTACCCCACGGGAGCTTCGAAATGGAACCCCATCGAGCATCGGCTCTTCTCTGAGATCTCCAAGAACTGGGCCGGCGAACCGCTCGACAGCTATCACAAGATCCTCCGCTTCATTCGCTCCACCAGAACTCAAACCGGCTTGTCGGTCAACGCTCACCTCGACCGTCACCACTATCCAACCGGCACGGAACCCACACCCGAACAACTTCAGGCACTTCGCATCAGGCCTCACGAAATCCTGCCCAAGTGGAACTACACTATCTCACCCAATCTGTGAAATTGTTTTTGCGTCAACACTAAGGTGCCAACCATGATCCTATCTGAGGCTCAAGGCCTATAGCTTTTTTGGGTTATCCGAGGGGGCATAGGATTGACCCGGAGACGCGGTGCCGAACTTCAGCACACCGAGCGCCTAATGAGCGTATAGATACTCTCCCTCGAACCCGAGCATCGCACGAACCGATTGGCCACCACCGAGGCATGAAAACCTGGGAGATCACCTGGGTTCTATTCGATGCTCAAGCTGCTTGCGTTTTCAGTTGTTCGGCGTCGAAACGTTCCTCCTTCTTCCAAAGTGTCAAAGTAATGGCCGCGATCTTGCGGGCCAGTGTCAGACGAGCCATCTCCGGCTTCATGCCTTTGGCCAGCAAAGCCGCGTAAAACTCGTGGAACGGTCCCGTACCACAGCTGGCCCGGGTGGCCGTACTCTTGAAGATCTCTTTCATCTCATGGTTGTGGTTCTGATTCAGACCACGGAGCTGCTGGGGTTTTTTGGAACGTAGCACTTGTCCGCCAACATATCGGTATTGCGCACTGTCGTGGGTCTCAATGCCCAGGCCACTATAGGTCCACAGTTGCCGCTTGCTGCGGAACCGGTGCGGGGTTTGCATCAGCGCAATCAATCTCGCCGCCCGAATCGGACCGATGCAGGGAATCTGACGCAGCAGTTTCGCGGCCTTATGTTTCCGGCTCTCGGCTAACAACTCGGGTCGCACCTCGCGCCGCAAGGCCTGCAATCCATCCAGTTGTTGATAGAGCAACTCCGCGCGGCGGCGCACCCCGGCTTGTGGGAGCTTGTTTAACCATTCCTCCCGAGAGCGCGGAGCATAAACCTGGGTGCCGGCACAGGCAATGCCCCAGCCGCGAAACAATGCCTTCAGCCGATTCATCACTCGGGTCAAATCTTTGCCGATGGTCTGATAGCTGCGCGCCAACTCGCGCAGCGTTCGCAGTCCATTTTCTCCGTGGTAGACTGGTCGCAGCATTCCGCTGCGCAACAGATCGGCCAGCTTGCGCGCATCCACCTTGTCGCTCTTGCTGCCCTCCTTTAATAAGGCATTGCGGCGCGGATTGCAGACCACAACTTCCTGCACCTGCGGCTGCAGCAGATCGTACAGCCAGGCCGCCCAGGTGCCTTCTTCCCAGGTCACATGCAGCTCGCCCCGTAGACCGTGGAGAAACTGCAGAATGCTGCTGGCTTTGGTTTCAACGATGGTTTCCATGACCAGCTTGCCACTGCCATCGAGGACGGCGATCACAATCGCTTCCTTGTGCACGTCCATTCCGATATATTTGACGTCGTAACTCATTTGAGTTGCCTCCTTGGGGGGAGAGTATCCGTGCTAACCCTTATCTTTCCCCTCAGGGTCAAAATGCCATTCTCTAGCCGACTTGCCTATGTCCTTCTGTAGTCCTCTCACACCCGATTCACCATCGCAGTTACTCCCAAGCGCCGCCGTAGCGGAGCGAAGCCCTGCACAGCGTAGCGCAGCGGAGGCGGCGCCCTTCGCCTCTTAGCAGGGCGTTCTTTCATAATGCATTGACCTTCGAAGGGGGTTTTGACGCGCTATGGCCTTGGTTGCAACAGTTGTAGTCGCCAAAGTGCGAGAAACGTGGTTGTCACGATGTGACCCAGCGCTAGGGAACGGAGGCGGCTGACAAGTCCCCGGAAAAAGCAGCGCTGCCCCACACTGACCAGCTCACGAGAGTAACAACCCACGTACCGGCTCGCTTTCGCAGTATCCACAGATGGCTTCCGAGGGCTTGTCTAGGAGTGGAGTCTTCCGCCGAGGAAAACGTGGTTTTGTAGTTTGCGCTCAAGTAACCAATTTCGTTTGAACCTCGAATACGACGATCGGTAATCTCAATGCAGTGAATTCTGGCTGTCCCGTGCGCCATCTGCGCTGAAACCGCTGCGCGTCCAAACAGAGGCCGCGCGTCAGGCGGCCACAACTCGATGTCATCAGCGCACAACGCTATCAAATTCTGACCTTGTCCAGCCACTTCGAGTTCGATCCAGTTTGAATGGATCTGCTCAATCTCGCGAATAGCATCTTTCGTGAGTTCTTCCATATACCGGACATGGATAGCAGATGAGCCCATCGCCCTGCAAGGGCGCGCCTTCGTTCGTGCGGAATGGACTCAAAGGAGAACGAACGGGTCACTGTCGTAACATCGCGATAGATGGGATGAGAAGGTCGATCCCCGATCACGGATTGCGTTAAGCTACCGATGATCAACGCACTCTAAGGTGCAATTAAAAACGGCTAAGGAGATCGACCTTGAAAAAGGATAACAACTCTCGAAAGAATAGTGAATTGACGTCGAAGCGTGCGAAGTCGCGGGGCCCGGTGCAGCGGGATACGAAGGAAGTGCTGGCAGAACTGGTGGGAAAGCTGCAGGAAAAGCTGGATCGGAAAAAGGTGGCAGCAAGGAGCGCCGGGGAAGAGCATCCGAGCGGTGAGCTTCGCCCTAATCTCGACCGTCTGACGGTGGGAGTGGATCTGGGGGACCAAGGGAGCCATTACTGCATTTTGGGACTGGAGGGAGAAACGCTGGCGGAAGGACAGTTGCGGACGACGCAGGAGGATTTTGCCAGCTTTTTCCAAGGGTTGAACGCGGCGCGGGTGGTGGTGGAGGTGGGGACCCACTCGGCGTGGGTGCAGGAAGTCATCAGCGGTTGTGGGCACGAAGTGCTGGTGGCCAACCCGCGGTTAATGGACGGATCGAAGCGTCGCAAGCGCAAGAATGATCGGATCGATGCGAATAAGCTGGCCCGATTGGGACGGGTGGACCCAGAGTCGTTGCACCCGATCCAGCACCGCAGTCGGGAGGTGCGGCAGGATCTAGTGATGTTGCGAGCCCGCGATGCCTTGGTGGCAGCGCGGACCGAGCTCATCAACACCACCCGAGGTTTGGTCAAGAGCATGGGCACGCGGCTACCCAAGTGTTCCAGCCGGAGCTTCGCACAAAAGGGAGAGGAGGCAGTTCCCGTGGAGATGCGCGAAGCGCTGCTGCCCTTGGTGCGTCTGGCAGCAACCCTGAGTGCTGATATTAAGGAGTACGACAAAAAGATTGAAGAGCTGGGCCGGGAGAAGTATGGGCATACGTCTTTACTGCGGCAGGTGAAAGGGGTGGGGCCGATCACGGCGCTGGCCTACGTATTGACCTTGGAGAATGCGCAACGATTCGCCAAGAGCCGGGATGTGGGACCGTACCTGGGATTGGTGCCGAAGCAGGAAGACTCGGGAGAGAGCCAGCCGCAATTAGGAATCAGCAAAGCGGGAGATACGATGGTGCGCAAGCTGCTGGTGGGAAGCGCGCAGTATATCTTGGGGCCGTTCGGACCGGACACGGACTTACGACGGTATGGGCTGCGGCTGTGCGAGCGGGGCGGGAAGAATGCGAAGAAGCGAGCGGCGGTAGCGGTGGCCCGGAAGCTGGCGGTGTTGCTGCACCGGCTGTGGGTGAGTGGAGAGGTGTACGAGCCGCTGCACAACGCGATGTCGGCACCGATCGCGGCGGCAGCCTAGCCGGCCAGGGGAAAGAGGCCGAAAGCGAGAGGACCATCGCCACGCGATTTGTTGTGGAGGGCAGGACCGAATTTGATAAAGCGAGAACCAGAGTCGATCCAGGAGGTTTGGCAGACAACGACATCCACCGCCTTGTTCGGGTGACTGCGTAATGAGCGCTGGTCTATGAAGATCTCGCGATAGATGGCAGCCCCAACAATCCCAGGTTCATCACGGCAGTGATGGACCTGGGTATTTAGATCGAACCCCAACTTGCACCGGGCCCTTAAGCGGCCCATTTAGAGTGCGGATAGAAGCATGGCAATGGTGGGGTGGCGTCGGCCAGAGTTTTCCAGGAGGACTTGGTTCGAAGCGAATCCAGAATGTTCTGTGACCGCAACAAAACGATGATGATGCAGAATTCCAGAACGGTGAGGCGGAGTGTGAATGCCCCACGAGGAGGTCCGAGAAAGAAAAAGTGCGGAAACCACTCCACGAAGGAACGAAGCTCAACTGAACTGCGTTTCGCTTCGTTCCCGGCTCAATTGTGCAGTGACTTGCAGGGCTGTCAAGGGTCAAGATGAACGCCGCTGTCAAGGGTCAAGATGAACGCTGCTCTTCGGCGGCGCCCTTGACAGCCCCGCAAGTCACCATCGGACGTCTATGCTAACGTCGGAAGAGAAATTAAGGAGGGCCGCCACGTCGGCCTTGACTTTTATGACCTTCTCATAGAAGAAAGGAAAAATTTTACCAATGATGGGTGTACGATTCAGGTGCGGCAGCAAGTTCATCGTGAGAAACCCCTCATCGTCTCCTATCTAAAGACCGATGCGGCATACCGCGACATCGATTTGCACCCGGAAGTTGCAGAGTACTGAGAGTGTTCATATGCGGCAAGGATGGCTTGCTGTTCAAGACCCGGAATGGCACGCCGCACTTGCACAACAACATTGAAGAACGTTGGCTTACAGAACGCCTCAAAGCCATGCAGCTTGACGAACCGGGGATGGGCTGGCATGCCTCTCGCCGTTTCCGGAACACGTGGCTGCGAGGGAGGAGATGCCAGGAGGACATCAAGAATTTCTGGATGGGCCACAAACCTCGGACCATGTCCGAGCTGTATTCGCACCTGTTCGAGGAGGTGGAGCTCCGACTTGCGGAAAGCGAGCAAGTGGGCGTGGCGTTGGATTCGATATTCCTGCTTATATTGCTCCAAACTGCTCCAAAGGATCTGTGCTATCAGACGTTCAGGTCAATATGTAAGCGGTTGTGAAATAATGGAGTTGCCAAGGATGGGCGGTTAGCTCAGCTGGTTAGAGCGCCTGCCTTACAAGCAGGAGGTCGCAGGTTCGAGTCCTGCACTGCCCACCAATTTCTTCTTTACTTTCAAGCAATTGCGGATTCCCCTTGCCATTGTAGGGAAGTGGTATTTCGGCACCATGACCAAATTCCGGACCACCCAGGGCCGGTCCTGAAAATTCCGGCAGGCCCGAACATTCCATCGCGACTAGAACGTTGTCGTCGTTCGGGTGGACATACCGCGCACTCATCTTCACGTTGCCATGACCCGCAAGACGCGCGAAAGTCCAGGTGTCGCAACCGCTCATACCCAGTCGCGTTAGGAAAGTGTGACGTAAGCTGTAAAGAACGAACGTGCGGACCTGCGATAACTTCAGAGCATTGTTGTGCTGCTTCTTCAATGTACACGGCTCAATGTGGTCGCTACGGGTCGGACCCGGCCAGACCCATCCCTCGATTGGCTGACCTTGCTCCTGCCAACGTTCTTCTACAACTGCCCTGACCCGTGATGTCATGGGAATCATTCTGCGAGCCGCAGCAGTTTTTCCAAAAGTTACGTGCATACTCCCATAGCGGCCCTGGGTCCACCGCACCGATTCCCATCTGAGCCGATTGGCTTCTTCGGGCCGCATACCGCTATCGACCAAGACCGTCGCAACAGAAGCCAGTAAGGGCTGGCAGGCTGCAAGGTAGCGGGCTTCCTCGGCAGGCGAGAGCACAAACTCGCGGTGGGTTTCACCCGGCAACATTTCGACATTCGTCGCTGAATCAATCCTGTTCCACTTGACCGCCAGATGCAGCATGCGCCGGACGCAACGCAACTCATGATTGATGCTCGATACTTTGAGTCCGTCCACTTGCCTCTTCGCGATGTAACCAGTTAGGCGCTCCGGAATCCGGGCGTCGTCGAGCGTGAGCGACGTCAATTTTGGATACTCCAGCAAACGATGGACACTGTTCCAGTAATAGGCGTAGGTCTTCGGCTTTGCCCGAAATTTAGCTTCCGCCCAGACGAGAAACTCCTTGGAGAATTCGGCGAGAGTGGGCGCCGGCGTCTTCTCGTATATTCCAGCTTCACCCTTGGCGAGTTTGGACCGGTGTTCTGATTCGAGTTGCAGGGCTACTTTGTGGTTGCTCTGCTTCGTGGACCGGCGAACCACCAGCCCGTTGTACATGAATCGATACCACCAAATTTTCGTTTGGTTCCTGTCTCGTAGACGCTCATTGAATGTTCCCCTTTCGGCTTTTGCGACTGGTTGCCTTGGCCTGCTTGCGGTAATGACGGAGGGCAGCGGCGCGATGACCGTACTTGGCGCACTCCTCGGTTCGAAGGCAATACTTCTGATCCTTGCGGCTGGCCACGTATCGGGTTCCGTTGCAGGCGGGATTCGTGCAGGTGAAGCAATATTCATGCCACTGGAACATTGCTCGGCCCACTGAACCGGCGAGATTCCTTGGGCGTATGATGCCGAGTTCGTGCAGAATCAACCAGGCATCTTGCTTCGGGTCAATCGGCACCTCGTCAAACCACTTGTCCACGGCGCGTTCAATTTCACGCTGAGGTTTCCCCCACACTGCTCTCAGCTCATCCCGCAGCCTTAGGATAGTTTTGTTGCTGGCGAATGCCGGCTCCATCTCCATCAGCATTTCGTCTCTGAACGATTGCAAGTCCGCTTCGGTCTCGATATTGATAAGCGTCGTAAGCAATTCCGGGGAATGCTTTCTCTCGCGGTCATCCATGACCCTTATCAAAAGGCGCAATTCATCCCACGACAACTGAGCGATAGGAGCTTCAACGTCTTCGCGCCGGTCGAATGCCTCAACGATTCTATTGACTCGATCTCTAGACAATCTTGACATCTTCATACTTGTCATCTCCGGAGAATGTACTTGATTACTTGACCAGTACGAAGCAATACTACTTTGGCAGAAGTAGGGATTGCAACATGATTTTTCTTAGGAGAAAGGGATGCCCATGAAACGTGCTGCAGCGCTCACTGAAATGCTTGAGTGGCCGGGGGTGGTGGAAACTGCCCGGAGGCTCGGAATTTCCATTAACCGCACATATCACTTGGTTTGGACGGGCAAACTACCGGCTCAGCAGATTGCCGGGCAATGGCGGGTCTCGCCCGATGCCATCGAGGAGCGGTTAGCCACGAAGAAGGGTCCAGAGATGGCAGCAACTAGGACTATCCGCCCCCTCGCCGTCGGGCTCGAAGAAGCTTCGGCAATGCTCGCCGTGGCCCCGCGGACATTGCGCAAATGGGCCACTGACCGGCGAGTGAAATCGGTGAAGCTGGGGAGCCGACTAGTGTTTCGTATCTCCGACCTTGAGCACCTCCTTGAAGAGGGGCTTCGAACGCAAGAGGACGGAAAGTAATGGCCCTGGCCCATTCTGACGCCGTAGAGCACACTGAACGGGCCCTTTTGGGAGTGATCCTGGAAGCCAATGCCCTGTGGCCGCAAACCAGCGCCCTCAGCACTGACGATTTTTCCTTGGATACTCATCGAAAACTGTATGCGCACATGGCGGCCATGTTTGAGGATCAGCGACCGGTTGATCTAATTATTTTGACGGAGGAGCTGGCGCGGCTCAATCAGTTGGAAGGCTGCGGAGGAGCTGCCTACATAGCCTCACTGATCGATTCCGGCAGCGTTCGGGAAAACATTGCATCCTACGTTCGGTCCGTTCGAAACGCAGCCGCCGAGCGACGCGTCACCAAGCAAATCGACCTACTGGCGAAAACCTGCGAGATCCAGTCACCACAGAAAATGGGCGAACTACGGGAACAGGCCCAGCGGCTACTCGATTCGCTAGATACGGCTTCAATTGGTGAGACGTCGATTCGGCACTTCTCGGATATTCCTGACGTGCTTCGCATGGACTTTCCGCCCGTTGAATACATCGTGCCGGCCATCGGGATAGCGCGCAACACCATTACGTTGTGGACGGGTAAAGACGGTGACGGGAAAACATTCATGGCGCAAGCTATGGCTTGTGCGGTCGCTCGCGGAGAAACATTCCTGGGCATGAAGTGCCAAAGCGTGCCGGTACTCTATCTCGATCTAGAGAATCCGCCATACGTAGTCCAGGACAGAGTCCGGTCAATGGTGGGCGAAGAGGCTAGGCCCGAGCTGCGCTTTTGGGGCACCTGGCACAATCAGCAGCCGCCACAGGCGGGCAGCGCGCTATTGCTAGCGCTTTGCAAGGAAACCAGGCCATTGCTGATCATTGATCCTTTCCGCTATTTCCATGATGCCGACGAAAACGAATCGACCGCGATGGCGATCGTTATGAAGTACCTACGCGCGTGTGCGTCCTGCGGCGCCGCGGTCATCATCTTGCATCACCCGGCCAAACAGGAGGGGAGCACGGGCCGCGGATCCTCGGCAATTCGTGGAGCGTGTGATCTTGCTTTTTTGCATTCTTTGGACAAGGAAAGCCAACTGATAACCTTTAAGGTCGACAAAAACCGCAATGGCGAGGGTAGGACTATTACGGTCCGCGCCGATTTTGAGCAGGGCCGCTTTCAGATGACAGAGTCACCATACGTCACTACTCGCAATGAAGAGTTCTCCAAGCTCGAAGCAGTTATCACGGAGACTCCTGGAATTACACAGAACGGCATCGTGAAGCAGTCGGGCATGATGAAAGCGCGCGTAGGTCGCCTTCTCAAAGAAGGTAGAGGGACCCGTTGGCAAACTGCTCCAGGGTCGAATCGCTCAATTCTCTATTACCCGCTCAGCAGTGGTTCTGTGGTTCTGTGTGGTTCCGAGAACCAGTGAGTGGTGGTTCTGTGGTTCTCTCCCCTAAAGGGGAGAACCATGGAACCACTTGTACCCAGGTTGCACTGGCTGGTTACAACTACGCTTTTCCCGCTACGAAAACCCTGTCACCTGTGAGTGTAAGTGTAAAACTCTAGGATGGAACTCGTATTAGACGCATGCTTCTAATGGGCGAAAAGTTAGCCCCTGCACGTCGCTGACACTCGAAAAATAAAGCTGATTACTCGTAAATGCGCCAGTTTACTTTCGCCGGCTTGGGCGTAGTGTTTGAAAAGAGCGCAGGGCGGGCCATTGCAGATGGTGGGCCGGTGAGCCGACGATTCGCATCCGCCGACCGCCAGCGTCATCCGCACAGCAAGACCCGCCCTCGCCGTATAGACGCCGCTTGGCCTACTATTTCGCGACGCTTTCGTCCGGATTCCTGACATAAACAGGCAGTCGCGTATGTAACCTACTAACAACACGGCACTTGTTGGACTTACCTTCTGCTTACGAAGCAGGAGGTCGACCCTATCCTTAGCTAACAAGGGAATGCGCTCTAGGACAGTTTGGGGGATGCTAGACCACGTTCGACCGCCGTTCGCGCGCTGTAGCCCATGACGCGCCGCATTGCTGGCCATCCTAGCGAGCGGTTAGAAGGTACAGGCGGACCCCGGTATCAGCGTACCAAGGTACCAACCTACCCGACCCCATCCCATCCCCCTGCAGATCATAGCCGCACGATCCGCGCTGCCATCCCAGCGCGCAGCGCAATTTGCGGCCAAGATAAGACACTCCGGAGAGGCTCATTCCTACGTCCCCCCTGGGATCGCCCCTGCCACCATCGATAGTGCGGCGGTGACCCCACAGCCGATTCAAAATAAAAATTGAGTTTAGTTGCCTTGGAGTGCCGATTCCTTCCTCCGCCAGATCGACAGTCCAGGCGCTCCCATCGCTAGCAAACCCAGCGTGGCTGGTTTGGAGGCGGGTGCGGTGAGGGCGGCCGGGTTTGGTGGCTCGACGTCGTTCCGGTCGTCTGTCCCTTTCGTCGCGCCAGTGATGATCGGTCTGTTCGGAATCGTCTCGTAGGCATAGCCGGTCAAAGTTTCAACAATAAAGTTCCCGTTGAGGGTTACCGTGATTCTCGCCCAGCCGTAATGGACCTTGCCGCTGATATAGAACTTCAGCCCGAGATAGCGGTTCTTTACGCCTTTGCCGCCGTTGACCCATGGACCGCCAAAGTTGGTTGTCCTCTTAACGGTGTTATAGCCTCGTCCACCCATGAGTGCAACCTGCTTTTTAGGCTTGATCGCAGGCCCGATGCTCACGCCAGCACGCAGAGCCCGGGCCCATTCACCGTCGGGCCCCGGGGTAGCCACCACCCTGTTTTTCCCCTGACCGAAGCGATAGGATTCTGCCCACATACCTTGAACGTAACTGCTTTGCGTAACTGAAGAAGAGTTGTAGAGCCGGAAATCCCCGATGTGGTCATTATTCAGATCGAGCACGACAGAGGTTCCCAGGGTAACAATTGTGTGCGCCGGCGTATAGACGATCCTGGCTTCAGACGGCTTCGCGAAGCACAGCACTCCAACACCAGCTGCGCCTGCTGCGACGGCGTACATGTTGAGTTGATGATGAACTGACTCGGAGAGGTTGGAAGCTGTCTTACGGGGCCCGGAGGAACGTTTCATAAGGCCTCCTTGATAGGCGGGTCAATTATCCCCCCAGCGTTTTCGATTGTCACGAGAAATCAAACCTTTCCCCCGGACTACAAAGGTCACTTTCTGGCGGGTTTCTGCCCCGAGGAAAACGGGGATTGCGTCTTGTATTCGGAATTACCCTTGCCCGCGATACGATTTCGTAGTACAGATGAATTGATGGCCGTAGATATTAAAATTGATGATAATCAATGTATGTGATGGCGAGCCAGGACACAATTGAGGAACTGACGCAAGCGGATTGTGCGGACCTTCCCGAGTGTGTTTGCGCTGGGTGGGTACACACGGATGAACCGCGACGGGAGCGGCCGTACTGGCACGACAATTTGGCGTGGACTGAGTTTTACGACCCGGAAGTATTGCAGGCATGGGTAACTTTGAACGCGGCGGAGGCTTGAAATCTAGATGGCAGGACTAACTGGCATACTTGGCGACAATTTCAATTCCCCTCCCTCGGATGATCCGACTTCCGCGCCTGCGATGCCGCAAGTGCAGCAACCTCTGCCGAGTGTGCTCTCAAAGTTGAAAAAGCCAACAAAACTAAAAAATCCCAACATCCTAGCAGCAGCGATTTCGAGATCAAAACGCGCCCTACAGCGGGGCGATAAATGGGGGAGTTAAATGTGCCCGACACCGAATGAATTTTCAAGAATTGATTTCAGCCGCGGTCCTGTGTCGCGGGACGCGAGTGAGCCGGAGGCTTCGCAGTTTGGACCGTACCCCGGCCCGGACTTAGTGCCCACGGAAGGCGAGCCGAAACAATGGCAAGTCTCAAGTGACAAAGCGAGTACCCCGAAAGCGATGGCATCAGAAACGGATGACAGTCAGAACGCTTTCGCGGAGTTGCAGCAATTCCTGAATAACAATCTGCCGACTGCCGGGAGTCGCGTTTGCAATCCGCAACAGAAACCATATCGGCCCCCGCACGGCGCCGAGGGAGAAAAATGACACAGACCAGGACACCACCGCAGTTTCAAAACATTGTGCAGCCAGTGCCTGCAGGAAAGCCGAGTTCTGACGCCAGCACCAACGGTCAAACTTCGGGCACGCTTTCGATGCGAGATTGGGTGAAAGCAGATCAGGCATACAAGGAATCGCAACCCCAGACAGTTAGCAATGGGGGCCAGGGAGTCAGCAATTAGATGGGCGGATTTAATCCTCTCCAGTGGGGTAGTGACCCAACTCAGTTCAACCCACCTCCCGCAGACCCGACGCAAGATCCTCAGCACAATTCTTCGCTGATCGACTATCTAAAACAAAACGCACAACCCACACCGAGTACGACCACGCAGCCCTTGCCCAGCACGACGACACCAGCGCAATCGGGATACACACCCCAAGATCCGACTCAGCAGCTTGAGCAACAGGTCGGTCCGGCGCAAGCCCAACTGGGGCAGGCTTTGCAAAATCAGCAGCCTCAGGGTCCACAGCAAGGTCGAGGCGGGCAACAACCTCCGCAAGCGGATCCTTGGGAAACTCTCAAGCAGGGATTAATACAACAGTACAACTCCAACCAGCAACCTCCGGCCAGTGGCGGCCTTTTGAAGAGGATGCTTACGGGCTTCCTCTCAGGCGCAGGCACGGCCATGATGCGCGATGCAGGGTTGCAGAGTCCAGAGCAGCAACAGCAACAGAGATTGCAAAACATAAGTTCGATCAGCACCGCCCAAAGCCTCGATCAGTACCGGGCGGCCCAGGCCCAAGCGTTGGCGATGGTGAATGTGCAACTGCCGAGTGGCGAAGTTGTCCAGATGCCGGCAAACTCCGCGGCGAAGGTTTACGCCTCGCAGGTTCGTGCGCAGACGCAGCAGCCGAGCACCGACCCGAAGGAGATGTATGGGCGCAGGCTGGCGTACTTGCTGCAGAACGGCATTGATCCATCAACCGACACACAATTGCAGCAGATCGCCTCAGCTCAACAGGATTTCACTGCGAAGCCTCCCGCTGACACGGCGACCGCGGCGAAATCGGCCTACATGGGAATCATCGGCAAGATGCAAGCGGCCGGAGCACTCCCGCCGGATTACTTGACCAGCCCGCAACATCTATCGGCAGCGATTCAGGCAGCGGGGAAAAAGGGCGTCTTGACTCCGGCAGAAGTACAGCAGGGGACGGGATTCATGGCGACGTACACGACTCCGGCCGCAACCGCGGCAAACGTGAACGTCAAGATTGACGCGAGCCAGGCGCAGCAGGGTAGAGAGCTCGGCTATGCCTTTGACCCCAGAACACAACAGACGGTCGCGGCTACACAGGCGGATGCGAACGCGCAGGGCCTTACAGCTTGGAGAAAAGTCGGCGAGAATGACATTCGGCAAGACACGTTACTCAATAACAGGCTCAGCGATGTAACCAACAAAATCAATCGCTACAACCAAACCTTGCAAACTCCCTTGAGTGATCACGACAAAGGTAACGTCGCAGGGATGTTGACCGACCTGAAACTTGATACGAGCGGAATCTCGGTTCCGATGGACCGGTTTAATGCGGCGGTCAATGCTGAAAATCTAAGCCACCTGGATAATCCGCAAGCTGCACAAAACCGATTGATCGCATATCAGAACGCGAGAGAAGCGATGATCGGTTACCAGCGCGTGTTGAGCGGCTCAGCGCGATCCTCTGACAAGAGTCTCGAAATGAACTTGGCGACTCTCCCGAGTCCTGCCATGCCCGAAGATTTCTCGCGAAACGCCATCGGGCAATTCAAGGAAAATCTTGGCATCGTGAGTCAGGGAATTCCGCGGATCCCCGGCGTACAGTCCCCCGGAGACGTTGAGCGGCAATTCCAGCAGCCTCAATCGCCGGGCAACGTCAATCCGCCACCCCAGTTCTACTTTGATCCCGCGAGCAACAGCTTGAAGCCACTGGGCCCCGGCGGGAAAAGGAATCCGTTCTAAATGCCGAGTGTCAATATCCCCCACGTTGGAGTGGTCAACTTCCCCGACAATATGTCCCACGCGGAGATTCAGGAAAAGGCGGCACACTTCCATCGGATCGGCAAGCTTTCCGCCGCGACGCCATCTGTAGACGTGACAAGGAGTGCGGGATTCGCCGAACGGAACCAGCAACACGCTGCAGAGATGAAGCAATTTCTTGGGAAGACAGAATCACTTCCCGATGGACGAAGACACGCAAGTCTGATCACTCTTGTCCCAATTACGATTTGAAAACTGACGCAAAAAAGGCTGAGCCTCTGATAAGTTGTTATCGGGTTTCGCAACCGATTTCAACGAAGGAGGATCAACCTTGACTCGAGTCAGTAGTATTTTCTCACAACTGTTGCAGTTATTCTCTCGCCTGGAATTCCAATCCGCCGTGCAGACCCATAAAGCCGAGCGACATGCTCGTGGGTTCACCTGCTGGGGCCAGTTCGTAGCCATGCTGTTTTGTCAGCTGGGGCGGGCGCAATCGCTGCGCGAGATTTGTAACGGCCTTGCCGCCAGCGAAGGGAAATTAAAGCATTTGGGTCTGCCCCAGGCGCCGCCCCGCTCCACTCTGGCCTACGCCAACGAACACCGACCTTGGCAACTGTATGAGACCGTCTTTCACCAACTGCTGGAGAAGTGTCAGGGCGTGGCAGCTAGCCGGCCGGGGAAGAAGAAGAGGAAGTTTCGCTTCAAGAACCGACTGCTCAGCTTGGATGCGAGCGTCATCTCCCTGTGTGCATCGGTGTTCGACTGGGCGCAATATCGGCGGAGGAAAGGAGCCGTCAAGCTCCATCTGTTGCTGGACCACGATGGCTACCTGCCGTCGTTCGCGGTGGTGACTGAGGGCAAGACCAGTGAGATCAAGGTGGCGCGCACCCTGCGGTTCGACCCGGGCACGATCCTGGCCATTGACCGTGGTTACATCGATTACGAGTGGTTTCGGGAACTGACGCAGGAAGAAGTGTACTTCGTGACGCGGATGAAGGAGAAGGCGGTCTACGAGATGAAGGAGGAATTAAAGGTTCCGCAAAACAGCAATGTGGTGCGCGATCAGATCATCTGCTTTCCACGACTGGCGGTGGAGGGCGAGGAGCCGGTGCTATTCCGGCGGGTGGAGATTTGGGACGCAGAGAAAGAGGAGGCCATCGTGTTCCTCTCGAACCTGTTGGCCTTCGGCGCAACGACCATCGCCGCCATTTACAAGGATCGCTGGCAAGTGGAATTATTTTTTAAAGCTCTCAAGCAGAATTTACGCATAAAAACTTTTGTAGGGACCTCGGAGAATGCGTTGCAGACGCAGATCTGGACTGCGCTGGTCGCCATGCTGCTGATCAAATACTTGCAACTGCGGTCGACATTCGGGTGGTCGCTGTCGAACTTGGTGGCGCTGCTGCGGCAGCAACTTTTCGTGCACCGAAATCTGTGGCAGTGGATTGATAGTCCGTTTCAACCGCCGCCGCAGCTGGATCCGATGGTGGAGCAATTGCCTTTAGGACTGAAGTAATAAGTTGGACAGCAGACCCCCTGGAAGGTTCTACATTTTGCTTTTTACGCGGTAAATTCAAGGTATGAGGTAGTCGAACTTAGACAGCATCCTTGTCCAGCACGGCGATTTTGGACGGCCAACCTGACCTGCAGCAGGCGTCGGACAGTGGCTATGTGCCCTGATTTTGGTAGCCGCTAGTTGATTCGCTCGCTAATTTGGACAGCAATGGAAGTCTGATGGACTCTCATAACACCTTGCGCCAGGTTCAAAGTGTTGCCGTGAAAAACCTTCCAACCTCAACGGTAATTCCTCGCTCAGAATTCAAAAAGCTCTTGCACGAAGACATTACCGAAAGTACCAAGCGGGCTGGCACGTTCTCTGAATATCAGAACGCGGCACAGCCACAACCATCATCGGCGTCCCCGATGCAAACGACCGGGCGTCCCCCGGTAAACGGAGAAACAATCAATGCTCGTAGCAACTTCCAACCCCGTCAATGATGCAGCGCTCGCGGCCCAGCTTGAAATCAGCCGCAATGCTGAGATTGCAAACCTTGAGCAGAAATCGAGCGAGGTACAACAGCAATACCGCGAGGAAAAAGCCAGAATCGAAAGTGATAAACAGCGATCCGCCGAAGTGGTACAAGGCACTATTGATGCTGCGCGGGAGAACGCCGCACTGCGATCTGAGGCAGAATACAATCAAGCGTTTACGAATTTCCAAAAGGTGGGAGAACTCGCTATGCGCGCCAGCGCGGCGAATCCCAGGGAAACCAGACTGCCTCTTGAGTTACATCGGCAAGTAGTCGAGTCAACGCACAAGTTTTTGTCCGCACAGGCGGACTATGTGAGCACTCATCCCGATAAAGCCAGCGATCCGGCATACAACATCAAACTCGCGGAAGATGGTAACGGCGGATTCCAGCTTGTCAATGCACTAGACCCCGGACTAGCGGAGCAAGTTACGATCACTTCGCGCCCGAACCAGCAGAAAGTTAACCCGAATGAGCCTCTAGTCACCTTCATAGATCAGCCCGATGGAACCTTTGACGCAAAGCTTGTCACCGGAGAAACTTTCCGTGGTTTTAGAGCGGACGAAAACCGGGACGCCATAAGAAAACTCGCTGAATCCAAAGTCAACACGCGGCGCCACTACGAAAACCTAGCGCAGCAACAGCAACCCACGGATGGCCAGCGCACCGATCCCGGCTTGACCGCAAATCAGCCGTTCGATTCTCAAGCTTACTTGCGCGAGGAGACGGCGAAAGCTTTTGGCTTCAAGGACGCGGAAGAAATGATCTCCGATTACGGATTCATGCGGGAGCAAGCAGAGAAATACAGGATCCTGGAGCTTTCCTCTAGCTTCCATTCTCGGAACCAAGACTTTCCCAACACAGATAAGGCGGTTGAAGCGCTAGAAGCAGTCTGCAGGGCCAACAATTGGGACATGGAAAACATCGACAACCTGAGCAATGCTCACGCCGTTGCAGTTCGCCATGGACTCTACCAACCTCTGAGTCAAGAGCAGATACGAGCGTCGGTCGCTGGCCCGGAACCGGTGCACCGGCCAGCTCCTCCGCCGATGATCAGGGGCGGCAACCCGGACATGTCGCAGCCAACAGAAGACCTGCACACGATGCCACTCGATCAGCTTCGCAAGCGCATCCTTAACGCACAGCGGGCAGAACTCGGGGGCGGAAGATAAATGGCGCGGGCAAGAGTGAGAACTACACACTCCCGGCTAAGAATTTCCGAACGCTAGTTTATTGGGCGCACGGCGGGGTGTGTTCGATGGCAGGGAAAGCATACTGCCGACCGGAAGAAAGAAAACTGGTTATGGATTGGGCGCGGGAACTTGGATTGCTTCCCCCGGAGAACTGTTACAGACCGATCCAGAAGGAGACACAGCACCGCATTGTTCGCGAACGTATGTTGCAAAACATCGAAGCAACGGCCAAACTCGCGAGTGATCCAGGCCCGGACGAAGCGAGACGAAGGGAGATAGCGATTTATGGGCGTAAAGCAAAAGCGCAAGCAATACCCTGACATGGCCAAGAAACTTGCTAAGGGCATCAGGCCGAGGGATGTGTTGCTGGAGGCGGGTTACAGCGAAACCCAGGCGTCGAAAGGATGGGCAGCGGTGCCAGATGGTGTCAAGCTACTCTTACCGGCCAAGGGCAAGAGACTAATGAATCTCGGTTCCGTTGATCCGCAAACGCGGAGAAAGCTGGTACGCGGGCGGCTGGTCGATAACGTCATCAAGGGAAAAGACGGTGGATCTATGTCGGCGAAGATTCTCGGCTCTGATTCAGAACTAAATATGTGGGTACCTGAGCAAAATCAAGGACTCGTCATCATCAGCGTCCCGCAGTCGGCAATCGACCACAAGGCGGAGATTCTGAATGCTGCGGAGGAAGACCAATGACTCCGATGCAATCAGATCTGTTGAATGAAAATGCCGTGACAGGGGATAAAGTTACCAGATGGGGAGTGTGGACTATCCGCGACTGCGGCGATCATAAGGTGTTCGGGTTCCCTATTGAATTGGCGGTTCCCGTTGTTTCTGAATCGCCTTCAGAAACGCAGGACTCGGGGCATAGTCAGGAGATGGTTGTGGGCCGAGCATCTGATGAACTTGAGGGCGAGAAAAGACAGATTCCTCCCCGCACACTGGACACTTCTCTTTGAAATCCTCGCAGTCTCCAAGCATGTGAATGAGGATTGGCCTTCCTGGCTCCGAATATCCAAGACATTGAAGGCCAATAGTTGTGTTGCAAATTTTGTCAGAGCATTCCACTACCCAGTAGATGAATCTGTCTGAGGTTTCCATAGCGCCGCGAATTATACCCCTTGGTCCGGCGGACGGAGAAGAAGAACAAAACGAATGCGCAAACGAGACGGTTATAAACGGTCAAGTCAAGGTCTTCGGAAGGCCGGGGGGGGAGGACTGACCGGCCTTGTCGCGCGCGGGTCTACACACGCGCTATCCGAAGCTTTACCCTTCGTTGTGCCCGCAGCAGTTGAGAAAAAAACAGGGCAGATGGTAAAGTGTCTCGAACACTCTACAAAGGATTGTTTTATAGGGCGGGCCCCAGAGTCTCCATGCTCCCCCGAACTAGGAGAACCCGGAACCCGCCCTCCCCCAAAATCTTGATGCCCACTATACCCCTCTTTTCCTTAAAAGTGTGCAATTTTGAACAGTCACGCCATGGTGTGCGGGGTAACACTGCTCCGTTTTCTAGTTGGTTGGGCTGGCTTGTTCCGAAATCGTAAAACTGTGGCAGGTGTTGAAAAAGGAATGGCTGCTTTGTGGTAATGTGGCTCTCTGAATTTGACTCCCCTAACCCGCATTATTCGTGAATCGGAAGAGATCTGAAGACAAAAGAAGCCTCCTCTGTTACAAACATGTTGACAAGACAATGTTTGCGCAACAAAAGAGGCTTCCTTAATGTCTGACGATAGCACAACACAGTGTTTGTTGTTTCCAGGAATTTTTCGCAAACCTGTCGTTGCCCAATTTGATCAGGGAGAAGGCAGTTCCGATGGCGGTGCTTTGCTGCTGAAGGCCGCCGATGGTCCCTACCGATTGGTGGAGGAGCTAACGGCATGTCTGCAGGACCAAAGACAAGCCGGCAAGGTCGATCATACGTTGCGAGACTTAGTCGCACAGCGCGTGTTCTCAATTGCCTGTGGCTACCCCGACGGCAACGACTCGGCCCGATTGGGCAGCGACCCCATTCATAAGCTGCTTCTCGGTCGCGATCCCATAGAAGGGCTCGACCTGGCCTCGCAACCGACGGTGTCGCGTTTCGAGAATGCGGTCGGAGTCAAGGAACTGTATCGCATGGGCGAGAGCTTGGCCCGGAGCGTCATCCGGCGGCATGGCAAGCGACTACGGCGCCGGGTTTACCGGGTCACCATCGATCTGGATCCCACCGATGATCCCACCCATGGCGCACAGCAACTCTCCTTCTTTAACGGGCATTACGACAGCTGGTGCTATTTACCGGTGATGGGCTTTATCAGTTTCAATGAGGAAGCCGAACAGTATTTGTGCGCTGCGGTGTTGCGTCCTGGCAACGCCCCCGCCGCGGTGGGCGCCGTAGGATTGCTGCGGCGGCTGATCCGGATCCTTCGAGGTCATCTTCCTGGAGTGACCATTCGGGTTCGCCTGGATGGTGGTTTTGCCAGTCCCGCGGTGCTGGAGTTTTTGGATGTGCAGAGCAAACTGGAATATGTGGTGGCCATGGCCAAAAACGCAGTCCTGAAGCGGATCGCGGCTCCGGGAATTGGTCGCGCTCGTAAGCTGTCAGAAAGCAGCGGAAAAACGGAACATATCTACGGAGAAGTTGACTACGCGGCTGGCAAATGGCCTCATCGACGCCGAGTGGTGATCAAAGCGGAAGTCGTCCGGGCGCCGGAAAAAGATCCCAAAGACAATCCCCGTTTCGTGATTACCAACATGAAACAGAGTCCGCAATGGATTTACGAACGGGTGTACTGCCAACGTGGCGACGTTGAAAACCGCATCAAAGAGTTGCACGACTTGGAAATTGATCGCACCAGTTGCACCAGCTTTTGGGCCAACCAGTTTCGCGTTCTGCTCACGGCTGCGGCTTACGTCTTGATGCAGGAATTACGTTTGCGAGCTGCGGGCACAGCCTGTGCCCGCGCCCAGGTCCTCACCTTGCGCGAGCGCTTGCTCAAGCTCGGGGCTCGGGTCATGGTCTCGGTACGGCGCTGGGTCATTCACCTGCCCACGTCGTTCCCGTTTCTACCTGCCTTCCGTCTTATCGCCTGCCGTTTGGGCGCGCAGAGCGGATAAATCTCCCACTTCTTACAATCCGAAACCAGACTGGGTGCACTCCTGGCGAAGGTGTGTCACCACTTGTCAAAATTGACGTTTGAACCCGACTAATTCTTTTGGAATCAATAACGCGATCGAAGGAAATTCCCCCGTCGTCGCAATTACATATCACTCATGCGAACAATCACACTCCACTCCACTTTTCATGAATAATGCGGGCTAAGGGCGTTTCATTCAAGGCGGGGCAACCAGAAGCCCCTCCCGGCTCCCCCGAACAAAGGAGAAGCCTGGGCCCCGCCCCCCTAAAAACTTACCGCCCACTATACCCCTGTTTCATCGATTTGCGAACTTCTGCGGCGCAAGGGGCTTAGAATGCCCAGATCATGCCAAGAGCGCGGAGAATCAATCTCGAAAAGGTGCTGGCATCACTCGATGCGGCATGCCCGAAATGTGGAAAGGTGATTACGCCCGCGCAGGTGCGCCGCATCGACTTTGAGCATATCGAGTGTCCGGGATGCGGAGAGCGATTTGTGCCCAGCCCTAAAAGGTGAGAGCAGGTGAGTGCTGGCAAAATTGGCCCAACCCCTCCAAGGTTGGCCAATTTTTGCAGTGAGTTAGGTAATGTGTGACGCTTCGATTGGCGCACTGATACACCCGCCGGACCAGGTTTTCAACACTCCTTTTTAAGTAGTCATGGGGAACCTAGTTCCCCGGTTTGTGGCTGAACGTTTGAGCGCTTTCCCGGCCCGGACCACGCCTACCGCATTCACTGTATTGTCTTCCGCCAGGGCTCGCGGTATTTTCGCTGTAGACGAAGCTCCACAACTGCCTCGGGCGATCATGGGTTAGCGTCGGCGGTTAGCGTAGGCTGCCCTCCGACATTCGGACCCTCACGATCGCCCGTTTCTTTTTTGTTTGTAGCTGCAATTATCCGAGTCTGGAAAACCGTCCGGCACCAAAAACGGCCCAACGGCAGGTTGGGCCAAATCTTTGCATCGATTCGAAATGTTGTGCTTCTGGCGCAGTTGTACACCCGCCGCGCCCGGGCAGGCAATGCTCCATTTTAAGTAGTAGAAACGTACTGTTCGGTAGCAAAATCGGCGGTGCTATGCTTGCTCGTTTTCGCTGAAGCAACGCGAGGATAAGTTGGCCTCAGCACTCGGGGGAGGGTGGAGGCCCAAACTTTTGTGCGTTCTCATCCCTTCACGAGTCTCAGTTTCGGGCGACTAGGTTCCCGTACCGATTAACATTGCTTGTTGCGGGCTGCCTCCACCGTTGTCGTATACCGAAACATCCGCCGTCCGCTTCCCCTTAGCCAGAGGCTTAAACGTGACCTTGATGAAACAGCTTGCCCCAGAAGCCACGCTCTTACCGCAGGTGTTGGTTTCGGCAAAGTCCTTTGCATCGATTCCCGTGATGGAGATGCTTGTGATGTTTACCGCCGCACCGCCTTTGTTGGTCAGCGTGATTTTCTTGGCGAGGCTCCTGGTTCCCACCGGCTGAGTTCCGAAGTTTAGCGTTGTGGGAATAAGTTGCATAAAGGTTCCGGTGCCCGTCAACGGCACGTTTTGCGGGCTACCGGGTGCGTTGTCGGTTACGCTGACTGCGCTGTGGAATAAGCCTTTGTTTCCGGGACGGAATTTAACATTAATCATGCATTTTGCGCCCGGCCCGAGGCTGCTGGGACAGTTATTCGTTTGCTGGAATGGGCTGGTCACGCTAATGTGGTTGATTTTCAGGACGCCAGCGCCGGCGTTAGTCAGCGTCACCGGTTGTGCTGGGCTATTCGTGAAAACCAGTTGCGTGGGGAACGTCAGGCTGGTCGGAGAGAACGTCACCGCAGGTAAGACGCCGACACCAGTAAGTGAAGCCGACTGCGGGCTACCAGGAGCATTGTCCGTAACGCTTACCGCAGCATTTCGTGTTCCGGTTGTGGTGGGCGTAAAGGTCACCCCGATTTGGCAGCTGTTGTTTGGTGTCAGCGATGACCGGCAGTTATTTGTCTGATTAAAGTCCCCGCTATTCGTTCCTGTAATTTGGATCAACGAGATCGTCAGATTGATATTGCCGTTGTTGGTGAGAGTTACGTTCTGAGGGGAGTTGGTGATACCCACGGTCTGGTTGCCAAAGTTGAGGCTGCTTGGAGAGAGTGAAGCGATGGCTCCCTGCACGACCTGATGCAGAACAGGCGAGGTGCTCGGGGCGAAATTTGTGTCTCCGTTGTAGGTGGCTGTCATGCTGTGTGTACCCACCGCCAGCGTAGACGTGGTCAAAGTTGCTATTCCGCTGTTGACGTTCGAATTGCCTATGTTCGTGGTTCCGTCGAAGAAACTCACCGTGCCTGTTGGCCTGCCCTTGTAGAAGCCTATTTGCCCCGTCACCTGAGCAGTGAAAGTCACGGGTTGTCCAAAGTTCGAGGGATTCTGCGAGGAAGTCAGGGAGGTAGTCGTTCCGTTCAAACTGGTATTAAGGAGCACGCCCACCGAGCCGTCCGGATACCCAGCGCCAGTGATGTTCGCTACCAGCAGGTCGGGCTTGCCGTCGCCG
This sequence comes from uncultured Acidobacteriota bacterium, assembly GCA_963838905.1. Classification (GTDB taxonomy): domain Bacteria; phylum Acidobacteriota; class Terriglobia; order Terriglobales; family Acidobacteriaceae; genus JABDBE01. Next base: position 37,394 of record CAWITE010000008.1, read on the forward strand.
TTCACGTCCACTACTGCCACGGAATACGCATGAAAGCCCCCCGAACTATAGGCCACCGCCGTCTGGAAGGTTCCGTCGCCGTTACCCAGCAGCACGCCCACCGTTCCTTTCTCACAGCTGTTGGTGCCGCTAGCGCCGCAGTTCGTCACCACGAGGTCGGGCTTGCCATCTCCGTTCACGTCTGCTACGGCAACCGAAGTGGCGGCACTCCCACCTGAGAGATAGGTCGCAGCTGTCTGGAAAGTTCCATTGCCGTTGCCCAGCAGTACGGCTGCCTCGCCGTCGTAATAGTCCCCGATGGGAAATTCGTTTGCTAGTAGCAGGTCGGCCTTACCGTCCCCATTCACGTCTGCTACGGCTACTGAATTTGTGTACCAGCCACCCGAGCCGTAGTTCACTGCTGTCTGGAAGGTTCCGTCGCCGTTGCCCAATAGCACGCCCACCGCTCCATTCGGACAGTTGCTGCTGCTATTGGCACACAAATTCGCTACCAGCAGGTCGGGTTTCCCATCCCCATTCACGTCTGCAACGACCACAGATAGGGCAGTATATCCGCCCGAATCGTAGCTCACCGCTGCCTGGAAGGTTCCGTCGCCGTTGCCCAATAGCACGCCCACTGAGCTGTTGTCAGCGTTGACGTCAGCATAGTAGTTGGCCACCAACAGGTCGGGTTTTCCATCCCCGTTTACATCAGCCACCGAAACCGAAGTGGCCGCCCGAGCCGTAGGTCACTGCTGTTTGGAAAGTGCCGTCCCCGTTGCCCAACAGCACTCCTACTACGCCAGCGGAGTTCGTACAACCACCCCCACCCGCGCTGGCACAACGGTTCGCTACCACCAAATCGGGCTTGCCATCCCCGTTCACGTCCGCTACTGCGACGGATTCGCCATAGTACCCACCCGAGCCGTAGAGCACCGCCGTTTGGAAGGTTCCGTCGCCGTTACCCAACAGCACTCCAACCACGCCAGCGAAGTTCGTATTGGTACAACTGTTGCCGCTGGCACAGTAGTTCGCTACCAGCAGGTCGGGCTTGCCGTCCCCGTTCACGTCCGCTACTGCGACCGAAACGGTTTCTAATCCGCCCGAATCGTAGGTTACAGCCGGGGCAAAGTTTAGTCCGGATGACGAGCTCTCTTGCCGAGTCGCTCTGAATCCTCTATTCCCGCGTTCGGTCAAACCTGCCACTTGCGGTGTGGAAGCGGACTTCCGCTTCGAATCTTGACCGACGAGTCGACTACTGGGCTGAGTGCCGAGTGGGGCGCGACTGGACTGTGCCAGTACCAACATGCTGATGAGAATTGCGAATAAGCAGACGAAGTGGACGGACTTCATGGCTTCACCTCCCAGGAAAGGCGACTGGTTCGGGGGAAAAGGGACCCGCTCAGCAGGGGGATAATCGGTTGCCGAGCGCACCAATTGTACTCCCGCTCAGCTACTCCAGGCCAATGAAACCTATTAGTATGGAACGTAAAGAGAGGTCTAGATGAAACCAGAGAACTTGGAATGGCTGCACGAAACCCTCAAGCGATTCGGCAAGCTCATGAAGGACGAGTGGGCAAAGAACGAGGCGTTGACATGGATCGAAGCAGAGTCTAACAACCCTCCGCCCAAAGTCCCCCCATCCCGTGTAGTCTAGTGGACCGTTCCGCCCTGCCAGTCTATGGGCCGCCACACCATGACGGCATTTCCAAGCTTGGATGTATGCATCGCAAACTGAAAGGCGCCTCCTGGCCTGGAAGTGTCTATGAGCGTGAGCCGGTTTCGGCGCTGGTGAGCATCGTAGTAGAGCACGGCAGCATCCCAGCCGGAGTCAAGATCGACGATCAATGGTTCGGGCCGTGCTGTTTTCATCTCCCTTCCTCCACACCGAGCACGATTTTTGTATGACCAAAATCCAGCTTAGCCGCGGACGGCCTAGAGTGGCCGCACGCGGCAGCGAATAACCATAACCTATTGCCTTGTGGCAGCTTAGGCCACATCTTGCCGCCCGGTGCCGTTCGGTGCAAGTTGCTGATTCCTTATTGCTTGTTACCTTACAAGCAGGAGGTCGCAGGTTCGAGTCCTGCACTGCCCACCAGTTCGGAAATTCCGGTCATCAATACCGGGGATGTAGTTCAGTTGGTTAGAACGCTGCCTTGTCACGGCGTTTTTCGTCACTTAACTCCATAGCGCATAGAGAAGCACTGAGAAGAACAGAAACGAAAAAACGCCTGTGTTCATACCCATATGCCGCAACTTCGTTGGTTTTCTTGTACGGCAAAAAATGCACCGAAGCGCACTGAAATCAAAAACGAACTGACACCAGAACTGACACCGCCCTATTCAGCCAACGATCCGCAACTATGGTTTCGCGCAGTTTTTGGATGCGAGAGCCCTGTAACAGCAGCAACGCCAGTCATCCAGCATGTAGAACAGTGAGAACAGTGTGCAGCCAAGACTTGAGTCTCATAATCACCCCTATTTGTACTGAGCCCACCAATACTTGTCGCAGTCGGTCGGCGCTTTCGGTTGATTCGATGACAGCGTGTATTGACTGCCCATCACGCTCGATGGAGTAGAGTAGAGGGGCTGTTGTTCTCGCAGATCGGATTTGCTGGCGATCCGCAGTTTAAATTTAAAAAGTAATGCAAGTGACCATTTTCATGCGCCATTAGCCCAGTCATTTCAGAAACCGGGATTCCAGCATCCACCCAAGTTTCGACCACCGTTACCTTGTACTTAGGCGGGATTGGGATAACAGGTGCTGTGAATGTAGACATTGACTGTGTTTACCCTTTCGCCCGTCGGCACGCACAATGCGTATCACGTGGGACAGATCATTTTGTCCGCAAGTTGCAAGGCTCTTGGAACCCCTCAATGCAAGATCGGTTTCGGTATCGGCTGCGCGGAACAGTGTTCAGGCTCGACGCGAGGTTGAAGAGGAACAGCAATGGACGACAAGTTAACACCCAGAAGCGAACTAAGCTCGCACTGCAGATTAATACCAGAGCCTCGTTAGAATTGCACTCGAAGTGAAAATTCGACTTGACGCTGAGAGGCGTTCGGTGCCAGTGTCGTGATGACTCCTCCAGTGGCCTGGCCGAGGGTGGAAAAGCAGTCCACACAGCCGCTGGGATTCCCCAAATTTACCTGGTTGAAGACATTCAAGAAATCGGTCCTGAATTGCACCAGATAACTCTCGAAAATGGCTATTTCCTTGATTATCGCTACGTCGGTGTCATAGTAAGGGGGACCCCGCAACGAGTTGTACCCAGCCGTTCCGAACGTTCCGATTCCCGGTCTTTGCCAGGGACCGATCGGCGCGCTAGGGCCAGTACTTCCTTCGGGACGACTGAGCGGTAGCCCGCCAGTGGTAGCGAAGTAACTGTTACGATTGCCCGTGATCTGCACGTCGCCCACAATGTTCGGGCGACAAGGCCCGGTATCCCGATCCACGCTACACTCCGTCGGATTGTAGGATGGGGAAAAGGGCAAACCGCTGGCCCATGTTGTGCTCGTGTTGATCGACCATCCGCCAACCAGGTAGTTGGCAGCGGTACTGACGTTGCCCAGCAGCGCCTTGCCCCTTCCAACGGGAAGGTTGAGCACATTGTAGAAAATGAATGTGTGTGTCCGATCCCAAACATTCAACCCATAGTCCAAGCCAGGATTCTGATTGTAGTATGGCGCGTTGTAACCCAAACCCTTGGCCCACGTGTAGTTGGCTTGGAATTCGTAGCCCTTGTTGAAACGTTTGACCAGTTTGGCCTGCAACGAGTTGTAGTTCGAAGAGGCATCGTCGCCAGAATAGCTAATTCCCTGGGTCCAGCCGAATTTGGAGTAAAAGGGGTAACGGTTCAAGCAGCCCGGGGCCTGAGCTTCGTTTGCCGGAATGTAGCAGCTATTCGCCAGATAGCCGGCAATTGTCGGTTGGTTCAGGTTGTAGGGGCTAGTCGACAAGGGCAAGTGGGTGCCTTTATTTCCCACGTACCCGATTTCAACGTACATGTTGGGAGTGAGTTCGCGTTGTACTGTGAAGTTCCACTGATCCAGAGTAGGAATCTGCAGCTCCGACGGCACTGCAAAAACATTAATGTTGACCAGTTTAGACGGGGGTATCTGCCCGTTTGGAAACACATTAGTGGGATAAAGGACCTGAGGCGGCGGCGGCACACATTTTGGATTTAGAGCGCAGTAGCGGAATTGAAACACATAGCTCTGTCCATCCTTGGTCGGATTCGTCGCGTGCCCGTTTTGCGTCAAGGATACCGGCGGGTTCTCCGAGGCCCCGGCACTGAACACTTGGGGAGACGCCCCGTCGAAGTTCCGGCCGTAGGCTGCCCTCAAAATGGTCCTGGAGCTTACCTGATAGGCCATCCCGAGACGGGGAGCAAAATTCGTCAGCGAGTTGCGGATATTGCCTTCCAGGTTGCAACATGGATAGCCGGCGATGTTGATGGTTCCGGTGCTGAGATCTAAATAACCTCCCTTATTCTGTCCATTGACCGATTGAGGGAAGTAGATCTCCCAGCGCAGTCCATAATTCAGGGTAAGATTTGGGGTAATGCGCCACGTATCCTGACCGTAGAAGAATGCCCGCTTCTCACGATCTTCCGAGTCCGAGATGCTGCCGACTGTACGCGCGAAGGAGGTCACATAACCGAGGAGAAATGTAGCTAAGCCCAAACCTCCTGTACCCGTCATATCACCCGTGAGCTTGCCGGAAAAAGAAAGCAATCCTGCCCGGCGGGTGGGGCTATCCAAGGTTGCATTTTGCAAGTAGCGGAAATCTGCGCCCCACTTAAACAAGTGGTCGCCATGGGTCTTGGCCCAGTTGTTGACCCACTGAAATTGTTGGAGCCGCGTGGAGAGCGGACAAGAACATCCATCTATAACTTGCCCGTCCCCAAAGTCGATGTCGCTGCTCACCGCCTGAGACGACGGCTGATTGATCTGAATTGCGGGCATCCCCGAGCTCAGGCCGTCGCCCAGATTCAACCCTGGGATACCGGCGTTGGTAGCAGGCGTTGTGTTGTAGTCATTCTGCAAAGCCTGCTGGTAAGTCCGGTAAAAGCCGAAACGAAAATCGGTAACCAGGCCGGAACTGAATGAGTAATCGAAACCCGCGGCAAGACTGTTGGCGCGGTAGCGGCTTTGGCCCGCAAAACCGTCCGGCCCAAACCCGACGCCACCCACCAAAGCTCCGAATGCACTGGCACCGTTGAGACGATAGTCGGCAAAACTGTAGCGGCCGAGCAGGTGGAGTTTTTCGCTTAGGTTGCCATCGACTCGCACAGTGAAGTTGTCGTCATCGTATGACTCGCTCCCCGCGACCCTGTAGTTCGAAACAACTCCAGGCAAGTTTGGCGGCGGCAGTAGGGAGAGTAAATTCACGGCTTGCTGGGAAATGGAGCCCTGCGGAATGCAGTACCCGGCTTTACCTCCGGCGCAGCCTGGGATCGCGGCAAAGAGCGTGCCAGCCGGCATCTGCGGGTCATAGATGGTGGTCTTGTATTCGCTCAAATCGCAATATGCGCTTGTTGGGTTGAGGCAAGTGTCGCGAACCCTCTGGGTCGGAACGTTTAGCAATTGTGTGGAACTGAAGGAGCGGCGGGTTCCTTGATAGTCTCCGAAGACGAAGAGTTTGTTCTTGACTATGGGACCTCCAAGAGAACCGCCAAACAGATTAATCCGAAAGGGCGAAATCATAGCTAGGGCAGGATTCTGCAGGTCTGGGTTGCTCGCTTCTCCCCAGTTAGTCCGCCTGAAGTCGAACAAGCTGCCGTGCCAAACATTAGTGCCCGACCGGGTTTCCGCCGCGACAATGCCGGAGAGTGCCTGGCCGGTCTCCGCGTCATAGCTTTGGGTTGTTATCTTTATCTCTGCTAAGGACTCCAGAGATGGGTTGATGATGTACACCTCGGAACCGGCGGGAGCCCGGTTGTCAGTCCCGTCCAGCAACGCAGCTGTGCCACTGGGAAGATTTCCGCTTAAGGATACGCGGATGCCCTGCTGAAGGTTCTGGGTGTCTGGCCCGGGAACTCTCATTTGGGCGCTGGGGGCAAGCAGGGGGAAAGCACTAGCGTTCTGAGTGAAATTCGGCAGAGACTGAATCGCAGTCCGATCGAGCGTGATGGAAACGTCTGCCCGGGTCTTTAACGTGCTGCCGCCCGTGGTCCCAGTGATGCCTGTCAATTGCCCGCGTCTCGGCAGAACTGGATTGACGAGGGCTTCGTCGTCGGCCACGACCGAGATGTCTAGCGTGGTTGTTTTTCTGCCGTCGGCTTCAGCCGTCAGGTCATAGTTTTCGGGAAGCAGCCTGGGAAACTCGTATCGACCGTACTGGTTCGTTCTCAGTTTAAGCTGCGTCCCCTTCTCCGAGGAGGTTACTGTAACGGTTGCCCCTGCCACGGGTTCACCGGATCCGTCCTGGACGGTCCCGTGAATTCCGCCGTACGTGCTCTGAGCCCAAGCACTCGCGGACAGCACGATAGCAACTACAGATCTCCTCATGGAGACTCTCCTGCATTGCAGAAAACCGAGTTTGTGTGGTCTTGAGCCCAGTAGCCGAGGACAAGCGGAGGCTGGCGCCATGAATCACCATCTAGTTCGCTGTGCCAGAAGTTCCGAGTTCAGGCCAAAGACCGTGCCGCTAATGCGGCCCTGACTCGATGATCCAGCGGTCCCCTCGCCTGCCCATTTTGAACACTACCGAATCCTGCACCAGTCCACCCCCTTCGTCCTCGCGAACCACATTCTGCGTACGCCTGCAGGTTACAACAGCCACATTGCCGGTGATGTTCAACTCCCCGATCGACAGCGTCATGCTGATCGACTTGGCCGCCTTAAACAAATCGCGTGTCCGCTGTTGGGCGCGGGCAGGAAATGTCGGCCACAGCGAAATGAGCTGATCGATGTCTTTGCGATTGTAGGCTCCCTCATATTGGCCGACAATGTCCCGAATCTGTTTGTCGTTCATCAATGCGGCAATTTCGGCACCGGCTGGTTGGCTGTACCTGCCCTGCGGAAACTTGGTGAGATACCTTTGTAAATCCTCAATCTTCTTGCTGCCCCGATCACTAACCCACTCCTCCTCCTCTCCTCTGAGGATGTTCATGCGGGTGTTGGCTTCTGCGCAGACCGAACCGCGGCATCGACCAAGGAAGTCATCGAGAGCGATCAGGATACCCGAATCGTTGCGGTTCTTGAGCGCGTCCCACTCCAATTGCTCAGCTCGGTCGCGCGCGCGCGACGAAAAGCGCCCAACAGGATACTCGCGGACGAAAGCTTGGAGAGCCGCCAGATCATTGCTATTCGCAACTAGTTGCCAGCGCTGGTATTCGGTATCCACCTTCGGTTGGGCGTTATAAACAATCTTTTCCCCAAGAACCGAGAGGAATTTCGATTCGTCCGGCACAAAACCATCTTTGGCAACTCTGAGGATATGCTGGCCTGGCGGGGCAGTGAACGAGAACGTGCCGGTTTCAGCGGTAACTCCTATGTCTCTGCCATCTAAACTGACGGTTGCATTGGGCGGCGCTCCCTGAATGAATATAGAGCCCAGGGCCAGCGCCTTCGGTTGCTCTTGCAGCTTAAAGATCAGCGGCGTTTCCGACTGAGCCTTGATCTCGACCGGGAGTGAAACAGTCTGAAATCCTGGTTTCTCCACGCGGACTCTATACCTGCCTGCCTGGATGCCGTCGATGCGCAAAGCTCCTTGCTGCGCAGTCCTTCCATACTCTTGATCGTCGACAAATATAGTTGCATTCTTTTCGCCAACATTGACCAACAACGCCCCGGCATTCATGCGCGCATCCGATGCAGCGCTGAACGATGCCCAGAACGGCGGGGGCAACGGAGTTCTAGATAATTGTGGCGGGGCCACGGTGCGGCGATATTGCATCAGATATAAATATGTACCAGCGAAAAACAAGGGAATAGCGGCAAGCGCCGCAACCTTGACTCCTCGCTGATATGCAGCTTTTTGACGGCGCAATTCAGCGCCGGGTAGATTCGATGTCACCCAATCCCGGTCGAATACGCGTTCATAGATTCGATTGCGCACTCTCAAATAAGCGTCCTCGGGCCGCGTTATCCCGGAGAGCCGCAGTACCGGCACTAATGGATTGGATTCATCGTCTCGCACCTTCCCGCCGCTACGTATTTTGTCGTACAGGCTGAGCAAGCTTGGGGTATCGACCTCGCTGCGCAATATTCGTTCGCGCACGAAGAGCAGGTTGTCGTCGTGTTCTCTCGCGCGCAAAGAGAGAAAGAGATCGTTACAAATGCGATCGACTGCGGTAGCAGTTCGGGCGCTGGCATCTTCCGCCACGGCGCGGCAAAGTCGCTGAGTCAGGTAGGGGTGGCCTCCCGTCCAGTACAGAACCCTCCGTAACAGTTGGGAGCCGCTCTGGGTTTTCCCTCTCATTCCGAGCGCAAGTGGGCCAGCTTCTTCTTCCGTGAAGTCGTTCAATTCGATCCGACGCCCGATGTTGAAGGGGGTGGTACGAGTATCGCGAATCAGATCGGAGGGAGTCGCCACACCGAGCAGGCAGAACGCAAGCCGGAGTAGTTCCGGATCCTGGGCGCGGCGATTGTACATTTCTCGAATGCCAGCAAAAAATTCGTCGGTAGAGAACGAAAGACTGCGGACCGCATCAATCTCATCAATGAATACAACAACCGGGCCCGGGCAGCGCTCTAAAAGGACAGTACGGACAGCGACCATCCACCGCTGCAACGGTCCTAAGGACTGGTTCCTATCCCACGATTCTTCCAGCTCGCCTTCGAGGCCGAGCTGCTCCCCGATGCGGTCAAGCAGACCCGTGTACCACTGCTCGACAGTAAGGTTTTGGCCCAAAGCAGTCAGGTCGAGAACTGCAACGGATGCGCGGTCCTCGCGCAACCGAGCAGCCGTCTGGACCATTAAGGACGACTTGCCCATCTGCCGGGCAGTGAGGACGTAGCAGAATTCACCTCCTGTCAGCGAGGCATACAGAGAAGAATCGGCTCCGCGAGCGACATAGCAGCGAGCGTCCCTCTGCAGGGTGCCGCCGATTACATAAAAACTGTCAGATTTCGAGATTTGCAGGGTCTTGATCACAGCAAATGTTGCGTCAAATACAGCTCATACAGTTTGCAGCGGGGCTTCATATCTCGCGCCGATTCTCCAGAGACCAAGCCTGAACTCCGCAGGCGGTAAAAGATTTCCAAAGGGGCGCTGTGCCGGCCGGACAACATCTCGCGCACGAAGGTGCAAAGGGTAGTGTCTTCAGCGAGCGAAACCAGCAGTCGCCTCAGATGATCTCCAAAAGGACCCTCGTCGCAGGCGGCTTGGATCTCAAAGTCAAGGAAACTCAAATTGCGGGAGGCCAATTCGTGCAGACCCCGACGCGTCAAGTAGGGTTGCCCTCCCACCAGGCCGTAGAACTGATCTACCTCTAGCTGATCGCGCAAAGGAGAGCCGTATCGTTTGTTAAGTTCCTCCAATTGGGGGAGAGTGAAGTCCGCCAAAACCAATCGCGTACCCACATTGAAAGGACTCTGGTTCACGTCGGTGATGAACATATGGGCTTCGGTCGCGTACGCAATCGCCAGGGTGAGCTTCTGCCAGGGGCCGCTGGGATCAAGAGAGCGCTCGTTGTGCCATGAGCGGAACAGCCCAAACACCTCGCTGCCAAAGTTGCAACTGAATAGCCGGTCGACCTCGTCCATACCCCAGACCAGAGATTGCGGAAACTTGCCCAGAACCTCGCGTTTCAGAAAACGCTCGAAGTTCATGCTCGGCCCAAGCCGGGGGTTCCATACGTCCGCGGCAACGACGTCGATGTCAAGTTGTTCCGCAATCCACTCTGACAACGCCAGGAAAAGCTTCTCAACCGATTCCAGGTGGGAGGCGTTGAGCTTCTGAAAGTCGGTGAGAATAATCTTGGACCCGACCTTGCGTGCTTCCTGAAGGCCGCGGGCCATCAGGGAACTCTTACCCATCTGACGGGCACCCTTGATCAAAACAATGCTGTCTTTCCGCGCCAACGCCTCGTAGAATTCTTCGTCCGTCGGACGCACGATATAGAAGCGCGAATCCGGTGGAACCGCCCCACCAACCGTTTCGAGCCATATCCGACGAGGAACTATTTTCGGAGGGTTCTGCAGCGATTCCGTAATCTTGGCGGTGAGAGACTGGCTGTCCTGCGGTCCCTTCCATTGCGCGTACTGGATCCCATCCAAGATCGCGGCTAGCGGGTTCGGCAGGGTGCCTTCATAGTTGACCCTGACGGGTAGAATGCGCGGTCTCCCGGTCTTCTGCGCCGAGTCGTGTGCGATCTGCAATTCATAGGCCAGCATTTCGCTGGTTACCGCCGTGGCGGAAAGCAGCACAACCACCGCGTAAGCATTGCTAACACGGCGTTCGATCTCCCGCGCCCACTCCATGCCAACCTGCAAATGACGGTCGACAAAAACGCGATAACCGCTCCCCCGCAGGTGTTCTTCAAGCCGCTTAAGGACCTGCTCGTCCGGCTGGGAATTGCGTTTGTACAGGAGCGCAACTTCGCCTAGCCTTGCCACGTCGCTCTCCATTGTGGGAGCTGGGGCGGTTTCCACTCGGGGAAGCGCAAGCGCCCTCTGCAGATGCGTTCGCATCCCCATTGCCGACTGGTAGCGCAAGCTGCGTTCCTTGCTGAGTGCCTTGCAAATGATCCTCTCTAATTCCGGCGGCAGCCCCGGATTCAAGCTGAGGGGCGAAACAGGTTCACGATTCAAGATAGCTTCAAAAATGACAGCCGAGGTGTCGCCGCGAAAAGGCTGAATTCCCGTTGCCATCTCGTACAACACGGTTCCGAGGGAGAACAGATCGGTGCGATTGTCTAGCTCCAGACCGCGCGCTTGCTCCGGTGACATATAGGGGACAGTACCGATCCACTGACCGGGGCCGGTCAAGTCCGAACCGGTGCTGGTGGTTGAAGCACTGGGAGCTTCCCCGTTTTCCACAGGATGCCGTTTGATGGAAGTAAACTTCGCAAGTCCAAAGTCTAGGACCTTCACCTGGTTGCGCGTCGTGACGAAAAGGTTGGCAGGTTTAATATCACGGTGGATGATTCCATGCGCATGGGCGCAATCGAGGGCATCGGCAATCTGGAGCCCCTGCTGCAAGATTTCGTCGACAGTCAAACGCTTTCGGATAATTCGGCGTCTCAGCGTCTCCCCTTCCAACAACTCCATCACGATGAAGTAACGGCCCTCGAAGTCCCCGACATCGTGTACGGTGCAAATATTGGGGTGGTTCAGTGACGAAGAGGCTCGCGCTTCTTGCTGAAAACGCTCCAAGGAAGAAGGGGAAGGCCGGTCTTCGGGGAGAAACTTCAGGGCGACTCGGCGACCGAGGCGCTGATCCTGAGCTTCGTAAACAACGCCCATGCCTCCACCGCCCAGCTTTCGCAGGATGCGGTAGTGCGAGACCGCCCGATTGATCATCGGATCGGCCAAGTTCCGTGAAATTGTGTCTTCGCCTTCCGACCTGTTTTTTTTCACCTTTCCCGGGGTCTGTGGATTACCGAATCCCTGGCCGTACAGGTTCCACATGCGGATCCGTTCCCCATGCTTCACCTCGAGTTCACCTAGGTCATGCAGGCTGGTCGCCCAATTGCCAATCTGGTAGAGGACTTCGGCCGCGCTGCCGGAAACCAGAATGTGTCCTGCATCCCCGCAGTCCATCACGCGTCGGGCAATATTGATTCCGCCTCCCGCTACGTTACTGTTAGCATTGATATCTGCAACACGATAGACGGGCCCCGTGTTCACTCCCATGCGCAGGTGGATTCGTGGGGTAGCGCTTCCTAAAGTGCGACTCAATTCCATGGCGCACCGCACCGGGGCTTCCAAATCACCAAAGAAGAGCAACGCCAAGCCATCGCCCGTGGGCACCGGAATGGGCTGATCCTTTCGCGGACGAGTAAATTCAGAGGTGCCCAAGATCGCATGCTGAAGATCCCGAAGCATCTGGCGTTGCTCGCTTATCGGGAGCGAAGAGAACCCCACGATGCCCAGGAGCAACACGTGGGCCATCTCCAGCGCTTGCGCTGTGTTTTCGGGCGGAACCATAGAGCGTTTCTAGAAGGTTTCCCGGAACAAGCCGTGATATCGCGTTCTACAAGTTGCTGTCGCCATACGGCGCTTCGTTCCGCTCCACTGCGGACTGGAGCGCCAACGAAGAGTTTGGGGTGCGCCGCGAGCCGGAGGGGAAATGTTAAGCTGTTTCGTCATATTTTTCAAGCTGGCCAGCACGGGTGTCAGCGATTCCGTAAAGCGCCATCTGCCTATCGAGTACGCCGCTGATTTGACTCCGGTTGTGGCAGGCAAGGAAGCTGGAGTGAGTTGGAATGCTCGCGGGATGGCGGAAACCGGTTGATTTTTCGAGGCGGAAGGAATACAGCGTCAGGGCGTCAGGGCGACACCCGGAGAGATTGCCGGACACGACGAAGGCCAGGCGCGGCGGCGGGATCAACTGGTATTGGGCGAAACGGCGAGGAACCAGTAGGCTAAACGCTTGGCCAGTTCATGAAAGGTGTCGCATTTTCGGCGGGCATGGCTGCGCACTTGGCGGTGGTAGAAGACCAAGGACAGGGTGTAGGCCAGAAACCGGATCATGGTCAGCACCACCAGGGCCGTGGTTTGGTGAACGGCGGGGTGTTTGAGGTGACAGTCGGTGGTGAGGGTCTGAAAGACTTCCGTATCGATTCGCCAACGGCTGCGACTGAACTGATGAATGAACAGCGGCGAGATCGAGCCCAGTTCGAAATTGGTGGCGTAGAAGTTGGTGCTCGGTTGCGACATTTCCGTCTTGCCCTTAGTTCGATGAGCGTCTTTTTCGCTGACGGTGACGCAGCGCTGGTGTTCGATGCGAACCGTTTTGACGACACGCGCCAGACGATCGGCGACCGGCCAATCGAGCTCCGGCAAGTGCCAGTATCGAATCTCCCGGCCCGGTTCCTCCTGAACGCCGGTGGGAGATTCCTGGGTGAGACGCTCCGCCTCGCGCAATAACTCGGGCTGGTTCTCTTTCAAGGTGAAGGCCCAAACCAGACCCAGACGTTCCACTTCCTTAACGAAGGGGGCTTGCAGATACAAAGCGTCCCCCACCAACACATCAAGGAAGCGGCGGCCCAACTGCCGGACCAGATCTTGGAGCAGAGCTAGGGCGCAGGACACTTCGGCTTCGCCGTTCTTCTGAAAGCGGACCCCTAAGGGAATGGGGAAATCTGTGCTGACCAAGACCACGACGACGATACGGTGATAATACTGAATATCGGTTTGCATCTCGCCGTTCACCTTGTGCTGAACCTCCCGCTCCATACAGGCAGCGCAACAGCGGGCAAACGAACTGCAGATTTCAATGCCATCGACTGCCCCCACCACCAATCCTCGGGACCAATCGGAGCGTAGTACTCCGTTGCGTTTCAGGCGGCGAGCAATTTCACAACTGAGCGCGAACACGGGTTCGGGAGCTTGTCTTTCGAGCGAATAGGCGAGGGTGTCGTCGCTGATCGGTCCGATGGGTTTGGCCAGCGCCCCGTGGTGACATTCGGCTTCAATCTGCAGCAGGCTGGGAATCTGCATCGCGGCACCCAAGAAGACCGCGTCCAACACTTTTTTCCAGGAATACTGGGGAAACTGCCGCCCCTCAGGTAGAGCGCTCACCAAATCCGAGAAGCCAAACACCTTGTCGAGATAAGCCTCGAACCGGTGCCGGTGCCGGCTCAAATTTGCCGATCTTTTTTTCTTGGAGCTTTTTCTTCTTTTCTTGGAGTTTTTCTTTGAGAAACCGTTTCAGGTTGACGCTGCAGATGATCGCGGCGGCAGCCTCAAAGCGTTGGCGCATCTCGATCTTTTCGCGCACCTTGTCTACCCACTGGGCCGGGATGTTGAAGGCTTGCGGCTTGCCGTCCACCAGTACGGAGATTTGATATTGCGGGTGCAAGCGTTTGCCGTCGGCGCAATGACAGGTGGGCCGGCCACAGGCCCGTTTGCGTTCGACAAAAGAGCCGGGTAGCATTTCGCGGAGCAAACCGAGGCTGCGGACGAGTTTGCCGCGCAGTTCTAGGTCGGGCTCACGGGGTGTTTTGATATGACACTCATAATAGTGTCAGTAAAACGTGAAGTCAAGTACCTTCCAAGATTCGCAAGAATGACCTCAAACTGCGACCGGAGTGAAAACCCCTGCCAATAAACGGGCTGGCCTCGGACCTCACCCCTACCTTACGAATCACTGGCACGGGTGTGCACGGGTGTGTCAACCGACATTAGAAATGTCCCCTTTCTCGTAGTACAGAAAACGGTCGGCTACGCGGATGGCGTCTGCCAACGGCATCCCGGCTGCGCCCCCGAGAGCCATCTTGCGGTGGTTATGCTGCCATTCCGCCCGCAACGGCACGACCATTTTCGAAATCAAGCTCTCTGCGTGCCCGCCGGCCTCCAGGGGGTTAGCCGTTCCTTTCTCGGTTCCGGTCGCTGCCAGTGCGGGTCTTCCGGACACGCGGGGCCGACATCGATGTGACTTCGGCCGACGGTACTACGATCAGCGGAAGAAATCGGACGCAGGGAGGGCCCAAACAGAAACAAACGCACAATTGAGGTAATGCTGCGTTACAATCTCAGCCTCTGGAACCAACAACCCACGGATGATTTGAACTCGAATGTGACGACTGGCAAGCTAGATATACTACCCATGGTGCACCGATGGGCTCGCAATACAGACACGGTCATCAATACGATTTGTTCGTCAGCTACAGCACTCGAGACGTCAATTGGGTACGCCCTTTTCACGACGACTTGCTCGCCGACATCAATCGTTTTGCGGTGGCGGATGTCCGTCCCTTTCTGGATAAGGCGCGATTGCAACCCGGACATGTGTGGGAGGACGAGATCCTCGAATCGGTTGCGGATTCAGCCATTCTGGTTCCTGTTTTGTCGCCACGCTTCTTTGAAAGCGACTACTGTCAGAAGGAACTCAACGAATTTCTCGAGTCGCACGAGCTTCGAGCGAACGCGCTCGGGATAGGGACGGCGCATCGAAGCCAGATCTTCCCAATTAAATTGCTGTGCGCTGCTCCCTCGGACCACGTGCTTGCGAAAGTTCAGGCGCAAGCGTTTCACGCCGAACGGGATGGAATTCCTTATGAATACCTGGCGGGCTCGCTGGAGTACCGCGATGCTTTGCGCCGTACGGCTTACGCGATCGCCCAGGCCCTCGAAACTCTGCCGCCCAAGTTGCGGCGACCCGCTGTGTACCTCGCTTCGGACTTCAAACCACACTCAGACCAATTGCGAGCTTCGCTGGGTCACACTTTCGATGTTCTGCCCGACAATCCGACAGAACTCCTCGGACTCGGCCACGAAGAGTTAGAAACAGCATTAACGCGTGATTTCGAGTGCTGCTTCGTCAGCGTGCACGTGCTAACTGATGCTCCAGTCGCCAAGGCTCTGATGGATTTGCAGCTCGCATTTGGCAAGCAAAGCTCGAAGCCGCGCTTGGTTTGGACCCCCGGCACATCATCGCATCAGGATCTTGCGAATGCGGGTTTTGAATGTAACTTCTCAAACCAGGCAGAAGTAGAGGACCGAATTCGCCGAATCTATGAAAAACCTGTGCAATCCAAGCCGGGCAACGAACGGCTGATTTACTTCATTTGTCCGAATCGGGAGAACAAGACGCGTGCCGAGCGGCTGATTAGTGCTCTGGAGGAGGTGGGTATCGATACTTTCCCGTCGCCTATTGACGGACCGGCCGATGAAGCGCTGCGAGCGCATGTCAAGGCACTCGATGAACTCGATGGCTGCCTCATCTATTATGGCGCGGTTGAGCGAGACTGGTTCGATGCGACGTTCTTACGGCTGCGAAAGACGATCCGCAAGCGCAATCTGCCCAGCGCGATTTATCCAGCACCCCCGCCCACGGAGCATAAGATGCAAGATCTTCGTCATTGCGGGATTCCGCTGCTGGACCAAGCGACCGAGGAGCAAGCGGCGCGTGCTTTCGCCGCGCTCATGACCGGAGCCTAGGAAGGCGGTCTGGGTCACATGGAGATCAGCCCCACGATCGGCACCGCAGAACAAGGAGAGCCAGGTCAAAGGACCCGGCCATACGTTGGGCTGCGCTATTTCGAAGAGACTGACGCCAGCCTCTTCTATGGCCGCGACGAACATACGACCGAGTTGCTGGGCAAGCTGGCGCGGAATCGATTCGTGGCGGTGCTCGGCTCGTCTGGCAGCGGCAAGTCGTCACTAGTGCGCGCGGGTTTGCTGCCAGAGTTGCGATCGGGGATGATTCCGCAGGCCGGCCCACGTTGGATCGTTGTCGAGTTTAAACCCGGTAACGCCCCACTTCTCGAATTAGCCGAGGCCTTGCGTTCCAGCCTGGATGTCGCCGACGCGCGGACGTTGCTAGAGGAAGGGCCGCTTGGCATCGCAAATGCGGTCGCGGCTGCGCGACTCGCCGGGAACACAAATGTTCTGGTTATTGCCGACCAGTTCGAAGAAGTTTTCCGCTTCCAGCGGGAAGAGCGTGATAGGGGTCGGGAAACCGAAGCAATACAGCAATGCCAAGCGTTAGTCCGACGCCTGCTCGATGCGACCACTGAGAGCGATTTGGCGGTCTACGTCCTGGTGGTCATGCGGTCAGACTATCTGGGCGAATGCAGTCAGTTTCCCGAGTTGCCGGAGCGAATGAGCCAGAGTGTTTATCTGGTTCCTCGTTTGCGGCGAGATCAGGTTCAGGAAGTAATTACCGCGCCAGTGGGGAACGCAATCGAACCGGCACTGTTGCAGGAGCTGCTGGGTAAGGCCGGAAATGACCCGGACCAACTCCCTCGGTTGCAGCACTTGCTAAGCCGCATGTGGGACCTTGCGCGAGGCGACCGGCTGACGATGGCCCATTACCAGACCGCGGGCGGTTGGGATGGAGCTCTTGGGCAACATCTCGACGAGGTGTACCTTGGCTTTAGCGAACAAAGTAAGAACGCTTGTGCACGCGTGTTCCAACGCCTGTCCGATGTGGATGAACGAAACCGGGTGGCACGGCGGCGCGCTTCTCTCGACGAACTGACTCAAGTATGCGGTGTCGAGGCGGCAGCGATAGTTTCGGCTTTCCGCAAGGAGGGTTTTCTCAAGACGGGAGAGCCGGTTGATATTACACACGAATGTGTACTCCGGAGTTGGGACCGGATCAAAGACTGGTTGCGGGAAGAGATAGAAGCACGGGATTTTTATCGGGAAATCAATGTTCGCCGCGGTCGTGGAGCTTTACTCACGGGCAGCGAAATCTTGAGTGCGCAGGCCTATTATCGTTCCGAGCGCTACAACCCGGCGTGGGCACTGCGTTACGGCAATTCGCTCGAGTTCCACGAAGTGGACGCGTTTATATCTGAAAGCTCGAAGGCCGAACAAAAAAGTAAGAGGCGCGAACGGCGGCTTCGCCAAGGTCTGTTCGGGCTGGGATTTGCCGCCTTGTTGGCCACGACCGTTGCGGCTCTATCGTTCTGGGTGAACAATCGAAAGTTGGACAAAGCGAACGCGGTGTTACACGCCAATACCGTTGAGCTGGACCAGGCACTCACCGCACTGCGGCAGTATGTCGGAACAACTGAAGCAACTCGCACCTCGCAACAAAATGTTCAAAGCCCACAAGCAGCGTTTACAGTCCCCGAGATCGCGCAGCTATACAATTTTCCGACCGAGCTGAATGGCCGCGGTCAAACAATCGGGCTCATCGAACTGGGCGGTGGATATTCCGACTCTGATCTGAAGGCTTTCTTTTCAGGGCTAACGCTTCCGGTTCCCAGCATTGTGCAGGTTCCGGTTGATGGAGGCAAGAACCAGCCAGACAGTCCAGCCGACCAGCAAGTAACGGGAGACATCGAAGTCGCCGGAGCGGTCGCGCCTGCCGCACAGATCGTGATCTACTTTGCTCCCAACACCAGTCAAGGGTTCCAGGATGCGATCGTCCGAGCGACCCACGATACTGCCCACCGGCCATCGATAATCTCGATCGGATGGGGCGGGCCGGAACAGAGCTGGACCGAGCAGGCGATCCAGGCGATGAACCAAGCTCTGGAATATGCCAGTTCACAAGGCATAACCATTGTTGCCGCCGCCGGAGATAATGGGGTAACGGACGGTCTTTCGGGTCTGCGAGCCGTGGATTTCACTGCTTCGAGCCCGTGGGTTCTGGCTTGCGGAGGCACCCATGTCGTGGCCTCAGACGGCCGCATTGTTTCTGAGACGGTATGGAACGACGGCCCAAACGGAGGTGCCACGGGAGGAGGTGTGAGCATACATTTTCCGGTTCCCGATTGGCAGGCGAGCATGAAAATCCCGCTGGCAGCTAACGGAAAACCCGGACGCGCGATCCCCGACGTCGCGGCCAACGCATCTCCGCGTGCGGCTTATCGCGTCTACGTTCATGGTGAACAAGCCGTGACGGGGGGCACCTCCCCGGTAGCTCCATTGTGGGCCGGGCTGATTGCGCTGATGAACCAGGGGCTCGGACGGAACGTCGGTTATTTGAATCCTCTTCTCTACAGGACGCTGGGGCCTGCGGGCGTTTTTCGCAGTATCACTGAAGGCGACAACAGCTACGGAAAGGTGAAGGGTTATTCGGCCGCCCCGGGTTGGAACCCTTGTGCAGGTTGGGGAAGCCCGGACGGCCGCAAACTCCTGGCTGCGTTGAAGGCGTACTTCGGATCAGCCAACTAACTGCGAGCGCTGGAGCAGAAGGAATATCGGCTCCCCGACACCACTTCGTCGGAGCAAGATGTTACGGTTTGGCGATTCCCCCTGAATAACGCGCAACGCGAAAGTAATCCGTTTTGAGAAAGACGTCTGCACCTGAACGTGAAACCCTCTACGGGCCAGAAGTCGGCTTGGGCGAAGTGTGATTCTACTGAACCTGGACCGAGCCCAAACGTCCTCGAAGCCCGTTTCCGGTTGGCTGACCTTTCGTCCAGACGTTCCGAGTCGAAGTTATTCTTAGCCCAGACTGAGGCGTGGTTGCGAAGAGAATTGAAAGGCTGGGCCGCCCAATCGGGTTCCGGTCTCAGCTTCGATTCAGTGCCGATCGTGCGACAAATATTAGGAGAAGGGCCATGACGATCAGAGCCAGCATGATCTGGTGGTACATATCGTTGCTCGCGGTACGCGGACCCCTGCCCGCAGACAGCGCCGCCATACCTAACAAAACTCCGCCGAGCGGGATCAAGTTGGCAATTATCGCGGTGCGCCATTCAACTGGTGAGTGGCCGAACACAGCGGCTATCCCCCACACCAATGCGGCCCGCACAGACTCTCCACAATTGCGGCGGGAATAATAGGTGGCTCGTGGAAATATCCCATGTTCACGCCTGCATGCTGAACCGCGCCAAAAAAGAAGAGTAGAGCGTTCGAGATCATCACACATCCCAAAAGTATCCTCATCGAATTACTTTTCCCATCAGGCAGTGTCCGCTACCGGTCAACCGGAATCTCACAGCTGCGCCTCAGAACCGAGTTCTGCCTTTGACTGGAACGAGGCCGGTACCGCTGCAGCGATCCAGTCTTGCGGCAAATGTCCTTCCGGCAGCAGCAGCCCCTTGTCGAGATAGCGCACGATGCTGGCATAATGTGCCGCATGGGGATCATGCGTAACCAGAACAATTGTTTTCGCGTGCTCCTTGTTCAAGGCGGACGGCAAGGTCAGAACATCGTTTGCCGATGCTGCATCGAGATTGCCTGTGGGCTCGTCCGCCAATATGAAGTTCGCATCAGTGACGATCGCCCTGGCGATAGCGACCCGCTGCTCCTGGCCTCCAGATAGCTGGCGCGGGAAGTGATGTAACCGGTCTCCGAGCCCAACCAAATTCAGTGCGACCGTCGCATGCTCGCCTTGCTCTTTGGCGTTCAGCGCTGTCAATTTCAGAGGTAACGCAACATTCTCCAGGGCAGTCAGAACCGGAATGAGGTTGAAGGACTGGAAAATGAATCCAATATGTGCGTTCCGCCAGCGCGCCAGCTCGCGGCTGTTCAGTGAGGCAAGGTCCTGCTTCAGAACGAGCACCTCTCCTCTGCTTGGCCGATCCATGGCTGCGATCAGGTGGAGCAGTGTGGATTTGCCCGAACCGGAGGGTCCCATGAGCGCCAAAAAGTCCCCACACGCAATCTCAAGGTCAACGTTTTTCAAGGCGCTTACGCGGTTCTCGTCGCGCACGTACTCTTTCGACAGTTTCTTGGCTTGAATGACGACTTCCATAACCTCTCTTGGTTACTCAGCGCGCAACGCGCTTAGGATTTCTTTCCTGGCCGCCGCTCGCGCCGGCAAGAAGCCTCCCAGCGCGCCGAGCACGATGGCGAAAGTCAAGCCGGTAAACATAACGGCCGTACCGGTGTGAAACTGAAAGGCAATTTCGCTGAAGGAAGCAAAATTTCCGACCCCGGTTGTCACCCAGTTGAGCGGCAGCGCCAAGAGACGTCCCAGAATTCCCGCCACGACCGACAGCAGTATTGATTCGATCAGGAAGCTGACCAGAATGCTGGTTTCGGAAAAGCCAAGGGTTCGCAGCGTACCGATCTCCTTCGCCCGCAGCGCCACCGCGGCATACATAGTGTTCATGGCGGCAAACCCGCCGCCGATGGCCATGATCACGGCGACAAAGATTCCCAAGAACTCCAGCGGCGCGCCCGACGAAGTCTGACTCTGGTAATAGTCTTCCTCCGTGATGGCCTCCGCCCCGAGGCGGCGGTCGTCATCGATCGAGTGTTGCAGAGCGTCGAGCGTGGGCGCGTCGGTGGCCTGCAACAACACCGAGCTTGGGCTGTCTTGCCGGTTGTAGTCCTCACTCACTTGGTTGAAGTCGCCCCAGATTTCGCTGTTGAGGGCGGATTGCCCACCATCCATAACCCCAACGATCTCCCAATCGCCTTTGCCGAAGCGGATCCGTTTGCTGATCCGCGCCGAGGGATACCGCTTGGCGACCGCTTTGCCAACCACGATTTCTCTCTGGCCTGGCTGAAACCACCGCCCATCGATCAGTCGCACTTTCCTCATCTCGATTCCTGTTGTAGTCAGGCCACGCACGGTGACGTTCATGCCCTTTGGGTTGTCGACGCTCGGTAGATTCACTACGTTGACCAACTCCGGAGATGCCAACGGTTCGCCCCGCCGGCCCACGGCAATGCCTGCCTGCGATCGCAGAGTGGCAAACGCTTCGGTGGAAACGATGCTGCCCAGTTCTGAGTCCCCGCCTTTCCGCAGGACCAGGAGTTGCAGGGGATTGGCTGTATTCCTGAAAACCGTTCTCAGGCCGTTGACCAGCGCAAGGGAAGCGACCAGGATCGCCACGCTCAACGCGATGCCAAGAGCGGTCATGACTGTCGTGGTCTTCCGTACCGTTAGGTTTCGCAAGTTGTATGAAATGGGTATAGCCATAGCTCATCCGTTGTAACGAAGGGCATCGAGAATCGATGTCCGGGCCGCGCTCAAGCCGGGCACCACGGAACTGGCAAGGCCGATCAGTAGGGCGACCATCAGGGTCAGCGACGCAGTCAATGGAGAAAGGCTCAGGCCTTTGATTGCCGATACAAATCCCGGCGCATTCTTCATGGCTGCAGCAATCGCCGCGCAGAGACCGCTTGCTAACACGCAGCCCAGTAGACCCCCTGCAACGGCGATCAGGCTCGCTTCACCGACGACCATGCCGAGGATCTCTCCGGAGGAGAAGCCCAGAGTCTTCAGAATTCCCACTTCCCGTGTCCGTTCACGAACGGACATCGAGAGCATGTTTGCGGAAATCAGAAGAATGGTGAAAGTGACCGCGCCGCAGATTGCAGCCAGAAAGAGCTTCAGGTTCCCCAGGAAGGAAACGAAGCTCAGCAAGAAGGCTTGCTCAGGCTCGCTTTTCGATCGAGCGCTGGCACCAGACACTGAAGAACCGCGTGCTGCTGGAGAACTACTTCCTACCCGGCGACCTCGAACGCCAGATCGAGGCGTTCATCGAGCACTACAACCACCGGCGCACGCTCCACTCGCCCGGGCATGGCTGATCACGGCCGAGTGATGCGCTGCATCAGCTTCACCGCGCAACTGGGGCGAACTTGGAAGTGCCGGGCCGTAGCGTGCGTTTATCCGCGCTCGGTTTGCGGCGTGATCCGCACGGATCTGTGAAGCAGATACACCACGAAGAATTGGAGGACGGCGATAAAGAGCGGCCCAGCGCATTTCCCAAGATCATGCTCAAACAGACCGATTCCGGCATCCAGCAATTGCATGGCGCCGGCGAGCGCACCCAGGATCAGCAACGCAGGCGTCGCCTGCTTGTAGATCGCCCCCAATGCGAACAAAGCCAGAGGAATTGTGCGCGCCGCCGCGTACATCGCCAATAGCAACGACGCCTCCGTTGGAACGGATTCGGCAGGGACCAGGTATTGCGGACGGATGATCGCCGCGATGGAAAAGCCGCTCGCGACCAGGACATTGATTGCCGTGACCAGCGAAGCCAGCCGAATCGCCTTTATTGTTGTCATTGATTCCTCTCTCTGAGTAAGCTCGTCCGAGCGTAGTTGGGTTGATTTGACAACTTGTGTTCGCACTACGCCTGCGCGTAGTGCGAACCCTTCGCTAATTGCAGAGCGGGATACCTGTTATGTTTTCCCCCTATCAATTGTCGTCAGACTGTAAGAACTACCCTCCCGAAGGGGCGGCCTTCAACGAGATAACGCAGAGCCTCAGCCGCTTCGGCCAGAGGGAACGTCTTCGCCACGATCGGTTTGATCGCACCGGATTGAAGGAGAGACACAATTGCGTTCCACGCGTCCGTAACGGTCGCCTGCGGCTGACGAAACATATTGAGACTCCGGATGCTGGCTTGCGGCACGATGAGATCTGTCACGTCAATGGTTGTCTTACGGCTTGCGGAATATCCCAGTGTTGTGAGGCTTCCTCCCAACGCGAGCGCTTTGAGCGCCTCGCTCAAGACTTCACCGCCGATCCCATCGATCACAATATCTGCGCCGTAGCCGTCGGTGATACGACGCACGCCGTCACCTAACTTCTCCAAGGAAGTATCGATGACTTCATCGAATCCGAGCGCCTTCGCCTGCTCGGCTTTCGCATGGTTGGTCGTGCTCGATATGGCGTGTTTTGCTCCCAGAGCGCGCGCCAATTGCGTCACCGCGTTGCCGACTGATCCCCCGATCGCCGGTGCCAGAACGGTTTTACCGGGACGAAAACCGGCGAGGGTAAGAGCCACTTGCGCGGTGAGATACGCGACCGGAATGCCTGCGGCGCTTACGTCATCGATACTGTCCGGTAGCAGGCAGAGATCTTCCTTCCGTACAGCAATCCACTCGCAGTAGGTTCCGTCTTCAAAAGCGCCGTAGACGCCCCAGAACATCACGCGTGAGCCGACGGGAAAATCCGTTCCGCCTCCCTCCTCAACCACGCCCGCTCCCTCGTTGCCCAGGACTAGCGGCACCTCCGGGATGTGAAAATTTCCAAAGAGAATCGTATGTTCGAGCGGCGTGACGCCGGCTGCCGTGATTCGCACCAGTACCTTCCCGTCTGTGACCGTTGGTTTTGGAAGCTCTACAAGCTTCAACGCTTCATAACCGCTAAATTGCTCCGCTCTCATTGCACGCATATCGCTTCTCCCTTTTCCATGTCACTCTTGCCCTGCGCCGCTAGGCCGCAACCCCGGAGATTATTAATGTCGATCGAGACCACCAGCAGATCCCGAAGTGTTTGAGCTCTTGGCCTTCGTCGAGCACTGTGGATTACTGTTATAATCCTCATTACAGGATTAGATTCGTAATCCTGATTTGGTCGCAGATTATTTTGGAGGAGGTTCATATGGGCTATTCCAAGGCCCAAAAGGAGAAAACTCATAAGCGCATCGTTGCCATTGCCTCAAAGAGATTTCGCGAACAGGGCCTCGCGGGATTCGGAATTGCGGAGTTGATGAAGGGAGCCGGCCTGACGGTGGGCGGCTTCTACAAGCACTTCGACTCGCGTGACGAACTAGTGGCCGAGGCAGTCAGCGCTGCGTTCGGTATTTGGCAGCGCCAAAAGGAAGCCGCTGAATCCGGCGGGCAGCCGCTATCCGTCGAGACGCTTATCGACGACTACTTGAGCGATGCGCACCGCAAGAATCCAGGCTCGGGCTGTGCCTTCAGCGCGCTGGCGCCGGAGATCGCTCGCAGCGATAAGCGGACTCGCGCGCTTACGTCTGAACAAGTCAGGAACGACCTTGAGTTGATTGTCGGGTTGCTGCCGGGCAAGGGCAAGCGCGCGGCAAGGTCGAGAGCGATCTTGACTTTCAGCGCGCTTGTAGGAGCAATGTCTCTGGCCCGCGCCGTATCGGATGAGTCGCTATCACGAGAGATACAGAACACTGTGGCTGAGCTTCTGAAAAAATCTGCCTCGGGGCACAAGGAGAGCAAAACATGAAGGCGATAGAATACTCAGCCCTTGGTGACAATAGGCTGCTTGAATTCACTCTCATTGGAGAATGTCGTTGACTCTCGCTCTACGTCCATTTGCGGCCCGAAGGGCCAAGATCGGAGCCATCGGAACCCGGATCGATGGAGCCAGGCATAACTGGACATGGGTTCCTTGTAGTACATTCGCCACGATTATGAAAGTTTGACTTTCATTCCTTCAGGCGTCTACCTGGTTGTTGAAGGCACTTCTCAGGGCAAAATGTCTTGCAACTCTTGGGCAGGGGCCAAAATCCGGGCGGGCGTTTCTGCAAACTAGTATGTCGTTTCACTAAAACATATACAAACTATCCGGTGGTCAGGGCCTCGAACTTCTTCCACCGATGAACGACGGGAGCGGCATTGATTTCCGCAATGCCCTGAAGGATGCGGGTTTGGAGTTCCTCCCAGGATTGCACCCGGATATGTCGGAGAAAGGTCCTGGCCATCTTTCCAAATAAGGTCTCGACGATATTGAGCCATGACCCGTGCTTGGGAGTTAGCACGTATTGGAAGCGATTGGGCCGTGATGCTAGAAATGCCTGGGTTTCTCTCGAGATGTGCGCGGAGTGATTGTCCATGATCAGGCGTAGGACCGACTCCGCGGGATAGTGGGCGTCGAGATCCTTGAGCAGGGCGACGAACTCCCGACTACGATGCCGACGCTCGACCCGGGCGGTTACGTGCCCGTTGTGCAGGTCCAGTGCAGCCAGAATCGAACACGTGCCGAGGCGTTTGTACTCGTGGTCGCGGCCGAGGCCGGAATGCTTGCCTGGCACCGGCGGCAAATCCGGGGCGGTGTTCGCAACCGCCTGTAGACCGGGCTTCTCATCGACAGAAACCGTTATGACCATGGGGATCATTCCGCCGCCATTCTGGTTTTGCAGCGCAACCTCCTGATAAACCAGCAGAACCTCTCGCATTTTGGTTTCGAATTCGGGATCGCGCCGTTCCAGGTAGTATTTCACCCTCTCCGGATGCAGCGGTTGTTCGGCGAGAATTCGGTGTACCGTCGCTTTTGCGGCGCGGGCAAGCGATGCATATCCCGCCTTGCGGGCGTGCTCCCGCACATGCCGGGCGAGCGCGCTCCGCGTCCAAACCTCCGCCGCATAGCCGAGATCTTTAGGCTTGGAACAGGCCAGATGAATCACCCAAGCCTTGGCCTCCTCCGTGATTAGGGGTTCCTTGGGTCGGTGGTAGGCGTCCTTTAGTGCCGCGTCGGAACCCATCGCAAGCGCCTTGCGAATCCATTTATCGACGCTCTTACGGGTCATGCCCACCGCCCTTGCAATCTGGCTAACGTTCTCGCCGGAATGGTACCGCAGCACGATACGCGCTCGCTGCGTCTCTCGCCAAGGTGCCGTACGCGAATCCCGCAAACTACTGAGGTGCTCGACCTCCTCCGCGCTGAGTTTCAAGCGCGGCCGTTTTGAGATGCCCGCCACAGGAGCACTGTAGCATTAAGTATTCCTATGTGTATATATTTAATTGAAACGATATACTAGAAGCCATCGCAGTCATTTTGGGAAATCGAACCTTTCCGAACCCTTCCTAGTTAAGATGCCCACGTAAACGATTGAATGCATGGACCCCGCGTTGAGTATGGTCCTCGGTCTCTGTCGCGACAAGGCAGAGACCTCAGCCGCAATAAAGTTGTCTCTCATGCACGACATTTGCATAGCCGATCTTTTTAGTCTTGGAACGGAAACCGGGATCGACGGAGTTTTCCAGTTGGATTCGAGGTGCGGAAGTCCAAATGAAGCGATCGGGTATCCACCAGCGAACCTGAACCCAACGATGCTCGAACACGGGAAACCGCCCTAGAACCTCACTCGCATTCGGGTCAAAGCCTGACGGATCAACCGATGCTCTGCTACAATTCATGCACGGGGCAGGGACAGCTGCTCTGGGTTGGTGTTTGCCTGAGCACAGTTTTGGACGGGTTTAGCTTGGTGTCCATGGTGTCCGTTAACCTCAGAATTTGGTTCTACGGGGTTGAAACGGGCGACGCAGGCGAATCGATTGAACGTGAGGAAAGCCAGTAAATACGCGGGTTTCCAATAACGGTAAGAAAACAAAGAGGGGGACGTAGTTCAGTTGGTTAGAACGCTGCCCTGTCACGGCAGAGGCCGCGGGTTCGAGTCCCGTCGTCCCCGCCATTCCTTTCAGTAAGTTGGAAGGAATGGCCGCAAAAATCCCAACCCACATTTCAACCCACATTTCAACCCACATTACTGCACCCTCGCGGTGAGACCCACGGCGCTCAGGAATTGTCCTTGCGCAGCCCGTGTTTCATCGGTGTCGTTCTGCGTGTACAGATCCAGAGTGGTCTGGATTTTTGAGTGACGCAGGATGCCTTGCACGGTCTTCGGCTGGATCTTTGCCTTGTTCACCAGCCAGTTACTCAGGCTATGCCTGAGATTGTGAAGTCCGAAGCGTTGCCCTGCTTCGATCTTCACTCCGGCCTTGATCGCCGCCGGGCGAAGATAATCGGCGACAAAGCTTGAGGCGTAAACGGGCAGAGTGCCCTTCGACCTGATGGACGGGAAGACGAAGTCCTCCGGGTTGCGATAGGACGACTTCTGTTGCCACTCGCCGAGTCGATCCGCCAACACTGGATGGAGCGGCACATATCCATCCGATGCGTCTGTCTTTGTTTCGCCGTCCTGGCCCTTGGCCCAGCGCTTTGAAACGCGAATCCGTTCCTCTGCCCACAGAATGTCAGACCAGCGCAGAGAGAGAATCTCTGATGAGCGGAGGGCCGTTGCTGCACAGATAAGCACCAAAGCATAGTGCAGCGGATTGGTGAGCGACTCCAGAATCGCGAGGGTCTGGGCCGGGGTTATCGTGATGGCCCGGTAATTGGTTTTGGCGCGCGTCTCGACGTGCTCGACCGGATTCTTGGCCACGCGGTCATGCAGCAGGCCTATTTTGTAGACCCGGTTCATGATGCCCTTGATTTTAGAGATGGTGGTCCAGGCAAGGTTTGAGTCGATATTCAGTGACTTAAGCCAGCGCTGGATATCGAGCGGTCTGATGTTCTCGGCAATCTCATTTCCCCAGCGGGCAATAAGATAGTCACGGACATAGTGCTCGACGATCGGGATTGTGTTTGTGGACTTCGGGCGCACAGCGTCGTCGCCGAAATCTAATTTAAGGTATTGCTCGGCAAGAGCGTTGAAATGGACACGGACATCCCCGTCCTCCTCATTGATGCGGACAAGCAGACCGAGGCGATCAACCTCGCGCCATGCGTCGCGCTCTTTGGGAAAATCCCGGACGAGACCGACGGGTCTGATGTTTTCGACCCGCTGGCCTTCCCCGTTGGTGACCCGGTAACGCAGCACCCAGGTTTGTCCTCCCTTGCGCGGCAGCTTCTTTAGAGATCCTCGCTGATAAGCCATATTCCTCTTTTCAGCGGGGACTGCCGGATGCAGGATCGCACACTTCTGTGAATTTTGGGATCACTGTTTTCGCAATGGCAGCAGTGAGTTCCGACAAACGGAATACCCAGGTCTTTCGCTTCGCTTCGCGGTCGAGAGGATATGCGCCGGCGATGCCCTTGCGGGCGAGCGCGAGCAGGTAGCGCCGGTTGATGGAAAGAAACTGCGCGGCCTGCTCGGCTGAGACGAAGGGTTCGGGAGTCATTTCTCACCACCGTGCGCATCGTCGACTTCTGGACCGCAGGTCGGGACGCTCTCGCCAGAAGCGACTGGCACGAATTTGATTTATTCTTTCCGTCACGGGCGAGGCGAATTCACGCTGCCTCCAAAGCTGCTCCCAGCGGCATGAGTTATGGAAGGGACATCGTTCGTTCTTGCGAAGGCTCATCGTGACTTCCTTTGTACTCATTGCGATTGAGCTGGGCTGATTTTTGCGCTCCGCCCCAATTTTTCTGTGGAAATCTCCTGATGGGCAGGAGAAAATCTAAGGTATGCGCGCCCCGGGGAGAGGAATACTACG
Organism: uncultured Acidobacteriota bacterium; assembly: GCA_963838905.1. Lineage (GTDB taxonomy): Bacteria > Acidobacteriota > Terriglobia > Terriglobales > Acidobacteriaceae > JABDBE01. The sequence goes on from CAWITE010000008.1 coordinate 65,831, forward strand.
GAGGCTTTCCGAACCGAAGTCGATTTCGAACAAGTGCTCTATCGCCTGGCGCTGCACGCTCAAAGTTTGTTCACCGCCGCGGCATGCTTGGGGCGCGCGCAAGTGGTCTTGCCCGGTGGAGATAGCGCCGCCGATCTAGCCAGCGCCACGTTGCTGAAACTCCTCGACCCTCTCGACAGCTCCGTCACTTGGTCTCCGACCAAAGGACCACCCACTACCGCTGGGGTTCTAGCATATTTGCGCGAGGTACTCAGACGCGACTTCCTCGATTTGGTTCGATCGAAGCGCGCCACGACGAGCGTTTACCCGGATGACGAGAGAGCAGATGGTCAGGACCTATCGGAATCCACCATCGATCAACGGGTCGCCAGCTATGGGAACCCCGAAGACGAACATCTCCAGAGCGAGCGGTTGGTCTGGCTCGTCGAGCAGTTCAAAGATGACCCCGAGCTCCTCGAGATCCTTAGGTTGCAGCTAGAGCCGGCGGGCTACAATGCCTTTTCGAGCCAAGAACTGGCCAAGAGGCTGAGCACAACCGTGGTTGAAATCGAGAACCGGAGGAGACGAGTCATACGCAGATTGAGGAAGTTAGCCGACGCTCGTCTAATCGAAGAGGGACAACATGTCTAAGCCGAACAACCAGCCACTCGCCGAAGACATCCTGCGCCTCGCGGATTCTCTCGCAGACGACAACGCCACGAACGACGATGAACTGCGCCGTCAACTACAGGAATCGGGTATCGATCCGGATGCGCTGGGGGCACGTTTTCATCGCTCCGCCACCCAAATCGCGAAACGGGAACAAGCCGCAAGTCGACCCGTGCCTCTCGCTCTCCAGCAAGCGATCGAAGCGACGCGACCTGCAGACGGCCCCGAAGACCAATTTGAAGACCAATCCGAAAGCCAATCCATCACCGCCATCAGGATCGCCGACCATTGGCTCGACCGGCTCTTGTCGCCTCTCCGATTTTCCTCCAATCTCGAAACCGCCCGTGCCTACCGCAAGAGCAGCCAGCTTGCGAAATCCGATCAGCAAGAACTCGACCAGCTTGAATCCGAGCTGAAGGAGAGAGTAAAGAAGGCAAATCCGAACTTGGACCTGGTGGCGCTAGTGAGCGAGTCGTTTCTCCGTCGCTTCGGTCTCGACAGCCGCGATCGGCTGACGGAAATCGCCGAGGAATTTGGCATTGACGTCCTTTATCGGCCGGCCGAAAGCTATGACGGCGCACTCTTACGCATCCGCGACGCCCGGCGCGGCTGTATTGTCATCAACTCCCGGATTCGCGAGGAGTCCCGCAAACGCTTCACCCTGGCCCACGAAATCGGACACTTCGTTCTACCAGGCCAACAGGAAGTATCCGCCCCTTGCAAGCAGCAAAGGATTGAAAACTGGGCCGCGGATCTCTATCGCCCGGAACTCGAAGCCAACCGCTTCGCCGCCGAGATTCTGATGCCTCGGGGACTCATGGCCGAGTTTGTTCAGTCAGAGCCTTCGTTGGAGTCGATTCGCTCGATCGCCCAGCTTTGTGGCACGTCCTTGACGTCTTCCGCCGTACGGCTCATTACCCTCACTCCGCATCGCGCCGCAGTGGTGTGGTCCCAGAACCAAAAGATCCTATGGTCGAAGCTGTCCGAGGGATTTGTGCGTTGGATACGGAAAGGTGAAGTGAGGGAGAACAGCTTTGCCGCCCAGTACTATCGGAAACAAAGCGTGCCCGACCAACTGGCACCAGTTCCAGCCTCGGCGTGGCTGTATGAAAAAGGCTTACAAGAACGAGCCCAGATCTGGGAACAATCCGTAGGATTAAAGAACTATGGAGCGGTGTTGTCATTGCTGGTGATCGTGGAAGCGGTGGAAGAGGGGAAGTAACGGAGAGGCAAGAAACCGAGCCTCTCAGAATTGTACCGAGTTGTGCCCGGACGGGTCAGGTTTGGTTTGGGTTTTGAGAAACGCTGCTTCGCAGCGGCTGAAGGATGACACGTCACCCCCAAACGGGAACTGCAGGGATACCTGAAGTTCTCCGGGCTCTTTAGGTGCGTCAACGCTTTCTGAATCAGCGATTAAGTTGTTCTTGTGCATTTCAACGTTTACGTTCGTAAACAAGATGTCGTTCTCAGCCGATATCGTGTAAACACACTGATTCGATTGTGGTTTGTTACTTTCCGTCGAAGACGGTGCGCTCGATGCGCGAAGTGCGTGAATGCCGGCCCTTTTCGACGTAGGCTTATTTAGCCGCACGCGAGAGTCGTGAAATGGCGTCAGCTGTTGAAATCAGGGAGATAAGCTCGCCGAGAATTGGGCCGACTTTCGGTCAAGGGTCAAAACGCGTTATCGCGATTTTTCGACAGTCAATAGTAGAGCGACTGGTCAAGGGCAGCGAATTCGTCTCGATTCAACTCTGTATGGGTGGTGCGGAGTTTCTTGCCGTCGCGTAAGGAGAAATAAGTGTACGTGGGAGGCGCGGCACAACAACCGAGCTTCGTGACTTCGTAAACCTGATCCATTACCTCTCCACGTTCGCCGGATTCCTCGAAGCTCCATCTGACCGCTTTGCCATTGAGTGCTTCCACTTTCACCGACGAGTTAGCTCCTTCGATCCCATCTTGCCGATCCATTAGGAACGACTCGCGCAGAACGAGCGCTTCGCGGGCACTCCCGTGCCTACTAAATGGATCGATAATACTGAATCGCTTGTTGCGTAATGAAGTGCAGTTCTGTTCCCTTTTCCCGAATTTCGTAACTTGAGGCAACAGAACTACGATCTGAGGGAAAACTGATCCCGACGACGCCCTCAAGGATCACAAATTCTGCGATGAAAGCGAGTATTACCGCGAGAATGAAAACTGGTTTTCGGGCTACTGTGACGAATTCTCCCATAAGCAGTCGGCCTCGCGCCGACTGTATGTCACAAAGATGCTGCGTTCAAATTACTTTTGTAAGTAGCCGTCACATTGTGGCTGTCGAAAGCAGGCGTTACACTCAAAATGCCCTGCTACGGCTTTTGAGCGTAACTGGGATTTATCGCCAACCATCCTCTAGAGCAGCCGCCAACTCCACGACTTTCATTCACTTTGCCCTTGCATTCCGCCTGAGGCCGCACTATTTGCCGGTTGACAGGGCAACAACCATCGAACATACTCTTCCGCAGGTTTTTGGCACGTCCGGCCTTCTTCTGTTGCCCGGAATCTTATTTCCGTCCCGGCTTCTTACGTAGGCGTTCGGGCCCACCGCATTAAAGGGCCTTCGTAATCGGCACCTCGCTTTCAAAGCTAAAGCACGGTTCAATCGGAGAAAGGGGGAATCTCAATGAAGACTCTTCGCATAGTGTGCATGTTCGGTGGATTCTTGTCTCTGGTTCTCTCGCTGTCGGCGCAGACCTTCACCACGCTGCGCAGCTTCGACCTCACGGACGGCGCCGACCCCGCGGCGCTGGTCCAAGCTACCAGTGGGCACTTCTACGGGATAGCGGGCGAAGGCGGGGCCAGCGGCGATGGCACGATCTTCAAAATAACCCCAAGCGGCAAGCTGACGACGCTGCTCAACTTCGACGGCAGGGACGGCGGATACTCCACCGCGGGGCTGGTCCAGGCCACCAATGGGGACCTCTACGGGACAACGGCCTTCGGCGGGGCTAGCGGCGATGGCACGGTCTTCAAAATAACCCCAAGCGGCAAGCTGACGACGCTGCACCGCTTCGACGGCAAGGACGGCAAATACCCCTACGCGGGGCTGGTCCAGGCCACCAATGGGGACTTCTACGGGGCAACGTACGAAGGCGGGGCCAGCGGCGATGGCACGGTCTTCAAAATCACCCCGAACGGCGCGCTGACCACGCTGCACAGCTTCGACGGCACGGACGGCTCCAACCCCGGAGCGGCGCTGGTCCAGGCCACCAGTGGGAACTTATACGGGACAGCGGGCGGGGGCGGGGCCAGCGGCGATGGCACGGTCTTCAAAATGACCCCGAACGGCACGCTGACCACGCTGTACAGCTTCGACGGCAAGGACGGCGCCTTTCCGAGCGCAGCGCTGGTCCAAGCCACCAATGGGGACCTCTACGGGACAACGTTGTCCGGCGGGACCAGTGGCTATGGGACGGTCTTCAAAATCACTCCAAAGGGCACGCTGACGACGCTGCACAGCTTCGACCTCACGGACGGCGCCAACCCCGACGGGGCGCTGGTCCAAGCTACCAGTGGGGACTTCTACGGGACAGCGGGCGATGGCGGGGCCCACGGCGATGGCACGATCTTCAAAATCACCCCAATCGGCACGCTGACCACGCTGCTCAACTTCGACGGCACAGACGGCTCATTCCCCGACGCAGCGCTGATCCAAGCCACCAATGGGAACCTCTACGGGACAACGGAGTACGGCGGGGCCTTCGGCTATGGCACGGTCTTCAGCCTGTCTGAAGGTCTGGGCCCGTTTGTGGAAACATTGCCGACCTCCGGCAAGGTAGGAGCGGCCGTCAAGATCCTGGGAACGGATCTGACGGGCGCGACCAGCGTCACCTTTAACGGCACGGCAGCTACGTTCACCGTGGTCTGCAGGTCCGAGATCACGACCACTGTGCCTACGGGCGCCACCACCGGCCCGGTCCAGGTGGTAACGCCCGGCGGCACCCTGACCAGCAACGTGAGCTTCCAGGTCAGGTAGTAGAAGTCCCTGCCACCAGCACAGAATGGCCGCTCGGTCTCCGTGCGGCTTTTTTCTTGCATCACGCGAAAAGTGGGAGCGGCAACTGTCGTAAACACGGCCATAACACTCAAAACCCGGTCAATGAGCGAAGCCGTAATTTCGAAGTAATCCACAGCGCACCGTAGCACCAGCAAGCCCCTCCACCTTGTACGGCGTATTGCGGACGCCATATCAAATCGGCCAACATGGAGGAGCGAACACCAGTGAGCGAGTAGCCACGAGCCCATTGGCTGCGCTTGCAGTCCAACGATCGCGACCGGCTCCGCGCGTTCGCCTTTCCATACGGCGCAAACCCGGCGACTATCTCTTGCGGCCTGTCGCATATCCCCGGTCAAGGTACGAGGCATCAGTTTGAACTTTCGGGGGCAAGCTTGCGCTTTATGAGAAACCTCGCGATGTATATGCCAATGCCCGTGTACAACCACCAATTTAAGTTAGGCGTGCCGGGGAACCAGACCATCAGCTCGAACACAGAAAACATCCACACCGCTGCCACAATTCTTATCCAAGCCCAAAGAGGACTGATTCTTCTTTGCGGCCATGCGACATTTATTGGCATCAGCCACGCTGCCAAAAGCACACCCACCAGGATTTTCTCACCGAGATTCATAGGGATTGCTTGTGTAGTCGCGATTTTGAAATCACTGATTGCCTTTGACGATTCCTATAATCAGCCATGCAGCTACGCTCAAGCAAAGCAGCCGAAGAGCGAGAAGCCCTTTTTCTTGAGGGGGAGGCACATAAAAGACAAATATGCGTACAAATAAGCGAGTCCAAATTGCGGCAAAAAGAAAGAAGACCAGTACAGCCATGCGCATTGTGTCGTGCCTCACTCTGAGGAAAACCATGGTGAAACATCGCGATACCTAACTCCAAGTGACCTTGGTGTTGCATTGTTGACGAAATCAGGCCATCACACGTTTTGACTGCTGTGTCATTGAGCGCTATAGAGATTTTTCCGCCAATAACCGACGGGACAGCGATAAAGGTGCGGTCGATGACGCCAGACTGTATCCTGTACAAAGGTAACGTGGACGGGCGGGGAGCGAGACCTATAAGCTCTTTCGCGGATGTGCACCACACTCAGTACGGGCCAATTTCAGGAGACCAATTAAGTGCCGCTTACCTTTAGGGTCAAGGCCAGACGCTATCCTCTGTGGCACTACGCCATCGCTGGCGTTTTTGTGGTGTTGGGTAGTGCTTTTTGGGCTTGGGTGGCCTACTGCGCTCTTGCCGTCAGATTGTCCGTCGCACGGCAGGTTTTCAATGTTTATTGCGGGGTTGCGCTGTTATTTCTTGGCTTGATGTACATTGCCTACGAAAAGCAGTTCCGCGACCATGAGTCAAGAGCAGTTTCGAAGGTCGCATCTGCCTTCGGAGCTTCGATGATGCTGGCTACGTTGTTTTTCATAGGCAAGTACGACACTCCTTCCACGGCGAAGATTCCGGCCATCATCATTTCGGTCCTGTCGATTGCTATTGGCGTCTACGTCTCGGTATTTCTCATTAAGTACGAGGTCGAGTAGAGGCCGTCCTCCTAACCGACAATCAATCGCAACTATCTACCAACTGCGCTCCCTTTTGAGGCGGGCAGGACGGTCATGCGTCTCAACTTGCGCTATGGCCTCCCTTGAAAAGAGTCGCAACTCACTGCAAACAGGGGGTTGGCGTAGAAGCTCTTTTCGTGCTTCGTTGTGACCGGAGTCCGGTCATGCTGACCTGTTAATAACAATGTCGCCGATAGCGAAGGCAGTTGTACTATTAGCGCTGCTGCTGAACTGAAGACGACGTTCTGGCTTATGCAAACAATGTGGCTCACGCTGTTGCTTGTTGCGTCACTGCCAGCCTTTGCACAGACTGCTGATCCTTCCCGGCCCGAAGGCACAATCAGCGGTACGGTGTTTGATGAACATGGGGAACCATTCAAAGGCGTACAAGTGTGCACTTATAGGAGGGGTGCACCTTCGGGATCCAGAGAAGCGCGTGGCGACTGTCCAGCAACAACCGATGAAGCGGGCCAATTCCTCATTCATCACTTAGCGATGGGAGCGATCAGCGTCGAGGCAATTAAGCTGGAAGATGGCTATGTCGCGTTCGCCGGCACCAGCGTAAAAGATGAGGTCACGCTAACACCGAACCAGCCGTCGGCGACAGTTGTATTAAAGCTCGGCCCTAAACCGGCCGTGATACTTCCGAGCGTTAAGGACAGATCTACAGGAGAAGCCATACTAGTTTTTCAGGTAAGCTGGGCGATCTCTAATCGCGACCAACCGAATAGCAACTACTCAGGTGGGCAGACAATCAGCCAAGTGAACGAGCGCGCCCTAGCTCCCCCGTACAAGTATCTCGTTCTCACAGTCTCCGCCAGCGGCTATAAAACATGGGTCTACCACGACCCATCTGATCCTTCTCGACCTGCAACCATTCGTTTGCAACCGGGTGAAGAGAAGAAGCTGGTCGTACAATTGGAGCCGCAAGGTCCTGCGGCCCGTTAGTTGGTCCATCGTATTTGATGTAAGATCGCGATAATGCTCATTGAGGGGTTTTGAGTGATATGGCCTGGTTGCAACAACTGACCTACTGCAACTTCGCGTACTCGGCTTGGGCCTGCTTCAAAATGGGGATGTCGGGGTCGGCGTCTTTCCAGAGGGTGAGGAAATCCTGATAGGCCGCCTTGGCCTTCGCGATGTCGCCTTGCATGGCGTAGGCACGGCCGATTTGGAGATGTGCCAGTGCGCCGATGGGTTCGTTGAGTACAATCCCACGATGCTCGAGGATTTTCCGGTACTCCTCAACGGCTTCGCTGCCCTGACGGGCGGCCAGAAAGGCTTCGCCGCGCACATATACCGGATACATGGTCATCCATGCGTTGCTAGCGCTGGCCTTACCTAACTCAAACGGTATGGCCCCTCTTAGATTTTCAACGGCCTCAGAAGCGTGAAACCCGCTAAGCGCAACCTTCGCGCGGAGAGTTGGCAGGTAGTTGTACTGGACGATTGTGGTCTGCGGAAACCGCTTGTCCAGATCGTCGATCATTGGCTGCACCCTCTTACCACCTCCCGCATACGCCAAGGCTAGCGCAGCCAGATATTCCACATCGCGGCCGGGGCTGCCCTCCAGAGTCGAAGTCAGGCGTCGCGCTTCGTCCGCGTCGCCGAACAACGCTTCCCGCAGACCAGCGACGGCAGAGTACGTGGCGGAGGTTTCCTTTTTATCTGCCCGTTCGGCAGAATCTACTGCCCGGCGAGTAAGCTCTCGAGCTTCCCTAAGCCGCCCTGAATAAGCTGCAGTATTGGCTTGCAAGTCGAGAAGCCAATCCTCGATTCCGGGCTTGCCCGCCGACCATGCCACCTGTTGCGACATTCCACCCTCATCGCTTTGCCGAAAGGCAATCTGGTATAGGGCGAAATGAAGGAAAGAAAACGGGTCGAGCTTGCGTTTGAGAGCCTGTTCATAAGTGGCCCTGGCATCATCGAGGCGGTCAAGAGCGATGTCCCCAAACATAAGATTGGCGTAAAAGATGGGAAAGCTTGGATCGAGACCGACTCCCTCTCGGGCTTCTTGGGCCGCTTTCTCGTATTGCCCCATAGGTGGGTAAATAATCCCCGACAGAAACCCGCGCGGCCCCGGAGCGTGCGGATAGGTCTGCGTCCAAAGTTCACATATTTGTTCCGCCTTCTCCAGGTTTCCGATGATGGCGTAGAAGGATGCGGAGATGAAATACTTTTCCGGCTCACTGGCGCGATCGCGGAGTTCATAAGCCTTGCGGGTGTTGTCGGCCGACAGGCTGTACTCCTTGATGTCCCCGTATACGCGGCCCAGGAGTGCATACGCTAGCGCAAAATTTGGGTCCAGTTCGATGGCATGTTTGAAAAAAGGAATCGCTGCTGCCGACCCACCTCCTGTGGTGGCAACTTTGTAGCCTAAGCTGAATGAATTAAGGGCTTCAAGCGACGACGTAGTCGCTTGCTGAAGGGGCGTATCGAACTTTTGCACCGTGTTTAGCGACTCGCCCAGCTTGTTGCGAATTTCCGAAGCTGTCTTTCCTAAAGCGTCGAGTACATGGTTCTTGTGTAAGCGTGTGAGCAACCCACCTAGTCAAGGCGCAGAGCCCGTGTTGAAATGCGGCTATGGATCATCAGACGAACGTAGCCACGGCAAAACGACGGACACGGGAAGAGATTCGGCAGATTGTGTCGGAGTTTGCAACTAGCGGCATGCCGCAGAGTGAATTCTGCGGCAGTCGAGGGATCTCGCGAAGTACTCTCGATCGTCATCTGAGAAAACAACGCGCCCAGGATCAAGGAAGCAGGGCAGACAATCGATTGTTGGCGGTGGAGATAAGGACAGCGAGCGGGAGATCGGCGAGCACCAGCAGCGGGTTGGTGGTGGGGTTGACCAGCGGACGCAGGATCGAAGTGAACCGGGGCTTCGATGCGGCCACACTGGAGTGCCTGCTGACGGTGTTGGACAAGGTATAGGGCGATGTTCGGATTTGGGCCAGCGACGCGGATCTACGTGGCCACCGGAGCCACGGACATGCGCAAGGGATTTAACGGTTTGTACGGTTTGGTGCGCGACCATCTGGGCTGCGATCCCGAGAGCGGCCACGTTTTCTTGTTCACCAATGCGCGGCGCAATCGCCTGAAGCTGTTGGTATATGACCATAGTGGACTATGGATATGCTGGAAGAAATTGGACGGAGGAAGGTTTCGCTGGCCGGGAGCAGACACTTCGGCCACGAAGATCGTGCTGAGCCACGAGGAACTGGCGCTGTTGTTGGGGGGCATTGATTTGAGCGAGACGCGGCGGCGGAAATGGTATCGCAAGCCGCTCATGGAAGAATCCGATAAGTTACGAATGCCAGCATAAACACTGGCGATTTCGTTCACTTATCCACAGTCAGATCTGTTATCAAAGAAGCATCGTGAGTGCGACTCCACCGGCTGCCGCGATGCCCACTGCTGAGGCAGAGCGTTGTTTCCCCGTCGAAGTTCTCGAACAACTGAAGGAGCAGCTTCCCCAGGCTTTGTTTGCCACTCTGAGCGACAGGGTTGCGACTTATGAAGAGCAGTTCGGGGCGGCGTCGAAGCAGTTAGATACAACCAGGAGCGAGTTACAGTATGCGCGACTGAAGATCCAGGTGCTGGAAGAACATCTGCGTCTGCGGCGGATCGCCAAGTACGGACCAGGCAGTGAAAAGCTGAGTAATCTCCAACTGCAGTTACTGGAGGAAGAGCCCGGGGTCTCGAACCAGGAAGTTCAGGCGGAGAGCGAGCGCGAGGGGTTGCCGGCACCGGACGGCGAGAAGCAGCGGAAGCGGCGCGCGCATCCCGGCCGGCAGACCTTTTCCGCAGATCTGCCGCGCGTGGAGAAGATCGTCGCTTGCACGGCCGAGCAGTGCGTGTGCGGAAAGTGCGGCGCGGAAACGAAAGTGATCGGCTACGACGAGAGCGAAGTGCTGAAGGTCAATCCGGCCGAGTACTACGTGGAAGTGACCAAGCGCGAGAAGCGCGCCTGCAAGCGGTGCGAGGAGCAGGGCGTCGCCATGGCGCCGCTTCCCCCGCGCATCATCGATAAGAGCCTGGTGGCCGACGAGGTGATTATCGACACCATCGTCAGCAAGTATGCCAATCACTGCCCACTCTATCGTCAGAGCGCTATCCTGCTGCGCGATGCGGGCATCGAGATCACGCGGGCCACGATGTGCGGCTGGGTGATGACGGTCGGCGAGATGCTCTCCCCGGTGGTCGGCGCCATGCGCAGGGAGTTGCTGGCCAGCGGTTACATCCAGGCCGACGAAACCCCGATCGATGTGCAGACGCACGACAAACGAGGTAAGAACCATCAAGCCTACCTCTGGCAGTACGGAACGCCGGGGGCTGGGGCGGTCTTCGATTTTCGCATGAGCCGCGGACGCGAAGGGCCGAAGCAGTTCCTCGGCGCCTTCGCGGGCATTCTCCAAACCGACGATTACATAGCCTACGAGCGCGGCCTCGGCGGGCCTGGGATGGTGCACGCCTGCTGCTGGAGCCATGCGCGAAGGAACTTTGTGGATGCGGTCAAACTCAACCCGCAGGACGCCGGCTCGATTCGCGCGGTCGAACTGATAGACCAGTTGTTTCTGATCGACGCCCAGGCGCGCGAGGAGAAGATGGATCAGGCCGCACGTCATCTTCTGCGCCAGGAGAAAGCTCCTCCACTGCTCGCCAAAATCCGGGAACACATCCTGGCCACGAGCAAAACCGTACTGCCCCGCAGCAAGGCGGGCCAGGCGTGCAACTACACGCTGGCGCTTTGGATAAAGCTGACCTGCTTCCTCGACCACCCGCAACTGGAGCTCAGCAATAACGTGGCCGAGAACTCCATGCGTCCGGTGGCGACTGGACGCAAGAACTGGATCCATATCGGCAGCCCTCAAGCCGGCCCGCGCGTGGCCGCCATTCTCTCCGTTATCGAAAGCTGCCGCCGGCTCGCCATCCCGGTGCGCCAATATCTGGCCGACATCCTGCCCGGTCTCGCCGACACATCCATACAGAACGTCACCGGACTCACGCCCAAAGCCTGGGCGGCCAAGACGCACTTCTGAAAACTTCTCTCATCCCTCTCGCACCGCCGTCAACCGTGTACTTGGCCGCACGGATACGTTCTTGTCGCTCGCCTGAGCTTCCGTGCTCGCCAGCGATTCTCCGCTTGCGCAGTTGATGGCCTTAAGCGTCAGCAGGTACTGCGTGCCAATCTGCGCAATCGAACCGTCGAGGACCGCGGCGCTCGCCGTCCGCTGGCAAAGTTCCCGCGCAATCTCCGGCGTGAGTCTCGCGTCCGGCTTCTGCCCCATCATCTGTAGGGTCTGCTGGATTTGCTGAGTGGAGATGATGCTCAAGAACGGTGATTGTTCCAATTGTACGGAAAGCCCTTGCTGCAGTGTGCCATCAAACACCGGATCGCCGGTCGTGTTCGTGAAGTCCGCAAGAACGATGGTGTCCTTGTCGGTGAGCTTAGGTGTGCGGTGGAAATAGAAGTAACCACCCACTGACAACGCAAGCAGAGCGACGGCAGCAGGAACAACGATCTTCCAGCGTTTCCCGATGCCACTTGCGCCTGCGGCTTTTGTACTGATTGTCACTCGCGCCGACTCTGTGTCCCGCTTAAGCCGTTGCAGATCGGTTCTGACATCGGTGGCATTCTGATAGCGCAGGTCGCGGTCTTTCTCCAGACACTTATTGATGATCCCTTCTAACTCCGGAGCCACGTCGGGATTCAGCCGCACTGGAGGAATAGGTTCCCGGTTCAGGATGGAATCGAAGATGATTCCCGCGCTTTCCCCACGGAAGGGCATCGGCCTGTCGCCGCTTCGTAGAGAACGACGCCAAAGGAAAACAAATCAGTCCGAGCATCCAACTCCTTGGCCCGGATTTGCTCCCGCGACATGTATCCCATCGTTCCCAGCGTTGCCCCCTCGCTGGTCAAGTCGGTGCTCACCGAAGTCGTCAAAGCACTGGGATCACTTGAAGTGGCATTTATTTTAGCCAATCCAAAATCTAGGATTTTAGCGTGCCAGCGCTTGGTGACAAAGATATTTGCAGGTTTGATGTCGCGGTGGACGATACCTTTGGAGTGGGCAGCATCGAGCGCGTCAGCAATCTCGACGGCGAGCGATAGAATCAACTCAGTTTCCAAAGGATGCCCAGCGATGCGGTGCTTCAGAGTAGCGCCGTCCAGAAACTCCATGGCGATGAAAGAACGACCATCGTGCTTGCCGATTTCATATATCGTGCAGATGTTCGGATGGTTCAGGGCAGACGCAGCGCGTGCCTCCCGGCGAAAACGTTCCAAAGCCTGTGGGTCCTGGGCGAGGTCTTCAGGAAGAAACTTCAGGGCAACGAAGCGCCCAAGCTCAGTGTCCTCGGCCTTGTACACCACACCCATCCCGCCGCCGCCGAGCTTCTCGACGATGCGGTAGTGCGAGATGGTCAGCCCAATCATTGGGCTGAAATCTTAGGACTGGGGCTGGGTCAAGTCAATGAGGGTGAGGAAGTTGGCGGCTTCTCGGCACGATGGTTGGCGAAAAATCGCGATAGCGCGTTTTGACCCTTGACCGAAGATCGGGCCGGTCAACCATAACAATGCCGGCTCCCAGGCCCGAGTAAGCTTGGTGGTACCAAACCAGACATGAAGGCTCGGGTGAAAAGGAGCCGAACAGTGATCATTATGGGATGCGGCTGATGCTCACTGCGAACCCATCACTTGGCTCATCGAATGCCCCCACACCCACCCTCTATGGAACCCGAAACCACGAAAAACGATCGGGATTTCTCTTTCCGTTGACCTTCTGACTCTTGCGCCTGCAAGAGCCGCTCCCGCGCCTTCCTCAACTTGTCCGAATCGGCCCTGTCAATGAGTCGCTGCATCTCCTCGGCTGTTAGCCGCTCCCCATTGGACTGTCTGAACAGCACGTTTATCAGGATGGTCCGAAGTGCTACCACTTCGGCCATAAGCGCTTCGGCCCGGGCGCCCGCAGCGGTATCAGCCGCGCCGCCGTTCGCGCTGTTCAGCATCACCTCCCGGCACCACTCAGCTAATGTCTTGGAGGCCTTCTGAGCTACCCGCTCCAGGCGGGCGTATTCCTCCTCGCTAACTCTTGTCCCTATGGACTTGGTTCGAGGGTTCCGTTTGACCATAGGCTCTTCTTCCCAAACGCCGTGAAAGACGCAGTCTCTGTGTTTTCAAATAGTTCACGTTCGTTAACGAAAACTAGCCTGCAGCGGCGCAGTCTCTGTTTTTTCAAATAGTTCACGAACGTTAACGAAAGTTAACCTGCAGCACCCATTCTGGGGTGACGTGTCATTCTTCAGCCGCTGCGAAGCAGCGTTTGCTCAAAAACCCAACCAAACCAAATCTGACCCGTCTGGGCGTCCACCACCAACAATCAGGCACCCTGTTCAATCGGAACCTGACTATCCAGGAACCGGTGAAACTCTATTAGTATGACGGGTAAGAGCGGCATCTTTCTTGACGAGTGATCCCAAACCCAATCGAGCAATGTATTCAAGCGTTCAGCGACCTGCTGGGGCGTGAGCAAGGGGTCGTTTTCACGCCAATAGCATGCCGGTACAACCGGTTTCGGAATCGTGGCCATGTTTGCAATCAGCTCCCGGACGAAATTTAGATCGTTCGCATCGTCGACTTCTGGACCGCAGGTCGGGACGCTTCTCGCCAGAAGCGACAGACACGAATTTTTGCCTTCCCTCACCTGCGAGGCGAATTCAGGGTGTATCTGAAACTGTTCCCGACCGAAGCAGAAAAGAAAAATGAGTGTGGAGGGGCATCGTTCGTTCTTGGGAAGGTTCATCGTGACTTCTTCTGCTGGTAGTGCGATTGAGCTGGGCTACTTTTTCGCCAGCTCCAAGAATTTTCCTGTGGAAATCTCCGGATCGGGCTGAGAAAATCTTACGTATGCGCGCCACGGGAAGAGGTGCCCTTCGGATTCCATCTTGTGATCTTCTACTTGATGGACACCCTGCCCTCCGAAGTACAGCAAGCGGTGGCTCCAGGTCGGTCTTGGCTGCATCCAGCTTTCGCCTTCGTGCCCGTTTAGACGTCTCCATACCTTCCACTTTCTCCGGCCAGGGAGATTTTATCCCCGCTTTCGGATATGACGCTCCTCATTTGAGCGCCAGAGGGACTTGAACCCTCCTAAACGACGCGCTGCTCAGCGCCCACTATGGCGTTGTGCGACCATCTGAGTGACAAGAGTACGCCCCCCAATCCGTCTGTAATGACGCTGCCCGTGGTTGCACTTATCAATGCGCCGCCAAGCCAGTCGCCGCAAACCAACTCAACATCGTGAGTCTGTTCCGGCATCAGCCAGTTCCAGACCTGGATGCCATCATCTCTGACGGCACACAGATAGGTACTGTTGTTCGCAGTTTGTTCCAAAGAATACATGTGGGGTCCATCGACGGTTGGGACCGCAGGTAGATCTCCAATTTCACGACCGATAGGATCCATTCCTCATTTTGTCGTGCCTTCCGGAATCGGCCGGATAGCAGACGAGATTTTAATCTCCCGAAATCTCATCTCCCCGCCCATTGCGGCACTGACTCGCACCCTACCGCTGGCTTTCGCATGTAGCAGCGCGGCCGTCCTCCTCTCGAATTTCGGCATTCTCGGGATTGTCCACGGACCAAATCGCGCCGTGGAGCTCCTGTGCCGAGTCATCGAGCAACTGGAGCGGGCGGTCTTCTCCGATTTGGATGTTGGGTATGCCCGTACCCTGCATCTTTTGCGATAACAACTCGGGAAGCCTAGAACATCATGGCCGAAGTGGACTCACGAGCGGAAGGATTTTGGCCCGCTCAAAATGCAGCGGGGCAAATCCGAAAAAGTGATCATTCCTCATCCGAACTTACCGTCAAGACCGTCTGTGGTATTTGCAATAACGGGTGGATGAACGACCTTGAAGCCGAGAACATCCCGATCATCGGCTATATGCTGCAGGACATTACGGTGCCCCTCGACAAATCTCGGCCAATACGGTGAATAGTGTAGTCGCTAATCGGGCTTCCAAGAGATATGAAATTACATTGTGCGGCAAACGCTGTATGGCGCAGCCGCGGCAAGAGATGCCAGACTGAATACTGGTATGGGCGATCTCGAACTGGTGTTCCATCAGTATGTGGGCAAGACACCATCCTTAGCGGGTTGTGCCAAGTGCCATCTGAAGTTTCTGACTCCTCAGCAACTTATGAAGCAGCCGGAAGCAGCTGCGCAGTATCTTCGGGACAAGTTTGCCCGGCACGAATGCAAGTGGGCGATTTTCGAGGAGACACGGTCGGGAACCTTACAAACGCGTCGACTTCGGATCATGAAGCTTACCGACGCCGCGTCACCATTGGGAATTTGCGAAGCTTGCAACATGCGATTTCCGGTTCCAGTGTACCTTCGCGGCCATGTGGAGCAGGCGGAGAACGAGATCCGGCACCAATTTGGCCGCCATCGATGTAAGCGCCGGGAAGCGAGTTAAGCTGGTCTTGGACCCGCACCGCTTTCTCATCAAGGACCCGCACGACGTTGGCGCTGATGGCGAGCGACTACGTTATTGTTTTTTCTGCGCGAAAAGCGCAATCGGGCGGGGCGGCGATCGGACCACGTGTCCGACCAACGGCGACTAACTTGTGGCTAGTATAAATGGACAGTCTCGCTTGATTGATGTATCAACCTTTCCGGTCAAGAACGATGACGGCCAAGTCGTGTGTCGCGTCACGCTTAGCCGAGATGTCACGGAAAAACGAAATGACGAGGAGGCATTAAGATATTCGCACGCCGAACTTGAATCTCAGGTGGCGGCACGCACGGCGGCATTGCGGGCCCTTTCTCAGTGACTGCTGAGGACCCAGGATGAAGAGAGGCGCAGGGTGGCTCGCGATTTGCACGACAGCACAGGCGAGACCCTTACGGCATCGAAGATGGCCTTGGCAACACTCCGGAACAAAGTTAGCGACGATCGAAGCAAGTCGAGTGCTCTGTCCGACATTGCTGAAATCGCTGATCGCGAACTTCAGGAGATTCGGATCGGACAACGTCCTACGGAAATGCTCGAACGGTTCGGTTCAAGCCGTCGGGGCGTGGGTGTGGGTTTGGTCGGAATGAGTGAGCGAGTGAGAGAACTCGGAGGGCTACTTTCGCATTGAGTCCGATCGCAAAGGAACGGTTGTACGACTTCTGTGCCAATTGACTCGAGTGTCACTTCACAGTGAACGAGCGCTACAGATCATTTTTGTTCGGACCGGCGCGGCTGACCGGTCCGAATTGCAGAACGTGCAGGAACTATATCGCCAGCGCTATGACTACGCGACACGTTTTGGCATTTTCCGAACCTGATTCGACTTGGCCCGCTCCTCCGCAGGGCCTTCTTCAATTGCTTGTGTATTGATTTCTCGTGAGAGATCGGTCAGTTTTTGGTCGGTTTCTTTTTCCTCGTTGAGAGTCTCTTCCAGCAAAGAAGCGTGCTTCGGTTCGTCCAGAATTGTGGCGAATTCGCGCACCGTTCCGTAAGCGGCAATCTCGTAATGTTCCACGCGCTGGGCGGCGCCGATCAAGGCCGCGTCCATGACCGCCCCGTCGAAGTCCTCCCCGATGACTTCAGACCCCTCCTTAATCAAACCTTCCATGCCCACGCATTTCTTGCCCTTTGGGCTCTCATCCAGGGAGCGGAAGATCAGTACAAGGCGCTCGACGTGCCCCTTAGTTTGTTCCAGATGCTTTTCGAAGCCCTTTCGCAGGTGCTCCGACGAGGCAGCCTTCGCCATCTTCGGAAGCGCTTTAACCAACTGATTCTCGGCGCTATACAGATCCTTCAATTCGTCTATATACAGTTTCTTCAAGCTGTCGTTTAGCATGTTTCCTCCTGAAATCGCTTTGGGTAAGTGACGTATAAAATAAAGGTCCCGCCAGCCTAGGCCGGGACCCAGATGAAAGCTTAGGAAGCCCGGCGCTGGCCGCCCTGGTCCTGCTTCTGCTTGTCGTCCTGTTCCTGAGTACGATCCTGAGCAGGATTCTTTCTTGAAGGATCATCCTGTTTCTGCTGCGGTTGTCCGGGCTGTTGACTCGATTGTCCCGGATTCTGTCGCTGGTCCTTTTTCATATCGTCTGTCATGTAAGTCTCCCTTGAGCATCGCGCGTCTGAGCGCGACACTTGAATTGTGGTCCGTAGGTTAGTTGCACAAAAGGCAAGTGACGGTTGGCCCAAAGTGCGGCGTCTTAAAGAGGTACGAAGAGGCCAAATAAAAAGAAAAAATTAAGACGGCTCCGAGGGCGCCAACGTTTACGTTGGCTATGTGTCGCCGGAGCCGCAAACTTGAATTATTGTGCCGCGATTTCCATCTGATCAACAACGTGATCCGGGCCAACGACAGCGGCAGCTTTTGCTTCTATTGCCGCCTTCTCGTCCTCGGATCGCACCGGTCCCTTAAGAGTAGCCACTCCGTTCTGCACAACGATCTTGATGTTGTGAGCATAGGTCGACAGCGAGTTGTCGGCGACGATGCTGCGCCGAATGCTGGCAGTCAGGTCAAGATCACTCTTACCATTCCTTTGATGATCCGCTGTCATCGCTGATGGCGCCTGATCGGACCGATTATTGGCCGTATTGTCCGAAGCGGAGTTGCTCGAATTGTTCTGGGCCACCGTGGCCGTAGTCTGACCGTTCTGCGGGAGCATCGGCTGGTGACTCTTGGCGGGCACAACTGCCGGCGGCACTCCCTTACCCGAGAAACGCTGGAGTTGCGCCAGGAACGGACCCGCCATCGCAGGCCGTTTTATCGTGCCGGTCAGCACTTCCTCGTTGGTGAGCGGTTTGCCATACAACTTCGCGTTCTCGTCCTCGTCCTGACGGAGAGTCGCGCCCTCCAACGATATTCCAGCGAAGACACCACGCGACCTGGACCAAGAGAGGATTTCCGCCTTCATCAGAACGTCGGTGTTCGCGCTCGTGTTGCGCCCAACAGGCCCGGCGGCAGCGGCAGCTTCCCCGCCAAGGGTAAATTTATCGGACAACAGTTTTTTCATGCCGCCCTCGTTGAGCACCAGCATGATGACATCGGTTGAAGACCCGCCGAGTTGAAGGCCAAAGCTGCCCCCCTCGATTCTGACGGCAGCCGGCGGGCTCCATCCTTTTCCGGTGACGCAAGACGCGTAACCACGGCCATACTTACCGCCGCCGATAAATGCCACTTTCTTTAACCCAGGCACCACCACCACGCAGCGCGCTTTCTGCAGCAAATCCTGCGGAATACCCTTGTCCGACGCCTGGGACATCTCGTGGAGAACCGTTGTCGAGTCGGATAGTCGCTGCTCATAGGTTTCGGCGGATGCCAGCACTGCCGCCGCGATGAAGAATGTAACCACCTTCGTTTTCATGTAAGCCTCTCTACTTGTTGATAAATCAGTTGTCGGTGAACTTGCTTAAGAGAGCCGGACTGTGATCAGAAACTAAGTCCTTCTCGTCAGTGGCTGAGCAGGGCAACCAAAATAACGATCGGAATGGGCACGCCGAGCAGCAAGAGTATGATCGAACGCATGGTAAGCCTCCTTAATTAGGGTGAACGCACGCCCTTGTGATGTTCGTCCATCTTGGATACTCCTACACCCTGACATGGTCGCGTTGCTTACCTCCGATCGTGCCGGCGTAGCTGGCGCAGAACGCTCCGCTCAAGAGAGCCACGAATAGCCACAAGGAGAAATGCGCGAGCGCTTTGCGGGCGCGTTCTGCGGATTGCTGAGCTTCTCCAAAGACATCGGATACACGCCTCTCAGCATCGGTTTGGCTCAGTCCCGTTCTCGCCGCTACCAGTTGCGCCAGATAGGTGGTGTCGGTTGGAGGAATCGATCCCTGGGACAGGGCATGCCCGAATATGCGGTCTACCTCGCCACGCACGGCAATTTCGTTTCCGCTCACGACTGAGCCATTGGAACGTAACAAGGTGTCAACAAAATAGGCACTCGGATTGAACATGCCTGTCTCTGCCGCCGCCGTGCTCCCAGTAGCATCGCGTCGTGCCGGTCCGCCCGCAAGGGACGTGGCCGCGGTTGCCAGCAACGACGCAGTAATCACGAGTCCTACCGCCCACACCAGAAATCCATGCGCCGTGTCGCGAAAGTAGACCTCGTCGGTATGGACATCGGCCCACTTCGTGCGGAGTCGGCCCGCCAAATAGCCACCCATGGCGGACGCCAGGATTTGCGTCAGAATCAGCCATGCGATGGCGCCTTTTCCGACTGTGGAAGCCGAGGCCCCAACATTCGACCATGGCGAAATAGCGGAAAATCCTAACCCGGTCCCAAGCGAGAGCAGAATGAGTGCCAGCGAGGCGGACACGAACGCTCCGCCAATCACCGCCGCCCAGGAAACGCCGGACGAGTACGACTCATTTTTATCTGGAATTTCCGCCGATGAGAATTGACGATCGGTGATTGGGCGAGCAACTACGGATTGCTGCATATGGACTCCCTCTTCGATATGAAATTGAATCTCTCGAACTCAGCGCGGGGAGAGAAACATGAGAGCCCGGTTCAAAACATGTCAGGCCGAATGACGCTGCTTAAATTCCTCGATCTTGCCTTTGAGCTTGTCCTTGGTGTTCTCGATGGATTGACTGACTTCGTCTCGGGTGCTCTCGCTGTTTTCGACCGCAGCTTCTTTGTGAGACTCCTGCACCTGCTGTGCGGCGTCTTTCGCATTTCCCCAAGTTTCTTTCGCTGCGCCCTTAGCTTGGTCGATGATGCCCTTGTTGGCTAAATCTTCATTTCCGACGGCGTCTCCGACGCTTTGTTTAACCTTTCCGACAGCCTGGTCAATTTTTCCGGAAACTTGATCCTTTTTCACGGACCTTGACCAATAACTTCCTGAGTACCAATTTTCAGCTCGCTTCTTGATCAGAAGACGGGATGAAAGTTCGGACTGGCGTTTAACCGAATGGGTTCGCGGAAAAGACGTCCAGTCGTCGTGGCTTGCCTCACAAGTAGAGTACGCTCCATCCGATTTAGCACCATCGGGTGAAGGCTGTACTCGGTGAACCTAATGTCGGTACTTCACGAAGCGTGTTTCCGGGATCGTCGCATTGCGGATTTCGCACCTTTGCTTTTCTTCTTTGCACTGGAGTGGGGTCGAGTGGAACGCGGACTCCTGGGTTGCCGCCTAGAAGTCCGTGGGGCCCTGCGTCGCGGCTTGTCCGGTCGCGTCTTATCGGTTTTAACAAGGGCTGCGGCACTCGCCGCTAAGTCTTGCGTCGCTTTTGCAACCGTGCCGGCGGCGTGACCCACCGTGCGAGCGAACTTGTTGATCATCGCCTCTTTCTTCGCGCTCTTTTTCATTCGAACTGCTCCCATACCGTAGCGCTGCCCGCGCTACAACCGACCGGTCAGAGCCAATATCACCAGTATGATCAGCACCAGGCCTAATCCGCCGCTCGGGTAGTACCCCCAGCTTGCGCTATACGGCCAGGTAGGCAATGCGCCCAGCAATAGCAAAATCAAGACAATGAGTAATATCGTTCTCATAACCTCTCCTGTGCTTCGAGCCTAGCGCTCCTACTTCTTTTCTTCTTTGCCGATCGACTCCAACAACGTCCTCATTTCTTCGGCGTGCTCTTCTTCGTTGGCAAGGATCTCTTCCATGAGTCTGCGGCTGGTGGGATCGTTGTCGGCGAGATAGCGAATAATCTCCGAATAGGATTCAATCGCAATCCGCTCCGCAATGAGGTCTTCCTTGATCATCTCCACCAGGCTGTCTCCCTCGACATATTGGGAGTGGCTTCGAGTGAGAAGACCCGCCGGGTCGAAGTTGGGCTCACCGTCGAGTTGCGTGATTCGCTCCGCGATCCAGTCGGCATGACCTTGCTCTTCGTTCGCATGCTCCAGGAACTCCTCCGCCACTGCCAAGGAATGAATTCCCTTTGCCGTGTAATGATGGCGCTTGTATCGCAATACGCAAACAATCTCGGTGGCCAGCGCCTCGTTGAGGATCTTGATGACTACTTTGCGGTCACCTTTGTAGCCATCGGTCACGGCGCCGTCTTCGATGTGCTGGCGGGCGCGTTTACGAATGGCTTCAATATCGCTAATGAACGTCGTTTGGTGCGGCGAATTCGTTCTGCTCATGATGGTTTTTGTTTGCGCGCTTCATTCGGCTGCGTTGTGTCTTCGACCTTCTGCACACCCTCTTGAGTCCGGTGCGCCGTTTTGTGACTTGTCATGGTGGTTCTTTCGGACCTTATTTGGGTCGCGCTGGCTGCTGGCTTTCCTTCATCTGCTGCTGCTCCTGGACGTGCCGTTGCTGCAATTGCTGCGTCTGCTGCTGGTGCTGTTGTTCTACCTGCTGCTTTTTTGCTTCATCAGCATTCTCCCGCGCCAGGTTCTGATGCTCTTGATCCTGCTGCTGCTGGAGTTGCTGCCGTTCCTTGTTTTGTCTCGCAGACATCTCCTCCTGCTGTTGCTGATATTTCTTATCCAGATCCGGGTCCCCAGTCTTTGGGGGAGCCGCTTTTTCCACGGGCGGAAGATCGTTAGGATGGACTGCAGTTGGTGGCCTTGGAACATTGTTCTGGGGACGAGCCGCCTGCTCGTTGGCTGTTGGTGCAGCTTTGCCACGATTGGCCGGCGGAGTGTACGGCCCTCCAGCCTCCTTGGCCGGCACGGCACCGGCGCTCTTGAATTCTCCAGGTTTAGGAGTGGCCGCGACCGCCGGCTTGCCATGGTTGACGGACGCCCGTTGCTGGGGGTCATTGCGGGCAGCTTGCGCATTTTGAGTTTGAGCGGCCACCGGCGGAATGTGCCTCTCATTTGCAGCCGCTTCTTCTGCGGGCGTGGGACGCGCCGTGACACCACCGCTGCCGCCGTTATAGCTGACCCGGTTCACCGTCGTGTTGTTGATCACCGTGGTGTTATAAGTGTTGTGAATGTTGGTGACGTTCACATTGTTCACGGTGCGGTTGTAGAAGAACTGCCCGTTTTGCCAACGCCCACCTTCGTAGCCAGTACCGAAATAACCGAATCCGTAAACGATTCCGCCATAGAAACCTACCGTCGGACCCCAGTAGCCTTCATGGAAAATAAATGCGCTGCCGCCCCACCCCCACCAGCCTGGGGTCCAGAGGAAACCTGGTTGCGGTGCCAGCACCCACGTACCCGGTACCCAATAATAGTCACCGATGTCGTAATCGTAGGCCCAGTAGCCGGGCGTCCAAAGATAACCAGCGTCCGGACACAGGGGCTGTTCGTACACGGGAAGAGGGGGCGGGCCGATCGTGATCGATATGCCTACTTGGGCGAACGAAGCCGCAGAAACTGCCAGTACGACAAATGTGAACACCAGAGAACGAACGCACGGTGCTATGCGCATGACATTTCCTCTTTCTTGACTATCCTTCGTTTGCCCGTTGCTGCTTTCCTGTTACGGGTTGCGCGGACTGACAGAAAACGTTTGCAGCCTAATCTTTCAATTTTGTCAAAGCTCCAGCAATCCTGAGGTCCACGACGATCCGGAGCACACTCGAACGGATGGGTGCAACGTCGTGAGCTTAGGTGCAGAACTCCCGTTCACAGTTGCTTGCCCCATAATTTGGTTGCACGGTCGCTGCGGCTCCAGGGTGACCGATTGAGGATGCTACTGTGGTTGCGGTGATGGGGACCCAGAAGACTGAACCGGCTGGTCTGGGGCTGTTTTCGACGGCATACCTGCGGGGTTTTGTTTATTGGGCGGAATCTCGGTCCCGACTGGATAGATGAGAATCTGCACCGTGCCCCAGCCGGAATCAGACGTCGCGTCCGCCTGCTTGCCTATTCCCAGGGTCTTGAGCGTACTATCGTCGAATCCGAAGTTCTCGACCAGATATTCGCGCACAACGGCAGCCCGGGCTTCCGTCAGTACCAAGTCCTTTTGAGTGTCACCTTCCATGCCAGCGGATGCCACGACCACCGCAAAGCCGAACTGGTTGTTGGCCAGGAACTCGCCACCGTCATTTAGAGATTTCTGGTTCTTTAGCTTGGCCGAATCTTGCTTGTCGAAGATCTGCTTCGCGGGATATGTAAACTCTTTTACCGGCGTCCCCTGTGGCAGCCGCTCAATCTCATTTCTTGCCAGCTCGCTGGAATCTTCGTAGCCGCGGTTTTTGAAATACCCTCGCAAGAAGAAATTGTGTTTCATGGCTTCCATATTTTCCTGGAAGTCGGTAACCCCTGCCTTAGCCTCGACCATCGTGTCTCGCATGGAGCTCGACGTCTGTTCGAGGTTGTTATAAAGCTGTTTGTCGTTCACCAGCGCTCCCGCCGTTCCTTGGCCGCGATCGATTTTAGCGCTGATCGAGTCCAGATTCGCCGTCGCCCGAGTGGCGTTCTGAATGGCTTCTTGGCTACCGTCCAGAAGGCCGCTTGCCTTCTGAAGCAGGTCTGACATCTCGAGCGGCGGCTGACTGGCGATAGTATCGCCATCGCGCACGTCGGCTGTCCCGTAAGATCCAACCGAGATTGCCATATACTGGTTGCCCAATAACCCTTCGGTTTCAATCGAAGCCACGGAGTCTTGCTTGATGATCGCATGCGTCGACTTGCCCAGATCCATGACGACCGTGACCTTTTCGCCCGGCTTTCTTGGCAACACGATCTTGCGGACCGTTCCCGTGTGAACCCCGCCCACCCGCACGTCGCCTCCATCATCCAGACCCTCCACATTGTCGAATTGCGCTCTTAATTGGTAGGTGGAGCTGAAAAGATACTGCTTACTACCGATGATGAAGATACCGCCCGCCAGAATTGCCAGTGTCGCAACGATGAAAGCTCCCAACCGCGCCGCCCTCGACATGCGTCCTCCTACGAATGCTTCAAAAATTCCCTGACAAATTTGTCATCACTTTTCTGCAATTCTTCAAAGCTGCCTTTGATCACCACGTTACCTTCGTTGAGCAGGGCGAGACGGTCCGCAACGGTCTTGGCGCTGTGGAGATCATGGGTCACTACGATGGAGGCCATGTGATGTTCTTCCTGAAGCTTGAGAACCAGATCATTGATCTCTCCGGAACTGATGGGATCGAGACCGGCAGTTGGCTCGTCGAGCAGCAGAATATCGGGCTCCAGAGCCAGCGCACGTGCCAGTCCGACTCGTTTCTGCATGCCACCCGAGAGCTCCGAAGGCATCTTCTCGGGGTCGCTCTCCATGCCCACTTCCGCCAGTAATTGCTTGACCCGGTCGTCCTGCTCAGATTTCCACATTTCTCTCTTATGGTGCTGCAGCGGAAACGCCACGTTCTGCGCGACGGTCAGCGAGTCGTAAAGCGCGGCGTGCTGAAACAGAAAACCCATTTTCTTCCTGATTTCGCCGAGTTCGTCGAGATCGAGGCCGGTAATATCTTGTCCCTGAATGCGAACCGATCCCGAATCAGACTTTTGCAGACCGATGATGAGCCTTAGCAATACGCTCTTCCCGGTGCCGCTGCGGCCCAACACCGCCAGGGTCTTACCACTGCTCACGGACAGGTTGATGCCATTCAACACCTTTTGATTTCCGAAGGACTTATGCAAGCGCTCGACGACGACAGCCGGTATACTGCCGTCTTTTTCGGGTCGCCCCGGCTTCATCGCAGCTCTGTCGATTGCGTGCGTACGTGATTCGCGAGCTGTCTGATCAGCGTTCACGGGAAGAATATGATGATGAATTTCACCAGCACGACATCGGACAGGATCACGAACAGCGAGGACAGGACCACCGAACTCGTGGCCGCGCGGCCCACGCCTTCGGCGCCTCCCTGCGTTCGCATTCCCTGGAAACACGCGACCAGTCCGATAATCAGGCCAAATGCCGCGGTCTTAAAAGTGGGCGGCAAGAAATCGTTAAAATCGGTGCCCTTGAAACCGCTATTGATGAACTGGTGAAACGAAAGCGGTTCAGCCAGGGCTTGTGTAGCCCAGCCCATTACGACGCCGCATGCGTCGGCAGCAAGAGTCAGCAGCGGCAGCATCAGGATACAAGCCAGGATGCGGGTCGCCGCCAGCAGACGATAAGGGTTTACCGCAGATGCCTCGATGGCATCGATCTGCTCGGTGACTTTCATAGAGGCCAACTCGGCGCCAATACCAGCGCCTACCCGGCCACTAACTACCAGCCCGGTGATGATTGGACCGGTCTCGTGGATGACCGAGAACACGATGGCGGAAGGAAGCAACGATTTGGCGCCAAATCGGGTGAGGCTATAACGCGATTCCAAAGAGAGCACGATACCAGTGGCGGCGCCCGCCAAAGCAACCAGCGGCAGGGACTTTGATCCAATCTCGTCAAGCTGTCGAAACAACTCGGCGAGTTCAAACGGCGGTGTCACTGCGGCGCGCACAACTTGCCAGCAAAATATGCCGAGCTCGCCGAACCACTCGAAAAATTCCGTAACCAGCCCTTTTGAAGAGCTCGCAATCGTGGACATCGGTAAGATCCTTACCCCATCCTCGTCCATCCCGTGATCTGTCTAAACTCCGTCGATCACGGATTTGAACCCGCGTTTGGCGCTCCGTGCGCATCGTTGAGATGCATGCGAGACAGCAAGGAGTGGGGTCCGCTGAAGAAGACCTCCAGAGCGATGTTCCCGCCCACATATCCCAACAGGCTGTAGTTGCCACGCTGGCAACATTAGGAATGTCGCGTAGTACTTCATTTATGCTCTCTGCAAGATTCGATATCCTCCGATTACAAACAGTGCCGCCAAGGTACGGGACCGGAGTACGAAAACGTGTGTCAATAACCTCGGCTGGCGATACCCGGCGAAGAAGTTCTCCGCGCCGGGTAAGGCCGGGTAGGGTTGTTAAGCAACTCGAGTCGTGACGGTTTTTTCGCCACTGGCCTCGCCGGTCGAGGAAATATCTTGTGCGCCCGTCCGCTCAAGAATCTCTTTCGCTCGCTTGGTCTCGTCGGAACTATCGGAGTGAACGGACAATAGAATTCCGCCATCCTTAACGCGGCCTTCATAGCGTTTGGCTTCGTACTCGGGAATTCCCATTCCAATCAGGGCTCCAGTAAGACCGCCAACCGCGCCGCCGACTCCCGCGCCCGCGAGCGCGGCCACAATCGGTCCAGCGGCAATGAATGGCCCAAGTCCCGGAATCGCCAGAGCGCCTATCCCAACGAGCCATCCCAATCCTCCGCCCAGGAGGACTCCCGTGCCAGCGCCGGCTGAAGCACCTTCTGGCGCTTTAGTGCTCTTCTCATGAGCGAAGTCTTTCGTGCCCTCCTTGTTTGGGAAGAGCACGGAGATGTCATTATTTGAAAAACCGGCCGCTTTCAGAGCCTCCACGCCACTCTCGACACTCGTCTGGTGCGGGTAGATGCCGAACACTGCTGTATTTTTGCCTGCCATTTGAATCTCCTTCTAGGATGTTCTATTGCTTAGGTTTAACTTCCAGATCGTTGGTCACTTTGTCCTGGCCGACGATTGCTGCAGCCTTGGCTTCGACTGATTGTTTTTCGTCGTCCGATCTGACCGGCCCCTTTAATGTGACCATCCCATTTTGGGAGATAATCTTCACGTTGTGGGCGTATGTCGATAGAGACTTATCCTTCATAACCGATTGGCGGATTTGCTGCGTGATGTCCCGGTCAGAGCGGTTATTTTTCTGCTGATCCGCGGTAGGCGCCGAACTGTTGCCAGGCTGGTTGACCTTGGTGTTGTCAGGCGCGGGCTGCTGTGAACTATCTTGTGTGTTCGCCAATGTCCAGCTTCCGACCACGAGGCAGGTAAACATGAGCATGTGAGGCGTCAATCTTAATGGCCATTTCATTGTCATCACTCCTTGATAATCGCTAGATGATGTCCAAAATCGCTTTTCATCAAGCGACAGAAAAAAACGCAAATCAAACCGCCGTCTTGCGACCCGTTAGAAGGTTGATAACCAGGACAACTAGGGCCACCACCAGCAGAATGTGAATGTAACCACCCAATGTGTACGAACTGACTAAACCCAAGAGCCACAACACCAGCAAAATCACAAAGATTGTCCAAAGCATGCAAGCCTCCTTGCGGACGACCTCCACAACTAAGCTATCTTGCTTCTTCAGCTTGTTTCTTGAATCGGCGAACGGTTGGCAGCTTTTGCTCCGACTGGGCGGGCCGAGCGGTTCAACGGATCCAGTCGTCACTGTGGGTTACCAGCGCCAGAATACGCCTCTACGGTTTTCAGACCATCAGGTGGACACTGTAGTGTGCGGGAATAGTCCGGGTACAGGTTTAACACCTTTTGGGAGACGCCTTGGGATCGAAACCAAGCGAAACGTTTCTGAAACTGCGGGCCATCAAGAAGGCCGTTCGAGTGGGCGATCACTCACATAGTGCTGATCTTGATGTAACGCCAGACATCTTTCAGAGATGCGATAAATACATGCCCGATGAAAACCACGCCCGCCGTTCCCACGACATTTCGAACTATTTTAAGGGTTTTCACTGTGCCCGCTCTGAGCGAATTTCCCGACACGTTTTTGACCGAGAAACAGTGGGCCACACTCTCGTGTGGCCTCAGGCACCGATCACAAGACGACATTGATTGAAACCTGCACGCCCGGATGAATGGGGCTTAGAAGATAATATCCGCCGCTGATGTAGTCGACATACACCTGATCGGTGTAGGCCCATCCAACAGGCCATGGGGCAGCAATAATAAACCAATAGCCGCCATACTGGAATCTCGGCGCTCCCTCCACTATCACGGGACGGTTTATAACGAAAACATGCTCGCGGCCAAAATTGGCGCGAAAGCGGTCGTCTGGAATACGACCAGTATGCTGCGTTTGTGTCTCGGCGTGTTGCGTGGTTGTGGTTTCGTGGACTTGTTTGTTGTCTTGCTGGGTGGTCTGGCCCGTTTCCTGTTTCTGAGCTGGACGCTTGTCTTCTTGTGCGGCCTTGTCCTCTTTATTACTCTCCTGTTTATTACTCTCCTGCGGCTGGGAGGCCTTATCTCCAGGGTGCGCAGGTTGCGCGGCTTTATCGTCCTGGTGTGCTGCTGCCGCTTTGTCCTCCTTGGCGGGTTGTGCTGCCTTGTCCTCCTTCGGTTGTGAGGCTTTCTCCTCCTGGTGCGCCGGTTTCTCCTCGTCTTGTGCGTGCATCGGCGCAGCCGTCGCGAAGATCAAAACCAAACTTGCTGCAACAACGACTGCGAGACTTGTCTTTTTCACCTGGTCCTCC
The DNA here is from genome assembly GCA_963838905.1 of uncultured Acidobacteriota bacterium. Lineage (GTDB taxonomy): Bacteria > Acidobacteriota > Terriglobia > Terriglobales > Acidobacteriaceae > JABDBE01. The sequence continues at coordinate 94,244 of CAWITE010000008.1, forward strand.
GTCAAAGCTAAGTTTGCGGTACGTATGAGGGCAAAGGTTGAGAAAAGGTTGGCCACACACCCTGCGGCTCTCCGTTTGCGGGTATTGCTGGCCGCTCCAACCCTGCACAGGAGCAGGCGTTATTCTTCGGTGAGTGGGTTGTTGAGGAGTCGTTTATACGCTGGTGACTCGGTTGTGAAGTCTCGCCGCTGAGTGCACAATGTCTTCAGGGGGCATCCTTTTATGTCCAGTACAAAACTCATCATGATCGTCGACGATCATGCGGCTGTACGGAAACTGGTGCGCTCCTTGTTCCAGGCTCACGGCTTTGTCGTTTGCGACGCGGAAAATGGCGCTGAAGCCGTTGAGAAAGCGCAGAAGCTGCAGCCGCAGTTGATTGTCTTGGATCTTTCGATGCCGATCATGAATGGGTTTGAAGCCGCCCGCGCGTTAAAGATATTGATGCCGCGCGTCCCTTTAGTGATGTTCACGAACAACATCGGTCCCACAGTGGATCAGGAGGCGCGAGTAGCCGGTATTTCCGCGATCGTTTCTAAATCGGAACCGGCAGACCGCTTGATCGAACAGGCGAATATCCTGCTCAATTAATGGCGCTTCATAGGAGAGTTGTCAGGGTTGTTCTTCACCCTTTGTTGAGGGTACCAAGTCTACCGACGCCAGGTTCCCCACCAACGACACCATTTGTGCCAGAGAAGTCGCGATTGCATCTGCACAACTCACGCCGACCTTCTCTTACTGCGGCGAGCAGCCCGAAGGACAGCACGAGCACGAGCAGAGCAGACGGAACGCGGCCAAGACGTCAGGAGTGGACGACGGGGATAGCAGGAATGCGAAAACCACGGCAAGGGCCAGCGGGATCAGCACCGGCCGTCCGAGATAGAGTCCCGCTATGACGACAACCATACTAAGCAGCGTCAAAAGCCTCGACGCGCTCGTTACGTCTGATGCTTGAAGCAAGGCACGAGGCTATCCATAGGCGCTGAGTATAATCCCTCGCGATTGAGAAAGCCGCGGTGCTTTGGTCCCCGCTATCCAAGCGTGCCCCTTTAGGCGCGGCCCCGGACTGCGGCCATCGTCGGACGCAAACGGGGCATCCAAGATCGCGTTCCAAAACCTATCCGACGGCTCGAGAGTTCGGCAGGGCTAAGCAAGGTCAAAGTCGGACACAGAGAGATCCACCGGCATTCATCAACAGGAAGAACTCGCGAAGAATTCGGCAGTTAGTTTCTCGACGGGCGGCCGAAATCTTGATGGGCGGTGTCACAGCGAGGCTTGATAGTGCGGGATGCAGTGGGTTTAATCAAAAATTGGAGGTTCTCATGAAATCTTTGTTTGGGGTCGGTCTGGTGGTTTTGATTCTCGGGATTCTGTCCTTCTTTGTACCCATCCCACACTCGGAACATCACGGCGTCAGCGCCGGTGACGTTCACCTCGGCGTAACCACCGAGCATAGCGATCGGGTGCCTTATGCCCTTAGCCTCGTCATCGTCGTCGTGGGTGCGGGCCTGATGATCGCAGGAAAAAGCAAGAGCGCGTAGTCTACCCGCGCTACCCGGCCGGGCGTTCGTTGCCTTGGGAGGGAACTTCTACCTGGATAATATTGTTCTTGAGTGCATACACCACCAAATCTCTGATCGAATGAACGCCTAGTTTCCTCATGATATTGCTACGGTGTGTTTCCGCCGTTTTGGTGCTGAGGTTAAGCTGGGAAGCGACTTCTTTTGTGCTCTTTCCTTCGGCTACAAGCTGAATAACCTCCCGCTCCCGCATGGTTAGTTTCGGCAGCCTTGGGGGCTGCCGGCTTGGGCCTGTGTCTCCTTTATCCAGAAAACCAGCTAATACCATTTCGTTGACTCGGGGAGTGAAGAACATCCGGTTGCGTTCGAGAGCTTCCACCGCGGAAACCAAGTCCCGGGCGGCGTCGGACTTGAGGACAAACCCGCGAGCACCGGCATCCAAGGCCTCCCGTATCACCTGGTCGGCATCGGTGATCGTCAGAACGATGACTTTGCAATGGGGGTCATGATGGGTCAGTAGCCGGGTCGCGGCCAAGCCATTCAGGTTCGGCATGCCGACATCCAGAATCACGATGTCGGGCTTCAGTTGTGCGGCCTTCTCGACTGCTTCGCGTCCATCGGCCGCCTCCGCGCAAATTTCCCAGTGCGGATGCGCTTGCAGAAGCATGCATAGCCCGCGGCGTACCAGCTCGTGATCGTCGGCTATCAGAATTCGAAGCTTCAAAGAAACTCCGGTCCGGCGCCGGCAAGTAGCACCTCAACTTCTCGCGCCGAGTGCAACGCCCCATATCGATGCGCGGTTCATGATACTAAAGTCTGGTGGTTGGGGCCAACATGACTGCCGGGCGCACGCCGGTCTCGGTCGCAGCAAGAAGCTCTACAATTCGGCGAACCCAACCATCGAGGAGCCTAGTTTTCGGAGTGGCTCGCGCTTGTTGCCTGGTATGGCTCCGACATCGAGTGTCCGGCGTGCGGGGAGCGGTTTACGGGGACGGGCCGGAGCAAGTAATCCTTGGGAAGAGTAGACTTGGCCGATGCTCTCCAAGGCCGATACGACAAGGCTCTCTCAAGGCGCACAGACTCCTGCCGGAGTCCATCGTCTCGGACCGCGTGGGTTCATGTCCGGCCAACGTTGATCCGGAGAGCAGTGCGATGCCGCCTACAGTGTTTACTGTACTTGGCATCTCTGGGCAGAATCGCTAGCATAGAATGATAGTTTTAGCGAAACCCGCCAACGGCAGGGCAGGCGGGGAACGCTATGTCTGTGGAACTTAGCGGTCTGATCGAGCACTTCCCCAGTATTCGACGACAACCTAAGGTGGTTAGATTGTCGCCACCGGATATGAGCGAGCGAGCAGAAGAAATAACGGGTCTGTTGGCTGCCATTGTAGCCTCCTCCGATGATGCCATTATCAGCAAGAACCTTGATGGCATCATCACGAGTTGGAATAAGAGTGCGGAACGGATATTTGGGTACATCCCCGAAGAAGCCATCGGGCAACATATCACCCTGATCATTCCACCCGAACGCCACGCCGAAGAGTCAGACATTCTCGACCGTCTCCGACGAGGGGAGCGCGTTGACCATTTCCACACCGTCCGCAAGCGGAAGGATGGCAGTCTCCTCGATGTCTCACTGACTATCTCTCCCGTCCGAGATTCATCGGGGCGTGTAATTGGAGCCTCGAAAGTGGCGCGGGACATTACAGCGCAAAAGCAGGCTGAGCAAGCATTGCGGGAAAGCGAACAACGTTTTCGCGTGATCACGGATGCTTCGCCCGTCATGGTCTGGATGTCGGGGACGGACAAGCTTTGCTATTACTTCAATAAGGGATGGTTGGATTTCGTCGGACGCAGTCTCGAACAAGAGTCAGGCAATGGCTGGACGGAGAACGTGCATCCAGAGGACTTCGACCGCTGCCTGCAAATCTACGTTAGCAACTTCGATGCTCGTCGTCCCTTTGAAATGGAGTATCGGATGCGGCATCACACGGGGCAATACCGCTGGATACTGGATCGAGGAGTGCCGCGCTACGCGCCGGATGGAACGTTTGAAGGATTCGTTGGCGGTTGTCTCGATATCCATGACCAGAAAGAGGCAGCAGAGAAGATTCGGATTGCCGATGACATGACACGCCTGATGAAGGCGCAGGATGAAGAACGACGGCGTATCGCCCGCGAACTGCATGACAGTGCTGGGCAAACATTGGCGGTGCTGGGCATGAGCCTCGCGCAATTGGTTCACCGGGCAGAGGGCATTGCGCCGGAGTTAGCAAGAGAAGGTAAAGAGATTGAGGCGATTGTTCAGCAATTACATCGCGAGATACGCACTACGTCTTACCTGTTACATCCACCACTGCTCGACGAAAGCGGTCTCGCGTCTGCGCTTAACATGTACGTAGAGGGGCTGGCGGAACGCAGTGACGTAGCCATTACGCTGGATGTTGCCGACAATGTTGGAAGACTGCCAAGCGATATCGAGCTTGCAATCTTCCGGCTGGTGCAGGAATGCTTAACAAATATCCACCGACACTCTGGCAGCAAGACCGCTCTTATCCGAGTAGCTCGCAAAGGAGAAAGTGTCCGAACAGAGGTGCGGGATCACGGTAATGGGATATCGCCCGAGCGTTTGTTGGAAATCCAGGCCCACGGCTCCGGCGTTGGGATCAGGGGAATTCGAGAGCGCATACGTCAATTCCACGGAGAATTGAAAATCGAATCTAATGGTTCAGGAACCTCTGTGATTGTAAGCATCCCGATGCCCACGTGTAGCGCTTCTCTAGCGCCAAGTCTCGTATGACTGCTAGTGCGGCTTCGAGTCCGGCAGCGTTATCGCTGTACACCTTAATCAAGCAATCGAGGTAGGGTTTGGTTCCTTCCGAAGTTGCGAGTTCGTGCGCCAGCGGGTCTGCTAGGAACCTTACTTTAGGATTGAGAAACAGAAAGACCCGCGTCTCAGGAGGCCATCCAAAAGACGCTAGTCAGCGTGGGACCGGAGTTCTCGTCACAGTCTACCCACATCGAAGGCCGGTTACTTAGTTGGCGTCCTCGCGATTGCACTGGCGCTCCGCAAACTGGAGAAGAAGTCACGGATCGTACTTGCGCCGAATGTTCGACGATACTTCACCTACAGTCGCTTTCGAAGGTGCCAAGTCAGTATGGAAACCGTCAGCCAAGCAACAGTGGCACCTATGAGCACGATCAACGTACTATGGCAGGGCGCCAGTTGCCAAACTAGGAAGGCAAAAACCAACAGTCCGATGCTCCCCATCGCGGAACCTGCGGCATCAATACTGGCCGCCTCTCGTCCGCGCTGCGTTCCCTGTAGCCCTTCCTTCTCTTTCTTCTGCCTCTCGTGTTTCTCAATTAGCGTTGCGCTGGCTGGAAAGATCGCTGGGAACGCCAAGAATATCCCGCCGATGCCGGGTCCAAACTTCTCGGCGATGATGCCCGCGACAGCCGTGATTAGTCCTCCGAAGAGAAATCGAACCGCATAGTCGTACCACTTCGTTTGCCCAAGAACCGAAAGATCGACTTTGATCTGCATCGCTATTTCAGCCAGAGGTACCAGAGTCCGAAAGCTACCCCTAGCCACACCGGGATTGAGCAGATCGTTACAAAGAGAACTTTCAACTTGCGATGCATCATCACCCAACTGACGAGAGAAGCGTAGGCAAAGAATGCGACCGCCCCGGCCATCATGGAGCGGGATTCTGTGGCGGCGTAGGATACACCTTCGCTCGCTACCGTCAGCCCTAAAGTAGCAAGTGCGACTGACGGCGCAGCACCAAACAAGCCGGCAAAGCTTTTTGGTTTTAGCAGATCACCTAGGATTGCGAAGACAGAAACAGCCGTACCGCCGATCAGGAACCGGATGAGAATCTGGCTCATCGCTTTCCATCTCTTATCGCATCCCAGATTTCACGAGTTTTCGAGCTTGATCCGGCCCCTTCACACCCAGCACCCTGTACCGTTCGCCGGAAAGGTTGTGGTAGTTCACAAAGAACTTCTCCAATTCTCGACAGAACTCCTTCCCCAGATCATCAATAGTTTTTATGTCCGCCCAACTGTGAGCGTCCTGCTCCACTGCCACTATCCGGTCGTTTCGCTCCTTGTTTTTCTTGTCGCCCTGCTCACCTTGGATCACGCCGATGGGTCGGCACGTCAACATGCAGCCGGGAAATGCAGGCTCATCCATCAAGACCAACACGTCCACGGGATCGCCATCATCGGCTTTGGTCGAGGGAACAAACCCGAAGTCATACGGGAATGCCATTCCCGCGGGCAAGACCTTCTTCAGCTTGAAGATGTGGTCGTCAGGGTCGAAGGCAAACTTGTTGCGGCTTCCTTTTGGAGTCTCGATAACGACCTGAAGGAATCGTTCGTCTTCAGGATCGAAAGGCTTGAGACGGGTCGGATCAGCCAGCCCGTTTTTCTTGCTCATTTTACCTCCATCGAACGATCACGGATTGATGCCTAGAACACCGTTGGGGTTTGTTCCTGTTTGGCAAACATCTTCTGTGCACTATTTCGCATCGAAGCTAGGGATCGACTGAGGATCAGCATGGGCAGCGACAAATCCGTTCAGGTGCTCACTCTTTTGAAAGAGATATCAGTGTTGAAAGAACTGGATAGTGAGTACGAGGCTGGACCAAAAACCCAAGTTGAGCGAGACGCTCATCGGCAACGCCAACAAAGGCATCAAGGGATAGCAGAAGAAATCAAGGCACTTGCGGAGGAGAAGAAGAACGATGAACAACAATCAGAATTGTCTGATCGACGACAGGACTAACTTCGCGCTGGATTGTGGCTCGGTGTGTCGGTGTCCAAGCAGGATGGCATCCACCAGGGAATCGATTCTCGGTTTCGATTGATTGGAAACAGACATGTGCCGGACTCCTTGGTACGTTACTGCTTTCATTTTCATCTCCACTCCAATGTGAACCACGCCGGCGTTCTTGTTTACGCGGGTATACCTGACAACACAATGAAAATACTATGCACAGGCGCGAGAATTACAAATAGGGTTTAGTCTGTACTCCTGAGCCCTTAACGCTCTAGGAACTGTGGCGAATGTTGGCCCGGACGCATCGCTCATGGAGCTTCTTCCCGGAAACCCGCAGATATGATGTTGTGCATGGACGGCGTTCGAGAAAGAGTCGAGGCGCTACGGCAGGAGATCGGTGAGATCCAGAAGCTAAATCTAGCGTACTTGCTGACGCCCAGACCGGACTTTACGGCGATGGATGCTCACGCGCGACGCGAGCAAAGGCTGAAGGAAATTATGAAGGAATTGAAATCCATGACTGCGTGGAAAGAACCCTAGAAACAGGGGGGGGGAATTCTCGAGCACTCGCTGCCGGCGCCTATAAGAAGGAGGCAAGAAAAAAAGCCGAACTTCGGAGTCCGGCTTGAGTGGAGATTTCCATTGCGTCTAAACAGGGTGGACCATGAAAGTACTGTAGTGTAAGGCGAGAAGTCTGTATCCCACCGAACAATTCTTTTCTTTTTTTGTTACCTCATTCCGGTTGGTCAGCCTCAGCAATCCATGTACAGAATCCAGTGTATTGTTTATGCTCGAATGAGCACGTAACATTAGCGCGTAGTTATATGCGCCGCAGCGCCGTCCAGCCACCCATCCACAAATCGCAGGCCGGAATCGCTTTTCCGGCCTCCTTCCTGATCTGTTTTAGTTTCTGCGCGGTGCCGGTGAGTTCGGCCACGGACGTGGTCACTTATCACAACGACATCGCGCGTACTGGTCAAAATCAGCAGGAAACCATCCTCAGCTATAGCAACGTCGACGCCTCAAGCTTCGGGAAGCTGTTTACGCTTCCGGTGGATGGAGTGATCGATGCCGAGCCCTTGTATCTTTCTACGGTCCCGATTCCCGGCAAAGGCACACACAACGTGGTTTACGCGGTTACGGAAAAGGACAGCGTGTACGCCTTCGATGCCGATACCGGAACCCAGTTGTGGCATGTATCCGTGCTGGCGAAGGGCGAATCGCCTTCGGATACGCATGACTGTAGGCAGATCAGTCCGCAAATCGGTATTGCTGCCACCCCTGTCATTAATCGTGCGAGCGGACCCCACGGAACAATTTATGTGGTGGCCATGAGCAAGAAGTCGTCGAAATACTTCCAGCGCATTCACGCTCTCGATGTCACCACCGGGAAAGAGGAGTTCGGAGGGCCGACCACCATCCAGGCGAAATATCCCGGGCATGGCGACAACAGCCATAACGGCTATGTCATCTTTGATCCGGGACAGTATGCCGAGCGGGCGGGACTGTTACTACTCAACCATGTGATCTATACCGCATGGACTTCGCATTGCGATCAGCGGCCATACACCGGTTGGTTGATAGGATATGGCGAGACCACGCTGGTGCAAGCCAGTGTGTTCAATGTGACGCCCAATGGCAACAAGGGAGCGATCTGGCAAGCCGGCTCCGGGATCGCTTCTGATGGAAAGTTTATTTTTTTTCTGGATGGCAACGGCACCTTTGACACCAAGCTGAACGAGAAGGGTTTCCCCGCCAAGGAAGATTATGGAAACGCTTTCCTCAAAGTCTCAACTAAGGACAACAAACTTCGCGTGGCAGACTACTTCAATATGTTTAACACGGTCTCGGAATCGGACCGCGATCGGGATCTGGGTTCTGGAGGCGCGATGGTCCTCCCGCCGATGAAAGATGCGGAAGGGAAAGTCCGCTACCTTGCCATCGGGGCGGGCAAAGACCAGAACATTTATGTTGTGGATCGCACGAACATGGGTAAATTCAATCCCCACAACGACAATGCCATTTATCAGGAGGTAGATGGGGTTCTCGGAGGCGGCGAGTGGGCAACGTCGGCGTATTACAAAGGGAGCATCTATTTCGGGCCGCACCGAAATCATCTGATGCAATTCCAGTTCTCGCAGGCCAGGCTTTCTACTGCACCGCTTTCGACGAGTGCGACGTTGTTCAACTACCCGGGAACCACGCCGAGTGTTTCCGCCCATGGATCGAGCAATGGAATTGTCTGGGCGATCGAGCACACGGACCCGGTTGATGTGCTACATGCTTACCAGGCTGCGAACCTGGCGACGGAGCTGTACAACTCGAATCAGGCGACGAATCAGCGGGACCACTTCGGAAGCGCCAGCCACTTTGGAACGCCGATGATCGCCAACGGGAAGGTCTACGTAGGCACGACAAACGGGGTCGCAGTCTTCGGGCTGCTTAGGCATTGAGCGGCAGACACAAACGGGGGACAAACACAACCCCCTGGACGGAAGCCGAATGTGCCTGCGAGGAACGATGACGTGGCTGAGCGGCGAAGAGCGTGAGCAAGGCCAAGAATTGGCTTCAAACCTAACATCGCCGATTAGCCGTTGCGCCAACTCCTACCGCACTGACAGCATCCGAAGCTTCGTGCTCTTGGTAGTCCGATGAAACATCAGCTTCGCTGGAACCCCGACCTTTAAGAATGGTTCTGTACTAAATGCGGCCTTACGTCCGATCAACCCCTCCGCGAGAACGCCCAGGCTGAGATTGAGAAGATGGCCTGCGAGATTCCCGCCGCCGATGACTAGTGTTTCGGCCGGATGCAATATCTTTAATTTACAAGACGATCAATTCTGACCAGTCTTACCAAGCCGGGCATCTGATAATGGCGACTCACAAGGTTCTGACTGGCCGAGGGAAGCTTGCTGAAACAAATTCCATTTGTGGACATTCCTGATGCACGGAGGTTTCGATGAATCTAAATCTGATGGATCCGAAGTTGATTGGGCTCGCCAGCGTGGTGATTCTGGTTATCGCGGTGCTCGCTTGGATGTACATGCAAAAACGCAGGAGTACAACCGCAGACCTGCGGCAAAAGTTTGGGCCCGAATACGAGCGGGCGGCGCTGAAGCATGGGTCAGAGCGAAAAGCGGAAGCGAAATTAGCCGATCGCGAGAAGAGGGTTGAAAAGCTCAACCTTCGTGATCTTGATCTGATGGAACACGAACGTTTTTTGAAACGATGGGAGTCCGTACAGTCTCGCTTTGTCGATTCCCCCAAAGGGGCGGTCACAGAAGCCGATGACCTGGTGTCGTCCGTAATGAAAGCTCGCGGCTATCCCGTCTCCGATTTCGATCAACGTGCGGCCGACATTTCTGTCGACCATCCCCGAGTGGTGGAGAACTACCGTTCTGCGCATGAGATTGCGCTGCCGGTTGGGACAGACGGGGCAACCACCGAAGATCTGAGAACGGCGATGATTCACTACCGCTCTCTATTTGAGGAACTGGTGCAGGCACCAACGGTTGTGCAAAGGATAGAGGTGGCGTAATGGCTGAACTACTCAAGATGCAGGCACTCCTATTCGGACAAAGCACGGACTCATTCCGATCGAAAAGATCAAGGCCGGCGATGAGGTCCTGTCGCGAAACCTCACATCTGGAAAGCCAGAATACAAGAAAGTAATAGGGTTGACGAAGCCACATCCTGACAACTTGCTGGAGCTGTGGTTTGCAGGCGTTTCACGCTCACTGAAGCCGACGAAGGATCACGAATTCTTCGAAAGGGAGAAGAGTTCTCTACCACCCTTGACTGCGTCGTCTGTCACGTTGCCACCTACAAAACGTTGCCCGCGGGAACGCGCATCAACGGCGGTGCGTACAAATTCCCAAAATTTATCGGAAACACGGTCATTCATCCCTACAGCGATTTTCTGCTGCACGACGTCGGGACAGGAGACGGCATCCCGCAAGCCGCCAAACCGGAATATCTGGACCAATCCACGGCCAACAAATTCCGCACCCCGCCACTCTGGGGGCTACGATACCGTTACGGAATGATGCACGATGGCAACTCAACCGGCAGCCACCAAGCCATAATGCGCCACAGCGGAGAGGCTACAACGGTCCGCCAGCGCTACGAACACCTAACACCCACCGAGAAGCAACAGCTCCAAACTTTTCTGAGCTCGCTATAGGGAGAGCAACAAAATTTGACGGGACGAGCGGTGTGCTCAAGTTTCAACCCACAATCCAACCCACAAACTGCGATGTCTTATACGACTTCCGCGTACTTTGGCAGTCCCCGCGGTTCTTGTAAGTCGTTGTAAAACCTAAAAACGCTGCCCTGTCACGGCAGAGGCCGCGGGTTCGAGTCCCGTCGTCCCCGCCAACTACTTAGTTGATGATTAACGACTTAGCTTCCGAGTTCGCCGCAGAACGCCGCAGAAAGGCTTGCGTAGCGCGTTCCACGGCTTCGCGACGAAGACCGGTACGCCGCAGGGCTCGGTGATTTCACCGTTGCTCGCCAACGTGTACTTACACTACGTTTTCGATCTTTGGGTGAACGTCTGGCGCAATAAGTGGGCGCAAGGCGAGGTGGTGGCCGTCCGCTATGCGGACGACGTCATCCTGGGATTTCAGTATCGGGCAGACGCTGATCGTTTCCTGGAGAACCTACGGGAAAGACTGGCCATGTTTGGACTGGAACTGCACCCAGATAAGACGCGCCGGATCGAGTTCGGCAGATTTGCCGAAGAGAACCGGAGACGTAGAGGGGAAGGGAAACCCGAGACGTTCGACTTTCTAGGCTTCACGCACATTAGCGGGAAGAATAGTTTGGGGCGATTCATGGTACGGCGCACGACGATTCGCAAACGCATGCGGGCCAAGCTACGGCAAATAAAACCGGAGCTCCGCAAGCGCATGCACGATCCCGTGGGCCAAACCGGCCAATGGCTCCGGTCGGTCGTGCAGGGGTACTTCAACTACTACGCGGTACCGGGAAACAACGCTAGAAATCCATCCGAGAACTGGTGTTTTTCCGTGAAGGGGCAGTGCGGGTGACGTGATGGTTCGTTGTGGGCCTCGCATCCATTACACTGCGCCGAACGCGGCGCCTAAGTCGGGGTTGGGGTTCAGGCGAAGAAATCGGGCCCAAAAGGTCGAAAGAGCCGCCAGAAAAACGTTGGTGGGCCGTACCGAGGCCTGGGCTGCGGTGGCGGCGTCGGGGCTCTGAGCCCGCCGCTGGCAGTACCCAACCACCAAACTCAGGTTTGCTACTACCGCGGCCATCACCACCTGCCAGCGGGTTTTCTTTTTCCCGAAGTAGCGACTTTGGCGAATCCCTAATCCCACCAGGCGCCCAATCCGATGTTCCACCACCACCCGCTCGCGCAAGCTCTGCCGCCCCGCCTCGGTCTGGTTATGGGCGCGGGCCTGTTGCTGCAGTCGTTCTTCGGCTTGGATGCTGATACTCCGCGGCCCTTGCCCACGGACGCATTGCGAGCGCAGGGGACAGGCCTGACAACCGGCCTGGGAAAAAAGAAATTGGCCCCCTCGACCTTCTCCGGCGGAGCGATAGTCGCGCGTACTCTGGCCTGCCGGGCAACGCACTTCCATCTGATCCAAATCGATCTCAAACTCACTCTTGGAAAAACAATTGCGGTTGTGACGGGCCGGCACCTTCGCCGTCAGGATTCGTTCTTCCTCCGCAAAGACTCGCCGCGTCGGGCCGCCTCCGTAGGCACAATCCCCCACCGTTTCTTCGACCTTCGCCTCCAGCACTCGTTCGCTTTGCTGCACCAACTCCAGAGCTTTCTCCTGATCCCCAGCATTGCCCGCCAGCACCTCCACCCCCGTGATCAACTGACTCTCCATCTCCACCGCCACCGCTGCCTTGTGTCCGTTGAAGCGCTTGCTGGCGCTCTTGCGTCCATGCCGCATCTCCGGATCGTGAACACTGAGGACCCGATCCTTGGCGGTGCCCGACTTTACTTGAAAGCCGCCCTCCGGCTTTTCTTCCACGTCCTGCGCGATCAGCCGCAGCAGCAAAGCCGCGGCGGCGGCAATGGCTTCCGTCTGCGCGGGATGCTGCTTTTGGATCTCCTCCGCCAGGCTTAGCAGGCGCCGCCCGTCCTGCACGATCTCGGTTAACAACTGTTCCCGTTGCCCTTTGTCGTCCCAGTCAATCCCGGCTTCTCCCTTCACGCTGCTGCCAAAATAGCGACTCAGCCCCTGCTTCGCGGCCCACCCCGTAACCTCTTCTTCCTCTACCTCCGCCAACCGCCGCCCCAACCTCTCGATCCCTTCTCCCAGCAGATTGTAGGTGTCCTTCACCGCTCCCTTGCCCAAGATCGGCGTCGTATCCAAGGCCACGCGAAGCTTGCGATTCTGCAGGTATCCGGCGCGCCGGGCTTCTGCGATTGACTTCTTCAACAGCGGCTCTTCCATCTCGTGCAGAACCAGCTTGGCCTCAAACTCCTGCAGCGCGCTCTTCTGCATCGGTACTTCTTCCATCTCCAGTCCCAAGGCTACCTTCCAGCGCAGATCGTATTTGGTCCGCTCCACCGCCTCGGCAAAACTCACCCCCTCGTACGCCCGTAAGAACAGCACACTCACCGCCACACTGGGAGGCACGGATTGGCGTCCATTGTCCGGGCAGTACAAAGCCGCGAAGTCTTCATCGCGAAACAGCTGCTCCCGGTTCTGCGCCAGATACCCGTACAGGGTGTCGCGGCCCACAAAGTCCAGATAGACATGATCAGCGGCAAACAGCTTGTCTTGCGGAGAAAGCTTGCCCATCATGGCCGCTGCTCCCGGGCCCGCCGCGCCCTTTTCCGGGAGGAGGGCTGGGGCGCAGCCTCGCCCTTCAGTTGCTTCCGCTCCGGCAAACGCACTAACAGCAAATGGGTGCGGTCGAGCACTTTCCAGGTCACGGTTTCGCCCGACTCTAAGTCCAGGGCGGAAGCCAAGGGCAGGGGGATGTTGGCATACACTTGCACCGTCCCGCCCTGGCGCCGGATGCCTTGTAAACGGGTGACGTAATGATTTTCAAGATCTTGCATGTCTATGTAATAGCATAGATATTAATATTTTGTCAAGACCTTTTCACGCAACCGCCCCCAGTTTTTCTTGGGGAAGCCGCCAGTCTGATTGGAACATCCTTCCCGTGGGGGACTTTCCGGATGAGTCTCTAGCCTATCCCTGTTCCGGCATCGGGTGCTGGTCTGCTGGTGGCATAGTATTCGCCGCCGGAGCCAGAAACACCGAATCAACTGGACGCGGATGCTCACCCTGGCGAAGCGCTGGCTTCCCCCACCGGCTGTGCTCCATCCTTTCCCCGATGCTCGCTTTGCCGCTACTCATCCGAGATAAGAACCGGATGCGCTAACGAGCGCCCGTCCGGATCTGTGCGGGGGGTACCGGGCAGACTGGTATCCCTACCGCGATCGACAGTAATCCTATCTCGCTTGCTTACTGACGCCTCAATTTCGCTGTACCCCTGAATCAAGCGCGGGCAGGTGTCTGGTAAAGCTGCGGTTAATCCTGAGCATATGAAAAAGGCACAAGCCGGAAGGCTTGTGCCGATTGAGAGGAATGGAAGCGTTAGAACGGTCGCGGTGGATATCTTCCGATGGAGACAAGCCCCCCTGTTGTCTGTCCGGGGTCGGACGAAGGCGACGAGGGATCTTCGGTCAGTTCGCACGGTACGTCTTTTTCATTGTTCGAGTAGTTGAGAATACCAATGCCAGCCGGCGCGAAACCGCCCTCAGCCAGGTATATCTTTCCTCCCGTGCCCGTGGTGCTGGAAAAGCTCAAGCCTGCCCCGAAGGACCAGGTTTGGTCGAAGTACTTAAGGATGAAGGAAGTGCACGAATTGGCAATGTCAACCACGCCGGTGCTCTTATTAAAGGGCGCCGCCGCGACCGTGCCGAGCGAGTTGTTACTAACGAACAGTACACTCTCGTCCGGGCTTAGTAACACGTTGTTGCTGTTGACGGACACGTTGAAGGGCGAATAGTTTATGGTGGGCCCCAAAGCTCCGCTCTTTTTGATCGGCGCCACATCGACTGCCGGCACGCTGGCAGCATCACCGAAGATCGCCCATTTGCCGTCGGCGGTGATATCCACGCCCGCCGCCAATGCGCCGGTGGTAGTGCCTTCCTGACTAATCAATTTCAGTTTGCCGGTCGCACTGATGCTGTAGGAACCAACCGAACCATCGGAATAGGCCACAACCAGTGTCTTGCCGTTTACGGTGGCCTTCGCGCCAATCGGTGATCCGCCGACCAGGCCAGTGGCTGTGGTGGAACCGAGGTACTTAAGCTTGCACCCCGCCAGAATTTGATAAGTTCCGAGCGTGGGTGGGATCGACGGTGTGAAGAAGGGATTTCCGGTGAAAGCGGCGACAAGGAAGTTCCCGGCATCCGTTAGCCCTACACCTTCAAGGGAGCCGTTATCCGAGGCGTGGGCCGGGAACCTGCCGACGACCTTCAGCGTCGCGAGATTGATTGCGGCTACATCCGGTATGGTTAGTGACAAGGTGTTGTAGTGGGCATCCGATACAAAGGCGCATGCCTGAGTTCTGCTATGGGCTACATTAGCCAACCCGCTCGCAAAGAAACTGCCGGGTCCTCCGAAGCCGCCGGTTTTAAGGGTTTTGACCAACTTCAGTGAGCCGTTTGCTGCAATTTTGTAGATGGTCGCGGTGTTGGCGGGTGAGAGGTCGCCAAAGACAAAGACATTGTCATTCGTGACCAAGTACGGACCTATCGCTGGTGGCTTCTTCAGGGCTGCCCCCGTTGCGCAAGTTGCAACCGCCACGACGACCAGGGCGGCTGTCAGAAACAACCTCATCGCTGCTTTCATCGTGAATTCTCCTAATTGGGATTCGAACTGCTTGACTGTGCCCTTCGGAGACGCGTCAGTCTGAGCGGGAGTGTACGATATCACGAAAACAGGCGCGCTGTGCAAGATTTTTGACACCCTTTTTCAACAGGCATCACTCCAAAAGCGCAATATCAAGAAAAGTTGCAGAAAGCGTGACATGAGGCACTGGACCCGTATGAGAAAGTGCTTAATATTCAAAATGTTGCTCAGATCGTCAAGCGTCGCTCTTGGCTGATTCGTCCCTCCAAGGTTTGCTTCGATCTCAACAACATCGTGATTCACGGCATCACCGCGGACCACGTTGCGCATAAGCCCACTTTCGCAGAGCTGTGGGATGAAGTTCATTCAGAAATCCAGGGTATGCCCCTGGTCGCTCACAACGCGAGCTTCGATATTAGCGTCCTTAGGCACACACTTGACGAGTACAAAATCCAGTACCCGAAATTGGACTACTACTGCACCCGAGCCATCTCTCACGCCCTTTGGACAACCTTGCCCAGCTACGGCTTGGAGCTTGTTTCGCACTATCTCGGCCTACCGTTCGCGCACCACGCAGTCGAAGAGGACGCAATGGCCTGTGCAACCATCTTGCTTCGTGGCTGTAGCGAGGTCGGCGTGGCGGACCTCATCCAACTCGCTGAACACCTCATGATACGGTGCGGTCAGCTTTACCCGAGCCGGCATACCCCCTACCTCACGCAAAGAAGCCGACGGCCTCGCTGATCGGGTAATAGCTTGGTTCAGAAATGTTTTAGTCGTCGGCAGGAGAAGAGAAATGCGCGTTCGGAAAAGTGGCCACGGCTGCCGGGCTGGCAATCTACCTCTGCGCTTCGGACCTTTGCTTCCTGAAGGTGGACGGCGACGATTGAACGTGGCCGTGACTCGTGCACGTCAAAAATTGACCGTGGTTTCGTCGTTCAGCCATTTGGAAGGCGCTGGCCGCGATGGGCGACTGAAGTGTAATCGGCTAGATTTGAGCGTGCACGCCTTGTTGTCGGATTAGGTCAGGCGTGTCAGATGTGGTCCGCTCCGTTCCATAACTTCCCGTTTGCCCGCCACTCGGGACGAAGCCAGCATTCAGCATTGCGGAGCCCAGGTTAGCACGGCCTCGCCACTGAAGCCAGTGTTACGAACCACTCACCCCGGTTTCGCTTACTTCATCACCCCCCCCGTGAATTTCGGGAAACGCGGGAGCGACTATTCGCAATCGATGACGAAGATTGTGCGGGACGATAGGCCTGGTGAAGCTCGAGTGCGTTATCGCGCTGTACGGCGTAGATGGCGCGAGAGGACTAAGCTCACGCGGTGCGGAACATCAGCTCGATTGCCCTGCCAGGCTTATCCCTTAGCCGCTTTTGCTTGGGCTGCACGAATTTGTGGTATCAGAATGTCGCGAACGTAGTGCCAGTAAGGGACGAGTTTGAGAGCAGCTTGTGCGTATTGCTCAGCGGCGTTTAGATCAGGCGTGTTTCGGTTCAAATTCGACCACGCGAGATTCATCAGCAGCTCAGGCTCGCCCCACGTCGGCTCGAGCGGATCGCTGATGTTCTCCTTATGTTCTCGTATGGCGTCCAGACCCCTCTGATAGGTTGCGAGCGCTTTGTCTTGGCCGCCTCCGCGCTCCGGGGGGATGTTCCACTCATTTGGACCTACTACCCAAAGAAGTCGGGGGTTATCCGGTGCTGCAGCCTTGGCCTCCTTAATCAACTGTGAAGCTGGCGCCATGATTCCTTTCAACCGCTGCGGATCTTTCTCCTTTGAGAACGTCCCTTCCAGGAATATCCGGAGGACCACACACGATGCAGCCGCAACCTTCGCATCCGCAAAACCTGGATCCCTTTGAATCGCAGCGTCGAATTCGCTTTCCCCTTCCGTCAGGTCTTCTGCCAGATCCTTTGGAGTGGGAGTTTCGTTAAATCCGTTGATGCCGCGGCGCCACTTCGCAAATCCACGCCAATATCGGACGCGAGATGCAAGTTCCGGCTCGTCAACAAAAGGCACAAGCTGTTCGTAAAGTTGGTTCAAGGCGGCGCGGTCGCCTTCGTAGTCAGCTCGCTGTATTTGGGTAACAATCTTGATCACCTGTTCACGCGATGGATCGGCCGCAGGCGCGGCCGATGACATCGTCACGGAAGCCAGCAGGATTGCCACTACGTGCGCCACTTTGCCCCAGGCGCATTTTGAGGACTTCGAATGTTGGCGCGGAGCCATTGCCACCTCCATACCGCCCGATCACCAGGTGCTTTCCCTCCAGGCGGTTCTCCCGTGGTTCGCTTCCAATGTAGAGCGCCATCGCATCCCTGGACCAGACGTTTTCGGCGAACCAGCAACTTATATCGGTCAACGGTGGGTGCAATCGGGTACAAGTTGAGATAATTTGAGCAGAATTATGCGAAAGGCCATTAAACGCTACGCGATTGTTTTAGCAGCATGGCTGCCGTTCTTCGCGATTTGGGTCTTCTTCGCGATGTTGTACGCGCACTATCCCTTGGGCGCGGCACTTGTCACAAGCATGATTTCGATGGGCAGTGCCAGCCTGCTTGGAATCGCTGCCTGGCACGTTTGCCAACGCTGGCCTTGGCCTCTCCGGCTCGACCTGAAGTTCTACTTGCTGCAAATCTTCTTTGCGTCCGTGTACTCAATTCTCTGGAGTATTTCAGTCTATGGGCTGGAGGCGCTACGGCGTGGAACCAACCCTTTGCGGGATTTCTGGAAATCCCCATTTCTTGGCTGGCAACTTCTGATGGGAGTCTGGCTGTACGGGCTTTTCGCGGGAGTCTCCTATGCGGTGCAGACGCGGAATCGGCTGCACGAAAAAGAGACGCTTGCCGCGCGTGCCGAAGTGCTGGCCGCAGCTGCGCGTCTGGATGCGATTCGCGCCCGTTTGAATCCACATTTCCTGTTCAACGCCCTGCACACGCTGGCCGCTCTGGTGAAATTCCATCCCACCATGGCGGAAAGCGCCATCGAGCGACTTGGGGACATGCTGCGCTACGCGTTGAAAGAAGATGGCCGCGAGCTGGTTGAATTTGCCGAGGAATACGAGTTCACACGTCAGTACATCGCTTTCGAACAACTTCGCTATGAGGATCGGCTCAAAGTCGATCTACAAATTGATCCGGAGTCTTTCCACTTCGACGTTCCTCCGTTTTCGATTCAGACGTTGGCCGAAAATGCCGTGCGCCATGCCATCTCGATCCGACCGGAAGGCGGGTGTGTCTGGATCAAGTGCTCCTGTCAGGATGGCAGACTTAGTGTGAGTGTTCGAGATGACGGGCCTGGAGGCGGCGCTGATCCTGGCCAATCGCACCAATTCGGGTTGCGTTCCCTGCAGGAGCGTTTGCGGGCAGCTTACGGAGCTATGGCGGATCTTCGCCTCCATGGCGGCCCCGCGGGTTTCGAAG
Source organism: uncultured Acidobacteriota bacterium (assembly GCA_963838905.1). GTDB lineage: Bacteria > Acidobacteriota > Terriglobia > Terriglobales > Acidobacteriaceae > JABDBE01. Next base: position 112,827 of record CAWITE010000008.1, read on the forward strand.
CGCGTTTTGTAGTTCCGTCTTCCTCGGAATCGTCCTTTGTTGATCGCGAGCGAGTCGGTGAACGCAAATGAAGGGCTGCGTTCTAATCGCCGACGATGAGCCTCTGGCTCGGCGCACCCTGCGACAATATCTGCTCGACCTAGGGTGGGCTGGGCCGATTCATGAAGCTCCCGACGGCAAAACGGCGATTGCCGTGGCGAACAGCCAACGGCCTGACTTGGTGTTTCTAGACATCGTGATGCCCGGCGCGTCGGGATTAGAAGTTCTCGAACAACTTGACTACGAACCTAAGGTTATCTTCACCACTGCTCATGACCAATACGCCGTCACCGCGTTCGAACTTGGCGCTCTCGATTATCTGCTGAAGCCATTCGGACGTGACCGGCTTGAACGGGTGTTGCACCGAGCGCAAGCTGCGTTAGACGGATCGGCGTCCGCGCTGCTCTCCCGCGCCAGAGAATCGCTTGACCCGGCGCGGAAGGTTTCAAGAATCTTCGTCCGCGACGGTAACCGCATCGTCCCAATCCCTCTGGCAATCCTTGAGCGCGCACAAGGAGCTGATGACTACGTGACGATCTCGACCACAACGAAACAGTATCTAGTCAGCGTCCGCTTGTCTGATCTCGAAGGGCGCCTAAAGGGAGCGGATTTCTTGAGAATCCACCGATCCCACCTCATCAACCTCGAATTTGTGATGTCGATTGAGCCGTATGATGCGGCGCGCGTGCAGGTTGTGATGAAAAGTGGCGCACGGATCGTCGCCAGCCGAACGGGTTCGAAACGGCTACGTGATCTAGCTCTCTGATACTGAGGAAGCAACTCCGGACGGCTGCGGGCTTACTGCGGGCGTCTGTCGGCGACCCTTACCTTGGGATTATTTCAGCTTTAGCCGTCAATCGGGACTAATCTCTCAAATCGGCAACGGAAAACTTCCCAAAAGCCGACTACTGCACTCCTTCGGGGGAATCCGTTGGTACGACGTTCGCGTCAGGGTCAAACTACCGACCACACACCGTTCCGCGAGAGTTCACCAGGTTTGCCAACAATCGGCGGGCCTCACTGGACTCGGGGGGAAGTCGCGCTACTTCTTCGGGCGTGACTCTGGAGGAACCAGACCTGCCACACGATAGTAAACCGTTAGCTGGCCGTAAATCTCTCCTGAATGCTCGACGAAGCCATAAGCGAAATCGCTGATCGGGGTCTGCTGATTACTGAACGGGTCCACGACGAGATCAGACAGGCCCTTATCTCCTTTTGTCTTGATTGCCCCTGCACCGTCTGAGAATGACTTCTTCACGAACTCGACCACCTCAGCTTTGGTCTTGAACTGGTCACGTTTGGGATCCTCCATCTCTGGCATCTTCTGGCCGAGCAGTGCATTGATGAAAAACTGGTTCGCGTGGGCAGCGTGAATCAGCCGCTCGGCAAAGCTGCGCACCGCGAGAGTGGGCTTGAAATCATACTTGTTCTCGGGGAAATCTTCCGCCATCGCGATCAGTTTGCGTCCGATGTCATTCCACTGTTCTAGCACCGCCTCCGACGGACTCAACGCTGGCTTTGGTGCCGCGTCTTTTTTGGGCATCTCCTGCGTGTGGGCTGGCGTAAGCAATGTACCGGCAACAAAGATCACTACAGCAAACAAACCTGCCTTATTCATCGGCTTATTCCTCCGCCTGTTCCACCGCATCTTACAGGAACTTGCCCAACAGAAAAAACGCTCGTTTCGAGTGACTTTCAACAGGCCCGCAGACACTACGTCGATCGTCGTAGCGCGCTTCGATAATCAGCCACAAACTTCTGGATACCTTTAGTTGTGAGCTCGTGTGCGATGTCAAAGCTCTCCCAGGAAAGCTTCAGATCCAGCTCTCTGTAGCGTATCGCTCTCAGAGGCTTGCCACTCGCATCGACTCCTGTACTGAAATCTCGATCTGGCACGGGATAGCCGGCTGCCGCCCATTCGTCCAGAACTCTTATCGCCATCCGTTCCATCATTACTGCTGCCCTCATACTTTTTAACTTCTCCGCGACTGATTGAATCAAGGGTGCACAGAAGCGTCGCCGCGTTTCAATGCCAGAATCTCCAGTTTCTTGTACCTGCCCATCAGGATTGTCGGCAACTCTTTCGAAATAAATGCAGCCGATCACTCATGGATTTGCGAGGGCACGTCGGGCCTTGGAATAGTCGCCAGTACGGCTAGTCCAATTACTTGCCAATGTCCCGACCGCCCAGAATAGCGCGGCGAGAAAAAACACCTTGCTCCACGGGACCCCCGAGGACCAGGCCCAGAGCGCGCCCAGAGTTGGGAAGACGGCGGAAGACGTCACTCCTGCAGACCACATAGTCGCTCTGGCAATCGGGCTGGCCTTTTGCATGGAGGCCTTCTCTGTCTGCACTCCAAAGAAGGGAAGATGTTCGAACAGCCAACGGAGCCCAGCAGGCCAGCCTTCTGGATTTCCGGTCCCGCCGACCGTGTAGAAAGCAAAGCGAATGCCAAGCATTCGTCCGACCACCCAGTGAGCAATGGCATGGCAACAAAAATAGAGGAGAAACCATCCCACGACCATGGCGAATACGGAGGCTGAGGCCGAATGTGCGGATCGCGCCGCAACGAGAGCAAGATAAGCGGCTGCAAGCCCGGCAATCTGCACGGTATTCTCGACTATGATCGAAAGGCGGCCAAAGATTTTGCGTCTCGGAAACAAGGTTGACCCATGCATATGTGCAATCCACTGCCGGAGCCGCGATTATAGAAAGTGAATCAGTATTTCGCCACGAACTATTTCTGTTACCGCAACTCGGAGTGGCTCCCCCCGTAAACTCGGCAACTCGTACATGTGGCAACCCTGATTTTTCACGGATCCGACGATTTTTGGACGAGCATCCTCATCAAATTTCCTTATTCGCCGATTACATGCTCCGCAGGTAACCATTGTGAGCTCTTTGCCAGACGAGCAATCACTGGGAGGCTCTCTCGGTCGCGCCGCGACTGCGTTGATTATTCAATTGCGACGAGCGCGAGCCATGGGCGGCGATCATGTTGGCCAGTTCACGCTTGGATACCTCAGACGCCCTTTCCAAATAATCAAAGATCGTCTGTAACTCCTTGTCGCCATATCGCTCAGCGTACAACACAATCAACAACATACGTCGCTTGCTTCCTGTTGATAAGGTTTGCCATGAAATGCACGACTGGCAAGGGTTTCGGCAAGAGTCATCGCATCGCGTCGCAACTCGTCGGGTTTGCTGGTAGGCACAAAACTGGGCACAGTCGAAACCGATCCAAGCACCCAAAAACACCCACCCGGTCAAGATATTTTTACCCTTGCGCAGACAATTTTTCGGAATTTTCGGAACCTCAACCGGTCGATGAGTTTAATCGCGATTTCTCAATACTTAGCCGAACTCCGCGGCCGCGGCGGGCGGTCACACCGGACGCTTGGCGTGTCTCCCCGATGCCAGCGGAGGGAAAAAGTTTTCCTTCCGGGAAGTGCATTTCCCGGCTGTAGTTTTCGCGAAATGCCATTGGTCGCCCACACTGAAAGTTCTTCCTTATTCTTCTGTGGGTTAGCGCTGGTTACTTGGTCCAGTTTGGCTATGGACGTGCGGTTTCGAGCAGTGCCCCCGGTTCGCGTAGTTCACCGACCGTATTTTCCTCCCCTACCGCCGAATCGAAGACGACAAAGAGAAGCCGACGAGGAAAAGGACCACTCTCAGTATGAAGCCTCAAACTACTATCCTGATCAATCGCGAAGCAACCAAGCATGACGTGGATAAGTGGATGGAAGATTTGTTTGCACGAATTCAACTCCGCGTCATGCACCTGCACAGTGTCATTCAGCGGGACGGCACCACAAATGAGGAAGAAAGAATGTTTGAGGAACTACGCACTACAGAGGTTCCCATTGGTACGCAAGATCATCAGCTTCAATGCTTCAATCGACCAGTTGCCGCCGGTGAGAGTAACGAGATGTTCGGCCGGCGGTCCACCCCACTTCAATTGTCGTAATCAGACGTGGCTGTAGCGGCCCAGGCTGTCGTGTACTCAAGAATGGCAGCCGAGCTTACATCCATTTCGCCGCTTCGCAACACTGCGGAATGATTTTGTGGTCAGTAGGTCGCCTTGAAACCCTGACTGGGACCGCCCGTCTTGGTTGAATATAAGCCCACCAGGAGGTTGTGGTCGTTAATTCCGAGGCCGTTGGTGTCCGCACTCTTGGGATAGTCAAACTTGTAGTATTTGCCGGCATGGAACAGCGCACCCTGGGTTTGGCCGCTGGAATTCGACCATTCATAGACAATGTCACCCGCACTATCGATGTCTGTAGCAGCCGAGTTTGCCGCGCCCGGAACGTTCATCGTCTTGTAGGTCTTGCCGTTGTAGAGAGCAGCTTCAAGGACGGTTGATTTTGCATAAAACATGACGACATTGCCTGTGTTATTGATACCGGTGGCAACCGCCAGAAAGGCGCCTGGCGGGTCCAGGGTTTTGTACGTCTTGCCCTTGAGCAGGAATCCATGCTCTTCGTCCCTGGAATCAGTATAGGCGCCGACAATCAGCCCACTATCGTTGATCCCATAGGCGAACGAAGACTTTGCACCGCTGGGGCCGGGGATGTCCGTGAACTTGCCCTTCTGATACAGGAATCCTTTCGCAACGCCGGCGGAATTCATAGCATAACCCACAATCGCACCCGCGGAATTGATATGGACGCAGCTGTCCGAAGCAGCCTTCGGGTAATTTATCGTGGTCACCTTACCGCCGCTTAGCATAAAGCAATGCAAGACGGCTTTCTTGTCTTCATACTCCCCGACGATTACACCCGAGTTGTTAACTCCCCCGAGACCGGTGGCGAGCGCGCCCGGCACGTTCACCTTCGTAAACTTGAAGGTCAAAGTTGGGGCATTGGCCGCAGTCGCCGCCAGCATGAGGGCCAGCACGATTCCCGGTAACAGCAGTAGCGATTTGCAGGCTTTCATTGTTTTCTCCTTCAGTAAACAGCCAGCATCGATTTAGCGAGAGCTTGCTTCTTGGCTGCGAATCGATACGGCATGGGAGGCTCCCCACGTTGCGACACAATCATTCTACGCAGGAGCTCCTATCAGGGCAATTAATCGATTGCTTTCTGCTGCCGGCGGGCGTGTCTCCTCTGCAAATACCTGTGAACATCGGGCCAAAACTCCTTCAGTTCATTCCCTAGGGCGTCGAGGCCCATCTGCGTTCCCCAGCCAGAGAGGCTCGACGAAAAACTACGATCAGCGGCAGGATAATAGAAGTTGGAAATAGCAATCGCGGTTGCATTGCCCGCGAACTCGGGAACGTTGAAAATATTAGCGCCGGAGTCTCTTCGGGCGACGAAAATACGACTGAAGGCATAGCCAAAGCGGCTTATGAACCGACTCCTGCCCAATCGAAAATAGCGAGGATCGATTTTCAGGATCGAGGCGAAAACGCCGCCCACCCACGGCTGGCACTCCCCGGAATTTATGGAGTAGTGAGTGTAATGGCGATATTTGTGCGCCGGGATAAAACTTCGATGATCGCGCTTCGCGCTCACCCCTGGTCATGAAAACGAGAGGCATCGTTTTGCAGGGACTCGACTTTGGCAAAGATAGGGATGCCGAGCACGGCACTCCACTGCGGTTGTCAATGTTCGACCCCATGGTTGATCCTGGTTCTATCACCGAAGGCAAGGACGTTGCCGGAATGGCGGAATAAACCCCGCGGATAAAACTGTGCCTGGCCGGCGCTGGTGTATCCCCTGATTGGAGCGAAAAGCCCGTGGAACAACTTATGCTTGACGCGCTGGCTCTTCGGTGAGGAGGAGGCGATATGGGTAAACTCATCGAGCGCTGCGCCGGCATTGACATCGGCAAGCGTTTTTTACTGTGCTGCGTCATGACCGGGGCTGCCCACGAGGAGCCCCGCAGTGAAACGCGGCGCTTTGACACAACTGTCCCGGTTTTGGAGCGACTGCGGAGCTGGCTTCACGAGGAGCGTGTGACGGATGTCGTGATGGAGAGCACGGGATCGTATTGGATTCCAGTTTTCAATCTACTGGAGGGCCATGTCAGGGTGGTGCTGGCCAATCCTGAAGAGGTGAAGAATCGGAAGGGCCACAAGACCGATCGTAAAGATGCGGAGCACCTAGCGGACCTACTGCGGCACAATCAAGTCAAGCCCAGTTACATTCCTGCCGAACCGGTGCGTCAGCTCCGGGATCTTACTCGGCGTCGAGTGCAACTAACCCAAGACGCTACCCGCGAGCGGAACCGGGTGCAGAAGCTACTGGAACAAGTCAATGTGAAGATTGGCAGCGTGCTTACGGACGTGTTCGGTGTCTCTGGGCTCCACATGCTGTTGGCACTCCTGGACGGGCGGGCTACGCCAGAGGAAATCGCTGGATTGGCACGCGGATCGGCCAAGCGTAAGACACCGCAACTGATCGAGGCTATCCAAGGCAATCGCATGAGCGATCATGTGCGATTCGTGATCCGCGGTTGTCTGCGTCACCTGGCCTGCTTAGAAGAGGAAGTGGAGGAACTCGACGCCGAAATTCTCGGGCGCATGCAACTCTCTACGTTTCAGAAAGCCTTCACACTGTTACAAACCATTCCCGGAGTAGGCCAACTTTCAGCAGCCACGATCTTGGCAGAGACCGGGCCAGACCTAGACTCCTTTCCGACCATTGAACAGATGGCGAGTTGGGCGGGCTTGTGCCCAGGTAATCGGGAAACTGCAGGCATTCAGAAAGGACCACAAACCACCCACGGCAACCCTTATCTGTGTACGGCTTTGGTGCAGTGTGCATGGGCGGCAACTCGTAAGCGCGACTCTGTTTTTCGGTCCCGCTTTCAACGACTAGCGCCAAGGCGTGGCGAGAAGCGCGCGATTATCGCGGTGGCTCATCATATGCTGATCATTCTTTACTGCATGCTGAAACCAGGTGTGCCATTTCTTGGCGCCGAACACGCACCCAAACAACGGCGGCGGGAACGTCGTGCTCACCATCACTTGCGATGCCTTAGGCGTCTCGGTTTCTCGGTGGAGATCAGCCCGAGTTCCGAGTCCACCCCGCCCGACACAATCAGCCGGTAAGTGTTTTCGGAACAACCGGCATGAAGCAGAGGATGAAAGAGCCTTACGAGTAAAGACTAGCGATCTGCTCGGCCCCGAGTCTTGCACTGATACCGCGAGGGACCCAGTGAAGCGTGGACAGGGGCTAGGCGGGGTGGGTATCCAGCTCCGGCATGTCCAGAGAAAGAAAGAGAAAGGCTGATGTGTTCAGTGGGAGGTAAGCCCACCGAGGCAAAAGTCAAAACCTCGTACCTTGGATAGAGGGGAGGAGGGAAACCGAATCTCTTAAGTCTATTGACAAAGCCATCTTCAGGATGGTGAGCAAGTCATCGGGCCGTAACGAAAGTAAACGCAAAGTAGCCTCGAAAAATAGTCGCCTCAAAGGCCGAAATCTTCGGAGCTGGATGAAGGCAGCATGGCGCGTCGCAAACTGACTGAAACGACGAACCACTTTGGCGGGGTATTAGCGACAGCACGATGGCAAGGACACATTAAGCAACTGGAGAAGCCCTCCTCGTCCCAGGGAGAAATCTCTGGAGCAGATCTGACCTATAACCGGCAACGCCGGGAAAAGGAAGGATGGCGAGAGGGTGGCGGAGGGGCCAGTCGTAGCGGGGAAACGGCGTAATGGCCGTGGAGCGAAGAGGCCCTGCTGTTGGTAATGACTCCAACAAAAAGGAAGGCAAGGGTGAAATGATAAAGACACCCATCAGTTTGCAAGACCTGAGAAGGAGTCTATACGTCAAGGCGAAGGCTGAACCGACTTGGCGTTTCTGGGGACTATACGTTCACATCTGCAAGATGGAAACGCTCCAGGAAGCCTACTGGATGGCGAAAAGCAATGACGGAGCTCCGGGAATCGACGGGGTCACGTTTGCTGGCGAATGGGTGGAGAAGCAGTACGGGATTTCAATACAGGGATGGGGTTCGTGGAGTTGGGATTGGATCAAGGCCGAACTGATCTCGCGCGTGATTGGCACGATCCTTATTTGGCTTCTCTATGTCGTCATCCGGCGGAGTGCCCGCCGTTGGTGGTTTTATTTCTGGTTGATCACTTGGCGCGGTCGGCGTGTTTCTGTTCTTTTTGCAACCGCTGATTATCGATCCCCTGTTTCACAAGTTCGAACCCCTGCAACAAAAGGATCCAGCGCTTACGGCTAGTATATCGTTTCAATTAAATATATACACATAGGAATACTTAATGCTACAGTGCTCCTGTGGCGGGCATCTCAAAACGGCCGCGCTTGAAACTCAGCGCGGAGGAGGTCGAGCACCTCAGTAGTTTGCGGGATTCGCGTACGGCACCTTGGCGAGAGACGCAGCGAGCGCGTATCGTGCTGCGGTACCATTCCGGCGAGAACGTTAGCCAGATTGCAAGGGCGGTGGGCATGACCCGTAAGAGCGTCGATAAATGGATTCGCAAGGCGCTTGCGATGGGTTCCGACGCGGCACTAAAGGACGCCTACCACCGACCCAAGGAACCCCTAATCACGGAGGAGGCCAAGGCTTGGGTGATTCATCTGGCCTGTTCCAAGCCTAAAGATCTCGGCTATGCGGCGGAGGTTTGGACGCGGAGCGCGCTCGCCCGGCATGTGCGGGAGCACGCCCGCAAGGCGGGATATGCATCGCTTGCCCGCGCCGCAAAAGCGACGGTACACCGAATTCTCGCCGAACAACCGCTGCATCCGGAGAGGGTGAAATACTACCTGGAACGGCGCGATCCCGAATTCGAAACCAAAATGCGAGAGGTTCTGCTGGTTTATCAGGAGGTTGCGCTGCAAAACCAGAATGGCGGCGGAATGATCCCCATGGTCATAACGGTTTCTGTCGATGAGAAGCCCGGTCTACAGGCGGTTGCGAACACCGCCCCGGATTTGCCGCCGGTGCCAGGCAAGCATTCCGGCCTCGGCCGCGACCACGAGTACAAACGCCTCGGCACGTGTTCGATTCTGGCTGCACTGGACCTGCACAACGGGCACGTAACCGCCCGGGTCGAGCGTCGGCATCGTAGTCGGGAGTTCGTCGCCCTGCTCAAGGATCTCGACGCCCACTATCCCGCGGAGTCGGTCCTACGCCTGATCATGGACAATCACTCCGCGCACATCTCGAGAGAAACCCAGGCATTTCTAGCATCACGGCCCAATCGCTTCCAATACGTGCTAACTCCCAAGCACGGGTCATGGCTCAATATCGTCGAGACCTTATTTGGAAAGATGGCCAGGACCTTTCTCCGACATATCCGGGTGCAATCCTGGGAGGAACTCCAAACCCGCATCCTTCAGGGCATTGCGGAAATCAATGCCGCTCCCGTCGTTCATCGGTGGAAGAAGTTCGAGGCCCTGACCACCGGATAGTTTGTATATGTTTTAGTGAAACGACATACTAGTCTCGAGCAAACGGTGTCTCGCGCCGGGCAAAACATTCCGCCGGAGCGCATGTTTTGGATGGGGGCCGGCGAAAAAACCACTGACCTCAACGCCTATGTGACTGGCATTGGCACTTCCAAGCGTATCGTGGTCTGGGACACAACCATCGCGAAGATGAAGACCCCGCAGATCGTGTTTGTTGCCAGCCATGAGATGGGGCACTACGTCCTCCAGCACATCCCTAAACTAAGGGGCTGGCTTTTTTTGCCGTTCTTCTCCTCATCGCTTTTTATGTGGCGTATCGCTGGATCGGGTGGTCGCTGGCACGCTGGGGTAGCCGCTGGGAGATTCGCGGCTTGCAGGATTGGGCATCGCTGCCGGTGATGTTGTTGCTTCTGTCGGTGTTTTTGTTTGTGATAAACCCGGTCGGCTCAGCTTTCAGCCGGTATTTGGAGCACCAGGCGGACCAGTACGGATTGGAAGTGACGCATGGACTGACGCCGGATTCCGGGCAGATAGCGGCGCAGGCTTTCCAGGTATTGGGCGAAGTGGGTTTATCTGATCCCGATCCCAACACCATAAACGTTTTCTTGTTCTATAGTCATCCACCTATCTCTGACCGGGTTCGGTTTTGTCTGACGTATGATCCGTGGTCCGGCGGGGGACAAGGGGAATTCGTCAAATAAGTGTGACGAATAGTTCATACGGGGCGGAAGGACCTTCATGGCAACATCACGATCGAGGTGCTCGTCGCGGGCGCGATAGACATCTTCCATACCACCGGCGCCGATCGTTTCGGCGATGCGTTAGTGGCCCAGTTCAAGGCCGACAGGTAACCCGGACCCATCGCTCGGCTGGCCATAGAGAATCTCCCTCACCTCACGCTCAGGGAAGGATTGCCTTGATTCCGGCGATCTCACAAAAATCGATCAGCGCCGGATATAACTCTTCGCCGTAGGCCAGGCATGCATATTCATTGGTCCAATGCTGGAGCAAAACGTCGATGTCGCAATGCGCGGTCACGAAACCGTGAGGCCAGAATGGAATGCCACATTCGTTTAACCGGTTTTCTATCTGATTCGGTGCGGGCTCGAAAATGCTGGCTCGAGTAATGACCATTTCAAACTCGCCGTTCACTCTGCCGAGTCGGGCCAATACTCCTTCTCCCACCTTGCAGATCAACTTTACAGAGAGGCCGCCCGCTTCGCCTTCAGTGGGGATACCGTGTTCAGAGAAACCAGCTGGACCCAGCCTGCTTGCTAATGAAGGTGGACAAGCCCCATCACCGATGATCTTGATTTCTCTGGTTTTCTTGTCAATGTGCTGAAGGTCGCCGTAATATACCCTCTCCTTGCTCAATTTGGTGAGCAGGAGAACGGTCAACGCAGTATTGAAATCGCCCAGCGTAGAAGTACCGACTCCATCCTCAAGCATCATGCTCTGCGCAAAGCAAGTGGCAGAGTAATCACCGGCCAGACCAGGAAAGGATTGAATCGTGTAGAAATCAAACTTTTCCTTCGCTACAACTTGTCTGAGAGCGAGATATAAACGCATCGAGCGCTCGGTCACCGTGTTTCGCTCTGGTTCCTTGCCAAAGAGCTGTTTCAGTCTGGGCTGCAAGTCATCCAGTTCGCTCGGTGTTATCCCTTCAGCGATTTGCTTCAATTCCGTGGTATCGCGGGAATCGATATCGATGCCAAACATTCTCATCCATTGGGAAGGATCGGCCGCGCCGCAGGTTTGCCCCATCCCACGACCACCAAATGTGCCGATGGTGGACATGTTCAAGAAATTTTTCAGATGTGAAGCGCGAGCATAGCTGACGATTTTGATTACGGTGTCTTGCTCCTCCAAGCTTCCGTAAACAAATTTGTGCTGGACTCCGATTTCGAGCAGCCCTCCGTGCAGTACCAATCCGCCAACGGGCCGCCAGCCTTGAGAGCCGGGATGCGTCCACAGGAGCAACCCTTTGCCGCTTGCACAGTAATCGCGAATGGCGCCGACCATGTGCGCTGCCCAAACCCAGGTTCCAGAAAATAGGACGACTGCATCGATGGCATCGTCGCATTTCATTTTCTTGATTGCGGCCCGAGCTTCATCTTTGCTGGCGACAACAATGCTATGCTCGATGACTTTCAGACCTGCCGCCACTAGTGCACTCTTGGCGCGCTGAACCAATGCGTCATCGATGAATGGAGTACCCATTGGGTCTTTTAGACCGTCTTTGTGAACTCCAAAAACGATGAATCCGACTGTGGCTTGTATCACCCTTCCTCCTATTGGCTATTTGAACTTTCAGCGCTTGTGATCGCCGTGAGCGCTGAGCGCAGACGGCGATATTGTTTTACCTGTTGCGCGTAGGCCGCAGCAATCGCTGGATCGGGCGATAACAGCGAAACGTCGCGGACCACGAGGTCGACAGCCTCCCGCAAGTTTCCGTATTCTCCGCATGCGACTCCGGCCAGTATGGCTCCGCCGAGACACACTGCCTCCGGACACGACATGACGTGCAGATGCCGACCCGATAAAGCAGCCCGCAACTGGAGTCCCAGAGCCGACCGCGAGCCTCCGCCGGTGACGTAGACGTCCTGAAACTCTCCCACCGCGTTTGCCAGAATGTCGGTCATCTGCGACAGTTCACAGGCAATCCCTTCGAGGATGCCTTTGTAAATCTGGCTCCGAGTTGTGTTCGGGCTCAACCCGGAGATGATTCCACGTGCGTACGGGTTGAAATCGGGATTGCAGGTGCCGATTAAATTGGGAGTAATGCAAAGCCCCGTTGGGCCGGCTGGTGCTTCTCGTTCCAGAGTCACGTAGTGGAGAGACTCGGCGTAAGATCGATCCCCGTCCTCAACGAGGGCGCCTTCTCCGTACAACAAATCGTGGAACCACTTGATCATGATTCCCGATGGAAAATACGACAGCGTGACGAACTTGTCGGGAACCACGTGACAATAGGAGTTGAGGGAAGCTGCAAGCGCCACATCCGTCAAGCAGGGCTGATCGGAAGCCGCCAACAGACATTCGTAAGTGCCCATCGAGTCGGCCACGCGGCCCGAACCGATAGCGCCAACTCCCAATGCGCCGCAGGGTTGATCGTGCCCTCCCATCACAACCTTCGTTCCCGGTGAGAGACCGAGTTGACTCGCAGCGGATTCACCTAATGTTCCCGCGATCGTTCCTGCGGGTATAGGAATGGGCAGGCATTTGGCATTTATGTCTGTGGCCGCGAGAATCTCGTCCGACCAGCGGCGCTGTCGTATATCAAATGTCAGATAGCGGGAGGCCAAAGAATAATCGATATAGGCGGGTAATCCTAATCGCGAAAGAACATAAGCAACTACACTCAGGAAACGGACCGGAGAAGCAAAAATGTCCGGCCGGTGCTTACGCAGCCAAAGAAATTTCGGTACCGGATACATGGGATGAGCGACCAGGCCGGTAATTTCGAAAAGTCGCTTTCTACCGAATGTTCTTTCGAGCCACACCGTTTCTTCCGTGGCTCGATTGTCCTGGTTGAGAATAGCGGGAGCGATCGCTTCGTCTCGCGCATTAACCGCCACAAAAGTTTCGCCGTGGGAACTCAGGCACAACGCCCGGACGGGATCACAAAGTTTTTTAGATGCGGCTTGCGAACTATGGCATACAGCCTGCCAAAAGCGCTCGGGATCTATCTCCGCTTGCGAAGGAGCGGGAAACTCAGGCGTGTACGCGCAGGCGTGCTGCGTGAGTATCTCGCCCGTCACCGCAAATACCACTGCTTTGCATCTGCTCGAACCGATATCGATGGCAAGCAAACTCATGATGGTTTTCGATTGCTGTATGGTGCGGAATTCCTATCAACTATCACCACCATTTTAGGAATTCGTCTGCCGCAACTGAAGCTTCCGGCGACAAGCCCGGACTCAACAACCTCAATTTCCCAATCTGCGCGCAGGGCGGAATCCGGAACGACCATCCATCACATTCTTGTCGCGCAAAAACCACCTGCGCATGGGAACCCGATGTCGTCATCTTGCGATCGCTTGAAATTCTTCCGTCGCCTCTCCGTCAAGGGCAGCTCGTGCCTGTTCAAGAAATGTGCTTATGTTGTCGGCTTGGAAAACATTGCGGCCAAAGAAGACACCAGCTGCTCCCGCGGCCGCAACTTCGCGGACCACATCGAGGGCATGTTTTTCCGTGGCGTGACGGCTTCCACCGAGCACCAGAATCGGTATCGTACATTTTTCCACCACTGAACGCATTGAGGCCGTATCCCCGCTGTAATCCGTCTTGACAGCATCTGCACCAAGCTCGGCTGCCATACGAGTGTGGAGGTTCAGCCACTTGGGATCACCCGGATTCTGCACATCCTTCCCCCGTGCGAGAGATTCAACGATCAGCGGGATTCCAACTCGTTCACATTCGCGGGCGACTTCAGCGTTGCGAGTGATCTCCTTCATCTCAAACTCGGCATCGCCGGTACCTACGATGAAATAGGTGAGGACGGCGTCTGCGCCATGTCGTAACGCTTCCTCGGGGCGTGCGAGAAGCGAACTGTGCAGCGCGCCGCTTCCGTTTTGCCCAACCGCGGACCAAACCGTAGTCCAATCCAGGCGGGCAATCAGAGCCGGTATCGGACCGGAGATTGTCGAGTTCGCGAATTGACGGATGAGTCCAAGATTCAGCAGCAATGCATCGACATTGGCTTGGGCAAATTGTCGAATCTTTCCTAAGGGATCTTCAGTTCCAGGAATCGGGCCCAGTACCAATGCATGATCGAAAGCTACGACCAGGGCACGATGTTTCGCGCCTCCCAGCACACGATTCAAACGAATCTTCTTGCCGCAATCGCTCACAGTGCCCTCGCGTCACCGTTAAATTTAAGGTGGACTGAAATTATCTCGCAACTGAGCGATTGTCATCTACTTGTTCTAATATGTTCATCGCCTATGGCAAGGAAGACTGAATCGCCCCACCTGACGCGCGCTTTCGGTTTACTTCATGCCACGGCCCTGAACATCTCTAACATGGTTGGGATCGGGCCTTTCATCACCATCCCACTATTGATGACTTCCATGGGTGGCCCGCAATCCATGTTGGGCTGGCTGACCGGTGCGCTCATCGTAATTTCTGACGGTCTGATATGGAGCGAACTGGGGGCGGCTTTGCCGGGCTCCGGCGGTAGCTACCATTTTCTTCGCGAGGCGTACGGCCACCAGAGTTGGGGCCGCCTGATGGCTTTTCTTTTTATCTGGCAATTCGTTCTGAGCGGGCCCTTGGAAATCGCGTCCGGCATGATCGGATTCGGAAACTATTTTTCCTATCTGTGGCCGGGATTATCGGCGCGAGGGCAGCAATACATTGCGGTAGCGGTGGGCCTCGCAGCTTTATTCCTCTTATGCCGGCAGATGACATTCCTGAAAAAGGTCACCCTTACCCTTTGGGTTGGCACGGTGCTTGCTATGGTAACCGTCATCGTCACCGGTTTTTCCCACTTTAATGCTCACATGGCGTTCGATTTTCCTCCGGGGGCGATGGCCTTTAATCGTGGCTTCGTGCTCGGTCTCGGCAGTGCTACTCTGATCGCCGTGTACAACTATCTCGGATATTACGATGTGTGCTACATCGGCGACGAAGTGCAGAATCCTTCCTACGTAGTGCCGCGCTCGATTCTGTATTCGCTCGCAGTCTGCTGTGTAGGATATCTCGTGTTGCATCTCGCTTTGATGGGAGTGGTACCTTGGCGGGAAGGAATTCGTTCGGACTTCATCGTTTCTGAGTTCATGGAGCGCCTCTACGGCAGGGGAGCCGCGATCGCGGTAACGGTTTTTGTCCTCTGGTCGGCTTTTGGCGCCGTGTTCGCGCTTCTTCTGGGTTATTCCCGAATTCCTTATGCAGCTGCGATCGATGGCTATTTCTTCCGTCCGTTTGCGCAACTGCATTCTACGAAAAACTATCCCCAAGTTTCACTTCTGGTTCTGGGCGGTGTATCGATTGCCGCCGCATTCCTTAAGCTTGATCAGCTCGTCAGTGCATTGATCACCACCAGAATTCTGGTTCAGTTTCTCGGACAGCTATTTGCCATTCCGCTCTTGCGACGAAAGTTTCCGGACAGCGCGCGGCCGTACAAGATGTGGTTTTATCCTGTCCCCATGGTCATTGCTTTCTTTGGGTGGGCGTACGTGTTTCTGACCTCGGGCTGGCTCTACATCAAGATCGGTTTATTGACGCTTCTAACCGGCATTCTCGTTTTCTTCATCTGGGCGAAGTGGAAAGCTACTTGGCCGTTCAACCCGAACCAAGATTCCGCGTGAGGCCGCATCAAGATCCCGCTATAACAGGAGCAATTCATGATTGGAAATACTTTTCGTGGTTTTCGGGTCCCCAAACAATTGGTGGGACAAATCCGCCCAGTCCAGACTGCAAATCTCTTCATAGCGATAGCCTGCATGCTGATCCTGGTTGAAGCCTGTCTGGGCTCTGCTCACCCGGCTCAGGCCTCTGAGGTCGTTGTTCGCACCGAGGGCCTATCTGTGGTCGTGCAGCCGAGCGATGGCACATATGAAATACAAACAGGGGTCGGCGGACACAGCATCATTCACGCAAGGGTAGCAGCAGAGATCGAACACAAGTGGGTTAAATCAACCGATTATCCGAAACATGAGATATCACAAGCGAATTTTGAGGATGCTCTTGGGCACGGCAAGAAAATAAGCATCATTTCGTCGGGGCTTTCGAATCTGCCTGATCTCGCCTATACATTGCAAATCTATGACGGGAGAGCGTTTGGTGTCATCGAGACTGAGGTACGAAATCACACAGGCAAGCCGCTGACGATCCAAAGTATCCGAAGCGTCGAGGCCGTCGGCAACAAAATTATCGATCTCGGTGGCACCGAGAAGAGTGACCGAGTTCTCTCGGACAGCTTCAGCGAGGATTGGCCGCCGTTGCAGATTTACGATTTAGGAAAAGCTCTCAAGGGCATGCACCGGGCCGTGGGCAGCCAACTTGTCTACAACCGGGAGAGCACGGAGAGTCTTTTTGTGGGGGCTCTGACTTCCAATCGCTTCCTCACCATCATTCATTTGCAAACGCAATCTTCATCACCGGAGGGCCCCAGCATCGGTTCATACACGGTCGATTCAACTGGAACTACTGAGATACAAGCCACCGATGCTGAATCCGTTCTGCGAGAAGGGCCGGCGGAAAACCTGATTGAACTCAACGTTCCCCTTTCCGCAGGAGAATCAATAGTTTCAGAACGTGTGATGTTTGCTGCCGGAAGAGACTATCATTCGCAACTCGATAACTATGGCGCCGCGATTCGAGAGCTGCATCACAGCCGCATTAGCCCGGACAATATGCTTGGATGGTGGAGTTGGACGGCCTTTTACGCGAAGATCACGCAGGGCGCTGCGCTCACGAACGCTCAATGGCTGGCCGAAAATTTGAAGGATCTGGGTTACGACTATTTTCATTTCGACATGGGTTATGGATATGCTCGCGGCGAATACACAACGCCCAATGCCTCTCAATTCCCCGATGGCATGTGGGATCTTACTCATCGGATTTGCCGATTGGGATTGAAGGTGGGAATTTGGACGGCTCCGTTTGAGGTAGCCGACCGGGCCTGGATTTACGAGCACCATAAAGATTGGCTGCTGCACAACGCACATGGCGATCCGATTTCCATCGGAGAAGCCGAGGAGGTGGAGGGCGAACGCCTGTTCGTCTTAGACGTCACTCATCCTGACGCCCAGGAATATCTTCGGCAGACTTATCGCACACTGGTCCGGGAATGGGGCGTGCGCTACATTAAGCTCGACTTCATGGACAACACCGCAATCGAGGGTTATTACCATCGCCCGAATACGACCGCACTTGAAGCGCAGCGCATCGGGCTTGAGATTATCCGCAAGGCAGCCGGTGAAGACGTGCTCCTCGATAAAGATGGGAGTCCGATGTTGAACCCAGTTGGTCTGGTTGACGAAGGCCGGATATCCCAGGATACCGGTCATGCATTTCTCCGCAGTAAGGAGGCTGAGCCGGGCATCGCGTCACGTTATTACATGCATCGCAACTTTTTCATCGCGGACCCGGATGCGTTCACGGTTTCCCGGCAGCTCATTGAAGAACGTACCATTCAAGCTCCACTTACATTGAGTGACGCTCAGGTCTCGATCGCTCTCTCGGCAGTTTCTGGAGGAATGTTCGAAATTGGCGACGACCTTCCAACACTGGAGAGTGATCCGGACCGCGTGGCATTGGTCAAGAATCCTGATTTGCTTGCAATGGCGAAACTTGGACGCGCTGCGTTGCCTCTAGATCTCCTGACTTATGCAGATAAGGATGAGCAACCGAGCGTTTTTCTCCTGCATGAAGACCAGCGTCAGTCAATTTTGGCAGTCTTTAACTGGACGGAGCAGCCGAGTTCTCACACTTTCACTCTTTCCGATTTAAAACTCCCAACAGGGCATCCGTACAAATTATCCGATTCATTCGCGCAAGATCAGCCGTTAGCGATGGACCACGAAACGCTCCGCCTGGACAATCAACCCGCGCACTCAGTCAAGCTGATCAAAATTATTGATACTTCGATTCCGATCGCCGCACCTTCGATTGCCTTTCAAGTACGGACTCAAGCAAAGATTGGGGAAGAAATTGAGTTCTCCAGCACTGTGTCCAAAGACGGGGCACCCGCGCTCGCCTATCATTGGGATTTCGGCGATGGAGTGGTCGCCGATGGTGCAATTCTCACTCATACGTACACAGTTGCGGGTAATTACAAAGTGCGGTTCGCGGCTGAGGGCCTTGATGGCAAATCCGCAGAGAAAACATTTTCGATCGCGGTCACCGGATCGGCGATTCTTCCGCCTCCTCGGCGTTACACCGAACCGCACGAATAGCTGCACTTAAGAAAGCGCTCCGGCGAAGGCACTAATGGGAACAGAAACATGGCGAGCCTCGACTAGCGGCTCGGCAGACCGTGTAGTGCAGATATTGGGATGGTTCAGGGCAGACGCCGCTTCTGCCTCGCGCTGAAACCGAGCCAGCGCTTGTGTGTCTTTAGACAATTCGTCTGGCAGAAACTTCAGCGCAACAAGTAGGTGCAGCGTCACGTCCTCGGCCTTGTAGACGACGCCCATCCCGCCACCGCCTAGTTTCTCGATGATGCGGTAGTGCGAGATGGTTTGGCCGAGCATTTGCAGGAATGCTCTGGCGTGCGGATAGGTATGTCAATGCACGGGCTTCATTGCAGCCTTGCGTACTCTACCTTGGCTTCCTTCAGGATGGGGATGTCGGGGTCGGCGTCCTTTATGTGGTTCGGGAGTCTTCGTAGGTCTCTTCGCAAGGAAAACGGTGCTGAAAGGTCTCAGGCAGCACGTCCGCGGTTGCCCGCCACGCGTTCTCCGAGCAGTAACTCGATGTGCTTTCCCAGCGCCAATTCTATATCGTTCTTAGCGGCCTCGAAACTAGGTGCGTGAACTGTGAGGCCCAACGATTCGATAGTGGCGTTCCAGCCGTCGTCCTCAAGCCAGAACTTACATTCGAGAAGCAAGCAAGGCCTGACTCCGAGTTTCACACTGTGAGGTTGCATGGGGACAACTCCAGGCCAAGAGATAATGCTGCGTATTGTACGCCACCCCTTTAGCTGAAGCTAAACCAGAATCGTTGCGGCGCGTGCCGCCTTTATTGCAGCATCGCGTACTCCGCCTTGGCTTCGGTCGCCTTCCCACTTGCACACCGAGACGCTGCACGTCCTCCGGCAACCGCGGCAAAGCGTCCTCCAGGCGGTTCTGCGTCAGCATCTGTGCCACGTTCAAGTCGGTGCCGATCCGGAAGGTTACGGTGATGGTGAGCTTACCGTCCCCGGTCGACTGACTGCCCATGTAGAGCATGTTCTCGATACCATTGATCTGCTGCTCGAGCGGCGTCGCGACCGTCCGCGCGACCGCGTCCGCGAAGGCACCTGGATACACCGTCGTGATCTGCACTGTGGGGGGACGATCTCCGGATACTTCGCGCAACCTCACGTTACGAGCCGCATGCCCTCGTGCGGACCTACCTTTATGGCGTCGCCTTGAATTTACTGGCGGCGGAACGGCGCAAACGGCTCAGGGATGCAGTCTCGGCGGAGTCCGATTCGGAGCTCACGACGAACACTGTCTCTGACGCTGCGCTGTGGGTCCGGCATGCCCTGAAAAAACTCGACGCTTCGGAACGCGAAATCCTCATGCTGCATCTGCCTTCACATTGAAATTCCGACATTCTTCCCCCGCATTGTGGACAGACTAAGTTAATGATCGACGAAATGATCTGCGGGTTAGATTCGCCCGGTAGTGTGTCAGAAGTGCTCATATACATTCTCCTGTCCAATTCGAGAACTGCGCGCGGGGCAAGAAAGGGCACAACCATGGAAGTTACCCCGCGCGGATCTTATGTCCCCCCTTGCGGTCCGCGCTGGTTGCTGCGGAATCCGTTTCGGTCAAGAACGTCTGCCGCTTTGCTCAGCCATGCGAATGCAAGCTCAATGCCAATGCCCAGTCGCAGCATAGACACCGAAAGCCACCCATGTCCTATAAGCCGACTTCGAGGGAATGGCGAAGTTTCACTTGTCAGGCTTTCGCGTTTATCGCATCTTGAAACAGATTCGGGTAGAGAGCGAGTGGATTCCTCCACTCACGAACTCAACTCACTGCAACGGGCTTTCTCTTCTCCAGATTCCTCGCCTGCTCAAACGCAAACGCCATCTGCAGCACACCCCAATCGTCGTGATTTCGTCCCACAATCTGTATCCCGATCGGCAACCCGCTCTTCGAGTATGCGCACGGCACTGATGCGGCCGGATTCCCCGTCACCGTGATGTACCAGGCCGATTTCATCCAGGAGAGATAGTTCTCCATCTTCACGCCATTAATTTCTGTTGGATAGTGTTTTGTCACATCAAATGGCAGCACCTGATTCACGGGCAGTACGAAAAATTCGTATTCCTCCATGAACTCACGCACTCGTTGATACAGCGCTGATCGCTTCATCTCCACTCGCGACAAATAAGGCCCCGTCAATTTCCGGCCTTCCTCGACATGCCAATGGACGTACTCATTTAACTGATCGCCTTTCGTGGCAACGAGATCCCCAAATCTCGATTCCATCGTCCAATGGCGCCAAGTCAGGAAGCACTCGTTCGCATCGCGAAAATCGGGCTCCGTTTCTTCCACCACGCACCCAAGCGACTCGAAGACCCTCCCCTGCGCGCGCACCGTTTCCTTCACTTCCGGCTCCCAAGGCAATCCCATGTCGCGAAACATTGCTACGCGCACTCCCTTAAAGCTTCGCCCGCCAAGCGGCTGCACAAACTGGCTCCCCGGCTGCTCCATGGAAATAGGTATCCGCTCGTCTGGCCCTGCCAACACACTCAGAAAATATGCGAGGTCCTGCACGTTCCGTGCTACGCCTCCGGCCACTGAAAACGTCTGCCACGCCAGGTCCACCGGGGTATTCGGCACTCGTCCTGGCGATGGTCGCAGTCCCACCACGCCGCAAAAATTCGGGGGGTTCCGCAGCGATCCACCATAATCGCTCCCATCTGCCAGCGGCACCATGCCACAAACCGCTGCCACAGCCCCACCACCCGTGCTTCCCCCACATGTCTTCGTGAGGTCGTGCGGATTCCGCGTCGCCCCGAACACAGGGTTGAACGTTTGCGACCCCAGGCCGAACTCCGGCACGTTCGTCTTTCCAATCACGATCCCGCCAGCCTTCTTTTCCCGTTCCACCAGCAGGCAATCTGCCTTCGGAATATCGTCCTTGAACAGCGGGGATCCATACGTTGTTCGAAGTCCCTTGGTGGCGTGTAAATCCTTCACGCCAATCGGCAGCCCATGCAAAGGTCCAAGCCAGTCTCCCTTGGCGAGCGCATCGTCCGCAGCCCGTGCCTCAGCCAGCAGTTGTTCCTCTTCCACGAGCGTTACGATCGCGTTTACCTTTGAGTTCACCCGCGAGATCTGGCTCAGGTGCGCCTTCATTACTTCAACGGAAGAAACTTTTTTCGTTCGGAGCAGTTCCACAAGCGCGGTCGCCTCCATGAAGCAGATTTCTTCGGCCGGTGCCTGTACCAAATCGGGCTTCCTCACGCTGGTATCTTCCTTCTCGCTTTCCGCATTCCCTAACAACGGATTGAACATCGCGGTCACCACCCCTGTAGATCCGGCCTTCAGTACTTCACGTCGCGTCAGATTCCTCATCCACTTCCTTTCGCGCAGACAACTTTTTATCATATGGCCATCGATTGCGCTGCTTTTCGTATACCAGCACATAGAGGTGCCGTTC
Organism: uncultured Acidobacteriota bacterium; assembly: GCA_963838905.1. Taxonomy (GTDB): domain Bacteria; phylum Acidobacteriota; class Terriglobia; order Terriglobales; family Acidobacteriaceae; genus JABDBE01. The sequence goes on from CAWITE010000008.1 coordinate 134,581, forward strand.
GCGCTCGCCAAGATTTCGGACCCATTGTCCCCACTCGAAGTGCACCTTGCGCCCGTGGGCTACGCAGTCAAACCACGACGCTCATCGAGCGCCACGTGAGCGAAGCGCTGCACCCGAAGATCCTGGCGTGTTACCTGGAATCAGGCAACGGCCGGCTGGCCGCAATCTCCGGAACGTTCCCAGCGACCCTCGAAACGCTCTCGGCCAGCGCACCGGTTTTCCTCGAACTCGCGCGCCGAGGGAAAACTTGGGAGGTCACATCCGATCCCGCCAGTGCCGAAGAGTTAACCGCGCTGGCGTCCCTCGCGCCGGAATGCCTGGTGCCGATCCTCAGCCGTGAGAACAATCTCATTGGCATGCTCGTTCTTGGCCAGCGGCTTTCCGAGGAACCTTATTCCGGTGAAGACAAGCGTCTGCTCGATTCCGTGGCGACCCAAGCCGGCATCGCTTTGGAGAACATAGCCCTCGCAGAAAAAATGGCGGAGCGAATGGAAGCCGATCGCCGCCTCGCTCAGGAAATGGAAATTGCCCGGCAGGTGCAGGCCAGGCTTTTCCCGCAAAAGCTGCCCGCGATGAGAACGCTCGAATACACGGGCGATTGCATCCAGGCTCGCAAAGTGGGCGGAGACTACTACGATTTTCTGGAGCTTTGCCCCGGCCGCTTGGCGATGGTGCTGGCGGATGTTGCTGGTAAAGGAGTGTCTGGCGCCCTGCTGATGGCGAATCTCCAAGCCAATCTGCGCAGCCAATATGCCCTCGCGGTCGACGACCTGCCCCGATTGCTCGCCTCAGTCAACCGCTTGTTCTATGAGAATAGCGGTGACGCCAGTTACGCTACCTTATTTTTTGCGGATTACGACGACTCAAGCCGCAAGCTCCGTTACGCGAATTGTGGACATCTTCCCCCGGTCCTGCTGCGCGCCAGCGGAAGCTCGCAGGATCGGGTCTCCGAGACGCCGAAGGTGGAGTGGCTGAGTTCCACCTGCACCGTGATGGGATTGTTTGAAGCCTGGCAGTGCGAGATTGCGGAAGTGGAGCTTGCAGCAGGTGACACGCTGGTGCTCTACACTGATGGAATCACCGAGGCCGAGAACGCGGATGGGGAAGAATTTGGCGCGTCTCGTTTGCTCGACACCCTCGGGAACCATTCTCACCTTCCAGCAGTAGCCCTTCTCCAAGCAGTGGTTGGGGCGGTCCAGCAATTCAGCGGCGGAAGGGAACAGCAGGATGACATCACACTGGTGATTGCGCGGTCCCTTTCATAATTGATCCGCGTTGTAGCCCAAACTCGCCAGAGCCGGCCTGGGCGGTCGCCTATGCCATAACGCGATAACCCCGAGTAATCGGCCATCCGGAAGTTATCCAGAAACGCGCTTGGAGGAGATCACTTGCGATTTCCTCGAAGCCGACTTCTGGCCAACCGAACATCCTCAAACGCTAGCCAGGAAGGGAACATAGCGAGTCTCTTGGCGCGCATGGTCGGAGCGTTTGCTTCGAACGTCACAGGCAGAGTGTTCCGAACGTGGTCCGGTCCGCTTCGACCTCCGCGTTGCGTGAGCCTTAGTTTTCCTACATCTCCCGAAGAAAGTAAAAGGGCAGCCATAACGTTTGCAAAGCTTAAGTAGCGAAGATGATCCGGTTCAGATACTCGTTGCGAAACTTGCCTTGGGGATCATAGCGCGTGCTCAGTTCAACGAATTCGGGCATCTTCTTGTAAATGCTCTTGAGTTCCGTTGACGAAGTTGTGAATAACTTTCCCCAGTGTGGGCGCGCGTTGAATGGAGCGAGTTCCTTCTCGATGACCGGCAACAGTTTGCTGACGGCAGGCCAATCTGGTTTCCAGGTGAAGTGGATGGTCACGCAGTCTTGGTCGTAGCAAGGACTCATCCATAAATGGTCGGCGGCGATGGTGCGGATTTCGGTAATTAGGAGAGACGGGCTCACCTGGTTGTGCAGCCTCTCTACGGCCAAGATTGCTTCCACCGCATACCGCCGAGGCACGAAGTATTCCGATTGCAATTCTTTGCCGGCACTGGGCGTGAAACCCATGCGAAAGTGGGGCAGACGCTCATACCACGGTCCGGGCAAGCCCATCTGCTCGGTGCAGTTTTCCGCTGAAAGCGCCGCAATCGGGTGCAGGTTGCGGGTAGCAAGCTTCGCCCCGTAAAACTCGGGGCTCGCGTGAAATTCCTGCCCTTCTTCGATGCGGCTCTTGATCCACAGTTCGTTAATGCGCTGCTTTTGCCAATCGGTGAACAGGCTCACGCTGTAGCCGCTGGATTCGATGGCATCAAAGTGTTCTTTCAACTCACCGAGGGGAAGGTCTTCATACACATACTGCCGCATCATGAAACTGGGCTGAATGTCGAGACTGACTTTTGTGATTACGCCGAGAGCGCCGAGTCCTACCACTGCCCCGTTAAATGTTTCGCCGTCTCGTTCGCGCGACAGGTTTACGACTGTGCCGTCCGCAGTCACTATTTCCAGTCCAGAGGCTGCTGTAGCCAGGTTGCCGTTTTTCTGACCGGACCCATGGGTCGCTGTGCTGCATGCGCCCGCCACGGAGATATGAGGTAGCGAGGCGAGGTTGTGAAGGGCAAAGCCCTTGCCGTCGAGGTAGGGGCACAACTGTCCATACGTGATGCCCGCCGCGACAGTTACGGTGCGCTTCGCGGGATCGAGAGAAATCACTTCGTCCATCGGCTTCAGCGACAGGAATCCATCTTTACTGTCAGCAATGTTGTTGAAGCAATGCCGCGTGCCGAGCACTTTCAGCTTGGGTTGCGTCTTGACGTAGTCCTGCACCTGCGCGAGCGAAGTGGAAGTCTGAACCCGGTTAGTGCTGTACTCGATATTGCCGGCCCAGTTTCTGAGTTTCTCTTGTCCCGCCCAAGCAAGAAGGCGCATGACCGGAGCAGATGCTAGCGCGGCGGCGAAGAGTTTGATAAAGGTCCTCTTGTTCATAAGGCGAAGGTCCAGAATAATTTCGGGTGGGGTGTTCTCGCACACTCACCGCGCGCGGAAAGATCGACGACTTTCCTCGGGTTCATCCGGCTATAACCGAACGATAGCTAATGATAACCGACTAGGACTCTATCGCTAGTGCTCAGGCCAACATGCTGTGAGGGGTTGCGGAGATCTTCACGCCTGAGCACTAGCGATAGAGTCGGTTGAGCGAAGCCGCCGCTTGGGACTATGTGTTTTGAATGCGTTTTAGAGATCGTGTGGGGAGGCGAGCGGGTTGAGCAGGGTGGCTGTGGAGAAGATTGGACCTGGATAATTGGGAAGAAAAAGTCGTGACGGATCTTTCCTAGAGCCTGAGAGCCGGTTATGCCAGGAAGTAAAGACAGAAGTGGCTGCCGGTTGGAAGGATGGCACACACTGGTGTATCCGCCAGAGCCCGAGCTGGTTGAAGAGTAATGGGGGTGCCAGGGTAAGAAAAGTGGGAATCATGAGGAGTTCTCCACCGGAGGATCCGGAAGCCAGGCAGAAAGTTGGGTAGGAGAAAGTATTTCCACCTCTCGCATAGTGCCGCGATGACAGTGTTGACAGAGATGCCCCACGCCCACCGTAGCCTGCGGCGTGGCCGTGCACTGCAGATGAGAACGGCACAGATTCAGCAATTGGGCACGCTGGCGATTGGCGAGCAGGCCGAAGTAGCGAATGCGCACGAAACTGGCGGGCAAGACATGCAGCCGGAAGCGACGTAGAAATTCATCGGCTTCGAGGGTCATCGTTCGAGTCTGGTGCCCGTGGGCGTAGTCTCGCCTTCGGAAGGTAACCCTACCGTCGGCCATGGCCAGGAGTCGCGCGAGTCTTGAGGTGCGGAGGTACGGTGAGGATTCTTGCCACCTCCTCCGGGCTGAGAATCGTGGGGAGTCGCTGCTCCATCCGCGGGAAAGGAATCTCCTGCAGTGGGAACGCGCGCTGCAAAGTCTTGGCATAGAAGAATCGCAGCGCGCAAACAATCTGGTTATAGCTTGACCACGCCAGCTTTTTTTGCTGAATCAGAAACAGTTGGTACTGACGAATATCCTCGGCTCCGAGTTGATCGGGCGAACGATGAAAATGTTTAGTGAACTCGGCAACGTGCCGGAGGTACAATCGAATGGTTCTAGAAGAGTAGTTTCGCCGCTGGAGTTCTTCCAGCATGCGCTGTCGAAGCGGGGTCATCATAACGCCTCCTAAAAGCGTGATGACCCCACCTTATACTTCTGACACACTACGGTTTTTCTGCCGCAAAGCGGCTTCGTTCAACGTCCTTTATCATTCACTACCTGAGTTGGTAAGCCTGCGCTTGCGATGTGCGGATTGTCCGCGACCAATCCAGTGGGTCATACTATCGTCAGAGTCGTCGGAGCGCCGTCCTCGCGCGAAAGCCTGTTCTCATCTTCGAGTACGATGGGGACAGCGGCTGGACCCTTCGGAATGTTGGCGCTGGACCTGCACTCAACGTCATCGTCGCGCAAAAGCGAGTCGCAGGCGAATGGTTCAATCCGGTGCGCGTGCCACCTTTATCGAAGGACGGCAAGTTCCAGCGGACGCGAAGGCCAAGTCCGGACCGCCGTTCCAGGACGCATAAGCGAAGGTGATGAACATATTCGAAGCAAGCAGTGGTTTAAGCACACCGTTCAGGTCGTCGAGGAGTTCTGACTGATGGTCTCCGCAAGCTAGTCGCATGCGAGCTCCGCTTTTGACCATGCTCATAAGTACATCTGCGGGTACTCCGTGTCCGGAGACATCGGCCACGTACCCAAGCCAGGCGCCATTTCTGGCGACTACGTCAACCAGGTCGCCGCCTACTGTCCCGCTTGGGAATGATGCCCCAAAAAACTGGAACGCGCCGGTCTGAAATGACAGTTCCGGCACAAGGGCGCGGTGAATTTCAGTGGCCAGGGCGATCTCGGTATGCGCGGCAAAGAAGCGCTTGCCTTCCCACTGAAAGAACAAGAGAAATAGCACGTACCCGCTAATGACAAGGATCATGGCGCCGGCGGAGTCCAATGCGAGTTTATCCGCCAGTTCTGCCGAATTAGAGGCCAATTTGGGTGCATGGCTGTAAGCGCGATGAAGCAGCCAGATTACGGAAACTTGCACTCCGGCAAGTGGGATCATCGACTTGAACATCCGGTGCGTTCCGAAGAACGCCCAACCGACCGCAAAGCAGGCTCTCACCAAGATGTTCATGGTTAGCTCGCCCCCTGTGGTTTCCTGGGGATTCCCGCTATCGAGAATGAACCCTAAAGAGCCAAACAGGCAGAACACTCCTGCGAGGAAAACAAACAAAGATCGTCTGGACAAAGTTTTCCAGAAGCTCGTGGTGCCAGTCCAAGTCCTCCAATTCATGTGTTTCAATGGCGTAATGACTCAACGGTGATTCAGTGCTGACCTTGCGAAAAACAGGATGAGGAGGCTGGCGCCAATCAGTGCCAGCATTATGTGATGGTACAAGTCGTTGCTTGCCGTGCGTGGCCCCCTGCCCGCGGCCAGCGCAGCCATACCCAACAAAACTCCGCCGAGCGGGATCAAGTTGGCAATCATCGCGGTGCGCCATTCAACATGCGAGTGGAAGAAAACAGCAACTCCCCCCCCAATCAATGAAAGCCCGCACAGACTCTCTACAATCGTGGCAGGAACGATGCGCGGCTCGTGAAATCGCCCGATCGCGATGCCTGCATGCTGAAGCGCTCCAAAGAAGAAGAGTGCGGCGTTTGCGATCATCACACATCCCAGAAATATCCTCATCGAATTACTTCTCCCATCTGAAAAGCTCTCAAGGGAGCAAGCTCTACGCCTCCGCCCAACTGGAATCTCAGAGCAGCGCCTCAGAACCGAGTTGTGGCTTTGACTGGAACGAGGACGGTGCCGCTGCAGCGATCCAGTCTTGCGGCAAATGTCCTTCCGGCAGCAGCAGCCCCTTGTCGAGATAGCGCACGATGCTGGCATAATGTGCCGCATGGGGATCATGCGTAACCAGAACAATTGTTTTCGCGTGCTCCTTGTTCAAGGCGGACAGCAAGGTCAGAACATCGTTTGCCGATGCTGCATCGAGATTGCCTGTGGGCTCGTCCGCCAATATGAAGTTCGGATCAGTGACGATCGCCCTGGCGATAGCGACCCGCTGCTCCTGGCCTCCAGATAGCTGGCGCGGGAAGTGATGCAACCGGTCTCTGAGCCCAACCAACTCCAATGCGAACGTCGCATGCTCGACTTGCTCTTTGGCACTCAGGATTGTCAGTTTCAGAGGTAACGTGACGTTTTCCAAGGCGGTCAGAACCGGAATGAGGTTGAAGGACTGGAAAATGAATCCAATATGTGCGTTCCGCCAGCGCGCAAGCTCGCGACTGTTCAGTGAGGCAAGGTCCTTGTTCAGAACCAGCACCTCTCCGCTGCTTGGCCGATCCATGGCTGCGATCAGGTGGAGCAGTGTGGATTTGCCCGAACCGGAGGGTCCCATGAGCGCCAAAAAGTCTCCGCGCGCAATCTCAAGGTCAACGTCTTTCAAGGCGCTTACGCGGTTCTCGTCGCGCACGTACTCTTTCGACAGTCTCTTGGCTTGAATGACGATTTCCATAACCTCTCCTGGTTACTCAGCGCGCAACGCGCTTAGGATTTCTTTCCTGGCCGCCGCTCGCGCCGGCAAGAAGCCTCCCAGCGCGCCGAGCACGATGGCGAAAGTCAAGCCGGTAAACATAACGGCCGTACCGGTGTGAAACTGAAAGGCAATTTCGCTGAAGGAAGCAAAATTTCCGACCCCGGTTGTCACCCAGTTGAGCGGCAGCGCCAAGAGACATCCCAGAATTCCCGCCACGACCGACAGCAGTATTGATTCGGTCAGGAAGCTGACCAGAATGCTGGTTTCGGAAAAGCCAAGGGTTCGCAGCGTACCGATCTCCTTCGCCCGCAGCGCCACCGCGGCATACATAGTGTTCATGGCGGCAAACCCGCCGCCGATGGCCATGATCACGGCGACAAAGATTCCCAAGAACTCCAGCGGCGCGCCCGACGAAGTCTGACTCTGGTAATAGTCTTCCTCCGTGATGGCCTCCGCCCCGAGGCGGCGGTCGTCATCGATCGAGTGTTGCAGAGCGTCGAGCGTGGGCGCGTCGGTGGCCTGCAACAACACCGAGCTTGGGCTGTCTTGCCGGTTGTAGTCCTCACTCACTTGGTTGAAGTCGCCCCAGATTTCGCTGTTGAGGGCGGATTGCCCACCATCCATAACCCCAACGATCTCCCAATCGCCTTTGCCGAAGCGGATCCGTTTGCTGATCCGCGCCGAGGGATACCGCTTGGCGACCGCTTTGCCAACCACGATTTCTCTCTGGCCTGGCTGAAACCACCGCCCATCGATCAGTCGCACTTTCCTCATCTCGATTCCTGTTGTAGTCAGGCCACGCACGGTGACGTTCATGCCCTTTGGGTTGTCGACGCTCGGTAGATTCACTACGTTGACCAACTCCGGAGATGCCAACGGTTCGCCCCGCCGGCCCACGGCAATGCCTGCCTGCGATCGCAGAGTGGCAAACGCTTCGGTGGAAACGATGCTGCCCAGTTCTGAGTCCCCGCCTTTCCGCAGGACCAGGAGTTGCAGGGGATTGGCTGTATTCCTGAAAACCGTTCTCAGGCCGTTGACCAGCGCAAGGGAAGCGACCAGGATCGCCACGCTCAACGCGATGCCAAGAGCGGTCATGACTGTCGTGGTCTTCCGTACCGTTAGGTTTCGCAAGTTGTATGAAATGGGTATAGCCATAGCTCATCCGTTGTAACGAAGGGCATCGAGAATCGATGTCCGGGCCGCGCTCAAGCCGGGCACCACGGAACTGGCAAGGCCGATCAGCAGGGCGACCATCAGGGTCAGCGACGCAGTCAATGGAGAAAGGCTCAGGCCTTTGATTGCCGATACAAATCCCGGCGCATTCTTCATGGCTGCAGCAATCGCCGCGCAGAGACCGCTTGCTAACACGCAGCCCAGTAGACCCCCTGCAACGGCGATCAGGCTCGCTTCACCGACGACCATGCCGAGGATCTCTCCGGAGGAGAAGCCCAGAGTCTTCAGAATTCCCACTTCCCGTGTCCGTTCACGAACGGACATCGAGAGCATGTTTGCGGAAATCAGAAGAATGGTGAAAGTGACCGCGCCGCAGATTGCAGCCAGAAAGAGCTTCAGGTTCCCCAGGAAGGAAACGAAGCTCAGCAAGAAGGCTTGCTCAGGCTCGCTTTTCGTCGGATACGGAGAATCGGCGAAAGCGTCATCGATCTGCCGGGCAACGTCGGATACAACGTCTTTGTTGTTGGCCTCGACGTAGAACTGCTGAGCCATGTCGCGCTGGTCATCACCAACGGGCAAGCTGTCGCGGAGATATGCCCAGTTGAAGTACAGAACCGAACTGGCACCCGGATCATCGAAGATTCCCGCCAGCGTCAGTTCGAGGGTAATCGGCATACCGACGAGGGTGATCCTCTCTCCGAGTTTCCAACTCAGTTTCTCGGCTAGCGCCCTCGACGCTACACAGGCTGTCTTTTGCGAAAGAAAGGCTTGCTTCTCGCTTTCTGTAATTCTGAATTCCGGATAGACAACAAAGAGGGTTCGCGGTTCGATGGCAAACTGAGCGAACTGGTTCTTGGTATCGCGAGCGTCTTTGTATGTACCGCCGAACCAGCGCAGCCTGGTCACGGCGCCCACCCCCGGAATCTGGGCAATCTTCTCGTCGTAAGCCACCGGCAGGTCCTGGGTGAGGGCAATCTCGTGATGGACTACCAATCGCATTGCCTGTCCTGGCGTGGTATCGCTGCCATAGAACAGGCTTCGGTAAAGTGCCAGGAGCACCCCGAGCAGGCACAGCGATACAGCGACACTCGCCACCGTCAAAGCCGTACGACGGCGATTGCGCACCGCATTTCGAAGTACAAGAGGTAGGTAAGAGAACATCGCATCGTCTCCCGCTCCGAGGGGGGAATCAATCTTGTTATTTATTTATACACACTGTATGATTAATATGCAAGAGAGAATTATGTCACCTCGTCCTTACCGTATGGGTAAGCGCCAAGCGGCTGCCGACGACACGCGTGCGCGCATCCTCGAAGCCGCCCGTCAACTCCTTGCGAATGAATCGGAAACCGACTTGAGCATGGAGGCAATCGCGCGCCGAGCTAATGTCTCCCGGCTCACCATCTACTACCAATTCAAATCGCGGCCTGGTCTCCTGGAGGCGCTTTATGATCACCTCGCCAACCGCGGCAATATGCGACGCATGGCTGAAGTGTTCCAAGAAGCCGATCCTTCAGTCGCCTTGGAGAAGCTGGTCCTCACGTTCGTCGGTTTCTGGTCTTCAGATCCGGTCGTGATCCGGCGGCTGCGTGGAATGGCGACACTCGATGCCGAGATTGATCAAGGCATCCGCGCCCGTGATGCGCGCCGCCAGCTTGCGGCTCGCGAAATTATCAGACGAACCGTATTAGGGCGGAAGAAGAAGTTGTCTACGGAACAACACAACCTAACCGCAGACGTTCTCAGTATGCTCACCAGTTTCGAGAGCTACGACGCGCTGGCCAGGGCCGGACACAGCCAGGGAGCAATCACTGCGACTCTGACTCGCATGGCTCGCGCCGCTAACGACTCGGCTGACTGAGTCGACGGAGGTTACATCTCATGGGTTGGGGCCGAAGCCGAAACATACATCGGGGCTGATCTTCGCGGATTCGTCAACGCCGCACGGAGATTACGCCGGAATCACAGGGCTGAGGGGGAGTTATGCCCCCGGCGGACTCTCAACGACGCAAGCCCGTTTTCTGGACCGTCATCACGTTTGTTTTCGGGCTAGCGACCTACTGCAGTGGCGTTAGAAAACCTGCCCAGAATCGGCTCCTACGGAACCCCGTAAAGATTGGCCTTCTTGATCTCCGCAGACGGCGTTAGGAATGTGTAGTTTGCTAACACGAGTGCGGCCGCCAGGACTTCTGGTCGATGAGTGCAATGGCCTGGTATCAACAATTGCCTTGCTGACGCAAGAAATTGCCCACCAAGTCTGCTGTGTTCGGGACAACTCCAAGTTGCTGAAAGACGCCCAGCGATTCCACCAGTACCCAGTCCTCGACGATCTTGCCCTGCACAACGCGGTGGCACGGTGGCTCGCCTCGCTCGAGGCACGCACCTGGCTCAGATAACGACCGAGTGTACTCAGTGTCAAACCTTGGCCTCGGCAAAACTCCTTTTATGTCAGCTCGCCGCTCTTGAACTCGCTAACGATTTGCTGGACCTCGGCAGGCGTACGCCGACGTCTCCTCCGCCTTACCTCTTGTTCTTCGATCATCAAATTACTTCAACACAGAACCGCCGTGCTGACTAGAATGCGGTTGGCCTGACGCTTACGTTGGTTTACCGCGCGGACTATCGAATCGTCCCAGCGGTGACAATAAGTTCCTTGCGCATGACGGGTAAAATATAAGCAAAGCGGCCCTCGACGAAAAGAGGTTGAGAGCGCCGGGAGTTGGTAATCAACTGGACTTGCGTTATGACTTCGGCTCAAAAACTCGACACTCACCACAAAGCGCTCACCCTGAATCTCGATCTATCCACCTTCGGGTCTTTCGCTGAAATCGGCGCTGGACAGGAAGTCGCGCGCTGGTTCCTTCTCGTCGGAGGAGCATCCGGCACTGTTGCCAAAACGATTTCCGCCTACGACAAGGAAGTCAGCGATGATCTCTACGGTTCCGGATCGCGCTACGTATCCAAGCAGCGGCTCGAGGCGATGCTGGACAACGAATGGACCCAGCTTCTTACGCAACTAAGCAAATCCCGTGGATCGCAAACCAGGTTCTTTTGCTTTGTTGATACCGTCTCCGCCCGAAACTTCGCCGGAACCAACGACTCACATGGTTGGATCGGTCTCCGCTTTCAGTTGCAGCCCGGCGGTCCTCCCAACGACGTCCTTCTGCACGTCAATATGCGCGATCCTTCCAATGCCCTCCAGCAGCAAGCCATCGGTATTTTGGGCGTCAACCTCATCTACGCCGCGTTCTATGAGGGGCAAACCAAGGAATCATTTCTGGAAGGCGTCGCACAAGACGTCGTTGCCGAGCGAATTGAGATCGACTACGTGGATCTTCGCGGGCCAGCATTCGAGAGTTGGGATCGCCGTGCCCTGCTAGTCCACTTGGTGCGTGCGGGACTCGCGGAGGCTGTATTTTTCTCCTCCATGGGCTCCACCGTTCCCCCTACCGAGGTTCTTTATAAGAAAGCTGTTGTGCTTGCACCAGGATATTTTGGCCACACGGATTCAGTTCACTCGCAAGTTCACGCGCGGTTGCTGGCTTCGGCTATTCAAGAGCTTCGGCAGGAACTTGGCGAAACGAAATCGGCTATTGCCGGTTTTTTTTGCCTGACCGTTGCTCCATTCATGCCGAACGAACCGGCTCCGGAAGTCCCCGACTTGTTTCGTCGTATTGATGCGCTTCTCTCCGCTGGCGGCGACGTGCTGCTTTTTCGCCAACCCGAGCTCTACCAGATGACAGCACTCGTAAACCGGCATACGAGGGCGCCTGTGCGCTTCGTGGTGGGTCTTTCCCTCATGATTCGAGCGTCTGAAGATGCTTACGAGAACCTGGAAGGCAGACGCCTGGAGGCCCTCGCGCGTCTTTTCGCCCAGAATGTCCGCATCTACGTTTATCCGATGACCGCCACGGATCTGCGAGAATGGCTGAAGAATGCTTCCAGTACCGGCTGGGACTGGACTGAGACGAATGGATGGGTTTCTGCCAGCCAGCTCCGTCACGCGCCGCCTTTCGGACATCTATTCGCCTATCTTCTCGCCAGCAACTTTCTTGTCCCTGTGCGAGTCGCTCCTGGGGCGTGAGTCCGAAGAGGTCAAAGGCCCCGTCACCGCGAACCCGACTGGTGCCCCCTCTTGAACCGACTCCAAGGCTTACGGAATGCATGGCTTCCACTTCTTTACTCGGGAGAAAGCAATTACGTCGCGCTGGGCCGATCCATCGCACGGCGGTATCAACTTGGGTTTCCCTCAGGCCTGATCTTACGTCGGTAACTTCGTCAAACAAGGTCGGATAAGATTCGCGACGGCTCATTGTGTTGAAGTCTACTGAATGGCTATGAGAAGACCACAGACCGTGGGGCTTTCAGCTGATCCGCACATCTCCGACTCCGACTTCTGCCGGAAGACCTACAAATGCGGAGAGAAGTAATAGACATCATGAGTCAACTAGTCAGCGTGAGATGCAAAGCCGTCCTGTTCGATATGGATGGAACGCTCGTCGACTCCACTCAGTTAGTGGAACTCGCATGGGGAGGGTGGGCGGTGCGACACAACATACCTCTTGAAGATGTGTTGTCGTTCTCACACGGGCGTCCGACGATAGCTACTCTTGAGCACTTCCTATCCGGACGAGACCATTCGGAGGAACTCGAGGAGCTTTCGCATTTCGAAGAGACACAGACGGAAGGAATACTAGCGGTGCCGGGAGCCGCAGAAGTTTTGCATACGCTTCAGAAACAGAATCAACCTTGGGCGATCGTGACCTCCGCCCGGAGGAAATTGGCTGAGACCCGCGTCATCGCCGCAGGCTTGCCATTGCCCAAGGTGATCATTCCTGTCGATGAGATCCGCAACGGTAAGCCGGACCCGGAAGGCTTCCTTCTCGCGGCTGAACAGTTGGGCGTAGCACCGGAAGAGTGCATCGTTTTTGAAGACACACGCCCCGGTATTGATGCGGGACTGGCAGCTGGCATGCAGGTGGTAGGTCTGCTGACGACGTATTCAGCCCAAGAGTTGCGACACCAGCCTCTCATCGGTGATTTCCGCGATGTGGCGATTCGGCCCGAAGGCGAGTTTCTGAAGATTGAACTCAGCGATCAGTCGCAAAGAGCTGTCGAGAGGGGGTCAGGAGCAAGTTTATAGATCGTCTCCAACTGAGACAGTGTGACCCGGTCGGTGGAGAGATTCAACGATGTCAGTTCATCCGTGGTGAACCAACTCGCGCCCTTGGTCTCGGTCGTTTCCTGAAGAAGTAATCCACTCTCGACCTCGCATTGGACGAAAGCCTTGTAAACGTACCAAGGCTGCGGAGGATGTGGATGCATTTCTTATCGAAAAGGGCGAGCAGGCGCATGGGCCTAATGATGAGCCCTGTGCCCTCAAGGAGCGCACTGGCGGATTTTGCAACAACAAGCCGAGCAAGGCGTCGCCGGAAGGCTTTTGATTCATAGCTCGGAGGCATCTTGGGCAGGGGTGTGAATCCAGCGAAAAATCGAACGTGTGATGCCTCGGTTCACGATGGTTGGTGCATAAGCTGATTGTGCCACGATGTCACTCCTTGAATTTGGTCTTCGGTCTCATCTTTTCCTGAACTTCCGGTAGGAATCCGTGCAGTGGTTCCTCTCCCTAGATGCCGGACGTCCGGGTCCGTGGAATCCCACCCTTGCGCAAAGAACGCGCAAGGATGGGGCACCCCTGCATTGTTTTTGCGATCCTCCTCGATTCACGACTCTTGAGCCGCCTGAGGCGGCCGGGTGGGCGTTTCGATACCGAACTGCTTTGCGTACTCCGCGTTCAGCCGCTGCCAGCCGCCGAACCTCATGGCCTCGGGGCCAGCGATGCGGCCGATGGGAGTTCCGCTGAGAAGGTGATCCAGAACATCGAAACAAATGTGCCACCCGGCAGCACCCATGGCGATGAAGCGGTGCCCGATGTTGGTCCACAGCGTCAGGCGCGTGCCGCCACCGAAGGCTTCGAGTTCCCACCGCATATCGAAGCCACCCCAGTTGTACTCAAGCATCTCGGGAGCGTCGGCTCGCGTCACTTTTGTTTCGGAAACGCGCAGCGTGGGCGCTCCCACCGTGGTGAGCTTCACCGTGGTTCCAACCGTACCCAGGCTCCCATCGGCGTCGAAGGGCGCCCACTCGCGCAGATGCGCCGGGTCGGTAAGCGCCTGCCAGACTCTTTCCGGCGAGTGGCGCAATTCTCTGACGAGAATGAGCGTCCACTTCTCTTCACCGTTTTGTCCCCGGTCCTTTCGTATCTGCGCCCCGCTGGCCGGACCCGGTGTGTACTGCTCGCGATCGGTCATTTTTTTTCTTAACGGCCGTCCTTAGTAGCGTGCCAGCTGGGTGAGCTGAATGAGGTTGCCGCAGGTGTCGTTCAGCATCGCAATCGTCGAGCCGGTCACGTCGGTGGGCGGCATGGTGAACTCGGCGCCGCGGGCCTTGATCCGCTCGTAGTCGCCCTTGACATCGTCGGTAAAAAAATTGGCCGCAGGCTGGCGCTGTTGAAACATCGCCTGCTGATACGCTTTGGCTGCAGGGTTGTTGTTTAGCGCCAGCTGCAGCTCAGTGCCGTCCGGCTCCTCCGGTGAGGCCACGGTCAGCCAGCGAAATGGACCCTGACTGAAATCGGCCTTCTTGGCAAAGCCCAGTGCCTCCGTATAGAAGCGCAGGGCCTTGCCCTGGTCGTCCACGTATACGCTGGTCAGTTTGATTTTCATTCCGTTTCTCCTTTTCACGTTTGCGGTTTGGGCCGCGTCGTCTTCTCCTTAGTCTTCCTGTTCGTTGCTGTCGACTGATCCATGCGGTCGTGATCCATGCGATCAAGGTGGCGTTCGAGAGCATCCACGTGAGCGGACCAGAATCGGCGGAACTGAGCCAGCCAGTCATCAACCTCCTGAAATGGTTCGGGTTTCAGCCGGTAGAGACGGCGCTGTGCGTCCACCGTGGATTCTACGAAACCGGCCTCTCGCAGCACGCGCAGGTGCTTTGACACGGTCGGCTGCGTCATACGAAGCTGACACTCGATCTCTCCAACCGACTGTTGTGACGAGACCAGGAGGCTCAGTATCGCGCGGCGGTTCGGCTCCGCAATGATTTCGAACACAGATTCCATTTCCTGTGTATACTCCACCGCGCATATACGCGTAAAGGTATATTAAGAGAGGCCGTGGCACCTGTTCTCGAACAATCGTGGTCGGCCGACGGTGGAAAAACCTGGGAAGTCAACTGGATTTTCATTCGCGCCGACTTCGGCCAGACGTTAAGCCACACATAGCGCACGAAAATGGCTCGACCCTTGTAAGTGTCTTGGTTAT
The DNA here is from genome assembly GCA_963838905.1 of uncultured Acidobacteriota bacterium. Lineage (GTDB taxonomy): Bacteria > Acidobacteriota > Terriglobia > Terriglobales > Acidobacteriaceae > JABDBE01. The sequence goes on from CAWITE010000008.1 coordinate 149,671, forward strand.
AGAACTCGCCGCGGTTCGCGGTGAATTGTCCGATGACTGGCGGGAGGTCGAGCGTTCCTTTGTCAAGGTCAACCAGATAGATTGACCATTGATTGGTTTCTGCATTGTAAAGCCTGAGAGTCTGGCCTTTGTTGCGTTTATGCAGCTGAGCGCAATAGGCGTCGAATTCTTCGAAAGTCCAGATGTTCAGATAAAGACAGTTTTCATTGCCTTCGATGTACTCAAACCATTGTGCCGGACGCTGCGGGCAAGGCGAACCAAACCTTGTTGCGTCATGCGTTCCTCGCCGGACCCGATTATAAGATTCCGGTTTTCGAACCTGAAGCCAAGAAGCTTTTATGCCGGATCGAGCCCGTTGCGAATCACTACGACGTTCGTGCAGTTCAGTAGCTTCGCAGCGAGTCTACGGGTTTCTTAACGTCGGCCGTGTTAGCACCGGTGATTACGACTTCTTCCGGTCGGCATTCCTCAGTTGGCCGACAGCCGGCAACCCGAGAAACGGGCCTGGAGGAGATCGGTGGTCGGCTCGCCCAGGCTAAACCGTCCGGCTCGCCTCCAACATCGATGTGGCTCGTGACCTCTAAGGTCTTCAGGTCCAGTACAGCGACGTAATTGTCAGGCCCACAGGCGATGAAGGCACGAATACCATCCCGATCCATCAGAATACCCGCCGCTCCGTGGCCAATTTTCACCCGCTTGAATTCCTTGCGCGACACTGCATCGTAGATCACTAGATCGCCATTGCCCAGGCTTGAAATCAACACAAGCTTTCCATCAGGAGTGAACTTCAGCCGGTTTGCACCGAACGTCTTCGCGTCCAGAGTGGCCGTCACAGTCCGTGTCGTTAGGTCGACCACCGAGAGCGTACCGTCCTGCGCATTTGCGGTCCATAACTCGCGCCCATCCGGCGATACGTCAAAACCTTCGTCGCCTTTGCCGACCGGGATGACGGTTTGGTTCCAATCCATGCGCGGTTCATTCGGTCCTGGCGGGGGTGGCGGCGAGCCCTGTGGAGTCTGCATTCCTGGAGGCGATCCCATCGGCGGTAGAGTCACCTTCTCCAGAATGCTGACCGTCGCCGAGCTAACATTGGTGGTGTAGATCTGCTTCTGGTCCGGAGTGACGTAAATCATGTGCGTGCGGTTCTGGCCGGTGCCCATGATCCAATCGATCTTGGCGGATACGGGATCATAGGTTGCGACCGCCTTCGCGCCTTCTGCTGTGAACCAGACCTTTCCTCCCACAAACGCGAGACCGTGTGGCCCATTCAAGGCTCCGGTATCGATGTCGGGCAGCGCCCTCTGCCCGACCAGGTCGATAACGGAAAGCGCATGGTATCGGCCCCCACCGTAGATCGAGACATAAGCTGTCTTCCCATCGGAAGACGCGATCACCTCGTGGGGGTCAGGGCCGACAGGAGCGCGTGCGATGACCTGCAGCGTATTCGGGTCCACGATGGCGAGTGTGTGGTTACGCTTCGAAAGCGCCAACAAGGACCGACTCGGCGTCGATTGCGCAACAACTCCGATCGCGGCGGAAAGGAGTGCGGCCAATGCGGCACCGGCGACAAGCGCTTGGGAATTCTTGGGTCGCATCATTCTTCTCCATTGAGTTTGGTGTTCGATGGCGTGTTGATTTGTCCGATCAGTCCGTGAATCCCGACGTCTTGATTCCTTCTCCTATCAATCCGATGTTGTCGATCAACCTAATGCAACCATCGAGGATCTTGAACACTTCGTTGATCTGCATCTCACGGTCATTGGGGAAGCGGAGATAGAATAGCCGATGACGATCCCACGTTCAGGATCGACCAACGCAATGCGAGTCTCGGTTGCTGGCCCCCAGGGCTTCGCCCC
>CAWITE010000009.1:0-2500 GCA_963838905.1 uncultured Acidobacteriota bacterium
ACCAGGTAGTCTTCCTGGGCCCTTCTTATCCCTTACGGGTTGGGAGATCTCATCTCGAGGAGTGCTTCCCGCTTATATGCATTCAGCGGTTATCACTACCGAACTTCGCTACCCAGCTATGCCGTTGGCACGACAGCTGGAACACAAGAGGTTCGTCCATCCCGGTCCTCTCGTACTAAGGACAGGTCCTCTCAAATCTCCTGCGCCCACAACAGATAGGGACCGAACTGTCTCGCGACGTTCTGAACCCAGCTCACGTACCGCTTTAATAGGCGAACAGCCTAACCCTTGGAACCTTCTACAGCTCCAGGATGCGATGAGCCGACATCGAGGTGCCAAACCGGAGCGTCGATATGAACTCTTGGCTCCGATCAGCCTGTTATCCCCGGCGTACCTTTTATCCGTTGAGCGATGGCCCTTCCATGCAGAACCACCGGATCACTAACGCCTACTTTCGTACCTGCTCGACTTGTAGGTCTCGCAGTCAACCACGCTTATGCGTTTGCACTCGTCGGCTGATTTCCAAACAGCCTGAGCGTAGCTTCGCGCGCCTCCGTTACTGTTTAGGAGGCGACCGCCCCAGTCAAACTACCCGCCTAACTGTGTCCTTCTCCCGGGTAACGGGAGTAAGTTAGAACCACAGAACTCGCAGGGTGGTATCTCACCGGTGGCTCCTCCAAGCCCGAGAGCCTGGAATCAAAGCCTCCCACCTATCCTGCGCAGCAAGTGCCATAGTTCATAGTTAAGGTGTAGTAAAGGTGCACGGGGTCTTTCCGTCTAGTTGCGGGCAACCGGCATCTTCACCGGCACTACAAGTTCGCCGTGTCACTCATTAAGACAGTCGCACTTTCGTTACGCCATTCGTGCAGGTCGGAACTTACCCGACAAGGAATTTCGCTACCTTAGGACCGTTATAGTTACGGCCGCCGTTCACTGGGGCTTCAGTTCGAAGCTTCACCTTGCGGTTGACCTCTCCCTTTAACCTTCCAGCACCGGGCAGGCGTCAGCCCCTATACGTCGTTTTCGACTTTGCAGAGACCTGTGTTTTTGTTAAACAGTCGCAGTGCGCATTTCTCTGCGGCCTCTTCGGGCTTTGACACCCTAGTGAGGCACCCCTTCTCCCGAAGTTACGGGGTTAATTTGCCGAGTTCCTTAACAAGTGTTCTCACGAGCGCCTTTGGATATTCTCCTCGTCTACCTGTGTCGGTTTGAGGTACGGTTCCCTTACGTTCTCCTTAGAGGTTTTTCTTGGCAGCGTGGAATCGGCAGCTTTCACCCATACGGGTTACTGCTTTGCGTCTCAGTGATAACTTCCCGGCGGATTTGCCTACCGGAAACACCTTACACGCATCGACCGTCATAGCCATAGGACGGCCTGCTTATCCTCCTGCGTCACCCCATCGTGATAACGAACACAAGGGAGGTCCGGAATATTAACCGGATGTCCATCAGCTACGCCTTTCGGCCTCGCCTTAGGGACCGCCTGACCCTGAGCGGATTAACCTTTCTCAGGAAACCTTAGACTTTCGGCGCGGAGGGTTCCCACCTCCGTTATCGCTACTTATGCCGGCAGGGTCTCTTCTCAACCGTCCACCAGTCTTTTCAGTCTAGCTTCAAACTGTTGAGAATGCTCTCCTACCACGCATGGTTGTTACACCATGCATTCGCTGCTTCGGTACCAAGCTTGAGCCCCGTTATATTGTCGGCACCGGACCGCTTGACCAGTGAGCTATTACGCTTTCTTTAAAGGATGGCTGCTTCTAAGCCAACCTCCTGGCTGTCTGGGCGTTCCGACTTCCTTTCCCACTTAGCTTGGATTTGGGGACCTTAGCAGGCGATCTGGACTGTTTTCCTCTCGACGACGAAGCTTAGCCCCCGCCGTCTGACTCCCGGATTGGTTGTTCAATGGCATTCAGAGTTTCGTTGGATTCTGTAAGCTGGAAAGCCCCATAGTCCATCGAGTACTTTACCACCACGACAAATCATCCGAGGCTAGCCCTAAAGCTATTTCGGAGAGAACGAGCTATCACGGAATTTGATTAGCCTTTCACCCCTACCCTCAGCTCATCGGAGCTTTTTTCAACAAACACCCGTTCGGCCCTCCAGTAGGTTTTACCCTACTTTCAGCCTGGCCAAGGGTAGATCATCCCGCTTCGCGTCTATTCCTGCCAACTGATTCGCCCTATTAGGACTCGCTTTCGCTACGGCTCGCTTTCGCTTAACCTTGCTGACAAGAATAACTAGCCGGCTCATTATGCAATAGGCACGCGGTCAGACTTTCGGCTTGCGCCGCATAGTCCTCCCACCGTTTGTAGGCACACGGTTTCAGGTACTATTTCACTCCCCTCGCAGGGGTTCTTTTCGCCTTTCCCTCACGGTACTGGTTCACTATCGGTCAGAAGCTAGTATTTAGCCTTACGGAATGGTCTCCGTAGCTTCCCACAGGGTTTCTCGTGCCCCGCGGTACTCAGGTATCGGCTTCGAGTCCAGTTCGTTTTCG
>CAWITE010000009.1:7500-660340 GCA_963838905.1 uncultured Acidobacteriota bacterium
AACTTGGGCCCTACGATCCAAGTCCAGTGATCGAGCTGCTTGCGAATGATCTGGGGGTTGAGACGGTCGGCGGCTGCCTGTAAGGCGGCTTGGTCGGCGACCCAGAGAAAGGCGTTGTCGTCTTTACGAAAGGGTACGCCGGCACGTAGGAGTTCGCGTTCGATGAAAGAATGGCCGTTGAGGTAGTAGGTGATGGAGAAGGGCAAGAACGATCCGATGCATAGGGCGATCGGGCCCAGCATTTCGTCGCGAATATAGAAGTAGTAGTGGGTGTAGCGGGAACGCTGCCGGGCGAGGATGCGGTAATGGGGATCGGCGAGGGGAAATCTGGGAACGGCGGAGCGGAACGAGGGTCCGAGTTCCATGCTCTTGAGGATGAAGTAGACGCCGAACTGATTCCGGCGCTCCATTCGTCGCAGGTGGGGACGAACGTAGTCTTCCTTGCGGACGCCTTTCTCAGCCCACTCCATGGGGATCTTGCGTTTCTTGGCAAAGGCCTCCACCCAGCGATGGTAATCATCAGTTCGCTGCCGCAAGATTTCTTTGCTGATGGTCTCCACTTGGTGGATGTCGCGGAAGAAGTGGACGATGTTCTCCGGGCGGGTGAGCAAGGGCAGATGGCCGAGGATGACGATACGATCGAAACAGTGGTATACCAAGGCCAGCAGGCTGCCAAACAGCTTTGCAAAGGTCTCCATCGGTTCCTCCCGGTGGCTCTTGCGTCGAGAACAAGATCATCGGGCAAGGAACCGATGGAGGTCAAAATTTCAAATATGTTTGGGTAGACTTAGAGTGTCGCCACGGCGCGCGAGATCCTTCACCCGGCTGAAGCCGGGTTTAGGATGAGGTCTTTGCTTTTAGGGAGTTTACTTGTTCAGGATGACGTCTCTTAGCGGCTACTTCTTCTTGGTGTCATTCCCGCCATTCTTGGCGGCACGTTCTTCGAGAATCTTCGTCACTACCCGGAGCATCTCGTCCCAGGGCGCGGGCTTTCCCGTCCAGATTTCAAATTGACGTGCTGCCTGCTGCACGAACATTTCAACTCCCGGGATCACTTCCGCGCCGGCAGCCTTGGCTAGCTTCATTAGACGAGTTTCCGGCGGATCGTAAATCATCTCGAAGACATACCGCGCCTTGATTTCGTCCTGATTCAATGGTGACTCCTGCGAGTTGCCCATGCCCACTGGAGTGGCATTGATGATGACGTCAAAGCTGAGTTTCTTCAGGTCGGGTCGCTTCAGGGTTCGCGCCCGGGCGGAGCGAGCCAGTTTCTGCGCTTGGGCCAATGTGCGGTTCAGAACATAAACTTCCGCGCCTCGCTCCTTGAGTCCAAACACAGCGGCCCGTGCAGCGCCCCCAGCTCCGAGAACCAGAATCTTCGCCCGTTCGATAGTAATCCGTTGCTCCAGCGGTCGCACGACCCCGGCGGCATCGGTGTTGAAGCCGTACAGTTTTCCGTCCTGCGCTCGCACCACGGTATTGCAGGCGCCAATCTTCGTGGTGTGGGAATCCGTGTTGTCGAGGTGCGACAGAATCGCGGTCTTGTAAGGCATCGTGATGGAAAGACCGTGAATCGGGATATCGCGAACGCAAGCCAGCAAATCTTTCAGAGTCTTGGCGTGCAACGGGAGATAAACGCCGTTGACCGTCTCACGACGCAGCGCCGCATTCATGATCGCCGGCGAGAGCGAGTGTTCCACAGGATCGCCAGCGACTCCGTACACCCGCGTCGCCGCATCGACCTGCTCGATTCGGTAAGTGCTGCGCAAGTCCTGCGCGGTTACCTGGCCCGGCGCCGTTTTTTCATCCTGGCTGACGGCGGCAAAAGTGAACACACTGCCCGCACGGACCCCCAGCAACCGGCTAATGATGCCCTGCTCCCCCATGCACACGCCGATCAGCGAATATTTATCGCTGTTCTGCTCGAGGAATTTCATCATGAGCACGTTGTCGTAGAGCGTCGTAGCAGTGCTGACGATCTTGTAGAAATCGGCAGGAATGGCAACCATCTTTTCCAGAGTCTGTTCCAGATTCTTGGTGGCGCGGAAGTCGTGGTGCGAGAGGATGAGAGCGGCATTTGTGCGCAGGCGCCGCAATTGCTCCGGTTTACAGTGCGCCGCGCTCTGCAGTTCGAGATCCACTACCTGGCAGCCGGCCGCCGCCGCCTTGCCTAGAATGTCCAGTTGGGAGGCTACTGAACCCTTAAACTTGCCTCCGGCGACGACCCGCCTGCAGGTCGCCATGGCTACCACATGAGAATGGTACTGGGCGAACTGTTTGATCTTCGGTAACGCCAGCGCAGGGCGCGGCAGGTAATCTAACCTGAACTCAAGAAAGATGTTGTCCCGAACCAGAGCCTCAGCCTTTTCAAGCATCTCGGTTGGATCGGAACCGATCACCGCCACGCACACTCGGGGCAGCCGCAAAGGCCGGAGACGGGTGATATAGCTATTGGATGCTGCTGTCATCATTATTTTAATTTTAAGAGTGGCCGCGATATTACAAGCCCGCAATTCCAGATGCAACTATGGATTGCGAATTTTTCCGGAAAAAACTATTTAACGTATCCCGCATGACACCAGAGTAACCTTGACCGGCCCTGCCTCTATTGTTACTGTCCGGGCTGTAAGTCCTTTTATTTTGTGCAATCAACGGGGCTACCGCGCTGGCTGGTTTCCAGAACTGGCCCTGGAGGTAACATGAAGAAAACACGATTGTTGCTGATCTTTTGCCTGGCGATCACCGCTCATGCCCAGGACTCGCCCCGGGCCAACGAAACAGGCCTCGTCGCACCCGCAGGAACACAGCCCACCACGGTCACCTTCCCCTTTGAGCGGATACAGACGCCGACGGCGGTTGATCTGGCCTGCGCTGGGTTCGTCAGCAAGCAACTTGTGCCCAATGCCAATTTCGTGGCCGGCGACCTGTACACCCCGAGCGTCACCAAGAACAGCAATGGGGAGGTGGTATATCTGGCGGGAAAAGGATATCAAGTCGGTCAGAAATACACCATCGTGCGCGAACTGCGTGATCCGAACCGCTATGAAATCTTTGCCGGCCAGCATACGCTGTTGAAAACCATGGGCCAGCCCTACTCCGAACTGGCTCGGGTCCGCATTGTCGATACTCGCAGCAAGATGGCCATTGCGGAGATCGAAATGAGTTGCGATCCGGTCAATCCCGGTGACTATGTCGTCCCTTACGTCGAAAAGCCGGCCATCGCCTTCCATCCTCCGTTGCGCTTCGATCGCTTCCTGCCCTCGAGCGGCAAGTTGACCGGACGCATCGCCATGGCAAAGGATTTCGACTCGGAGATTGGCCCCGGAGACAAGGTGTATATGAACGTCGGATCCAATCAGGGCGTGAAGCCCGGAGACTACTTCCGCGCCGTGCGGACCTACGAAGCCGATCTCCACGATCCGGTCGACTCGCTCTCGTTCAAAGCCTCCACCAGCGAAGATTCTCAGGCGAAACAGGCCGTGTTCGAACCCAACTTCCTCAACAAAACCGGAGGCCCGGAGATCCAGGTGCGCGATCTGCCGCGCCGGGGGGTAGGCGAAGTCGTGGTCATTTCGACCACCCCGACCACCGCTACTGGCATGGTCGTCTTCGCCATGGAGAGCGTGCAGCTCGGCGATGGTGTGGAACTGGACCAGCCGTAATCTCGCGCCAGAAACGATCTGCAGGAGTCCAAGGTGGAGAAGCAAGCCGCTTCTCCCCGTATTTGTTGCCGGAATCGCTTGCGCGTGTAACGGATCACCCAAGATGGCGGGAGGGTTGTGATCGCGTCTGAGTATCGCTGCACCCACCCGGTAGAGACTTGATCCATTGACGCAGCAACTTCACGCCCTCCTCGTGAACCACATCACGGCCCAGCGCCGGCATGGAAACTTTCGGAGCCGTGGATTCCAGGCGGAAAATCAAGATGGATTCGTCCGGGCGTCCCGGCAGCACGTCGTAGCGTAGAGCGCCCACCGGCCCCGCCGAGTTCGGAGACTTGCAAAATCCCTGGTGCCCCGGGTCCGCCTGCGTGAGGCGGAGATCGACGCCGGTGTAGCCCGCTTGTCCGCCGGGCTGATGGCAATGCGCGCAGTTGTTATCGAGATAAGCGCGCGCACGGTCGGTCACAGATCCGCTGCCCGGGTCATCCCACTTCGCAGCCCTCGGGCGCGCCGCAGTTGCAGGCAAACCCTGCAAATATCCCACGCGGGCCCAGTGCTCAAGCTGATTTTCGACGCCGTCCTCATAAGCGAACTTGCGGTTCAGGTTGCGCGCCTTAGGCCCGATCGGAAGCAGCACTTTCTGGTTTTCATGGCACTCGCGGCATTCATTCGCATTAGGGATGAGGTAATTGAAATCGTGAAGTCTTGCCGATGCGTCCGTCCACTTCACGCGCACCGGATCCGGTACGAGTTGCAAAGTAGCGTCGCTCTCTTTCTCATCCCAAACGTAAGGGAGGGCCACCCATCCGGCTTTCGAATGCACCAGCAGTCGGGTTTCGATCAGCTTCTCCGCTGATCGCTCCCCCACCGGGAACGCGAAAGTTTTTGCCAGCACAGTTCCTACGGGAAACTCGAATGGCCCGTCATCACGATAGTGCGCCGAAGTTCCTGGAGGCATCCAGACAAACCGGTATTTGTCGCTGTAGTCAGAAAATAAAGGCGTATTCAGATCATAAGGAATCACGCCGCGATTGGGTTTGAGCGCGGGAGAGTGCGCGGTGAACAAATGCCACGCCGAAAGCTTCTGCGGGAACGGTCCCTCGATGTGACCTTCTACATCAGGTCGCAGGAAACGCCCACAGCTTGCGAACAAGCACACAGAGAGCAAAGCGCATCCCGCTGTCCGCAAAGCAGCCGGCCTTCGCATTAGTTTCCGCCTGCCGGTGTGGCTTGCGCAATCGTCACTGCCGTGATGGGCGTCAACGAGCATGCGTACTGCTTCACATCATGAACCGGATGCTTCATGTTGCCTGCGGCGTCGAAGTTCAAGAATGTCGCCGTGCCGTTTGCCGAAAGGCAGACCTGTCCCTGGTTGGGTCCTTTGCGTCCCCACGTCGGATCTACCATGCCGTCATAAAGGATGTCGGGGAACTTGCCGCCCAGCGCGGTGGCCATCTCCGTCATGCCCGGAACCCGGCTGTCCGGCGATTGGCCGCCGCCGCTGATGTCGTTGTCATGGATGAAAACGTCGCGCACGAATGGGTCAAATCGCTTATCCTCGGGAGCGAAAACTTGCTGAGTGATCGGCGAGGATGCGGTGTCTCGGAGGGCGTCCTCGCCCACCCCAGTTTTATAGTTAATGATGTAAAGGTTGACCGTGTTGTTGTTCTGGATTTTGTTGTTAAAGACTTCCACGTCGCGGATGGCCATTACATACATGCCGGTCCCGGTCGGCAAATAATAGATCGGACCCAGACTCTTGGGCGCAAAATTTGGTGTGTTGTTATCCACCAGTTGATTGTTGAAGGCGCGCACGTGGCGGCCGCCTTGCCGGGGCAAATTGGGCAGGTTGAATATTCCCATTCCTCCGGCATTGTGCGTGGCTACATTTTCATAGACGTCGACGTTCTCGGAGTTCTCGATCTCGTAACCATCCACATTGAACTCGGAACGGTTGCGGCGGATGATCACATTCTCCGCCTGTCCCACGTAAATGCCCGCGTCGGCCGCGCCGCGCGCCACTGAATCTTCCACCAGCAGTTGCTTGCACTCCACCGGATAAATGCCGTACGGGCCGTTGGCTTCATTCGGCCCGCGTGTCCACTCCGTACGCACCCGTCGTACGGTGATGTTTGTACCGCCCTGAATGGTGAGCGCGTCGCCCGCCGAGTCTTCGATGGCGACATCCTCGATGGTGAAATCATTCGCCTTCACCAGCACTCCTTGGGCCCCGGTTTTCTGCCCGGTGAAAGAAAGAATGCTCTTGTCCATACCTTTCCCGCGGATGGTAACGCCGTTGGCGATCAGCGAAAGCGTGCGGTCGACATGAAATTTGCCTTCGGGAATTTCAATCACGTCGCCCGGATTGGCCGTGATCAGGCGCTCCTGCAGACTTTTCTGAAAATCTTTCGCGGCAGGCTTGCCGCAACTGGAGAGCAGAAAAACTTCGGCCACTGCAACCACAGCGCACCAGAAGCTGGCCCATTTCATGATTCCCCCGATCGCTACGCAATCATCGTCGCTAAATCAGCCAGGATTCTATGCTGCACCGTCGCTTTGGTCAAAACGTGATTGTCGTTGAATTCCGTGATCGATGACGAACTTGTAAATGCTGGCAACAATCAACGATGGAGCCACGTTGCTCCAACTCCGATCGCGGCCCCGCCCAGCATCAGCCAAACGGAGTTGACGCGATAGCGAAACAGCAGAAAGAAGCTCACCCCGGCCATGACGAGCGTGGTCCAGTCTACGACCGCGGCGCGGAAGAGTTGCCAGGACACGACCGCGATCAAGGCCAGTGCCGTAACGTTCACTCCATCCAGCACGGCCCCGGCGACAGGCGACTGACGCAACCGTGGAACCAGCGGCCCGCTTATCGCGACGAAAGAGAATGCCGGGAGAAAAATGGCGACGGTCGCAATCACCGCCCCAGGAACGCCCGCCAACAGGTAGCCAATGAAGGTAGCGGTTGTGGACAGAGGGCCCGGAGTTACCTGTCCCATGGCGATGGCATCGAGCAATTGCCGTTCGCTGATCCAGCCCAGTCCGGCCACCAGATTGGAACGAATCAGCGCCACCAGCACGTAGCCGCCCCCAAAAAGAATCGCCCCAATCTTGAGAAAAACAAGGAACAACGCAGTTCGGCTAAAGGAAGCAGCGATACCCGATGGCGCCGCAAAGGCACTGAAGCCACTTCCGCTCAAGAAAAGAGCTTTCGCAGAAGTTCGCCTACCCGAGCGCAGCCAATAAACCAGCCCGGTCAGCAAACCACCACCTGCCAGCACAGCGACTTGATCCACGCCAAGAACGGTCCCCAGCACCGCGAACACACCCACGACGGCAATCCACGTCGACTTCACCGCCGTCTTCGCCAGCTTGAACACGGCCTGCACAATCAGAGCAATCACGATGGGCTTAACTCCGTAGAGAAGCCCCGCAACCTGCGGCAGTGATCCAAAGCGCACATACGCCCACGCCAGCGCGGTAACCATGACCGCCGACGGCAGAATGAAACTCGCGCCCGCCACCAGCAAACCCAGCCATCCGGCCCGAATCCGGCCCACATGGATTGCCATCTCAGTGGAGTTCGGGCCAGGGATAAGATTGGTCGCGCCCAGAAAGTCGAGAAACTGTTCGCGCGTAAGCCAGCCGCGCTGCGATACGACTTCGTCTTCCATCATGGCAATATGCGCCGGAGGGCCACCGAAAGCGACTATACCGAGCTTCAGGAAGAGGCGTGCGAGTTCAATCAGTGAGGTGTGGCGCAGCGCAGAGGCGTCGGAATATTTAGTAGCGGCCACCGGTTCGTGCAAGCCAAACCTCGCTGGAAAGTGATCCGAGGATTGTAATCAAGAGCCCAGTCTGCTGTCTGAATTGGACGGAACTCGTCCGGCGCAGTAGCTCCCGCGAGATAGCTAATGGCAGTCTATCTTCCGGACTTCGAGTGAGCCCGAAACGGTCACTTTTGGATCGTAGGTGACTGTGCATTCTGAAGTCTCTGCCGGAAGTTGCTTTGCGAGCAACACGCGGGTAGATGAATAACGGCAACTGAGCCAGATCGGGTGAGAAGATTTGGGTTGAAAGCGCCAAACGCCGTATGCCAGGCCATTGCGCTTTGTCCACTGGTCGTACACCAGACTGGCTTTTTCCTCGGGAGGTCCGCTATAAAACGTAATCCCCTCCAAGGTGCTGGCCGCTTCATCCTGCCTAACCGTCCAGCCCTCCGGAATTTTTGCTACCGTCTGCTCCACGGAGATACTCTCCGGACAGTAGGTCTCTTGAGCGGAGGCTGGCTCGGGACAAGCGAAAAACAGCGAACCCACAATGAGTGCAGCGCTGATCCACTTTACATGGAACTTAGTCCGTCGCGAACTGCCATGTGGTGTCGAGTACAAAAGCTCCGGCGTCGCACCTGTCATTTTGCCTCCCGATCCCCGAACACTTCCGCCGTAAATGCCTCGAGCGTCGCACCCTGCCGCCAGGCATCGAGCGGCAGCCCCGCCTTGCGGCAAGTCTGCTCCATGAAGGTGGCGCGGTCCCATTGATGTTCGACGGGTACTTGGGGAAGGAGCAACCCACGGCGTCCGCCGTGCGAAACCACCAACCCGTGCCGCCCGATCTCAACTTCTTCCGGCGTGATGACTCGCAATGGAGAAAGAATGCTCAGAGAGACGTCCAATTCCGGCGCCTCTTGCGGGCTAACGGGCGAGAAACGCGTATCCTCGAAGGCCGCGGCGCGGGCCGTTTCAGCCACCGTCCGGTATAGCGAAGCAACCGGAAATACGTAGCCCACACATCCGCGCAGGTTGCCGTGGAAATAAATCGTGGTGAACGCGCCCCGCGGTTCGTCGAGATGCGGCGAAGGCGGGGTTAGAGAAATCTCGCGGCGCTCGAGAGCCGACAGGATTGACTCATGGGCGAGCCTCAACAGAACCGCGCGTTCCTCAGGTGTGAATTCATTCTGACCTGCGCTTGCCAGCGCAGCAGGTGCAGCCATGTGTTCAGGTTGCGGCGACATCGCGCTTCCTACGACGGCTGAGGACAAACGCGCGGCGGCGGCTCTTCACCACCTGCCGGTCGATCTTCGACCAGAAGGCGACGAAGTAATCACCTGCCGATACCAGCGACAGCAGAACCATGAACCAGATGGCCAGCCGCGCAATCCAATGCACCGGGAAGAAATACCCGCCATAGATGGGCCATTCTTTCCAGCGATGGTCAAGAATAACGGCCACCACGGAAACAATTTGCACCAGCATCTTGAACTTGCCGAGATCGCTGGCCTCGATCGCAAACCCCTCGGAAGCGGCAATCGAACGCAAGCCGCTCACCAGAAATTCCCGCCCGATGATGATCACGGCGATCCAGGCCGGAACCATGCTGGGATTGAACTGCACCAGAGTGATAAACGCGGCGGCGATCAGCAGCTTGTCGGCTAGTGGATCGAGCAGTACACCCATGGTCGTGATTTGTCCGCGCTTGCGCGCAAGGTACCCGTCAATGCCGTCGGTAATCGAAGCAGCGATGAACAGGGCGGAAGCCAGCAGCTCCTTTTCGCCGCCCGTACTTTGAAAACGGTTGGTGGAAAGAATCCAGATCAGCAGCGGGATGCTGCAGATGCGGGTGAGCGTGATGGAGTTGGGAAGGTTCACCGGGTACGCTGGCAACCGCAAGCCGGCACGAATGCCGGAACGAGCGATACCGAATTATCCTCCACCATGAATAGCGAAAGCAATGCAAGAGTAAACGCGAAGGGGCGGAACCTGCTTAACAGCTTGCGCAAAACTCTTGGCGTTGGATTTTTGAAAGGGCACGGCTTCCCAGCCGTGCCGTAAGTCTTTGAAATCGATGTAGGGCTCGGCTCGAAGCCGAGCCCTTTCAGGGCCCCAGCCGCTGATTTCGACGTTTTTCCGCAAGCTGTTAAGCATTGAACGGCCCCTTGCGCAAAGTGAAGTTCTGCTTGGCCGAGCAGGGCTGGACAACAAAAAAGCTCCTGCATGACGGCAGGAGCTAGGAGCTAGGCTCCTTGTTCTCCAGGTCTCGGACAAACCCTCAGGCGGCGTCGGTCTCGGTTTTTGTCAGGGACTTCAGCATATTCATTCCGGTCGCGAGTAAGCCGCTCTGCGCCGGCACCTGCCCGTTAGGGGTAAGTCTGTCCATAATCATCGGCAGCACTTCGGCAATCTTGGCGCTGGCCACATCGGGCGAAATCCCCGCTTTCGCGGCAAATGCCTGTACATGCTCGTTGCTGAGCACACTTTTGATCTGGTCCGCAGAGATCGGAAGGTTCTGGCCCGTGCTTACCCAGGAGTTGACCACGTCCCCCAGGCCTTTGTCGTGAAATTGCTGGACCAGTCCGCTGATGCCGCCGGGATGGTTCTTCAGAAGTTCCAGAGCGGCGCTTGCCGTCGGATTCTCTTCCGCGATATTTCCCATAACCTTGTTCTTCATGTCGTCGACGAAACTCATGTTGCCTCCTTGGAAAACGAATTCAAGATTTGGCTTTGGTTAAGGTTGGGGCAGGGCGCGGCGGTCCGGTCTGCGGGCACGTCGTGGAATGCTCGTGGTCCTACTTTTGCTTGGCGATAATCATGTCCTTAATCTTGTTGTACGTGGCCTGAGGTATCACCTTTTTGCGTACCAGGTCCGTCTTCTTGGCGTACGGGCGACCGTCGATGATCTTCTGTGAATAGGCCGCGCCGATGCCGGGAAGCGCATCGAGTTGGTCCTTGGTTGCAGAATTGATATCAACCAGGTCGGCGGAACTTGCGGTCATGGTTGACGTCGAACTCTTGCTCCCGCTGCTGGCTTGCGCAGCACACTGGCTCACGCTGATGCCCGTGATCAATGCGAGGGCGAACAGTACAAGCAGAACACGTGAAACGGGTTTCTTGCTCATTCATTCCTCCTTATTAGTCTTTCTGGGATGCCTTGTACCCGGCTTGCTGGGCTTCGGCTTCAGTCATGAACTTGCCTTTTTTCGTGGTGCCATACCAGCGTCCGCCTTTGTGGTAGACGCCGCTGTCGAGATTGACCCACACCTTCCCGCTGGACTTTGCCGAAGCGATTTCTGAACTCGAAGCCGTACTTGCCATGGTTGTTTGGGAAGACGCCTTCTTGGTCGTGGCGCTCGCCGAGGAATCGGCCGCTGGCTTTGCCGGAGCAGAGCTTGCCGCTGCCGCGGAACTTGCAGCGGGCGCTGAACTCGTCGCCGGGGCGGAGGCCGAAGCAGTCGAAGCGGACTTCTTGCTGCTTGGAGCCGATGTCTCCGACATTGCTGACGAACTCGCCGGAGCCGTCGATTGCGTGGTGCTGTCGTTCGCCGCTGCCTTCTTGCTCTTATGACTCGTCTTCGGCGCAGTTGCATCGGATGCACCCGCCGTGGACTGATCGGTCGCGTCTGCACTTGCAGACTTCGTCTTCGAGTTGGACTTCTTTTTGCTGGCAGTGGACGACGTGTCGCTGGCGGCAGAATCCGGACTCGCTTGGGTATCCGACTTGGCGCTCGACTTCTTCTTGCTGGCACTCGATTTGTTAGCAGCCGACGAAGTGTCGCTGGCAGAATCAGAGCCAGTTGCCGCATCCGACTTCGCGCTCTTCGTGGATTTCTTGCTGGAAGACTTACCACTACTCGAAGCGGCGGATTGATCGTCGGTGGCGGTTGTATCCTTCTTGGACTTTTTCTTTTTGCTCGTGCTGGTCGACGAGGCGGTTTGATCGGTCGGTGAAGTAGTTTGGGTCTGCGTTAATGCCGGAGCTATAACTAACCCCAACACTAGACACACTCCCGCGGCCCAGATCAGCACCCTCATTCGCAGTGTGCTCATACCGATTCCCTCCTTAAAGATGCTTTCCTGAATCGTGACTCTGTGCCCGAATCCGGAATCTCAGGCGTAGATTCCGCGCTGCCGAATCGTATACGCGACGCGGTCGATTGCCAGCATATAAGCTGCAATCCGGTTATTGACACCGTGAATTTCGGCAAACCTTACCACATCCTCGAAGGCTGCGACCATGATTGTTTCAAGCTGTTCGTTTACCACGGATTCCTTCCAGAAATATCCCTGGCGATCCTGCACCCATTCGAAGTAGGAAGTGGTTACACCCCCGGCATTGCACAGGATGTCCGGAATCACGAAGACTCCTTTTTCCGCCAGAATCTCATCCGCGGACGCCGTTGTCGGGCCGTTCGCGCCCTCGGCCAGGATCTTGCACTTTATTCGATCGGCATTGCGGCTGGTGATCTGATTTTCGGTGGCGGCGGGAATCAGAATGTCACAATCCGTGACCAGCAATTCAGCAGGATCGGTCGCTTCGGCCTCCGGGAAACCCGCCAATGTCCCATGCTTCTGCCGGTAATCAGACAGCGCCCGCACGTCAATCCCATTCTTGTTGTAAAGGCTGCCGGTGACCTCGATAATGCCGATAATCTTATAGCCCGCTTGTCTCATGAGCAACGCGGCATTCGAACCCACGTTCCCGAACCCCTGCACAATGACCCGCGTTGATTCAGGCCTCATCCCCAGCTTCTTGATCGCCTCATCGCAAACGATCAAGATGCCGCGGCCCGTGGCCTCGCGGCGCCCCCGCGATCCGCCAATATTAATCGGTTTCCCCGTGACCACCGCGGTCACGGTCTGCCGCATATGCATGGAAAATGTATCCATGATCCACGCCATCGTCTGCTCGTTGGTATTCACGTCAGGCGCGGGCACATCTTTCTCAGGGCCGATAAACTCAAACAGTTCCGCCGTGTAGCGTCGGGTCATGCGCTCAAGCTCGCCCATCGACATCTTATGAGGATCGCAAATCACTCCACCCTTCGCGCCGCCAAAAGGAATGTTCACCACCGCGCACTTCCAGGTCATCCAGGCCGCCAGCGCGCGAACTTCATCGAGAGTAACGTCCGGTGCGTACCGAATGCCGCCCTTGGAAGGACCGCGGGCGATCGAGTGCTGCACCCGGAAGCCGGTGAAGACTTCCAACTTCCCGTTGTCCATCGCCACCGGAATATGCACAATCAGTTCGCGCGTGGGATAGCGCAGCACCTTCCACAAACCCTCGTCCAGATTAAGTTTCTGCGCGGCCAGATCAAATCGCACAATCTGTGCTTCGGTGGGATTAAGCTCCTTCTCAAGCGAAACCGATTTCGTGGCGGTGGTCATAACAATCTCCGATGATGACAAATTAAAGACAGCAAGTCCATGAGTGGAGGCAAACCCCAAGAAGTATAAGCAGCCAAGCACACCGAGGCAAGCGAACGTCGGTAGCAACGGTAGCAATGGAGGACGGCCGTCCCCGCCCGTCGAAGTCGAGCGAAGCCCGACAGAACCCGCGTCACCCTCGCGCCTTCTTCACCGTTGCACTCAACGTCCCCTTCGCCAACCGCGCCGAAATCGCATCCCCAGCCTTCACCTTCGCGGCATCCTTCAACAAGTCCCCGGATGCATCGAACACCAGAGCATACCCTCGCTCAAGAATCGCTAACGGAGAAAGTGCCGACAGAGCTGTATCCATGCGCTCCACACGAACCCTGCGCTCAAGCAGCAAGTTGCAGACCGCCGAAACAGTCGCCGTAGTCCGCGCGTCGAGGTCTTTCTTCATGCCCCCTAACACCCGCCGCACATCATAATGCCGAACCGCTGCGGACAAAGCCTCGAACCGCCGCCGCTGCTTCTCGAAGATATCGCGCTGCCCATGAGCAAGCCGATTCACTAGATCATCCAAGCGTTGCTCACGGCGATGAATCAGGTCCATCATGCGAGCGAATGCGCCATGCCGCGCCAGTTCGGTCAGCTTCTGGCGGGCCATGAGCAAGTGATAACGCATCGCCTTCTCAAGCCGCCGATGCAGCCCTCCAAGTTGCTCATCCACTTCCAACCGCGAACGTATGACCAACTCCGCCGCCGCAGAAGGCGTAGGTGCTCGCAGGTCTGCAACGAAATCAAGAATGGTGAAATCAGTCTCATGCCCAACCGCCGAGATCACAGGAATCGTTGAAGCCACAACCGCACGCGCCAGCCCTTCGTGATTGAACGCAGCCAGATCCTCCGCCGAGCCTCCGCCCCGCGCCACGATAATCACATCCACATTGCGCGCTTTATTGAAGTAGCGAATCCCCGCCGTGACTTCGAGCGTAGCCGCTTCGCCCTGCACCTGCGCGGGGAAAATGAGAACGCTGGCCGTATCGTGCCGTCGCCGTAGAATATTCAGGATGTCGCGCAGCGCCGCCGCCTGCGGCGACGTCACAATGCCAATTCTCGCCGGCAGCGTGGGAATCGCCTTCTTGCGCGCGGGATCAAACAATCCCTCCGCTTCGAGCTTGGCCTTGAGTTGCTCGAACGCGATCTGCAAAGCCCCAGCGCCCTTGGGCTCGACATACTCGGCCGAGACCTGCAACTCTCCACGATCCTCATAAATAGTGACGCGCCCGCGTACCATGACCTGCAGGCCATTCTCCGGACGGAAGCGCAACAATCGCGCCGAAGACCGGAACATCACCACCCGAATCTGCGCGTTCTGATCTTTGAGAGTGAAATAAAGATGCCCCGAGTCATGCGCCCGGAGGTTCGATATCTCACCTTCCACCCAGACGTCGCCATACTCCCGCTCGAGATTCGTACGCACCGCCGCCACCAGATCCCGCACCGTCCAGGTGCGGCGCTCCGCGGAACGAAAACTGAATCCGAGCTGATCGGCGGAAGCCATGAAGGGAGTTTACCGCAGAGGGGAGAACAGCGAACCGAGAACTACTTCCGCAGGTTCCCAATCACATACATCAAAACCGAAAGCACAATGCTGATCACAATCGAGGTGGCGAGCGGAAAATAGAAAATCGTATTCTTGCCGCGATAAACAATGTCTCCAGGAAGCCGACCCAGGGGAAGATTGGTCCGGCCAAACAAAATGACTACCACCTCGACGACGACGACAGTCCCGCCGAGGAACACCAGCAGTTTGCCCAGATCTGTCATAGTAACACTCCAAATCGTGGCATATAGTCAGAGATGAGTTTTCGGTCAAACTGGGTGCTAGAATCTGCACTCATGAAATGCCGCCTGATCTTCCCCGCACTCTTACTCGCTGCCATCGTCATCCAGGCTCAAAATACTTCCGAGGTCGAACTCACCGCCGAGCCGCATCACCACCTCGCGCTCGAAAACGCATACGTCCGCGTATTCCAGGTAGAGGTCGCACCCCATGACGCGACCCTCATGCACACCCATCACCACGACTACGTCTACGTGACGCTCGGCCCCTCGCAAGTCGAGAACGACGTGAAGCGCAAGCCGCCGGTCACGCTCAAGCTGCAAGATGGCGAAGCCCGCTTTGTCGCCGGCAACTTCGACCACATCGCCCGCAATCTCGCCGACACGCCCTTCCGCAACGTGACCATCGAATTCCTGCAGGACGAAGCCGCCCGCAAAACTCCTCCGCCCGCGTGGGACGAAGACCGCGGCCTCCACGTCTTCACCGGAGGCACCCAAGACATCATCTTCGTCCAGGACGGCGTCCGCGTCTCCGAAACCGAACTGCAACCGGGCGCGACTCTACCCAGCCATCACCACTCCGGCCCGCACTTGCTGATAGCGGTAACCGACTTGCAAGTGCGCAGCGACGTCGTAGGCCAGGGCCCCATGCCCGGCAATTTCAAAAGCGGCGACGCGAAATGGCTCCCCGGCGGCTACATCCACGCCCTGACCAACATAAGCAACCAAGAGGCAAAGTTCGTAACCCTGGAATTCCACTGATCTTCGTCTAGGTCTACCCAAACATATTTGAAATTTTGACCTCCATCGGTTCCTTGCCCGATGATCTTGTTCTCGACGCAAGAGCCACCGGGAGGAACCGATGGAGACCTTTGCAAAGCTGTTTGGCAGCCTGCTGGCCTTGGTATACCACTGTTTCGATCGTATCGTCATCCTCGGCCATCTGCCCTTGCTCACCCGCCCGGAGAACATCGTCCACTTCTTCCGCGACATCCACCAAGTGGAGACCATCAGCAAAGAAATCTTGCGGCAGCGAACTGATGATTACCATCGCTGGGTGGAGGCCTTTGCCAAGAAACGCAAGATCCCCATGGAGTGGGCTGAGAAAGGCGTCCGCAAGGAAGACTACGTTCGTCCCCACCTGCGACGAATGGAGCGCCGGAATCAGTTCGGCGTCTACTTCATCCTCAAGAGCATGGAACTCGGACCCTCGTTCCGCTCCGCCGTTCCCAGATTTCCCCTCGCCGATCCCCATTACCGCATCCTCGCCCGGCAGCGTTCCCGCTACACCCACTACTACTTCTATATTCGCGACGAAATGCTGGGCCCGATCGCCCTATGCATCGGATCGTTCTTGCCCTTCTCCATCACCTACTACCTCAACGGCCATTCTTTCATCGAACGCGAACTCCTACGTGCCGGCGTACCCTTTCGTAAAGACGACAACGCCTTTCTCTGGGTCGCCGACCAAGCCGCCTTACAGGCAGCCGCCGACCGTCTCAACCCCCAGATCATTCGCAAGCAGCTCGATCACTGGACTTGGATCGTAGGGCCCAAGTTCTCCCAAAAAGACCGCGCCGCCATGAATCTCAGCCGCCATTACTCACTGCAGCAGGTCGAATACTGTCGCAACTTTAACTTCCGCCGAAACTTTCCCATCCACAAACTCTTCGAGCGCTCCTGTGATCTCGGACTGTTCCGTCTCTCCGCCGACAAACTCTCTCAGATGTTCGGCTTTCGCTTGCACAGGAGAATCCGCGGCAAACTCGCCACTATCCTGGAAAGAATGGAACATGGCCATCACGTGCTGCGCGCCTGCGCCAAAAATGCCGTGCTCCGCATGTACGAGAGGTTCTCTACCTTCCTGCGCTTGGAGGTCCTCAGCAACAACCTGCAAGACTTCGGACTGAAAAAATCCTTGGATAACCTGGAAACCGTTCGTCAGACCCTGGCGGCCGTTACCGATCGTTTCGCTGAATTCGAGGCCCAGGCTCTCGATGTCCACGTCGACTTTCCCCTGGCCAGCGTCTGGCTCTGCCCATCCCCTCGGGAAACACCAAAATCCCTGGCATCAAGATCCAGGACACCCGCATGCTCCGCCTCATGGAAGTTCTGCTCCACCGCGGCACCCAACTGGGTGGATGGCGCTCCCGCCAAATCCACCAAGCCATCCTCTCCGCCTTCCAACTCACACCCGCAAACTACACCCTGACCCAACTCCGTTATGACCTCCGCAAACTCAAAGCCCATGCCTTACTGGAACGCGACGGCTCCCGTTATGCCTACCGACTCACCGACAAAGGTACTCGCGTCGCCCTGATGTTCATCCTCTTCCACCAGCGCGTCTGCGGTCCCTTGGCCAACAGCCTCTTCCACCGTAAACCCACCCAACCCCACACTCCCGCCAGCAAACTCCAAGCCGCTTATGAAAAAGCCGACGCTTCGATCCAACAAGTCATCGATCTACTTGCCGCTTGAAATTCTGAGAGATAAATTCTCAGACTTGAAGTTCAAGAATCTAAGCGACAGCCAAAACACTCCTACTTCTACGCAATGACAATCAACGCCGGGCCACAATCCCGGGGTGACGTTACGCGTCAGCGATCCGGCCGGTCAGTTTCCCCCACCCCACCAGAGCAGATGAGTTGGCGTACCAATCGGTGACCAACTTCCGAATCATCTCCTGCCATTGTGGCGAAGAAGCCTGTGGAACTAGGACAGGCACAGTAGGACTTTCGAGGTCTGGGCTCGGCAAGACCATGCCGATGGAGTGGGCTTTTCTCCGCGCAGGTTCTCTCCGCGCCCCGCCCAACTCCCGGATAAACACCGGGGGGCCGACCAGCAGGCCGATTCGCTGGCGAGGGTGGACTTGCCGGATTCGCGCGGAAACCTCTACGGCTTCTTCGGAGTTCTCTGGCGCCGCCAAGAGCACTAGCTCATAAGAATATCTTGTCCAAAGGGCGGACGCCTCCCTAGAGACTCATCCGGAAAGTCCCCCACGGGAAGGATGTTCCAATCAGACTGGCGGCTTCCCCAAGAAAAACTGGGGGCGGTTGCGTGAAAAGGTCTTGACAAAATATTAATATCTATGCTATTACATAGACATGCAAGATCTTGAAAATCATTACGTCACCCGTTTACAAGGCATCCGGCGCCAGGGCGGGACGGTGCAAGTGTATGCCAACATCCCCCTGCCCTTGGCTTCCGCCCTGGACTTAGAGTCGGGCGAAACCGTGACCTGGAAAGTGCTCGACCGCACCCATTTGCTGTTAGTGCGTTTGCCGGAGCGGAAGCAACTGAAGGGCGAGGCTGCGCCCCAGCCCTCCTCCCGGAAAAGGGCGCGGCGGGCCCGGGAGCAGCGGCCATGATGGGCAAGCTTTCTCCGCAAGACAAGCTGTTTGCCGCTGATCATGTCTATCTGGACTTTGTGGGCCGCGACACCCTGTACGGGTATCTGGCGCAGAACCGGGAGCAGCTGTTTCGCGATGAAGACTTCGCGGCTTTGTACTGCCCGGACAATGGACGCCAATCCGTGCCTCCCAGTGTGGCGGTGAGTGTGCTGTTCTTACGGGCGTACGAGGGGGTGAGTTTTGCCGAGGCGGTGGAGCGGACCAAATACGATCTGCGCTGGAAGGTAGCCTTGGGACTGGAGATGGAAGAAGTACCGATGCAGAAGAGCGCGCTGCAGGAGTTTGAGGCCAAGCTGGTTCTGCACGAGATGGAAGAGCCGCTGTTGAAGAAGTCAATCGCAGAAGCCCGGCGCGCCGGATACCTGCAGAATCGCAAGCTTCGCGTGGCCTTGGATACGACGCCGATCTTGGGCAAGGGAGCGGTGAAGGACACCTACAATCTGCTGGGAGAAGGGATCGAGAGGTTGGGGCGGCGGTTGGCGGAGGTAGAGGAAGAAGAGGTTACGGGGTGGGCCGCGAAGCAGGGGCTGAGTCGCTATTTTGGCAGCAGCGTGAAGGGAGAAGCCGGGATTGACTGGGACGACAAAGGGCAACGGGAACAGTTGTTAACCGAGATCGTGCAGGACGGGCGGCGCCTGCTAAGCCTGGCGGAGGAGATCCAAAAGCAGCATCCCGCGCAGACGGAAGCCATTGCCGCCGCCGCGGCTTTGCTGCTGCGGCTGATCGCGCAGGACGTGGAAGAAAAGCCGGAGGGCGGCTTTCAAGTAAAGTCGGGCACCGCCAAGGATCGGGTCCTCAGTGTTCACGATCCGGAGATGCGGCATGGACGCAAGAGCGCCAGCAAGCGCTTCAACGGACACAAGGCAGCGGTGGCGGTGGAGATGGAGAGTCAGTTGATCACGGGGGTGGAGGTGCTGGCGGGCAATGCTGGGGATCAGGAGAAAGCTCTGGAGTTGGTGCAGCAAAGCGAACGAGTGCTGGAGGCGAAGGTCGAAGAAACGGTGGGGGATTGTGCCTACGGAGGCGGCCCGACGCGGCGAGTCTTTGCGGAGGAAGAACGAATCCTGACGGCGAAGGTGCCGGCCCGTCACAACCGCAATTGTTTTTCCAAGAGTGAGTTTGAGATCGATTTGGATCAGATGGAAGTGCGTTGCCCGGCAGGCCAGAGTACGCGCGACTATCGCTCCGCCGGAGAAGGTCGAGGGGGCCAATTTCTTTTTTCCCAGGCCGGTTGTCAGGCCTGTCCCCTGCGCTCGCAATGCGTCCGTGGGCAAGGGCCGCGGAGTATCAGCATCCAAGCCGAAGAACGACTGCAGCAACAGGCCCGCGCCCATAACCAGACCGAGGCGGGGCGGCAGAGCTTGCGCGAGCGGGTGGTGGTGGAACATCGGATTGGGCGCCTGGTGGGATTAGGGATTCGCCAAAGTCGCTACTTCGGGAAAAAGAAAACCCGCTGGCAGGTGGTGATGGCCGCGGTAGTAGCAAACCTGAGTTTGGTGGTTGGGTACTGCCAGCGGCGGGCTCAGAGCCCCGACGCCGCCACCGCAGCCCAGGCCTCGGTACGGCCCACCAACGTTTTTCTGGCGGCTCTTTCGACCTTTTGGGCCCGATTTCTTCGCCTGAACCCCAACCCCGACTTAGGCGCCGCGTTCGGCGCAGTGTAATGGATGCGAGGCCCACAACGAACCATCACGTCACCCGCACTGCCCCTTCACGGAAAAACACCAGTTCTCGGATGGATTTCTAGGATTGTCGGCAGTGTGTACCTCAATTTCGTAGTTTCTCAGGATGGTCGCCCGCAGGTTCTGTTTGGTGCGATTCTGATCGATTAGCAGAATCCTTCGGTGATCTTGGTTCAAACGAGTCATGGAGACACCTCTCGAAAGCGCCCTCGACAACGAAACCTCGACTAGGAGGGTAAAACCGGAGGACCTGAAATAGGCACAGGCCCCCGGAGTCCCGCGCGGTTAGAACTTTCCGGCCACGCTGCCGATGGCATGGAGAATAGTGAACCGAGGTTGAGAGAACGTTTCACCGAGGTTAAGCTTCTGTAAATTTGCTGCAGAGTCGAGCCGAATGTTGACCGCGGGTCAACATTGGATGGGAGTGTAGTTTTTTCGTGACGAAACGATGCCCTATGTCACAAAAAGGTTGCATTTTTCGAGTACTGAAGTAATATGTTACCTAGGACGCGGTGGTAGGCGTCCGATCCAATCGTGGTACCGCCCTTTCTTCCAGGTTCAAGAGCCGTAACCAACTGTCTCGTCACGAGGTGGATACTACCGCCTCGGACCAGGTTCGGAGAAACCTTTTATGGCGTGGTACGCTTATTGCCTCACTGAGCAACAGAACCTAAACAACGGAGTACGCACGCGGCGCCCCTTCCTCCTCGAGGGAATTCAAGGTGTGAACGGAGCCCCAGTCCTGAGTTATCCCAGCGGCGAGTTTGCTGTGGTAGTCAGCGAGTACGACCGCACGGCCGAGGGCGGCGAGAAACTGGAAGACAAGACCGTCCTGGAACATGCGCGGGTGGTGAGTGTCTGCTTTCGACACGGCACGGTCCTTCCCTTCCGTTTTGGGACCATTTTCGACAGCGATGAAGCTCTTCGGCAAGCGGTACGAACCAACCGCCGCGCCTTTGGGATGAGCGTCGCGCGGCTGCGCGGTAAGGCCGAGATGCACCTCAAGGTATTGGTCAAGGATGGCTCGCTGCGAGCCGCTATGGCCGACGTCGTGCTGCCGGACACAGTGGGCGGCGACTACCTGATCAAGCTACGGGAAAAGGCTTCCAAAGACCGTGAGCGTCAGACCAAAGCGCGCGGGCTGGCGGTGCAAGTCCACAAGATGTTCAATCCCCTCGAAGAAGAGATTAGTTGTAAACGAGTTAACACCGACGGGATGATGATTGACATCGCCCACCTGATTGATTCGAAGTCGGTGGAAAAGTATCAAAACCGTTATAGCAGTGCCGCTAAGCAATTGAAGAATTGCGAACTGGTCCTCAGCGGACCCTGGCCGCCCTATCATTTCCTGCCAGGCAAGCTGCGAACGGTCGCGGGCAACTCATAGACGCGGCCCATGTCTGAATAAAAGCCTTGATGTCCCTGGGGCGGAGTAGTGTCCTGCAGTCAATGTGCAGGAATGTGCATTATTTTGCCCTTGGAATCTGCTTCAACGTGCGCTAGGACGATTCTCCAAGGTCTCTGTAAGCAACGTATTTACATTGATTTACATGGAAACCGTCCTTTCGGCGTCTCGATGAAAGTTTTGGCCGGGGAAGTGCTCCCTTACGCGGTAAGAAAAGAGGCCGCGCTTGACCTTCACTCTCCGTTCTCGACTTCTCACTCTCAGCCGATCCGGCTGGCGGATCGGTCCTTTGCATCGCCTTTCCTGACATTTCCTACCCTTTACCTCTTTTGAACTGTGGCCCCAGCAATGGGGCCGCTTTTTTGCGGCCCGGTCTTTGGATTGATCAAAGCATCCGACCGCCTTTGCCGAGGCGCGAATCGCTTCCCGTCGGCAAGACATCCAGCTACACTAACGGTCAACATGCGCGTTCAAATTGCCGCTGTGCTGCTGCTCGCCGCCACAACTGTCATCTGCTGTGAGCCCGAAACCCTGATGTCCCGCCGTCCGGCGGTTTCGCCTGAGGGCCCAGAATCATCGCAAACCTCCTTGTCGCAGTTAAGGAGCGAATTGTCCGAATTGCGCGATGCCGCGCTCTCTGATGGCTACGCCTACCGGCAGGTCGCCCATCTTACCGACAACATCGGTCCGCGAGCCATCGGCTCCGCCCAGGCCGCAGCCGCTGTGCAGTATGTCGCCGAGGAATTGCGGAAGCTTGGCCTCGAGGTTCGCCAGGAGGAAGTCAAAGTTCCTCACTGGATGCGCGGAGTTGAGACCGCGGAACTCGTGGAATATTCCGGGCAAGCGCCGGGAACCAGCCAGAAGATTGTGCTTACCGCGTTAGGCGGAAACACGCCTACACCCGCTGACGGCATCACCGCGGAAGTTGTCGGAGTAAACAGCTTCGACGAGTTGAAGGCGCTGGGTCGCGAGAAAGTGGCGGGGAAAATTGTGCTGTTCAATGTTGCCTTCGACAAGCAGAAGGCTGCGAACGGATTGGCTGGCGAGGCTTATGGCGAAGCAGTCGCATATCGCGCCGGCGGCGCAAAAGCCGCAGCGGAGTTGGGCGCGGTTGCATCGCTGGTGCGGTCGGTCGGAAATGCGGATTATCGTCTTCCGCACACCGGATGGAGCGCGGCTGCGGGAATTCCAGCCGGAGCTGTCACCAGCGAGGACGCCGATCTCATGGCGCGACTCACGGCTCAAGGCATAGTTCGCATGCACCTCACGCTCACTTCACAGACCGGGCCGGACGTGTTGAGTTACAACGTCGTCGCGGATTTGAAGGGTTCGGAGCATCCCGAACAAGTAGTGATCGTTTCCGGGCATCTCGATTCCTGGGACTTGGGAACTGGCGCGATTGATGACGCGGCGGGAGTTGCGGTTGCCATGGAAGCTGGGGAACTGGTTCAGCGGTTGCATCTGCATCCCAAACGCACCATCCGCGTGGTTGCCTGGATGGACGAAGAAAATGGCGGGCGCGGGCACGACGCTTACGCCAAGGATCATGCGGCGGAACTGGCGAATCACATGGCTGCCATTGAGAGCGACAATGGCGCTGCGCACCCCTTGGGGTTCTATGCCAAGATCAACCCCAAAGCCTTGCCTCTCCTTAAGCCAGTACAAGACATCCTGCAATCCTTCGGAGCGAACCTTATTCAGTTGACGGATCGCAGTCCGGGCGCCGACATCGCTCCGCTGGCCAAAGCCGGCGTTCCAACGCTCGGAATCATGCAGGATGCGCGAACGTATTTTAATTACCATCACACCGCGGCTGACACGCTGGACAAGATTGTTTCCCAGGAGCTCCGAGAGAATGCGGCAGCCATGGCAGTCATGGGATATGCGCTGGCGGACTTGCCGGAGCCGTTGCCGCGCTGAGCGCGATGCACATATCCAGGTGCCGTTGGTCGAAGAAACGATCATCGAGTAAATGATCGTCGAAGAACTCGAGTTCAGAAGCCCGCTCCGTGGCCACATGTGCCGTAGAGGCGATACATATCGAGCATGAGGCGTAAACCCGGAGTTCGGGCGGTGTGTGGATTCGGCGGTTAATCCGGCTATTTCCTCCCTTGCCGAATCCCGGACGCGATTTGACGCATCTCAGTTTAGGCGCATATCATTTTTGTTTGGCCTTATGGGCTGGAACGAGCTAGGTAGGGTCACAAATAGTGAAGTTATTATCCATGGATAAAAAGAAGCTGGACGCATTCAAGAAGAGACTGGAAACGCGGCAGCAAGAGCTGCGCCGCATGGTCACCCGCACGGAGCAGGACGGGCGCACCGTCGATGAGGATTCGGCGCAGGACATCGCCGACCGCGCCGCCAGCTCTTACACCAAAGAATTTCTTTTCCACCAGAGCAACAACGACCGCCAACTGCTGCAGATGGTCGAGGGAGCGCTGTCGCGCATTCGGGAAGGCAGTTTCGGGGAATGTATCTCGTGCGGCAAGGAGATCAACGCCAAGCGCCTGGAGGCCGTGCCGTGGACCCGCCACTGCATCGAGTGCCAGGAGAAGGCGGAACAGGGACTGCTGGAAGAAACACAGAGGTAGGCGCGACGCTGAATGCGCACGAGTGGACGGGCCGCCGATTTGCTCGGCGGCTTGTGTTTTTTGCTCTGGGGTTCGGGTGGGTCCGAAATACTCCGCGCGAGATCCTTCGCCCCGCTGGAAAGTGCCGGGCTTCAGGCTGACGTTTTCGTTAAGATAAAGCCAAAACTGTCCTACATCTCCGCCCATCTCTGGTGCCTTTGACGCTGCTGAATTATGCCTGTTAGACTGAGAGATTGTGAGTCCGACCCTGACATAATCAGAAGGGAAGTTCGTGCGCGCAGAAACCCGCCATCAACTGAAACAGGACCGGTTCAGCCGAGTCACCATCGACGCCGCGGAAAGAACCGCGCATTGGTCCGTCGAACATAAGAACAAACTGATTGCCGCGATCGCAATCGTGTTGGTCGTCGCTGTGGCGGCTGCCGGATCCTGGTATTACTTGAACCAGCAGGATCAGAAGGCCAGCCTCGATGTGAGCCAGGCAGTGCGCACCC
Organism: uncultured Acidobacteriota bacterium; assembly: GCA_963838905.1. Classification (GTDB taxonomy): domain Bacteria; phylum Acidobacteriota; class Terriglobia; order Terriglobales; family Acidobacteriaceae; genus JABDBE01. The sequence goes on from CAWITE010000009.1 coordinate 31,736, forward strand.
TGGATACGCCTGTGCGTCCGACCAACATGCCGGCGCAGCCGGACGCCCCGAGTTTTGCGAGCTCCTCAGAGCGCGCTACTGCGGCTCACAAGCAGTTTCAGGCGATTGTCGACAAGTATCCGCATACCCATTCGGCCAAGTTCGCCCGTTATTTTCTCGGTCTGACCTCGGCGGATCTTGGGGACAATGCTTCTGCTGAGCGTGAATTGCAGAAGGTTATTTCGTCGGCCGATAACGACCTCAGGGCGCTGGCCAAGATGGCCCTGGCATCGGTTTATCGGAATACTGGTCGTAGTAAGCAAGCAGAAGAACTCTACAAACAGCTGGCCGCAAAACCTACCAGCACGGTGGGCAAGGTGACGGCTCAGATCGAACTGGCCGCGACGTATAAGGCAGACAATCAGCCGCTCGAAGCCAAGCGCATCTACGAAACTATCCAGAAAGAAAACCCCACCAGTGAAGCCGCGCAGTTAGCCTCGGGTAAGTTGCAGGAATTGAAATAGCTGTCAGCTGTCAGCTCTCAACCGTCAGCCTTCAGTTGTGCTCCTGGTTGGTGGTAATGACCATAGTCATTTGGAGTGGTCATGAAGACGATGCCGGCGGGACAGTTCAAAGCTCGATGTCTGAAAGTCATGGACGATGTCCAGTCCACTCGTGAGCCTGTGTGATCACAAAAAAGGGCCGCCCGGTCGCTAAGCTTGTACCGGCGGGAGAACCTTCGGATGATTTTCTGGGTAAGCTCTCCGGCATGATGAAAATCGTGGGAGACATCACTCAGCCGATTGAAGACCCCGAGGCTTGGGAAGCTTTGCGGTGATCCTGCTGGACACGCACGTAGTCGTTTGGGCGGCGATCGAACACAAGCGTCTTTCGCGGGCAGCGGAGTCCGCGCTGCGGAGAGCGCGCGCAGGCGGTGGACTGGCGATGGCTTCTATCAGTCTGTGGGAAATGGCATTGCTGTTTGCGCGTGGTCGGATCGAAACCTACGGAACCATTGAGGCGTGGGTAGGCCAGGTCTTAGAAACCGTCGGCGTAGTCGTGAAACCGATTACTCAAGAGATTGCGATCCTTGCTGTGCAGTTCCCAGAAAGTTATCCGCCCGATCCCGCGGACAGGCTGATCGGTGCCACCCGCGCGGGCGGAAGGAATCGCCCTGATCACGCAGGATGAGCGGATTCGCAGCAGTCCACTTCTGAGAACAATCTGGTAGACTCGCATCGCGATCACTCTTTCACGTTGCCTTCGTAAGCCTTATCCTGCCTTTTGGCGTGAGTCTCGCACCTGACTCATCGACAATCCTTCTGCCCCCAAATTTTCCGACCGTGAGGTCTTCATGGCCGAGTCTTTCCGCCCGACTCGTCTCTTGCTGGTTTGCCGTCTGCTGTGCGGTTCGTTTTTTGGCCAGCAGGCAACTTCTCCTACGCCGGCTGCTTCCAACGACTCCAATTCCGGCGCACAACAGGGGCAGAGCCTTGGCGAAATGGCGCGTAAAGTCCGGACGGACCATACCCAGGAAGTACAGATGTCCGACGCGGACGCGAAGGAACTTTTCAAATCAGTCGATAAAATTGTAGCCTTCGCCTCAGAAGACAGCGGGTTTCCCAAGCGCTCGGCTGTCAAGCGCCGCCTGGCCAGCTCTGCTGAAGTCGAGAAGTTCACTCGCGACCAGCAGGGGAAAGAAGAGTATGCGCAACGGTCAGCGCGCTCCGAGATGACGATGAAGAAGTTCGGCCTTCTGCCTCGGGATTTCAATCTGCGGGAGTTCGTGGTGAGGGCCAATGGCAAGGAGATCGCTGCTTATTACGACGATGAGACCAAGACGATTTCGATGGTGAATTGGATCCCGTTGGAGCGCCAGGCCCCCATTCTGGCGCACGAACTAACCCACGCGCTGCAGGACCAGAACTACGATCTCAAGGCTTGGATGAAGATTGAACAAGGGAGCATCGCAGTCGGGAGAGAAAAAGAAGAAGAAGAGCGGACCCGAGGTTAACGACGATAGCGTCCCGGCGCGGCGGGCCGCGGTTGAAGGTCAGACGCAGATTGTGTTCGTGGATTACATTCTCGCTCCACTCGGACGCAACCTGCAGAATACTTCTGGCCTGCTTTATCAAATGGAAGAACCCGCCGTGAAAGCCGCGGCTGATTCGCAGTTGCACGATGCACCGATGATTCTGAGGGAAATGGGCACGTTTTCTTATCGTGAAGGTCTGATCTTCGAAGGCAAACTGTTGGAAAAAGGTGGGAAGCAGATGGCCTTCTCAGGAGTGTTCGCGCGTCCGCCACGCAACACCCACGAAGTAATGCAGCCAACCGCTTATATGAACCGCGAAAAACTGTCACAGGTGCACATCCCGGACGTTCAGCAAATACTTAGCGACAAGTACGCGGTTTATGACGCTGGCGGAGTTGGCGAACTCGACGTGCGGGCGCTTCTGAAGACCTACGGAAACAGGAAAGAGGCGGACATTCTTGCGGGATCGTGGCAGGTTGGAGCTTACGTCGCATTTCGCAGGAGTGCCAAAGCCGCCGCGGATACGCTCGCAACCGCCGACCTCTCGCTTTTGTATGTTTCACGATGGAAGTCGCCAGCATCGGCCGACCGCTTTGCTCACATCTATGCGACAACAATTGCCCAGCGCTACCAAAGCGCGACGCCACAGGCTGTTACCTCTTGTGCAGCGGCGAAGTGTCCCGCTTTCGCAGTGCAGATTCTCACCGAGGAAGGGCCCGTGATTGTGCAGCAGTGGGCGGACAATACCGTACTGGTTTCCGAAAGCTTCGATCAGATGACGGCTGGCAAGCTGGTCGATGCCGTGCGCGAGGGGAACGCCGACGTACAAGCCGACAACGTGCAACGGGACGAACTCGGCTCGCTTCCTTCAGCGCGCTGACCAAGTCCAGGTTCTTGGCGTAGCCAGGAGAAACCGAGAGCCCTCGTCGCTTCGCTCCTCGGAATGACAAGGAGTGGGGTTTGTTGGCGGTGAACGGACTTTCAGTTCACCTTTCGTTGAGCTTTCTTTTCGGATTCTGATTTTTGGCTCTACTCCGGAAACATCATCATCGCAATTGGCAGACAGATCTTCATTTCCCTTTTCCGCGGTTGTTGGGTACGATGTCTGTCCATATCCCCAAGGTTCTTCAAAACATGGCAGCGATCACTTTGCACGTCAACGGCAGTGAGCGAAAGGTAGACGTTGCACCCGCGACGCCCCTGCTCTGGGTTCTGCGGGACACGCTGGAATTGACCGGCACAAAATTTGGCTGCGGCGCTGGTCTCTGCGGTGCGTGTACGGTCCACGTGGACGGGGCCCCTGTGCGCTCCTGTTCGACGACGGTTTCGCAAGCTGCGGCGAAAAATATCACCACTATTGAGGGACTGTCCCCGAACGGAGTCCATCCTTTGCAGCAGGCGTGGATCGAGGAACAGGTTCCCCAATGCGGATATTGTCAGACGGGTCAGATCATGGCTGCCGCAGCTCTGCTGGCAAAGACTCCTCAACCGTCCGACGAGCAGATCACGCAAGCGATGGCTGGCAACCTCTGCCGCTGCGGAACCTATGACCGGATTCGGCGTGCGATCCATCGGGCGGCAGGAACGGGAGCTACGCGATGAGCCCACTCTCCCGCCGTGAGTTCGTCGCTGCTGGCGTGGCCGCTGGCACGGGACTTGTCATTGGCTTCTATCTGCCTCACGGGAACTCGTCGCAGAGAGGCACATTTGCACCCAATGCCTACTTGAAGATCGCGCCTGACGGAAAGATTACGATCGTAGTCGCGCGTTCTGAGATGGGGCAAGGAGTTCGCACTTCGCTTCCCATGATCCTCGCGGAAGAACTCGAGGCTGACTGGAAACAGATCGCTATTGAACAGGCCGGCGCAAGCACGCTCTATGGCGACCAGACCACCGGCGGCAGCGCCAGCGTGCGCACGACCTGGGATCCGATGAGAAAGGCCGGCGCCGCGGCTCGCGAAATGCTGATCAGCGCCGCGGCTCTGGAGTGGGGCGTTGCACGGTCGGCGTGCAAAGCCGAAAACAGCACGGTGGTTCACGCTCCGTCAAATCGCCGCCTTACCTATGGACAGTTGGCGAGCAAGGCGGGCGCGCAACCAATTCCCACCGATGTTCCCTTGAAGCAAGCTAAGGACTACCAAATTGTCGGCAAAGCGGTGCCGCGGCTCGATACGCCCTCTAAGGTCGACGGCACGGCCATCTTTGGCATTGATTTTCGTGTCCCCGGCATGAAGTACGCCGTTCTGGCGCGCTGCCCGGTGATCGGCGGCAAGGTCGCGAGCTTCGATGACAAAGAATGCAAAAAGATCTCTGGTGTTAGTTACGTGGGAAAGATTAGTGATTCGGCTGTGGCTGTTGTTGCCGACCGCGTATGGGGCGCGATGGAAGGACGACGCGTGCTGAATGTGCAGTGGGACGAAGGTCCGAATAAGGATCTCAACTCGTCCCCCATGTTCGAGTCGTTGAAGAAATCTGCTTCCAATAAGGCTGTGACTCTGTACGCGACCGGCGATACGTCGAAAGTATCGGGACGGCGCATTGAAGGTGAGTACCAGCTTCCTCTGATGGCGCATGCGGCGATGGAACCCGGCAATTGCACGGCGCACTTCCGCGGATCGAATTGCGAACTCTGGGCTCCCACTCAGGTGCCGCAGGATGTTCGCGACTCGGTGGCGCAGGCGGTCGGACTCGATCCAGATCAAGTAAAGGTCAACGTTACGTTGATGGGCGGTGGATTTGGCCGACGATTGGAGCACGATTACGGCGTCGAGGCGGCGCTGGTCTCGAAAGCGGCGAACGTTCCGGTGAAAGTGTTGTGGACGCGCGAAGACGACATGCGGAACTCGACCTACCGGCCCGCGAGCTATCACAAATTAAGTGCAGTGCTCGATGGACAAGGCTTGCCGGTGGCGTTCACCCATCGAATCGTCGCGCCTTCCATCAGTGGGCAAAAGGGATTGCCGACTCCGAACGGAGTCGATCCCGATCTGCCGGATGAGGCCGCGCTGATCTATTCTTTTCCCGCCGCAGCGGTCGAATACGTAATGACGGAAACTCCGGTCCCGTTGGGCTGGATGCGTTCCGTATACGCCCTGCAGGCCGGGTTTGCCAGCGAGTCTTTTATTGATGAACTCGCACTGGCCGCCAAGAAAGATCCACTCGAATACCGGTTGCACCTGCTGTCGAAAGATGAAGACATCAAGTATTTCGATACTGTTTGGCATACGGCGCGGATGCGCGGCGTGTTGCAATTGGCTGCGGAAAAAGCAGGCTGGGGAAAACCGCTGCCCGCCGGCCACTACCAAGGCGTTGCCTGCTTTGGGTGCTTCAGCACATATATGGCGGAAGTGGTGGAGATCATAATGGAGAACGATCAGCCGCACGTGCATCGCGTGGTGGCCGCAATGGATTGCGGCCAGGTAGTGAATCCAAACATTCTCGAACAGCAAATCAAAGGCGGAGTGACTTACGCACTGACCAACGCTTTGCGCGCGCAGATCACGATTGAAAAGGGACGCGTGGTCCAGGGCAACTTCGACGACTATGCGCCAATTCGCATGAGCGAGGCTCCGTTGGTCGAAACTTATTCGGTCCCGAGCACAGAAACGCCCACCGGCGCGGGAGAGCCTCCGGTGCCGCCACTGGCGCCGGCTTTGTGCAATGCGATTTTCGCGGCGACCAGGAGGCGCATACGGGCCTTGCCGATTTTGAGCTGATGTCGACTTGTTGGCTCAGTTGGGCTGTGCACCAGTCACAGGGATTCGTTGCCCAACCTTAGCTTGAAGATCGTGATATTCCTTCCAAACAATTGCGGTTTGAGTTCTCCGAACTCGGGAAGTCTGCTCTGGAGATCGTGAGCCAGATCCGCTTCCCACCCGGCCTGAATGACCCAAACCGATTGACCAGATTTCAACGGGACGGATCGCAACAGTGCGTTCAACCTGGAAACGAAATTCCCGGCGGTGAATATGTAGAGGTCGGGACCGGCGGCGAAGACCCGGTATCCGCCGCACTGAAACTCTTCCAGGCTTCCAACCGGCGCGGAAAACGGAACCGGTTGCTCCGGGCAAAGGTAGTACCCGAGCAGGAGACGCGTCTGATAGTCAACGAAGATCAGGTCTGACTGCGGAATCTGCGCATGGATGAACCCCATGGCACGAACTATCTGCGTGCGTCTCTGATCTTCACGAAGGATGTAAGGCCGATGTGGCTTTCCGAATGCCGTGCACACGACGAAGAGCAGGATGGCTAGCGCGATTCCACCTGCGGTTCGTTGCTTCACCAACTTGGCCAGCACAAAGCTGACGCCAGCGATGGCAAACATGATGAGGAATGCCGAATGACGGGTTCCCCCATACGGATAGATTCTAGCGATCGAGGCTCCCGCGGCCACCGCGAACGGTAGAACCAGGAGAGCATCGATTTGGCGGGACGTGACGGTTGAGCCTTCGGGGGCGACGTTTTCTCTCCAAAGCAAAACCACTGCTGCAATAAATGCCAGGAAGGCAACGTCGCCGACTGCGAGTTGTCCGAAAACGTACTGAAAAACTCCGCCGGTTCTGGCGATGACGAATAGAAGCGGATTGTCATGCCCCGGACGAAAGAACGAATTGGCCAGCCATCCATTGATGGTTCCGGCTGCGTATTCGCCCTTCAGTTTTGAAATGTGAGAAACGTAAAGAGATGCGATGAGCCCAAGGGCGCCTGCCTGCCCGATAACCCAAGCTGCGCGGACCTGGGTCAAAGGACGGCGAGCGATCACGCGAAGCAGAGAATAAAGGCCTATGGCGGCCGCAAACAGAATCGCCGAGTAATGAGAGAGTATGGCGAGACAAAGGGATATCGCCGATAGCAGCATCATGGCGGCCGAGTTTTCTGCTAACGCGCGCTCGAGGAGATACGCTGCACTCACCAGGAAAAACAGGAGCAGCGCATAATGCCGCACTTCTGCCGCGAGCGTGATCATAGGCGGAAGAAAGCTCACCAGTATCAAGCCGATAAAACCCGTGACCGGCGTGAGGATACGCGTGAGCCATTTGAAAAAGATCCAGCAAAATGCCGTGCCTGCAATCACTGAAGGAAGGCGCAGAACAAATTCCGAGGTACCCAGGCTGCGCCAAAGAAAAAGCACAAGGGTCAGAAGCGGAGGATGAGCGTTTGTCAGACTCGCGTTATAGGCCAGGCGCCATGAGGATTGATTGGCAAGCAGGTAGTGGAGCGCTTCGTCCGGATTCAAGAATGTTCCGGACGCAGCCCTCAATCGACCCAGAAACGCCGCGATTATAACCACAATCGCGCTTATATTCGGATGGGCCTCGAACCAGCTCTCAGCAGAGCGATTCACTCCCGATTGGAGTTCATCCTGCACGCCGTGCCGTGAGTGATTCATCAGGAGATAGGGATCAGCCGTTGCTGGAAGACCGTCGGATGGCTACGTCGCTCCGCGACCGACCTCTGCCTTCGGCTTCAGAAATGATATACAACATCAGGATTCCCAGCTCCGGTTCGATGGGATGCCGGTAGCGCGGATGAGGAAAGAGAAAGTAATACACCAGCGGATAGAAAAGAATCAGCCAAAAGAAAAGCCATGCGCCCGGCTTGTGCTTACGCAGCGCGCGTACTATACCCCAGAAGGCCAACACCGAGGAAGCCGCGAATAAAGACTTCCGGAAGAATGCCACGACGGGATTTTCCAACGCTTTCGGCAGCCCACCCCAGTAGTAGACAAACCGCTTCAGACTCAGGCCGGCGAATCGCGCATCGTCCTCGCGAATGTAAGCCATCGCTTCTTTTTTACGTTTGGCAATATAGGCAAGCTCGCCCAGTTCTTGATAGCAGCGCATCTCGAAAACATTCTTGGTCGGGTGAAGATAGTCCATCCAAGTGCCATCGGCGCCGGGTCCGTTCCCCAGCCGAAGTTCAGAACCAAAATTCGAGCGGATGAAAACAAACTGCCCGAAGACGCGGTGGTTGCGCACCAGCCAGGGTGTGATACATGCAGCGAAAATGATCGAAGCAAGAATTACTCCGCCAAGAGACCTTTTGCCGAGCTTGGCGCGGTGGTACCAAACCCACAAGCCAGATGCGGGCAGAAATGACAACAGGGCAGTGTTGGTCAGCGCGGCAACGCCCCAGAGCAAGCCAAATTGTAGCCACGGCTTCAACCCGTCTTTCTCGTCCATCGTTAGCGTCAACCAGAAAATCACCGCCAGCAACAGTGCAGCGAGGCTCGTCTCCCAGACCCAGCGCGTGCACCAGAAAATTACCGACGGCAACAGCGCCCACGTCCACGCCGACCACACTGCAACCCTTTCGCCGAAACACCGTTTCGCGATCAGAAAAATCGGAATGCAGGTGAGTGCGGAAAAAATGCTGTTGATGGTCAGCAGGACCAGGGCCGAAGCGCGACTATAAATTCCAAACACCCGGAAAATGACCGCAATCAGAAAAGGGTAAAGCGGCGGCTCCCAAGCGGTGGCGCCGGTGGTCTCGTTAAACGGATTGCTGAAACCCTGTCCTTGAGCGAGGGAACGCCCGATCCGGCCCATCTCGAAGCCAAAGGCGAAATCTTTTTCGTTAGCCTGGACCAGGACGCGGCTACGAGAGCCGAACTTGTAAGTGTGTCCGCTGACGATGTAACCGAAGCGCACTCCGAAGGCGACGATCACGATCCAGAAGAGAGATGTTCGCGCCTGCGCCCACCAGCGCCGAGGAGCGCTCACAGCGGCAATAGTCGGAATCGCGGCATCCATCATGCAAAGGACCGATGCACTACCATCTAGTCAGCGGGATGACTTAGTTGTAGTCCATGGCATTCCCTTTCAGCAACTTTCTGCGACTTGATGCTGAGGGACCCCTTCGATTGGGGATCGAATGCGAGGATGAGCAAATCGCAGCTGCTGAAAGCTGCACATTCAGTGGACGTGATGGCACGGCTGAAGAGGTTGCGGAAAATCCTCGAAATCGGCGACTGGAGCCTTGAGAGAGTGCGGCTTAAGCTTCGCCTTGCATCGTTTTCGAAGACTTATGGTACGGCTGAAAGCCATGTCCTCCCACAATCGATCAAGAGGTTGCGGAAGATGGCCCCGGAACTCTAACGTGGCCAGAGCCAGCCGAAGGTGCCGGCGGTTAGCAAGCCGCAGACGAGTCCGTCGAGGACTTCCTTGATCGTCATCGACCAGGTCTGACCCTTCCAAAGCCATCGCTCATGTGTCCCAGACAGCCAAAGTGCCGCGAGAGCAACCATGGACAGCCTCCTCGAGCGCGAAGGTGAATGCCGGAATTCGCAGGCGACGTTACGCTGTGTCGAAGTGGAGGTCAAGGCAAGACCATTGCTCGCATTGCTCGTCTACATCCGGTAGTGTCTGAGTTTCTAGCCGCCGATCTATGGCATACTCGCTTCGCACCTATGCCATCTTCCCGCATTTTTCACATTGTTATTCTAGTGTGGTTCTTCGGGTGGGGATTTCTACTGCTGAAATTCCCAGCGCACCGCTATCGGATTGGGTCGCAGGGCAAGACTCCAAATGCGAAACAACTAAAGCGCGCTGTGTTCGTCGGATATATCGGGCCTGTTTTTCGGATGCCTGTTTCTGCTTGAACTCGCCTTTGGATTGGTTCATTCGGCAAACTGAGACGCTACCCGACGTACCCGACGTACCCGACGCACTCGAGGTTCCGCTCCTTGACACTGCGCTCCTGCGGCCTTTATCCTTAACTTTCGCTCCCTGGAGAAGTTACGCCTCTGAGCGTGCTTCCGCGTTCCTTCGCGGTGTCGGTTGGGGGCGCGGGGGACCTCGATGCTCATCGAAATCAAAGAGTTGGAACTCCATCCTATTGACTTTGAGGAGGAGTACCGTCCAGGCGTGCTCGATCTCGGGCCGGATCTTCAGCAGAGCACCCCGTTGCATGCTGCCGGGCGCGCCCAACTGATCGAAGAGCGTCACGGGAAGCATCAGAGGATCAAGGACATACGGGTCAGCGGGGAGCTCTCTACAACACTGGAGTTGCCCTGCGCTCGTTGCCTCGAGCCTGTGATCCAGGATGTTAAGCGCAAGTTCGACCTGTTGTACCGTCCCCTCGGAGCGGACGCCGGGCGGGAGGAGCTCTCGGTAACTGGCGCCGAAGCCGAGGTCAGTTACTATCAGGGTGAGGGTTTGCTGCTCGAAGATGCGGTCCGGGAGCAGGTGCTGTTAGCCGTTCCTCTGAAGGTCATCTGCCGGGAGGACTGCAAAGGTCTTTGCCCACATTGCGGTGCGAATCAGAACTTGGACCAATGCTCTTGTTCTGAGCCGATAGAAGATCCGCGTTGGACGGCGCTGAAGGATTTGCGTAGTAAGTTGGAAGATTGAGCTTTATCGTTTGATTTTTGTAGTTTGATCTTTGATCAAGGCACGAGCGAGGACGCTCGCGCCGACAAAAGGAATCTAAATGCCAAATCCAAAACGGCGACACTCAAAAGCACGCACCGGAAGTCGGCGCGCCCATGACTCCCTGAAGAGCCACGCACTCTCTGAATGCCCGAACTGCCACGAGCGCAAGATGCCGCATCGGGCCTGCCCGAAGTGCGGCTACTACAAAGGCCGCGAAGTCTTAACCGTCGAGGAAGCCAGCTAGCGCCGCCACCCCATGCCAAGCGTCATAGCCTTGGACGCGATGGGCTCGGACCGCAGGCCAAAACCTGAGATCGAAGGCGCAATCCAGGCGGCGCGGCACTACGATGTCCACGTGCTTCTAGTGGGCCCTGAACCCGCTCTCCGGGCCGAGTTGGCACGGTATCCCAGCGCGGCAGCACTCCCCATCGATGTCGTGCATGCCAGTGAAATCATCGGCATGGAGGACAAAGCGGTGCAGGCGGTGCGCGCCAAGCGCGATTCGTCCATGCGGGTTGGGCTGCGCCTGGTGCGCGATGGACGCGCCTCGGGCTTCATCACCGCTGGCAACACTGGCGCAGCCATGGCTACCGCGAAAATGGTTCTGGGAGCAATCCCTGGTGTGGATCGGCCTGCGCTCGCGGCGGTATTTCCCACGGCGATCGGCACGGTCGCCAGCCTTTTAGACGTCGGCGCCAACGTCGACAGCAAGCCGCACAATCTCGAGCAGTTTGCAGTCATGGGAGAGATCTACTTTCGTACTTTGTTTGGCACGAAGCGTCCTCGTGTGGGATTGCTTTCTATTGGCGAGGAAGAAACCAAGGGAAACGTACTGACCCGCGAAGCATTTCACCTTCTGCAAAAGCTTCCCCTGAATTTTGTGGGCAACGTGGAAGGCCGCGACCTGTACAACGGTAAAGTGGACGTCATTGTCGCCGACGGATTCGTGGGAAACGTTGCGCTGAAGATTTCGGAAGGTGTTGCCAACCTGGTTCGCTCCACGCTGAAGGAATCGCTGAAAGCCACCATTACGCGCCAGGTTGGCGCTTTGCTCTCCCGTAGCGCATTTGCTGATTTCAAAAAGCGTCTCGACCACACAGAATATGGCGGCGCACCCTTGCTTGGAGTGAAGGGAGTTTGCTTCATCACCCATGGCTCATCGAACGCCAATGCGATCAAGAACGCGATCCGCGTAGCGGCGGAGTTTGCCGAGCACCCGATTAATGCGGAGATAGAAAGAACCTTGACCGGCATTCGGGCAGCGAGGGCAGCTCGCAGCAGGACGGAGGGCGTTGGCAGCAACGTCTCTACAGTCGTCCGTATGTAGAGACGTAGCTTGTTACGTCTCGGAGCGCTAACCAACCGATCCTCTCATTCCAGGCGCGAAGGCGCCGAGGAATCTGGGTCTCGCAAGCACGAGAAAAGCGCATACCGACTCGCTTCGCTCGGCACGACGTCAAATGGGATTTATCGATTATCTGAGACTTATCTTGCTGCGTTTCACTGCATAACTATGACAATTGCTGCAACCGCAAGTAAACTCGCATTTCTTTTCCCCGGTCAGGGGTCGCAGGCCGTTGGCATGGGCAAAGATCTCGCCGAAAAACATCCTATAGCCCGGCAGACGTTTGAAGAAGCCGACGAAGTTCTCGGCTACAAGCTCTCTCAGCTTTGCTTCGAAGGTCCGGAAGATCAACTTCGGCTGACCGAGATCACGCAGCCAGCCATTCTGACGACCTCGGTCGCGGCGTGGCGCATCTTGAACGAAAAGGGTCTCAAGCCTGGCTTCGTCGCCGGCCATAGCCTTGGCGAATACTCCGCGCATGTTGCTGCCGGAACCCTCAGCTTCGCCGACGCGGTTCGCACCGTACGCCATCGCGGCAAGTATATGCAGGAAGCAGTTCCCGTCGGTGTCGGGACGATGGCGGCGATTCTTGGAATGGAGTTCGAGAAAGTCGTCGCAGTCTGCAGCGATGCGGCTCATGGCCAGGTTTGCGAACCTGCCAATATCAATTCACCAGAACAGATTGTCATTTCTGGTCACACCGAAGCTGTGGAGCGCGCTACCAAGCTAGCCGATGAACGCGGCGCTAAGCGCGCGAAGGTCTTGCCCGTCAGTGCGCCGTTTCATTGCTCCCTGATGAAGCCAGCGCGGGATCGATTGTCCACAGATCTCCTCGCCGTCACCTTCAACAAGCCTGCGGCTGGAGTCGTCTGCAACGTCGACGCGGCATTGCTCGAGGACGCAGAGCGCAGCCGCGACGCCCTGATTCGCCAAGTCACCGCCTCAGTAAAGTGGGAGCAATCCATGCGCGTGCTGATTGCTCAGGATGTGCAGACTTTCGTAGAGGTAGGTCCCGGCAAAGTTCTCGGCGGTCTGATGCGCCAGATCGACCGCTCGCAGCAATGTCTCAACGTCGCAGACGACGCATCGCTGCAGAAGACGTTGGAGCAGATCCCTGGTTAAAGCTCGAGAAGAGAAGAGCTGCTGGTAGCTTGCGAGTCCTGCTTTGAGAACAGCGCGCTGCCGGCTACGGCTTGAAGCCCACGCTCTCCCACAGTGGCGCGCTTTCGTACAGCACGCCATTCGCGACCACTGTGCGAACGCTGCGAATGTTGTGAATGTTCTCCAGCGGATTGGCGTCGAGAATATCGAAATCGGCCCGTTTGCCAACTTCGATCGAGCCGCTTTCCCGGTCCACCTTCATCACCCGCGCGGGCACGATGGTGGCAGCCTGCAGCGCCTCCATCGGCGTGAAGCCGGCCTGGTTGTACAACTCGATCTCGCGATAGAGTGAATAACCGGGCACGGTCTGATCGGTCCCGGCCACGATCCGCACTCCCGCCCGATGCAGTGCGCCGATGATCGCCAATTCTTCCTGCACGATCTTCTGGCCAGTCGCCACGCGCTCCGGCGGCAATCCTCCATTGATCAGTTGCTCGCGCAGTTCCGGCGCCACGTGATCGACTCCGGGCTCGACTTTATCCGCAGGCACATCCGCTGGACGCTCCATGAATTCCATCAACGCCATGGTCGGATCGATCACGGTCCTGTGCTCGCTCAAGAATGCGACGGCCTGCTTGCCCGCATCCGAATTCACATCAAGCGACTCCATCATCTTCGCGGTCTCCTGTCGGGTTGCCTTTTTCGGATCGAAATCTTTCGGCTTGAGCAGATTGAGGATGAACTGAATGTGGTTAATCTGGTCCATGCCATCGTTCACACCGTCATACGCAGTCATGCCCTCTGGAATGTGGCCGGTAACAGTCATCCCAAGCTTGTGCGCGTCAGTGCAGACGGCTTTGACATTCTCCGACTTCATTGAGCTGTATATCTTCATCTGCTGGAAGCCGGCGTCGTGGTAGCGCTGCACCCAGGTCTGTGCATCGGCGGGAGAGTTCACGCGCGCGACCCCGATCGCATACGAGCTATCGCCGTCGACGACTCCTGCCAGCAGCATGTGCGGACCGAGTCCCTTACCGCTATTCACCGCATCCCGCACGGCTGTAATGAACTCGAACTCATTGCCTACATCGCGCACGGTGGTGACGCCCGCAGCCAGGTAAATCGGCCCCCACTCCACCTGCTCATAGTGCGCGTGCATATCCCACAATCCTGGGATGATGAACCTTCCTGTAACGTCGACACGCTGTGCGTCCGACGGCACTCTCACTTTGTCGCTCGAGCCGAGGGCGATTATCTTGGCGCCGCGAATCACGATCGTCGCATTTGCTATGGCTGGGTCGCCCGTACCGCTGATCACCGTAGCGCCGACAAGTGCAAGTGTGCCGGTGCGGCGTCCTGGGAGCCCCTGGCTGAGCTCGGAGAGAGAGGCCATCTGGTCGCGCGCCGCGCTGGCGACAAATTTCGCGAGCGCGGTCTCGTACTCTTCGCGCACTGCTTCGAAATGGTCGAACTCGGCGTCGGTCGAGACCAGCGCCACCAAACTATCCTTGCCATCCATCCAGAGTGTTTCCATTCCCCAAATCAGGCCCCGGACGGTATAGCGCTCCATTTGAATGCTGTGCCCTTCGACCTCGATGCTTTCAAGGCCGCGATCCTGAATCTTCACCTCGCCGGCAGGAAGCATTGTCAGTTGCGCCGGAGAACCGTGCGCCCGCCAGTAGCGAACCAGCGCCATCTGCACAGCCACGGGCGCATAGCCGGATATGGTGAAAAAACTCTGCGGCGCGCTGACTGTACGTGTTTCCTTGCCCTGACGGATCGTCGCGTTGGAGCCGCTCAGTTCGACGTCAGAATCAATGGCCGACATGCGCGAAGTATTGCCTTTTATGGTGAAGCTCTGCGGCGTGTAATCGTCCGTCGCCTTCAGCGTGGCGGAGAGAGGAACCTGTGTACCGCGGTCAGTGAACAAAAAATCGGATTTCAGTGTGAGCGTGCTGCCGACGTGCGTGATCGTGTAAGTCTCTTCACCGATCGGCTGCTCGAACTTGTGCAACCGGAACCTGCCAACCTCATTGATCGGAGGAGTGGCCTGCGAGACCATGACAAGGGGTGAGAACGCAAGAAACAGGAGACAGAGATGATGCACACCCGATCGGCGAGAACGGTTCACGCGGACAAATTCTCCTGAAAAAATTTGCAATGCGAGAGGTAAAATCTCCCAGATTGTGAGGGGCATTTGTGCAATGGCTGTGGTCAATATCGCTTTGAATGCGATCACCTTACGTTTTAGTTTAGGAAGTCCTACTCCGTGACCCAAGTCCACCAGTTGCCACACTCTATTTCGTTTGGCGAGAAAGATAAGGTCTTGTTGGCCTTTTCCACCCAGACGTAAGCGTGTTCCGCGCGCGAGTTCACCGTAACCTGAACGATGACTCCGCTCCCACCGCCCGGGCTCAAGGAACAATCAACCGAATAGGATTTGATCAGTCCCCATTCTCCACCCGGGCCCCAGTCACGGTAGAAGTCATTGAATTGGTAAGCGGAATACTTGTTCGGGTGCTGCTTCCAATCAGGATCACGGAACCACACCGCATAAGCGCCTTCGTAGTTCTGGCTTTGTAAGGCAGCGAAGAACTTGCTCGCCGCTTTCCGCTCCGGGTAGTTACGATAGTGATAAACCAGCCATGCGCCGAGTAGAACAAGAACAATCGCAATCGCAATCTGACGCCGCCGACGTCGGTCGCGCGCAGGATCGTACTGTTCGGCATCCATCAGCGTCATGGCTCCTATAAGCATAACGGAAACCGGCGCAGAACAAAAAAGTTCCCGAGCGGGCGCCGAGTAATCGGGTAAGTTCGTAATGGGGGCCGCAGTGAGGGGTTGTTCTTAAATTTCCAGATTACACAATTACCACTCTTATTACAGCGTTCTCTTGAACAGCGGGGTGGCCACCGCCAGCGTTACGAACGCAAAGAGCGATAGATACGCCATGTCCGGCCAGATGGCGGCCATCCCCGTTTCCTTCAGCAGGATTGACTTGAAACCGTGCACGGCAAACGTGAACGGATCCACCTTCGCGATGCCTCGCAACCACCAGGGAAATGCCTGGATGGGATAGATGGCTCCGCTGGGGAAAAACAGCAGCGTATTGAGGATGCCAAAGATCGCACGCGGCACTAGCGGATCTTCCACCCGGACCATGAGCAAAAACATCATGGTATTGAAGGCGATCGAGGTCAGCAAAATCATGATCATCAGTTGGAGCACGGTGACGGGATTGAACACTGTTCCCACACCCGCCAGCAGCGAGCCAATCACCGTAATTACGACTCCCGTCATCACGGCTTTGATGGCACCTGCGGCATTAAGCCCGAAGACCAGCTCGGTCTTGGTAATGGGTGTCACTAAGTATCCTTCGTGTACGCCGCGAGCCTTGTCATCGATGTAAAGCATTCCGCCGCCGATCATCACGGAAACAAACATTGCCAGCGTAATCGAGCCCGGCAAAAGGTACTTCATGTATTCGATGTAAGGATAAAGCTCCACAATCTGCAGTACAGTTTGCTGCAAGATTCGAGGCTCGATGGTGGGCTGATTGAGCGCGTTGGTGATGCTCGTGAGTTCGTCCTCAAGAGTCGAACTCATGAAGTTGTCGCTGTTGTCCACGACCAGCGCAATACGCGGCTGATCCTGTTCATACACTCGCCTGGAATATTGTGGCGGAATAATGACGGCGCCCTGGATCTTGCCATTGCGCACGTCGTCCATCGCCGTCTTCGGGTCGTTGTAGTAGACCGGTTCAAAGGTTCGCATGTTGGAGCGGACCGAGTCAAAGGCCTCGCGAATCTTGAGCGCCTGCGTGCCTCCGTCCTGATCGACCAGGCCTAGCTTCGCGTCACGGATCTTTCCGCCGAAAGCATTGCCCAGGACGATGAGTTGTACCAGCGGAAAAATCATCGACGCCATCATCAGCGCCGGGGAGCGAAAGAATTTGCGCATTTCGCGCTCCACAATGGCGAGAATGTGATTCATGGCTGTAACCCCGGTCTGGGTGGCATGACGAAGGCGTGCGCTTTGACCAGTTCGTCGCGCAACTGCCGCCCGGTGTAGTGGACGAATACGTCGTCCAGCGTGGTGTTTTGTACTGAGAGCGAACGGATTTTGACCCCAGTGTGCACCGCCGCTTCCACAAGTTCGGTCGTGGTCCGCGATCCGTCACTGGTCAGCACACGGTACATTCCCGCGCCCTCATGCTGGACAGAAGTTACGGCACTCAACTTTTTCAAACGATCCTCCCAATCCGCGGGAGCGTTGTCGAACTGGGCCTCAATTACATTTGAACCCGGCACGCTTGCTTTCAATGCCGGCGGCGTATCTAGGGCCACGAGCTTGCCATGATCCACGATGGCGATGCGGTCGCACAGCCGATCGGCCTCGTCCATATAGTGAGTTGTGATGAGGATGGTGAGCTGCCGATGGCTTTTGATGTTGGTCAACATCTCCCAGACAGCAACCCGAGACACCGGATCCAGCCCAGTAGTTGGCTCGTCCAAAAAAAAGATTCGCGGACTGTGCACCAAGCCGCGGGCAATCTCGAGCCGTCGCCGCATGCCGCCGGACAGCGTCTTGGTCTGGGCTGAACGCCACTTCGTCAGATCAACCAGTGCCAGCAACTCATCAATCGCAGCCTTGCGTTTTTTTGCAGGAACGTCGTAGAGCTTGGCATAGATGTTGAGGTTTTCTTCGATGGTGAGGTCAAGGTCACTGGTAAGAGCCTGCGGAATTACACCAATCGCCCGCCGAGCCGCATCTGGATCCTTCTGCACATCGTGACCAGCGATGCGAGCGGTCCCCGCAGTGATCGGTATCAGCGTGGTCATCATGCGGATGAGCGTGGACTTGCCCGCGCCGTTTGGCCCCAGCAAACCGAAAATCTCTTCTTCCTTCACGTTGAAGGAAACATCATCGACCGCCGTGAAATCGCCATACTTCTTGACGATGTGTTCCACTTGGATGGCATTGAACACATTGGGATCGCCAGCCGCACCATGCCCGTTGGAATCGTGCCCGTTGGAGGGAACGCCTCCACTCGATCCACCGGGAGCTTTGCGATCGGTGATCATGGATGCTCTTCCGCAGATACGTTTTCCCGCGCTGTGCCCTTGAGTTGATCAGGCGAAACCAAAACCTCCGCCGTCATACCCGGAACGTAAGCACCCCTCGGATTGTCGAGCCGAACCTTGAGGACAATGGTCCTGATGTCACGCTTGCGCCGGCCGACGTCCCTCTGAGTAGCGAAATCTGCTTCTGCTGATTTGAAAAACACTTTGCCCGAAGTAATCGTGCCGCCGGGCAACCGGACTTTCAGCGTGTCTCCCAAACCGATGTGATCGGCATCGGTCTCGGGAATTGCCGCGCGCACCCAGGTGTCACCGAGATCGACAATAGTCACAATTGCCTGGCCTGCATTTAATACTTCCCCTTCACGGGCAGCGCGCACCGACACAGTGCCCGTCACCGGGGCATAAATCTTCGTGTACCCCAAACGAACCTCAGCTTGCTTCAGCATGCTTTCCGCATTGGCGACTTGTGCGCGCGTGGATTCAACCGTGCTCTGCGCGGCATGCGCCTGATGAGTGTTGGCGACGGCCATATTCAGATCGGCCTCGGCGGCGCTCACCTGCTCCTTCAACGATTGCGCCAGCGCCTTCTGGGCCGCGAGACTAGTCTCCGCCTGAACCCGCTCTTGATCGGAAGCGACTCCCTGCTTCGCGAGTTCGATCATGCGGCGGCTATCGCTCTCGGTGCGCTCCAGAGTAGCTTCCGCCTGAAGCAACTGCGCGCGCGCGGATTGCAGCCGCGCCTGCGCATTTACGACACTGCTCGACGTCGATCCCTGTGTCGCCTGCAAAGTCGACTGAGTCTCGGCAACTTTCGATTTCAAACTATCGATCGTGGCGGCGGCGGCACGTTCCTGCGCCTCCAACTCCGACGGATCGAGTACCGCGATGAGATCGCCCTGTTTTACCTGGGTTCCCTCGTCGACCAGAAGTTTTGCCAGTCGCCCCTCGATCTGCGGGCTCACGATTATCTGGTTAGAATCCACCGTACCGATCAGAATCAGATCGTTGCTGCGGGGCGTGGATAACAGGTAGTAGGTCAGCGATATACTGAAGATCACGCCGAGAATGATTAGAAATTTATTGCGTACACTCACCTTCGGGCTCCTCGCTGCTTTGCATTGGACCTTTGAAAGAGCGCCGCGGAAATAAAATCCAGCACGGCCTTTCTGCGCGCCGCTATGAGCTGTGGAGACAGCGGGTCTTTCCCCGTCATGACGCGCATGACCGGCGCGCTGGTGAAATAGAAAACAATCACCGCGATCATAGAAGGAACAAAATGCAGGGGATCCACTGGCCGGAATTCGCCTGATGCCTGGCCGCTCTTGAGAACCTCGGCGATGCGGCCAAACAACGGGCGGAAATATTTTTTTACGATATGCTCAAGATGGTTTGTCCTGCCCCGGCCGGCGCCCATCATTTCACCCTGTACGATTCGCGGGTAGAGCGGGTGGGTCGCGACGTAGTCGAAGTGCGCGCCCGCATAGGCGAGAATTTTCTCGCGGGGCGGGAGATCGCGAGACAAGACTCCTCCAACGCACGCAACCAGACCTCCAAATACCTGATCGAGCACTGCGCCGTATAAGTCCTCTTTGTCCTTGAAGTAGTAATAAAGGAGGGCTTTATTCACTTTGGCGGAGCGGGCGATGGCGTCCGTTCTCGCGCCCGCGATGCCTTCGCAGGCAAACTCCCGCACCGCAGCCTGCAAAATAGCGGCGCGGCTCTGCTCAGGACGACCGCGAGATCCTAGGCGCGACCTGGAGATGACGAGGCCCATTGTTCTTAATTAACTGGTTAGTTAGATTATACCAAAGGCCGGGAATATTCACAACTGTAGGAAAGGTTTAGGAATCAGGGCCAATTGGGAATATGAGGCTAGGCCGCTACGCGCAGAACAACACTTTTGCCTCTCTCTAGGCCCGATCCAATAATGTCACGCCGCGATGCTTCAACCGCATTCCGCGAGCAGGCATTCGTAAGCACCCGGACCTGGTGTTTTCCGGAATCGCTTCTTGCCCATACCGCCGCGGCACGAGCCACTCCAACCCGGTTTCGCGCCAGAATACTTGTGATCGGGCCCATGTCACTGGGACTACTCACCGTGAAGCGAAGATAGTGCCTGCTATCCCAATCACGAGTGGTAACCCCGACGCGGCCGCCGGGGCTCACTGAAAACCCGCCTTGGTGGCAGGCAATATCGACCACATCGGAAAGCACCGCACTGGCGCTCGGCAGAGAACCAGCTCCCTTGCCCGAGAAAAGCATCTCGCCGACTGCGTCTCCGCGAACCAGCACGGCATTATTTTCATCGCGAATGCTGGCCAGTTGATGCGACAAGGGCAGCAATACAGGAGCGCAGCCAAGCGACACCGTACCTTCGCTAAATTCCGCGGTCGCAACATGTTTAATCACGAAACCCAGCTCCCGAGCCGCTTGCACGTCATCCGCGGCAAGGTCGCGAATCCCCTCGACCCGAACCGCGTTGGCATCCACCTGCGTGCTAAAAGCGAGCTCAGTCAGAATTGTCAGTTTCTGCGCGGCATCGTGTCCGTCGATATCGAGCGTAGGATCGGCTTCCGCGAAACCTTTAGCCTGCGCCTCGCGAAGCGCATTCTCAAACTCGACACCGTCCTCGGTCATGCGGGTAAGGATGTAGTTGCAGGTGCCATTCAGAATCCCACAAAGCCTCTCAATGCGATTCCCCACCAAGCCATTCCTCAGGGTCCGGATAATCGGAATTCCGCCGCAAACACTGGCCTCGAATCCCAGGCGAACTTTCTGTGCCTCCGCCGCTTTCATCAAACTGAAACCATCCAGCGCGAGCAGAGCCTTGTTCGCGGTGACCACGTGCTTGGCGCGTGACAACGATCGCTCGATAAAACCTCGGGCCGGCTCGATCCCGCCCACCAACTCCACCATGAGATCGCAGCCATTGTTCAGCACTTTGTCGGGGTCACTGGTCAGAACGGCGCGATCCACTCCCTGACGCTCTTTATCGAGATCCCGAACCAAAATTGTGGTGATTCGCAAATCGACGCCCGAGCGTTGACGGATGAGTGCCTCATTCTTGCCCAGCAACTCGACCAGGCCGCGGCCGACCGTTCCGCAACCCAACAAGCCGATTTTAAATTTACGAATGGTCATGGCTGAAAACTGAAAGTTGTTTTCTCTTCATCTCAAACGCTATGCAGACCCGCCGGCAATCGACGGTACCAGCAGCACTTCATCGCCATCCTGAAACGCGTAAGTGTTTCCGCCGAGGAATCGAATATCCTCCTCGTTGACATACACGTTGAGGAACCGCCGAATCTCGCCGGCTTCGTCGCGCAAGTGCTGCTTCAAGTCCGGGAACTGCTGATCGAGCGCCGAGAATAGTTCCCCCAAGTTCGCCGCTGAACACTTGACTTGTCCGGTCCCAGACGTCAGGCGGCGCAACGCTGTTGGAATCTGTACCGTAACTGTCATCTCAAGCCTCCACGGTTTCTGGAAACTCAGCAGTCTCCAGCGTTCTCTGCAAAAGTGTTTCGAACTCGGCGACCTTGGGCCGAATTGGCTCTTCCACCTCGTACTTGCCAGAGAGCACGTCGGTCGTCTTCAAACCATTACCGGTGATGCACAGCACCGTCGTCTCCTCGGGCGTGATGCGTCCTGACCGGTAAAGTTTGCGAGCGCACCCGGCGGTTACCCCACCGGCAGTCTCTGTGAAGATGCCTTCGGTCTCCGCCAGGACCTGAATGGACTCGATCATTTCCGGATCGGAAACATCCTCAGCCCACCCCCCGCTCCTGGTGATGACCTTGATCGCATAGTGTCCATCGGCCGGATTGCCAATCGCGAGCGATCGCGCCAGCGTTGCCGGCTTCTGCGGCTCTATATCGGCGTTTTCAGCTTTTACTGCAGTCGAAATCGGAGAGCATCCCGTCGCTTGTGCCCCGAAAAACTTCACCGGTTTCGCTTCGACCAAGCCCAGTTGAATGAGTTCGTCGAAAGCCTTCTTGATCTTCACAATCAACGACCCGCCCGCCATGGGCACAACCACGCTGTCCGGCAGTCTCCATCCCAACTGCTCGGCGATTTCGAATCCCACGGTCTTCGAACCTTCCGCATAATAGGGACGCAGATTCACATTTACGAACCCCCATCGCTGTTCATCGGCGATCTGCGAACACAGACGGTTTACCTGGTCATAGTTGCCCGCAATGCGAACCAGCCTGGCGCCAAAGACCTGCGTGCCCAGAATTTTCGCGGGCTCAAGATCCGCCGGAATAAAAATCCAGGCTTTAAATCCATTGCGCGCCGCCTGCGCTGCCACGGAGTTTGCCAGGTTCCCAGTCGAAGAACATGCCACCGTGTCGAAGCCGAAACTGCGCGCTTGCGCCAACGCCACCGCAACCACTCGGTCCTTGAAGCTGAGCGTTGGCAGACAAACCGCGTCGTTCTTCACGAAAAGATTCTTGGCCCCCAGGCGCGCTGCCAACTGCGGAGCCCGAAGCAGAGGCGTGAAACCCACGGGCAAACTCGGCTGATAATTGGCGGGCAGCGGCAGCAACTCCGCGTATCGCCACATATCGGGAGCGCGGGCGGCGATGCGCTCGCGCGTAAAAGAGCCGCGCACGGCATCGTAGTCGTAGAAAACTTCGAGAGGAGAAAAACAGTCGTCGCAGATCGACCGGGGCTGATTCCCCCAGCTCTTGTGACATTCCCGGCAGCGCAATTCATACTTCGCGGAAACGCCGGCATCGACCCGAGTGGTGAAGCCCGTTGAAACGCTCGCAGCAGCACTCATCAGCTACTCGCTTTCCGTAGCCGGGGACGAGCGTGATCGAAAATCTCTTTACCGGAAAGAATTGATGGAGGAAGAAGAAGAACGAGATGCTGAAAACGCGGCACCCCGAATCTCATGTCCCCCGTTTCCGGGTGAGAGTTGACACCAGACGACCGGGAGATGACTCCCGATCCGGTTGTCGTGGCTTCTCAGGGCTCGTCCCTCAGCCACTCTTCATGAAATCCAAGGTCTGCTCCGAAGAGCAAACTTGTTTGCGATAGTACACGCTCGGAATCGCTTACGTCAAGTTGAAGTCTCTTCCAATGCAAGATGAGCCTGAAGGAGGGGCTTGTTTCCAATACAAGATGAGCCTGAAGGGGTAAGGCATGCTGAAGATGGATGATCAGCGTGCACGAAGCAGAAAAATTAAGCTTGCAAGAGATTGAGCAGTTTCTTTTGGCCGCGAAGGGAGTACGGTTCGAGGCCAGCCAACGAGAAGAGATTTACGGATGGGTGGAGCGCTTGTTATGCCAGCAGGAGTACGCACGGCAGGGACGACGAGTGCGGGGCTTGCTGCGGCGCTATCTGGGGAAGATGACGGGGCTGAGCCGAGCGCAACTTACGCGCTTGGTGGGCCGCTACCTGGCAACGGGGCGAGTACGGATCAGAGCCCGCCGACGCCATCGTTTCCCCACTCGCTACACCCGGGCTGATATCGAACTGCTGGCACAGGTCGATGAAGCCCATGAGACCTTGAGCGGCCCCGCCACTCGGCGCATTCTGGAGCGCGAATTTCGCGACTACGGCAAGCCCGAGTTCGAGCGCTTAGCCGCAATCTCGAACGGCCATCTGTACAATCTGCGCCGCACCCCGCGCTATCGTCAGCGACTCCAGAACTACCAGAAGACGCGGCCCAGCCCGGTGACCATTGGCGAACGCCGCTGTCCCGATCCGGGAGGGCAGCCCGGCTATCTGCGGGTGGATACGGTGCACCAGGGCGACACCGAAAATGCCAGGGGGGTGTTCCACCTTAACGCCGTCGATGAGATTACGCAGTGGGAGATTGCGGCGGCGGTGCCGCGCATCTCAGAAGCCTTTCTGGAACCAGTGCTGGCCGCGATGCTGGCCCAGTTTCCCTTTGTCATTCACGGTTTTCACTCTGACAACGGCAGCGAGTTCATTAATCAAACCGTGGCCCGACTGCTGAACAAGCTGATGATCCAGCAGACCAAAAGTCGGCCCCGACACTCCAACGATAATGGGCTGGCGGAAACCAAAAACGGCGCCATCATTCGTAAACATATGGGCTGGGGTCATATCCCGGCCGCCCATGCCGACCGCATCGGGCAGTTCTACAGCGCGCACCTGAACCCTTATCTGAACTATCACCGTCCTTGTGCACAAGCCGACGTGGAGGTGGACGCGAAGGGACGAAAACGCCGCCGCTACCGTCGCTATCAAACCCCGCTGGAAACGCTCTTGTCGCTGCACCAGCCCCAGCAATATTTGCGTCCCGGCCTCACCCTGGCCACTCTGCAACGCATCGCCGGACTCATGAGCGACACCGAAGCTGCACGGCGCATGCAAAAGGCCAAGCACCAGCTCTTTGAGCAATTGCGTAAGACAGCGTGAGCAAAACAACCCCCAACCCGCTTCTGTTGTGCGCCAAACAGATGCGGTTTCTACGCCGATGAGCCAGGCAAGAGGGCTCCAACGCCGCCCCCTTGCCTCGCGCTCCATTCCCGGGCTCAAAACCAAACCCAAAACCAAAACCGGTTCTATCGCACAATCTGTGGGTAAATCCACCCTATCAAACACAAAGGCAAAGATGAAGCCGGGCAAAGAGCGCCCGGCGTCGTCGTGTTTTAGCATCCAAGGCCTCCGCTCAGGAGCTTCACCAAAAAAATGGGCTAAAAGCAAAACCCTCGGTGCGCAAGGAATGCTCCGGCCGCCGAGGGCTTTACTTGTGCCGATTTCTTCGGAGCCAGTCCGTCGCATCGGCCTTGGATCTTCCTCTGGGCACGACCCCACGAGGACGCTTTCACCCTATCACACGCGGGGTACGAGGAGACCAGCTATACAGCTCAAGGTTAAGACTATCTTGAATGGCCCAAAACCGTTCCGCCTGCTAGACTCCTTCACAAATCATCCCAGAAAGGAGCCATCTTTCATTCTTTGCCTTTCCCGTTCCTTCAGGCTCATCCTTGGATTGGAAAACACTGTTGATGTTGGGTCGATCAGTTTGAAGCCAACGCTATCGGATGCTTCGGCTGGTAGAGACCGATTTGACCGCCTCCTGGAAGCTTGATCCTGGTAATCGAACCCCATCGCTCGTTTTGAACGTCGGAGCACGCCACGCCTTTTTTCTTGAGCGCGGAGATCTCAGCCTTGAGATCGTCAGACATGAGATACAGTTCATGCCGATCATTCTCGACGGGCTTCTCGTCGGGATGAAACGCGGCTTCCGCGGGAGGCAAGGCAAAAATGAGCCATCCGTGGCCTGCATCTACAGATTTGAATCCGAGAATATCTCGGAAGAAGGCGCGATCCGCCTCCGCGTCTTTGCTGTACACGATTACGTGGGCACCGAAGATCATGAGCTGTACCTCCGTGTCCTGTTTCCGAGGGGGATTTACGTCTACATCGTTATGTGATCTTTTTCCAAAACACATCCTCATCATTTCGCCGGTCGATTAGCGCATCCACCTTACCGTTATCGGCGTGGCGAAAAAGAATGCGGCCTTCAACTCCCTTGCGAAAGAATATGTCGGTGGCTTCCGGAATGAGGAGATCCTTCGGACGATCACCGCGCTGGCGGTATAAGAGCTTCCCATCGGTCGAAATGGTCAACGTGTTCCCAGGAGCGAGCTCGTAGATTCCGACATACTCAGCAAACGTTGCCGTGTCCCCTTTCCCTGGCGCAGGGTCTTCGTAGTACCGCAGCACTTGACCCGCAATGATTTGCCATTGCCCATGACGGCGCATCCAGGTGTCCGTCGCATGGTAGCGCGCCGTCAGCTCCTGGCCGTAGATGGTTTCCTTTTCGTCCATGTCATAGCTCAAAACGGCCACATTTCGCTCGATGTGGCTTTGCACTTTCTCTATTTTGATGCTGCCCGAAAATCCGGGCGGCATAGGAGTGAGGTCGGCGACCAATGCAGCTTTGTTCATGTTTCGGCCTTTTTCGTCAAAGTACATGCAATCGTCGGCGAAGTACTTTCTCCAGGGTGCCTGATCACCCGGGGCGACGGAATCGAACAGCTCCTGAGTGCGGCGGATAAGTTCGTCTTGCGTAATTTCGCTCTTTCGCTTGCAGGACGTCAGGGTCAAGAGCGCGACCCCAAGCGCGAAGAAAATAGCAATCGGATTTCGCACAGTTCCCTCCCAACCACCAACGGAAACAAATGGCTTTAGTACCGCGCCGTTTTAGTCGGCCCGCGTTTTCTCCGACCGTAGCTTCCACACGATCTGCCGCAGAATGCCGAGCCAGACTACGGCGTCTCGGGGGGGAAGGTTGAGGCGCCGGACCAGACGGCGCATTCTTTCCTCGACGTCGGCAATGGGGCGCCGATCCAGATAGCCGCTGGCACGCATGGCTTCGAGTAGCGTCGTGGTGATGCGCTCGAACTCGGCCGCCGTCGCACGCTTCACTTTCTCCGTTTGCCGCGCAGCCTTACCATCGCGAATTAGTTCGTACAGGCAAACCGCGACCGCCTGCCCCAGGTTCATCGAAATGTTTTCTTCGCATGTCGGGATGCGCATCAACCAGTGGCAGTGACTGAGCGCGGCATTCGAGAGGCCGAATTTCTCCGAGCCGAAGAGCAGGGCGACCCGGCCCGATCCCAGTTGCTTGCGAATGAGACGCGCACCATATTCCAACCGCCTGAGCGGATGCTGCAATTCCCGGTGACGGACCGCCGTGGTTCCGACGACAAGGGTGCAATCCGCGACGGCCTCGGCCACAGTCTTGCATTCCGCCGCATTAGCCAGCAGCGCCGACGCTCCGACCGCGGAACGTGCCTCGCGAAACGCTGCGTCGTAAGGGTTCACCACTCGCAGATGGAGGAATCCGAAGTTGCTCATGGCGCGCGCCGCCGCACCAATGTTGAGAGGATTGCGCGCAGCCACCAGGACTACGCGCAGACGATCGAACTCACTTGTGACAGGAGGCAATGCTTATTTTCTTATTTTGAAAAACCAAACTCAACCGGTAGCACAACCCGCTAGGTAGTTATGCCGAGCGCAGCGAGGAATCTGTTTAGCCCTTCACCGGCTGTACTGATTCTGCTTCTTCTCTTCATGACGGTCCAGCCCCAACTGAATTAACCGCCCAATCAGGTCGGAATACGATACACCGGAAGCCGCCCACAGCTTGGGATACATACTGATGGCGGTGAATCCCGGCATGGTGTTGATCTCATTCAAATAAATCTTCCGGGACTTCGGTTCCATCAGAAAATCCACACGCGACAGCCCCGAGCCGTCCACCGCCTTAAACGCCGCGATCGCCAACCGCTGTACCTCTTTCGTTTCGCTTTTGGTGAGCTTGGCAGGAATAATCAGCTGTGCCCCTTCATCAAGATACTTGGCGTTGTAGTCGTAGAACTCCGTGCTGGGAACGATCTCCCCTGGCAACGAAGCCTCGGGATTGTCGTTGCCGAGCACCGAGCACTCGATTTCGCGCGCCTTTTGCTTGCGTCCGCCTACTCCCTGTTCGATGACAATTTTGCGGTCGAACTTTGCCGCTTCTTCGATCGCCGGGCCCAGGTCCTTGCGATCATGCGCCTTGGAGATTCCCACCGACGATCCCAAATTCGCCGGCTTCACAAACACTGGATACTTCAGCTTGCTCTCGACAAATTTCTGAACTTTCTTCGCATTCGTCGCCCACTGGCTGCGCAGGAGCGTGACGTGTTTCACAATCGGGAGTCCAGCGGCTCGGAACAGCGACTTCATGATGTCCTTGTCCATCCCCGCGGCTGAACCGAGTACACCCGCGCCCACGTAAGCCATGTCCGCCAACTCGAGCAAACCCTGGATGGTTCCGTCCTCGCCGAAGGTGCCATGCAGCACGGGAAAAATAACGTCGACGTCGATAGCGCGATCCGTCGCCCGGCGAGTCAGCGCGTGAGACGACGCATCAGTTTCAAAAGGCGTTAACGATCCATGTTTTTGCGGTTCGGGAGGCACCACGACCGCTTCGCCCTTGGCCAGAACCGCGGCCCCCGGGGTCGCCTCGGGATCGCCGGCACGAAGATGCTTGTGATCCTCAAATTTTCCCTGCAGCAACCGTTCCGCATCAGCCGCCGTGACCCATCGGCCCTCCTTGGTAATGCCGATGGGCACAACCTCGTATTTATTTTTGTCGATGGCGTTGAAAACCGACGCGGCGGAGAGCAGGGAGATCTCATGCTCTCCGCTACGCCCGCCAAACAGGATTCCGACTCGAATTTTCTTCATGGCTAGAATGTGGCTTACAGAATCTTCTTTCCGAACGCCGACAGCGCCAACTCCACCGCCAAGTCCGCGGTTCGATTGTGCTCGTCGATTACGGGATTTACTTCGACGATTTCGAAGCTCAGCATGCGGCCGTGGTCGGCGATGATCTCCATTGCGAGGTGAGCTTCGCGATAGGTGGCGCCTCCACGAACCGGCGTTCCTACACCGGGCGCGTCCTCGGGATCGACCCAGTCCATGTCGAGCGAAACGTGGTAACCCGCGGTGCCTCGTCCTGCGGCGCGCAGAGCCTCTTCCATCACGGTTCGCATCCCGCGCTCGTCAATGTCACGCATGGTGAAGACATGGATTCCTGTTTTGCGGACGTTTTCTTTTTCGATGGCGTCGATGTCCCGCACTCCCACCAGCACACAATTCTCCGGCTTCACCTTGGGAGAGAAGTCGAAAATGTTGGACAGCTCAGGAGGGCCTAGTCCCATGATCGCCGCCAGCGGCATGCCATGTACGTTTCCGCTGGGCGAGCTGTCGGGAGTGTTTACATCGGTGTGCGCGTCAATCCAGATCAGGCCGATCTTTTGGTTCTGACGACGATAGAATTCCGCCACGCCGGCAACTGTTCCAGCGGCAATGGAATGATCCCCGCCCAAGGTAATCGGAACCTTGCCTACCTCCAGCGTCTTCACCACAAGTTCAGCATGCTTGGTGCAAGTTGCGGTAATCTCTTTCAAATACTTTGCGTTAGGGTCGCCTTCCTTCTTTTGCTCGGCGATTGCGACGGACACGTTTCCGGCGTCTTCAACCACGTGCCCAAGCGCCTCTAATCGCGCCTCGAGACCAGCTACGCGCACTGCGGAAGGTCCCATGTCTACGCCTCGGCGCGACTGGCCGAGGTCGAGCGGAACACCGATGACGCGGATCTTGCGGGGAGTGATGCTTGAAAAAGATGGGGTAATGTTCGTCATAGAGTTTGCTGAGAACAGAAACAAGATTGCCGATCGTCAATTCCAGTACCGGTCAAGTTTGAAATACTCCGCGCCAGATCCCTGGCCCGCTCATGAAAAATGCGGCGCTTCGGGATGACCAGACTAAAAATGCTACGGATACAGCCGATGCAGCATTCTCGCAAACGGAATGGTCTCCCGTACATGCTCGAGCCCGCAGATCCATGCCACCGCTCGTTCGATGCCCATGCCGAAGCCCGCGTGGGGCACGCTTCCGTATTTCCGCAGGTCGAGATACCACTTGAATGCCTCTTCCGGCAGACCGTGTTCGTGAATGCGCTTGAGCAGCAGATCGTAGGATGCCATACGCTGCGAGCCGCCAATAATTTCGCCGTAGCCTTCGGGCGCGAGCACATCCACACACAGCGCCAGATCCGGCCGCACCGGATCGGGTTCCATGTAGAACGCCTTCACTTTTGCCGGATAGCGATGCACCATCACAGGCCGGTCGAACTGCGACGAAATGTAAGTTTCGTCTGGTGAACCCAGATCTCCGCCCCACTCGAACTGGTTTTCGAGAGCACCCTGGGCATGGCCTTCCTGTAGCATTTTCACTGCCTCATCGTAAGTGATCCGCGGAAACGGAGCTTCGATTTTCTCCAACTTCGTAACATCGCGACCAATGGTCTGCAGATCGGGACGGCGGCGTTCCAGGCAACGCTTCACCAAAAAGCTGAGCAGCCCCTCGGCTAGCTCCATGATGTCCTCCAACTGTGCATAAGCCACCTCTGGCTCGACCATCCAGAACTCAGTTAAATGACGCCGAGTTTTACTTTTCTCAGCGCGGAACGTAGGCCCGAAGGAATACACCTTGCCTAGCGCCATGGCAGTAGCTTCGATGTAAAGCTGTCCCGACTGCGTGAGATATGCCTGCTCATCGAAGTAATCGACAGGAAAAAGCGTGGTCGTACCTTCACACGCTGCTGGAGTCAAGATCGGTGGATCGGTTAAGGTGAAGCCGCGCTCATCGAAAAAATCGCGGGCGGCTTTGATGATCTCGGCCCGCACACGCAGAATCGCGGCCTGCCTTGGCGTTCGCAGCCACAAATGCCGGTGCTCCATCAGGAAATCGACGCCGTGCTCTTTCAGTGAAATGGGATACGGATCATTCTCGGCAACCCGTTGAATGACCTGCACATTCGAGATGTCCAACTCATAGCCGCCGGGAGCGCGCTTGTCGGCGCGCACCTTGCCTTCGACAATCATGCTTGATTCCTGGGTCAGACCCTTTACCGCGTCAAATACTTCGGGCGGGACTGCATTCTTGGGCACGATGCCTTGAATAACGCCGGAACCATCACGAAGCTGCGGAAACAGCAGCTTTCCACTCTCACGCAGGTTATAGAGCCAGCCGCGGATGGTGACGCTCTGGCCCTCGTGCTTGCCGATATCGATGATCGTCGTTACAGGGGATGACATAGCTTTTTCTTTTTGTAACGCCGACATCTTGCCGGCTCTCGCCTGTGCGGGCGGGACGCTCTCACGAGAGCCGCCGGGACGGCGGCGCTACACGATTTCCAGCTTTTCGAACGTTTCGCCCATCTTTTCAACTGGGTTGATCTTCTCGTCGCCTTCGATCTCCAGCAACAATGGCGGCGTGTGCGGAGCCGATCGAAGCAGTTCCACGGCCTGTTTCCAATCGATCGAGCCGCTGCCCGGCCAAAGATGCGAGTCGGCGGCCTTGGCGTTGTCGTGAACATGAGTGGAGTGGATGTAACTCTTGACGGTTTCAAACGCCTCCGGCACAGCACTCATAATGTGCGCATGACCGAAGTCAAAGCACACTCCCACATCGTCGAAGTGGGCCGCACGGATGAACTCCACCAACCGCTCTGGCGTGGATAGCTCGTTGGGAATATTCTCCAGCAGAATCCGCACTCCGAGCGGCTTAGCGAAGGCGCGCAGGTGCTCGACCGAGGTCATCGCCGCTTCGAATTTGCGGTCGTCGAACGATTCGCCGGTCGTGCCAATGTGCTGCACCAGAAAACGAAACGGAATGTGCTCTGCCACTTCAAGCGCGCGTTTGATTTCATCCATGGCTTCAATCCGGCTCGCCCGGTCCGTCGAAGCCACATTCATTTGCGGCGCCCCGGCGCGTCCCCACTCGTAGTCGGCGTAGAGCGGCGCATGAACCGAGTTCAGAACGACTCCACTCGTGCGAAACCAGTCCGCGATCTCTCGCACATGCTGCTTGCGGTTGGCATAATCCAGGTGTTGACGTGCGGCAAAAATTTCAATTGCCTGTGCTCCGCCGCGTACCAGCCCATCCAGCAGCCCGGGATGCAACCGCTCCTTTACATAGACTAACGTCGATATTGCTTTCAGCATCAGTAACCTACTGCCTTTCCATTATTTCTGACGTCGCTCGCTCCCAAACGCTCACCGGTTTTCTGATCGATTGCGATACATTCTCCGTCGCTCCAATAGGACACCCAGTCCCCTGCCACGGTTTCGCCGACTTCGACTTTATGCCCCATTTGATCAAGTAACCGCACCGCGTCCGGAGAAAACCACTGCTCGACATTCACGACGTCGGGCATCCATTGATTATGGAAGCGAGGAGCGTTTACCGCTTCCTGGATATTCATACCGTAGTCCACAACGCCCATCAAAATGTTCGCCACGGTGGTGATAATCCGCGCCCCGCCCGGCGAGCCCAGCACCAAAAATAGTTTTCCGTCTTTCAGCACGATGGTCGGCGTCATCGCAGAAAGCGGCCGCTTGCCCGGTCCGATCGCGTTGGCCGGCCCTTGAATCAGTCCGTAGAGATTGGGGACGCCTTGCTTCGCCGCAAAGTCATCCATCTCGTCATTCAGCAGAAAACCCAGTCCCACCGCGGTAACCCGCGAGCCAAACTCGTCATTCAATGTCGTCGTGACAGCCACCGCGATTCCGTCTGAGTCCACCACAGAATAGTGCGTGGTGTGTTCGGGTTCACGTACTACCAAAGGCTGCGGACGCCGCGAAGCATACTGTTCAAGCTCGCTGAAGATCGCGGGCCGCTTCAGATCTTTGCTGACGCTGGCACGCGTCGGATCAATCGACTCTCGCCATGCCGCACCATACTTCTTATCGATGAGTTGCGCCACAGGAATTTTGGAAAAATCCGGATCGCCCAAAAACTCCGCTCGATCATAGAACGCCCGCCGGAAGGCCTCAACCGTGAGATGGATCGACGCCGCAGACCGATCCCCAGCTTTAGCAAGGTCGTAACCTTCCAGAATGTTCAATATCTCCATCAGCGCAATCCCGCCAGACGACGGAGGAGGTGCGCTGATGATTTCGTCGCCACGATAATTCCCGCGTATCGGTTCCCGTTCTTTCACTTCATAATGAGCGAGGTCATCATTTGTGATCAGGCCCCCACCCTTTTGGATCGATGCCGCCAGTTCACGCGCCATCGCCCCGTGATACAAGTCATCCGGGTTGCTCGCGATTCGTTCCAGCGTGCGTGCCAACTCGGGCTGCCGGAAGATTTCGCCTTGCTTGTAGTAATTTCCATTGCGCTGGAAGATACGCCGCGACTCGGGAAACTTCGCCAGATCTTCGTCGTGCAGATCCTGCGTGTCCTGCCAGGCTAGCGGATAACCATCTCGTGCCAACTTGATGGCCGGGGCCATAACCTGACCGAGGGTCAGCTTGCCGAATTCTTTCTCTGCGTAAACCATGCCCGCAACCGAACCCGGAACACCGATCGATTTATAACCAACGACGCTGGCGTTTTCGACCACATTTCCTTGAGCGTCGAGATACATATTTGCCGTCGCCGCCGTCGGAGCCTTCTCGCGATAGTCGACGAAATGCACCCGTCCATCCGCCAGACGAATGAGCATGAAGCCGCCGCCGCCCAGATTGCCTGCCTGCGGATGGACCACGGCCAAGGCAAAACCCGTGGCTACGGCCGCATCGATGGCGTTCCCGCCGGCTTTCAGGATTTCGACCCCGGCGTGCGAACTCAATTCGTGAACGCTGACCACAATGGCATGCGGCGCATGGACGGGTTGCGTCGCCGCCATCGCGGGAGCGGCCACGGCCACCCGCACTGCCAGCAGCAGCACGATTAATCGCTTGCGCTTGAATCGCATGGAATCAAAAAATTGTGGGCGGACTTCTGAGGCTAGCGTAGCCAGCGAGTGGGAGTCAAATTTGGTTGGGGCAGTTAGCGGTCGGCTTTCAGCGATCAGCTCTGTTGTCTTTCCGCCATTTTCCTTGCTGTCTTTTGTGTTTGAACTTTAGGGCCCTTGGTCTTCGCTTTCGTTTTGCCCTTCCCTGCCACCATTCCATACGACTGACGAATCAAGTCCTCCAACTCCTCATCAACCAGCACATCTAACCGCTCCAGCAATACCCATTTGTAACGTCCCACGTACGGTGCTGGGCCGATCCCTTCTTGCTCGCACAACTCCGCGAATTGCTCCGGCGTGCACTTGAAGCACAGGCTCTGCGGAATCGAGCCCAAACTCAACGTGGCAAAAATCTTGCCGGCAACTTTGAAGCAGACCGTCTCACCCCACTGCAAGTTTTCTCTTGCCTGCGGAAAGGAAAGACAATAGCCTCGAACGGAATCGACGTTCATGCTGGTGAAACCATTTGCGGTAGACTAAGAATCCTGCGAACCACGCCCTAGGAGATTGAAATGGAAACCCGGCAGCTTGGCAAGTCCGATTTAAACATCACCCCGGTGGGTTTCGGTGCCTGGGCCATCGGCGGCGGTGGCTGGCAGTTCGCCTGGGGGGCGCAGGATGACAACGATTCCATAGCCGCGATTCACCGCTCGCTTGAATTGGGCGTCAACTGGATCGACACTGCCGCGGTGTACGGGCTGGGGCATTCCGAGGAAGTTGTTGCGCGTGCGCTCAAAGAGTGGCCCGGCGCGAAACCCTACGTTTTCACCAAGTGCGGCTTACGTTGGGACGCGCAAGGGAACGTCCAGAAGAACCTGCACGCGGATTCGATTAGCCGCGAAGTCGAAGACAGCCTGCGGCGCCTCGGCACAGAAACCATAGATCTGTACCAGGTCCACTGGCCGCCGGAAGATCCTGAGTCTCCCGACCTCGAAGAAGGGTGGTCCATTCTTGCCGCGTTGCGGCGGCAGGGCAAGGTACGCTGGATCGGTGTGTCCAATTTCGACGTCAAACAGATGCGCCGCGCGCAGAGCATCGAGCCCATCACCTCTCTGCAGCCGTCCTATTCGCTGATCAATCGAGGGATCGAGGAGGACATTCTTCCTTACTGCCAGCGTGAGGACATCGGCGTGATCGTATACTCGCCCATGGCCTCGGGACTTTTGACCGGCGCGATGACGCGCGAACGTGCCACCAGGCTTCCGAAGGATGATTGGCGGAGTAACGATCCTGAGTTCAGAGAGCCGAGGCTGTCGCGGAATCTTGCCCTGGTGGAGCAGTTGCGTGAGATCGGGAAGCGCCACGGCCGTTCGCCGGGCGAAGTAGCGATTGCCTGGACGCTGCGAAATCCCGCTGTAACCGGCGCGATTGTGGGGGCAAGAAATGCGCGACAAGCCGACGGCGTGATGCGCGCAGGAGAATTCCGCCTCAGCGACAAAGAAGTGAATGAAATCGAAGACTTTTTCGAACAGACTGCCGCTTAGAATTGAAAGGCCGTTTGAAGCTTTGCACTCGCGACAGCTGACGGCTGAGAGCTGAAAGTTGCCTCTAGACCTCCTGCCGCGCCTCACCCAGCACCACGTTTACCTCTAGCTTTTTCTTACCACGGTAGATGGTGATGCGGACCGTATCACCGGCGCGGTGGTTGTTCATCATCTGCGCGAGTTCCTGCTGATCCTCAACTTTTTTCCCATCAATGGCGACGATCAGGTCTCCGCCGACCATGATCGGGGTGTTGCCCAGGAATGCGCGCTGGCTTCCACCGCGCAGACCGGCGTTGTCCGCGGCCCCTGCCGGTACGACCTGCACGATCAGGAGTCCATAATCAGCCGCCAGTCCCATCTGGTCCGCCAATTCAGGATCGATCGGAATCGTGCGCACACCCAGCGCCGGACGCCGCACCCGGCCCAGGGTGAGCAGATCATTGATCACCGCTTTGGCGGTATTGATGGGGATGGCGAACCCAATGCCTGCACTCTGGCCAACGTTTGAAGCGATCATAGTGTTAATGCCGATAACTTCGCCGTGCATATTGAGCAGTGGGCCGCCGGAGTTTCCGGGATTGATGGAGGCATCCGTTTGAATGGCTTCGTCAATCGTCATGCCGTCGGGTTCCTGCACCTGACGAATCGAACTCACGATACCGCGGGTCAGCGTACCCGCCAGCCCGAACGGATTGCCGATCGCGTACACTTTCTGACCGACTTGCAGGTTGCCGGAGTCGCCCAGCACCATGGGCGTGAGGTCGGGTGCTTTGATTTGAATCACGGCCAAATCATGCGAGCGGTCAGTGCCGACAATCGCAGCCCGGTATTTCTTGCGGTTGTGCAGCGTTACTTCAATTTGACGCGCATCCGCGATCACGTGGTAGTTGGTCAGTATGTGCCCCTCCTTGTCGATGATGAAGCCCGATCCCTGTCCTTCCTCAGGCACTAACCCGTAGAAGAAGTCGAACGTAACCGCCTTTGACGTTATGTTCACCACCGAGCCAATGTTTTTGTGATAGACCGTGATGTTGTTCTGTTCTTCTGCGTCGAGACCATTGTTGCCAGCGGCCTCACTGATTTCCACTTTGTCCGGATGTCCGACCCAGTCGGTCAGTACGCCCCGGCCCGAACGATAAGTAGTGAAATAGAAAAACGCGCCGGCGAGAATCACGGCAAACAAAAGCGGTCGAAGCAGCTTCATAGTTCAGAAACCTTCCACGGACTCACACCTAAGATTGTAATTAATTATCGATTGATTAAGGCGACGGCCGCAGGCCAGGAGCCTCTGCGGACTCCTCCACGAACTCTGCGATTATTAGGACTCTCCTTCGGCCACACGTTTCAGTTCGCCGTAGACTTCACGGACCCGCCTCTGGGTCTCGTCCAACGATCCGGAGTTGTCGATCACATAATCCGCCGCCTTGATCTTCTCTTCATCCGGAAACTGAGCCGCCATCCGCCGTTCCACCTCGCGGCGAGCAGTTTCCTCGTCCACGCCCACACGCGCGGCCCAGCGCTGAATTCTCTGTTCAGGATGGCAGGTTACAACCACCAAACGGTTGAAACTTTTCGCTGCACCCGCTTCAAGAATCAGCGCCGCTTCAACAACGGCTATCGCCCGCAGATCCCCCCGTCCGACTTCCGCCATCCATCCTTCCTGTCTTCGAATCACCGCCGGATGCACAATCTGATTCAACTCTGCAATGCGCGAAGCTTTGGTTCCCTCCGAGTCACCAAACGCCGCTTCTGCCAGTCGCGCGCGATTGATGCTGCCATCAGGATTGAGGATTCCTGCGCCGAAATGCTGCAGTACCTCCTGATAAACAGCTTCGCCCGGCTGCATAAGTTGGTGGGCAATCGCATCGGCCTGAATCAGGTGAGCGCCAAGCGCCACAAACATCTCGCCCACCACGGATTTGCCAGATGCAATCCCGCCGGTCAGTCCGACTTTCAGCAATCCATCCTCATCAGAAGCCCACTCACTACAGAGGCACGGAGAAAACCTTTTTGAGAAAACATGGCTCCTTCGTTCTCGACGCCGCGGAAGCAGCAGCTCGATAAGCTGCAAAATCTTGAATTACCTTCCTCGGTGTCTCTGTGCCTCTGCGATGAAGAACTTAGACCCGTGAAAACTCTGTAACCCTGTCTCCGCGCCGCAGCTTCGCGGCCCTCACCGTATTCGCCATCAACATGGCGATGGTCAATGGCCCTACGCCCCCGGGCACCGGCGTAAGAGCTCCGGCAACCTCCGTTACGTGAGGATGCACATCGCCAACCAGCGTGGACCCCTTCATACGAAACGTTTCCTCCCGCTTCGCATTCCCCGCGAATAGCCGCTCGAACTCGGCCCGGTCGGTCACCTGGTTCATGCCCACGTCGATCACGGTCGCGCCCGGTTTCACGAATTCGCGCGTCACCATTCCTGCCCGGCCAATCGCGGCGACTAAGATATCCGCCCGCCGGCAAACCCCAGGAAGATCACGCGTCTTCGAATGGCAAACCGTAACCGTCGCGTTGCCATTGATCAACAGCATCGCCGTCGGCTTGCCCACAATGTCGCTGCGGCCTACCACCACGGCTTCCTGCCCGGCAATCGGAATCCGGCTGCGCTTCAGAATCTCCATAATTCCTGCTGGCGTACACGGCACTAGCCCAGACCGCTGCGTAGAGAGGAGCCCCACATTCATGGGATGGAACCCATCCACATCTTTCGCTGGATCGACCGCTAGCAGAACTCTCTTGGCATCGACCTGAGGCGGCAACGGAAGCTGTACCAAAATGCCATCGATCTCGTCGCGCCGGTTCAAGTCAGCGATCAACTCAAGCAATTCCTCCGTTGAAACTGTCTCAGGCGGAGTATGCTGCTCGCTGCAAATTCCGACCTCTCCGCTGCTCTTCACCTTTCCCCGAACATAAACTTCCGACGCCGGGTTATGGCCCACCAGAACCACGGCCAGTCCTGGACGTACGCCCGCTGCTGTCATCACCTTTACTTCAGACGCGACTTCCGCCCGAATTGCGGCAGCGATCTTATTTCCGTCCACAATATTCGCAGCCATCAGCCCTCGTCTTTCTCGATCCAAAATTAAGCCGCAACTCTAATCGTAACCCACTCGGCCGCGGAGCCCAGCGTCGAACGAGTGCAAGCTCGGCAGGCTCGCGGGATCTAACTTTCTCTCACCGGAAATTCCGCGCTCCCCACCTTTTCCACATTCGCTTCCGCAAATTCCCGAACTCGCTCCAACGCGGATTGCAGCTCCGCATGAAGTCTTTCTTTCTGGGAGTCATCCGCGTCCGCCGGAACCGGAATCTTGCGACTCACCCGCATCAGCGCCCGCGAAAACGGCTTCGGAATCATCGACCGGTCCCACGTATTCAGAATCCAGGCCTTCTCCAGCGCAATATGAAACACCGCCATGGGCACACCGGTCGCACGCGCCAGCAGCACCGGCCCCGGCTTGGCCACGAATCGCGGGCCGCGCGGGCCGTCGATCGTAAATGCAACCGTCCAGCCTTGCTCGAGTTCCCGGCGCATCCCCAGCAACGCACGCACGGCTCCCCGGCTCTTCGATCCGCGCACCTTCACAAAACCAAATTCCCCCATGATGCGCCCCATCCATTCCCCATCAAAACTATCGCTACTCATGACCCTGATCTGCAGGTTCCGCCAGAGATACATCGAGGGCAAGATGCAGCTGTGCCAAAACGCATAAACTATGGGACGTGTCTCGAGAGTCGGCGGCGCCCCATCTTCAAACGACGCCGAAAAACGCAGCGTCGGGCCAATCAGCCGCACCACCAGAACTCCCGCCCAGGTGATCAGCCAAAGCAAGAATCTCTGCCACAAGGTATATGGCCGGCCCTCCGTCGCTGCCCCACTCGAGACCGTCGACGGCGTAACAGAGCTCACTCGCGTATTGTAACGTCCCAATGTAGAGCGGACACTCCTGTCCGCTGCCGTTGACCGAGGGACCGTCGGGAGGACCGACTCCCGAGAAATCGTCGCGACAACCAGCGGTGCTACACCATGTGACA
This sequence comes from uncultured Acidobacteriota bacterium, assembly GCA_963838905.1. Classification (GTDB taxonomy): domain Bacteria; phylum Acidobacteriota; class Terriglobia; order Terriglobales; family Acidobacteriaceae; genus JABDBE01. The sequence continues at coordinate 70,518 of CAWITE010000009.1, forward strand.
AATGTGCTACGCTGATCGCTGTCCTCGGACGTAAAAGGTGTTTCATGGGAGACCTAAGCCGTATCGGAGTATCAATCGATTCAGACCTGCTACGCCGCTTTGATTCCTTCATCACGGACAAGGGCTACGAGAACCGCTCGGAAGCCTTTCGCGATTTGATTCGTGATCGCCTGGTAAGCTCGGTAGTCATCGCCGCAAACGCGCTCGTCGTGGGCACGGTCACCCTTATCTATGACCATCACACTCGCCTTCTGCCGGAGAAACTCACCGATCTCCAGCACGAGTACCACGAAATAATCATTTCTACCTTGCATGCCCACCTCGACCACGAGAGTTGCCTCGAAGTCGTCATACTTCGCGGGACCTCGAAGGATGTACAAAAGCTGGCCGACCGTCTTATCAGCACAAAAGGCGTGCAACATGGGCGGCTTGTCATGAGTTCTCCCGAGGCCGTTTCCCACCATTCCGGACACCACCATTGACTCGAATCTCCCGTGCAGGATTCCCCTCACTTTCTTCCAGACGACTTACCCCTACTCCAGAACTAGACATCTCCTGATTGGCTGACCAGAACATCCTTGTTCTCATTATTGGGTTTTGCTCTGCCCTGTGAAGCAAGCGTAAAATGCCCAGGCGTAGCACAAATACAAAATCCTTGTTACTGCTTCAGCTTGGTCGCATAAATAGTTTTGGGTTGAAGAATCATGGCAATCCAAACCCTCGTCGAAAACCGTAATAGTTGAAAGGAGCACAACCTGTATTGGTACTCCACGATCTCTTTGAGTAGCACGAAAGCAGAAAAGGTAATATGGATGGGATCAAGATCGTCGTTTTCGTCCTGCTTCTCACACCCTGCCTTGCGCAGGAGATCGTGCTGAAGGGCCAAGTCATTGATCCTGAGGGAAACGCTCTGCCAGACGCCTCGGTCCAACTCATGGAGCACAAACGAGCCCTGTCCCAGGCGGCGTCGGGATCGGATGGAAAGTTTCTGGTGAAGGTCATGTCGCCCGGTGAGTTCATCATCGAAGCCGAAGCTTCCGGGTTCCGCCCGGTGACCCGCCCGATCACCGTCCACGCCGATGGCAATTCCCCGATCGAGATTCAAATGACCCAACTCGCTTCGCGGATTGAGACCGTCACGGTTACGGTCGACGTAAACCAATCCGACGTGCTCTCTCCCGACCCCGGAGAGAAAGTTTTTGTTCGTCAGGATTTGCTTGACGCCAACCCCGGCCGTCCCGGCGCGCCGGTGTCCATTCCCGGATATCCCATTGAAACCGCATCCAGCGGCATCAAAGCGCCCCAATACTTTGCCCCCGGCGTTGCTGGAGATCACGGCGAACCCATCGCCCAGTACGTCGCGGTAGGCACCTATCTCGTGCCCAACAATTTATCTGCGAATGCGCACGGCAATGGCTATGCCGACCCGAACATCTTTATTCCCGAAGTGCTGGAGAGTGTTCAGATCGATGGCGGAGCATTCAACGTTCGCGAAGGCAATCACTCCGTCGACCTGGCCGCGACCTACGGGCTGCGCTCCCGCCTGGATCCATTTATTACGGTTACGGGAGACTACCGCGACATTGATGTGGTTGCGGGCCTGAGCCCCAGCCCCCAGTCGTGGATGGCTTTTGAAGCCTCGTATGGCAACGGATTCCTTGATCGGCTGGAACATCGCCAACAGTACAAATTCAATGGCGAGCGAATGTTCCAGGTCGGCCAGCACCGTTTCACTTTGTTTGGCATCGGGTATTACGGTTTTTCCTATATTCCAGGACTCGTCCCGATCCTGGCCACGAATTCCGCCGATACCCATGTCACCAACTATGGAGACACCCTCGATCCCCGGCAGAAAGACCAGACCCACACCGCGCTCGTAGCCCTGAACGATGTCTGGCAATTCACTGGAAGCCAGCAACTGCAGCTATCCGGCTTCTTTCGCACCTACAATCTTTCCTTGTTTTCGGATTTCGGGCAGGGCCTCATCCGTCAAAGCGAGTTCCGCACGGTCGCCGGCGCGAGCGGGAACTATCTGAATAAAATTTCTGAATATGTTTCGTTGCTGGGAGGGTTTGACTACGTCCGCGAGGCGCCGCGGCGCGACGATCTCGACCACTATGGATTCTTCAATCCCAGCAACCCTAGCTATTACGGCCCTTTCGTTCCCGTGGACTCAAACAACATCACAATCGGAACTGTGGCACCCTACATTGCCGTTCAGGGCCCGCTGAGCCGTTACTTCCGGTACTATCTCGGCTGGCGCCGCGATGAAATTAATTTTGATAACGACGATCTGTTGCACTCGCCGAATTCGTTTCAGCAATGGGTTGGCGTGAACTCGCCGAAAGCGACGGTTTCTTTTCTGCCCAGCGATTCGTGGTACGCTCCCCTCATTTCTTTCAGCTTCGGCCAGGCCTTCTTCACCGAAGACCCCCGCATTGGCACGGGAACTACTGCGGGCACCCCGGTGGCTAGGGCACGTGCATATCAACTTGTCGCCAGCAAGACCATCCACAAGACGGATGTAAGACTCACTCTGGGCCACGTTACCAACAGCGAACAACTGGCAAAAATTGATCCGGACACTGGACTGCCGTTTGATGAAGGGCCAAGCCGCCTTCGGTTCATGACGCTCACGGTGCGTCGGAACTTTCGCTCGGCCTCGTTGTTGGCAACCTTCTCCAAAGCCGACGCGAGGGACCTCAACACTGGAGAGCCCACGCCCGAAGCGCCCCGCACCATCTTTGATCTGCTGGGCACAATTCAGAAGCTCCCCTTCGGTTTGCAGGCCCGAGGGGAATTCGAATACGTTGGCACCAAGCCACTGGGCACAGGATGCCTGCCCGTCCTGATGAACGAGTGTACGGGCACTCCCCTGAAGGAATTTCGCGGCGCGCTGGTCCGCCCTTTTCTGAATGGACGCCTGACCGCCGGTGTGAATTTTCTCATCGCCAGCGGCTATACCGGTCAGACTACGGAAAATTTCTATCCCTCCGACGTTCAGGAGGTCGTCGGAGTTCGCATCCCATCCTATGCCAGCGCCACCCTCACCTACAGGTTCGGGCGAACTGGCGCACCTTAGCGCTTATGGTTTCTCTATTGTGAAATCAACACTGCAGCCCAAACTGAATAATTTGTTCGACGACGCTGCCGACAATCTGCGCGGCAAGATCGTCGCTATATACGCCATCTTGTTCGCCTTCAACATCGCTGCATGGCTCTGGGCCAGCATCGCCTTTCACCGCTATCCGGTTCTCTTGGGGACGGCGCTTCTCGCTTACAGCTTTGGCCTGCGCCATGCTGTCGATGCCGACCACCTAGCCGCCATCGACAATGTGACCCGAAGATTAATGCAGGATGGAAAGCGCCCGGTTGCGGTTGGGTTCATGTTCTCACTGGGGCATTCGACTATCGTCGTGCTCGGCTCGGCAGCGATTGCGGGGGCGGCGCGGGCCCTTCAACATCGCCTCGATGCTTTTAGAAACGTTGCCGGAGTCATCGGCACGTTGGTCTCTGCGTTTTTTCTGTTTGCCATCGCGATCGTCAATCTTATTGTTCTGCGATCAATCTACCGGACCTTCGTAAGGGTCCGTCGCGGCGAGCCCTATGTGGAGGAAGATCTCGATCTGCTCCTTGGCAGTCGAGGACTTCTCTCGCGAGTGTTTCGTCCCATGTTCCGCATGATCACCCGCAGTTGGCAGATGTATCCCCTGGGAGTGTTGTTTGGCTTGGGATTTGATACTGCAACCGAGATTGGTCTACTGGGCGTTTCCGCGACCGAAGCCTCGAAGGGGCTGTCGTTTTGGTCGGTCCTCGTGTTCCCCATACTCTTTGCGGCAGGGATGTCACTCATCGATACCACGGACAACATCCTCATGCTGGGCGCGTACGGATGGGCTTTCGTAAAGCCCATTCGCAAGCTCTACTACAACATCACGATCACATGCATCTCCGTAGTCGTCGCGTTCGTCGTCGGAGGCATCGAGGCTCTCGGCTTGTTGGCCGAGCACTTTCATCTGACGGGAACGTTCTGGGATGGGGTGGCCAAACTCAACGATCACTTCGGCACACTTGGCTATTTCATCGTAGGACTTTTCGCAATCAGCTGGATTGTCTCGATCGCAGTCTACAAGTGGCGTCGATTTGACGAGCTCGAAGTGAATGCCTGAATGTCTTCTTACATCCACTAGCAAGCGTTATTTTTCCAACTCCGCCGGCCAGTTCACGACGAGAAAGAGTGACGCTGCGCCTTCCTCTTCCGCCAGGTTCACCAGAAAGCGTTGACCGTCCGCCGAAACGTCATACGGCACTCCGATTCCGGGCATGCTGGCATGGAACAGACGCTGGGGCGTGCCCACCTCAATTTCCGAACCCTTGAACGTCAACGGGCAGCTGAAAAAGTCGTCGTTCAGATTGTTGAAGAACACTTCCTTTCCATTTCCGCTCCACCTGGGATATGACGCACCACCGCTCGACACCTTCCATTTTCCTTTACCCTCCGGGAACGTTGTGATGTACAGCTCGTTCTGCCCGGATTCGTCGGAGATGTACGCCACCAGGCGGCCGTCGGGCGAAATTCGATACCCGTAAATATTGGATCGCTGCGAGGGCGGCTGCACCACCGGAACCGGCTGAGCATCTCCGACGACCGGCACTGCCCACAGCGACAGCATTTTTTCACCCATGCCAAGAATGTAGGTCAGATACTTTCCGTCCGGCGACCATCCCGGATAGTGGTACGAACGTGGCGCGCCGACTAAATTCTTCTCCGTTCCGCTGCCATTAGCCGCTCTACTGCGAATTTCGACCAGGCCTCCGCCTTGCCCCGGGTTCACTGCGAACGCCAGGGTCTTGCCGTCGGGCGACCATGCTGGGTACTGAACTGTTTCCTCGAACGTGATACGGGTTTTGGTTTTGCGCTCCAGATCAAGCACCCACACGTCAGTAGCAGGGTTTCCCGCCACAAACGCCACCCGCTTGCCATCGGGCGAGAGAGTCACGTCGAACAACCCATTTTCGCGCTGACCCGCGTCACCAGTTTGTTTCCCCGAACGGTCAAACCATACCAGGCGTGTCCCCGCGGCGGCGGCACTGCCAGTCTGGTACACCATGAGCCCGTTCTGCGATACCGCGAAAATACTGCGCCACACTCCCGAGTCGTAGCGGACATTGCTAATCAGAGGCACCGGCGATCCCGACAACTTGCCCGCTGTCGGATCGAATGGTTGCGCCACCAGTGCCCGGTTCGCACGATAAAGCAAATGGCCTGACGCGTATTGCCCCCCCGAATCCGACGCCACCACCATGTGGGTCTGAGTACTATCGACCGACCCAAGGTAGATTCCGTCATATTCAGGGCGCCCTCCCGTATGGCTGGTCGCCAGAAAAATAAAGTGTTTCCCGTCCGGAAGAAACCACGGCCAGCGATGGGTGGTGTGCTTTTCTTTGTCCAGCACGGTCGCCGGAACCGCAGTGCCGCCCTGTGCGCTCACTTTCAAAAGTGCGTCGCGGAAGTCCGGACTGAACACGATCACGTCATCCGCGCTCCACGAGCCACCACGCGGATTCGGAGCATCGGCCACAACCGAGACCGGTCCTCCCGACACCGCGATCTTGTTCAACTTCCCGTAGGCGAAGAACCCCACGTACCGTCCATCCGGCGACCAGAAGGGATGGATCGCACCTTGCGTGCCTTCGAGTTGTTGCACCGTGTCACTTTCCAGCGACCGCACCCAAAGGGATTGGGCGTTCGCGGAATGAGCGACAAACGCGATCTTGTCGCCTTGGGGTGACAGCACCGGCATGCCACCGTTGTCTCCGGTGGCGTCGAACGAGAATTTGTCCGGCGGCGGTATTTCGGCGTGAAGAGCCTTTCCACTTTCGCCGTGTTTCGCCCACCAAAAGCCACCCAAAGCGGCGAGCGCAACCAACACCACGAAAGCCGCGGCCAATAAAATCGCCCGCGACTTCTTGAACTCCCGAGCTGGCTTCGCCTCTTCACCGCCGGTGGAGTCGGCCATCCACCGCAAGTCCATCGCCACATCATGCGCAGCCTGGTACCGATCCGCCGGATCTTTCGCCAGACAAGCACGCACTACTCGATCCAGCATCGGCGGCGGCGCCGCTGGGCTGGCAACGATCGGCTCCGGCTCCTTCTCCAAAATCGCGGTCAGCACGCCGAGCTGCGATTTCCCTTCAAAAGCCCGCCGCCCGGTTACCATCTCGTAAAGCACACAACCCAAGCTGAAGAGATCGCTCCGCGCATCGGCCTCCGATCCTTGCAACACCTCCGGAGCCAGGTATTGAAACGTCCCAACAATCGAGCCCTTCTGCGTAAGCGGCGACGCAGCTGACGTGAGCGAAGCCAAATTCATGGTCGGCGTGGACGGCGTCAACAATCCCTTCGTCCCCGTCGTCACCGCCAACTCCGGCTTCGCCAATCCGAAGTCCATCAGCTTCGCGCCCGACTTCGTCAGCATGATGTTCCCCGGCTTCAGATCACGATGCACAATCCCCTGCCGGTGCGCCTTCTCGAGCGCCTGCGCAATCTCCGCGCCGATCTTCAAAACCTGTTCCAGAGGCAGGGCACCCTTCACCAGCCGGTCCGCCAGAGTCTGGCCTTCCAGACATTCCATCACCAGGAAGTCCACACCATCCTGCAAACCAACGTCATAAAGCGTGCAGATGTTCGGATGTTGCAGGGCAGAAATCGCCTTGGCTTCCCGCTCAAAGCGAAGCCTCAATCCAGGATCAGCAGAAAGATGCGAAGGCAGAACCTTGATCGCCACAGTGCGATCGAGGCGAGTGTCTCGCGCACGATACACCTCACCCATCCCGCCCGCACCCAGCGGCGATAGAATTTCGTAAGGCCCGAGTTTTGCGCCAGAAGCAAGAGTCATCTGTGCGCGCAATTATAGTTCACGTAGAGCGCACACTCTTGTCCGCTGCCGTTGACCTAAGCCGGTGTGGTTGCGGACAACTCGCCCGCGAACCCACGACCCATCTTTGTCCCGACCCACAAAACTATTCAGGAAACCCGCCGCAACTTCCTCCAAAGAACACGAACTGGAAAGAACAGGAACGCGCACCAGAAGAGAAGGCTAGGCCCGTAGGAAAAAAGAAACACTGCCACGCCTACGATCCCGTCAACCATGCTCCGGTAACCGTCCACGGCCGCATTGCGAAATTGCGTCGAAGTAGAAGGCGGCACAACCTGGAGTTGCGCCTTGTAGTCTTCATTAACGGTCGCATTGAGCGTGGCAAAGTCCACCTGGTTTGCCAGAGTCTTCCTCTGTGACTCCATGCTCTCAATCTCACCCCGAACCCGGCTAAGCTCAGTCTCGACCGCAAGCACATCGGCCAGCTTCCCAGTTCGCTGCCGAAGTACGTCTATCAGCCGCCGCTCGGTGTTACGGCCATTCGAGAGCCGGGCTTCAAGGTCCACGTACTGCGCCGTGATTTCCTGTCCACTCTGCGACTCGGCCTCGACCCGCCCCAGTTTTCGTACCTCGGCCAAAGTACCATCGAGCTGATCGGCGGGGACGCGCAAAGTTGCGGCAAGAGTACGTCCCACGCCGGCCGGAGTACGAACGTTCAGCTCACCGACATACCCGCGGTGCCGCCTCAGAATGTCGTCCAGACCAGCTCGCGCCTGGTCGAAATCCCTGGTCGTCAGGCTGACTCCAGCCGTGCGGACGATCATCGGCCCGTTGGGAGGCGGGATTACGCTATCCGACGCCATCAAACTTTCAGCGTGAACTGCGCTTGCGCTGTCGGTGGGGGGCTGGCCGTCGACAGAGAACGAGGTAGCAGCGTTACTGCCGGGTCCATGAAAAAGGCGGTTCGAATCAGCCTTGAATTCTAGCGATGAAGCAGGTTGCTGCAATTTCGAAAGCTGTTCCAGCCTGTCAAGAGATCGTCCGTTGACTGGCGCTCCCTCCACCTTCGGTTCCCCAACCGAAACCGAAGATGCCACGCTCTGAAAAACCCGATTCGAGCGGCGATTCCTCACGCTCAAACCAACGAGCACAACCAAACCCACAGCCGCAAGCCCCAACGCCCACGGGGCGAAGCGGCGGATACGAAAGATGCCTCGCCCTGATTTCCCACTGACTGCAGTCGACCCAGCCTCTTCCCGTCCGCGCTCCTCAAGCGCCGAGGAAATCCCTGCCTCGATCCGTGGACTCGATAGGCCAACCTCCCAAGCCATCAATTCCTGCGAAACGTCTCGGAGAACAGCCGCAACCCGCTGGCATTCCGGGCACCGCTCCAGATGCGCCACCGCCGCGGCCGCCCGATCCGTCGACAACTCCCCGTCCAGATAGGCCATCAATTCTTCTTGTTCAAAAGGATGGTTTTGGCTCATTTCAAACCTCGCCTTCCCTGGGCCGCGCCGGTACATCCTCCGCCGCGTCGATCGCTGTTCCAGAGCCATGCGCTCTTTTCTCCGGCTCCAGCCAGATCTTCAATGCCAGACGCGCTCGAAACAACCTGGAACGCACCGTGTTCACCGGAATTCGCAGCAACTGCGCAATTTCGGAATAGTGGAGCTGTTCATATTCACGCAGCATGAGGATTTCGCGCTCCGAAGCATCGAGCCTCTCCAGTGCCCGCCGTACCCACAACGCAGCGTCCGAGTCAGCATTCGCGGCAACCTCCGAACCGCCCTCCACCAAGACCGCATTCCTGACCCGTTTCCGCCGCTCCGACGCCACCAAGTTCAACGCAATGCCATAAAGGTAAGTCCGCACCAGCGCCCGAGGCTCATAACGTGAGCTCGCGCGAATCACCGCGAGAAACGTATCCTGCGCCAGATCCTCAGCCCGCTCACGGCTCTCCAACCGTCGGCAGAAAAACCCGTAAAGTGGCTCCCGATACCGCGCAAACAATTCCTCAAACGCCTCACGCGACCCGCGCTGGAATTCCAGCATCAAGGCTTCGTCACTAGTCATAGCCGTAAGCGCAACCTCCCGGCTCGCCTCAAGCAATCCCACATACCGTTAATGTCTAAACCACCCAAAAAGTTCCCGACCATAAAACGGGTAGAGCGGACACTCCTGTCCGCTGCCGTTGGCTTAGTTAGGCTGGCGTGGAGGCGGGCGCGGTTCCTTGTCCGTATCAGGTCGTTCGAAGGTGGCATTGAACAAACAACAACGACTGGTCGTCAGCCGCATGGCCATGACGGTTTGTAGCATCAAGAACCGCCTCTAAGGTCGGGCTGGGCGGATTGCTGGCGTGCGCCGAAATAACGGTCTTTACGCCAGCCAAGCCAAACTCCTCATCCTTGTCGTTCGTGACCTCAAGCACTCCGTCCGTAAGTAGCAGAAACAAATCATCGGGAGCGCAATGCACCGACCCGCTAACGAACTGTTGCCCACTAAACATTCCCAGCGGCAGATTGGAGCATGCTAATTCGGAAATTTCCCTGGTTAGGGCATGGTAGTGCAAGATCGGGGGATGTCCCGCCAGGGAGTACTGTAATCGTTCTCCATTCCATGCCAGGTAGGCAAATGTAACGAACATCTCAGGCTTCTGGATGGGGATAAGGACCGAGTTCAGGTGTTCGAGGAGCGCTGCGCTTTCTTCCGTGGACGAGAGTTGCATGCGCGCGGCGCTCTTGACCATGCCCATAACGACGCCCGGGGCAACACCATGGCCGGAGACATCGGCAATGTAGGCGATCCAGCCCCGATCAGTCTGAAACATATCGACCAGGTCGCCACCTACTTCGCCACTCGGCAACGAGCGTCCGTAAAACTCGAAACCATCGCTCTTAATATCGATGGTGGGGACGAGCACGCGGTGGATCTCGGCGGCCAGCGCCATCTCCGCATGCACGCGGAAATAGCGTCTGCCCTCGGCGATCGAGACGTAAGCGAAGCACGTGTAGCCCACTACCACCGCAAATATTATGGCTATACCACCGAATGTCAGCCGGCTTTGCAAGCGGGTGATCTCGGCCGCGCCCATCCAGGTTGGTGCGGGGCAGGTCGGGCAACCAGTTGCCCAGCAAGCCCATCACGAAGAATTGCGTGGCAAAGATTGGCAATGCCGCCTTCCACCAATTCTTCCGAAGAATAGTTCCCGTAACCGCATACCACACAGAGAATAGACCAGTTAGTAAAATGCCCAACCCAAACCGAAGCGTAGGCTGGCGTCCCATCTGGATGATGTCGTTGGCAAACCCGATCGTGCTGAAGGTAAAGAAAACTCCGATTAGAGAAATAATGAGTGTCTTTCGAGGGGCGGGTACTCCATATCGATTTGGTTGTCTTCATAGGCTAGGCGCCGCTTGGGCGAATCGTACTATAGCAGTGGTTTCCTGCGGGGGGAACCAGTCCTTGTTCGTGAACAGTGAGTAACGCCAGAGGAAAAGTGCAGTGGTCAGCCAATATGCAGCGTCACCGACTCCAGCAATGCTTTGATCCCGTTCCAGGCGAATTGCACACCGATACAAACCAGAAAGAACGACGACAATTGCGTGATCACCGTCATCCCGGTTGCTCCGAGGATTCGCGCCAACCGGTCGGCAAATCCATAGCAGAGCCAAATGCTGACCGCGATCAACACCAATCCAATGAGTGCAGCCAGGATTGTCAACGGTTGGTACGGGTGATGGTGAGCCGCGTTCGCCCCCAGCGTGATCGCCACCGAGATTGATCCAGGGCCCACGGTCAGTGGCAACGTCAAGGGATAGAATGCCTGGCTGAATGTGTCCTGCGGGTGGACAGTTCTGTGTACGTCGTGTTTTTCGTCGTCACGTTGCTTCAGCAGCGACCACCCTGTCGCAATCACGATCAGGCCTCCGCCGACCTGCACCACGGGCACCGAAATCCCAAAAAAGGCGAGCACGTAAGTCCCCACAAAATACGATCCAACCAGCAAGAAAAAACTGTTGACCGCAATGCGCCACGACAATGCTTTTCGAGCTTCCGGTGCGTATTGACTGGTCAGCGCCAGAAAAAACGGGCTGCCTCCGAGCGGGTCCACGATGGGGAAGAGGGCAACCAGTACCAGCAGTAGATTTTTCGTCGCTTCTTGCATGGGTTCGGTATCCCGAGTGTAATCCATCTCGATCGGGTGCACCTGGGAGTTACCGAATCTTCAACTTGTCGCTGAGGCGGAGGAAAAAGTGTCTAGGGATGGTGCCCGGTCTAAGATGTCAGGGATGTCCCCGCCGTTCACTGAGAGAAGGGACGGGCGAGTCGCCTGTCACCACATGGTTTTGGTTGGATTCCTAAGCTGATAGCAGAAAGCTGACCCCAAACACTAAGAGTCCCGAGGTGGTGTTGAGCTCATTCGTCTCGGCCAGTAGCTCGCGTTAGACCCTTGCTGACCTGACATGGTTGCTATCCTTGCGGACTGCAACCACCGATCCTTGCTTGGGCTCCGGGCTTACCGCCAACCGGATAAACCAGTTCAACGCCTCGGGACTCTATCCTGCCTTTGACATGATGTTCTTGTTCGCCTCGACCAGCGCTTTGCTATAGACCCTTGCTGGCCCTCTCCACTTTTCATCTTGCGATGCCGCAGAGTGACTCCGCTTGGGTCCCGGACGCTGCACCAACCGGGTAAACTCCAGAACGTGTCAAAGAACGATTATGGTTTTACTCTTCCTGTTCTGGGAGTCAACGAAAAACGCAAAAGTGTATCTGCTTTGAATGCAGTCGAGTGCAGCTGCTCCACAAGCCAGTGACCGGATTTGGTGCAAGCGGGCCACGCCAGCCCTCACAGCGATTCGCTTCCAGTTCATTGTTGGCGCGCACACTGCGCCGCAAGTTCATGTTGCAGGAGGGAAGTCATCAGAATTCCCGAATGTGGAAAATCTGGCGGAATCCTTGTTGAGAGCCAATTCCAGCGATTCCAAAACGCGCGCAGGAAAAAGTCGCCAGCGCGGAGACGCGAGCGGCCTAAGTTCGAAGTCTCAGATTCACTTCTGCTTCTGGGGCGGAATCACCCTCGACGCAGGAATCGGGACATGGCCTTCGTCGTCGAGGTAGAACTTCATTTCGTGGTCCGACTTGGCGTTAGGCACCGGCTTCTCGCCCTTCGAGCTGAAGCGCTTCTCGTTGGACGCAGCCAGCAGCGGTTCCTTGGTGGTATACATCGCTTCATTCAGGACCGCGTCCGAAGGGGCTTTGGCCACCGCAAATATGCCTCGCGGTTTTCCCCCCGTATACGTAACCCCAATATAGTCCGCGACCATGTATCCCGCGTCGGAGACTGGCAGCCAGGTTAACTTCATGGGGCCGGCCAATTGCTTTCCCGCGGTCCAGGTCTTGCCGCCATTCTCGGAAGTGACAAAGCCCACTTTCAGCTGGCAGGTATTATTGCAAGCCGAAACCGGGTAATAGTAATAAACGATGGTTAGGTGAGCGGTGGCGCCGGAAGTGGCAGGGTCTGCCCCGATTCCAGGAAGGAAGTGATCCACCGTGCTGTTGAGGTGATCAATCGGAACGCGAGTGACCGCGCTCCAGGTCTTGCCGTCGGTGGACGTGCTCATCACAATATCGTTGGAGCTACAGCCGCGACGAAAACGGCAATCCGACCAGACCACGTAGACCTTTCCTGCCCCGTCAATCGTCGCCCCGGGCAGGTCAAAACCGGTGCGAACGCCCCCATCGTCCTGATGGGTTATGAAGCTTGCAACGTTTACGGTCGTGCTCCAGCTTTTGCCGCCGTCGGTCGAACGGAAGACGTCGACGCCTCCGCCGTTAAACGGCACAACGACGGTTCCGTTAGGCTGAACCACCGGCTCTCCGCCAAGCCCGGTCGCATGGTCAGCCGAGGAGATGCCCGCACTCCAAGTCAATCCGCCATCGTGCGACGAGCTCATCAGGACGTCACCGCTGCCGTATGCCTGATCCCATTCCGTATAGCAGTTGCCGTAGTACGGACTCGTGGGCGTGTTATCGCACGTGGTCCAGTTCTTGTCGTCCTCGTGGGTTTTATCAATGATGATGGGCTTTTCCCAATGGATGCCGTCCGGGGAACGGCTCACGGCGACATCTCCGATCAAACCGGAGTTTGACTGGCCCGCGAGGGGAAGAGTCGAGATCAGCCATTGTTTGTGCTTAGCGTCGTAGGCAACGGACGGATCCGCAGCCCAGCCGTATGATCCATTCTTGTACTTCGCTGTCAGCCCCGGTAGAACACCGTACTTCCATGTGTTGCCGCCATCGGTCGACGTGGACCAGCCCACATCGCCGCTGCCCCATCCAGGGCCGGGCACGCGGGCGACGTGGAAAGTCCCCACGATCGTGTTGCCCCAGGAGAAGAAGTCGGGTTCCACTTCGGTCTTGTGCACACTGTCAGAATTGTGGAGCGTGTCGTTGCTGATTTTTACGAGAGTGAATTGCGCGTGCGCGGGCGTTACCAGTACCACGCAAATCGCCGAGGCTAGCATCACAGAAAAAAAAGCCGACGTATGTCGATTCATGAGATTTTCCTCGTGGGTCGAGATTCAGCAAGCGCGGAATCGTTGCGAACTCACGGCCGCCGCACCGTGCCGACGGCCATTGGAAATCACGGTACCTGTGCTTTAAAGGTCGTCCCTGCTTGGAAGGCGGGATGGGATACTCTCCATCGTCATCGTAGTACTTCCAAACGTATTTCCCCTTGGCATTGGGCACGGGCTTTTCGCCTTTCGAGCTGAATCGAGGTTCGTCAGCCGCGGCCAAAAGAGGAGCCTTGGTTGTGTACATGGCCTCGTTAAGCAGACCGCCGGAGGGTGCCTTAGCCACGGCGAATACTCCAAACGGATTTCCGTTCGCATATGCGACCGCGAGGTAATCGGCCACCATCAGTCCGTTCTGCGATTGGGGCAGCCAGCTCAACTGCATTGGTCCGGCCAGATGCTGTCCTTTCGTCCAAGTCTTGCCGCCATCCTGCGAAATCGTAAACCCTACTTCCAGCTGGCAGGAGTTATTGCAACTTGCAACGGGATAGTAGTAATAGGTCACGGCGAGGTGTGCGGTGTTTCCCGAGGTGGCCGGGTCAACGCCGATTCCGGGGATGAAATGGTCCACCGTGCTCGTAATCGGGTCGATCGGAATGCGGGCAATCTTGGTCCACGTCGTGCCATTGGTTGAGGTGCTCAAGACGAGGTCGTCGGTGCTGCAGCCGCTGCGAAAACTGCAATCCGGCCACACGATATAGATCTTCCCTTTGCCGTCGATTTGAGCCGAGGGCATACCAAAGCCGTCGCGCAGTCCCCCATCTTCCCCACGGAAGTTCTGGTTGCCGATGAACGAAGTGCTGGTCCAACTCTTACCACCGTTGGTCGAACGGAAAGCAATCATGGTACCCAGGGTCGAGATCGGCACCACGACTGTGCCGTTCGGCAGCACTAACGGTTGGCCACCGATGCCAAAGGCCTGATCCCCCGTATTCTTCGCCGGTCCCCAAGTCAATCCGCCATCGCTGGAGGTGCTCATGAAGATGAGATCGCCTAGCCGGGGTTCGTCCCATTCGGTGTAGCAATTGCCATAGTGGGGACTGGTTGGAGTGTTGTCGCAGGTAATCCAGTTCTTGTCGTCCGAGCCGCTCTGATCCACAATGACCGGCTTGCCCCAGTGGATTCCGTCAGTCGAGCGGCTGGTGGCTACAGCTTCCCCGTTATTGTTGATGACTGGAAGAGTGGAAATCAGCCACGTGCCGTGTTTTGTGTCGTAGGCAACGGCAGCATCGCTCGCCGCCGTGAAACTCCCACCCTTGTAGTTATCCGTCAGGCCGGGGAGATAGCCGCTGGTCCAGGTTTTGCCTCCGTCCGTGGAAGTAGCAAACCCAACGTCAGCGCCACCGCCGTCGGGAACGCGTGCGACCTGGAAACCGCTCACTATCGTAGAGCCCCAAGCGAAGGTATCTGGCTCGACTTCGGTGTGATGTTCGCTGTCGGAGTTGTGGAAGGTATCCGTACTGAGCTTTACGAGATTGGTTTGCGCACGTGCAGGAATGAGCGTCGCCAGCGCGATTGAAAACGCCAACATAGATGTAAAAAAAAGAGACATGGTCCTTCCACTCTGAGGCCTGAGGAACGTTGGTTTCATTCGGATTATCCTTGTACGCTGGAGTTTTACCCGCAACGACCGCCGCGGTTTGAATGGGAGCGCATTCGAGGACGCAACGAGACGCGGTAGTAGTGACGCTCGGCGAGCGTACACCGCTGCTCTCGCGCTGTCAATGTGAAGCGTATTTCACATTGATAGCAGGGATGGTGCGCACCGCCGGTGGAATCGTCAACAAAACACCGCCGGCATGTTGCACCAGCGGTGTAAGAGACCCTCGCTATTTCTGCACACCCTCGCCCGAGGGAGGAGTTGCTCTTTCCTCACCCTGGGACCTGGGGAATGGCCGGTCCGCGTGAGCGTTGGGTATGCGTTTTTCGCCTCTCGAACTGAAGCGCGGCTCGTCAGCCGATGCCTCGAGCGCCTGCTTTGTTGTGTAGGCAGCCTGGCTGAAGAGGCCTCCTGAAGGAGCTTTAGCCACCATGAATACTCCAAATGCCTTGCCATCGACGTAGGAGGACGAGAGGTAGTCGGCAAGCATTGGTCCAGAAAAGGTATTGGGAAGCCAACTTATCTTCATCGGTCCAGCCAGTTGTTTTCCGGCGGTCCAGGTCTTGCCTCCATCCTGGGATGTGGTGAAGCCAACGTTTATTTGGCAGGTGGAATCGCTGCAGCCAGCTGCGGGATAGTAGTAGTAAGTTGTCGTGAGATGGGCAGTCTTGCCGGAGGTGGCACGATCCACAGCCAACCCGGGAATAAAGTGATCCACCATGCTGTTGAGCTTGTCGATCGGAATGCGAGCTGGGGTGGTCCACTTCGTTCCGTTGGTCGAAGTGCTCATCACCAGATCATTCGTGCTGCAACCTGTCCGGAAACTACAATCCGACCACACCACGTAAAGCTTCCCCGATTTATCGATGCCGGTGGATGGAAAAGGCAGGCCGACACTCCGCAAACTACTGTTTCCCTGGAAGGTGTTGACCTGAGAGATGGTCACAGTATGGCCCCAGCTGGCGCCACCGTTGGTCGAAGTGAAGGCTTGCATTCCATTACCCAGAAAGGGGACGACGACGGTGCCGTTGGGTAGTACGAGTTGTTCGGCACCGGTTCCAAAGGCGCCGTTTGCGCCCTTGGGTGAGCCCCAGGTCAATCCACCATCGGTGGAGGTACTCATCAGAACGCCAGACCACTCGGTGTAGCAGTTTCCATAGAAGGGGCTGGTGGCGGTGTTGTCGCACGTGATCCAATTCTTGTCGTCTCCGCCGCTGCTATCCACCGGAATCGGGTTGCCCCAGTGGATCCCGTCCTTAGAGCGGCTGACGGCGATATTGACCCCCGAGTTGCCGATCGGAAGACTGGAAATCAGCCACACTCCGTGCTTCGCGTCGTACACCACCGAAGCGTCGCTCGCGGCCTGGTAGGATCCGTTCTTGTAGTTGAGGGTCAGTCCTGGGAGATAACCGAAGGTCCAGGTTTTGCCACCATCGGTGGAAGTGCTAAATCCCAAATCCGCCCCGCCACCGCTGGAAATACGAGCCACCTGAAAAGCGGCAACCATGGTTGAGCCCCACGAATAAGTATCAGGTTCAACTTCGGTCTTGTGCTGGCTGTCAGAGTTATGGAAGCTGTCGGTGCTGATCTTGACCAGGGAGAATTGCGCCTGAAGCGGTGCGGCCATGGCGAGAGAAATCGCACACGCCAGGGCAGCGAAGAAGACAAACCTGTTCCTGCGACTGTGAAGCACAACGGCGATTCGATTCATCGGATTGTCCTTATTCAGATTAGGGCTGTAATATTCGCGGCTCGGTTGTGACGCCAAATGGGGAGTACATTTCTCGGCAGCAACGAGGCGCAGTAGCGGTTCAGTCGTCGGGCGAACATACATCGAGGGTTCGCGCGCTGTCAATGTGCATGATTTTTCATCTTGCGGGCCGCTCACTCGGGTCAAGAAAGAGGCCTGATCGACACTCTTTAAGACCGCATTTCGCAGCCCGAAAGCCGCGCCCGACACGGGATGCAAAACCCCTTTATTCTTGACAGGCGAGTACCCTTGGGGCACATTTATGGGTAACTTGGCGGACCGAGCCCGACTTCCCGACCTCCTTTCGTTGGGGAAGACCGTTTTGAGTGACGCCAACTCCCGGGAGGCCACATGAAACTTGTCGCTGCGATCCTCACACTGCTGATTCCACTCGGTATAACCGCTGCGTACGCCCAGGCTCCACGAGATCACCAGCACAGCATTCAGAACGTGGTCGTCATCTTTCAGGAAAATCGCTCACCCGACAACCTGTTTGGCAGCAACCCAAACTTCCTGCCAGGTGCGGACATCGCGACTAGCGGGGTGAATTCTCAGGGTCAGACAATCCCGTTGACGGCCGTACCGCTGGCGAACAACTACGATCTGAGTCACGCGCATTCCGCGTTCGTGGCCATGTACGCCAATGGAAACATGACCGGAGCCGACAAGATTGGGGTGACTTGCCAAAAGGGTGCAACGGGTTGTCCGCCCGCCAATCCTCAGTTCAAATATGTCGACAATTCGACCGGCATCCTGAATCCTTACTTTCAATTGGCTGAACAGTACACCTTCGGCGATCGCATGTTCCAGACTAACCAGGGCCCAAGCTTTCCGGCGCACCAATTCATTATTTCCGGAACTTCCGCGCCCAGCAGCAACAGCGATTTGTTCGCTGCGGAGAATCCGGGCGGAGTTACGGGTGCGGGTAACAATACTGGGTGCACCGCTCCGTCAGCCGAATTCGTGAGGATGATTGATCCCAATGGTAACGAAGCCCTGAAGGCGTATCCATGCTTCGATCACCAAACCTTGGCCGACCTGCTCGACAATGCCGGAGTTAGTTGGCGCTACTACGCCCCCTCGGCAGGGTCCATCTGGACCGGGCCGAATGCGATTCAGCATTTGCGTTTCGGTTCGGACTGGGCCAATGACGTTGTTCTGAAGCCTGCCCAGGTGTTGACCGACATCGCCAACGGGCGCCTCGCCAATGTTAGCTGGGTGATTCCAACCGGTCAGGAATCAGATCATCCCGCAGGCAATCAAGGTCTCGGACCGTCCTGGGTTGCGTCGATTGTTAACGGCATCGGCCAGAGCCAATATTGGGACAACACCGTCATCATCATCACCTGGGACGATTGGGGAGGATGGTATGACCACGTTCCCCCGACCATCATCAACTCGTACGAATATGGTTTTCGCGTGCCGCTGATCGTCGTGTCGCCGTTTGCGAGGCAGGGTTATGTCTCTCACGTCGCCCATGATTTCGGCAGCATTCTGCATTTCATCGAAGAGGTTTACCGTTTGCCTTCGCTCGGATACGCCGATGCTTTGGCTGACGATCTATCCGATTGCTTCGACTTTCACCGGCACAATCTTTTCAAGAAGATTCCGGCACCGCACGACGCCAAATATTTCTTGGACGACAAGAGCACACCCGAAGACCCAGACAACGATTGACGGAGGCCGATAAGGGTGGACCAATCGGTCGCGGACTTGGCTGCGAAGCGCACGAAGGCATATCAGCCCTGCTAGGATATGCCTCGTGCCTCCGCTGCTCGATGTCCGGCGTCTTACCGTCGAGTTCCCAACCCAGGGTTCGACTTCGGCACAGTCCCTGCTTGCGGTTCGTGATCTTAGCCTGACCCTTGCTGCCGGCGAAGTTCTGGGCCTAGTCGGTGAATCCGGCTCTGGGAAATCCGTCACTTCACTTGCCTTGATGCGTTTGCTCCCCCCACAGGCGCGAGTCGTGGGAGAAATCCTGTTTACGAACGGGAACGGCTCAGCCCATGATGTGTTGCGTCTTCCCGACGAAGAAATGCGGAACCTGCGGGGATCGCAGGTGGCCATGATTTTTCAAGAGCCCATGACTGCTCTGAATCCAGTCATGCGGGTCGGCGAACAGATCGCCGAGGCCGTCGCCGTGCATGCACAGATGACCAAAAAGGCGGCCTGGGAGCGTGCGGTTGCGGCGATGGAAGATGTCGCGATTCCGAACCCGGCTCTACGAGCCCGCGATTATCCGTACCAGCTTTCCGGGGGCATGCGGCAGCGCATCATGATTGCGATGGCCATTGTGAATCGACCTGCGTTGCTGATTGCCGATGAACCCACGACGGCTCTGGATGTCACGGTCCAGGCACAGATTCTCAAACTGCTCGCCGACCTGCGGGCCAGGTTCGGCCTGGCCATGCTATTCATCTCGCATGATCTCGCCGTGGTGTCACGAGTTGCCGATCGCATCGCGGTAATGTACGCGGGCAACGTTGTGGAACTGGGATCGAAGCGCGAAATTTTCCATGCAGCGGCGCATCCCTATACGAGGGGACTTCTAAATGCCGTACCCACGCTGAAAACGGATCGCACGCGTCCTCTTCAAACGATCGAAGGGACGGTGCCACCCATGCAGGCGTTTATTCCCGGATGTCCGTTTGAGCCTCGCTGTGACTCTCGCATAGCGGAGTGCGCGCACAGTTTGCCACCATTGGTTGAGGTGTCTTCGGGTCACTGGGCACGCTGCCCGGTGATCAATTCATAAGAAACACCGCGCGTGCTTTGCTGTTGTGGGTCTATAATCGCCATTCTGCCCGGTGAACAGTGCGCGTACTTCTGTTAAGCGACATTCATAGCAATCTCGAAGCTCTGGAGGCATGCCTCGCTGCCGCGCCGCCTTACGACCTGGTGGTCAATCTGGGTGACATTGTTGGCTACGGAGCCAGTCCGAACGAAGTCATTGAGCGCTCGCGCGGATTGGGGAAGGTCTTCGTCCGCGGCAATCACGACAAAGCGGTGTGCGGCCTGATCGACATCAAGGATTTCAATCCCGTGGCCGCCCTGGCTTCGTCATGGACCCACGATCAGCTTAGCTGGGAAAATCTGGAGTGGCTCCGTTCTTTGCCGCAGGGACCAATTGCAGTTGAAGGACTTTCGGATGCCCAATTTGTGCACGGATCGCCCGCCGACGAAGATGAGTACGTAGTGACGGTGGGCGACGCGGTGGAACCGCTCATGGTGGCTCCAACTATGGTGACCTTCTTCGGGCACACCCATTTGCAGGGAAGCTTTATGTTGAATGGCGATCACATCAACTCCATTCATCCCGCCTACAAGACGGTCGGACAAATCGAAAGGTCCGAATTCCCTCTCAAGAACAATCAGCCGTATCTGGTCAATCCCGGTTCCGTGGGACAGCCACGCGATGGCGACTGGCGGGCGGGATTCGCCGTTTACGAGGCTGACGCCCGCATCGTTGCTTTCTACCGCGTGCCCTACAATCTGAAGAAGGCGCAGGATCGTATTCTGGCCGCCGACCTGCCGCCGCGTTTAGCGACCCGGTTGGCCGCCGGAAGATGAACCCGAAGAGTGCCGATGGAGGCCGGGCGTCCCCGCCCGGCTGGGCGGATGAGAGCCCGTCCTCCAAGTCAGCCAGCTCATCACCTAGTTCGAGGAACGTTGAAATGAAGAGAAACCGCGGGATGTCGATAAGGCTCGTATTTCGGGTAGGTCTGATAGTGGGTTGCCTCGGCGTAGTTGCTGGCGTACGCGCGCAAACCAGCCCCGCCGTCCGAGACTTCAATCAGGTGGCCATTTCGCCGGATGGAAATCGTGTGGCTTGGGTGCAATCCTCGGAGAATGGTTCCGCTATTTACGTTCAGGACCTCAAGTCTCCCGGCGCCAAGCCAAAACGTATCTCCGCGGGCAGCGATGTTCATGCCGCAAGTGAGGACACCATCGCCTGGTCGCCCGACAGCAAGCACCTGGCTTTTCTTTCCGATGTTGAAGGTGAAGGCCAATCGAATTTTTACGTAGCGAACGTGGAAGGTGGCAGCGCTCGCAAGCTGACCAGCGTTAAGGGCTACCTGGCCGATCCCGCGTGGTCTCCTGACCAAAAAACGCTGGCGTTCTTGTTTACGGAGAATGCGCCCCGGGTAGCTGGTCCCTTGATGCCCATGGTGCCCGAGACCGGAGTCATCGATCAGAAAGTTTACGAACAGCGGCTGACCCTGGTGGATCTTGGCTCGGGTAAAGTACGCCAGCTCTCGCCGCCGGACATGTACGTTTACCAGTACGACTGGTCACCGGATGGCAAGAGTTTCGCTGCGATTGCGGCGCATGGCGCGGGCGATTCCAATTGGTATGTCGCCGAACTCTACACGCTGAACGCAGAAAACGGAGAACTCAGGCAGGTTTACAAACCTTCTTTGCAGATCGCGGTTCCGCGCTGGTCTCCTGATGGCAAGACCATCGCTTTCATTGGCGGGCTCATGAGCGATGAGGGGTCGATCGGTGGCGACATTCTTACCGTGTCAGCAAACGGAGGAAATGCTCGCAACGTGACCCCTCAAATTGCCGCTTCGCCTTCGTGGCTCTATTGGGAATCGCCGAGCAAAATTCTGTTTACCGAAAACGTCGATGGTCTGGACGGCGTTTCCAGGGTCGATTTGCCCAGCGGCAAACTTTCGGTAGCGTGGACTGGACCGGAAGTCATTTCTACGGAGGCTGAGGGCGAACCTACGGTTTCTCTCACGGCAGATCGCCAGTCTTCCGCAGTGATTCGGAGTTCATCTACCCACCCGCCGGAAATCTGGGCCGGCCCGATCGGGGAGTGGAAACAAGTCACTGGCGTAAATGATGGTATCCGTCCAGCCTGGGGTCCACTGAAAAGCCTCCATTGGTCAAATGGCGATATGAAGATCCAAGGGTGGCTCATGTATCCGACCGACTACGATCCCAACAAGCGCTACCCAATGGTTGTGGTCGTGCACGGCGGCCCGGCCGGGGAGGCGCATGTCGGATGGCCGGAGGCATTCTTCAATACCTACGATCTGTCCGCCCATGGATATTTCGTGCTCTTTCCGAATCCTCGCGGCAGCTTCGGGCAAGGAGAAAAGTTTACCGCTGCGAACGTCAAGGATTTTGGCTATGGCGATTTTCAGGATATTTTGAAGGGCGTCGACGAGGTTGTAAAAACGCTGCCGGTCGATAACAACCGCGTCGGCATCACGGGCTGGAGTTACGGCGGCTATATGACCATGTGGGCGGTGACCCAGACCAACCGTTTTCGCGCAGCGGTGGCGGGCGCCGGACTCGCGAACTGGCAAAGCTACTATGGTCAAAACGATATTGATGAATGGATGCCCCCTTATTTCGGCGCGACCGTATACGATGATCCCGCAATCTATGCAAAGAGCGCACCCATGACATTCATAAAAAATGTGAAGACACCCACCCTCGTGCTGGTTGGCCAGTACGATGGAGAATGCCCGATGCCGCAATCCCGTGAGTTCTGGTGGGCGCTGAAAACCTTAGGCGTGAAAACGCAGCTGGTCATCTATCCCGGCGAAGGACACGAGTTCCTCCAAGCCGAGCACCGGCGCGATGTCCTCGATCGCCTGACGGGATGGTTCGACCACTATTTTAAATAATGGAGGACGGGCGTCCCTCCGTGCGCGCCGAGCAGATCTCAGCAGAGTCAACAACCGAAGTGTAAACTTTCGCCATGCCCTCATACTCCCAGTCTCGTTCTACCAAAGAACTGTTCAGCGCCCACGAAAATCCACCCGCGCACCACCTCGTTGCTTTCAGCGACGGCGGGGCGCGAGGCAATCCCGGACCTTCCGGATACGGCGTCGTCATTCAAGATGAGACCGGTCGAAAAGTTGCCGCGCTCAGCGAATATCTCGGCCATCAAACCAATAATTTTGCGGAGTATCAGGGCTTGATTGCCGCGCTCGAGTACGCGGTAGCCAACGGCCACAAGGCGCTCAAAGTGATCAGCGACTCAGAGTTGTTGGTACGGCAAATCAAAGGCATCTACAAAGTGAAGAATGCCGCTCTGCAAGACCTCCACGGACGCGCCAAGGAATTGATCGCAAAACTCGCCTGGTTTTCCATCGGGCACGTTCTTCGCGGACACAACGAAGAAGCCGACGGCCTGGCCAACGCCGCTATGGACAAAGGCATGGGACGTGTCGCGCGGGCGCCCTTACCCGCGTCGTCGGGAGGCATTCCAGGAGCCCGACAAGAGTTCGACGGAATCGTCCGCGAAGGAAAGATCGAGTTACTTGATGGCAAACTCCCGGAAGGGACCTCAGTCCAAGTACGAGTGAAGAAGTAAGCATCACAATCCAGATTCGATAGAGACGGGCGTCCTCCATCAAAAAAGATCTATTCGTCGACTACTGGGTTTCTCAAACTCCCCACGCCTTCGACGCTGACTTCAATCACATCTCCGGCGACCACCGGTCCGACGCCACTTGGAGTGCCGGTCGCGATCAAATCACCGGGAACAAGCGTCATCGCCTGCGTAATATATCGCATGACGACACCGAGTGAAAAAATGAAATCCCGGGTATTGCCCTGCTGTCGAACCGCTCCGTTTACTCGCGTCTCAACCCCAACTCCGGTCCACGGATTAATCTCGTCCGTCACCACCGGGCCAACCGGGCAAAAGGTGTCGAAGCCTTTGGCGCGGGTCCATTGACCGTCTTTGTTTTGCAAATCGCGCGCAGTCACATCGTTGAGGCACGTATAGCCAAGAATGTAGGGACGCGCATCTTCATCCGGGCCCAGCTTGTAGCATTTCCTGCCAATCACAACTGCGAGTTCCCCTTCGAAGTCGACACGCTGCGAAAGCTTTGGCCGACGGATTTCGCCGCCGGGCGCAAGCAAGGACGACGGAGGTTTGAAGAAGAGCAACGGCTCACTCGGTACTTCATTGCCCAACTCGGCAGCGTGCTCGCGATAGTTGCGGCCTACACACACAATCTTCGACGGGCGCACCGGAGCGAGCAACCTCGCCTCGGCCAAACTAAGCGGGTCCATGCGCTTGGAGGGCAGATCCTCGATGTCGCCGTCGGATTCCTCTGGCCGCTTCACCAGCAATCTTGTGATCTGCTCCGCACCCGCGACCGTCTCCACCAAGCCGTAATGAGATTGTCCGTTAAGTTCGAATCCGCAATATTTCATAAGAGCCTCTGCCTTTAGCACTTGGCATTTAGCACTTAGCTGAGTCGTAGGACCAAATGCTAAGGGCCAATTGCCAACTGCTGCTTTATGGTACAGCCTCGCTCGCCTCCTGCGACCGCGCACTTTCGTTCCCACGAACATCGACCGCTGAAACGGAATAGAAGTAAGTCTTTCCGGACGCAACGTTCATGTCGCGAAATGCCGGCATCTTCAGCACTGCTGCATTGATCTTCACTGGTTCAGCGCCTGCTTCATGGCGGAAGACGTTGTAGCCCGCAAGGTCCGCGTCGGTATCCGGAGCCCAGATTAAATCAATGAACGGTCGCTGACCGACGCCCGAAAACACTGCCTGCAGGCCAGTGGGCGCGGCGGGCGGAAACACATCGTGAGCGAAAACTCTGACCGCGGGCGCGTCATCGCCTTCAAACTGAGTTTCGGGTTTTCCCTCTTCGTGGATCACGGTGACCACGGTCGCACGATACAAGTAGATTTGCTCCCACTCGAAGCTATGATCCACAAGCTCCGTGGCAGATGATGCGCCCAGCGGTACTTCTCCCACGATCGCGTCGGTATTTCCGTTTTCCTGGCGACGATACACACGATAAACGTGTCGCAGCCCCGGAGTCTCGGTCGCAAGTGGAATCCTGGTCCAACTTAAGATCACGCCTTCCGCAGTGACTTGGGCTCGGAAGTCGGGAGGCGGGGGCAAAGCTGGCACCGCCGGAACCGGTACGATATTCGATATTCCAGCGCTCCGGCCCTTGGCGTTCAGCACCGAAACTGCATAGAAAACCCGCGCACCAGAGTTCTCGACCAGGAGGGTTCGCGGAAGACGATCTGTGTAGTTCGCCTGTACGGTCGCGCTGGTCTTCGCAGACTTGGTTTGCTGAGGTCCTGCTCCCGGAAGCTGCGGTGCAGGAACTTCTCCCACGGGATTCGCGCACTCGCCCATAGCGGCATCCAGACTTCTGCAAATCCGAGTCGGGCCTAAGTGCCGCACTGCGAGCCGATCCGTGGTTTCGGTGGGGACAGTCCAGTCGAGGTGAACGCTATCGCCCTTGCGTACCGCCCGAAGATCAGTGGCCGGCTGGGGAAGATCCAGCGATGGAGGCTTAGGGATGCCGGGAACGCCGCAGCTCACAAGGGCAGCGGTGCCAGCCAGCAATAACATCAGCTTCGAAATGGATTGCCTCATCGGCAGAAGAACAAGACTACCAGAAGGCAATTTCTCGCAGATGGCTTGCTAACCTACAGAATATATCTGGACAGATCCTGGTCTTTCACAATGTCGGCCAGCATGTGGCGCACATAGTCAGCATCGACTTTAAAGTGTTCGCCCTTTTTATCCGGGGCGTCAAAACTAATCTCGTCAAGCACCCGTTCCATGATGGTATGCAGGCGGCGCGCTCCGATGTTCTCCGTGCCTTCGTTCACCCGGAAGGCAAAGCGGGCAACCTCTTCCAGCGCATCCTTGGTAAATTCCAGTTTCACACTTTCGGTTTCGAGCAGCGCAGTGTATTGCTTCACCAGCGAAGACTTGGGCTCGGTCAGAATCCGGATGAAGTCTTCCATGGTCAGCGACTGCAACTCAACACGAATCGGGAACCTGCCTTGCAGCTCCGGAATCAGATCGCTGGGTTTGGAAACGTGGAACGCTCCCGCCGCGACAAACAAAATGTGGTCAGTACGAACCATGCCATAGCGAGTGTTGACCGTGGTTCCTTCGACGATGGGCAGAATGTCACGCTGCACGCCTTCACGCGAAACGTCGGGTCCGTGGCCGCTTTCCCGTCCTGCAATCTTGTCGATCTCGTCGAGGAAAATGATGCCAGAATCCTCTACGCGATCGATGGCTGTGCGGGTTACTTGATCCATGTCAATCAGCCGCTGCTCTTCTTCCTGAATCAAGTACTCAAACGCCTCGTTGACCTTCATCTTTCGCTTTTTCGTGCGCTGGCCGAAAATGTTGGGCAACATGTCCTTGATGTTGACGTCCATCTCCTCGACACCCTGATTGGAGATGATTTCGAAAGATGGAAACGCGCGCTCGCGCACATCGATTTCGACGGTGCGTTCGTCCAGTTTGCCCTCGCGCAATTGCTGGCGAAGCTTCTCGCGGGTGCGGCTTTGCGATTCGCCAGATGAAGATGAAGTCGTTCCTTCCAGAATGAAACCAGCCTGAGCAGACTCCGGGGGGCGAACCGCGGCGGGCGGTGGCAAGAGGATATCCAACAAGCGTTCTTCTGCATTCAATTCGGCCTTGTCGGCCACGTCTTCAAGCTTTTCCTCACGTACCATCTCAATCGCAATCTCAACCAAATCGCGAATCATGGACTCAACATCCCGCCCCACGTATCCGACTTCAGTGAATTTCGACGCTTCGACTTTGAGGAAAGGCGAGTTGGCGAGCTTGGCCAGCCGGCGGGCGATTTCGGTTTTCCCTACTCCTGTGGGACCGATCATGATGATGTTCTTGGGAATCACTTCTTCGGCGAGATCCGGCGCGAGCTTCTGCCGCCGCATACGGTTGCGCAGCGCAATCGCCACCGCGCGCTTGGCGTCTTTCTGTCCGATGACGTGCTTGTCCAGTTCGGCGACGATCTCACGCGGCGTGAGTTCGTCGAGAGCAATCTGTTCTTCGTCTACGGTTCCGGGTAGGTAAATGGCCATAAATCAGTCGTTGGTCGCTAGTCGTTGGTCGTTAGTCTGAACTGGTTTGGCAAACGACCAACGGCCATCGACTAACGACTAAAGCTCTTCAATCGTCACTTTGTCATTCGTGTAAATGCACATGTTGCCGGCAATCTTCATCGCCTCTTCCGCAATCTGGTGGGCGGAGAGTTGCGTGTGCGCCGCCAGCGCCTGCGCTGCTGCTTGCGCATACGGCCCGCCGCTGCCGATTGCCGCAATCCCGCCATCCGGCTCGATCACATCGCCCTGGCCACTCAACAGGAAAGTCTGCTCCTTGTCGGAGACCAAGAGCAACGCTTCCAGATGCCGCAAGAACTTGTCCGTCCGCCAATCCTTCGCCAGTTCCACCGCTCCCCGACCGATGTTGCCATGATACTGCTCCAGCTTGGCTTCGAAGCGACTGAAGAGTGAAAATGCATCCGCAGTCGAGCCCGCGAATCCAGCCAGAATCTTGTCCTGGTATAAGCGGCGGATTTTCTTGGCGGTATGTTTGATCACGCCTTCGCCCAGCGTGACTTGCCCGTCGCCAGCCATCACTACATGGCCGTCACGCCGGACACAAAGCACCGTAGTCGATCGTACTAAACGCTTCTTGCTCATGAGCGCAATTCTTGATTATAGCAGCGCAGCGTCGTTCACCACGGAAGACGTCACCGGTCGAT
The DNA here is from genome assembly GCA_963838905.1 of uncultured Acidobacteriota bacterium. Taxonomy (GTDB): domain Bacteria; phylum Acidobacteriota; class Terriglobia; order Terriglobales; family Acidobacteriaceae; genus JABDBE01. The sequence goes on from CAWITE010000009.1 coordinate 97,862, forward strand.
GCAATCCAATTCAGTGTCACCGCCTTTTCGTATGTAGGAATTTCCAGATAGGGGCAATCATGAAAATTAATCCGAGACCCAGTATTTCCCCCATGTAATGCGCCCTGATAATATTCATCGAGAAGTGAGCGATCGCGTAGAGGCAAGCTGCCACCAACGACGTCCCACCGACAAAGCCCAAAAGCTTGGTTTTAAGACTTGGTTCGCGCTATCTGTGTTGTCCCAACTCAACCTATGAACCCTCAGCTAACCACCACATCCGCGATCCGAACGGCGTCGACGCAAGCTCGCACATCGTGAGTGCGAATAATGTGCGCTCCCTTCAGGATGACCGCCGTCTCCGCCGCGAGTGTGCCGTAGAGCCGGTCGCTTATTAGCGCATCGTTTCCATTGCGTGCCAGCGCACGCCCGATAAAAGACTTGCGCGACAGCCCCGCCAGCAACGGATATCGCAGTTCGTGCAACTCGTCGAAGCGCTTGAGCAGCGGGTAATTTTCCTGAAAGCTTTTGCCGAATCCAAATCCAGGATCGAGCACGATCCGCTCCCGCTTGACTCCTCCTAACAGCGCAACATCGGCCCACGCCCGCAGTTCACGCTTCACCACCATTACCACGTCGGATACCGGCGGCAAAGTACGCCACTCCTCCGGCCGGCCGCGCATGTGCATCAGCACGGCGCCGCATTTCAACCCAGCCAGCGTCTTCGCTATCAGTGGATCCCAACGAAATCCGCTCACGTCGTTGACGATTTCTGCGCCGGCGTCAACTGCTGCGCGCGCCACATTTGCCTTGTAGGTATCCACCGCGATCACTGCCTGCGGGCGCTTTTGCTTGAGAGCCGCGATCACCGGAATCACTCGCTCCAATTCCTCTTTCTCACTGACCGGCTGCTTCTCCGCATAAGGCTGCCCCGCCGGTGTAGTAATCTTGCCAGCAGTTTCCGTGGAAGGCAGAACCTGGGCTCCGGGGCGCGTCGATTCTCCACCTACGTCGAGGATGTCAGCGCCATCCGTCAGCAAGCGCATCCCGTGCTCCACTGCGCGATCGCGATCAAAATGCACTCCTCCATCGGAAAATGAATCTGGGGTGACGTTGATGACTCCCATGACGAGCGTACGCCTCCCTAACTGCAATGAGCGCGAGCCTAGATTCCACTCAAAAACCGGGCGCATGGCCCGATTCTAAACCTTGACTGGCTTCCCAGCGATGCGCACGCCTCGAAATTGCCAGCGCACTCGCGGCGTACTCCCCTGAGTGAAACCGAGCCTCAATGACACGAAAAATGATATCGACAGACCTTGCAGCTTGATCCTTCGCAGGCCGATGAAATGGTTCGTCACCTTTCCCAAAGTATTGCCAGCCAGCCAACTAGCGAAAGCTATCTGCAGCTTGGGATGCTACTGCAGGAGATGAACAAGTTGACCGAAGCTCGCGTCGCTTATCAGCAAGCGCTTGAACTTGATCCTACCTTGACAGTGGCAAAGAATCCCTGGCTGTTTTGCAGCGAAGTGACAAGTAGACAGACGTTGAGCAAGTCCGCCGCCCGGAGCGCGAGAACCCACCCGAGCCAGTGCTACAATCGGTTTACTTGGATGCATCGAAAGTGCGCGTATTTCGCGATTCTTTTTTGCCTACTGCTGGCGCCACAACTCCCCGCCGCCTCGCATAACTCCGTTGCCAAACGAATTGACACAATTCTTTCCGTCCCCGACCTCGCCCGCGGATTCTGGGGCATCGAAGTGGTGTCGATCGACACCGGAAAAATCATTTATGCCCAGAACGCGGACAAGCTTTTCACTCCGGCTTCCAACACCAAGCTGTTCACCACTGCCGCTGCGCTCGCGCTGATCGGGCCAGATTACACGTCGCGCACCACCGTCGAGACCAGTGGAGTTCTCGACAAATATGGACGCCTTACCGGCGACCTCGTGCTGGTCGGCCGCGGCGACCCCAATCTTTCTGGCCGCGAATTGCCGTACAACCTGCGTACCTCGCGCAACGATCATCCCATTCAGGTGCTTGAACAACTAGCGGATTCACTAGTCCAGAAGGGCGTTAAGTACGTCGATGGCAATATCATCGCCGACGACTCTTATTTCGCCTTCGAGCGCTACGGTGAAGGTTGGAGTCAGGATGACTTGGTTCTCGCCGACGGCGCGCCAGTCTCCGCACTCACCATCAACGACAATGTAGTGTTCGTGAATATTCTCCCCGCGGATCGCGCTGGGGAGCACGCTTTCGTCAACATCACGCCATTCGCCGATTACTATCGCATCGACAATCGCATCATCACTACGCCTGCGGGCACAGGCCGGAAAATTTTCATCAACCGCGAGCCCGGATCCATGTTGGTCACCGTATGGGGCAACGTGCCGCTGGATGATGGCGGCACCAACGAAGCTCTCGCCATCGAAGACCCCGCTGAATTCGCCGCGGCGCTCTTCCACCAATTACTGGAGAACCGCAGCATCGTTGTCTACGGCAAACAGCGTACGCGGCACACTGAATTGGCCAGTCTTTCCACTTTGACGGTCACAGCTTCCGCGGCCGCCCGCGGCGGTGATGAACCTTCGCGCACATTGCCCAATCAGCCGCTGGTGCTGGCCAGCTACCAGTCCAAGCCGCTGATCGAAGATGTGCGGGTGATCAACAAGGTCAGCCAGAATCTTCATGCGGAAATTCTGCTGCGCTTGTTGGGTCGAGAGAAAGGAACCGCGGGCACAGTCGAAGGCGGGCTCGAAGTGCTGCGCGGCTTTCTGAACCAGGCCGGCGTGCCCAGCGACCAGTATCTTTTTTACGACGGCTCCGGCCTCTCCCGTCAAAATCTGGTGACACCCCACGCCATCGTGCAGTTGCTGCGCTATGCAGCGAGCCAGTCGTGGGGTGCCAACTTTCGGGGAACGCTGCCGGTAGCCGGGATCGACGGTTCCCTGGCGGATCGCTTCCCGAATCTTAATCCGCGGACGCACGTTTATGCTAAGACTGGCTCGCTCGGCGGAGTCAAGACGCTTTCCGGTTATGCGACCACCGCTCGCGGCCAGCAGATCGCGTTTTCCATTCTCACCAACAATTTCAACCTTCCCAACAAACGCGTTCCCGATGCGATAGACAGCGTTGTGGAAGCGATTGTGGAGGAGAAGTAGCTGCTAGCAATTAGCAGCTAGCACTCAGCCCTCAGCCCCGCAAGGCGCTCTCGCTGGAATCGTCGGGCAAAGAGCTAAATGCAAACTGCCAAATGCTAAGCGCTTCCTTTCACCTCCGCATTCTTTTTGTTTGACGATCGCGCACTGCGCGGACTCCGCCGGGGCCGGTGCCGGTTGGCGGCTTGCGCATTCCGTCCAGGAGATCTTTCAAAACCACGGCGTTGTTTCTCTCTTCATTCCTGGAGGCGAAAAGCAGGGTCAGCTTCTTTCGGCGGTCGGCCAAACGATAGAGTTCATCGAGGGCTGCGGCGGATTCTGGACGGGCCAGCTCTTTGAGATAACGCTTGCGGAATAGCTGCCAGGCTTCAGGGTGAGCATGGAACCACTTGCGCAGAGTGTCGGACGGGGCTAAATCGCGCAGCCATTGATCCACAGCGGCGCGGGCCTTGCTCAGTCCGCGGGGCCAGAGGCGGTCGACCAGCACGCGCTTCCCGTCCGCTCGGGCGGGTCGTTCGTAGACTCGCTTTACCGTCACTCGTTTTGCCGTCACGTCGCTTCCCGCGCTGGGCATGGCTTTGCTTTACTATTGTAGCGGTTTGTTTTCGGGTTTCGACGGACAAATGGAGCAACTTCGCATTCACCTCTCGCTCAAGCGGCAGACCAGAATTAAGAATCTGAAACTGTTTGCTGGTTGTTTCCTGGTTTCTTTCGTTCTGCTAGCTGGTTGCGATGTTCAGCGGCGCAAGAGCGACGCGGAACTTGGACTCAATCCGCAGCAGATCGCAGGGCGCCGGATCTATGACAACTATTGCGACCGGTGCCATGCGCCTTACTCTTCGCGGGGACGGCAGGGGCCCAGCATGAAAGGCGTGTTCCAGCGCCAATATCTGCCGATGAGCGGGATGCCCGCCAATGACGATCGGGTCACCGACATCGTTCGCATGGGGCGGAACAAAATGCCTGGCTACGCCCAGGTTCTCAGTCAGCAACAGATCAACGATCTGCTGGCTTATCTGCACACTTTGTAGGTTCAGAGCCTCAGGGTATCTTTGTTTTTGGAATCAGACGGTGACGGGTCGGCGGCACTGCCGCAATGCAATTCAACTTCAGAGGCGGCGGACAGGAGTGTCCGCTCTACACCGTGCTTCAGAGCGGGATGTTGCCGTGCTTCTTGGGCGGGTTTTTGTCGCGCTTAGTTTCTAGCATTTCCAGGGCCTGGATTAGTTTTTTGCGGGTTTCGCGGGGTTGGATTACTGCGTCTACGAAGCCGCGGTCGGCGGCTACGTAAGGATTGGCGAAGCGCTCGCGGAATTCTTCGATCTTTTTTTGACGAACCGCTTCGCGGTTCTCAGCGTTCTCCAGTTCGCGTTTGTAGACGATGTCCACTGCGCCTTCCGGGCCCATGACCGCGATCTCGGCGGTGGGCCAGGCATAGTTCACGTCGGTGCGAATGTGCTTGGAGGCCATGACGCAGTAGGCTCCGCCGTAGGCTTTGCGGGTTATGACCGTCACCTTTGGTACCGTGGCTTCGGCGAAGGCAAATAGCAGCTTGGCGCCGTGTTTGATGATGCCTCCATATTCCTGATTGGTTCCGGGGAGGAATCCAGGGACGTCCTCGAAGGTCACCAGCGGGATGTTGAAGCAGTCGCAGAAACGTACGAAGCGGGCGCCTTTGATGGAGGCGTTGATGTCCAGCGTGCCGGCTAGAAAAGCGGGTTGGTTGGCTACGATTCCTACGGGCTTTCCATTCAGGCGTGCGAAACCCACGACGATATTTTTTGCATAGTGTTCCTGGACTTCGAAGAAGTAGCCGTCGTCCACCACGGCGTGGATTACGTCTTTAATGTTATAAGGCAAGTTTGATTGGTCGGGAACAATCTTGTCCAGCGCGGGATCGGCGCGATCGATGGGATCGGTGCAGGGCTTGCGTGGCGGGTCGTCGAGATTGTTCGAGGGCAGGAAGCTGAGCAACTCTCGGACCATCGACAGGCACTCGGCGTCGTCGTGTGCTTTAAAGTGGGCCACCCCTGAGATTTCGTTGTGGGTCTCTGCGCCTCCTAGTTGATCTTTGGTGACTTCCTCGTGGGTGACCGTCTTAATTACATCGGGGCCGGTGATGAACATGTACGAGGTTTTGTCGACCATCAGAATAAAATCGGTAATCGCCGGCGAGTAAACTGCGCCTCCGGCGCATGGGCCCATAATAGCGGAAATCTGAGGAACCACTCCGCTGTACAGCGTATTTCTTAAGAAGATGTCGGCGTAGCCGGCCAGCGACATGACGCCTTCCTGAATGCGGGCGCCGCCGGAGTCGTTAAGGCCGATGACGGGAGCTCCCATTTTGGCTGCGAGATCCATGATCTTCACGATCTTGGCCGCGTTGGCTTCGGAGAGCGATCCGCCAAACACCGTAAAATCCTGGGCGAAGACAAAGACGAGGCGGCCTTCGATGCGGCCGTATCCCGTGATGAAGCCATCGCCGTAGAACTTTTGCTCGGCCATGCCGAAGTCGTTGCAGCGATGGGTGACCAATTTGTCGGTTTCCTCGAATGTGGCTTCATCGAGCAGGAACTCAATCCGCTCGCGGGCCGACATCTTGCCTTCCTTGTGCTGCTTTTCACGCCGCCGCTCGCCGCCGCCGTCTTCAGCGAGATGGTCGCGCTTCTTCAGTTCAGCCAGTTTCTGTTCGAGGTTCATGGCGGGAGAATTATAGCGGGTTGCGGGGATCAGAAATTAGGTGGAGATTGACAACGATCTCTACCATTGCCGGCTTCGCCCGGCTCGACGGGCAGGGACGCCCGTCCTCCATTGACTGCGATTACTCCATGCTGGAGCCTAGTGGCGTGTATTTATATCTCTTGCCATCCCAGAAAACTACGGATGTCGCCTGATCGCCGCCGGTCTCTTCGGCGAAGATTCCCATGATCAGCCTCTTTTTCTTGAGGGCCAATTTCTTCACGACGACCTGCTTGAAGGGCAGATTTATGATGATGAACTTCGCTTTGGGAGTGGCTGAGTGCCAGGCCTCGGCACCGGCTCCATGAATCACCAACAGAGAGTATCCGCGATGTTCCGGATCGTCCGAAGAAAATTGCGTGGTGATCTTAGGATTGCCGTAGCCGAAGAAACTGTTGTAGGGATCGACGACGACGAAGCTGTCTTCGACCTGGTCCATCATTGGATTGGTGCAGCGGGCCGGGATGACGATGTCTTCAATGCCGTCGCTGTCCAAGTCGGCGATGAGCGGCTCGATTCCGATGAGAGAGCAGGTCGATCCGAATTGTTTCTGGACGAAGGCGTTGTCGACGGCGGGCTTGGCCACCGGAGGCAGGGACGCGGGTTGGGCGCTCAGCGTGACGCTTAGCCACAGACAACACCCGATCAGAAGAGGAACGGAATTTGGGAACAACATAGAGCTACATTAATCCCGTTGGGGGGGCGGGCAACAGATAAAGATGGGGCGTGGGTAGCACGAAAGTCACGTGCTTTAGAAAACGGATACGAGCTTTGGCTCGAGCGGGCGGGTCAAAGACCCGCCGCCGCACAGTCCATCTCCGGGCCTACCGTTTGAAATGCTCCCAACCTTGGGAGCGCAGTTCGAGTCCCACGCCTTGGTCATTCATGAGGATGAGTTGCTGGTTGCGCGTGACGTGGCCAATTTGAGTGATGTCGACACCTGCGATTCGGGGATGGACTCGCTTGCCACGAGGCACCGTGAAAAGCAGTTCGTAGTCATCACCGCCATGCAAAGCGAACTGCAGATCGACTTCGTGGGCTGGTTTCCCTACGCTGGCACGGGCTATAGCCGGGGCCTGGATCTGCGCGCCAACACCACTCTCTTCGCAGATATGCCCCAGATCTGTGGAGAGGCCGTCGCTGAGATCGATCATGGCCGAGGCGAGACGTTTTTCGAGCAGAAACTGGCCAACCTCGATTCGGGGGACGGGATGGAAGTGCCGGGGAAAATCGGCTTGCCGAAGTTTCTTGCCGGAGAATAGTAAGTTCAGCGCGGCGGCGGCGCCTCCCAGCGCACCGGTTACGTAGATTCTGTCTCCGGGGCGGGCACCCGAGCGCCGGATTGCTTTCCCTTTGGGGACCGATCCGATGACTACAATGTCGGCCAGAATTCCGCCCGGACTTTGTGCCGTATCTCCACCCGCGAGGCTCACCTTGAACCGCTCGGCCAGTCCGAGCAAGCCTTTGATGAACCGGTCAACCCAGGGTTGGCGCAGGTTTTGCGGCAGGGCAAGAGACAAGAATGCGGCAACGGGCGTGCCTCCCATGGCAGCGATGTCGCTCAGGCCGCGGGCGAGGCAGCGATGCCCAACGACTTCGGGGAAGTGCCACTCGCGCCGGAAATGAATCCCTTCCAGGCTGAAATCGGTAGTAACCAAGGCTTGGTGACCGGCGGGTATTTGCAGGATGGCACAATCATCCCCGATGCCTGCCGCAATCCCTTTTCTGCGAGTCGCGCGACTTCGGATGCGAGAAATGAGCAGTTTTTCGGCGAGAGGCACGGTGGCTCAATCATATACAAGCGGGGAGGCTTGGGCGCGTCGAAATATGGTACGAATTCCGACATTGCCGCCGGGCAACCGCTGCCGACTCCCATCCATCTAACAAACCACTGCGACTGGTGAGCGTTGCTAGCAGTTCAAGGGTTGCAACCCCTCAGACCATGCCGGATTGTTCTTTACACTGCAGAAGTTTACCGCTGGTAACCCGCCCAGGTACCGTGGTTCCGCCTGCCTTTCGTAACCCTCTGGGTCGTTGACAGGACGAATCTACTTTGGTACCGTTGCGAAGCTGCTTCCAAATACTCTGGCCGAGCTAAGTGCCGCATGCGGTTAGGATTGCAGGCACAGAGATTTTCGGGCCTGACCCTGGTTCCGGTAGGACGGAGCGATTTACTGACCTTATTCCCGAAGGGAAAAGGTAGGATCGCCACAGGGATCGGGCGTTAGGATCTACACGGCGAACCTGCCGCGATAGTCGATCCGATTATTTAACGAAGGGGAAATATTGCGTAAGCGTTTCTACATACTTTTCGTAGCGCGTGGCGAGGACGGGCAACTCCGTAAGATACCCATCCCAGTCCACTATTTGTACGTATTAGTTGTAGGAGCGGCGATTGGGGTCCTGAGCCTGACCGGAATTGCCAGTTCCTACATGCGAATGCTTTTGAAGGTCTCCCGCTTTAATGAGCTGCGAACCCAGAAGGATGAGCTGAAAAACCGCTATTCGCGGCTGGAGCAGGTCGCGCAGGAACGAGACATTCAGGTCGCGTCGCTGGGTTCATTGGCCAGCGAAGTTTCTTCCCTCTACGGTTTGAAGTCGGAGCCTACTCTGGTATCAGAAGCTTCAGATCACATTCAGGACGCCCAAGTTAGTTCTTCCCTGGATCGGCTTTATGCGCTGAAAGACACCGCTCTAAGCGGCGCCGCCGCGACTGGGATCTCTCTCGGCCTGACGCGCAATGTGACGACAGCGGACTGGCTACGTGCCAATTCAGCTCCCAACCTTTGGCCGGTAGAAGGTCCGGTGACGGGATCTTTCGGAGAGCGAACCGATCCGTTCAACGGCGAGGGTGCGTTCCATAGTGGAATCGATATCTCAGCTTCCTACGGGCAGCCGGTCGTCGCTCCAGCCGATGGCGTGGTGACTTTCGCCGATTTCATGGGTGGATATGGGCGGGCTATCGCCCTTGACCACGGTCACGGAATTACCACCCGCTACGGGCATCTTGCGAGCTATGCGGTTGTTCCCGGACAGTTTGTGCGACGGGGCGATACGATCGGATATGTCGGGCTGAGCGGTCGCAGTACCGGTCCACACCTGCACTACGAAGTCCGCATTAATGACACTCCAGTGAATCCCCATAAGTTCCTGCGGCTCACTTTGGCCCACAGCGGCGGATTCGCAGCGGGAAGCTAGAAGGGCAGCCATCAGCGGTCAGCTTTCAGCTTTCGCACTCCAACCATTGTGACAATTACCACTGTGACCTCCATCCCACAACATCAATATAGGCTTGCTGAGGGCTGAGAGCTCACAGCTTCACTGCCTCAATCCCATCCAGCGCTCCGAAACCACAATAGAGTTCCCTGGATTCTGGGGATCGTAGCGCACCGATGTTGGCAGGCCCAAGCGGCAGGAGTGGAGGTTGATCAGTTGGCGCAAGTAAGTAACGTCCTGCGAGGCTTCGTAGGATACGCCAGCCACGTCATACTGAAAGATCAGGAACGTGGCAGGCTTGCGCCCCTCGGGCTGCATTTCCTGAACGTCGATGACGGTTCCGTCGGTAATACGGCCGACGCGGTCGAGCCACGCCCGCCGTTCCCGTTCCAGTTCATCCGGACCCTTGGGCTTGCGACGCAGCAGGAGATACGCGGCCAGCAGAGCGCCCGCGCCACCCAAGATCATGGTATAGAGGCGAATTGGAATCATGACTTCCGGAAAGAAACTGCGCAGTCAACGGCTACGATGTCCTAAACAGCATAAAGCTAGATGATGAATCACGAAAGAGCATTCGTGATTCCAGCGATTGAGGCACAGCGATTCAAGGTTGCCTGCTAAGCACGGCCCTTTTTCGCGGCGGCGGCCATGACCCCGGCTCTTTCCCAGGGACGCTTCGGCCGGTCGGCTGCTGGCTTGTCGCGATTCTCGACGCGATCGTATTGATACGATTCGCTGACCGTGCCGAGCGATTCGTTGTATAGGGTGGGCAGCCCCAAGCCTTCCTTTAATTCTTCCGTGAACTGTTGCAAGGCCTTCAGATGGTCGGCGGTTGCCGGGACTTCGGTCTTGGCGGTCTTGAGGAACTGCTGGTATCCCTTGTTGACCAGCTTCGAAATTTCGCTGCCAATCAGGTAGCCGGGATAGGCAAAGATCTTTACCCCGTCGTCGCCGTTTTTTTGGATGGCGGCGGATACGTTGTACTTCTTCAGGAACACGCGCCCTTGCGTGCCCGGGGCCTCGAGCAGATCAAAGCCGTGGTCGCGGAGCCAGGCCAGCGCCTCTTCATAAGTCCGTTGTTCTACCTTCGATGCCATTTCGTCCTTCGTTCTCGCTTAGGTTAGATGCGGCTCCTTGAAAAAAGTACGCTGCCCGCATCTTCGGTGGAACCAATCAGTCTCTCTTATAATCCAAACAGTCGTTCCTCACGCTTAATTTTGCCTTTAAGGAACATTACGTAGGTCACGGCCATCGAGTTTGAAGTTTATGCAGCGCTTGTCTCCAAATATCGCGGAAGTGCCTAGTTCCTCGACACATGCAGACGGGAGCGATCCGCTCAGCAGCCTCACTTTGGGGCAGCATACTGTGGATCGTATCGGCAATACTCCTTTGCTCCGGCTGGCACGCATCGGCAGCGATCTATCCGGAGTCGAGATTCTCGGCAAAGCTGAGTGGCTTAATCCCGGCGGCTCGATCAAGGATCGCGCCGCTTCCAACATCGTGGCTCAAGCCCGGGCCAGTGGCAAGTTAACATCCGGTAAAATTCTGCTGGATTCGACCAGCGGCAACACCGGCATTGCGTATGCCATGATCGGCGCCGCACAGGGTTTTCCGGTGACGCTGTGCATGCCGGAGAATGTATCGGTCGAACGTAAGCGCATCCTGCACGCCTACGGAGCTAACATTATTTATACCGATCCTGCTGACAGTTCCGACGGCGCTATCCGCATGGCGCGCGAACTCGCTGCTAAGCACCCGAATCTGTATTACTATGCCGACCAGTATTCCAACGACGCCAACTGGCAAGCTCACTACCATGGCACGGCCAATGAAATCTGGCAACAGACGGAAGGACGCGTCACTCACTTCGTGGCGATGCTGGGGACGAGTGGAACTTTCGTCGGGACGACTCGGCGGCTCCGGGAATTGAATCCGCGCATCCGCTGTATTTCGCTGCAGCCGGACTCGGCCTTCCATGGAATCGAAGGCACTAAGCACATGGCTAGCGCGATTGTTCCAAAAATTTACGATGCTTCGCTGGCCGACGCGGACCTTGGCATTTCTACCGAAGACGCTTATGCCATGGCCAAGCGTTTGGCCCGCGAGGAAGGTTTGCTGGTGGGAATATCGGCGGCTGCGGCCGTAGTCGGCTGCCTGCAACTGGCGCGGCAGTTGAAGAAAAATGAGCGTGCGGTTTTCGTGACAATTCTGTGCGACTCAGGGGACAAGTATTTAAGCGAGAGATTCTGGCAGGAATAGCAGACGTTCCACCACAGAGACACAGCGTCACAGCGTCACAGAGCAGGCATGAAATGAATTGCTTTTGGACTTCTCTGTGACGCTGTGTCTCTGTGGTAAATGGTTTTATGTTGAAGATCGAGCGCAAGAATTACGAGTCCCTTCGCCAGCACGGCGAGGAAACTTATCCCCATGAGTGCTGTGGGATTTTACTGGGACAGATGGACGGGGAAGTGCGCACCGTGACATCCAACGCCCGTTGCGGCAACACGCGTACAGATTCACCGCAGAATCGCTATCACATTGATCCGCGGGAACTGGTTCGCGTCCAGCGGGAAGGCCGGGAGCGCGGCGAAGACATCGTTGGGTTCTATCACTCGCATCCCGACCACCCGGCGCGCTGGTCGCCAACTGATCTGGCTGAAGCGCACTGGTTGGGTTGCTCTTACGTGATTACGAGCGTGGAGAAAGGGAAAGCAACGCTGACGAATTCGTTCGAACTAACGGGTGGCGACGAGAGCGACAAGAAACTGGTGGACGAGAAGATCGAAGTGGAATAAGCAGAAACGTAGCAAGCTACGTTTCTACAGGGATTGCGTCAAATACGTCTGTAAGACGTTGCTTGCAACGTCTCGGACCAACTGAATCCCGAGGCTCCGTTCCGGCATCATTTACCAAGATGACGAAGATCCACATACCCACTCCTCTGCGCCAATACGCCGGCAAGCAGCCGACGGTCGAGGTTAAGGCCGGAACCGTCGCGGAAGCCTTGTCCGGACTGGTTTCCAAGCATCCTGAACTACGGCGGCATCTTTACACCGACGACGGCAAACTCCGTTCTTTTGTGAATGTTTACCTGAATGACGAAGACGTCCGCTACCTGCAAAAAGAGGCCACCGCAATCAAGGACAGTGATACTATTTCGATAGTGCCTTCGATTGCCGGAGGCTGGTGAACCCGTACCAATCAATGAATTGCGGATGGACCACTTCCCGAATGTCTCGCCACAGCGCCTGCTGTTGTTGTCCGTTCCGTTGTTGTTTCTAGTCGTCCAATTCGTAATCATTAAAATTAGCGTCTTTGAACAGAGGTTTTATGGCCACCATTACCGAAGTCAAGCCGACGGAAGCGAAACCCGAAGCCGCCGCTCTTACCAATGACGAAATCCTGCGCTACTCGCGTCACTTGATCATGCCCGAGGTGGGCATGGAGGGGCAGCAGAAGCTCAAGACCGCGCGTGTGCTGTGTATTGGAGCCGGCGGGCTGGGTTCCGCCATTGGCGCTTTATCTGGGAGCGGCTGGAGTGGGCACGCTCGGGATCGTGGACTTTGATGTAGTCGATTACACAAACCTCCAACGGCAGATCATCCACACAACAGCCGACGTGGGGCGCAAGAAACTCGATTCTGCCGCTGAGAAGCTAAAGGCGATCAATCCGTTTCTAAACATTCGCAAGTTTGAAACTAAGCTGAGCAGCGAGAATGCGCTCGAACTGTTTCGCGAGTTCGACATGATTGCCGATGGCACCGACAACTTCCCCACCCGCTATCTGGTGAACGACGCTTGCGTGCTCACCGGCAAGCCCAATGTTTATGGTTCGATTTTCCGCTTTGAAGGTCAAGCCAGCGTTTTCGCGACCGCAGACGGTCCGTGCTATCGATGTTTGTATTCCGAACCGCCTCCACCGGGACTGGTCCCCTCTTGCGCGGAAGGTGGAGTGCTGGGCATTCTGCCGGGCCTCGTGGGCGTAATTCAGGCGACCGAAGTCATCAAGCTGATTCTTGGCAAGGGTGACCCACTTATTGGTCGGCTGCTGCTCGTCGACGCCCTGGGTATGAAATTTCGCGAGCTCAAGTTGCGTAAAAATCCCGACTGCCCCGCCTGCGGAACGCATCGCACCATCACAAAACTGATAGACTACAACGAGTTTTGTGGAATTCGCGGTGAAGAAAAAAGCCAGGAGAAACCAGTGGAAGCAGGAATTTCCGAAATACAAGTCGAAGAGCTCAAGCGGCGTTTGGACGCAGGCGAGGACCTTTTCGTACTCGACGTGCGTGAGCCCCATGAATATCAAATCTGCAATATCAACGGACACTTGATCCCGCTCGGCGATCTGCCGAAGCGCGTGCACGAACTTGATTCCAGCCGCGAGATCGTGGCACATTGCCGCTCCGGCGTGCGCAGCGCCAAGGCGGTCACGTTCCTCCAACAGGCTGGATTCAAGAAGGTGCACAATCTGGCTGGCGGGATACTGGCCTGGGCAGATCGCGTCGATCCCAGAATGCCCAAGTACTGAAAAATCCGTAGAGGCGGACGCCTCGTCCGCCTGGCGCGCTTACATCCTGCACATGGTTCGCATGATGATGTGGGACCGCAAAACTGGAGACCAGAATTTCAAAGCAACGATGCAGGACTTTGTGCGGACGTACGCTGGCCGTGCCGTCACGACCGAGGACTTCAAGGCAGTGGTGGAAAAACACATGACGCCGGAAATGGCTGCGTTCGGCGGAGGAACCATTTTTTCGATGAATACGTCTAGGGGACGGCGCTACCGAGCTACAGCATCCAGTCTACTTTCGATAACGATGCCAGCGGCGATGTGGTGTTTGGTCTCCAGTTGACGCAATCCAACGTCAACGAACATTTCCGCATGCTGGTACCGATTTATCTCGAATTGGCGGACGGGCGCACTATCTTTCTGGGACGGGCCCGCCTAACCGGAAATACGACGCTGGAGCAAAAGATTGCGCTGAAAGGCACAAAGGAAAAACCGCGGCGCGCTCTGGTTAATTACTTCGATGATGTGTGGGCTTCAGCGAAATAGCGTTTGAGCAGGGCGACCTCGATTGGTGATTACGAGAACAAACGGGGAGCTTGAGGCTCCCCGTTTCGCGCGCTAGATCAGCAGCAGATCTACTTGCTGCTGCCGCTACCGTCCATGCTGGCTGATTCGGTGCCAATTGCCAGGCCGTACGTCTTCCCCCCGAAGTGAATTTCAGCCAGGGACCTGCTGCCATCGTCGTTGTTCTTCACCACGGCAGCGTCTCTGGCTGGTTTTTGACTCAGGTCAATCAGCCGCGCCGGGGTTGTGGCCACGACCTTCTTACCCTTCAAAATGTTCACCTCAACATTCGGACCGCTGCCATCCCACTGCACCGAGTAATCACCTGCGGGCAATTGCTTCCCACTCACTGTAACCGGATCCAGCAACTGCATCGATCCCTTGTTGGCAGCCGCGAATGCGGTTGTCGCAAGCAACAGAGCCAGTCCCACCAGCAAACTCTTGGAGATACTTTGGAATTTCATGACACTCCTTTTTCTTTCCCGATAAACGTCGGGAATCGTTTGTGGGCGGCCTGGACTCGTCTTGCACGAAAAACTTGCGTTTTGCCGCGAAAGACTTACAATGCTGCCGCGGGGTTAAGGAGAAAGCGCGTGGCCGCAAGACCGCGGGCTCTCTGCTGCAGGGATTGCGTTCACCTGGGCCGCCAAACCGAGAGTGAACCAGTCCCTTAACCCCTGAAATTGTTTCCTGAAAGTCGGTGCGGCTGGTTGGTCGTCCGAACTTCCATCCTCACTGTGTCTAATACGTCGTTAGATGCCAGTTAGTTCCCTTGCTACAAAGCGCACTTATTCACTTGGACGCTTCATCAGCAGCGTCGTTAGCAATTGAGGCAGCTTGTGACTTGCACAACATTTGTTGTCTATCACTACGCACATTTTGTTACGAGAGTTCACAAACTTTCACAAAGCTCACATCTAAAATTGCCCATTGCACGCGGCTTTCCAACAGACTCAACAAGAGTGTGCTGATTACAAGCGAGAAGTACATCGTGCGATGACGTCAGGTGTCCGCTAATGGATTCATCGCGTTCGGAAGCGAACAGCGGATCTGTGTTAGGCCGTGCGAGCCTAGGTGATCTCGAGAATCACTTTCCCGAAGTTTTTCCCCTCGCCTAGTAATTGGTATGCCTCGGCGACACGTTCCATTGGCAACACGTGCCCAATCACGGGATGCAAGTGGCCCTGCGAGGTCCAGGCGGAAAGTTGTTGCCAGGCTTGGTTCATCAACTCCCGTTTAGCTGATAGATATGTCAGCCAGAGTCCGTGCACGCTTGCGCCCTTCGCATAAAGCAGCCGTGTGTCCAGCTTCGATTTTTGACCGGTCGCAGTTCCGTACACGATGACGCGGCCGAAATCCCCAAGGCATCGCACGCTCTTGGTGGTGTGCTCGCCACCCAACATTTCAAACACTGTGTCTACACCGTCGCCCCCGGTCAGACCTTTGATCACTTCTTCGTAATCGTGCTCTTTGTAGTTGATACCGTGCTGCAAGCCGAGTCCCTTCACTCGCGCAAGCTTTTCATCGGAAGAAGATGTCCCATACATTTCCACGCCGAGCAGCTTTCCGATCTGCACCGCCGCCGTTCCCACGCCGCCCGCAACTGCGTGAATCAGAACTCGAGAAACAGCACCAGCATCCGGTTTCGCCGACTCGATGAGTCCGGCCTTCCAGTAGGCGAAGTACGCCGTGAAGTAGTTCACTGGGAAAGCCGCCCCCTCCTCTGCGGTCCAGTTCGCCGGGACCGGCCACAACAAATCGGTGCGGGCCGCGACGCGCTCGGTAAACGCTGCCCACTGGGTATAGCCCATCACCAGCCGCCCATCGCTCTCCCTTGCGCCACAAAATTCGCGGCCAGCGATTAAGGGAGGTTTCGGCGTTCCCGGATAGCCGCCTTGAGCGGTCATGAAGTCGGCGAAGTTCAACCCGCCAGCCCGCACCCGGACCAGTTCGTGTCCCGCGCTAGGCACGGGATCTGGAACGTCTCGTACTTCCAGCGCTTCCGGCCCACCTAACCGACTGATGACAATGGCTTTCATATCCTGAAAAGTCTACCAGCAATCCGCCCGACGTTTCGATCAGTTTGCTTATCACCTGGGGGACTGTGACCTGCGTAATCTCGCGGGCTTCCCATCAGGTATATACTTCCACTGGAATATTTGTAGTATGTCCTCTGTCTGATTTCTGGACAGATTTTAGGGACTAGATTTGAGGCACAGAGAGAGGCACAGAGAACGGAGCGCAGTTTCATAGCCGTTTCATTCATAGGCTCCGCATATAGATCACTGGCCGCAATACATTCGGCGGTTAGGCGGCCGGTGCGGAACTCCACTTGGAGTTTAAGCACGTGGGTTCCGAGGAGGTCCATCCGTGGACTTAATAGCGGTTCGTCTACTATTTGTTATTTTTGTTGCTGTTACTTGCTACCTTATTCAGCCCTTCGGTCTCGATCCCGAGCTGGATGCGGGAGTTGGGGCACTGCTCGGCATTGCGATCGTCACCTTCGAGTGGCGGTTGCGTTTGGTGAGCCTGAAACGTCTGATCGGAGCCGCGATCGGCAGCGTGCTCGGAATTTTCGGTGCCTACCTGTTCGCCCTCGTGATTCGCAACAGTATTCCTCCGGGGCACACTCAGAGCTTCCTGCAAATTATGGTTATGCTTTTGATGGCCTACGTTGGACTGATCGTGGGCGCCAACAAAGGCGATCTGCTCAATCTGGCGGCGCTGGGCGGCGTTTTCGGCGGCGAGAAGCAATCCCGGAAGAGCTACAAAATTCTGGATACCAGCGTCATTATTGATGGCCGCATCGCCGACATCGCCGAGACCGGCTTCCTGGACGGCGTCATCGTGACTCCACAGTTTGTGCTGCGCGAGCTCCAACTGGTGGCCGATTCGGCTGATTCCCTCAAGCGTAATCGCGGACGCCGCGGCCTCGATATTCTTCAGCGTCTGCAGAAGATGGCATCCGTACAAATTCAAATTGTTGAGGACGACTTTCCCGCAGTCCGCGAAGTGGATCTGAAACTGATTGAACTGGCCAAGCTCTACGAAGGCAAAATCATCACCAACGATTTCAATCTTAATAAGGTGGCGCAACTGCAAGGCGTGGCGGTGCTGAATATCAATGAGCTGGCAAATTCCCTGAAACCCATCGTGCTGCCCGGCGAAACCATGAAGGTGTTCATCCTGAAAGAAGGCAAGGAATACAACCAGGGAGTTGCATACCTGGACGATGGCACGATGGTGGTCGTGGACAATGCCCGCAAAATGATTGGCAAGACCATCGACATTTCCGTTACCTCGGTATTGCAGACCACGGCAGGAAAGATGATCTTTGGCAAATGGGACGAGCGAATCATGGCTCGCACGGAGCCTCGCCCGGTCGTCGTGGTGACAACATCCGCAGCGATCCCGAACGGAGACCCCAAGAAAACCGCGCCAGTCGTCGTGGAACGTCCGGTAGAGTAAGGCAATTGATCCAAAGCTCTATGGACAATCGGCCGTCTTGACATTGAGGTCGCGAAGGTCTTTTCCAATTCGTCTAATTCTAATTACTGTGCCGAGGTTGTCGAAATTACCTTGATGGTGTGTCCGGTGAGACCGCCAACGATGGTCGCTCGCTGACCGGCTAGCCCCTCGAGTTTACTCTCGTCTCCAGCGAGGGCGTACGTCTTGCTGCCCTTGACCAGCACGTATCTTGAACCCTTCCGCACACACATCTTCGTGCACTCCGCCGGACTCATGCCAGAATCCATTTCATGCCTCGCGCCGCAGTGATCGTCGGTAATCAGGCCAGCAAATGCTCTTCCCCCATTGTCCGTATCCCGACTGGCAACCTCGACCGCCTTTCCACCGTCGGCAGCTGCGAACGCGACGGCGGCGCTAACAAAAAGGAGGGCGCACGACAAAGCCACTGCCAAGGCTGAAGCGGCACAGGGTGTCACGAGCTCGAACCAGGAACGAGTTTTGTTCACATCATCCTCTCTAACTCGGCAAGCCTTCTTCTACGCAGTCACTCCTTGGATGTGCAAGTTGATTGCCAGGTTCGTTCTGGATTCGTTTAATGTAAGTAACTGAGACTATTTAACTTGGGACGAAGCAGCCGATACTGACACGCGATGCGTCACGGTGGTGGTGGGAAAGAGAGTTCCGACGTGAGCAAAATGCGGGTAGGGTAAATCCTGTATCTCGTCACGCTTTGAATCGCTCAGGCTGTCACAACTCATCACGCATGTCTTGACCATCCGAGTTATGTAACCATACAGATACGCATCTGATAATGGCCGCCTCGCCAGGATCATGGATCCGACGGAAATCGAACCGAGCTATGGGAGCCGCCGAAAGAGAGTAAAGCGTAACCCGGATCGCTCCAATCCGATTTGAACTCGCGCACTCACCCTCGTATACTTGCAGCCCGCTATGAAGGTGGTTGCAATCATTCCGGCTGCGGGCTTGGGGACGCGCATGGCCTCGGCTCCGAGTGCCAAGGGAAAGAAGCCTGGGGCAACCAAGCAGTTTACTGAGCTTGGGGGCACGCCCATTCTCATTCATACTCTGCGCAAGTTCGTGGCCAGTCCGGAGGTGTCGGAGATCTACGTTGCGCTGCGCGGAAATGAGATCGAGGGATTCCGCGCCCGCCTGGAGAAAGATGCCAAGGATATTCTGCAGAAGAAGCTTCATGTGGTGGAAGGCGGAGAGCACCGCCAACACTCCGTCGCCAACGCGATGAGTTCCGTTTCCGCGACGAACGACGACATCGTGCTGGTCCACGATGCCGTGCGTCCGTTTGTTACGGAAGAGATCATTCATGGTGTGATTCGGGCAGCCCAGAAATTCGGCGCGGCGATTGCGGGCGTGCCAGCGGTCGACACAGTGAAGCAAGTCGAGCGCACATCCGATGGAGCCTTGATCACAGCCACGCTCCCGCGGGAGCGTGTAGTCATGGCGCAAACCCCACAAGGCTTCCGCTACGATGTGCTCAAGAAAGCCTTCGACGAGGCCGCAGCCGACGGATTTGTGGGAACGGATGAAGCTTCGCTGGTTGAGCGCTCGGGCCACGCAGTAGCGGTGGTCATGGGATCGGCGAGAAATATCAAGATCACCGCTCCGGCAGACATGGAGTTGGCGGAGTTTTATTTGAAGTCAGGTTCATGAGGCGCGAATTGAGCTTTGAAGACTGAAAAACAACCAGCGATGCGAATCGGATTCGGCTGGGATTCTCACGAATTCAAAACTGGTGTTCCACTCAAGATCGGCGGAGTCCCTGTGGCTCATCCGAAAGGTCTGGGTGGCCATTCCGATGGCGATGTGCTTCTGCACGCGCTCACCGATGCTCTGCTCGGCGCCGTAGCGGCTCCTGATATCGGATCGCTGTTTCCGCCGTCCGATCCAAAGTGGAAGGGCGCGGACTCCGGCGTTTTTTTGCGCGAGGCTTTGACGCGGGTGCAGGCCGCCGGTTACGCGGTCGTCAATGTGGACTCCACGCTTATTCTTGCCGCGCCCAAGATTGGTCCGCACGCCGCTGCTATTCGCGAGCATGTGGCGGAATTGTTGGGTGTTCCCGCCGATTGCGTCGGCCTCAAGGCCAAGACGCCGGAAGGATTGAGCACTGACAACGCGGCAATCGCGAACGCCGTCGTGCTGCTAGAGAAGAAGAACTAGCCGCGGACTTGCACCGATTCTCAGGAATAAACCTAGTCTAGCTAAAGGCTGTTGCGAAACCCCGAAGTTTTAAAATTGGTGGTTTGAGCCAGTATTTTCGTGCTGAAGCGTGCTCGAGGGGCGTTGGTTGGAGTTGCCGGCTTGACCGCTTGACCGGCAACTCGCCAAGGCCCAATCGGTGCCGATGGCCCATGCGTCTCCCAGCCAGGTGGACCACTATTTCCCGCAGTCAACGTGGAGTCGAGGACTAGAGATTGCCAAGGTCCAGCGCGAGCCCGAAATTCCATGCTTCTGACAGCCGAAACGGTGAGCACGTCGGGTGCGGGTTCTCTCCCTCGATCGGGCCATGATCCCCAGCCGTGGGCCAGAGGGGAGTAGAAGAGCCAGGCTTGGTGAGCGGAGGGGGCGATCATAGATGTACTCGAGTATATCGAGTAAGATTTACATTGTCAAGAAAATAACGAGTGGACCAGCATTTTTTTAGTGGGGGAGATCTGGCGCGAAGAAAACAAGCAAAATCTGCAGATCTGCCACGTGGCTGCGTCAACGACCCGCGTCAATCAAGGGGTTGAGCCCTGGGTTTTGCAACGGCCTTTAGCTAGTTCATTTTTTCGGATTGATCCGCGCGAATCCCTGTTGATCCGTGGCTTATTTTCTTCAGACCGACTCGAATTCTCCTTTTAGTTTTTCGTGCCTGACTCGGGCGGCGTCGACCAGGGCACGGAAGATTGCTCGCGACGGCTCGTCCTCATCGACCGACCGCTCGGGGTGCCACTGCACCGCGAGCACGAAGTGATCCGGGGACGTGCCCTCGAGCGCTTCGATGACTCCGTCTTGCGGAGAGCGGGCGACTGCGCGCAATCCGTCGCCGACAACGTCCGCAGCTTGGTGATGACTGGAATTCACCGGGACGACAACGGAGTGGCCCTCAGCGGCTGAAGCCCCTTTTTTTTCAGTCTGGGCGGCACGGCTGAAGCCGTGCCCTTCCCCGCCGGCCCGCACGATTCTCTCCAGCTTCGAGTCCGGTGTCACTTCTACAGTGTGCGCTATCGCGACCTTTCGTCCCGCGGCGTGATTCACGGGAGACTCGATGTGTTGGATCAGCGTGCCGGTGCGGTATACGTTCAGAATCTGGAGGCCGTAGCAGATGCCTAGGACTGGTTTGCGCATGTTGTAGGCGTCCTGCAGCAGCAACTCGTCGACGGTGTCGCGGCCGGCGTCAGCGGCGGCGGTCTGCGGATCACGGGGCACATCGTACTTGGCGGGATCGACATCGGCTTTGCTTCCGGGCAGCAACACGGCGTCGCAGCGCTCAATCAGCTTCATCACTTCCGCGGGCGGCTGATCCAGCGGGATGCGAACCGGCTCTCCTCCGGCCATCGCGAGTGCGCGCTCGTATTGCGGCAGGGAGCGCTCGGCATACTCGGGGTCGGTGGAATGCGGAACGGGGATGGCAATGCGTGGGCGCACAGATTGATTGTAGCGCGTGGGCGGGATGCGCTCTTCGCGCAGCTTCACGAGTCGCAAGGTGACCGGAAAGGGAGCGCCGTTTTGCGTCGCCCGCGGGTATTTACTTTTGGGTAACCATGGGTATCCGCCTCCCCCTGATCTCTTGGAATCAAGGAGTTGCGGCCACACCACCCTACAAATCTTTGAAGAATAATGACTTAGGCGTTTCAAAGCGCCGAATGCGTTTCCGTTTGGGGGACGGAAACGGGTTCCGAGGGCCAGCGGTCTTGTTTGTCAAAGAGCGAGCGTCTTACGGCTATTCTCAAATAGCTAACCGCACTTTCCGTATCATATCTTAGTTGGTGGGCGGGAGCAAGAAAAAAGCGGTTGCGGCCGGAAAACGTCAAACTCAAGGTCTCTCCACTCCGTGAGATCGCCCGCTATCGCGGGCGATCCCCCTCCGGTCGGGATGACAGTGTTGAGTTCGTTGCAATGAATCTACCAACTATGAAGCGCAAGGCGAGCGTATCTCACGCCCGGGTTAAGGTGTGACTTCAAAAACCACGCCTCCGCCCTGCGTGCCACCCCGGAGGCATACTCCATATAGATGGCCTTGCTTGTCCTGAATTAGCTGACCAAGCGGTGCGCCGCCATCGTTTCCGACGGTGAAACTATACAGAATCGTTTCTTGCCATTGGTCGTTCTTAGACTTGGTCAGGGAAAAAACAATACCATCGTCGTTGCTTCCTCCAAATCCCGTGGTGCCGGATATAGTACCGTTGACAATGATGCCGGACTGGGGAAACGCTCCGTTGCCGCTGCCGCTGGTGCCAAAGCTATAGAGCAAGCGAAACTTATGCGTCTGGTTCGGGCGATAGTGCATTTCCTACACCGAGCCCGTCGCATTCGCGCCTGCGTTATTGGTTGCGCCGTAAATATTGAGGTTGCGATCCATCACCAGATCGCCTCCGCTTTGTTCTCCGCCGTTGTCGTGCATCCTCTTTTCTTTTCTACCCAGTGTCCGTTGTTGAGCCACAACCTGTAGATGCTTCCGTCCGAGCCACCGGTCATCGTAGAGCCATACAGGTGCGACTGTGTTCTGCCGACCAGAACTCCTGTCTGAGGGCTGGCTCCATCGTTTCCGGAGCTGGGAAAATTGTGCAGGATGCTTTCCGTCCCGCCACTTGAACTCGGGGACAACTCATACAGTGTGCCTTCATGCAAGGCACCCCCCGCCGACTGTGGTACCGAACATATTTCCCCGGGCATCGAACGTCAGGCCGGAGGCGGGAAATTGTCCGTCGCCTTTGCCCGAAGGACCGAATGTGTAGATGACGGTCTCGGTCCAGCCACCGCCACTAGCCGGGGACAGTTCCAACACCGTACCGCTTTGGTTCGCCCCGCCAAACTCCGTGGTTCCGTAGAGATTTCCCTTACTGTCCATCACCAAACCTGACGAGGGCTGAACTCCGTCACCGTTCTGCGAACCAAAGCTGTAGAGCACGGCCTCAGTTCAGCCGCCTTTGCCATTGGGGGAGAACTCGAAAACCGTGCCCTTGCTGTGGGTACCTCCCAGCAACGTTACACCGTAAAAGTTACCCGAGGAATCGACGATGAGGTTGCCCGTGGGGCCATTCCCGTCTCCAGATCCGAGGAAATTCCAACCACTGTTTCTGTGCTGGCCCAGGCGGTCATCTGGAGCATAACCAGCACGCCGATTGTCGCAAGCTTGATTTTCATAATGTTTTCCTCGTGCTTTCATTCAATTCAAAATCACGGTTGGCGGACCCGCCCACCGTTCGTAAATTCATCCGCATTCTGCGCGTTCAGACCACCCTGGGAGTTTTATGAAATGGAGCTTCGACCACGGAGTGTCGCCGACGAAGGCTGGCCATCTTCGGAGGTGTAGGTTGTTGCGGCAGGGCGGGCTCAAGGGGTGCCTCCCTAGGCAGGGCATCCTATCTCGGAATGCGAGGTTGGCGACGTGTGCGTTGGGCCTCGACGCAGCGTTTTGGTTTGACGCTTTTCATCAGCGCACGTTAGAATAGTTGAGTTTGCCTGTACTTGCGGTTCCGTTCTGGGGCCGTCCGCTGTGGTAGCCGAGAGCGCCGACGCGGAAAGCAGCAAGCATAGAAATCATCAGGTTCCGTAGATCGCGCCGGTGTGCGACGGGATGGATTTTGCGTTTTCCCCGTTGCGCAGAAAGCGGACGCGCCGGACTTAGGAGAGATAAGCATGTATGCGGTCATCCGCACAGGTGGGAAGCAGTACCGGGTTGCGCCGGGCGATGTGATCCGCGTGGAGAGCGTGGGTTCGGAAGAGCGTGGCACGGGCACCGATGGTCGGGTTGAGTTCAGCGATGTGCTGGCGGTTTCGGCCGGCGATGGCCAGATCGGCAAACCGCAGCCCGGAGCGCTGGTGAGTGGCGACGTGGTCGAGCAAGGCCGCGAGAAGAAAATCCTGGTTTTCCATTACAAACGCAAGAAGCAGTATAAGAAGCTGCGGGGACATCGTCAGGGATATACGGCGGTGCGAATTACGGAAATTGCGTTTGATGGGCAGAAATTTACGGCTCCGGAGCTTCCTAAGAAAATGGCGAAGCCGAAGAAGTTGGCCCCTGTAGAGGCGGAAGAGGTCAAAGCCGAGGCGAAGGCTCATAAGGCTCCGGCTAAGAAGAAGGCCGTGGCTAAGAAGTCGGCGGCCAAGAAGGCTGCGCCGAAAAAGAAGAAGTAAGCGCGAGGGCAGGGTGCCCTCGGGACAGCCGGCGAGGACGCCGGCGCTCCGGAAAACACTATGGCACATAAAAAAGGGCAGGGCACATCTCGAAACGGGCGCGACTCTAATGCGCAACGGTTAGGCTTCAAGGCTTTTGGCGGGCAGCTGGTTCCCGGCGGAACGATTATCGTGCGGCAACGGGGGACGCGGGTGAAGCCGGGGTTGAACGTTGGCCGGGGCAAGGACGATACGTTGTTTGCCAAGATCACGGGCCGGATTGTGTTCAAGGACCGGGGTCAGCTGGGTAAGTACGTCATGATTGAGCCCGTCGCGGTGGAGTAAGTTTTTCTCGTTTCGCGGGCGAGCGCCCGTGGCACGCGGGTTTGAAGAGCCTCGCCTTCGGGCTGGGGCTTTTTTATTTTGGTTTCCTTCGTGTCCTTTGTGGTTGATGAAGTTCAATGGCTTGAACCACAAAGGGCACGAACGTACACAAAGGAAAATCCAACTTTTGCATGTTCATCGATGAAGCAACAATTCGGGTGAAGGCTGGGGACGGCGGGAATGGCTGTCTGGCTTTCCGGCGGGAGAAGTATGTTCCGCGGGGTGGGCCATCCGGTGGCGATGGCGGCGATGGCGGGGACGTCATTATGGAATCGAGCGAGCGTCACAACACTCTGGTTCACTTCCGTTTCAATCCGGAGTACAAGGCGCAGCGCGGACGTCATGGTGAGGGTTCGAACTGCAAGGGACGTGAGGGCGAAGACGTTTTATTGAAGGTCCCAGTGGGAACGATTGTGTATGACGGGGAAACTGGCGAGAAGGTACACGATTTTTCCCGCCCGGATGAACGCGTCGTGATTGCGTGCGGCGGGCGCGGTGGGCGAGGAAATGCGCGCTTTGCTACGTCCACCCATCAGGCGCCGCGTGAGCACGAAGAGGGACGGCCCGGCGAAGAACGCGTCTTCCGCCTGGAACTCAAACTGCTGGCCGATGTCGGGTTGGTCGGTTACCCCAACGTGGGCAAGTCCACGCTGATTTCGCGTATCTCAGCGGCGCGTCCGAAGATTGCGGATTATCCTTTTACGACGCTGCAGCCGAACCTCGGCGTCGTGGCGGTTGGCGAGGCGAAAGAAGAGCGCAGCTTTGTAGTGGCGGATATTCCTGGGCTGATCGAAGGGGCGCATACGGGATCGGGGTTGGGCATACAGTTTTTGCGGCACATTGAGCGCACGCGATTGTTGGTGCATATGGTGGATGTGTCGGATGCGAGCGGCCGTGCCGACCCGGTGAAGGACATCGAAGTGATCGAAGGCGAACTGAAAAGCTTTGGCGCAGGACTCGACCAGAAGCCGGTAATTATGGTGGCTTCGAAGATCGATGTCGCGAATAAAGAAAAGCTGGCGAAGTTGAAGCGTTATTGCAAGAAGCAAGGGCTCGAGTTGTTTCCGATCTCAGCTGTGACTGGGAAAGGCATCGAGGAATTGAAGTACACGATGGCGGACAAGGTGGAAGGAGTCAGGCTTCAGGCTTCGGGCGATCGCCTTCAGGAAGAGCCTTTAAAGGCAGAGAGCGCAGAGAACGCGGAGAGGCGCTCATTAAGAAATTCGCGGTTGTTAGCGGGGAGGGATGAGAGAACTCCCTGATGGGTCATAGTGGACGAGACAGCCGCGGGGTCCTTCGACTACGTTGCCGCTGCTGCGCGACGGCAACTGCGCTCAGGATGACACGGCTTTAAGAATGTCTGAGCCCTACGCCTCCGCCATGTGGGAGCCGTGCTGGAAGTGGTATTGCAGAATCTTCGCGGCGAGAGCTGGGTTCATCGCAGGAGTTTCGGCTTCCATCGTGCGGACTACCTCCCCTCGGCATACCACTTCCGCCGCCGACAAACCCGCGATTTCCGCGGGTAACACCAAATTGATCTCTAGTTGGACATTGGCTGGAATCAATTCTTCCGCTCGAAACAGCAGGCCCGAGCGACTGATGTTCTCAGTAGTGCCGGCACGCCAGGCTTCTTCTCCGATCGGCCTATACTTCAGCGGCAACTGGAGTTTGAAGCGTTGCGCACGGAACGGCGAAAGCTTCGTGTTCGGAAGACCGGCTTCCACTTGCATGGCTAAACGGGCGGACATGGAGACCTCCTTGGAGAGTGGGGTATCGAGCACCTCGCGCACTTTTGCTTTGAGCGTGAGGAGGGTGAAGGGCTTCTGGAGCAGGGTGATACCGGCGTCCAGGGTGCCGTTTTGGCCAATCGCATTCTCGGTATAGCCCGACATGTAGAGCACTCGCATTTCGGGACGACGCGGACAAAGTTGATTGGCCAGTTCGCGCCCAGTCATTCCCGGCATGACGACATCCGTCAGGAGCAGGTGAATGGGGCCGGAGTGAGCGTTGGAAATCAGGATCGCAGTCGCGGGATCGCCGGCGTCGATCACGGTGTATCCCTGACGCTCAAGATATTCGCGGGCGAGACGCAGGACAGTGACTTCATCTTCGACCAGCAGAACAGTTTCTCGTCCTTGCTGAACGGCTTTGGCCGCAGTCGCTGGTTGTAACACGGCCGCTTCGCCGGTCTCCGTTACCCGAGGCAGGTAGACTTTGAAGGATGTTCCCTTGCCCGGTTCACTATAGGCCCAGATGTAGCCTCCACTTTGCTTGACGATGCCATAGACCATGGAAAGGCCCAGGCCAGTACCCTTCGCTCCTTTTGTGCTGAAGAATGGCTCGAAGATGCGGCTCTGGGTTTCGGAATCCATTCCTACGCCGGTATCGCTCATGGCGAGCATTACGTACTCGCCCGGCTCCACCGGAGGGTGAAGACGAGCATAACTTTCGTCCAGCGAAACATTCGCAGTTTCAATGGTGAGTTTGCCACCGCGGGGCATGGCGTCTCGGGCGTTCACCGCCAGGTTCATAATGACTTGCTCGATCTGCCCGGGATCGGCCTTGGTTGGGCCCAACTCGCTCCCCGGAACCATGACCAGCTCGATATCTTCACCGATTAGCCGAGTCAACATTTTGAAGTTTTCAGTAACCACCGCATTCAGGTCCAAGACCTTGGGAGTGAGCATCTGCTTGCGGCTGAAGGCCAGGAGCTGGCGAGTGAGGGCGGTGGCACGGTTCGCGGCATTGGCGATTTCCTGAGCGGGGCCCCTGACAGCCGGATCGGAACCGATTCGCTCTAGCAGAAACTCGCAGTATCCCGAGATCACCATCAGCAGATTGTTGAAGTCATGGGCAACGCCGCCGGCCAGACGGCCAACGGCTTCCATCTTCTGGGCCTGGCGGAGTTGTTGCTCCAAGGCTCGATGCTCGGTCACGTCCTCGGCGAACAGTTCAAAGTACGTGGTGCTGTGCTCATCGCGAATGGTGCGCCCGGAAAGGCGCACCGTGATGGGAATGCTGTCCTTGCGAACCCAATCGGCAATCAACCCGTTGAAGCGATGCGAGGAGCGAAAATGATCGGCGACCACAAACCATTGTTGGGTGTCGGCATACAGGTTCGCCAAGTTGCCGTCGACCAACTCGGAGGGCGAAGCGTAGCCCAGCATGCTCACAAGCGCCGGGTTCGCACTAAGCAGGATGCCGTCCGAGTCGCAGCGGCAAATCCCGTAGGGAGCATTGGTCACCAGCGAACGGAAATTGATTTCCGAACGCCGCAAACCCTCCTGAGCGGAACGCAGGGCGGCATTAAAGGAGCAAATCAACAGTGCCACAAACACAAATAGAGTCAGATGTATGATAGCTTTGCGATATTCGGCAGGGGAGTGTTCTCCAGCCAGAGAAAAATAGGCGCTGACGGTGAGCGCAAAAGAGGTCGCGACCAGGCCCGGCTTCCAGCCGCCGTACCAGGCACTCACCATAATGGCGACGGCAAACACGACCAGGCGGCTTTCGACGACATCCGCCAGCATTAGCGCCGGGATCAAGGCGAGAGTGATGCTGAGGATAGCGACGCCGTATCGGAGGATGGGCGCCCGAGCCGGGGGAATGTAGCGTGCGCGAAGAAGGGGGAGCTTCAATCGCATCCAAACCAACTTTAGTTCCAAAATGAGAACTCCGCGAGTTACGGGAGTTCAGGTGGTTGCTGATGGATGGGCGCTGACCATGAGTACAACCACAGCCACAACGGTTAGCCTGAATGTACAACGAGTTTGGCCTGTGAATCACTTCGGTACCCAAAATTCCGGATTTTGTGAATCAAGAGATACACCGGGGAGGAAAACAACACGGCGTTTGGCTGTTGGATACCTATGAATATCGGACTGCTTGGCGGAACCTTCGATCCCGTCCACCACGGACACTTGGCTTTGGCGCGCGGAGCGCAAGAACACTTCCAGCTGGGATGCATCTACTTCGCCCCGGCGAACATTCCCCCTCACAAGCAACGGCATCCTCTGGCCTCTTATTTTCATCGCTACGCCATGGTGGCGTTGGCCACGATGAACGAGAAGGCATTCGTGCCGTCCCTGCTGGAGTCGCCGGAAGAGGCGCCCACAGCCGCGCCCAACAGCAAGAAGCGGGCTGAACACGCTACTCCCGGCGCTAACTACACCATCGATACAGTTCGACGCCTCAAACACACACTCAAGAAGAGCGATCGCCTTTTCTTCCTGATCGGGATCGATGCATTCAAAGATATTGCGACCTGGCACGAGGCGGCGGCGCTCTTCCGCGAATGCGAATTCATTGTGGCGAGCCGTCCGGGATATTCCCTCGCAGATGTCGCCAATGCGTTACCGGAAGCGCTGCGCCCGAAATCGTCGGTGACCAAGCCGTTTGCCAAGCAACCCGCAAAGGGCGACCTTGTCCTGGCGGGTGCGACGGTTCATCTGCTGGAAGGCTTGCATCAAAACGCGTCGTCTACCGCGATTCGGGACACAGTGGCGGCCAAGAAGCCTCTGATGAAATTCGTCGATCCCGCGGTAGCTGAATACATCAAGAAGGAGGGATTGTACCGGAGCCGGTAGTCGTTGGTCGTTCGTCGTTCGTGGTTGGCAACTGTTTCCTCAACGGTGCGGCAAAATGGAGCAAACGGCAATCCAACGTAAAGTAACGTCGTCAGTTAGAATGAAGAAACCACGAGACCAACGACGACCGACCGCCGACCAACGACTACATGAAAAAGAACGATTTGAAGCGACAAGTATCCGAAGTCATTGCTGCCTGCCAGGAAAAACAGGCGGAAGAAATTACGATTTTAGAACTGGAACAGGGATCGGGAGCATTTACTGACTATTTCGTAGTGTGCAGCGGGACCAACCCTCGCCAGATCCAGGCGATCTCGGACGAAGTCGAGGAACGGCTGGAGAAGGCAGGGCAGCGTCCGACTCACGTCGAGGGCTACAAGCAAGCCGAATGGGTTTTGCTCGACTACGTGAATTTCGTGGTTCATGTGTTCTCGGAGAAGGCGCGCAAGTTCTACGATTTGGAACGACTCTGGAAGTCCGCCAAGCGATTGGAGCCGTCCGAACTGAAGGCCAAACGAACCGCAGTAAGAAGCGTCGCAAGAAAACGGGCGTAAGAAAAACCAGGCCACGGATTGTCACGCATCTACACGGAACATTTGAAAGAACGATCCGTGTAAATCGGCGGCCTAGTGATTTTCGCGCCCTTTATGCTTAAATTTCAAAGTGAAGCTGACCGTTGCGTGGATTGGCAAAACGAAAGAGCCAGGCATCCAGTCGTTGACCGACGAGTACGTGAAGCGCTTGTCTCGCTATGCCGATGTCCAGGGCGCAGCGCTCAAAGATGAGTCGGCTTTACTCAAGCTGTGTGGGCGCGATGCACGCTCAGTAAGACACGTGCTGGTGATACTCGACAGTCGTGGAAAGCAGCTTTCCTCGGAACAGTTCGCTGGGTTTCTGGGGAATCATCAAGATCGCAATCCTCTTCCGCTGTTGTTCGCGGTGGGCCCTGCGAACGGATTCACCGAGGAGGTACGGCAGGAAGCGAACTTGTTACTCTCTTTAGGAAAAATGACAGTTGCCCACGAACTAGCGCGAGTGGTATTGCTGGAACAAGTCTACCGCGCGTTCACTATTTTGAAAGGACACCCTTACCACCTGGGACACTGAAAACCGCTCACGAAGCAGGCAGGTACCTTCGTGATGTTTCTTATTCTCAGGAGACAGTTTAAAGTCGATGCCACGTTGTTCGCAGATGTTGATTGTTTAAGGAGCCCTCCCCCATGAAGAACCCCTTCGACGTACTTCGGATGAAAGAGCAGGAAATCTCGAGAGTCAAACACGAAATAGAAGCGCTACGGATCACGGCTAAGTTGCTCGGAGAAGAGCCTCCTTCTACTGGCGACGGGAAAGTTGAGTTCCGCCAAGTCGTCAATATGCCCTAGCACTTTGTAATTGAGTAATTTGTAATTGGTATTGAACAACCTGCCGGCGTCGATTGCAAATTGGCAAATTACTCAATTACCCTTTACCCTACCTCAAGCACAGCCCCACCATCCGCACCGAACAGGTACAATCAATTGTTCCGAAGTATGCAGGATATTCGTCGCGGTCTGATCATCGTGAACACCGGGCCGGGCAAGGGGAAGACCACGGCTGCCATGGGAACGGCCCTGCGGGCGGTTGGCCAGGGAATGCGGGTGCTGATGCTGCAATTCCTCAAGGGCTCGTGGCATTACGGCGAACTCGACGCGGTGCAGGCATTTGGAGACAAGTTCATCATGAAGCAGATGGGTCGCGGCTTTGTGAAAGTGGGAACCGAGAAGCCCGACCCTGAAGACGTGAGCTTGGTTGAAGAGGCATGGGCCGAGGCCGCACGGGCGATCCACTCCGGCACGTGGGATTTGGTGATTCTGGACGAGATTAATTACGCCATCAGCTACGCCATGCTCGATCCGGCGAAGGTAGCCGAAAGCCTGAAAACCAAGCCGGAGATGGTTCATGTTATCTTGACCGGCAGGAATGCGCACCCGACGATCATCGAACTAGCCGATACGGTTACAGAAATGCGCCAGATAAAGCATGCGTACGAGAAGGGTGTGATGGCGCAGAGAGGAATCGAGTATTAGGAATTTTCAATTGCCAACCGTCTATGACTTGGTTTAAACGACAATCCGGCGAGCTGGATGCAACGGGCGAGAAGAAAGTCCGCACCGAAGGCTTGTGGGTGAAGTGTGAGCATTGCCGGCAGATCATCTGGAAAAAGGACCTGGAAGATAACCTCAACGTTTGCCCGAAGTGCGACAAGCACTTCCGCATCGACGCCCGGGCCCGCCTGGCACAGCTTTTGGACGACAACCAGTACGAGGTTTTTGACGCAAATCTGGTTTCGACCGATCCGTTGAAATTTGCCGACCTGAAAACCTACTCATCGCGACTGGAGCAGGCGCAGGCCGACACCGGACTGAAGGATGCCGTCATCAATGCGCGGGGCAAACTCAATGGGCGCCCAGTCATTGTGAGCGCCATGGAGTACTCGTTCATCGGCGGGAGCATGGGCGCGGTGGTCGGGGAAATGATTACCCGAGCCATTGAGCGGGCCACGGAAAGCAAGTCTCCCATCATCATTGTTTCGGCTTCAGGCGGGGCGCGCATGATGGAAGGCGTCATCAGCCTGATGCAACTGGCCAAGATCTCAGCCGCGTTAGCCCGGCTGGACGAAGCCCGTGTGCCCTACGTCTCGGTGCTAACCGATCCGACTACGGGAGGCGTGACTGCCTCGTTCGCCATGCTGGGCGATTTGAATATCGCCGAGCCCGGTGCATTGATCGGATTCGCTGGGCCGCGCGTGATCGAGCAAACCATCCGGCAGAAGTTGCCTCAGGGCTTTCAACGCAGTGAGTTTCTGCTCGAGCACGGAATGCTCGATGCCGTGGTACCACGCAAGCAATTGAAGCCGTATATTGGGCGAGCACTGGACTTCATGGCAGCCGCCTAGCTTTCAGCCATCAGCCCTCAGCTGACCCGCCTCCAGCACCGTTCGCACCAGATCTTTCTACGTTGAATGATGGATGGTGGCAAACTCCGAATCGCAACCTGCAAACTGGTAATCTGATAGCTGATAGCTGACGGCTGATAGCTGCCAATGTCCTACGAAACCGCGGTTGCACGCATGTACGCTCTGGGTCACGAACTGACGCAAACCCCATCGCACAAGTTCGACCTGGCGCACATGCGGGTCTTGCTGGAAGCCTTGAATCATCCGGAGCGGAAGTTTCCCGGCGTCTTGATCGCCGGAACGAACGGCAAGGGCTCGACGGCGGCTACGTTGGCTTCCATTCTCCGAGGCTCAGGTTTGCGCACCGGTCTGTACACTTCGCCGCATCTGGTGCGAATCAATGAAAGGGTCCGCATCAGCGGCACCGAAATCAGCGACGACGATTTCGCTTTGCTGCACGATGTGGTGGATCGCACGGCGGAACGTTTGGTCGAAGAGGGCGAGTTGCCCTGGCATCCCAGTTTTTTCGAGATGCTGACCGCGATTGCGTTTGAATATTTCGCGCAAAACAAAGTGGAGATCGCGGTGTTGGAAGTTGGTATGGGTGGGCGGCTCGACGCCACCAACGTGATCCAGCCGCGGGTGAGCGTGATCACAGACATTTCGCTCGACCACCAGAAGTTCCTGGGCAACACGGTGGCCGAGATCGCGCGCGAGAAAGCAGGAATCATCCGGTCCGGTGGAGTCGTCGTGACCCTGCCACAACAGCCGCAGGCCAATGACGTGATTGGAAATACGATTTTGGAATTGGGAGCGCAGGGCGTGAGCGCAGTGCCTTATGTGCCTCCGGTATCTCCAGGTAGCGATACGTACTTCGTGCCAAGTGTCGAAGAAAAGCCTTTGATCGCCGAGAACGCGGAGCAATGCGCAGAGGACGCCGAGAAAAGCACGCCACAGACCGAGGTTCGGATCTCACGTTATCCGCTAACAGTAATGGGGAAGCAGATTTTCGTGGAAACGCCACTCGTTGGCCGGCATCAACTGCGAAACATCGCGCTGGCAATTGCCACCGCGGAAGTTCTCAGCCATCAGGGATTTCTGATTACGCCAGAAGTGATCGAACGTGGCATTCGAGAAACCCGCTGGCCGGGACGTTTCCAGGTCATGCCTTCCCAGGGCACGGCCCCCGAATACATATTCGACGTGGCCCATAACCCAGCGGGGGCGTGGGCGTTGCGGTCTACCTTGTCCGCCTGCTATGAGGACCGCCCACTCACATTCGTATTTGGAGCAATGCTCGACAAAGCGATTGGCGAAATCGCTGAAATCCTGTTTCCGCTCGCGGCGCAGGTCATTGCCACGAGAGCCGATAATCCACGGTCCGCGACGCCGGAGGAGATTCGAGAGGCAGCCGCGCGAACCGGAACCGACATCGAAGATGCGATAGACGTGGCGGCCGCGCTCGATCGAGCCCGTTCGCTGGCTGGTCCCCGGGGCGTAGTAGTTATAACGGGTTCGATATACATTGTAGGAGAGGCCATGCGAGTCTTGGGGGTCAGGGTTTAGCCGTTCTAATGCAGGAAGTGCACACATCCGCAGGCGAGCATGAGCAGAGCAGTTCACGACTGTCTCCGAACGTCTCCTCAGACCGGGCAGTCGACCTCACTCGGAAAGACGAAATCTTTCCCGTCGCCGCAGATAACAAATACGGCTGGCTCAGCCTCCTGCGCTCTTATTTCATCTTCGATCCCCTCATCTGGCTGTATACGGTTGTTCTCGGAATTGTCTCCATTCCGGCCTCTCTTTTCGGTGAGAAGACCCGCATCCTGCACGGCTTTGCGCGCTTATGGTCGTGGCTGATTATGAAGACGATCCTGTCCCCGGTGAAGGTGACGGGCCTGGGGAAGATCGACACATCGAAACCGCATGTTTACGCCGTGACTCATGCCTCGGCACTCGACATTCCGGTGCTCTATGTTTATTTGCCATTCCAGTTCCGGATTCTGTTCAAGAAGGAATTGCTCTCATACCCGATTGTTGGATGGCACCTGAGACGCTCGGGGCAGGTTTGCATTGATCAGCAAAGGCCGACCCGATCGATTGCGCATATCCGCTCGGCGGTGAAGAGTCTACAAGCCGGGCTGCCGCTGGTGATTTTTCCAGAAGGCGGCCGCACTCCCGATGGGGAGATCAAGCCCTTCATGCCGGGAGCGTTCTATCTTGCGATCAAGGCGCAAGTGGATATTGTGCCGATCGCGCTCGTCGGAACGTACGAGCTGTTGCCCATGAATACGTATCACGTCAAGTGCCGCCCGCTGGAGATGCGAGTCGGTGAGCCTATTCCAACCGCCGGATACACGCTTCGCGAGATGGAAGAGTTGTCGGCCAAAGTTCACCAGGCGATGGAAGATCTGTGTTACAGGAGCAACGCCCACGTAGGCCCGGACGCCCCCGTGCGGGCGCGCGAGCAAAGCTCGCCTTAGTTTGTCGTTCCTGGTTTGGTTCCTCGAGCTCAGAATGTTTGTTGCCGGAGATTGCCGACCCTCGCTCGGCTGGGACCTACGGGAGCGTCGGTCCGTACGTAATCCAGTGAATAGGGTCAAATGGACTTCCGGAGCAGCCTGCGACCATTGGATGGGACGCTGGAGCCGCCTGACGTGCGATCGAGGAAATACGCCGCGTCACAGTGCCGGAAGGCATCATCGCGTCTACGTTTGGGACTACGCCGAGGGAGCACGCTTCCTACGTCAGTTCTGAGATGCGGCAGCGGCTGTCGACCGCGGAGCGTTGGCATACGATCAGGCCCGGCGTTTCCCTCTCTGCAATCCCGAGGCGTTGGGCGAGCTTTTCTACGGTGCTTGCATAAAGGTTTGCGCGCTCGACGTCATCACCCGGTTCACGAGTTTCGACGACTACTGGCAACCCTTTCTCACAGGGGAAGATTCCGCTCCCAATTATCTTGCGACGCGCAATGACGCCACCAAGAACGCCATTCGTGAACGACTGCGTCGTTCGCTGACCACCGACCCAGAGAATGCAATCGAGCTGCCCGCGCGCGCGTGGGCGGTCTGCGGGCGGCGGTGAACAGCTTGCGGAAAAACGTCGAAATCAGCAGCTGGGCCTTGAAAGGGCGCGGCTTCAGGCCGCGCCGTACATCGTCTTCAAGAACTTACGGCACGCCTGGGAAGTCGTGCCCCTTCAAGAATTCAACGCCCAAGATTTTTCCGCAAGCGGTGAAGCCGTCGGAAATTCCTTGCTTGTCCGGCAACAATGTTCAAGGGAATCCTTACGTAGAACCTGACATTTTCCCCCTGCTCCTTCATAATGCTCACCCGGAGGATCTGAATGAAATTTCGCGTCCTGCTATTCCTATCGTCATTCTTGTTCGTCATTCAAGCTCAGGCCGCTTCGAAACCCACTGTCGCCGACGCCGAGCAGTTTATGAATCAGGCTGAGGCACGGCTGAATGAGATTGAGGTCAAGGCAGCTCGGGCCAGCTGGGTACAGGAAAACTTCATTACGGACGACACAGAAGCTTTGTCAGCCGATGCCCAGGATCAACTCACAGCCGCGACCACGGAGTTGATAGAACAATCCAAGCGTTTTGACGGCCTTTCACTCCCGCCTGAGCTGGCCCGCAAATTCATGCTGCTACGGTTGTCTCTGACCGCGCCTGCTCCGAAAGATCCGGCATTGCGAAAAGAGATGACGCAGATCGCCGTTTCGCTCGACGCGGATTACGGAAAAGGAAAGTACTGCCGCAAGCCCGACGACTGTCTCGACATTACCGCGATCGAGCGGATCATGGGAGACAGCCGCGATCCCAACGAACTGAAAGACGTCTGGGTGGGATGGCACAAGGTAGGCGCTCCCATGCGCCAACGCTACGCGCGTGTTTGTCCAGCTTTCGAATCAGGGAGCTCAGGAACTCGGCTTCAAGGACACAGGCGCACTTTGGCGCGCAGGCTACGACATGACTCCCGACCAATTCAGTGCCGAGGTCGAGCGGTTGTGGCAGCAGGTTCGTCCGCTTTATCTTTCTCTGCATACCTATGTTCGGGCCCGGCTGGTGCAAAAGTACGGGCCGCAGGTGGTTCCTCCCGACGGACCAATTCCGGCGCACTTGCTTGGCAATCCCTGGGCCCAGGAGTGGGGCAACATCTTCCCTATCCTCGGTCTGGATGAGAAGAGCCGCGGCTACGATCTGACCGCGTTGTTGCAAACCAAGAATCTTGATGCCAAGGGAATGGTGCGCTACGGCGAAGGCTTCTACAAATCCCTTGGCTTCGCTCCGTTGCCCGATACGTTTTGGGTGCGCTCGCTCTTGACGAAGCCCCGCGATCGCGATGTAGTCTGCCACGCCAGTGCGTGGGACATCGATAACTTCGACGATCTGCGGGTCAAGATGTGCATCCAGATTCGCGATGTCGACTTCGTCACCATTCATCACGAACTTGGACACAACATGTACCAGCGCGCCTACGAGAACCAGCCTTTCCTGTTTAAGAACGGCGCCAACGATGGCTTTCACGAGGCCATCGGCGACACCATCGCCCTGGCGATCACCCCCGAGTACCTGAAGACGATTGGACTCCTCGGAAAAGTGCCGTCAGCCGACAGCGATATTCCGATTCTGCTGAACCAGGCGCTCGACAAGGTCGCGTTTCTGCCCTTCGGCCTGATGATCGACCAGTGGCGGTGGAAGGTTTTCTCCGGCGAAATCACTCCTGCCGATTACGACAAAGCCTGGTGGGATCTTCGATTGAAATATCAAGGCGTCGCCCCGCCAGTCGCGCGCAGCGAGGCGGATTTCGATCCCGGTGCAAAATATCACGTGCCCGCGAATGTGCCGTACACGCGATATTTTCTCGCCCGCATTCTGCAGTTCCAGTTCTATCGTGCCTTGTGCCAGGCGTCGGGATACACCGGCCCACTAAATCGCTGCACCTTCTACGGCTCGAAAGAAGCCGGCGCGAAATTCAACAAGATGCTGGAGATGGGCCAGAGCAAGCCATGGCCCGACGCATTGGAAGTGCTGACCGGACAGCGCCAGATGGACGCAACTGCGCTACTGGACTACTTCGCCCCACTGCAAAAATGGCTCGACGAGCAGAACAAAGGCCAGAAGGTAGGCTGGTAAGCGGGAGAATCACGCAGCCCCGGACGCCCTCGTCCGGAGTGAGAGCGAAGGCCGCTACAGATCGTCGCAGAACTGCGGCGCTTCGCGCCGCCGGTGGACGAGGGCGTCCGCCCCTACGCGTTTCAAGGGTGAGTCCCTGAGCCGATCATCCGAGTTCAGAAATAACTGAGCCAGGCATCGCTGCGGCGCTGCTTCGAGGATGCAAACCAACGGTAAAGCGGATAAAGCACGACCACAACGAAAGCCCAGACCAGACAGACGATCGGCAGAGAGAATCCCCATCCGGGCGGAGGTGTGATCGGAAACTGCCCGACTGTCGGCGACTCGAACATCCAATGCACCTGTCCGTAGCGCGCATAGCATACGATGACCGCGAGTAGATGGAGGAGCGGTATGTGCAACAGATAATAAAACATCGGCACTTCGCCGAAGACCAGTGCCGGTCGCAGCCACTGCGGTGTCCTGGCGTCGACAGCCCACAGGAAAAGCATTGCGGGGCCGAGCGTCATCAGAAGGAACAGCAGCGACGGCGGATATTTGTTAGTGTTCAGAAATGAAAGCACGGTGAAGGCTGCTGATTTCTGCTGTACTCCAGCGGACGGGTCGCCATACACATTGATGGCGCGAAGTAAGAAGAAAGCCGCCGTCAGACCGAGGCCCAACAGGAATCATCCGGGGCGCAGAAGAAAGACCTTCCAGCGATCGGATGCCCAACCATAAATTTGGCCGAGACCGTAGCCTGCCGCCGTAACTCCAATCCAGGGAATGAGCGGATACTCTACAAAGATGGAATGCTGCGGATCTGCCATTACAAAATTCGGAAAGTGCAGGATCGACCAAAGCGGACTAGAGAATTGCACCGAATCGAATAAATTATGGCCGACGATCATGACCACGCCGAACGTCGTTACCGGGGAGGCCGGCAGCCAAACCAGCGCCGAAAGCACGATCATTGCCCAGCCCATCGCCCATAAGACGATGAGCATCGTAACGTGGTAATCGAAATTAAGTTGCCAGCCGAAACAGCGGGTCACCACTCCTTCGAGAAAGATCAGCCACAGGCCGCGAGTGAACAGAAATCGCGATAACTCGCGTTTGGATTTTCTGCGTAGCGACAGATAGGCGCCAGTGCGGTCAGCACGAAGAAAACGGGCGCGCAGAAATGAGTGATCCAGCGCGTGAAAAACAGCGCTTTGGTCGCCGGATCGAGATCTGTGGGACTCACGCCGGGAAACGCCGAAGAAGTCCCGTACGTGATCCCGCGCCATCAAGACCATGATGACGCCGCGAACGATGTCAATCGATTCGAGACGGACGCGGTTGACGGTGACGCTTTCGGCTATCGTAGACATCCGACGCGATCATATAACGACAATTGCTCAGCCTAGTTCCCGTTCAACCACTCTTCGTAGGCTTTGAACGAGTACGGCCTGCCGAGGAAATCGCTTACCATTACGGCGGCTGGCTTGGTTCCGCTTGCCGCGAGAACTGTGTCGCGATACTTTCTTGCGACTCCAGGATTGGTCAGGCCATCCGCCTTAAACTCCGTGAACATGTCTTTTGCAATCACCAAAGACCACATGTAAGTGTAGTAAACCGCCGAGTAGCCGTTGAGATGATCGAATGCGGCTTGCATGTGAGTATCTGGGACGTATTTGAAGGGTGTGTAACGTTCCTGCAGTTGGGCCAGTAGTTTGGTTGTGTCCACTCCTTGCGGGTTGCGATTGTAATAATCGAGGCTGATGGCTGCGTAGAACATCTGCATGCGAACACCCAGAGCCCGCCCGAATTCATCCGCCGCCTCGGCTTTCTTGGCCAGCTCGGTAGGAATCGGCTCATTCGTTTTGTAATGGCGGGCGAAGGTTTGCAGGATGGCAGGATCTTTTGCCCATTCCTCGAACATCTGGGAGGGAGCCTCGATGAAGTCGTTTTCCAGATCGCCTGTGGCCCACTTTGTGTCTCCGCGAAAGATTCCATGCAGCAGATGCCCGTATTCGTGGAAGAAAGTAATTACGTCGTCGCGTTCCATTAGGCCTGGACCGTCGGTCGCCTGAGGAAAGTTACACACCAGCACATATTCCGGCAACCGAAACCCTTCCTTTCCAGTAGCCAGGTTGAACGTGGCATAGTGCTTGTATTTGTTGTCGCGCGGGAACATGTCGAAATAAATCCGGCCAAGCAGTTTGTCGCCGTCGAACACATCGTAAACGGCAACATCCGGATGCCAGACTTTAGCCGTGGTTACACGTTTGTACGTGATCCCATACATCTGGCTGGTGAGGTCGAGGATCCCCTGCAGAACGCGCCGGTATTCGAAGTACGGGCGCACCGCCTGAGAGTCGTATCCGTATTTCTCGATGGTCGCTTCGTGCAGAAAATGGTGGTAGTTCCAAATATCGACGGTCGTGGCGCTCGGCTCCTGCTGGCGTCTGTAGGCAAGCAGTTGGTCGTAATCGCGCTGAGAACCGGCCTGCGATGCTGCCGTAATCTTCTCGATGAAATCGGCCGCATTCTGCTTCGTGCCGACCATCTTGTCTTCGGTGACGTAAGCCGCCCAATCGGAATAGCCCAAAACCGTGGCCAGTTCATAACGCTTCTGCAGCAAGCGTGACAGAACCTCGATGTTCTTGGGGTAAGCGCGCTGATTGTAAAGATCGTAGAAAGCCTTCTGAGCTGCCTCATTCGTCGCATACTCCCGGAAGGGTATGTAATCGGTGTTGTCAGTTTTGAGCGTCACTTTGCCGGAGGCGTCCGGCTTGTGGGCTTGCTTGAAGTCTTCCGGAAGGCCGTCCAATTGCGACGGGTCCAGTTGCAAAGTGCGCACGTCCGCGGGAATGTTCTGCTCGAACTCCTGACCGATTTTCACCAACTCATCCTGAAGCTGCCGAATCTTCGCCCGCGTGGCATCGTCGCGATCGACGCCGGAACGATGGTAGTCGCGCAGTGATGTCCGCAAGAAATAACTGCCGGAGCTATCCAGTTTGGAGCCATCGAGCGAGGCGAGGACGTTGTACATGTCCTTATCGAGCGAAATGTCGGTGAGTAATTGGCTCGCCTCCTGTTCGCAGACCTGAGCGGCGTCGCGAAATGGCTTTGACGGATGCACCTGCTCGGCAAGACCCGAGCGGGCGGCGGCATCACTGGCAATCAGGATGGTCGTATCGAACGCTTGCAGCGTCGCCATGGCATCGCGGGGAGACTTGGTTGCCTTAATCTCGGCGATTTGCTTCTTCGTCAAATCAAGATCGCTGTGGCAGGATGCCAGAAACAATTCAGGAGTTCCTGCCAGCAAAGTTGAGGCTGCGGCGAAGCCTTCCTGGAGGTCGCTTGCCTGGTAAGAGGAGCCGCGCTTTCCGGCGGGGGCTGGCGTCCGCGTTTGAGCATGGGCAGTTTCTACAAATAAGGCCAGCACGACCGCTAACAACAGCAAGGCAACAGTTTTCTTATGAATCATCGGTATCCTTCCACTTGGGTTCGAATAAGGCGCCGGGGCCAATTCGTATAGACGTAAGAACCAGCAAGAGGTGAGGTTTCAGCGTAAATTCGAAGCGCAGAAACGGTCAAGGTCGGCTGAAATCACGCAGCCCCGAAGCCTCGTCCGGGCTGCGAGCGAAGCGAGCCCCAGCGCCGTCGCGGGTCGTGCGGCGCTTCGCACCGCTGGGCGGGCGGGGGCGTCCGCCCCTACGTGCTTTATACTGAAATCTTATGGCGGACAGCATTCATATCAAACTCCCGGACGGGAGCGTCAAAGAACTATCCAAAGGCGGCACTGCACTCGATGTTGCTAAGTCGGTCGGCCAGCGACTGGCCGATGCCGCCCTCGTGGCGAAGACCAACGGCGACCTTATCGACCTCACGAGGCCGCTAGAGAAAGATACCGATCTTCGCATCCTGACCGACCGCGATCCTGAGGCGCTGGAGGTTTACCGGCATTCCTCCGCCCATTTGCTGGCGGCGGCGGTTCTCGAGCTTTTCCCTGAAACCAAACTCGGTCACGGTCCGGCCACCGAAACCGGATTCTTTTACGACTTCTATCGCCCCACTCCCTTTACTCCGGAGGATTTGGAAAAGATCGAGAAGAAAATGCAGGAGCTCGTCCAGCAGAACATTCCGTATACGCGCGAGTTCCTGCCTCGCGACCAGGGACTGCAGGAGTTCCGGAAAGACGGCGATTTCATGAAGTGTCATTTCATCGAGCAGTTCACCAAGCCCGATGAAAAGATTTCGATCTATCGCACCGGCAAGTTCACCGACTTCTGCCGGGGACCGCACATCCCTTCGACCGGCAAGATCAAGGCCTTTAAACTGCTCAGCATCGCCGGCGCCTATTGGCTGGGGGACGAGAAGAATCCGCAACTGCAGCGCATTTACGGAACTTCATTTTTCTCGAAAAAAGATCTCGACGACTTTCTGAACCAACAGGAAGAAGCCAAGAAACGCGACCATCGCGTGCTGGGACAACAGCTTGATTTGTTTTCCATCCAGGAACTCGCCGGGCCGGGGCTGATTTTCTGGCATCCCAAGGGCGGCATCATCCGCCAAGAGATGGAAGACTGGATGCGCGCCGAGTACATCAAGCGCGGCTATTCGCTCGTCTACACGCCGCACGTGGTACGGCGGCAACTGTTTCATGTCTCGGGCCACGAAGGTTACTATTCGCAGAACATGTTCGACGCCATGGAACTCGACGATGCGGAATACCGTCTCAAGCCCATGAACTGTCCCGGCCACATTCTGATTTACAAGGATTCGCTGAAGTCGTATCGCGACCTGCCAGTGCGTCTGGGCGAACTTGGGACGGTCTACCGCTACGAGCGTTCTGGCGTGATGCATGGACTGTTGCGGGTGCGCGGTTTCACTCAGGATGACTCCCACATCTTCTGCACTCCGGAACAGATCGAAGGGGAAATTGGGGGCTGCCTGGATTTTGCGCTCGAAGTGCTGAAAGTCTTTGGCTTCGAGCAGTTCCAGACCGAGCTCTCCACCTGGGATCCGAATGACCGCAAGAATTTTCTGGGATCGGAAGATCAGTGGAACATGGCCAACCGCTCGCTCGAAAATGCGCTCAAGCAGCGGAATATCGAATACAAGGTGATCCCCGGCGAAGCGGCGTTTTATGGGCCGAAGATCGACATCAAGCTAGTGGACGCGATCGGACGGCTTTGGCAGCTTTCGACGGTTCAGTGCGACTTCAACCTGCCGCAGCGCTTTAACCTCGAATATGTGGCCGAAGATGGCGCGCGCAAACAGCCAGTAATGGTGCATCGCGCGCTGTTTGGATCGATCGAGCGCTTTTTCGGCGTGCTGATCGAGCACTACGCGGGCGCGTTTCCGGTCTGGCTTTCACCAGTTCAGGCGGTGATGATTCCGATTGCCGAGCGCCATGTTGATTACGCGAATAAAGTCGCCGATCAGCTCAAGGCTATCGGCGTGCGCGTCGAGGTGGATGCTCGCAACGAAAAGATGAATGCCAAGATCCGCGAGCACGCGATGCAGAAGGCGCCGTTCCTATTGGTGGTCGGTGACAAAGAAGCCGAAGCCGGCAAAGTCAATGTCCGCATCCGCGGCAAAGAAAAGACCGAAGACATGCCAGCCGCAGAGTTCGTAGAAAAGATCAAGAAGCTGATCGCCGAGAAGTCTCCGAAACTATAGATCACGTGGGGACAGCCGCCCTCGGCTGTCCAGGCGAGCGAAGCTCGCCAGAAGGGGTAGTGCCAGGTGCTTCATGGTGTCTGACTTTTCAAAGAAGCGCGTAGCCGTTCTGGGAGCGGGAAAGATGGGCGGAATCCTGCTCAAAGCGCTTCTGGAAAAACAATTGTTCTCGACCAAGACGACGGTTGCCACCGTCCAGCATGAAGAGAAGGCTCGCAGCCTTAGTAAGAAGTTGGGGATCCCGGTGAGCACCGACAACCGGGCTGCGGCACGCAATGCGGACATCATTCTGCTGTGCGTGAAGCCGCAAATTGTCGACCAAGTGGTCGAACAAATCCGCCCCAGTGTTACCAAGAACCAGATCATCATCTCGGTGGCTGCGTCCGTTCCGACCAGCCAGATCGAACGCGTATTAAAGCGCGCTGTGCCGGTAGTGCGCGCCATGCCCAATACGCCTTGCGTTGTCGGATGCGGCATGACCGCCTTGTGCAAGGGAAAGTTCGCGACGGCTCAGCATCTGGAGATAGCCAGCGCGCTGTTCGGAGTCGTGGGCAGAACAGTCGTGGTCGACGAAAAATTGATGGATGCCGTGACCGGATTGTCCGCCAGCGGACCAGCTTACATCTACATCATTTTGGAATCGCTCGCGGAAGCGGGCGTGAAAGTTGGCTTGCCTCGCGACGTGGCAACGCTGCTGGCCGCGCAAACAACCATGGGCGCGGCCACCGTCGTGCTCGAAACCGGCGAGCATCCGGCACAACTCAAGGACGCGGTCACCACTCCGGCCGGCTGCACCATCGACGGCATTCTGGAACTCGAAGAAGGCAAGCTCCGCGTCACGCTCATCAAAGCCGTAGTAAAGGCCGCACAGCGGGCTAAAGAACTGGCGAACGGCTAAGCCTTCAAAATGGAGGCCGGGCGCGTCGCGTCCCGCCCGGCTGGAAGGGCCAGAGTCCGGTTCTCCGCTAGAATCGGCGAGTGATTATCGGCGTCATCTCCGACACCCATGGCTTACTGCGTCCTGGCGCTCTCGCCGCATTGCAAGGGTGCGATTACATCATCCACGCCGGGGACATTGGCGATCCGCCGATTCTCGACAAGTTGGCCGCGATTGCGCCACTGACCGCCGTGCTCGGCAACATCGATCATGGCGCGTGGGCAAACAAAATTCCGACTACGAATGTTCTTGAGGTCGGCGAAATATCCATCTACGTGTTACACAATCTTCAGGAACTCGACTTGAAGCCGGAAGCGGCTAAATTCGCGGCCGTCGTCTATGGACACAGTCACGTACCCAAGCAGGAATGGAAAAACGGCGTACTCTACTTCAATCCCGGCAGCGCGGGGCCAAGACGTTTCAGACTGCCGGTGAGTGTGGGAAGGCTGAGGATCAAAGACGGCAGAATCGACGCCAAGATTCTCCTGCTCGAAAAAACCAGGTAGTCCCGGACGCCCTCGTCCAGGCGGTGAGCGAAGCTCACAAGGTTTCCGGTCCGCTACAATCCCCATAGTGTCCATCGATTTCCAGATCGAAGCTCGTTCCGGCCCAGCCCGCGCCGGTCGGCTGATCACGCCTCACGGCGAAATCGAAACGCCAGTTTTTATGCCGGTGGGAACACTGGCCTCTGTAAAGGGTGTTCCGCAAGACCTTCTTGAAGAACTAGGCATCCAGATCCTTCTAGGAAATACCTATCACCTGTACTTGCGGCCGGGAGTCGAGCAAGTCCGGAAGTTGGGCGGACTGCATCGCTTC
The DNA here is from genome assembly GCA_963838905.1 of uncultured Acidobacteriota bacterium. GTDB lineage: Bacteria > Acidobacteriota > Terriglobia > Terriglobales > Acidobacteriaceae > JABDBE01. Next base: position 142,309 of record CAWITE010000009.1, read on the forward strand.
ATGGCGTGGCCGCGGGCGATTCTCACCGACTCGGGCGGCTTCCAGGTGTTCAGCCTGACCGATCTGCGCAAAGTCACCGAAGAGGGCGTGACGTTCCGTTCGCATCTGGATGGGTCTTCGCATTTCTTTAGCCCCGAGAGCGCGATGGACTCGCAGATCGGCTTGGGCGCGGACATCACGATGGCGTTTGACGAATGCACTGAGTTCCCAGCGGATCGCGAGCGGATGCGGGAATCCATGGAACTGACGCTGCGCTGGGCAGAGCGAAGCAAACGGTATTTCGAAGAGCATAAAGATGAAGTGCCCTGGAGAAATCACTCGGGGACAGCTGCCCCCGGCTGTCCGGGCGAGCGAAGCTCGCCAGCGCGCGTCGGGGTATCGGTGCGACAAGAACCTGCCGAGCTTCGCTCAGCCAGACAGCCGAGGGCGGCTGTCTCCACACAAGCACAAGCCACCCAGGCCCTCTTTGGCATCGTGCAAGGTGGAATGGACCTTCACCTCCGAAGAGAGTCGGCCGAGCGCACCATTGAAATCGGCTTCCCGGGTTATGCCATCGGCGGTCTCAGCGTGGGTGAACCGCGAGCCCTCACGCGCGAGGTCGTCGAATCCAGCCTTGAACACCTGCCCGCGGACAAGCCCCGCTATTTAATGGGCGTCGGCACGCCCGAGGAAATCGTCGAGTACGCCAATCTTGGCATCGACATGATGGATTGCGTCCTGCCCACGCGCGCCGCCCGGCACGGGTTGCTATTTACGTCTGAAGGCAAAATCTCCATCAAACAGGCTCGTTACGCGGGCGACCAAGCTCCGCTCGACCCGAATTGCGGCTGCCGCGTGTGCCAGCGCTACTCCCGAGCCTATTTGCGGCACCTTTACGCCTCCAATGAGGTCTTAGCCCAAGTCTTAAATACCGTCCACAATCTGAGCTTCTACCTTGACACTATGCGATCGGTGCGTCATTCTATTTTACTTGGGAAGGAGACTGGTTTTTCGTGTGTCCAGTCTCGACCGAAACCATAGCTCGGCATCCCCGGTTCGTGTCCGAAGCTGAAGGAATCTCCGGCCTCATAGCGCGAGAACTCCAGCGGTAAATTGCAAACGGTGATTGCGCCCGCAGGCGTAGTCCCGAATTATTTGGTGGAAACGTCTTTCTAGTCTTCTTATGAGTGGTCAGCAATTATTGGCCGTACAACTAGGCGGTGGCTCGGCAGGATGGCTGGGGTTTGCCCCGCTCATCTTTATTTTCGCCATTTTCTATTTCCTGCTCATCATGCCGCAGCAGCGGCGCCAAAAGAAGTGGCAGGCCATGCTCAACGACCTGAAAACCGGGGACAAGGTGGTAACCACCGGAGGCCTGCGAGGTACTATCGTTGCTCTCAAAGACGAGTACATCCATCTCCGGGTTCCTCCCGATAATTTGCGGCTTGAGGTGACCAGGGGTTCGGTGGCCTCGGTTACTACGGCCGAGGACGCGACGAAATGAATTCTGTGATCTTAAATTTTTGGGCAGTCGGAAGTCATTTTTCATGAATAAGAACTTGGGCTGGAAACTAATCGTTATTGTCGCCACGCTGTTGTTCTTCGCGTTCGGCATTTTTGGACCGCCGGATAATTGGTCGAGCGGACCCCTCGCCGCATTGCAGAACCGCATTCACCTCGGACTCGACCTGAAGGGCGGCACGCACCTGATCCTTCAAGTGCAGGTGAATGATGCTGTCAATGTAGATTCGGACAACGCGGTGGAACGACTCAAGGCCGATTTGCGCACTGGCAAGATCAACTACACCGAGATCAGCAAACCCGATCCGGCCAACAATCCCGACAAGATTGTGCTGAAAGGTGTGCCTCCGGAATCCCGATCTGACTTGCTCACCATCGTGCAAGATCGCCTTCCCGAGTACCAACTGACCTCGGGCGCGGACAACACCTGGACCATTTCCATGAAGCCGCAGGCCCTAGCCGACCTGAAAAACCGCGCCGTGACCCAGGCGATTGAGACCATCCGAAACCGCATCGACCAGTTAGGCGTAAGCGAACCCATCATCGAAGAGCACGGGCTTGGGCAATATCAGATCCTGGTGCAATTGCCCGGCGTTGACGATCCCGCTCGGGTGAAGGACATCATGCAGTCCACCGCCATGCTCGAGATCCGGCAATCCTTCGGCGGTCCTTACCCCAGCGAGCAGGCAGCCTTGCAAGATAAAGGCGGCGTCTTGCCGCCGGATCAGGTGCTGGTTCCCGGCGGTCACAGTATGGGTTCGGCCGACGGTGGGCAGACTTGGTACCTGATTTCGCGCGCATCGGCGGTGACGGGCCGAGACCTGCGCACCGCGGACCAGTCCCGGGACGAGAACGGACAGCCTTCGGTTAGTTTCACTTTGACGGGCGAGGGTGGCCGTCGTTTTGCCAGCTTCACCGGAGCGCACGTTGGCGACAATCTCGCCGTCGTGCTCGATAACAAGGTGCAGGAAGTCGCCGTCATCAAAGACCAGATCCACGATCAAGGCGTAATCAATGGACGCTTCACCGAGCAGCAAGCGAAAGACCTCTCCATGACTCTGCGCTCGGGCGCCTTGCCTGCCGGCATCAAGTATCTGGAGGAGCGCACGGTGGGTCCGTCGCTGGGCAGCGATTCGATCCGCGCCGGAGTAACGGCGGCGGTGATTGGCATGTTAGCCGTGCTCATCTTCATGCTGATCTATTACCATGCGGCCGGAATCAACGCCGACATCGCCCTGATTCTGAACTTGATCATCCTCCTCGGATTCCTTGGTTTCAGCAGCGCGACCCTTACCTTGCCGGGCATTGCAGGAGTTATATTAACGGTCGGTATGGGCGTAGACTCGAACGTACTGATTTTTGAACGCATTCGTGAGGAACTGCGCAATGGGAAGACCCCGCCATCAGCGGTGGAACAGGGCTTCGGCCATGCCTGGATAACGATCGTGGACACGCACGTCACCACGATTGTTTCGGCGGTCATTCTATTCCTCTTTGGTACTGGCCCAGTGAAGGGTTTCGCAGTCACGTTGAGTTTCGGGCTGTTGGCAAACTTGTTCACGGCTGTGTTTGTGTCGCGAGTGATCTTCGACTGGTTGCTCAGTCGCAAGCAGCGCGGCGAAGCGTTGAGCATCGGATAGTTGGATGTATAAGGACAGCCGCCCTCGGCTGTCCTGGCGAGCCTAAGCTCACTATTAAGCTCACTATATGCAGTCAGGCGATATTGAGAACGAAAAATAAAGAGGTTAAAGCGGCGTGGAATTTTTTCGCAATCCCAACATAGATTTTCTCGGCAAGAAGTGGTACTTCCTCGCTTTCTCGCTGGTCTTCAGTGTGGCTGGCGTTTTTTCCATGTTGTTCTGGCACGGGATTCCCTACGGTGTCGATTTTCGCGGCGGCACGCTGGTCTACGTGAAGTTCGCTCAGGCACCCGATAACAATGCCATCCGCGCCGCGATGGACCGCGCTGGCCTCCACAATGCCCGGATCCAGAGCTACGGTTCACCGGGCAGCAACGAAGTCCTCATTGATGTCTCCGAGCAGGAGACCAGCGAGCAGGCTCTTGACCGGAGTAAAACTCAAATCATCAACGCCCTGGAAACGAATGCGCCTGCTAATAAGCAGGATCTGAACAACACGGGTTTCCTCACCATCAAAAACTATCTCATGCAGAAGGATCCTCTCCACCTGGGCACCGATGCCGAACAACGATATACGGCTCAGGCTCAGGCGATCGTCAACTGCCGGGACAAGGTGAAAGATGGCGTGCTGCATTCGCTGGACGAACTGAAGGCGGCAGCCGATCCCGCAGTAGTAGCTTCCCTGTCGGACGGCTTCTTCTTATCCAATTTCGGTGTGCGCAACGTGGAAATCGTTGGCCCGCAGGTGGGAGCGCAGTTGCGTAAACAGGCATTGCTGGCCACGGCTTACTCACTGGCCGGTATGTTGGTGTATCTGGCCTTCCGTTTTGAATGGATCTACGGCGTGGCCGCCGTCGTCACCGTCTTCCACGACACCTTGATCACGGTAGGGGCGTTTTCGCTTCTGGACAAAGAAATTTCGCTGACCGTAATCGCTGCCATCCTGACCCTCATCGGTTACTCCAACAACGACACTATCGTTGTTTTCGACCGCATCCGGGAAAACCTGAAGCTGATGCGTCGGGAGAAGCTCTCGGACATCGTCAACCGCAGCATCAACCAAACTCTGAGCCGGACCATCTTGACGGCGGGTTTAACCTTCCTGACTGTCTTGGCCCTGTATTTGTTCGGCGGCGAAGTGCTGAAGGGCTTCTCTTTAGCCCTCGTAATCGGCATTTTGATCGGAACCTATTCCTCGATCGCCATCGCAGCCCCCATTCTGGTGGCCTATCAGGATTGGCGTTCAGGCCGCGGGAAATCGCCGGTTATGGTCACTGTAGCCAAGGAAGCCAGCCGGCGGGAAAAAGTAAAGGCTAAGGCCTAAGCCAGAATCACAGCTTGGTTGGGATGTTTGAGTTTGTGATTGATTGGGATTTGAGGTAGTATCGTCCGGTTTTCCATTTGGTCGCCGCGCGACATGCATACTGGGAGCAAACAGGGGCCAAGCGGTGTCTAAAAGGTAGTTAGGATCCGCTGTAGGAGAAACCGTATGTTTGAAGACAGCCTGATAGAGTCGGGTGGGAAGCTCAAGACGAAGCGGGGAGTCTGGACGATCTTCTCATTCATCCTCGAGTTTATCCTGGTTGGGGTGCTGGTACTGATCCCGCTGTTGTTCACCGAGGCTCTGCCCAAAACCCAGTTAATGACCTTCCTGGTCGCCCCGCCCCCACCGCCGCCACCGCCACCGCCGGCGGCCGCTCCCATCAAGATTGTGAAGCAGGTGCAGACCGATATCGTCAACGGGCAACTGCGCACGCCCACCAAGATTCCCGAGAAAGTACAGATGATCAAGGAAGATGAAGCGCCACCGCCGGTGATGTCGTCCGGCGTGGTGGGTGGCGTTCCGGGCGGCATCCCTGGTGGACAAATGGGTGGCGTTATCGGCGGCATCATCAGCTCAGCCCCGGTGGCCGTCCCCAAGGTCGCCACACCCCAGCGCGTCCGGGTATCTCAAGGTGTGACCCAGGGACTCTTGATCCGCAAGATACAGCCGAACTATCCACCCCTGGCCCGGCAAGCGCGCATCCAAGGAAGTGTGCTTCTGCAAGCTGAGATCAGTAAGGACGGTACTATCGAGAATCTGCATCTCCTCAGCGGCCATCCCATGCTCGCGCCCGCTGCCATCGAAGCCGTGAAGCAGTGGAAATATAAGCCGTATATTCTCAACGGCGAACCGGTCGAGGTGGAAACGCAGATTACGGTGAACTTTACCCTGTCAGGGGGATAGATTTAGGGAAGTAGGAAAGTGGCATGAGCAGGCGGAGACTTTAAACCCGGCCCGGTGAAGTGTACACTTGCATTCCCGCACGATACGTAAGATTTCTAGCCGTTTGAAACGGTTTAACCAGTTCCGAGGAGGGAGAAGCAACTCATGGTCGTCGCCAATATAGCGGTACATACCCTTAGCCACATGACCACTACTGCCATCTGGCTTTTTCAGGATCAAGGTGCGGTGGGGTTTGACCCGATTTCGCTATGGAAACAGATGGGCATCCTGGCGAAAATCGTCGTGGTAATCCTGTTCATCATGTCCGGCTGGTCCATCGGCGTGATGATCGACCGTGCCATGGCATTTAATGCGGCACGAAAGCAGTCGCGGGCGTTCGCTCCTGCAGTTGCGGGCGCGCTCCGCGATGGCAAAATCGATGAAGCCATCAAAGTCGCCGAGCGCAACAAGAAGAGCCATCTGGCCAAGGTTGTTACCGCCGGCTTGATGGAGTTCCGTGCTCACCAGGAAAGTGGAGAAATTCCGGGCGAGACCATTGAGGCTTCCAAGCGCGCACTGGAGCGCACCGAAGCTATCGTCCACGCTGAGCTGAAGCGCGGACTCGGCGGTCTGGCCACCATCGGCTCAACCGCTCCCTTCGTGGGACTGTTCGGCACGGTGGTCGGTATTCTGAATGCTTTCCGCGAAATTGCTACCAGCAAGACCACCGGTCTGGGCGCCGTCGCGGGTGGTATTTCGGAAGCGCTCGTAACCACGGCTGTCGGATTGTTCGTGGCCATCCCGGCCGTTATGATGTTCAACTATCTAACCGGCCGCGTGGAAGCGTTCGACGTGGAGATGGATAACTCCTCGAGCGAATTGATCGACTACTTCCTGAAGCGGCGAGGCGTCGCCCGCCGGCCCTAGTTTTCGAAGCAGGGTCTTGGTGGACTAGAGTTGCTGATCCGGCGTCAGGCCCTTGCCTGCCGCCGGAAACCTCCCGGCTGAACTGAAACTGCGGGAACACTAACTGCGGAAATCAGGGCGCGGAGGAGATTGGATCTTTTATGGCAATTTCAACGCGGAACGAAGGTGCCAAGGTCAACTCGAACATCAACGTCACCCCCATGGTGGATGTGATGCTGGTGCTGTTGATCATTTTCATGGTGATCACTCCCATGTTGCAGAACGGCGTAAGTGTGGATCTGGCCCAGGTGAACAATCCAGAGCGCATGCCAGACGCCGAAAAAGAAGACGCCATGGTGGTTTCGGTCATGCGCGATGGCACAGTTTATTTCAGAAGCGATAAGATTCCGGTGGACCAGCTCACGCAAAAGGTGAAAGATCGCCTCGCCAGCCAGCAGGACAAGCGAGTCTACGTAAAGGCGGATGCGCGCGCCAAGTTTGGTGCCGTCGTTGCCGTTGTAGACAATGTCCGCTCTGCCGGCGTAGATCAGTTGGGTCTGTTGACCGATCAGAAAAAGACCGGCCACGGGGCTCCACCACCCCCGCCTGCTGGCGGACAATAAGAGCATTCGGAGGATATCTCTATGAGTATGGCAGTTGGCTCCGGCGGCGGTCAGAACGCGGACATGAACGTGACTCCGCTGATCGACGTGCTTCTTGTGTTGATTATTATTTTCATGGTCATCAACCCTCCTCAACCCAAGGGACTTGACGCTCTTGTGCCTCAGCCGCCACCGCCGAACGCGCCCAAGAACAACACCCCCGATCGTACGATCGTGGTTCAGTTGATCGATCGCGGAGCTGGCCAGGAGCCAGGAGTAAAGATCAACCAGGAAGACACGACCTGGGACGGTTTACAAGGACGACTGACCGATATTTTCAAGACCCGCGCCGAAAAGGTGATGTTCGTCAAAGGTGACGACAATGTTCCGTTCGCCGATGTCGCGACGGTGATCGACATTGCACACGCCGCCGGCGTGGACAAAGTTGGTCTGATCACCGCCAAGATCGAAGCTGGAGGCTAGGCTCGAAGGCGGCAAGTTCATTTTCAGAATAGAGTCGTCACGAAGTTCGAAACACAGCGCTACATGCGTCTGCTGGGTTATCATTCAAGACCGGCTGCGCCAGAGGCAGTCCTGCGTTGGTTCAAGTTTCGTCATAGATCCCGGGGATTCCTGGCGAGGAGACTAATAAAGCAATGAAAACAAGCGTGCGAGTGCTGGCGCTCATGGCGGTCGGCGTACTGTTATTGTCTGCCGCTGGCTGCGACAAACTGCGAGCGCGTGATCAGCTCAACAAGGGAGTTGCGTCCTACAAGAGTGCCCGCTATGAAGAGGCCATCAGCCATTTCCAGCAAGCGGTCACGCTGGATCCCGCTTTGGTGAATGCCCGCCTTTATCTGGCGACCGCTCTGGCAAACCAGTACATCCCGGGCGTGGACGCGGAAGACAACAACCGCATTGGCCAGCAGGCGATCGAGGAATATGAAAAGGTCCTGGCCGCGAACCCGAGCCGCGATCAAAAGATCACCAGCCTCAAGGGAATTGCTTCTCTCTACTTCAACATGAAGAAGCTGGACCAGGCCAAGCAAGCGAACCTCAAAGTGGCAGAGGCCGATCCCTCGGACCCCGATTCGTATTACTCGATTGGCGTGGTGGACTGGACCCAGACCTATCAACCGCGCATGGAAGAGCGCGCCAAGCTGGGCATGAAGCCGGATGAGCCCTTGAATGCCAAGGATAAGAATCAAAAGAAAGTCTGCGACGAGCTCAAGCAAAAGAACTCCGCCAACATTCAGGAGGGTATCAACGCGCTGAATAAGGCGCTGGAGTTGCGCCCGGACTACGATGATGCCATGGCGTACCTGAACTTGATGTACCGCGAAAAAGCGGACGTCGAATGCGACGATCCCGCGGCGCGCGCTGCGGATCTGAAGACGGCGGATGAATGGGTCGACAAGACCATGGCCGCCAAAAGGGCGAAAGCCGAAAAGCAGGCTGCAGCCCCGGGCGGAATCAGCCTCGATCAACCGAAGTAAGATCAAGCGAAGTAGGATCAAAGTAAGATCGGCCTACATAAATTAGCCTAAGTAAGAATCTCTGGTGAATCTGCTTTTGGGCCCCGGCGCTGGCATTGCCGCTTAACGTTCCCGTTTTATGCCCATCGCGTCGTCTGCGAGATCGATCGGCGGCCTGGTAAATAAGCAACTGACGTAGGAAATCCCTCATCCATTAAGCTGCGGCCCTATGTACGTGTTGACTCTCAATCCGGGTGAGTCCGCTTTCGTCCGCTGTACTCTTTGCGAGAACTTGAATCTAATGGTGACCAATGAGAAAGAGAGCGACGTAAAACTTCAGTTCAACACCAAGGACGATCAACTGGATGCGGAGTGTGTCCAGTGCAAGGGACATTACGTCTGGACACCCGGCTCCGTCGCCATCGTCAAGCCCACCGAGCACTCAAACTAAAGCGTAGATTGCCTTGGTGCTTCACACCGAACTTGCCAAATCACCCTGAGACCAGTGCCTTCCGTCACCTGATGCGGTTTCTCCCTCCCCGGTAACATGGGCTTTAGTCGATTATGCACGTTACAACGAGAATTTTGTTCTCGTTGTAACGTCAAGTTGCTGCATCCGTTGGAATTCGACGGGATATCAAGGGCGAAGCCCTTGGCTAGTTAGCGATGTCTGGGGAGAGAGCGCATGAAATGGAAGGTTGACCGCATTATCAGTGTGGCCACACTGGCTGCCTCCTTGATAGCGATATTTCTGGTGTTGAAGAAACCGCAGCCGGTGGCGCCGATGCAATCTCCGGCCGCGGCAGCTGCAAATGTGCAGTCGCTGGAGAAAAAACTGGAGCAGTTGGAACAGCCGAAAGACCCCGGCCAAGCCCCCGCCCAGGTTCGCTTCAACTCCGATGAGATTACGGCTGCCTTGGCGCAGGGGGCTGCGTCGCTTCCCGCGAACGTTCCTGCGTCAGCGGCGACGACCGCTGCTGGCTCAGCGCCCCAAGCCTCGAGCGGCCTGCCCACCTCGGTTCCATCTTCTGCAGATGCGGTACTCGGAGAAGGCGAGCCTGAGGTCAAAGACTACAAAGTCAACTTCGACGGCGACGTCGCCCGCGGCCAGTTTGTCACCCAGATCGGCGGCAAGGATGTCTACGTCACCCTCGCCGGACACCTTGGTTCCAAGGATGGTTACGCGACCTTCGAGCCCACTGAATTCAAAGTGGGCGACTTGAGCATTCCAGTGTCAATGGTCAGCGGCGCGTTGCAGAAGAAGCTTGCCGAACAGCGCGACCGTTTGAAGCTGCCAGATGATGTTGGCAATATCAAGGTCGAGAACGGCCAACTGGTCGCCACCCAAAAATAGTTGGCGAGGCAGGCAATTCCGGCCCGTCTCGCCGAGCGAGCGGTGGCAGCCCTTTGGCATGGCTTGCGCCGTAGGCTGCATTCTTACGCCGCTTCGCCGCTGACAGGCCTATAGTTTTGGTCCTACCGTGAACACCGACCTGGCTCTACTACACACATTCTGGTGCGAAATGTAGCTCCAAGAAAACTCTCGTTTGAGCCTAACATCTGGAAAACAAAAGGCCGGAAACTCTCTTGCCTCCTAGATCTATGATTCTTAAGGTAGTTAGCGGCAAAATCTCGGAAACATGGAAGTTAGTCCGTTATGCGGGACGAAACGAGAATTTTGTTCTCGTTGTAACGTTGTAACCAGTTGTTGCATCCTCGGGATTCGCTGGGATATCAAGGGCGAAGCCCTTGGCTCGTTAGCTCGGCGCCTACGCCAGCGCGTTCCATTTTGGAACCGCTTATAGGTTGTCAAAGGATCGAGATTATCTCATAGATAACCTATGTACTGACATGTTATCGTAAGTGAAGGATGAGACCAAGAGAACCGGTTGTCCCATACGGGTTCCCGGTCTGATCGATTACCAAGCCGCCCTCGGGAGTCGCGCCGTCGCTCTGGGATGGCCTTTGAAGGTGTACAGCACGGTTTCCGTCCAAACTCCACCCTTGGTTGCTGGCGGTGTGAGCTGATATACCGTGCCGCACTGGCCCGGCCCGTCGCAGGTTGACGCGCCACCATCCCCGGCTGCGTCGCAGAGATTGCCCGCCTTGTCAGATACTGCTGCACCGATGGGCGTAGCTCCGTCGGGAACACCCTGGAAGCTGTACAGGGCCTTCTCTTTCCAGTGGGCAGATGCGGACGCTGGGAGTGCGAGAAGAAGGACGAACAGCGTCAATATTCGGCCTGACAATCGACGAGACTTTTGGCGGGTCATAGCGGGGTAACAAACTCCTGGCTTTCCGGCGCCGTCGGGGGAAAGGGCTGCTAGAGACGGCGCAAACTTCCCGAGATACTATACCCGATCGCTCTTGGCCTCCAGAACTGAACCAACGCCTGTGGGAGTACGCAATTTCCGCGGTCTGCCTTACTATCCAGGCGTGCCTTGAAACAGGGGGTACAAGCGGTCTCCGATGACGCGATAGATCACGAAGGCGGTGCCTGCCTCGGAGACTTCGCGGAATAGAAGCTCACCGCGACCGTCTCCATCGACGTCGACCGCGTCAATCAGTTCAAGCCTCGGAATTGCATCCAGGTGCTGGGTATCGGTTATATTCGCCAGCGCTTTGTGGAGGTCGCCGTTCACGTCCTGGCGAGCCACTATGGTGATCATGTATTGCAAGTCGTGATTAGCGGGCTGTTTTTGGTGCGAAGGTTGCGGCATGCGGGCTTTCGCTGTCAGGACCAGTTCCGCCTCGTTGACGTTTCCTAGATCAAAAACACGAAGCTGCACGTCTTCAAAGATGGGCTGCACTGCCGGGGCTTTGGCGCGTTGCGAAGAACTATGAGCCGGCTGCGAGGTTTTGCCGCTGGTCGATGCCGGTTGCCCGGCGCGGGCACGGACTTCGTCCGCGGCGATTGCCAGCATCTTTTTGCGGAACTCCTGCTCCTCGCCCGGCTGCATGTTGAAGGCGTAGGGAATGAGGTCGGGCCCGTGCGAATCTGAGATTGCCGGGATCAGCTGGATCTGACTTGCCGCCGGGGTTTCAGAATGGGCTCCAGAAGTCGAGCCGGACGGCGCCGCTGCGCTGGTCGGAGCGGGGCTTGCAGCACGTCCTGCTGTCTTGGGAGAAGGGACAGCCGCGTTCTGAGATTGCTCGGCGGCGATGGCACCGGGTGTGCCACGCTTCAGCATCGGCCGGTCCTTGTCCTCTGGAGGCTTATCTTCTCCAGGCTTGTCCTCCTGCGCTTGCGCCTGCGACTGCGGGGATGGAGTTGCCGACGAAGAAGAGGGCGAAACGGGCGTCGTTGCTGGACTGGCGGCGCCCGGCGAACCGCTGGAGGCCGGCGCCGTCTGCGGCGGCGTGGCAGGCTCGATGGGTGGCTCGGTCGATTTGGGCTTATCGTTGCTGCTACGCCGCAGTACCGGCGGACCCTCGTCCTCGTTCAGGCCGCGAGGGACCGACGGCACTGGCTTCTTCTTTACCTTCGCCTTGATGGCGCTTGCCGACTGCCACGTGCCCTCGGCCATCCACTCAGTGGCCTCGTTTGCATCTTTCCTTTGCAGCGCACCGGTCACGGTGAACAGTCCCTGCGAAACCCCGGTGAGCACCGCTTCATAAACCGTATCGCTCCACAGCGCCATGGGCACGGGAGCAGCTTTGTAGGCGCTGGCATCGTAGTATTTTCCATCGATGAGAATCGTGATCGGAATGAGATGGGCCTTGCCGTTTGGCGCCAGTTCGAGAAGGCCCAGAGCGCGCGGACCTTTGGCCGTCTTCGGAGGGTGCGCAGCCTGCGCAAAGAGCTTTGGCGGAAGCGCGCCCTGTAGGAAAGCACCTACGGCCAAGACGACGGAGATGACGCGCCCCTGCGCGGTACGGTATAACGTTGAGCAAGCGGTTGGACGAGAAAGAGAGGCAGCCATGGATATCAATATCAATGATAAAGCCCCGGAGTTCACTTTGCCCGACCAGAATGGTGAACCGGTTTCGCTGAAGGACTTTCGCGGCCAGCGGGTCGTGCTGTATTTCTATCCCCGAGCTGACACTCCCGGATGCACCATTGAAGCCTGTGAATTCCGGGATTCGCACAAAAAGACGGAGAAGACCGGCGCGGTGGTTCTTGGCGTCTCGCCCGATGAGCCCAAGGCCCTGAAGAAGTTTGAAGAGAAATTCGATTTGCCGTTTACGCTTCTCGGCGACACCGATAAGAAAGTTGGCAATGCCTACGGCGTGATCCAGGAAAAGAATATGTATGGCAAGAAGGTCATGGGCGTGGTGCGGACCACGTTCATTATTGGCCCGGATGGCAAGATCAAACACATCTTCAATAAGGTCAAGCCTGAAGGCCACGCCGAAGAGGTGTTGGCCTACCTGAAGGATGCGGCGAAAGGCGCGGCTTAGCGGTGCTTGGAGCGGAAGGTGGAAAAGACGATTGAATCGACCGTCTCCCTAGCCCAACTCCGACGTCCATTGCCGCGTGAGTTCTACGATTGCGATCCGCGGCGGGTCAGCCGCGAATTACTGGGCAAAGTTCTGGTGCGGAGAGAAGGACGGCGGGTTCGCACTGCCCGCATCGTGGAAGTCGAAGCCTACCTAGGCGTGGACGACTCTGCGGCGCATTCGTTTGCCGGCCGCACAGCGCGCAACGCGGTGCTGTTTGGGCCTCCTGGCCATGCGTACGTTTATTTCATTTATGGCAATCACTATTGTCTGAACGTGTCCTGTCTGCCCGATGGGGTTGCGGGGGGGATTCTGTTTCGCGCGCTTGAACCGCTGGCGGGGATCGAAGAGATGGCGCTGGCACGGGGTTTATCTGTCGCAAGCGCGGCCACAAGCGCCCGGGATCTGCGGCAGTTGACCAGCGGGCCAGGACGGTTGGCTGAGGCGTTCGGCATCACACGGGAGCGGGACAATGGGAAAGACTTGACCAGCGCGCGATCCGATCTCTTCATTGCGGATGACGGATACCGGGTTCGTCGAATTCTGACGACGCCACGGATCGGGATCACCAAGGCGGTTGAGCGCCCGTTGCGATACGTGATCTCCGGAAATGAATTCGTCTCCGGGCCAAGAGTCCGGAGCTGAGAGCGACGTGGTAAATTCATCAACCACAAAGGACACAAAGGTACACAAGGGTGCGGATTTGGAGAGTCTACGTCTGTAGTTTGCGAAACGCGGGCGGACACCCGTGCCTACGTCCGGTTCAGGGCAGAAGGATGTTGTCGATCAGCCGGGTGTTGCCGATAAAGACCCCGACGGCAACGAGCGCAGGGCTCGTCAGCTCTTGCATGGGATCGAGCGTGACGGGATCGACGATCTCGAAGTAGTCCAGTCGCGCGGCGGGTTCCTGCGCCACGATTTGTTTTCCCACTGCGATTAACGCGATCGCGTTTCGCTCACCTTGATCAAATCGATTCTTCGTTTCAGTGAGTGAGCGGTTCGCCACCAGAGCGGTTTTGCGTTCCTGCGGGCTGAGGTAAGCATTGCGCGAGCTCATCGCAAGGCCGTCCGATTCGCGCACGATGGGGCAGACTACGATTTCGACTGGTAGATTCAAGTCCCGCACCATGCGGCGGATGATCGTGGCCTGCGCCGCATCTTTCTGTCCGAAGAACGCCAGGTCCGGTTCCACGATGTGGAAGAGCTTGGCCACAACCGTGGCTACTCCGCGAAAGTGACCCGGGCGCGACCTGCCACATAGCTTCTCGCTGAGTCCTTCGACCGTGACATAGGTGACCGCTCCTTTCGGATACATTTCTTCAGGCTGCGGGGCGAAGACAATATTCACCGCTTCTTTTTCCAGCAACTCCCGATCGCGTTCGAAGCTGCGGGGATATTTGGCCAAATCCTCAGTCGGTCCAAATTGCAGAGGATTCACGAAGATGGAGACGGCTACCACGCCGCTCTTTGCCTTGGCAGCGCGCACTAGCGACAGATGGCCTTCGTGCAAAGCTCCCATGGTGGGGACGAAGCCGAAACGTTTTCCTTCGCGACGCGTATCACGGGAGGCGGAGCGCATCTCTTCGATCGTTTTGCAGATCTTCATCGTGCGGTGCGGCCTCAGGTGGACGGAACCCAGGTTATGACCACCTGCATGCTTTCCAGCGCTCCGGCGACCAAGGCTCTGTTCTTTAGAAAGCGGGCTTTCTCTTCGGCAGAGGTGGGCGCGCTCGGCTCTTGAATTGCCACTACGCGCCCATACGGCCAGGCCGACGGGGGCAGATTCGCGAGCGCATCAGGCAATTTGTTTGGATCGACGATCTGCTGCAGGTTATCGCCAACGTCCAGCAATCCGATACCGTCGACTCGAACGATCAAATACGGATTTCGCCAGGCTTTCATATCCCGCACGGCGGCATATTTTTGCGGATCCGCGGGCGGGATTTGTTTGATTCGAGCCTCCGGGGTGGTCGCTGTGGCAGTGTCCTCCGGCGCTCTAGGCGGCTTGGCGCAAGCTGCGAGCGCGGCCAGGCTCACGACCAAAGCACATCGACACAGGTATCTCATCCCAGCAGTTTACTATCGACGCATCCCGCGTTTGCGTTCGAGCACTGTTTCGAGCGCCTGCTGCGTTTCTTTCGATAGATGGTAGGACTCGCTATCCGCCGGATACTGATGCGAGACTACGTTCTCCTGGAAAGCGTGCACCGCATCGGTGATGAGCGCGGCTGCGTCGCCGTAGCGGCGAACGAACTTGGCCGGCGGAGTAAAGGTCAGATTCAGAATGTCGTGGAAGACAAGCACCTGGCCATCGCAATCTGGTCCCGCGCCAATGCCGATAGTTGGGGCCGCGATCTCTTCCGTAATCATGGCTGCAACCTCGCGTGGGATGCCTTCGAGAACCAAGAAGGCCACGCCTGCGCGATCAAGCGCCACAGCGTCGCGCATGAGCTGTTCGATTTCCGATAGCGATTTGCCCTGAACCTTGTAGCCGCCCATGACGTTCACCGACTGCGGGGTCAGTCCGATGTGGCCAGCCACGGGAATTTCGGCGTCGATCACGCGGCGAATCAGGTCGGCGCGTTTCTCTCCGCCCTCGATCTTCACGGCTTCGACGCCAGATTCCTTTATGAATCGGGCCGCGTTGCGTAACGCGTCATCCGCGCCGACGTGGTAGGAGCCGTAGGGCATGTCGGCCACGAGCAACGCGTGTTTCACGCCCCGACGCACGGCTTTGGTGTGATGAAGCATTTCGTCGACCGTGACCGAGAGTGTGTCGGCGTAGCCAAGCATGGTCATGGCTAGCGAGTCGCCGACTAGAACAATGTCGATGGCAGCCTCGTCCACCAGGCGGGCGCTTGGATAGTCATAGGCGGTCAGGCAGGTGATGGGTTGATGTTGAAGTTTCTTCTCGCGAAGAAAAGCTACGGTAATCTTGTGGCGAGGTTCGCCGATCGGTGTAACGCTCACGATGTCCTCCAGTGCCCCTCCGCCTTGGCGGATAGAGCCCGTACACATCTTTGATGCTTCTAGAGCTATTGTAGACCCGAGAGTGGTGATTCGTCGATGGCTGTGAAGGTGTCGAAAAGGAGGGTAGATTATTGAACCTTAAGAGCAATGTAAGACAGTTGCAATACGTCTTACTGAGAGGTAAGATTATGTGATGCGCGGCTACCGCACAGTCATCAGCTCCAAGGGACAAGTCGTGATTCCGGCTGAGTTGCGCGAGGAATTCGGACTGGAGAAAGGCACTCCTGCCACCTGGAGTGCAGAGCAGGGCAGGCTGGTGCTGACCCCGATCACCGAACGGCGACTGCGCGAGATCAGGGGATTCCTGAAGCCTGCTCCCGGGGCCCCGTCCATGTTTGAGGACTTGTTCGTAGAGCGCGAACGAGAGCGCAAACGAGAGAAGCGATGACTTCCGCATTCTCTCGTGGGAGCGCGCGGCGATATGTGCTCGACGCCAACGCGTTGATCGGTTTATTCGAGGACCGTGAGGGCACTGCAGGAAAGGTTGAACACCTGCTGGAGCAAGCCCTGAGACAGGATTTACCACTCTTGATGTCGGCTGTAAATTGGGGCGAAGTCTTCTACATCGCATGGAGACGTCATGGCGAATCGAAGGCCCGGGAAGCCGAAACGAGGTTGCAGGAGATGCCCGTCGCGGTCATCAGTGTGGACCAGGAACGAGCCTCTCGGGCTGGCGCGCTGAAACAGAAACACAGCCTGGGTTATGCCGATGCGTTTGCCGCCGAACTGGCCATCGAACGTGCCGCCTGGCTGGTCACGGCTGATCCCGAATTTTCGAAAGTTGGGAAAGCGCTGTCTGTCTATTCGCTTCCACGACATGAGAAGTAGGAGTGCCGAGCTTGTTCCACTCGGCGTAATCTACCGCCCCAAAGTGTGGAGCGTGTTGCGATAGCGAGCCATGATCTGTTCAGCTTTCGCCACTTTCTTCTCGAATCTTGGGTCGTAGGGCGTAAGTCGGTAATCACCGTAGGCCGCTTCAATCAGGAAAAGCCTCTGCCCGTCCCCTGTGTGCAGTCGCCCGATCACTTCCTTGGGCAGAACTACCCCGAGCGAGTTGCCGAATTTTCGCACCTTGAGTTCAATCACGATTCCTCTCCGCTGCTGCTCAACCAGTTTGCTAATAATTCTATATCCTGTTCGCCCTTAGCCAGGCCATCAGCGCACATGAGTTTTGGCATAGACTGGAAAAAGCTGGACAAAGCGCGTAGGCCTCTTCTTTTTCAATAACCCTTCCTGTCGGATGCCCGGCGTCGTTGTGGGTTCTTCCGACCACCTGGAAAACCCCCTCCAATTCCGTGCCCACGGACTCCTGAAGCTCTACTGGCAACTGCTCCCGTATCGGATCAATCCTATTGTTGACCGCTTCATAAATGCGCTTAGCCGTTTGGTTCTCGGTTGCTTCAATCAGTTTTCTTTTCCTATTGTCTTCGGTGATTGAAGCGACAATCACGTCGCGCCATACGATTAAAATCCGCTCGGGAGCTACGCCCGTCATCACTGCCACGGCCAAGTAGGCGCCCGACCTGAACGAATTGAGCGCTTCCATGAGATACCAATCCACGATCGGGTCGAGATTCGGTATTTGGCTTCTGATGCGACTCAGGAATAAGCCGGCCTCGTATGGCACGCACTCACCGTTCTCCAGACAGGTTCTCCCCCATTCGGTCACTTGCCCCAAGGAAGGTTTGACTGGTAAGTGTCGTCGTTGCACGTTCCAGGGGCCACGATTCCCTGGATAATCAGACCCCAAACGCATTCGCGAATCGCGTCCTCGTCGGCCTTGTCAAGATTGCTGTGCGAAAATTGAGTGTCCGGTGGCAGGAGTCCGGTCTGCTGGGCCTTTTGCGTTACCCAGCTTGCAATGGCACTCAGCAATAGCGACTGGCTTCCCATGCCAAGCTCTTGCCTAGTGCGAAGCAACGAGTCATACACTAAAATCCGCAGTCTTCCCGTTCAAGTGACGTCGCACTCTCCGGTGCGGAACTCCCCAGACCAGCGATACACTTACGCGCTGGCCGCGTCCTGATTTCCCAAGGGCAAGAAATATTGCGTGCCTTTGATTGGGGCGGAAACTTTTCGCAGCAGCTCTTGCAAGTCCTCGTTGCGCTCAACAAAATCAATCTCCGAGGTGTTCACGATGAGCAGGTCCGATGAGGTGTAGTGAAAAAAGAAGTGTTCGTACGCCTTGATCACTTCCTCGAGATATTCTTCGTTGATCGCCTTCTCTCCTGGCGCGTTCTTTTTCTTGAGACGCTTCTTCAGCACCTCGGGAGTGGCCTGCAAATAGATGACTAGGTCGGGCGTGGGGAGCTGTTCACGAAAATAGTTGTAATAGCGATTGTAGGTTTCGAGTTCCTGGTCGGTGAGGTTGAGGCAGGCGAAGAGCTTGTCTTTCTCGAAGACGAAGTCGGTAACCACCGATTTCTGCGAGCGCGGTCCCAGGTCGAGAGCGCGGAGCTGTTCGAACCGGCGGATCAGGAAAGCGAATTGCGCCTGGAATCCAGCGCCGCGTTCGCCGTCGTAAAAGGCACGCAGAAAGGGGTTGTCCTCCGCTTCCATGACGCGCTGCGCGTTGAGACGATCGGCAAGAACCCGCGTCAGGGTGCTCTTTCCCACGCGTATGGGACCTTCCACGGCAATGTAACGGGGCAGTTCGAAAAGGTTGGCCATGGGATCGAGCTTCGAATGGCAGGATATCCCGACAAAGCTTTAAGCGCAATTGCGGGAAGAGTAACCCCCATTCACCACGGGGACACAGAAGCACAGAGAAAAAACCTAGGAATGTGGCGTCTCACTAATCCTGTGCTGTAGACAATTGGAAAACGGGCCGGACTCAGTTCTTCTCTGTGTCTCTGTGTTTGAAATCGACATCCCCGCAGTTACAATCGGCGCATGTTGGATTACGTCGTTTCGGGCATTTGCGGAGCCATCGCTGCTTCGGTGGCGGGCTACCAGTCCATGGCGCCGACGGGACAGTGGTATGGCCGAACTTTCACCGGACTAAAACCCGGGGCCAGGCAACTGGCACTGACTTACGACGACGGTCCTAACGACCCACACACTCTCCGTCTGCTGGAAGTTCTTGCCCGACACAACGTAAAGGCGACATTTTTTCTCATCGGGCGCTACGTGAAACAAAGGCCCGATATCGCGCGTGAATTGGTGCGAGCTGGGCATGTCGTCGGCAATCATACTTTCAGCCATCCCAATCTGATCTTTGCTTCGGCGCGCGAGACCGCGATACAGTTGCGGGATTGCGAGCGGGCCTTGACCGATGCGGTGGGGGAGCATTCAAGGCTGTTTCGGGCTCCTTTTGGTGGACGGCGGCCGGCTACTTTGAAAATTGCCCGTGCGCTTGATTTGGAGCCTGTGATGTGGAATGTCACTGGTTGGGACTGGAAGGGAAAGCCAGCGGATTACATTGCAAGAAAAATGATCCAGCAGATTCGTGGCGGCGATGTGATTCTGCTGCACGATGGCAGCCATCAGAGCTTCGGAGCGGATCGTTCGGAAACCGTGATCGCGACTGATCGGCTGATTGCCCGGTACAAGTCCGAAGGATACGAATTCGTGACCGTTCCGGAAATGATGGGAAAGCAAGCTATCAGCTCTCAGCTGTCAGCACTCAGCTAGAGCCTGCGGCGCTGCGCACCGGACCGGGTCGAAGACCCGGTCCCATAGGCCGAACCCACGTGGGGACGGCCGCCTCGGCCGTCCAGTCGAGCAAAGCTCGACAGCTACGCGTGTACTGACGCGAACGCTTGTTTGGCAACGCTGATCGTTCGCTGGATATCTTCTTCGGTGTGGGCTGTGCCTAGGAATGCGGCTTCGAACTGCGAGGGTGGCAGGTAGACTCCGTTGTCCAGCATGGCGCGGAAGAAGCGGCCGAAGGCCTCTGTGTCGGATTTAGCCGCCGAATCCCAATCCGTTACTGGACCGGGGGTGAAGAACCAGGTGAACATGGAACCCACGCGGTTGTGGCAGAGCGACACGCCCGCATCTTTGGCTGCTGCCGCCACTCCGTCCACCAGTTCTCCGCTGAGCTTGTCGAGACGTGGATAAATTTCTTGCTGATTGTCCCGCAGATGACGCAATGTGGCCAACCCCGCAGCCATGGCGAGCGGATTCCCGGAGAGGGTGCCGGCCTGGTACATGGGCCCAAGCGGCGCCACCATGTTCATAATCTCGGAAGGTCCGCCGTAGGCTCCCACCGGAAGTCCGCCGCCAATAATCTTGCCCATCGTGGTTAAGTCTGGCGTCACTCCGTAAAGCTCTTGCGCGCCGCCGAAGGCCAGGCGGAATCCGGTCATGACTTCATCAAAAATCAGTACGCTCTTCTCCCGCTGGGTGATCAAGCGCAGAGTCGCTAGATATCCGCCTGGGGCAGCAACGCAACCCATGTTTCCCACGACCGGTTCGACGATCACGCAGGCGATCTCGTGCTTGAACTTCTTGAACGCATGTTCGAGCGCGTCGGTGTCATTGAAGGGCAGCGCCAGCGTGAACTGAATGAATTCTTCCGGGACGCCGGCGGAGCCCGGGATGCCGAGCGTCGCAATACCGGAACCAGCTTTCACCAGGAGGGCGTCCGCGTGTCCGTGATAGCAGCCCTCGCATTTCACAATGTACTTGCGCTTGGTGTAAGCACGAGCCAGTCGAATAGCGGACATGGTCGCTTCCGTCCCCGAATTGACGAACCGGACTTTCTGCATATGAGGGAACGCGGACAACACGATTTCAGCCAGGTCAGCCTCGGCGGGAGTGGAGGCGCCAAAGCTGGTGCCGTTGCAGGCGGCGTCCATAATGGCTTCGATCACTTTGGAGGGAGCGTGCCCGAGAATGAGTGGACCCCACGAGCCGACATAGTCGATGTACTCGTTGCCATCTGCGTCAAAGATATGCGAACCTTGCCCACGCACAATGAAGGGCGCGTCACCGCCTACGGAACGAAAGGCACGCACTGGCGAATTGACGCCGCCGGGAATCATCTGCTCGGCGCGTTCCTGCAGCTTGCGGGATATCTCCGTTTTGCGGGCCATGGGCTCTCCGGAAGGAAACTGATCATAATATCGTAACAGCGACGGGCGTTATCCGGCGGAACCCGGGTACTACCGATGGCCGGTTTCTTTTATGTTTCTCTGTTCGACCCGTAACATACAAGCGATAACATTTGTGGTATAACCGTGGCGTTAACAGGAATCAGGTATATGTGCACGAAAATACAGAGAAGTGGCTTGAGCTTTGCAAGGAAGCTTCAACCGAACAGTACCCAGAGAGGCTTATGAAACTGACGGCAGAAATCCTCCGGCTATTGGATGAGAAAGACAAACGTCTACGCGATCACTCTCGCGGTCAATCTGCTGATTAGCTTTAGACTGCACCGCCGTCCGCGAAAGACAGCTCTCGCGTCCAACGCACTGGGTAGTTACACCAAAGCTGGGCGTCCCGTGAAGGGCTGGAATTCACCTGATATTTACAATTTCGCAACAGTCCTGAAACACGCTGTCGGTATTCTCTTTTCAGTACACACACCCTTCTAACCGGGAGGGTTTCCAGGACAGCTTCGGGGGGCTCCGAGCTGTCCTCATTTTTTGGGCTGGTAATTCTCCCTGCGCCGGCTCCCGCTCATTTCAGATACGCGCGAACCACTCCAATCAAGTCTTCGCCCAACTCTTCGGGCGAATCCACGGCATGATCCGGATTCATAATATGCAGGCGGATATGGTCCTCAAGGACCTCTGCCATTAATCCGTTAACTCCACCACGAATGGCAGCCAGGAGCATCAAGATGTCGGCGCATTCATCTCCGGCGGTGAAGGCGCGCTCGACGGCCGCGAACTGACCGCGAATTCGCTTGATACGGAACCGGAGTTCTTGTTTCTCTTTTGAAATCTCGGCAATTTTATCTGCCATTTCTCCTGCTTTCTCGAGTTTTTTCCTTGACAATACCCAAGGGGGGTATGATATAAGATTTTGGGACGCGAAATCCACAGCGCGCGGCAGGAGAGACTAAGGAAGTATGCAGACAGTGTTTGGACCTGAGCCTCCGAGTAGTATCGGCGGCATTCCGGTGTAGAACAAGCGGTAAGGTGTCCCGATAAGCTTCATCCTGCCTATCGCCTCACCTCTGCTTCTTCTGACCAACAACTGAAGAACGCGAGCGATCGAGGCTGGTGCCGCGAGGCACACTTCTTCCTTCTGCAAATTCGAAAACGCGCGAATCGCGATACGACCTACGCGGCGGAGTTACGGCCGCTGACGCAAATCGTTCGCAGTTCGCAAGGCCAGAGTTTTCCGTGCATTGGTTCGTCAAGTTTTGGATTGTCGCTGCGCTGATTCCATTCTGGGGCGCGGTGGTCGCCGTCTTGATTCACCGACGGCAGAGCGACTCGAAACTTGAAAGTTTGGCAACGCAACGCGGGAGCAAAACCCACGCTGGAAAGCACTGGTGAGGCGTGCCTGTTTAAGGCAATGCAATTCAACCGGCAGGAACAAGGCATGCAAGAGGAAGTCATCGTCGCAACCGGCAACACGGATGTTGAGATGCCAGCGGTTCGCGGGCGGCTCGTCCGCTCCAAGTGGGCGCGCGATGTCCTGACGTTCCTCGTCGTCTTCGGACCCGGCCTGATCGTTATGGAGGCCGATAACGACGCGGGCGCAGTGTCAACTTATGTCCAAGCCGGTGCGCAGTATGGGACCAAGCTGCTTTGGCTGTTGCTGTTGTTGCTCCCGGTCACTTATTTCATTCAGGAGATGGTGGTAAGGCTCGGAATCGCGACGGGCAAGGGCCACGCCACGATGATTTATCAGCGTTTCGGGAAGTGGTGGGGATTGTTCTCATTGATCGATCTTCAATTGGTGAACTTCCTGACCCTGGTAACGGAATTTGCCGCGATCGCGTTAGCGCTTGGCCACATGAACATTGCCCCCAAAGTTGGCGTACCCGTTGCGGCGGCCAGCCTGATGTTCATGGTACTGACTGGAAGCTATCGCCGGTGGGAGCGCGCAACCGTTTTTCTGTGTTTGCTAGACACCGCATGGCTGTTCATCGCTTTTAAGCTGCGTCCGGCGACCTGGGGTGGGGTCGTTCATAACACGTTGGTCGCGGGTTTGCCTGCTGGTGGAGTTACCACGGGCCTGGTGTTTCTGATGGTCGCGATTGTGGGAACCACGATCGCGCCGTGGCAGTTGTTTTTCCAGCAAAGTTGCGTTGCCGATAAACGGCTGCGTTTAGCGGACCTGAAGTGGTCAAGGTTGGATACCTTCCTCGGAGCCGTGTTCACGATCCTAGCCGCCGGCTGCATGATGATCGCGGGCAATGCCGCCAAGCTCCACGGACTTGCATTTTCTGATGCCGCGCAACTGGCCCATGATCTTCAGCCGTTCGCCGGCGAGGCGGTCCGCAGCGGGCTTCTGTTGCTGATGATCAATGCGGCGGTGCTGGGCACGACCGCGATCTCACTCTCCAGCGCCTGGGCTTACGGGGAAGTGAAAGGCTGGCCGCACAGTCTCGAGATGCCAGTGAGCAAGGCGAAAGGCTTTTACGCGACTTATGTCGTATGCGTCGCGCTGGCCGCTGCCATCGTGCTGATTCCCGGCGCGCCTTTGCAGTTGATCATCATCGGCGTTCAGGTATTGGCGGGCATTATGCTGCCTTCCGCCATCATCTTTTTGCAGTTACTGCTCAATGACAAACAGGTACTCGGCGATGAGTACGTGAACCAACCTTGGAACAACTGGGTGAACTGGACCTTCATCATTGTCCTCTTCATTCTTTCACTCATTCTGGCGGCCCAGGTGGTCGCCCCCGACCTGTTCCCTGCAACTTGAGGGAGAGAGGAGAGGCGCAAACATGGGTGTGATGGCTTTGCTGAGACCAACCACGATTAGCAACGTGTCAGAGGATCAATTTGTAGTCGTTCATCCGCTTGATGATGTGCGGGAGGAAAAAGTGGACACGGCCTCGCTTGGACGTATGTCCATGACCCCCAGCGTGAGGATCTCGCTGCTGGCTTTGCGTGGATACCTGGTGCTCATGATGTTGCTGGTTCTGTACCACGTGATCGATCTATCGGGAGCGTTGGGCCAGAGTATGCACTAAGAATATCCCTAATCTTTATGAACCTTTTATGGCGTTCTTTAGCAGCGTCACATCGAATTGGTGGTTGAACTCTACAGAAAGGAGGATCCCGACAATGTCCTGCATGACTCTATTCGCAGAACCGATGGCGATGGCGACGACGCAGCTCGTGAGGGTCCACCACGAAGATGCCCCTTTGTGGCAGGTGGAACGTAAGGCGGAACACAAGCCTTTGCGCATGAGCTGGGTCGTGGTCACCGACAAAAATGGCAAGCGGCAGCTCCGCATGCACTGGGTTGCAATTGAGGGCTGCTGAGAGCACTGGGCCCGACCTGTACCTTTAACGAACCCTGCGTAGACTGGGTGGATTGGCGCAATCGCCGACCTCGCGTTGGAGAACTCGCCAACCACCCAACCGGATGGCTATGATAGTTAATCATAGTTAATGTTCCGTGGTATACTTGCGTTAATTTACCGGAAAGAAATCCGCGAGTGGAATCAGCCCTCACGGAATGGGTTGGCCCAGATCATTCGGCTGAACGTAGAAAACACGAGAAAGCAGGCCCAACCCGTCAATATCGGTGCGCGCTGGGTGATGCTTGTGCGCTGGGTGATGCTTGTGCTCTGGGCGGCTTTCACTGCGACACTTCCGTCGTTTGCACAGCAACCGGACGCGCCTGCCACGGCGAAGCTGGATACCGCCCCCCAGCCAAACGCGGCCAATGCGGCTGACCCACCCGCAAACGAGGGTGTGGAAACGATGTTTCCACATTTCAAGGACACCCGCTTCTGGCTCTCGGGGCAGATGAATTTCATTTTCCAGACCCACCCTCCATTCCCGGCGGCCTACAGCGGGGAACACAGTCTGAGCCCGAACTATGAGAAAGCCACCTCGCGTGTACTGACCTTCTATACCGGTGTGCGCCTTAACAACTCCACCGAGATTCTGGTAGACGTCGAAGAGGCTGGCGGAGCGGCGCTGAGCAAAGGCTTCGGGCTCGCGGGCAATACGGATCTCGACATCGTGCGCAATCCCTCATTGAGCAAAGCGCCTTATGTAGCGCGAGCCATGATTCACCAAGTATTTGCGCTGAGCAAGGACAAGGTCGAAAATGAGCGCAGTTATCTGTCGCTCTTCGATGAACTGCCGCGCCGCCGGTTGGAACTTCGCTTCGGCAAGTTCAGCATGGTGGATTTTTTTGATATCAATTCCGTTGGCTCGGATACTCACTATCAATTTACGAACTGGACCGTCGACAACGACGGCGCTTATGACTATGCAGCCGACACGCGCGGCTACACCGTCGGGGTTACCGCCGATTATGAAGACCGCAACTGGGGTTTTCGCTTCGCCGAAGCACTCATGCCCAAGGTCGCGAATGGAATTGATCTGGTTTGGCGGCCGTGGCAAGTCCACGCGGAGAACTATGAATTCGAGTTACGTCACGGCGTGATCCCGAAAAAAGCCGGGGTGGTCCGTCTACTCGGCTATACCAATTACGCCAACATGGGGATCTATCGCCAGGCGGTGGCCAACTTTGAAGCAGGCCTCACGACCACTCCAGATATTACCGATCATCCCTGGCACATCACCCGCAAGTACGGATTCGACGTGAACCTGGAGCAGAATCTCACTCATTACCTGACCGCATTCGGCCGCTTCGGCTGGGATAACGGCAAGACGGAATCCTTCGCCTACACGGAAGTCGATCAAACCTTTGACCTGGGACTGGGAGCGGCCGGTGCCTGGTGGCATCGGAAACAGGATCGGGCAGGCATTGCCTTCGTGACCAACGCAATTAAGAAAGATCACCAAATCTATCTCGCCGATGGCGGACTCGGCTTTCTGCTCGGCGATGGCAAGCTGAACTATGGTCGCGAGAACATCGTGGAGTCTTACTACACCTTCCATGTGTGGCGCGGCATTTACGTGGCTCCGGGCGTGCAGCACCTCAACGATCCGGGATACAACCGCGATCGCGGCCCGGTGATTGTGCCCTCGTTCCGTGCCCATGTGGAGTTCTAAGATTTCCGTACGCGCCGGGCTCGATACTACTTCTCGACCTTCACACCCTTCCAGAATGCTACGTATCCCTTAATCTCCTTGGCCGCCGGTTTCGGCTCCGGGTAATACCACGCCGCGCCCTGATTCCGTTTGCCGTTCACTTCGAGGTCGTAGTAGCTGGCTGTGCCCTTCCAAGGGCAAACGCTGTGAGCCGAGCTCGGTCTGAAATACTCCTGTTTGATCGCATCAGGCGGAAAATACTGGTTGCCTTCGACTTCCCGGCATTGGTTTGATTCCGCAAGGACAGTGCCTTCCCATATTGCTTTTGCCATAACACCAGTTTAGATTTCTTCTATGGCCAGTGGCTTCGAAAAATTAGTCGTGGAGGCCATAACCCCAACGACTGAGGCTCGTTTCAACGGCCATTCCATGGTGGGCGCATTGAAACGGGTGCTCGTAGGTTCACCGCGCACCGCCTGCTGGCATCAACCCGAGCGTGCCGCTCGGTGGCGGGAACTTGGCTTTGCTCATCCACCGGATTTCGAGATGGCGCAGGCGCAACACGAAGCTCTGTGTCGCGAATTGGACGCGTGCGGCGCGGAGGTCGAGGATATTCCCCCGGCTATGGAACTCTCCCTCGATGCCGTGTATACGCATGATGCGTCGTTGCCGACTGATTTTGGATTGATCCTGATGCGTCCCGGCAAAACGAACCGAGTTCCTGAAGGCAAATCTCACGGATCTTTCTGCCAGATCCTGGGTATTCCGATGTTGGCTAAGATTACGCCTCCCGCGACCACGGAAGCCGGGGACATGTTATGGCTTGACGCAAAGACGCTACTCATCGGACATGGCTATCGCACCAACGCGCAAGGCATCCAGCAAATGCGTGTACTGCTCAAACCCAAAGGTGTGGAGGTCCTGTCCGCGCCGTTGCCGCATGGTCCAGGACCTGCCGCTTGCCTGCATTTAATGTCGCTGGTCAGCTTGTTAGATGAACGAACTGCACTCGTCGACTTGCCTTGGCTGGCTGTTGAGACTGTGGAGTTACTCAGAACGCGCGGCTATCACTTTATCGAGATCGATTATTCGGAGCGGGAAACGCTGGCGTGCAATGTTCTCTCACTGGGCGAGAAGCGTCTGCTGGCGTTGGAAGAAAACGCAAAGACAAACAACAAGCTACGTGCGGCAGGGTTTGATGTTCGGACCTTCCCTGGCTCGGAGCTCTGCATCAACGGCAGCGGCGGCCCGACCTGCCTGACTCGGCCATTGCTGCGAGCATAAACAAGGGCTGTCTGGGAACCGTCTTCGATGGAGGACGGGCGTCCTCGCCCATCCCTGCTCGATCGATTCACCCCCACGGATCTCCTGTTAGAATCAGAGTGCAATGGTCTTACCTTTCGTCCGCGATCTGTTCGCGGACGTGGAAAAGTTGCCCGCCTTCTTACGTGTAGCCTCCCACCTTCGCGAGGGCACGGGGCGTCTACGTGTGTCCGGAGTCACGCCTACCGCAAAGGCCCTGCTGCTGGTTCTATTGCAGAAGGCCGCTGGACGCCCATTCATCGTGGTAGTTCCCGACAATCGGACTGCAGAGGAGTTGGTCCCAGTCTTGCAGGCCTTCCATGAACTGATTGGGGGAAACGACCCAGACTCGGTAGTTTCGCTTCCGACGCGAGATGTGCTGCCGTTTCAGAATCTCTCGCCGCATCCCGAGATCCAGGAAGAACGCGCCGTCGCGCTGTGGAAAATTGCTACTGGTGCCGTTTCGATTCTGGTTTCACCCATCGCAGCGACCGCGCTCCGTCTTCGTTCCGGTGAGTACTATGCCGATCTGGCACGAATGGTTCGCCGCGGTGAGACGCTCGATACCGAGCCGTTGCTTCGGCACCTGAACACCGTTGGTTACACCTCGACCGACGTTGTGGAAATGCCTGGCGAGTACGCCATAAGGGGCGGCATTCTTGACGTTTATTCGCCTGAGGCGGACCGTCCGCTGCGCATTGAGTTTTTCGGTGACGAGGTCGAGTCTATCCGCAAATTTGATCCTGTGACCCAGCGGTCGTCTACTCCGGTCGACGAAGTGCTGCTGCTTCCGCTGACTGAAACTCCCATCAGTGACGATCTGCTGGGCGCGATTCATGTCCGCTTGTCGGGAAAGCGCATCACGGGATCAGAAGAGGTTGTCGAGCGAGCCGTCCGCGCGGGCGGCGTCAGCGTGTTTCCTGGCTGGGAATTTTACGCGCCCGTTGCGGGGGCGGATCGCACCGTTTTTGATCTGCTTCCGCAAGGTGTAATCCTTACGGACGAACCGGATAGTCTCAAGCAAGAGTTCGAGCACACCTGGTCACGAATCGAAGAAGCGCACGAGCGTAGCGAGGTCGGCAATCTGGTACGGCCTACGGATCTGTATCTTTCTCCCGACGACTGGTGGGGGAAACTGGCCGATCTTCCGGGAGCCTCGATTGAGCACCTCGGAATCGCGCGCTCCGACGAAGCCGAGGCGATCGCTTTCCATTCGCAGCCGGCGCAGCGCTTTCATGGCGCGGTTCCGGCCATGCTGGACGCGGTCAAGAAGGAACTAGCGGAACAGAATCGGGTGCTGATCGCTGTTCCAAATATCGGCGAGGTCGAGCGCCTGGCCGATGTGTTCAGCGAGTACGGCCTTTCTTTCCGCCTGGGCAGCCGCACTCGCGGCGGAGAAAGTTACGCCGACGAAACCTCCTATTTCGCGGGCGAGATTCTTACCACCACGCTGGCCAAAGCGTATGTGCCAGACGGCGTCGTTTTGCCCGAGGCACATCTGGCGATCCTCGGTTCTCGCGACTTATTCGATGAGTCGGATTCCGTGGTTTCGCGGCCGCAACGCTCGAAGTCCAAAGTCTCCGCTTTTCTTTCCGACTTCCGCGACCTGCAAGTGGGCGATTACGTAGTCCATGTCGAGCACGGCATCGGGCAGTATCAGGGGCTGAAGGAAATCAATCAAGGCGATGGCAATGCCGAGTTCATGTTGCTGGAGTATGCGGAAGGAGCACGTCTTTATGTTCCGCTGACCCGGCTTGACCTGATTCAGAAATACCGGTCGTCGGAAGGCGCAAAGCCGGCGCTGAATCATCTGGGCACGGCTGCGTGGGCGAAGACCAAGGCGCGCGTACGCAAGGCCATGAAGGACATGACCGAGGAACTGCTGAAGCTCTACGCGGAGCGGAGTGCAGCCAAGGGTCATGCATTCGCGCTCGACAATCAGTGGATGCGCGAGTTCGAAGATGCCTTTGAATTCACCGAGACGGAGGACCAGGATCTCGCTATTACCGACGTGAAACGCGACATGGAGTCTTCGCAACCCATGGACCGCTTGCTCTGCGGCGACGTCGGTTACGGCAAGACGGAAATCGCCATGCGGGCGGCGTTCAAGGCGGTCAACGACAATAAACAAGTCGCGGTGCTTGCGCCCACGACGGTACTCGCATTTCAGCACTTCGAAACTTTCAAGCAGCGCTTTGCCGCCTTTCCGGTGAGCATTGAGATGATCAGCCGCTTCCGCTCGGCCAAACAGCAAAAAGAGATTCTGGAAAAGGTCGGCACTGGGAGAGTGGATATTTTGATCGGCACTCACCGGCTGCTGTCGAAAGATATCAAGTTCACCGACCTTGGTCTGCTGATTGTGGATGAAGAGCAGCGCTTCGGCGTGCGCCACAAAGAACGGCTGAAGCAGATGCGGAAGGAGGTCGATGTTCTCACGATGTCGGCCACTCCCATTCCGCGCACGCTGCATATGTCTTTAGTCGGGATGCGCGACATGAGCGTGATTGAAACTCCGCCCAAGGACCGCATCGCCATTCAGACTGTGGTGGCAAGTTGGGACGAGAAATTGATTCAGTCATCAATCGAACAGGAACTCGACCGCGGCGGGCAGGTGTATTTCGTTTACAACCGCGTGGAGACCATCTGGGAGATCGCGGCCAAGCTGCAGGAATTGGTTCCGCGGGCGCGCATTATTGTGGGACACGGACAGATGTCGGAGGGAGAACTGGAAAAAGTGATGCTGAAATTCATGCATCATGAGGCCGACATTCTCGTGTCTACGACGATTATCGAGAACGGGCTCGATATTCCGCTGTGCAATACGATCATCATCAATCGCGCCGATCGTTTTGGGCTGTCCGAGCTCTATCAATTGCGGGGGCGCGTGGGACGTTCGAACCGCAGGGCCTATGCCTATTTGCTCATTCCGGCGGAGGTCGAGCTTACGCCGATCGCGAGGCGGCGCCTGGCGGCGCTCAAGGAGTTTTCCGATCTGGGTGCGGGATTCAAGATTGCGGCGCTGGATCTCGAATTGCGTGGAGCAGGCAGCCTGCTCGGGGGAGAGCAGAGCGGACATATTGAAGCGATAGGCTTCGAGCTGTACACCCAGATGCTCGACCGCGCAGTCCGCGAGATGAAGGGCGAAGCCGCACCGGATGAGGCCGAGACGCAGCTCAACCTCGGTCTCAATATTCGCATCCCGGTAAATTACATCCCGGAGGAGAACCAGCGGCTGCGAATGTACAAGCGGGTTGCTGAAGTCGAAACCGAATCGCAGCTGAGTGACGTCGGCGCTGAACTTGAAGACCGCTACGGCGAGCCGCCAGCCGCCGTGCGCAACCTGCTCGATTACGCTTCACTCAAACTGCTGGCAGTGCGCGTGGGCGTAAACGCGATCGAGCGCAAGCGGGATCTCGTGACCATTAAATTCCGTCAAAATGCCGGAATCGATCCAGGCAAGCTGGCGCGATTTGTGTCCTCACAACGTGGCGCGCAATTCACCCCGGACGGAATGCTGAAATTTTCGCTGAAAGCAACCGCAGCCGAGGAAGTGTTGGACCATCTCGAAACCCTGCTTGAAAAACTAGCCGGTGAGGTTCCCGAGACGGCTGCTACGTCAGAGAAGGTCAGTTAGACTCGCCCCAACAGGTCCTGTTTGCCGCGGCCAGTAATGCGAGAGAGGGACTGCAGCGTCCGAGTCTCCTCGCGCGTGTTAGTCTCATTTACTCCGAGACTGATAAAACGACAAACGACGAATGACCTTGCCCTCGCTAACCCCGTCCACCGGTTTCAGCTTGGCCGCCGTCTTCTCCTGGGGCACAAGCGATTTTCTTGGCGGATACGGCTCCCGGCGCGCCAATGCATTCGTGCTTACTGCGATCGCGCATCTCAGCGGCTTGCTGCTTATGGCAGGAGTAGCGCTGGCAAGTCATTCGCCCTTCCCTTCGGGCCCTGCAGTCGCATGGGCCTTGATGGGAGGCCTGTCCGGAGGCGGTGCGCTGGCCATCTTTTATCGCGCACTGGCCACTGGAAGAATGGGCCTGACCGCTCCGGTGGCG
The DNA here is from genome assembly GCA_963838905.1 of uncultured Acidobacteriota bacterium. Lineage (GTDB taxonomy): Bacteria > Acidobacteriota > Terriglobia > Terriglobales > Acidobacteriaceae > JABDBE01. Next base: position 173,553 of record CAWITE010000009.1, read on the forward strand.
GCGGTGCTGGGCGCTGCCATCCCAACCGCATTCGGAATGTTCCGCGAAGGCCTGCCCCAGACTGCGCAAGTCGTCGGTTTCGTACTGGCCGCGACCGGAATCTGGCTCATCTCGCGCACGGAGGACGACAGCCCTCCCGAAGGCATTGGAATGGCCGCACTCGCAGGCATCGGTTTCGCGGGATTCTATCTCTGCATCAAGCAGGCCGGCGACGGCTCGGCGTTCTGGATCGCAGCTACGTCAAAGGTAGCATCGTTCACTCTGACTGGCCTGATCGTTGTGATCGGACGCAGCATCCGCAAAATTGACCGCCGTGGGATCACCCTTGGCGTGCTTGCGGGCTGCCTCGACATCATCGGCAGCGTGCTGTTCATCCGTGCCAGCCAGACCGGCCGTCTCGACGCCGCGGTCGTACTCAGCTCGCTCTATCCCGCCGTGACCGTATTGCTCGCGCGCTTCATCCTCAGGGAGCACTTCACCCGCTGGAAAGCTCTGGGCATGGTCGCGGCATTGCTGGCCGTGCCGATGATTGCATGGCGCTGAAGAAAATTCGGCCGCGGATTTGCACGGATTAACGCTGATTTTTCCCTGAAGCAACGTTTAAGATTCGATCCGTGGAAATCAGTGAGAATCCGTGGCTTGTTCTTGCTGTTACCATCTTTCCGATGCCCTTGCTCGAAATAAGCGATCTGACCAAAGTTTTTTCGCTGGGGGAATCCGTCTTTGGCGGCGGCGCAACCCGCGAAGTTTGTGCCGTCGATGATGTGACCCTCGACATTCAATCCGGCGAAACCCTCGGCCTGGTTGGCGAGTCGGGATCGGGCAAAAGCACACTCGGCCGCTTGGTGCTCCGACTGATTGAGCCGACCTCGGGTAAGATCGTGTTCGAAGGCCGCGATCTGGTCGCGGCTAGTCACGGTGAGATGCGACGGCTGCGTTGCGACATGCAAATCATCTTTCAGGACCCGTTCGGCTCTCTCGATCCCCGTATGCGGGTCGAGGATGTCATCAGCGAACCCCTGATCATCCATGACCGCATGAGCTCTTCGACCCGGCGCACACGGGTTGCAGAGTTGCTTCGCGCCGTGGGCCTTGACCAGTCCGCCATGCGCCGGTTCCCTCATGAATTCAGCGGAGGCCAGCGCCAACGAATCGGAATTGCTCGGGCGCTGGCGCTGCATCCGAAATTCATTGTGGCGGACGAGCCCGTCTCCGCTCTCGACGTGAGCGTCGGCGCGCAGATCGTCAATCTCCTAGCCCAGCTGCAACGCGAGTTCGGATTGACCTACCTCTTCATCTCGCACTCTATGCCCGTGGTTCGCTACCTGGCTACTCGTATCGCCGTAATGTATCGCGGAAAGATCGTCGAAGTTGGTCCAACCGAGCAAATCACGGAACGACCGAAGCACCCCTACACCCGCAGCCTGCTGGACGCAACGCCAGAAGTGATCGCCTGAGGTAATGGAGGACGGGCGTCTCGCCCGTCCAGCCGGGCGGGGGACGCCCGCTTCCACCAAATCGCAATGCGACTTTGCTTGTCCGTTCTCTCTCCGCAGACTACAATCCACGACGGCGTTCTTCCGTCGACATTCTCTTAAGGAGGCTCGCATGGCCGCTCAACCCATAACCCCTATGCCAATACCCCCACCCGAAGAGCCGGCGCTTTCCGAAGGGGCGCGCATTATCGACACCTTCATCGCGCCCAGCAAGACCTTCACCGATTTGCGCCGCAACTCCAACTGGTGGACGCCGTGGCTGCTGATCTCCATCGTCTCGCTGCTCTTCGTTTTCGTCATGGGCAGGCAGATCGGCTTCGAGCAGATCACCAAGAACTCAATTGCCCATTCATCGCGCGCCGAGCAGTTCGAAAAACTTCCGCCCGAGCAGCAGGCCAAGCAGCTACAGCTGGCGACTACCATCACCCGCTACATCTCCTACAGTCTCCCTTTACTGAACCTGATTATTTTCCTGGTGATCGCAGCTGTGCTGATAGCCACCTTCAATGTGGCTGTCGGGGCCAAAGTGCCTTTCAAAACCTCGCTGGCGATTGTGGCTTATGGCAGCCTTCCCGGCATCATTGGCGCTGTGCTCGGGATTATTTCCATGTTCGCCGGGGTTGACCCGGCTGGGTTCAATGCGCAGAATCCCGTGGCTACGAACCCGGCGCACTTCATGGATCCTGCGGAAAACAAGTTTGTCTATGGCATGGCATCCGCCTTGGATGTTTTCATTATCTGGAACATTGTGCTCATGGGTCTTGGTTTTGCATGCAACAGCAAAGTGAAGCGCTCGACGGCGATTGCCATTGTCGCCGGATGGTACCTGCTTTACAAGCTGGTGGGCGCGGGGCTGGCGGCTGCAACGTCATAGCGCACTCGGAGGCCGACTCTGGCGAAACCAGCTTACTCCGAGTTATCCTTGAGCAACAACGGAGGCGTCATGAAACGAGCGCTCGCTTTGCTCGCGCTGCTTGCATCCACCGCTTTTCTGTTTGGGCAGGACAAACCTGAGCCAAACAAGGCCGAACCCAAAAACCCCGCGTCGGCGAAAGTCGAGCCTAGCAAGAATCCTGTGACCGATGCGGTGAGAGAGATTTTGCCGCGCCAGGAGAAGAATCTGATTGCCGCCGTGGAAGAGATGCCCGCCGATAAGTTCGGCTACAGTCCCACGCCCGCGCAGATCACCTTCGGCCATCTGGTCATGCACGTAACCATGTCCAACATCGAACTGTGTAGCAAGGCCGCGAGCATGCCTCCTCCCCCCATGAAACCAACGCCAGAGACCGATAAGGAGAGGCTGCAGGCTGGGCTGACCAAGTCGTTTCTGTACTGCGAAGCGGCCATGGGCAAAGTGGACGATTCAAAACTTGGCAATCCAGTTGAGCTCTTCGGCGGAAGGCAGGGGACCGTAGCGTCCGCGCTGATTTCTCTTACCAACGATTGGGCAGACCATTACAGCGCCGCCGCGATGTATCTTCGCCTGAATGGCCTGCTGCCGCCAACGGCGCAGCCAAAGAAGTAGCAAGAGCACGATTTGCGATGCACACGCTGGATTCGCGGTTTACCCGTAGGCCCGGGCGCCCTCGTCCGGGCAGCCGAGCGAAGCTCGGCAGGGAGCTGTCCTTAAGGCCCTTACTGAATCTGCACTAAATCAGGCGCAGTCGCCACCGCACGCTGCGGTGCCCGCCATGAATCGAAGATCGACACCTGATGCACGCAGGAAACCGTGCAATGCGGAGCGCACGATTTCTCAGTTACATACTCGCGACGAATATCGTGCACCGAGAATTTCTCCAGAGGGATCCCAGGATAGCCACGCTGCTGCGAGCAATAGTGCACCAGCCCGTTCTCGCAGATGTATAAGTAACGCGCTCCGGCCCGGCAACGCCACTGATTCGGCCGTCCCTGTGCAATGTTGTCCTGAAAGCCATTGATACGGGTGAAGCTGCTCTTCTCCATCGCCTTCATTTCGTGATAGACGCGCTTTTCTTCTTCCGCCAACGGCTGCAGCTGTCCACTGGCATCGTGAATAATGCCGACGGTGGAACTGAAACCCAGCTCCAGCGCCCGTCTGCCGATGGTCAGCGCATCCTGCGGATTGCACACGCCTCCGCCCACCACGGAGTTTATGTTCACATGGAAATCGGCGTGCTCAGCGAGCAGTTCCAGCTTCTTGTCCAAAACCTTGAGGCTTTTCTTGGACACATCGTCCGGCGTAACGTTATCAATCGAGATCTGTAGCCATTCCAGTCCTGCACGATTCAGCCGTTGAATACGCTCGGGGACCAGCAGGTATCCGTTTGTAATCAGGCCCGCGATCGTGCCACGTTTACGAATGCGGCGAATGATCCCGTCCAGCTCGGGATGCAGAAGCGGCTCTCCACCGCTGATCGTGATCACCGAAGTACCCAACTCGGCCAGCTTGTCCACCCGCGCGAACATGGTCTCGGTCGGAACCGGCTTGGAAGAGTCGTCGTATTCGTTGCAGTACTCACAAGCCAGATTGCAGCGGCGGATGGGAATAATGTGCGCCAGAAGAGGATGATCCGTGGAGACAAATGCGCGCGCAATCATGCTCGCCCCGCGAAGGTTGCGGTGGAGCGCGAGCATGCGGCGGCGCAGAGATGTAAGGCGGGCAGGCATTAAGTTTGCGATTTCTCTATTAGACCATACCGAGGGCGTCAAGTTCGCGGATCTATCATCGATTGGAGGTTATTCAAGGTCGAACGGCCACGATTCGCACAACGACGATGGAGGAAGGGCGTCCTCGCCCGTCTAACCTGAGCGCAAGCTCGGCAAGTTGCTGAGGGGATTCGGTCTAGGGCAACAGTTCGTGACCCGCATCCCGCAAAGCTCGCGACACGACTCCGGCGTACTGCTCGCTGACTAGCACGTAGTCAGTGTCATGGGTGGAGATGGCGAAGACCGGCACTCCATTCTCCGCTAGAGGATCGACGAATGACGCGAGAATCCCAACCTCCGAGAAAGCAAACGGCCCCTCAAGCTTAAAGCACATCCAGTGATGTCTGGAGTCAACGTCTGCGGGAAGATTGTCAGCCAAGCACACGATCGACAGCTCATCAGCGGTTCGAGTCACCGACGTAAAAGGGCCGCTCCATGCCCACTCCGGCGTCGGCGCGTTGCTGGGTAATCGGCAAACCGCGAATGGGCCGGGGATCCAGCTGAACTTGAGCTGGATCCGCTTTCGAGATTCATTGTCGCCTTCACCTGAGATCGTGGGCATGCGGTTTATTCTTACCGCGACTTACGCGATTATTCCATCCCTTTCGAGCTGCCCTCGACTCTGACGGGCGGGGGCGCCCGTCGCTCCATCAAGCGCAGCTGAAGATGCGATTACGACCTGGCCGCGGCCGCGTCAAACAAGTTCAGGAAGGCCAGCTTCTTTTCGGCGGGAAGAAACGAAGCTTCGAACGAGTTCCGCGCCAACTCGCGCAAGTGCTCATCGGTAAAGCCGAACGAATCTTGAGCCAACTGATATTCCCGGTTCAAAGAAGTTGCAAACATCGCGGGATCGTCAGTGTTGAGCGTGACCATCACCCCTTGATCGAAATAATTCCGCACGGGATGCTCGGCTATGGTGGCGCAGATGCCGGTACGCAGGTTGCTGGTGATGCAGACCTCCACTGGAACCTGACGGGTGGACAGCGCTTCCACCAACTCGGGGTCGTGCCAGGCCGTGAACCCGTGACCGATCCGCTCAGCCGGAAGGTTTAGGGCTCCCCACACCGACCCAGGGCCAGCCGTTTCGCCCGCATGCGCCGTAAGTCGAAGGCCGTTCTTCGCGGCATAGGCGTAGACATCGCGAAACAATTCCGGAGCAGCTTGCCGCTCGTCGCCGCCCATACCGAACCCTACAACACTCGAGGCTCTATGCCTCGCCGCCAACTCGGCCACCGGTTGTGCTTTCTCTGCGCCAAACTGGCGTACCGCATCAAAGATCCAGAGTAACGAAACGGCAAAATCGCGCTCACCGCGTTCCCGGCCGCGTTCGAGTCCTGCAAAGATCGCATCAAAATTCTGCTTGCGCCACAGGCATACTCCCACCGAAACGTACACTTCGGCGTGCAGCACATTCTCCGCTTTCAGCTTCTCCATCAACCGATAGGTGATGAGTTCGTAATCCTCGGGAGTCTGCAATTCTTCGGTCACGGCTTTGAATGCCATTAGAAACCCGGTGAAATCCTTATAGCGGTAAAACTGTTCCACTTCTGCGAGAGTGCCTTTTTTTTCGTGACGTTTCCTCAACTCCAGCAAGGTAGGAGGATCGATCGAACCTTCGAGATGCAGATGCAGCTCAGCCTTGGGCAGGGTGACGATGAAGTGGCTGGGCTGGGCACTCACACTTCAGATTGTAGATTCCAAACCGCAGATTTGCGAACACTCGAAAGGAGCAAACCTTATTTGCGTATTGCCCAGCCGGAGGACCATTCTCCCTTCCGATCTAGCGAGGGTTCACGTGCTCAGGACGAAAGCCCAGCCCGAGGACCCGAGCTGGAATGCGCCGCAGAATTGGCCAGCGCCGCAGGAGCTTCAGAGGCCACGGAGGCGAAAAAGTTTTGTCCCTCCCCAGAACTCGCCGGATCACATTGTTCTGGATCAGGATCTGAAGCCGTTGTGTGGCTCGAGTCGGGAAATTCCTCCGTCGTTCGACCGCCTGAAGGTCGCTTTCGGTGAGCTTATTCCGTCGAAGCTTTGGGCCGAGTATGTTTGCTGCCGCGACCGCATCCTGAATCGCCAAATTGATTCCTACACCGCCGATCGGCGACATGGCATGAGCGGCATCCCCAATACATAAGAGTCCAGGCCGGAACCATCGTGCCAGCCGTTCGACGATGACGGTCAGAAGGCTGATCTGCTTCCAATCCCGCAGCTCTTCCACCCGGTCCTGTAAGAACGGCTCGAGATCCACAATTTCTTGCCGAAACGCCTCCAGGCCTCTTTGCCGGATTTCATCGGCGGTTCCTTTCGGGATGACGAAAGCACATTGCCAGTAATCTTCGCGATTGATCAGAAATAGAATTCTGCCGCGATCAAAATGGCCCAGGGTCTGCGCCGGATCAGTGGGATGTCGGCCGATTCGCATCCACATCACGTCCATGGGAGCGCTAAGATCAATCACTTCAAGGCCTGCACGCTCGCGGATAATAGAATGCCGCCCGTCGGCACCGACCGTCAATGGAGCGCGAATTTCGAGAATGCCGTTCGGCGTCCTTGCGCGGACGCCTGCTACAGTGCCGCTCACCTCGACGAGGTCAGTCACTTCAGCCTGCATCTGCAAGTGAAATGTGGCATATCGCCTGCCCTGCTCGGTGATGAAGTCCAGGAAGTCCCATTGCGGCATCAACGCCAGAAAATGGCAGTGCGTCGGCAAATGGGTGAAATCCGCAAGCGTGACGGTTTCATTCCCCACTTGGCCGCCCAGTTCACGTACTTGCTGATGCGGGCGTTTCAAGAACTCGTCCAGAATGGCGAGTTCATGCATGATTTCAAGTGTAGAAGGATGGATCGTGTCGCCGCGGAAATCACGCAGAAAATCCGCGTGTTTTTCGAGCACGAAAACGTCAACGCCCTGGCGCGCAAGAAGGAAGCCCAGCATCACCCCGGCAGGACCGCCTCCGGCGATGCAACAGCGAGTTTGGATCGCATCATCCACGCAAATCAATCTTAACGGGGATTTGCATTACCCAATGGCCGGCTACGGCTTGCCGGCAAACTCACTATGATGCCGGCTATAGAGATAGTAGATGCTCAAGCCGATGGCCAGCCAGGCAAAGAATCGCAGCCAAGTAAGAATGGGCAGACCGGACATGAGCAGAACGCAGAAAAATACACTCAGCACCGGCGCTGCAATGCCGCCCGGAGCGCGGAACCCGCGATGCCGTCCGGGATCGCGATAGCGCAGGATGATCACGCCGATCGAAACCAGTACGAACGCGAAGAGCGTCCCGATGTTCGAAAGATCGGAAAGCGTGCCTATGTCCAGAAATCCCGCCGGAATGCCAACCAGGAAACCTGCGATCCACGTAGCCGTCGCCGGCGTGCGAAACCGCGGATGCACCCGCCCGAACAGCCGAGGCAGCAGTCCATCCCGGGACATCGAAAACCACACTCGCGCCTGTCCTAACTGGAACACCAGCAGTGATGAAATCATGCCCATCATCGCGCCAAACAGAACTCCCAGGTGAATCCAGTTCAGGGTGTGCGAACCCGTTTGCACAGTCAATAACTTCATTGCGTTGACCACGGGAGCAGCATCGTCGCGCACCGACTGCCACGGCACAATTCCGGTAAGCACAACCGCAACGCCAATGTAGAGAACCGTGCACACGACCAACGTGGCAATAATCCCAATCGGCAAGTCGCGTTGCGGGTTGCGGGCTTCCTCCGCGGCGGTCGAGACCGAATCAAATCCAATGTAGGTGAAGAAAATGATGGACCCGCCGGTAAGGATGCCCGACCATCCCATGGGAGCAAAAGGATGCCAGTTGCTGGGATGCACATACTGCGAGCCGACCATGACGAACGCCAGGATCGCCGCAATCTTGAGAATGACCATCACGTTATTGGCCTCCGCCGACTCGCGAATGCCACGAACGAGGATGACCGTCAAAATCATGACCACGAGAAATGCAGGAAAGTTGAAACCAAAGTGAAGGCCCGGCGTATAAAGCACGTTGCCCCTCAGATCCGTGAGGCCCGCGGGCAGATAAGCCGGCGAAATCCAACGCAAAGCCGGATGAAATCCGAACCAGTCAAACATGCCCACCAGGTGTGCTGAAAAGCCCACGCTGACCGCCATGTTACTGACCGCATATTCCAAAATCAGGTCCCAGCCAATGATCCAGGCAATCAGCTCGCCCATGGTCGCGTAGGTGTACGTGTAAGCGCTGCCCGCGATTGGAATCATCGACGCCAGTTCGGCGTAACAAAGCCCGGTGAAGCCGCACACGATGGCGACTAGAACCAATGAGAGCGCCAGGGCCGGACCCGCCCCCGGCCGCCCCAGCGAGGCATGGTGAGTAACCAGAAAATCGAGCAGGGGAGCATTAAGAATGGAAGAAGTGTCGAAGCTCTGCCCACCGATCGCGGTCCCTATGACTGTAAAAATTCCCGATCCGATTACCGCCCCAATGCCAAGCGCAGTGAGCGAGACCGGGCCCAGCGTCTTCTTTAGCTTTCGCTCAGGCTCCTCCGAGTCGGAGATCAGCTTGTCGATGGACTTGCAGCAGAAAAGCTGGTTGTCCGAGGTTCGAGGGCTCCCCTCTGTGGTTCGATTGGTGATGGTCGGTATTTGAGCCAAAGGGGTTGTCTCCTGGAACGCAGCATTCAGCAATTGGCAGTCAGCATTCAGCACTTAGCCCGAGAGCCAAGTGCTAGATGCCAAGTGCTGCCTTTTACCGCTTCGCCGCGCCGCGCACCATCTTCTTCACTTTGCGCTTCTTCGAGCCACGGGCATATTCCCGCGGCTTCAGCGGCTTTTCCGCCTTCACTTTCTTGCGCGCGGTGCGTTTCGATTTTTTGCGTTCTTCCTTGCTTAGTTTCTTTGTGTTTGCCATGAGTGCTTTCTTGGTTCAGTATTTTGTATCCGAGCAAATTTGCAATTCTACAGCCCGAAAAACCGGCAACCGCTTCTCCCTCAGGACGGTTTGAAACGATCTCTCGACGCCCAGCATTCGACGTCGTCGCTCCACCACACCTGACCATCTTCGTTGGTCTGGATCACCCGGGCGCCCTTCGCCACCGTAAACTCGACATACGGCCATGTAGGACCACCCTTGCGGTTCTTAATCTCATTCAATACGAGGCCATTCCAAATTTTGCAATCGCGGGCGTTGTGCGGATTCGGCGCGGTATTTGGATGGACAGCCTTGGCTGTATAAAAGTTATCAATGATCAGTCCCTCTGGCTCCAGGTTCCCATCTGAATTCATCACTTGCAACTCGATCGCGAACAGATAAACATCGACCGGCTTATTAGTACCCACTTCGGTATCGCTCGAGAAGCCTGGGCGTGCCATCGAGGATGGAAAAGTACACATACTCGGGTCCCGGCTGCGCCAAAGGCAACGGACCTTGCGGCAATGCCGCCGGCCGACGTTCGTGCCGAATCTGACTAGCCTGCGCGAAGGCGGGCGACCCGGCCACCATCAACAGCAAAGCAACCAACACTCCCTGGACCATTCTTCTCGTCATCACTTTTCTCCCGAAAGACATTGTCCGCCTGCAAACAATTCCTTGATCGCAATCTACGCCCTTTCCAACTGGGCATACTTTTCCACCAGCTTCTTCAAACCGAAGCGAGGGAATTGTACCGTAATCTTGGCCTCTTCACCCTCTCCTTCTCGATGGTATACGGTCCCTTCGCCATATTTGGGATGCCGCACCTTCTGACCCGGCCTGAAACCCTTCTGACCCTTCGGCTCCTCCACCAACGTTTTCGGGATGCTGAATTTCTTCCCGCGCGATGCGAAAAACTCCGCAATATTGTCAATGGAATTGTAGCTGCGTCCAGAATAAGCCGGAGCCCGCGACGGATTGCGAGCAGCCCAGTTCGCGGTGCTCTGATCCTCGTCCTCGTAGGCATAGTGGGCCTGTTCCTGCGGTAGATCGTGTGAGACAGGAACTCTTGTCCGCGAAGACTCCCGCTTCCGCCGCGATCCCCCCAATTCCTCCACCAAGTCCGCCGGAACTTCCTCAAGAAATCGCGACGGCACACTGGCCTCCGGCAAATCTGTCCCGTAACGCCGGCGATATACGGCCCGGGTCAAAACTAAAGTGTCCACCGCCCGCGTCATGCCCACATAGCACAACCGCCGCTCCTCTTCGATATCGTCCGGCTGCAAAAAAGTCCGCGAATGCGGAAACAATCCTTCTTCCAGCCCACACAGAAACACCAGCGAAAATTCCAGGCCTTTCGCGGCGTGCAGAGTCATCAGCGTAATCTGAGCTTGCTCATCGTACGCATCGGCATCGCTCACCAGCGCCGCATGATCCAGAAACTGGTCCAGACTCTCGCCCCGGTCGCGCGAGTCCATAGCCGCATTGACCAGTTCGCGCAGGTTCTCAATCCGCGAATAAGCCTCCGGCGTGTCTTCCTCCTCAAGCTGCTTGATGTAACCCGTGCGATCGATAAGGAACTTCAGGATCTCTGCGGTGTTAGCCGCATCGCCAGGAGCGCGAAACCCCAAGCCCGCCGTGGCCGGTGTGGAGCGCGCGCCCTCGCCCGCTTCTAGCGGAGCGGACGGAAAAACGGCGACTTCCTCATCCGCGCTTCCGAAGTCGAACGCCAGGTTGTCCGGATCGAAATCAGTATCGTCCGCCGCGACGAGCGAGGCATCCGCCCCCGCCTCGTCTTGCGGCTCACCACCGGCCGTTGCTTCCAGTCGCTCCACGTAGCTTCCGGCCAGCATCGCTCGCCCATCCTCAATCAGACCCTTGAAACTCTTGAGCGCAGCCAGAGCACGTGCGGGAAGAAGCTGACGCTTGATCGCCTCCCCGATCGCACCCCACAACGAAACGCCAGTCTCGAGCGCTACCCGCTCCAAAGTTTCAATCGTAGTCTTGCCAATCCCTCGCACTGGCGTGTTGATCACTCGCAGCAGCGAGATCGAGTCGTCAACGTTATGGATGACTTTCAAATACGAAATCATGTCTTTGATTTCGGCCCGCTCGTAGAACGAAAAGCCGCCCACCACGTGATACTTCAACTGATAGCGGCGCATGGCCTCTTCCAACAACCGTGACTGAGAGTTAGTACGGTACAGCACGGCCGCCCGCGCATTCTCGCCCTGGTCCACCGCCTCTCGCAGATACTTCGCAATGTAGTCCGCCGCAAACAGCGCCTCATTCTCGCCATCCGGAGCCTCGTAGTAGCCAAGCCTGGTGCCGCCCTGCCGCGAAGTCCACAGATTCTTCCCCTTACGTTTGAGGTTGTTCGCGACGACTGCCGACGCCGCCTGCAGAATGTTCTGCGTCGAACGATAGTTCTGTTCGAGGCGAATGATCTTGGCCTCGCGGAAGTCTTTCTCAAACTCCAGAATGTTCCGGATGTCCGCGCCGCGCCAGGAATAGATCGACTGGTCCTCGTCGCCGACCGCGCAAATATTGTGCCGGGTTCCCGCCAGCAAACGCATCAACTCATACTGCGGACGATTCGTATCCTGATACTCATCCACCAGAATGTATTGGAATCGCCGGTTGTAGTATTCGCACACTTCAGGCGCAGCCTTCAGCAAGCGCACAGTTTCGAGCAGTAAGTCGTCGAAGTCCAGCGCGTTTGCCTTAGCCAATTCTTTTTTATACTCGGCGTAAATCTGGGCCACCCTCTCGGTCTTCGGATCAGCCGACTGCAAATAAACTTCCTGTGGATCAAGCATGTGGTTCTTAGCCCACGAAATATGAGCCAGCACCGAGCGCGGCGTAGTCTGCTTGTCGTCGATCCCCAACCGCCGCATTACAGACTTGACCAGCTGCTGCTGATCGTTTTCGTCGTAAATCACAAAGCTCTTGGTGTGCCCGATCGGCGGCGCGCCTGGAACCGTCGATGGAATGCGAAGCGCCTCGATATCCCGCCGCAAAACCCGCACGCAGAAAGAATGAAACGTAGAAATCACCGGCTTCGCGATCGACAACCCGCCCACTAGCTTGTCCACGCGCTCCACCATCTCTGAAGCCGCCTTGTTGGTGAACGTCATAGCCAGGATGGACTCCGGCATCGCGCCCAGGTTCTCGATCAAATGAGCGATCCGGTAGGTAATGGCGCGAGTCTTCCCGCTTCCGGCGCCAGCCAGGATAAGCACCGGTCCGTCGGTAGTTTCAACAGCCTCACGCTGCTGCGGATTGAGTTGGTCGAGGAAAGACAAAGTTGGGAAAAGCTCCAAAGCCCAGCCTCTTAGATTTTACAGGGATTCGTGACTAACGATTCGCTCGGCGTCACGTAGATCCAGTTTTCGAAGGTCCGACGCGATTCGGAATCTACCTTGCGCCGAGAAGCCTGACGGGCAAAATGCTCCAGGCGCGCAGCGGCGGCATATGAAAGCCCGGCACGGAAGTGCCGGGTACGCTTCCCTCCGAAATTCGAGTCCAGCGGGACGAATTGGCCTTGAGTATCTGAACCGCTTTCGCGAGAGCGATTGTCGCGGGAAGAGCCGTCAAAAAGTGGACGTGATTAGCAGTCCCTCCAGCAGAAAGCACCGGAATGTCATGATTCTTACCGATCCCAACGCAGTACAGACGCAGTCTTTCAAGTAACTCGCCCGCAATTGAATCCCAGCGGTCTTTGGTACTGAAAACGCAATGAATGAGAACATTCGGATAGGTAGGGCCATCGTGTCGTACCCGGGCGGGACTTGATTGTCCCGACCCTCCGGCCCGGCACTACCGTGCCGGGCTTTCACATGTGGTACCTACGGTATGCGATCCTCGTGGGTCGGCGCGTCGGTGTGCAGAGTTTCACCGAGAAATCCTAAGAAGTCTGTGCCGAAACGTCACTGGAGGTAGGTTCTGGAAAGCGAACGCGAGGATAACGACCTCCAAGAGTAACTAGACTGAGAATTGTCGCGGTCTATACTGAAAGAGTCGCAGGGTGCAGTAAGTACCCGAGAATTGTTGGCTCCGACAAATTGGGGCCATCGCATTTCTAGAGATGAACGCCAGCTTGGCTGGTGTGCGCCGCCTTGCATTCCTCGCACGGACACCAGTCCCGCAAGAACTGCCACGAATAAATCCCCAACTCGTGGTCATCGTTGAAATGAAACTTGATCGCATACTTGCCCACGCCTTCCGCCGAAACCGCTTTGACCGCGGGCTTGTACATGGGCAGCGCCCCCGGCGCAAGTTTCGGAGGCTCTCCGGGCTGCTGGTGCGCCTTGGACCGCGCCTCGTCGCACAGCGCGCAAGGACACGCATCGCGCAGGAAGGGAAACGAATAATGCGACCGGTGACCATCCTTCCAATCGATATCGAGACCCGTACCTGTGCTCAGGTTCACCTTCACCGACTTAGGGTCCGCCACGATCGCCATGAACCCAGTATCGCTCCCGCAAGCAAAACCTTGTCAAGTCCCCTGAACCGCCGAATTCCACCCAACTCGCTGATTCCATTCCAGATATATTTCTTAAAAATTGGCGGGTTTACCCCACTCAACCTGTCATACTGGTATTAGATCGTGGGGCGCGGACACTCGTGTCCGCGGAACTGCGAGCCGATAACCGACAATTGCTGTCCGGCTCTGTTGGAATTGCCGCCCAGGACCTAAGTCCTTTGGAAGTTATATTTTTACCGGGTATCTCGACGAGCACCACCTGTTTTCATAAGTTTGCAAGGAAAACGCAGCTCTCCCGGACGGGGTATCCCTCCGATAAGTCCTTTAGAAGGGATATTTTACGTGGGTATCCCGAAGACATACCCTTTGTTTTCATGAATTTGGACAGAAAATGGAATTCTGCGATATAAACTGGTAAACAATTGATCACATCGGTCTACCACATGGTAAACAATTACGAAAATCACCTAACACCCATAGAGAAATAGCCGCCACGCTCCGCCACGTGCTATCAATAGAACGACCCTGAAAGGGTCTCGAAGAAGAATCCGCAAGCGCGACGTCAGGCGCCTTATTCCAGAATGCTCGATTCCGCTCAGCTAGAGGCGCCAATGCCGCCCGAGGTCAGTTCTCCCGAAGATGTGTCCCATCTTTCGGGCAAAATCGTCGACCAGCACGGATTTGTCACCTCTGCAGACGAGACCCGCCTGTTCTATCGCCACTGGCCTGCAAGCGGAGCCTGGAATGGGCGCGCGGTCGTTGTGCTGCACGGCATTGGATATCACAGCGCTCCCTACAAGGTCATCGCCGATGCCCTGAACCCGCACGGTACTGACGTTTACGCTTTGGACGCCAGAGGCCACGGGTTATCGCAGGGACGACGAGGATTCGTGGGCACCCAGGCCCAAGTCGGAGCGGACGTCGAATCTATGATCCGCTTGGTGAAGCAGCACAAGCCCGCGGCAAAGATTTTTCTGCTGGGCGACAGCATGGGAGCCGACCTCGCCCTGAATTACGCCAAGCGAAACAGCCGGGAACTTGCCGGCTTGGTACTTCTGGCACTGGCTTTGAATCTCGACCTCAGCCAGTTCCTTAGCCTCGAGAGCTTGAGCCTGATGCCCTACTTCGTACTGGCGCACCGGGAGCCTGTGATCAGCCTGGTAGGCAAGCGCCTTGAGGAAAGTTCCCGCGACCCCGAGTTCATCGCCCGTCGTCGCCTTGACCCGCTGGCCTACAAGAACGTCAGCTTCGGGTACTTGCTCGACGTGCAGCGCATCGTCTTCGGCTGGAGATGGAAAATCGCGCCCCGCGTGCATGCTCCCACCCTGCTGATTAAAGGTGGCAAAGACCGGGTAGTAAGCCACCGGGAGTGCGTCGCTTTCGACAAGCTCTCCGCGTCAACGGACAAATGTTTCAAAATCTACCCCGACGTGCCTCACACCACACTCTGGGATCCGGAAACGCCGGAAATCCTGGATGTGGTTGGGAAGTGGATTCTAGAGCACTAAATCGCTGTTGAAACGTAGCAGGCTACCTCATTTTGAGACTAGCGTGATCGTGGCCTACTCACGTCATGCCAGAGCCGCATAAGCAATACCGGAAGGAGCGCAATGATTGACCGGACATTCGATCAAGCGACGACCGGATGCCTTTCCGTTGTCATTTCCGCAATCGTCGGGTTCCACTTACTGATCCCTTTGATGGCAGTATTCGATGCGATGGATTGGCCGATCTTTCACAGCTGGGGGATTTGGCATGACTCAATCATTGTTGTGTGGCCGGCATTGGCTCTCGTGGCCTTGGGCGTGTTGCGTAGTATCTCGGTGGCTTATAAAACGGGAACATTCAGAGAAGCCCATTACCGTTGGAACAGGTGAGTTGTCGAAACCACCTCAACTCCGGTAAAATCTATGTTTTGCACAGCAAGTTCCGAACTTCTCTGGAGTCGTCATGGCACAAGTTTGTGATATCTGCGGCCGAGGGCCGCAATTTGGAAATACCATTAGCCACGCCCACAACGTGTCGCGTCGGCGCTGGAACATCAACCTGCGCCCGGTTCGCGCCAAAGTGAAAGGCGGAGCCAAGCGCATGCGCGTCTGCACCTCCTGCCTGCGAAGCGGTAAAGTAGTCAAAGCCTAAGACCCGAATAACCACAAAGGACACGAAGGCTCACAAAGGAAATTCTAGCCGCAGGTTTTCCTTTGTGAACCTTCGTGTCCTTTGTGGTTAATGCCTTTACCGCACGCCCAGCAGTTCGACGTCGAAGATCAGGGTCGCATTCGGGGGAATGGGGCCGCCCGGGGTCCCGCGAGCTCCGTAGCCGAGCTGAGGCGGGATTCGTAACTGTCGCTTGCCTCCAACCTTCATCCCGATGATGCCTTCATTCCACCCCTGGATGACCGGCGCGGTGCCCAGGGGCTCTACCGTAAATGGCTCGCCACGGTCCAGAGAGCTGTCGAACTTCTTGCCATTGGTAAGCCATCCGGTGTAGTGGACCTTCGCCGTCTGGCCCGCCGACGCAGTGGGGCCCGCGCCCACTTTGATGTCCCAGTATTGCAGGCCATCGGCGGTCTTGGTGCCGTCGCCGGTAACTTTCGTGGGCGCACTATTGTCAGGCTTCTTGCTGCTCTGCGCAAAAAGGGCTGCAGCTACGAACATAACGATTGCAATCAAACACGCACTCTTTATCATTTTCTTCCCCCCATAGTGATTTTCGATTAAGAGCGGAACTTTGCATTCTAAATTGGCGCTCGAGAATGCGCCAATTGCAAATTGCCAATCTCTATGCCAGTGCGATTACGTCGATTTCGACCAGCACGTCTTTAGGCAAGCGAGCCACCTCGACGGTCGATCTGGCCGGCGGGGTTGAAGTGAAATAGCGTCCGTAAACTTCATTCATCGCCGCGAAGTCGCCCATATTTTTCAAGAACACAGTCGAGCGCACCACTTTGTCCAGCTCGCTTCCCGCAGCCTTCAAGATTGCGGAGAGATTCTTGAGCACACGCTCAGTCTGGACCGCGACGCCGCCGCCGACCACCTGCTGAGTGGCGGGATCAATCGCCACCTGCCCAGAAACGAAGACAAATCCATTGGCCCGGATCGCCTGGGAATACGGCCCAATCGCCTGCGGGCCGTCGTTGGTAGAAATCACGTCTCGCATCCATCCTCCAGAAACCTCACCGCCGCTGATTAACGCAGATGGGTACAGAGGATGTCAAATGGAATGGGATTCCAGAACCAGTAGGTTGGCCAACGGCCAAATGACCAACGACTAAACCTTCTGCAGTCTTTGTACATCGTGCACGCCGGGAATTTTGCGCACGCCATTGATGATGTTTTCGAGGTGCTTTAGGTCGGCGATGTCGAGAATGACATCGATGTTGGCCTGCCCATTCGAGCTGCGTACCTGCATATCTCGAATGTTGGTTTTGGCGTCGCTGATCACCGCCGTTATCTGTTTCAACATGCCGAATCGATCATCGCAAAAGACGGTAAGCTTCACCGGATAGGAACTTGGCGTTCCCTCATCGTGCGCCCATTCCACATCGATGCGACGCTCCGGCTCATACAGGAGGTTAACCACGTTAGGGCAATTCACGGCGTGGACAGCGACGCCTTTGCCGCGGGTCACGTAACCGACGACGCCCTCGCCGCGGATGGGATTGCAACATCGGGCGCGGTATACGAGCAGGTCGCCATGGCCTTTCACACGGATGGCGTTGTTGCCACTGTCTCCACCGAAAACCCGACGCACCACGCTGGCGATGCCGCCAGATTTACCTCCCTCACTATCGGCGACGGGCGCGGCGGAAGCCGGCGCCAGGCGAGCCAGCACTTGCCGCGCGGAGTACTTGCCGTATCCGATTCCGGCCATCAAGTCTTCGATCTGGCCCAGACCATAGTCGGAGGCGACCTTGCATAGTTCGTCGTCCTTGATCTCTTTCAACGCGACACGGTATTTGCGCGCTTCTTTTTCGATCAGCTTGCGCCCAATTTCGATGGCGCGCTCCCGCTGATGAATGTTGAGCCAGTGTTTGATCTTGTTGCGGGCACGAGAAGACTTGACAAGGGCGAGCCAGTCGCGGCTCGGCGTCCGTCCGGGATGAGTAACGATCTCCACGATATCGCCGCTGTGCAGCTTGTGGCGCAGCGGCACCATCCGTCCGTTGACTTTGGCGCCCACGCAACTGTGGCCAACTTCAGTGTGTATCGAATAGGCGAAATCTATCGGCGTGGATTCCCGCGGCAGCACCACAACCTTCCCTTTCGGCGTGAAGGTGTAAACCTCTTCGGGATAGAGGTCGATCTTGAGAGTGGAAAGGAACTCAGTGGGATCGGAGACATCGCGCTGCCACTCGACGACCTGCCGCAGCCAAGCCAGCCGCTGCTCGTCTTGAGCCGAGACCGGCCCGTCTTTGTATTTCCAGTGGGCCGCAATGCCTTCTTCCGCCATGCGGTGCATTTCCTCGGTGCGAATCTGCACTTCAAAGGGTGTGCCATCCTCGGTGATCACTGAGGTATGCAGCGACTGATAAAAATTCGGTCGCGGCATGGCGATGAAGTCTTTGATCCGTCCAGGCACGGGCCGCCACACGTTGTGTACGATTCCGAGTACGGCGTAGCAATCCTGCAATGACTTCGTGATCACCCGCATGGCGTACAAGTCGTAGACCTGATCCACACTGATTTTCTGCCGCACCAGTTTCTTATGGATGCTGAAGAGGCGCTTGATGCGGCTTTCCACTTCGGCCGTGATTCCCGCTTCTTTCAGCTTGTCGCGCAGGGTTTGCTCGACCCGCGCCAGAAATTGCTCGCCCTTCTTGCGGCGAGCCTCGACGGCGTCGTGCACTTGCTGGTGAGTTAGCGGATCAAGATAACGGAATCCCAGGTCCTCGAGTTCGCCGCGAATCTTGCCCATTCCGAGGCGGTGAGCGATAGGGCCGTAAATCTCGAGCGTCTCCTTGGCTATTTTCTGCTGGCGATCGAGCGGCAGGTGTTCGAGAGTTCGCATGTTGTGCAGGCGGTCGGCAAGCTTGATCAACACGACGCGGATGTCGTCGACCATAGCCAACATCATCTTGCGGAGGTTCTCGGCTTGCTGCTCCTCGCGCGTGGCGAAATCAATCTGGCTGATCTTGGTGACGCCCTCGACAATGTGGGCAACCTGCTCGCCAAATTCTTTGCGGATGTCAACGATTGTGACCGAGGTGTCCTCGACGGAGTCGTGCAGTAACCCGGCAGCGATCGCGACCGCGTCCATTTTCATCTCGGCCAAAACCTGCGCAACGCCGAGGGGATGGACCAGATAGGGCTCGCCCGAGGCACGGCTCTGACCGGCATGATTTTTTTGGGAGAACTCGTAGGCTCTGCGCACCAGTTCCAGATCGTCGCCGGGGCGGTTGGCACGCATGGTGCGCAACAACTCCCGAAACTTGGTCACCGTGAGGGCGGTGGTCGCGATCTGTTCGCGCAGCGTCGCCATAATGGATTATAGCTGGGGAACGACGGGCAAAGAGACTCGAAGTGAAACGGCTTAGCTGATTCCATTATATCGCCCGGAATCGGGGACCAGAGCCGATTTCAGGGCTTGGACGAGACCCAGCGAATGATCGAGATCAGTTGCGTTCGGGTGCCCGTAGCTGTGACGCAAGTAATTTGATGGCCACGACAAACCAACCTAGCCTCTACCTCTAGGGCGCATTCGCGACAGCAATCGTGGTCTGCTTGAAATCGGCGGCAGGCATAAGTCTCGCGCAAAACTAGGGTGGGCGATGCTTACTCTAGGGTTGGCGCTCGTTGGTCGTAGTGAGGCGTAGCAGGCCGCGAATCCGGTCATTCCAAGCTGTCCGAACATAACATCGAATGGATGCAGACCCAGCCGCCGCAGGTGCAGGCGGAATTTCTTTTGTCCCCGGCGATCAATCACGACAAAGGCGCCACGGACTGGATCAGCAAGCTGGTGGATGGCTGGCCTGGAAAACTGAGCCGCACTCAAAGATAGGGAAGACCTGCAGGACACTGCGCTCTATTCCAACGATCTGCGGGTGCGCGCAGCCGCATCGAGATCAATCTGGTGGTTAACAATCTGGCAAAGACCGACGAAACTGCGGATCGAATCATGCGGTCGGCTGAATCCATCCCGAGCAACCGTCCCTGGTCTGCGTGGGAGTTAGGTATGCTTGCCAATCGCGGGGTCGAGCCAGAACGCATTCACCAATTGCTGGTCACCTACATCCACGAACCTGAGCCGCAGACCCGATTCTGGGCAGTCGAAGGGCTGGCTCACCTCGGCACCGTTGAAACCATCAAGGACTTTCTTGAGGTGCTCGGCAGCGACGTTTCGATGGACGAGCGCGAGCGCGCCGGATGCAGCCTGGCAAAGTCGGGCATGCTGACACGCGAGCAACGGATGAAGGCGGTGCCGGGGTTGATCGATCTTGGCGATGACACGTCGCTGAATGAAACCACGCGCAATTGGGTGTATCAAGCGCTCCCCGAGATCACCAACCAGCCTTTGCCGAACAGCTCCGCTGACTGGCGAAGCTGGTACACAAAGTTTGGCGCAGTGAGGCAACAGGAGTTCAGGCAGGGTGATTCGTGGTCGGTGCTCGGCAACAACAGCCAACGACGGGATGTTTTTCTGACACGTTCTTTCGCGCAATTGCAATGAGACGTTGCAAGCAACCTCTCTACAGACCGGTAGAAACGTAGCTTGCCACGTTTCCGGCGGACGAATGGCTAACTGGCCTGGGCATCGGTGAACTTGGTAGAGTTGACTCTATGCCAGCCAAGGTTCTCGTCAGCGGTTCTTCCGGCCTAATCGGATCAGCTTTGTTGCCTGCTCTGAAGGCGAGCGGAGATGAGGTTGTTTGCCTGGGACGCGGGCAATCTGGTAACGGGCGAATTGGTTGGGATCCGGCGCGGCCTCTTGCGTCTGAATCGGTTTCTGGCTTCGACGCAGTCATTCACCTTGCCGGAGAATCCGTTGCCAGCCGTTGGACGGAGTCGAAGAAAAAGGCAATTCGTGACAGCCGCGCTCTGGGGACGCGACATCTTGCCGAAGGGCTTGCTCGGGCGGCATCGCCTCCGCGTGTCTTGATCTCAGCCTCGGCAATCGGTTTTTATGGTGATCGCGACGATGAGATATTGCGGGAGGATAGCGCGTCCGGTGGAAGCGGATTCCTGCCGGAGGTCTGTCGCCAATGGGAAGCAGCTGCGGATCCCGCCGTGCAAGCTGGCATTCGCACGGCTTTCTTGCGAACCGGCATCGTCTTGAGCGCTGAAGGCGGTGCATTGAAACAGCTGCTGCTGCCGTTTCGAATGGGACTGGGAGGGAAGATCGGGACCGGACGTCAGTGGATGAGCTGGATTGACTTGCACGATGAGATCGGAGCAATTCGCCACATACTTACGAACGAATCTCTGCGCGGCCCGATCAATAGCGTTTCGCCGCAGCCAGTGACGAATGCACAATTCACTAAGACGCTGGCATCGGTATTGTCGCGCCCAGCGATTTTCCCTATGCCCGCTTTTGCGGCACGATCAGTGTTCGGGCAGATGGGCGACGAACTCCTGCTCGCTAGTCAACGGGTAGAACCGGCGAAGCTCTCGGCCAGCGGCTACGTCTTCCAGAAGCCGGATCTGAGAAAGGCGTTGGAAGACATCTTGAAGAAGTAAGAACCGGCTGCGGATTTATACGGATGTTTCTTGTAATTCTAAGATCGGTGTTGATCCGTGGCTGATTTTTCTAATTCTGTTCGCGCTCTGGCGAACTCTTCTACTCGTTCGCGGACGCTTAGTACGTGCTTTGGCAGATTCAGATGGCTGCCGGCTTCGAGGATCGGGAGGAGCCGGTCGAAATCCGGACCGGAATGTGAGCCGGTGATCACAATGCGAATGGGGTGAAATAGTTCTTTGCCCTTGGCTCCGGTTTCGGCTTTGACTTCATTGACAATCTTCTTGAACCGCTCCGGCGTCAATTGGCCCGTGCTGGCCGATTCGTCCGCCATAATCTTGACGGCGAATCTGGCGAATACGGCATCGGTGTTCGGCCCGTTGAGAACCTCGGCGTTGTCCGGCGCGGCCAACGCAGCCTTGGCGTCGTAGTTGAATATTGGCGAAGCACGTTCCGGCAGCTGATCGAGGCGATCTACGTAAGGTGCAAGCAGCGCTACTATCTTCCCCAACCAATCGCGCAAATCGTTGTTCACCTGGACGATCGGAACTCGGTGAGAACTCAGCCAAACGGCGTCACTATATTCGACTAACCCAGCCTGGGCAAAAAACCATACCCCAATTGCGCTGAGCTGGTCGGGCGGCCACGCCTTGATGTATTGCCGGTTCAACCAATAAAGCTTTTCCATATCGAAAACGGCGGCGGACGGCGTGATCCGTTCGAGAGAGAATTCTTTTATCAATTCCTTGAGACTGAAGATTTCTCTCGCGCCTCCGCTCGGCGCCCAGCCCAGCAGGGCCAGATAGTTCACCAGAGCTTCGGGCAGGACGCCCATGTCGCGGAAGTTTGCGATCGAGGTGGCGCCGTGGCGTTTCGAAAGGCGTTCGCGGTCGGCGCCAAGAATAGTCGACAAGTGCGCAAACTCCGGTACCGGCCAACCCAGAGCTTCGTAGAGCGCGACTTGCTTGGGTGTATTGGAGAGATGGTCGTCGCCGCGAATCACGTGGGTGATCTTCATGAGCGCGTCGTCAATCACGACCACATAGTTGTAGACCGGCATGCCGTTCGAACGAAGAATGATGGGATCGCTGACCACTTCGTTCGAAAACTCAACATCCCCGTGAACGATGTCATGAAAGCGGATGGGATGTTCGGGAATCCGCAGCCTGATGGCACAGGCTTCTCCAGCCGAGCGGCGACGCTGGGCTTCGTCGTGATCCATCATGCGACATTTGCCGGAATAGATCGACTGGCGACCTTCAGCCAAGGCTTGGTCGCGCTCCTTCTGCAAGTCATCTTCGCTGCAGAAGCACAAATACGCTTTGCGTTCGTTCAGCAGGCGTTCAGCTTGTTCACGGTAGAGGTCCAGCCGGTCGGATTGACGATAAGGAACGTAGGGGCCCCCGATGTCGGGGCCTTCATCCCAGTCGAGGCCCAGCCACTTCAGGTCGGCAATGAGTTGATCTTCGAAGCGAGCTTCACTGCGTTCGACATCGGTATCCTCGATACGCAGCACCATGGTGCCGTGCTTCCGCCGGGCGAAAAGCCAGTTGAACAGAGCTGTGCGGGCATTCCCTACGTGCAGGTGGCCGGTGGGCGAAGGGGCGAAGCGCACGCGGACCGGAGAATTTGGGCTCACCAAACGATGTTAACAGGAGAGCGGGAAGGGCATCATCTGCGCCAAAACCCATCCTCCGTCATTCCGAGGAGCGAAGGCGACGAGGAATCCGGGTTTCCCCGGCTCAGGCGAAGAACCCCAGATCCCTCGCTTCGCTCGGGATGACCGTGTGGAATCAAAACAACCGGGAGATTTTCAGCAGTCCGGAGGTTTCTCGCCCTTCAGCGCGTCGTTGCGGTGCATTTCATCCAGTAGTTTCGCGAGAATCTCGGCTCGTTGGTCGCTATTTAACTCGCGGCGCAGTTCTTCGAGCGCCAGCGCGACAACGTGATAGTGGTGGGCACCGCAGTATTTGGGGTCGGAGGTAATGTCGAGCCACACCTGGTGCATGAGCTCGATATCCTGGGGGCGCATCCGCGGCGCGTGCGGTCCAAGCGGATACTCGTG
The DNA here is from genome assembly GCA_963838905.1 of uncultured Acidobacteriota bacterium. Taxonomy (GTDB): domain Bacteria; phylum Acidobacteriota; class Terriglobia; order Terriglobales; family Acidobacteriaceae; genus JABDBE01. The sequence goes on from CAWITE010000009.1 coordinate 196,855, forward strand.
GATTCTTCCATTGGGCTCATGGATCTCCAAAATCAGCCGCGGTCTGGGTTCGGGCAGACGTTCCCACGCGTCCCCCAGAAGCTTCGCCTGCTCGTCGGGGGTGAGCTTGTTGGAGAACCCGCAAACAATGCGACTCGAGTCCAGGCGTTGGGCGGTTACAATGATCGCCTCAAAGACATCGGTAGCCGGGACGACCAGCAGCGAAACCGGTTTGCCTTCTTTTTCCGCGACCGCTACGGCGGCGGTGAACAACTCCTGCTCGTAATGATCGAATACTTGCGAGGCTTCGACCACCGCGCTACCGCTAAAGGTATGTTCGCGATGGTAGAGGCGGGCCGTCATCACGACCACGTCCTGACGGTTTGTGTCGGTGTTCCGAAGGACATCACGTAGATAATAGAGATTCCTGGGATCACGAACCGCAACCAGGATGTTTCCCGGCCTCACCCCGAGCGCTCCGGATCCCAGTTCCTGGTTGCCGTAAACGCGGAATTGATCCAGATTCTCCGGCTTGCCGTGCCGCTCTTTCATGACCCGATGCTCGGAGTAAGTGAAAAGGGCAAAGAAAACGACGCTGAAGGTAAGTCCGGCGATCGTGGCTTCTGACTTGGTGAACAGATTGACCAATGCGGTAATCAGCAAGACGGCCGAGATCGCGATCAGGCCCAGCGGCACTTCGCGGCCACCGATGTGGAAATTGCCGGGCACCTTCCATTGCCGGTTTTCCGGCTCGGTATAGCGCAATACCAGGACGGCCAGCGACTTCAGGGCGAAACTCCAGATCACGCCGAAGGCGTACAGTCCTGCCAACACATAAACGTTGCCTCGGCTCAGGACAATGGTCAGCAACTGCAACCCGACAATCAAATTGATGATGCGATAACTGGTGCCGAATCTTCTTTGCGGCTTCTGGAACCAGTCGGTGAGGACGCCGTCTTCCGCTACCCGGTTCAAGACGCCGTTCGCGCCTACGATCGAAGTATTTTGCGCTCCCGCCAGGATGAGCACGCCGACCAGCACTACGAAAGCGTGGAAGATCAGCTTCAGCACCGTGGGGCCGACCAGGTACATCGCGATGCCACCGATGAGGTTGGCGAAGTATTCGGGCCGCACGGAATCCGGAATAATCATGACCGCAAAGAACGAGACTAGCGAGGTGAACAGCAGGCTGTAGATGAAGATGACCAACCCGGTTTTTTCCAGGTTCTTCAGCTTGGGATGCTCGATCTCGCGGTTGACTTGGGCCAAAGTCTCCTCGCCGCTCATAGCCAGAACCGAGTGCCCAAATCCGACGAAGAGGATGATTAAGGTCAAACGACTGATGCGGGTTCCGTATAGCCAACCCAGGGATTCTTTGGTGAGCTTTACCACCCCGGGTTGCAGGGGGCTCGGCGGCAAATGAACGGGCGCGCTGAAGACCGTTATTGTGCACCAGATGATCAGGATCACAACCATCACGGTGGTGACGATCATGATCTGCAGAGCCTTCTCGCTCGATTCATGCATGCCCTGGATGTTCTTCCACCAGAAATACAGCACGATCAGAATGGCAAAACCCGCGGAAAAATGATCTTCAGAAAAGACCAGGGGATGGTGAACGTATTTCCCGATATCTTCGATGAAACCCGCCAGGTACTGCCCGGCCGAGACAGCGCTGATGGGGCCGGTGAGGACATAATCGAACAGCAGCGCTGACACCGAAAACTTGGCCAACGTTCCGCCCATGGCTTCCTTGACCACGCGGTACACACCGCCACGCACAAACATGCTGCTCGACTCGATGTAGAGAGCACGCACACAGTAGCTGAACAACATCACCGCCAGGATGAACCAGGGGGCGCTCTTGCCGATGACTTTCTCAGCGTCGCCGCCGGCATAATAAGCGGAAGAAGCCAGGTCGGCAAGAACGATAGCGGACGCCCGCCAGAACGAGATGAAGGTCAGCATCACCGTTGTGGCGACGAAGACCTTTACGGCAGGACGCCGGATGTTTTGGACGGATGAGGACATTTAAAGAAATGCCGGAAGCTTAAGTCTACGAATTTAGCACAGAGTAAGAGTGGAATCTGTGACCGGAAGAGGGGCGATCCAGGTCCGCGGAGGAAAACGGTTATCGCGGTAGCTCGGCAACACTTGTCCCCACACGAGTTTGGGTGGGCGCCATGTAGGTTCTGGTGATGCGGTCGTGCCAGGATAGTCGGTCTTCGTCGAGGAAGCACCAGGCGTAGCCTAACGCCAGCGAGAATCCAGACAACACGGACGCCAGAACGCGCCAACGGCGGATTCTTGCGGGAACCGCAGACCCATCAAACCGGCTCAATTGCAGCCGCGACAGTTTCAGTCCCGCGGTGGTTCCGGTGAAGACCAGCAGCAAGTATTGATAAGTGATCCAGAAGAGAGCTATCAGACTCACGGAAATACCTGCCGCTTGCTGCGGGGCTGGCACGATCGAGGTAATCCTGAAGAAAATATAGGCGAAAATTGCGAAGGCTGTGGCCACGATCAGGCTGTCGATGGCGCCGGCCAACAGACGTCTTGAAAAGGGGGCGGCTTGCAGGGGCAGTTCGAATCCAGGACGCCGTTCTTTCTCCGGTTCTGCCACTGGATCCATCAGGATTCCGCCGAGCGCCGGCGGAGGAAGCTCAAGCTCAGGCACTTCGAGGATGCGAGGCCGGCTCACGACAGGCTCGGCGAGTTCGTCGAGAACTGGCGGCGGGAAAACTGGCGGCGGTGGGGCCGCGGAACGAGGAAACTCAAGAATCCTAGCGCCGGCTTCCTGCCCGTTCGAACGACCGTCATAAGTCTCGGGCTGGGTCAATGGCTCTCCCTGAGGAGCGGCGATAGCATCCTGCATCGCAACGGCGAGACGGCTGGGGACCACAGTGGTCGCAGCCTGGCTCGCGGCCGCTTGACCAGTCGACGAGGGTTCGTAAGGTTCGAACTTTAGCTGCAACGACGGATAACGCGGCGCACGGGGACGTCTCCGAGTTCGGTAATGGTCGACTCGAGCGGCAACTTCGTGGCGCCAGGAATCGGGGTCTTGCGGCCGGAGAAGTCCGGTCTGCGGCGACGGCTGTGGCGCGACGGTTTCCGGCCCCATTTCCACGACCAGGCCGCTGCTTTCGTTGGGAACCGGAGCACCTGGCAGCTTGTCAGGCTCTCTACGGGGCTCATTCCCGCCACCCTCAGCATGAAACGAACCGTCACCAGCCGCCAGATTGCTCTGGGGTTCTTGCACGACATCGACCACAAACCGGCGAGGCAAAGCCTTTTCTTCGACCTTTTCTTCGACGCTGGCGGCAAAGCGCTGTTCGCTGGCATCGTATGCTTCAGGGTCAACAAGCCGAACAGCAGGAGGCAGCCGCAGGCCGGAATCGAGATCGGGTTCAAATTTGGATTTCATGTCTGGAGGTCGTGGGCTGGGCGGATTTCGGAGCGCTGCGACGGACAGCACAGCGACGTGGGCAGCAGATGTACCGGTCTTCCTACGAAACCCATTATGCAACCCACTATGTAACCCGCCCGATGCTAACCAGCAGGACTAAGTCAGAGATTCAAAAAATGGTCGAGGTCATCGCAATTCCAATCACTTTGCCTCTCGGGCCAGTGCCGTGCTAACTTCACGATACCCCAGGACTTCACACTCGGGGAGTTCGTGCGCTTTCCGATGACTTCCCGCACACGATTCCTTATCACGGCGGCGTTCATTTGTCATCTGCTACTCGCTCCTTCCTTAGTAACCAGCCAGTTGCTTTCTCCCGATAAAGCCTCCAGTCCAACTCAAGACTTGCCGAATACGCCCTCGGTGCCGAACGAAGAAGATGTAACCATAAGCGCAATTACGCAGGAAAAGATCGGTCCGATCTACAAACTGCATGGCAAAGCTGAGATTCATTACGGCCTGTACATCCTCCGTGGGGATGAAGTCACGTACAACGCCGATACGGGCCAGGCCACCGCGGATGGTCACGTTGCGCTTGACGGCGGGCTCAATGACGAGCATATCCAAGCCAACCGTGGCGCCTACAACGTGCGGGCGGAAAGCGGCCGCTTTGAGAATGTAACCGGGACGATTGGCGTGCGCATGCGGGGAAGCCGGCTCATGCTGACGTCCTCGAATCCCTTCTTTTTCACGGGAAAAGTGGTCGAAAAGACAGGGCCCGATCACTATATGGTTTATGACGGCACGGTGACGACGTGTGAGTTGCCTCGTCCGAAATGGCAATTTAATGCCAATAGGATTGTGGTCAACGTCGGCGGCACGGCCAAGATTTACCACAGCCTGTTTGGAATAAAGGGCGTCCCGATTTTGTATTTTCCATTCGCCACGCTGCCCGCGGAGCGTCTTCCGCGGCAGTCTGGATTCCTCATTCCCAACTTCGGGACTTCCTCTGAGAAAGGACTAATCCTTGGCGAGTCGCTATTCTGGGCGATCAATCGAAGCACGGATGCCCACATTGGGGCGGAGTATTTTTCCCTTCGAGGCTGGGCGCCATCGGGTGAATTTCGCGCCCGGCCCAGTGATACGTCGTTTGTCGACCTCACTTTTTTCGGTGTGCTCGACCGCGGCACCGGCAATCCACCGGTGAATCAGGGCGGGGAAGAGGTGCGTCTGAATGCCGAAGGCGCGTTTGGTCATAACTTCCGCGGAGTCGCCAATATCGACTATCTCAGCTCCTACGTTTTTCGGCTGGCTTTTAACGATGTGTTCACCCAGGCCGTGAACTCCGAGGTGACGTCGAAGGCGTTTCTCTCCAACACGACGAACGGCTTCTTCTATAACGCCTCGATGCAGCGTTACCAGGACTTCGAAAGCACCACGGCAGGCGATGTCGTCACCATCCTTCATGCCCCAAGCTTCGAAGTATCCAGCGTCGATCGCCAACTCGGCCCTTCGCCTTTCTATTGGTCCTATGAGGCTGCGATCGAGGGACTGTCGCGCAGTGAGCCCGGTTTCAGCACCGCTGCTTTAGTCGGACGCTTTGACCTGTCGCCAAGCGTATCTCTGCCATTGAGGCTCGGGGGGTGGTCGTTTCGTCCGCAGTTCTCGCTTCGAGATACCGGCTATACCGAGCAGCTTGCAACTGCGAGTGGCGCCAAAGTGGCAGAATCCAGTCCGATCAATCGATACGCGCTGGAAGGCTCGGTGGAAGTGCGGCCTCCGGTTTTGGGCCGCGTCTTCGACCGCGAGTTCATGGGACGCAAGTGGAAACACGTAATTGAACCCCGCGTGGTCTACAACTATGTAACCGGGGTGAACAATTTCGCTAACATTCTACGCTTTGACGAACGCGACATTCTCACGAATACGAATGAAGTCGAATATGGAATCGTCAATCGCCTTTACGCGAAGCGCAAGTCTGCCCAGCCGGAAGACTGCGGGAAAGCCGGCATGCCTGCTCTCTTTATCGGGGGAGCCCCAGCGCCCAACCCCATCCCTTGGGAACGAAAGAGTGACATGGCTGAGGCGCCCTGCAATACTGGCCCGGAAGTACGGGAGATCGTGACTTGGGAACTCGCCCAGAAATATTTCCTCGATCCGACTTTCGGCGGCGCGCTAGTTTCCGGTCGCAGCAATGTTTTTACCAGCACTGTTGATTTGACTGGCATTTCGTTCTTGACCGCGCCCGCCCATCTTTCACCGCTCATCTCGCGCCTGCGGTTTCAGACCAGCGCGCGCACTGATTTCGAGTGGGATGTCGACTACGATTTCCAACGTGGCGGCATCACTGAGAGTACGGTGCTGGCGAATTATCGTGTCGGCTCATTTACGATTGGTGGCGGCGACGCCTATCTGCAAGTTCCGGGGGAGTGCGCCGTCAGTACTTGCAACTACAGCACGACGACCGATCCCAATATTATCTTCTGGCCTCAGCTATTTAACCAGTTCCGACTATTGCTGGGGTACGGCCACTCTGGCAAACAGGGTTTCAGTGCTGCGACCAATGTTGGCTTCGATGCGAAACTGAATTTCCTGCAGTACGCTGCGGCGCAAGTCACGTATAACTGGGATTGCTGCGGAGTGAGTTTGGAATTCCGGCGCTTCAACCTGGGCGCGGTACGGAATGAGAACCAATATCGCTTTACGTTCGCGCTGGCGAATCTCGGTTCGCTGGGGAACCTGAGACGGACAGAAAGGTTGTTCTAGTCCGCCAAGATTCGCGGCGATCGCGGGTACCGTGGACCTTCATTGTGAACATTGTGGATCTTAACCTTGCCGGCGCCGGCGATCGAACGAACGCGGAACACTCTATCCCTCACCCACAGAACGCCCCATCACCGCTCGAACTCTGCTTGCTTGTTCTCATTGCCGTTTTGGCGGCCGTACTTCGCTTCCACTCGCTCGCCGCTAAGTCTTTCTGGTTCGACGAGGGAGTAAGCGTTGCGATCGCCCGACTCGACTGGTACAACTTTGCGCGGCTTCTGTGGCGGCGCGAAGCCAACATGTCTCTGTACTATTTTCTTCTTCACTTTTGGTTGCACTTTGGAGGGACCGGATTTTTCGTTCGAGCCCTGTCAGTTCTTTTTGCGATTGCCTCTGTCCCAGTCATCTACTTGCTGGGGCTCCGTCTCTTTGACTCACGAGTTGGTCTGATTGCGGCTGCACTGATGGCGGTCAATGGCTATCACGTTCAGTATTCGCAGGACGCGCGCAGCTATTCGCTGATGGTGCTGCTGTGCCTGCTTTCCAGCTTGTATTTTCTGAAGTGCGTGAGTGAGCCGTCGCGCTGGAATCGCGCAGCGTATGTTCTGAGCAGCGTACTGGCGGTCTACGCTCAATTTTTCTCTGCGCTGCTCCTGATCGCGCAGTGGCTTTCCCTGAAGATGCTGGATCGGGGACAGATTCCCCGGCAAACCAGAAACGACTGGGGCTGGATCGCAATTCTGGTGTCGCCAGTCGCTGCATTCGTCGCCACCACGGGGACAGGTCCATTGCGCTGGGTACAACGCCCCGGGCTGAAAGACCTTTGGATATTCGCGCTGCATCTCAGCGGCAACGGCGGGCCGTGGTTGCTGCTCGCTAGCGCGGCAGCGTGTCTGGCAGCGCTGCTTCCGTCTTGGCCGACGCGTAGAGCACGGCGAGTACCCTGGGAAATTTGGCGTTACCGTTTTCTCTTGTCCTGGTTGCTTTTTCCAATACTGCTCATATTGGCACTGTCATTGCTCAAACCGCTCTTCGTTTCGCGGTATTTTATTTCTTGCTTGCCCGCGCTCTTTGTTCTCGCGGCTTGCGGAATTGCCCGCCTTCGTCCTGGAGGGCTGCGAGCGCCCGCTCTTTTGTTCATGCTGATTCTTTCTTTCCGGGGAACGGCCGATTATTACAAGCAGGACCTGGACATTCAACGCGACGATTGGCGAGCCGCGACACAATACTTGCTGAACCATTCGCAGCCGGGCGATGCCCTGCTCTTTCACGTTCCCCTGGGACGGATGCCGTACGAGTTTTATCGCTCGTTGCAGCCCCTGACGCCCGCGTCGGTTGTGCTGTATCCGCACCACGGCGATCGGCTTACATTCCTCGATTTTGTCGAGAAACCTAACGACGTGGAGCTTGAGCGCTCACTTCAGCAGCATCCTCGGGCATGGCTCGTCCTCACTTATGCGGAAACCCGGTCAGGATTGCCCGATGCGAGGTCGGTTGAACTCAACGGATTGCTGCATGACTTCTATTCCAACCTCGAGCAACGCGACTTTCCAGGCATCGAGATTTTGCTTTATTCGAAAGGGAATGTTGGCACCGAGCCAATCGCCCCGCAGGGCTTGGCGTATTAAGATATCTCCATGCCTCTCCCGGCCACGACCGTATCTAAGCGCGAGGCGCTCGACGCCAGGATTCGTACCTTGGGTCGAACTCTGGTTGCCTATTCCGGAGGCGTCGATTCAGCTTTCCTGGCCTGGGCCGCCTACAAAGTGCTCGGCGCTGACATGCTCGCGGTGATTGCCGATTCTCCCAGTCTCGCCCGGACCCATCTTGCCGAGGCTACCGCCTTTGCTCTTGAACAACATATTCCGCTCGAGGTCATCTCTACCAGCGAACTCGACCGTGCCGAATATGTACGCAACGACGCCTCTCGTTGTTTTCACTGCAAGGACGAACTCTTCACGCTGATGGAAGCCTTTCGCGCCACACATGGATTCGATGCGATCGCATACGGCGTCAATGTGGACGACCAGGGCGACTTTCGGCCCGGACAAATTGCCGCCCGTCAGCACCGCGTTGCCGCTCCTCTGCTCGAAGCGGGACTGACCAAGCAGGACATTCGAGAGTTGGCACGCGATGCCAACTTGCGGGTTTGGGACAAGCCGGCTTCGGCTTGTCTATCGTCGCGTATCGAGTATGGGCGCCCGGTTACGCGTGAGGCTCTCGGCACGATCGAGCAGGGCGAGGATGCAATTCGCGCGCTCGGCTTCCGGCAGTTCCGCGTGCGTCACCATGGCGAAATCGTCCGCATCGAAATCGCCAACAACGAACTGCCTCGCGCTCTCAATTCTGAGATGGCAGCAGAGTTCACTCGCATTTTCAAAGCTCTCGGTTTCCAGTTCGTGACCTTGGACCTCGAGGGATTTCGCTCCGGCTCAATGAACTCTCTGCTTCCGGCTGAACAACTCTTCCGCAAGGGTTGATCGCCGCATACTGTCCTTCTGAAGAATGCTCGCAAAACCCGCATAACTAGCCCCTCCGCTGCGCTCTCTATGAGATAATCTTACTTATTCCCAATGTGCAGGCGGTTCTTAGTGAAGCTATTACGACGTTCCATTCTTGTTCTCGTGCTGGTTTGCCTGGGCTGTTCCGCTCAGTTAGCTCCTCCTTCTCCCGAACTCACTGCAAAAATCGAGCGGCAAGTGCGTGCGACTTACAGCGTTCCGGAGAGCGTGAAGGTTATCATCGGCCAGCTCCGGCCCAGCGACTTTCCGAATTACGACGCCGTGACCATCACCATCGACGGCGGTGAAAAAAAATCGACCTATGAATTCCTCATTTCCAAAGACGGTAAGACTTTGGCCCGGCTGACCAAGATGGATCTGACCAAAGATCCTTATGCCGAGAATATGAAAAAGATCGACGTGAGTGGACGCCCGTCGCGCGGCAACAAGAATGCCAAAGTCGTGGTCGTCAACTTCGATGACTTCCAGTGTCCATTCTGCTCCCGCATGCACCAGACGCTGTTCCCCGAACTGCTGAAGGAATACGGGGACCGCGTACAATTCGTGTACAAGGATTACCCTTTGTCGGAAATTCATCCCTGGGCTATACACGCGGCAGTGGACGCGAACTGTCTGGCTGCGCAAAACAACGATGCGTACTGGGATTTCGCAGACCACATTCACGCCAACCAGCGGGAGGTCAGTTCAGAGAAGGGGCGGGATGCACAGTTCGCTGCGCTGGACCGCTTGACCCTCGAGCAAGGGCAGAAGCATAACCTTGATCAGACCAAACTTCAGGCTTGCGTCAAGGCGCAGAATGAAGACGCGATTAAGGCTTCCATGCACGAAGCCGAAGGCGTGGGTGTGAACGCGACGCCGACCCTGTTCGTCAACGGAGAGGAAATGGATGGCGCGCTTCCCGTCGGCGAATTGCGGGCTGCCCTGGATTCAGCGTTGAAGCAGGCTGGCGTACCAGTGCCGTCTCACCCGGCGGAAGCCTCAAGCCAAGCACAACACGAGTCACCATCCCCCAGCAAGTAGTGCCGAGAGGACCACTTTGAAGACTAATTCGCTATTTCGTCTATTCCTGACTGTGCTGCTTGCGGCTCCACTTCTCGCGGTTTCCCTGGGTTGTGGAACCAAAATGGCGGGTGACGACGTTGCCGCCACGGTTGACGGCCGCAAAATTACCCGAGCGGATCTGGAGAAGTACTACGAAAACCAGACTGCGGGTTCCCAGCAGCAGCCCTCCGGAGAACAAGCTACCAGCCTGCACCTCAGCATCCTGCACCAACTGGTTGATTTTGAAATCCTGATGCGCCGCGCCGAGAAACTTGGACTCTTGGCCACAGACGACGAAGTCGAACGCAAGCTGAACGAGATCAAGTCGCCTTATACAAAAGAAGAATTCGACGCACGCATGAAGGAAAAGAAGCTTACCCTCGACGACTTCAAGCGTGACCTGCGCCGTCAGCTCACGGTGGACAAGGTTCTGAACAAAGAGGTGACGTCGAAGATTAACGTTTCCGACCAAGACATCTCCAATTATTACAACGGACATAAGTCGGAGTTCAACCTGGTTGAGCCTCAATATCATCTGGCCCAGATCTTCGTAACCACAACGCCGAACCCCCAGGTCCACAATCTGAAGAACGACAAAGCGCAAAACGAAGCCGATGCGCGCAAGAAAATCCAGATGATCGTGAATCGCCTGGACAGTGGCGACGATTTCGGTACCTTGGCAATGGAATATTCCGAGGACACGGAAACATCAGGCAACGGCGGAGACCTGGGCTTTACGCCGGAATCTGCCTTGAAAAACACCGACCCCGTTACTCGCGATGCGGTCACGAAATTGAAGCCCGGGCAATACACCACGGTTATCACCGTCATTAACCCGATGACCAAACAGTTAGTCGGCTTCCGCATTGTGAAACTGATCGCCAAGGAAAGCGCGGGACAACGCGAACTGTCAGACCCTCGCGTGCAGGAGGCAATCCGGTCACAGCTCCGCGACCGACGGGAACAACTTCTGAAGGCAGCGTACTACGAAGTTCTGCGCGATCAAGCCAAGGTGCAAAACTATTATGCCGAGAAAATACTGGGAGGCAACGGCACCGCGAACTAGCGGCACGTAAGCACTCAGCATTTAACGAACCAGCAATTAAGAGCTAAAGGCTAAGAGCCAAACGCTTGCTTCATTCCACAATCGCCAACACGTCCCCGGCATTCACATTCGCACCCTCAGCGGCCACGATTTTTTTCAGGGTCCCCTTCTTCGGAGATTTGATCTCATTCTGCATCTTCATCGCTTCCACGACCAGGAGGCTTTGTCCCGCCTCAACGGCCTGCTGCTCGGCAACCAGAACACGCACTACCTTGCCGGGCATGGGAGCGAAGATTTTTTTCGGGCCCTTTTCGTCAGCCGCTGAACCCTTGCGGCTTCGCAGTGATCTCGGATCACGCAACTCTGCGGCGTAGTGGATGCCGCCGATCCACAGGTGCGTCTCCTTAGCAATGTGTTCCCGTTTGATCTCGTAGGCTTTCCCTCCGATCAAGATCGAAAGCACATCGCGCCGGGCCAGAACTGCGTCGATCTGGATTTCGCGACCATTCAAGCGGCATCGCCAGCCGGCTTCCGCGCGCTCCAATTCCAGCCGGTAATCCTTTCCGTCGATATTGACGTCGTAGAGCATAGGAAAGTGGTCAGATGTCGGCGGCTGACGTTGCTGCAAGGCCTCTCGAACTAGACAGTTTTAAGCTAACCCTTCGAACCTTGCCGCCCTCTTCCAACCCGATAGGGTCATTCCGCCGACCGCTTTATTCCCAGGATTCGGAGATAAGTTTCCGTTGCCAACAACCGATGCCGGGTCCAGGATTGTGAATATCCCGCCGGCAATGGCTGCGAGTTCCGCATCGTCACCCGTAACTTCGGACGCCTTCGACTTCAGCAGCCGATCCAGGTAGCCGGTATCTACCTTTCCTGCCTGAAAATCTGCGTCAGTCAGAATGCGGCGGAACAGCGAAATGTTGGTCTTGATACCACCCACAAAATACTCATGCAGCGCCCGCGTCAATCGCGAGATCGCCTGCCTGCGGTCCGTTCCATACCCGATCAGCTTGGCCAACAGTGGATCGTAATCGACGGGCACGGTCCAGCCTTCGTACATGCCGCTATCGCGCCGGATTCCAGGCCCCGAAGATGACTGCAACAACGTGATCCTCCCCGGGCTCGGAAAATAATTGTTATCGGGATCCTCCGCGTAGATGCGGCACTCAATGGCGGATCCGCGAATGTGAATGTCTTCTTGCCGAAACGGAAGCCTCTCGCCGGCCGCGATCCGAATCTGCAAATGAACCAGGTCCAACCCCGTGATCAGTTCTGTCACAGGATGTTCCACCTGAAGTCGCGTGTTCATCTCGAGAAAATAAAAATTCTTCTCCCGATCGACCAGAAATTCGACCGTTCCCGCATTGGTGTAGCCTGCCGCCCTGGCCACTCGGACCGCGACCTCGCCCATGCGCCGCCGCATATCCGGGTCAACGATTGGAGATGGCGCCTCCTCTAGCACCTTCTGATGCCGACGTTGGATGGAACACTCGCGCTCACCCAGGTAAACCGTGTTACCGTACTCGTCCGCCAACACCTGCATTTCGATGTGCCGCGGATTCACGATTGCCTTCTCAACGTAGACTGCGCGGTCGCCGAATGCCCGCTCGGCTTCGCTCTGTGCCGCTTCCAGAGCGGGTTTCAACTCTTCCGGCTCATGCACCAGCCGCATGCCCTTTCCACCGCCGCCGGCCGCTGCCTTCAGCATCACGGGATAGCCAATCTTCGCCGCCACCTGCTCGGCCTGCTCGGCGGACTCCAACTCTCGCGAAGTTCCCGGCACGAATGGAACTCCAGCTTTTTCCATTTCTTGGCGCGCCCGCGTTTTCGATCCCATCATTTCCATCGAGGCGGGACTGGGGCCAATGAACTTCACACCAGCACCGCCGCACGCCTGCGCGAACTTCGCATTCTCGGAGAGAAACCCGTATCCGGGATGGATCGCATCGGCACCGCATCGTTTCGCAACGTCCAGGATCTTCGCTATGTTCAAGTAGGATTCCGCAGCGGCCGGGGCTCCAATGTGGTAGGCCTCGTCAGCCTTGCGAACATGCAGCGAAGCGCGATCGACGTCGGAATAAATAGCAACCGAAGTGATGCCCAACTCGCGGCAGGCGCGGATCACCCGCACTGCAATCTCTCCCCGGTTGCCGATTAAAATCTTCTTGAACATGCTGGTCAGCTCTCTAATTTCTTGGCAAGCAGCTCATTCACCATTTGCGGATTGGCCTGTCCCTTTGAGGCTTTCATCACCTGGCCGACAAAAAAACCTGTCACCGTCTTCTTTCCCGCCCGATATTGTTCAACCTGCTTGGGGTTGGCCGCGATAATCTCGTTGATGATCTTTTCGATCGCGGAGGAATCGGTAATCTGCTGTGGCTTTTCTCTCTCGTAAACTTCGCCGAAATCTTTTCCCAGCTCGAAGGACAGCTCGTATAAGTCCTTGAGCATCTTGCCTGAAATCGCGCCGCTCTCCACCAGATCTGCCGACAGAGCTACGCCCTTCATCGAAATGGGCGATTGCTCAATCTCCAGACCCTTCGCTTTCAGGCGCCCCATCAGCTCGCCCTGCACCAGATTCGCAACACGTTTTGGATTCTTCGCGGCCTTCGCCGCCGCCTCGAACTGGTCCGCAAACGACTTTGTGGACGTCAGCACCTGCGCATCGTAGTCGGTGATGCCGTAGTCCGCGACCATACGCTTGCGGCGCGCCTCGGGCAGTTCGGGAAGTGTGCCGCGAATTTCCGCCTGCCACTTCTCGTCAACGACGAGCGGCCGAAGGTCGGGCTCAGGAAAATACCGATAGTCGTGCGCCTGCTCTTTTGAGCGCATGCCATAAGTTTTGCCTTCCGCCGGATTGTAGAGGCGGGTTTCTTGCGTGACTTTGCCGCCTGACTCGACAATATCGATCTGGCGATCGATTTCGTACTCCAGCGCCTCGCGAATAAACCGGAATGAGTTGACGTTCTTGATTTCGGTCTTCGTGCCAAACTCTTTCTGCCCCCGAGGCCGAACGCTGACGTTGGCATCGCAACGCAACGAACCTTCTTCCATATTGCAATCGCTGACCCCGGTGTACAGAATGATTTCCTTCAAGCGGGTGAGGTATTCGTGCGCCTCCGCAGGTGAAGCGATGTCCGGCTCGCTGACAATTTCGATCAGCGGGACTCCACTGCGGTTCAGGTCGACGGCCGTAGTCTCGGCAGAATCTGCGAAGCCTTCGTGCAGGCTCTTGCCCGCATCTTCCTCGAGGTGCAGGCGCGTGATTCCGATCGTCTTAGCTTCGGAGGCGGTGACAAAGTCGATCCTACCGAACTCGGCCAGCGGCTTGTCGTACTGCGAAATCTGATAACCCTTGGGCAAGTCAGGATAAAAGTAATTCTTCCGCGCGAAAATGGAAGTCTGGTTTATGCGGCAGCCGAGCGCCATCGCTGCGAGCACCGCGAAATCCACCGCTTTGCGATTCAACACCGGCAGAGCTCCGGGAAGGCCCAGGCAAACCGGGCAAACATTAGTATTAGGCGGAGCACCAAAGCGCGCGGAGCACGAACAGAAAATCTTGGTCACCGTCTGGAGCTGGACGTGCACCTCCAGTCCAATCACAGGTTCGTACTTGGCGCGGGACCTTACGGAAGTATCCGGTGTGGTGGCCATATCCAGCGATTATAAAGGGTGGGAACGCTGAGCCACATCCGGTGCGAGATCTCTGCTACTTCTGTTTCTCCGGCGCGCTCAGATATTTCTCCAGCGGGACTTCGAAATACATCAATTCATTTCCCTTGGCATCGCGCACGCGAGTCAAATAGAAGTGAGCGCCCGCAAGCGGGTTAGCAATGTCCGACACATCAAAGAACATGAAGCCCGACTGGGTGCCGTGAGGTTCGACTGCCTTGGCGGCAAATTGTGTATTCTGAATCTCCTCCATCGCGTCTTTGCTGATGCTTCCCTTCGCCTTCTTGGGCCAAGGCAGCGGATTCGGAGAAATGGTCCCTGTAGGCCGCGCGATGCGCCGATAAATATCATCTTCCGTGGCGGGCGGAATCTTGGTCCGATTCACGGTTACGAGTTCCGCCTTCATCCCTGACAGCGCGACTGTCTGGTCGCCATCGTTGGTGATCACTACGAAGATCGGCATCAGGCCGACGTCGCTGTAGTGAACGGAAAAAATACTTGCCTTGTCGGGCAAGTCATAAGGATCAAGCCCCAGCGTGACCGATTCACTCGGATGTTCATCATGTGCGGGATAGGTCTTCGCCGGCTGAGCCGCTGGCATGACAAAATGCTTTCCCGCGAGGCAAACGACCGAAGACACTAAAAGTACGGAAACTGCGGCCAAGTCTCGTAGCAGCAGAGAGCGGGTGACCGTGCAGGACATGATTCTCGATTATAGGATGCACGCTCGGTAAACGGTGGTGCCTCGGTCGCGACGTCTGCAAGGTAGAATGTCCCTTGCTGCATGTATTTGATCTACAGTGCGCTGCTAGCAGCGGCAATGCTGCTTACCCTCCCATATTGGCTGTTGCAGAGGATGCGCCACGGCAAGTACGGCGCGGGTCTGGGGGAACGGTTGGGGAGGATTCCGCGGCGGTTGGTTGCTCAGCCCGCGAGGCCAACGATATGGATACACGCGGTGTCGGTCGGTGAGGTTCTGGCGATCAGCGGTTTGGCGACAGAACTCACAAAACGATTCTCGCAACATCGAGTCGTCATTTCGACTACGACGGATACGGGCCAGAAGTTGGCTCGCACCCGCTTCGACGAGGAGAATGTCTTTTACTTCCCGCTCGACTTCGCCTTTGCGATCCGGCCATATTTGCGATTGCTGCAGCCCAAGCTGGTTGTGATCGCGGAAACTGAGTTCTGGCCAAACTTTCTGCGCCTTGCCCATGCCAGCGGTGCTCGGATTGCCGTGGTGAACGGCCGCATCTCGGACCGCTCCTGGCCTGGATACCGGCGCTTCCGGCATTTGCTTACGGGAGTTTTGCAGCGCGTGGACCTTTTCCTGACCCAGACGGCGGAGGATGCTCGTCGCCTCGTGGAAATTGGAGCGCCCCCCGAGCTCGTCCGCGCAACTGGCAATCTGAAGTTTGATGTGCCTGCACCGGCTGCGCCGCCGATCATTGCCAGCCTGCGCGCAGCGTTCCAACAAGCTCAGACCGGCCCCGTGATTGTTTGCGGAAGCACGGTCGAGGGCGAAGAGCCGTTGCTGCTGCAGGCCTTCATAAATATTCTCGCGAGCCATCCTCGCGCTGTGATGGTTCTGGCGCCACGTCATCCTGAGCGATTCGGCGAAGTAGCCGAATTACTCAATCAACTTGGTATTCGCTTCTGGCGCCGATCCTTGTGGGGAGGCGACCCGATCTTGGGCGGCGTCCTGCTAATCGACACGATTGGCGAACTCGCGGCGCTCTACGCGCTGGCCGACGTGGCCTGTGTGGGCGGTAGCCTCGTTCCCCGCGGCGGGCATAACATCATCGAGCCTGCACTGCATGGAGTTCCTATTGTCGTTGGCAATCACACAGAGAATTTTCGCGACATCGTAAGCTTATTTCAAAGTCGCGACGCCGTACGTGTGGTCGGCCCAGCCGAGCTTCCGCTGGTACTCATGGACCTCATCTCTAATCCAGCCGAACGTGCCGAACTGGGTCGCCGGGCCGCAGAAACAATCCGTGCACAAATAGGAGCAACGCAGAGGACCATGCAAGCGTTGGAGACATTATTGGTGCCTGCCAGTGCTCGTGTGGGGACTGGTCGTTGAATGAATTTCTTGTCCTCTATCTTCGGAGCAGGCGTTTGGGCGCGCAACGCGCTCTACGACCGCGGCATCACTCGCGCACGAAGAGTACAAGGGCCAGTCGTAAGTGTCGGGAACTTGTCCATTGGTGGATCAGGCAAAACGCCCTTCGTCCTGCTTCTCGCGGAACTGTTAAAGGCTCGCGGGTTGAAGTTCGACATACTCTCCCGCGGCTACGGTCGCAGAACACGCGGTGTAGCGCGTGTTGATCCGGGAGGCTTACCCCGGGACTTTGGCGACGAGCCTTTGCTCCTGGCACGGCGCCTCAGCGTGCCAGTGATTGTGGGTGAGGATCGATACGAGGCTGGGCTGTTCGCGGAAAAAAGCTTCGGCCCACAACTTCATTTGCTGGATGACGGCTTTCAGCATCGTGCCCTGGCGCGTGATTTCGATATTGTGCTGGTTACACCCGAAGACACCCGCGACCGCCTGCTTCCCGCAGGGCGTTTGCGCGAACAGGTTACTTCACTGTCCCGTGCCGACGCGGTTGTACTGGCCAGTGGTGCTTCACCGCAATCATTTCCCTTGAATGGCAAACTGCTATGGCGGGTGCGACGGGGTATTTCGTTGACGAGTATTCCCTCTCGCCCGGTGGTTTTCTGCGGAATCGCGCGGCCGCAGAATTTCCTGCTGCAACTGCGCACGGCGGGTATCGAGCCTGTGGCGCAGGCTTTGTTCCGAGACCACCACGCATACACAGAACGCGATATCCAGGACTTGTTGAAACTGCGGAAGCAGAGCGAAGCTGAGGGCTTTGCCACCACCGAAAAAGATGCTATCAACCTGGGCGGGTTTCTCGACGCGTTGCAACCCTTGGCGGTGATTCCGGTGAAGATGGAATTAATGGATGCAGCTAACGCTGTCGATACCATGCTCCGGATGATTGCGGGACGAAGAGCAGGGCGTGAGAAAATCGGTGCCTGAGCGGCTGAGATAGTTTCCAAATGACTAAACACCCCAAAGGGGCAGAACGCCTGACCAAGATCATTGAGTCGTTCCCCAAGATTACGATTACCGTAGTCGGTGACTTGGTCGGCGACGAATTCATATTTGGCGAAATCTCGCGCGTGTCTCGAGAAGCTCCCGTACTGATTCTGAAACATCGGGAGCGAACCGTGGTGCCGGGAGGCGGCGCCAATGCGATCAACAATCTTGCCGACCTGGGCGTTAACGTTCTTCCCGTGGGAGTGGTGGGCGACGATGAAGTTGGACGTTTGCTGTTGAAAGCTTTTCGCCACAAACATATTCCCGTAAGCGGCATTCTCAAGGACAAGAGCTATACCACTGTGACCAAAACGCGCATCTTGGCCGGAATGACCCACAACGTGCGGCAACAAGTGGTCCGTGTCGATCGTGAACCGGAAACGGAGCCCAACCGTCACTTGCAACGGGAACTCGTGCTGGCTGCGCGACAATACGCCCGCGCCTCGGATGCATTGCTGATCTCCGATTACGGCTATGGCGCGGCGAGTCCTGGGATCCTCGATGCAATCCGCGAGCGCGGACGTCTCAACGGTGTCCCGGTCATCCTCGATTCACGATACCGCATGCTGCAATATTCTGGCGTGGTCGCGGCCACGCCCAACGAACCGGAAGTCGAAGCTGCATTGGGTCTTCGCATCGGTAACGATTGGTCGAGCTTGTGCTCCGCTGGCGAGAGCGTGATGTCTCGGATGAAGCTGCGGTCACTCGTGATCACGCGCGGCCGCGATGGCATGGCAGCCTTCACTGGAAAACATAAGCCGGTGGATATTCCGATCTTCGGCTCCGATCAAGTCGCGGATGTGACCGGAGCAGGGGACACGGTGATTGCCACTTTTGCTGCCGCTTTAGCGGCTGGAGCCAGCACAGAAGAAGCCGCTCACTTGGCAAACTATGCAGGCGGAATCGTGGTAATGAAGCGCGGAACGGCAACTGTGTCGCGGCGGGAACTGCTCGATGCGCTGGAGCAATCGCCACCGGCAACAAGAGCGCACTGAATGTCGACCAAGAAAATTCTAGATCGCGAACGGCTGAGGCAGAGCGTCACCGCGTGGCGCCAGGCGGGCGACTCCATCACACTCGCCAATGGCTGCTTCGATCTGCTGCACGTCGGCCATGTGCGCTACTTGCATTCAGCCAAGCAACTCGGCGGACGCTTGATTGTAGCCATCAACTCCGATGAATCCGTGCGCGCATTGAAGGGAGAAGGCCGTCCGCTAATGCCTGCCGAAGAACGCGCTGAAATTCTCTCGGCGCTGGCTGACGTGGACGCAGTGGTCATTTTTCCTGAGCGCGACGTGCGAGCATTGATCCATGAAGTTCGCCCTGACGTTCACGCGAAAGGAACTGACTACACGATCGACACGGTGCCGGAGCGGGACGCGGTCGCGGCGTGTGGTGGCCGCGTGGAAATTGTAGGCGATCCCAAGGATCACTCGGCGACAGAGATTATCCGTTCGCGGATCAGGCCGCAGCGTTCGTGAGCATGCAATCGCCGGTTCCGTCCTCCTCGGAAAATGCCGCTTCATTCACTCCCCGAAGCTTGCTGATCGTTCGCTTGGGCTCGATGGGTGACATCATCCACACGCTCCCTGCGGTCACCGCGTTACGACAAGCGTTTCCCGAGGTCAGCCTGGGTTGGGTGATTGAGGAGCGCTGGGCAGAGCTGCTTTGCACCTTGCCCGAGCCCCGCTCGGGACTGCGCTCAGCCAGCAGGCCGCTGGTCGACCGGATCCACACCGTGAATTCGAAGGCTTGGCGGAGATCCCTGTTTTCCACCCAAACCTGGGAGGAAATTGCGGCTGGGCTCAGCGAACTCCGTGCTCAGCGATACGAAGTCGCAGTCGACTTCCAGGGCGCGGCCCGATCCGCAATGTTGTCGTGTTGGTCCGGAGCGGACGTAGTGTACGGATTTGCCCAGCCTCGCGAAAATGTCGCCACCATGTTTTATACACGGCAGGTGATTGGTCGTGGCGGCCACGTTGTCGAACAGAATCTTTCACTGGCGGAGGCCGTTGCACGCCTGCCATTGGCGATGCCGAAGGTAGAATTTCCGCATGACGATGCGGCCGAAGAGGAATACGAGGACCGATTGCAACAGGGCGTCGGCGATTTCGCATTGCTCAATCCAGGCGCGGGTTGGGGCGCCAAGCAGTGGCCAGCGGAGCGCTACGGGGAGGTCGCTCGGCGATTGGCAGAAGATGGTGTGAAATCGCTGATCAATTTCGGCCCCGGCGAAGAACCGCTGACGCGAGCAGTCGAGTCGGCCAGCAAAGGCGCGGCAACAGGCGTTGCCAGTTCACTCACAGAATTAATTGCTCTGGCGCGACGCGCGCGCCTTTTCATCGGCGGCGATACGGGCCCCATGCACCTCGCTGCGGCGCTCGGAATCCCCGTGGTTGCAATCTTCGGCCCCACCAATCCTGTGCGCAACGGGCCATTCGGGACTTGCAGCATCGTGTTGCGCAGCCCTATCAGCCCAACCACACACTCCCGCCGCACACAACCCGATCCCGGCATGCTGGGAATCAGCACCGACGAAGTTATTGCTGCCGCCCGCAAGCTGTTAAGGAGCAACCGTGGCTAGTTTTACCTGGACGAACATCGCGCGTCGCATCCGAGTGCCTCTGGGATTCGCTTTCACTGCGCTCTATTTATGGTTGGCAACACCCACGGGCGCATCCATGCTGGTCGGCTCTGCGCTGATCATTCCCGGACTCGCGATTCGTGCTCTCGCATCCGGGCACGTGCAGAAAAATGAGCAGCTCACGACGACAGGGCCTTACGCCTATACACGGAACCCACTCTATCTGGGGTCGCTGATTCTAGCTGTGGGCTTTGCGATCGCTGCTCGAAACTGGTGGATCGGGGCGGCTCTGGTTTTGATTTTTCTGGCGATCTATTTGCCGGTGATTCGTGGAGAAGAATCATTTCTGAGAGAACATTTTCCAGAATTCGCGGGGTACGCGCGACATGTTTCTCGGCTGCTGCCTCGGCTCACGTCGTTTGAGAGTGGCCGCGGGGCGTTTTCATGGGACTTGTACTGGAAGCATCGCGAGTACAATGCGACACTAGGTGCAGTGGCCATGTTGGCGGTATTGACGGCTAAGATGCTATGTATCCGTCGCTGACGGGGGTCTGGAGAATCGTTGCCAGAACTGGCTTTCGGTGTCTTACGGGAAACTGGAATTGTTGGTCGAAGAGACATGCACATTTTAGGAAGGTTCAATCCGGCATGGTATTTATTCGCAATACTTTCGGTTTCACTGTCGCAAGGCCAGGCTGCCCCGTCGCCGCTGCCCAACCAGGTTTCACTCCCCACAGTTAGCGCCTCGCCCTCGGCGCGGGTCATTCCTCCGCCACCGAATTACGCTTTTCCGAATGGGCAGACCTATGTGTATGGCGTCGAATGGCACCTATTCAATGCCGGAACGGCTAAAGTCACGCTGGGACTCGACGGCGGCCAGGAGCACGTCACCGCGGTTGCAAACTCCGCAGGGGTGGTCAACGCGCTGTACAAAGTACAGGATCGTTTTGAAGCATTCTTCGATCCACGTACGTTTTGCTCCCTTCGAGTTTCGAGGAATACAGAAGAGGGTTCCCGCTCCCGCCAGACCGAGCTTCGTTTCGATTACTCTCGCAACAAGAGTGTCCTCGATGAGAAGAATCTGAAGACTGGCGAGCAGAAACACGTGGAAAACGATCTTCCCGCGTGCGTAACCGATGTGGTTAGCGGGTTCTATTACCTTGCGTCATTGCCTCTGCAATCGGGTAACAGCTATACATTCCCAATCAACGACGGCAACAAAGCGACCGAGGTTACAGCGCGCGTAGAAGCCCGAGAACAAGTCAAAGTACCCGCTGGCGCGTTCCAGACCGTCCGGGTAAAGGTGGAAGCGATTTCCGGCGCCTTGCAGGGCAAAGGCACGATCTGGGCGTGGTTCACGGATGACGTCAACCACACTCCGGTGCAGATGCGATCGAAATTGGGATGGGGAACTCTGCTGTTCCGCTTGCAGACGATAGAAAAGCAATGAGCGATTTCGGCCCTCGAACTATTTCTGTGCCAGCAACGACTTAGCCCGGCTAAGTTCTGGCCGATCTGAATTGGATCCATCGCATATCTTCACCAGCCGAGCGTAGTACGAGTTCGACTTGTCGCTCTTGCCCGCCATCTCCGCCGCCCGCGCCGCGCCGTACAGTCCGTTGAAACGATTCGGATTGAACTTCAAGTCTGCCTCGTACTCCGCCAGGGCCTGTTCCGGACGGTTCATATCGAGCATCATATCGGCCAGCATTTCGCGGGCAGGAATTGCTAAAGGCTCATCGCCTTCCGCCTCTTCCTTCTCCGCGATGGTGCGCAATGTCTTGATGGCCTCGTCATTGTTTCCTTCGGCGTGGGCCACCCAGGCTGCGGCTTCCTGACGATCCTGTTCGACCGACTCGGCAAAGCTGGTTTTCTTTTGTTTCAGCAAGGTGGCGTGAATTGTGTCAATCTCAGCCAGATCTTTGCGTGCGTCGGGCAAATTGCCAGATCGGGCCGCGCCAATCGCGCGCGCCCAGTACGTAATCGAGTTGTCTCCAGTTTCCGCTCCAGGAATCAGCTCCAAAGAAGCGGCTTCCGTCCAGTGATGCATCTCGAGCGCATACCTCGCGCTAAAAGTTATCAGCGCATCGGTTCGTGGATCGAAGTCCATCCCATACATGTCATCCTTCTTCGCCGGCATGGCCTTCACTTCATCGATCACTCGTTGCGCGTCGGCTTCACGCCCGGATTGCAAGTAAGCGTAGACCAGAAAATCCATAGCATGAAACTGATGACCTTCGCCACCCATGTGCATGGCTGCGGTTTTGCGCGAAGCGGCAATCGAAGCAAGGTTGGAATTGATGTCATCCTGCCACAAGCCGAGGCGGGCGAAGATGTGCGACGGCATGTGCAGAGCGTGAGGAGCGGCCGGGGCAATTTGCGCGTAGCCTCGAGCGGCGGGCAATCCCAGTTGTGCCAACTGCGGCTTGTCGTAGCTATGAATCAAGTAATGCGCGACGCCAGGATGGTCTGGCTCGACCGCGAACAGCTTTTCCAGAATCGCCGCTGCTTGCTTTCGATTGGCAAAGGTTGTGTCATTATCCGGCTCTGAAGCGAGCAGCGACAGCGCGTAGAAGGCCGCTGCCTCGCGGTCATCGGGATAATCCTGATGGGTCGTTGCCATAGCCTGGCAGTAAGTGCTGGCTCGATCGTGATAGTCGCGTCTCTTGCCGCGGTAGAACTCGTCCATGGCAGTGATGTAGTCACGCTCGCGATCGGTCTTGGGATGCAGCGATCGCGCGTTCTTGACCTCGTCGTTCCCTCGCTTGATCGTGGCTGCGTCGGGCTGGTTCCAGAGCTGATGCCAGATGCTCATGGCGATTCCCCAATGCGCGATCGCGCATTTAGGATCGTCCTTGGCTATCTGCTCGAATTCTTTCTTCGCTTCCTCATACCAGAAAGAGTGCAGCAGCGCGACACCGCGTTCGAAGGGCTTCTGCACCTCGGCTGCGCACGATACCGGGAAATGTACCGTGCCCAATTGATCTGTCGTCAGATCTTCGTGGTGATGGCCTTCATCGGCCGCCGCCCCGAACGCAAAGAGGACCACGACTGTGAAGACCAACGCAACCCGCTTCATGGAACACCCCCGCTGAATAGCGAGTCTAGCCGCTGCGGGTGAGGAGGGTCAAACGGATGCGGGGATAGCTATAGAGGCCGGAAAATTCCTACACTCCCTGGAAGCGGACACGCGAACGCTGCCCGGCGGAGCCAGCGACAGTCATCTTTCCGGAGGCTAGTTGGAAGCGGAATGGCCGACATAGTGTAGGATGCTGACCATTCGATTCCGATCCTGGTTCCTCCCTACGCCAGGAATCGCCTCTAGCTTGACGGATGTTCTCGTCCTGAGTATTCGGAATTGACCGATGAAGACAAAACCTAACTGGCGGGTGACGTATGTTCTCGGCGTCGCTGCTGTGGCTTTTCTGCTTGGGGGCGCGGGGACTTTACGCTCACCGTCTATGGTGCCAACTTTGTGGAGGGAGCGGTAGTGAATTGGAACGGCGGCCCGCGTTCCACAACTTTTTGTTTCCGCCCGAGAACTGCAAGCGAAGGTCCTGGCCGCCGACGTGGCCAAGCCGATGGCGGGATACATTACAGTCACCAACCTGGCTCCGGGCGGAGGCCCTTCTAGTTCGAGCTACGCCATTGTGGAAGTGCATACTCCGACAGAAACCGTCGCTCCCGGCGCACCGCACTACTACCTGCTCGGACCTGACCTAGTAGAGTTTCTGACTGCAGCACCTTTCAGCAACCATGGCAAACTCGATCTGGTTGGAGGCGCGGGAAGCGGCAAGGTTTATTTGTTCGCGGGTAAGGGCGACGGTACGTTCGCACACACGGTCGTCGGCCATCGATATTACAACAATTTTGGATGTACTCTTGCTGTTGGCGATTTCAATAACGATGGCAAACTGGATTTCATCTTTCCAGCGGGGGCATACCCGAATTCGGCAAGCGTCGAAGTGAGACTAGGCAATGGGGATGGTACGTTCCGAACCAGTGGGAAGTATGGAACATTTCAGACGTGTCCGGACCTTGTTGTTGGCGATTTCGACGGCGACGGAAAGCTGGACTTCGCAGCCGCCGTCGCCGGAGATTCCGCCGTGTACATCTTCTTGGGAAACGGGGATGGAACCTTCCGGCAGGGGGCAACCTATGATCTTCCCGGCGCTTTCACTCCTGTGGTTGCGAACTTTAAATGGAGACGGAAAGCTGGACTTGGTAGTTGATACTACGGGCGATGGTCTGCAGATTCTGATCGGCAACGGCGATGGGACGTTTCAGAGCCTTCGGACCATTGTGCAAAGACAACCGAAGGCAAGGAGGACTGGGCTGCGGCCACGGAGTTCCCTTTGTGGTCAATGATTTCAACGGCGATGGGAAAATGGATGTGGCGTATTGTTCTGATGCGTATGGCCAGATTGTTAACGCCGGCAGCAACGATAGTTTGTGGGCATTCGCAGGGGGCGATTTCAACTGCGACGGCAAGACAGATTCCATTGATTGGCACTTCAAAAATGGCGTCCGTGATCGGGTGTTTGCCATTCGGTTGGGGCAACAGAAATGGTACCTTCCAACCGGAAACTGCTGTGAATCTTCCGGACAACATCGAAGACTTGGGAATCGTACCAGGAGACTTCGATTCGGATGGCCTGTTGGATTTCATTATGCTCCCAGCCGCAGGAGGCATTCAAGTCTAAGTCTATCCGCAAAAGTGAGCAGCCGGATGGGAAAGGATGGGAGTGGGGCGCTAAGTCGTCCCCTTTCTATGCAACTGGCTATTACTGCAAGCGGAAGCGCTCGTTCATCAATCGCTGGAGGCGAGGTTTATACAGAATATCGTAGGTGAACTCTTTGTCCGGAAACATCGCCAGCGCGGCACGCTTGGCGCCCGCCACCAGTTCGGACGCTTCTTCAACGGTGAGGTTCGGGTCCTGACCAATCACGGACATTACCATGCTGATCATGATTTGCAGACGGCGGATGTTGCGTGCCTCCTGCTCTCTTTCGCTCCCATTTGCCGGCTGTCCACGCCGCTCCAAACTACTCATGAGGCCCCCAAATACGGTCTCTGCCGTTAAGATGTCCCTCGGCACGAGCGCGTTGCGCCCTTTGAAGTTATTGTGGCGGCAAAGCGGGCTGAGCGCAATGGCTACATTGGTGTAGACCTTCAGTCACCTCAAAGCAATCAGGCGCGCTCCAACGCAGTGAGTCGGATTGACGAAAGTGCCCCCGCCACTACGTGGGTCGAGTTAAAATCAGAATCACGCGCGCTTCAGGAAACGTGCGCTAGAGTCCAAGAGATCATCCTGATTGGAGGCAACAATGGCAGACTCGACTTCGACATCTGGAGCGCGTCCGAATCCGAATGAAAAGCTGGTGCGGGTGTTTGACACCGAACAGGAATCGGAAGCGATGGTCGTACGCGGTTTGCTCGAATCCGCCGGCATTGACTCTGATCTCACTTCTCTCGATGCGCAGCAGGACATCTTGCCAGGAGTCGGCGGGACGGTGATTCTGGTGCGCGAGGAAGATGCCGCCGAGGCGCGGCGAATGATTGAGGAATACCGGCAAGCACCAGACGAGTTGGAGACTGCCGAATTTGCTATCAATGAGGAGCCGCCAGCTGAGAAGTGACGGTTTTGCCGTCGAGATAGAACGTGACCGCTCCGTCCATGTCTGTCCGATATGTAATGACGTGCGCTTCCTCTAGCCGTTCCAGAACTTCCCTTCTCGGATGCCCATTAACATTCCGTACGCCCACTGATATGACCGCGAACCGTGGAGGGACCGCGGCCAGCAGTTCCGGGATCGTAGAAGTCGCGCTGCCATGGTGGGCCACTTTGAGGAGGTCGGCCTGCGGGCTTTCCCGGGCAACCTGTTGTTCCGTTTTCTTCTCCGCGTCTCCCTCAAGTAGAGCGGACGTTGCCCCATAGCTGATTTTTATGACCAGAGACTCGTCGTTCGGCCGGGAAGGATGCGCTTCGGCGTCTCGCGCGGCGCAAGCACCGCGACCTTGGTACCTCCCATTTCGAGATTGTCCCCTGCCTTGGCTGACCCGAGTGCCACGATTCCGTTTTCTGCCAGATATCCCGCGTAATCAAACGCACCTGGATTTCGAAAATTGCGCGGCGGATACAGTTTTGCGGAAAATCGCAAACGCTCTCCATAGCGGAACAGGCGCGCGGCCGCGGTCGCGGATTCTTCTGATACATTCTTTGCCGCTTCATCCTTGGCCTCACAGCCTTACAAGCTCACGCGAATTCCGAGGCGGACTGTAGGTTCTCGCTGCTCGTATTTATTTGCTCCGTCTGAAGGTCCAACCTTTGTTGAATTTCGCCCCGACCGTGATCGCGCAGATTTCCTTCCTTAGTTACATGGGCGGTGACCACTACGTCGCGGCCGTCCGCAAACGCGAGGCGCTGTTCTGATTCTCGGGAGCCCGCACTTGCATCATCAGTGCTCACGTCACAAAGAGCGCTGCTAGAGCAAGGGCATAGGCCGCTTTGGGAGCGGCGGCGGAGAAAATATGCTCTTGATGCGGAGAAGGTAATCGTTGCCATGAGCCAGCAGAGCGGAGGCCGCCAAACGTAGTAGCCGATAACAATCCCAGCTCCGTATACTGTGGCAGCCCAAAGCATGGGTGGTCGTGAGAGCGGCTTTTGAGGGGTGGTAGGGGCGCAGTCGAAGGCGGGTTCACAGGCCTGCCCGGAGGAACGGGTCAAGTGGATGTGCTCGGATATTAGGCCGCAGCGAGTTTCAGAAGCGAAGAGCACTAATCTTTCTGTTGCCAACCGCCTACCGAGCAAGATGAAACACGCTTTCCAGATGGTAGGTCTGGGGGAACAGGTCGATCAGGTGCACCTGCTCGATGCGATATCCGGCGCTGAGCAGGCCAGCCAGATCACGAGAAGCGGTTGCCGGATCGCAGGAGATGTAGGTTATACGGTGCGCTCCCAATCCGACAAGGCTCTGGACCACATTTTTCCCCAGACCGCTTCGTGGCGGGTCCACCACCACAAGATCGGGCCGCCGCTGACTGGCAGCGCTCCGCAAGAAATCTATGGTCGTCGCCCGAACGGCCTTCACATTATCCGGTGAATTGTAGAGAAGGTCTGCGTGAGAAGTCTGTGACGCCTCGACTGCGATTACCTGTGCAAATCTTCGGGATAGGATTGTGGAAAAGAGCCCGACGCCGGCATAAAGATCGAGCGCTCTGTCACCTGAATATTCCCGTACGACGATCTTCACCAAATCATTGATTAAATGGCGGTTAGCCTGAAAGAAGGCCCCGGCAC
Source organism: uncultured Acidobacteriota bacterium (assembly GCA_963838905.1). Classification (GTDB taxonomy): domain Bacteria; phylum Acidobacteriota; class Terriglobia; order Terriglobales; family Acidobacteriaceae; genus JABDBE01. Next base: position 224,274 of record CAWITE010000009.1, read on the forward strand.
TGACCCGGTGGGAGGCGTCGTTAGTTCGATAGGTGATTTCTGTGGCTCCCGACCCGGCCACTGGTTTCGGCTCAATCGGCGCAGTCATGCCTGAGGACTTTGTCTTGAAGACTACGACGCCCGCAATTTCTGGAAGAGCGCTCTGCACAGCGCCTGCCCATTCTCTGATCGGAGTGCTCGGCGTTCCGGGTTCGCAGGAAACCTCGACCAGGAGTTGTGTATCCTCTGCATCAACAAAGAATTCAACTTCATGAATTCCGTCCGGTACCGTGCGTTCGCGCCCCATTTTCCAGAAGGCGGCAATGGCTCGATTGATCAGCGGCGCACTAACGGGACACTCCTCGACTGCAAGCAGTTCGTGCGAACCGAGTTTGTAATAGCCAAGCGCAAACTCGGGAGCCGTTCGGACCTTAAGGCGGGTCCGGTTGCGGTACTTCCAAGGGGGCGAAGGATGAATCGTCACCCTTGTTCCCAGTTCCAGCTTGGCAGTGCGGCGCAGATTTTCCTTCAGGACAGCGGCCTTGATCTCTAGCTGATGTTCGTAGCTGGCGTGCTGGTAGTGGCAGCCGCCGCAACGAAGAAAATAAGGACAGAGTGGCTCTACTCGGCGCGGCGAAGCCTGCAGAATCGCGTCCGCGCGGCCTCTCGCAAAACTGCGCTTCTGTTCGAGCAGCGAAACTTCGATTCTTTCGCCTTCAAGCACAAACGGCACGAACACAGCTTTGCCGGAACCGTGCTCGTCGGCAGGCAACCGCGCAAGGCCGTCGCCGCCATAAATGAGTTTTTCAATGGTGAGTTGCAAGCCAGGATTCTATTCTGGAAACCGAAACGCCGGGTGAAAAAAATTGCCGACAGCACCTTACATATAGAACAAACTCAATCGCGGCAATCCATATTTTTCCAGCAATCGCTTGTGGAGGTACTGCTTCAGCAACTGCTCGATTTGCGCTGACGGCATTTTGCGCCGGTAAGGCGCCAGCTCCCGGTCGGCTTCCGCCCGCACGGTGACGATCTGCTGATCTGGCGTCGCCGCCAGTAAAACCGCCAGCAGTTTCTCTTCTGCCACCGTGAGTCGCCGTTCAAGGTCCTCCAATCGCGGCGGAGTTTTCGTGGTGTCCAGATCAGCGGCAATTTCGCGCAGTGTGTTGGCTGTCTCTCTCGCCAATGGTGTGGCATCAATCCCTTTTGCTTCGGGGAGCTTCGCCGCGTCGAGGTGCTCCGCGTTGCGCCGGAGAAAAACAGAGATTTCGGAGGTCGGAAAGCCGCTTGGGCGATGGCCTTGTGCATCCAAGCTCGGCGCTCCAACAGCAGCCTCCTTCATCTCTTCCGCAGCAACAAGCACCGCCTGGGCGCAATAAGCCAGGCTATTGACTTTCTGTGACTTCGACTTCCTCAGTTCATACTTATCAAACGCGGCATCAACGCCGCGCAGCACCGCATCGAGCGGAATGCCTGCGTCTTTCCAGGTTTCGATCAGTGCCCAATCGAGCGGGGACAACTGAATGCGCCCGCGCCGCCGTTGAAAATGCACCTCGATTTCGGTGAAGTAGTTGAAGTAATTTTCCACGGCGAGTCTTTGTTTCGTTTCTCGAAGATCAGCGGGAGCGCGGCTTGCTCCCGGAAGAAGACTTGAACGCGGCCGGCGCCCCCTCGCGAGCGGGTTTAGCCGTTACGTTGCGCTCCCAGATAATGCGCAGGCCTTCCAGGGTCAAAAACTCGTCCACCTGTTTGATATGCTTCGAGCCCGTGCCGAACAGCGAAGACAAGCCGCCAGTCGCAATCACTTTGGTTTCGTTTCCTAATTCTTGTACCAACAACTCCAGAATACCGTCCACCAAGCTAAGATAGCCGTAGTAAAGGCCGGACTGCAGGCTGCCTACGGTATTGCTGCCAATGATGTGAGCGGGCTTGCGGATATCCACGCGCGGCAGGCGTGCCGTGCGTTCAAACAGGGCGTCGGCGGAGATTCCGATGCCGGGGCAGATAACGCCGCCCATGTATTCTCCCTTGGGAGACACGCAATCGAATGTGGTTGCGGTTCCGAAATCAACGATTACGCAGGGTCCGCCATATTTTTCGTACGCCGCAACCGAGTTCACTATGCGGTCTGCACCCACCTCGGCGGGATTGTCGTAATGCACCGGCATGCCGGTTTTTACGCCCGGTTCGATGAAAAGCGGTTTCATACCAAAGTATCGCTGACACACTTGCCCCAGAGTGGAGTCGAGAGGCGGCACAACCGATGAGATCACGATGCCGTGAATGCCCTTAGCTTCGAGGTTGTCCATAGCGAACAGATTGCGGAATAGCACGCCATATTCATCCACGGTTTCAGTCGCGATAGTTGCGACTCGCCAATTCGCCACAAGCACTTCGTAGTGGGACGATTCGGGTTCGGCACCACGGCTCGAGGCCGGAGCGACTTTCGCCTTGGCGAAGACCCCCAGGACGGTATTGGTGTTACCGACATCGAGAACCAGAAGCATAGTTGTTGCTCGTGTGGTAACGGGTCTTTGACCCGTCAAGGCCGTCGCGGTTTATGCGGCGGCAGTCTACGAGGTACTTCCGCATAGGTCGGCCTTCGAGCCGCGCGCGGCATTCGTTTTTCAATGTAGTCTTACTGTCCCACTCAACACTGCGCGCACACCTTGCGCAGTGCGAACCTGCAGGAAGCCGCGCGAATCCAGGCCTTCCGTCACGCCCTCGAGGTCGGCGTCCTCTTTGATCTCGACTTGATGTCCTCGAACTGACGACGACCGTTGCTGAAAGCGACGCAAGATCGAAGTGGTGGCTTCCGGATTCTCCAGCAAACCGCGATATTCCCGGTCGAGCGATTTTAGCAAAGCTGTGCATAGTTCCACGCGCGACCACTGCGTACCCGTCGCCAAACGCAGAGAAGTTGCGGTAGCCTGCAAATCCGGGGGGAAGCTCGATTGATTTACGTTGATTCCCAAACCGACAACGATATACCTCACCCGGGTGACTTCAGCGTTCATCTCGGTCAGGATGCCGCAGAATTTTTTCCCGTCGATTAGAACATCGTTGGGCCACTTCAGGTCCGGGAGCACTCGCGAGTCGATCTCCTGAACCACCGAGTGTACAGCCAGTCCAGCAGCGAGCGTGATAACGAGTACATCAGATGGCGGCAGCGCCGGACGCAAAAGCACCGAGCAATAAATTCCGGTCGAGCGCTCAGAGTGCCACTGGTTCGCTCCACGGCCCCGTCCAGCCGTCTGTTGCTCGGCCAGAAAAACGCTGCCCTCAGGAGCGCCCGCGCTCCCCGCTTCCATGGCAGCCGTGTTGGTCGATCCAATCTTGTAATAATGATGAATGTGCTTGCCGAAAATCGTGCCCTGCAATTGTGAGGCCAGCATATCCGGCAGCAGTAGATCGGGCACGGATTTCAAGCTGTAACCGGTCGATGGATGCCCGGCAATGTCGACTCCAAGCTCGCGCAACTGCTGAACCAGACGCCAAACTTCTGAACGGCTGGTGCCGATCTCCGCGGCGATTTTTGTCCCACTTACGACAACTGTGGCGTGGGCAATAAGAAGACGCACAACGCGTCCAAGGCGGGTGTCAGTCTGTTGAGCAGACTTATGTGGCGCAGGCACTCCTGCCCGCGACTTTCGGTTTGGCCGTGATTGTCTGATGCCGGAATTATCAGGGATGCGCCGCGAAACCGCAATCGCGGCCCAGGTCAGCGAAATCCCATCATTGCGCGACCTCGGTGAATTTCTCCACCGGATGACCAAGTTCAAACTGGCCCTCGGCGGTGACGTGGACGGTGGCAGCATTTGCAGGCAGTGTGAGCACCACGGGAGCGTTACCGGAAGAGTCGGTGGTGACCAGGCGGTTCGACAGAGAACCGGCATCGGTTGTGAACAGAACGGTACCGCCCGCAGCGCTTCCGCCCGACTTGCCGGCGTGGAGTGTGACCGACAGATTTAGTTGGCTTCCCGGCGCTCCTTTCTGATGGTCTCCGGTTTTCGTGAACGTCGCCGGCGGATTCCCCACAACAATCCAACCGCTCTGGGTCTGGGCGACGCCTGCGTTGTCAGTGCTTGGAACGGCGAAGTGATAGAAACCCGGAGCGCCGCCGGCAGTGACGGTAATGCTCCCGTCCTGAGTTGAGGTTATGTTCGGTTGTGTGACCACGAGCGTGATCCCGCTATCCGACTGTGGAGTGCCGAGGGTTACGTTCCCCGAGCCGGAAACGATCTTCGGCTGCAGCGTAGTTGTGCCGTGCGCCGGAACCATGATCGTGTCCGGATTCAGATCCCAGTCTGCGCTCGGCGTTTCAGGCATCGAGCCGGTCACAACCAGCAACGTAGCGGTATAAGGCGCGAATTTCCGAGTGGAAGTCCAAGCCTTTGGGGACGACGCAACAATTCTTGTGGGCGACTTAGGCGAAAGCGTGTAAGTCGTCACCCGCTTCGGCGTAAATCCATTCACTGCCAATTGCGCTTGCACCGATGCGCCTGGACTTTTGTTGATCACCATCAGAGTTAAGCTCGTGCCCGTTGGATCCAGCGCAGCATAACTGCTGAACAAGTTCGGGTTGCCATCGTTGGTGGCTGAGACGGATGTTGTCGCAAAGGCGTGATGCTGCCCGTTGTAGTTACGGAACAGCTTCAAGGCCTGATAGTTGGGATTCGCCGGGTCAGGCGCCACCCAGCGGGAAGCCAGATACATGCGTTCGCGTCCCAGAATGCCGTAGGCATCGGCGTCGGCCAGCGCCGTCGAGAAATCAGATTCACCGGCGAATGCCGCGCTCCACTCGGTGAAACTCAAAGGGGTACCCGGGTAGATCATGTTGACGATCGCTCGCATACGGGGGATGCGGAATGGAATCCGCTTCTTCGGTTCGATAAAGGTGGCCCACTGCTGATTGATCGCTCCTGATTCGCTGGTATACGTCGGATCCCAATAATCCCGATAAATGCGCAGCGATAGCGCCTGCTTTTGAGCCTGGGTATAGCCAGAGGTGTCCGGTCCGTCCGGATAAGCGTGAATGTCGAATACGTCAACCGACCTCGTGCCGGACAGTTGATCCTGCCAATAAACTTCGTTCAGCCACCAAGGCAAAAAGTCCACGCCGGCATGGGCGCCCTTATCGTTGTTGTTCGCGCCATTCCAGTAGAACCACCAGCAGCAACTCACCGGGCCGAAACGAATCGCATTGGGATCCCAGCCTTTTAGTGCCCCAGCTTCCGCAAGATAGGTATCACGCATCTCGTCGTAGGCTGAAGGATTGGGATGGACATCGCGATGCGTACCGCCCCAGATATCAATCTCATTGTCCATGTCGTAGAAATGCGGGGCGCTGCCAAATGCCGTGGCCAGCGCGGTCGCCCACTGGTCGCGATAGACGGTTCCCGGAGGATCTCCGTTTTGCGGCGAGTCCTTCAGTTCGACGTTGGCGTCGGTTGGATCGTTCCCCGTGATCGCCGTCTGACAATCCGTCAGCACTCCATCCCCGGCATCGGAGTTGTAGGGGTCTGCCCCGCATTGCGGGCCGTATTTAGCGACCGAAAAACTCCAGCCGGAAGTCTTCGCCACCCAGGGCAGCATCACCATCGTCATCAGTGGATTGCTTCCCGCAGCTTTCACGTCTTGGATGTATTGCGCCGAATCGCGATCGCCGATCTCGGCGTAGCCGAAATCTTCAAAATACCAATCGGCAGCCGCATTGTAGGTGAAGGTCTTCCAGTTGTACCGCGACGTCGCGTTGCCGCCCCAACGAACCACGGTGAGGCCGCTGTCGGAAATCGTTGGGGCATCCTTGGGATAGCTTCCCCCATAAACATAAGGACTGATCGCATGCCGATCACTGAGAACGTCGACAGTGACGTCGACCGAGGTTGCAGGTTGATGGGGCGAGGCCCTACGCCGGGTAGAATTGCTCTGGGCGGTAGCTGCCGAGGGAGCAATCGCGTGCGATCTGGCGCCACTTCCAGAAGAGCTATTCGCAAAGAGCAGTGCGAGTATTGCAACGGCGGCACGGGGGATTCGGTGACTCATGGGAGGGCCTCCGGGTTTGCGAATACTCTACCGCTTGCGAGACCGCAGGCGTTATTCGAAAGTTCACTCTCCGAATCGTTCGGCTGAAACAAAAAATCTGTCCGATTGGACAAGAGGCAGTGCGCCCAGAATCCAGGAAAAAGTTTTTGGGCAGACCTAGGCCGGGGCCAGGCGCATGCTCATATCCACAGCCTTCGCCGAGTGCGTGAGCGCCCCGACCGAGATGAAATTCACTCCGGTCTCAGCGTAAGCACGAACGTTTTCCAGCGTGATGCCGCCTGAGACCTCCAGCGGAATGCGGCGTTCCACATGCGAGCAGCGCTCGACTGCGCGCTTCACATTTTCAACCGACATGTTATCCAGCAGAATAGCTTCACCGCCGTGCTCGAGGGCTTGTTCCAACTCCTCCAGGGACCGTACTTCGATTTCAATGATCTGCGCACCGCGCCGGTTCTTATGAGCGCGCTCCAGCGCCGGCACGATGCCTCCCGCGAGCGCAATGTGGTTGTTCTTGATCAGCACTCCGTCCGACAAATCGAGGCGGTGATTCTGCCCACCTCCGCAACGCACCGCATACTTATCGAGCATGCGCAGTCCGGGCACGGTCTTGCGCGTGTCCAGGATTCGCGCCTTGGTACCCGAAACCGCCTCCACGAACTGGCGCGTCAGCGTGGCAATCCCACTCAACCGCTGCAAGAAATTCAAAATCACGCGCTCGCACGAGAGAATCACGCGGGCATTGTGCTGGATGACGGCAACCGACTGCCCGGTGTGCAGGCGGATGCCGTCGAATATCTCTGGATGAGTCGTGACTTCATAATGCGACGTAACCGCGCCGTCCAGAGCTGCGTAAACGTCCAGGATGCGTGAAACACAGCCAATGCCCGCAAGGATGCAATCCTGCTTCGCAAGAATCGTGGCCGAGGCCCGCTGATTCGGGTCAATGCAGGCGTAGCTGGTCGCGTCGCGAGTGGCCCGATCCTCCAGCAGCGCGTTCTCAATCACAGCGGTAATGCGTCGGCTATTCCAGTCCATGATGTTGATGGAGCACGGGCGTCCTCGCCGGTCCCGGACTATTTCAACTCATCCAGCTTACTCTTTACTTTCTCGCGCAGGATTTCCAGCTCTTGTGCCCGCTTTCGAATTCCCTCGACGACCTTCGTCGGAGCCTTGGCAAGAAACTGCTCGTTGCCCAATTGACGCTGGCCATTGGCAAACTCCTTTTCGATCTGTTCCAGTTCTTTCTTCAGCCGCTCCCGTTCCGCGGCGACGTCGATTTTTCTCTCGTAAATGACATGCACGTCAAAACGCGCCGTGTGCCGCCCGCCAGAAAGCTTGGCCAGAGAATTTGCAACGAACTCGATCTTCTCAACGTTGGCCAAACGCTCCACTGAACCTCGGTTCTGTTCAATCAGTTTATGAATTTCTGACTCGGAGACGAAGACCTGGATCGGTACGAGTTGCTTCTGATCGACCTTCAACTCCGCCCGCAAATTCCGCACGCTGACGATGAGATCTTGCAAAATTGCCATCTCCGTCTCGGCAGCCAAGTCAAACTGCTTCGCATCCGCTTGCGGATACGGCGCCAGGGCAATCGACTGCAACGGCGGATTGCCGTCGTAAATCGCGTGCCAGATTTCTTCCGTGATAAACGGCATCACCGGATGCAACAGCCGCAGCGCAGCTTCAAAAATACCAAGCAAATTAGCGCACGCGATACGGGCGGATTCTTGGCCCCCGTCCAACAGCCGCGGCTTGATCAGTTCGATGTACCAGTCGCAGAACTCGCCCCAGAAGAAGTCATAAATCTGATTAGCGGCTTCATGAAAGCGATAAGTCTCGAGCGCCTCGTTCACATTCTTGGTAACCCGATTAAACCGCGAGAGAATCCATCGGTCTTCGAGGGCAACGGCCTTAACGCCAGTCACGCCACTCGTGTGAGACTGGGCCTCAGACCCGGTCCTGGGCCGAAGGCCCGGCGCCACACGGTCAATGTTCATGAACATGAAGCGCGCCGCATTCCAAATCTTGTTGGCAAAGTTGCGATAGCCTTCGGTACGGCCCTCGCTGAATGCGATGTCTGTCCCCGGCGCCGCCATGGCAGCCAGCGTGAAGCGCGTGGCATCCGTTCCAAAGCGCTGGATGACATCGAGCGGATCCACCACGTTCCCCTTGGTCTTCGACATCTTCTGCCGCTCGGCGTCACGCACCAGAGCGTGTATGTAAACCTGGCGGAAGGTAACGCTGTCGTCTTTCTTGTCGCCCCAGCCGCTGGCCTGCTTCACCTTCGGATCCTGCTGATGACCCGCCATGAAGTGGCAGCCGAACATGATCATCCGGGCCACCCAGAAAAACAAAATCTCGTAGGCGGTGATCAGCAGCGTAGTCGGATAGAAAACTTCCAGGTCGCGCGTCTTCTCCGGCCAGCCCAGCGTCGTAAACGGCAACAGGCCCGAGGAGAACCATGTGTCCAGCACATCGGTATCCTGCTTAAGCTCCGAGCCAGCACATTTCGTGCACCTCGTCGGGGCCTCGCGGGCCACAATGATTTCGCCACACGAGCAATGCCAAGCCGGAATCCTGTGCCCCCACCACAGTTGCCGCGAGATGCACCAGTCGTGGATGTTGTGCATCCAGTTCAGGTAAATCTGCTTGTAGTTCTCCGGAACAATCGTGATTTCGCCCCGCTCCACGGCCTCGATCGCAGGCTGGGCGAGAGGCGCGATCTTGATGAACCATTGCGTCGAAAGCCGCGGCTCAACCACCGTCCCGCAGCGATCGCACTTGCCGATCGAGATGGTGTAATCCTTTTCTCCCACTAGGAAGTTTTGCTGGCGCAGGTCATCGAGCACGCGCTTGCGGGCTTCGAAGCGATCCAAGCCGGCATATGGTCCAGCATTTTCGTTCATGCGGGCTTGCTCATCGATCACTTCAATCTGTGGCAGATTGTGTCGCAGTCCCGCTTCAAAGTCATTGGGGTCGTGCGCCGGAGTCACTTTCACCGCGCCCGTCCCGAATTCTGGCTGAGCCAGATCATCGGTGATGATGGGGATCTCACGATTCATCAGCGGCAACAAGACTTTCTTCCCATGCAGATGCTTGTAGCGCTTGTCTCCTGCATTCACCGCGACCGCCGTATCTCCCAGCATGGTCTCCGGACGTGTAGTAGCCACCGTAATGAATTCGTCGGTGCCGATTACCGGATAACGAATCTCGTACAGCTTGCCCGCAATCTCCTCGTGCTTGACTTCGAGGTCGGAAATCGCAGTTCCGCAACGCGGGCACCAGTTGACGATGTACTTGCCGCGATAGATCAGTCCTTCTTCATACAAGCGAACGAAAACTTCGCGCACCGCGCGCGAAAGATTCTCGTCCATGGTGAAATACTCGCGATCCCAATCCACCGAGTCCCCGAGGCGCTTCATCTGGTCGAGGATGGCCCCGCCGTAGTGCCGCTTCCATTCCCAGACCCGCTCAATAAACGCCTCGCGCCCCATATCGCGTCGCTTCTTGCCTTCGGTGGCAAGCTGGCGCTCAACCATCATCTGCGTCGCAATGCCCGCGTGGTCGGTGCCCGGAAGCCACAAGGTCAGAAAGCCGCGCATGCGATGCCAGCGCACCATGATGTCCATCTGCGTGTGGTTGAGCATGTGCCCCATGTGCAGCCGCCCGGTAACATTCGGAGGCGGCAACAAAAGCGTGAACACCGGACGCGCCTCTCCGGGCGGCGGCGTAGGGACGGAAAAGAGTTTTTCCTTGATCCAGTAGTCGGCCCAACGCGTTTCTATCGCGGCCGGCTCGTACGCTTTGGGAAGATCGTGGGCCATGATTAAATTCGGCTCTCAAAATCTGCGATCACCCTTCAGCCAACACGGCTTCTATTGCAGGTGTTCAAGGGAAATTCTAGGGCTGAGTGCTGAGTGCTGAGAGCTGATCTTTGATCTTACAGGCGGGTTGAAAACGCGGTCAAACTCCAGAGGGGTTGGTGTATGGCGACGGCAAAAGTGACCCCCCTCCTCCTGGCGCCATCACGATGAGTAGGGCTTCTTCGGGACACTCACGATGGGATTCTGAGTGAAATGGCCTTGTTAACGCCAACTACAGTAAGCGTACGACCAAGACCGCGCCGTCGGGCTCGGTGCCCACGATGGGATTGTGAGCGCTATGACGATAATAGAACTGAGATAGGCTAGATCCGGAGGGCCCTTTGCATCATGAAAAACATCGAACTCGCTTCACTAAATGAGAAGCACTAAGACAAGGAGTTGCGCTGGATATCTGCATCGATCGATTGGTTGCCCATCAGCCAGTTGTGCATGCGCGAACATGCTGTCGTTATCATCCATGCAGCCATCAATAGGCTGCAGAAAAACATCCAGCCCACCGAAGGATGCTCCCGCATTTCTCGATCTCCCATTGGCCCCGGATAAACGAAGTGTTGATATTGTCCGCCCAAATACATTGCCAACAGACCGCCGCCGAACCCCACCAGCACAACGACAAGAACGACCAACGCAGCCCTACGACGTTCGTTACTCAAGATTGAAGTCACCATGACGCAGATGCTCAGGGCTATGCACCCTGCGAAAATTGTCGGCAGCCACCAGTAGTAAATGACTGCGGCGGCGAGAGCCGTCAATGCAAGTGCGAGCTGGGCTACGCGGTCACGAAAACCGTAGCGAATCGCCGCGTACACCAGCAGGGTCAACAGGATGGTGGCGGCTGCGGAGAGCACCATGAACACAGGCATCCACGGGTACTCCGGAGGTCGATGTTGCGCATGGACTCCAGTGATTGGCATTTGAAATCCGCCAAATGCCCGCCCTCCCGCGCAAAACGCTGCAATAAAGGCCAACGGTCGACGCCAGACAAGCGCGAGTACAACTCCGGAGATCGAAAGCCAAAACCACAAGGGTCCCTTATGCGGTTGGAGTTCAAGCAAATCGCCCACGATTGAGGCGCAAAGCCAGCGATGCGAGACCTCATTGTGTCGGACAGTCCTGTTCGACTCGGGCCAGAACGAATCTACTCCATCACAGTATTTGAACTCCAACACGCTGATATCGTCGCCTTCTTCCCACTTTCATAGGATGAGATCCCGGTAGGGATACCACTCTGCGTGGTACCCCCCGGACGGACCCGGACGGGCGCTCGTTAGCGCATCCGGTTCTTATCGCGGATGACTGGCGGCAAAGCGAACCGCGGGATAAGGATGGAGCGGTCGGGGTTCAGGTAGCCATCGGCGGCCCAGTGCAAGCGTACGGTTCCACGAGAAGCGATCCCTTTGGCTCCGGCGCCGCAGTCTGCGCCACCACAGTCCCAGCAGTCGTTCTCGGAACACCGCGAGGCTGTCGAGGTTTCCTGGTACCGCGTAGTAGTTGAAGTAACCCTGCACGACCGATTGGAGCCATCTTCCCGTTTGAGCTATGGGATCATGCATGCGCCGCTGGAGCTCCTGCTTAAGCTGCCGCAGTTTGGCCCGCATGCGCTTGCGGATCGTTTTGCGTCGCACGGTGAAGCGCCCCAAACTATTCTTCCCGCTAATGTGCGTGAAGCCTAGAAAGTCGAACGTCTCGGGTTTCCCTTCCCCTCTACGTTTCCGGTTCTCTTCGGCAAATCTGCCGAACTCGATCCGGCGCGTCTTATCTGGGTGTAGTTCCAGTCCAAACATGGCCAGTCGTTCCCGTAGATTCTCCAGGAAACGATCCGCGTCCGTCCGATACTGAAATCCCAAGATGACGTCGTCCGCATAGCGGACGGCCACCACCTCGCCTTGCGCCCACTTATTGCGCCAGACGTTCACCCAAAGATCGAAAGCGTAGTGTAAGTACACGTTGGCGAGCAACGGTGAAATCACCGAACCCTGCGGCGTACCTGTCTTCGGTTCCGACCATTTGCCTTCCTCCATCACTCCGGCCTTCAGCCATTTCTGGATCAGCCGCAGTATGCGAGGATCGGCGACGCGATGCTCTATGAACTTGATCATCCAGCCTTTGTCGAGATTGTCGAAAAAGCTTCGGACATCAGCGTCCAAAATGTAGTTCACCTTCTTCTTCAAGAGCGCGTACGACAACGCATCCAGCGCGTCATGCTGGCTGCGCCCCGGGCGAAAGCCATACGAGAATCCGAGAAAGTCCTCTTCATAGATCTGATTGAGGATCGTGGTCACGGCGTACTGGACGAGCTTATCTTCCAGGGCCGCCACGGTCAGCGCTAACTGCACAACTGGACAGCTCACCTTTGGGATGGGCAGAGATCCGTCATCCTTTTCATCCACTTAGAGGTCAAAGCTTCCCCATACTCAAAGAACGCCGTGTGGCTGGCGTCGATACTCTTGTCCTCCGTGAGTTGGGCGGGTTAGGCCGCGGTAGCTTTAGCGTCGCACGGGAGTGGACCGATCGTGCCGATGCCTGTCCCTACCAGGCATTGGGTTTGCCGCCGTGTCGATTTAATGGCACCTTGCTTTTGGAGTTGACGAAGTTGCTGGAGCAACTCGCGCGGCCCAACCGGCACCACAGTAGTCACTGCAAGGACATTGACAAATGAATTTATTGGAGTTACAAGCAGACCAGTTATATACGTGGTCTGACAATTATGCGCCACATATCGCGCAAACAGACTTCGTCCGCCTTGCGAAAGCGAAGGCGGCAGCTGTTACGCCAGTTGCCGCCACTCGATCATCTGCTGCGCGGTTCACTCATCGAGCGCTACAAGCCGTGTGGCAAGCCGGGATGCAAATGCGCCCGCGGTCGCGGTCATGGTCCCAAGTATTACCTCTCCGTGAGCTATACCGGCCAAAGGCCGCAAATGGATTACGTGCCCCAGGAACATCACGCCCAGATCACCGAGTGTCTAGCCCGTCACCATCAGGTCCGCGAGATCTTGGAGGAGATCTGCGAGATCAATCGCGAGCTGCTACGACGGCGCGAGGCAATCTGAAAGATGGCCATGCACAATCCCCAGGCTTCGTTCTCCGTTCCGAGGGACACGCAAATGGGAGGCCGGCTGCTGGCCAATATGCTGGCAGATTGGCTGAAGAACGGCCCAGGATTCTCGTCCAGGGCGGAGGCCGCTTATGAACCCCAAGATTACAGAACAACACCGCCACAAGCCGGCGTACGTGTACCTGCGCCAATCGACCCCCGGCCAAGTGCGGCACCATCGCGAGAGCACGGAGCGGCAATATGCTCTGCGCGAGAAAGCCCAGGAGTTGGGCTGGAACCAAGCTGCGATCCACGTCCTCGACCACGACCTGGGAATCTCGGGTGCGCAGATGGCGGGGAGAGAAGACTTCAAGACCTTGGTGGCGGATGTCTCGATGGGGCAGGTGGGTGCCGTATTTGCCCTGGAAGCCTCGCGGCTGGCCCGCTCTAATCTCGACTGGCATCGACTGCTGGAGTTGTGTGCCCTCACGCAAACGCTGGTGATCGACGAAGATGGTTGCTACGACCCCGGCGATTTTAACGACGGTCTTCTGTTGGGGTTGAAGGGGACAATGGCCCAAGCAGAGCTGCATTTTCTGCACCAGCGCTTACAAGGCGGTAAGCTGAACAAAGCGAAAAAGGGCGAGTTGCGTTTTCCGCTGGCCGTCGGTTATTGCTATGGCGAGGAAGGTCGCATTTTCCCCGATCCCGATGAAGAAGTGCGGGGCGCCGTGGATCTGGTGTTTCGCTTGTTTCGGGAAACCGGCAGCGCATATGCAGTAGTGCAAGGGTTTAGCCAACGTGGGTTGCATTTTCCCAAGCGCGCCTATGGTGGGGCTTGGGACGGCAAGCTAGTATGGGGCCACCTGACGTATTCCCGAGTGCTGAGCATACTCAAGAACCCTACGTATGCAGGGATGTACGTCTATGGGCGTTATCAGTATCGACGGAAGATCACCGCGGAAGGCGAAATTGAGAAGCATGTACAGGCCGTGGCGATGCCCGAGTGGACAGTCCGCTTGTCCGAGCATCACGCAGGATACATCCCGTTCGAGGAATTCTTGACGAACCAAGAGCGCTTGGAGAAAAACCGAACCAATGGCGAAGCCACGGTTCTGAGTGGACCGGCACGCGAGGGGTTGGCCTTACTGCAAGGGTTGCTGCTGTGTGGTTACTGTGGGCGAGCTCTTACCGTGCGCTACCGAGGCAACGGGGGCATTTATCCCATCTATGAATGCAACTGGTTGCGTCGCGAAGGACAGGCTACCAAGAACTGTCTAAACTTTCGATGCGATCTGCTCGATCCTGTGGTGACGGAAGAAGTGCTGAAAGCCCTGCAGCCAGCCGAACTGGAGCTGGCATTGGCTGCCGTACAAGAGTTGGAAAGGCGCGACGGGGCGATCATGCACCAGTGGCAAATGCGGTTGCAACGCGCCGAGTACGAAGCCGCGTTGGCCGAGCGGAGGTATCAGGAAGTCGATCCTTCGAATCGCTTGGTGGCCGGCACTCTGGAACGTCGCTGGAACGATACGCTGGTTCAGTTAGAGGAACTCAAGAAGCAAGCGGCGGAGTTTCAGCGTCAAGAAGCTCACGTTGCCACTCCCGAACAAAGGGAAAAAATACTGGCTCTCGCCCGAGACTTGCCGCGTGTATGGCACGCGCCCACCACGCAGGCCAAAGATCGCAAGCGGATGTTGCGACTGCTTATCAAAGACATCACGGTCGAGAAGTCACCCCAGCAAAAGCAGCTATTGATTCATATCCGTTGGCAGGGCGGCACGTCTGGCGATCTTCGTGTGCAGCTCCTACCCAACATGGCCGACCGCATGCGCTATCCCGCAGCGTTGGTTGATCGAGTCCGCGAGTTAGCTCAGAGCTTGAGCGATGCACAAATCGCCGATCAACTCAATCAGGCAGCGCTGGTCAGTGCGGTAGGCAAACCTTTCACGGTTTCTATGATCAAGTGGATCCGCCATGCCTACAAGATCCCTGCAGCCCAGCTGAAGCGTCCGGATGAGTTGACGGTCCACCAGCTAGCGGAGCGTTTCGCAGTCAATCCCAATGTGGTCTATTACTGGATCGAGCACGGTGTGATCCAGGCCCGTCGGCTTAACTCTGGAGCGCCGTACTGGATTACAGTGCGTGAAGGAGATGAGCAGAAATTGCGAGACTGGATACACTGTTCACACAAAATTAAAACGGCATCCTGAAACGCGATTGAGGAGGTGCATTATGAAGCAACCGTCGCGACTCCCAGTGGACGTTGCCGTCCATCTTCTTTCTCTATGTACACTCTTCTCGAAGGCAGCGCTCGATACGCTCCGCGATGAACCCGGCCATGGAGATCAACCAACCGATCTTCCAGTCCGGTCTCATACTCCTGCCAGGTGACCCCGTCCACTCCGGGTGCGGCTTTCCTCTTTAGTGAGTAAAAGCTTTCCCGCAGCAGATCGACGGTCAGATGGTGGAGCAGAGCGGTGAACTTCATCTCCTTATTTTCCCGTGCTGCTTTCCGTACGCCTGCCAATCCCTGGGGCACGCCCTTCCCGCTCTGAGTCGGGTACGTGTGAGGTTGACCTGCGTTCTCCTTGATCGACGGGTTGGGATAGAGCTCCAGCGCGCCAGCTTTAGGTGGAGGGTTACCGTCCTCGCTCTTTCGATTGCAAGGCGGGTTCCCAATTCCACCATGGCCACGTTTCCGGAGGCCCCCCTATAATCCTGGACGGTCGGATCTCCCGAGTCCAGCTTGAAACCCTGGCTTTTCCTCTGCGGATCTTCCCAAGCGTAGCGTGGTTGAAGCGCTGGTTCGCAATACGCCCCGCCTTCGTTGGTTTACCCGCAGTCTCGTTCCACCGCGAGCGTACGGCTTAAACACCGGCTCTGAGTCCGGCCACCACGCTGCCGATGGAACCGCCAAGTGTCCAGAGCCCCTTTGCCCACTCCCGGTGTTGCCGAGAATTGGGGAGACATGAACTGCCCCCTGAGAGGACATTACTCCTCCGTCTTAGCTCATACGGGCTCATGCGCCAATCCCGCCGCCTCTCCTCTCCTTCGGCAATAGCCTCGTGCGAGGAGTCTACGCAGGTTGCTACCAGCCCCTGCTGCCAGCGGAACCTTCTCGACGTTATTCTGCGTCTCTTTCCTTGGTTGCCTGGTCCCCTGCCACGGCGGTCCCATCGGGTGCATGCACCTGTTGACTTCCCCGATGTCATCGGCCTTCCCCCCAGGAAGGATGGGTTGGCTTCCCGCTTCATTCCACGAACGCGACTTTTCGTGGGTGAGTTTTCGAGACTGCAGACATTTCGTTATGTTCAGGCCCCCAAGTTTGTTTGCCTCCCAGATCGCTCCCACCGCTATGGCAATGCCAAAGGGCGGCCGAGGCTTCTACATCCGGGCAGAACGTGCTTCGTTGCCTCCGCACGCACCGGATATGCTAGCCGTCCGAAACAGGCAATTGACGGCACAAGGACTTGCACCTTGCTAGATCCGCAGCATTGTCGACCGCTCCCCTTCCCTCCTCACTCTCCGCCAACGGTCTTCTGTCTTTGTTCGAATGATTCATCGGTACTATACCGTCGTGTGACTCCTCGGGGACGTACATGCGGGCCGTGCGGCTATTGCCTTCGCCCGCCGTCCTGCTGCCTGGTTTTGCAGCAGGTGTCTCCGAGGTCTCCCGGTTCTCGTGCATGATGCTTCTAGGCGTGTCTGGGGTCTTCGACTACGCCGGACTGACCAGGAACTCGCGCTAGCGCTCCTGCTCATGTTGCCTACCGCGCATTACAAAGACGGCGGCGTCCGGATTGCATCTTTTCGGAGCTGGATACCCACCTCGCCTAGCCCCTGTCTACGCTTCGCTGAGTCCCTCGCGGTATCAGCGCAAGACTCGGGGCCGAGCAGATCGCTAGTCTTTACTCGTAAGGCTCTTTCATCCTCTGCTTCATGCCGGTTCATCCCGGCGCACTGTAATCGAGATATTGCGCCAGCTACGCTCCCCGACTGGACGTCTTATGCGCTAAGTAATGTCGACCAGTGGGGTTGCAGGGACGAACATGCACGCATGGGCAACATGGTTGGTAGCATGGTCGTCTATGGATTGTTGATCGCACTGTGCGCCCACATTGTCAGAACTTGGGTGCGCTGGTCTCGCGCTGAAGTAAAGCGAGTCCGCCGTTGATCCACCACTCTCGGACAATGCGAAGAAACGCCGCGCGGCCTAACGACCATCGCGGCGCCCCTTGTTCCAAAAAACGGTTACACACATTGATTAGGTTTTGTCGATAGCTGTTCCCTCCTCTGTGGATTTGGCGCCAATCTGGCCTAAAGCCTGGCTCAGTCCCCTGAGAGACTCTCCGAGAAGTGAGGAGATGCAGAATGCACATCCGCACCTACTTCTTCATGGCAATGATTGGAACGGTCTGCGTGTGACTCGCTTCCCGGACTTCCTCACGAGCAGCCTTGGAGTCGTAAACGAAGACTTCACCCAGCTCAGCCAGCCGGAGCGAATAAATCACTCGCTGATTTCCCGTCGTGGCGACTAGGAGAGCGCTTTGACCCGTCGAGGTCGTTTCGTTGGTCGCCACAGATGTTAGAAACGCGACATCTCTGCCACTTTTCGTCTCCTTGACGACGAGAAATGCCCGCGAACCAACGTCCTCGAATCGGAGCATGTAGTCGCCGGCCGGTAGCGTTGTACTGCCCCAGTGGGCATCGAACGGCAGAGTAAAGGAGCCTCGGTAGATCGGTGCGGCAAGCGCCACCCCGATTAGCAAAAGCGAGGCTACCAGCCCAAGCGTGGCAAATTGGATCGCTGAAAAATTGTTCTGAGATTTCATTAGAGTTCTCCCAATTTGAATTTGCGCCTGCCTCGTGACTGAGCCACTTGGTTGCGCATTGCCCCGACTCTGCCGCGAGCACTCGGTGTGATCAATGGAGCGGGACTGTTAAGGAGCTGAAAAGAGAGTGTCTTGCTAATGCGCTGATACGGAAGGCCTTGGGGGAACACCTAACAGCGTGGGGCGGTATCAAAATTTGCGGCATACTGCTACACTGCCTGCCGTGGAGAAGTAGTAGCAGCAGTGAAGACACCCGCCTCACCCTCGCCAGTCATCCGCTTCGGCGTATTCGAACTGGACCTGCAATCCCGGGAACTTCGCAAACAAGGCATGAAGATCAAACTGCAAGGTCAGCCGGTGGAAATTCTCGCCATGTTGCTGGAGCGGCCGGGTGAGACCATCGCTCGGGAAGAGCTGCGGAAACGTCTGTGGTCGGCCGACACTTTCGTGGACTTTGAGCAGGGCTTGAACAATGCCATGAAGCGGCTGCGGGCAGCGTTGGACGACGATGCAGACACGCCTCGCTTCGTTGAGACCTTGCCGCGGAGAGGCTATCGCTTCGTCGGGGCGGTCAATGGCAGACCCGGAAATGGGACCGAGCCGACGGCGATGACGGAAGAGAAGCCGAATGCTCCAGAAATGCCTGCGCGTCAATTAGGGATCGGCGCGAGGCTTGCGGCGATAGGTTTATTGGGCCTGGTTGTGGCGGCGGCCCTCGTGCTGGGGCTGAATGTCCGCGGCTGGCGAGACCGGCTATTCACACGGCACACGAATCCGCCCGTCCAAGCGTTGGCGGTCCTGCCTTTGGCAAATCTATCGGGCGATCCCGAACAGGAGTATTTCGCTGATGGAATGACGGAAGCGCTGATCACTGAACTCGGAAAGGTCAGCAAACCACGTGTGATCTCGCGGCAATCGATCATGCAATACAAGGGTAGTAAGAAGTCGTTGCAGCAGATTGGGCGGGAATTGAACGTAGATGCAGTATTAGAGGGTGCAGTCGAACGCTCTGGCGATCGGGTGCGGGTGAGTGTGCACCTGGAGCGGGTTTCTCCCGAGAGCCAGGTCTGGGCCAACGAATATAGCAGCAACATCCACGATGTGATGGGTCTCGAGGACGATGTTGCGCGTGCTATCTCGGACGAAATCCAGGTCAGGCTGACTCCCGATGAGCGAATTCGCCTGGCGAGCAGCCGCCCCGTGGACCCGGAGGCGCATGATGATTTTCTCCGGGCTGAATTTTTGGTGGACAAGCGCAACGAACGAGATTTGCAGGCCGGGATTGTGTACTTTAAGAAGGCGATCGAGAAGGATCCTGCTTATGCGCGGGCATACGCACGATTAGCGTGGGCCCTGGTGAACCTAGCTGGCATAGGGACACAGCGCACAAGAGACGTTCTGCCGCAAGCGCGGGCGGCTGCGGACAGAGCATTAGAGCTCGACTCCTCCCTGGACGAGGCTCACGTTTCCCGCGCCATGGTTCTGGCAGTCGATTGGAATTGGTCCGAAGCAGAAAAAGAGCATCGCCTTGCCCTCACGCTGAATCCCAATTCCTGGGATGCTCATTCGTCTTACGCATGGTACTTGCTAAATCTGGGGCGATTTGACGAGGCAAGGGCGCAGATTAAATACGTGGAGGAATTAGATCCAGTCAGCCCTGTCAGTAGAAACCTGTTGGCGTACGTGGACGTATTTTCGGGTCATACCGACCGTGCAATTGAGGAGTTCACGAGTACTGGATGGGACACTGGCCTAGGACTCGCGTACGCGCAGAAGAAGATGTACCCGGAGGCCATCGCTGCATTTCAACGGGTTGAAGGCCGATGGGGGCGGCAGCCCGCCGTTCTCGCGCGTCTCGCCTGGGTCTATGGTCTTGCCGGGAGAAAGCATGACGCGCAGAGATTGATTGATGAGCTAAACGAAATCGCTCGACATCGTTATGTCCGGCCTGCTCTGTTTGTGAGCGCCTATCTCGGCATTGGCGCCAAAGACGCAGCCCTCACATGGATGGAGAGGGGAATTGAAGAGCAAGACCAAGAATTGGTCAGTCCGAAGGTAGATCCCAGCCTCGATCCATTGCGCTCCGAACCGCGCTTTCAGGCTCTGATGCGCCGTATGAACTTCCCCCAATAGCAGCTGCTACACTCTAATCGCTCGGGAGTAACTGTGAAGACTTGCAATTCAGTTCCGCTGCCCCTTCGCTTTGGGGGGTTCGAGCTCCATCCACGAGCTAGCGGTAGTTTACTGTGAGTTGAATCGACGAACTTGTAAGTAGGTATTTTTGATGGTGTTACGAACGTGGTGTTGTCTTACCCACGTGGGGTACTACGATGCCATCGCTACAAGCCCGAGATTCTTGACCAAGGCTTGTTGGGCCAGAGTCTGCTGCGAGAGCACATAGGCAGTACGCGGCGGTCCCTTTTCGCCCTGAGGTGGATAGAGCAGAACGAACTGTTTGATCTGCTCCAGTTCCTCGAGCAGTTGCTCCACCGACAGATCCGCCCACGCAGCTTTCGCCTGTTGGTGCACATACTGCAGCAGAGAGATGCCCAACATGCAGTAGAAGGCGTGGATGCGAATCTTGCGGTCGGTCCAGTGATACATGGGATTCCAGCCCAACCACTCGCCATCTTTCAAGCCGCGGAACACGCGCTCGATGGATTGTTGACCGCCATAGCCGGCCACGACTTGCTCCGCGCTCCAATCCATGCGGTTAGTCAGCAGCACGGTGCGCCCCAGGCGCTGATTGAGTAGCTGCGGAAGAGCCGCGGAGTCGAAGTCAAACTGCAAATGCCAGCCACCGTCCTGCTCTTGCAGTTGATAGCGAATGAGCTCGGCCAGAAACGGAGCGGACAACCAACGGTGAATCTTGCGCTCAATCTGCTCCTGCTTCCAGCGCGCTTTCGGTTTATTCAGTTCCATGGCCAGACGGCGGAGCGACTGCAACACCCGGCTGAGGCTGGTGGTCAGACTGTGCAGTTGTTCGCCGGCAAAAGAAGCCGAGTATTTCACCACGCACAGATGCTCGCGTCCATGGACCAGAGTTTTCTCGGCGGTGGCACGCACTCCGGGTTGGGCACTGCTGCAGGCGGGTAATTCTTCCGTCGCTCGACTGCGGAGTTCCGGCGGCGCTTGATTCCAGGGCAAGGCCGAGATCCAGCCCACACCCGCTTCTTCCAAGGCCACCGTGTTGGCCAGCGCCGCCGAACCTTTATCCAACACCAGCGTGACCGTCTCGCGCGCGATCTGGTTTTGATCCAGCATGCGCGTGATGCGCGTCAACGCCGTGGAAAACTCTTCCACGTCGCCCACGTTCCCGGGATACACGTGATGACAGAGGCTCAAGCCATGCTCGCCATCCAGCACGTAGCTCAGACCCACTTGCCGCAGGTTGCGGCGGCCCTGCTTGTTGTGTCCGCGCTGGGCCAGTTGATTGCGCGTGTTGGTGCTGGCGATATAGGTGTAGAAGTTGGTGGTGTCGTAGGCCAGCAGACGACGACTCACCAGTTGTTTCTGTTTCCATACTCCCAGCAAACGCAACTGGGCTTGCTCCAAGGCATCGTCGGCCGCGCCGAGCGCTTCCGGGCCTTCTGGCAGGATCTGTTCAAAGGCGTCCCAGAACGCTTGCGAGGAAAAGCGTTCGGAGGGAAACTCCCAGAGCGTTGACAGGATGGAGGAGCGATACCAATCGGGAACTTCGGTTTTGGGGCCAGGCTGGCAGATGCGGTGGATGGCCGCCAGCAAGAGGTAGTGAGCGGGCGAGGGTCCGGAGCGTGGCCTAGGCCAGAGCGATTGCAGCAAGTCCCAGACGCCGGTTTGCTGAGCGGCGGCCCAGAGGGCGGCGGGCAAGCCAAACTCGCGGGTGGTGGCGGCCAAGGGGACGGGAGCGGTGCGGTCGCGGACCAGCTCGGCGAGTTTCTCGGCGGTACCGAGATAAGCTTGATGAACGATGCGGGGCTTGCCGTCGACGCGGGCACTTTCGACGATGTAGTAGTAGAGTTTGTTGCCTTTCTTCTTGGCGACAAGGCTTGCCATACAGGGTAATACAATATGACACACCCCGTATATTGTCAAGCAAAAATGCGTAGATATGCACAGGAATCTATTTAATACAGGGTAATACAAAGAGTTGACGGCGAGAACTTGCAGAACTACTCTGTTGGGAATGACTTAGCGGCGCTGCTTGGACTCTTACTCGAGCGCTCCCAGTAAACTACCGCTAGGGAACTTCACAGTAAGGGATGCGGATTAGGCGGCGTGGGGCTTGACCCGGTGCCTGCTTTATCAGGGAGCGGCCAATGTCGTTATGCTTACAGTAATGGTTTACCATTTTCTCACTTTACTACAGCCGTACCCGCAGGATTGTTCCTGTCGTTCTAGTGCATCTCCGATTCGACTTGTTCTGGCTATTCAAAGCAAACCTGTAGAATTCACCAGCGTTTCCAGGTTATGCAAATCCCGGAGCTTCATGTCGTTGCACGCACCTCTGCTTTTTCCTTCAAAGGCAAGTACATCGACGTCCGCGCCGTCGGGAAGCAGTTGAACGTGCGCAGGGCTGGCACTCGGCTCCGCATTACGGCACAGCTCGTCAATGTGGAGAATGGGTACCATCTCTGGTCCGAACGGTACGAACGCGAGATAAAGGATATTTTCGAAATCCAGGACGAGATTGCGCGATCGATTGCGAGTTGGTTGAAGATTACGCTTGAACTTAAGTCGCAGGAACCTCTTCTGAAGGCGGGAACTAAGGATTTGGAAGCTTACCGGCTCTACGCTAAGGGCCGAATACTGCTGTATCACCGAGGTCCAATGGTGCCTTTGGCGCTAGAGTGCTTCCAACAGGCAGTCGCGCTGGATTCCGACTATGCGCTAGCTTGGGCCGCTATTGCACCATTTCTGTGGAACATTTGTTTACACGGGAACAGATGTTCCACGGGTTCGGTAACAAGGAACTCTTCTGTGGTCCCGTTTCCGATTTCAATTTGCTGCTTGACCAAGTACCTGCGGATGAGGTCATGATGCTTTGGACTTCGTCGCCACTTAGTTTTTTAGTCTTGTACAGTTCAGTTGCAATTGCTTCCACCTTTGGCCAGTTGCAATTGATGATTTCGTGACCTCGCTGTGCCCGCGGCCATAACAAGTCAACGATTGTCCTGTCTACGAGCGGACGGACTCCGTCGACCTGTTCTATTGTTCGTTCGTATTCTTCTATGTCTTGCAGTGCCCTTACGCGGTCAGTATGCGCGGTGAGGCTAAAGACCAAGGCGAAGAAGTCACCAACGTTCTCGTAATTGCATTCATTCTCGACGAAGGTGTTCTTGTGTGCGAGCAGTTCTCGACAACAGCGTGCGATATTGAGCACGTCTGTCTCGATGTTTCTCATCTCCCTTGTCGCGCGATACTCTGCAATCGGGCCAGCGAAGGTGGCAACGATGCAGTCACGTGGGTTTGAGTTGTTGGCGTATACCATTCCCTCGAACCTTTCGTCGTCAAATCTGCTGAGTTCAACTCCTTGTGGCGTCAGCCCATGACCTAAAACACAATCGGCCACAGCATGTCCTGCCTCGTGTATTGCAACGTTGTGGAGGTTGTTCATAATGTTGTTCAGGCTATTGTTCAGTTCCATTGTCTGCTGATCCGTCAGCGTTCGTTGCTCCGTGGGCCGATTTCGATCCTCAGTTGTGTTGTTGAAAATCCGTGCCGTCCAAAACATCGAATTTTGATGGATAAATGGCACCTATAGGCAAAGGCCCGTGTATGGCCCGTTCCAGCTATCTTTCGCAATGGAGTCACCAGGCGGTTCTGTCGCTTGGCGGAAGATTCGAAGAAGCGATTGCCGCTGCGCAGAAGGCATTAGCGATATCCGGCCGGCACCCATGGTCAATGATGATGCTGGCGCAAACTCTGGGCGACAGCACCGTTTGTGTGGAACATTTGCTCCACGTGGAGCAAATGTTCCACGGGTTCGCTAAGCAAAGAATTCTTCCTCCAGGCTGATTTCAGGGTCGAAGCCCGCTGCCTGCCGTACGATTCACCGAGCGAGAGAGTCAGCTATGGATGCCAACTTCTTCCACTTGTCTCTCGACACGCTGAACGATTCGGTAACAGCTAATGCCGCTCCCGCGCTGTTGGCCCCGCCGGCTGGGTAGAGGTTGCTACCGATCGCCCCGGTGCAGGCTTCGTTTCGCGCCGTTGGACCGCTGGCGAGTGAACTCCACACATTGGTGGAGGTATCGTAGCCTTCCGTGTCTCCCGAAGGTCCTGAACTCTCCGTTCCGTCGGCTGCGAAAATGGTGAAGCCGATCCGCTTGGTTCCGGCCAAGCCCACTGAAGGCTCCGACTTGCCCACCAGCAAAGGCGCTTCTTCCGTCCAGGTGTTGGTGGCAACATGGTAGGCCTGTACCGTATTCAGACAGTTGCCTTTTCCATCCGTGCCTCCGACAACGTAGATGATGTTGTTCTCCACGGCAGCACCGGCGCTTATTCGCGGGGTTGGAATCGCGGCCTTTGAGGACTACTTGTTTGTTTTCGGATTGAATGCCCAGACGGCATTCGTAGGGAAAGTTCCGTCCTGGCTGCCGCTGATCACGTACAAGATGTTCCCGACGACTGCGCTAGCGCCGTCGAAGGTCGCGACCGGAAGCGATGCCGCCATGCTCCAGGTGTTGGTGGCCGGATTGTAAACTTGGTTGTTGTCCGCAACTGCGCTATCGGTCACGCCCGCGACGACGTAGATTTGGTTGCTGATCACGCCAGTGAAGGGCCATTTGAGGGCGACGGGCATTGCCGCGCCACTCGACCATGTGTTGTGAGTGACCGCGGGCACCTGCGCATGGGAAGGCGCGCCAGCGAAGAAAATTAAGACGACTGACAGTGCGAATGTTGCTTTCATACGTCACTCTCCTGAGTTCGTTCGTACAGACGATAGGGTACTTGCTACTACCTTCTTTCCTGCTTTGGCTTGGCACGACTGCGCAGGACTTCGTGACCGCTCACTAACCCGGTTCGCAGATTTCTTTCGATGCGTGGGTACAGACGGCTTAGGGCTCCCTCGACTCTTGTTCGCCGGCGTGGTAGCTCCTGTCGGGCTCACATGATCAAAGTGATTTGGATCGACCTCCTGCCTATTCAAAGCATCCTCTTTGTTCATCACTTTGCCCGAGACCCATGTCTAAGAAGGGCTATGTGTCCTGGCAACTCAGGGGCGACCTTCGTAAACCAAATCGATGCATTTCAGTGGCACGCCTGAAATGGGTGAAATCCGGATCCGCTTCTATTTCAGTTTTTGCGGGCTCTCTACGTCTTTGTAAATTACATGTCCTTGATGACTGCACTCTTTCTGTCCTTCTAGTGAAAGAGGCGTCACTTTTTCATTTGGCAGCACGGAGTCGCACCGCATGTAATTCTCAAAACCGGGCGCTGAGAATACGAACACGACGCCGACCGTCTCAGTTCCTGCGTTCTTTATATCCACCCATGTGTTTGCGGGGATGAATACGGTTCCTCCGGCGTGCAGATCGCGTTCCTGTTCTCCCAAACGAACGTGAACAGTTCCTCTCTCGATGTACACAAGTTCATCTTGCCCGAGGTGCTTGTGCGTCGGAAATTCGTCTCCGGGAGCCATGTCCTCGGTTCCCATAACAAGATGCTGAGAACCATTATTTCTTGGGCTGACCTTCAGGATGAAGTCGCCAGGGGGAGGCTCTCGCCAAATCCGCCGCTCACCCTCATTTTTCTCCAGCAGGAGAGGTTTTGGAGGAACCTGGGATGTGGTTGCGGAGCTTGGTTGTGCTGTTCGAGTTTGAAAGACGCAAACCACAACGAGTATTACCGCCACGGCTGCAGGCATTGGCTTAACTGAACTTGAGTTCATAGCAACTCCTTCCGTGGATGGCACGGTACGGTACGGCCACAAATTCCCGCTGGTCATAAAGTCATGCGTGTCGCAACTCAGGGTCGAGCTTCGTAAACCAAATTGAAAGGGGTTTCAGTTGCGCGGCGGAAGCGAGTGAAACCGGCCGAATTCACGACTTCGCGCACCCGCTTCTCGCCGGCCTGAGCCCCAAGACAAAGGGCCACTTCTTGCGAGCGGGAACAGGGTGTGCACAACAATGTCGAAAAGGAGTAGTAGACCCGGCCGACCGGATTTAAGTTGTCCTGAAGGTCGTCATTCGCAAACGGCTCAACAATCATCCACGATCCGTCGTTCTTAATCGCACGCCGGACATGAGAGGCAGCTCCCACCGGATCGCCCATGTCATGCAGGCAGTCGAAAACCGAGACGAAATCGTAATCGCTTCCGGGGAAGTCTTTCGCGGCGGCAACATCGAAAGTGACGCGATCAGTCACACCTTCCTGCTTAGCGGAAGCTCGTGCCAGCTCGATCGATTTATCGTGGTAGTCGAAGCCGTGGAACTCTGATTTAGGGAAGGCTTTCGCCATCAGGATCGTGGAGGCTCCTTTGCCGCATCCCACGTCGGCAACCTTCGCTCCGCGAGCGAGTTTCTCATTGACGCCGTCGAGAGACGGAATCCACGAGGTGATCAAGTTCGCCGCGTAGCCCGGCCGGAAGAATTTCTCACATCCGTGGAAGACGCTTTCTTCATGTTCAAACCATCCCATTCCGGCCCCCGAGCGAAACGCTTCGGTGATCCGTGGGACAGCCGCAAGCGATCCAAGCGCAAGCTCGAATGCGCCTGGCAGGAACGCCGGGCCATCCTCCCTCGCCAACGTGAGGATTTGTTCTTCCGTCATGCCGAACCGTTGCGTTGTGGGTTCGTAGGTGAGGTATCCACCTGCGGCTTGCGAAGCTGCCCATTCACGGACGTATCTTTCGTCAGTCTTCGTTTGCTTTGCCAGTTCAGCGGCCGTCATCGGCTTTTGGGCGAGCGCTTTGTATAACCCGAGGCGATCTCCGATCACCACCATCCCAGCGTGTACCGAAGCCCCCAAGTCATTGATAAAGCGCCCCAGGAATTCATTCAGTTTATTGGTGTCTACAGGCATGGCTCCTCCGTTTGATTTTGAGTTCTTGTGTGCAGTTTTCGTGCCTCTTGGGTAACGCAATGTTCGGTTCGGGCGGACGGAAACGGTACGGACCAATGCGAGTCATCAGAACGGTAGCAAGTAGAATTGCGAGAAAAAATCCAACTAATGGCCCTCTGTAGGACCCAGTTCGGTCAAAGCCCGCACCCATAATGAGAGGGCCGAGCGCACCTCCGAGTGCAAAAGCGGCGAACAGAGTGCTATACACCTTGCCGAAGTCGCGAAGCCCAAAGTATCGGCTGGCGAGGTAGGGGATAAGATCGACTTCTGCGCCTAGGCCGAGACCAACAAGGAATGCACCTGCGAATGCAGCAGTGCGGCTTCCCAGCAAAAGCAGCGCGATTCCCAATGCGGAAACAGCAAAGAGCACAGAAGCGAGCCGAGCAGCGAAAGTACGATCAAGCAAATATCCCGTTCCTATCCGGCCGACCATTACCGCTGCACCAATGAGCGAACTGCCTAAAGCCGCTGCCCGCGTACCGAGGTTGCGATCATTCAGCATGGGTGCCATGTGGACTACACACCCTTGCACACTTGCGCTGACCAAAGTGAAAGCGCACGCCATGAGCCAAAAATCTCGACTGCGCCATGCTTCACGTGCGGTGAAACCCCGTCTGATGTCTTCGATGGCTGTTCTTGCGCATGTTCCATCAGCGAAGAGACCCAAGTCCTTGGGGCTTTCCTTGAGGAAGCATGCCACTACTGGCCAGCAAATGAGCAAAACCGATGCACCAAGTATTGAATAAGCTGTCTTCCAGCCGAATCGCGCGATCAGTGTTTGCGCGACTGATGGCATGATCACGGCCCCTACGCCGATTCCGAGCATCGTCAGGCCCAGAGCCAAGCCGCGACGTCTGTCGAACCAATGCGACACTAAGGACCCATAAGGTATTGGGCCGACACCTCCGACACAGAAACCCAAGAGCACGTAAAAGCAGTAAAACTGAGCGATGCTGCCCGAAAAAAGCCGATTCGCAAGCAAGATTGAACCAAAGATTCCGGTACTTGTTAGGATCACCCGGCGGGCTCCATAGCGGTCCGTCAGCCAGCCTATGGGAGCGGCACAAAGTGCGGCTGCAATGAGCTTCAGGGTGAAAGCGAGCGAAACCGCGGCACGACCGGCGTGGAACTCCTGCATCAGCGGTTTGAAGAACACGCTGAAGGAATAAACGGTAATGGGTACGCCCCAGAAGAGTCCGATCGCCGACGCAAGCACGACCCACCAGCCATAAAAGATCTGTCTCGAATGCTGCTCTGTGGTCGATGTTCGCAGTGATTGCGCCTGATCCTGCATCAAGGTTTCATTGTCAAAACTCATTTCTATGCGCTATTCCTCGCTGACGGAGTAACGGCAGGGCCTTTCTTGGCGAGCACCATGGTCTGGACGAACGAGTGAAATGGCGCAGGCCGTTCGCACAAGCGTCTTTTCAATTTCTGTTCCAGGCGGTGGGCGAAGGCAAGACGCCTGCCGGCATCGCTGATCGTCGAAGCCAGGGAGGGAACGAAAATTGCGCGGAAGAAGGCAGCGTGACGGCTACAGAGAGATTCCACATTGCCATCCAGTTGGTAGTCAGTCCACGCCGCGTCGGGCAACTCGAACAACTCGCAACGTTCGACTGTGAGTGCTTGGAATTGACCTTCCCGTGCGAAGGGCTCGAGAAGCTGCGCGCGTCGTCGTGGGTAGGCGCCCAGAACCATCCGTTTGCGCTCATCGGCGCCGACGACTCCCTCCTCGACCATTTCCCCGAGAATCTCATTGGCAGAATTAAAGAGGGATTCAAATCCTGTGACACCTTCATCACTTAAGCCTGGAAGCACGACAACCAGACGGCCGCCAGCTCTCAGTTCCCGGGCACGCAGCGAAAGAAAAAGTCTCCAGTCATCAGCTGCTTGAAGGTCGAATGCTGCACGCACTTCGCCAGTGCAAGCTACCGACATGAAATGTCCTGGAATCAACGCTGGAACATGGCGGAGCCAGACGGCAGCGTAAGAACACCATCCGAGATCAACCTGTTCTCGCGGAAAGACGTTCTCATAGAATGATCTTCCAATGGCGAACGGGAAAACGTTCGGGTCATCCACCGAATATCGTTCCGAATCATTGTGGAGTACATCGAAAAGAGTATTGAAGTCATTCGCGTGTTGATCGACGTGAACAACCAT
Source organism: uncultured Acidobacteriota bacterium (assembly GCA_963838905.1). GTDB lineage: Bacteria > Acidobacteriota > Terriglobia > Terriglobales > Acidobacteriaceae > JABDBE01. The sequence continues at coordinate 253,261 of CAWITE010000009.1, forward strand.
TACGGCCCGCTCGTTCCCCACACGGCTGCGCAGGCATCGGATGGCAGTTCGCATCGGAGCCAGAGAGTTTTTCCCCTGCGAAGAGCCATAGTCGGCGATGACGAGTGGATCAGTTCCTGGCCGAACTGCTAAGGATCGGGCCGCCTCCTCCAGGTAAGGCAACGCTAGACTGCCTCCGCCGGCGGGAATCCTGGCGTGCAAATTGTAGGAGCCGCCACCTTCCATGACGCCGTGAGTTGATATAGTTGGGGCCGCCATTTACTTCTCCACGTCTGTTGATCTGCCAAAAACTGCCTTTGCGTTTCGAGGGTTCGCCACGTAGCAGGCTAACCCGCGGCGATTCCTGTTCTGCCGCAGGTAGCGACAAGGGTCAATGCTCGGGCAACCCTCCTTCGATACCCTCTCAATCCCCTGATAAGTCGTTTGCTCACAATAGAATGTGGGCCTCGCACTGTGATTGACGGCGTGCTAAACTTTCGAACAATGTGAAGCACGCTGATGCCGTCTACCCTCCCACCCCTGGTACGCTTCGCGAATTTCGAGGTAAACCTCCGCGCAGGAGAGCTGCGAAGAGAAGGCAGCAAAGTACGGCTGCAGGAACAACCGTTTTTGGTCCTGACTGTGCTGTTGGAATCGGCGGGCGAAGTCGTCACTCGTGAAGACCTTCGCAAACGCCTCTGGTCGGAAGATACCTTCGTCGATTTCGACCATCGTCTGGCAGTGGCCGTAAGCAAACTAAGGGATGCGCTGCGGGACTCTGCCGAAGAACCACTGTTCGTTGAGACAGTAGGACGGCGTGGTTACCGGTTCGTGGGCCAGTTGGAATCTACGGATTCACTGGTGGATTCCAAGGGTGGAGTGGGCGAGACTCCTTTGCCTTCCGCTCGACCACTTGCAAATGAAGAACTCCCCAAGGTAGCGCCTCTGGGATCAACACGACCACGAACCAGCCGGCTCATCTTCCTCTCCTCGGTTGGACTTGCCCTGCTCCTTGGTGTGATCGTTCTGCCGAAGTTTCTTCACATTCGATCTGCGAAAGAGCAGTCTTTGAGTCCCCGGAGCCTCGCGATCCTACCTCTGCAAAATCATGGCCAGGATTCGAACAGCGACTTCCTCGGATTGTCTCTAGCGGATGTACTCATCACGAAATTGGCGTATGTACACGCCCTAAGCGTTCGTCCTTCCGCCGCGATTGAGAAGTATCGAGGGACGACCATTGATCTCCAGAAAGTTGCTGCAGATCTCAGAGTGGATACCCTTCTCACGGGAAGCTTCATTCGAGACGGTGACAATCTGCGGATTACGTACCAACTGGTTGATGCCAAAACCGAGAAGATTCTAGGTCAAGGAGTGATCGACCTGAGATATGACAATCTGCTTGCCGTCCAGGACAAAGTTACCAGCCAACTGATCTCAGAGCTGCAATTGACCTTGTCTCCGACGGAAGCGGAACGTCTAAAGCCGGAAGCCGCGGTTAATCCCCTCGCGTACGAATACTTTCTACAGGGACTCGATTTTCATGGGCAGCACAAATTCCCCCTGGCGATCAAGATGCTTGAAAAGTCCACTGAAATTGATCCCAACTACGCACCAGCCTGGGCGTACTTAGGAGCATCGTACACTTCAGACGCAGCATTCGAGCTTGGTGGCCGCGAGCAGTATCGCCGTGCGCAAGCCGCGTACGAGCGGGCTTTGGCGATACGACCCAATTTGCTTGATGCACAAATGTTCCTCGCCAACCTCCTGGTAGACACGGGGAAAGTTGAGCAGGCTGTGCCGCTGTTGCGTGACGCGTTGAAGACGAATGGCAACTATGCCGCTGCTCACTGGGAATTGGGATATGCCTACCGATTCGCCGGGATCTTGGACGAATCCGTCGCGGAGTGCGAGCGGGCGCGCCAGCTCGATCCCTTCGTCAAGGGCAACGGCTCAGTGTTAAACGCCTACCTTTATTTGGGACAATACCAAAAGTTTCTGGAGAGCTTGCCAGTCGACGATTCCTCGTTCTTTCTCTTTTACCGTGGCTTTGGAGAATTTCACGAAAAGGAGTTCGACCAGGCTTCACGAGATTTCGATCGTGCATACGAGCTTGATCACACTTTGTATACGGGAATCGGCAAAGCCCTCAGTGACTCGATTCACCAGCGCAAGACAGGAGCGTTGGATCTCTTGAACGGACTAGAGAAAAAAATCAGAGACCGGGGAGTCGGCGACCCGGAAGGCACATACAAGATCGCGCAAGCATACGCCGTATTGGGAGATAAAATCTCCGCACTGCGCGCGCTGCGCATGAGCGTTGAATCTGGTTTCTTCAGCTATCCGTACCTTTCCAAGGATCCCCTGTTGAATGATCTGCGCCGCGAACCAGCGTTCGATCAGATCTTAAATGCAGCGCGTCAACGGCACGAGGCATTCAAAAGCGCTTTCTTCAAGTAGATGTTGTCGGTTGCAATTAGCATTATTTGTAAACTCAAAAGCGCTCTGGCATCAGCTTTTCTGCTGGATTCTGGATTGCCGATAACACAGGAATAGTTCTGTCCGCTAGGTGGGAAGGTTCAGTTTGTGTGTCAGGCGCATGAATCTTGCTTGATCGCGGATCGCGTCGTAGGCGGGGAATACCATTGCTGATCCCAAGAACGGATCGTGTTCGGCGAGAGCTGTCTCCAGCCATTCGAGGGCGGAGGCTGTTTCACCCAACCCGAGATAAGTCCAGGCAATGGGCAGGGCTGGGCCGTAACCTCCTTCCCGCCGGGACTCCAGTTCTCGGACCACGCTGCACGCTTCGACCTTGTGTCCCAGCACTCCGGCAACGTACCCGAAGTGGCCCTCCCCCAAGGGCAGCCCATCGTTGAGCTTTCTGCCCTTGTTGGCCATGCTCCAAGCCTCGTCCTTTATACCCAGCGCTGCCAGAGACAAGGCCAGGTAGAAACAGGTGTAGGGCGAATCTGGCGTCAGCTCGACGGCGATACGGCCAGTGTGGACCGCGTCGTCATAACGGCGTGCATAATAGTTGGCCTGCACGAGTCGGAAGTTCGTCATCAAGTCCAGTGGATCGAGTTCGAGCGCTTTGCCGGCATGCAACAAGGCTTCGTCATGCCTGCCGAGGAAGCTGCAGAGAATGGGGTACGCCATGTGCGGAAAGGCATTCGCAGGTTCCAGGCTGATCGCTCGCTTGTACGCCTGTTCGGCCTCGGCCCAGCGCCATTGAAAAACTCGCAGCATTCCCAAGGTGCTGTGGAGGCTGGTCGAATTCGCATCCAGCGCCAGTCCCTTCGACAACAAGTCTTCCGCGTTGGGAAGCGCACTCAGGGGAGGCAACGCCCCATAAGCTGCGCTCACGTTGTAAAACATTGCTGCCCCGTAATAAGGCTCCGCGAAACCAGGGTCCAGGCGAATCGCCTCCTGAAAGTACTCGAAAGCTCGGCGCACATCGTCGGGGCGTCGCTTCTTAAGGAGGTGTGCTCCCTTCAAGTACTGCACGTACGCTCTCATATCGCTTGGGCGTTTTTCTGGAACTTGAACGGCGAACCGTACGTGCAGCGCTTCTGCTACAGCCGCGCAGACTTCATCTTGGATACCGTATAAGTCTCCCATCTTGCCGTCGAAGCGCTGCGCCCATAGATTGAAGCCATCTTTCACGCCGACCAGGTTAACGGTAATGCGAATGCGGTCGCCCGACCTCCATACCGATCCTTCCAACACAGCTTCGACGCCCAGTTCGCGGCCGACTTGTCTGGCGTCCCAGGACTGCCCCTTGAAGCGAAATGCCACGCTACGCGCGATGACCCTCAATCCATCGATCCGCGACAACACGCGGATCAACTCGTCGGCCAATCCATCGCTGAAGTAGTCGTCCTTTACATCTGCCGTCGGGTTCACGAATGGCATCACCGCCACGGCAGGCCGCTTGGCAATTGGGACAACAAATCGGTAGCCCCTCTTCGGAATCGTTTCAATGACAGTTGGCGAGTTAGCGGAATCTCCCAGAGCGTCACGCAATCGGCTAACCGCGGAATTCAGGGCCACTTCGAAATCCACAAACGTGTCCGATGACCAGAGTCGCCGGCGCAGTTCTTCGCGTGTCACAATCTCGCCGGGCCGTTCCATGAGAGCGGCGAGCACCTGAAACGACTGTTCCCGGAGGGTAATTGGTATCCCCTTCTTCAACAGACGGCGCCCTTCCAGATCGACCTCGAATGCTCCGAACTGCACGTTCATGGCTGTCGAACATTCTTGCCTTCAGTCATTTGCCTTGTCAACATTTTGGTCAGGTGCAGGCTATTGCCATTTCTGCCGTAGCGTTTACGCTGCACCTTGTTCGCAGGATGTGTGGGAAAGGAAATTCGCATGGCGAGCAGGGCCAAAATTGTTTCGAACCCGATCGAGGTGGCGACGATCCGGAAACTTAAGGTCAGGCTGCTGCCGTTCCTGTTTGCACTCTATGTTGTCGCCTTCATCGACCGAATCAACCTGGGGTTTGCCGCGCTCACGATGAATCGGGAACTGGCAATTAGCAGCCAGCAATTCGGATTCGCCGCGGGAATCTTCTTCTGGGGCTACTTCCTGTTTGAGATCCCAAGCAACCTCATGCTTCACAGGATCGGGGCGCGTGTTTGGATCGCACGCATCCTGATCACATGGGGCGCAGTTGCTACTCTGACCGGGTTTGTGCAATCCGCCAATCAACTCTACGTCGCCCGCTTTGCCCTGGGGCTCGCAGAAGCCGGATATTTCCCTGGCATCGTTCTGTATCTTGGCTACTGGTTTCGTCAAAGAGAGAAGGCTCAGGCGATAGCACTGATCTTGATGGGCATTCCCTTGGCGAGCGTGTTAGGGGGTCCGATTTCAGGTCTCATCCTCGATCATGTGCATTGGATCGGGCTCAGCAGTTGGCGATGGCTCTTCATTCTGGAGGGATCACCCGCCGTAGCCTGTGCGTTTCTGACTTATCTGCTGCTGACGAGCCGACCCGCTGAGGCGAAATTTCTTACGCACGATGAGAAGACATGGATCGCGGACCAACTTGAGCAGGAAGATCGCCAGAAGCTGGGGGCGCGGACTAGTTCAGTCGCACGGACTTTGTTTTATCCCAGAGTCTGGCTCCTGGCATGTATCGGTTTTGGCCACGGCTTTGCTACTTACACCTTCAGCTTTTGGCTGCCGCAGATTTTGAAGTCGGCAGTAGGCGGCCAGTCCAATACCGTGGTTGGAATGCTGGTGGTGATCCCAAATTTCCTTGCCCTGATCGCGATGACCTTAGTGTCTCGCCACTCTGACCGCACACTGGAGCGGCGATACCACATGGCGACGGCAGCCACTTTATCTGGAATCGCCATGTTGTTGCTTGGAGCGCCACGCTCGCCATTTCTTTCTGTCGTTCTCTTTTCAGCCGTCGCCATCGGGGCATACAGCTTTCTGCCCGTTTTCTTTTCGATGCCCGGCGAATTCCTGACCGGCTTCTCGGCCGCCGCCGGGATTACGTTTGTGACATCCGTTGCTAACTTCGGCGGATTCGTCGGGCCTTACAGCATAGGCCTAATTCGACAGAGGACCGGCAACTCTTACTACGGCCTGATCTGCGCGGGAGTTTTCTTCCTTCTCTCAGCAAGCTTGGCGTTGTTCTTGCCCAGGCGAGCCACGCCTGCTCTTGATCAACGATCAGGTGCGGCCGACATAGCCTTCGAAACAGCTGCCTAGAGGAGTACTGGAGGGATTATGACATCCATTGGTAAGCCGATTCGCATCGAGCCAGCATTCGACGCACCTGAGCAGATCCGCGCCATGTTTGAGCGACATGGTCCCTATCGTGCAGTCGCAGCCTACGCTCCTGAAGGCCTTCAAGACGAAACGTGCGAAGAGCATCCGGTCCTTCCGTGGTTCCGCGGAGACTGGGCCTTGGACGGTAAGCCCCTCGTCGAAGGCGCAGAAGCGATCCTGCACAACAAGAGTTTTCTTGAGGCCGCCAGAACCGCCTTCGGCAGTTCACTCGTCTATCCTGAGTTCGTTGCCGTCAACATTAATGGACCTATGCCGGCTGGCACAACTCACATCGACAACCCATCGTTCTACGGCGCAACACGCGTCGACTATCCTTTGCCGTTTCTGAGAGTGATGGGTCGTTCCGGGCTGTTCGAGCCATGGCGGGTGGTTCGCGCCAGCACCCTCTCGTGGTTTTATGAAGGCTCTGGCGGCAGTTTCGATTACTGGCCGGAGGGGCTCGATGCGCCAATGCTGAGCGAGCTGCCACCTTTCGGAAATGTCGCTCTCTGCGCGGACACTGACTGGATGTACCACCGCATTGGGCCCATCGGCGAGCCGGATGCGGCCTCACCCTGCATTTCGCCCGCAGCGCAGATTCATTCGAACGGCGATAGCAACTGGTCAATTCTCGAAAATGGTGAAGTCCGCGCCACGTACCCATATCACGCGATTCGCTTTTCTATTCTCTGGAAAGCAGCAATTGGGGACAGGCAACCGAACACCGGTAATCTGACTCTGGATCGCATTATGTCGACCTTGACAGCGGACCTCAGCCGTCGGAGGGTGGACTTCCAGGTGCCTTCCGATCCTTTAGCCGACACCGCATGGATTCTACTGCTGCAGAGGGTTTATGTTCATCCGGCAGTGACTCCTAGCGGCTGAGAGGCAAACCGGAAGTCGGCCATGGAACGATTGTGCGGCTGTTCTCACGACCAAACGACGCTCTACGCGGAAAAGTTGGCGGGAGCGACGGGACTCGAACCCGCGGCCTCCTGCGTGACAGGGCACAGCCCAACGATGGCGTCTTTCCCGCTGGTTTACTTCAGTAGCCGGATAAGCTATCGTACGGCTACCTCAACGGCTACCTAAATGGCCGAATAAAGGCCCCAGTACAACTGGGAAAATTCAAAGCCGATACGGAGAACCAACGGTTTAGCCTTTGTTTTCAGGGGCCGCGGAGAATCCCTCCCTCTCCGCCATTACCTTAGTTATCTAGCACTTGCAAGCCGGTGATACCTATACTGATCCCGAGTTGGATTGGAGGTATCATCCCGTGCCCAACACCCAGTCGAAAGAAGTCAACCTCACGAAGCGAGTCCAAACCGGCAAGGGCATGCGTTACTGCCCTGTGGTCCTGGCCGCAAATGGCCGGGTTAAGCCTGATCTAGTCATTGTCAACGGACAACAGGAACGACACCCTGAAGGTGCGTATTACCTCGAATGGCGTGAGCGCGGCAAGCGCGTGCGGCTATCGGTCGGGAAAGACGCAGCGGACGCCAGTTCGCGTCGCCAACGGAAGGAAGCTGAGCTTAACGCTCTGAATAACCGGGTCGCCGTTGTTCCTGACAATGGTGATAACGGGCACAGGTCGGTCGCGGCTGCTGTCGCTGAGTTCCTAGACGAAACGAAACTTACCAAAAAGCCGAAGACACTAGCCGCATACACGACCGCCCTGAATTACTTCACTGAATCCTGCCCGAAGCTGTACGTTCACGACATTGAGCGGCGTGACATGCTGAAGTTCTCAGCCTTCCTCCGTGATGAGAAGAACCAGTCACCGCGCAGCGTGTACAACAAGTTCGAGAACGTAATGTCATTTCTAAAGACGCAAGGGATTCGCGGTCTGGTGGGTAAGAACGATTGGCCGCGTTACGTAGAAGAGGAGCCGGAAGTGTACGAGCGGGAAGATCTGGACAAGCTCTTTGCGGCCTGTGACCAACAGGAGAAGCTGTGGTTTGAGTTTTTCTTAATGACGGGCATGCGTGAACAGGAGGTGATGCACTGCTCGTGGGATGACATCAACCTGACACGCGGCACCGTGACGGTGCGGTACAAGCCGGAATACGGTTTCAGCCCGAAGAACTACCGCGAGCGTGAGATTCCAATTCCCGCGAGGCTGGGAAAAGAATTGAAGGCTCTGAAGATGAAATCTGACAAAACCTGCGGCCTCGTGTTCCCCACTTCGGGTTGCAATCCTAAGCAGAACTTCCTGGACGATCTGAAGGCGTGTGCCGAGCGCGCGAAGCTCAAGAAGGCAGACTTTTGGCTCCACAAGTTCCGCGCGACGTTCGCAACGTGGTCATTGTGGGCTGGGGTTGATCTGCGCACAGTGCAGCAGTGGCTTGGTCATTCTGACATGGAGAGCACGATGCGCTACCTCAAACCGTCCAGAAGTCAGCAGGTGCGGGAGAAGGTGAACGAGATTTTCGCTTAAGAGCCTTTAACAAAACCTATTTTCACGATGCCATTCGAAGTTGGGCGCGAGGTGCCTTTTTCGTGAGCCGGGAAACTTTGTGGAGTCCACGACAAACCGGTAGTTGAGGCTAAAAGACGAGGCGTAGTCCGAATTCGATCTGTCGGGGGGCGCCAAGCGAATAGACGCCTGTTCCTACCCCAACGCGATCCACGTTGTGCCCAGTGGCCGTGGTTCCATTGATCTGCCCTGCCGCTCCCGTCAACAATCCATTGAGCGTAGTCCCAGGCAAATCAAAGTTCGCGAAATTGAACAGGTTGTAAAGCCCGGCGCTGGGTTGCACCGTGAATCTCTCATGAATCTGATACGACCAGGTGACTTTGATATCCAAAGCCCGCAGCCACGATAGATCGACCTGGCCTGGCGGGGCCAGAGCAACGCTGGGAGCCACAGCTCCTAATTGCTGTAACTGCGTCACGCTGAACAGGCCGTTCTGTATCAAGACCTGGCCCGCAGGTGTTGGCCGATTCGCGTAGGTGTTGTTGTAATTCGTAATCACATTATTAATGTTCGATGCATTGATGCCCCGATCGAAGCTTCCGACGTGTGTTCCGGGAACAGGGTCCTGGGCCGTCCCGTCTCCCGTGAAATCGGTTCGGAAGATCTCACCGGGTCCCAGGTTTGTATTTGGCACCACCAAAGAAGTCGAGAGGGGACTCCAGAAATGGCCAATGATGCCCAGCTGGAAACCCCAGTGCAAGTTTGCGTACCCGCCGAAGGAAATCTGGTGGGTGCGATCCAACACCGAAGGTCCGAAAAAGCGGTTGGGGTTGGCATTGTCGATCGCTTGGACCCCAAAGTCTTGGTCGGATGCGATCGGGTTGACTGGCACACTCCCGCCGCTGTTCTCGAACCGCGATAATGCGTACGAGACCTGCAAGTTCAGCGTGTGTACGCCACGGAATGGGTGCTGCGCGCTCTGTGTGAATCTTGTCTGCAGCCCATTGTAAACGGAACGCCCAACAGGCTCGTAAAAGGGTAATGGTGGCGCGTCGGGATTGATGCCTGGAAAGGCACAGGGATAGCCGACTACCGCACCGCAAGGTTGGTCGAAATCGGCGGACGAGGTCAACCCATTGTTGGCAAAGTCAACCATACTAGCCCCTCCTCCGCCCGGATACAGACCCGGGCAGGCCTGGATGGCTTGACCCACGGTTAATACTCTGCACTTAGCGAGTGTTGCAGCAATCGCCTGTTCCGCGGCAAGCTCATTGAAGTAGCGAATATCACCGGTGTGGTTTTCATCTATTCCCACGAAGTAATGCGTCTGCACGTTCCGTACGAAATCGGCACTCAAAATCATGCCCGGCCGGATTTCCTTTTGAATCCCAATATTCATCTGCACGGAGCGTGGCGTGCGAAAATTGGGATCATACAAGTTCGCAATCGAGCCAAATCCGAGACCGTGGTTCAGCAGCGATCCCACGTAATTCGGATTCGGTGCGCTTAAGCTAAAGGGAGAGTCGGCTTGATACTGTTTCTGAAACGCCGCGATCTGATTCGCCACCGTTCCGATGGCCACGGGGCCTCCATTCGCTGCATTGCAGAATGTCGGTTGAAGGGTGCGGTTACCGGGGATGGGCACAGGCACGGGCATAGCAGTACCGCTGCATGCGCTTGGATTCTGGAGAAAAACATCGCCCATCGGCACGCGGAATGCCGGATCAAATGGCGCTAGGACCGTGAGCACATTTTCATAGTAGAGCCCGATGCCGCCGCGGATTGAGGTTTTACCGCTACCGGCCGGGTCCCAAGCAAAACCCGCTTGGGGAGCGAAGTTCGCGTTCGGTTGGCGGACTTGATTGCCGAGTCCTGGCATCAACGCGTTGAGCTGTGGAATGGCGGGATAGTCACTGTCGCTGCGGCCGGTCTCACGCACGTAGCGTAGGCCATAACTCAATGTGAAATTCTTGCGCCATTTCCAACCATCACCCGCATATACGCCGAGGCGGTGGTAAGAATAGCTGCCTGCCGGAAGGCCCAATCCTTGTGTCAGCGTCAGATAGCCGAGGCCGTTGCTCACTCCGACGTATTCCACAGGATAGTTCAACGGATTGCCATCGCCACCCGGGAAGGGACCGGTTTCTGCAAAAGCTTCCTCGGAAGCTCCGACATTTGTAATCACGTAGGGCGTGAGGCTCTGAAGTGGCACAAAGGCAGCGGCTGCGATCCTGTTGAAATCGAAACCGTAGCGGACTATGTGTCGACCAATAGCTTTGCTGCCGTCATACTTGGCTTGAAGATCGCTCTGAAGTATCGTCGACGGTGCATTGCCGCTGGCCCCAGTTTGCAGTCCGGTATTGCCCATCTGTATATCGAGCGGGTAGTCAGCCAGAGGCAAGCCGCTGCCTCTAGCCGCATCGGCGATCTGGTGCTCAGTTTTCAGATACCCGAATCGGATGCTGTGGCTGAAGCTCCCAGTGTTGAAGTCGATCCCGCCCACATTTGTCCGCGTGACGTTCTCGCCGTCGAACACCGAAAAGCCCAAGCCTCCGTTTGCGGTGAATGAGTTCTTGAAATAGCTGAAGCGATAGAACGCACGTGCTGACTGGGCGAATTGATAATCCGCTTTCGCCATAAAGTTGTTCTCACGGAACGGGGCGCTGAAGCTGCCAGAATATTCTTGAAAGGGGGCGGCCACTAACACCGGGGCCTGCTCATGCTGTAGCGTGCGCTCCGCATCCAGAAAGTAAAAGAGTTTGTTCTTGATTGGCCCACCAAACCGCCCGCCGTATTGGGAGCGTTGAAAAGGTTCCGAAAGTCCGGGCGGAGCAGGTAACACCGCAGCGAGCGTGCTATCGCGGAAAAAGCCGAACGCCTCGCCATGTATCTCATTCGTGCCTGATCGTGTAGTCACATTCACTGCGCCGGATGTAGTCAGCTCCGTGGAAAGATCCATGCTCGACTGGCTGAGTTGAAATTCCTGGATACCGCTCGCGGGAATGTTCATCGTTGTCGAACCGAATATCTCATCCGAGACGTCGAGACCATCCACCTCAATACGGGCAGTACGGCCGAAACGTCCGCCAACGGAGATGGAGGAATAGCCGTCCTTACCGATGCCAAAGTTTGCTCCATCCTGGATCTGGACGCCCGGTTCCAACTGTGCCAGGTCCAGAAAGTTTCGGCCGTTGATCGGCAGGTCTTCAATCTGCTCCGCATTTACCACCCCCTGCACGCTCGCCTGCTCTACGTTCACCTGCAGGGTGGAGCTTTGCACCTTGACAACTTCCTTCTCGCTTCCGATTTGCAGTTTCACGTTAGCTGTAGACGTGTTCCCCACCAGCACGACAAGTGACACTTCCTCTGTGTTGAAGCCCTTGGCCGAAACCTGCGTTTTATAATTTCCAGGAACTAGCGCTACCGAGCTGAACGCACCCGAGGAATTGGTGAGAAGGTAAATGTCCTGACCCATGGCAACGTTGGTGATCGTCACTCTGGCCCCACTGATAACAGCGCCGGAGGGATCACTCACGGTGCCAACAATGCTGCCGGTACCCACCGTCGTCTGGGCGCATGAGGGTTGCGCAATACCCAACAGCACCAACACTGTTGAGAGCACGACAAGAAAGAGACGCAAGCGTTTTCTGGCGGGACTACTCATCGTGAGCCGCCTTACGGCGGCAGCCCGACGCGGCGGAGGAAGTCGCTGAATCGTGCATCCGAGCGGATCGGAGCGAACCATGGATCCGTTTTGAAATAGATCGTAGGGTCCGCCGTCCCTACGTCATGATGCTGCCTATACTCCTCCAGCCAGTAAAAGGCACGATCCTTGTCGCCCAAGGCTACGTAGACCTGCGCCAAGGCGCCGGGCGCATAAAACTGCTTTGTAGCGGCTGAATGCTCCAACTCTTTGGCCCACTGTCGCAACACTCCCTGAGAGCCGGACCTATCGTACGCGCGGTTGAGTCGGCTGGCAATCTCTGTAGCTCCATACAGGGTGGCTGACGTCCCCATCTGTTCGGCAAAATCCCTGTACATCCCTTTCTGCGCATAGTTCATGGCCAGAGCGTAGTGGTTGTAGCCGTCCCCCGGATCTCTCAGGGATATCCTCTGTCGAATCTCAATCGCCCGGTCGAACTGCCCCCGCTGGTAGAGGGGGTCTGCCAGATGATCCTCTTTGGGGTCGAGCTCCTGAGCTATCTGATGCTCTTTCCATCCTTCCTCCAGGTGCCCTACCACGTCGAGAGTCTCGCCTAGGCTGTCGTGGGCATATGCATCGTTAGGGTTGAGCGCAAGGGCCCGCCGATAATCTTCCTTGGCTCCATACCAATTCCAAGCTGCCCAATCTGCGGCCCCCAGAGCGTTCCAGGCATCCGGAGAATCCGGTTCGAGCGCTACCGCTTTTTCCGCTGCCCTTCTCATCAAGACGAAATCGTCGCTCGAGCCCTGCGAGAGAGTACCATGAGCGCCGGACAGGCCGATGTAAGCGGGAGCGAAGTTCGGGTCGGCATCGATGGCTTGTTGGAAGTACGCTTGGGCTTTCCTTTCCTCTTCATCCCCCGCGCCACGGCCTCTCCCGTTCAGGTGATAGATACCCTGGACATACGCGTCCAGGACCTTCGGATCTACCGGCCGTGGCTGCGGCGGTGGCGCTTGTTTCGGGGTGCTCAGCCGAGCCTGGACTTGATGCGCGATCTCCTGGGTTAGGTCCCTTTCCAGCGCGAAGATGTCACGCGTGTCACGCTCGTAGCTATTGGCCCACACATGTTTGTCCGAGGGTCCGTAAATGAGCTGTGCGGTGATACGCACACGATCATCCGAGCGCTGCACCGTGCCTTCGATGATCCCGTCCACGTTCAGTTCCTTCGCGATTTCTGGGAGTGACTTCTTGGTTTGCTTGTACTGCATGGAGGAGGTGCGCGAGATCACCTTCAGCGAACCGATCTGCGCGAGATCTGTGATCAGCGCATCGGTCATCCCGTCCGAGAAGTATTCTTGAGCCGGATCAGAGGAAAGATTCTGCAGAGGCAGAACAGCGATGGATCCAATCGGGGGCACAGTATTTTTGGCTGAGAGCCGCTGCCATAAGTCTTTAAGTCCGAAGCCCAACACCGCGAGCAACAAGACCGCGACTCCTAGGCTAAGCGCCATTGTGATTCGAAAGTCTAGATGGGGCCATCGAGTCTTCGCCGCCTCCGGGCGATCATCTATACCCGGAGCAGCAACAACATTTCCGTTCACAGCCGCAATGCAGCGATAGCCCCGACGAGGAATCGTCTCGATGAATCGCGGGTTTTCAGCGGAGTCCCCCAATACTTCGCGCAGCCGGTTGATGATTCTCTTGAGAGCCAGATCGTAGTCAACGAATGTATCGTCAGGCCAGAGGCACCGTCGAAGTTCTTCGCGTGTGACAACCTCGTGCGGATGTTCCAGCAGCAACTGCAACACTTGGAGGGGCTGCCCGACGAGTTTGAGCAGCATGCCGGACTTGCGCAACTCTCCTGTCTCGAGGTTAAGCTCAAACACCCCGAACTTAAGGACGCGGAACTTGCTGCGCGCTTGTTCCATCCTCCCACCGTCGAGAATTGAGTCAGCGGCAGTCTAGCACGATTTCAATCAATATAAACCGATAAGCCCCTGAGAGACCTACGCCCGTTAAGGTCGGAGAATGAGCAGGTTACCCACGGACCTACAAAGCACCAGTCCAGTGCTTGACCTTAACTCCCAAATCAGCGAGTGTGCACGCACTCGGTGCGAGTTCTTGCTCGCGGCCGGACCAAATAGAGGAAGACCAACATGCCCGGACGCAGATTTTACCGTTTGCTGTTCTTTGCAGCTCTGCTTGGATCTCTGGCAGGAATGGTGGGAGGACAGACCCAGCTAGTTCGTTTATCGACGTTCCGACCTACGCCCCGCGATCCGCGCAGCCTCGGCTCACACGTCACAATCCCCGTGCGAGCAGAAAAGTCTCATCTGCCCGCGACGGCCTCGCCTGACATCATCTGGGTTCAATGTCCGGTGGAAGCCATCGCGCTAGACCCGGCAGTGACGTGTGGCTACCTGCCGGTGCCGATGCACCGCGAGCAGCCCAAAAAGACGGAGAAGATAAAAATCTACTTCGAAGTCTACCCCCACGAAAATGCAGGGCAGGCTGAGAGTGCAATCCTTGTGAACGGTGGTGGCCCGGGTTTGACCACCACAGGCGCCAGATCATCATGGCTGCCAATGTTCGTGCCGAACATGGACGTCCATGACCTGCTGCTCGTGGATGACCGGGGCCGAGGTCTTTCAGGCGCGATCGACTGCAAGCCGGCCCAGCACGGTCTCGGGCCGACATTGGACTATGAAGTAGCGGATTGCGCCGCTCAACTCGGTGACGATGACAGCGTGTATGGAACTGGAGACATTGCCCAGGACGTCGATGCTGTGCGCGCCACTCTCGGCTACGAGCTGGTGGACTACTACGGCCAGTCCTATGGGGGAGTCGATGTAATTGCATACGCAACTCGTTTCCCACAGCACTTACGCTCGGTAGCTCTCGATTCCCCGTTTGGGCCGCCAGCCGAGAAGTGGTTCACTGGGAAGCACGACTACGCAAGAGGTGCGACCTCACGCGAGATTCGTCTCGACTGTCTGCGTTCGCCGACTTGTGCCAGTGACCATCCCGACCCAGACGCTGAATTCGTCCGGCTTATTGGGGACGTGAGAATGAACGCGGTCCAAGGCTATGCCCATGACGCCAATGGCAACCTCGTGCATGTGGACTTTGATGAGACTGGACTCTTGAACCTGGTCGTGAACCAAGGCGCAAGTAATTCAATCGTCGAGGGTGGGGAGCTTTTGGCTGCGGCCCATTCGCTAAGGCGTGGTGATAACCTGCCGCTACTTCGATTGGGGGCGGAGGCCATCTCCTCCTGGGTGACCGACTATGGCGACCCGACACTCTTTTCGACAGGCGCTGCGGGTGCCACCGATTGCGTCGATACTCAGATGCCTTACGACTGGTCTGTGCCTCCTCAGAAGCGATTGCAGCAATTGACCGAGGCCGTGTCAGATCTCCCGCGTGATTATTTCGCACCTTTCTCGAGGCTGGCGAATAACGAACTCAAGGGCAGCGGCGTATCGAACAGCTTGCCGAGGGTTTGCCTCTTCTGGGAAGAGGCCAGTACACCGGCACCTGTTGTGCCCCCCGGAGCCACTTATCCAAGTGCGCCCGCACTGGTGTTCAGTGGCGACATCGATGCTAGCGCGCCGGACGAAGAGACGCGCAGAGTGGCCGCCTTATTCCCAGCCAGTACGTTTCTCATCGTGCCCGAAGGGTTACATGTACCCGCCGCGTCCAGTCAGTGCGGCCTGAGTCTGATCACCAGTTTGATTGAGACTTTGCAGGTCGGCGACACCACTTGCCTGAAGACTCCTGAGGTTATCTTTCCAGCGCTGGGCCGTTTCCCGCTGCTGGCTGAGGACGCGAGGCCAGCCGAGATCGATCCTGCTGGAGGGAATCAGGTCGGATTGGGAGAGCGCAAAGTGGTGACCACGGCTGTGGCGACTGCCATCGATGCACTGAAGCGCTCCACCGTCGGGAGCGGGAATGGAGCGGGTCTAAGGGCAGGCACATTCCAGACCAGCATCGATACGAACGGAAACCAGACAACCACCCTCACCGACTGTGCTTTTGCCAAAGACGTAACGGTAAATGGCACGGTCATGTGGGGAGCCGACAAGTCGTTTGTCGCTGACCTGACGGTGAGCGGCGCGGGCACCGCGGGCGGGGCTCTCCATGTCGAGGGGAGATGGGAAGCGCCAGGACCGCTCGACAACTTCAAGATTTCCGGTACGCTCGGCGGACTTCAAGTGGCAGTCCTCGTGCCGGAGGCATAGCCATTTCACAGTGCGGGGTATTTTCCTTTAACCCGCGCTCGGGCAAAAGGTGCGTGTTATAGGTAGTTTCCAAAATGGAACGGGGTGGAAACGAGGACGAGTCTGGAGTTCGGCTCTTCGGCTTCAAAATCAATTCTCAGGAGGATGTCAATGAAACGCAAGATCGTACGGGCGACGCTTTCGATGATTTCCCTGGCCACAGTCTTTGTGGTTGTAGTGCCGGCAGTACACGCGGCTGAAACATGTTCAAATACCAAAGCAGCGGGAAAGTGGGGATTCACCCTCACGGGAACCCTTATTCTTCCAACCGGCGCCGTTCCTGGCGCGGCGGCAGGTAGAGTCAGCGTAGACGCGGCAGGAAACATCTCTGGCACGGAGGCCAGGAATGTGGGTGGCGGCTTCGCCAACGAGACCATCACAGGATCGTGGACGGTGAATTCTGACTGCACGGCCACCCTGACTGCGAACATCTACGAATCGGGAGTCTTGGTGCGCATATCCGTCCTGGCCGTCGTTTTTGTCGATAACTCGAGCAAAATTCGCGCGGTCCAAGAATCGCTGACGCTGCCCGACGGCACCCCCATTCCGGTTGTCATAACGTTCGAGGCGGACAAGTTATTCCGCGAGGACGGCCATTAGGAGCGGACGCGAAACTGAGTGCCTTGGCAGGTCCTGACTTTGCGCAGACACGTTCAACATGTACGCCGGTTAGGACCTTTTTCCATAACATTACCCCTAACAGAGAAGTTTTTCTTTCGTCCGAAAGAGCCGGCTAGATCCGGCGGAGAAAAGCAACCATTAACCTGCACACGAGCACGGAGAGGTGTTGGAAGACAAGGAGTTCAACTTTGGCGGGCAACCCGCTTCGAAGAGCAAGAACTGGCCTCTCGATTCGAGAGGCCTTTTTGTTACACGATCGCCGTAGGGCGTATTCGTCCAGACCGTTAAATTGCAACCAGTGACTTGAGGCTCGTTGGCGAAAAATCATTACACCGCCAAGTTCTACATGCTTCTCAACCACTGAGCCACCGCTCTTGGATCAAATCGCACACGAGTTCCGATGCGCAATGGCTAGGCTACTCTCACATGGTTAGCACTGTACGCTGCTTAAAATCTTCACGCCAGTAAGGTGCGTGAGAAGCACGGTTGTTTCTCTGATCGCCTGGAGCAGCACATCGCGCGTGCTGCCAGATCCGCTGTCCCTTCGTGTTATTGTTACTCAGTCTTCCCCTTTTCATTGCAAGCTTCTTGCTTCACGAACTATGGCTGTCGCTAGGAAGGAGGCGCGTGGTCTATCGTGCTAATGTTGATAACCAGCGCTGCTTTGTCTTGCTTCCGCTGCGGACTCCGTTTCTAGGATATTTTGACAAAATCATCAAGCCCGCTGCGTTGGAAGCCGGACTCACGGCGGTCAAGGCAGACGAAATATATGGAACCCGAGCTGTCATAAGCGATATCTGGGAGCTGATTTGGACTTCTAGGCTGCCGTGGCTATTGTAACCGACCAGAATCCGAACGTTAATTACGAGCTCGGCATGTGTCATACGCTCGGTGTGCCGACGATTCTTGTCACTGAAAAGTCGGAGGACGTCCCGTTTGACTATCGTCATCGACGGTACGTGCGGTATACGCCGCGAGAAGCTGGGTGGGAACAGAAACTATTTGAAGACTTGAGAAGCACAATCCGAACGGTTGTTTCGTCCCCAAGCATGGATGAGGAGCTTCCATGGCCGTACGACACATTCGACCTATACGCTCAGAGGAAAACCGGACGATTAGTGCCGGCTGTAGACTCGCTTGACTTTGTGGTCAGGGGAACGCAGGTGGTTCGACATTCGATCGCAGCGGCCTTCGGTCCGCACGGAGGTCTGGTATCAGTAATGCTGCCACCTCACGAAACACAAGCGTCCTTCCGTAGAGGCTACAGAATACTTCAGGGGATCCAGGCGGCCGAGCCACTCGAAGAACAAGGTATCGTGCAAATGAGGCGGCTGGCCGGAGAGATTTTCAGCTCTGTCGGCGATGCAACTAAGACTGGCCTTTTTCTGTCGTGCGGCATGATTGAGGAAGGCCGCCAAGCCCTCCGAAGTGGGTGTGTGCCAAAGTTTCTTGTAGCCGGAATGCAAAAGGCCATCGACGTGGCGGTTACGCACGTCGTCACGGAAGCAAGGAGCGCGGATGATCATCAACTGCAAGCGATAGCGCAGACTGCGGCTGGTTCCGACGAAGCCGCAGCCGCGGTCGTGGTCGAAACCCTGAAGGGGGTTGGTAGGGACGGAGTCGTCGAGGTTGTGGACGGGGGCGACATCGAGGTCAAGCTCGAAATTCAAGAAGGGATGCAGTTTGATCAGGGTTTCATTTCCCAGTCATTCATCACTGATACAGAGCGTCAGGAGTGCATTCTTGAGGACTGCTATCTACTTCTTTACGAAGGACAAGTGCGGTCGATGGCGGCATTGCTGCCGATTCTGGAACAGGTCGCAAAAGCAGGAAAGCCGATATTGGTTATAGCTGGGGATTTGGTGCAAGAAGCTCTCGCCACCCTGATTCTAAACAAAGAAAAGGGATCTCTATCCTGCGCGGCAGTGAAAGCGCCGGGCCAAGGAGACCGTCGCGGCGCTCTCCTTCAAGATATGGCGGTCCTGACGGGTGGAAGGGCTTTCTTACAAGAGCGCATGAGACCACTTGAGGACGCAACGCTGGGTGACCTCGGGCGCTCGAAAAAAGCAATCGTTACGCGCACGAACACGACGATCATAGGAGGGGCTGGCAATCCCAGCGAGGTGGCATCTCGGGTGCAAGGCCTTCGTCGGCAGATCGAGACCACACCCAGTGTGTACGACAATGAAAAGCTGCGGGAGAGGCTGGCAAAGCTGAGTGGCGCCGTTGGGGTTGTCAGGTCTGGCGGACACACAGACGTTGACCGAACGGATAGCCGATACAGGCTGGAAAGCGCGCTGTTCGCGTGCCAATCTGCGATAGAGAACGGCTACGTAATTGGTGGGGGAGTTTGCTACTATCGGGCGAAACGATTAGTTGAGAAGCTGGTTGCTGCGAATGATTCAGAGCAGCGCGGCATCGCTGCTGTATCACATGCACTGGAACTACCGCTGCGGCAATTGATTCAAAACTCCAGCATCCACAACAAGGCGAAGCTTCTCAACGATGTTGCGAATGGGGATCCTGACTCGGTAGGTTTCAATGCTGAGACGGAGAAAATCGAAAATCTTGCTGAAGCCGGGATCCTCGATTCTGCGAAGGCACTGAAAGAAGCTCTCGTTCTGGCTTTCTCGCATGCAAAAGGCGTCCTGACAACTGGGGCGTGGGACGCGGCGCCTCGGACCACGCTAGATACGCAGCGGGAAAAGTAGCTGTCTAAAGCGCCCCTATTGTCGGGAGTGAACTTACCGCGAGCGCAGCCAGTTCGCGACGGCCCTTGGATCAAATCGCACACAAGTCCCCACTCGGAACGAAGGTATCCGTCCCGCGGCAGCTTGCTTGAAGATCGTCACCCTGCTCACGGAGAGGAGCCTTGCGAGTTCCTCAGCGGTCAGCGCGCGGCCGATCTCCTCGATTTGATCTGCAATTGACATGAGTTAATCAACCACCGGTTGTTCGTGTACCCGGATCCCTTCTGGTGTCACGGACGTCTAAAACACCACAACGAAGCCCGAGCATCTTGATATCAGAAATCTCCGGGCCCCCAAGGTTCATCCCAGAAGAACTGGTTCAACGCGCAGTACTCATCGAAACTACCGGGTTCGAGGGCGCGGCTTCCCAGTCTCCAGAAACCGGATGGCGCGTCGTCGGACGGGGCGGCGAGCATCCGCCGTAGGTGGTCCATCTTGAAGTCCACTCCCTTGCGCAACTCCCAAGGCAGCGCGTGAACGAAAGCATCAACCTGATCCTTGTAGTTCGTGAGTGGGAAGTTTTCGACCTCATCGACAAAATCCGCGAGCCACGGAGCCTCCTCTGGAAGTTGCACGAACCCCCTGTTAACGGCCCAGCAAACCGCACCGGCGCGTTCTTCTTTGTCGCCGCGAGCGTCGATGGGAATGGTTGGCATCCCCTGAATGTCGAGCAAGGCATACCCACCAGCCGCACGCTCGATGCAGACGGCCTCGGGATAGATACCGTACCGGCGACTTAGAGCTTGATAGAAGTCGAGTAACTCCTGTTTCATCTCGTCCGGTCGGCCTCGGAACCGTTTCACCGAAAGAACCTTTAGGTGCTGTACACCGTTGACAACACAATTCGCCATCGCGACGAAAGCGGTGTACGCGCCGGTTTCGGTCTTCGTGTTAGCAGCGTCAACCGCGATCCACAGGTTGAGAATGTGCCCGATCTGTGTGTAGCGGGGGCACATGTTGACGTCGAAGAAGTTCAAGTCGCCAAGTTTCGGGACCTGCATGTACTGGGCTTGCTTGTAATACGGGGTGATCCGATCGAAGATTCCTTCGAGCACCGGACGCGGCCATCGTTCCGGCCACCAGGAGTCATAGGCAGGGAACATGATCTTCTCGCCGCTGTACTGATCCTCGAAGAACGCTCCCTGACCGTCATCGTTCGTCGCCGGGATGTGCAGCCGAAGGAACTTCATATCGGTAGAGAGCAACCATCCAATCGTGTCGCCGGGGTGCAGACGAGCTTGCATGGCGAGTACGATCCCGTCCGGCGTCAACCGCGACATAGCAGCCGATACCACGCCGTCGATGATTGATTCGCGGGTGGTCGCCGACTTCGCTTGTTTCCCGTTCTTGAACAGATCGTCGAACACGACATCGGTGAGACCCCACCCGGTGATCTGCCCACCGATGCCGCGTGCGATATACGTCGGGTCAAGGCTTTCATCGGCGCGAAGTTTCCACTCCGCGATGCGGTCGATGGACTTCGGCAACTTCACCAGCCGTCCCGATGCCTGACAGAACTTCTCGGCAAGGTCAGCCGCGTTGCAGACGATCCCGCTGTGAGGCAGGTTTCCTTCGCCGATCCACCAAGCGGGACGGTAAACACTCAAGAGCTCCGATTTCCAGGAACGTGGGGGTAGCTCCACGATCAGGTGCTTCCGTTCCCGCATGGCTCGTTCAACGGCGTTGCACATCAGACGCGCCGCCCACGGAAGCGGCTGCGGGTAGGAACGTGGCTGGTTTTTGAGTACGAACTGTTCAAAAGTCATTATTCATCTCCTAGAGGTAACGGTGGCCTGGCCAAGATATCTGCGTCCATCGGTGGGGTCTTCCACAGGTTCGGGAGGGATTTCGCGTAACGCCGCACATCCTCCGTGGAAGCTGTTGAGCGTCAAGTCTTCGACGTAGTGGCACTCAACGTAAATTCTTACCTTCCAGACTTCGAGCGTTCCGAGAACCGAAGCAAGAAGCTATCACTTCAGCTGATCCGCCAGGCACTGGAGCGGGATCCAGGGGAACTGCAGTTAATTCTCGATGACGTCCTCAACTTGCCCGCCGACAAACGGACGGATTTAGCGGAGCTACTGAAGAAGACCTCACTCGTAAGCATAATTAACGCGTCGAAAATCGTTGCCGATCGGCTGAATTTTATCCGGGGACTGGAAGTGCTCGTGTTCGACGAGGAGTCGAAGGAAGTCCTCCTCGAAACTCAGCAGCTCCACCGCATCTTAGCCAATGAAACATGGATATTCGGCGAACAATTCAACATTTCTGTTGATGATCAGTCGCTCGACGAGGTCTTGGCCAAGCACCTTGCCTTATTGGGCCGCACGCACACAAGCGAAGACTCTCGGGTTCTCCGCGAAGATGGCAGCAAGGGGAGAGTTGACCTAATGCTTTCGCGGCGCATTCCCCTCACGGACCAGAAGGAGAGAGAGCATCTGGTTATCGAATTGAAAAGACCGAAGCGAAAGATCGACCTTGAAGTGCAGAGCCAGATTGTGAGCTACGCGGAAGCGGTAAGCCGAGACGAGCGATTCCGCGACACCGCAACAAGATGGCATTTCTGGGCTGTATCCAACGAGATGGACAATTCTGTGCGCAAGCTCGCTAACCAAAAAAATCGTCCGTCCGGTCTGCTATTGGACGATGCCGAAAAGCAGGTCTTTGTCTGGGTCAGAACGTGGGGAGAGATCATTCACGACTGCAAGGCGGGGCTTGAGTTTTTCCGGCAGACATTGAACTTCCAGGCGGATCGAGCCTCTGCAGTTGAATACCTGCGCGGCATCCATCTGAAATACATGCCCGATGTCTTGAAGAATCCTTAGTTGGTGCATCACTGCGACCGACCGGAGTGCCACTACTTTCGTGTTGCCAGACGAATATCGAAGTGCGACTTGCTATAATTCTTTGCCGTCCTGCGCAGGGTACTCCCCAGCATGCGCAAAGATAGAAATGAGGAGTTTCCATCCCGACAATACGTCCATTATCCATCTTGTGTGGCGTACTCCTTGCCACGACGCTTCAGGCGTTTCCTCAAGCAACCTCAATCAGGATTGACGGAGTGTCGGAGCCGGCGGAATTGACAGGAGAACCAAAGAAGCTCCGCGAACCGACACCGGCCGAGCGACAGTTATTTGAGATCGTTGGCCACCTAAAGGATCAGGACGAGACGAAAACCACGCTGCCTATTCTAAGTAAGTTTATCGAGGAGCATTCTGATTATTCGGATGCATATTTTCTGCGGGCCACTTGTGAAGCTTGTATTTTGAATAGCCGCGACTGGGCGTCGATCACGAGCGACGTGGAATCTGCCATGTCGCATCCTGGTGCGACTATCTACAACAAGAGCGACTACTACTCACTTCTGGGTAAGATTGCCATTGCAAAGGCGCAGTATGGGCAGGCCATGGATGGTTTGGAAAGAGCGATGTCAAGGGACCTGAACTCGGCCGACAAGATGTTCAATATCGAGGGCGTTGAGCCAGAGAAAACATCTAAGTTCTGTGCTTGGAATCTTACCGACCTTGAAACGTTGATTGCGAAATATCCGAAAGACTATCGGGCTCGGCTGTTCCTTGGACTCTATTACAACTTTTTTACGACGTTCAAGGAAGACTATTATCCAAGAGCCTTGGAACAGTTCCAAAAGGCGGCCCTTCTAAATCCGGCATCGCCCTTACCTGAGTATTTCATAGGACAGGTCTACACAAAAGCTTCCTTCTGGACCAAAAAGGCGTGGGCATCTGACGCGGGCCGAGACGAGGCAACCAGGAATGCGGACCGAGCTTATACCAAGTCGATTCAGATGGACCCAAAGTTTTTGCCAGCTTACGAGGAAAGAGCGAGCGGCTACCTCAGCCTAAAACAATATCCACAAGCCCTTAGGGATTACGACAGAGTTCTTGAACTTGATCCAGAGAATGCTACCGCGTATTCGGATCGTGGCTTAACGAAGCTGGAAGCTGGGCAGTATTTTTCTGCGAAAGTCGACTTCGGCGATGCGATTCGACGCAAAGACGAAAGCGACTCGTTTCTGTCGAATTTGCATGAGTATCGCGGCGATGCGAATGTCAAACTCGGATACTATCGGGAGGCCATCAGTGATTACAGTAAGGCGATTGAACGGCGCCTCGCGAACGACGTCTTCCTGCTCAGCCTCAAACAGATTCGGGCTTTGTATCCCGAATACGATCGCGTATCCGACGAGGCTCTTTGCCGAAAGCTCAATGTTCTTTTTTTCCCTCAGATGGATTACAAAGTGTTCGCAAAACAACTGATGGAAGAAAACGGCAAATGGCAAGTTAGCTTGCTCAACGAACTATACGAGAAACGTGGTGACGCTTATTTGAAAGCGGGAGACTATCGGCACGGCGTCCTTGACTTTGAGCGAATTTTCAAAGGTATCCCGGATTTCGCGGATTCCACGGACCGATGGCGGATCCTGGGCAGGAGCAGCGACGGAGAAGATTACTACCTTGATGTGAAGAGTGTTGAGTTCCCGGCTCCGGGACCCGTCCGTCTGTGGATCAAGACAAGGGGAACGAAACAGACGCAGACAGTGGCATACACGATAGATTGCGAGGCGAGACGGATGAACAACACCTCAAGCGTCGCATACGATTCGAACGGTAAGGTTTCGAGCAGTTCAGACCTGAGCGGCACATGGCAGCAGATCGTGCCGGATACAATTGGTGAGCAACTCTATATTGGCGCGTGTTCGACCGCTCATTAAGTTCACGTAGACGGATCTGTCGGCCGAACTGAAGCGGGGTCTTACGTACGTACGCCCGGAGCGCTCGACTGAGAGAAGGTCCTCAGCACGCTGAATGAGATTCGTAGGGTCAGCAGGGCGAAAGGCGCAATCGTAAAACCCCCAAAACAAAACGCCCCACACTCATTCGAGTCGTGGGACGTTAAGTCGAACAGCCCTCCCCCGAAGCCTGCTAAATCACAATCTACCGTGGCTGGGTCGAGATCGGGAAGGTCACGTTAGGAACAACTTGCTGGTTACGAGTGCGACTTGCAAACCGCCTACGCAGCCTTTTTCTGCTGCTTGATCTTTGCCCACCTTGCCCGTTGAAATGCCGCGATCTTCCTTCTAGCTGCTGCTGACATGGTGCGCTTAGGTTTCACCGCGTCTACCTGGCCATTCGCGGCTCTCTTTGCCCATCGCGCTTTCTCTGGCTTGTGAAACGCTTCCCGAATTCAACGGAGATTGCTCAGCAGCACGACATCGCTGGTAACTTCGCCACGGGATAGCAGCAGATGCTTTCCGTCGGCAGTCCAGTTGAAATCGAAGATTCGACCCGAAGTGAATTTGGTTATTTGCCTCGGCGGTCCGCCTGCGAGGGGCTGCTCCCAGAGGTTGGTTGGCCCGTTTTTGTCCAGCTGGTATTGCAAGCCTCGGCCATCCGGCGACCAGCGCGGCCCATTGATGTCGCCTGCGACGTCGAACCTCTTTACCAGTGGACCGCCAGCAATCGGAATTACCGCAATCTTGGCCACGGGTTCGGATGAGGCGACAGTGTAGGGAAAGGCCAGCAGTTGTCCGTCCGGTGAAATGGCCACGCGTCCGGGAATCGCCTCGCCCGGATTCTCCACAATGTCCTCCGGAGTGCCGCCGTCTATTGGTACTCGCCTGATCTTCCAACGTGGTTGCAACGCCTCCGCATAGTAAACGAATCTTCCATCACGCGAACAGGTCTGCCCCCACATCGTACCCGTGGCCAGCCCTCTGGCATTGGCCCCGTCTTCATCAATCCGCATCAGCTCGGAAGTACCACTTCGATCCGACTCAAAAAGGATAAAGCGGCCGCAGCTATTGAACCAACTTGCACCGTGCGCATCGGCAGCGAGCCACGGGTGAGTCCCGTCCGCATTCATGATCCACAGTCCGTTGTCGGACCGATTGACCAGCCCAACCCTCCCATCGTCGAGAGGAAAAACATCACCTACTTGCTGTTCACCGGAGGTGAGTTGCTTGCCGCTTGACGCGTCCAGCGGAGAACTCACCCAAAGGTTTGAAATGGTAGTCCACTGGACGGTCGCAAGCATGCTTCCGTCACGCGTAGTATCGATGCCCAGGTCGTAATCGGCAAGATCATTGGTCAGGCGTCGAGTTTCTCCCGCAGGATAGGACATGGTCCACAACTGGGTGCGCTCGTTATGGTCGTTGATCGGTACGACTAGCATGTTCCCATCAGGCAGCCATCGTGGCCTGCCAATCGTTTGATTGCCCGAATAGAGTTCCCGTACTCCACCGTTAGCCGTCGAGATAACGTCGAGGACATTGCCTGGTTGTTTGTGGTGCATCCACACGGGAACCGCGATTGATCTTCCGTCCGGTGACCAGGCCGCACCCGGCATATCGCCCGCCCATGCGCCCTGTAGGTTGACCAGCAATCGGTCGCCGCTGCCGTCCGCGTTTGCGGCTCGTATTTCCACCGAATCTAGTCTCGGCCTCCCGCTCTCATAGACGAATTGCTTCCCGTCCGGCGAGAAGCTGATGGCGGAATCAATGTTGAGCGTCACTTTACTCTGAGGGCCACCCAGCGATGGAATCTCGTACAGGACTCTGGAGAGCGGATTCTTGGGGGTAGTGCGAAGAAAGTAAAGGTGATTTCCATCGGGCGAAAACGCTAAACCGGGAAACAGGAGAGCCTCGTGCACCAGGACTTGAGCTTCCCCGCGTGCTCCCACCTGTCGCAGGCGCAGACTTGTGTCCTTCCCATCTCGAAACAAATAAGCGACGTAACGCCCATCAGGCGAAATAGCCACGTCTTCGGCTTTGCCGCTGTCGGTTAGCTTAGTGATCTGTATGCTTTCGAGAGTTGGCCTGGCGCCCCACGATATCCGCCGGTGCACGCCGTAGCCGATGGCTCCTGCGGCGATCAGGATCGCGGCCACTAAGGCGGCCACGCGATCCCATCTCTTTGCCACCGTCACCGCGCCCTTGCTTGCCGCTGCACTGTGCCCGCTCTCAGAGTTCTGCTTCAGCCGTTGCAGGTCGGCTCGCATCTCTGAGGCGTGCTGGTAGCGTAGACTGCGATCTTTCTCAAGAGCCTTGTTGATGATCTCCTCGAGCCGGAGCGGCACGTCCGGAATCAACTCCCGCGCGGGCACAGGCGTATGATTCAGAATCGCCTCGTGAAGCGCAGCCGCCGTGTCCCCGCTGAATGCCTGCTTGCCCGTCGCCATCTCATAGATCACCAAGCCAAAAGAGAACAGGTCGGTGCGGGCATCCAGCTTCTCACCGCGAACCTGCTCCGGCGACATGTAGGGCAATGTTCCCATCGCCACGCCGGTCAGGGAGAGGCTAAGATCATTGGCTGGCGCGGTCGTGGTTTCTTGGGACCGCGCTTCCTGGTATTGGAGGTTCACGAGGTCGCCTGCGCGCGTTAGCTTCGCTAGACCAAAGTCCAGAATCTTGGCTTCGTCCCGATTCGTAATGAAGATATTCGCTGGCTTGATGTCACGGTGGACAATTCCCTTTTCGTGAGCTGCGGCCAGACCGTTCGCGATTTGAATCGCAAAGTTCAACAATTCGTCGCTCGTAAACGGGGCGGCCCCGACAGCTATCCGGTCTCGCAAAGTTTGCCCGTCCAACAATGACATGGCGATGAAGGGCCGGCCTTCGTGTTCGCCGAATTCGTGAATAGCGCAGATGTTGGGATGGTCGAGCGCGGAAGCTGCTCGCGCCTCGCGCTCAAAGCGCTCTAAGACTTTCGCGTCACTGCCCAGTTCCTCCGGCAGGAACTTCAGGGCCACTCGGCGGCCCAGCTTCAGGTCTTCCGCCTTGTACACCACGCCCATGCCACCTCCACCCAGCACCTCGAGCACGCGATAATGAGAGACTCTCTTGCCGGTCAGGTTTGCGCCGGGAATGGCTTGAGGTTGGGAGCCATCCTCCGCGTCGGCTATCTCCCTCACCTCCACCGCAAATCGATAGCCGCGTTTGGGTATGGTTTCGATGTATTCCCGGCCATTCGTCGCCTCGCTCAATATTTTTCTCAACAAGGAGACGTGCTTAGCGACATTCGCCTCCTCTACGAAGGTACCCGGCCAGAGCCGCCTCATGAGGTCATCTTTATCCACCAAGTGACCGGCGTTCTCAACCAACATAAACAGGGCTTCGAAGGCTTTAGGCGCGAGCGGTACGGGCTTGCCGTCGAGAATCAGCAGGCACTCCCTCGCGTCGAGGCGGAAAGGACCGAAGCTGTAGAAGTGCCTTATTTTCTCGTTCATAAGCCCAAGGAAGGAATTTTTCAAGATTTCTTCGCGATTTCGGAAGGACTTCTAAACCGCAGCTGAATTACGGTTCGCTTCGAGCGGGACTGGATGCGGCCTGGGAAGCCATCCGCAGCACATTCTACGGCGGCTTAGAACTAAGCGCAACGGACAAGTGTGGCAGTCCGTAAAGGGCTGGATGCCGTGCAGTGGTTGATGAGGCCGACACTCTACCGCGAAGCAAATCAAAAAGGAGAAGCACATGAAATCAGCAAATTTGATGTGCGTAGCCACGATCACGTTCGCCGTAATGGCGATCTCATTTCCACTGGCCGCACAAGAGAGACACGCAAGCCTAAGCCACCACCACTACAAGCTGTTCGACTTGGGAACATTCGGCGGTCCCTCCAGCGGCATCACCTTAAGTGTCGGCCCCCTCAACAACCACGGAATGGCGTCAAGTTGCGCAGATACTTCTGTGCAAGATCCGAATTACCCGAACATCAATCCCTATTTCGGTGCAGACCCATACATTCAGCACGCGTTCCTGTGGCAAGCGGGCACCCTGTTCGATTTGGGAACCCTGCCGGGCGGCACGAGCAGCTGTGCACAATGGATCAGCGATACGGGGCTGGTCGCCGGAGGGTCCACAAATGGATTAACGGATCCTCTTTTGAGCCTGCCAGAAGTTCATGCGGCCCTCTGGGTCGGGGGAATACCGTTCGACTTGGGAACGCTGGGCGGAAACGAGAGTGTCGCTTTCAGCGTCAACAACTACGGCGAAGTGGTAGGTGGGGCATTGAACACGATTGCTGATCCCTATACGGCCTTAGACGGTTTTGGTGTGCCCGGAGCCACGCAATTGCATGCGTTTCTCTGGGCGTTCGGGGTGATGCACGATCTCCACACCTTGGGTGACGGTACTGACAGCATTGCCCTCACCGTGAATGACCATGGACAAGTGGCCGGAGAATCCTTTACCAACACGACGGTTAACGTGACCACCGGCTTGCCGACCATCCACCCGTTTCTTTGGGAGAACGGTGAGATGAAGGATCTAGGTACGATTGGCGGAACTTACGTGGACCCAATTTTTTCTGGTCCTCTCAACGAGCGCGGTGAGGTTGTGGGAGGAATGACCACGGAAGGAGACGTATACCTCCATCCGTTTCTCTGGGACGGCAGTTCAATCAACGATCTAGGAACTCTTGGAGGAACCTATGGGGAGGCCCTCTGGTTGAATGATTCCGGAGAGGTTGTTGGCCAGTCGACAACTTCGGGTGATCAGGCACTAGACGCGTTCTTGTGGCGGGATGGAGTCATGACTGACCTTAAGACTGTGGCGGGCGATTCTGGTAGCTATGCAACAGGCATTAACCCGGATAATTCCTGAATTTGAAGACAAAAGAAGCCTCCTGTGCTACAAACATGTTGACTAAACGCTGTTTGAGGCACTTCCGGAGGCTTCTTCGTGTCTGACGATAGCACAACACAGTGTTTGTTGTTCCCAGAAATTTTTCGCAAGCCTGTCGTTGCCCAATTTGATCAGCGAGAAGGCAGTTCCGATGGCGGCGCTTTGCTGCTGAAGGCCGCCGATGGTCACTACCGATTGGTGGAGGAGCTAACGGCATGTCTGCAGGACCAAAGACAAGCCGGCAAGGTCGATCATACCTTGCGAGACTTAGTCGCACAGCGCGTGTTCTCAATTGCCTGTGGCTACCCCGACGGCAACGACTCGGCCCGATTGGGCAGCGACCCCATTCATAAGCTGCTTCTCGGTCGCGATCCCATAGAAGGGCTCGACCTGGCCTCGCAACCGACGGTGTCGCGTTTCGAGAATGCGGTCGGAGTCAAGGAGTTGTATCGCATGGGCGAGACTTTGGCCCAGAGTGTCATCCGGCGGCACGGGAAGCGACTCCGGCGCCGGGTGTATCGGGTCACCATCGATCTGGATCCCACCGATGATCCCACCCATGGCGCACAGCAACTCTCCTTCTTTAACGGGCATTACGACAGCTGGTGCTATTTACCGGTGATGGGCTTTATCAGTTTCAATGAGGAAGCGGAACAGTATTTGTGCGCGGCGGTGTTGCGTCCTGGCAACGCCCCCGCCGCGGTGGGCGCCGTAGGATTGCTGCGGCGGCTGATCCGGATGATTCGAGGTCATTTTCCTGGAGTGACCATTCGGGTTCGTCTGGATGGTGGTTTTGCCAGTCCCGCGGTGCTGGAGTTTTTGGATGCGCAGAGCAAACTGGAATATGTGGTGGCCATGGCCAAAAACGCAGTCCTGAAGCGGATCGCGGCTCCGGGAATTGGTCGCGCTCGTAAGCTGTCAGAAAGCAGCGGAAAAACGGAACATATCTACGGAGAAGTTGACTACGCGGCTGGCAAATGGCCTCATCGACGCCGGGTGGTGATCAAAGCGGAAGTCGTCCGGGCGCCGGAAAAAGATCCCAAAGACAATCCCCGTTTCGTGATTACCAACATGAAACAGAGTCCGCAATGGATTTACGAACGGGTGTACTGCCAACGTGGCGACGTTGAAAATCGGATAAAGGAGTTGCACGACTTGGAAATTGATCGCACCAGTTGCACCAGCTTTTGGGCCAACCAGTTTCGCGTTCTGCTCACAGCTGCGGCTTACGTCTTGATGCAGGAATTACGTTTGCGAGCGGCCGGCACCGCCTGTGCCCGGGCCCAGGTCCTCACCTTGCGCGAGCGCTTGCTCAAGCTCGGGGCTCGGGTAATGGTCTCGGTACGGCGCTGCGTCATTCACCTGCCCACGTCGTTCCCGTTTCTACCTGCCTTCCGTCTTATCGCCTGCCGTTTGGGCGCGCAGAGCGGATAAATCTCCCACTTTTTACTATCCGAAATCAGACTGGTTGCACTCTTGGCGAAGGTGTGTCACCACTTGTCAAAATTGACGTTTGAACCCGACTAATTCTTTTGGAAATCAGTAACGCGATCGAAGGAAATTCCGCCGTTGTCGCAATTACATATCACTCATGCGAACAATCACACTCCACTCCACTCTTCATGAATTATGCGCGTTAACGCAAGCGGACAGATTGTCGGCCAGTCCTTTCCTTCTCAAGGCAGAAACCATGCGTTTTTGTGGGAAAATAATGGTCCGATGGTCAACCTGCAAGACTTGGTACTTTCCGGCTCTAACGTCACAGCAACAGAAGCGACCTTTATCAATGATCGGGGCGAGATTACCGGAAATGGATTCTTGCCCAGCGGTGATCGGCATGCGATTCTACTCGTCCCCTGCGACGACGGTCATCGAGGCATCGAAGGCTGTGACTACAGCCTCGTGGACACAAGCACCGTTCGCGCGCCGCAAGCGGCGCGGTCTTCCCCTGTGGCAAATGAGAATCACGACAGTCCCATGGGATTGCGGGACCGGGTAAGTGGCCGACTGATCCCTCGGCGCGGCTTTTCCGGCGTGCGCTAACCGAACAACTAAACTAAGCCGTTGCGCATTCATGGATTTCAGGACGGCGGAGCTACCGTGCGTGGCTCCGTCCCCGCTTTGGTCATGACGGTCGACAAAGCAAGCAGATCGATTCCCACCGAGTTTGCATCATCAAGCCTATGCCTCAGATGTCACGAGACCTGACCGACGCACAATGGGCAATTCTGGACTACATCATTCCTGAACCATCGCGTCGCATCGACGGATGCGGAAGACCGTGGAAGGATCGACGCACGGTCCTAAACGGGATCCTTTGGGTACTGCGGACGGGCGCTCCGTGGGCCGAAGTTCCCGATCGTTATCCGTCGCACCAGACCTGCCATCGCCGCTTCCAGCAATGGGTCCGCTCCGGAGTGATGAAAGGAATTCTGGAAGCTCTTGCCCTCGAACTGAAGGTCGGAGGTGTTCTGGATGCAGAGGAAGCCTTCATCGACGCCAGCTTCGCTCCGGCGAAAAAAGGGGATCGAAGATCGGGAAAACGAAGCGCGGCAAAGGAACGAAGATCATGGCTGTGGCAGATCGTAATGGTCTTCCCGTCTCTATATGCGTCGAAAGCGCTACGCCTCACGAGGTGAAGATGGCTGTTCCCACCCTGGTCCAGATGGTGATTCCAGAAGCCCCTCGGAATCTGATCGGCGACACCGCCTACGACTCGGACAAACTGGACGAGGAACTCAGCCGCTATGGGATCGAGCTAATTGCTCCGCACCGCAGCAATAGAAAAAACAGAACACAAGATCTGCGTCGTTTGCGACGGTACCGTCGACGTTGGAAGATTGAGAGGCTGTTTGCTTGGCTGCAAAACTTCCGCCGACTGGTTGTCCGATATGAACGGTATGCTGAGAACGTTCTCGGGATGCTCCATCTCGGCTGCAGCATAATTCTGCTGAGGTATTTGTGAGATGAGTTCAAACCCCAAGTTTCGTTGGTTTCTCACGACCCGGGCGACGCCTTGGCTGAAGCCTCATGAGAGGCGCGTTTTATGGGTGACTTCCTGCATTTAGATTGGGAGCCCGCAGGCGCAAGGCTGAAGGTATGGAAAGTGTCTAGGCGAGCCGAGGAAATCGTTTTATCGGGCTTACGGGAGTAGATTTTTTCAAGCTACTTTCAAAGACTGCCTGAGTCGCTTCAGACCTGAACCCAAGGTGTATAATCCGGCCGTGTCCTGCGCGACGTGTGCGCGGACTTGAAACGGGAACTCGCCTCCCGCCCTTGCTTGTCAGCCGCAGCCTTCCCTCCGGGCAGACACGCGAGAGCCGAAGCTACGAGTGGGGAGAGGCCCATGAAGCAGCTGAGCTTACGTCCAAAGAGGCACATCTGCCTTTCCCTGGTCTTTCTACCTACCTTCTGGCTATTGGTTATCCCTTCGCATGAGCTAAGTGCCCAAAGCGCCACGAGTGGGGGTCTTACCGGCGTCGTGACCGACCCTAGCAACGCAGTAATACCGGACGCGAACGTCGAACTCAAAGACAACGCCAAGGGAACCGAGCTGCCGACTAAGACGAATGCCGAGGGAGTTTACCTATTCTCCTTCTTGTTGCCTTCAAGATACACCCTTACGGTGACACATTCCGGTTTCCAAACAATGAGCAAAACTCTGGACGTCAGCCTAGGGCCACCCAACACCTTAAACATCAGGCTCGTAGTTGCGGGAGCCAGCGCTACTGTGAACGTGACCGAAGAGGCTCCGCTCATCAACGCGGAAAATGGAGACGCGTCTTCTACAGTCAGTGGTTTGCAAATCGCGCAGGTCCCCAATCCCGGCAACGATCTCACGTACATCGCGCAAACCGCACCCGGCGCGATTATGAACACCGAAGGAGGCGCCGAGGGCCAAAACTTTTCCATTTTGGGTATGCCGGGAACGTCAAATATGGTCACGTTGAACGGAATGAGCTACACCGATATAGGCGGAAATATAACCGGGTCTAGTGCCACTGGCCTGCTTCTTGGAGTGAACGCGGTTCAGGAAGCGACGGTAGTGAGCAATGGCTACTCCGGCCAGTTTGGCGTGTTGGCAGGCGCCCATGTGAATTACATTACGAAGTCCGGCGGCAACGACTTTCATGGCAACGCGTTGTATTTCTGGAATGGCAGCGT
This sequence comes from uncultured Acidobacteriota bacterium, assembly GCA_963838905.1. Lineage (GTDB taxonomy): Bacteria > Acidobacteriota > Terriglobia > Terriglobales > Acidobacteriaceae > JABDBE01. Next base: position 286,532 of record CAWITE010000009.1, read on the forward strand.
GTTGAACGCAAACGACTGGATCAATAATGCAACCGGCCTTCCGCGCCCTTTCGATAACGCCAATCAGTGGGCGGGTTCGATCGGCGGCCCGATCAAGAAGAACAAACTCTTCTTCTTCTTTAACACCGAAGGCCTGAGATTGCTGATCCCATCAGCCACTCAACAAGTGGTCTTGCCGAGTCCTCAGTTTGAAGCGGCGACCATCGCCAACATCGACTCAAAATTCGGTTCTACTTCCGCCTCGGATGCGTTTTACAAGCAAATCTTCACTCTCTATAACGGCGCGCCAGGGGCGAATCGGGCATTACCGGGAGGATTCGCGCCCTTGCAGGACCCCACTGGCTGTACGGGGTTCACGCTACCAAACGGGCTGGGTACAACCGTACCGTGTGCGGTGCACTACGCAACAACCCTTGGTCGTCCGACGTACGAATCACTGGTGTCCGGTCGTGTCGATTGGAACGTCCGTCCCCAGGACCGGATCTTTCTCTGGGGGGCCTACGACGGCGGCCACCTGTCTGTTCAGACCAACCCCATTAGCCCGCTGTTCGATCTGAATAGTAAGCAGCCATGGTGGCAAGGCCAGCTAGGTGAGACCCACATGTTCGGCCCTTCGGCTGTGAACCAGTTCCTCTTGGCGGGTTCGCGGATCAGTTTTTTCTTCGAGCCGGAGAGTTTTTCAGAGACGCTCGCGGCACTACCGACGCAGCTGAATTGGTACGTTGCCAACACTTTCACGAACGCAGGCAGCAGCCTGGGCTCACGCTATGGGCAGAAAGTCAGGCAGGACCAAGTTTCCGACGACTTCGTGAAGACCTGGGGGAATCACAAGCTCGGGTTTGGTGCGAGCCTCATTAGACATGATGACAGTTTGTTGTACCCAGTCTCTGAAGGGGTTTTGGTCCCCTTCACCCTCAAGGCGTTCTATCAGGGTGGTTTCGATCCAGCCACTCGAATGACGGACGCTACGCAACTGACTCAATCGTTTACTTCGCAGCCATTGACCTACATTTCCAACTACATTCTAGGATTCTATGCCCAGGAGGAATGGCACGCGCGATCCACTTTATCGCTTACGCTGGCTCTGAGGGCTGAGCATCCGTCCAATCCGGTTTGTCAAACGCGCTGCTTCGCGCGGCTGGCAGGACCCTTTCAGTCAGTCAGCCATGACCCGGACCAGCCATACAATCAGGCCATACTGGTGAACCTGAAGCATGCGTACGAGGGACTCAGCAGCATTGTGTGGGCCCCACGATTCAGCTTTGCATGGCAACCCTTGGGCGTATTGCACAACACCGTGCTCCGCGGCGGAATTGGTATCTTTTATGACGAGTTGCCCGGCGTCTCAAGCAGCTATCCGATGGCCCTCAACCCACCACTCTTCAACAGCTTTGCCATTCTAGACGACAACATCGCCCCGAACGAGACGACGAGCCTCTTCAAAGATGCTGCGAATTCGAACGCGGAGTTCCTGAGCGGTTTCGCGGCGGGAGAAAGCTTCGCTGAAATCCAAGCCAAGGTTAACGGCTTCACGCATAACCCCTTCTTACCCCCAGGCGTGACAAGCCCCGATCGCTTGCTTAAATCGCCGCAATATCAGAAGTGGAGCCTCGAAGTGCAGCAGGCCTTCGGCGCCTCCACGTCGATGAGCATCGGGTACTTCGGCAATCATGGCCTACATGAGCTGATACAGAATCAATCGGCGAATGCATTTGGCTTTGGCACGTTGCCACCCGTGGAATGCACAAGCCCTCCTGTTCCGCCGTGTGCCGATCCGCAGTTTGGAGAGGTGAGTCAGCTGACCACCGCCGGGGTGTCGAATTACAATGGCATGGTTGTGTCGTTTAAGCATCGGTTCACACGTTGGAGTCAAGGTATATTCCAGGCTAACTATACATACGGTCACGCCTTCGACGAGGTATCAAACGGTGGCTTCTTTCAATTTGCCTTTGGGAGCTCCGAGGTCCCTCAGGATCCGAACAATTTCCGGGGCAGCTATGGATCGGCAGATTACGACGTGCGGCACTCCTTCAATGCGAACTATGTGTGGGAAGTTCCGGTTAGGGCGGCGCTGCGCGGCTATGGATCGGATTACCTTGTGAAAGGATGGCAGATTTCGGGGACCATCTTTGCCCACACCGGTTTCCCCTACACCGTGATCGACAACTATCAAAGTTCGATCCTCCAAGCGAAGAATTTCTATGGGCCGATCTATGCCGTCCCCGTCGGCCCTCTTCCGCCTGGGATGCCGTGCGGGGAAGGTGCGGCTATTCCCCTTGCCCCGCATCCGTGTCAACCGCCGCAAGTTCTGGCCGATGGGTCCCCCAATCCAAACGCACTTTTTGTGCAGGCGACCTGCGAAACTGGATTCAACACCGGGACGCTGCCGGGTCCCTCCGGGCCTTGTAGCGGCGCCGCTGTGTCCTTCGCTCAAGGACGCAATCGCTTTCGCTATCCGAACTATTTCAATACCAATTTCACCATTATGAAGAACACAAAGATCCCTCGTTGGGAAAATGCCGTGCTGGGGATCGGTTTTCAGTTCTATAACTTGTTCAATCATCCGAATTTTGGCGGTCCGAATAACTACAGCAATGACTCGACCTTGGGGCAGATTGGTTACATGGAAATGCCCCCGACGGGCATTCTGGGGGCCGGTGTGGGGGGCGATGCCTCACCGCGGAATATACAACTGAAGGCTCAGCTCCAGTTCTAAAACGTTGGCTTCGAGCGGTGCTTCGAAATCCAGGTACTCATTTTTCTTTCTCCATCAGATATGAGTTAAAAGTCGGAGACTGTTGGTGTTGATTTCAGAAATTTTCCATCATCCACAAGTTTGAATCCACGGCCCAGCCCAACATCGCCAGATGACGGCCGTCTGGAGACTGGCGGCCCCAAGTCCCCTTGCCTCCGTGCTGCTGCCAAAGCATATGTGCGTTGCCCTGCAAATCCACATGCAGCAACACTGATCCTCCCTGCACACCGTTCGAGATGAGTAGCGCCTTGCCGTTCGCCGCCCATCCAATGTCCCCAAAGTTGCTCCAACCCTTCACCTTGATCTCCTGGGGCTTGCCGCTCAACGACAGAATGTGGACCGGTCCTTCCTGTTCATTTGCCCAGAGGATGCGAGTGCCATCGGGAGATACGTCGTATTGGAAATAATTTTCTTTCGGGAGATCGAACCGGAGGATCTCGTGACCACGGCCTTTCAGAGGATTGAAGGCTGTCACGACAGCTTGCTTGTGATTCTCACTGTACTCCACGATCGCACACAGAGTTGCCGGAGGTCTGGCGCACATCGGAACTCCAGGACGGTTTGCCGTTAACACGAACTCCGAGGGTCCTCCCGTGATTGGGATCCGCATGACTTGGACCGGTGCCGAAGAGTCGTTCGGTTTCGTGGACACTTGGTAGACAATCCACGGGCCATAGGGCATCGCGCTTTGTACATTCTCTGACCCGGTCACCAGCGGTTCCGCGGTGTCGTCGGTCAGCGACTGCTTGAAAATACCCATATGACCATTGCGATTAGATAAGAAAATAACTGCCTTGCTATCCACGGTCCAGCCGATTATGACGTCGACACTTTCCGTCAGAGTGAGGCGTCGAGTTCCCGAGATGCTTGTCCCGTTCGGTGCGACATCAGATACGTAGACCTGGAAGTGAGCCATCCACTTTTTGAATACCAACTTCTTGCCGTCCGCCGTCACGCTTGTATTATCCATGCAAGATTCGCCCAAGTTCGTGAGTCGCGTCGGCTTGCCAGTGAGGGCACCCGTTCGTTCATCGAGACCAATTACCCAGTAGTTGCAGTTCGTAGCGTCCGGTTCGTGCAAGCTGTAGACCAACCGGCCGCCGGGCAACATGGCAAGGTCTTGGATTTTTTTCATATCCACAGAGGAAAATATTGTGGTGACGGGCCCTCCGCTCAGTTCCCGGGTAAACAGGGCATACCCGGATTTATCGATTGCACCGTACCAGACTCGCTCACCATGCGGGAACCAGCTCAGACCGGAAACCGCACTGTTTTTTTCGTCGGATTCATAAAGCTTCCGCGCTTTCTCGCCATTTACCCCCATCAACCAGATTTCTTCGCCGAAGGCGCCTTTGTTCGTTCCAAAGGCGATCGTAGATCCATCCGGTGAAATCGCAGAAGCAGAAGCATCATCGCGAAGCTTGCGCGGCGGTCCGCCAAGCACCGACATAACCCAGATGCTCGATCCTTGCGAGTCCCACTGCTCAGGGAACAACCCTGGCGGATGGGCATTGACCAGAAACCTGGTACTGTCCGGAAACCACGCGCAGATCTCCCATTCCACTTTGCGACCTTTAAGCGCCTCCGGTTCAGGAACGACCTGAGTCTCGCCTGTCTCCAGCAGCCTAAGGCGGATTCCTTTCCCGTCGACGTACGACAGATATTTGCCATCAGGAGAAATCGCACCGCCTTGCACGGCATTCTCAGCAGAGTCAAAGGTGAGTTGCCGCAGCTTGACTTCTCGCGGAGTCGGTGTCGGACGCTTCGTAAACCTGTACACTCCAGCGGCGACGAAAGAAAGCACCAAGATTGCGGCCGCCACTAGCCAACGCCCATTCACCTTGGGGACGACAGTCCTAACTGCCGAATCCTGTTGACTGGCAGCGGGCATGGCAGAGCCGTCGGCAACCAACGGTGAAGGACACGGGCTGCGACTGTCACCTTCCAGCGGTGCGATGAAGCGGTATCCGCGTCGCGGGATCGTCTCCACAAAGCGCGGCGAGTCTGCCGAATCTCGCAGAACGTCCCGCAACTTGTTGACCGCTTTATTGAGACCGCGTTCGTAGTCCACAAACGTGCCATCCGGCCAAAGCCGCTGGACTAATTCCTTGCGACTGATTAACTCACCGGGACGTTCAAGCAGTGCGAGCAGAACCTGAAAGGGCTGTTCGTGAAGGAGTACTTTGCGCCCGTTGCATTGCAGTTCGGCCGAGCGAACGTCAAGTTCGAACGGCCCAAAGCGAACGGACGGACCAAGTGGGCTCTGTCTTTCCAAAGGGGTCTCACCCCCGGAATGGTTTAGGCGAGTCTACCACCCCCGGCCAAACCGTCCAACTGCCGCAGGAATCCTCCAGGAACAATGCGTGTAAGTTGCTGTCGCAGCGAGAGTAAACGGGGAGCAACTGCCGGTCCAACGTTCCACACAGAAAGCATTTCCAGGTGTCTTGAGGTCCTGACCTAGAGGCCTCAGAGTCCGCGTCACCACACGCCATTGCGGAGGTGACGTATGAAACCATTCCTGCTTTCGATCGCCAAAATAGCGGTCCTAAGTTTGTTTTGTAACCCTTTACTTGCCCAGTCCAATTCAGTCCCCGTGCTGGTAGAGACGAAGCCGGTCTCCGACCATGTCATGGAGCTTCCCATTCAGCTCTACCGGGATTACCTGGTGGTCGTGGAAGGGTCGATCGGGAACCTGGAGAAGTTGACCTTTATTATCGATACGGGAGCCTACCCGAGCATGATCGATCAGAGAATTGTAACCGCTCTCGGTCTCGGGGAGAGGGATGGCAAGGTAGCTTTAGTCAACCAGAATGTGCAGACCAAGCTTGCCACCTTGCCGTTCGTTGGGGTCGGTCCCACCCGCGTCGAAAGCGTTCCAGTCCTGGTGCAGGACCTTTCCTCCTTGGAGAAGGCACTGGGGCGGAGAATTGATGCGGTCGTTGGTCTGGACGTGCTGGGCAAGAATAGCTTCAGCATCGATTACAGAACCAAACGACTGCGGTTCGGCCCGGTGCACCGAACTCGGTCCGTGGTCTCATTCGAAACCGGCTCACCTTTTGTCGTAGTCGAAGCGCGGTTGCACGACCAGCCAGTACGGTTGCTGGTCGACACGGGAGCTTCCGCCTTGATGCTCTTCCAAAGTCGCCTTAAGAACCCGATCTCTCTGCCAGTTGGAGGGGTCGCCAAGGCGACCAACGTTGGTGGAGATTTTCAACGCCGGGCGGTACTGATCCCGGACACTCGTCTGGGGAAAGAAGAGCTTGGCCCACAGACAGGCTTCGTGGTGGCAGACCAAAGAGATGATGGACGCGACTTCGATGGGCTGTTGAGCGTACGGGGTCTGCACCTAGAAGAAATCGGCTTCGACTTTGAAAACCGGGAGATCAGTTGGAGGAAATAAGCCCGGGGAAGCAAGCCCAAACGTTCGCTGGCTTGATGTCGCGATGGACGATTCCCGCGGAGAAGATCAATCCAATCTCTTGCGGAAATCCTCAAGCGTCCGGAAGTCCCCTCCTCTATGGCAATTTCATGGGTCAATCTGGGGCCAACAACCGGTCCCTCTCCAAGCAGTGCCTACTGATACCAGTGATACCGTTTTCCATGAAACTGCGGCCTATTGGAGAAACTATAGAAACTGTAGCCTAAGATTGAATTCGCTTGTAACCCGCACAAACACAGGCTATTATCACCGAAGTGTAGGATTCATCGGCACTTGCGCTAGACGGCGGTAATCGAATCCCTCCCTCTCCGCCACCTGTTTCACGGCTCCGAGCACGCGCATTTTCCACTGGCGAGCCTGAGAAGAGGCGGAAGCAGGCGCGCGAATGTCCGCCTTTTCGCCTTTTGTCCGTGAAAGCCATCCGAAACCTGCCAAAAGCAATCTCAAATGGAGCGGTGCGTTGCGGATTTTATTGGACTTAGTTGCTCCCTTTAGGATGGCCTACCGACCTCCATTTCCCTCATAATGCAACGATCAAGATGCTTAAGTGCGACAGTAATGGGTCCGATCCCCCACGATTCAGCCCCGAACCCACTTGCATGTTTTGGTAGCAATTTGGTAGCAAATTGCGCCGGGTATTACGGTTCCTCCGGCTCCTCCGGTTATTAACCCCTTTAGAGTCAATGGCCGGCTACTAGAGCGCTACCTGGATCCGCGTCTTCCTTTGACAACTGAAACACTGAAACAGCGCAGGTTCGTTTTTCTTTCTATTGGCTGCTCTGGGGGCGTAGAGGTATTGGTGGATTGGCGATTATTGGGTGACACATTAGGTGTCAGCAAACGTGATTGTGGAGTACGTTTAGTACGACTGAGAAGCACTCGCAGCGTGCCAAGTGCTTGAATATACACATCGCAAGATGAAGGCCGATGCTTTGCCTTGCTGCTGTACTGATCTGCCCAACTCGTGGGCAATGAGTAGCTAAAGTCAGTTTACCGACGTAAATGCTACGTCTGCCGCACCAAGGAGTTTGGCATAAGCGAGCCGCCGGTAAATAGCATCTCTTCCAGAGCTGCGTTTACGTCCGCCACCTGCAAAGCGCCCTCAGAGCCATTTTGGATATAGAACTGAGCGGCCCTTCGCATAAGCTCCTTGATGAAAGCGGCGCTGGCCTTGTCCGTTTTGCTAACAATCGTCTCCACGACATCTTCGTCCAATGGCAGAGCGCAGGCATATAAACCGACGAGTAGCCTTCGTCCGTTTTCGTCAGGCAGCGGGAACTCGATCGCCTGATCTATACGTCCCGGCCTTGATGCAAGTGCCGCCTCCAATTTCTGAGGACGATTTGTAATGAGGATAAACAAAATCGCAGCGTCTTCACGCAGGCCATCCATCTCGTTCAGCAGTTTGTTCAGAAGACTTTCGTCGCAGGGTCCGTACATGCTTCCTCGCTCGCGTGCGATCAGATCGACATCCTCTATCACGATCATCGCGGGCTGCAGGAAACGGGCGAGCTGGAAATAGTGTGGTCCAGATTTGCAACTTGTTCCGCAGTAACTAAGAGTGTTGTGTGATCCGGGAGTTGACCAGCTAGCTAAAGGCCGTTGCGAAACCCAGGGCTCAAGCGCTTGATTGATGCGGGTCGCTGATGTAGCGGCGTGGCAGATCTGCAGATTTTGGTCCCACCCCCCAAAAAAAAGCTGATCCGCTCATTATTTTCTTGACAATGTAAACTTACTCGATATACTCGAGTACATACATGATCGCTCCCTCTTCTCACCAAACCTGGCTCTTCTACTCCCCTCTGGCCCAGCAAGCCGCCCTGCTCAAAGACGATTTGCTCGATCCCGTCGATCTACTCTTTGACACCAAGAATCTATTTTCCATCGCTCGCTATCAACAGCGTCGGAGGGACCATGACCAAGTCAGTTGAGGGCACAGCCCAACGACGCAAGCTGCTGGGCGAGATCGAACGTCTGGCCGAGATCGCTGTCTTTGGAACGCTCTCGGAAACCTACCGCACCTGCGGACGAGCGGGCTGCCATTGTCAGGGCGATGGACCCAAGCATGGTCCGCATCTGAATGTGAGTTACCGCGGGGAGAAAGGCAAGACCACGGGCTACTATGTTCCCAAAGCAGCCGAGGAGGCCACGCGAGAAGGCGTCGCCGCTTGGCAACAAATGCAGCAATGCTTGCGCCAACTGGCAGAACTCAATAAGGAGCGCAATCTGCAGCGTGCGCGGGAGGCCGATTCGCAATGACGTCTTGGTTTCGTCTAACTCTCTGCTTGGCGTTACTGTGTCTGTTACTCTGCCTTACTCAGCCCGCCGACCTTAATCACCAGTTACAGATTGTCGGCTGGGGATCATGGCTCGATCGAGGGAGAGAACCCGCACCCGACGTGCTCACCGTTTCGGCTGTCAGAAGCATGGAATTTCGGGCTCGCGCTGGACCTCGGCAATCTCTAGTCCTCGACTCCACGTTGACTGCGGGAAATAGTGGTCCACCCGGCTGGGAGACCCATGGGCCATCGGCACCGATTGGGCCTTGGCGAGTTGCCGGTCAAGCACTCAAGCCGGCAACTCCAACCAACGCCCCTCGAGCACACTTCAGCACGAAAATACTGGCTCAAACCACCAATTTTAAAACTTCGGGGTTTCGCAACAGCCTTTAGCTAGGTCTATTGTTTTCTGCCAGACAGCACATATTTCCGTAGAGGAGAGATCCCATGGTGAAGAAGGTACTCAGGCTGTTGTTCGTATCCGTACTTGCTTTCCCGATATCGGCGCTGTTTGTGCAGTCGGCCCCCGCCCAGCAGCAGATGGCAAAGCAGGATAGCTGGGATGGCAATATCATCCGTAGCAGTCAGGATAAATCTACGTTGACCGTTCGCAAGGTGGTTTCGAGCGAGGAGAAGACCGTCGCTTACGACAGCTCGACCAAATGGGTTAGTCAGGCGCACGGCAGCAAGACGGTCAACGACATCGATGCGAGCCAGGTTAAAGACGGTGATCAAGTGATCTGCAAGGGCACTTGGGACAAGGACAGCGTACTCCACGCCACTCTGATCTCCAAGCGGCTCTCCCATTAGACGAGGTCGTCTTGTGTTGCAGGTTGAAGGACCGGGATCTGCACGAGACTCTTTCACGGGCTCGAACCTCGAACTGGAAACGAATGACGTTCGAATCGAAAAGACGGTGGCTCGGGACAAAGACGCTTGATGCCGAGCGTCGACATGAAGACAGCAAGGAAATGATGCAAATCGGGGGGCGTCTTGGGAGACCGCATACCCACTTCGCTCGACTAATTAGGGTGCAACACCCTGCGCTTGAGAACTTGAAAGCTGCACGAAATCGTTCGCACCAATGATCCCGAGGACTATACGCACGAAAAGCGGGAATCGTCGCCGAGTGGGGTCATACACGATGGTTGGTGCAGAAAGTTGATACCGCACGCGGCGAGTCTCAAGCTGGCAACCACCAGCGGCTAGTACATTCCTGACCCACTCGCAATCTCGTCCATAGGTGAGCGCAATCAGAAATCCGTCGTGCTCTCGAAAAACATTTACTGGCGTCCGGTAGACCCTGCCTGACTTTCGACCTATGTGCGTAAGAATGCCGAAGCCGGGCGATCGGGCGGCAAATCGGCTCGTGATTCGGTTCGTAATGGCCAAGTTGAAGGCCGCTACCCGCCGTTTGCGGAACCGGATTAAAAGGATGGGAGCCAGCAGGATAGCAAGAAGCGAAATCACCCACGCGGTGATTACCATAGTTGCCGTAGGCCTCATTGCAGCTTCGCGTACTCCGCTTTGGCTTCCTTCAGGACAGGGATGTCGGGGTCGGCGTCTTTCCAGAGAGTGAGGAACTGCTGATAGGCAGTGCGAGCCTTTTGTTGGTCGTGAAGCCGAGTGTAAGCGCGCGCCAATCCCAGTTGCGCCAAGGGAACCATGAGATCGGGTGGCCAGTAGTTCTTCAAGGCGAGGACCCTCTCGAATTCCTTAACTGCTTGCGAGCCTTGCTCGGCCTGCAAGTACGCGCTGGCGCGCGTGTACAGCGACTCGGTTGCATTGCGATCGTAAGGTAGAGCCGTCCTCTGCAACTCTAAGGCGCGCAACGCACGGCCGTGATTCATCTCCAAGACTGCGCGAATCTTCGGGGCCTCCACGGACTGGAGAAGCGTGTCGCTGGGGCGCAGTTTCGCTCCCTCAGCCACTAGCTTAAACGCCCTGCCATCGTCGCCACAATGGGCATACACGTCCGCCAGTTTGAGCATGAGGTCGGCCGTCATGGACTGCGGCAGGGTCGCCGCCGCTCCCCGACGCGCCTCAGCACAGTCTTGCAGCATTGCTCCCACGAACGCCCTCATGACAAGGTTACCGATCGCCGACTCTTTCAGTCCTATGTGCTCTGCCATGGCAGATCCTTGGTCATAGAGTTCTCTCGCATGCCGCAATTGCCCCCTTGATGCAGCTAACTCGGCGTCGCGCTCCAGCAGAAAGTATTCGTCTTCCGGGCTGTTCTTAGCCAAGCTGTCTTCCCTTTGCAGTTTGGCCTCATCTCCTTCGGCCAGCGCAATCAGTCCCAAGTCGTAGTGAAGGCGGGGGCTATCGATCTTATGCTTCTGTGCGTTCTCGATCACAATTTGTGCATCTGCGAGCCGGTTGAGGCCCATGTAAGCATAAGCCGCACTGCTGTATGCGATGTAATCGTCGGGATCGAGCCGTACCCCCTGTAGCGCATTTTGCGCAGCCTTGTCGAATTCGCCCAACTGTAGGTACAAGTTCGCCAAATCCATGTAAGGAGAACGGTCCTGGGGATAGCTCTGTTTGACGAGTTCCCATGCTTCGATCGTGTTCTCTACTTCATTGCCGATGGAGTAGTATTCGGCCGCGATCAGCAATCTCTCCCGCTTACTAGTTCGGTCCTTATGTTCCAGAGCTTGTTTCAAGTATTTCAGCGCCAAGTCATCCTGGCGCATGTTGCCATAGGCGATCCCCAAAGCTCGGTAGGCGGCCGCGAAGTCAGGATCAATTTCTATGGCACGTTTTTGAAAACCAAGCGCCGCAAGATTATCTCCTTTGGCAGCCTGTTCCATTCCGAGGCTGTAGGCTTGAAGAGCATCGAGCGACGACGTGGTGGCCTGTTCGAGCGGAACATCGAATTTCTGTACGAGGGCCAGCGATTCGCCCAGCTCACCCCGCAGTTTGGACGCCGCCTCGCCCAGCGCGTCCAGCACCTTCTCCTTGGTCGCCGCCGTGACCTGCTCCTGCGCCAGCGTGTCTCCGTTCTGGCAATTCGCCCCCTTGAGCGCCAGCACATATTCGTTGCCCAGACTGCCGATCGACCCGGCAATGTAGGCCTTGCTGCCCGCCCGCTGGCAAAGCTCGCGGGCTATTTCTGGCGTGAGTTCCGTGCTGGGTGGACGGGTCATCATTTGCAAGGTCTTCGCCACTTCACTGTCGGAGAGCACATTCAAGAAAGGCGATTGCCGCAGGGAAACGTTGAGCGCCGTCTTCAAAGTGTCATCGAACACGGCATCGCCCGTTTTGTTGGCAAAATCGGCGAGAACGACGGTGTCTTTGTCTGTCAGAGGCTGGCTTCGATGCGAACGATAGTAAAACCTGCTCGCCATGAGCAAGGCGACCAACAGGACGGGAACCACAATTTTCCAGAGCTTTGCAACCCGAGCCGCAGGAGTTTCTGGCACCCTCAACGTGCCCCAGCTTGCCGCGGAACCGTGTCCACTCTCGGAGTCGCGCTTCAGCCGTCGCAGGTCGGTGTGAATGTCCGAGGCGTGCTGGTAGCGCAGGTCTCGGTTCTTCTCCAGACACTTGCTGATGATGTCTTCGAGCTTGGCTGGGAGACCGGGATTCAATCGCACCGGGGGAACTGGCACCCGGTTCAGGATCGACTCGAAAATCACTCCTGTGCTTTCCCCAGGAAAAGGCAACGCCCCGGTCGCCATTTCGTACAGCACCGCCCCGAACGAGAACAAATCTGTACGTGCGTCCAACTCCTTGGCACGGACTTGTTCTGGCGACATATACGCAATCGTTCCCAGCGCACTTCCCGGACTGGTCAGATGCTCTTCCTGCGTCACCGTTGACTGTGCGGTCACACCCGCTTGTTGCACGTTGCTGAGGACTGGTGTCACTTTAGCCAAGCCAAAGTCGAGAATTTTTGCGTGTCCCCGCTTGGTCACGAAGATGTTCGCGGGCTTGATGTCGCGGTGAACGATGCCAGCGGCATGCGCGGCGTCGAGCGCGTCGGCGATCTCGATTCCCAGCGACAGCACGGTTTCGGTCTCCAGCGGTCTGCCCGCAATACGGTGCTTCAGCGTCAGCCCATCCAAGAATTCCATGGCGATGAAGCGTTTACCGTCCTGCTCACCGATTTCGTGGATGGTGCAGATGTTGGGATGGTTCAGTGCGGAAGCGGCGCGAGCTTCGCGGCGGAAGCGTTCCAATGCGTGCGGGTCTTGAGCGACATCGTCGGGAAGAAACTTGAGCGCGACAAAGCGCCCGAGGGAGGTGTCCTCAGCCTTGTAGACGACTCCCATCCCGCCGCCGCCCAGCTTCTCGATAATGCGGTAGTGCGAGACAGTCTGGCCAACGAGTTGGGAGGGGGTAGCCATTGGCGGGAATGTTAGGACGCAATCGTGGGCAGGTCAATAGAGCACAGCCAACGGCAGCCAACGGCACGCCGGAAACCGCAAATTCTGTCAATTCCTTTCCTAACACGTGCGCCCCGAGTGTTTCAAAGGACCTCCCCGCAGGAGCCGCAAGTGAGCCTCGCCACCGGTTCGCCCGATTGAATAATCTGTGACTTTTGACGACGCCGACGGTATCGTGCAAGAGAGCGCGACCGCAGCTATGACCCTATTTACATTCGAGCAGATGCCGCGAAAGTGAGCATGGTTCCGGGAAGGCAATTGAACATTGGCGAGGCTTCCATAGCTCTCCCCTAGGCCAGAATCCATAAACGGCCAACCTGGGCGGGCGTGCTCAGAAAGGTCGCATATGCTGGGAAGAGATGATATTGACACTTGTGAAAAGAACCGACGGCAGCTTCAAGGTTTGCCGGTAATTCGACGGAACGTGGCCGGGATCGATCTCGGGAGCGAGCGCCACTGGGTATGCGCTCCGACCTTGGATGGGAGCAGTCGAGAAATAGCCAGCTTCGGGGCAACGACGCCGGAATTGATTGGCATGGCGGAGTGGCTGAAGGAACGCCATGTAGAGTCGGTAGCGATGGAGAGCACAGGAGTTTATTGGATTGCACCGCACGAGGTGTTGGAAGGGCAAGGTTTGCAACTGTTGCTGGTGGATACGCGGCAGTTGGCACGAGTTCCGGGGCGGGACAAGAAGACGGACCCGACAGATTGTGAGTGGATTCAGCGGTTGCACAGTTGCGGATTGCTGCGGGGGTCGTTCCGGCCCGAGGAAGCGGTCTGCTTGCTGCGAACGTTGGTGCGGGATAAGGCGAACCTGGTGGCGGAGTCTGGGGACTGGCTGCGGAGGATGCAAAAGAGCCTAGACCAGATGAACGTGCGCGTGCATCGTGCAGTTTCCGACATCGATGGGGTGACCGGGATGGCGATTCTGCGGGCCATCGCCGGAGGAGAGCGGGATGCCTTGCAGCTGGCGAAGTTGCGTGACCCACGCTGCAGCAAAACCGAGCAAGAGATTGCCGAACAATTAAGCGGGCATTGGCGGGAGGATCACTTGTTCAGCTTGCAGCAGGCGCTGAAGATGTACGACGCCGTACAGGAGCGAATGGCCGCATATGAGAAGGAAATCCTGCGGAGACTCGGGGAGATGGAACGAGAAGAGCAGCGGGGACAAACGGCACCGCCTCTGCAGAACACCAACAAGGCAAAGGCGATCAAAAAACGCGGCCAGGAGCTGAAGCGGCAGGCGTTATACCGAATGAGCGGCGTCGATCTCACACACATCGATGCCATCGGAGTGGAAACGGTCGAAGTGGTGCTCAGCGAGTACGGCCCAGATTTGAGCCGCTTCCCCACGGAGAAGCAGTTTGTCTCGCACGTCACCTTGGCGCCGCATGTGCCAAAAACCGGCGGCAAACCGGTGAAGAAGAAAAAGCGGAACAGTGCGAGCACGCGTGTTGCGGCCGCTTTGCGCATGGCCGCGCTCTCCATGCGCCACAGCCAGACCGCCCTGGGAGCGTACTACCGCAAGATCGCGCAACGGCGCGGCGGAGATATTGCAGTGTTCGCTACCGCCAGGAAGTTGGCTACGCTGATCTATCGGCTCCTGCGATGGGCTCAGCCGTACGTTGATGAAGGCGCAGCGGCCTATGAAAATCGCTATCTCCAGCAGCGCATCAAAAGCTTAACCGCCAAGGCCAAAGAACTCGGCTACCAGCTGACCCCCGCAGGAACTTAATGTAGAGAAGAAGTCACAGGCCAGTGAATCTAATGCCCGAGAAATCCGCGGGCAGCATACCACTTGCCATCTCGCTTCGTATATATCGCAGTAAAACGCAGCCGATCTTCCCCTCGCTTTCGAACACGCCTGCCGGGACTTTGCGATCAGACTCTTGTCTTTGCTGGAGGTGTATTTCGCCCATTAGGCGCTGCCCAGATCGGCTTCGGCTCTTCCATAATTCGGATCAAGTTTGAGTGCCTGTTCGAGCAGAATGATCGCGCTGTCCACATCGGCGGTTTTGCTCGCGTCCTGCAGATATCCGCGGGCCTGAGTGTAATAGCATCGGGCATGGTCGTCCCGTGAAAGGCAAGTTCTCGGGTCTCGTCCGCTTTCAGTTCCAATCCCAGTGCCGCGGCGACTGCGATCGCAACTTGATCTTCGAGCGCGAAGGGGTCGGTCACCGGGGCATCAACCGTGCCGGCCTTAAACATTTTTCAGGTCTTCGCATCGTTGAGCGAATAGGTGACCCGGACCAGGCGCCCGACCGCTGCAAGCCGATGTGTAGGCTGGTATCCGCGCCAAATTCCTGGCGCGCCTGGGCCAGACTGGTTACATCTTTCTGACGAATCTCACCCGCAGACACGACTTGCAGGGAATGGTTCTCGCCCAGTTGGGTCAGCAGTCAGCGTGTCCACTAAACCATTGCCAAAGGCGGTGAGTTTGGCGTCATCGGAGATGGCGTCGCACGGAAGAACAACCAGCGTGGCCGCCTTTTCGCCCGCGGGTTGTCCCACGTTGGTGGAACTCTGGCTTGAGCCCTTATGGAAAACACTTCGCACCAATAAACCCGCCACCAGGATGACAGCGGCCGCCACAGCAATCACGATCGGAATATTTTCGGGAACCCCGGCCTTCTTCTGGGTCTGATCGCTCTTGGGCTCTGGGGTCGCACCCTTGGCGAAGACCGGTTTCTCGCCCTGGCGCACGCGGCGCAGGTCGATCAAGACATCTCTGGCGCTGGCGTAGCGCTGTGCCGGATTTTTTTCCAGCATCGTTCGCACAACCGCAGCAACCTCGGGGGAAACTCTGGGATTGAGTTCGTCCAACGAGGGCGGCTCGCTGTGCAGAACGGACGCCATCGTGCCGGCAATACTATCGGTCCTGAACGGTTGCCTGCCTCCGAGCATTTCGTGACACACCAGGCCCATGGAGAAGAGGTCGGCGCGTCCATCTAGGGCTTCTGCAGCAGAATTTCAGGTGCCATGTAGGCGGGCGTGCCGCTGATGTTGCGGGTGACGGGATGGGGTGGGGTAACTTTAGGGGGATACAATGCTCACCCCCGGCGACATTGACGCCAATTTTCCCCGTACCTGGACTGGGCGTCACCTAGCTACGCGGCCTTCTTCTGCTGCTTCACCTTCGCCCACCTCGACCGCTGAAACGCGGCGATCTTCCTGCGGGCCGATGCTGACATGGTGCGCTTCGCAGGAGCCGGGGCCGTTGTCTTCGCTAGTGCTATTGGCCGCGATTTTTCACGAGTTTTTGCCCATCTAGCCTTTTGTGCCCGCGCCATTTTGTGACGTGAAGCTGCCGATATTATTCGCGTCGGTTGATTTGTTTTCCCGACTGTTCCCGAACCGTTCAGCGACTCGATCACTGAGATTGCTTGATCCAACTTCTCTACCTGTGACCGCATTTGCTTGCGCTCTTTTCTAAGTCCCTGAAGCGCACTGCTTAGGTTTCCCATGGTTCCCCCTCAAGATTGACAGAGAGGGCAAGCGGCACCTCTCGGATTGTGCCCGATTTCATAGGCAAGGCCCGCCCGAGAGCAATCCTTTCGCGAACGTGTTGGCTTAGAATTTCGATCCGCGTGCCAGTTGACGTAGAGTGGGCTACTGTAAAGGATTGCAGTCCCATCAGCGGCGCTCTCGTGATTGTGCACGAGTCACGGACTAAACCGGAAGTTATGCGCCGTTCCAGGAACCAGGATCTACGGGAGATCCCCGGAATTGACCTAAGGTGCCCCGTCCGATTCATCCGCGACCCGAAAGCCTTAGTCACCCGCCGACTTTCCCGCTCAGACTCCGCTAGAAGGACCAACGCAAGGAGAATTGGACCAGTCGCGGTGTGCCAACTGTGCCGACGATCTTGCCGAATGGGCTGTTTGTCGGGCTGGCCAGGTAGGCCTCGATGTCTGTGACCGAGGGGTTGGCGAAGTTCGTGTGGTTCCAGATGTTGAAGAAATCGGCAGTGAAGCGGATTTCCTGACGTTCACCAATCTTGAAATACTTGATGAGCGAAGCGTCCCAGTTTTGCTGGAACGGGCCGTGGTAAAGGTTCCGGCCAAGATCGCCGAAACCCGTGGTGCAGAAGTTCGGATCACTCTGGCACTGGGTTGGATACAACAGCGGTGCCGGTACAAACGCGGACGGATTCAAATAGCCGTTGCTGATGCGCTGGTGGATATTACCGCTGGTTAGTCCGCTCGCAATGCTGGTGCCGGGAGCGAGACTGGCTCCCAGCAGCGGAGTGCTGCCCTGACCCAGGAACGCGGTGCCTGCGCTGGAATCGTAAATCGAGAAGGGAATGCCCGATTGGAATATGGTTACGCCGCTGAAGGCCCAGTTGCCGAGAAGAACTTCTTTCGCCCCGGTCGCATGAGCGAAGAATGGAAAGTTGTAGACATAGCTGAGCGCCAAGCGCTGCGGGCGGTTGAAGTCTGAAATGCCGCGAGAGGCGTTGATGTTGCTCTGATCGTTGTAGGCCGTGTTGAAGGCGGTATTCCCGGTGGACGTCGCGTCAATGTTCTTGGAGAAAGTGTACGCGGCCTGCACGTAGTTTTGTCCCCAACGCCGCGAGGCGGTCGCCTGCAGCGCGTTGTATGTCGAATAGGCATCGTTGGCGAAGATCTGGTACCCGCTGTAGCCGTTCAGTCCCGGCGCGGGCGTGCGAGCGATTGCGTTCGCGAAGGTATTCGTGGTGATCTGATAGCTGTTGCCGTTTGTGTCCGTGACAGTGAAGGGATGAGCAGGGCTGGCGTCTACGGATTGGATCGCGTCGCGTGTCTCCCGAAGATGAATTGCGTGCGTGCCTACGTACCCCACTTCCAAGACCCAGCTCTTGCCGAGTTCTCGCTGCAGCGTCAGATTCCACTGCTGAGTATTCGGCACTACGAAGTGGCGCGGAACCTCGAGGACAAACAGATTCTGAGTGCTGTTCACACCCGGCCCGGTGCAGCCACCATAAGTGGCCGCCCCATTGGTGTCTGGGAAACTCGTCAACCGGGCCAGGCAGGGCAGCCATGCAGCCGAGAGCGTCCCTGCTGGTGGTACCGCGTTGGCATTCGTGGCGGGGGTTCCGGTGAAGAAGTTGGCCATGCCGAACCCCGGAGTTTGACCGAAGAAAACGATGGGGATGAATGGCGATTGGAAGCTGAGCTGGTCGACGGCGCCTACATCCTCACGAACATAATAGATACCGTAGCCGCCGCGCAGCGTGGTGTTGCCGCGCCCGGAGACATCCCAAGCAAAACCGACGCGCGGTCCCCAACCCGTGGAGACGCTGTTGCGGAAGGTGGACCCGGCGGCATTTCCAGTCAATCCCGGGACCCCCAGCTTGTTAACGCAACTGGGATAGATGAAGGGATAAGTTCCAGACTGGGTGAGATCCGATTCCATGTTGCCAATGTGGCAATCGCCATCCGTCCAGGCGCCGAGGAACTCCATCCGCAAGCCGAGATTCAACGTAAGGTTTGCGGTGGTCTTCCAGTCGTCCTGCGCAAAGACGGCAGAGTTGTTCTGCCGGTACTGGTGGTTGTAAACGCCTCCGCCTCCGAAGCTGAACTCCGGCGTGCCACCTACGAAATTCCCGAAGTCGGTCAAGCCGGTTGTGTTGGTGAAGAAAAGCTGTCCATTGAAGACCTGGGGAAACTGCTTGTTGAGGCTGACGCGGACGTACTGGCCGCCGAAAGTGAAAGTGTGCCTGCCGCGCACCCAGCTCAGGTTATCGACAAAGTTGTAGTTGTTCTGGGTTTGGTACTGATTGGCTTGGGGGGTTGGGCCGAACTGGAATCCAGAAGTCGAGAAAGTGAATTTATAGATGCTGGTAGTCAAATTATCGGTCGGCCGATCGATGCCTGCGTCGCTGACCGTAACCGGATTGACGTTAATCGCGCTATTGTTGATATGGACGAAGCCGAAGCGGAAATCGTTGACCAGGGTTGGGGAGAACACGTGAGTTTCATCCAGGGTCCAAACGCGATCATTTACCGGCAGTTGGTAAGGGAAGTTCAGATCCGTACCGCTTGCTGCGCCACCGAGCGAAGCCTGCAGGCCACCCGCTCCGAAGGGGATGTTTTGCTGTGAATTGGAGAGGAAGAAACGGGATGACACTCTGTCACGGGAGTTGCGAAAATCCTTGTCCCAGTTGGCGGTAAATTGATTGTCCGTGAAACTGCCCGGTTTGCTAACAGTGAACTGGACCAGAGAACCAGGCGCAGTTCCCGCCGGCACGTTTGGAAGCGGGAACAGGTAACCGTTGGCCGGGGCACCGAACTGATTGCTGGGGAAGGCCAGAAGCGAGGCCGCCACGGGGTCCGCGCGAGGCACGCCAAAGTCGGCGGCCAGATTGGCCTCGGCCTGGGGCGTGGTTCCACGATCGGCTGCTGGTACATAGGGAATGAACGTGCTGATCAGAGTTCCCGGAGAATCGCCGCTGCGCTGACGCGTGCCCTGGTAGTTGACGAAGAAGAAGCCCAGCTTGCCACCGGGACTGACCGGCCCCCCTAAGCTGCCCCCGAAAATGTTCTGCTGAATTACAGGTCGGGGCGAGCCGGTTTGATTCAGAAAGTACTCGTTGGCATCCAGCACGGTATTGCGGAAAAACTCGTATGCATCGCCATGGAATTGATTGGTGCCGCTCTTCAGTATCGCGTTGATGGCGCCGCCACCGTTGCGCCCCTGGCTGGCGTCATAGAGCGAGGTTTGAACTTTGAACTCCTGCACCACATCGGGGTTCGGGAGCGGCGTGTTAGTCAATTCGGCTACGTTGTAGTCGGTGACGCTAATGCCTTCGATCGAATAATTGTTGTTGTCTTCCCGCTGGCCGTTCACCTGAATACGAACCGCGCCGCGTCCCAACTGGGAAGCTGCATTCAAGTCGGCTTGGGCTCCCGTGGATAAGGTGAGCAATTGTTGAAAATTTTGCGTGGCCAGCGGCAGAGCACGGATCGTGCCGCTGTCGAGAGCCTGGCCAGTGGTTGCATCGGTCGTATCGATGGCCTGGACCTGCGCCTGAACCTCGATGTGCTCCTGAACCGCCTGCGGAGTCAGTTTGGCAGTCATGCGCGTCGTTTCGGTGACCCGAACCACAACGTCGGAGAAGTCGCTTCGGGCAAACCCAGCACTCTGGATGCTCACGGTGTAAGTTCCGACCGGCAGAAGCGGAGCGGTGAAGGAGCCATCGGCACCGGTTTTGACCGTGCGCTCGAGAACTTTCGTGGCTTGGTTGGTGATGCGCACTTCGGCGTTCGCTATGAATGCCCCGCTAGAATCTTGCACGACTCCGGTAACGGCACCCGTTGCCCCGCCTTGGGCGATTGCCTGTGCAATGAGCGCGAGCGCAGTGAAGCTGATCCGAATCAACCTTTGTATTGGGCTCGACATAGTGTTCTCCCTACCGCTGAGCATGGAACCTGTCTGGCCGTTCCAGATTTATCGGTGGTGCTAGGCAATCTTGGCCTGCCTTCGTCCGAAAGGATTATGCCCTGCGCGCTATAGTACCGCAAGCAACGGCGGCCGCAACGCCGACTCTTCAGATCGAAAGCCACCGGAAGAATCGATCGGCTTCGAGTAAATAGGCAGGCGTGTACGCTGTGGCGCACATCTTTACCGAGGTTACTTAGTTCAGCTCCTCGGCGATCGCAGTAGTCATTTCACAACAGGATGAAAGAGGGTCACTCGTCTCACAAGCTGCTCTGATCCAGAGCCGTTGGGATTTCTTGCGATTCAATTGGACCAAGATCGGCAGCCCATAATTCCGGTCGATAAATGCTATCGCGATTTTGCAACAGTAAGTCAGTTGCACCACTCTATATGGTGGGCCAGTTAGCCCCTTGCAGTCGCCGTCGGCGTGCGTTGTCATTAATTTGTTGATGCACCCGGACATAGACTTTCTCTGTTGGATGGACTATCCTTGGAAAATTTCAAGGCGAGGTGCATCAGCATGGGCCGGTTCTTTCGGTTGTTTCTTGTGCTGCTTCTAGCACTCTCCACCGTATCGGGGCAAAACAATGCGCCGCCCCAGCTCAAAACTCGGCCTTCCGAGCCGCCGCCCCCACCGCCAGGTGGCACGGACCGGCAAATCACACTCGATGTGCAGGTAGCAGATAAATCTGGGGCACTCGTTCGCGGACTACAGAAGCAAGACTTCGCTCTTCTGGACGATAAACAGCCGAAGAACATCCTCTCCTTTCATGCCGTGGATGGCGGGGCGGCCTCTAATCCGCCTATTGAAATCGTTCTGGTGGTCGACGCCGTCAACGCTTCCCTCCAAGCCGTCGCCTACGACCGAGTTGAAGTCAAGAAGTTTCTGCTGCAGAATGGCGGCAAGCTCGCACAACCAGTGTCGCTCGCCATCTTTTCCGAAGCTGGAACGAAGATCCAAGATGGTTCCTCTCGCGATGGTAATGCCCTGGCGGCGCTGTACGACCAATAAGGTTTATTACGCGGATTCTAGGTGCTGATCCTGAAGAACCCCGCTCAGGCGGTGGTGCTCGGGATCGAAGATGGATCAGCGGCGCGCGCTGGTGTCCACTGGGGCGACACTATTCTGTCGGTGAACGGAGTAGACCCACGAAACAATTCAGTTACTGAACTGGAACTACCTTTAGAACCATAAGATCTACGAGGCCAAAAAAACGACCCTTTGTTTTCTGGATTTTGGGCGGAAACGAGAGATTTGTTTTGAGGAAAATCCTGCACCGAAATGTGCGCATGTCAACTTGCCGTCAGGCGATGCCAGGAGAGATGAGGGCTCTTAACGGTTGAGTTCCAGCACGATTTACTTATTCTTCTCTTTCCCCATCTTCTTTGCGATCTCCGCCATCAACTTAGGCTTCAAGTCGGCGAGGACACTATCGACGATGTTCGAGATTTCGCTGGTTTCTTCCTCCGTGCCGGACGCAGCATCGGCCTGAGGCTCTGGCTGTGCCTCACTGCTGCTCTCTTTGAGTTCCGCGACTGTTTCGGCGATTTGTGAACTGAGTTGCGAGCCGATCACCGACTCTCGTATCTGCTTCCAGTTCGCCCAGGCCGCGGCGAGCTCCGATTCGCCCTGCCGTTCGTGGGGCTCGGAGGCGACAGCAACGTTGTCTGAAGTTTCAGCAGACGGAGCCGACTGTGCCGTCGCTTCCGCGCTTGTCGTGACTTCGGTGGGGCCAGCGCTGGCCGAGGCCGCAGCCGCGTAAGCAGCATTCTCCTGAACTACCGAAACGGTGGTTTCGCTAACTGCGTCCACCGTCGAAGGAACGGCCTTTGGGTTCGGTTCAGCCCCCGGCGCTGCCGATTCTTCACCGCCCGCTTGCATCGCGGGCTCCGGTGGCGTTGGTTCAGAACTACTAGAATTTGAGGACGAGGCGACTGGATAAGAAATGCTCTCCGAGTTGGTCGCTGGAGCTTCCGCTACCGGCGAAGGGACTTCATTAGCATGCGAACTCGTGAAACTCATCCCGGCGGCATCAGCCGCAGCAAAAGCTGCGTATGCCTTCTCCATCTCCTGTTCGAGGACAAGCGTAGCTTCATCGTCCAGAAGCGCAACCGACTCGGCAATCCATCGGGGCCCGCTGAACTCCTGCGTCGCACCGGCGACCGCCATCGTCACAGGAACTTGGTCCCTCGATGCCAGCCCCCACTTGTTACCTTCTTGATCGATCGCGGCCGAATCCCCGTGACCGTTCGCAGGCGCTAGCGAGGCCAGTGCCGCCGTGACCTCATCGTCGCCGAGCCTCCTGGCGGCTGCACCCGGATCTGCGGATACGCTACTGGCCGCTAACTCCGGGACAATCGCGGCAGCCGGTGCTTCCTCCGTCGAGGTTTCGACTTGTGCAGCGGCCGAAGGATTTTCGCTGCCGGCGAATTCCGCTGGCTGCTCTCCGGCATTTGCAACTGGCTCTTGAGTTGTGGCTTCGGCTTGGTCGCGAGTCTGCCTGAAGCTCGATTCATTGCCCGGGGCGCTGAATGCCGCGGCAGCAGCTTTAATGGCTGCAATCTCCTCGTCCGTGACATCCTGCGGCATCGAGGAGAGCAAGGCCTCTTCCAGCCCCGATTTCATCTCGGCGGGCTTGGGCTCTTCGCTTCTGACCGCCTCGCGCAAACTCGCGACGACGGCGGACGTTTCCTCGGGCGCGGATTCACGATGCTTGGAGGGTGGAGGCGGAATCGACAGTCGATTCTTCCATCCCGTCTCGCTGTCGCCGAACTCCTTCGATGGATTAGGCTCCTCAATCCCGGCCAGTGCCTTGGCAAATCGGCTCTGCCTCGAAGGTTGGCTCTGCGGCACGATTTTATCTTCCAGTTTGGTGAGCGCCGTGAGAAGTTCGCTGGCTTCGAACGGTTTGACGATGAAGCCATCGGCACGTACGCGACGCGCCTCATCCGCCTTGAAAGGCTCCAGCTTGCCCACCGTGAGCAGCACCGGAATGCGCGCGGTCTCGGGCGCTTCGCGCAGGCGCTGGCACACTTCCAGCCCGCCATAGCCGGGCATATACACATCGAGCACGATGAGATCAGGCTTCGACTCGGCAATTTTCTTGAGCGCCGCCGAGCCGTTGTTCACCGTAGTGACGTCGTAGCCGGCGTCGCTGAGGATTCTCCGGCCCATGTTCTGGGCTGTCACGCTGTCATCGGCGAGCAGTATTTTCCGCGCCAAGCGATGTCCTTTTAACTGAAAGGGGAGATAGCGCGAAGTTAAATTGTCCCGGACTCTAAGTCAATGAGGATACGAGATTAAGAACGTTACGACGGACCAGTAACCACTGGGTAATCCAAGCCTGCCCAAACTGCAGTCGCGAAGAAAGCCTTGCACTCAGAACGGCACTACCTTGTGAATGCCCTTCTTTTTCTTATGCTTGCTGGAGGCAGTCGTATCAGAGTCATCGCTCTGATCAGTAGCAGAAGATGCGGAGGAATCTGCGGTTTTCGCGCCGCTCGCGGCGGCTGGACTGGCAGCCCCGGTCGCCGGCTGGGCAGCCGCTCCGCTCTGAATCTCATTCACTTGCTGCGGCGGAGGCAATGCCTGACCATTGTTATCGTCGCTGACATTGGGCTTCAATTCGTTCGGATCCGCAGGGCCGACGTTGGGCTTCAACTCGTTCGGGTCAGGTTGAGCCGCGGCGGGAGGTGGGGCAGCATCGGTGGATGCCGGATTCGTAACTGTAACCGCAGCGGTATCTGCTGCGGGAGACGGAGTATCCGAGCGGGGAGCAGGTTGATCGGGTCCCGGCGCACCTTTCACCGTCTCAATGGAAACAGAATGGCTATCCGACGCACCTCCAGTTCCCAACGCGGCACGGGTGGCGGCCTGCATGACTTGAGTTGCACTCATCGGGGCGGGATCGACCAGCGTCGGCTCACCAACTTTCGTCGCCTCAGCCACGCTCGGATGTTTTTCGAACGTCCCCATGACTTTCGAGAACTTACTGGGCTCCTTCCGGCTATCCTCTTCCGCCTTGTTTTCCGCGACGGCAGCCTTGGTAGCTCGCGGCACTGGCTGATGTAGGGCCAGAAGGCGTGCCTTGGCATCGTCGGCCCGATCCATCACTGGATACCGGGTGAGAATGCGGTCGTAGGCCTCCGTGGCGCCCTTGGTAAAATCCGCGATCATGCGCGCTTTGGCAGCTTCGTTGATCGGACGGGCCCGCATCATGGCGATCTCGCCTTCGTACGACTGCCCCAGCAAGTACAAAGCTTCGTCAGCTTTACTGTAGAGCGGGTACTCGTCGACTAGGGATTCCAGTCGAGCGATGGCGGCGGGATACGACTGGCGGATGTAGTAGAAACGTCCCACACCAAACTCCCGTTCGGCGATCACTTCCTGCACTTGCAGCAGACGTTGCTTGGCCTCCGGCACCAGCTTGCTGTCGGGATACTGCATGATCAGTTGCCGGTATTCGTCCTGGGCCCGCATGGCGTGGGTGGGATCGCGGTCGGCCTTCTCCATCTGCTGGTAATGGATGTTGGCGAGCTTCAACTGCGCCTCGGCCGCCTCCGGCATGTTGGGAAAAAAAGTCTCGAAATCCTTGTATTCAATCTCGGCCTGGGCGAGAGAGGCGGAACCACCCTCTGCGTACCACGAGTCAGCCACCGCCAGCTTCGCCCGCGCAATATATTCCGAATCGGGATAGGTGTTGATAAGGGTCTGCAATGACAACCGCGCCACATCGAAGCGGTTGTGCTTCATCGCATCCATGGCACGGTCGAACAAGACCTTGTCAGGCTGCTTCGAATCGACATTCGCGATCGGGTTGCTGACCTTCTTGTTCGAGCAGCCCACGACAATCATGAGCACACCCGCAAGAAGCACCACCGGAATACAACGTGACATAGAAACCCTCGAGAAAAGACGGTACGACCTGAACTGATGGGGAACGATACGCCCCCACTCGAAGCAACTTTACACCTTCTGCAGAGTAGCCTCGGTTGCAGCCTTCAACAATTTCT
Organism: uncultured Acidobacteriota bacterium; assembly: GCA_963838905.1. GTDB lineage: Bacteria > Acidobacteriota > Terriglobia > Terriglobales > Acidobacteriaceae > JABDBE01. The sequence continues at coordinate 311,828 of CAWITE010000009.1, forward strand.
GGGCATTCTCCTTTGGATCGCCTTTACCGAACACGGCGTTGCCCGCTACCAAAATTTCCGCCCCTGCCCGGACCACCTCGGTCACAGTATCGAGGGCGACGCCGCCATCTACTTCAATCCGATAACTCAGCCCCCGCTGCGCCCGCAACTCCGAGAGTTTGCGGATCTTATGCACCGCCCCGGGAATAAACTTCTGTCCCCCGAAACCAGGATTTACCGACATGACCAGCACATAATCGACGATGTCCAGCACTTCGCTCAGAGTCTCTACAGGCGTCGCTGGGTTGATCACGACTCCTGCCAGCGCCCCATGATCTCGTATCAGGTGCAGCGTCCGGTTCAAGTGCCTGCAGGCCTCCTGGTGTACGGAAATCCAGTCGGCTCCCGCGTCGGTAAAATCAGGAATGTACTGATCCGCATTCTCGATCATCAGATGGCAATCCAGCGGCAAGTCCGTGGTTTTGCGCAACGACCTTACCACCGGCGGTCCGATCGTGATGTTCGGAACGAAATGCCCGTCCATAATGTCCACATGGATCACGCTCGCGCCGCCTTCAGCCGCAGCCTGGACTTGCGTCGCCAGGTGGGCAAAGTCAGCCGACAAAATCGACGGAGCTAGCTCGATCAATTGGGTTCCGGGCATGGAATACTTCTGGAAATTCTAACACGCTAAGCGAGTGCCAAAAACGCCATTCCTAACTTAATGACTCGGTTCGAGAACTAACTTCTGCACCCTCCAGTTCAATATCTCGGCCACATAGAGCTCGTTTTCGGACGGACAAGCAATCTCGTGAATCCATCCGAACTGCCCCAGCTGCTTCCCTGACTTCCCGAACACGCCCAGAACTTTTCCATCCAGTGAGAGCTTGTAAATCCGCCCGGGGAAACCGTCGGAGCTGAAAAGCACCTGGTTCGGCAAGGGTGTGATGCAAATTGCCCAGGGCGCTCCCGGCGCTCTTGACCCGGACGTCTGCACACGCTTGTTCCCAATCGCTGGGCGCGCATCGGGCTCAACCGGCACGTCGATGGTGATCTGGTGCAGAAACTTTCCCTCTCCATCGAACACTTGAATTCGCCGGTTGCCGCGATCCGCCACGTAAACATTTCCCCCAGCATCGACTGCAAGGCTGTGCGGCGTATCGAACTGCCCCGGCCCGCTGCCGGGCTCACCCCAGGACTTGAGCCAGTTTCCGTCCTTGTCGACTTTGCCGATGCGCGAGTTGATGTAACCGTCGCCGATGTAAGTGTTGCCCGACTTGTCCCACGCCACGTCGGTCACCTGCCGGAACATGCCATCCTCAGGAGGCAGTGGCGGGTTAGCATGCTTCAATGGACCGGTGCCATCGTCGGAGGCTTCCTGCTTGCGGCCGAAGACCATCACGACGCGTCCTTCTGGATTGAACTTGATGATCATGTCGGAGCCCTTGTCCGTTACCCAAATGTTGTCTTCCGGATCGACCTTCACCGAGTGCGCGAAGGACCATGCGTACAAGTTGTGACCAATCTCACGCACGAACTTGCCGTTGGCGTCGAACTCGAGCAGTTGTGCGGCACTCTCTCCATAAGCGGGGCCCGTCGTATTTCCACGCGAGAAAACAAAGATGTGTCGCTTGGAATTGACCGCGACCCCAGGAACCTCTCCGAAGTACAGGTCGGGTGGAAGTTTCAGAAAGTCGGGAACGGACCGATAGTGTATCTCTGGCACCGTGGGCTGCTGCGCGCAAAGGACACCAACCATCACAAAAAAAACGAGAACCGTGCGTCTCATTGAGGACCTCCGATAGAGCAGAGTTTGGTATGACATTACAACTTACACAAACCGACAAACTATCTCATTCTCCAGTAGCGCCTCGGCCACCGATCACAATCAGGTACAATTTCTAATTCGGAAGGCGGACATCCAATGACCGCTGACCACGGACCCCCCATGGCCATGAGAGTTCGCAAAGCCGTCTTTCCCGCCGCCGGACTTGGCACCCGTTTTCTGCCCGCCACCAAAGCCCAGCCTAAGGAAATGCTGCCGCTGGTGGACAAACCGATTATCCAGTACGGCGTGGAAGAGGCGCTCGCCTCCGGCTGCGACCAGATCATCATCATCACCGGCCGCGGAAAACAGGCAATCGAAGATCATTTCGACGTGAGCTACGAGCTGGAAAAAATGCTCGAGGAGCGCAAGAAAACCGATCTCCTCAAGATCGTGCGCGGTATTTCCGACATGATCCACGTTGCCTACGTGAGGCAGAAAGAAGCGCTCGGCCTCGGCCATGCCGTGCTCATGGCGCGCGAGTTGGTGGGCAATGAGCCCTTTGCGGTCCTGCTGGCTGATGACATCATCGACGCCGACCCTCCCTGCCTGAAACAGATGATTAACGTCTTCAATGAAACCCAGTCCTCGGTGATCGCAATTCAGATTATTCAAGGCAAGGCTATCTCGGCCTACGGCGTGCTGGATGTAAAGCCCGCCGACGGACGATTCGACGGCCGGCTCTACGAAATCCGCAACATGGTGGAGAAGCCGAAGCTGGAAGAGGCGCCGTCCGACCTCGCCGTGATCGGCCGCTATGTCCTCACCCCAACCGTCTTCGAAACTCTGGCGGAAACCAAAGCCGGCGTCGGCGGCGAACTGCAACTCACCGACGGCATGCGCGCATTGCTTAAGAAGGAAAAAATGTATGGCTACGTCTTCGACGGCAAGCGCCACGACACCGGCGACAAGCTGGGTTTCCTAAAAGCCACAATCGAGTTCGCCCTGAAGCGCCAGGACCTAGGCGGTCCGCTGCGCGAGTACTTGAAGGGACTTAAGCTGTAGAGCCTGTGTCGTGACTTAAGAAATAGCTTCGCTCGTCAGAGCCGCGACGCGGCGACAGAATACAGCCCACGGCGCAAGCCGTGGGTAGCAAGTGCGAAATGAACTAGCCCCAGCGGGGCGAAAGACAGTCGCGCTACTCATTCCGCGGCGAAATGCCTGCCGAGTTTCCAATCTAGAACTGTATCTGCGGTGGCTCCGGCTCCGCCACGCCATCAGCCCGCGGCTCGGACGCACCTGAGTTCAGGCCGCTCTTCGAATTGTGCATCACCGCCTGTCCGCGTCCCATGGCCGTAGTGTAAGCCCCGTGCACGATCAGGTTGTGGCCCTTGCCCCGCAACGCCTGCAAGACCTCGGGCTTGATCCGCGACTCGATCGGAATGTCACAACTCACCGTACCACCCGCCACGGTGAAGCGCGGCGCTTCGAGCGCAGCCTGGATGTTCATCCCATAATCCACAAAGTTGGAAACAAACTGCGCGTGCGCCACAGGCTGGTTTGGACCACCCATGATGCCAAAGCCAATGTGCACGTCGCCCTGCTCCATAAAAGCAGGAATGATGGTGTGAAACGGGCGCTTGCGCGGCTGCAGCACGTTGGGGTGGCTGGGATCGAGCACGAACAGCCCTCCCCGGTTCTGCAGCGCGAAGCCCATTCCATTCACCACAACGCCAGAACCGAAGCCGGAGTAATTGCTTTGGATCAACGACGCGATGTTGCCGTCTTTGTCCACTGCCGCAAGATAAACCGTGTCGCTCGTGGCCGGGCTTCCCGGTCCAGGATTGCAGTTGGCTTTGTTCGGATTGATGAGTGCGGCGCGCTGCGCAGCGTATGCCTTGGACAATAGGCCCTGCACCGGAACTTTGGCGAACCTTGGGTCGGCGTTGTAACGATAAAGATCAGCATAGGCCAGCTTCATGGCCTCAATCTTCTTATGCAGCTCCACCGTGCCCTGCGGTCCGCCGGCGTCAGGCTGAAACGTGTTCATGATGTTCAGCATCTCCAGCGCCGCCATGCCTTGACCGTTCGGAGGAAGTTCGTAAATCTTCCATCCGCGATAGTCGATAGAAATGGGTTCGACCCATTCCGCTGAAAAGTCGGCGAGGTCGTCTAACTGCATGGTTCCGCCAAAAGCCGACGAAGTACTTACGATGGCCTGCGCGATCTCGCCCTTGTAAAATGCGTCGCGCCCCTGCTCGGCAATCAAGCGCAGCGCCTTGGCCAAATCAGGATTGGAAAATTTGGAACCAATTTCAGGAGCCTTGCCGCCTCGCAGAAAAACCCTCCGCGCCTCGCTGGTCTTTTGCAGCTTGGGTTCATCCTCCGCCCAGTAGTCGTGGATGATCTCGGGTACGGCGTAACCTTGTTCAGCGTAGTAGATTGCTGGAGGAAAGAGTTCCTTCCACGGCAAATGCCCGAAGCGCTGGTGCGCCTGGCTCCATCCCTCTACCGCGCCGGGAACCGTGGCGGCGTGGATCCCGTCCCCAGGCATCGACGTGATTCCGTGTTTCGCCAGAAACTCCACGGAAAGTCCACGCGGCGCCCAACCGCTCGAGTTCAGGCCATAGAGTTTGCCGCTCTTCGCGTCCCAGTAAATGAGAAATAAATCACCGCCGATCCCGTTGTTCATGGGCTCGGTGACGCCCAGCACCGCATTCGCAGCGATGGCCGCGTCCATCGCATTTCCACCTTTGGCCAGGATTTGCGCCCCGGCCTGCGAAGCGAGGTAATGGCTGGTGGCGACGATGCCCCGGTCCGTTATCACCACGGAGCGGCCGTATGAACGGTCTTGACCGGAAAACTCCATAGTCATGGCAAACAGTAGGAAGACTACCAGAGAAATCGGCCGCATCACGCGCACCCCAGTTCAACCAGCCCAAGCTGTCGAGAGTTCAAAAAATCCGCTGTCATCCTGAGCGAAGCGAAAGATCTCTGCATTTTGCTTCCCGCACCCATGCTTAGATTTCACCGAACCACGCCGCGAGACCCCACGCTAAGTACCGAGCGTGATCTTCAGCTTTCGTGACTTCTCTTCGACACTATTGGCCAGCGTTTCCTTCAAAGCCTCCAGTTTCCTGGCCAGGGATTCACTCGAAAGCCCCAGGATTTGCGCCGCCAGAATTCCCGCGTTGGTAGCGCCGGCTTTCCCGATGGCTACGGTAGCGACCGGAATGCCTGCGGGCATCTGCACGGTCGCGAGCAGAGAATCCATCCCGTTCAGCGGCGTCGAGGGAATGGGAACGCCAATCACCGGCAGAGTCGTATGTGCGGCAATCACTCCAGCCAGATGGGCCGCCCCGCCCGCTCCCGCAATAATCACCCGAATCCCGCGGCCCGCAGCCTTACGTGCAAAGTCCGCCGTGCGCTCCGGAGACCGGTGTGCCGAGGTTACATCGATTTCATACGCAATCCCGAAATCCTCGAGCGCCTTGGCGGCCTCGCGCATGATGTCAAGGTCGGAATCGCTGCCCATCACAATCGAAACCTGCGGTTTGCTCATGATGTCCTCTTATAGCGTCGCCGTCTCGGCGGCTGTCCCGCGGGCGTCCCCGCCCGCGTATTGAACCAGTAAATCCGCTGTGACTACTTCTTCAACGCCCGTGCCGCAATGTCCTTGCGATAGTACGCGCCCCCGAAGCCGATCTTCGCCGCCGCTTCGTAAGCGCGCTCAACCGCTGTGCCGAGACTGGCTGCTCGGGCCGTAATGCCTAACACTCGCCCACCCGCGGTAAAGTAAGCGTCGTCGTGTTTCGTTGTACCCGCGTGGAAGACTTTCACCCCCGCAATTCTTTCGGCATCTTCGAGCCCGCTGATTTTCTTGCCCATCTCGAAAGTGCCCGGATACCCTCCCGAAGCCATGACCACGCAAACCGAAGCATCCGCCGACCAGCGAAAGTCCCCCTCGCTGACCCGGCCATCAATCGAAGCTTCCAGCGCCTCCACCAAATCACTTTCCAGGCGCACAAGAACGGGCTGCGTCTCGGGATCGCCGAAGCGGCAATTGAACTCGAGTACCATCGGTCCGCGAGCCGTCATCATGAGGCCGCAGTAGAGGACGCCCTTATACTCCGCGCCTTCCGCCTTCATCCCGGCCACCACCGGACGCGCGATGTGCTGCAGCAGCCAGTTCTGCATTTGCGCGTCCACCATCACCTCAGTGGAATAAGCGCCCATGCCGCCCGTGTTCGCACCCGTATCGCCCTCGCCCACCCGCTTGTGATCCTGCGCCGCGGCCAGCGCAGCCACGCGTTCGCCATCGCTCAGCACCAGAAAAGAAAGCTCTTCACCTTTCAGGCACTCCTCGATCACCACGCGGGATCCCGCCTCGCCCAGCATCTTCCCGCTGAGCATCTCCGCCGCCACGGCAGAAGCCTCTTCTTTGCTCTTGCAGATCACGACGCCCTTGCCTGCGGCCAATCCGTCCGCCTTCACCACCACCGGCATATGGAAGTGGGGCAATGCATCGCTAACATCCTGCGGGCTGTCGCAAATGGCGTAGTGCGCCGTTGGGATGTGATAGCGTTGCATGAATTCCTTGGCAAAACTCTTACTGGATTCCAGTCGCGCCGCCGCCTGAGTAGGACCGAAAATGCGATATCCGTGATGGGTAAATTCATCCACCACGCCCAGTTGCAACGGTAGCTCTGGACCGATGATCGTCAGGTCTGGCTTGATCCGCGCCGCCAGCGCGAGCAACGACTCGAGATTCTTAGTGTCGGCGGGCAGACACTCGACCTCCGCAGCAATGCCAGCATTCCCCGGCGCGCAATAGACCTGCGAAACCCGTGGCGACTGGCGCAGCTTCCAAACCAGCGCATGCTCGCGTCCACCGCCGCCGATAACGAGAACTTTCATAGTTCGGGATAAACAAGGTTAGGGGGCGGAGCAGATGATGTCAAACCATCAAATTCGAGCTTCTATCCCAGCTCGCCAGTTAACCATGCTTAAGTCGTATAATCTCCCCAAATGATCACCGTCTCCAAGGAGGACTACCTCAAGGCAATCCTCGAGGCCGAGAGCGAAGGCGAGACCGTGATTTCGGCTACGCTGGCGCACTGGCTGTCGGTGTCGCCACCCGCGGTCACTATGGCTCTGCGCCGGTTGAAAAAGGACGGGCTGGTCAAGGTGCAGGGCGACGGCCATGTCGGACTGACTTCTGCCGGACGCAAGATCGCGCGCAAGTTGACGCTTCGCCATCACCTCATCGAACGTATGCTGGCTGAGATCTTCGGCATGGAGTGGTATCGGGTGCACGACGAAGCTGAGCGTCTGGAACATGCGGTCTCGCCCGACTTTGAAGCCCGGCTGCTGGCCAAACTGGGCCGCGGCGGCGCCTGCCCTCACGGCAATCTGAGCGAACTCGAAAGTCCCGGGAGCCGACGACGACGAGGCCTTGTGCTGCTCGCTCACGCTGACGCGGGAAAGAATTATGTCGTCAGCGGCATCTACGAGCGCGACCGGCATTTGCTGGAATTCCTGGAAGGTCGCGGAGTCCGTCCAGGAGCGCGGGTGCACGTTGCGGGACGCAATTACGATCAAACGCTAACCCTCGCCACTGATGCTGGAACGGTCGCTCTCGGGCGCTCGGCGGCAGAGCGAGTCTGGGTCACCGCCGAGCCGGGTAAATCGCGGCGCGTTTCTCCCCATTCCCCTTGATCAGTCGCGATCAGCCATTTCTCTCCTGAATTAACCATGGTTTACTTCTTGCTGTATACTTACGCTAACCGATTCGACCCATGAGCGTAGGTTCACAACCCCCTCAGACAACGCGCATTGCCGCCGAAGACGAAGTCGTCGTCATCACCCACGAAGACGTGGACCGGGCGCATGATCGCGTCCGCGTGTCCGAAGCGCGTGCCAAGCGCGGCTTTTTTTCGGGGGCGCGGCTGCTGTGGTTGCTGGTCGGGCCCGGCGTTCTGGTCATGCTGGGTGAGAACGACGGCCCGAGCATGCTCTCCTACGCCGCGACCGGCGCGAAGTTTGGCATCGGATTCTTCATTCCTTTTGTGGCTCTCACGTTTGGCATGGCCATTGTTGTACAGGAGATGACCGTGCGACTCGGCGCCGCGACCCATCGCGGACATGCCGAACTGATCTTCGACCGCTTCGGGCCGTTCTGGGGATGGTTTTCGATGATCGACCTGGCCATCGGAAATTTTCTCACTCTCATCACGGAGTTCATTGCCATACGCGCTGGCCTCGGTTTCTTTGGCGTGCCTCCGTGGATGGCAGTCCTCATTGCGCTGGTCATCCTATACGCGGCGCTGGTCAGCCATCGCTATTGGACCTGGGAGCGGATTACTCTCGCGGCCGCCGTGTTCAACCTTGTCTTCATTCCGGTTGCGCTCATGACGCATCCGAACTGGCATGCGGTGGGCCATGCATTTATTAGCTGGCAACCGCTTCCCGGTTTCAATAAGGACACGCTGCTGATCGTGCTGGCTGACATTGGCGCGACGGTCACCCCCTGGATGCTTTTCTTTCAGCAGAGCGCGACCGTCGACAAGGGACTCACCACAAAAGACATTCGCTTCGGCCGCATTGACACCGTATTGGGAGCCACGTTGGCGGCTGCCGCTGCGATAGCTACGATCCTCGCGACGGCGCCGTTGTTTGCTCATCAGATGAGCGCCGATAATTTTCAAGCGGCTGAGTTTGCGCAAGCTCTGCAGCCGATCATTGGCCGGTTTGGGGCTTCTCTGTTTGCGCTTGGCATGGTGGAGGCCGGGATTGTTGCTTCGATCACGATTTCAACTTCTTCGGCGTATGCCTTTGGTGAGGTCACTCACAAACCCCACAGCCTGAACCTTCCCCTGAGACAAGGCAAGTCTTTTTACTCGGTGCTGACTCTGTGCGCGGTGGCGGCAGGGGCGATCGTGCTCATTCCGGGACTGCCGCTGGTGTACGTAGTCCTGATCGTCAACGTGGTCGCCGTTCTCGCGATGCCTCCTGCGCTGGTGTTTCTCTTCATGCTGGTGAATGACAAGGAAATCATGGGCGACCTGGTGAGTCCGGTGTGGGCCAATGTGCTGTCGGGCGGTGTGGTATTTCTCCTGACCGCTGCGGGCGTTCTGTTCGGGATCAGTGTGATTGCGCCTAATATTTTTGCCGCTCTGGGTGGAAAGTAGGAGAACGATGGTAAGAAAAGAGGAAGCACAAGGTTTCTCCCGCTCCGATCAAGACATGGTTTTATCGTCGCTCGAACACGATCAACTGGTTCGGGCAAAGAAGCATTTTATCCCGCGGCGAATCCTTAAGGGTCCCGAACTGGTCGTGCTGTGGGGGCTTCGAATCTACCTTCTGTTCATGATGGCAGTCGTGGTTTACCAGGTCTGGACGGCTGCGCACTGACCTCGCGTTTTTCCCACAATGGGGCGGAGTTTACTGTATAGGACCGGATGCCCCCATCGGCTGCAAAATAAAAAACAAGAGACTTAAATTTTGACCATGTGCTAGATCTTTGAGTTTTAAGGAGTTACACGCAAAATCTAAAGAACGTTCGATCTCTCCACGGATTGAGGTTTAATTGTCGGAGTGCTTCCCGCAAAGTATTGCCAATTCTTATTCGGAGGTGGTAAACCCCGAAAAACCGCAATCCAGACAGACCGAAAGCTTAGGGAATACCCAACCAGGGAAATGGTCGAGAATCTCCGTACCAAACTCCCCCTGATTAGCGGACGCGCACAGCAGACAAGACATAGGTCGCTGACGTTCACAGAATGAGGAGACGTCTGTCTGTTCAAAATTGCTCACTTTTCTGTACGAGGACCCTGTGTACCGCTGGCATTGAATGAATGGTGCTTTGTTCGCTTTGCAACGGACTCGGGCATCGGTTGCGTCAATACTGTGGGCAGCCATTGCACCAATTGAGAATTTTTCACCCTAATTTGAAACCACCCCGGAGCAGACAGGCTTTAGGCTGCGTCATTGTCGTCTTTATCGAAAAAGAGGAGAGGAACCTGCGGGATCGCTATGTTTCTGAGTCTATCAATATGCTGGCGCAGTTCGCGCCTGAGTTCAGAAATCGCTAAGGCCAGTTCTTCCTCATTGGCCGCCGACACAACTTTGGAGCACAACTCTTCGATGCGATCATTGTGCTGTGCTGCCACAGCTCATTGTGTATGGTATCGAACAAAACGTCGATACAGTGGACACTGTAGGGCAATTGCTCTAATGGCTATCCCGCCTGCGCCGATAGGGGTTGTTAACAGATGGGATGAGTTCTACATGGCGAAGAGCGCCACAACGAGATGAATGCGGCCAGTCTGTCCCAGGAAGCTTCGCGCATTAGTAGTCGAATTCAGAAGGTGCTGGAAGACGCAAACGTAAAACTAGCGAGCGTGGCGACCAACGTTCTCGGCAAGAGTGGACGGGCCATGCTGGAGGACATCATCACCGGGGAAGATAATCCCGAGCACCTCGCCTCCCTCGCCCTGGGTCGTCTGCGCGTGAAGATTCCAATTACGACTTGCTCTCGAAGGAAAGATCTGTTCCCATCATCGCTTTCTGCTTCGGCGTTTACTGGATCAAATACAGTTTGTGGAACACGAAATTGCTTTGCTCGAAGAACGCCTGGAGGACACCGGCCGACAAAAAGCCGGGGCTGTCGCAAGCGGTGGCTCGCTGGGACACGATACTGGGGGTCGATCGAGTGATCGAGTGGCCCTTCTCGCCGAGGTAGGGGACAACATGGCGCAGTTTCCAACTGCTGAGCAGTTGGCCACTTGGGCCGCGTTGTGCCCAGGCAATCACGAAAGTGCCGGCAAACGTTTGCGCGGTGCAACTCCTCAAGGGAGTCCATTGTTGCGCCGCATGGCTTGTCAATGCGCCTGGGCTGCCGCGCGAACCAAGAACACTTACTTGTCCTCGCAGTTCAGACGCTTAAGCCGCGAGGCGCGGCAAGAAGAGAGCCGTCATCGCCGTGGCACATACCCTCATAGTCATTGGCTATCCCTTGCAGAAGAACCAAAGCAACTCCGACAATCTTGGCGGAAACTACTTCGATCGCATCCACTCCGACGGTCTCAAGCGGTATTTGGTGAAGCGGCTTCAGCAACTCGGGCACAAGGTAACTCTAGAACCGATGGAAGCGGTTTAACCCAGCGCTTCCCGCACAGAGGTTTCCGAGGGAGAAGGTGGCGGGCCACCTTTACGGTTCTTCTTTGTAGAGGTGGGGATTCATGGAGCCGGCGTCGGGGATTTTCATTTGCCTCTCCCCACTGATTGATTCGACCTTGCAGGGACCCAGGTTAGCGACCTGAGGAACGGGTAGTGAGCTACTGGCTTGCGCCGGCTCCCATGATTTCGAAGACTAGACCTCGGTTGTCGACGCCGCCTCTCACGGCTGTGCCGTAGAGATTGCCGGCGGAATCGCGGATCAGGCCGCCAACGGGGCAGCGGCCAGTGCTCCCGCCGTGGAAGGTGTAGAGTACGGTCTCCTTCCATCCGTGGGATGTGCGCGAGAGCTCGAAAACGGTACCAAAAGAGATGCCGCCTTCATAGGCGGTGCCGTAGAGATGGCCGGCGGAGTCCAAAATGGGCGTGTCCCAGGGGGACGCTCCGTCTGCGCCACCGGTAAAGTTGTACAGAACCGTTTCCTTCCAGCTTTGGTTTGACTGCTTGGTAAGTTTGAATATGTTACCGGCGCTGAGCGTACCGCCATACACGGAGGCACTGTAGAGATTCGCAGCGGAGTCAAAGACGACGCCGGCTTGCGGTTCCGATCCGTCGGCTCCGCCGGTGAAGGTGTGAATCACGTGCTCGATCCATCTTCCTCCGGACGCAGGCGACAACTGGAACACAACACCGTAATTGTATTTACCACCTGTAGCCGTCGTGCCGTAGAGATTTCCCGCGCGGTCGAAGGTCACGCTGGCCCAAGGTGAGCTCCCGTCTGTGCCGATGAAGTTGTACAGCACATGCTCGGTCCAGTTCCCCGATGTGAGTTGCAGCTTGAAGACGGTTCCATATCCGTGGGTGCCGCCGGCCTGGGTGGTTCCGTACAAGCTTCCGGAGTGGTCGAAAACCAATGCGGCTGCGGGGTAATTGCCGTCCTCGCCCTTACCGAATTGATAGAGCACGGTGCCGGTCCAGTTGCAGCCGCTGGTATGGGTTAGTTTGAAGGCGGTGCCTTCGCCGTAAAAGCCACCGGACGAAGTGGTGCCATAGAGATTGCCAGCAGCATCGAAGATCCGCCCGCCATAGGGCGCGGCTCCGTCCTTCCCGCCTTTGAAGCCGTATGCAGTGCATTCAGACCACCCAGTCGCGGCGCTGAAGCGCACACGGAAGACCTCGCCTTTTCCGTTCCGTCCTCCGTAGTAGGTGACTCCATAAAAATTACCCGCGGCATCCGAGACCAGGCCTGCCCAGGGCTGAAGCCCGCCGTGTGCGCCAGGAAAGTTGGCCAGGACTTTTTCGGTTCCGGCCGATGCGTTGGTCAGAGTTGTCAGGAAGAATGCAACGACGATGAGAGCGGTTGTTGCGGAGGGAGAGACTTTCTTTACTTCCATAGGTGCCTCCGAGGAAATCGCCGGGGTTGAACGTGAAACCTGGCGCCAGTAAGGCGTTTTCCAAGACTACAGCGAAGTGCACCATGATACCTTCGCGCGACCGCGGCTAGGAAACTGCCGCAGGGCAAGTTCCGCTTCTTTGACTGGATCGACAATGAAAGTCCCCTTGTGAAGCCTCGCGTTCGAAATCCTTATAAAACTTGTGCGCTGGGGAGGGCCGTTTTCTCGGAATGCTCGTCTAAGCGGACCAGCGACTTCTCTCAGGAGGATGAAACCATGAACAAAGTGTTGCTGGCAGTATTGTTTTTCTTGATGAGTGCTGGTGTTTTGACGATCGAGGCTTCGGCGCAGAATTCGGATGCTGCTGCTACTGACCACACAGCTCCGAGTTATGACATGAAGGGACAGTCTTTGTTTGATCTGCAAGCGGTGCAGAAGAAGTTTGTGGATCTTGCGAATGCGCTTCCGGCCGACAAGTTCATGTGGCGGCCGTCAGCGGACTCGCGGTCTGTCGCGGAAGTGTTTCTGCACATCGCGGGCGAGCGCTACGGGATTCTGGGGCTCATGGGAGCGACGCCACCCGCCGGATTCGACGGGAAGACGTTTGAAAAATCCACGATCGAGAAAGCCAAGATCGTCGAGGAGTTGAACAAGTCGTGGGAGTTCGCGCAGAAGACGATCAACGGTATGAGCAACGCGGATTTTGCAAAGCTGCTGCCGAAGCTGGGTCCGCAGGCGAACGCCGGGGACGTAGTGTACATTCTGGTCGCGGATGCACACGAGCACCTCGGGCAGTTGGTGGCGTACGCGCGCATGAACGGCATCGTCCCGCCCTGGACCGTAGAGGTACAGAAGAAGGCGGCGGAAAAGAAGGCGGATCAGAAATAGCTCCGGCAACGCTGAAGATGTGCGTGATCGGAGTTCGTCGAGCTTGCTTCGGGTGCGGGCGCCCTGGCGACGGTCTCGGGTGTACACTGCTGCCTGCCGTCAACCTGAAAGGCAGGCACACCATGGCGTCGGTACTCATAACAGGGACTAGCACGGGAATTGGACTGGCGACTGCACTGGCTCTTGGCCGGAAGGGTCACCATGTGTACGCGACGATGCGCAACCCTTCGCGAGCGCCCGAATTAGGGGAGAGAGCTGCGCAGGAGAAACTTCCAATCAAGGTCTTAGTGATGGACGTTGACTCCGACAGCTCGGTGAAAACATCGATCGCGAATATACAGAAGGAAGCTGGCTGTATCGATGTATTGATCAATAACGCTGGAGTGGAGCGGAACGGGTCGGTCGAAGAGATCCCTTTTGGCGATTTCCGGGCGGTGATGGAGACAAACTATTTTGGAGCTTTACGTTGCATCCAAGCGGTTGTACCGGATATGCGTAAACGGAAGAGCGGATGTATCCTCAGCGTGAGCTCGGTCGCGGGGCGTATTGCTACTTCGCCGTTAGCCCCTTACACCGCGTCGAAGTTTGCCTTGGAGGCGCTGAGTGACGCGCTGGCGCAGGAGATGAAGATGTTTAATGTCCGGGTGGCTATCGTCGAGCCTGGCATCATCGACACGCGTATGGCCAGAGGATTGGAGGAACCTGCGGGCGGTTCCCCTTACCCTCAGCAGCGGCGCCTAGCTCTTATGTTTGTTGCGGCGCTCAAGAACCCGGCGCCGCCGTCGCTGGTGGCGGATAAGATCCTGGATATCGTCGAGAGTGGGACTTGGCAACTGCGGCACCCGGTCGGACCCGATGCCGGGGCATTTCTAAAATGGCGTGAATCCATGACCGACGAAGAATGGGTCGCCTTTCATTCCGCTGACGACGAGACCTGGTACCGACGCATGGAGCGTGACTTCGGCTTAACCATCCCCAGAACCTGAACGACCGGCGTTGCACGGTGATGTTTACTGTAGCGGTGGCGGAGTCAGGCCCATGAATGTTGTCCCCTCGAATTTTCCCTGGGCATCAAAGTTCCAGGTGAACAGGGCAGATCCGGCGTTGGCGCAGGCGTGGCATCCGTTACGCAGCGGGTAGCCCACCACAAACTGGGTTCCACCGTTTGGTCCCGGTTGCGAGTTGGGCCACGTCTTCCCGTCACGATCCCCCGGCCACAAATTGACGTTAGGAAATTGATTCTTCACATCCTGAAACTGGAAACTCTGCTCCATCGTTTTTGTGTCGAGCAGCTTCAAATCCTCGACGTTGAGGATGGGCGGTTTTCCATTCACGAATAAAAGACCGTAGTTCGTGTTGGCGCGCAGGGGATAGGTGATCCATGCGAATGCAACCGGAGGCTGACTTTGGAATCCGGTCATGACGCCGAATTCGCCGTGGCTCTGTTTGTAGAGTTCGCGGGTAAAGCTTACGGTGTCGGCTGGGGCGCCGGCTTTCGCCATCTGGTCGATCAAGCACTCGACGTCGCCGGGGTGGGACTTGTCGCAGGCGGCGTGAGCGGTAGCGAGGAACTGCGACGATACCTGCCATACCGCCGATGCGCCAATCTTCGCCGGGCCGGTCTGCGATTGTGCGGACACGAATCCGGCCATGCCAACGACAACAAGAAGTAGGCAGGCGTTGCTCATATTTCTTCCCTTAGAGGAAACATTCTATACTCTGCCGGGCCCTTCGCACCTTCATGGTTGGGAGGCGCAACTGCGCAAGTCGAGATCCGGCGGGCGGGTGAGATCTGCTGCAGAGGTTGTACCGGGCAATGCTTTAGCGGACAATGAAACGCTTGGAGCAGGCACAACACTCTCGTACAGCCTAGCCATATCCATCAACCCTGGCCTTCGATCGCGCAGTGTTTGTATGGCGGCGTGGGACTGGCATTCGTCACGTTTATCTGTTTCCGGCTTCAGTTTAACCTTGCTACTGCCGCCTTACTGTACTTGATCGTGGTTGTGCTGTTGTCCCTCGAGGGGAGCTTCGTTTCATCAAGCGTGGTCTCGCTTATCGCGGTTGGGTGCCTGGCATACTTCTTTGCTCCTCCCGTTTTTTCTTTTCGGGTGGACGATCGCCTGAATGTTGTGGCGATCGTTGCCTTCCTGACGACCTCGTTGGTCATCACTCGCCTCGTGTCCCGAGTGCGCAAACTAGCGGATGAAGCCCTCTCCAGCGTGAGCCACAAGGTGATCGAAGCGGACGAACAGGAGCGTCAGCGGATCGCGAGAGACCTGCATGAAGACATCGGTCAGCGTCTGGCCTTGTTGGCGATTGAGATCGAGCAAATTAAGCGGGCGTCCCTCAATCCAACGGCCGATATGACCAGCCGCATTGACGGAGTACTGAAGCGACAATTGGAGATATTGACCGATGTCAAAGCCTCGGCACACGAGTTGCACTCTCCAAGACTAGAATGTCTTGACATTGCGGGGGTGATGAGAAGCTTCTGCAAAGAGTTCGGTGAGCGAAAGAGGGTGCAAGTTGACTTCAAGAGCCACGACTTACCCAACCACGTACCGCCGGACATTTCACTTTGTCTTTTCCGTGTGCTGCAGGAGGCGCTGCACAACGCGGTGAAGCACAGCGGCGTGCGACAGTTCGATGGACATTTGTGGGGAACCACGGAGGAGATTCATCTCACGGTCAGCGATTGTGGTCTGGGGTTTAACCTCGAGACCGCAATGCAAGCCCGAGGGCTTGGTCTCAACCGCATGCAGGAGCGGCTGAAACTCGTGAAGGGAACTCTTTCCATCGATTCGCAACCCAGGCGAGGGACCACGATCCACGCTCGCGTGCCTTTCCGTTCCGGAAGTGTAGGCGGGTAAGAGCACCGAGGCGCGAAACGACTATTGTTCGCCCGTCGCTATTCCTTCAGGCTTTCCCCTCGGCAGAAGTTCCATCCTTCTTTACAAAGCGTTAACATCCATCGGCGTAAAATGTTGGCCGTTTGTTGTTCCACAAAGCCGTAGGAGGTACGCGTTATGAAACGGTTGTGGTTTGCAGCACTCCTTCTCGTCCTTCCCCTGGTGGCGCTGACGGCGGGTAAGCGACCGTCTGGTGATTCCTGGCCACAGTGGGCGAAGGATGCTCAGCATACGGGTTTCATTCAGGTGGCCGGACAGCCGGCAAGCCACAAGCTTGCCGAGATTCGTTATGACCCGTTCGTGGCCCAGGAGAAGCTTGATGAGGGCGGGGAGTGGTCGTGCATTACCAGGTACCGCTGACCGAGGGCAACAGCGTTTACATTGAATTCAAAACGGGCAAGTGGATCCCGTGCAACCCTCCAACAGCATGGCAGACGGGAGCGGCGTGCGGTCCCAATACGTGGGACAAAGAAATTTGGAACGAGAAGCGTCTCGACTGGCAGCAAGGAAAACTGGTGGAGAAGTGGAACTATCAAAGCGACTGGAAGCCTGAGCCGAATGCAGCCGAGACCGGGTTTGGAGGATGGGAGCCGGTTTTCCACTCCGTGCTGACCGGTGAGTTTATCTACCTCCCCGGGTTCGGCGGCACGGTTGGGAGAGTGAAGAAGAGCGACGGCACGGCGGTGTCGCGTATCAATCCGTTTGGCACGTCAATCGATAAGAATAAGTTTGTCGCCGGCCCGCTTACCGCAGATGCGCAGGGCGACGTGTACTACAACGTGATCAAACTTGATCCGACGAATCCATGGGTGGGCGATGTTCTCGGATCGTGGCTGGTGAAGGTGTCGGCTGACGATACTGCTTCAACGGTAACTTTCAAGAAATTGACGAAGGGAGCGCCGAAGGGCACGGATAACTGTCCGTTGTTCTTCTACACAGAGAAGACTCTTCCTTGGCCTCCGAGCAAACACGCCAAGCCCATCGACATACCCTGCAGGACGCAACGGCCGGGCATCAACATAGCGCCAGCGATCGGACCGGACGGAACCGTTTACACCTTCAGCCGTGGACACTTTGGTTTGACTGTTGGGTACTTGATCGCCGCGAATCCCGATCTGACGCCGAAATGGCATGCCTCGCTGGGGCGGCGCCTGCACGATGGCTGTGGCTTTCTTGTGCCTATCGCCACACGCAAGAACCAGCCCAATGCATGCCGCGAAGGGACGACGCCGGGAGTCGATCCCACCACGAATGATTGAGGCTCAGGATGGATCCTTGACGAGGCATCCTCAACTCCCACGGTTTTGCCGGACGGAAGCATCCTCATGGGAGTAATTACGAACTACAACTCGTTTCGCGGTCACCTCATGAAATTCAGCGATGCTGGCACGTTTTTGGGCGCGTACGATTTCGGTTGGGATTCGACTCCGGCCGTGTATTCGCACGACGGCACCTACTCGATCGTGCTCAAGAATAACCGCTATCCCGGTGGGGCCTATTGCAGCTTTGCCAACAATCCAATTTGCAAGCCGCTTCCGCCTGGGCCCGACGACATAACGCAGATCAGCGCTGATCTGAAGCCGGAATGGAGTTTCAAGAACACGACGATCGACAAGGATCATCCCAACGGTTACGAGTGGTGCATCAACGCACCCGCCATCCACGCGAAGGGGGTGCTCTACGTCAACAGTGAGGATGGCAACGTGTATGTTCTGAATCAGGGTGGAAAGCTGCAGTCGAAGCTACTTTTGCATGTGGCGCTCGGTGCGGCTTACACTCCGTTGTCGCTCGGACCGGATGGCAAAATCTACACTCAGAATGACGGAGTGCTTTTCGTGGTTGGTCAATAAGGTTCGGGCGGCAGGCTGGGCGCTTCCTCGACGAAGGGCCCAGCTTCCCGTGCATAGTGGAAGGATGATGAGGATTCGATTTCGCGCTGGAGTTGGGGCCTTCGTGGTTGTCTGGCTGTGTCTCGGAGTTGCGGCGTATGGGCAGATGCGGTCTTCAGTTCCAAACGCGGTAAAAAAAGGGAAGGCCATGGCGACACATGCGAGTGGAACTTTTGAAGTGAAGCTGCTTCCTCAACCTCCAGGAAGATAAAGCCGAGGGCTCAACCCTGGGCAGGATGTCCATCGACAAGCAGTTCCACGGCGATCTCGAGGGTACCGCCAAAGGGCAGATGCTCACTGCCGGCACGGACGTCAATTGTTCGGCCGGTTACGTCGCGATCGAGCGGGTCACAGGGACGTTGCATAGTCGCAGCGGCAGCTTCGTCCTGCAGCACAGTGGCACCTTGACGAAGGGTGCCGCACAACAGTCCATCACGGTGGTGCGAGATTCGGGCGCTGGCCAGTTGGTTGGCTTGACCGGCAAGATGATCGTCACAACGCTGACGGAAAACATTCGTACGACTTCGAGTACAGGCTGCCCGCGGCTCCGTAAATGACCAGCCACCTCCGTGCCGCCCCGTGCCGCCCCGTGCCGCTACCTGACTACGCAATCCTTTCCAGAACGACTAAACTGGTGAGTTGAGCTTCGTTGCTCCGGCGCTTTAGTTCTCTCCGCTCCGGCGCTGCGTCTATTTTTTCGGGGAAGGCATCTTTCTATGAACAGCTTTGGCGGCCGTTCCACTCTCCGCGTTTCTGGCCACGACTACGAGATTTACCGCATCGACGCCCTCGACAAGCGGGGCATTTCGACCAAGCATCTTCCTTTCTCGCTGCGCATTCTGCTGGAGAATCTGTTGCGCACCGAAGACGGCCGCAGCGTGACCAAAGAAGATATCCGCGCGCTCGCGGCATGGAACAGCAAGTCGAAGCCCGACAAGGAAATCGCCTTCACCCCGAGCCGCGTGCTGATGCAGGACTTTACTGGAGTGCCGGCCGTCGTCGACCTGGCAGCCATGCGCGATGCCATGAAGGTGCTTTCGGGCGATCCTGCGCTGATTAATCCCTTGCAGCCTGCTGAATTGGTTATCGACCACTCGGTACAAGTGGACGAATTCGGCACGCCGCAAGCATTCCAACTGAACGCTGAACTTGAGTTCCTGCGCAACAAAGAGCGCTACGGATTTCTGCGCTGGGGGCAAACCGCTTTCCGCAATTTGGCGATTGTTCCGCCTGACACCGGCATCGTGCATCAAGTAAATCTTGAGTTTCTTGCGCGCGTTGTCTATGTGCAGGAGTTGAACGGAAAGCGCGTGGCTTATCCCGATACGCTCGTGGGTACGGATTCTCACACCACCATGATCAACGGCCTGGGCGTGCTGGGCTGGGGCGTGGGCGGAATCGAGGCCGAGGCTGCGATGCTGGGTCAGGCAGTTTCTATGCTGATTCCGCAAGTGGTTGGTGTAAAGCTGACCGGCAAACTGCGCGAGGGCGCCACGGCTACCGATCTGGTGCTGACCGTCACCGAGATGTTGCGCAAGCATGGTGTCGTGGGGAAGTTTGTCGAGTATTTTGGACCTGGCCTGCAGGAACTGCCGCTGGCCGACCGCGCCACCATCGCCAATATGTCTCCCGAATATGGTGCGACCTGCGGCATTTTCCCGGTCGATAAAGAAACCCTCGCTTACCTGCGGCTGACCGGGCGATCCGAGGAACAGATCGCGTTGGTTGAGGCCTACTGCCGCGAGCAAGGATTGTTTCACGATGAGAAGACACCCGAAGCGCAATATTCCGAAATGCTCGCGCTCGATTTGGGCACAGTCGAATCCAGCCTCGCTGGCCCCAAACGGCCGCAGGATCGGGTGCCACTTGCTCAGGCGCGGGAGTCGTTTCAGACGTCACTCCCCTCGCTGCTGAAACCAAAATCCAGCGTGACAGTTTCCTCGCCAAGTACGGACACCGCGAAAAAGGTGGCGGGGTGGGAGCAAGAAGGCGGTAGTCCCTCAGCAGTGGGAGTTGGCGACCATCGGGTTGAGGAGCACGTTCCTCAAGCCGCCGGAGCAGCCTTGCGCCACGGCAGCGTCGTCATTGCCGCCATCACAAGTTGCACCAACACCTCCAACCCTTCGGTGATGGTAGCCGCAGGCCTGGTCGCGAAAAAAGCCGTCGAGCGCGGCCTGCAAGTTCCATCGTGGGTGAAGACTTCGCTGGCTCCGGGCTCAAAGGTCGTGCGGGATTATCTGGAGCGCGCAGGACTGACGCCGTATCTCGAAAAACTAAAATTCCACATCGTAGGATACGGCTGTACCACCTGCATTGGAAATTCGGGGCCGCTGCCGGAAGAAATTTCGAAGGCGATCGACGAAAAGAATCTGGTAGTCGCCTCTGTGCTCTCTGGCAATCGCAACTTCGAGGGCCGCATTAATCCTGAAGTACGCGCCAACTATTTAATGTCGCCGCCTTTGGTTGTGGCCTTCGCACTGGCCGGCCGCATTGACCTCGACTTACGCAAAGATGCCATTGCTAACGACAAACAAGGCAAGCCGGTATACCTGGCGGACATCTGGCCGTCGCGAAGTGAAGTGGATGAGGCCATCAAGAAATCGATTTCGTCGGACATGTTCCGGCGAAGCTACGGGGAGGTTTATCACGGGGACGAGCGCTGGCGCGGATTGCCCGTGCCCAAGGGCGAGACCTACGCGTGGGATAAAGATTCGACTTACATCCGTCGCGCTCCCTACTTCGACGGCATGACGCTGAAACCGACCGTGGTGGAAGATATCAAGAATGCGCGCGTGTTGGCAGTGCTCGGCGACAGCGTCACCACCGATCACATTTCGCCGGCGGGCTCGATCAAGAAAGACAGTCCGGCAGGAAAATACCTGATCGAGCACGGCGTCAAGCCTGTCGATTTCAATTCCTATGGCTCGCGTCGCGGCAACCATGAAGTCATGGTGCGAGGGACTTTCGCCAATGTTCGCTTGCGCAACAAGATGGTTCCCAACCTCGAAGGCGGATTCACGCGTCACCTGCCGGATGGCACGGAGCTGACCATCTTCGAAGCGTCAGAGAAATATGTTGCTGAACACGTTCCGCTCGTGATCCTCGCGGGCAAGGAGTATGGTTCCGGTTCGTCGCGGGACTGGGCAGCGAAGGGCCCGCTTTTGCTCGGAGTGCGTGCCGTCATCGCCGAAAGTTACGAGCGCATCCACCGTTCCAATCTGGTGGGTATGGGCATTCTGGCCTTGCAATTCATCGAGGGCGAGACCGCGCAGTCGCTGGGATTGACTGGCGAAGAAATTTTCGAGATCACGGGCATCCACAACTTGATCGGAAGCTTCGCGCCTGGCCGGCAGGTGAAAGTCCGTGCGAGTGCGAAGGGCAAGACGACGGAGTTCAAGGCGCTGGTGAGGATCGACACTCCACAGGAAGCGCAGTACTACGCCAATGGCGGAATCCTGCAGTTCGTGCTGCGGCAATTGCTGTCCAGCAAGCCAACTGCTGTACACGCATAGAACCACGTGGGACGGCCGCTCCCGGCCGTCCAGGCCGAGTGAAACTCGGCAACTTAGCGTCCGCTAGAAACTCGACCACGGCATGACGAAGCAGGGAGGCCAGAGTCGAGCGACCATCTTTCGAAACGAGCCCAGCTCCTCACCGAGATCCTGCGGTACATCAACGACGGAAACTATGAAAGAGCGGGAGAAGGCTGGTCATTCGGGATCGGCCACGCGCTCTCGTGAGGCGAATCGTGGCAATGCAAACAAAGACGAGGTCGTCTTTCAGAAGATGCGCCATCTCGTTTATGACCATGTTGCACGCACTGTCGCCATTGAGCGGACCTCGCTTTCAAGCCCGCCTACAGTAGATTCGCTCGCGGGCGATTTCAAGAAACTGATGGATGAATTGAGACCGGAAACCCGCAAAGCTCTGGGACAGGCTTTTGGTCCGATCGCAGCCGGACAGCAATCGCCGGTCCCTGAAAACACACCTGCAGCCAAGGGTCAACTGGACGCGCTCGATCGGTATTACTCAGACGAGATTCTCGAAAAGCTGGAATGGAATTGTTTCCCGGGCTTCGGCGCTGGACCGCATCGGTCTGGAGATCGCACCTAACCGCGGAGTCCAGTTTCTTTTTGAAGAGGCGCATCGCTGTTAGCTTTATGGTTTTCACTTGGCCTGTGCGGTCTTCTGCCGCGCCATTCTGGAGGGCGCGCTGAAGGAAATTGCCGATCCGCAGAGCGAGACCACTCAATCAATCCATGACATGATCGCGCTGGCGGTGGAGAAACGTATTTTGACTGGTGATCGTCCGCGTTGCACGCGCGCAGTGGCAAAGCAGGCAATAAGGCAATCCACGATACCGAGATGTTCAACCGGGATTATTCTCCGGAAAGAGGCGAAGAAGTCCTGACCAACACGCGGAAAGTGCTGGAAGAATTGTACCGTCTGCCGTCTGTGTAATGTTCTCTCTTGTCCTTTGTGAACCGTTGTGTCCTTCGTGGTTCATGAAGTGCAAATGCCAGGACCACAAAGGACACGAAGGTTCACAAAGGAGCACGCTAAAAGGCTTTCGCAGAGTCCAGCAGAATCGTGACCGGGCCATCGTTTACCAATTCCACCTGCATCATTTCCTGAAAGCGGCCGGTCTGGCAGGGAAGGCCAGCGGCCCGGATGCGCTCCACGAAGTATTCATAGAGCTGGCGAGCGCGCTGCTGCGCGGCCGCGGCGTCGAACGAGGGCCGTTTGCCGCGGCGAACATCACCGTAGAGCGTGAACTGCGAGACCACCAGAATTCCGCCGCTCACTGCCGTAATATCCAGGTTCATCTTTCCGTTTCCGTCCTCGAAAATACGCAATCCAGCGATCTTGTCGGCTAGATAATCGGCGTCCGCTTTATTGTCTGCGTGAGTCACGCCGAGCAGAACCAGCAGACCGCGGCCGATCTCGCCCACGATCTCGCCGTCAACGGCGACTTGGGCACGGCTGACACGTTGTACGACAGCGCGCATGTTTCTCTCAAGGCCTCATTTTCGGTGTCTCGCTCACCAGGGACTCTTGTCCGGCTACCGCGAGCCAGCGTCCCTCGTGGAACACGAAGATGTCCGTGAACCGAACCCTGGCGCGAATCTTCCCCTCGGCATCCAGCACGGTGTTCAATCCTCGAACATAGGCGAACGCGTCATAGACGTGCGGATGCAGTTCGCTCAACTGATAACGTCCAGACCGGCGGTTGATGATGCTCGCCAGGTTTTCAGCACGGCTACGCAGCATCCCATCAAGATCCACCTCCTGGAATTCCTCGCCAGAATGCAGCCGACGGCGTCGGAATCGTGCCGCTCGAGCGCCTGCGCCCCGGATTGTTCAAGTCGAACCAGGGCGCTCTCCTCCTTAGTCTGCCCGGATGGACAACTGCCACCAAAAGCAACCGGACAGATCAGAAGCGTGAACCATAAGGTATGTTTCACTTTTACCCTCCCTATGTTGGCCGCCGACAATCATAACTCTCAAAAGAACCGGGCTTTCTGTCGGCCACGATGTTTGACCTCGCAACTGCCAGCGGTTACGATTCTTATGGGCCTTTTTGGAGCCAGCCGCAATCAAGTTCGGTAGCCACGGGTAGCCACGGGACTCGCCTTTACACCGATTCGTGCTGGCCATTACACTACTCATTCCCTTTACTCATTCTTCGGGAAGGCGGATTGCTATGGTCACTGGAGACAAATTGAAAGAGATTAACGAAAAAGTAAAACAGATTATCAGCGAGCAACTGGGAGTCGACGAAGCCGAGGTCACGCCCAGCGCTTCATTTGTGGATGACTTGGGCGCCGATTCGCTGGACCAGGTCGAACTGGTCATGGCGCTCGAAGAGGCATTCGATCTGGAGATTCCTGATGAGGACGCGGAAAAGATCCGCTCCGTTCAGGATGCAATCGATTACATCGATAAGCACGCCAAAGTGGCCAAGTAAGTTGCATCTCTCAAATGGAGGCCGGGCGTCCCCGCCCGGCTGGACGGACGAGACGTCCGTCGTCCATTGTGGCAACTTAAGTCAGTCCAGTCCCATACACGCAACCGCAAGGAGAACTCATGGCAGCCGTTGACGAAAAAGTAAAACAGATTATCGTGGAACAACTGGGAGTGGATGAGGGCGAAGTCACACAGAATGCCTCATTTGTGGACGACCTGGGAGCCGACTCTCTGGACACCGTCGAACTGGTGATGGCTTTTGAAGAAGCCTTTGAGATCGAGATTCCCGACGAGGATGCCGAGAAAATCCGCACTGTACAGGATGCAGTCGACTACATCGGCAAGCACGCGAAAGGTGGGAAGTAGTTGGCGAGACGGGTCGTAGTTACTGGCATTGGCCTGATCTGCGGGGTGGGCAACACCACCGAAGAGATTTGGCGAAACCTGCTCGCGGGCAGGAGCGGGGTTGCCCGGATTACTCATTTCGACGCCTCGCAGTTCGCTTGCCAGATCGCAGCCGAAGTCAAGAACTTCGATCCGCTGAATTTCGTCGAGAAAAAAGAACTGAAGAAGATGGGGCGGTTCATCTACCTGGCCCTGGCCGCGGCCGACGAGGCTATGAAAGCCTCAGGTCTCCAGGTCGCGGAAGAAATTTCGACCCGGACTGGAGTGCATATCGGATCCGGAATCGGCGGGTTCGACGTGATCGAGCGTGAGCATATAAATCTGCTCAATGGCGGACCTCGCAAGATCTCACCATTTTTCATTCCCGCCTCTATCGTGAATCTCGCTGCCGGGCACGTCAGCATCCGCTACAACGCCAAGGGTCCGAACGAGGCCACCTGTACCGCTTGTACCTCGAGCGCGCACTCCATTGGAGACGCCTACAAGATCATCGCCCGCTGCGATGCTGACGTCATGATTGCGGGAGGGACCGAGGCCGCGATCACGCCCATGGGGGTCGGCGGTTTTGCCGCCATGCGTGCCCTCTCGACGCGCAATGATGCGCCCGAGAAAGCCAGCCGTCCCTGGGATTCGGGACGCGACGGATTCGTAATTGGCGAAGGCGCCGGAATCCTCATTCTGGAGGAACTGGAATTCGCCCGCCGCCGCGGCGCTAAAATTCTGGCCGAAATCGTGGGCTACGGTATGAGTGGCGACGCCCACCACATTACCCAACCCGCCGAAAACGGTGAAGGCGCCTATCGCGTGATGCAGAATACGCTGAACGATGCGAAGCTTCAGCCGCAAGATGTGGGCTACATCAACGCCCACGGCACGTCGACGGATATCGGCGACAAACTCGAAACCATCGCCATCAAGCGCGCCTTCGGCGATCACGCCCGCAACTTGGCGGTCAGTTCGACCAAATCGATGACCGGTCATTTGCTGGGCGGTGCGGGTGGGCTTGAAGCCGGCATCACTGTGCTCGCGCTGCGCGATCAGATTTTGCCTCCAACCGCTAACCTGGATAATCCTGATCCTGACTGTGATCTCGACTACGTCCCCAACCATCCCAGAAAAGCCGCCTTGGAATACGCCATGTCCAATTCATTCGGCTTCGGGGGCACGAACGGCGCGCTGCTCTTCCGGCGCTGGGCAGAGTAGCTCGAGCCAAATCCTCGAATTCTCCAACTCCTAACAGATTGCGGAAAAACGTCGACATTGGCGACGGGAGTCTTGAAAGGGCACGGATTGGGAAGCCGCAGCCTTTCAAAACCCCCACGCCGACGGTTTTTCCGCAGGCCCTCAAGCGTTGGGTCGTCTCCGGGCCAGGTCAAAGGCCGCGGACAGAAGTGTCCGCGACACACTGAGCATCGCCCCTCCCGTTTTGGCACGGAACTTTAGGACTCCTCCTGTCTTACCTCTGGTAATGAGACCTTGGTACCCGGGGATTGTCCTTCTTCTCCTTTGCCATTGCCAATAGTGCACTACAGAATAGACTTGCAGGACAAGAACACCCCGTCTATGGACAAAGCCTTTGGAACCGCTCTCATGCCCACGCTCAGCACCAAGAAGGCCTCGGCGCGTGTGGCTCTAATCGATATGAAAGAACCGGCCCGGAATACTCTTGCGGAGTGCTTTCGCCAGTTCGGGATCGAGAGTGTCCCGTTGAACGGAAACGCGGCCGAACGCCTCAAGAAGGAGAAATTTGAGGCTTGCGTGATCAAGCTGGGCCCGTCGGCTCAGACCATAATGGAGTCCGCGCGTACCTCTCCTTCCAATAGCCGCATCGTCCTGTATGCCGTCGGCGGCAGCGCCCAGGATGCGCTGAGCTTTTCGAAGTACGGGATCAATGCTATTTTCCACGAACCGCTTGAGCGGCCAGCCGTACTGAAATTGGTCCGGGCTACGCAAATGCTCGTGTTGCATGAGCTCCGGCGTTATGTTCGCATCCCAGTGATCACGGAGATCTCGTTCGTGATGAACGACGGCCGCAAGGTGACGGCGACCAGTATTGAGGTTAGCTCCGGGGGCATGTCCCTGCGCAGCGCCGACGATATTTCGATTGGGCACTCGGGCGAGGTCTCTTTCGCTCTGCTGACCTTGCCGCGGATATGGGTTCGCTGCGCGGTGACCTGGCGCAACGCGGTGGGCAAGTCTTTTGGCATCCGCTTCGACAACCAGGACGAGCGCCGTTTTCGGATCAAAGAGTGGATTGACTCCTATCTGGAAGGTTAGCTGGTCCGCTCAAGAAGCCGCGCCCGTTTTACTATCTGATTACATCATTCTGGTTCGAACCGCCGCTAATTGATGCGGGGAGCGCTATCTCCCGGCGGAATTTCTTCCGATTGGTGGCTGGTTCGGGCACAATCATTACGTGTCGATCGATCATCATACGATTGCCGCGGTCAGCATTGCTGGTACCTTTTTTGATGTGCTGGGCAGCCTCTATCTGGCCTACGACTTGTTGGGCGGGCGACACGGCCCTCTGCGGCTGCTTACCCGGGCGGTAACGTATTCCGTCGTCTTTGGCGTCGGCTACGGCATTGGCCTCGGTTTGTTTTTTGGCCTCGCTGCAGGGATTGCGACCGGTATCACGGTCTCGGTTGAACTCAATCGAGCATCTCGTGGTTTGGAACATTATTCCTTGTTTTGGGAAGGATTGTTCAGCGCCATTCGCGGAAACTTGCCTTCGGTGCTGGACTCTACCGGATTCTAGGCTTCGAATACGCAATCGCATTTGGCACTGTCATCACCATCGGCCAAATATTCGCGTATTCTCGTGGCATGCGGCCCTCTCTCGACTACGGCGCCTCTCGCCGTCCACGCATTACTCGTCGCCAGTTTTGGGGAACCGTCGTCCGGACCGTGGGCTACATTGCCACGGCACTGGCTTGTAGCGCTCTTGTCCATCGTTTTGACCACGCCTGGTCTTTTGCGATCCGGGTAGGACTGGTGACCGGCCTTGTCACCGGCATTGGCGCGACGGTGAATCCCTATAGTGAATACTATGCGGACAATCTTCCGGAGCGACGGCTCGGAGCCTGCGGCATTGGGCTCATCTTCTGTGGATTTGCTTTGCAATCGGTTCAGTATTGGCTGGCCTTGTTTGATGTCCGCCTGACGTAAACGCTTTTTCACCAAGAAGACACAGGGGCACAGAGAATGCTTCAATTTTTCAAAAGACACTGATGCATCCACAGTTTTTACAAAGTCTTAGGGGTTCTCTGTGCCTCTGTGTCTCGGTGGTGAAATGGTATTCATGTAAAATCGAAAGAGCACATGGCAGGCGCTTCCCAGTTCGTCCAGATCGATGTCGGCCCGCCGGTCCGGCAGCCTAAGCCGGAGTGGCTTCGAGCCAAGGCTCCCGTAGGCGAGAACTTCCACAATCTCAAGAAACTGGCCCGTGGTTTGGGACTACACACGGTTTGCGAATCGGCACAATGCCCCAATATCGGGGAGTGCTGGAACCACCGCACGGCCACATTCATGCTTTTAGGGGACATCTGCACCCGGCGCTGCGGTTTTTGTGCGGTGCCCAAGGGTAAACCTGGGGCGATTGACTGGGACGAGCCGCGGCGCGTGGCTGAAGCCGTGGCTACTCTCGGCTTGAAGCACGCGGTTGTGACCAGCGTGAATCGCGATGACGATAATCTGGGTGGGGCGCGAGTTTTCGCGGAGACCATTCGGGAGATTCGCGAGTTGTCCCCGGAGTGCCGCATCGAAGTTCTGATTCCTGACTTCCAGGGCATCGACGAGGCGTTGCGAATTGTTCTCGATGCCAAGCCTGACGTCTTGAATCACAATACGGAGACGGTGCCGCGGCTCTATCGTGTGGTCCGGTCCGGGGCTCGGTATGAGCGGACGCTGCGGCTGCTGGAGAATGCCAAAAAGTTTTCGCCGGGGATGGTCACGAAATCCGGAGTGATGGTTGGTCTGGGGGAAACGGTCTCTGAGCTGGTAAAAGTGTTTCGCGATCTGGGTACGCGCGGCGTCGATATCCTCACCGTTGGCCAATATCTGCGGCCATCGCGCGACCACCTGCCCATTGCTCTTTTCTACACGCCGGATGAGTTCCGGTACTTGCAAGACGAGGCGCTGCGTTTCGGCTTCCGTCACGTCGAATCGGGACCAATGGTGCGCTCCAGCTATCACGCCCACGAGCAGGCCGAGTGGACTTCGGCGCAGCCAATCATCGCCTAGCGCATTCCGCGCACGCTACTTCTTCTTTTCGATTTTTGCCCAGGTGTCCTTCAGAGCTACGGTGCGGTTGAAAACCGGCCTTCCTGCCGTCGAGTCGGGGTCGACGCAGAAATATCCCAGGCGCTCGAACTGGTAGCGGCTTCCGGCTGTTGGGTTGACAAGCGACGGCTCGAGCTTGCAGTCGGTGAGCACTTCGAGCGATTTGGGGTCGAGATTCACAGTGAAGTCCTGACCCTCTTCGGTTTGATTGGGATCTTCCCGGGTGAAGAGATTTTCGTAAATCCGCACCTCGGCATTCACGGCATGGGCGGCCGAGACCCAGTGAATGGTTGAT
The DNA here is from genome assembly GCA_963838905.1 of uncultured Acidobacteriota bacterium. GTDB lineage: Bacteria > Acidobacteriota > Terriglobia > Terriglobales > Acidobacteriaceae > JABDBE01. The sequence goes on from CAWITE010000009.1 coordinate 340,780, forward strand.
TTCACCTTCCGTCCGTCCGGGGGATTGTTGCCTCCTCGGGTTGCGGGATCGTAGGCGCAGTGCACTTCGATCACTTCGCCTTTTTCGTTCTTAACGACGCTGGTGCAAGTGACGAAGTAGCCATAGCGCAGCCGGACTTCGCGCCCCGGGGACAGGCGGTAATACTGCTTCGGCGGGTCTTCGCGAAAATCGTCCTGTTCGATATAGAGGATGCGGGAGAACGGAACCTTCCGCATGCCCGCGCTCGGATCCTCGGGATTGTTCACCGCGTCCATTTCTTCAGTTTGGTTCTCCGGATAATTGTTGATCACAACCTTCAGCGGGCGCAGAACAGCCATGGCGCGTGGAGCGCGCTTGTTCAGGTCCTCGCGAACGAAATGCTCCAGCATGGCAAGTTCAATCGAGCCGGTGGTCTTGGAGACGCCGATGGCTCCGCAGAAATTGCGGATAGCTTCTGGGGTGTAGCCACGCCGGCGGATGCCGGAAAGGGTGGGCATGCGGGGATCGTCCCAGCCGCTGACACGACCCTCGCGCACCAGTTGTAGCAGCTTGCGCTTGCTCAGCAGAGTGTAGGTCAGGTTAAGACGGTCGAACTCGATCTGTTGCGATGGAAATATGCCCAATTCCTTGATGAACCAGTTGTAGAGCGGCCGATGATCCTCGAACTCGAGGGTGCACATGGAATGCGTTACACGCTCGAGCGAATCCGACTGCCCATGGGCGTAGTCGTACATCGGATAGATGCACCACTTGTTGCCGGTGCGATGGTGGTCGGCGTGGAGGATTCGGTACATCACCGGATCGCGCATGTTGAAGTTCGGCGAGGCCATGTCGATCTTGGCGCGCAGAGTTCGTGAGCCGTCGGGAAATTCGCCGGCTCGCATGCGTTCGAACAAGTCGAGGTTCTCTTCGATGGAACGGTTGCGGAAGGGGCTATCTTTGCCGGGCTCGGTTAAGCTGCCTCGGTATTTGCGGATCTCGTCCGCGCTTAGATCGTCGACGTAAGCCTTGCCCGCTTTGGTGAGCTGCACCGCCCACGCATAAAGCTGGTCAAAATAGTCGGAGGCATAGAAAAGACCATCCCACTGGAAACCGAGCCATTTGACGTCTTCCATGATGGAGTCAACGTACTCGGTCTCTTCCTTTTCGGGATTGGTGTCGTCGAAGCGGAGATTGGTGTGCCCACCAAACTCGTTGGCGAGGCCGAAATCGAGGCAGATCGCCTTGGCGTGGCCGATGTGCAAATAGCCGTTGGGCTCAGGAGGGAAACGGGTCTGCACGCGACCGGCATATTTATTGGTCTTCAGGTCGTCGAGAATAATGTCGCGGATGAAGTTCGAAAGACGAGACTCGGCGGGCGGGTTCACGGCGGCGACGGTCTCGGGATTTGAGGCACTCATAGGCTTTTCTGGAGCGCAGACTGGGTGTTTAACGCTTGCCGCCTGAACGCCCGGACATCCGAGCTGACCTCGAGGGTCGGAATCTCATGTGGAAATACCACTATAACTCATCTGACAGGCGGCCGCCCCGGAGCGGCAAACTCGCGGGTTCGTTCTCCGGAAAGATGGCACAGATTCTTGGTGAAACGACTTAGTTAGGCCGTTAACGGGGGAAAGCTTCATCCAGGTCGCCGCGCGTCAAGTATCTCTGGTAACCAGCGGATGTTACCTCGAGAAGCCTCTCAATCCTTTTCTTCTCATCTAAAGACTAAAGACTATTGTTTTGTCTAGGATGGTATGAAAATATTGAGGACGCGGATTTCGTTAATCTAAAGTGATTGAGGGGAGCGGCAGAGAACTGTTCCCAAAACTAATGTTGAGTCTTGCCCCCAACATCAGCGAGGTTAGCCTGCCAGGACTCGTCGCCCTGCTGATGTTCTTGTTGTTCACCTATCTTTACGAGCAGAGCCGGCACCAATATTTCCGTGCCTGGCAACTAGGCTGGGCCGCCTACACATTGCATTACGCGCTGGACGCCTGGGTTGCGTCCCGACAAACCTCGTCAGTGGTCTCATTCCTCAGTTCTCTGCTGCTGATGGCAATGGCTCTCTGCATTTTTGTCTCAACCAGATTGATGGGGCGGCAGAAATTCGTCTGGCGATGGTATGACGTGGCGGTCGGAGGGGGGGGCATAGCGCTTGCCTGGTGGAATCTGCAAGTGCGTCCTGATATGTCCAATCCGCATCTGCCCTTGGACATTGGCTTAGGCGTGGTGCTTCTGTACTGCTCATTTTATTTCTACCGTTACGCGCATCGTAAGAATTCACTGGCGTTCACCTTTCTGGCAATTTCGCTGGCGTTGTGGGCTGTGCTAATGGTTTTTGGAGGGCTGCAGAATCCCTTTCAAGACGTGGTCGGGACGGCCGGGCATTTCCTGGGCCCGATTCCGCAAATGCTCCTGGGCATCGCCATGGTGATGGTGCTGTTTGAGAACGAGCGCAATGCGGTACAGGAAAATGCGCTGGCCTTTTCCACTCTGGGTGTAGATCCGATGCGGCTGCTCTCGGCAGAAGATCTGGTGCCCAGCCTGCAAAACATTTTGGAAAGGCTGGTAGCGCCGTTACCGACCGGTCGCGCGGTGATCTACGTTTCCGAGCGCTGGCGCGCCATTCTGCCGTCTGTGCAGCGTGGGTTTTCGCCGGAGTTGGTGAGCAAGATGGAAAAGAGCGGCTCCGGAGAATACATAGCCGAACTGGCCTACCGGCGCGGCGGATTCGTGACCTTCCACAATTTTGCCGAGATGTCGGAACCGTTGCCAGCGTTTCCCGGCGCCCGCTTCGAGCAGTTTCGGCAGGTGGCAGCGGAAGAAAATATTCGGAACATCACCGCCGTCAGCTTACAAACTCGAGAGCACAACTTTGGCGTGATCATTTTTCCCCACGCTGAGCGCCGCGTGTTCGGTTCGTCAAACCTGCGTCTGCTAATCGGGCTGGCATTGCAGATTGGGTTAACCCTGGAAAACTACGTGGTCATGCACAACGCCCAGCGGCGTACCAAGGAATACGAACTGCTGACCCAGATCGGCCAAGCCATCAGCTCGCGCCTCGATCAGGACGAGATCTTGCGCACGGTTTACAAAGAGCTTGGGCAGATCTTTGACACTCGCGACTTTTACGTAGCCTTTCAAGAGGGCGAGCAGATTCGCTTCGAGTTCGAAGTAGAAAAAGGCCAGGTTTTGCCCAAGCGTTCGCGTAAGGTCGACAATGGTCTCACCGAGTACATTCTCCGCACGGGGCAGCCGCTGCTGATCCGCGCTGATCTGGAGAAGGCCCGCGAACGCCTGGGCACGACCTACGCTCCGGCGCGACCCTCCAAATGTTTCTGTGGCGCGCCTATTCTGCAGGGTGGTAAACCAGCTGGAGTCATGGCAGTGATGAGTGCGGAGCGCGAATATGTCTTCGAGCAACGCGACCTCGAAGTAATCCAGACGGCGGCCGGCCAAGTGTCTGTGGCGGTGGAGAACGCACGGCTGTTTGCCGAGGAGCAGCGCCGCTCCCGTCAGTTTGGCTTTCTGAACAGCATCTCCAAAACTGCCATCTCCAGCGAAGACGCGGAACAGATGCTGCTGGAGATTGTTGGTCACATCCAGAAGACTTTCCGCTTCGATCACATCGGTATCGGCATTTTTGACTACGTTCGCAAAGACATCGAAATCAAGGCGGAAGCCGGCATCACAGCCAAAGCTCTAGGTATGCGCATCCCCCTCGGCGTCGGAATCCTGGGGCGGGTGGCGCGAACCGGCGAGAGTGCGCTGGTGCAGACCGCTGGCGAGGACAACCTGCAGGGAGTGCTCCCCGATTCGCGCTCCGTGCTGTGCATCCCGATTACTTATGGTGAGACCCTACTGGGGGTGCTCAACGTCGAGAGCCGGCAGGAGGATGCTTTTTCTCCCGAAGATGTGCTCATCATGAATACGCTGGCCGACCTCCTGGCTACGGCGCTGCACAATTCGTTCGTATTTCAGAAGCTGCAACAAACCGCGATCACCGATGGTCTTACCGGCATCAAGACACGCCGCTTTTTCTGGGAAGCTCTCAGTTCCGAGTGGAAGCGAGCCTCCCGTTCCGGACGTCCGTTTTCAGTGGTGCTGATCGACCTCGACAAATTCAAGGACGTCAACGACACGCTGGGACATCTTGAGGGAGATCTGGTGCTGGCCCGGGTTGGCCGGCTGCTGGAGCAGAAGTGCCGGCAGTCGAATGTAGTGGCCCGCTACGGCGGCGACGAATTTATCATCCTCATGCCGGAAACCGGGGTGGAACAGGCACAGGCGTTGGCTGAGCGTCTGCGGCTCTGGCTTTCGACCGACCCCATGCTGCAAGAACATCTCATCACCGGCAGCTTCGGAGTGGCCAGCTTCCCCGTGCATGGGTTCACCGCGGAAGAGATCATTCGTGTTGCGGACGCGGGAATGTATGTGTCCAAACACGCAGGGGGCGATCGCGTTTCGCTTACTGACCAACCGGAAAGCAGCGAGAGCGGCGCGCTGCAGCGGCAACTGATCGCCGGTTACATCGAAGGCTTCCTGCATCGCGAGCACACCGGGCCCGAGCACCTCGATGAACTCCTCGGTACTCTGAGGAAGCTTAGCAGCGAAGAGGCCGAGGACGAAGAAGAGAGCGTGCAGATATTGCGCGAAGGTATTGAGGCGCTGACCCGGGCCGCAGAGTTGCGCGAAGGGAATGGCGCTGGACATGGTGAAATGGTCGCTCGCTACTCCGAACTGATGGCGCGAGCTCTGGGCTTATCGCCAGAGGAAGTCGATGACGTTGCCTATGCCGCCCGGGTGCATGATGTGGGAAAAATCTTTGTCCCCGAGCGCGTGCTCAACAAGTCCGGCCCACTTACTGACGAGGAGTTTTATCTGGTAAAAATGCACGCTCGCGTGGGCGGGGAAATTGTCGGCACTTTGCCGGCTAGCGAGTTGCTGCAAAAAGCAGTGGAGCATCATCACGAATCCTTCGACGGCACCGGATACCCAGGCAGCCTTCAGGGAGAGCAGATCCCTTTGGGGGCGCGGATTCTGGCAGTCGCAGATGCCTACGTCAATATGACCACCGAACGCTCGTTTGCACCAGCCAAGACCAGCGGACAGGCATTGGCGGAACTCGAGCGGTTGAGCGGCATCCGCTATGACGGCATGCTGGTGCGGGTGCTTTTGCGTCAATTGAAAACCGAGCGGGCATCGTCCAGCTTCGGAAGCTAAATGGAAAGTGTAGGCGCGGGCGTCCTCGCTCGTGCGACGTCGCTATTTCTCCTCACAACCCACGCAGCGCATGCCAGACGATCGGGAATAACTGCACACGGGCGATGTAACGATCCCCTCTCGGGGCTCGCCCTTCTGCCGGCAAGCCATGAGGTACCAGGCTTCGCGGAATTGTTCGTATTTTCCAGCGGCCACCGGAAGGTGTGGAAGGAAGGCCAAAAGAGGTGGACGGCGAGAAGGCGTTCACTGGGATGACGCACCACGCATCAGCAGGCACGATGTCGATCGCGAGAATATCGATTTGCTCCGCTGTGTTTGGCCCTTGTGCTGGTACAGTGGGCGACCGGTGACGGGCGCCCACCCAGTACGTCAACCCGTTTCTGTATAGGCAGGACTTCACCTGCACCCTCCAAAGCCGATTGCCCGAATCCACCATGAAATCGTAGAGTGCTCACTGTCCCCATAGGGCTTGGTTACGGCAAAGCCCATGTTTGCAACCGTGTGAAGAAAGGCGATTTCGACGATTTCTCCGCGCCGCTTGGTGTTGCGCACAAGCGGTTCCGTGGGACGGGCGGTTGGGCCGACGACCGTAAATCGAGATTTTTTTCATAGCCAATAAAAAAGCGCAGGGGCAAGCCTTCGCCTGATTCTCCTTATGGTGTTTGTCGTTAAGTTATTCGGGTAAGTTTCTTCGTCGCCTGCTCAACGCAAATTGAAGTCATCCTGAGCGAAGTAGCTGGTTCGCGAAGCGAACCAGCTACGCAGTCGAAGGATCCCTACAATCCCAAGTGTCATCCAGATGCTTCGAGGCATTCTCCCTGCGCAGCGCCGCCGAGTAACGCCTCATGGCCTTGTCATTAGGAGCGAAGCGAAGGATCTATGCTTTTGCGATGTCATCCTTCGCGAAGTGAAGGATCTATGCAATCTCTTCGTCAGCGATTCGCAGGACGCAAACAAAAAGGCGCAAGCCGTTAGGCTGCGCCGTCTTTATTAATCCATTAGTTATCGTATGGCATATTGACTACACCTAACCCGCCATTTTTTGCGTTTTTTGATGCCCTGCGATAAGTGCGGATGGGCTGGTGACTCGATGCCGATAATTGATGTCCCCGAAGCGCCCGATCTGTCCGATACAACGCCTCCCGATGGAAACTGCGCAATCGTGACTTCACCCCTTAGGGCCCTAAGGCGGCCAGGCCGAGCACTAACAGAACGATGGGAGTTAGGTGCGGCGTGAGCAAAGTCCCCAGAATTGGTGCGTGGCTACCGTCGCCGCTTCCGGTATCCTGGGTTCCGGCTGGTGTGAGCAACCGCCACGATCTGAATGTCCGCTGAAGTCAGTTCCCGGTAAATCAGAGTAAAAGGAAATTGTCTGAGCAAGAACCTGCGAGGCGAGCACGGGGCAACCGCCCAACGCTGGGGAGCTTGCACGATCTCGGCAAGCGCCCGATCCACTTCGGCGTCGAACTTGAGTGCGGCATCGGGGCTGCGCGCCAGGTACCAGTCGAATGCCGCATCATATTCGGAGGCGGCTTCATCATGAAACCTCGCAAGACTGGTGGGCATGAGGCAGCTTCGCCAAATTGCGCCGGCGCACTTCCGCCCAAGAAGTGGTTTGTGCCTTGCCGGATTCCAGTTCTGCGATTCGCTTCCCGATCTCGGCTTCCCAGGCCGCTTGTACTCCTTCACCCACCTGGCCACCGAGGTTGAAAATCTGGGAGTCCGCCAACGCCCCTGTTCCTCAACCGATAGCCACAATGCCTGCTCCAGCAGCTTGGAAACTTCCGGCGTCATTTGGGCCATGTCCGCCTCCCTCGGCTTCGTTTATCGCAGTCCGGGCCTCCGCTCCGACGCCATGACAATCCTTCCGAACCGCCGCCAGAGTCCTGGCCACGGCAACAGGGGTTGCCTTTTCACCTTTGCCGCCTTGAATCTTAAGGACTGAAGCCTGAGACTATCCACTATGAATCTCTCCCTCTCTGGCAAGGTCGCCCTGATCACCGGTGGTTCGCGGGGCATCGGTGCGGCCGTGGTGAGGCTGTTCGTAGCGGCGGACGCGAAAGTACTGTTCAATTACGAGAAGTCCAAACCGCAGGCTGACCAGTTGGTCAAGGAACTCGGGCCGGACAAATGCGCAGCCATTGCCTGCAATCTTTCCGGAACGGAAACAGCACAACAACTCGTAGCGAGCGCCGGGCAACATTTCGGACGCTTGGATATCCTGGTCGCCAATCATGGCGTCTGGCCTGCCGAAGACGTGCCCATCGATCAGATGCGGGATGCACAATGGCGCAACACTGTTGCCATTAATCTGGACAGCGTTTTCGCGCTCATCAAACATTCCGTCGCCCAGATGAAGAAGCAGAAGAAGTCCGGCGGTGCTGCAGGTCACATCGTGCTGGTCAGTTCCACCGCCGGACAACGCGGCGAAGCTTTCCACTGTGACTACGCCGCGACGAAGGGTGCGCTGATCAGCATGGTCAAGGGACTCTCCACCGAACTCGCCGGCGATGGGATTTATGTGAATTGCGTGGCACCCGGTTGGGTGGATACGGATATGTCCGCGTCTACGTTGAATGATCCCAAAAGCCGGGCTGCGATTTTCGCGACGATTCCGTTGGGGCGGGTCGCGAAGCCGGAAGAGATCGCGGCTCCGATTCTGTTCCTATGTACACCAGAAGCGGGTTTTATTACCGGCGAGGTGCTCAACGTGAACGGCGGCGCTGTGCTCGCGGGGTAAAGGTCGTGTGGGGCGGACACTCCTGTCTGCCGCCGTTGATTTTGATTTGCGGCGTGATTTTGAGCTTGGACTTTACAATCTACCTCAAGGGCGGCGGATAGGAGTGTCTGCCCCACATGGCCATGAGGGCAGCTACAATGGCTGTTTCGGCGTCTAACTGGTGGAAGCATGAAGTCTTGGTTATCCGTCTTCTTCTTGATCACGCTGGCCTTTGGACAAGCGCCCCCCCCTGCGCCGGCAACTACCGCGCAAGGGATCCGCGTTGACCAGGAAAGCGTTCGCAAAGCCAAGACTCTGCTCGACCAGATGATTGAAGCCCTGGGCGGAAACGCTTACCTGAATATCGAAGACGTCAGCCAGGAAGGTCGCACCTACGGTTTTCATCTGGGCGAATCAGAGGGTGTTGGCGTCGTGTTCTGGCGCTTCTACAAATTCCCTGACAAAGAGCGCGTCGAACTTACGAAGAAGCGAGACGTTGTCTATGTGTACCGGGGCGACAAGGGCTTTGAGATAACTTACAAAGGCACACGCTCCGATGAACCCAAGTCGGTAGCCGATTATCTGCGGCGCCGCGAATATTCGCTCGATTGGGTAATTCGCAAGTGGCTGCCGCAACCGGGTATCGCTCTATTCTACGAAGGGCATACGATCGCCGCGCAGAAGGACACCGAGCAAGTCACGATCACGAACTCGAACAATCAGAGCGTTACGTTGTATATCGATACCAGCACGCATCTGCCGGTAAAGAAGACTTTCTCATGGCGCGATGCGAGCGATAAGCAGCGCAACGTCGAAGACGAAATCTTTGACGGCTACCGCCCGATACAGGGTGTCATGACCCCCTTTAGCGTGACGCGTTTCTATAACGGGGATATGTCCAGCCAGCGCTTCTTGAATTCGGTGACCTATAACAAGGGCCTGAGCGATTCAATGTTCGCCGCTGACGTGACCTATGATCCACTTAAAGGTGCACCTAGGAACTAATGATTTTCATACAAACCTGCATCTAAGAACTAACCTGGCCTCGCCTAACTTTTCCACAGGATAAGTGGCTGCTGGATTTGGCTTTACGGTCGCATCCGGAGTACGGAGGTCGGCAAATACACACGAACTGTGGCCAAATTACCACAGCCAGAGTCCCGGCTGCAGGCGGTAATCTCTTCATCGAACAATCAGATAAGAGAATAAGCCTGAAACACGAGCAGACAATTCGTGGGGCAGTGGAGTGCGCCGGGGTCGGCCTGCACAGCGGCGCTCCTGTCCATTTGCGGATTCTGCCTGCCCCTGCCGGGTCTGGCATTGTGTTTCGCCGTGTAGATCTGGACGGTTTTGAAGTAGAGGCCGTCAGCCGGAACGTCGCTCGGGTCAGCTATGCCACCAGCCTGATGAAAAAAAGCGTTCTGATTTCCACGACCGAGCATTTGCTCTCGGCTTTCATCGGGACTGGCATCGATAATGCGATCGTTGAGCTGGACAATCTGGAACTGCCGATTCTGGACGGGAGTGCCCGGCCTTTTGTGGATTTGATCCATCAGGTGGGAATTCGAAAGCAGCGGCGTCCTCGGACCTATCTTCGCATTCGCCACGCACTGGAGATGCGAGAGGGCGATAAATTCATCGCGGTTTATCCGGCGGACAGCTATTCCGTCTCCTACACCATCAATTTTCCGCACCAGCTGATCGGCAAAGAAACCTTCAGCGTAGAGCTTGCCAACGGCAATTACCTTCGCGAAATCGCTTCGGCGCGCACGTTCGGCTCCCGCCAGGATGAGAAAACATTGCGCAATATGGGCCTGATCCGGGGCGCATCGCGCGAGAACTGCGTAGTGCTGACGAAAGACGACGTGGAGAATCCGCCTTTGCGCTTTGCGGATGAATTCGTGCGTCACAAGGTGCTGGACCTCATCGGCGACCTCGCGCTTTTGGGGAAACAGATTCTGGGCAACGTAGTCGCTGACCGCGCCGGCCACGCAATGCACACGGCATTGGTTTCCCGGCTGCTGCGTGATCGCACGTTGTGGGAAGAAACCACGCTCGATGACGAGCACGATACGGTGTCTCCGTCTCTCCAGCCAATGGCTGAACAGTTGGCCTGATCGTTTCCCCACTGTGGTTCGGATTTCACTGTTACGTTGTGGTCTCATGGCCTACACGGAGGTGTAACCGATGCTCAAGTCCGTGGCCGTCGTCTTCGGCAGTTATCTACTCTCGGTTGTTCTTGTTCTGGCGACAGATCCGTTACTCTCGCGCTTGTTCCCTGGCGATTTCGTTCAAGGCCGGGTTCCCTCTGAGGCTGCTCTGGTCGCGAGCACTGCGCTCTTCGTCGTCGTATCGATTCTTTGTGCCTGGCTCTGCGCCCGCTTTGCACCGGGCCGCGCGGCGCGGCATGTGCTCTGGTTTCTCGTCCTCGGGGAAGTAATGGGCATCGGCGCGATTATTCCCAACTGGAGCAAGGGCTGGCCGCACTGGTACTGGTTGTCGTGGCTGCTCACCTGGCCGGTGAGCTGCTGGATCGGGCTGCTACTGGCCAGGCGTCGGGCTGATTTGCGCTCCGCCTGAATTCTCACTTAGCCACAAAAATCGGCTAGTCAGCGGCTTGCGGGGTGGAATCGTTGGCATCCCAGAAGGATCCTTCCGCCATCAACTTCTCCAGCTCAGCGCGGGCGTGCGCGGTTAACTGCGCGGCATAGTCTTTCGCTGACTGCTGACGCTCCGGGGTCAACTGGGCAACTCGCACTGCGAGCAATGGCGCATCCTCTTCCAGCATTCGGAGCAGCCGCTGGGTGCGATCAATCTTGGCGGGAATCGAAAGCAAGAGCGTTCACCTCGGTTGTCAATGTACGCGCGGATATGCCCGCCTTTGCGTTGTCAGCAGTGCGTGCCGACGCCTAAGCGTGCCGGGAAAGGCGGCGTACCGCAAGTCTTAACCTGGATACCGGCTTGGTTGACATCTTTGCGCGGGCGATGGCAAAGTGTAGCGCCGCCATCCCAGCGGCTGTCGTGGGGGCGTCCCGCCCCCACGGGCGAGGGCAAGATGCCTTCGCGACAGCCGGCAAGATGCCGGCGCTACCAAGATGTCAACTTATGAGTAAAAACTGGAATCGCCTATGGGGCACGAACTTGTCTATCTTTCGCTCGGCTCCAATATCGGCGACCGGGCAAGAAATTTGAATGCCGCCATCGACCGATTGCGTGCTTTCGGCGAGGTCGCGGCGGTCTCATCTTTCTACGAAACCGAGCCAGTGGAATTCCCTGCGCAGGCCTGGTTTCTGAATTGTGCGGTCGCGCTGGATACCGAGAAAACCCCGCGACAGCTGCTCGCCGGCATTCTCGACATCGAGCAACAGTTAGGGCGACGACGAGGACAAAAAAAGGGTCCTCGCATCATCGACCTCGACATTCTGTTGTTTGGCAACTCGATCATCGACGATCCCGGCCTGGCAATCCCTCACCCAGCCATGCACGAGCGCCGCTTTGTATTGGAACCATTGGCCGAGATCGCACCGGACGCGCTTCATCCAGTGCTCCAACGAACAATTCGAGAACTACGCGGTGCGCTACCGCCAGGGCCAGAAGTGCGCAAGACAAGCTAGCCAATTCCACGAAACGAACACGGATAAAAACTTCTTCTTATTTTCTCTTCATTTTGTCCGTGTTGATCCGTGCAGATCCGTGGCTGATTTGGACTTTACGGAATAATAATTCGGCTCCCGGCTTCTTCTGGTGTGGCCACTACCGATTGTTTCTCGGGGAACTGTGCTTGGAGGAAATTCACGAACGCTCGCGACTTTGGCCTTCCCGAAGTACGAGCATGACCCATGCGTACGAGAAACACGAGCGCGCCCAGTACATCAGAATCGTGAAGCCGGCTGTAACCAAGGTGTTTTTGCTCCGCCTCGCGATACTCCTTCAACATCTTGTGTACTTCGGAGATCACCGATTGCTGACTCAGGCTGGCGATCGGAGTTTCGTAAAGCAAGCCGGAGTTCACTAGCGTTTCTTGCTTCTTGGTCATCGCCGCGAGCGCGGCGATCAGATCGGCATCCGTGATTGCACGATCGGCCTGGGCGCTCTTTGCCAATGCATAGCTCAGGCCCATGAGCAGGTGTTCATGCTCGTAGAGAAACTGCTCGCCGATTTCCACCTGCGGGAACAACGCTGCCTGGTCCAAATCCTGCAAGGGACGCGGCCTTTCATGCTCCCGCGCCTGCTGGAGGTACACACAGGTGCTGGGACAATCGAGAGTCACCTCCCGTTGCTCACCACAACACTGTGGGCAAATGCGTCCGTGGACGGCGGGACAAAAGCGTTTTTCTTTTCGCTTTTCGCAGATCGCACAACTCACGAATATCAGCTCCTCAAATCATTATCACACGCGAAATCGATTGTCTGGCTCTGCCCGGCGCCCCACCCGAAGGTGGGTCAAAGCTGCTCCGAAGCACCGTTGGGGAAGACAACCGCGAAAAAAGCCGATTTTTGTGGGCTTTCGTGGTTCCTAAATGAAAAAAACCGCATAAAATGCGGCTGAAACGCTATTTTTCCACAGGTACGTGATATAAGATGGCTCCCATCGCAGGAAAATCAACGTTCCACCTAGAGGAGGATTCATGGCTTCAGGCATGACCAAGACCCAACTCGTCCGGCATTTGGCCGAAAAACTTGAGAGCAACAACAAGACCGCAGCCGCGTTTCTCGAGCACCTAACCGACACTGCCATAAAAGAGACCAAGAAGAATGGCTTGTTCGTCATCCCCGGCCTGGGCCGCCTGGTGAAGGCTCATCGCAAGGCCCGCATGGGACGCAACCCGCAGACCGGCGAACCCATCCAGATCAAGGCCAAGACGGTAGTGAAGTTCCGCGTAGCGAAGGCTACGAAAGACGCGATCGCCCCTCCGGCCAAGAAGTAGTTATCAAGTTTTCTTCGATGCGAAGGCCGGCTCGAAACCGGCCTTTTGCATTTACAGGGAGATGCTTGTATGTCTAACAACAAGTCCGAAGCGGCAACCATCGGCGTCGAGTGCATTATTCCGATCCTGCGTGTAAACAGCGTTGCGGCCAGCATCCGTTACTACGTGGATGCGCTCGGATTCAAGGTGGATTGGGGCGGCGAGGATGAATCGACCTTTGCCTCGGTTTCCCGCGATGGACGGGCGATCATGTTGTCTCAAGGCGAACAGGGACAACCGGGGACATGGATGTGGATCGGGGTCGAGGACATCGAACCCCTCTTCGCAGAGTACAGCGCGAAGGGTGTGAAGTTCCGAGAGCAACCAACTAACTACCCTTGGGCCTACGAGATGAAAATCGAGGACCCTGACGGGCACGTGCTGCGCTTTGGATCGGAGCCTAAGTAAGGATTGACCACGAGGACCTAATTGTTTCCGACTTCGTGACGGCGCATCAATTTGCAATTAGTTCGAAAGATTTTTCACAAACTGCGTGCAGTGATATTAGGGCGTGACTCTCGTCGAATTTAATATTAAAAAGGTCGCCCTTGGGAAGCTCGTTCACCCGCGAACGGAGGAATCACAGAATGGGAAACACGCAGCAACGACGCATTTCCGCGAAGATCAGTCGGGGGGCGGCGCTGAAGTTAGCCGTGGTGTTTGGGTTTGGCGCGGTTCGGCGCAAGCGCAGACCCTCAGAGTACTTTACAACTTCGCCGGCTCGTCCGACGGCGGAGATCCCTACGCAAGTTTGATCCGGGACGCCGCGGGAAATCTGTACAGCACCGTTGACTACGGTGGGACCTCCTTTGCAGGAGCGGTGTTCAAGGTCGCCCCGAACGGAACCGAACTGTGTTGTACAGCTTTACTGGCGGAGCCGATGGCGCATATCCCTTTTCACCGGTGGTTCGGGACGGTGCGGGCAATGTATGGAACTACTTCCATGGGGGGCTCATCCAATGCCGGGGTGGTGTTCAAAGTGGACCCCGGTGGCACCGAGACCGTCCTGCACAGCTTTACTGGAGGCGCGGACGGAATCATTCCCATTGGAGGTCTGCTGCGGGACAAGGCGGGTAATCTGTACGGCACCACTTCGCAGGGCGGCTCTTCCAACAACGGAGTGTTGTTCAAGATAAGTCCTCGTGGCAAAGAGACCATTCTGCACACTTTCACAGGAAGCACGAAAGATGGGAAATATCCCAGTTACACCAGTTTGCTGATGGACGCGCAAGGCAACCTCTAGGGCGTCACTGAAGAGGGCGGGAAGGCGGACGGCGGCATTTTGTATAAACTGAGTAAGACCGGCAAATTCACCATCCTGCACAGCTTCGCTAGGGGAACGACAGACGGATGCAATGTTCTGGGAACGCCCTTCATGGACGCGGCCGGCAATTTCTACGGAACGACTTCTTCCTGCGGTACCCACATGTTGGGCACGGCGTGGGAAGTCAGGAAGACTGGCAAGGAGAGATTGCTGCTCAGCTTCGCTGGCGGGACGACAGATGGCGAATATCCTTTAGCGGGTGTAATTGTGGACGCGGCCGGCAACCTTTGCGGCGATACTGAAACCGGCGGCGCAGCCAACGTAGGAACGGTATACGAAATAAGCAAGAGTGGCAGGTTCACCCTGCTGCATAGCTTCGATGGGACAGACGGGAAATATCCCTACGGTAGCTTCGTCCAGAACGCGAAGGACGCGCTCTTCGGCACAACCCAGAATAGCGGCACCATCGGCTACGGGACGGTGTGGAAGATCACGAAGTAGGTGGGATGCCAGCCGGTGCGGACGTGGCAGCGAGCTTGCCGAATTAAGCACTGGTTGCATCAGAGATTACCGTTATGGTACCTTTTAGAATTATCCCGGACATCTGGAAGGGATCAGAGGGATATATGCGCCCGTGAGGGCCTTTGTCTCCGACTGCTGGCGTAGCTCAGTTGGTAGAGCATCTGATTTGTAATCAGAGGGTCGGGGGTTCAAATCCCTTCGCCAGCTCCAGCATTTGCCTGATTGGCGTTGGCTAGATCAGCATTCGATTGGCCGGCATTTTGAGTCGAAAGAGCGGTTCCGGAGCACAGGGCATTTTTGCGCGGCGCGGCGGCGTAACAGATTTTCCCAACAGCACTCCATAAGGAATTTTTCCAAGTGTGGTGTTTGCGTGCGAGAGGATTTTCGCGCGCACTCTGTTTTTCTATTGGGTCATTGCCCGCCATAGCATCATCCTCCGCGCGCAGCGCAAAGGCCGTGGCTGGTTTCGACAGTTACGGTTTGTGGCCGGGAAGGCCCCGAAAGTTTGCACAGGTGGGTGAGTGGTTAAAGCCAACAGACTGTAAATCTGTCCCTCCTTGCGAGGTACGAAGGTTCGAATCCTTCCCTGTGCACCAGGTTTGGTTTGCGGACGCGAGGGATCGAGTGAAGCGTTTAATCGTCGCGCTGGCCGCGTTCGTTGCTTTGGGAATTTTGTCCTGGAACACGATCAGCGACCAGCGAATTCGCCTGGCGACGCTAGCGGTGCTGGCGATGTTCGCGCTGAAGACGTGGGTACGCCGGAAAGATGTGCTGCGCCCGGATGGTGGTGGCGATACAAGATAACTGCAGCGACAGTCTGATGCAAAGCTTTTGCTGAAGGCTGATTGCTAAGGGCTGGTTTTCGCCGATGTAGCTCAGTTGGTAGAGCACTCCCTTGGTAAGGGAGAGGTCATCAGTTCAATCCTGATCATCGGCTCCAGGAATTGTAGTTGTGATCGGCGGGCCGGGGCTTTCAGTTTTGGCTAGGAGCTAACGGCTAATAGCTGGTTTTAGGGCGGGAGTAACTCAGTGGTAGAGTCACAGCCTTCCAAGCTGTTGGTCGCGGGTTCGATTCCCGTCTCCCGCTCCAGAGATTTAGTGGTAGAGACGTAGCTAGCTACGTCTTGAAGAGAATACGGAGAGAGCTAGGCAATGGCGAAAGAGAAATTTGATCGTAATAAGCCGCACTGCAACGTGGGGACGATTGGTCACATTGACCATGGCAAGACCACGCTGACGGCGGCCATCACCAAGGTTTTGCAGAAGCATAACCCGAAGATCGTGTTCCGGTCGTTTGACTCGATCGATAATGCGCCGGAAGAAAAGGCGCGCGGGATCACGATTGCGACCGCGCACGTCGAGTATGAGACGGCGAACCGACACTATGCGCACGTGGATTGCCCGGGCCACGCGGATTACATCAAGAACATGATCACGGGCGCGGCGCAGATGGATGGCGCAATTCTGGTGGTCGCGGCGACCGATGGTCCGATGCCGCAGACCCGCGAGCACGTGCTGTTGGCGCGCCAGGTAGGTGTGCCTTATATCGTAGTGGCGCTGAACAAGTGCGACGCGGTCGATGATCCCGAGTTGCTGGATCTGGTCGAACTGGAAGTGCGTGAGTTGCTGAAGAGCTACAAGTTTCCGGGCGACGATGTGCCGGTAGTACGGCTTTCGGCTTTGGGCGCGCTGAACGGTGAAGAGAAGTGGGAGAAGCAGATTGACGCGTTGATGGAGGCGGTGGACAAGAGCGTTCCGCAGCCGGCGCGCGAGCTGGACAAGCCGTTCCTGATGCCGATTGAAGATATTTTTTCGATCTCGGGACGAGGCACGGTGGTGACGGGACGAATCGAGCGCGGCAAGGTGAAGGTGGGCGAGGAAGTGGAGATTGTGGGCTTCCGCGACACGCGCAAAACGGTCGTAACGGGCGTCGAAATGTTCAAGAAGCAACTGGACGAAGGCTTGGCGGGAGACAACGCCGGGCTGCTGCTGCGCGGCATTGCGAAGGAAGATGTGGAGCGCGGCATGGTGCTGGCGAAGCCGGGATCGATCACTCCTCACACTAAGTTCAAAGCCGAAGTTTACATTTTGACGAAGGAAGAAGGCGGACGGCACACGCCATTCTTCAAAGGATATCGTCCGCAGTTTTATCTCCGCACGACGGACGTGACAGGCGTCGCGGAATTGCCAGCGGCGACGGAAATGGTGATGCCGGGAGACAACGTGAGCCTGGTGATCGAGTTGATCACACCGGTGGCGATGGAGAAGGGCTTGCGCTTCGCGATCCGCGAAGGCGGCCACACGGTGGGCGCAGGAACGATCAGCGAGATCGTGCAGTAGAAAGAGATTATTAAGAGATTATTAATGGAGGACGGCCGTCTCGCCCGTCCAGCCGGGTGGGGACGCCCGGCCTCCATTAGGAAAAACAGGGAGTGAGCAATGCCCCGAGAGATTATTACGATGCAGTGCGGTGATTGCAAAGAGCGGAACTATTCGAGCACCAAGAATCGGAAGACGACTCCGGACCGGCTGGAATTGAAGAAATTCTGCAAGCGCTGCCGGAAGCATACGCCGCACAAAGAAGTGAAATGACAAAGGAAGTAGGGGCGTAAGCTCAACGGTTAAACTGTCGGTCTCCAAAACCGAACTTGGGGGTTCGAATCCCTCCGCCCCTGCCAGAGATCGAAGCACGAGAACAGCAGTTGTGGCGGGGTTGAGATAAAGAAGATGGCAAAGTCAATTACAGCAGCGAGCGCGGATGAACGAAGCCTGACTGGCCGAGTCATGGCTTGGCCCGAGCGAGTCAAGACCTTTTATAACGACGTACGCTCCGAAATGAAGAAGGTGACCGCGCCCTCATTCAAGGACGTGCAGGCCACAACGGCCGTGGTCATTATTACGGTTTTCCTGTTTGGGATCTACTTCTGGATCGTGGACAACACCATCGGCAGCGGCATCAATTATCTGTTCAAATATTTGACCCATCGTTGATGCCAAGGAAGGAAGCTGAAATCTTACAGCACGCTATGCAGGAAGAAAAAAACGAAACCGGAGCGGGCGGCGGAGAAAACGGATTACCGCCAAACGCGAACGGCACTTCAGCCCCTGAGGCTCCTCGCAATCCCAACATGAAGTGGTACATTATCCACTCTTATTCGGGATTCGAGCGCAAAGTGAAGGAGTCGCTGGAGTCGCGCATCCAGGCATTCGGGCTGCAGGAAAGAATTGGCAAAGTGCTCATTCCAACCGAGTCGGTCACCGAAGTGCGCGGCGGCAAAAAGTACACCAGCGAGCGCATGTTCTATCCCGGCTACGTGCTGGTTGAAATGGATATGGACGATCACGTGTGGCATGTGGTGAAGTCCACGCCGCGAGTGACCGGGTTTGTGGGCACGGGCCAGCAGCCCACGCCGCTTTCCGAAGAGGAAGTTCAGCACATTGTGTATCGCGTGGGAGAGTCGAGAGACAAGCCCAAGCTTAAGGTCAAGTTTGAGAAGAACGAGTCCGTGCGCATTACCGAGGGACCGTTTGCCAGCTTCACCGGCATTGTGGACGAGGTCAACGAAGACCGCGAGACGTTGAAGGTCATGGTCACGATCTTCGGGCGGTCCACGCCGGTTGAATTGGAATTCAATCAGGTCGAGAAAGTGGCGTAGACAGAAGGCAAAGAGATATGGCGAAGAAGGCGACAGGTTCGGTAAAGCTTCAGATTGCGGCAGGCAAGGCTACGCCCGCGCCCCCGGTAGGTCCGGCCCTCGGCCAGGCGCAAATCAACATTATGGAGTTCTGCAAGCAGTTCAACGCACGTACTGGCGCGAAGGAACTGGAAGGACTCATCATCCCGGTGGTAGTGACGGTTTATAGCGACCGCACCTTCACCTTTATTACCAAGACGCCGCCGGCTGCGATCCTGCTCAAGCGAGCCGCGGGGATTGCCAAGGGATCGGGGACTCCGAACAAGGACAAAGTTGGTAAGGTCACGGCTCGGCAGGTGGAAGACATCGCTAAGCAAAAGATGCCGGATTTGAATGCCGCTTCGGTGGAGACCGCAATCAAAAGCATTCGCGGGACGGCGCGCTCGATGGGTATTGAAGTGGTTGGGTGAGTTCTGTAGAGACGTAGCTTGCTAGGTCTCAAGTCGAAGACACTACGGCTCGCCGGAGCAATGACGAGCGGTGGGAGACGAGGAAACGGAAATGAAGAAGTCAGGGAAGAACATCACCAAGGCGCGGCAGGCCGTCGAAAAGCGCCCCTACCCGATGCAGGAAGCGGTTACGCTTCTGCAGAAAGTCAAATACGCAAAGTTTGACGAGACGGTCGAAATCACGATGCGTCTCGGAGTCGATCCCAAGCATGCCGACCAGATGGTGCGCGGTACAGTCGTGCTGCCTCACGGTCTGGGGAAGTCCAAGCGGGTGCTCGTCATCGCCACCGGCGACAAGATCAAGGAAGCCCAAGCAGCGGGTGCCGATTTTGTTGGCGGCGAGGAAATGGTCGAAAAGATCAATAAAGAGAACTGGACCGACTTCGACGCCCTGATCGCGACCCCGGATGTGATGAAATCGGTTGGGCGGCTAGGTAAGGTTTTGGGTCCCAAGGGTCTAATGCCGAATCCGAAGACCGGCACTGTCACGTTCGATGTGGGCAAGGCGGTGCAGGAAGTCAAGGCGGGCAAAGTGGAGTTCCGGACCGACAAGACGGCGTTGGTTCACGTACCCGTTGGTAAGATTTCGTTTTCTCCCGAGAAGCTGGTGGACAACGCTACAACTGTCATTACCAGCGTAGTGAAGGCCAAGCCGACCGTGGCCAAGGGAAAATACGTCAAGGGCTGCTATCTCAGCTCCAGCATGGGCCCGGGGATTTCCATTGACACCAGCGCTGTGGAAGCTGCGGCGAAGGCTTAAGGAAGCGCGCCAAACGCGCGATTTATTGTGCCGCCAACAACCCGGCACATCGCGTGTCGCGCTCAGATCCTTCGGCGACGAAAAACATGTCGCCTCAGGATGACAAATTCGTGGGTTGGCCGGACAGCCGAGGGCGGCGGTCCCCACGTGATTGAAAAGGGATCAACAATATGGCTGTTACCAGAGCAAAGAAAATCGAGCAGGTTGAGAAGCTAGGCAAGGAGTTGCAGAACGTGTCCAGCTTGATCGTGACCACTTATAGCAAACTCACCGTTGCCCAGGACTATGAGCTGCGGAAGACTCTGCGATCTTCCGGCGCGAAGTATGTGGTCGTGAAGAACACTTTGGCGGAACGCGCGGCTAAGGGCACGAAGGTCGAGGAGGTTCTGAAAAACCTCTCGGGCGTGACCTCGATTGCCTATACGTCGGGTGATCCGGTCGCGCTGGCGAAAGCACTTTCCAAGTACGCCAAGGACAACCCGGAATTCAGTTTCAAGTCCGGCGTGGTCGAAGGCCGCGTGATCTCGATCAATCAGATCCAGGCGCTGGCCACCATGCCGTCGAAAGAGGAGATCTACTCCAAGCTCCTGTTCCTGATGAACGCTCCGGCGCAGCGTCTGGTGACGGTGATGAATGCCGTGGGACGCGACATTGCGGTCGTCATCAACCAAGGCGTAGAAAAGGGCAAGTTCAAAGCCGACGCGCCAGCGGGAGCTTAGGCAGAACAGCCGGCGGCAAGCCGGCGCTACAAAGGTTTCGGGGCGGCGAGAGCCGTCCGAAAGGATTTAGTTATCGGGGGTCGAGGGTTGCGCGGTTTCTTTCCTGCTGCGTTGTCTGGCGCGGTGGTTCAGAAGCCTGGTCGCACTGGAAACTTTGACTGCAGATAGCGAAATCAGCAATCGATACTGTAGAGATATAGCTGACTATGTCTCACCATAAAATTGGAGAAATAACATGGCGGATCTGCAACAGTTGGAAGATCAAATTGTCGGACTGTCGCTGCTCGATGCGGCGCAGCTTGTAAAGCGGTTGGAAGAGAAGCTCGGCGTCTCGGCGGCGGCCGCGGCTCCGGTGGTGATGGCCGGCGGTGGCGGAGCGGCGGCTGCGGCTCCGGCGGAAGAGAAGACCGAATTTAGTGTCGTCCTGAAGGAAGTGGGCGCCAATAAGATCAATGTAATCAAGGCTGTCCGCGAAGTCACCAGCCTGGGCTTGAAGGAAGCCAAGGACCTGGTCGACGGCGCCCCGAAGGCGATCAAAGAGGGCGTTTCCAAGGAAGAGGCGGAAACCATCAAGAAGAAATTCACCGAGGCTGGAGCAACGGTCGAGGTGAAGTAGAGTAGATTTTATGGAGGACGGGCGTCCTCGCCCGTCCAGCCGTGCGGCGACGCCCGACCTCCATATATTTGTCTCTGGTGAAGCTTTTGGGACGGTGGTATCATCTATATCAATAACGCCGCTTCCTGCTTCATAGAGTGACTGCGACCATCCGATGTAACGAGCCCAGGAAGCGGGGGCGTGGTCGCTGACACGAGTTGGCAGACTGTTCCGCGGGCAGGGCGGAACGGGAACAGGCCTTTAGATACTGGCGCGGAAACGACACATTTCAACAGAGGCCAAGCGCTGCAATCGGCGCCTTCGGGGAGTCATGTCCCTGCAGGCGCATACCTGTCTTTGCCATATTACCGGTTCTTACGAGTAGAGTACCGCGGCGCGACTGACGCGCCCTCACATCCGCCGTTTTTGTCGCAGCCCAATTGCTGCGCATGAAAGTTTGGAGTATCCGAATGTCAAAGAGCAATGGATTCCGTACACGATTCGATTTTTCCAAGATTCCAGCAACCATCCAGATTCCGAACCTGATCGAAGTGCAGAAGCGTTCCTACGACCGCTTTCTGCAAATGGATCGTTTGCCCAGCGAGCGCGACGACGGCGGCTTGCAGGCAGTCTTCCAGTCGGTGTTTCCGATCACGGATTTTCGCAACGTCTCGCAGCTCGAGTTTGTGGACTACGCCATCGGCAACTGGGAGTGCAAGTGCGGCCACTTGAAGGGCCTGCATCACCTGCGCTCCACCTGTAAGAACTGCGGCAACACCATCGTCACCGACCCGTTCCATCCCGGCGACGTGCTCTGCAGCAAGTGCGGCACGTACAACGCCAACACACCCGACTTCTGCAACAAGTGCGGCGATCCGGTTGGATTGCAACTGAAGTACGACGTGAACGAGTGCGAAGAGCGCGGCATGACGTACTCTGCGCCGCTCAAGGTCACCATGCGTCTCACCATCTTTGATAAGGACGCAGAGACCGGGAATCGTTCGATTCGCGACATCAAAGAACAGGAAGTATTCTTCGGCGATGTTCCGCTGATGACGCAAAACGGCACCTTCATTATTAATGGCACCGAACGTGTCATCGTCAGCCAGTTGCACCGCTCGCCTGGCGTGTTCTTCGAGACCGCAAACAATCGCACGTACTTCCTCGGCAAGATCATTCCTTACCGCGGTTCCTGGGTCGAGTTCGAATACGACCAGAAAAACGTGCTCTACGTGCGTATCGATCGCAAGCGCAAGTTCCTGGGTACGATTTTCCTGCGTGCTCTCGGCCTGCGTTCCAGCGAAGACATTCTGCGCACCTTCTACACCGCCGACCGGCTTGTAATTCGCGACAAGAAGCTTTTCTGGACGCTCGATCCAAACAGCGACAAAGCCACCAACCTGTTGGGCATGAAGCTGGCGCACAGTATCAAGAACAAGGCGGGCGAGGAGATCGCACACTCTGGACGCAAACTCAACGCTGCGACCCTGAAGGAAATTCAAAAGGCAAAGATCAGCGAAATTGAAGTCGACATCTCCGACCTCGAAGGCGCGTGGGTCGCAGCCGATGTCGTGGATACGACTACCGGCGAGGTGCTGCTCGAGGCCAATTCCGAGCTTACGGCAGACAAACTCGCGAAGATCCTGGACTCCGGCGTTGTCGAACTCAGCTTGTTCTTCCCCGAGCGCGACGACGTCGGCACGGTCATCAGCCAGACCCTGAAGCGCGACTCAGTCAAGACGCCGCAGGAAGCGCTGATCGAAATCTACCGCAAGCTGCGTCCCGGCGATCCGCCGACGCTCGATACGGCGACGGCGTTGTTCCACGGCATGTTCTTCGATCCCCGCAAATATGATTTCTCGCGCGTGGGCCGTCTGAAGTTCAACATCAAGCTGTTCGAAAACCAGGATGCTACGAAACTGGAGAACCGGACGCTCGAGCCCCAGGACTTTTACGCCACAATCTCGTACCTGCTGAAGCTTCGCAAGAACATCGGCTCGGTCGACGACATCGATCACCTCGGCAACCGCCGCGTGCGCGCAGTCGGCGAACTAATGGAGAACCAGTTCCGCATCGGCCTAGTCCGCATGGAACGCGCCATCAAGGAAAAAATGAGCGTGTACCAGGAAATGTCCACGGCGATGCCGCATGACCTGGTGAACGCGAAGCCCGTAATGGCGGCGATCCGCGAATTCTTTGGCTCCTCCCAGCTTTCGCAGTTCATGGACCAGACCAACCCGCTTTCGGAAATCACTCACAAGCGCCGTCTTTCGGCGCTTGGGCCAGGCGGTCTGTCGCGCGAACGCGCGGGATTCGAAGTCCGCGACGTTCACCCCACACACTACGGACGCATCTGCCCGATTGAGACCCCGGAAGGTCCGAACATCGGTCTGATCTCGTCTTTGAGTTGCTATGCCCGCATCAACGACTACGGCTTCATCGAATCGCCTTACCGCCGCGTGAAGAACGGCCGTGTGGTCGACTACGTCAGCGTGGTGAATGCTGGCGATAGCGATCACAAGGTCGGCGACCACATTGAGAAGCACGAAATCGAAAAGATCAACGCTGAGATCAAGGATCGCCGGAAGAAGCCGGCCGAGATCGAGCCGTTTTCCTTTTACCTTTCGGCTTGGGAAGAAGACCGGCACGTAATCGCCCAGGCCAACGTTGAACTCGATGACAAAGGCCGCATCGTCGGCGATCTGGTCAACGCCCGCAAGGCCGGCAACTTCGTGCTGGTCAGCCGCGATGAAGTCGACTACATCGACGTCAGCCCGAAGCAGTTGGTTTCGGTAGCGGCATCGCTGGTGCCCTTCCTCGAACACGACGACGCCAACCGCGCGCTTATGGGCGCGAACATGCAACGTCAGTCCGTTCCACTACTCCGCGCCGAAGCTCCCATCGTCGGCACCGGGATGGAAGGAGTCACGGCGCGCGATTCCGGCGCTGTCATCCTGGCAAAACGTAACGGCATTATTGACTCGGTGGACTCGGAGCGCATTATCGTGCGCGTCGAGGGCGAGCACCATCCCGGACAGCTCTCCCGCGAAGTTGGTAGCGATATCTATCAGCTCATGAAGTTCAAGCGCTCCAACCAGAACACCTGCATCAACCAGAAGCCGATCGTCATCAAAGGCCAGCGCGTCACCAAAGGCCAGGTAATCGCGGACGGTCCTTGTACCGATCATGGTGAGTTGGCCCTAGGCCGCAACGTGCTGGTCGCATTCATGGCGTGGCGCGGATACAACTTCGAAGACGCAATCCTGGTCTCCGAAAAGCTTGTCAAAGAGGACTATTACACTTCGGTCCACATCGAGGAGTACGAACTCGAATCGCGCGACACCAAGCTGGGTCCGGAAGAAGTCACGCGTGACATTCCGAACGTCAGCGAGTCTATGCTGCGCAACTTGGACGAAGCTGGCGTAATTCGCATCGGCGCCAGCATCAAGCAAGGTGACATTCTCGTGGGCAAGGTCACACCAAAAGGTGAGACGCAGCTCACTCCGGAAGAGAAGTTGTTGCGAGCCATCTTCGGCGAAAAGGCCGGTGACGTGCGCGACGCTTCGCTATACTGCCCGCCCGGTATCGAGGGCGTGATCGTCGATGTGAAAATCTTCTCCCGTAAGGGTCAGGAAAAAGACGAACGCGCGAAAGCCATCGAGGCTGCGCAGATTGGCAAGCTCGAACGGAACCTTTCGGACGAAATCCGAATTCTGACCGACGAGCGTCTGAAGCGGTTGGACAACATCCTGGGAGGCAAAGTTGTGCAGGCCGACCTGCACGACGAGCGCACCAACAAGCGCCTGCTCACCAAGGACACGGTTCTCGATCGCGACACCATCGAGCGTATTTCTACCCGCAACCTGAAGCGCATCAAGTATGCGGATAAAGATCCGCGGGTCAACGAGCAGATCGACGAGATCGAAGAAATGACCTCGCGTCAGATCGACGTCCTCAAGAAGATTGTCAATGAGAGAAAAGACAAGCTGACCAAGGGCGACGAACTGCCGCCGGGCGTGATCAAGCTGGTCAAAGTCTACATCGCGATGAAGCGCAAGCTGAGCGTTGGCGACAAAATGGCCGGCCGTCACGGTAACAAGGGCGTCATTGCGAGGATTTTGCCAGAAGAGGACATGCCTTACCTCGACAACGGCACGCCGGTCGAGATCGTTTTGAATCCGCTGGGCGTTCCCTCCCGTATGAACGTGGGACAGATTCTCGAAACCCACCTCGGATGGGCGGGGCATGAGCTAGGCGGCAAGATCGCGAAAATGCTGTCTGAGAACACTCGCGAAGACGCAATTCGTCGCGAACTCAAGGCCCTGTTCAAGGACACGGTGTTGGCCGATACCATCACCGATCTCAACGATGAGGAACTGATGGCAATCGCGCCGACCCTGACTCGCGGCGTCTTCACTGGTTCGCCGGTGTTTGACGGATCCAAAGAGAGCGAAATCAAGGCGTTGCTCAACCACGCTGGTCTGCCGGAGTCCGGCAAGACCTATCTGTACGACGGCATGACCGGCAACAAGTTCGAGCAGCCGATCACGGTCGGCTACATTTACATGCTCAAACTCTCGCACCTGGTGGACGACAAGATTCACGCTCGTTCGATCGGTCCGTACTCGCTGATTACGCAACAGCCGTTGGGTGGAAAAGCCCAGTTCGGCGGTCAGCGCTTCGGAGAAATGGAAGTCTGGGCGCTGGAAGCTTACGGAGCGGCGTTCATCCTGCAGGAGTTGCTCACGGCGAAGTCCGATGACGTTTATGGCCGTACCAAGATTTACGAGGCCATCGTCAAAGGAGAAGCTGCCATGGAGCCGGGCGTGCCGGAATCGTTCAACGTGCTTATTCGCGAATTGCAGTCGCTGTGCCTCGATGTGGAACTGATCAAGGCCACGGAAAAGAAACCGGCAGCGTTAGCCGCAGCCGATTAATTATTAGTCGTTGGCCGTTGGCCGTCAGTCGTTGGCGGCCAGCGCCGCCAATAGATATCAAATTCAGAACCAGATCCACAGTGCTCGCTCTTGAAGCTGTGGATCAAAAGATTTCGCTAGCGACCAACGACTAGCGACTGTTTTCGAGAGCCGCTCGCGGTTGCGTAAGACCGCAGGAAGCCGAGGATTACCTTGTTTCGTTCGAGCCCCTTTGACCTGGCAAACCCTATCGCCGATTTCGATGCTATCCGCATCAGCCTCGCTTCTCCGGAAAAGATCCGGAGCTGGTCGCACGGCGAAGTCACTAAACCGGAGACGATCAACTATCGCACCTTCAAGCCGGAGCGCGACGGCCTGTTTTGCGCCCGCATCTTCGGCCCGGTAACCGATTGGGAGTGTCTCTGCGGCAAGTACAAGCGCATGAAGCACCGCGGTGTCATTTGCGACAAGTGCGGTGTGGAAGTAACACTTTCCAAAGTACGCCGTGAGCGCCTGGGACACATCGAGCTGGCATCACCCTGCTCGCACGTCTGGTTCTTCAAAGGACTGCCAAGCCGTATCGGCCACCTTCTCGATATCTCTTTGCGTGATCTCGAGTCCGTGCTCTATTTCGAAGCCTACGTAGTAATCGAGGCCGGTGAAGCTCCAGTCAAAGACCACGAAGTCATCAAGGATGAAACCAAGTATCGCGAACTGGATCAGCAATTCCGGCCCACCGGCTTCAAAGCGATGATGGGCGCTGAGGCCATCAAGGAGCTTCTCAAGCGCGTGGACATCGAAGGCTTGTCCACCGAACTGCGCGAGAAGATGAAGCATGAGAATTCGCTGCAGAAGCGCCTCAAGTATGCCAAGCGCCTGAAAGTTGTAGAAGCCTTCCGCAAGAGCGGGAACAAGCCGAACTGGATGATCCTGGATGTAATCCCGGTCATTCCACCCGAGCTTCGCCCGTTGGTTCCATTGGACGGCGGCCGCTTCGCGACCTCCGATCTCAACGATCTCTATCGCCGCGTCATCAACCGCAACAACCGGTTGAAGAAGCTGATGGACTTGCACGCGCCTGAAGTCATCGTGCGTAACGAAAAGCGGATGCTGCAGGAAGCGGTGGACGCGCTGTTCGACAACGGACGCCGCGGACGCGTACTGCGCGGAGCCAACAACCGGCCGCTGAAGTCGCTCTCCGACACGCTGAAGGGCAAGCAGGGCCGCTTCCGTCAGAATCTGCTGGGCAAGCGCGTCGACTACTCGGGCCGTTCCGTCATCGTCGTCGGACCAGAGCTCAAACTGCACCAGTGCGGTCTGCCCAAGAAGATGGCGCTCGAACTCTTCAAGCCATTCATCTACCACCGGCTTGAACAGACCGGTCATTGCACCACCATCAAGCAAGCCAAGGAAATGGTAGAGCAGCAGGAACCAATTGTCTGGGACATCCTGGAAGAAGTCATTAAGGATCACCCGGTGCTTTTGAACCGCGCCCCAACTCTTCACCGCCTCGGCATCCAAGCATTCGAGCCGGTGCTGGTCGAAGGCAAGGCCATCAAGATTCACCCGCTGGTCTGCACTGCGTTCAACGCCGATTTCGACGGCGACCAGATGGCGGTACACATTCCGCTGTCGCCGGAAGCGCAGGTCGAAGCCAGCGTGCTGATGCTGTCATCGCACAACATCCTGTCGCCCGCGTCAGGTCATCCGATCACGGTTCCGACGCAGGACATGGTGCTCGGCCTCTATTACCTGACCAAAGCCAAGCCCGGTGCCAAGGGCGAAGGCCGCGCATTCGCCAACATCGAAGAAGTGTTGATGGCGCTTGAATCCGGCGAAGTCGAAACCCTTTCTCCCATTCGTCTGCGCTATACCGGCGAAGTGATCGATCTGACCGCGACTTACGACGATCAGGACATCACCCACGCCGAACCCGTGCAGTACGAGCGAACCTTCCTGAACACCACGGTGGGCCGCGCCATTCTGAACGACCACCTTCCCCCGGGCATGCCGTTCATCAACGGCTTGCTCAAGAAAAAGGGCATCGGTCAGTTGGTCAGCTACGGCTATCTCCGCTTCGGCCTCGAAGTAACGGTCAAGATGCTCGACGAGGTCAAAGACCTGGGCTTCCGCTTCGCAACTCGCGCCGGCCTGTCCATCGGCATCGACGACATGGTCATCCCGGACAACAAAAAGAGCCTGGTGAAAGACGGCGAGAAGCAGGCAGTGCAGGTCCAGCAGCAGTATCTCGACGGCGCCATCACCAACGGCGAGCGTTACAACAAGGTCATTGAAATCTGGTCCGGCATCACCGAGAAGGTCGCGGACGAAATGTTTGGCCAGATGCAGCAGCGCGACAAGGAAGGTTTCATCAATCCGATTTACGTCATGGCGGACTCCGGTGCCCGCGGATCGAAACAACAGATCCGCCAGCTCTCCGGCATGCGTGGATTGATGGCCAAACCATCCGGCGAAATCATCGAGTCTCCGATCACGGCCAATTTCCGCGAAGGTCTGACCGTGTTGGAATACTTCATCTCGACTCACGGCGCTCGTAAAGGTCTGGCTGACACGGCCCTCAAGACGGCCGATTCAGGCTACTTGACCCGTCGTCTAGTTGATGTGGCCCAGGACGTAATCATCAGCGAATACGACTGCGGCACGGTAGACGGCATTTACGTCGCGGGTATCGTCGAAGCCGGCGAAGTCATCGAGCCGTTGCGCGACCGCATTGTGGGCCGCGTATCGCTTGAAAAACTGAAGGACTATGACGGCAACGTGGTCGTGGACATTAACCAGGAGATCACAGAAGAACTCGCCGGCACGGTTCAAGCCGCCGGCATCGAGCGGGTGAAAATCCGTTCCGTGCTCACCTGCGAATCCAAGCGCGGCGTTTGCGTCATGTGCTACGGCCGTAACCTGGCTTCTGGGCGCCTCGTCGAACTCGGCGAAGCCACCGGAGTCATCGCCGCCCAGTCCATCGGCGAGCCTGGAACGCAGCTCACGATGCGTACCTTCCACATCGGCGGTACGGCATCGCGAGTCTCCGAGCAATCGCGCCTCGAAGCCAAGACGACGGGCATTGTCCGCTTTGTCGGACTCCAGACTGTCAAAGCCAAGTCTGGCGATCTGGTGGTCATGAATCGCCAAGGCTCGATCGCAGTGGTCGACGAAAAGGGCCGCGAGCGCGAGCGTTACGCGGTCGTTTACGGTGCCAAGGTCAAGGTCAACGAAGGCGATCAGGTTCAACTCGGCAAGGTCATGGTCGAGTGGGATCCATACACCTTCTCGGTCTTGACCGAAATCGGCGGCACGATCCAGTTCAAAGACCTGCAGGAAGGTGTCACACTTCATGAAGAAGTGGACGAGGTCACCGGATTGTCGCGTCACGTCGTGGCGGATTCGCCCGACGAGAAGCGCCAGCCCGCGATCGTGATCAAGGGCAAAACCAGCAAGCGTTACCTCATGCCCTCACGCGCCCATTTAATGGTGCAGGACGGCGACACCGCTCATCCCGGCGACGTGCTGGCGAAGATCCCGCGCGAGACTACCAAAACCAAAGACATCACCGGTGGTCTCCCACGCGTGGTCGAGTTGTTCGAAGCCCGCAAGCCGCATGAAACCGCGGTCATCAGCGAAATCGATGGCACGGTCAAGTTCGGTGAAGTCTCCAAGGGTCAGCGCAAGATGTATGTGATTGCCGACAACGGCACCGAAAAAGAATACTCGGTTCCGCGCGGCGTCCACATCAACGTGCAGGAAGGCGAGCGCGTCAAGGCGGGCGAACCGCTCATGGACGGCCCGCTCAACCCGCACGACATCCTGGCTGTGCTCGGCGAAAAAGAGCTGCAATCTTACCTGGTGAACGAAATCCAGGAAGTCTATCGGCTCCAGGGCGTGAACATCAGCGACAAGCACATCGAAGTGATCGTTCGCCAGATGATGCGTTGGCGCAAGGTGGAAGACGTCGGCGACACTCAGTTCCTGCTGGAACAGCAAGTCGACAAATTCCGCTTCGCTGAAGAGAACGAGCGCGTGATCGCGCAGGGTGGACGTCCGGCCACAGGGCGGCCGCTGCTCCTAGGCATCACCAAAGCCTCGCTCTCAACCGACTCGTTTATCTCCGCGGCCTCGTTCCAGGAGACCACCCGGGTGCTCACCGAAGCATCTATACAGGGCGCCGTGGATCACCTTCGTGGCCTGAAGGAGAACGTCATCGTCGGACGCCTCATTCCTGCGGGTACCGGCATGGAGTATTACCGCAACGTTCGCCTCTCGCCAGAAATGGAAGAAGCGGCCGCGAAGGTGCAGGAAGAAGTCTCGCAAGCGTACGAGGAAGCCGAGCGGGCGCTCGAGCTGATGCGGCATGAAGGCGAGACCGAGGAACTAACGGCGGAGTAAACGGCAAGAACCGGATGGGGCGGTGTTTATTCAAACCGCCCTTTCTTTTTTCTGCAGTGCGTTTCTATGCCAGTTTCGCAGTTTGCTATCTTTTGCTCGGGATGACAATTGTGTCTTGCTGCGCGCACGTCTGAAAACGACCCGACTCTATGGCCGCGAATCCACAACAATTACAAGAACGGGAACTGGACCTCACTTCCCAGTTGCACGCTGTGCCCCGGCGCAATACTCTGGGACCGGTGATCCTTCGCTTTTTACGCCTGCTGCGCCTTGCCTTCTGGCGCGCGTTTCAGCATGACGCGTTCGCTATCGCAAAAGCGTCCGCCTACTCTTCGATTCTCACCTTTTTTCCCGCCCTGCTGGTTGTGGGATCGGTGCTGGCCAATTCGCGTAAGACCGCGGCCTACCTACGCGAGATCACCTACGCCGTCGACAGAATGCTTCCCGCGGGCAGCGGCACCGCTCTCTATTTCCTGAAAGGAAGTTCGCCGCGCTCGGTCGGACTCCTGATCACCGCTTCCCTCATCACCTTGTGGACGGCCTCAGGCGTCATGATTTCCTGGATGGAAGGTTTTCGTCGCTGTTACGAGCTGCCAAAAATCTGGGGCCTGGCAAAAGAGCGGTTGATCGCATTCGCTCTGGTCATTCTCGCCGGGACTCCTCTGACCTTCGCGACCATCCTGGTGGCTTCCGGCAGCCGCATCGAGCGCAACATCTTGTTCCATCTGAATCAGGAATTCGGACTTTACGTTCTGCTGATGTGGACTGCAACCCGCTGGCTCATCGCGACTCTTACCAGCATCGCGGTGATCGCGCTCATCTACCACAACGCCGTGCCCCGCACCCAACCCTGGCACAGCGTCTTGCCCGGTGCCACTCTCGCCACCGTATTGTGGTTCTTGTCGACCGCACTATTTGGCTGGTATTTGCAGAACTACGCGGATTACAGCGTCATCTACGGCTCCCTGGGCGCCGCCATCGCCTTACTGGTGTGGATGTATATGATTTCGCTGGTCATCCTGGTCGGAGCGGAGTTCAACGCCATGCTCTTCCCTCGCGCATTTCTAGGCAAAGAACTAAAAGCAATGCCAGCCCCGCAAACCACAATCAAGTAAACAGGTAATCCGTCGGACCCGCACCGAGATTGCCGACCAGTTCCACCATGGGTTATCAATCGTTCAGAAAAATGGGGTGCGCCCATCGTCGAAGCTCCGGGCAGGAGCGGCGGGACGAGTTCGTGCTGCAGTACTTGCAGAAGACCGACGCCGATCATGTGGCCGTCATTCTGAAGGCTCGCGAACCCGCCCGCATCCTGGTCGCCATTGGAGGAGACGCATGTGTCCCTACTTTCCTTTCTCTGCTCGAGTATGCCTGAATCAGCATCGTTGGCTGGCTCTTCGCATGCAACAGCAAGGCATCACCTTTCGGCAATGCAAGAACGCCTTCTTGCGATGCTCCAACCCCGAACGGTTGCAACAACTCGCCGACTCTCTGACCGCCCAAGATTTATTGCGCTGCGGGCAGAAGTGGCTGACCGCCTTTACTCCCTTCTTCACCTCCCAGGAACGGCGACAGGCCAGCTGTCAGCACCGGCTCTTCTTTTCCCAGGTCGAGCTTTGCGACAACCTGGTCTTCTTCCGCCGCGCCGCCGTCGACCAGTTCGCCGAGCGCTTGCTCGACATGAACCGAACCATCGGACAGCCGAAACAAATTACTCGCATCTTTGGCCGGAAAGTGACCCGGCAATACAAGGGCAAGCTGCAAACTGAGCTTGAAGACCTCGATCTTCCCAATCCCGTCATTCGCAGTCACTACGCCCACGGATTCGCCAAGCGATACGTCCGCGATGACCCCTTGCTACGAACCGAGCCGGCCACCAATGACGTTACCGACTATGGGGTCAACAAGAACGTCGAGAACCTGCCGCAAATTGCGCCAGCGCATGTCCGAGATCATTGACCACTACCACGATGCCCCGCAAGACATCCTGGAAACGTTCATCGCTCGCCCAACTCCAAAAACTGGCTGAGCCCACCACCCTGACCAACGGAAAGCGGATCCCAAGCCTTAAGCTCGATCACCCCCGGCAACCCCGGCAACTGGCGGTGATGCACGCCCTGGTCCGCTATGCTAACATCGCCGCCGGCTCCACTTTCACCACCGCTGATCTCTACCCGCCGGTATTGGACGCTCTCGCTGCTCGAGCAAGGGGCTTGGGGTCCGTGCTCGGTGATTGCAGCGATATGCAAGAGGGACTCGCTGTATTCGTTGAGAAAACGGTTCAGCGCCTCTTTTTGCTGCCGGGTCAAAGCGTGTCCGATCTCCTTCCGGTCGCGGTATTGCAGAAGGCTCAGTTCCAGCACGTAGATTGACCGCATAGCCGGCTGGACCCACCGCGAGCTGAAGCTGTCGCGGGATGCCA
Organism: uncultured Acidobacteriota bacterium; assembly: GCA_963838905.1. GTDB lineage: Bacteria > Acidobacteriota > Terriglobia > Terriglobales > Acidobacteriaceae > JABDBE01. Next base: position 373,414 of record CAWITE010000009.1, read on the forward strand.
AAATGAACCTTGCCAGGAAACAAAAAGACATCCAGAATCTCAACGCAGAGGGCGAGGAGTATGTCATAAGCCAGGGTCTCGTTGTAAATGACAAGAATATTTTGCGGTACAACCTCTGGAAGGAATTGAACCCCGGTGACATCAATGACCGCAACAGTCCTTATTCGGGTCGGAATATCAGCATCAGCGAGGTTTTCAGCAACCGGATTACGGTAGAACATATCCTGCCTCTCTCCCGCACCCTGGATGACAGTTACAATAACAAGACTCTCTGCTTTGTTGATGAAAAGCGAATCAAAGGCAATTTCTCGCCTTATGAGGCCTGTCATACTAGTATATGGTTTCACTAAAAGGTATCCACTAGAACATTCTGTGATACGCTTGGGCTATGGCGGGGAAGTCTAAGCGGCCGCGGCTGGTTCTGACCTCCGAGGAACAAAAGCAGATCCGCCAATTACGAGAATCGCAAACGGAGCCCTGGCGAGAAGTGCAACGAGCGCGTATCCTCTGGCGCTACCATTCCGGCCAGAGCGTCGCCGAGATTGCGCGAGCGGTGAAGATGACTCGCAAAAGCGTGGCGAAATGGATCGCCAAAGCCTTGGCGATGGGAGTGGGCGCCGCCTTAAAAGATACCTACCATCGGCCTAAGGCGCCGGTCATTACCGAGGAGGCCAAAGCTTGGGTGGTCCATTTGGCTTGCTCGAAACCGAAAGAACTGGGTTATGCGGCCGAGGTATGGACCCGGAAATCGCTGGCCCGGCATGTACGGGAGCATGCCGTGGAGACGGGACACCCCGCCTTATCCCAGGCCGCCAAAGCCACGGTGCAGCGGATCCTCGCGGCGCAGCCTTTACCTCCGGAGAAGGTAAAGTATTATCTGGAGCGGCGCGACCCCGACTTCATGGCCAAGATGCGAGAGATTCTACTGGTCTATCGCGAGGTGGATCTGCAGAATGGGAACGGTCGAGGGCTTATCCCCAAGATCGTGACCCTCTCGGTGGACGAGAAACCGGGGGTACAGGCAATGGCCAACAGCGCACCGGATTTGCCGCCGGTGCCAGGTAAACACGCCACCGTGGCCCGGGACCACGAATATAAGCGCCTGGGAACTTGTTCGATTTTAGCGGCGCTCGATCTGCACAGTGGTCATGTGGTTGGGCATGTGGAGGGGCGTCACCGCAGCCGGGAGTTCATTGCATTGTTAAAAGATTTGGACCGTTACTATCCGGCTGAATGCACGATCCGGCTAGTGTTGGACAATCACTCTGCGCATATCTCCAAGGAAACCCGAGCTTTCCTGGCCAGCAAACCCAATCGGTTCAAATACGTGCTTACGCCTACCCACGGATCCTGGCTGAACATCGTGGAGACCCTCTTCGGCAAGATGGCTCTCACATTCCTGCGCCATGTCCGGGTGCAATCTTGGGAGGAGCTGCGGGACCGAATTCTGAAGGGCATCGAGGAAATCAATGCCGATCCGGTCGTGCATCGATGGAAGAAGTTTGAGGCCCTCACCGAGGAGTAATATGGTTATATTTTAGCGAAACGATATACTAGTGCCTGGCCGTTCGATTCATAATGAGATACTGAACCGCGTCTCATGCCTCCTGCGCAAGAAAAGTTATTGCTTTGAGTCGCATGCCATGGAGAGGTGGGAGCACACCTCCTTCTGACTCACGCTTCTATCCAGGCTCTGCGCGCAGGTCCAGTCAACAATCCACCGGAGCCCTGAAGGCGGCTATATCTGCAAGGTCACCCCCAGCGCTACCAGGAGACCTTACCAACCAGGAGAGTTCGATTTCCTGGCGGCCTATGTCATCGCGGAGAATGTTTTGGTACATCATCCCGTCAAGGCTCGTGGTCCACGGCAAGATGAGCGGGATCCGTTCTATCCCTCCAGGCCGGGCAGCAAGTATGCGCCGTACCAAGAGGCTTGGGATCTGCTGCGCTGAGGACGCGCTGGCGCGAACGCGGTCGGTGGCAGCTGCGACCTTTTGGGCCGAGGTCACGCCTTCGAGTGCCCATGGTGTCTGCTACAAGAGTAACTCTCCATATACAATAATTAGACCTACACAAATTCTGATCGGGACACACTTGAAAAAAGGAAAGTCTACTCGGAAAGTCACCGGCGTGCCCGTTGACGCGTCGCCTGCCATATCTACCGTTCGCCGGGCCAAGATCATCTGCACAGTGGGCCCGGCTTGCAACTCGGAACCGGTCCTGCGCGACCTGCTGCGGCTCGGGATGGACGTGGCCCGCTTGAACTTCTCCCACGGAACGCACGAAGAGCACGCGCAAAACATCGAGCGCTTGCGCCGCGTGGCTGAGCAGGAGAATCGCACCATCTGCATTCTGCAGGATCTGCAGGGTCCCAAGATTCGCACTGGCCGGCTGGAGGGCGGAGTTCCGGTCGTGCTCAAGGCCGGGTCTCGAGTCACCATCACGCCCCGCGACATCGAAGGAACCCCGACCCTGATCTCGACCACATTTCAAGGGCTGGCGCGGGAAGTCAAACCCGGTGCCCGCATTCTGCTCACCGACGGGCTGATTGAGTTGCGCGTCATTCGAACGCGCGACGCAGACGTTGAATGCGAAGTCGTCAACGGCGGCCAACTCGGACAGCACCATGGAATCAACCTTCCCGGGATTGCGCTTTCCATTCCAGCCCTCACTGACAAGGATCGGACCGATCTGGAGTTTGGGCTCAAGCATGGTGTCGACATGCTCGCGATTTCGTTCGTGCGCTCGGGAGCAGATGTGCTCGAGGTAAAGCAAATCATCGCCAGTCAGGGCTCTGATCTTCCCATCATCGCCAAATTGGAAAAACCGCAGGCGCTGGAACGGTTGGAAGAGATTTTCGAAGCGTCCGACGGAGTCATGGTGGCGCGCGGCGATCTGGGCGTGGAAATGCCGCCAGAGAAAGTTCCAGTCATCCAGAAACACGTGATCCGCAGGTCGGCGGAGTGGCGCAAGCCGGTGATTATCGCCACCCAAATGCTAGAATCGATGATCGAGAACCCGCGTCCCACGCGGGCCGAGGCCAGTGACGTGGCCAACGCAATTTTCGACGGCACCGACGCTGTGATGCTTTCCGCGGAAACCGCAAACGGCCTCTATCCCCGCGAAGCGGTCGCAATGATGGCGCGGATCGTGGTCGAGGCAGAGGGCAATACGGGGGATTTTGCGCCCTCGCGGCGGCGGCGGGAGAAGCATTCGATCACCGTGGCACAAGCCATTTGTGAATCCATTTCTCATGCCGCCGAGGATTTGCGCATGGGCGCTATCGCCGTGTTTACTGAGACTGGGAATACGGCGCGTATGATTTCCAAGTATCGCCCTAAAGCTGCAATTTATGCCTTCAGCCAGATCGTGCCCGTATGCAACCGAATGAATCTTCTCTGGGGCGTGACTCCGGTGCGAACAGCGCAGGCGCGCAACGCCGAAGACATGGTTACGACTGCGGAGCGGGAACTTCTGCGCCAGGGCCGCATCAAAGTTGGGGACGTTCTCGGCGTTGTGGCGGGAACTCAGATGGCTTCCGGTTCGACAAATCTTATGCGGCTTCACATAGTGACGCCGCAAAAGTCGTGAAATACGAGCGTCCAAAAGCACATGCAGCCTCGCATATGCCGCAGTTGACGCGCCGGAGACAATAGTCTTCATGTCGCAGGAAACTCTGCACGAAATACTTTCGATCGCAATCTTCCAACCCCTGCCGGGACACGAAGAAGCGTCTCTGGCCACCATGCAGACTCTGATTGCCGCCCTCTCATCCGGCGGGTACAGCCGCGATTTGCTCTATCGCGATGCTAAATCGCAGGATGAATACATCCTGCTGCGGTACTGGAAATCCGAAGAGTCTCGTCGCGCGGCGCTGGAAGATCCCGAAGTACTGCGCTGCTGGGCCAAGCTCTCTCTTGAAATCCGTACAGTAAAGATCTACGAAACGCTGGAAGAGGCGCTGAGTCGCTAACGGTCCATGTTTTCCGCATAGCTGTTTGATCTGCAACAATAGCTGTTCGTCCCATCGCCGCCTGCATTCCAACGAGAGCCAGTTAGAGTCGCTTCCATGACCAGGTGTGTGAGCAAACCACACTGATGTCGGGAGAAAAAATAGAAATGAAGAAACTCTTATTGAGCATCACCGCAATCACCTTGCTGGTTGCGCCCTGCCTGGCGCAATACAAGTTCACGGCTGTGAATTATCCGGGGGCGTCGAATACTCAGATCTTCGCGGTTAACAACGCTGGACAGTATGTCGGGGCATTCTATGACGCCCAGGTCAATGGACATGCGATGTACTTTGACGAAAAAACCCTGAGCGCGCTCGACCCTAATGGGGTGATCGGCACTGCTCCTAACAGCTTTGCCTTCTCGCTGAACAACCGAGGGGACATTGCAGGCAGCTACACCGACGCTTCTGGAGCGTCCCACGGCTATCTCTACAACCATGGCAAAATAACCGACATTGAGTTCCCTGGTGGGTTCAACACTCAGGCTTTTGGAGTGAATGACCTTCGTCAAGTCATCGGGGTGTTTACCGACTCTGCGAAAGCTCCTCACGCTTTTTTGTTACGCAACGGGGTCTATAAACAAATAGATCTGCCGGATGGACTGCAGACAGTTCCATTTAGCATCAATAATTCCACTATGATTGTCGGGCAATTCGTGAACCTGGCGAAGACGACCGGCCACGGTTACCTGCAGTTGAAGAATGGTAAGTTCACGCTTTACGACGCTCCGCACGCAGCGGCTAACAGCACGTACCTGATCTCAATCAACAATCGGAACCAGATTGTCGGGTTCTATTCCGATAAGGCCAAGAACTTTCACAACTTCCTGCTGCAAGACAAGAAGCCGACTCAACTCGTGGTACCGAAGTCGTTCAAGGCCAGTTTTGCATCCTTTCAAACCATCAATGACTCGGATGAAATCGTGGGCTATTACAACGATGCGCAACAAGTTGCTCATGGGTTTGTTGCGAAGCGGAATCGCTAGGCTCTCGCGTAAATGGACCCCACGCCGGCAGGGTGTGGGGGTTTAGCAGGTTGGCGAAACACTCGCCTCTGTTACCTCAGCGGCCAAAGAGGTTGCTGAAAAACGTCGCAGTGATCGGCCGAAGCCTTGAAAGAGTGCGGCTTTAAGCCGCGCCGCACATCGTTTTCCAAGACTTAGGACACGGCTGAGAAGCCGTGCACTTTCAAAACTCCAACGCCAGCGGTTTTTCAGAAAGGTGTATAGAGCGCCGCGCTGCCCAAAGTCACGGGTTTTCAAGGCTGCCAGGGTGCGAGTCAAAATCAGACGTGCTCAGCTATGATGTGAAAACAGCGATGAAGAATGCTTGGGTCAAATTCGCGGCCATCTTCGGATTCTGGACGCTGCTTGCGCTTCTTTTGGCAAGCAGCAATTTTCTTTATCGGGTTAGCGCGGGACTCCCTGCCAGATATATGGCCGAGCTGCGCGTCGACCTGTTGGACTACTGGATATGGGCGGCGCTGACGCCGGCCATTTTCTATATGGCGAAACGGTTCCCGTTCAGCCGGAGAAACTGGGCGCGAACTACGATCATTCACTTTGGCGCCTATCTGGTTTTCGCGTGGCTGCACGAGGCGATCGCACAATTGATCGGTCTGCCCGGCCCCACAGTCGCAGGGTTTCATGGATCGGTTCTGGGCTTGAGAGTGATTGCGTCGCTATACAACGATCTCTGGATGTACTGGCCGGTGGTGGTGATCTGGAGTTTGGTCGAGTACTACCAGCGCTATCGCGAACGCGATACGCGAGCCGCGCAGTTGAACCAGCAGTTGACTCGCGCCGAGTTGCAAGCGCTGCGCAACCAACTGCATCCCCATTTTCTGTTCAACACGCTAAACTCGATCGCGGCCTTGATGCATGAAGACGTTCAAGCTGCGGATGACATGCTGGCCGATCTCAGCCAACTGTTACGCGTTTATCTGAGTGAAAACGATGAGCAGGAAATTACACTGGGACAGGAAACCGAACTGCTGCGAACTTATGTCGGCATCCAGAAGCGGCGTTTTGAAGATCGCTTGTCCGCGGTGTTTGATATCCCCGCGAAACTGTTGCAGGCCGCGGTGCCGACGCTTCTGCTGCAGCCGCTGGTAGAGAATGCCATCCTGCACGGAATCGCGCCGCGCCCGCGTCCGGGGAATGTTCGGATTCGCGCTCACGAAGACAGCTCAAAACTAGTCCTGGAGATAGGGGATGATGGCGGCGGATTGCCGTCTGCGTATCGCGAGGGCATTGGGCTGTCGAACACTCGATCTCGGCTTCGGCAGTTGTATGGAGAAAAACAATCGTTCGAGCTCAGGAATGCGCCAGACGCAGGCGTAACGGTTCGAGTGACCCTGCCGCTGCGATTCATTCCAAACCCGATGGGAAATAATCTGGATGAAGATTCGAACTCTGATAGTCGACGACGAAGCGCTAGCCCGGCGGCGGATCTTGTCGCTGCTAAAATCCGACCCTAGCTTTGAAGTCGTGGGCGAATGCGCCGACGGGCAATCCGCCATCCGCGCCATCATTGAGCACAAACCGAGCTTGGTGTTCTTGGATGTGCAGATGCCGGAGATCGACGGCTTTGGCGTGCTTGAAGCGGTTGCCTCTATACACATGCCGGCAATTATTTTTGTGACCGCTTTCGATCAATATGCGGTTAAGGCCTTCGATACCCAAGCGATCGATTACCTGCTGAAACCGTTCAAGCAGGAGCGCTTTGTGGCGGCACTGGCGCGAGCCAAAAGCCGCATTCAGTCAGGCGTGAATCAATTGGAACCGGAGCAATTGCTGGCGCTGTTGCGAGCGGTGAGCCAGGATCGCGAGCGGCTGGTGGTTCGTAGCGAAGGAAAGGTCGTGTTCCTGCGGACGGCGGAGGTGGAGTGGGTGGAGGCGGACGCCAACTACGTTCGCATCCATACCAGACAGCGCTCTTACAATATTCGGGAGAAGATCAGCACTTTCGAGCGTTCACTGCCGGAGCATAAATTCGTCCGCATTCATCGCTCGATCATCATTAACCTGGACGCGGTCGCTGAAATTCAGAACTGCGGCAACGGTGAGCATATCGTCCTCCTGAGGAGCGGCAAGGAGCTGCCGCTGGGACGGACGTATCGCGAGCGGCTGGATTCGCTTATCGGAACTACGCGGTAAGGAAGAAAACATCGATGCCGCCTAGCCTTGAGCTTTTCGCTGATAGTTCGCTCAATCCGCCGTTGCGCGGATCCGTTCATCGTCCTGGAACGCCTGCCGGAGACGGCTTGGTGCTTACTCATGGGGCGGGATCGAACTCGCGGGCTCCGCTGCTGGTAGCCTTGGCGGAAGTTTTTGCCGGGGCAGGCATGACCGTGCTCTGTTGTGACCTGCCCTATCGCCAACTCCGACCCTACGGTCCGCCTCGACCCGGAGATGCCGCTCGCGATCGGGAAGGTCTGAAGAATGCCGTTACCGCGCTTCGCAATCTGGTGCCGGGGCGCGTGTTTCTCGGCGGCCATTCCTACGGAGGACGCCAGTCGACCATGCTCTGCGCCGATCAGCCGGGCCTCGTAGACGGCTTGCTGCTTTTGTCGTACCCGCTGCATCCGCCGCGCAAGCCGGAGCAGCTTCGCGTTCAGCATCTGCCCAAGTTGCAGACGCCTGCCCTCTTTGTGCATGGAACGCGCGATCCGTTCGGATCGTCGGAAGAGATGGAGGCGGCCGTGAGACTGATTCCCGAGAGGACTCGGCTGCTGCGGATCGAAGGCGCAGGGCACGACCTCGGATTCAAGGGGAAGGCAAAGCAAGAGGAGTTGCCTGCGCTCGTGCTGGCGGAGTTTGAAAAGTTCTTTGGTTGAATGTTAAGGGTGTATCCGCGCAAATCCGTGGCGCTCTTAATTCACCCAGCCGGATTTCGAACCACCATTTTTCTTGTCCACATCATCGGGGGGAATGTAGTTGCCGTTTTCGTCGAAGGTTCCACTCACGGTGCGATTCTGTTTGCGCATGAATACTTCGAACTTTCGTGCCGCCCGGCGCCGCTTCCAGCGATAGTACGAATTCCGCACGCTGAAGTAATGTTCCGTGGCTCCGAACGCCAGTCCTCGCTTGGGCACAAACTTCACGTAGAGATATCCAAAAAACAAACCGCCCAGATGGGCCAGGTACGCCGTGCCTCCGCCCCCGCTGATGGCGAACACAACGGTCACCACGATCAGAATTAGCACGAAATATTTCGCCTTGATCAGGAAGGGGAACGGAATCATCATGATTTCGTTCTCCCCAAAAACCATGCCGAAAGCCATGAGGATGGCAAAGACGCCGCCAGAAGCACCCACCGTCTGGGTGTCGGGAGCGATCAGTATGTGCGCGAAAGAAAGAACAATCGTAGTCAGCGCAGCCCCCACTACGCCGGAAAAAAACAACTCCAGGAAGCGGCGGGTACCCCACGAACTTTCGAACGTCGAGCCGAACATCCAGATCCCAAGCATGTTTCCGAACCAATGCCAAAAGCCGGCATGGATGAAGCAGTAGGTGACAATCTGCCAGATCGCGAAATGGAAGACTGTCATTCTGGGTACGAGGCCGAGATTCAAATACACCCACTCGATGACCGGCCGCGTGCCGAAGCCCAACAGTCCCAGGAACACCGCTGTGTTAATGCCCAGCAACCAGACCACCGCCCGAGTGAATGGCGGGAAGCTCAACGTGATCTCTCGACCGCGCAAAATAGCACCTTCCTCTTAAAGAGTAGATACCGAAACTCGACGTTTGGGCAAGGGGCAGATGACAAGCTCCGATGTCCTAGTGTCTACCGTCCCCACTACAAAGAGGACATTCTACTTCGAAAGTTGCAGCCTAGCACGAGCGACGCCATCGACCTTCTCTGCGTGTTCCCGTTCTGGACAGTTTTTGGCGGCGCAGTCTCACCTCGCTCCACCATAGCGTTGGAGTTTCACGACCGTTGTCAGAATAGCCGCCAGCCAAGGGTTTCCTGAGGGGTCAGCCAAGTTTGGAAATCGAGGACTTGACCTTCGGCTCAAGAGCCACTAAATATTATCAAGGAGTCCTAACAATATGGAGGCCATTGTGGTTCACTGTCCGGAATGCGAAACCAACCTCGACATCGAAGAAGACGAGGTCGACGAGGGAGAAATCGTCTCTTGCCCCGAGTGCGGCACTGACTTCGAGATCATCACGGTGAGTCCCATTGAGTTGAAGCCCGTGGATGAAGAGAAGTATGAAGAGGACGAGGAAGAGGAAGTCGAAGACGGTGATCTCTCCTAGGTCCCGCCCGCCTCTGCCCAGCCCGATAGAGTTCTACTTCCGCGATGCCTCTCGAATGGCTCTGCTTGGGCTGTGCGTCTCGGTCTGCGTCTCGCTGTGCGTCTCTACGCCACTTGGGTTCGGCAGGTCCGCGCTTCCTGCGGGTAAATTCCCCTCCGGAGAACCTCAACGCCAACCACCCTATGCCCTGATCTTCGGCACAGTCTGGGGTCCGGACGACCGGCCGGTCTACGGCGTGAAAATCAAGATTCGCCGCGAAAGTGAAAAAAAAGCCCGCTGGGAGCAGTATTCGAATCATAGCGGCGAGTTCGCCCAACGCGTCCCGGCAGGCAAGCAGGACTACGTGGTCTGGGCCGACTTGAAGGGCCTTAAGTCTACAAATGGCCATCCGTTGCAGGGAGAAGAGGTCAAGGTACACGTGGACGGGGACGAGCGCGTCGACACCGGCTTGCATCTAAAATAGCAACACGCTCTGCCGCGATTGTGGGTAAGCTAAGGCGAGAAGTCCTATGAGAAAGTACGAAGTTGCGGCCTTGCTGTTGCTGCTCGGCGTGGTTGCGGCGGCTTCTCCTTCCTACTCAAAAGACAAGGACAAGAATGCCGTCGGGCGGATGCTGACGGGCAAGGTGCTCGATCGGCACGATAGTCCTTTGCCGGATGCTGTCGTCTACCTCTCCAATACCCGTACCCACGCGGTGAAAAGTTACATCGTCGGCGCTGACGGCGCATACCACTTCCCGGAGCTTTCCCCGAACATCGACTACGAAGTTTACGCCCAGTACAAAGGCCAAAAGAGCGACACCAAGACGGTGAGCCAATTCGACGACCGAAAGACAGCCAACATCATCCTGCGAATTGATACGAAGTAGAACGGCCCGGGCGTCGCCATGACGCTGAGGAGTTTGGGTGTGGCGATGATTCTGAAGAGACCTCCGACGATACTCAACATTTGGGCATGGAAATCGGGATTAGTTCGTTTCGGCGTTCTCGCTGTAGTTGTCCTCACTGCGTTCCTGGCTCTTCACATGGTTAGCTGCAGCAGCAGCAGCCCGCCACCGTCGCAGCCTCCTCCCTCGATGCCGCCGCCAACCACCACAACGGGAACCAACGTGACGACGTATCACAACGACAACGCCCGCACTGGACAGAATCTCACCGAAACGATACTCACGCCCAGCAACGTCAACTCCTCCAGTTTCGGCAAACTCTTTGTCATCACGCTGGATGGGAAAGTCGATGCGCAGCCGCTTTATCTCACCCAAGTGAGCATCCCCAATCAGGGCATGCATAACGTCTTGTATGTGGCCACAGAGCACGGGAGCGTCTATGGCTTGGATGCCGACAGTGGAAAGGCTCTGTGGCAGGTCTCGATGCTGGCCACTGGCGAAACCACGAGCGACGATCACGTCTGCGGTCAAATAACACCAGAGATCGGGGTCACCTCGACTCCGGTCATCGACCCAAAGGCGGGTCCGCACGGCACGATTTACGTGGTCGCAATGTCGAAGGACGGAGCCGGAAATTATCACCAGCGCCTGCACGCTCTGGACGTGACCACGGGCGCGGAAGAATTTAGCGGCCCCCAGAACATTCAAGCTTCTTTCCCGGGAACCGGCGACAACAGTTCGGGTGGAAAGGTTGTGTTTGCCCCGGGACAGTATGCAGAACGGGCGGGCCTGCTGCTGCAGAACGGCGTCGTGTACACGGCATGGACCTCCCATTGCGACTTCCGCCCATATACCGGATGGATCATGGGCTTCGATCAATCAACGCTGGCGCAGGTCAGCGTGTTGAATGTCACTCCTAATGGCAGTGAGGGCTCGGTCTGGATGAGCGGCGCCGGGCTTGCCGCCGACACTTCCGGGAATATTTTCCTACTGGACGCGAACGGCACCTTTGACACCGCACTCGACGCGAATGGATTTCCGAGCCAGGGCGACTATGGAAATGCTTTCCTCAAAATTTCGAGCGCTAATCGGCAATTGGCGGTCGCCGACTACTTCGAAATGTCCAATCAAGGCGCCGAAAACGGTTCCGATGAAGACCTGGGCTCGGGAGGAGCGCTGGTGCTGCCCGATCTAACGAATAGTTCCAACCAGACGAAGCATCTGGCGGTCGGTGCTGGCAAGGACTCCAATATCTATCTGGTGGACCGCGACGCGATGGGAAAGTTTAATCCCAACACGAACAATATTTACCAGGAGATCCAAGGGGCCTTGTCTGGTCCTGTATTTTCCATGCCCGCCTACTTCAACAACACGGTTTACTACGGGGCTGTCGGCGACAGCATCAAGGCGTTCGCCATCAGCAACGCGCAGCTCGCAAAAACCCCGGCGTCGCAAACCGCTAATGCCTTCGGTTATCCCGGCGCGACTCCGAGCATCTCCGCCAGCGGGACCAGCAACGCGATCCTATGGGTTGCAGAAAATGGCGGCTCCGCCGTTCTGCATGCTTACGATGCGACCAATCTTGCGCATGAGTTGTACAACAGCAACCAGGCGTCAGGCGGGAGGGATCAGTTTGGCGCGGGAAACAAATTCATCACCCCGATGATCACGAACGGCAAGGTGTACGTGGGAATAACTAACGGTGTCGGGGTGTTTGGGCTGCTGCAGTAAACCTCTTCTGTTTTCGGCGTTTGTCATCCCGAGCAAAGCGAGGAATCTGGGTTCGTCGCGTCCACCGCGAAAAACCCCGATCCCTCGTCGCGTTCGCTCCTCGGAATGACAGAAGCTTGCATTTTGTTGCGGAGTCGCGGGCTGTTAGTTGTTATCGCTCCCGGCGCGCTTCCACGACATCAATTCGCCAATGGTGGAACCGCTGGTGCTCGACACGGGATGCTTATAAGCCTCGACTTCCGTACGCGAAGCTTCCTCACCCACAGCCTTAATGCTGAGCCCGACTTTCTTTTCTTCCTGATTCATTTTGATGATCTTGAAGTCGTGCTCCTGTCCCGGCTCGAGGGTTAAGGGCTGGCCATTGGCGTCCACCGCTTCGGAGTTGTGGCAAAGACCTTCGATCCCCTCAGCGATTTCCACGAACGCACCAAAGCTGGCCACACGCAGCACTTTCCCGTGCAGCACGTCCCCAACTTTGTGCTGGCTGAAAAAGCTCTCCCAAACATCCGGCTGAAGCTGCTTCACCCCTAACGACAGCCGCCGCTTGTCCGGTTCGATCGCCAACACCACAGCCTTCAGGCGATCGCCCTTCTTCAAAATCTCCGAAGGATGCTTCACCCTCTTGGTCCAGCTCAGATTGCTGACGTGGACCAGACCATCAATGCCATCCTCAATCTCGATAAACGCACCGAAGTCGGTTAAGTTTCGCACCCGGCCTTCAACGGTAGCTCCCACGGGATACTTCTCGTGCAAAGCGTCCCACGGATTGGTCGCTAGTTGTCGCATGCCCAGCGAAATCCTCCGCTCCTGCGGATGCACATTCAGCACCACGCAGTCCACATGGTCGCCAACATTCACCAGCTTCGACGGATGTTTCATGCGCTTCGACCAAGTCATCTCGCTAACATGCACCAATCCTTCGATGCCCTGCTCCAGTTCAACAAACGCGCCGTAGTCGGTAACGCTGATGACGCGCCCGCCAACGTGCGCCCCCACCGGATAGCGATGCTCCGCGTCCAACCACGGATCAGGCGTGAGCTGCTTGAAGCCCAGCGACACCCGCTGCTTCTCCTTATCAAACTTCAGCACCTTGACCTGGATCTGATCGCCCACGTTCACCAGGTCGCGAGGATGCGTAAGCCGTCCCCAAGACATGTCCGTAATGTGCAGCAGACCGTCGATCCCGCCGAGATCCACAAACGCGCCATAATCAGTAAGGTTCTTGACCACGCCGGTCAGAATCGAACCTTCTTCCAGATGCTCCAGAGTCTTCGAGCGCTTCTCACTCTGCTCGCCTTCGAGCACCTGCTTGCGCGAAACCACAATGTTGCCGCGCTTCTTGTTCAGCTTGATAATCGCAACTTCGAGCGTCTGCCCCTTTACCGCATCCAGATTCCGCGCAGGACGCAGATCGGCCTGCGACCCCGGCAGAAACGCATTCGCGCCCATAATATCCACGGTAAGCCCGCCCTTGATCCGCTCCACCACGGTCGCTCGAATCGGCTTCTTTTCGTTATAAGCCCTCTCAATCTCATCCCACGCCCGCAGCTTCTGCGCCTTCTGGTGCGAGAGATTGATGTAGCCTTCCTCAGTCTCGCCCTTATCCCGCATGACGTCGATTTCGTCACCGGGCTGGAACCGAGGCTTGCCCTCAAAATCCAGCACTTCGGAAAGCGGCAACATGCCCTCGGACTTCGCGCCGATATCCACCACCACGTGCGTCGCGGTAAGCTTCAGCACCGTGCCCTTGAGGACTTTGTCCTCGCGCACCGCCTCTTCACTCTCGGTGGTAAAGCTCTCCAGGGCCGAGGCGAAGTCTTCGGCGCTGCCGGGCTTTTCGTCCTGAGCCTGGGCCGATTGCGGCGTCTCGGCCACAGAAGCCGGTTGGGTCGAACTCTCCGGAGAACCCTCAATGTTCTCGGTTAGAGTGGACGTCGCTGAATCGTTGTGGGGAGTGTTGTCGTCGAGCAAGGTTTATCGCCTCTCTGGTGTACTCGCGCGTGCGCGAAGGATGCGGGATCTGCTAGCGGACAGCTGGTGTGAGTCTTAGGTTGTGTGGAGCCCGCCCTGGCGGACGGACCTGAACAATCCCAGCGGTCGGACGTTGCCAAAAAGCGAACCCGCGTCCAAAAGGGAACTCTTCGACTATAGCAACCGCTCGCAAACAGTGTCAAACCCCAAACTCAGAATAATCGAGTTTGGTTAAAGCCATGTTAAAACCCCGGTCTATCTTTGAGACGAACTTCTACCACGCTTGGCGGAAACTCCGCTATTCGTATCAGGGCACGCCTTCAGGCACGCCGTAACCATTGTCCTATTCAGCGACGCCTTCCAGGCGCTGCGGTCGCCTTCGTCGGGCCACTGGCCTGTGACTTCTTCTCTACATTAAGTTCCTGCGGGGGTCAGCTGGTAGCCGAGTTCTTTGGCCTTGGCGGTTAAGCTTTTGATGCGCTGCTGGAGATAGCGATTTTCATAGGCCGCTGCGCCTTCATCAACGTACGGCTGAGCCCATCGCAGGAGCCGATAGATCAGCGTAGCCAACTTCCTGGCGGTAGCGAACACTGCAATATCTCCGCCGCGCCGTTGCGCGATCTTGCGGTAGTACGCTCCCAGGGCGGTCTGGCTGTGGCGCATGGAGAGCGCGGCCATGCGCAAAGCGGCCGCAACACGCGTGCTCGCACTGTTCCGCTTTTTCTTCTTCACCGGTTTGCCGCCGGTTTTTGGCACATGCGGCGCCAAGGTGACGTGCGAGACAAACTGCTTCTCCGTGGGGAAGCGGCTCAAATCTGGGCCGTACTCGCTGAGCACCACTTCGACCGTTTCCACTCCGATGGCATCGATGTGTGTGAGATCGACGCCGCTCATTCGGTATAACGCCTGCCGCTTCAGCTCCTGGCCGCGTTTTTTGATCGCCTTTGCCTTGTTGGTGTTCTGCAGAGGCGGTGCCGTTTGTCCCCGCTGCTCTTCTCGTTCCATCTCCCCGAGTCTCCGCAGGATTTCCTTCTCATATGCGGCCATTCGCTCCTGTACGGCGTCGTACATCTTCAGCGCCTGCTGCAAGCTGAACAAGTGATCCTCCCGCCAATGCCCGCTTAATTGTTCGGCAATCTCTTGCTCGGTTTTGCTGCAGCGTGGGTCACGCAACTTCGCCAGCTGCAAGGCATCCCGCTCTCCTCCGGCGATGGCCCGCAGAATCGCCATCCCGGTCACCCCATCGATGTCGGAAACTGCACGATGCACGCGCACGTTCATCTGGTCTAGGCTCTTTTGCATCCTCCGCAGCCAGTCCCCAGACTCCGCCACCAGGTTCGCCTTATCCCGCACCAACGTTCGCAGCAAGCAGACCGCTTCCTCGGGCCGGAACGACCCCCGCAGCAATCCGCAACTGTGCAACCGCTGAATCCACTCACAATCTGTCGGGTCCGTCTTCTTGTCCCGCCCCGGAACTCGTGCCAACTGCCGCGTATCCACCAGCAACAGTTGCAAACCTTGCCCTTCCAACACCTCGTGCGGTGCAATCCAATAAACTCCTGTGCTCTCCATCGCTACCGACTCTACATGGCGTTCCTTCAGCCACTCCGCCATGCCAATCAATTCCGGCGTCGTTGCCCCGAAGCTGGCTATTTCTCGACTGCTCCCATCCAAGGTCGGAGCGCATACCCAGTGGCGCTCGCTCCCGAGATCGATCCCGGCCACGTTCCGTCGAATTACCGGCAAACCTTGAAGCTGCCGTCGGTTCTTTTCACAAGTGTCAATATCATCTCTTCCCAGCATATGCGACCTTTCTGAGCACGCCCGCCCAGGTTGGCCGTTTATGGATTCTGGCCTAGGGGAGAGCTATGGAAGCCTCGCCAATGTTCAATTGCCTTCCCGGAACCATGCTCACTTTCGCGGCATCTGCTCGAATGTAAATAGGGTCATAGCTGCGGTCGCGCTCTCTTGCACGATACCGTCGGCGTCGTCAAAAGTCACAGATTATTCAATCCGGCGAACCGGTGGCGAGGCTCACTTCTAACTTCCAACTCCGCCCATCCAGAAAACCCGCTGGAACAAGAAACTCCAGCCGCAAAGCGGCGGCATGTGAAAACCCGGCACGGCAGTGCCGGGAGACAAAAGCGGGGAACAAAAAAGTCCCGGAGGGACGGCACTCCCTCCACCACGTAATCTCCACAAAGTGCAACCTCATTTAGTACTGATTCCATTCTGGATAAAGCTTTATATACTACGACCACTCGATTGCCCTAAATGGCATCAAAATTAACCGTGAGTCTGGCCAGGATATGGAGGCTTGTGACGACGCGACTGAAATTGGCTTCGCTGCTTTTTTGTCTATTCGCAGCCACATCGCACGCGCATGCCGGGGTCACTCTATTTCTGGAAGAGCCCTATAGTTACGACGGCGCCTTTGCCGGAACCGGTCACGCGGCCGTTTACCTCACGCGGGTTTGCGCAGAGTCGCCACTGGTCCTGCGCCGCTGCGCTCCAGGAGAGTTGGGCGCTGTCATCAGCCGCTACGACAACATCGCCGGACACGACTGGATTGCGATTCCGCTGATCCCTTACCTGTACGCCGTCGAGAAGCCGGAGAACGTGCCGCTATCCGCGGACGAAAAATTAGCCGACTTTCTCAGAAACCAGTATCGCCGCACTCATCTCCAGTCTATTGCCCCCGACCGGCCGGACGGAGAACCAAGCGGTCGCTGGGCGGAGCCTCTCGGAGTTGCCTATCGCAGGACCATCTACGGTTTCCAGCTCGATACCACCGAAGAACAGGACGATCAGCTGATTCGCCGGTACAACTCGGCGCCAAACCGCGACCGGTTCAATCTCGTCACCCACAATTGTGCGGACTTCGCGCGCAACCTGATCAACTTTTACTATCCCAAAGTTCTTCACCGCAGGGTGGTGGGCGATCTCGGAGTCACCACCCCCAAACAGGATGCGAGGTTATTCGTGCGCTTCGGCGACCGCCATCCCGAGCTGCACTTTTCGAGCTTCGTGGTTCCTCAGGTTCCGGGCGGCATCCGGCGCAGCGGGCCCGTGCGCGGCGTTGTCGAATCGGTCTTCAGAGCAAAGAAGTATATGGTGCCGCTGCTGGTCGTCCACCCGATATTGGCCAGTTGTTTCGTCGCCGGGGCCGTAGGCGTTGGGCATTTCAATCCAGCAAAGAACGCAATGATCTTTGATCCGAGCCGCGACCTGGAACCACCCGTCACCGCGGCGCAAAGACGCGAGTATCAGAATCGGCTGGACTCGCTGAAGCGTTCTCTCGCCGAAGGCAACCCCTGGAATGGAATCACGTGGCAACAGTTGCAGGCTGAAGCTGCGCCAGGACTCGACTATTCCGGAGATCCCGTCCTGCAAATGAAAGTGGGCGATGAAACTGTCGACCTCGGACTCTCGCGAAACAACATCCTGCATACTTCCGCGCCGCCTGAGTTGACGGAGCGAATCGTCCTACTCCGGCTCCACGAAGAGTTAAAGACCGGCGGCGCTCCCAAAGCCTCTGATCAAGATGTAAGCAAGGACTGGGCACTCCTGCAAGAAGTAATCCAATCTAGCCGCAGAAAGGCCGAAGCACAAGCCACCCTAACCGCAATGCGACGACCCTAGCTGGTGTGGCGACGGCCCACCATAGCTCACGTGGGGACGGGCACCGCGCCCGTCCATGCGGAGCAAAGCTCCGCAGCGCATTAAGCGACGCGAAACTCTCAAATCAGCATCAGCATCCTCGCCAACACTCTCACCTCAACTCATCCTTCCGATACTCATCCAAGTAAATCCTCATCGGCTCCCGCATCTCATCGCGATACAACCCAGTCTTGAAATAAACAAACCCACGCGCCGGATACCCGCGCCCCCCGATAGACCGTAGGCCCTCGGTAATCGAGGATAGCCTCCAAATTCAGCCAACCGCCAATCAACTCATCCTGGCCACGCGAGAATCGCGTCTCGAAGCGAAAATCGAGCCAACGCCCGCGCATCTCCTGCTTGGTGGAATAGAGAATTGATTTCCCATCATCATCCTGCCGCGTAACCGACAGTTCCCCATTCTGATACCGTATCGCGAGCACCGGATTCTGTGGCCGGCACCTCCTCCATTCACATACTTGTTTCCACTGCGCCAAAACCAGCCGCGTCGGAACGATAGGAAAGTAAGCCGGCAGACAAAGGCTGAACGAATAACGATACCTGCGCTGTATGTGGGCAAACAGCCACCAGGCCTCCATCAGTTCATCACGTTCAGTGCGGCACCGTCGTCGCTGGCTTCCTCGCGACGATCGCCCGAGTGCACCGTGATTTCGCCCGCACCCCGGCCCGCCCGCACGACCTCCGATTGCACGCGAAACGAGCCCGGCACCATCCGTATTTCAGTCCAGGAGTGGCCCACCCCACCAGACTCAAAGCCGTCGTAAACATGAATCTCTCGATGGCGAAAAATCAAGAACAACGCCACAAGACCCAAAGCAAGCAGACCGAACTTCCATAACGAAACCCGCCTCTTCGTCGAAGTGTGACTGAAGTGAGGAGCCACCGTCATACCAACAATGTAGGTCAAACGCAGGTTCCAGTTCCCCAGGAACAAAATTGCGGCCTTGAAGGCGCGCGGCTTCAGCCGCGCCGTACATCGTTTTCAAAGACTTACGGCACCGCCAAGAAGCCATGCCTTTCAAAAATTCCAACGCCGCGATTTTTCCCGCAGGCTCTACTTGCGATGATCCGATCTATGCCACCGCAACTCCATCCAGCTACAATGTCAGCAGCATGATCGCCCATCTCCGCGGAAGACTGCTGACCAAGCACCCCAACCGGGCGGTAGTCGAAACTGGCGGCGTCGGCTACGACGTCACCATCAGCGTCCCAACATTCTCCGATCTGCCAGCCATCGGCGGCGAAGTCGCGCTGCACATCCACACCCATGTGCGCGAAGATCAAATCGCCCTCTACGGATTTCTGAGACCCGCCGAGAAACAACTCTTCGAAAAGCTGGTCACAGTAAGCGGCATCGGACCAAAACTCGCCATCACCATCCTCAGCGGCATGGCGGCGGACGAAATGGTCGCGGCCATCCGGGGGAACGACATCGCGCGCCTCACTCGCATTCCCGGCATTGGCAAGAAAACCGCCGAGCGCATGGTGCTCGAACTCCGCGACAAGCTACCGCCCGCCGGAGCAGGAGAAGCCCCCGCCGCACCTGCAATGAGCGCGATGGAAGAAGATGTGCTCTCAGCCCTGGTGAATCTGGGCTATCAACGAGCAGCCGCAGAACACGCCCTAGAGTCAGCAGCAAAGGACGGAGAAAAAAACGCCACTTTCGAAGCCATGTTCAGAAACACTCTGGCCGCCCTAGCCAAGTGACGCGGACTTGCCCGCGCTTTTGGGTGGCGCAGCACTTCCAGCGTTGCGGTAAACGTCCTCGAAATCATGGAAGGCTTAGCTACAGAGCGAGCAGAACCCGAGTTCCCAGCCGCCTGTTTTGGGCCTGTCTCGCGACTCAACTTCGTCGCATCTCGCGGGACCAACCGCACCCCAGCCGCGAAGCGGCGCCATGTCAAAGCCCGGCACGGCAGTGCCGGGAAAGGAAAAGTGGAAGAATTCGGGTCCCTTCGGGGACGACACCTAGCTGCGAAACGCCCCAGCGCTCACCGCTTCCTGAAAACCTCAAAAATCAAATTGAAAAGCTGCACCAGCGTAATCCCGATGGTGACGTAAACCGCAATCTCCAACCGCCGCCCCGCCTCTTTAGTCCCCGCCAGCATATCCATCACTTCTTTCGTGCTCTCATGCAAAGTCTCCGCCAGCTGCTCGAAGTGCTGCGTCGACCCCCGCAATTTTTCCAGAACATGCGAAGTCGCCGAAAGCGCCGCCGCGATCTGCTCCCCATTACGAATATCGAGCTCGATCTTGCAAGCCGACCACCAGGGACTCCCCGGCGGATTGTCATACATCCGCTGCCGAATCTCTTCATAAGACCGGCTGCGCAGCAACTGCACCAGCGCATGAACCTTATCCGCGCCCACCGCCGGCGTTTCGTCGGTAATGACTGCCATAACTCGCGAGTGTAGCAGCCATCCCTAAACCGGCTGAGATACCCGAAGGACAACTCCATCTGTGCCCGTTGGCCAAACCGCCCAACGTTACCCCCCAAATCGAGGACGGGCGTCCCCGCCCGTCCCGCGCCGAACTGGCAACTCAGCAACCCTCCGAAACAATCTACAACCGCGCCGCTGGACCGATCTCAGCGTCCTCCGCGAAACCTCCGCGCTCTCTGTGATTTAGGATTTCCCCCTCCACCATCTACAATCTCAATTCGAATGGACACCACCCGCATCGCCGAACTGCTCCAACCCTTCCTCGGATCAGCCGCCGACCAACGACTAACGCCCAACGACCTGCTTTATATATCGACGTACATCGATCTATTGCTTCGCTGGAACGCCCGCATCAACCTCACCGCTGTCCGCCGACCGGATGAAATCGTAACCCGCCACTTCGGCGAATCCCTATTCGCAGCCCGCCACCTCTTCCCCGCAAGAACCACGTTGGCGCAGCTCCCCGAGCCTGCCCTGAGCGAAGTGGAAGGGGCTGTCCAGGCCGAGCAGAGCTCGGCTAGCACTCGCTTGATCGACATTGGCTCAGGCGCAGGCTTCCCCGGTCTGCCGATCAGAATCTGGGCGCCAGACATCGAACTGACCCTTATCGAGTCCACCCAAAAGAGAGCAACCTTCCTGCGCGAAGTGACGCGCAATTTAACATTGACAAACATCAATGTATTTGCCGGCCGCGCAGAAGCCTACCCCAACCCACCCGCGGACGTAGTAACCCTCCGCGCAGTAGAACACTTCGAAAAAGTCCTCCCAATCGCCACGGGCCTGGTTGCGCCCGGAGGCCGCCTCGCCCTCCTGATCGGCCAAGCTCAGCTAGAGCAAACCCACAACCTGGCCCCCAAACTAGTTTGGGAGCCCCCCATCCCAATCCCCCTTTCCGCAAGCCGGGTCCTAGCCATTGGTGTGAGGCAAGCCCTCGAACGCCCGAATCAAAATAGCAACAAAATCGGAGACAATGGAACCAAAGATGTAACAAGTGGGAGCCATCTCTAGAAAAGTGCATATTTGATTTGGGGGCTGTCGGGAACTCAGGCCGCGGGTAAAGAAAAAGTGGGAATTCCAACTCGACGTCGCATAATTTAGAGCTCCCAACGGAATCCCGCCCCGAATAGATGTTCCACGTGGAACACTATGTTGGCTTGACCCATTCCCGCAGAGAACTTCGCGAGTGTTCCACGTGGAACATTCACAACCATTTTCGCTAGGGGATGTTCCACGTGGAACATTTCTGTGGAAAGAGCGCACCCAAACAGCCGTAATCGTTTTACATTCAGCGGAATGTGTTAACGAAGTCGGTTGCACTGAAATCTGTCATTGCAAATGCACAACGATTCGGCCTATTCTGCAAGCGTCTCTCCGATTCTTCAAAACTAAATGGGACGCGTCATCGCGGTTGCCAACCAGAAGGGCGGCGTAGGAAAGACCACGACTGCCATCAATCTGGCCTCGTCCATTGCCGCTGCAGAGGTAGACACGCTGCTGGTTGATTGCGATCCGCAATCGAATGCCACCAGTGGACTTGGCCTGGTCAAAGATCCTGAGCGAATCAGCACCTATCACTTACTCATGGGCGATGCCAGCGCGCTTGAGGCTGTGCAGAAGACTGAACTGGATCAGCTGTGGCTCATCCCGGCGCACAAGAACATGATCGGGGCGAACCTTGAGCTGATTGACGGCGAGCGCAGGGAGTTTCGTTTGCGGGATGCGCTGGCGCCTTTGCGCGAACGCTTCAAGTACATTGTTCTCGACTGCCCACCTGCTTTGGATCTTCTTACGCTGAATGCGCTCGTCGCAGCGGACTCGATTCTGATTCCCATGCAGGCGGAGTACTTCGCCCTCGAAGGCGTGTCTGAGCTTCTCGACACGATTGAACGGATACGTGCGTCGTTGAACCCTGAGCTTACGATCGAGGGCGTGGTGCTGACCATGTTCGATGATCGGACCAACCTGGCTCAGCAAGTCACGACGGAGTTGAATCGATACTTTGGCGAGAAGCTTTGCAAGACTACCATCCCGCGGAATGTGCGGCTGGCGGAGGCTCCCAGCCACGGCAAGCCTGCGCTGCTTTACGATGTCCGCTCGCGGGGCGCGGAGAGTTACATTCAGTTGGCTAAGGAGATCATTGGGCACAGTCTGCCGGTCGAGATGCCTACGCCGCCTATCGCTGAGGAGAAGCAGGTGGTGAATGCTCCGCGGTGGAAGCGGTGGATCAAGGAGCGCAATAAATTGACGACTATCAATATATTAGATCGATGAGTGTCGATGCATTGCCGAAAGATTGACGTTGTCCGCGCGAGATCTTCGGTGACGTTGTCCCCTTAGGATGACGGCGGTTTTAAGAGTAGGCCGGCGAGTTTTGCTCGCCTGGACAGCCGGGGCGGTTGTCCCCACGTGGTTTATGTTGGAGGGTTATGACGACTACGGTGATTTCGGACAAGGTTGAGAAGCGGCGGGCTTTGGGGCGGGGGTTGGATTCGTTGCTGCCTTCGGGGCCGCGGGTGGTGGAATCTGGCGGCGCAGTGCCCGCGCCACACTCCATTGTTTTGCCTGAGGTGCAGGCTCACGCGGCGCGGGGTGACGCGGTGGTTGAGATTCCGCTTGAGCTGATTGATGAGAATCCTTATCAGACGCGGTATTTTGCCAAAGACCAACCGGCTTCGGAGGATTTTGTTGCTACCACTCTGGATGAATTGGCGGACTCGATCCGGGCGAATGGGGTGATCCAGCCGATCTCGGTTCGGCCGGGGGCGGAGGGGCACTACGTTCTGATTTTGGGGGAGCGGCGTTGCCGGGCTTCGAAGATTGCGGGCAAAGCTACGATTCCGGCGATTGTGCGCAAGGTCTCCGACCAGCAGGCGGCGGAGATGACGGTGGTTGAGAACCTGCAGCGGCAGGATCTGAATTGCATGGAGCAGGCGGCCGCGTTCTCGAAGTTGAGCCGGGATTTCAAATTGACGCAAGAGCAGATTGGGCAGCGGGTGGGGATTTCGCGGGAGTCGGTTTCGAATTACATGCGTTTGCTGCGGCTGCCGGCGTCGGTGACGCAGTATCTCCAGGAGGGACGGTTGGGATTCAGCGAGGCGCGGGTGCTTTTGACGTTGCTTGATCCGAATATGATTCCGAAGATTGCCGATGAGGCCGTGCGGAAACATTTGTCGGTGGAACAACTGGAAGACCTGGTCTTCAACACGAATGTGCCTTTGCAAAAGGAGAAGCAGCCGGGAACGGCACGCTGGGTGGATCCGAATGTGCGGCATGTGCAGACAGAGCTCGAGCGGACCTTGGGTGTGCGGGTGCGGATTCGCGATCGCAAGGGTAAAGGGAAGATAGAGATCGAGTACGCGACGCTGGAGGATTTTGATCGGGTGGTGGGGATGTTGAAGGGCAAGGGTTAGTCGTCGGTCGGTCGTCGTTGGTCTTTGGCCGTTGGCCTGTCGCAACGGTTCTTTCGCCCTTTCAGGGCTATTTCATTTCTGGCTTCTTACCCACCGCTTCGCCGTGGGCAGCATTCTTTCGCTGCTTCGCGGCTGTCACGCTGATGCGGATTGCGGAATCCCGATCGGCACGGATCTGAGTAGTAAACGCGTGGGATAGCGGCCCGAATTGTTGCATCTCGCGCGGTTGTGGTATCGACTCTTGCCTCGGAAGTGGGAAATTCTCATCACGCCACGAAGAATGTTGGGTCGGGTCGGAATTCTTGTGAGCAAGAATCTGAGCAGTAAAGTGTGGGATGATTGGCGATCTTCAAGTTCAGCGAATGGCGGGCGCGGGCGCCCCGCCCCACATCTTTTAGGGGAAAGTGGGATTTTGTTCAGTTTCAGTTCCCGGCTCTGGGTCGCGGCGCGAACATGTTCATGACGGAGGAGCAAAAGGTGTTGCAGGCGGTGGCTATGCAGCTTATGAATGGAGACGAAGTTGCGATTGAGGAGGACCAGAAGCTGCGAGTGAAGCGGGTGGGGAGTGGGCGTTTGCGGATGGTGCAGTTCAAATTGAATGGGCGGATGTTTGAGGCCATCGAGCAGAATCCTTACAAGCCTAGCCGGTGGGGAAAACTGGCGCGTGAGAAGCATCAGGTGGTGCACTTCCGGGATTTGGCGGCGCATAAGTATGTGGCGGTCGCGGTGGATGGGGAGATCACGCAGTATGGGCGTGGTTGATTGCGAATATATATATCCTGATTGACCGTAACCCTTCACGGTAGAAACGAGAGGGTTTGAATCCAAGTGTCTGGCCGAGCTACCTCGGGATAAAGACTGCCAGACGTCTCCGACGTCATGGAAGCGTTCCGCCGGATCCGGCGCGATACACTTCTTTATGACGCTCTTCCATCGTGCGCCAATTCGTTGCTTTTTGCCGTTCTGAACATCTTTGAAAGGCGCATCAGGAGACGTTGGCAGCCGGGCAGTATGCATTTCAAAAATTGTTAAACCGAGTGCATAGACGTCGGTTTCCCTCCCGTACTGTCCACGAAACTGCTCCGGAGCCATGTGGGAGAGAGTACCAACAACTTCAGCGAACGAGCGAGTAAAGTTTTCCACCGGTTGCACACTTCTTGCCAGGCCAAAATCGGTTACCTTTACCAGGTTCTGTCCTGTTTCCTCGACCAGCATTACGTTCGCAGGCTTGAAATCTCGATGAATGATTCCCAACTGGTCACGACATTGCCAGGGATCGCAGGCTATCGGAATCAATGATCGCCGAGACATCAATGGAAATTTCGCGGACTCGAAAGGTTCGCATGGATTTCTTTTGAAGGGTGGGACTTATAAAACGCTGGACGTGCCCGGGGCTCAGGAAACGCTGGGCGGAGGGATCAATAACGCTGGGTTGATGACCGAGGTATGGCTGGATTCGAGCTTCAGTTCCGAATCGTCGCTGTACAACGGCAAGAAGTACACGAAGATCAATATCCCGGGCGAGACTGATTCCTACGTCTCCGCCATCAGCAATCTGGGCGACATTGTTTATTCCTGGGAAAGCGCCGAAACCTATGGAGGGGCCCTTCGGCACGCTGGCAGGGTCTACAAGTTTCACGTGCCGAAGGGCGATCGAACTTTCGGGTACGGGATCAATGACCACAATGTCATCGTCGGGGCGTTCACCGGTGACAATGGGGTTCTCAGCGGGTTCTCGCGACTTATTAGAGTCAACGCGCCGCAGAGAGGGCTGAGACCATTTGGCCAATCAGGGGAAGAGCCTGGTCACAGGTCATCGCTCCCTGCTGCTGGAGCTGTCCGGCCAAAGTGATACCCTGCAGCAGTTCGATCGTAAGGAAAAGTATGTCACCGTAAGCCGGATGGCTGTGATGCCCGATGTCGTAGACCCGGCAGACATTCCGATGGGTCCACCTTCCTGGCTAGTTGAATTTCTCGTTTGAACCGGGTGAGCTGATGGGCAAATAGTACCAGGGAATGCGCAATCGTTTGAGCGCAACTCTGGTTTTCAGCTCTCCATCTTCAACCTCATCGACTTCTCCCATCCCGCCCTTGGCAATAAAGCGAATGACTTCGTATCGCTGCCCCACGACATCCCCTGGGGCAAAAATGGGCGGGGAGGAGTGCGGTCGCTGAGGCAAAATACGGCCCAGGGCTCGGTATCGAGCAACGACGTCGTCTTCTCAGCATTGTCGAGAAGTTCCTGCACCTCGATTCGCAGGGCGGAATCTCCGGCACATGCTTCGGCGAGAAAATCCACCCGCCTCTCCACGGGAATTTCGAGGACGCGGTGGAAGATTGTTATTGCCCGGCTCCGCCCCTCCGCCTTCATCATTTGAGGAACCTGACAGTATTTTGTAAGCGCGATTATAGCCCCAGGTTTGATAAGAGGAAGCCATTGTACCTCGCATCGAGTTAGGGGTAGTAATAGCAGATGGGCGCAACTTTCCCCAGCGCTTTAGACGGCTGGAAACGCCCGTCCTTCATTTAGGGAATGCGGACGATCAGGCCTTTGGGGCCTACGGCTATGGCTTCGCCGGTTGGGCTGACGCTTACTGCGTTCAGATTCAAGTCCCAGCTCTTCTGCGATGTTGTTTTTTGCCCCTGCGTTTTCGCGAGGTCATCTTCGTAGGTGGATTGGGACGATCCCACAACTACAATGCCCCCGCTTTCTGAGGGCCGCCTGACGAAGGCTACGGCAGAAAAGTACCTTTGCGGTGCGCTAGTGGACAGGGTCCAGGCGAGGCCGCCGTCGTTGGTGTAGGCGAGGTGGGGGCCGTCCTGGTCGGGATGTTTGTAGTCTCCGCCGGCGATGACTCCATGGATGGCATCGCGGAATGCGATGGAGAAAATGCCGGCCGAATCTGGCCCGTGGCTGATGGGGGTTTCGGCGACGGTCCAGGTTTTGTCGGCGTCGTTGGAGCGGAATACACGCGCGGCCTTCCCGCCGGTGGCGAACCAGACGTTGGTCGTTCCCTGCACTGTGATGCAGGTTCCGCTGGCGGCGAATGCGCCTTCGCCATCGATGGCTGGCGGGAGCGATTCGGGTGTGAGCGCTTCCCAGGTTGTGCCGCCGTTTCCAGTCGTGATCAATTCAAACTTGAGTTTGCCCGAATTGTCAGTGACGGGGTCGCCGAGCGCAATGCCGCGATCGCGATCCCAGAAGGCCATGCAATCGAAGAATCCTTTGGGATTCTTGTTGGTGAATTGCAAAGCCCAGGTTTTGCCGGCGTCGGTGGTTTTGTAGATGCGCGACTGCTCGCCGGGTCCGGCGCTCAGCAGGTAGGCGAGATCGGCGCTGAAGGCTTCCACGTCGCGGAAGTCGAGCGCTTCGGCGTTGGGGACTTGCGCGGCATGCCAGGAAGTTCCGCCATCGGTAGTGCGGAGATAGGTTCCGTGAGTGCCGCTAGCCCAAGCAACCTGGTTCGGAAGCACGCTGATGCCGCGCAGGTTTTCGGTGGTGTTGGATTTTTGGACAATCAGATTCTGCGCGACCAGCGAGGCAGCGAGCCAGACGATGAGCAGGACATGCGGGCGCATGCGATGATTGTGCCAGAAGTTGTGGGTTAAATCGAAATTCCGAAAAGAAGGAAGCCCATGGCGCGGGTTCTGCTGGAGATCTGTTGTGGATCGATTGATGACGCGATTGAAGCGGAAAAGGGTGGGGCAGATCGGGTGGAGCTCTGTTCGGCGCTTTTTCTGGGCGGGTTGACGCCGTCGATGGGGACGATTCAGGAGGTGAAGCGACGACTAAAGATTCCGATCATGGTCATGGTTCGCCCACGAGGAGGAGGCTTTGCGTATTCCGAAGCGGAAATGGCGAGCATGGAACGCGACACGGAGGCAGCGGTTGAAAACGGGGCCGATGGGGTTGTGTTTGGCATTTTGCGATCGGTCGGAAGAGTTGATATTGCGCGAAGCCAACGCATTCGTCAGTTGATCGGGAAACGACAGGCGGTGTTTCATCGGGCGTTCGATGTGACTCCTGATCCGTTTGAGGCTCTGGAACAACTTGTGGATCTGGGAATTACGCGCGTGCTAACGAGCGGCCAGAAAGATAGCGTGCCCGAGGGAGTGGATCTGATCAAAAAGTTGATCGAGCGGGCAAGCGATCGGATCGAGATTCTTCCCGGCGGCGGGATTCAGGATAGGAACTTGAAAGAGACAGTCGAGCGGACCGGGTGCCGGCAGGTGCATATGACAGCGTGGGGAACAGTGTCTGACACATCGACGCAGGCGCGGCCGGGGATTACGTTCGGCGGATCTTTGTACCCGTCGGAAGATCGTTATCAGATGACGGATGCGAAGCTGGTGCGGCAGCTATCGGCGACACTGCGGGCTACTTCTCGTTGAACTCGACGAACGCTCCGGTGCTCTCGTAATAGAACCGGATGCTGCACTGCTTGGGTGCGATGTGGGCGAAGGAAATCTGCAGCTGTTTGGGCGGGCCGCTGACTCCGCCGATTTCCATGGGAGCGCGCACCAAGTCTTGCTTCTCGTCGTAAGTTTTGGGATTGGTGACGTTCCTGCTCACGATGAGTGTCCAATCCTTTTTGTTTGGGATCACGTACATCGTGTAGGCACCAACAGCGAGCTCCTGATGATTCAGAATCAGCGGAACTTGTGTGAACAGAGTCATGGGTGAACCGGCGGGCAGCCATATTTTGCCGGTGTGCGGCTGGTCCTTCTCGCTCATGACGGAGCCGTTGTATTGCACGCTGATTTCTTTGTCGTCAGCGAAATCGCAGCTGGCGGTTTTGGTGGGATCGTTCGGATCCTGATCCGCCTGCGCGGTGGCGATGGTGGCCAAAATAAACTGAGAGGTCAAGACGAGGCAGACGGCCAGCAGACGCATGTAGTATTCCCCCCGGACTCGACTTTTCAACGTCGGACAGCTAATGGCGATTCATTGTACTTCGACAGCGCCGTAATTGCAGGTGGAATTCAGTTGTGGAACGCGGGATCAGTACTTTCGGGGTGGTGTAGGTTGTGCCATGTCCTATTCGGGCTTGGTCTTCAGTGACGTTCTCTTATCTCCCGGGCATTGCTAACGTGATAAGCCAGCAGCAAGAAAGGCTGGCTCTGATCACATTATGGCAAAGACTGAGAAATCGTCATTCCAGCTCAAGATTCTTTATGGTGAAGGCGACGCGGAAGTACTTGCTTCACAAGCAGTTCTTATCCAAAAGGCGGGCCATCAGGTAGAGACGGCGGTGGGGCGTAAGGGAGTCGACGAGGCGGTGCGGCGGGGCGCCTTCGACCTGGTGATTCTCGGCCCGACCTTGACCAAGAACGATCGGCATCACCTGCCTTACGTGATCAAGAAGGTGCAGGCGGCGATCCGTGTTCTGGTCATGCACACCGATGGGGAGGGGCATCCTGCGGTGGACACGAATCTCGATACCGGGAGGAGCATTGCTGATCTGGTGGCGAAAATCGCTTCAATGACGGCGAGTGGCGAGATCGCTTCGAATGGACTGGCCAAGGGTACGGCAGCCGGCAGGTAGTTCAACTACAGTTCGGTTCTCTGTTGTCAGTTCTCCGCGAGGCGGCCTTTGGGCCGCCTTTCCTATTCGGCAAAGCATCTCGTTGAATACGAATCAAGATAGTAAAAGTGGATTCGACCGAGCGGATTTGGCCCTGCCTTGGATTATTTTTTGGTTACCGTGATGCGTTGGTGGGAGCCGAGGCCTTGGCTGCCGAGCTTTGCTCGGCCTGGGCGGGTCAGAGACCCGTCCCTACACGGGTCAAACCATAGGCGCGGTAGAATATTGGCGAATGTCACTTGGCGAGAACTGGTGGATATGAGCGCAACAAGCAATGGAAGCGAACAGAAAAAAATCTATGTGACCCTCACCGGGTTGCCTCTTTCATTTCATTTCGAGTGGCCTTTTCGCAGGTCTACTTCGGGAGCGGATTTTTTCTTCCTGCATGCCGACATACGGCTGGAGAACTCGGCAGGGTTGCATGCGCCGGTAGCGGTGAATCTGTCGGCGACCGTTCGTGAGGTGTTGCCATCGCTCGAGCCGAAGGACGTAGAGGATCCGGTGATCAACGCGTTGCGGAAGGAAGTCGACCGCAGACAGATGGAGTTTGTCAGGTCGGGCAAGCTCGTGCCCGTACAGTTTTCCAGCCGTCATTTTGATTTCAAGCGCAATAAATGGATGTTCGGCAAGGCGAGTGATGAGGAGATCGCGTTGCTGGTAAAGAGAAAAGCGTACTGGCAGACCCGGTTGGTGGCCGGGCCGGTGTGGATTGCGGACCCTTCCGAAGTGCTTTACGTTGAAACTTCGGCGGAGCATCTTTTGGATCTCGCCAAGAAATTAGAAACGCAAGGGCTGATCAAACTGGAGGGAGAGCGGGCCACGGCGACTCCTTTCTTAATGAAGCAGGACACAAATTTTGAGGCTGACATGTGCGCGGCTCTGGAGGAGTTGGAGAAAAAGCATGCATTTGAAAGAGGGTAGGAGAAGCTGACGAACCGCCTCTAAGGCGCCATACCTTCTTCTATCCAGCGTTTGAACAGGGCAATTTGATCCTTAGGCCAGGGTTCATCGCAGGGCATGGTGCCGTCGAGAACGCGGGAGTAGATCTCCTCGGCCTGAGCCTTGACGTCGGCGAATGACGAGAGGTCGAGGCCGAAATCCTTCATCGTGTCCACGTCGGGAGTGTCACGAAACAGCGGGCGAATGTCTTTGGCAAAGCTGAGAGCCATGTAACCCCTTCAATTTGCTCCCGTCATCAATGGAGCAAACCTCACGAAATTCTAATCGTTACTCTGCCTTCATGGCGTCGATGGAGCGAAAAAGCTCGTCGCTGGGCTGCTTGACTTCGACAAACGGATGGCCGTTGGGTTTGCTGCTGACGACGTAAATGGTCGGAGTGTGCTCGAGGTGAAGCGTTTTTCCCAACTCACGGTCGGCGTTCACCTCGGCCGCAAACTTGCCCTGAGGATCGACCACGAAGGGCAAATCCACTTTATGATCGACAGCAAACTTCTCCGCGAATTGTCGCAGGTTCGTGGGAAAGATTTCGGGCTGGTGCTCGAAGATGTAGTCCCGGAACTCTAGCCCAAGCTGCCGGGAGCGGCTGTCGAAATAATGGGCGATGACCGCCGCTTCGAAAGACCAGTTGTGCATGGGCAGCGGGAAGTCGTGGCGAACCACGGGAATCTTGTAAGTCTTGCCTGCTTGCGCGACGAGAGGAGCCTCGCGCCGGCATTGCGGACATTGCAGGTCTTCGAAGACCACGATGGCGATCTGCGAGCCCTTCGGCGGACGCAGGGCCGGGTTCACAGAGTCCTGCGCCAAAGCCAGGGAAGCAAACATTGCAACGAACAAAGCAAAGCGAACCAGGTTTCTATTCATGGCAGAATCAGTACCGACCTTACTTAATCTATCGAAATTAATGTGCACCGGCAGTCCCGGTGCGCGAAATCACAATTGTTCCAAGGCTCAACAAAGTCAGCAAAGAAATCGCCGCGAGTGAGGCCACGCAATAGACGCACCACACTCCGAGGATATGAGCTTCCACGTGTGCCAGGTAGAGCGAAAATGACAGGCCGACAAGAGCGGCGGCCAGAAATAGCCGATAGGCGCGTTTTAGGGCAAGCATCGCCAGAAGCACATAACCCGCCATCCCGATGGCAGCGACGGGAACTCCGGCGAGCACCGCGAAAGGGCTGTGGTTGACGATTCCACAGTCCCAGCGCTCGTTGATGCTGCATGGAGAACTATCCGTCCGGTAGTGTTCCCGAAGCGCAAGGCCGGATGCTACGAAGCCAAGAAGTGTCAACGAAACCAGGACGTACCGCATTAAGCCGGGATTCCCTCGCCGAATCAAAACAGTCCATATTTTACCCTAACTTGGCTTTCAGACCGGGTCTGCGACGCAAATGCAAGTTTGTCCGGACGATGCAGGAGATCAGAGGAGGCGCAGCTGACGACGTTCCAAGGCGAGCAGTTTTTCTTTAATCGGGAGACCGCCGCCGTATCCGGTGAGCTTGCCGTTGCTGCCAATCACGCGATGGCACGGGATCACTATGGGGATCGGGTTGGACCCGTTGGCGAGGCCCACGGCTCGGGATGCTTTCGGATTTCCGATTCGGCCCGCCAGTTCACTATAGGAGATGGTCTCGCCATAGGGGATATCGCAGAGGCGGCGCCAAACTTCGAGTTGGAATGGTGTTCCTTCGGGTGCGAGCTGCAAGTCGAAGTTTTCCAGTTCTCCGGCGAAGTAGGTCTGGAGCTGTTGGATCGTTTTGCTAAGCGGAGCGCGGTCTTCTTTCCAGGAAGGTTCTGGTGGGGTCGGGTGACGTCCGTTCACGAAACGGATCTCGCGTAGGCCGGCTTCGTCCGCGGCCAGCAGCAATGGACCTAGCGGGCTTTCGATCTGGGTGAAGCATCGGGTCATTGCTCCCAACAGGATAGATCATCGGAGGGAGAACGGTTGGCCGTTTTCGGACATCAAGGCGGCTGCCGAGCTTTGCTCGGCTGGGTGGATGAGGGCGTGCACGCTTACAGGATCTTCGGCCGGAAGCGTCTGCCCCCACATGACCTCATACTGCTGCAATTTGTTCGCGACGCTTGGCTTGAATCTCGATGTAGACGTGGACTAGGGACACCGCGGCTGGGGTTACGCCCGGAATCCGTGAGGCGTGGGCCAGAGTGCGCGGTCTTATCTTTAGAAGGGTCTCCTGCATTTCGCGGGAGAGGCCGCTGACCGAGTGGTAATCGAACCAGTCGGGAATGGCACGCTGCTCGGCCTTTTTCAGGCGGTCGATGGCGCGCTGTTGTTGCAGCAGGTAGCCTTCGTATTTGATTTCGGTTTCGACTGACTTGAGTTCGTTTCTTATTTCGGAAGAAAGACCGGCCACGGATTCGCGCGGATTCGCACGGATTTGTTCTCTTTCAAAGAATGGCCTGTCTAGTTCGCGGAGGATCGGGACGAGATTCTCGATGCTGACCTCGGGACGCTTGAGAAGTTGGGCGCAGCTTCGGCCCAGGGCGCCAGAATGGTGATTAGCATGCAGCAGAGAAACACAAGGTCCCTCGACTTCGTTCGGCTGCGCCACACTGCGCTCGGGATGACAGGGAGTTAGCACTTCCGCAGTTGCAATCTTTTCAAGCATTGTGCTGGTGAGTCTGGTTTTTTCCAGCAATTGTTTCATGGCTTGCAGGCGCTCTTGCTTGGCCAGGTGGTCGGCCCAGGCTGGGTCACAAATTAAGCCGATTCTGCGGCCGTGCGGGGTTAGTCGGTGGTCGGCGTTGTCGATGCGCAGATGCAGGCGGAACTCGGCGCGGGAGGTGAACATCCGATACGGCTCGTTAGTACCCTTCGAGATCAGGTCGTCGATCAGAATCGCGGTGTAGGCTTCGGTTCGATCGAGGATGAGCGGCTCCTCGTTCTTCACTTTCAGCGCGGCGTTGATCCCGGCCATCAAGCCCTGGCAAGCGGCTTCCTCGTATCCGCTGGTTCCGTTGATCTGGCCGGCGAGGTACAGTCCGCTGATCTTTTTGGTTTCGAGCGTGCGTTCTAGTTCTGTGGGATCGATTGAGTCGTACTCGATGGCGTAGCCGGGCCGCAGCATTTCCGCGGTCTCAAGGCCGGGAATGGATTTGAGTATCGCAAGCTGAACCTCGACCGGCAGCGAGGTGCTCATGCCGTTGACGTAGATCTCGTGCGTGTTCAGTCCCTCAGGTTCGAGGAAGAGCTGGTGCGTGGTCTTGTCAGGGAACTTTACAATCTTGTCCTCGATCGAAGGACAATATCGTGGCCCGATGGATTGAATCTGGCCGCTGTACATGGGCGAACGATGTACGTTCTCGCGGATGATGCGCTGCGTTTCCGGCGTAGTCCATGCGATGTAGCAAGGCACTTGGGAATCATGATGAGCGACGCGCTTAGTGCGGAAGCTGAACGGCGTGGGATCGGGATCGCCGGGCTGTACCTGGAATTGCGACCAGTCGATAGTGCGACCGTCGAGGCGTGGCGGCGTTCCGGTCTTAAGGCGACAACCGCGGAGGCCGAGTTGCTTTAGCGATTCTCCGAGGAGAACTGCGGCTGGTTCGCCGGAGCGCCCGGCGGGGTATTGCTGCTCCCCGCAGTGAATAAGGCCGTTGAGAAAAGTTCCAGTGGTGATGATGATGGCGTTGGCGCCGACGGTGCGGCCGTCGCGAAGTCTGATTCCGCGGCAGACTCGGTGGCTGGTCGTTGGTCGTTGGTCGTTAGCAGGGACCCAAGGTCCCTCGACTGCGTTCGGCTTCGCCTCGCTCCGCTCGGGATGACAGGGTTGCTGATGGCTGACGGCTGAGGGCTGAGGGCTCTCTACGATCAGATCCGCCACTTCGGCCTGCTTGATCTTTAGATTTGGCTGGGATTCCAGAACTTCGCGCATTTTTAGGCGGTAGGCTTGCTTATCGCACTGGGCGCGGGGAGACCAGACAGCCGGTCCACGAGAAGTATTCAGCAGGCGGAACTGAATGCCAACCGCGTCCGTGATCTCGCCCATGATGCCGCCGAGAGCATCGACTTCGCGGACCAGATGACCTTTGGCAATTCCGCCTACCGCGGGGTTGCAGGACATTTGCGCAATGAGGTCTACGTTCAGCGTGTAAAGGGCGGTCTTTAAACCCATGCGGGCCGCGGCCATGGCAGCTTCGCATCCGGCGTGACCAGCGCCGACTACAACGACGTCGAAATGTTCGGTGAAGGACATCTGTGGTCTCTATTCTAGCAATGAGCGAGCGAACACGCTGGGAGAACATTCCGCACCTGGGGACAGCCGCCCTCGGCTGTCCAGCGGAGCGAAGCTCCGCAGGGTTGGCCGGGGTTGAAATGAATTTAACCTCGATAGAACGCAGTGTGCCGGGGGCGGCTGTCCGCACGTGATTTTTTAGAATTGTGGGCCTCCGATATCTGTGAACACCGCTTCCTCCACTGCGCCGAAGGGAAATACCAATTCCTGACTCCGGCTTCGTGATTGTTTCCACCCAGGCGGTAGGGATGGTCGGCAAGCGCCAATAGTCCATACCCATCTGCAGTAGAGCCCCTTGCCTGATGCGGGCTTTGACCGTGCAGCCTTCGGGCTCTCCGGCTGGCAGCGCGGCTCGAGGCGAGGGGCTCCAGAAATGCCAGACGCGGTCGGGACGCTGACCGACTTTTAGCACTACGGTGTGGCTGGTCTGATCGTAGGCTAGCGGCATGGGGTCGCTCATCGGTGCCGAACCGGGGTTCGCGGTGCTAGAGCCCGCCACGAACGTTGCCCTGGTTGTCGTTGAGGATTACGCCTTTGCCATCGACTCGACAGATGAGCTGGGTCGAGGCAATCTCCATTTCTGCGGATTCGTGACCTGGGACGCGGGTGACGACGATTGCGATTCCCCAAAGTAGCGCCGACTTGAAATCGCGGGGCGGCGCAACTGCGTTCACATAGCCTGCTTCATAGCTGACCTCGTCGGGGACGCGCGGATCGTTAGCAATCACGAAGGCGAACGGACTTGAGGCACGGCCTTGAGGCGTGACCACCGTGATTGTTGAGGTGATGCTCTTATGCGGAATTAGTGTGACGAGTGTTTCGGGGGAAATGAGACTGAAAGCGGCGCTGCTTGTGCCCAGCAAGACAGCCGAGGCTCCCTGAAAGTTCTTGCCTGTGATTTCCACACGGGAACCCTCGGGACCGCTGGTGGGCGAAATTTGGAAAATCTCGGGCGTGTCGACTGCGCAATCACGACTGCGGAAAGAGTCGGGATCAGCGCTCCAATCGTCGGAATTGCAATTCGCTTTCCCGTGTTCACACCTGCAGCTAGCGGCGCCAGCACGGGTGCGTGGACGCCCGCGCCTACATTATCCGACGTGACTTGCTCTTGGCTTGCTTCAAACTGCGTCATCGCTGCGATGAATTCCCGGATTGGGGCGAGTTGCACGGGCCCCCTGAGCCCCGTATATTGGAGTGTCCTGGAGGCGCAATCATATGACGACTGAGCAATTCTTCGAACAGCTGGATACGCGGATCGCGAAGTATGATCTGCTTTGCCATCCTTTCTATAAAGCATGGAGTGCGGGCGAGCTTACGCGCGAGGATTTACGGGAGTACGCGCGGGATTACTACCACCATGTGGAGGCCTTTCCGCTCTATCTAGCGGAACTGGGTATCCGCCTCGACGAAAGCGAACTCCGGCAGGCGGTGCTGGCCAACATGGCGGAGGAGAAGGGCATGGCGGATGCGTTTGGCGATGCGTCGCCGCCGCATTCCGAACTATGGCTGGATTTTGCTGAAGGCATGGGCGCAAGACGTAACATGCGTGGACACGACCCGCTGCCCGAGGTTAAGGAGCTGACTTCGTTCTTCCATCGTGTGGCGAGTGAGGGCACGCCGGAAGAAGCGCTGGCCGCCTTCTACGCCTATGAGTCGCAAGTACCGCGGGTCGCGAAGGAGAAAGCGCGCGGGCTGCTAGAGATGTATGGCGCCGATGAGCGCGTCACCACCTATTTCACCCTGCATACTACCGCGGATGTTTATCACTCGCAGGTCTGGCGTCAGCAGTTGGGCAAACGGCTGAAATCGAATGCGCAGATGGCGGAGCAGGCGCTGGTTGCGGCCGAGAACGCTGCGAAGGCCCTGTGGCACGCGCTGGATGGCATCGAGACCCGGCGGATGCAGAAGGTAGCGGTGTAGACGGCGATCTTCAAAACTAGGAATGAAAAATGGAGCCGGTGATTCGTTAGAATCATTGGCTCTTTCTCTTTATGGGGATTTTCTTATGGCGAAAGCAATGCCAATTGGCGCTCGCGCGACGGTTGAGGAGACGGTTGAGTTCAAGCACACACTGACCTCGCATCATCCCGAGCTGCCGCCGGTGTATTCGACTCCTGACATGATCCGGCTGATGGAAACGGCAGCTTTTCATGCCCTGCAACCTTACTGCGAGGGCGACGAGATCACCGTGGGCACGGCCATTCATATTGAGCATCGGGCGGCGAGCGGAGTCGGAGCGCGGATCCGGGCGGAGGCAGTGCTGAAATCGTTCGATGGGAAGTTTTACACGGTGCGCGTGACTGCGTGGGACGATGTCCAGGAAATTGGCCGGGGCACGGTGGGGCGCGCGGTGGTGAGTATCGGGCGCTTCATGGAGAAGATGAAAAAGAGCAGTCGTTAGTCGTTGGTCGGTGGTCGTCGGCCGTGACCAGCAAAGATCCGGCCCAACTTACTGTGGATGTACTATGTTCCCGTGGAGAGGCTGCAGCAGGCTGTACTCGAATACATTCGCAAACATGAACTCCTGAAGGCCGGGGATCGCGTGGGGATCGCGGTGTCGGGTGGGGCAGACTCGGTGTCCTTGCTCCGTCTGCTTTTAGAACTCCGCAAGGAAGTCGGCATTGTCGTTTCGGTGGTTCATTTCAATCACAAGTTGCGTGGGGCTGAGTCGGATGAAGACGAACGGTTCGTGGCTGAATTGGCTCAGCGGCACAAGTTAGAGCTGTGCAGCCAAAGCGGTGAGGTGGCCGCTCATGCGGCGGAGAAACGCCTGAGTCTGGAAAGGGCGGCGCGCGAAATGCGATACCAGTACTTCCATCAATTACTGCTGGAAAGCCGGTTGAACCGGATTGCTACCGGACACACTTTGGACGATCAAGCCGAGACGGTGCTACTAAAGATCGTTCGAGGAGCTGGTGGCCGTGGATTGGCAGGAATTTACCCTCGGTTGTCAGTGACCAGCTTTCAGCGTTCAGCTCTCAGCTCACAGCCCACCAAGGAGACTAGAGCCGCCTCCATTGTTCGCCCGCTGCTTGGAATCCGGCGACGAGAGCTGGAGGTTTATCTGCTTGCGCTGGGGCAAAGCTGGCAGGAGGACAAGAGTAATCGCGACTTACGGCATATGC
Source organism: uncultured Acidobacteriota bacterium (assembly GCA_963838905.1). Taxonomy (GTDB): domain Bacteria; phylum Acidobacteriota; class Terriglobia; order Terriglobales; family Acidobacteriaceae; genus JABDBE01. The sequence continues at coordinate 410,734 of CAWITE010000009.1, forward strand.
GCAATCGAGTGCGGCACGGAATTTTGCCGCGGCTGGAGCGTTATCTAAACCCCGCGGTACGCGAGGCGTTTGCCGAGACAGCGGAGATTGCGCGTACGGAGGAGGAATACTGGGAAAAGGAAGTTGCGCGAGTACTGCCGCTGGTTTGGCATGCAAAGGGCGCCGGCGGCGTACTTAGTTTGTCAGTTTTGGCAGACTTTCCTCTCGCGCTGCAGCGGCGTTTGGTCCGGGCTGCCAGTGAATCTTTGGGCATGCGGCTGGATTTCCATCACGTCGACGAGGTTCTTGCTTTAGGCTCCAACCGTGCTGGACCGGCTAAGTCCACTGTGTTGCCGGATGGGTGGGTGGTTTTGCGAAACAAGGGCGAGTTGCGCTTCGAGCTTCAAAGCGATACGCCGGGCAAAGTGGACTACGAATACCGCCTCCCCGTCCCTGGATCGGTCGAGGTTCAGGAAACGGAATCACGCTTCGAAGTGGTATTGGTTTCTGGAAACGCTGCCAAGGGTTATAATCCCGAGGATTTGTTGGATCGGGCATTATTGGCGGCGGAACTGAAAGTTCGGAACTGGCGTCCGGGCGATCGCTTCTGGCCGCCGCATACGAAGATCGCGAAAAAGGTAAAAGAACTGCTGCAGGAGCGGCAGGTGGCGGGCCCGGAACGAAAACTGTGGCCGGTGGTGGCGAGCGAAACGGATGTAGTCTGGGTTCGCGGCTTTTCGGCACCGTCTCGACTGCGGCCACGTAGCGCAGATGACGGCGCTGTGTTGATCCGGGAGGTTAGGTTGTAGGAGCGAGTTTGGCTCAAAGCGGACGGGCGAGGCGTCCGTCGCCACACGAACAAAAGCATATGAACGCTAACCCAAAGCCTGAGCAGCTACGTGCCGTGATTCCGACCGAGCAGATCCAAAAGCGCGTGCGTGAAATGGCACGACAGATCTCCTACGACTATCAAGGCAAGACCATTCACGCCCTCGCGTTGCTGGAAAACGGGTTCATTTTCATGGCCGACCTGGTGAGGGTTCTGGAGGTACCGGTCATTTGCCAGTTTATCAAGCCGAGCTATAGGCGGGAGCAGGAGAACACAGCGGCGGGCTTTCTGGAAATCTTTTTCAGCCACGAACTAGCGATCGTCGGACAGCATGTTTTGCTGATCGAGGGCCTGGTGCATTCCGGAGTGACGAGCGAGTTTCTGATGAACGACTTGCGAGGCCGGGGAGCCGCTTCGGTCAAGTTGGCCACGTTGCTCGACCGGCAGTCGGCTCGGAGAGTGCAGTTGCAGCCGGATTACTTCGGATTTCTGGTGGACGAAGCGTTCCTGGTGGGTTATGGGTTGGGATCCCCCGAACAGACCCTTCGCAACCTGCCCTACATTGCGGCTGCAAGCTGAAGCTTTTCTGTGACTTAAGTCACGGCAAGAACTCCATCCTTTTTCCCACAAGAAGGGTTAGAATGATGGAGTTGGTAATTTCCTCTATCCAATCCTTGCGGCTGGCATCTAATTACTTTAGGCGGAGCCCCAGTTGCGTTTTTGGAACAGGACGCGACTTTCTCAGGAGTTTTTAGGTGAATTCAACAGTTAAGACCGTGGTTTTCTGGCTAGTGATCGTGCTCTCGGCGTTCCTGCTTTGGCAAGTAGTAAAGGCCGGCGGCGCGGGGCAAAAAGAGAAGGAAGTCAACTTCTCGCAATTCATGACGGATGTGGACCAGGGCAACGTCAAAGAAGTCACCATCAACTTGCAGGAAGTACATGGCAAGTTTGCGAATGACGGCTCGACCTTCCACACCACCGTTCCTACGAACTATCCCGACATGATTAAATTGCTGCGCGACAAGGGCGTGAATATCACCGTCCGGGACGCCAGCAGTGGGAGTTGGCCCAGTTGGCTGCTGAACCTGGCGCCGTTGATTCTGCTGGCTGCCTTGTGGTTCTTTATGATCCGGCAGATGCAGACGGGCGGTAACAAGGCGCTGTCGTTCGGGAAGAGCCGGGCGCGGCTACTCTCTATGCAACAGAAGAAAGTCACGTTCAAGGACGTGGCGGGCGTGGAAGAGGCCAAGGAAGAGCTTAAGGAGATCATCGAATTCCTGCGTGAAGCGCAGAAGTTCCAGAAGCTCGGTGGACGCATTCCGAAGGGTGTGTTATTGGTTGGACCTCCGGGAACGGGTAAGACTCTGCTGGCGAGAGCGGTTGCGGGTGAGGCCAACGTTCCCTTCTTCTCGATTTCCGGTTCGGACTTCGTGGAAATGTTCGTAGGCGTCGGCGCGAGCCGGGTGCGCGATCTGTTTGAGCAAGGCAAGAAGAATGCCCCCTGTATCATCTTTATCGATGAGATCGATGCGGTTGGACGTCATCGCGGCGCCGGCCTGGGCGGCGGACACGACGAGCGCGAGCAGACTTTGAATCAGTTGCTGGTCGAGATGGATGGCTTCGAATCGAACGAAGGCGTCATCCTGATGGCCGCCACTAACCGTCCGGATGTGCTTGATCCCGCACTCCTGCGGCCAGGCCGTTTCGACCGCCGGGTGGTTGTGCATCGGCCGGATGTGCGCGGACGCGAAGAAATTCTTCGAGTCCACACTCGCAAGATTCCTTTGGCCGACGATGTCGATCTTTCCGTACTGGCACGGGGTACACCGGGCTTCTCGGGAGCGGACTTGGCCAACATGGTGAACGAGGCTGCATTGAGCGCGGCGCGGCAAAACCGCAAAGCCGTTCTCATGTACGACTTCGAACTGGCTAAGGACAAGGTCCTGATGGGCGTCGAACGCAAATCGCTCATTCTCACGGAAGAAGAGAAGAAGGTGACGGCGTATCACGAGGCAGGGCACGCATTGGTCGCATCGAAGCTGCCGAATTCTGATCCGCTGCACAAAGTCACGATCATTCCGCGTGGCATGGCTCTGGGTGTGACCATGCAGTTGCCGATCGATGACAAGCACAATTACACCAAGGAATATCTGGAGACGGAAATCGCCATCATGATGGGTGGCCGGATCGCCGAGGAGATGTTCCTCAATCAGATGAGCACGGGCGCAGGCAACGACATTGAGCGGGCCACGGAACTGGCGCGCAAGATGGTCTGCGAGTTCGGTATGAGCGATCTGGGCCCGCTGACCTTCGGCAAAAAGGAAGAGCAGATTTTCCTGGGTCGCGAGATTGCGCAGCATCGCGATTACAGCGAGGCCACGGCAATCAAGATCGACGACGAAGTTCGCCGAATTGTGGGCCAGGGCTATAACACCGCGAAAGGCATTCTGGCGCAGGATAATGGCGCGCTGGTCAGAATCGCGCTGGCATTGCTGGAACGTGAAGTGCTCGACGCGAATGAGATCAAGATGATCATCGAAGGCAAGGAATTGCCCAAGATGACGCCTCCGCCTAAGTCCGATGACGGCGTGCAGCAGGTGCTGAAGCCGGAGCCGGGACGGCCAGGGATTGCCAAGGGTGGGGAGAGTCCGGCCAGGGCCTGACCTCAAACGACTAAGGCGTTTTCGGCTCGCTAAAAATTGTCATCACGACCGGAGCTTCTCATCCCCGAGGAGGATGAGAAGCGGAGTGAAGGGACCCGCTGTTTGCAGTAATCATGAAATGCTCTAGTGGATAATGCAGGCGGCCCAACGGCCGCCCCGACCTTTTCCCCCTAGCTGTTTCACCCGTTCACCAGGCTCATCATGTGTTCCGGATAGCGCGCCCCAGCGGTCGCATCCTGCGGAAACACCTCGTCGATCTGGCGCAGATCCTCCGGGGTCAGTTGAATGTTGATAGCGCCTACATTTTCTTCGAGATACTTCCGGCGCTTGGTGCCAGGAATTGGTACGATGTCTTCTCCCTGCGCGAGCACCCAAGCCAGCGCCAGCTGCGAAGGCTTGCAACCTTTTTGTTTCGCGATTTCTTCAACCCGGCGCACCAGATCAAGGTTCTTCTGGAAGTTATCACCTTGGAAACGCGGCGAATTGCGGCGGTAATCGTCGGCGGCGAGATCATCGAAAGTTTTGAACTGCCCGGTCAGGAAGCCTCGTCCCAACGGGCTGTAAGCGACGAATCCGATTCCGAGTTCGCGACAAGTCGGCAGGATTTCGTCTTCGGGATCGCGCGTCCACAGCGAGTATTCCGTCTGCAGCGCAGTAATGGGATGAACCTCGGCGGCGCGCCGAAGAGTCCGCGGACTAGCTTCGGACAGCCCCAGATAACGAACTTTGCCTTCCTTGACCAGTTGCGCCATCGCGCCTACCGTCTCTTCAATCGGCGTGTCAGGATCCACGCGATGCTGGTAGTAAAGATCAATCGTGTCCACGCCCAGTCGCCGCAGGCTGCCTTCGCAGGACTGGCGTACGTATTCCGGTTTGCCATTGACTCCGCGGACATTAGGATTCTTAGGATCGCGCACAATGCCAAACTTCGTGGCCAGCACAATCTGGTCCCGGCGTCCGCGAATTGCTTTGCCGACCAACTCTTCGTTGGTAAACGGCCCATACACGTCAGCAGTGTCGAGAAAAGTGATGCCGAGTTCTAAAGCCCGGTGAATTGTGGCCAGAGATTCATCGTCATCGCGTCCGCTATAGAACTCTGACATGCCCATGCAGCCCAGGCCCATGGCTGAAACCGTGGGGACGCTACGGCCAAGTTTGCGAGTTTTCATGATGCCTCCTGACAAGAAAAAGAAACGTGGAAAGAAAAACTAGAATCTGATCTACCAGTTCATGATCTACCAACTCATAGATGCGCGTAGCGGGGCCCAGGTGTCAAAACTCGGTATTGTCATGCCAAACCCAATTGTCATTCCGAGAGGAGCGAGGAATCTGTTTTTGCTGGGAATCGCGAAAATGCCGCGAGAAAGCGGCGATGTACTCAAACTTTTACAATGGCAGAAACTGAATTGCGCATTCTGATCCGGTGATCCATGGCTCAAATCCCCAACTGGTTTGATCGGAAATTCGAATTCTCGCTTCCGGTAGAGCTATATCCGAACCTCTGCGTTCGCTTGCGAGGCGCGCCCGCAAAGCTTGAGGAAATTGTCTGTGCTGATCGCCGTGAGCGGTTAGTGCAGAAACCGGGAGAAAAGTGGTCGGCGCAGGAGCACGCTGGACATTTGCTTGACCTCGAGCCCTTGTGGATGGCGCGAGTCGACGACTACCTCGCGGGCGTCGCTGAACTCACAACCGCCGACCTGAGCAATCGGAAAACTCATGAAGCGGGGCATAACCAGCGCCGCATCGAGGATATTCTTATGGAGTTTCGAAAGGCACGATCGCGGCTCGTGGATCGACTCGGCGATTTTGAAGCCGACCTGTTCGCCCGATCGATCCCGCATCCGAGACTTAAAACGCCAATGCGACTGGTCGACCATTTGTACTTCGTGGCCGAACACGACGATCACCATTTGGCGCGGATTTGGGAGCTCATCTTGAAATGAAGGATGCACGCAAGATCGGCGATCTTTATCATATGAACGAAATTCTTAGCTTTAGATCACCCTCAGAGTTTCGCAAGTGGCTGGCGGCGAATCATCGCCAATCCAACGGGATTTGGCTGCGGATCTACAAAAAAGGCTCAGGTGAACCCACTGTTACCTACGCCGAAGCGCTGGATGAGGCGCTATGCTTCGGATGGATCGACGGCCTAAAGCAGAGCCATGATAAGGTTTCGTGGCGGCAGAGATTCACTCCAAGACGGCCTAAAAGTGGCTGGTCCAAGATCAACACCAGACACGCGGAAAGGTTGATCAAGGCGGGCCGGATGAAGGTTGCAGGCCAAGCCCAAATTGCGGCTGCGAAAAAAGACGGCCGTTGGACTACGGCCTACGATTCCTCGAGCCAAGCAACTTTTCCTGAAGATTTTCTGGCCGCAGTCCGCAGGAACAAAACAACGAACGTGTTCTTCGAGTCGCTCAGCAAGGCAAACCGTTATGCGATTGCCTACCGGCTGCAAACAGCAAAGAGGCCGGAAACGAAGCAGCGCCGCATGGAAATGATTCTCGCGATGCTGGACAGAGGCGAAGCGTTTCACTAGTGTCTGGAGCGGCCCGCTCAGGGCACAACCGTGATCAGGGGTTTGGTCGCAGGTAATACTTCGCCGATTTCTACGGCGGGAACGCCGGCCGTATTGAGGGCCTGCGAGAGTTCACTTGCATCTTCGGACGCGACCGAGATCAGCAATCCCCCGGCGGTCTGAGGGTCGAAGAGAATTGTTCTTATTTCATCGCTAATTCCGTCCTCGTAGCGAACGACGCCCTCGGCAAATTCGCGATTGGCTTTCAGGCCTCCGGGAATGTGGCCAGCGCGAATACATTCGAGCGCGCCCTCAAGCAGCGGAATGCGATTGGCATGGAAGCGCAGCGCCACTCTGGACGCGAGCGCAATTTCGCGGCTGTGCCCGATCAGGCCGAAACCGGTGACATCGGTCATAGCGTGGACGGCGAAGCGGTGGTTAGCTGCGGAGCTTTGCTCCGCCCCACCGGGTCGAAGACCCGGCCCCACGCGACCCGAGATGACCTCCGCGGCTTTCTTGTTCAAGGTAGTCATCGAGGCAACCGCAACGTCGACCCATGATTGTGTCGCTGCTTTTTTCTTGATCGCAGTCGAGATTACTCCTGTCCCCAGCGCTTTCGTCAAAACAAGACGATCACCTGGTTTCGCCCCGCCATTCGTGAGCACCCTGGCAGGATCGATCAGGCCCGTCACAGAATATCCAAACTTCATTTCCTCGTCGCGAACGCTGTGTCCGCCAATCACCGAGCAGCCGGCTTCGATCATTTTGGAAAGTCCGCCGGCAAGCACACGTTCCAGGATTGCCAAATCGGCTTTTTCCGGAAAACATACCAGCGCTAGTGAAGTGCGCGGCTGGCCGCCCATCGCATAAACATCACTCAGCGCGTTGGTCGCGGCGATCTGGCCAAAGGTGTAGGGATCGTCCACCATCGGGGTAAAAAAATCCACGGTTTGCACCAACGCCGTGCCCGGTCCGATTAAATACACTCCGGCGTCGTCGGCTTGATCAAAGCCAACTAGAACATTCGGGTCATGCTGCCGGGCTAATTTCCCAAGCACCGCGTCCAGCGCCGCCGGACTCAGCTTGGACGCTCAACCCGCAGCTTTCACAGACTCCGTCAAACGAATTGGCTTTGCATCGACCATGAAAGCATTCTAAAGGATTGCTGGATTCGCCATTCCCAGCCAGCGGGCTATAACCACAAAGGACACGAAGCAACACAAGGGCGATCCGTGAAAATCCGTGGCGCTCTTGACTTTACTTCACCGAGACATCGGTCACTTTCAGATCAGGATAGGCGCGGTCCCAGTCGTTGCTGATGTGGTCGAAGGTCAGACGGAACGGAGCACTCTGGCCGAGCGCCAGCGGCGACAAGTGGAGGTCGACCGTATCCGGGTAAGGCCCGGCAGTCTTCAGAATGTAGAGAACGACGTCATCCGCCTGCGCGACTTCGCCAAGAGAATTCTTGAAGGCAACATGGACAGCCGCGTGTGTAACCGTCTTATCACCAGTGTTGGTGACGGTTCCGTCGATGTAAGTAATGCGCGCCCCGACAAAATTCTCCGCAGCGCTCATTTTCAGATCGGACAGGTTGAGCTTAGCAGCGTACGGGTTCGGCGGAGTTGTTGCTTTAGGACTGCTGCGGGATAGGACGGCAATCACACCGACCACCGCCAGGACGAACGCAACTCCGAGCAGAATGGGAACCAGATTAGATTCGCGCTGCTCCGCCAGCGGTGATGGTTGGCTGAAACCGCCCATGGGGAGATTGTACTATCGGTAGCGCAGCGACCGATTCCCTACTCGCCGCCCACCGTCAGCCCATCGATTCTTATGGTCGGGCACGCTACAGCGCCACGGAACTCGAGGTCATTTCCGATATCGGAGATATTGAAAAACATCTCCTTCAGATTTCCGGCCACGGTGATCTCTTCCACGGGATAGGCAAGTTCTCCACCAGAAATCCAAAGTCCGGACGCGCCGCGGGAATAGTCGCCTGTCACCAGGTTGGCTCCATGTCCGAGGAACTCGGTCACGTAAAGACCGTCTTTAATCTCCGCAAAGATCTGCTGCGGGGTCTTTGCGCCCGGCTGCAGGAAATAATTCCCTGGACCGATTCCGGGCGTTCCCGCCAATCCGCGAGAAGCGTTGCCGGTTGTCTGCAAGCCGAGCTTTTTCGCCGTGTACGTGTTCAGCAGATAAGACTTGAGGACGCCGTTCTCAATCACGACGGTGCGCCTCGAGGGAACGCCCTCACCGTCAAACGGGCTGGTGCCGAAGCCGCCGGGTATGGTACCGTCGTCGATCACGTTGACGCCATCGCCCGCAATCTTCTGCCCCAGTTTGCCCGCTAGAAACGATGCCCCGCGATAAATGGAGTCTCCGTTCACGCCCTCGAAAATGTGCTCGAGGATCGAGCTGGACACCATGGGATCAAGAACCACCGGAACTTGGGCGGTCTTCGATTTTCGAGCGCCGAGGCGGCGCAAAGTGCGCCCGGCCGCTGTCTTCCCCACGTGCTCGGGAGATTCAAGGCGGCTCAAGCTGCGGGCAACCGAAAACCAATAATCGCGCTGCTTGCTGCCGTCATCCGATTGTGCAATGGGCACAGCTGCGAGGGAGCAATACGAGCGCTGGTATTCGCCGACAAATCCATTTGAGTTAGCCAGAATTTTATGCCCGGTCGCAGCTTCGAACGAACCGCCTTCGGAGTTCTTGATGCGAGGATCGTAGTCGAGCGCCGCTTTCTCGGCACGGCGCGCGTAGCTGATGCGTTCTTCTCCCGGAAGCGAATAAACATCGGCGGAGTACAGATCGAGGTCACCGGCGATCGAGCCCAGTTGCGACGCTTCCGGTATTCCGCCGAATGGATCTTCGGAGGTAATCTTGGCCAGTTCCAGCGCTGACTTCACCATTCGGTCGAGGCCTGACGAGGAGAAGTCGCTGGAATAAGTACTCGCCGCGCGTTTGGCGTAGAAGACACGCATGCCAATTGCCTTTGACCCTGATTCTTTCAGAGTTTCCACTTGCCCTAAACGGACAACGGTGGAGAACTCGTCACCTTCCCGAATGACACATTCAGCGGCAGTAGCTCCGCCGGACATCGCGCGACGCACGATATCTTGAGCCAGTTCGCGGAGATCAGTTTCAGTTTGCTGGTTTCTAGCTTCAACTTGCATTTGTGACATAGAATTTCGATTGGAATTCCTTTGTGTACCTTAAAGGACACGGAGGTACAGAAAGGGGGAAAACAGAGTCTTCACTCGGCCTTACTGCATGAAGCCGCCGACATCTTTCCTAGCCGTTCCGCCGACCGTTAACCGATCGATCTTGATGGTCGGAATGCCCACACCAACGGGTACGGCCTGTCCGTCCTTACCGCACGTGCCAACACCTTCGTCGAGTTTCAGGTCATTGCCTACCATCGAAACGCGGGTAAGCACATCGGGACCGTTTCCGATCAAGGTCGCCCCTTTGATTGGCGCGGTGACCTGGCCGTCCTCGATCAAGTACGCTTCCGACGCCGAAAAAACAAACTTGCCATTCGTAATGTCGACCTGACCGCCGCCGAAGTTCACAGCGTACAAGCCACGCCGGACGGAGCGAATGATGTCTTGTGGATCTTCTTCACCGGCAAGCATGTAGGTGTTGGTCATGCGCGGCATGGGAATGTGCTCGTAGCTTTCACGCCGCCCGTTTCCGGTGTCGGCCACTCCCATCAAGCGTGCGGAGAGCTTGTCGCTCAGATATCCCTTCAAGATTCCCTTTTCGATGAGCACGGTATTCTGCGTGGGCTCGCCTTCGTCGTCCACGTTGAGGGAGCCACGACGCCACGGCATGGTGCCGTTATCCACTACTGTGCACTTTTCGCTGGCCACTCGTTTTCCAATCAAGCCAGCGAACGCGGACGTCTGCTTGCGATTGAAGTCCGCCTCCAGGCCGTGGCCTACGGCTTCGTGCAGAAGCACTCCTGGCCAACCGGGCCCGAGCACAACTTCCATCTCGCCGGCGGGCGCTTCGCGAGCGTCGAGCTGCAGGATCGCCTGGCGCGAAGCCTCTTTGGCGAAATACTCCGGAGTCTTTTCGCCGAAGAAAAAGTCTAGCGCGACACGTCCCCCACCACCCGAGCTGCCCCGCGCGGAATTGCCATCAGTTTTTGCGATGCAGGAAACGTTCACCCGCGCCAGTGGCTGGGAGTCCTCGGCGAAGGTGCCATCCGACCCGACTACCAGAATGTTACGAAGCTCATCCGCGTAGCTGGAGCGCACTTCTTTAATACGGGGATCGTAAGCCCGCGCAGCCTGGTCAGCGCGCATTACCAACTCGACCTTGGCAGTGATTTCCGCATCTACGGAAGGCAAGCTCACTGGGTACAGACTGCGCGCGGGTTTCTCCTGGAATCCGACTGCCGGAGTCTTGGCCGGTCCGCTCGCGATCAAAGCGGCGGTGCGTGCGGCGCGCAGAATACGCTCGGACGAAAGATCGTCGGTATAGGCGTACCCGGTGCGTTCGCCGGCGATCACGCGGACGCCGCATCCAGCGGAGATCCCCTGCGAAGCAGACTTCACCATGGATTCGTCCACCATCAGCGAGGTCGAAGAAAGGTATTCAAAATACAGGTCAGCGTAGTCGCCCCCCGCCGACAGGGCGGCTGCCAGATAGTGCTCAAGATCGTGCTCAGTGAGGCCGTAATGCTGGAAAAAGAATTTATTTGTGTCCACGTTGATTAGATGCCCTCGGACTCCGAAAAGCTCCTCGAGTCATTATCCCATACGAGCCCGTGTGGAGCGGGCGCCCCCGTCCGCGTCTTGCGTTTGCGATACTAACGGTCGTGTTCACTCGTCACAGACGAGGCCGCCGGTCTGCTGAAACAATGCTTGGGTGACTCCCGAATCCCTTGTGTGCACGGTCGAAGACTTCCTCACATCTGCGCGCGATGCAGTAATCATCGAAGACGATGCCGTTGTCTTCGATCTCGCTCAATCGAAGTACTCCATTTCCGGTGAGTGGAACAAGTGCCTGTTGCATCTGTGGTCGGAGGAACGGAATTTCGTGCGGCGGGTTTTGGAAGCAGAGGTCAAGAACGAAATCCTCCGGCTGGCAGTGCAACGGCTTGGACAGGCGAAACCAACCAAGCTTGAGATTTGCAGCGAACGCGACCGTCGAACGCCCACTGCAAAACGCGCCGCGCGCGTGGCGTACCAGCAAGTGCTGCAACGGGTGCTGCCGCGCCGCTTTCCTGGCTTTACCGTGGACCGGCTGAGTTCGTCGATGGATTTGGAGCGGTCTTTTGGGCCTGTGTACGCGCGAGGCTTGTTACGCAGAGGGCAATCTGCTTTTGCCGTGCTGGGCGTAAACGGACAGGAGACGCAGGGTTCCATCGATGCGGCGCTGACCTTCGGCATTCTGTGGCTCGATGCCTGCCGCGTTGCAAATCCTGGAAAGCTCTCCGTCGAAGGGCTGAAGCTGTTTCTGCCAGCGGGAGCCTCCGCTTTGATTCGCGAGCGCATGGCGCATTTGAACGCGGCGGCGGCCAAGTGGCCGTTGTATGAACTGGAAGAACGGGACGTAACTTGAAGGAGTTAGATATCGCCGACTGCGGCAATGTGGCGACCCGGCTGGCGCACTCGACCCACGAATCCGCAACACTCGCAAGGCTTGCGACCGCGATCGAGCAGGTTCGCAAGTTGATGTCCGAAGCGGAAATTGCGATTTTATCATCTGCGGAGATCGCTTTTCGTTGTCACGGTCTGGAGTTCGCACGGGCAAGGCTGGCTCACGAACCAGGGTCGTTGTCAGCACATCCCAGATTGTTTTCGGTGTGGGCGCACAGGAAAGGGTTCTCAACGACACTAACTTGGCTACATTCGCGCAACTGGTGCGAAGTATCGGTGAAGTGCGGCATCCCGAGGGTCCGCGCGATCATCCGTTCTGGCGACTGCATCCGGAACGCTGGCTGGAGTCGTTGGTCGTGCGAGGCGTTACCACTCTGGACGAACGCCTGGATTCAGCCTGTTTGTATTCGCAGGTACCGGCGTTTTCCGCGTCCGATCGCGCCATGATCGAGGTGCTCACCATCACTAGCGACGGACGCCTCGCGGTGGTCGAACTCAAGGCCGATGTAGACATTCACTTGCCTTTGCAGGGTCTGGACGATTGGGCGCGAGTGGCGTGGCACCACGCCCGCGGGGAGTTCCAGCGCTTGGGGTATTTCCCTGGACGCGAACTGTGCGCCGACAAGCCGTTGCTTTTCCTAGTGGCTCCGGCTCTGCATGTGCATCCCGCGACGGACACGTTGCTGCAGTACATTTCACCGGAAATCGATTGGGCGTTGCTGGGCATTGACGAGAGATGGCGCGAGAGAGTGCGGGTTGTGTTCAGGAAGCGGGCGGAGAGAAAGATGCAAATGATTAAAGCCGGCTAGCTTCGCTGTGCCGTATGTCCGTTCATCCGCAGCGAATCCGTGGCGAACTTGACGTTTACTTCTCTGGCCATGCACCAAGTAAACGCCGCACATCTAACATCTGGCCGAGATGATATGCGTTGTGATCGGCCAACAGCAGGGCTTCGCGGAGGACGGTTTGGCCGTCGCCCCATGGAATTTTCGCAAACAGATCGGTCTTGGTATCTTTCACCAGATCCTTCATCGCCTTCAGGTCATGGCGGAATTTCTTGACGCTCGCGCTACAGGCGGCTGGGTTCGGTGGGGCCTCCGTTTTCGGCCAATAGCCTTCGGGCCACTTCGGAGACACGTATTCCGGATTGTGGCTGAAATCCAGAATGTCCCGTTGTGCGATGCGCAGGTGCTCGAGCAACATCCAGAGCGAATGGGGCAGCCCGGCGGGCTTCTGTCCCAGCCGTTGGGGAGGAATGCCTGCGACGACTTCGTCGAACTTCGCGTGAGCGCCGCCGCCCTCGAGCAGATAAAGCACGTGCTCTCGGAGCGCCTTGTCATTGTGATCTTGTTTCATGCTGTCTCGTTTCATGCATCACGACTCCGGCCCAGAATTCACTTCCCTCCCGGGCACAGATGAAGAATCGGCGACTCGCGATGCATCTTCCTCTGATTTCTCGCCACGATAAACGCGCGAAATGCCTCGCACGAGGCGACGCATGGGCAGCGTGCCCTTCTCGTCCACAAAAAAGATTTCGCCTACGCGGCTGCTCCGATAGTACCAGCGTTTCAAAAGCGCCAGGTGCTCCATCGTTTCAAGCGTAAAACTTGGAGTCGTCGCTGGAAACGAGGCGAGGGTTTCCTGAACTCGCGATTCCATCGATTGCGACTTGGTGTGTTCCGCGGACTGAATGGCAAAGGTCACCGGACCGAAAATGCGACCGGCATCGATTCGGAAGAAGTTAACCGACTCTGGGCTCGCACTGCGCTGCACCATCACGCCGGCGAGGCGATCGACGCGGTGAACGATTTCTGCGAGCTGGGTCAACGTGGGTTTGAGCTTGTCGAGGCGCGCATGCAGTGTCGCCGCATTTTCAAATTCCAGGTTGGCGGAGGCGGCATCGCGTTGAGCGGAGATTTCCCGCAACAAAGAATCGCCGCCTGTGGCGAAATACGCCTGCACGCGGCCGACTTCCGCTCGGTATTCCTCGTCGCTGCAACCTTTAAAACAGGGCGCGAGGCACATCTTCATCTCAGAATAGATGCAGCCCGGGAATTGGGGGTCGGGATGCAAATCATCGACACAGCGGCGCATCTTGAAAAAGTCGAGCGAGTCGCTGGCAAACTTCTCTGCCACGGTGCGCGAGGGAAACGGCCCGTAATAGATATTGCGTCCGCTGAGACGGCCGAGTCGGGTAGTGATGGAAGCACGCGGAAACTCGTTTTCCAGGTGCAGCTTGACTAGGGGAGCAAAGCGCAGACGGACCCGATGACTGTAGGTCTTCGGAAACGTGGATCGCAGGAGCCGGTAAAGCAAGAAGCCAGATTCGAAGTCTGAGCCGGTCGGGCTGTACTCAATCCAGCGGACGCGATCGCGCAGGTTGAGCTTCTTGCTGTGTTCCGCAGGTGCGCCAAGCAACCGCTGGAGGCGTCGCCGCAGGTTGGCAGTCTTGCTTACGTAAGGTTCCGATTGCGGGTCGTCCACGCGAAGGAGAAACACGGCAGGCGCGACTGGAACCGTTGCCCATAGTTCGGCATCATGGGCGGGGGCAAACTCGAGGCAGTACGTCAGCACAAGACCATTCTAGTTTGGATCTACCGCCAGTGAAGATAGATGGAATTGCGACCAGATACGACTTACCGTCCCTTTGAGGTTCGCTCGACTTGAACGGGTCGAAGACCCGTCCCCACATGATTTTAGTGGGAGGTTGCGCCGCGGAACTTCTGCCGATAGTCCTTCCCATTTACCTGTACGAGCCGGCACATCTCGAATAAACGGGATCGCATGCGTTCTCCGATGCGATCGCCCAGCGTCTCTTCGCGCGCCGCACGCCGCGGGCCATCTACTCTCTCTGCCGCCGCGCTGGCGCCATCCAAGAAATTGCTTGTAATAATGGTCGTCAGCTTTTCATTGTAACGCGCGTTGAGGATCAGACTTACGGTATCCCATACCCACTCGGATGGCTTCACCGCGCCCAGGTCGTCCAGCAACACTACTTCGGTTTCGAAGATTGGTCGTAAAAGATCCAGTTCGGTTGTCTGAACCGATGGGTTATAGGAGTTTTGAATTTTCTTCAGAAGCTCCCGGTAATCACAGAATAGGCAGTGCACACCTTTTTGGGTTAGTTGTTTCAGTGCCGCGACGGATAAATGAGTCTTCCCTACACCACTAGGACCAACCAGCAGAAGACCACTTCGATCCACAGGATATTGACCAGCCCAAGTCTCAATCTTGATCTTTGCCGCTGCAAGACCGTCGTTTCCACCAGTCTCGTAATTTAAAAATTCGCAATCGACATAGCGAGCCGGAATCTCCGATACTCCCAGCAAGTGCTTCGCTTGCGTTTGCCAGTAACAATTGCAACGGGTAACCCGCCTTTCACTTCCAACAACATCTTTCCATCCAGTTCCGCCACAGATCGGACAACTCTGCGGTTCCTCAGCTAGCTTGGCTGCTGCATTTTTCTGCATAGCACTCCCAGCACGTTCCCCACTGCGTGAGACCAGATTCTGGATGAAGCCTACATTCTTCTCTTCCATTTTCTTTCTTAAGTGTACCTTCAAAATCTAGATAAGAGGTGGTGTTGTCATCTGTGGATTTTGAGGATTTACGTCTCCTCTTGTGGAATTTTAGAACCTGTTCGTCATAGATGTCCAAGAGCACACGGTTGTAAATCCAGACAGCACCGTCAGTCATCGAACCCTCGCGCTCGAACATGCACAGGATCGGCTCACATTCTTTCTCAAAGAATTGCCGAGTGCGCGCATTCGCGAGGCGCCACAACTGCCCGTCATCTGGCAAATATCCCGGACGCTCCGAAACCCACGATGCAAATAGCAGGTTTAAATACCACGCTTGCTGATAGTCCTTCATAGCCCTGTATCTTACGTCTCCCACCAACCGGTGAACGTAGAAGGGAAACCACTCCAAGAGTTGATTTCGTCGAGAACTCACAGGTACAGAAGCCATGATGTAAGTTGTGTTCCGAAGGGTGCCTTAATGTCCCAACTCGTGCAATAGAAAAAAACTCTTCTTCTGTGCACATGCTGTGGAGATGTGGTCTACGTTGTGGACGGAGGCGGAAAAAGTAGCTTAGCTAAATCCGTCAAGTTTTGACATGACAGCGGAGGGCGGATGTTCCCGCCTGAGTTTGACTATTTAGAATGCCTCCGCTTATTCGCAACAGAACTTCCTCCCGAAGTATTTTCGTTCGCCGCTTCCCTCGCCATCTGCAAGAAGGCCCGGACTTCCGTTCTCAGCGGACGATGGCGAGGATGGATTACATCAAGGCTTCGCCGTAACGGCTCGGCATCAAGGAGTTTCACTGTGGTGAGCTTGTGCGTTCGAATTTCTCTCCCCACCGCAATTTGGGGCAGGAAGGAAAGGCCAAGCCCACGTTCCACCATCCGCTTAGCGGTTTCAATCGAGTCGACCTCGAGGGCTACGTTCGGAACCAGGCCAGCGGTTCGAAACAAGCTGTGGGTAAGCGTCCAGTCGCTCGATCCCCGTTCATAGAAAATCAACGGCCAGCTTGCTACCTGCTCCAGCCGAGCCCGTCGCGAGTGTTTGGGACCTCGCTTCGGATGTACCACTAGCAGCAGCGGATCATCCCGAAGGCTTATGGTTTCAACCGCGGGATGTTGGAGCGAACGAGCCAGACCGATTTCCGCCTCTTCGCTCAACACCATGTCCAAGACCTCTTTCGAGTGACCCGGGCGAATGCTGATGATGACGTTGGGATGAGCCCGCTGAAAGCGCTTCAAAATACCCGGCAGAAAGTATACGGAGATCGAAAGCGCCGCCGCGATTTGCAGGGGAGTTCCACTGGCTGGTCGCGATTCATGAACGGCTTGGCGGGCAAGGGCAGCTGTCCGCAAGAGCAGCTCGGCGTGAGGACGAAAGGTGCGTCCCGCATCCGAAACAATCAGCCCACTCCGGGACCGCGAAAACAGCCGCACTCCAAGGGAATCCTCCAGCGCCTTGATGCGGGCGCTCACCGCTGGCTGGCTAATGCGCAGGGCTTCCGCGGCGCGATGAAAGCCGCCAAATGTAGCCACTGCGAGAAAAGTCTCAACTTGATCGATTTCCATGGATTACCTGCGAGCCGATTCCTGCATCTAACAACGCTTCATTATCACAGACATCGATCCTGATAACAATCCTTTATCGGCACGATAGAAACGTTCAGTTTGACCGGGCTCGGTCTGTGGCCCACAATCCCCAAAGATGCAGGCGCTTTTGGGCCGTCGGCGCCACAAAGGAAAACAAAGTATGGGAAGCAACGGAAACGGAAAGAGCTCAAACACAGGAATGGATTGGAAGTCGAGCCCACGCTGGGCGGGAATTACCCGGCCTTACACTGCGCAGGACGTCGACCGTCTACGCGGATCCATCCACATTGAACACACCCTGGCTCGGCAAGGGGCCGAGCGGCTTTGGGACCTGCTGCACCGCGACTCTTACGTTCCGGCTCTCGGCGCCATGACCGGGAACCAAGCCGTCCAGCAAGTGAAAGCTGGACTTAAGGCGATCTACGTGAGCGGTTGGCAGGTTGCCGCCGACGCCAATGATGCCGGGCAGATGTATCCCGACCAGAGTCTGTATCCCGCCGACAGCGTGCCCAATCTCTGCCGCCGCATCAATCAGGCCCTGACCCGGGCGGACCAGATCCATCATGCCGAAGGCGAGAATGGAGTGCACTGGTTTGCTCCGCTGATTGCTGATGCCGAAGCTGGGTTTGGTGGCAATCTGAACGCATTCGAGTTGATGAAGGCCATGATCCAGGCCGGCGCAGCATGCGTCCATTTCGAGGACCAGCTCTCGTCCGCGAAAAAGTGCGGTCACTTGGGCGGTAAGGTACTGGTGCCAACCGTGGAAGCAATTCAAAAGCTGGTTGCGGCGCGCCTTGCTGCCGACGTGCTGGGCGTACCGACGCTTATCATGGCGCGGACCGATGCCGACAGCGCCCACCTGCTGACCAGCGACGTGGATCCGCGCGACCGCGAATTCCTCACCGGAGAGAGAACTGCAGAAGGCTTCTACGGAATCCGTGGCGGCATCGAATCAGCCATCGCCCGCGCTCTTGCCTATGCACCTTATGTGGAGCTTATCTGGTGCGAGACTTCGCATCCCGACATGGAGGAAGCACGCCAGTTCGCCGACGCCGTTCATGCAAAATTTCCGGGCAAGATGCTGGCATACAACTGCTCGCCGTCGTTCAACTGGAAGAAGAAACTGGACGACGCGACCATCGCCCGTTTCCAGACCGAGCTCGCCGTCATGGGATACAAGTTCCAGTTCATCACGCTGGCCGGTTTTCATGCCTTGAACCTGAGCATGTTTGAACTGGCCCGCGAATACAAGCTCACGGGAATGACGGCCTACTCGCGGCTCCAGGAAGAGGAATTCAGCAGCGAACTAGATCATGGCTACGAAGCGGTCAAACACCAGCGCTTCGTGGGCACCGGCTATTTTGACGCCGTCACCCAGGTGATCTCCGGGGGAACGTCATCCGTGACGGCGCTTGCTGGTTCGACAGAGGCCGAGCAGTTCGCCCAGATGCTGCCACAGCTGCGCCCGAAAAGCGGCCCAGACGCGGTCTGCGAGCCCATTCTCGGTGACTGCCCATCGGGACCTATCATTCAACTGCAAGGCGCAGAACCCGGGCCAGAGGAAAGCCTGATGCCTTCCGGGGACTGACCCTACGGATCTCTCGGGCCGAACGAGCCACTCTTCTGAGTCGCCAACCAGCGACGAGAGTGGCTTTAGTTTTGAGCCGGAATTCCAACCCTTGGACACCTTTTCCACCGAATCGACCCAAACAAGGCATCCAGAGCCGATTTTCACAGTTGACATTCGCCGTTGCCGGGAGCTAAATAAGGCCGCCGGGTTTCTCACTCAGGGAGTGCTCCCTCCCCGCGCCCTTTGAGGATAAGGAGACCTGCCAGGAGAGACGATGAACAAAGCCGATCTCATTGACCGAATCGCATCTGGTAGCGGCATCAGCAAGGCTCAAGCGGCTACCGCAATCGACACAACCGTAGACAGCATTACGGCTGCCCTGAAAAAAGGTGATCGGGTAGCGTTGATTGGTTTCGGCACCTTCTCTGTATCGCAGAGAAAGGCCCGCAATGGGCGCAATCCGCAGACGGGCGCCACCATCAAGATCGCTGCCCGGAAGGTAGCAAAGTTTTCGGCCGGCGCCGAACTCAAGAAAGCGGTCAACCGCAGTAAGTAACGGGGCCAAGTTTCACATCGAATACGGCAGGGGGTCGGCCCTGCCGTTTTTCCATTTAAGTGGAAGACGGGCGTCCCCGCCCGTCCGCGATGAACAGATCACTGTGCTGGAAGGGCGACTCGCCCGTCCGTGCCCTGCAAAATCCTGCGCCTCAACCGTTACCGGAAACGCGGCACAAGAAACCCTGTCCGCTTCCGGAATTCCTGATACTGATCGCCGAATTCGCTGGCCAGCAACGCCTCTTCCTTCGCCGCTTTGCGGGAGAATTCCATAACTGCCAGCACCACACCAAGCACGGCGCGCCACTCGCCTACCACTAATGCCGTGCCGGCCATCGCCAAGAGCAACCCGGAATACAGCGGATGCCGCACCCAGGCATAAGGACCGGAGCGAATCAGCTGGTGATCTACCTTCAGCGTAACTCGCGCACTCCAGTACTGGCCCAAACTATATCGCGCCCAAATCGCAATTCCAGCTCCGACGAACGTCAGAACGATGCTTGATATCCGAAGCCACGCGCTCTCCGGCGCAAAACGCAAGCCTAAAGGCCCAAGATCCAGTCGATGCGAAAACAAGAATAGAAACGCCAGACCCATAACACCGACGTGGAGTAGACGCCCGCCCAGATCCTCCTGGACCTTTGTCTGCTTCACGCGCAGTGCACTGATCGCCCAATAAATGCCCAGCGCATACCACGGAATCAAATCCAGGCGCGGTAGATTCATGACGCTCATACTTTCCTCCCCTCCATCTCGCGATGACCGCCTTCTGGGGCGGCGCCGAGACGGTGCAGACGCCGGATCCAGGCCAGCTCGGAGTGAATCTGCTCAATCAAGTAACGGACCACTTCTCCGCCGTAAATTCCCAGCTCCATGCTCTTCCGCAGCCCGGCCAGCTTCTCTTCCCGGTCTTGCAGATATCTTTCTCGCTGTTTCAGGATGCGCACGCGGACGGGCGCTTCGAGCACTTCGAACATCCCCACTCGCGTGATGAAGTCGGCAAACGAGGACGCATCCGATTCGCCGAATTCGCTCAATCGTGCGACCAATTCCCGCCGCCCTAGCGCGGTGATCGCATATTGCAAGCGCGTCTGTCCGCGCTCTCCGGGCACAGTCTTTTTGCCAACCCAGCCCTCAGCGGTGAAGCGGCGCAACAACGGATAGACCAGATTGTTGTGCATCGCGCCCTGTCCAAGAATGAACCCCGCCTCGCGCTTCAACTGGTATCCGTGCTTTGGACCATCGAGAAGCGTAGCTAAAATTATTAGGTCATTCATGACAGTGTCAATAGTGTCCCAATATTGATTGTTTGTCCAGCCGCTCGAAGCAACCTGCAAAAAGCACGACCTTTGTGATACATCGTGTCCTCTGTGGTTGATTGATTTTGCGAGGTCTATGAGGAACTAACCGGGGCGGTTCCATTTGCTGAATCCTGCGGCCATCCTTTAGAATCGAATGGTTCGGTACAGAGGTTAAGAGATCATGAAAGCAGCCATACATCCCGCTTACAACGAAATCCGCGTCATGTGCGCTTGCGGCAACAGCTTTACCACCCGCTCGACGCACAAGGGCGATATCCACGTAGAAATCTGCTCCAATTGCCATCCCTTCTTCACAGGTAAGCAGAAGCTGATGGACACGGCCGGTCGCGTGGAGCGATTCCGCCGCAAGTACGCCAAGAAAGAATCACCGAAGGCCTAACGTTCCGTGCCCAGGTTTGCAATAAGAGCTTGCGTTGCGGAGGCTCTACGTTTTGCGTGTGACTAATGAATGGAGGACGGGCGTGCCCTCCCGTCCTTTCAGTTCTCAAGCCCACTGTCATTCCGAGAAGCGGAGCGACGAGGAATCTGGGTTTTGCTCGGCTAACGCAAACATTTAGGGAATAGCAACTGAAACTGTGTCAGCGACCGGGTTCTTCGGCGCTAAACGGTCTAGTCATCTTCCGTAGGATTGATAGGTTCTCCCACGATATTGTAGTAAACCTCTTTGGGCGGCTTCGGTTTTGATGGCTTTGCCTTCGGAGGCGGAGGAGCGGCTACCTTAGCCTGCGGCGCCGGTTCAGGTGGCGACCAGAATTGACCTGGCGACGGCGACGGCGCTAGCGGTGATGCCGTTGTTTGCGCTGGTGCTGCCGCTGGAGTCGCAGGAGCGGGGACCGGCGCGGTCGCGGACATAGTCGGCGACGAGGGCAGCGAAACTGACGCCTGAACAGGCACAACTGCTGGTGGTGAGGGCGGCGGAGCAGTCGGCTGCGTGGGTGCGATCGATTGCATCGGAATCGGGCTTACCCTCACCGCCCTGGTGCGAGTCATCCTGGGTTTGCGTTGCAGCCAGGAATTCAGGATTACGGCGGCGATCCCGGCAAAGCAAAGCTCCAGAACCGCGGTAAACAAAGCTGGAACGTTGAAGTCGCCTTTGCCAAGGTATAGCGGGGACTGGACATCGCCGCCCATGGTCCTCGCCAGCACGGGGAGGACGAGGTTGTTGGTGAGGGAAACAATAAATCCCCAGATCCCCTCCGCCAGGATCACGGCGATCACCACGCGGCCGATCCATTTACCGGTATCCACAGCGGACGATTCGGGAGAAAGCATTCTAGGAATTTCATCCATAAAGTTATCTGATGCAAATTGTGCCACAGCTGCATAACTTGGGGAAGGCAGTAAAATAGCTAGGTGCGCAAGTTCTGGGAAAACCCCGTGAGTGTCGACGCGGGCGTCATCGCCCGTGCGGTCGCCACCGTGCCCGACCGATTAACGATCGGTGATATCCAAATCACTCCCGCGACTGTCCTGGCTCCCATGGCGGGCGTCACCGACACAGTCTTTCGGCGCTTCATTCGCAACCTCGGCGGATGCGGCCTGATCATGACCGAGTTCACCTCGGCCGACGGCGTGCTCCGTGCGAAAGACCAGAAGGCCAAGCGCTACCTGCACTTTTATGAGGACGAGCATCCCATCTCAGCTCAACTTTTTGGCAGCGATCCCAGAGTGATGGCGGACGCCGCTCGCATCGTTGAGGATCTGGGATTTGACCTGGTCGATCTCAACCTGGGATGTCCGGCGAAAAAGGTCGTCAAGTGTAATGGCGGCTCGGGCTTGCTGCGCGACTTGCCTGCAATCGGCAAGATCTTCGAAGCGGTTCGCGCGGCCATCAGGATTCCGTTTACGGTGAAGTTTCGCGCCGGTTGGGACGACGAAAACATTATCTGCGTGGAACTGGCCAAGATGGCCGAGGACTGCGGCCTGTGCGCGGTCGCGCTGCACGCGCGCACGCGCGAACAAGGCTACAGCGGACAAGCCCGCTGGGAATGGATTGCCGCAGTCAAGCAGGCAGTCAGGATTCCCGTGATCGGCAACGGCGACATCCGCACGCCCGAAGACGCTTGCGCCATTGTTGCCCGGACTGGTTGCGACGCGGTCATGATCGGACGAACAGCGCCTGCAAATCCCTGGATCTTCCGCCAGATCGCGCAATACAACGCATGGTTAGGCAATGACCAGGTGGGGACGGATGCCCTCGTCCGTCCGGCGAAGCAAAGCTTCGCAGCTCCCTACGATGAACCCACCGAGTCCGATCGCTATCAGATGATTCGCAGTTACTTCCAGATGCTGATCGAAGAAGAGCTGCCGGACGCCGTCGGCAAGATGAAGCAATTTGCCTCCTGGTTCACGCACGGCGTCCCGGGCGGAGCCGGGCTGCGCAAGACGATTTATGATTCCAAGAGTGCGCCGGAAATTCTAGCCAGAGTAGAAGGGTTCTTTGAGGAGAGGTTGTGTGGCGTGGGCGCCCTCGCCCGCGAGCTCTGAAACGCACTCCCAGCACGCTACGAGCGCAACGATCTACCTACATCAAGTAGCCTATTGACATACTCCCAACAGGCGCACATTCTTCTGGGCGCGTTCCTTCGTCCGTCGGAGCGCTTCGAGTTCCCGATTTAAATATTTCGGCGTCCCTTTCCGCCTCTTTCAATAGCTGTTTCGTCAACTTGTTCGAGACAGCAGTTCGCTATTGGAGGTCAATTCTTTGACCGCAGGTAAGCGTTCTCGGACGCCTGCTTCACTCGGTTGCTGATCCGAACAGGCTGGGCACGCGCGTTCGAGAATGTTCTATTCGAGATTTGGCTGAAGCTCTTATTATCATGTAGCTGCCCTTACCAACATTTTTCCTCGCACATCTTTGTCCACGTAGGCCCACGGCACATTTGGGTCGTGGGTGAACATGGTGAGCCACTTCTCGGGAATTGATTGGGCGTAATAGCGCTTGCGGTTTTCGATGGTTCGCAGGGGCAAGAGATCGAAGGCCATCACCCAGGTCAGATCAATATGCGCGCTGGTGGGGATCAGATCGGAGATGTAGCAGGCAGTCTGGCTGCCGCTCTGGATGATCACCGCCTGCATGTGCAGGGTATGGCCGGGGAAAACTCTTACTGAGATTCCAGGGACGATCTCCTGATCTCCTTGCAGCAACTCCATCTGGCCGGTCTTGATTAGCGGATCGTAGTTTTCGGATATGTAGCTGATGGCGTCGCGCTCGAGTTGAAGGCGTCCGTGCTGCCACTCGCCTTCGGGTGCGTAGTATTTTGCTCTTGGGAACGTCGGCACAATCTTGCCGTCGTTTAACATTGTGTTCCAGCCGCAGTGATCGAAATGCAGGTGGCTGTTGATCACGATGTCGATGTCTTTCGGCGAAATGCCTGCGGCGTTTAGATTGTCGAGCAGCTTGGCAGGCTGGCCGAATATCCTGATTAATCTCTCGGGAAGCTTGTTGCCGATTCCAGTCTCGATCAGAACCGTGTGCTGGCCGGTTCGCACTACCACCGAATTCAATCCGACCGGAACATAGTTCTCGGCATCAGCCTTCACTTTCTTCTCCCACATGACTTTGGGGACAACGCCGAAGAATGCTCCGCCGTCGAGGCGATACGTGCCGTCCGAGACGGCTGTAAGTTCGAAGTCGCCTAGAGTCAAGCGGTGCATAAATCAGCCTCGCGGGTGCATAGACATATTTTGCACAACTTTATTTTGTATCAGTTGACTCGGGAAAGGTTGGTTTACTTTCTAGTTAGCGATACCTCCCCTTCCCCTGGTCGATTGGAATGATGGGATCAGGGCCACACTACCACCAAGATCTTTGAGTTAGAAGGACTTATATGCAAAATATTTCGGCCGCTTCCTCAGGATGACAATGTGTTTGACCGATTGCGGCTGACTGAGTTCACCTAGCGATTCTTCCGCGAGTATTCTCCGCGGAATTCCATGGTCCAGGTAGCGCCTTTGTCTGACGATTTCTCCCAGGTTTGCTCAATTTCATTTGGGCTGACGCGGGCCACTTTAATTCTGTTGAGAACGGCCTGGCCATTGGAGCCGGTGCTGGGGCCGAGAAACTCGGCGGAGCCCGGAGCAACCTTGCCTTCGAATATGTGTACGCGGCCCTGGTTGTCGGCGAACATGCCGTGCCAGCTCTTGTCGTCCGAGCTGTAACCAAACATGTTTTTGCCGGTGTGACCTTTTCCGCCGTCCCAGCTCTCGACGAGCAGGCATTTGTCGAGTTCCAAGTAAACTTTGCTGGCACTGGGGACTGAAGCGCCGGGAATGGTCACGGTCCAGTCGCCAAGCCAGAAGTCCAGTTGGCGACTGTCTGAGTTTGTCGAACACGGCCCAGAATCGACGGCAGCCAACGTCGATGTCGCCCCCAAGCAAAACCATGCAGCGGTGACAACAAGCAAGAGAACGCTTCTGGACCAACGCAAACCTCGAATAACCATTTCTTTTTTCATAGAGACCTTCCTTTGCTTCTTCTGCTGTGGGACTGGGCCTATTTACCCGCCGCATCATTGGGAAGCTGATGTATTTCGCTGATTTCGATGGCGCGCGTGCCGTTTCTTTCGAACACTTTCTATGCTTTGCTTCATGCCTGTATTCCTCCTGATCGCCACTAATTCCTGGTCGTTTATCTACAAACGTGTGGCGGTTTCGCGCTTGAAACCGAAATGCGTGAGAGTTCTTCTCTACTTCCAAAACCTCGAATCCTGCCGCTTCAAGGCGTGCGCCGACGGTATCCGGATTAATCGGCACCAGCGTGTCCCCGATGTGGATCAGTCGCATGAACAAGCTTTGAAGGCTGTCGCTGCCCACGAAAACTCCTCCTGGCATTAAGACGCGCCACACCTCGCGGAGCAATTTGTCCTGCATTTCCAGGGAGGGCAGATGATGCAGCATGGTGAACGAAACTCCTCCTGAAAAATGGGCGTCCGGAAATGGCAGGGCAGTGGCATCTCCCGTGACTACCCGAACAGTGCTGCCGCGCAAACGCGAACTCAGAGATTCCGCCAGCTTGGGGTCGACTTCGATAGCGGTGAGGCGCTGCACCGTGGGGCGCAGCAGATCGGTTGCGAGACCGTGGCCAGGTCCAAGCTCGAGAACGTTCGGCCCCAGGTCGGCGCCGGAGAGGACCCACGGCACGCGCTGCTGGATGGTTTCTCGCCACAGCCAATGGTGCAGGCGGTTCACGTTTTCCTTTCATAATCAATTTCCGACGAAGTCAGCTTAACGTTTGCCGGCATTGCGTACTTCCGATATTCTGACAATAAATGTCGCAAAAACGACAACGTGCGATTTCCGATCGCCTGGGAGAGAACCGGTCTCAGATCGCCACGCTTAAGAACGACTACCCGGCTGGACACGTGATCCCGTTGCATTTTCACGATCGGGATCAGATTGTTTATGCTTCGCGCGGAGTGATGACCGTTCGCACCAGCGCCAGTACATGGGTGGTCCCGACCCACCGCGCGGTCTGGATACCGGCGGCGGTTCCTCACACCATTACGATGTCAGGCCTTGTGGCGATGCGAACTCTATACCTTAGGCCGCGGCTAGCGAGAGCTCTGCCTCGAGACTGTTGCGTAGTCAACGTGTCGCGACTGCTGAAAGAACTTATTCTGCACGCTTGCAGCTTTGCCGCTCTGAAGAAGACTATTCAGTGGCAGCGCCACTTGATCGACGCAATCGTTGACCAGCTCAAAGCCATTAAGATGGTTCCTTTGCAGCTTCCTAACCTTTCCGACCCCAGGGCACTTCGAGTCGCAGAGATACTTATCGCCGACCCGAGCAACGCCCGTCCACTCGCGCAAATCTGCAAAGTAGCCGGCGCTGGTAAGAGAACGGTGGAAAGACTCTTTCAGGAGGAGGTGGGGATGACCTTCGGTAAGTGGCGCCAACAACTTCGCTTGATGCAGGCAATGCGCCTTCTGGCGGAGGGAGCTAAGGTCACGCACGCCGCTTTGGAAGCGGGCTACAGTACACCGAGTGCGTTCATTTCTATGTTCAGGAAGGCGCTCGGGACCACGCCCACGTTGTATTTTCGAACAGGGGGAAAGACCAAATAGCATTCACGGTGAAGTTCTGGCGGACGATGCACGGGCGAGGACGCCCGCGCCTACATTGGTGCCACAAGCCGAAAACGGTGCCGAGATCCTTCGTTGGACCCTTCGCTCTGCGAAGGCTCGCTTCCTCAGGATGACGGCTGGGTTTATGGGCGGCTCTCCCCACGTGAATTATTTCATTTCGCGTTCGAAGTGGTCTTCGATCTGGTGGAAGAGGTGATCGCGATCGTCCGCGCCGCGGATGCTGTGGGTCTTGTTGGGATAGACCATGAAGCGGAATTGTTTGCCTGCCTTGATTAGACCTTCGACCATCTGAATGCTGTTCTGGAAATGCACGTTGTCGTCCCCCGTTCCGTGCGCGAGGAGCAGCGAGCCTTGCAATTTGTCGGCTACTTTGGGCAGATTCAGATCAGTGTAGCTGGTCGTGTTCTTGTCGGTTGGCAGGCCGGCGTAGCGTTCAGTGTAGATCGAATCGTAGTTGTGCCAGTTGGTGACTGGGGCGACGGCGGCTCCGGCCTTGAACACGGTTGAATGGGTCATTGCGTAAAGAGTCATGGATGCGCCATTGCTCCAGCCCCAAATGCCTACGCGGTTGCGATCGAGCTGGGGATACTGAGCGAAGAGCTGATCGAGGGCGGCAAGCTGGTCTTTCAGTTCGATCCCGCCAAACTGATGGCGGATCGCGGTCATGAACTTGCGGTCGCGGCCGGGCGTGCCGCGATTGTCGACGGTGAAGATCGCGAATCCTCGCTGGGCTAGAAGTTGATGAAAGAGCCCGGAGGAACCCTGCCAGTCCTCAATCCAGCTATTGGTGACTAGTTGTGCGGCGGGGCCTCCGTAGATATTTACAATCAGCGGGATCTTGCCAGCCGACGCGTTCTCTGACGGCAGCACCAGTTCCCCGTAAAGGATGGTCCCGTCGTCGGTTTTGAAATCGAGAAGCTCCGGCGTTATGAGGCCGAACTCGTTCACGCTGCGAGAATCCCAGACTCTGTTGCATGATCCGCCGACGGCGCAAGCCGACAAACGCGGGGGCGTCATGAGGGCCGAAAATTCGTCCACGTAGTACTTGCCGTCATCGGCGAATGTGGGGTGATGGGTTCCATCTTCCTGCGACACGCGATGGAATTCGGAACCATCAAGCTTCACCGCGTAGAGCTGGCGCTGGCGGGGATCGTCTTTGTTGCACCTGAAATAAACCACGCCGGCGGCCTCATCCACGGCATCGACGCCCAACATCTCGAAATCACCTTTGGTGAGCTGGCGTTCCAGCTTGGCGTCGGAAGCGAGCGGGTTCGCTTTGTCGAAGCTGTAGAGATAAAGCTGGGTGGTTCCATCGCGCCAGCTTGACCAGAGGAAATGGTCTCCCGACTTCTGGATGGTCATGTCGTCGTTTACGTTGACCCACGCGTCGGGGGTGGATTCGGAGAGCACTCTATGGGAGCGCCCGGAACGGGCATCGATGAAATAAAGGTCAAGATTGTTTTGGGCGCGATTCAATACTTCAGCCCAGAGGACACCGTCACTGACCCATCCAAAGCGCGGAATGTAAATCTCCGGGTCGTCGGTGAGCGAGATCCATTTGGTATCACCGCCGGACGCGCTCACCACTCCCAGGCGCACGACCGGGTTGGGATCGCCGGCTTGGGGATACTTTTGCCTGTCCACGGTGGGGTGCGTGGGCATCCAGTCGGTGATTGGATAGGTGGGTACCCGGGTTTCGTCCATGTGCAGGAAGGCGATGTTCTTGCCATCCGGGGACCAGAAGTAATTACTGCGCACGTCCAGTTCTTCGGCGTAGACCCAGTCGACCTCGCCGTTCAGGAGATTGCCATCTTTCTTTTTGTCGTCTTTGTCTTTCTCCTTGTCGTCCTTTTCCCGGGTTAGCTGCTTTTCGGTGTCGCCGGGAAAAGTGCGCACGTATAAATTGTGTTTGCGCACATAGGCCAGGCGGCTGCTGTCAGGAGAGAACTTGGGATCACCATTGGGATCGGGCGACGCGCTCAGTTGAACGGCGGTGCCGGTCTCGAGCGAATAAAGCCAGAGCTGACCTTGAGGAACAAAGAGCAAGTGTTTGGAATCGGGCGCCCAGCGGTAGGGATCGACGTGATAGCGGATGATGCGCTCTATTTCGCGCTCATCCTTGATCTTCTCGGGGGACGGCGCGAGCGTCGCCAGTTTGGTTTCGCTGACCAGCAGTGTTTTCTGGACCGTGGCGGCATCCACGACCCACAGTTCGCCGTGGTCGCCGGTGTCGTCGCGCTGGATGAAAGAAAACTTCGCGTGGTCGGGAGTCCACTGGAGGGATTCCGGTGGGCGTCCGGTGATGCCGCCATCGGCGAAGATGCCCTCGATGGTGAGAGGTTTCTTGGGCGGAGTGGTGGGAGACTGGGCGCCCGCGAGGGGAATTAGCAACCAGCAGATCACCGTTCGACGAATGAGTCGATTCACGAAGCATCTCCGCGCATAGATTCTGCTCTGAAAGGCAAGGCTCAAAAGTTTACACCGGGAGAGTGGGTCCTTGCAGCTGGTCACAAACCATTCTCCGTGTCATTCCGAGTAGCGGAGCGACGAGGAATCTGGGTTTCGCCCGGCCAAGCGAAGAACCCAGATCCCTCACTTCGTTCGGGATGACAACAAAGTGGGAGGGTGGCAGCACCTCATAAGCTGCCAGCAACCTCTTCCCAATGCGCATGGTAAAATCGTTGCAGTGCTACTCTTAAAGATGCTTCCTGACGTGCAAAACCTGATCGCACTGCAACAGGCGGATCGGGAAATCCTGCGTTTGAAGGAAGAAATCGCCGCCCTGCCCAAGCGGGTGGCGGCGATTGAGGAAAGGCTGGCGGGAACCCGGGCGGTTCTTGAAAAAGCCAAAACCGCTGTCAAAGCCGACGAAGCGGCCCGCCGCAAATTCGAGAGTGCGATTTCGGACCAGCAACAAAAGATCTCCAAATATCGCGACCAATCGCTTGCCGTCAAGACCAACGAACAATACAAAGCTCTGCTGCACGAGATTGAGTTCGCCGAGCAGGATATTCGCGCCAATGAAGACAAGATTCTGGAGTTGATGGTCAATGCCGAGAATCGCGAGAAGGATGTAAAGGCGGCTGAGGCAGAGTTAAAAGCGGAGACGGCGGAGATCGAAAATGAAAAGGTCAACGCCCGGCAGCGGACTGCGGAAGACGAAAAGCAGCTGGCCGAGTGGAACGCCAAACGCGATACGGCGCGAGCCGGCGTGGACGCCGATCTTCTTCGTCAGTATGATCGGGTCGCGAAGCACCGCGGAAGCGGCCTTTCCGAGGCGCGCGATCACAAGTGTTTGGCATGCCAGGTCATGCTGCGTCCCCAGACCTACAATGAAGTGCGGGCGGGAGCTCAAGTGGTCGTCTGCGAGTCCTGCCAGCGGATTCTTTACCACGATCCGGCGCATGACGAGGAGCCAGACCCAGCCGCGATCGCCCGGCGGCGGAGGGCCCACCCCAAGTTCGAATCCAGTCAAGCCTGGTATTACCGGCCGAACTTCGAGGATCATGGGGAAGTGTTCCTCGTCTACATCAACAACAAGGGAGACTCCAGCCGCCACGTGTACGACAGCTCCTCTGGGCGCGGACTTGGCGACATCCTGGTCCGCGAGGGCGAGTACCGGCTGGCCTTTCCTGAGGACCTCACTGACGATGCCATCCGCCTGAACGGGAGTTGGTCCCCGTCCGAGCTTGAGGAGTGGGGGAACGAACTTCCTACCGCAACGCTTGACGCTCTGCATCGAGACCTCGATCTGGCGCGGGCGGAATCGCGTAAGCACAGTCACGCCAGAAGCGAAGCGATCGCTTCGGAGCATCCCGCCGCTAGCTGAACGTGGGTGAGTTGCGAAAGTGTTTACCCGCGGTTACGGTCACTGCGGATTATAACAACGGAATGGCTGTCTTGCCCCATGGTTGCCCTCGTCACGGCTGGATTCGTCGGTGGGGGTTTACGACCAGCCGGAAACAGCGTGGAATCGACCGTCGGCACCGCGCCGCATTTGTTGGATTCAGCGCCGCTCTCGTTGCAGTGAGCGCTATGACTCTCGGATTGATAGTAGGCGCCCTCATACACGCCCGAGTCCTGAAGCGTCCGGGTTCCTGTTCATTGCAGGGATCATCGTAACCGTCTCGTTTCTCGTCACCGTTTTCGCTGGTTTGTTCAGACGTGGAGGTCAGCGCATCGCACTTCTCAGTTTTTGCGTCGTGCGGTTTCCTGATCTTTCTATTTAATTTTAATGCGGCGGGCCATTTTGGGACTAGCTAGAAGTCTTCAAGCGATCATCTAGGCGTCAGAGGCAAATGAAAAAGCTGAAAATCATCTTGCTCAACCAGTACATCGGGGCGATCGCAATCGGTTACTTGGTTGCTCGTGGGATCGAAGCGTGCGTCGGTGCGTTCATGCCCGCGTTCAACGCTTTGCTTACCAAGTTCTTGACTGGCAACGCACCCGAAAGAAGCTACTGGACCGGCGTGGTTCGCGGATCAATGATTTCGAATTTGGTTCTAATGGGGTTGTATCTTGTGAGCGCGTACCTATTCGCCGTTTGGCTCTATACGAAGCCTGTTGAAGACTCTGAACCAGAAGCACCTGACGCCAAGCAAAGGTCGCCTTCACCTTGTCGTGTGTCTTCGCTTTGCGGGATGGCTTCAGGCAGCGGATTGTCCTCTCCAAGTCCGAATGCCGCTAACCACTGCCACCGCTCCGCCCACGCCCACGCAAGGCTCGCCGGGGTAAGATTCCTTCATGCCTAAGAAATCAGCGGACGTGCATGGGCTTCCCGTGGTCAAAGTCTCCCGTAAGGGAGCGAACCGCCTCAACGACGGGCACGTATGGGTCTATCGCTCTGACATCGTCACAGCGGATGGCATTGTTCCTGGTTGTCTGGTTGGAGTGGCGGACGAGCGCGGGAAATTCTTAGGTACGGCTCTGTACAGCGGTGCCTCACAGATCGCAATCCGCATGCTTTCGAAAGAAGCTATAAGGGATCTCGATGGTTTGTTACGGAAACGCCTCCAGGAGGCGATTTCTTATCGCGAACGAGTGGTCCGGGATACGGATGCGTACAGGATCGTCTTCAGTGAGGCGGATTTCCTGCCCGGGCTGATTGTGGATCGCTACAATGACCTCCTTTCATTGCAAGTGCTCACGCAGGCGATGGATCCGGAAGCAGTGCGCCGAGTCATCGTTTCCGAGCTGACGGAGCGGTTGAAACCGGCGGCAATTGCGGAGCGTGTCGATCCCCGCGTGCGGGAGTTGGAGCAACTGCCTGCCCGGTCCTCCAGTCTGTTGCACGGCGAACAGAGGACGACGGTGTTTTCCATGAACGGGGTGCGCTTTCACTATGAAGCCTTTGAAGGCCAGAAGACCGGGGCATTTCTCGATCAACGGGAAAACTACGCCGCCGCGGCGCAGTATGGTCACGGCGAAGCGCTGGATGTCTTTTGTTACCACGGAGGATTCGCCCTGCACCTGGCCGAGCACTGTTCCAAGGTCACGGGCGTAGATAGCTCACGGCCAGCGCTCGAGGTGGCTGATCGCAACGCTGCCTTGAACGGGCGCGAGATCGAATGGATTGAGGCGAACGCCTTCGACCTGCTTCGCGACTACGCCACTGCCGGGCAGCATTTCGACACCGTCGTCCTCGATCCGCCAGCTTTCGCCAAGAGCAAGAGCAATCTGGCGACGGCCCTGCGCGGATATAAGGAACTCAACCTGCGGGCTCTGAAGATGCTCCGTCCGGGAGGGATCCTCGTCACCTGTTCGTGCTCGTACCACGTCAGCCCGGCTGACTTTCTGGAGATGGTGACCCAAGCCGCACGGGATATGCACAGAAATCTACGTGTTGTGGAGAACCGAACCCAGGCCAAAGACCATCCCATACTGCTAACAGTCCCGGAAACCGCCTATTTGAAGTGCATCGTATTGGCCGTAAGCTAATGAAAAAGAAGCCAATAAATATATTGACAATAACACACTCAAATTTTATGCTTCCATTACGCTAATTAGGCATCCAAGCAAGAGTAAGGAAGCCATAAAATCAGATTTCCAAAGTCTTTGAAGGAGGAATTGAACCATGACCGTTCTAACCCGTTGGGAGCCTATCCGAGAGTTTACAACACTGCAAGATCGCATGAACCGGCTGTTCCGCGATTCGTTCAGTGCTGATACGCAAGACCAGTCTTTAGCCACGAGCGCTTTTGCACCGCCCGTGGATGTGTACGAAGACGACCACAACATCACGCTGAAGATCGAAGTTCCGGGGATCGACGAGAAGGACATCGACGTCCGTATCGAGAACAACACCCTTACCGTGCACGGCGAGCGCAAGTTCGAGAAGGAAGAGAAAGAAGAGAATTTCCGTCGCGTGGAGCGGCAGTATGGAAGCTTCACTCGCTCCTTCACCTTGCCCCAGACCGTGGATACGGAGAAGGTCTCGGCTACTTACGATAAAGGAATCCTGAAGATCAGCCTGGCGAAAAAGGCGGAAGCCAAGCCCAAGCAGATCAAAGTCAACGTGGGCAGCGAGAAGACCCTCGAAGCCAAGGCTCCAGGCAAGGCCGCGTAAGCCAGAGAACACGTGGGGACGGCCGCCTCGGCTGTCCGGTCGAGCAAGGCTCGACAGTTTTAGCGGGAGACGGCGAGATAACCGTCTCCCGTTTTTGTTAAACGCCTATCAATCTGAGTGTGGCGAAGAATCTTCGCATCAACTCAAACAAATTCGTAGACCCTTCGCTTCGCTCAGGGTGACAATAGTAGCAAGGAAAAGATTATGGCAATCCGTTGGGATAAATTCACAGTCAAGGCGCAGGAAGCAGTCCAGCGCGCAAGCAATCTGGCATCGGAGCACGGTAACCCCGAGCTCATGCCGGTGCATCTTCTGGCCGCCCTAGTCGAGGACAAGGAAGGCATCGTTCCGCCGGTGCTCGAGAAGATAGGGATTGGTCCGCAAGCCGTCTTGCACGATGCCTACGGCGTAATCGAGACCTTGCCAAAAGTCTCGGGCGGTGCGGCCCAGCCAACGACCTCCAATTCCCTGAATCAGTTGCTGGACAAGGCTCTCAAAGAAGCCAGCAACTTCAAGGATGAGTACGTCTCGACCGAGCACCTGCTTTTAGCCGCCACGCAACTCAAGGGCGATGCGGCCCGGGACGTCCTCGTGCGCCACGGCGCAACCTACGATGCGATCCTCAAAGCGCTCACTTCGGTGCGGGGCTCGCAGAAGGTGACCGATCAGAATCCCGAGGAGAAGTATCAGTCGCTGGAGCGCTATACCCGCGACCTGACCGAGCAGGCGCGTCGGGGCAAGCTTGATCCCGTGATCGGCCGCGACGAAGAGATCCGCCGCGTGGTTCAGGTGCTTTCCCGGCGCACCAAGAACAATC
The DNA here is from genome assembly GCA_963838905.1 of uncultured Acidobacteriota bacterium. GTDB lineage: Bacteria > Acidobacteriota > Terriglobia > Terriglobales > Acidobacteriaceae > JABDBE01. Next base: position 444,364 of record CAWITE010000009.1, read on the forward strand.
CGGTGTTGCTCGGAGAGCCGGGCGTAGGCAAGACTGCCATTGTGGAAGGCCTGGCCCAGCGTATCATCTCCGGCGACGTGCCTGAAGGGTTGAAGAACAAACGCGTGGTTGCGCTGGATCTGGGTGCCATGCTGGCGGGCGCAAAATATCGTGGCGAGTTTGAAGATCGCCTGAAGGCCGTGCTGAAGGAGATAGAAGATTCTTCCGGGCAGATCATTCTCTTCATCGACGAGTTGCATACGCTGATTGGCGCGGGTGCGGCCGAGGGGGCGATGGACGCTTCCAACATGCTCAAGCCGGCCCTGGCTCGTGGGGAGCTGCGCGCGATTGGCGCCACCACGCTCAACGAGTACCGCAAGCACATCGAGAAAGATGCGGCCCTGGAACGCCGTTTCCAGATCGTCTTCGTCGGCGAGCCTAATGTCGAAGACACCATCGCGATTTTGCGGGGCCTGAAAGAGCGCTACGAAGTGCACCATGGTGTGCGCATCAAGGACTCGGCAATTGTCGCCGCGGCGACTTTGTCGCATCGCTACATTTCCGATCGCTTCCTGCCTGATAAAGCAATTGACTTGATCGATGAAGCGGCAGCCTCGCTGCGAATTCAGATCGACTCCATGCCTACAGAGATCGACCAGCTCGAGCGTAAAGCGACGCAGCTCGAAATCGAGCGTCAGGCCTTGAAGAAGGAAGACGACCGTAGCTCGAAAGAGCGGCTCCAGTTGATTGACAAGGAGCTGGCGGAGATTCGCGAGCGGGCCAATACGCTGAAGGCCAACTGGAAGCGGGAAAAAGAGCTGATCGCCCGCTCTCGCGCTCTGAAAGAACAGATCGAGCAGTTGAAGATCGAAGAACAAGCCGAAGAGCGCAAGGGAAATCTGCAGCGCGTGGCCGAGATCCGTTACAGCCTGCTGCGCCAGGCCGAGGAGGAGCTCAACAAGGTCACCGCCCAGATGGAAGTTAAAGGCAAGGCGCGCATGCTGAAAGAAGAAGTGGACGAAGAAGACGTCGCTCGCATTGTCTCCAAGTGGACGGGCATTCCGGTGTCCAAGATGCTAGAGGGAGAAGTCAAGAAGCTGATCAGCATGGAAGACCGTCTGAGGCAACGCGTAGTTGGCCAGGACGAGGCGCTGGAGCGAGTTGCAAACGCCATTCGCCGTTCGCGCGCGGGCTTGAGCGATCCCAAACGCCCGATCGGCTCATTCATTTTTCTAGGCCCTACGGGCGTGGGCAAGACCGAACTGGCACGCGCCCTGGCTGAGTTCCTCTTCGACGATGAGCACGCCATGGTGAGGATAGACATGTCCGAGTACATGGAGAAGCATGCCGTATCGCGGCTCATCGGCGCGCCTCCGGGATATGTTGGCTATGAAGAGGGTGGGCAGCTCACCGAGCAGGTGCGGCGGCGTCCGTACGCGGTCATCCTTTTCGATGAGATTGAAAAGGCGCATCCCGATGTGTTCAATGTCCTGCTGCAGATGATGGATGATGGCCGGCTCACCGATGGAAAAGGCCGCACGGTCGATTTCCGCAACACGGTGATCATTATGACTTCGAATCTCGGGTCATCTTTTCTGCAAGCAGAAGGCCTGCGCTCGGAGAAGGATTTCGAGGAGGCTTCGAAGCACGTGATGAACGCTCTGTACGGGCACTTCAAGCCGGAGTTCCTGAATCGTGTAGACGACATCATCATCTTCAAACCGCTGGGCAAGGAGCAGCTGGTAAAGATTATCGAGCTGCGTCTCGAAGACCTGCGGCACTTGCTGGCCGATCGCAAGATCTCAATCGAGCTGACTGATGCCGCGAAAGACCTGCTCTTCGCGGCGGGCTTCGATCCAAACTTTGGAGCGCGGCCCCTGAAGCGGGCGATCCAAAAGCTGGTGCAGGATCCGCTGGCGCTGAAGATTCTCGATGGCGAAGTGCTGCACGGCGATCATGTGATCGTCGACGCGGACAAGAAAGCCGGAAAGATGAAGTTTGAAGTCAGCCGACGCGTGGGCGAGGAAGAGCCGGTAAAGGCAAAGAGGCAAAAAAATCAGCCATTGATTTCACGGATCTGAAAAGAATTGGTTAGAAATTGCTGATCTGCGTGAATCCGTGGCTAGTCTCTTGCGAAGGCTCGCTTTACTGGCTCTTGATACAGATACCAGACGATCATCACACGAACGATAATTCCCAGTCCGCCCCAAAGCAGCGACACACGAAAATTCACCGCCGCAGCCGAAACGGAGGGGACCAGCATCACGACTCCAATAAATCCCACAGCAATGGCCGCTCGCCGCGCCCAGTTGTTCAGCCGCAGCCATCCCCATCCTATGAGCACTCCCACTCCTGCCATTAACAAAAACATGTAAGGCCCAGCCAGCTCCAAACCGCTGAGCAGCGGGGTTCCCAGTGCCATGGACGCTGTCCCGGGCCATGCGAGCATGAGCAAACCGATCAAACCGAGATAGGTCGCAGCAAGGAAGAAGATGGTTGCAACCGCTGCGACGCCGGTGGGAATCGAGGAAGGCGGCTTCGACGCGTCTGCCACGGGCTTACCTCAGTGCACCATTGAATCACAACGACGCTGTAGAGACTCCCTCGAAAATAGCCGTAAGTGATTGATTCCACGTCGGCGCATTTTCATGATCCGTTGTGAGCCAGCAGGATCATGGAAAACTTAGCCAGCTACGTCTCTACAATCGGTCGGATCACGCCAGATCGAACAGCAGGACTTCGGCGTCTTCAACGCCCTGGATCACCAGCTTCGACTCATCGCTAACCGCGGCGCCGTCGCCCTGTTTGAGGGGCTCCCCGTTCAATTCCACTGCTCCCTTGGCGAGCTGCAACCAAGCGTAGCGGCCCGTCGCCAACGCATGAGTGACTTCCTGTCCGGGAGACAGGAGGGTCACGTACAGGCGCGCGTCCTGGTGGATGGTCACCGAGCCGTCCTTGCCGTCTGGTCCGGCGATCAGACGCAACTTGCCACGCTTTTCTTCATCCGGAAACGCCTTCTGTTCGTAGCTGGGCTCATGACCTGCCCGGTCGGGCATGATCCAAATCTGTAACAGGTGAGCCGCCTCGGTTGGCGATGGATTCATCTCGCTATGGCGGATGCCGCGGCCGGCGCTCATGCGCTGTCCGTCGCCTGGACGAATGACCGAACCCGTGCCCAGGCTGTCCTTGTGCTCAAGCGCGCCGTCCAGAATGTAGGTAATGATTTCCATGTCGCGGTGCGGATGGGTGGGAAAGCCTTCGCCGGGCCCGACCCGGTCTTCGTTGATCACGCGCAGGGAACGAAATCCCATGAAACGTGGATCGTGATACTGGTCGAAAGAAAACGTGTGGCGCGTATTGAGCCAGCCGTAATCGCCCCCACCGCGTTCATTGCTGCGTCGAATCTTGATCATAATAAAATCCTCGTTACAACGACTATTTCTATCTCGGTTTAGATGAGGGAAACCCCAAAGGGATTCAGCGTGCTCTCACGGGCGGGAACTGCTTGAAACAGGCCATAGACGTGTGACGTTCGGGCAAGCCGCGAAGGTGGAGAAGAATTGCCTTTTGCCGATGGCTTCAAGTGGTGGTTTGCAGGCGAGCAACCATGCGAAATGTTTTCACGGTCATCGTGACAGTGGTTCTCCTGGGGTGCGAGGGAAGCCCGCACAGCCCGGTATCTGCAGGATTTGTAAATCAGACCCAGCATTCCGACGCCGAGCTACAAGTTATCTGCACGGAAGCCCAGAAAAGCGTGTCCCAGCAGATCGACCTCAACCCGCTACAGCGACTTTCAAACAACGTACGTCCGGACACGCTCCCCGGCGATCCACGTGCCTGGAGCGTGGAACCTCATCAGCTTTTGGGAGCGGCTGTACCGGACGTTTCATCAGAAGATTTGCTCGCTGCGACCGGAGAGCACCGATCCGATCCAACAGGCATGATCGAGTGCCCGCAGCCCTGTAATGTGCGGTACACCACCGCATACTCTTTCTACCAGCCTGAGCTCACGAAGTGCGCTGCATCCTAGGAATTTGCGGGGACAACTTCCATGTGATCCTGGAGTATGAGTTTGAAAACCAAATCCTGAATGCGCTGGGCTACGTTATGACGCGGCGATAAAGAGGCTACTTCTTCTCAGCTTTCTTGCTGGAGGTTTCTGACGTTGACTTTTCGCTCGACTTCGAAGATTTTTCCTCCCTCTTCGAAGCCGATTCCTCTTTGGAAGCCGATTCTTTCTTGGATGCGGCCTCATCCTTCGACTTCGAATCTCCATTCGAGGAGGACGCGGTCGCCGAGGACTTCTTGGCGTAGTCGGTGACGTACCAGCCTGAGCCTTTGAACTGCACAGCAGGCGCGGTGATTGTCTGCTCGACCGGACCGCCGCAGTCGGGGCACTTCTTCATGGGGAGATCGGAGTATTTCACGATCCGTTCGAAGCGGTGATGGCACTTCTTGCACTCGTATTCGTAAAGTGGCATGGACTCCTGAAACGCAGGCGAGAACCGCCAGCACTTCCTGCTCTTGATTTTAGGGTCGGTGGCAGTTCCCCGTCAATTTGCGAGGCGGGTACGGGTTGGATCTGGAGTGGTAGACTCCGTCGAAGGTACCCGAGAAATGAAGCCCGTAGAAACCACTGCTGTTACCGATTCGAGCCGCACACTCGCGCCCGGACTCTATCTGGTGGCTACGCCGATTGGCAATCTGGAAGACATTACTTTGCGAGCGTTGCGGGTCATGAAGGAATCCGATTTGATCGCGTGCGAAGACACCCGCCAAACTCAGAAACTGCTCAACCACTACAGCATCGCTAAGCGCACCACCAGTTACCACGAACACAACGAGATGACCCGCGCCGCGGAGCTTGTGGTTGAACTTGAGCAGGGCGCGCGGATTGCCCTGGTGACGGACGCGGGCATGCCCGGCATTTCTGACCCTGGATTCCGGCTGATCTCGCTGGCGATTCGGCATCACATCCCGGTAGTGCCGATTCCGGGTGCATCGGCGTTTCTGGCAGCTCTGGTAGCCAGCGGCTTGCCCACAGATTCGTTTCGCTTCAGCGGATTCCTGCCAGCGAAGGCTGGCCAGCGGCGGCAGATTCTGGAGGACATTCGTGACTCACCACGTACCCAGGTGTTTTACGAAGCGCCCCATCGGGTGAAGGAATCGCTGGAAGACATCGTCGAAATTCTCGGCAGGCAACGGCATGTAGTCATCGCCCGCGAAGTGACCAAGATTCACGAAGAATTCGTGCGGGGAAATGCCGGCGAAGTTCTGGAAACGCTGAAAGCCCGCGGCGACTTCAGGGGCGAGATCACACTGCTGATCGGCAAAATGGAAGCCGCAGAACAGAAAGCTTTATCCCCACGCGTGAGCATTCGACAGCGGGTCGCACAGATCATCGCAGAGGAGAAACTGGACGAGAAGGCGGCGTTGAAAAAAGTTGCCAAGGAGATGGGGATGTCGAAGAGCGAAGCCTATCGGGAATTGCAGAGGAGCAAGTGACCGGACGGGCCAGACGCCCGTCCTCCATTACTTCGGGGTCAGCTCTCGCTTTACCGCCTCGCTGACTTGTTTGCCATCCACGCGAAGGCCTGCGCCGTTGAAGCGTGCCATGACATTCTTCATTACCGTCCCAATGTCTTTCAACGTGGGCGAGCCCATCTCGCCGATCACGGCTTTTACTCCGGCTACGACCTCGTCCTCGCCGGCCGCCTTGGGCATGTAAGCCTCGATGATCTTGATCTCTGCGGCCTCGCTGTCCGCCATTTCCTGGCGGCCGCCCTTGGTGAATTGTTCGACCGACTCCTTGCGCTGCTTGATCAGCGTGCTCAGCACTTGCTGAGCTTCTTTGTCGTCGAGCGGGGCCATTTTGTCGATCTCGCGGTTCTTGAGCGCAGTCTTCACCATACGCAGACAAGAGAGACGCTTTTCTTCGTGCCCCTTCATGGCGGCGGTGATGTCTTTCTGAATCTGTTCTATCAGGCTCATGATGCGCAATTATAGCGGAGTGGTTCGACAGTCAGCGCGCGGTGCCATAAGGTTAATGTTTGTTACTAATCCGTTCTTTTCGCATCTTATGTGCAGGAGGCGACTTCATGAGCAGATTAGCCATTTGGGCACAATTGGAAGCTAAACCGGGCAAAGAGAAAGAAGTGGAAGCGTTCCTGAAATCGGCCCAGCCGCTCGCGGAACGTGAGCCGGGAACAATCAGCTGGTACGCGATAAAAATGGGATCTGGCAAGTACGGTATCTTCGATACGTTCGCCGACGAAAATGGTCGCAATGCGCACCTGAACGGGGAAATCGCCAAAGCACTCTTCGCCAAGGCGGCAGAGCTCTTTGCCAAGCCGCCAGAAGTGGCGAAACCTGAAGTTCTCGCGTCAAAATCCGTGCGCGCCTGATTTTCTAAACCCTCGGGCCTGCTCGTCCCCGTGAAATACGCGGGCGCGCTGTATGTCAGAACGACCAGCTTCCGATAAACTACTTGAGAACAACATTTTTACGATCTCAAGGACGTTATCGGAATGCTGCGCAAGAACCGGCTCTTTACTCCCGGACCCACACCCATTCTCCCCGCGGCCCAGACCGCGATGGCGTCATTTGCCATGCACCATCGCACCGCTGACTTTCGCGCTCTGTACTCGCGAGTGCTGGCCGACATGAAGGATTTCATCGGCACCAGGAACGACGTGCTTGTGCTGGCTTCCTCTGGAACCGGTGTGATGGAAGGCTCGGTCTCGAACCTGACTTCGCCGGGAGACAAAGTGCTGGTGCTCACTGCGGGAAAGTTCGGCGAGCGCTGGCGCGATCTGGCCAAGGCTTTCGGATGCGTGGTGGAGATGGTAAGTGTGCCCTATGGCGAGACATTCGCGTTAGACGAAATCCGGCAGAAGCTGACACCGGACGTCCGCGCCGTGTACGTGCAATCGACGGAGAGTTCCACTGGCACGCGGCATGACGTAAAAGGCATCGCGGCGTTAGTGCGTGAGGCGGGCGACAACACGCTGCTTATCGTGGACGCGATCACCGGCCTCGGCACCACGCAATTCGATGTGGATGGCTGGGGCATTGACGTCATCATTGGCGGATCGCAGAAGGCGCTGATGATTCCGCCTGGTTTGGCCTATTGTGCTGTCAGCGAACGCGCGTGGAAGCGTACGGAAACGGCCAAGTCTCCGCGCTACTACTTCGATTTCCGCAGAGAGCGCAAGGCCGCGGCCAAGGGAGAGTCAGCGTACACACCCGCGACCTCGTTATTCGCGGCATTAGGAGCGGCGCTCGATTTCATTCGACAGATGGGCGACAGCGATCTGGTAGCTGGCCGCACGGCGCTGATCGAAAACGCTGAGTTGGCAGCGGAGATGACTCGCGCCGGTGCGCAAGCTTTGCGACTGAAACTGTTCGCACCCACGTCTCCAGCGGCAGCGCTTACTGCGATTCAATCTCCGGGCGGGATCGACTCCGGCGCAATCGTAAAACAATTTCGCGACTGCTTTGCTGCGGTCGTGGCAAACGGTCAAGGCGAGATGAAGGGACAGCTGTTCCGGATCGCGCACCTGGGATACTACGACTATCTCGATACAATTGGCATCCTGGCCGCGCTCGAGCACGTGCTCGCCAGCGTAACTGGGCAGCCGGTCGAGTATGGTACGGCAGTTCGCGCCGCTCAGGAAGTCTATGCCAAGTCGGCAAGAGTAGAAGCAGTCGCTCGCAGTTGAGATTCCAAAACCAGCCACGGATTTCCACCGATCAGACGGATCAGGACTTAATTTATAAGCCACACCTCATCTGTGAAATCCGTGAGAATCAGTGGCCGATTTAACTAACTAACTATGAAAATTGTCATCGCTGAAAAGATTTCCGCCTCGGCCGTGGACTTGCTGCGCGAGCCACGCTGGATCGTCGTCACGCCCGATCAGATGGAAGGCGGGTTGGCAGCCCAGTTGGAGTCCGCCGATGCGTTGATCGTGCGCTCGGCCGTGCAAGTGAATGCCGAGCTCTTAGCCAAGGCGCGAAAACTACGCGTGATCGGGCGTGCAGGAGTAGGGGTCGACAACATCGATCTGGAACCCGCGACGCGGCAGGGCATCGCGGTCATGAACACGCCCGGAGCGAATGCGGTTGCAGTCGCGGAACATACCATGGCGATGATGCTGGCGCTGGCCCGTCACCTCTGCCGGGCGAATGAGTTGATGCATGCCAGCAAGTGGGAGAAGAAATCTCTGCAAGGAACGGAACTGCGGGGCAAGACCCTGGGCATTGTAGGTCTCGGGCGAGTCGGAATGGAAGTCGCACGGCGGGCGCGGGCGTTTGGGATGGAGATTATTGCGCACGATCCTTTTGTCTCGATGGTGGTAGCCAAGGAACAAGGCATCGCCATTGCCAAGCTGGAGGAAGTTTATGCAGCTTCGGATTATCTGACTTTGCATGTGGGACTGACTCCACAGACCACCGGCATGATCAATACTGAGTCGCTGAAGAAGATGAGACGCGGGGTGCGGCTGGTGAACTGTGCGCGGGGTGAACTGGTCGATGAAGCGGCACTCGCGCACGCTGTGAAACAGGGCCATGCAGCCGGGGCTGCCCTGGATGTTTTTGTCGAGGAGCCGCTGAAGAACTCGCCGTTCACAACCATGGACAATGTAATCCTGACGCCTCACATCGGCGGCTCAACTCACGAGGCGCAAGAGGCAGTGGGCTATCAGATTGCCCTGCAGGTGAAAGAGTATCTGAAGCATGGCGTCATCCAGAACGCGGTCAATGTGCCGTCGGTTTCGCACGATGAGTATGTCGAACTGCATCCCTACATCGTGCTGGCGGAGAGATTGGGTTCCTTCCTGGCGCAAGTAACGGAAGGCGCGCTGGAGGAGATTTCGCTGGGCTACAGCGGCCATATTGCGGAATGGAAGACGGAGTTGATTCGCAACGGCGCGATCAAGGGCATTTTGAATGAGGTTCTGGAGGAAAAGGCGAACTTGGTGAACGCGGCTGCGATTGCCTCCTCGCGCGGACTACGCATTCACGAAGAACGCAAGCCCAAAGGTTCGACCGGAGGAGCGGGGAGCGTGCTTTCCATTGCGGTCAAAGCTCAAGCGGAAGAGCACATCGTCAAGGGTGCTGTGTTGCACAAGGATGCCCCTCGCTTGCTCCACGTGGATGGAATTGAAGTGGAGGCTCCGCTCGAGCGCAACCTTATCTACCTTCGCAATCGCGACGTACCCGGCGTGATCGGGAAAGTAGGCACGATTCTTGGCAATCACAAAATCAACATCGCCGATTTCTCCCTGGGACGCCGGTTGGGAAACGCGAAACCCAGCACTCCGCGCGACGCCATTGCGGTGGTTCACGTGGATGGGGTCGTGCCCGAGTCGGTGTTGGTGGAGCTCAGGAAAGTGTCTGCGATCGAACAGGCGAAGGCTATCCGGCTCTTTTGAAAGGAATAGAGGCCCACCGCATTGGTGAATGGACTTGAAATTAGGGCCTTTGTAGCATTGGCTGGTATGAAAAAAGCGAACTCTCGCAATCGCCGGGCTGCGTCGAAAAACAAAATCGCCCCTAAAAACGTCGATGAATACCTTGCTGGATCCCAGAACCCTCCCGCGGTACCTTTAACAAAATGCGCGCGGCGATTCGGTCCGCGGTGCCACCGCAGGCGGCCGAGATCATCAGCTATCGGATTCCTGCGTTCAAGGACAAAGGAGTGCTAGTGTGGTTCGCGGCGTTTTCGAACCACTGCAGTTTGTTCCCCACAGCCGCGGTTATCGAAGCGTTTAAGGATGAACTTAAGGGCTTCTCAACCTCCAAGGGGACGATCCACTTCCCCACGGACAAGCCACTGCCGACTGCGCGGGTAAAGAAGCTGTAAAGGCGCGGGTCGCGCAGAACGAAAGCAAGAAACGGCGCTAACCGGGTTGCTGTCGACGCGGTACAATAATCAGTTGGGCGATACCCCGCGCATTCGTCATGCAGACGGGCCGCCTCGAGGGTTCATGTTCGAAGTTACCGTAGACGACTCCTTTGCCGCAGGACATTACCTGCGCAATTACAAGGGCAAGTGCGAGAATCCGCACGGGCACAATTACAAGGTGCGGGTTACGCTGGCCGGCAAGGAACTGGACAAAGCCGGGCTGCTGCTCGACTTCAAGGACTTGCGCGAGGTCATGAAACAGACGATCGAGCACCTCGATCACAAGATGATCAATGACCTAGAGCCCTTCACCGTCTTGAATCCGTCGGCGGAAAATCTGGCCAAGTATTTTTACGACCAGGCCAACGAGAAGCTCGATCATGTGACCGGCGGGCGGGTGCGAGTAAAGAACGTCACGGTCTTTGAAACAGATACGACCACGGCAACCTATTCGGAGCCGTAGCCCTATCATCTGGCGTCGAGCCTCACCATGCAGATCACGGAGATTTACAAATCGATCCAGGGCGAGTCCACGCATGCGGGACTGCCTTGCGTGTTCGTACGCCTGACCGGATGTAATCTTCGATGCTCCTGGTGCGACAGCGAGTACACTTTCAGCGGCGGTCATCGCATGACTGTTGAAGAGGTCGTCGAAGAAGTCGAACATCTCAGTCACTGCGGCTTGGTTGAGATCACGGGCGGCGAGCCAATGCTGCAGGAGCGGGAAGTGGTCCCGCTTATGCAGCACCTCTTGGACGACGGCTATACGGTGTTGCTTGAGACCAGTGGCGAGCGTCCGCTGGAGCGGGTGCCGAAGGGCGTGGTCAAGATTGTCGACGTGAAGTGTCCGAACTCTGGCGAGTCCGACAGCTTCCACGTGCAGAACCTGGAGGCCCTCGATTCGCTGGACGAGGTGAAATTCGTGCTGAGCAGCCGGACGGATTATGAGTTCGCGCGCGATTTTGTCGCGCGTCACGATCTGGCTCGCCGGGTAACCGCGGTGTTGTTTTCGCCCGCATTCAGCAAGGACGCCGGTGGTCCACGAGACAGCTCGCACTGTTTGCTTGATCCACGCGAGCTCGCGGAATGGATGCTGGCAGACAACGTTTCGGCTCGCCTGGGGTTGCAGATTCATAAATTCATCTGGGACCCGGCGCTGAAGAGCGTTTGAGTTCGAATCGTTTCCTTAGTGTACCTTCGTGTCCTTTGTGTTAAGGCATTTAAAGGCGTCAACCACAAAGGACACAAAGGTACACAAAGGAATTCGGCGTTCGCAAACTGAAAATGCCCCGTCGTCTTCGAACGACATTTCGTGCTGTGGTCCTGCTCAGCGGCGGAATGGACTCCTGCGTGTGCGCGACGCTGGCGGCGCGTGAGTTCAACGCGGCGGCGGTGCACATCAGCTATGGTCAGCGCACGGAAGAGCGAGAGCGGCGAGCCTTTTTGGGGATTTGCGGCCGCTTGGGGATTCGTGACAAGCTGGTGGTCCGAAACGAGGCTCTGCGGGCGATTGGGGGATCGGCTTTGACCGATCCCAATATTGCGGTCCCTGAATCCGCGGCAATCGGGCATGAAATCCCGGTGACCTATGTGCCCTTCCGCAATGCGCACTTTTTGTCGGTTGCGGTGAGCTGGGCTGAGGTTCTGGGGGCCGAAAAAATATACATCGGTGCGGTTGAACAGGATAGCTCAGGGTATCCTGATTGCCGGCCGGCTTATTATCGCGCCTTCAACGAGGTTGTAAAGACGGGAACCAAAGATGCCCGGATCGAAATCGTGACCCCGCTGATTGGGCTCCGCAAGGCCGAAATTGTGGTGCTTGGCCTTGAATTGGGCGCTCCGTTCGATTTAACGTGGTCTTGCTACAGCCGAGAAGATTATGCCTGCGGAGTGTGCGATAGTTGTGTTCTCCGGCTCCGTGCCTTTCAGGAGGCTGGTGCGGAGGATCCGGTGCCCTATTGTGAGGCGGTACAGAAGGCCTAGCAACCCGACGGTTTTACGACTTTCATCTTAGCAATGAAAAAAGGAACACGTGACCAGGACTCGCACACCGAGAATCGGAAATCAGAAATGCAAGTTTAATCCGGAGGTAACAACGATGAAGCAAAATTTCGTTCTGCTAGCGCTGTTAATTGTAGTGGCTGGGCTGTGCGCGAGCCCGGCAGTTGCCCAGGACACAGGTGCCGTGAAAGGCGTCTGCAAGGACGCGGATGGTAAACCGATTGTCGGCGCGACGGTGGAATGGCAGAACACCGAGAACGGCCGGAAGTACGACATCAAAACCAACAGCAAGGGTGAATACTTTTCTCTCGGTATTCAACTTGGCCACTACAAGGTCACGCTCCTGGGCCCGGACGGCAAGGAAATTTTTCACTACAACGGGTTCGCCGCCAGCTCGGATGAGAGCACATTGGACTTTGACATGAAAAAGGAAGCAGCCGCTGCCGCTCAGGGAACTGGGTTGACTCCCGAGCAGATAAAGCAGCAGCAGGAGCAGGCGGCCAAGGTTTCGAAGGAAAACACGACCATCAAGGGTTTGAACGAGAAGTTGGCAGCGGCTAAGACCGCTGCGGACGCTGGCGATTTCGAGACTGCGATCGCTCAGGTTACGGAAGCCACGCAGACAGATCCAACTCGCGACATCCTTTGGGCCAAGCTGGGCGATTATGAACTGGCTTCGGTAGCGAAGCAGACCGACGCCGCTGAGAAAACGAAGCGCTACCAGGCCACGGCCGCAGATTATGAGAAGGCCGTGGATCTTAAGCAGAAAGCCTTGGACGCCACTCCTCAGAAGCCTCCAGATGCCGTCAAACAACTGGCCTCGTACTACAACAATCTGGGCAAGGCGGATGCCCAGCTTGGCAAGACCGACGACGCAGTCAAAGCTTACAATCAAGCGGCGCAGTTAGATCCCGCAGGCGCAGGGATGTACTACTTCAATCTGGGCGCGATTTTGACCAACGCCAACACCACGAATAATTCGGATATGCGGAGCGCCGCGGCGCAAGCGTTTGATAAGGCGATTGCCGCCGATCCGACCCGGGCCGATGCCTACTATTGGAAGGGCACGAATCTGATTGGCGCAGCCACGCTGCAAGGAGACAAAATGGTGGCGCCGCCCGGCACAGCCGAGGCTTTCCAGAAATATCTTGAGTTGGCGCCTACGGGTCCGCACGCGGACGAGGCCAAGGCGATGCTGCAGGGACTCGGATCCACGGTCGAGACCAGTTACGGCAGCGGAAAGAAAAAGCCCGCTACTACCAAGAAATAATCCCGGTTCGTCGGGGCGGCTGGAAAGGCCGCCCTTTTTTACGTCTTCTCCAGACATCATTACGAAGGTCTATGAACTTGACGTTCTTCGTAGAACCCTGCCCCCGGTTCCGTTAGAGTAAGGCTCAGACGCTCCTGAAGGGACTCGATTCCTCCGCTCCCTCAGAAACGAAGCTATGGCCGCACCCGGTAATGCTCCAATCTCCGTGGTCCTCGAGCCCTCGACCGACTCGGGCGCAATGGCTACGCACGCGCTATTGGCCTCCATCCTGCGCGCGAACAATCAAGTCAGCGATCTCATTTTTTCGCCCGGCCGGATGCCTCAGGTAGAAGTCAACGGTCAACTGATCGGGGTTCAAGGTGCCGGACTTCGCCCGTTCAGCGCCGACGACACTCGCCGCCTTGCCTCCGATCTGATCGGCGAGAATAAGCAGGCAATCGCCATCCTGCGCGAACAGGGGTTTTGCGACGTTTCTTACGGCCTTACCGGGGTCGCCCGTTTTCGGGTGAACGTTTTCATTCAGCGCGGCAGCTGCGCCGTAGTGATGAGGGTGATCGCAACTGTGATCCCCGTCTTGAGCTCACTCGGGCTGCCACCGTCGCTGGCAGAGGTGGCCCACCTCCGCGATGGCATTGTCCTGGTTACGGGACCGCGCGGTTCGGGCAAGTCGTCAACCCTGGCCGCCCTTCTCGACAGCATCAACCAGGAGCAGGTCTGCCACATCATCACGATCGAAGATCCCATCGAGTTCCTGCACAATCACAAACGGGCTACGGTTCACCAGCGCGAGTTGCACAGCGATACGCCCAGCGTTGCCGTGGCGCTGCGAGCGGCGTTGCGGCAGGCGCCCGACGTCATCCTGATGGGCGAGATGCGCGACCGCGAAACCATGGAAATGGTTTTGGAAGCAGCCGAAAGCGGGCATCTGGTTCTCACCAGCCTGAATACCGTGAGCGTTGCCAAAACCGTGGAACGCATGGTCAGCGCATTTGGCCAATGTGATCAGTCGTCGATTCGCAGTCGGCTGGCCAGAAGCTTCCGGTACATCATTTCGCAACGCCTCATTCCCCGCAAAGACGGTACCGGGCGAATCGCCATTGTCGAGATGCTTAAGGCTCATCCCCGTACCCAGTCGTGCATGGAAGTGAATGATTCCTCGGGTGAGAATCTGCTTCAAGCCATGAGAGACGGCGCGTCCGAGGGCATGCAGCACTTTGACGGCGAGCTGGAGAAACTCGTCAACACAGGAGATGTAGATATCAACACAGCGATGATGTACGCAACCGACCCGCAGGAATTGCGGGCGCGCCTGAAAACATAAATCACCGAGCATGGGTGGACCGGGTCTTCGACCCGGTCAGGCCCGCAGGCCGCAGTTTTTCCCCACCCCGCCTGTCGTATCATCTCTTCCATGCCCACCCCGCCGACCCCAGCCACAATCTTGACCTTCGAACAGGCACGCCACTTGGTCGAGCAGCACGCCGCGACCTTGCGTCCTCGAGGCAAGGAACTGGTGGAACTGCTCGACAGCCCTGGACAGATTCTGGCCGAGCCGGTACTCGCCGACCGCAATTTCCCTCCTTTCCCGCGGGCCACGCGAGATGGCTATGCGGTCCGCGCCGCGGACCTGGCAAACCTTCCCGCCACGCTCGCAGTGATCGCCGAAATCAAAGCTGGTGCTACGGTGGATGCCTCTCTAAAGGTTGAATCCGGCCAAGCGGCGGCCATCATGACTGGCGCGCCAGCCCCGCAAAGCTGCGATGCGGTTGTGATGGTCGAGTACACATCGCGAAACGGCGATCAGGTTACGATCACAAAAGGAATTGCTGCCGGGCACAACATCGTTCCCATCGCGTCCGAGGCAAAAAGAGGCGACCGCCTGTTGTCTCCGGGCGTGCGTCTGGATCACGCTGCAATTGCCGTCGCTGCATCGGTCGGAAGATCGCGGCTGCTGGTGTATTCGAAGCCTCGCGTCGCCGTCCTTGCCACCGGAGATGAGCTGGTCGACATCGACGTGCCCCTCGCGCCCCACCAGATTCGTAATTCGAATACCTACTCATTGGCAGCGCAAATTCAAGCCGCAGGCGGCGAACCCGTCCTCCTGCCCATTGCCCCGGATGAGCCGGAACGCCTGCGAGAACTGATCGCAGAAGGCCTTGAGCCTGACCTGTTCCTGCTAACGGGCGGAGTCTCCATGGGGAAATATGATCTGGTGGAGCAGGTCCTGGCACAGTTCGAAGCGGAATTCTTCTTCACCGGAGCGCAAATTCAACCAGGACGACCAGTAGTGTTTGGGCGCATCCCGTATGGCGCGGGCGCCGCCGCCCGCGAGGAACACGGTTTCAAAAGTTCCGAAAAAGATGCTCCTTCGGAAAGGCACGCCTTCAGCCGTGCCGATAAGAGCACAAAAGAGAACGGGGCTTTGGCCCCAGAGGGTCACAAATATTTCTTCGGTTTGCCAGGAAACCCAGTCTCGACCATGGTCACATTCGAACTCTTCGCGCGGCCGGTGCTGGAAGCTCTAGCCGGCATGCCGCCACGCAAGCTGGTTTTCCTCCACGCCAAGCTCAAATCCGAGATCAAGACCAAGCCAGGCCTGAAACGCTTCCTACCCGCGATTCTCTCCGGCGAGTTTGAACAAGCCGAAGTCGAGCTGGTGCGCTGGCAAGGCTCAGGAGACATCGCCGCAACCGCCGCGGCAAACTGCTACATCGTGATTCCGCCAGATCGCGAGCGGATTGCGGCAGGCGAATGGGTTCCGCTGCTAATGCAATAGGCCGTGCCTCCGAGGTTGCTACAGCAACAACTCGAAGATTCGAAACGCGCGCTCCCATTCTTGGGTTCGAGGATGCTTAAGTTGAGGATCGATGATCTTGAAGGTGCGCGCAAGTGCTAGGCTTAACCCGCCTACAATTGCCGGCAGACGAGCCTCAGTCTCGTCACTATAAGGCAGATCCATCTGCGGCTCTGGATCGGCCTTCTCCAAAATACGTTCGAGTCCGATATCCAGGTCAAGCGCTTCAAACGCATGAATGCTCTCTTGCAGTCCCTTGGTAATGGGAAGGTCTCGCGGCTCCAAGGCGATCCTGTCATTGGGCTTCGCCGTGTGCTGAGCGACGAGGAGCAAATCCGCTACTTTTTTGGTCGACGAAGTCGTAGTGACGCTTAATGTCTTCCTTATCGACATCTTCCACTTGCTTACCGCCCGGATTGCCTGTTCGTCGAGGGCTATCCCTAATGGCTGCAGGATCACGGTCTTGACTACACCGCCGGTCGAATCAAAACTACCCCCAATTTAGATACTCCCTCGATATGATGGGCCGCAGCCTCCTTCGTATAGTTCGGGTCTGGGCTGTGCACGACGGCGGGCGGAGTAAGCTTGCCGGTCGGATCGGCGGCTTTTCTAAAAGTCGGCATCTTACATTCGCCCATGGCAGCTTGCCAAGCCGCCTCTCTTGATTTCAAATCGGTTTCCGGCCAAGAAGTATCTCCAGTACTCCGGGACTATGGGCTGTAGGTCTTCTGTTTCCGGTTTAATGAAAATCTTGTCGAAGATCGGGTCCAATGCGGTCTCTGTGTCCGGGCCTGAAATTGGTAGCCGTACGTCAATTTTGAATCTAAACGAGCTGGACGATATCCTGCTTTCCGTCTGCCTAGACGATGGCCATTCGGTCCCCTGCAATTTCAACCCCTTTTGCTGTGGGTTCGATATCTGTGATCTCGAACCCCGCCAGCGTCCAGGACCCACGAGTAACTTCCTCCCGCCATAGCAAGACCCTTCCCTTGTACAAGGACTTCAGGCGGTCGAGACCGCCATTTGCCTGGGAACAGATGGGAACCAACGCAACACAGATGAGAATTGTCAGCAGAAAAGAGTAACCCTTGACCAGCGCACCCCTGACCATCAAGCACCACCTTTAGGTTGCAGTGACGGTCAATGCTACACGGCAGGCCGTCGAGCAAATGCTAATTTTCCGAACGTGAATCGTAAACCACCCCGGCGCAGTCCCCACTCGTCCAATTCGCAGTAACCTACGCCCGACATGCACTCCCGTAATTTGAAAGTGGGCCCGCATCGTAGTCCAATCGATTCACCCGCCACTCTTCGAAACAGATCGCGCCATCGAGTCTGGCCCGGCGCGCGAGCGAGCGACGACATGAGATTCTTTCAGCGACTCTTCGGAGACTTGTGCTCCCATCGGTTTACTTGGCCACGACTTGGCAGCAATGGCCAGCACTATCAGATCTGTCTGATTTGTGGAACCGCCTACGAATATGACTGGAAGAGGATGCGACGCACGGATCGCCTGCCGGTGACGACTGGGCAATACCCTCTCGCCTTGGCCCCGACTCGATCGCCGGGAACCGTCAGTTGACGAAGGCACATTTCAACCGCTGTTTGAAGCAGTACAAATAACGCTCCGGCAGGCCGAGCGGAACGAGTTCACCCTGAAGAAGTTCGCGCTGGTTGTCCCGCAGGACTTGAGCTGCCTCCGCCAATTTGAACGTGAACTCCTTGGTCGCGTCGTCGCGCCCGATTTTCAGAGTGATACTGCCGGGCTTTTGCGAACTGAATAGTGGTTTCAGTTGAGCAACTGTTTTGTTTCGTGGGTCTATTCCCTTCACAGACAGAATAGTGTCGCCCCAGTGGGCGCCGGCCCGCGAGGCTGGTCCATCTTCGATTCCGAGCACCACCACCTGAGCGAGGTTTTTCAGGATCAGCACCTCGAATCCCGCGTAATACAGCTTTTCGTTGCTTGGATAGTGAGTGGGAAACACCCTGTCAACGAAGCGATCCTGGGTTATGGACGCAAGCTTGCCATTTATTTCGGCCTCTGTCGCGTCCAGAGGTACAAGGAAGCCGCTCTTAAGAAGCTTATCGCGTTGGTTGCAAGGAAGCGTCGATCTTTGTTCGCGACCAACCGTCGCAACGCGCCAGGGTAAGCGTGACCGGGGTCGGTTTTTCTGATTGCAGGAGCTTGAACGCCTCGTCACCGGTCGAGACGCGGGTCCCGTCAACGGCGATGAGAACATTACCCGACTTGACGCCAGCCCGCTCTGCTGGCGACGGTTCACATACATATGCGACGAACACAGGGCAGGAGTCGGCACCCCCAACCAGACCGATTCCAGTCACAAAGGAAGATGGGTCTTGCCCGACAGTTGGACAGGGTATAAGTAGACCAACCCCCAGAAAGCAGAGTGTTTTCACGGTGACCATTTTAGCTGCTTAAGGGCCTTGGGCGAGGCGATTGTCTAAATCGCCTAACGACGCGTTTACGCCACCAATTCTCAGCCCGCCTGCCAATCCATTTGTCAGAGAGCTTCTAGTAAGATAGTTCTGTCGGATGCCCAAGAAGCTCTCTCATTACGATCATTCCGGACGATCCCGAATGGTTGACGTCTCCGCAAAATCCCCCACGAAACGCGAGGCCGAGGCTAGCGCCTTCGTGGTCTTGAAGCCCAAAGTCCTCAAAGCTTTGCCCAAGAATCCCAAGGGCGATCCGCTGGAGGTCGCGCGGCTGGCGGGAATTATGGCGGCGAAGCGAACTGCCGATCTGATTCCCATGTGCCATCCTTTGCCCCTTTCCCACGTTGATGTGCAAATGCGGCTGTGCGAGAATGGCGTCGCGATTGCCTCAAAAGTTACAACCACGTCGGTGACCGGCGTCGAGATGGAAGCCCTGATGGCCGCCAGCGTTGCCGCGCTAACCGTGTACGATATGTTGAAGGCGCTCGACAAGGGCATCGAGATTCGCGAAATCATGCTCGAGCGGAAATCCGGCGGCAAAAGCGGCGATTACCGCCGCGCCCGCAAGAAGACATAGCGCGTTCCATGGCGAATAACGTTAGACTGCTGCTGGTGGATGACAATCCGATGGTGCTGGGGTTGCTGCGCGGCGCGCTCACTCCGCTCGCCTTGGTTACCACCGCGACCGACGCTGCCGATGCGCTCCTGAAAGCTGTCGACGATCCCCCCGACCTACTGGTCTGCGACTATCGCATGCCAGGAATGGATGGCCGCCAGCTCGTCGAAAAGTTAAGAAGCCGTCCTCGAACCGCCGAAGCGGCGGTCATTCTGGTGGCGACCAAGACCGACATCAGCGAAAAGCTGAGCACGCCCGATCTTCCCGTGGATGATTTTGTCGAGAAACCGTTCTTCCTGCGGGAAGCCACCCAACGCATCAAGCGAGTGATCGACAAGATCGCGCTGGAAAAGATGGCCAAGACCGTTCCCTCCGACGGAGTGCTGCGCGGCAGCCTGTTGCAGATGAATGTTATCGACCTGGTGCAGTCGCTCGAGATGGGCCGCAAGAGCTGCTCCCTCTCGCTCACCAATAGAGACGACAAATGCGAACTGTACTTCAAAGAAGGCCAGGTCACGCACGCCACTTATGGCTCGCTGGTTGGGGATCCGGCCGTGTTCAAGGTTCTGCGCTGGACGGATGGAAACTTCGAGGTCAATTTCGAAGGCAAGACGACCCAACAGACCACCCAGCTGAACACTCAGGGCTTGTTGATGGAAGGCCTCCGCCAACTGGACGAGGCGCAGCGGGACGGCGGCGGAAAACCCGAAGAGGAGGAAGAAGATGTCCTCCTCGACTCCTGAAAGCTTGACTCCCGAACGCTCGACTCCCGGCTCGACTGACAAAGAGATGACCGCCGCCGTCATCACCGTCAGCGATTCCTGCGCCAGCGGCGATCGCGCCGACGTTTCCGGCCCGGCGGTTGGGGAACTCCTGAGAAAAAGAAATTTCTCGCTGATGGGAACTGAAGTGGTCCCCGATGACCAGTCAGCGATTCAAACCGCAATCGCCTATTGGGTTCAGGAAGCACAACTCGTGGTCACGACCGGCGGGACCGGAATCGCCGAGCGCGATGTCACGCCCGAAGCCACACGAGCCGTCTGCGAACGCCTGCTCGAAGGCGTTGCCGAACGCATGCGCATTGAAGGCGCGAAAAAGACGCCGCTCGCAGCACTCAGCCGGGGAGTCTGCGGGGTGCGCGGAAAGTCTTTGATTGTAAATCTGCCCGGAAGTCCCACTGGCGCAGTCGATTCACTCGAAGCCGTGATTGATCTGCTGCCCCACGCACTGCAATTGCTCAGCGGAAATACAAAACACGAGTAATAGTCCGTAGAGACGCAGCTAGCTACGTCTCTAGCAATCGTGTGCCGCGCTTTCGCGTACACTTTTAGTCTTACATCTTGAAGACCATCAAGCACATCCTCTCCCGCTACACCGCATTCCTGTGGGCAATTCTGAAGCCTTTGGGCGCGTGGGGTGTGCTGGTCGTCGCTGCACTCGACGGTGCCTTCATCGGTCTTCCTGTGGACGCCGTTGTGGCAGGCTACATCTATCAGGATCGGGGCCGATTCCTGCTATATGCCCTCATGGCGTCGACGGGATCGACCTTGGGCAGCATCGTCATCTACGTGATCGGCTACAAGGGCGGCGAGGAACTCCTGCGCAAGCGCATTCCGGCCGAGCGCTTCGAAAGGATTCATGAGGCGTTCGACAAGCATCCGTTCTGGAGCTTGATGTTGCCGGCGATGCTTCCGCCGCCAGTACCCTTCAAGATATTCGCGCTGGCCGCGGCAGTCTCCGAGATGGGATTCGTTCGCTTCCTTGGCGCGATCTTCGCCGGCCGCATGGTGCGCTTCCTGGTGCTAGGCGTGCTAACCATTAAGTTCGGTCCAGGCGTCGTGCACATGTTTGGGACGCTCTTCCGGCAGCACTACTACTTGATTTTGGAAGCCATTCTCGTGGGATTGGTGGTTTGGTTGGTGATGCGAAGAAGAAAGAAAAAGATCCGAGTCGCGAAGGGCGCTGATTCGCAGAGAGCGACCTGACGATCCTCTCTCGCTGCTCGCTCTGCGATTTAAGGTTTACGCCGCTGCCGCATGATCGCTCTGGCGGCTGAAAGCTCCGGATAGTGCATGCAACGCCATCGGCGCGGCGAACATTGCGGTGGTGAAGAACAAATCGCCCGCGAGCGCGTGGCGGAAAAACGGCAATGCAGCCACGTAACACTCAATCAAGCCGCTCAGGGTCTTCGGGTACATGTCCCAGGAGGCCCAAGTCGCAAAATTACTCAGCAGATAAAACGAAACCGAACTGGCGAGCGCCGCGCCGATGACCGGTACCCATTTGGTCTTTGCACTCAACCTTGTGCCCAGCCAGAGAACTGCCGCGTACCATGCAAAAGTAACGTACTGGTCCCACGAGAACGGATACGAGTAAACCCATCTTGTGAGCACCACGTCCGAAGCGGCCAGCATCACGAACGGGATCCAGAGCTGACGGCGTGATCCGCGGGCTCCGAAGAACAGAAGCGATCCGACTACCGGCGTAAACATCCAGGGATGGGGCATGAACCGGACCGCGACCGCAAGCACCACGAAATAAATAGGCCAACATGATGGATCACCTCGATGATTCGAAACTCGATAACGTCAAATAAGATTGTGGCCTGTGACAGCGGCGGCGTCAAGTCAAAGAATTGTCACAAAGCCGGTAAACGTCTTAAATCTTAAATCGCAGGGATCGCTGAGGACATCCGCAGAGTGCGCGGAGAGGACCTAATCTGGTGCGGCGGCTTGTCCGTTGGCTCCCGACGAGATTCTGTTCCTGGGCGGGCCCATGTATTCTCCGACCACTTTTAAGTTGCGATCGAGTTCGACGGTTCCCGTTAGAACGCTTTGACTTGGCTTTCCGGGCTGCTGAAAACGCAGGTCTTTGAAGCGAACGACGTAACCCTGCTCCCCAGATTCGAGCGGCTCGGTCTCCGTGATGGGATACTGGGCCCAGTCGAGATAAACGCGGCCGAGGTACGATCGCTTGGCCGCGAGCGTCACCGGAGTTTCCTCAGGCTTGTAGAGAATCTGCAATGTTCCGTCGGGATCGACCTCGGGAGTCGATGAATCGACCATCGTTGAGGCGAAAAAGTTTCGGGTTTCCACCACGCCGACCCATCGAAATGGACTCCACCACAAAGGGAAGGCCGAAGCCCGGATCGGGTCGGCGCTTTCGTAGGTACGGGCTTCGAGAGCGTTCACCGCACGCCGGTGCTCGTAATCCCGGACTCCCCATAGCGCAACCACGCCAAGCAACGCCAGGGTTGCGCCCCAACGGCCTGTGGGAGCCTTACGTCGTACGCCGATTTCGCGATCGATGAAGGAGAAGAAAACGGGCAGCACCAGTCCGGAAACCATCAGAACCAGCATGACCGGTTCGACGATGAAAACGATGTCCCACGAATACCACTTCTCGGAAAATGGCCAGAAGGGGCGGACGCCGTAGTTATTGGTGTAATCGAGCAGAATGTGGCTCAGGCCTGCGAGATACGCGAACCCGAACAACAGCCCCCAGCGCGGGGGCAAATTGGGATCCTTAAGCTTTCGTTCGCGCAGGTGCCAAATCGCATACACGAGGCCGACGACCACCGCCGATACCAGCGCGATGCCCAGGAAAGAATGGGTAAAGCCGCGATGATGAGCGAAGCTGAAAACCCGTCCCTTGAACTCGCCGAGCACGTCCAGATCAGGCGCTTCGGCGGCAAGCGTCACCGTAGCGGTGGCAAGAGCCGTCTTGCGATTCAATCCGGCTCGTCCCATGCAAGCGCCGGCCAGAAAGTGAGTAATGGGTTCCAAGTGTGATGGGGCCTTGTTCGCGGCCCGAGTCAGAGAGAATACATTACTCTGTCGTTGAACGGCTGACAGGCGATTTTGCCGTCCTGATCGATGATCTGATTTTGCGGTTCCGCAAGGACCGCGAGGTAGATACCCAGGTAGTTTATCCCTCCCCCCTCCTGATCTTTTGGAATGATGAGGTTACGACCGACTACCCCCAAAATCTTTGAGGAATAAGGACTTATACGTAAGATATTCCGGAATAAGGAGTTCCAAGATGGTCCACCCCGACAGTGCGTTTCGAAAGTTGAAAATTGTTGAAGAGCGAAACAGCAACGAGCTAGCGTTAGCACACAGATAACACATATTCCATCTATATTAGCCGATCGGAGACCAGCAGGGTCCAGCGAAAATGTACAGGGCTCGCTTGCCAACCGTTCAATCGCCGGTGCCCTTCAGATGCACTGTCTGCGGACTGGCCGAGGCGTTATCGGCGATGCGCACCAGGCCGGTGCGTACTCCCTTGGACTTGGGCGTGAACGATACCTCAATCGTACAGCTCTTCCCAATTTCCCGGCGCTTCCGAAAACCGCCACGCTTCGTGCCATCTTCCACTGTTGCAGGTTCGGCATACCTACTCCTAGCGTCTGCGGGCCTTGCGATTAAGCCAACTGAGCCCGAAAACTCGGAAGACATAATGCCCAGAACTTCCCGACCTTTGGCGATCACTTTATTCTGGATGCCCAGAGTTCCAAGACTCTCCTACACCGGTCCTACTCGAAAGCCTGGCGTTCATGAAGTGGGACGACGTCACCGGCAGCAGTAACATCAAGGCATCGCGGACCACCGATATTTCCGCGGGCAGGGTTCCCAGTAGTTCCCCGTCGGCCTCGACGAATATGCGGGGTTTCGTCCCCGAGTCGGTCGGCGATGCTGCATCGCGGCAGACTGCGCTCGTGCCGTGGACGAGTTCGATTCCGGGAACTTTCCAGTTGGTGCCGAAGAGTCCGCGCAGGACGTAGCGCAGATATGCTATGCGGCTGTGGGTGTGGAAGAGCACCAGACGAAGGTCGTCGCGTTCGAGGGACGCGCCGGGGGCGAGTTCGCGCAGCACTCCCCCAAAATTGCCGATGCGAACTGCGAGTAGCTGAGAAACTTCCGCTTGACGGCTTTGTCGTTTCTCCGCGATCTCTTCCGTGATCTCTACCGCAAAGTTTTCCATCGTGTGGGTAAGCCACAATCCGGTTGCTTTGGCGCAGTATGCGGCCATGCCAAAACGCCGCTTGGCCATGGCATCCAGTTTGTAGAACAGGTGCGCGTCTACTCCGATTCCGACGGTGACGGTGAAATATCTGGAGGTGCGCTTCCCGGCGAAATCCTGGTACTCGATTCGGCCGACGGCGATGCGGCGAGACTTTGCTTTTAAAGCAGCGCGGGCTGCGTCGGCTGGAGAAAGCGGCATCCGCAGATCGTGCGCCAGCGAATTAGCGGTACCCAGAGGGATGATGGCCAATGCGACGTTCGTGCCCACCAACCCTTGCAACACATCGTGAATGGTGCCGTCGCCGCCGCAGGCGAATACGGTGTCGCAGCCAGCGGCTATGGCTTGGCGGGTTTGGTCGGTGGCGTCCGACGCGGCGCGCGTTGGCGCGGCCGAGCCTTCAATTCCGGCGCTTCGCAGAATTGAGAGTGCGGCCTCTACATCCGCCAGGCGACGTCCGCGGCGGCGGCCGGAGAGCGGGTTGTAGAGGAGTATGGCTTTGCGCATCGGTCACGGGGATTCTACCGGAAGAAGTCCCCCGTCGCGCTTGATCGCGTAGACGTAATGTAGCAAATTCGCCCTGGTCACTTCTTTCCAGATCGTCATGCCATTCTTCTCGGCGACGCGGCGGGACGCGAGATTCTCGGGGCGGATCAGGGAGATGAGACGGTCGACCTCGAGATTCGCGAATCCGAAGCCGCGGCAGGCACGGGCGGCCTCGGTGGCAAAGCCTTGACCCCACAGATTGCGGCGTACGTGGTAGCCGATTTCGATTTCATCCACGCCGTTAACACTCTGGCGCACCAAGCCGCAATCACCAATCAGTTCACGGGTGGACTTCAGAATCATGGCCCAAAGTCCATAGCCGTCATTTGCGTAGCGAGTGCGGTTACGCTGGATCCAACCCGCGACGGCGGCCCGATCGAAGGGCATCGGATAGTAGCGCATGGTTTCCGGATCGGAGAGGATGGTGGCGAGAGCGCCCAGGTCTTCGAGTTGAAATTCGCGAAGCGAGAGCCGCTGGGTTTCGAGGACCGGCATGAGATCAGTTTAGAACGATTCCTCGCCTATAATCTCTTGCGATGGCTACCGCTGCGAAAGATGTCGAAAAGAAGATCGAATCGCTCCGCGACAAGATCCGCCACCATGAATACCGGTATTACGTTCTCGACGATCCGGAGATCAGTGACGCCGAGTTCGATCAACTGATGATCCAACTGAAGAAGTTTGAAGCCGAACATCCCACGCTAGTCACGCCCGATTCTCCCACGCAACGGGTTGGCGGCAAGCCCCGCGAAGGTGTGGTTAAAGCGGCGCACTCCTCGCCTATGTTGTCGCTGGACAATACTTACAGTGTCGACGAACTGCGCAACTGGGAGCGGCGGGTTCACGAACTCAGCGGGCGCAAGAACATTGACTACGTTTGTGAATTAAAGCTGGACGGCATGTCGCTGGCCCTGCTTTACGAAAATGGCCGACTGGTGCGCGGCATAACGCGCGGCGATGGCACCATCGGCGAAGATGTCACCTTGAACGTGCGCACGGTGCGCTCGATTCCGCTATCGATTCCGAAAGAAAAGCTCAAGGCGGCAGGCATTCCTGCGGACTTCGAAGTGCGCGGGGAGATGCTCATGCCGCTTGCCGCATTTAGGAAAATGAACCAGCAGCGCGAGGAGAAAGGGCTGTCGTTGTTTGCCAATCCGCGCAACGCCACCGCCGGGACGGTTCGCCAACTTGAGCCCAGCATCGTTGCGCAGCGGCGGCTCGATTATTTTGCCTACATGTCACTGAAAGACGGGCGGACATTGTTTGACCGGCAGTGGGAGAGTCTGAACGCTCTTAAT
Source organism: uncultured Acidobacteriota bacterium (assembly GCA_963838905.1). Lineage (GTDB taxonomy): Bacteria > Acidobacteriota > Terriglobia > Terriglobales > Acidobacteriaceae > JABDBE01. The sequence goes on from CAWITE010000009.1 coordinate 470,260, forward strand.
GCTGCCGGTTTCAAAGTCAATCCGAGTCGGAAGCTGGCCAAGAACTTTGACGAGGTGTGGGCATTCATCGAGCAGGAGGAAACCAGGCGGGAACAACTTCCCTATGAAATCGACGGCATTGTCGTCAAGGTGGATCGCACCGCGCTGCAGGAGGAACTCGGCTATACGGGGAAGGCTCCGCGCTGGGCGATCGCTTACAAATACGCGGCTCGCGCGGGCATCACGCAGATTGAAGGCGTTCTGTGGCAAGTCGGCCGGACCGGCAAATTGACTCCTGTGGCGATGTTGAAGCCCGTACCGATTGGCGGAACAACCGTCAGTCGCGCGACCCTGCATAATCCGGATGAGATCGAGCGGCTGGGTGTGAAGATTGACGATTGGGTCGAGGTCGAGCGCGGCGGCGACGTTATCCCCAAGGTTACTCGCGTTGTGGACAATAAAGATCACCCGCGCGGCCACAAGGTAATCCACGTGCCGGAGAAGTGTCCCGTGTGCGGGACTAAAGTTGTGCGTACGGAAGGCGAAGTGGACTATTTCTGCGTCAACGCCAACTGTCCGGCCAAGCTGCGAGAAACGATTTTGCACTTCGCCTCGCGGGGCGTAATGAACATTGACGGCATGGGAGAAGCGTTGGTCAATCAGCTTACGGATCGCGAACTGGTGAAGAATGTCGCCGACATTTACAAGCTGACCAAGGACGATCTGCTCTCGCTCGAGCGGATGGGCGAGAAATCAGCGCAGAATGTGCTCGACGAGGTCGAAGCCTCCAAGAAGCTGCCGCTCGAACGCGTGATCTACGGATTGGGGATTCGTTTTGTGGGGGAGCGAACGGCGCAATTCCTGGCCGAAGATCTCGGGTCGATGGACGCGCTCATGAACGCAAGGGAAGAAGAACTTCGCCAGGTGAATGAGGTGGGACCGCGGATCGCGCAGAGTATCGTGGAGTTTTTTCAGGAGGCGAGTAACCGTGAACTGGTAGAGCGGCTGCGTAACGCCGGCTTGACCTTTGCGGGAACGAAGAAAGAACGCGGCACGAAACTCGCGGAGAAAACGTTTGTCTTGACGGGCACGCTTACTCGTCCACGCGACCAGGTCAAGAAGATGATCGAAGATGCTGGTGGGCGCGTATCGGGCTCGGTCAGCAAGAAAACCGACTACGTCGTCGCCGGCACTGATGCCGGCTCCAAACTCGATAAAGCCAAGGAATTGGAAGTAAGCGTGATCGGCGAAAAGGATTTGGACGAGTTGCTAGGACGCTAAGTTCGGCCGTAAGCAAGCCTCGGCAAAGCCCGGATGAACACGGCCGGATAAACAAGGCCCGGGCTACGAGCCAGACTCTGCTAGCTGCCCCACGATGAATTCCACTCGGGATTCGACGTCGATTTTTGGCAGCTCAACCAGGCTGTATCCAAGGCGTTCATATGTGCGGAGGAGAGACGAATACTGGGCCTTGGCTTCATCGAAGCTATGCCGGCGCTCGGCATCGGCCGCAAAGATTTCCGGCCAGGGCGGGGCGATGAAAACCCGTCGGTGGTACCTCAACTGCTTGACAGCATTTTCCAAATGCAACGGAACCGGCAGAAAAAGGTGTTCCAGAAAGCTGATGGCATCAACGATTCCGCGGTCAAGAAACGACCGCCGGTCCACTCTTGCAGCCAGCGCCATTTGATGGATCGATCGCGAAACCGATAACTCCACGAACTGGAGCGGATCAGTCCACGGCAAGGCATTTCCCCTGAGAAATTGTTGCTCTTTTACGATCTGTCGTCCCGGCTCCTCAAAGACAATGAACCCTCTACGCTCCAATGCCGTCAGCAACGTAGACTTTCCTCCGCCCGAACAACCGGACAGCACTACGAAGCGATCGGATTGTTCTCGAAGACTAGCCAATTGGTATGTGCTTTCTGACATTCCTGTCCTCCTGCCCCAGTTTTGCTCCACAAAAACTTACAAACTCTTGACATTCTTATGACAAAAGTGAATTCGTCCCGCCTTAGGCTTTCCTCAACGCTACTGCCAATCGTCAGCTAGAGACTCGGGGAGGCTCTGGCAACCGAGCGAGGGAAAAGAAATCTGGACTTCTCGAGGCAGGTTTCACGGAGATGCGCATGGGCGCATAGGGAGCATCGCGGTCCGGCGTTTTGGTGCCGCGATTGTGCGCCTCTTGCGTTTGCGGCGCTCATCCTGAGCGGGGTTCTCGCCCTTCGAACACTCGCTCAGGATGACGCCGGAGACGCGAGCGCCGCTCTGATTCTCTCGTACGTGATCTCCAGGCTCTCCGGCAAGATTCGCGTTTCTCCGACTACCGAAACAAAATTCGCATCCGCCACCCAGCGTGGCAGCACATGCATGTGGATATGCCCAGCAACGCCGGCTCCGGCGGCCTTCCCAATGTTCATGCCCAGGTTTACGCCGTCGGGCGCATAGAGCTGCCGCAGCACACGTTCCATGGTCTGCGACAAATCCATCATTTCGTGAGCCGCGTCGAGCGGCAGTTTTTGCAATTCATCGAGATGCGCGAAAGGCACCACCATTACGTGCCCCGGGGTGTAGGGAAACGTATTCAAGACGATGTAGCAGCGTTGGCCGCGATGCACGATGCGGGCTTTGGCATCGTCCCCTAATTTGGGGAGGTCGCAAAAGATGCAGCCGGTATTCTTCTCGCCTGCGGTGACATAGGCGTAGCGCCAGGGCGTCCATAGATAGTCCATCGCAGGGCAGAGTAGCAGATAGCGGCAAGTTTCGGAACTTGGGACTATCTAGAGCCTTAGGGGAGACTGAAGGTCTCACGGCATTCTAAAACAGCGAACTTTGTTTTCGGTTTGGGGTTATTCCGAAATGTTCGTAGGCTAGTTGAGTTGCGACTCTTCCTCGGGGAGTTCGGTCGAGAAAGCCGATCTGGATCAGGAAGGGCTCGTAGATTTCTTCGATCGCGTCGGGCTCTTCTGCCAGCGCGGCAGCGAGCGTATTCAACCCGACTGGGCCGCCTTGATACTTTTCGATGATGATCAATAGGAGCTTGCGATCTACTTCGTCGAAGCCGTAACGATCCACTTCTAGCATTTGTAGGGCCGCTTGAGCCGTGGGCAAGTCGATCTTCCCGGCGCTTCGCACCTGGGCGTAGTCGCGGACGCGGCGCAGCAGGCGATTCGCGATCCTTGGCGTTCCGCGGGAACGGCTGGCGATTTCGAGGGCTCCGGGTCTGTCGATTTCCACGCCCAGGATTTCTGCTGAGCGCTCCACGATGATGCGCAGATTTTCGTGGCTGTAGAACTCCAGCCGGAGCACAATGCCGAAGCGCGAGCGCAGCGGCGAGGAGAGCAGGCCTGCCCGTGTGGTGGCGCCGATGAAGGTGAACGGCTGCACGTCCATGGTGTGGGTCCGCGCCGCCGGGCCTTGTCCGATGATGATGTCGAGTTTGTAGTCTTCGAGCGCGGAGTAAAGGAGTTCCTCTAGCGTGGGCTGGAGGCGGTGGACTTCGTCGATGAATAAGACTTGTTTGTTGCGGACGTTGGTCAGGATCGCGGTCAGATCGCCTTTGATTTGAAGCGTTGGACCCGAGGTCTGTTGAAAAGGTACGCCGAGTTCGTTGGCGATGATTGTAGCCAGCGTTGTTTTGCCGAGTCCCGGCGGGCCGTAAAGCAAAACGTGATCCAGGGCTTCGCCGCGCGAACGCGTGGCTTCAATGGCTACAGCCAGATTCTCTTTGACTTTGGCTTGGCCGATGAACTCGGACAGGCGCTGCGGACGCAACTTTAGCTCAAAGGAAGAATCGTCCTCGACCGGGGCGGCGGAGACGATGCGCTCGCGGTCTTGCGGAAGCCGGGGAGTGTTTTTGAGGGTTGCCACTGGACGGATGTTACCAGTTCTCGGTTCCGAGTTGCCAGATTGTGAGTGCTACGCGCGAATCTCGCGAAGTTCTGCAAGCCATTGTTCGCCATCTGGCCAATCTCCGTAACCGGACGCGGTGTTGATGTGTCCGGCATTGGCAATCTTGCTGAGGCGGTTTCCCCAAGAGTGCGCGAAGAACTCGGCGCGCTCCAACGTGACATAGGGATCGTCGATACTGGTCACCACGATGGAACGGAATGGCAACTTCCGCAATGGTATGGGATTGAATCCGCTTGATCCGTGCGGATAGGTTGGTGCTTCCACGTCACTCTGAGCTACCAAGAAAGCGGCGGCCACTCGGCCTTCGTCGTCGGCATGCTTCGCAGCGTAGTGAGCAATAGTCGCGCAGGCTAAGCTATGGCCGGCCAGAACGACCGGACCCTCTCCGATGCTGCAGATGACAGCATGTAGCGTTCGGATCCAGTCCGAGCAGCGAGGCGTGTCCCAGTCCTCTTGCTGAACTCGATGGTATTCAGGATGCTTGCCTTGCCAGATGCTCTGCCAGTGTTCGGGGCCCGAGTTGTGAAGCCCAGGGACGAGTAGGACCGACGCGATCTTGATCATAGAGCCAGTAGGGAATCTACTCTTCCTCTTCCTTCACATCTCCTCGCGCTGCTTTCGCCTTCTCGATAATCTTTTCCTGCAACAATCCCGGGACGGCGTCGTAGTGATGCATTTCCATGTTGAAGCTGCCGCGGCCCTGGGTCATTGAGGTGAGGTCGACGCCGTAGGTCAGCATTTCGGCCATGGGAACTTCGGCCTTCACTACGGTGTTGCCGCCTTTGTTGTCCATGCCCTGGATGCGGCCGCGACGGCTGTTCAGGTCGCCCATGATGCTGCCCGCGAACTCGTCGGGAATGGTGATCTCGGCTGCCATTACCGGCTCGAGCAGCGTGGGCTTGGCCTGCTCCATGGCCTTCTTGAACGCAATGCGGCCCGCCATTTGGAACGACATGTCATTGGAATCTACATCGTGGTACGAACCGTCGTAGAGGATTACTCTGAAATCCACCACGGGATATCCGGCCAGGTATCCGCGGGCAGCCGCGTCCTTGATGCCTTTTTCGATGGCGGGAATATAGTTCTTCGGAATCGCGCCACCGAAAATATCGTTGACAAATTCGAACTCGCCGCCGCGGGGCAAAGGTTCCATCTTGATTTTGCAATCGCCATACTGGCCGTGCCCGCCGGTCTGTTTCTTATGGCGACCCTGGACGTCGGCTTTGCCGCGGATGGTCTCGCGGTACGGGACCTTCGGCGCCTTCAGAATCACCTCGGTGTGGTAGCGCTTCTTCATCTTCGAGACCACGACTTCGATATGCTGCTGCCCGGTTCCGGCAATGAGGAACTCTTTGGTCTGGGGATCGCGGAAAAAGCGCAGCATGGCGTCTTCTTCCATGAGCTTGTGGATACCGGGGCCCAGCTTGTCTTCGTCGGCGCGGCTCTTGGGCTCGATCGCGAAAGTGATGGCTGGTTCGGGCAGCTTCACGCGCGGATACTGAATGGGCGCGCTTTTGTCGCCGAGCGTGTCACCGGTGAGCGTGTCTTTCAGCTTGGATACGGCTCCGATATCTCCCGCGTGCAACTCGGTAACAGGCACGGCGTTCTTGCCCTGCATGATGGAAATGTGCGCCAGCTTCTCCGCCGAACCACGGGAGAAATTCTGCACGGTGGCATCGTTCTTGAGCACGCCGGAAAATACTTTAAAGTAAGAGATGCGGCCAGCGAAGGCGTCTGAAATGGTCTTGAAGACATATAAAGAAACTGGCTCGGCGTCAGTCTCATGACGCTTAGGAGGCTCACCATTTCCGGAGGCAGCAGGTTCTCCCTGCACCCATTCATGCTCCGAAGGGGCGGGGGTGTAGTCCACGATGAAGTCCATCACCCGGTCGGCGCCTACGTTGCCCAGACCCGACCCGAAGATTACCGGGAAGATCTTGTCCTCGCGAATGGCGTTATGCAGGGCAGGAATCAGATCCTCGACTGGAATAGTTCCCTTCTCGAAAAACTGTTCCATCAGCTTGTCGTCCCCTTCGGCGATCAGCTCGACCAGCTTCTCGTGCGCCCCCAGAGCCTGGTCTTTCAGGTTGGCGGGGATCTCAGTTTCCTTGCCCTTGCCGTTGCCGCCCAGTTCGTAGGTGTACGCCTTCATCTGCACCAGATCGACCACGCCGCTGAAATTCTTTTCTTTACCGATAGGCAACTCCAAAGGAATCACGGCGCGCCCGAATGCGTTGGTTAGGGATTCGAGCACGCGTTCCGCATCGGCGCGCTCGCGATCCATGCGGCTGGCAACGATCAGTCTGGGCGTCTTGAATTCTTCGCAGTAGTTCCAGACCCGCTGGCTGACGACCTCAACCCCGGCCACGCCGTCCACGACGACGACAGCTGCATCGACCACGGGCAGCACCATCTTGGCTTCGTGGACAAACATGTTGAATCCGGGCGTGTCCACAATGTTGATCTTGGTCTTGCCCCACTCGACATACGCCAGGCCGGCCGAGATCGACATCTTGCGCGCGATCTCTTCATCGTCCCAATCGGTGGTCGCGGAACCGTCGTCGACTCGGCCCAGCCGCGGGGTTGCGCCGGAGGTGTAGAGCATGGCCGAGACCAGTGAGGTTTTTCCCGCATGCCCATGTCCAACCACGGCAACATTACGGATGTTTGCGCCTTCGTAAACTTTCACGGATTCACTCCTTCAACCAGGTCGCGTGGGGACAGCCGCCCCCGGCTGTCCGGCTGAGCAAAGCTCGGCTCTAATCGCGACTATTCCTGCGGCGGCCCCATAGAGAACAAATCAAGAGGACCATCTATAGGCCAATGTCGAGCAGCCTACCCAAAACTAAGGATGCTAACACGCCCCCACTAGGCCTCTCAACCCGGTATTCTAGGTGCCGTTTTTTCGTGCGAGGCGTGTATCATCAAATCGTCATGCTGGGCGGCCGCACTCACGAACAATGGATCGCGCACTATGCCGGCAGCCATCAGCATCCGGTGAACCGGGTATGCCACACCCTGGGGATACCGGCCATTCTGGTTTCGCTCGGTCTATTCCTTCTCAGCATTTTCGTTCGCCGGTTGTGGCTTTATGCGCTGGCGCTTTTCGTTGTGGGATGGACGCTGCAATTCGTCGGTCACGCCTTCGAGCACAAAGAGCCTGAGTTCTTTCACGACTGGCGTTTCTTGTTTGTCGGCGTGCGTTGGTGGTGGGCCAAGATTCATGGCAAGGCCTAAGAATCTCCCCTACAGGCAGCAACCTTCGTCATGCTTTAACCATCGAGTGCGGCGCAATGTTTCCTCAACTCACTCAATTTGCCGACTTCAGTTTGCTTGCCCTCAGACTCATGGCCGGCCTGGTCTTCATCACCAGCGGCTGGAGTCACGTTACGAAGTCCGATGAGAGAAGCAAAAGTATCGGTATGAGTAAGGGCTTTACCATTTTTCTTGGAATAGCGGAAATGGCGGGAGCATTGGGCGTAGCTTTCGGTGTCTTTACAGCTTGCCGCAATGGGACTGATTCTCGTCATGCTTGGCGCCATCCAGAAGAAGATCTTCGTCTGGCATACCGGTTTCTGGGGCGAGAAAACCTACGGCTGGCACTATGACTTGATGTTGGTCATGATGAATCTGGTCATACTTTTCACCAATGGCGGTCGCTTGGTGCTGATGAAATAGGTGGAATATATTTGCGTTACCCCCAGTTATCTTTCGTAGGGATAACCTTGCGTTCCCTTGGGCTCATGGAACTATGTATGCCGGTTTAACAATTTTGTTACATTTGTTTTCCCGTTATGCTTGTAAAATGTTTCTCCAGTGGCCAGCGGAAGTCGAAGAGATTGTCTTACGCTGAAACCGATCTCTCTACGCTGTCTAAGCAGGGTTTAAGGCTCATGGATCGTCTGACTGCCAGATTGTTGCTGGTTCTGCTACTGGTGGGCATGTTCGTCCCGGTGGCTCTGGCGATCTCCGCCACGCCGGCGCACGCCTGCTGCATGCGGAAGCCGATGCACGGCCGTCCTTCCCACGACGCTGAGTTCCAGGTTCCTCCGGGGTGCTGCCAACACGACTGTTGCCGTCCCCTGACCGTCTGTCGCGCGGCACATCTAACTTCCAAGACATGCGCCCGGGCGACGCCTGCGTCAGCGATTCTGCAGTCTGAGCGACAATCGATTGACTTCGCCTCATCGGTCAACTACGCCCACTCCGGTCGTGCCCCTCCGCAGTTCTCCGTTGCCTGATTCCAAACAGCTGCTGAAAACACTCGCGAGTTTGTATCCCGGCAGGCGTTCACTGGCTGCCGAAAAGCTCGATTCGAGCTTTCCACCTCAGGGGCTGAAGCCCGGATTTTTTCAGCGCTTTGCGGCACGAGTGAACTCGTGCCCTCCCGAATTCGATGCGTCTGGAATAACTTTCCCGCCCCTTTTGCCCTGACGGCGGGCGATCGGCGCTTCACAGGTATTTGGAGAACTCATGCGATTTACTCGTATTCTCTTTACCGGCAGCTTGCTCCTGCTCGCCGTCACCGTCAGCGCCACGATTTTCGGCTCGGTTCGCGGGATCGTTCATGATCCGCAGCACCGCCCGATTCAAGGGGCGATGGTGATGCTGAAAGCCAAATCGTCCGAGTGGTCGAAGAGCACCAACACCGAAGCCAATGGTAACTTCGAATTCAACGGTGTACCACTCGGCGAATACTCAGTTGCGGTAGCGAGCCCTGGCTTTGTGCAGGCTGCGCAAGCGGTTGTGGTGGCTTCCGGTACTGAGCCTGTGGTGCATTTTCAGTTGAGCGTTGCCACGTCCAAGGAGACGGTCAACGTCTCGGCTCCCCCCGTGGTAGCGCCGACCGACTCGGTCACGCCCACGACCACTGTCAATCGCACCGAGATCCAGCGAACACCGGGGGCGGTTCGCACGAATAGTCTGGCGATGATCACGGACTACACTCCCGGCGCTTATGTTACCCACGACCAACTGCACATGCGGGGAGGCCATCAAACCAGCTGGCTGATCGATGGCGTTCCCGTGCCCAACACCAATATCGCCTCCAACCTCGGTGCGCAGTTTGATCCTAAGGACATTGACTACCTCGAAATCCAGCGTGGAAGCTACAGCGCGGCATACGGGGATCGTACCTACGGCGTATTTAACATCGCTCCGCGCACCGGTTTTGAACGGAACAATGAAGGCGAGTTGATCCTGAGTGCGGGCAGCTTCTTCCAGACCAACGATCAGTTGAATTTTGGCAGCCACACCGAGCGCTTCGCTTATTACGCCAGCGTGAACGCGAATCGCAGTGACCTAGGCATTCAGACACCGGTTCCGCAGGTGGTTCACGACGCCGAAAATGGCTATGGAGGATTCGGGTCGCTGATCTTCAATGTCGATCCGTCGGACCAACTGCGTCTGGTGACGAATCTACGCAAGGACTATTACCAGATCCCCTACGACCCGTTCCCGAACGATGTCGAGAACAATCCTGTGAATGGACAGTATCCCAGCATCGGCCTTCGCGACGGCGACCATGAAAGCGATGCCCTGGCGAATTTCTCCTGGGTGCACACGTTTAATTCCGAGCTCCTGCTGACGGTCTCGCCTTTTTTTCATTACAACCGAGCGGATTATTCGAGCTCGCCGCAGGACTATCCAGTAGCGACGACGCAAAACCGTGGCTCAACCTATGGTGGGGGCCAAGTGAGTTTCGCGGCGAATGTGGCGAAGAATAATCTGCAGGTCGGTTTGTACAGCTTCTACCAGAAAGACGACACGCTATTTGGAGCGATCTTTAACGATGGCAGCGGCAACCTGCCGTTTACCGATACCGAGAACCCATCGGGCAGCCTGGAAGCGTTTTTTATCGATGACAAATTCAGACCTTTTTCCTGGTTGACGCTGACTGCGGGAATGCGCCCGACGCATTTCTCGGGAGGAGTTTCAGAAAGCGCGATCAGCCCGCGCTTCGGCGTGTCCGCTGTCGTTCCTCATCTGCATTGGGTCTTCCGCGCATTCTACGGACACTATTACCAGGCGCCGCCTTTGATTACCGCCTCGGGGCCGCTGCTCCAATTTGTCAACGCTAGCAACTTAGGATTCATTCCTCTGCACGGCGAACGCGACGAAGAGCATCAATACGGAGTCACCATTCCCTTTCGGGGCTGGACTCTCGACGCCGACAACTTCCGGACCAATGTCGTAAATTTCTTCGATCACAACAATATCGGGGAATCCAATCTTTTCTTTCCCATCACCATTGCTCAAGGTTTGATCCAGGGTTGGGAACTCACACTGAGTTCGCCGCTCATTGCCCATCGGGGGCAGATTCACCTGGCGTACTCCAATCAAATCGCCGAGGGCGGCGGTGCCATCACCGGCGGTTTGACGAACTTTTCATTACCGGCAGGCTTATCTCCGCTCGATCACGACCAGCGCAACACCTTGAGCATAGTCGGGAGTGTGAACCTTCCCTGGCGAAGCTACGCCTCAACCAGCGTTTACTATGGCTCCGGCTTCACCAATGCCTTTCCCGGCCAGCCCTATCCGGGCGATTACTTGCCGCAACATACTACGTTCGACCTTGCTCTGGGAAAGGACTTCGGGGAGCGCTTCTCGGTTTCAGTGACGGCCTTGAACGTCGCCAACCGGCGCGTGGAGTTGGACAATAGCGTCACCTTCGGCGGGTTCCACTGGAACGATCCCAGAGAGATTTTTGCTGAATTCCGCTACAGATTCCACTATTAACAGGAATCATCTGGCCGCGGGCGACGCGCCCGCGCACCATAAGGAGAAAACAGTGAACTATTCATTCGAGAGTCGATACCGGGCAGGCACTACGATCCTGATCGCGATTATCTTCGCCCTGGGCCTCCTGGCTGCTTGCGGACCATCCCACAGTGCCAAGCAAACGGGGGCCAAGGCTGAAAACGGAAATGCGAAGCGGTACCAGTTGACCGGCCGCGTGGTTTCCGTTGACAAGGCAACGCAGTCCATCAATGTCGATGGCGACGAAATCCCCGGCTTCATGGCCGCAATGACCATGCCGTATCAGGTCAAGGACGCTGCGGCGCTTGAGAAATTGTCTCCAGGCGACCGGATCAAAGCGGAAATCGTGGTTGGGAACGAGGGGGCAAATCTGGAAAACATAAGCCTCACGCAAAAAGCGCCTTCGCCGAATCCAACCAACTGAGGCTGCAAGAGGTTACTGCAGACCTTTCAACGCCTCCAGCAACTCCCCGATCGCCGGCGTCCGGTCCAGCGGATACACCTTGGCAAAAACGATTCTCCCGCTCTTGTCCACGATGAACACCGATCTCTCGCTAATCCCGGGGAGTGGTGGCCCCTCTCGAAACACGCCGAACGCTTGTGTGACCTGAGCATGGGGATAGAAATCTGAGCACATCGGAAAATGCATGGTCCCGATATCGTGCTTTTGCCATGCAAGATGGCTATAAATTGAGTCGGTGCTTATGTCCAGGACCTGGGCATCAAGCGCGGCGAACTTCTCGAGATTCGAGTCGAACGCCGGCAACTGTTCTCCTCAAGTCGGGGTCCAGTTCAGCGGATGAAAGGTCACGACCACGTGATTCTTCCCACGAAAGTCGCTGAGCTTGATCTTTAACCGCTGCTCGCCTTCGACTGCCGGCAACTCAAAGTCCGGCGCCAGATCGCCAACCTTCAATGCCATGTGCCCGCTCCTCCTCGATGGCGTCTTAGCATTATGTCGTACCGAAAGACCGAGCGCTAGCCGCGGCCTCTCGAGAATTAACACTCCTTTAACAATCGGCCTACCGCTCCGGCCCTAATATTCTTGCAATGCCCTCCGAGCCCCTTGTCATCGAGGATATTCCCGGCCCCAAGGATGGACAGCGTATCCTGCGCCTCAGTGGGCCGCTGGTCATCGCAACGCTGTTCGACTTTCAGGCCAAAGTGCGTACAGACAATTCCCGCGCCCTCATCATCGACTTCACCAGCGTGCCTTACGTAGATTCTGCTGGAATCGGCGCACTGGTAGGAGCCTACGTGACTCATCAGAAAGACGGGCGCAATCTCGCCCTCGTCGGCGTCAGCGATCGGATACACAATGCACTTCAGGTCACCCGCGTGGAGCACTTCTTCCGATTTTTCAATACTCTGGCGGAAGCTGAAAACGTTGCCTAGCTTGGGCTATGTGTGGATGTAAGGCCTCTCGGGTTTGACTCACCTCGCACTGCACCTTAAGATTAGCGATCCAGTAAATTTTCGGTTTGTTCCTCCTTTGATCGGCCAAACCATCTCGCATTACCGCATCACCGGGCGCTTGGGCAGCGGTGGCATGGGTGTGGTTTATGAGGCCCAGGACCTGACTCTGGGGCGCCGCGTGGCCCTCAAGTTCCTTCCGCCTGAACTGGCGCGGGACGCCTCTGCGCTGGACCGCTTCCTGCTGGAGGCTCGCGCCGCGTCAGCCTTGAATCACCCCAACATCTGCACGATTTACGCCGTGGAAAAAGACGGTGATCAGTCTTTTATCTCGATGGAGTTAATCGAGGGTCAGGGACTCGATACCAAACTGCACAGCGGACCTCTGCCGGTCGATCGTCTGCTCGACGTGAGCATTCAATTGGCGGATGCGGTCGATGCCGCACACGCGAGAGGAATCATCCATCGCGACATCAAGCCGGCGAACATTTTCCTCACTCAGCGGGGCCAGGTGAAGGTTCTGGACTTCGGCCTTGCCAAACTGACACGCGCAGCCGAAACGGCTGGCAAGACTCTTGAAGCCACGCAAGACAGTCCCCGCACCGCCAGCCTCACCAGCCCCGGCAGCACGGTCGGCACCGTCGCGTACATGTCTCCGGAGCAGGCTCGCGGCGAACAGCTCGATGCCCGCACCGATCTTTTCTCTTTGGGAACCGTGATCTATCAGATGGCCACCGGACAGCTGCCTTTTCCGGGCAACACCTCGGCGGTAATCTTCAACGCCATCCTGGAACGCGATCCCGTGCCTGCGGCGCAACTCAACCCCCAGATTCCGTCGCGGCTTCAGGAAGTCATTGACAAACTGCTGGAGAAGGATCGCGATCTGCGTTACCAGTCTGCCGCCGACTTACGGGGTGATCTTAAGAGGCTGAAGCGCGATACGGAAACCGGCCGCAGGATGGCGCAACCGGTTTCCGGATCCTCGGTCACGGTAGCAGCCGCGCCAAGTTTGCCAGCACAACAGCCTTCCAGCGGATCAGCCGTGGTCGCCGCTGCCCGCGAGCACAAGTTGGGAGCTGGAGTAGTCGCGCTCGTTATGATCGCACTCATCGCTGCTGCGGGATATGGGGTTTACGCTCTGTTCAATCGCAAGCGCCCGGTTCCCTTCGAAAATATTTCCGTCACCAAGGTTACGGAAACTGGCAAGGCTGCGCTAGTGGCCATTGCGCCGGACGGGAAGTACATCCTCTATGTCGTCCGCGACGCTGGCCAGGAGAGCTTGTGGCTGCGCAATCTCCCCACGAACAGCGACACTCAAGTCATCCCGCCGGCGGAGGTGAATTATGCTCACCTACGCTTTTCTCCCGACGGCAACTACATCTACTTCGCGCGCAGCGAAGTTGGCAGCAGCGAGCTGAAGTACCTTTATCGAGCGCCAGTTCTGGGCGGCACTCCGCAGAAGCTGGTTACCGATATTGACTCCAACATCACTTTCTCGCCGGATGGGCGACAAATCGCCTATTTCCGGTTCAACAATCCGGAGGGTGGCAAAGAGCGACTCCTTCTCCTGCCGGCGGAAGGTGGCGAAGAAAAACTGCTGTACAGTGGTTTGATTCGCAGTGGCTTGCAAGATCCGGCGTGGTCTCCCGATGGCAAGATGATCGTTTGCATGGTGCTGCAGCCGGGGAATGCCTTCAGCGGTTTGACGGCACTCGACATTGCCAGCGAAAAGCAGACCTTATTTTTCAGCTCGGACACGACCATCGTGCAGCGTCCGGTGTGGATGCCCAACGGAAGCGGCCTGCTGGCGCAATCCGCCTTCGGCTGGAATCAGATCGTTTACGTTTCCTACCCGGAAGGGATGTTGCACGAGGTGACCCGCGATACCAACAACTATTCCGCTCCCAGCATAGCGGCGGACGGGCGCACCGTGGTTAGCGTACTGAGCCAGTCCTACTACAATCTGTACGTAATGCCGGCTTCGTCTTTGAATCCCGCCGACGCTCGGCAGGTCACCTCCGGAGCACCCGTGTTCAATTTCAGCTGGACAAAAGAGTCCAAAGTAGTCATGGCCTTGGGATCGGGCCTTGCCCTGCGCAATCCAGAATCAAGCAGCACGACCCAGTTGGTCGAGCACGCCGGGATTCTCGCCGACTCAGCGTCGGCGTGTGCCGATGGCCGCTACCTGGTTTTCAGCAGCGTCGCCAGTAAAGGAGACAGGGTGTTGAACATCTGGCGAGCAGACGCGTCGGGTGGAAACCTCAAACAGCTTTCGGATGGCAAGGTGGATCAATTTCCGATTTGCACGGCGGATGGGCGCTGGGTGATCTACGTGGACGCAGTCAGCGGCGGTCAACTGATGAAGATACCCATCGAAGGCGGGAAAGCGGAAAAAATCTCGGATGAACTGGCAGCTACCTTCGATGTTTCTCCAGACTCGAAGACTGTCGCTCTCGCCGCTTTCGGACATCTCGGCGAGCACGTGGAGACGCTCACGGTATTGTCGCTCGATTCCAACCAAATCGTAAAAACCATGCAGTTCGAGCACCCGCGAAGCGGTACGATCCGTTTTTCGCGGGACGGCAAAGCGATTGTCTACCCGTTCCGCCACGGCGGAGTCGATGACCTCTGGCTGCAGCCATTCGACGGCTCGGCTGGAAAGCAAATCAGCGATTTCAAGTCGGAACATATCAACGACTTTCACTGGTCGCCTGATGGCAGCAAAGTGGGCGTGATCCGAGGCCACACGGATTCGGACGTGGTCCTCATCCGCGACGCTCAGCCCTGACCGACTTCCCTTTCCCTCAGTTGCAGGCCCTCGGCACGCGGTCAAGCCGGCCGGGTCGGAGCCATTCTTCACCACGTGGAACGGGGAGCCAGAAACTTCCTTCAGAGTACCGCCGTCGGTCGCAAGAACACCGATCAGCTCCGGGTTGCTCTGCTCGGAGACGAAAAGATCCAGGCCGCTGGTCCCCGTGGTCAATCCCAGCGCATACGTGCCGGGCTGGTGCAGCTTCACCGTGCTGTCGTAGGTCAGGGACCCATTGGAATCCACGGAAAGAGTCGTGATCTGGTCTGACATCGTGTTGCTCACGTACAGGTGCTTCCCGTCAACGCTAACGACTATGTTGTTGGAACTTTCCCCGTTCTTGTTGGTGAAGTTGCTCATTTCCTTCAGCTCTCCAGCCGAGCGGATGCTGAAAACCTCAACCTGCTTCTTCGATGCGGCATCGCCAAAGTACGCAGTGGTGCTGTCGCAGCTAATTTCGACTCCGGCAGCAGCCCCCTGGGTGTTGAACGGGCCAAGTTCCGTAAGATCCCCGGTGATGGGATCGATTTTGAAAGAGTCGACCTGCCCAATGTAGGCGCCAATCAGATAGTCCCCATTGGACGTGACCTTCATGCCGGACGGCGAACCGGGAACGGTGAACATTCTTAGAGCGCTAAGCGAGCAATTGGCATTGATCCGCATTACTGAGATGCTGTTGTTGTTGGTGTTTCCCGCGAACAAGAACTGATTGTCTGCCGCCACCCCCACGCCGAAGCGCTGCGCACCGGTTACTCCATCCGAGAAAGGAGAACCATGAACCGCGGTCAAAGTTCCCTGGAAGAGATTGACCTGGAAGGCGGTGATGGTGCTGTCTCCGCCATTCGAAACAAACAGGCAAGTGCCAAGCCTGATCTTGGCGGAAGTTATCGGAGACAGCGCGAAGTAACTGCTGCCCGCACTCTTTCCCCCGTCGGATAGGTCTTTAGTAGCTTGAGTAGCTTGACCGCGCCCTTGCTGTTCACACTCAGGGCGGTCGTGCGGTTGCCACTATTGGCTACGTTGTCGTTGGTAAAAATATACTGCTGAGCAAGCGCGTTAGCGGCGCAAAGTGCAAAGATACCGGCCAGACAAAAGATCCACGATGGTTTCAGCAAGCGGTTCATGGTTCCCCCCTCGAACGCATTCTTCGACCTTCGCCCCGGGCCTTGTAGGCCGCGATGTCCTCAGCCCTGTTTCGTTGCGAGTGAACTCACACGTGGCCCGCAGACACAAATAGCCTTCAGCTCTACAGCTACGAGAGCTAAACAGGCGGGGCGTTGAGAAAAGGGGGAGGGCAACGCACCACACACGGCAAATCGATTCAGAACGTATTACAGACGGGCAGCGCTGTCGATGGTGTCGTGTTGCAGGAGAAGAAAGTCTCGTTAAAAACGAAGGGCGGCTTGGGTTAGCCGCCCGTTCGCCGAAAATTTGTAAGCGGTTTATGCCGGCTTCACGTTCTCGGCTTGCCACCCCTTGGGGCCCTTTACGACGTCGAACTGTACTTGCTGGCCTTCCTGCAGGCTGCGGAATCCGCCCGCCTGGATCGCAGAGAAGTGGACGAAAACGTCCTCACCGCTCTGACGGCTGATGAAACCATAGCCCTTGGCATCGTTAAACCACTTCACTGTTCCTGTTTCCATGGTGTTACTCTCGATTCCTTTTTGTTAGATGTGCGCTGTGTCAATCGCAGAACTTCTTCAGGCAGGTCACGCTGCTGTCGCGGGAGTTGCTGAAAAACTGCAAAGATCAAACGCAGCAGGATTGTACCTCAGCTATTCCTGAAATTGCCAAGGTATTTCATTAGGTACGGCGCAAGCAGGCGTATTATCAATGACTTACAGTCGTGATGAGAATGAGTGCCGTGGCGACTGGAAACTTTACCGACTTCGCTGCATCATGGAGATATGCGTCTCCGTTATTTAGTCATTCTGCTCCTGCTCTCATCCCTCGTCTTTGCCGACATTGTCGGAGACGTTCGTACTGCGCTAGCTCAGAGGAATTTCGCTGCGGCTGATTCCGCCCTGCAAACTTACCGCACTCAACACGGAGCCGATCCGGAGTATCTCGAAGCTCTCTCCTGGACGGCGCGTGAAGAGTTGGCCGCCAACCAGCTGGATAAGGCTGATGGGGCTGCCAAGGAGACGGAGGCGCTGGCCCGCAAGTTACTCCAGAAACGATCCCTCGACGCCGAACCGCATTTGCCCATCGCTCTGGGCGCAGCTCTCGAAGTTCAGGCCCAGGTGCTGGCTGCTCATGGCCAAAACGCGCAAGCTGCCGCCTTGCTACGCCAGGCTCTGGTGTCCTATGGAAATACTTCGATCAGCCCGCGGCTGCACAAGAATCTCAACCTGCTCAGCCTGACCACACAGGCCGCTCCGCCGCTCAGTACTTTGGAATATCTTGGCTCGCGCCCGGTTCCACTGAGTCAACTCAAAGGGTCCCCGGTTCTTTTGTTTTTCTGGGCTCATTGGTGCGGAGATTGCAAGTACGAGGGGCCGATCATCTCTCGCCTGAGTTCTGAATTCGGGACGAAGGGGCTGGCCGTTCTCGCTCCCACTCAACTCTACGGATACGCGGCTAAGGGAGAGGATGCGAAGCCTAAAGACGAGATCGCCTATATCGGTCAGGTGTGGGAGCACTTTTATCCCGGACTGCAAACCGTCCCCGTGCCCATCAGCAAAACCAACTTCACTAACTACGGCGCCAGCACCACGCCGACACTGGTTCTGGTCGATCGCAAAGGCCGAGTAGCGTTATACCATCCCGGCCTGATGCAATACGAAGACCTGCGGGCCGCGATCGAAAAAACATTATCTAACTAGCGACTGCACGGGTGGGGACGGGTCTTTGACCCGTCCCAGTGGAGCGAAGCTCCGCAGCCGCCAAGACCTGCAGAGGCTCGTTTTACTCCCGGACGAGGGGTCCGGGGCTACGTGTGCATCGTCAGCGAAACACGTATAAGATGCCGAAGTCCGCGACTGCACTCACGTGATGAGAAGGGCTGACCTGATTCGGATTGCGATAGGAATAAATTCCAACCCGCTCGCGTAGGTAGAATCTTTGCTTCAAGTGCATTCGCATGTCAAACAAAGGTCCGTTCAGGGTGTAGTCGGTTGTCGTGGGTATCAGATATTGTGCGTTGAGGCGAAACCAATCCTGCTCAAACATGGCGCCCGCGGTGGGCCAAACAGAATGATTGTCGTATTGGGATGTGAATAGCTCGCTGAAGTGAAACCCACCTCCCAGGCGCCAGTGTCGCGTTACCCGTCCCATCACTACTCCGGCGGCACGAAAGGTGGTGCCGTTGTTGAGGCCAGTTGGATTCGCAGTATCCGCGCCAGCTTCGCCTTCGACGAATATAGGACCACGGTTCCCCCAGTCCACGCCAACGTCGCCAAAGTAGTAGGGTGATTGAAAGCTAAGACCGTTAACGCCGATTCCAGCGTCTGCGTAGGGTGCTACCTGAGCGCTGCCAAGGGCGCAGCAAAAGATGACCGCCAGAAGAGTTGGAGCGGATTTCCTCAGTTTCGCAAGCTCCTCGCGGTATGAACGCCGCCATTGCATCGCCCGAAATGCCTCGGCTGTGGCCTTGGGCAAGTGTACTCATTGGAAATGCTGTCGCTATTTACCAATGCAGAACGTGGTGAACTGCCGAGTTCGACGTCTGAGTAAGTAATTGGGGAGCGAAGTGTGGCCGGAGCTATGTCGGATTGTCCGCCAGTGGGAGAAACACTTGAAAACGCGTGTTGCCCGGCCTCGAATCGACCTGAATGTTGCCGCGGTGTTTTTTCACAATTCGCTGGACCGTGTCGAGGCCGAGTCCGGTTCCCTCGCCGACTCCCTTGGTGGTGAAGAAGGGTTCAAAGATGTGCGGCTGGACCTGGGGCGAAATTCCTGGACCGTTGTCGCCGATCTCAACTACAACGCAACCGTCGTCACGGTAAGTTCGAACGCGAAGCTCACCTTTCCCGCCCATGGCGTCAATGGCGTTGTCAATGATGTTGGTCCAAACCAGATTGAGTTCGCTCCCGAACGAATTCACCAAGAAAGGAATTTTCTGATAATCGCGCTGCACGACTACTCCGCGTTTGAGCTTGTAGTTCAGGATGGTAAGGGTGATTTCCAGGCTCTTCACGATGTCCACGTTTTGCACTGGCGCCTGGTCCATGTACGTGTATTCCTTGATCGCGAGGACCAGGTCCGAGATTCGCGATGTACTGCTTTCAATTTCGTTCAGCAGGTTCGCGACCTCAACCGAAGCTGCGATCCTTACCAGAGCGGCCCGGGCGGTGTCTGGATCGAGGATGGCGAATAACGATTCCAACACTTCCGGCTGGACACGCTTTCGCGCCAGATCGGCTGCCAGTTGCCACAAGTCGTTCTGTCCATGGCCGCGCAGCAGAGAATCGATCTGCTCTTCCAGGTCGCTGGTGGTCAGCGCGTCGGGCGGATGTTCGTTTTGCTGGACGAAGGAAGCCTCTAACTTTTCGATTTCCGCTTTCTCCGCGGACCTGAGATCGTGCCGTCCCAGCTCGTGACTCGCATCCCTGATTCGAGTCAGCATGTCGCGCAGTTGCCCGGCAGCACGTTTGGCTGCGGAAGCGGGATTGTTGAGTTCGTGAGCGAGACCTGCAGACAACTTTCCCAGGGAAGCCAACCGGTCGCGTTGTTGCTCCATCCGCGTGGTTTCACGGATCCGGTCCGCCATCAGGCCGACGAGACGCTGGGTCAGTTCGGGCATTTTCCGTATGAGTTCTGGAAACAGCAAGGCAGGAAAGCGCAGGATGCGACTGTCCGTTTCTGCTCGCCCGCTCACCGTAAACTGCTTCATCCTGGAAAACGGCAGCACTCCGGTGACGTTGCCCTGGCTTATCGTGAAGATGATGGTTTCGCCGCCAATCTCGCCCCGTCCCTGAAGTTGCCCCTCAAGAAGCACAAACATCGCATTGGCGGGATCGCCCTGGCGCGAGTATCCTTCACCCGCCTTCAGATGCAATTCTTCCGACTGGCTGATGAACCAGTCGAGCTGATCGTCAGGTAAGTCCGCGAATACGGGGACGCGAAGTAGTTCCGATTTCTCGACCATTTAGACCTTGCTCAAGTACTGATGGATGAACTGTACTGCAACCGATCCTTCGCCGACTCCAGAGGCCACTCGTTTCACCGAACCGTGCCGCACATCGCCCACGGCGAACAGCCCCGGAACATTGGTCTCGAGCAGGAAGGGATCTCGGTCGAGAGTCCACCCCTTGGGGCGTTGGCCGTCGCGAATAAGATCGGGACCGGTCAACAGAAAGCCGCGCTCGTCTCGCTCGACCAGAGTTCCCAGCCAATCGGTTCGGGGCAAGGCACCGATGAAGATGAACATCGCGCTCGCGGGCACTCGCTCCACTTTGTTCGTATCCGAGCAAAGCACCGAAATTTCTTCCAGATGTGTTTCGCCATGCGCCTCAGCCAGGCTGGCGTGTGCCCATAGCTGAATGTTAGGCGTCTCTTTGACCTGGTCAATCAGATACTGGGACATGGTACTGGAGAGAGAGTCGCCTCGCACCAGAATGATGACCCGCTCCGCGTATCGAGCAAAATTCATGGCGGCCTGACCCGCCGAATTCGCGCCTCCTACCACGTAGACGGTTTCGCCCTTGCAAGAAAGCGCTTCGGTAGCGCCGCCGCCGTAGTAGACGCCTGCGCCCTGCAGTCGGTCGACGCCCGGAGCTTCGAGCCGCCGCCACTGTACACCGGTCGCGATCAGCAACGCATGGCAGGAGATCTCGTTCCCATCCGCCAACTTGATAATCCGGTAAGACCCTTCAGTGCGGGCGCTGGTCGCTTCCTGCGGCGACAGAATCTCCACTCCAAAGCGCAGCGCCTGGGCCACTGCGCGCCGGGCCAGGTCGTTCCCACTGAGCCCGGCGGGAAATCCCAGATAGTTCTCGATGCGCGAACTCATTCCCGCCTGGCCTCCCGGTGCTTCGCGCTCCACCATCACGGTGTGCAGTCCCTCCGAAGCACCGTAGACAGCGGCCGCTAGGCCCGCGGGCCCGCCGCCGATAATCGCGAGATCGTAGAAGTCGGTTTGGGCGCGCGTTCTCAACCCAACCTTTTGAGCGACCTCTGCCGGCACACTCTCCAGAAGTTTTGTGCCGTCGGGAAAAAGTACGACTGGGAGATTGGCGGCCTCCGGGCCCAGAGCCTCCACCAGACGCTTGGTCTCCGGATCATTGGCAGAGACTTCGACATCAATCCACTGGTAGGGGACGCGATTTCGTGCGAGAAAGTCGCGCAGCTCATACGATCGCGGCGACCATCGCGTCCCCAGCACGCGGATTCCCTGGAAGAGAGGACGGTAGGATGCTTGCCAGTCGTCGAGCAAGTCATCCAGTTGCGGGTAGAGGTGTTCCGCGGGCGGATCCCAAGGCTTCAAGAAAAAATAATTGATGCTGGCTTCGTTAATAGCGCTGATGGCAGCGGTGGTGTCGGCGTAAGCGGTAAGCAATGCCCGCTTCGCATCAGGAAAGATCCGCATTCCTTCCTGCAGAAATTCGACGCCGTCCATATGCGGCATGCGCTGATCGGCAAGGAGTAAGGCCACGCTATCATTCCGGACTTTGAGCTGCTTTAGGAGATCCAGCGCCTGTGCGGGAGAATCGCTCGCGATCACCCGGTAGGCAGCGCCGTATTGCGACCGCAAGTCGCGCTCAATCGCGCGCAACACATCCGAGTCGTCATCCACGCTTAACAGAATTGGCTTTGCCATGGTTGGTCTCAGTTTCGTGAAGAAGAGGGACTACGGACTTCCACACTGGCTGAATAACCTGATTAGATACCGAAACTCCCATTTGGTCGCGGAATTGAATCGGGAAAGGCCAAACACCCGCTGCACCAGGCGCCGGTAGCCCAGGTAGGAGAATTGGAGGAAGGCGACGTGTGAACATTAAGAAGAGAAGAATCTGCTACTTTAGCAGTTCGAGAGAGAGAGATAGATGGGAACTCCATCGAAGTTAAACGTTACGCTCAGCGAATGCAACGATTCAGATTCCTGCTTCAGATTCCTGCCGGTGGACGCGATAGTCTTTCCCGGTGACAACGGTGGGTGGGCTCAGCGCGCAACGTTCGCTAAGTCCGTTAACTTTGTGTTTGAAGCTCCCCGCGATCATATTGCAGACCTCGCCAAGTGCATCCGCCGTTTGTTCTATCGGCTCCCGGGAGCGGCACGCCCCGGATTTTCGAGGTGATCCGAACTGCAGATTTCCCATCACAACTAAACATGAGCACGCCTCGCAATTCGCCGGCCAACCCCACCATGGCCGTCCATTCTAGAAGGAGCCTTTTTGCGGGCTCAAAGAGTTTGCGCCGAGGTCCTGATAGAGGTGCCGTTTTTGAGCATGTGGTAGGCGGCGGTCAGGATGGAAGCGGCGATGGCGACAATGGCCTTCTTTGGACCACGCCGGGAGCGGAGGCGCAGGTATTGAGCCGGGAGGTAACTTCCCTTTTTGCGCGTGGCCGCCCAGGCGCATTGGACAAGGGTGGTCTTGAATCAGGGCGCGCCTTTTTTTATGCGGTTGGAGCGGCGTTTTCCGGCGCTTTCGTCGTTTTTGGGGCAGAGTCCGGCCCAAGCGATCAGCTGGGCTTCGGTGGGGAAGCGGCTCCTGTTGATGCCGATCTCCGATACGATCACTTCAGCCGAGAGGCTGCTGAGGCCGGGAATGGTGCTGAGCATTTCGATGGCTACCCGAAAGGGTTCGACGTTGGCGTCGACCTCCTGATCGATGCCGGCAAGGGCTGTGTCCAGAGCATCAACCTGGTTCAGATGGAGCCGCAGCGATGTCAGTATTTAAACGGCATTGAGAGCACGATCAATATCGTGGACATCCTCGACCCAGTGGTTGAAGCTGCAGAATGAATTCTTCGAGAAGCCAACAACTCGCTAGAAGAACGACCACGATTAGGAAGTCGGGTGTCGACGACTACTTGCCGATGCAGAACGTGCTGAAGATAAGGTTCAAGATGTCGTCGGTGGTCGTGGCCCCCGTGATCTCATCGAGCGCCCGCAGGGCATTGTATAGATCGAGCAGAAGCATTTCATGGGGAACTTTGCTGTCGATCGCCGCTGTGGCCGCCCCAAGCGCCGTGATTGATTCCCAGACGCGTTCCTGATGGCGGAGGTTAGTGAGGAATCCGCTCTCGGCCTGAGGGTTGGCTTCCCCGCCGACGTGACGCAGAATTTCATTGCGTAACTCGGAGATTCCTTCTCCGGTGGTTGCGGAAGTCCGCACTTGAACTCTCTCACCCGTTAGGTGTTCGGCACCATCTAGGGAGTCGCCCCTCGGATCTGCTGAGCTTTGCGCGGCCGGACAGCCGGGGGCGGCTGTCCCCACGTGATGATCGACGAGATCGCACTTATTGGCGACGGCAATCGCCCGCCCTCCCGCCACTTGGCCTAACAGATCCTTGTCTTCGATGGCGAGCGGATGAGAAGAGTCGAACACAACGAGGACTAGGTCGGCGTCGGCGAGAGCTTCCATGGATTTTCGGATACCGATACTTTCCGCCTCGTCGAGGGCGCGACGAATGCCCGCAGTGTCGACGAGTTTGATGGGGATGCCTCCGATGGCGACGGTTTCGCTGACCAGATCGCGAGTAGTGCCGGGAGTTGCGGTCACGATCGCGCGTTCGTGCTCGACCAGGCGATTAAACAAGCTCGATTTGCCGACGTTGGGCCGACCCACGATGGCGAGCGTTAGACCTTCGTGGACGATCTTTCCATAAGCGAACGAGGCGGCAAGGTCTTCAAGCGGTGCGCGGATTGCGGCGACACGCTGGAGTATCTGATCACTGGGGAGAACCGAGATGTCGTCTTCGGCGAAGTCGATCCCAGCCTCGAGGGTTGCGACCAGCTCAATCAGTTTTTGTTTGATCGGGTGCAGGCGGCGCGAGAGTGCGCCTTCGAGCTGCTGCGCTGCAATCTTGGCTTGGTAGAGAGTTTGGGACTCGATGAGGTCGCGGACAGCTTCCGCCTGAGTAAGATCGATGCGTCCATTGAGAAAGGCGCGCATGGTGAACTCGCCGGGCTCGGCAAGGCGCGCGCCTCGAGCCATGGCAAGCTCAACGATGTGCCGCAGAATTACGGGCGATCCGTGAGCTGAGATTTCGACGATGTCGTCGGTGGTGTAGGAGTGTGGCTTGGCGAAGTAGGTGACAACGACTTCGTCGATGCGACCTGCCACGCTTTGCGCGGCTGTCCCCGTGTGTTCATCGGCGGGTTCAACCAGTTCTCCGAATACAGCGTGTCCGGGTTCGAGATAGTGTTTCAGGCGTAGCATGGGCAAGGCGATTTTCTTTGCGTCCTGCCCGGCGAGACGGACTACGCCGATGCCTCCTCGACCGAGAGGAGTGGCTATGGCGACGATAGTGTCGTCGAGGTTCACCGGAAGATTGTAGCGATTTTATCCCTGCGAGCTGCTATTCCATCAAAGTACGGCTCACGGGAGATTCCGCGATGCAGGGTTGCTCGCGGGCTTGTAGTTCTTAGGGTAGACCACCAGGCATCGTCGTCCGCCTTCGCCCTGGCTCTCGGTGTGCAGGTCGGCGTGATCGCGCAACGCCAAGTGCACAATGCGACGCTCGCGCGAGGACATGGGCGCAAACTCGTATGGCAGACTTGTCCTACGAACTCTTTCCGCAGCTACGCAAGCAGCCAACCGAAGTTCCTCCAACCGCATGGCGCGCTGATTCATGCAGTCGAAGCTGACTTTCTCATGCTCGTTGCCGGGCAGGCGGAGCATCTCAATCGCCAAGGTTTCGATGGCGCGCAGCAGTTGGCCGCCTCGTTCCAGCACCAAAGGGGAATCGGGTCCGGAGAGTTCGACTAAAATCTCGGGCCGTTCCCAATCGCGCTCTTGGGTGATTGGCGGATCCACCGTGATCCGATACTTGAGGTGGAGACCGCCGTGGGTGACGACACCACGGAGAAGTACATCGATTTTTTTGGCAGCTGCGATTTTGTCAGGAATGGGCATGATCGAGCTCTCAGTTTCACTTGTCTTTCTTTCTTGCTCTCTTCGCCGCCATCTCGCGCATTTCACGCCCCAGGCTGGTACGGTTCATGATGGCCTGTTGTGCGATGGCGATCAAATTACCTTCTGCCCAGTAAAGACACAAGCCGGCAGCAAAATTCCAACTGAGGAACCCCATCATGACCGGCATCATCACGTTCATCATTTTCTGCTGGGACGGATCCATTCCCGCCTGCGGCGTCATGCGCTGTGTAATCAGCATAGTGATGAAGATGCAGATCGGCAAGATATGCATAGGATCGGGTGACGAGAGATCGTGGATCCACAACCAGGATGCGTGGCGCAGATCGAGCGCCGAGCCCAGCATGCTGTAGTAGGCGATGAGGAATGGCATCTGGATGGCAAGCGGCAAACATCCACCGACTGGGCTGACGCCTTCCTGTTTCATCAACTCGCCGATTTCCGTGTTCATCTCCTGCCGCCGCGGATCACGCATGCCGTATTTCTTGTATTTTTCCTTGATCGAGTTCATTTGCGGCTGGATCTTCTGCATCTTGAGCGCGGACTTCATGCTTGAGATGCGCAATGGCATCAGTGCTAGGTTGATGATCAAGGTTTGGATGCAGATCGCCCAGCCCCAGTTCCTGACAATGCCTTCGATCCAGCGGAGCCACAAGAAGAGTGGACGCGCAATCACACCCCAGAAACCAAAGTTGATGAGTCCGCGCAAGTCTGGGTCCGCGCCGACGATGGTAGGCACGGGCACGGACTCCAAAGTCGCCAGTGCTTTGGGCCCGACATACATTCGCGCGACGGTCGGACCTCTGGGGTTGCCGACAGCCGCTCCCAGCACGTCCGCGGGAGCCGTATCCTGCGGGTTCGGGTTCTTCGGATTCTTCGGAACGTTGAGCGGGTTCCGCAGAGTGACCAAAGCGGAGTTCTGCGAATCGTCCGGAATGAAGACCGCAGCGAAGTACTGATCGGTCACTCCTGCCCAGTTGAACGGTATGTGGAGTGTGTTGCCGCCACTGATTTTCTTGATGGCCAATCGTTCAATGTTGTTGTTGTACTGATAATCAATTTGACTGGCCGCATAGGAAGAGAGGGTGGACTCGTCTCCGAAGCCCGCAGGCCATGCGGGGTAAGCCGCGATTTGACTTCCCCTGGAAACCACCGAGGTTTCGACACGCACCACGTAGGTATGGTCGAAGCTGAAGCTCTTGCGGACGGCCACATCGCCGTCGGCGTATTCAAACGTAATTGTGGCGGGCGCTTTCACCTGGACCGAGCCAAGATGGCTGCGGTCCATTCCCGGATCGGACTCCGGAATGTAAAGGGCGGAATTCAGCTTGTTGCGTTGGGTCTCGTCGTAAGTCCACAAGGAGAGCGGGTAGCCATACTTTTCCGCGGCGGGGTTGTTGACCAGATCCAGCGGCTGTTCTTTGTCGCCGGTAAAGTTCTTCAGGATCCAGGACTTGACCTGCGCGCCACGGTTGGTGAACGTGATGCGGTACAGATCGTTCTCAACCACAGTTTCCGATTCAGAAGCTGCCTGCTTGGTCGCGCCCGCATTGAGCGCCGGAACTACCGATTGCGGTGGCTGGGCATGATTGATGGCAGCAGCCTGCGGCGCTGTCTGAGGCTGGCTCTGGGTCTGCTGTGCAGGACTCGAAGGTTGTGGAAGATATTTCTTGAGTATCGGCTGGAACAACACGATGACCAGGAAGGTCAAGGCGAAGACGAGAAGCAACCGGCGCTCCATGCCTGGTTCTTGCTGAGGATTTTGGAATTCTGCCAAATTTACTTTCTCAATGACTGCAAAGCTTGGTTTCGCCAAGCGCTCCGAACCGGCACGCCGCAACCCGTCGACTTACTAGCTTCCAGCTTGATTACAGGATCGATCCCGCCTTTCGCGAACGGATGGCAGCGCATTACTCGCGAGATTGCCATCAGGCTTCCCCGAGCAACTCCGTAACGATCGATCGCTTCCATCGCGTACTCGGAACACGAGGGCATATACCGGCAAGCCGGCAAGAACATGGGCGAGATCGCCCATTTGTATGCTCGAAGTAAGAGCAGCACGACCGTCTTGTGAATTTGATTCATCTGTATCCGTCAGGCTGAAACAAGCCCTGCCGAGCTTTCCTCGGTTTCAGCAACTAACGAACCATCCTGTCATTCCGAGGAGCGAAGCCGAGGAGGAATCTTGGTTTTCGCTGGACAGGCGAAGAACCCAGATCCCTCGCTTCGCTCGGGATGACAACATCTGGACTACGTGGTACGTGTTCCTAGCGACTTTTGGATTACTTCGAAAGCGCCGCTGATCTCATTCTCTAAGACGGCAAAGTCAACTTTGAGCACGGACTTCTTTGGATTGATCACTATATCTACAGGAACACGAATTCCCGGCCATCGCAAGCGGACCGACTCTCGCAATCGTCTTTTCATACGATTGCGATCGACCGCCCCGCCCAGCACCCGTCCCACGGTTAACCCGATGCGAAGCCCTTCGCCCTGCCCCCGCCGCAGATAAAACACGGTCATGTGCGCGGCGAAGTGACGACGGCCCTGTTTGTAGACGCGCTCGAAGTCGGCGTGCCGGAGCAACCGCATGCTGCCCGTAAAACGGGCGCGTTTGCCGGGGCCGGGCAGATTGAGACCGCCGTTCGGAGCGAGAGCGCTCACAATTCACGATCCAGACTCAGGTTGCGGAATTGCCGTCAATTCCGGAAAAGGAAATCGGCTACTCACGGAAGCCGGGCTTCACCGACACCCGCTTGCGTCCCTTGGCGCGCCGGCGCGAGATCACCGCTTGGCCGCTCTTGGTCTTCATCCGGGTACGAAATCCGTGCGTCTTCGAGCGGTGACGTCGGTTAGGTTGGAAAGTCCGCTTGGGCATGAAACTTAGCTGCTCCTGATTCAGTTAGTAGGTGCAATAATAGCTATAGGACGAATGAGAAGTATAAATGACCCAAGGCAGACGGGCAAACCGGGCCACGCGTTGCGACCACCGGAGCGGACCATCCATGCACCAGCCAAGGTTCATTCCCGTGCGCGTGCTTGGGCTTTCAAGTTCGCGCATTGCTGCACCATGCACGCGGCAGTTACAAAGTCGCTACTTGACAGAAGTTTTTCTTCGCGTTTTGAATCGTGGAGGTCAGAGAAAATCTTTATCGAAGATTTCCACCAAGACAATTTTTTTGTGCTAGTATGCGGACCGTCCCTGCTCATTGAAAATTTTTCTCGTTCCAGCGAAACCGCCCCGCAGTGCGGAGGTTGCTGCGCTGGAAAATGAGCGTTTTTATCCTGCAATCACAATTTCAGGCCGCTGATTTATGTAGCGCCACCAAGAATTTCTTATGTCTGTTTCAAGTCCAACTCTTGCCCCCAATCCGTGGTTGCGCATTCTTGACGCGCTGGAAAAAAAGATCAACCGGCATTCCTACGACACCTGGCTGAAGCCCACCCGCTACAGTCATTCGAGCGGAGGCACGCTTTTTGTGTGGGTGCCCAAGCCTGAGTTCTGTCAGGTAGGCGACAAATATGCCGACCTGATTCAGGAGGCCCTCGACAATCTTGGCCTCGAGTATCAGGAAGTGAAGTTCGTTCCCCCGGGGGACGATCCAGCCGCCACACCCGTCCGGCACGACGGCGGCCTTTCTGCCTATTCGGCTCCGTCGACTCATCCGTCACAGTCACGCTTCGATTGGGATGGAGCGGCGCAACTCAACCCGCGATACACCTTCGACGCATTCGTCATCGGCAGCGGAAATCAGTTTGCCCACGCGGCCTGTCAGGCAGTTGCGGAACGTCCTTCGAAGGCGTACAACCCGCTCTTCCTTTATGGCGGCGTCGGTATGGGTAAGACCCACCTGATGCAGGCAATAGGCCACGAGATCAGCAAACGTCAACCGCAGTTGGGTATCTGCTACGTGTCCAGCGAAAAGTTCACCAATGAAATGATCAACTCGCTCCGCTACGACAAGATGACCAGCTTCCGCGACAAGTTCCGCAACGTCGACGTGCTGCTGGTGGACGATATCCAGTTCCTGGCCCAAAAAGAGCGTACCCAGGAAGAATTCTTCCACACCTTCAACGCGCTGCACGAGTCGATGCGGCAGATCGTGATAGCCAGCGATCGCTCGCCGAAGGAGTTGGCCGAGATCGAAGACCGGCTCCGAAGCCGTTTCGAGTGGGGTTTGATCGCTGATATCCAGCCGCCGGATTTGGAGACCAAGGTTGCCATTCTGCAGAAGAAATCGGAGCAGGAAAAGGTCACGCTTCCCACCGACGTGGCGCTGTACATCGCGTCCAACATTCGCTCGAACGTCCGCGAGCTGGAGGGAGCGCTCATCCGGCTGGTGGCGCATTCTTCGCTCATCGGGGCCGAAATCACCCTCCCTTACACCCAGCAGGTGCTCAAGAATTTCATCGACTCCCAGGCACGGAAGGTCACCATCGAATCGATTCAGAAATCGGTTGCCGAGCAGTTTGGACTGCGGTTGGTAGAGATCAAAGCAAAAAATAATTCACGCGCCATCGTCTATCCCCGGCAAATCGCGATGTACCTGGCCAAGCATCTGACAGAGGCGTCCTTGCCTGAAATTGGACGACAGTTTGGTGGCAAGCACCATACCACCGTATTGCACTCGGTCGAGAAAATCGATGGCGTCCGCAAGACCGACAAGGACTTGAACCGGTTGCTGAATAAATTGACCGAGCAGCTGGGGGGATGAATCGGCGAGCTGGGATGGATTCAACTTTTCTCTGTTTCTTGCTGTTACTGCTGGTTTTCTAGGTTTTTGTTTTGATATAAGGGGAGTACTGAAAGTAGCGCCACGCGGCGGGGGACTTGGGTTATGCCGGTAGAAGCCATAGCATCAGCGGCGGGAACCACCACCATGGAAATTACGGTCAGCAAGTTCGAACTCTTGCGCGAGCTCACCGCGACCCAGGGCGTGGTCGAGCGTAAGACCACCGTCCCCATCCTGTCGAACTACTTATTTGAGGCTGCCGGCGACAAGCTTTCCCTCACCGCCACGGATCTTGATCTCAGCCTGCGTACATCGTGCGTTGCCAAGGTCAAAAAAGAAGGCGCCTGTACCATTCCCGCGCGCAAGCTTCATGACTATGTGAAGCTGCTGCCCGACGCTGACATCACCATCAAGCTGCTGGAAAATCATTGGGTCAGCATCCGCTGCGGCCGATCGAACACAAAAATGGTTGGCATGGCCCGGTCGAACTTTCCCAGTTTGCCTACTTTCCCGACCGCAGGCGTAGTTAAAATTCCCGCGCAGGTTCTGCGGTCCATGATTGCCAAGACCGGCTTTGCCATTGCCAGCGAAGAATCGCGCTACACGCTGAACGGGGCATTGATGGTGCTGAAGCCGGAATCGATCACCATGGTCGCTACGGACGGACACCGGTTGGCGCACATCGAACGCACCGGCGGGAAGTTTGAAGGCATCTCTGGCGAGATGAAGACTCTCGTTCCCAAGAAAGCCATGGACGAGCTGAAGTCGTTGCTGGATTCAACCAATACCGAGGAAATCGAATTCGCGAAAGACGAATCCACGCTATTTTTCCGCATTGGCCAGAGGCTTCTGACCTCGCGCCAACTCACCGGCCAGTTCCCCAACTTCGAAGCCGTGTTGCCGAAGGACAATAACACGAGCATCACCGTCCATGGGGAAGAACTTACGGCGGCAATCTCTCGTGTCGCCCAATTTGCCGACGAGCGCTCGCGAGCCGTAAAGATGCGGCTGGAAAAAGGTGAGCTGAAACTCTCGGCTTCCTCCACGGAAACGGGCGAATCGGAAGACTCGATCGAAATCGGCTACAACGGGGATATGATCCAGATCGGCTTCAACGCGCAATATCTTCTGGATTTCCTCAAGGCGACCGGCGGTGGAGACGTGAAACTCGAGTTCAAGGATTCTCAGTCCGCAGGACAGATGCGCCCCGCCGAAGGCGAAGAATACAAGTATCGCTACATTGTGATGCCGATGAGGATTTGATGATGGAGGACGGGCGTCCTCGCCCGTCTCACCAGGCTGCGTAAGCTTGACGCCGGCGGTCATCCGCCGTAAAGTTGCCGCCATCCGTTCTTAGGAGGGAACCCTCATGCTCAGCGGATTCAAGCAATTCATACTTCGTGGCAACGTAATTGATATGGCGGTCGGCGTCGTGATCGGGGCGGCCTTCGGCGGCGTGGTCACTGCCCTCACCAAGGACTTGCTGACGCCACTGATCGCGGCCCTGGTCGGCAAGCCGGATTTTTCGTCAATCAGCTTCACCGTCGGTAGCACGGTTTTTCCCGTGGGCGATTTCATCAACACCGTAGTCTCGTTCCTGCTAATCGCGGCTGCCGTTTACTTCTTTGTGGTGACGCCAATCAATGCTCTGGTCACTCGCATGCGAAAGGCCCCGGCGCCCGCCGATCCGACCACCAAGAAGTGTCCCGAGTGCCTGAGCGAGATCCCGATCGATGCAAGACGCTGTGCGCATTGCGCCCAACCCGTGGGCGTCGGGATCGCCGCGTAACAGCTCGTGGCGAGCAGCGCAGAGAGGGTCTTTTACGCTCGCCGCATGCACGGCCTGTTTTCCTCTCTGCGCACTAGGATGGCCTGCCTCAATTAAAATGCCCGTATGGGTATCCGCGGTTTTCGACACTCCAGCATGTTTCTGTTGATGATTCTGGCGGTGCTTCAAACGCACGCAGCGGCACAATCCGCGTCATCTTCATCCAAGCCCAGGTCCGAACCGTCCCACATTTCCGCACCAGATCCCGGCTCTGTCGCCAATGCCCTCTACCATAACTCGTTTTTCGGATTCGACTACAAACTCCATTTCGGATGGGTGGATCGCACCACCGAGATGAGAGAGGATTCGGACGCGGATTCAAACCACCCGAAAAAATCAATCCTGCTGTTGGCCGCGTTCGAGCATCCTCCCGAGGTGGCCGGCGACTCGGTGAATTCCGCAGTCGTCGTGGCAGCGGAAGCCGCGTCTTCCTACCCCGGACTGCAAAATGCCGAACAGTATTTCGGCCCAGTCACCGAGCTGACGAAGTCCAAGGGTTTTACTGTTGCCAACGAGCCTCACGAATTCCGCGTAGGATCGGCGCAACTGGTTCGCGGGGACTTCAGCAAACCGCTCGGCAGTCTAACCATGCACCAAAGTACGCTGGTTATGATCGAGAAGGGCTTTGTGATCTCGTTTACGTTTATTTCCGGGAGTGAAGACGAAGTGGACGAGCTGATAGAAAGCCTAAGCTTTGGCAGGAAAGAAACGCCTGCCGCACACAAGTGAGCACGAAAGCGAGCCTGATTCGGTCCCGGGATACTGCCCCTCGAAAGCCGTCCCTAAATGACACAAGAATCACGGTTTACCGGCTGGATTCCGGGTCCAGGAGCGGCCTCGACTGTGGTATAATTTCTTATAAATCCTGCTGCCGTAAGTGTTAATAATTTCAGTCATTTGACCTCATTCTAGGGCACAGGAAATGCGCGTCTGCCGGAGCTCAGATCTGGCATATCCACCGGAGCTGAATGGCAACAAAAGAAATCGATACCACGGCCATCGTCGACACCAAAAATAGGACTGGTGGACCAAACCCAATCAACGGCAACGGCGACTACACAGCCGATTCCATCAAAGTGTTGGGCGGCATGGAAGCAGTCCGCAAACGTCCCGCGATGTACATCGGCTCAACCGGTGAAATCGGACTTCATCATCTGGTCTATGAAGTCGTGGACAACTCCGTTGACGAGGCGCTCGCCGGATACGCCGATAAAATCGAAGTCGCGATTCACCTCGACAACTCCATTACGGTCGTGGATAACGGCCGCGGCATTCCCGTGGATTCGATGGACATCGACGGCGAAAAGGTTCCCGCTGCACAAGTCGTGATGACCACGCTGCACGCTGGCGGCAAGTTCGATGCATCTTCGTACAAAGTTTCCGGAGGACTACACGGCGTTGGCGTTTCCTGCGTGAATGCGCTGAGCGAAGAACTTGACCTCGAAATTTGGCGCGATGGTTTCACTTGGGAGCAGACGTATTCCAAGGGCGAGCCCACCAGCAAGCTGAAAAAAGCGGGCGCCACCAAGAAGCGCGGAACCAAAGTTCACTTCCTGCCCGACAAAAGCATCCTCACCGTAACCGAATACAATTTCGATACGCTGGCCCAGCGCCTGCGTGAACTCGCATTCCTGAACAAGGGTTTGCTGATCACGCTGACCGATGAGCGCACTACGGATCCGAAAACGGGCGAGCCCAAGACCGCCGATTTCAAATACAACGGCGGCATTGCGGAATTCATCAAGCACCTCAATCGCGGCAAACAGACACTGCACGACAAACCAATCTACATGGAAGCCGACCGCGACGGCGTAGTGATGGAGATCGGCCTGCAATACAATGACGGCTACTCCGAAACAGTTTTCAGTTTTGCCAACAACATCAACACGGTCGATGGCGGCACGCATCTTTCCGGATTCCGCACCTCTTTGACCCGCACCATCAATTACGCCGGACAACAGATGGGTCTGTTCAAAGACGTAAAGGAAAATCTGACCGGCGATGATGTGCGCGAGGGGCTCGTAGCCGTCATCAGCGTCAAGTTGCCGCAGCCCCAGTTTGAAGGCCAGACCAAGGGCAAGCTAAATTCGGACATTGCGGGCGTCGTGCAGGCCTTCGTTAACGAACGTCTCGGCGCGTACCTAGAACAGAACCCGACGGTTGGACGAAAGATTATCAACAAAGCGATCGACGCTGCCCGGGCGCGCGAAGCAGCAAGAAAAGCTCGAGACTTGACCCGCCGCAAAGGCGCACTCGATGGTGGTGGTCTGCCCGGCAAACTGGCAGACTGTTCAGAGAAGCAGCCGGAGCGTTGCGAGCTGTTTCTGGTCGAAGGCGAATCCGCAGGTGGCACCGCAAAGCAAGGCCGCGACCGGCGTTTCCAGGCCATTCTGCCACTGAAGGGTAAAATTCTTAACGTCGAAAAAGCCCGCTACGACAAGATGCTGGCGCACGAAGAAATTCGCGCCATGATCACGGCGCTCGGCACGGGCATCTCGAAGGAAGATTTCGACGCCAGCAAGCTGCGTTACGGCAAAATTATTTTGATGACTGACGCCGACGTGGACGGAAGTCATATCCGCACCCTATTGCTGACGTTTTTCTTTCGCCACATGCAGGAGTTGATCAAGCGCGGCAATGTGTTCATCGCGCAGCCGCCGTTGTACTCGATCAAGAAAGGCAAGTCGCAGCAATACATCAAGGACGATCGCGAGTACGTGAAAGTTTTGGTCAAGCGTGCGTCCGAAGGTCTGGTCGTGCGTTATGGCGAAGGCGCTGCCAAGCTCGAAGGCACGAATCTGTCGCGCTTCATGAACGTGCTCGACGAGTATCTCAAGCTGTTCGACAAAGTCGACAAGCGTTTGCGTGACGAACGCGTGACCGATCTTCTGCCCAAGCTCGATCTCTCCAAGCGAGTCGATTTCGAAGGCGACAAGAAAACCGCGCCCCGGAAAATCGAGAAGCTCGAAAAAGAGCTGAAGAAGCTGCAAAAAGAGCGTAGCTTTAAGGAAGTTGAAAGCCGTTTCGACGAAGAACACAATCTGTGGGAAGTGCGCTACGTGACCTCGCAGGGCGCGGAACACTTGATCAGCTGGGAGCTGGCTTCCACCGCTGAGTACCGCCAACTGCTGTCGAAATTCAAGCAAATCGAGCCTTACATGGAGCCGCCGTTTGTGGTTGAGACTGTCGCCAAAGGTTGGTCGGCAAATACCAATGCCGAAGAATCAAATGACGCCGAGGCCGAAGACGGCGACAAGGCACAGAAGAAAGCCGCACAAGAAGCGCCTGTAAAGCTTGCTGCGAAGAAGAAGCCCGAACCTCAGCTGGTCGAAAAGTCTACGGCGCGCGATCTCTTCGACTACGTTCTGGCCGAGGGGCGCAAGGATTACATCGTGCAGCGATACAAAGGGCTGGGCGAAATGACCGCGCCGCAATTGTGGGAAACCACCATGGATCCGGAGCGGCGCACGCTGTTGTCTGTGAAGCTCGAAGACATCGCCGAGTGCGAAACCATATTCACCACGCTGATGGGTGAGGATGTTGAAGCTCGCCGCAAGTTCATCGAGGACAACGCCCTCGATGTAAAGAATTTGGATATCTAGTGTGGCGCGGGCGCCTGCGACGGCTGGGGGAGCCATGCCCGGTGTCTATTCGCGATTCTTCTACCTTTCCCGCTGTTGTGCCCCGTGCCAGATCGTGCTGATGACAACCCGCTGGCCGTCTACGCGGTACAAGATAATGTTCGGAGTGCCTCCAATCGCTAGCTCCCGGATCCCCGGCTCTGCCCCGACGCGGCCCAGATAAGGTTGATTTCTGAGAGCTTCGAGGATGGCAACAATCCTCGTGGCGAGCCGTTCCGCCGCTTCGGGCTTGTCCAGCGCCACTAGGCGCGAATTTCCCGCAACCGGGCTCGGGCCAGCGCAGACCAAACGATTTCTACTGGCACAGCGTCTCGTCATCGTGTTGTTTGCCGCAGGCGCACTTTGGAACCGGCAGCTCGTGCTCAGTTCTCCACGACAACAGCCACGCCTTCATGTCCTCGTTCTTGATGTAGTGTCCAGATGTGACCTGGCAATCCGCCTGACGAACCTCGGCTAGCATTCTTTCCTGATCGGAGACGTAAACCTCCACAGCGTCCGCAATCAGAAAGTTCGAACTGCGCCCCGAGGCCTTCGCCAGCCTTGCCAGCCGTTTCTTGGTCTCTGGTTTCAGCCGTATGCTAAGCGTTGCGCTGCGTGTGTTTGCCATGAACGCATTTCACCACGATGACGAGCCAAGCCTGGATTGATCCAGGAAATGAGGCGCGCTTTCCGAAGTAAAATAGTAAATACCAGCCAGCGGATTCTATGCGAATTGCCCTTGCCACTTCCAAAGACTGGCCTGATCTAACCCCCGATGATCAAGCTCTGTTGCGACCGCTCGCGGATCGTGGATTCAAAGCGGAACCCGCTCTGTGGAGCGATCCGAACTATGCCTGGCAAGATTGCGACGCTATAGTAATTCGTTCCTGCTGGGACTATCACCTGCGCAACGAAGAGTTTCTGCGCTGGATTGCATCTCTCGAATCAACCGGCTGCAACCTTTGGAATTCTCCGGCGGTGATTCGTTGGAACGCGGACAAGTCCTACCTACGCTCGCTTGAGAATAACGGCATCCCCATTGTGTCAACCCTCTGGTGCGAGCCAGGAGAAACCCGGAATCTGGCGGATGCGTTACGCGACCAGGGCTGGGACAAAGCTGTAATCAAACCCAGAATCTCCGCCACAGCGCACCGCACCCAACGGGTGGACGCTAAGAACGCCGAATCAGAGCAAGCCTTGTTCGAGGAACTCATGGCCGGATCGGGAGTCATGGTCCAGAAATTTATGGACAACATCGTCACCGATGGCGAGTGGTCCCTCATGTTCTTCGGCGGACAGTTCAGTCATGCCGTCCTCAAAACGCCGAAGCCAGGAGACTTTCGCGTGCAGTCCGACTTCGGGGGTAAGTCTGTCGCCGCCAATCCGCCCGCACCGATTCTCGAATGCGCGAGGCGGACGGTGCAAGCGTTAACGCCCACGCTGTACGCACGAGTCGATGGAATTGTCGACCGAGTCCACCGCCAAGGCCAGTTTTGCATCATGGAACTCGAATTGATCGAGCCTGCTCTGTTCTTGACCTCCCATCCCGCAGCTGCAGATTGTTTTGCGGACGCCATCGTTGCCGTGGCGGGATATCGAGGACGCTTTCCGCGAGGCAAGGTAAAGCACCACGGTTAGCGGCTGTTCGCCCGGTACTTCACCTCCGGATACGCCCGATCAAACGCCACCCACGTCAGCCCGAGGATCACAAACACCAGCACACTTCCTTCCGGCCCGACCGAGCCGCCCGTGAGCCAGGACGAGCCGTGGAAGGATGAACGCAACAGGTGCCCGGTGACCATCCCACCACTGTCGGGCACAGAGTACAGATAGCTTTCGCCCCAATCCCACGAAGCGTGAAAGCCGACGGCGAACCACAAGTTTCCCGTACGGCGAAGAGTCAGGCAGAAAAAAAGTCCGATGACCGCGACCGCGAGCAAACCCATCCAGGTTTCCCCGGGATTGCCAAAATGCAAAGCTGCGAAGAAAGTCGAAAGCAGCAGCGCTGCGGGCCAGAAACCGATGCTCTGGGTAAGCGTGAATTGCGTATAGCCACGCAACAGGAATTCTTCGAACAAGCCAACGATGACAAAGAACCCACCCCAGAAAGCTGCAAATTTCAGGATGCGCCCGCCATGCAGGGCGAGCCCACCGAGAGAAAAATCTCCGATGCCACCTATGGCGAGCACTAGAAGCGTAATGGCCACGATGCCCCAGGCCATGCCCGCCCAGAACGCTTTTCCGAAGGCATTTCGCCATGGCAGGCCGTAATCGCCGAGAGAACGTTTCTCAATCGCCCCCATCACCAACGCGGGCAGAAAGGCCGATGCGAGAAACTCCAATTCAACAATCAAGTCCTGCCAAATCCCGCGCACTCCGTGCGGTCGCACATATGGCACCAGCGTGCGAAGTAGAACGAGGAACACCCGCCACATTCCAAGGTAAAGCAGAAATCGCCATCCCGCTCGCAACCCTGCAGGACCGACAAAGATCGTATGAGTTGGCTCAAGCAATGGCCGCTGCACCGGAGAGATCAACGTGGGGTCGGATTGACCAACCTGTGTTTCCAGTGGGACACCATCTGCGGGCGGCGAGCCCTCTTTCACTTCGTCCATGGCGGAAGTTTCCCCAATTGTCCCCGGACATGGTAAAACACTCGCCGTCCCTTCATGAGTAAATTTCTGACGCGCGAACGCTTCGGCCAGCCTCAGGTTCTAGCCGGACTTCTTCTGTTGGCGTTTCTGGCCCAGTGCGGCTGGCTGCTCTTCCGCGGGACTCAGCCTACGGAAGTGGACTCCTCGCAGCTCTTCCGGGTGATCGAAGGACTGCAACAGTGGAGCGGGCAATCGATCGCTGGAACGCCCTCGATCGAGCGTATGGAAGCCGGCACTCCGACGCCACTCGAAATCGATCACAACGAAGGCTACGACCCCAATCACTCACCACTGTGGTATCTGTTAGCCTCAGTTCCTCTACTGGGCTGGACGGGCATCGCAGAGGCCGGATCTTTCCATTACTGGGGATGGCTGGCGCGAGCACCCTATCTAATCTTTGGCGTGGTCTTGGGCGCATCCTTATGGTACGTGGCGCGCAGGCTCTACGGAAACGCTGGCGGCTACATCGCGCTGGCGTTGTATTGCTTCTCACCCGCAATTCTCCGCAGCAGCACACTATATTCCGCACCGCCAGAGCTAGGTGCGGCGTGGGGCGCGTTCGGAGCCATCTTCACCGCCATCGCGGTGGCCCACACTTTGTATGCTCCGCGCGAAGTTGTCGTGTGGAACTGGCGCCGCATTTTGTTGCTGGGACTCTCTCTGGCGTTGGCCATCGGCTCTCAGTTTTCGTTGGTCATTCTGATTCCCATCGCGCTCGGGTTCATGCTGTACCTGGCACCCACTCGACGGCGAGCAGCGGTTACGATTTGGGCGGCCGCGTGCGGAGTGGCATTCCTCCTCTTGTTTGCTTCGTACCTGTTCCGTCCCGGCGTATTTTGGCAGGGCATCCGCCACGCCAGTTTTTTCGGAATTACCTGGCAGGCGTTTCTTATGACCGGAACCTATGTGCGAATTCCCAGGCAAATCGGGCAAAGCGGCCCAGCGCTTTTGCTGGCGATTCCGGCGACTTTGATCGCGTACTTCGCTTGGCGTCGCCCAAGATATTTCGGCAATACCGCGCCCCTGATGATCGCCGCATTATTCCTTCTTTTCGGCCTGGGTACACCACACTATCCAGGATTTGGATTTCAACTCATGGCAGTGCCGTTTTTGTTTGTGTTTGTCGCCGGAATCGCCGCCGACCTGCTGGAGACACGGCAGCGCGAACTGGTAAGAGCCTGCGTGTGGGGACTGCTGCTGGCAAACGTATTCTGGAATCTGGCGGAACTGGCGCACGTCGGAAGGCTGTTTTAGAGCCGTTAAGTCAGAGGGCAACCAGCTTCGAACCAAGGGGGCATGCCTCAGGCACCGCATATACATTGACTGCGGAGAGGTGGCGGGTATACGGTTAGCCCGAAGCCTGGCGCAGGCGCTTTGAACCTACTCTGCCTCTTCTTGGATGTCCGAAATGACAGGCACACAGCCCAAATGTTTTAGGCTGGTGAGTCGCGTTAACGGCAGCCCTCGGGCTGTTCCTGGACACCGCCACAATCGTCGTCTTCCCCTTCGGGATCTTTGCCAAGAAATTTTATTCCGGACGCGCCATGATTTAGCTCGCATTCACAATTCACAACCTGACAGCGGCGCTGTGTGTCCCACTCGCTGGGCGATTGGTAGATCGGTCCGGTCCGCAAAGGGTGCTCCTTCCATTCACCGCCCTCTTGGGCTTGATCCTGGTGTCCAGCAGAATTTTGTCGGGGGCAATATGGCAACTGTACGTCTTTTATTTGGCTTTGGGTGTAGTCTCCGGCGGCGCCGGAGCGATGTCGTACACCGACGTAGTCTCTCACTGGTTTGACCCCCACAGAGGACTGGCACTGAGCGTCATGATGCTCGGGATGGGCTCGGGTGCAATCGTCATTCCTTCAATGGCGCAGCGGTTGGTCGCAACGCTCGGATGGCGCAACGCGTATAGTGTGTTCGGCCTTGCGATTTGCTAATCCCCTTGCTGGTGGTTGCGGCATTCCTGAAGGAGAAGCCCGAGAGTATGGGTCTCCAGCCAGATGGGGCTGCAGGGTCCCATGCGTCAACGCCGGTCGCAGCGAACGAAATCGGCCTGACTTTGCGCGAAGCCGTGCACACCTCAGCATTCTGGATCATAGTGTCCGTGCTTTTTCTGGTGACCGCCAGCGTGCATGCCTGTTTTATTCATTTGCCCGCAATCTTGGCCGACCGCGGGAGCACGGCTCCCCAGCTTTCGCTAGCTCGCTGTTTGGCGTTGGGCTGTTCATAGGACGGGTGGGCTGTGGTTACTTGCTCGACCAATTCTTCGCACCTCGTGTCGCTTCAGTGCTTTTCTCTTCGGTTGCGATCGGGATTGCGTTCCTGGAGGTGGGCCACGCGATCTGGTCTGCGTTCATCGCCGCCCTTTTAGTTAGTCGGTCTCGGCATAGGGGCTGAGGTAGACATTATTGCGAATTTGACTGGCCGCTACTTTGGTCCGCGCTCATATGGAGCGATTTGCGGGTGGATATGGGCCGTCTTTGGCGCGTCTTGAGGATTGGGAGCTTACCTGATGGGCTTCGGTTTCGATAAGACAGGTTCCTATGTTGTGCCGTTAAGCGGATTTTTCTGCGCCGCGGTCCTGGCGACGTTACTGATATTGAGTCTCGGGCCGTACCGGTATCGCGTCGGCCTGCCTGATGTGCCTGAACGAGCCAGGGAGCGTGGCTTCCTCGGCGGCGAACTCGCATCGCGCAGCACCATGCGGCCTTGTGATTTCTTCCGTGAAGTGCCTTCCGGCTGTCGGGCTTACGTTGTGAAACAGGTCATCCACGACTGGGACGACGAGCGGGCCCAAATTATCCTTGCTAATTGCCGTCGGGCGGTTCCCGCAGACGGCGTCGTCTTATTCGTCGGGTGGGTTCTTCCGGAAGGGAATGCTCCATCTGCGGGCAAGTTTGCTGATGTAGTTATGCTGCTCATGACTGGCAAAAAGGAGCGCACAGTGGAAGAATATCGCCGGTTGTTGGCTCGCGCGGGTTTCCGTCTCAATCCAGTGGTCCCCGACTTCGCTCGACTTGAGCATCATCGAGGCGCTGGCAGACTAGTACATCGTCCTGTTAGTTCTTTATAGTATTGTGAGCTCGTCGACGCTTCCTTGGCTTGCGCGGGTGCGCCGCTTGATATTCCTTCGTGGCCTCGATAATACGCTGGAGCTTCTCCGGTCCTTTGGTCCACACGAAGGGGCGCGGATTTTCGTTGTTGCGAGCGATGTAGTCCAACAGAAATTCCTTCAGTTGGTGTTTCGAAGTATGGACACTTTGCGATAGCGCCTGCTTGCCCAGAATGCTGAAGAAACATTCCACCATATTGACCCAAGAAGCATGGGTCGGGGTGTAATGGAAGTGCACGCGGGGATGCCGTTTCAACCAGCGGCGGGCGGCGTCGTTCTTGTGGATGTTGAGATTATCCAGAATCATGTGTAACTCACGCTTTGGAAAGGCTGCGATCACATCTTTGAGGAAGCGCAGGAAGTTCACCGAAGTGCGGCGTTGCTTCACATGGGCCACGACTTGGCCGCTGGCAATCTCCAGAGCCGCCAGCAAGGTTTGGGTGCCGTGACGGACATACTCGTTGGTCCAGCTGCGCGGTTTCTTGGCGCTCAAGGGCAGCAGCGGCTGGGTGCGATCCAGTGCCTGAATGCCGGTCTTTTCGT
The DNA here is from genome assembly GCA_963838905.1 of uncultured Acidobacteriota bacterium. Classification (GTDB taxonomy): domain Bacteria; phylum Acidobacteriota; class Terriglobia; order Terriglobales; family Acidobacteriaceae; genus JABDBE01. The sequence goes on from CAWITE010000009.1 coordinate 511,665, forward strand.
CGACGCACAATACCAGCGCGTTCTCCGGCGGATTCAGATACAGGCCGACCACGTCCAGCAGCTTGGCTTCAAAATCGGGATCCGGGCTGAAGGTAAAGGTGCGAATCCGATGCGGTTGCAGATGGGAGGCCACCAGGATCTGGTGCACGGTGCTGCGCGGCAGCTTCAAGTCCTGGGCAAGCGTTCGCACACTCCAGCGACTGTAGTGTTCCGGCTGCTGGCAGGCTCGCTTCTGCACCTGCTGTACGATCTCCAGCCCGTGTTTGAGAGGCCGGCCGCAACGAGCTGCATCCTGCAGGCCTTCCAACCCGCGGCTGGCAAAACGCCGGCGCCATTTACTCACCGTTACTTCCGGCATCTGCACGGCGCCAGCGATTTGCTGATTCGTCTTGCCCAGAGCGGCCGCCAAGATAATGCGGCACCGCTGCACCAGACCGTGCCGAGTGGACGGCGACCTTACCAGGTGGTCCAGCGTGGCTTTAGTAGTCGGGTCGAGCGAGACAGCGGGAGCGACTCTCGGCATGCACCCACTCTAGCCGAAAACCGCAATAATATAAACAAATATTTGGACGATGTACTAGCTCCCCTCGGATTCACCGGATCGACTATGCGGTGGATTGACGTCACGAAGAGGGATCAGCTCTTATGTGGCGTGCCCCCAACGGAACAGAGCCCGGATTTTCAACTACTTAGCACAGAAGCAAATCCCGTAAGGCCAGTACGAGAGTAATTCTTTTTAGGCGCGCAACTTCGCACACTCAGCTATGTTCTAATACTTAAGGGGGGAGTGCGCCATGCCTCGAAAATTAGAGTATGATTTCCCCGTGCAACGGCTGAATCGAGCTTCCGGAGCGGGTCTTGCTTTGGCTCCGTTCGCGCTTGCGTTCTTTGGGTTCCTTCTGACTTCTACCGCCGGTGCCCAGATCAACGGCATGCCCGCGTCGGTCACGTCACCCGGATTCGGCGGTCGCCAAATCAACGGAGTCCCGCCAAGCGTCACCTCCCTCGGACCGCGTGGCTTCACGCCAGGTTCTCCGACTTGCTGCTTCACAGGTACATCCCTGGGCCATCCCCATTTCGTGGCCAACCCGAATTCGACGAACTTTCACCACCATCATCACAACGGTTCTCTGCCATGGGGCGGAGCTTACGCCGTGCCATATTACGGGTACTACGATTCCGGTGACGACGTAGCCGATAACCCACCGGACGAACAATATAACGGTGGACCCACAGTATTTGACCGGCGGGGACCCGGGACAGAGCCCGCTTCAACTCCTGCCCCGTATCCCAGCCGAGCACGCAACGACGACCCGCAGCCCGACCCGGCGTCTGACTCGGCCGCACAGTCGGAAGTCAATCCGACGTCGGATCCACCTCAGACGGTCCTCGTCTTCAAAGACGGTCATCAAGTGGAGGTTGCGAACTACGCAATTGTCGGCAGCACGCTATACGACTTGACCGGCGGACGTCGTCAGAAGATTGCTCTCGCCGATCTGGATCTGAGTGCCACGGCGAAGCAGAATGACGACCGCGGCATCGACTTCCAGGTGCCTGCTGCCGCTGAAGCCAACTAAGGTATGCCCAGGCGGCTGATCATCGCGTCGATTACGGCGCTGCTGGGGGCGGCAGTTTTCGCGCCGATATCAACGGCGCAGAGGCGCGGCTTCGGCTTCGGGCGCGGTGTTAACGTTTCATTTAACGGACGACCGCATTCCCACTCTTTCGCCCCGGGCGCGATTTTCCTCGGCGATCCGTTTTACGCGGACTATCCGGTTGCACCGTTAACCATCCCACCCCAGTATTTAGTCGTGCAGCCGACGACTACCATCGATACGGCACCGGAAGCAAAATCCGAACCGTTAATGATCGAACTCCAAGGCAATCGGTATGTGCGCTTCGGAGGAAGGCAGCAGCCTGCGGAACGCGGCACCAATTCGCCGCCTCCCGACTACGTCGAAGCTGCCGCCGCCAAGTCCTCAGGGCAAGCCCAACCGGAGCTCCCGCCGACGCTACTGATCTTTCGCGACGGTCATCGCGAACAAGTGCCCGGGTATGCGATCGTCGGCGCCACTCTCTACGCAAACGAAGATTACTGGCAGAGCGGCCACTGGACGAAAAACATCGAACTCTCCGCACTGAACATCGCGGCGACAGTGCAAGCAAATCAGGACAACGGCGTAAAATTTCTGCTGCCCTCCGCTCCGAACGAAGTCATCACCCGGCCTTAAGTTTTGTGTCGCTGGGACCTGAAACAGCAACCTCCGCAGGCTCCCAAAACACTTTCCCCCTGTGATATAATTTCAATTATCCGCTTATCACTAACCTCCTGTAAATACAACCGTTTGCCGCAGTAATGCGAAGAACGCTTGTAGGCGGTCCCCGGAATCTGCGGGAAGCGGATGTTTAGACAACTGAGAGCTGAAAGCCGAGAGCTAACAGCTAGGAGCCAAAAGCTTCTTTATGGCCGACGACGAGAATCCCGAACTACCGTTAACGCCTCCGCCCCCTGGCGAAGGTGGCAATCCCGGCGCCCTGAACATTCAACCCGTCAACATCGAAGAGGAAATGCGCCGGTCGTATCTCGACTATTCGATGTCCGTCATTATTGGACGCGCCCTGCCCGACGTGCGCGACGGATTGAAGCCCGTGCATCGCCGCATTCTTTACACCATGCAGCAGATGGGTCTCGCTCCCAATCGTTCGACCCGCAAGTGCGCTCGAATCGTCGGCGAAGTGATGGGCAAATACCATCCACACGGCAATCTCGCGGTCTACGACGCGTTGGTGCGGCTGGCGCAACCGTTCGCGATGCGTTATCCGCTAGTCGATGGACAAGGCAACTTCGGCTCGGTGGACGGAGATCCGCCAGCAGCCGACCGGTACACCGAAGCCCGCCTGACGCGAGTGGCCTCCGCTCTGCTCGAAGATCTGGATAAAGAAACCGTTGATTTCCGCCCCAACTACGACGGCAACGAAATCGAGCCTGACGTTCTTCCAACCCGAATCCCCAACCTGCTGGTGAACGGCTCAGACGGAATCGCCGTAGGCATGGCCACGAAAATCCCACCTCACAACCTGACCGAAATCGTCGATGCCACCATCACCCTGGTGAACAATCCCCACACTCAACTAGCCGAGATTCTGCAAATCGTAAAGGGACCAGACTTCCCTACCGCCGGAATTATCCACGGCAAGAGTGGAATCCTCGAAGCCTACAAACACGGCCGCGGCCGCTTCATGATGCGCGCAAAAGCCGCCATCGAAACCTTCAACAAAGATCGCCAGGCAATCATCGTCACCGAAATTCCCTACCAGGTCAACAAGGCCCGCCTGATCGAACGCATGGCCCAGCTAGTAAACGACAAGATCATCGACGACATTAGCGATATCCGCGATGAAAGCGATCGCGATGGCATGCGCATCGTGGTCGAACTCAAGCGCGGTGGCGAGCCCCAAATCGTGCTCAACCAGCTGTTCAAGCACACCTCGATGCAGGAAGGTTTTTCGATGATCTTCCTGGCCGTCGTGAACGGCCAGCCGAAGGAACTCGGGCTAATTCAAGCCATCCAACTTTTTATCGATCATCGCGTTGACGTAGTTCGCCGACGTACTGCGTTTTTGCTGAACAAAGCGAAAGACCGCGAACACATTCTTGAAGGCTACCTCACGGCGCTCGATCACCTCGACAATGTGATCACCATCATTCGCGCCAGCGCTAACCGAGCTGACGCGCGTGAAAACCTGATCGCCTACTTCGGCGGCAAGAAGATCGACATCAACACTACGGGCCGTGCGCCCAAGCTCGATCCCGAAAAGCCCTTCACCGGCATTCAGGCCGATGCTATTCTCGAACTGCAATTGCATCGCTTGACCCGGCTCTCCATCGACGAAATCAACAAGGAGTTGAAGCAGACTCGCGACAACATCGCTGATTTCGAATCAATTTTAGGCTCGGAGAAAAAACTCCGCGCCGTAATCATCAAAGAGCTCGAAGAAGTCAAAAAGCTCTACGGCGACGAGCGCCGCACCGTCATCGAAGACGAAGCCGCCGAGATTCATCTCGAAGACCTGATCGCCGACGAGCAGATGGCCGTAACAGTGAGCCACAGCGGCTACATGAAGCGCACGGCGATCTCTACGTATCGCAATCAGCGTCGCGGAGGCCAGGGCCGCATGGGCATGAAGACGCGCGACGAGGATTTCGTCGAACATCTCTTCATCGCCTCCACCCACGCCTATATTCTCATCTTCACCAACACCGGACGCGTCTACTGGCTGAAGGTGTACGAAATCCCCGACGTGGGCGCAGCCGGCAAGGGCAAGCACGTGGGCAGCCTGCTCGCGCTACAACCCGGCGAAACAGTTCGCACCATTCTCGCTGTCCGCAATCTGGAGGAAGAAGGCAAGTACGTCTTCTTCGCCACGCGCAACGGCACGGTGAAAAAGACCGACCTGAAAGATTTCTCGCACGTCCGCAGCGGAGGCATCATCGCCATCAACATCGAAAAGGGCGACGAACTGGTAGCCGCCCGCCTGACCGACGGCGTGCAAATCATCTTCCTCGCCTCGCACGACGGCCAGGCCATCCGCTTCGAAGAGACCGACGTCCGCTCCATGGGCCGCAACGCCACCGGCGTGCGCGGCATGAACCTAGGCGAAAAAGACTACATCGTCGGCATGGCCACAACGGTCAAACCAGATGCGGTACTGCCGCCCGCTCCGGCGAAAGATCCCGCAGATGCGATGCTTGAGGTCGAAGACGTCGGCAAGAAAGGCTCGCTCATCCTCTCCGTCACCGAAAACGGATACGGCAAGCGCACCGCCGCCGACGAGTACCGCCTGACCAACCGCGGAGGCAAGGGCGTAATCAACGTAAAAACCACCGAACGCAACGGCAAAGTCGTAGGCATCGCGCAGGTCACCGAAGACGCCGAGGTCATGCTGATCAGCCAATACGGCAAAATCATCCGCATAGAATCCAAATTCATCCGCGAGTCAGGCCGCTCTGCCCAAGGCGTACGCCTGCTGAACATCGAAGCAGGAGACAGAGTGGCCGCAGCGGTAGTGATCCCGCCAGAAGAAGAGCCAACAAACGGAGGCACGCTGATTCAGTAACCAGTGGTCACAGAACTTGACCGTGGGGGGCGGACACTCTTGTCCGCCCCCCACGTGGCTTGCTCGATCCACAGCCACGGATAGTCCTCAGGTTGGTTCGCCAGACCCCGTCGCACAGGATTTTGCCGGAGGTATTCCAGTTTCTCTTCGAGACTCTCCTGGGATCGCAGCACGTGATCGAGCGACTCTTCCTGCCAAACTGGACCACGCGAGCCCATGAGTTTATTGACGCTTCGGGCTGACGTCTCCTTGAGCAGTTTCAGAATTGAGGGCAACGCGTAAGGCCAACCGTTCTCATCGAGCAACGGAGTAAACAGAATATGCAGATGATCCGGCATCACAACCGCAGCATGAAGTTGAAAGCGTCTCCCGTGATCATGCAAACAGTGACGGAGCACGGCGTCCCGGGCTTCCGGAGAAAAAGGGTCTCGATTGCCCCTGCAAAACGTTACGGACAACGCTCGTCCTGCTTTCTGATCGTGGGGCAGCTTCCGCCGGTATTCGTACTTCCGATCGAGAGAACGGTTGGGCATCGGCTTACTCGTGTGAGTTGCTCATGTGGGACGGACACTCCTGTCCGTCGCTTTTGACTTTGTTGTTCGAAGCTGGGATTCCAAGGACGTCAACAGCGGCGGACGGGAGTGTCCGCCCACACACGCCATTGCACCGTAAACTTGAGATCTCTGTCTGTGACGAATGAACAGTTCGCCATGGTGCGGACTCTTCGCGGCTGTACGTCGTCTAATTCCCGATTCGGGAATGTTCTTGTCAATATGGCGAAACTACACGATCGGGCTTAAGTTGATGCACGCCGCACCACGCCAAACGTTCCACATTGACGGCACGACGAATCGCGCCTAAGATGGCTGCGCCCGTGTTCCCCCTAAGACATGGGCTCAGGCCATTATCCAACGATGATCGGGAAGACGATTTCCCACTACCGCATTGTGGAATTGCTGGGCGGCGGTGGCATGGGGGTAGTCTACAAAGCGGAAGACACGTCGCTCGGCCGTTTCGTCGCGTTGAAGTTTTTGCCCGACGAAGCCTCGGAAGATCCTCAGGCGCTGGAGCGGTTTCGCCGCGAAGCCCGCGCCGCGTCGGCGCTCAACCATCCCAACATCTGTACCGTCCACGAGATTGGTGAGCACGAAGGCCATCTCTTCATGGTTATGGAGTGCCTCAGCGGTGAAACGCTGAAGCACATGATTCAAGGCAGCCCGTTCGAACTGGAGCGGCTCTTGAACATTGGTATCGAAGTGGCTGACGCGCTCGATGCCGCGCACGCCAAGGGCATTGTTCACCGCGACATCAAGCCGGCAAACATTTTCGTGACCGATCGCGGGCACGCTAAAATCCTCGACTTCGGGCTGGCAAAAATCGCTCGCGCGGCCAAACCAACCAGCGGAGAATCGCAGACTCGCGCGGATGCCAGCGGCCTCGACTTGACCAGCCCCGGAACCGCGGTCGGCACCGTGGCTTATATGTCACCCGAGCAGTTGCGCGGCAAAGAGCTCGACGGCAGGACCGATCTTTTCTCTTTCGGCGTGGTGCTCTACGAAATCGCTACTGGCGTATTGCCTTTTCGCGGGGAAACCTCCGCGGTCATCACTGAAGCGATTCTCAATCGAGCGCCAGTCCCGCCTACGCGGATCAACGCCGAACTTCCGGTCAAGTTGGAAGAGATCATCAGCAAGGCGATGGAAAAGGATCGCGAGATGCGCTGCCAGACGGCGGCCGAGATGCGTGCTGATCTGAAGCGGTTGAAACGCTCGCTCGATTCGTCGCGCACCTCGACGGTTGCCGAAACGAGTGGTTCGTCCGGGTCGGCGGTCACTGCAGTTACGCAGACAGCGACGACACAGCCTAAACGCCGTCCGATAGCAATGGTGCTTGGAGTCTGCACGCTGCTCGCGCTGACAGCGGGCGTGTATGTCGGCCAGTTGCTTTTCACCAAGCCGCCGTTGCCGCCTCCAGTCTATCGGCAGCTGACATTTCGACGTGGCAGCATCCGGTCAGCGCGATTTGCTCCGGATGGGCAGACGATTCTCTACAGTGCCGCGTGGCAAGGCAGTCCGGTCGATGTGTTTACCGCGCGTCCTGAAGCCCCGGAGGCACGCTCGATGGGGCTTACTCGGACCCAGCTTGTGTCAGTATCTTCGGCGTCGGAGATGGCCGTGCTGCTGAACAGCAAAGCTATCGGCACGTGGGTGAATATGGGCACGCTGGCACGCGCGCCTTTGGTCGGTGGAGCTCCGCGAGAAGTGCTGGAACAAGTGCAGTGGGCCGACTGGTCGGCGGACGGAACCAGCCTCGCCGTGGTGCGTGATTTAGGTGGACGGAATCGCCTCGAATTCCCGGTTGGAAAGCCTCTTTACGAGACCGGCGGATGGATCGGTCACCCTCGCGTCTCTCCAAAGGGAGATCAGATTGCATTTATCGATCATCCAGTTCAGGGCGATGACAGCGGTTCGCTGGCGCTGGTCGACTTGGCGGGAAACAAGCGGTCGTTGTCGGGAGAATGGTTCACTATTCAGGGTCTCGCCTGGTCACCGGATGGCAAAGAGATTTGGTTCACCGCCAGTAAATCAGGTGTGGACCGTACGCTGTATGCGGTCTCGATGGACGGCAAAGAGCGAATGGTATTACGCCTCCCCGGCGCCGTGATGATTTTTGACATCTTTAAGGATGGGCGGGTTTTGTTGATGCGGGCGAGTTGGCGGCGCGAGTTGATCGGGATGACCGACGGGGACGCCAAACAGCACGATCTCTCCTGGCTGGATTACACCTATCCCGCGGACTTGTCGGGCGATGGCAAAACCTTGCTCTTCGACGAAGAAGGTGGCGGCGGATCGTTGGACTACTCGAAGTCCGGCGGCCTTTCGTACGCGGTCTACATTCGCAAGACCGATGGTGCGCCTGCGGTTCTGCTGGGCGAAGGCGGGGCGGTAGCGTTGTCGCCTGATGGAAAATCAGTGATTGCGCAGACTCAGGATTCGCCGTCCCAGCTGAAGCTGCTGACGACCGGTGCCGGTGAGGCCAGGGACCTGACGAAGGACAAGATCAACCATTCGTGGTCCCATTGGTTTCCTGACGGGAAGCGAATTCTGTTTTCAGGCAACGAGCCGGGCAAAGGTGTGCGGCTATACGTCAGCGACGTGGCTTCTGGAAAAAGCCAGCCCATCACGCAGGAGGGCGTAAACGGAACAGCGTTTGTGATCTCGCCGGACTCGCAGTGGGTTGCCGGGATCGGCCCCGACCAGAAGGGGTATCTCTTTCCCGTTGCCGGGAGCGAGCCGCGCCCCATCCCGGGACTCAATCCCGGGGAACAGCCGATCACCTTCAGTTCCGACAGCCGGTCGCTCTATGTTTATCAGCCTGGGGAGCTGCCCGCTCTGGTCAATCGCCTCGATTTGCAAACCGGGCAGCGCACTTTGTGGAGGCAGCTCATGCCGTCTGATCCTGCCGGGGTTGAAACGATCGGTCCTATTCTCATGACGCCCGATGCCAAAACCTGCGTCTTCGGGTACCACCGCATGCTTGCCGATTTGTATCTGGTCGAAGGGTTGAAGTAGATTCGCAAAAGATAATGACTATTCGTGGTCCAGCGTGGGCGTCCGTAGACGCCCGCGCCTACATTGACTTTGGCGTGAGACGGCTTAGCTGATCCGTTCAATCTCCGCCAGGGCTTTAGTCTGGCGGTAGCGGCGGATTTCCATCACGCTGGCCGAAATTAAAGCGAAGGCGCCGCCCGCCGCCGCAACCGGTAGCGCGACATAACGATACGCTGTCGACATATTCGGAGGGAGAGCACGCAAGCGCGCTGCGATCACGACTCCCAGAATGCCGAGCAGCAGGCTTATCGCGAAAAAAAGCAGCGTCAGAAGAAAAGTCACAAGCAAAACCCGCATCGGGATCAAATGCCAGCGGGGCTTGCCTGTGAGCTCTCTGCTTACGACCATGACCATTCATTGTAATGCTGCCGCCCTTGGTGATGTATAGCGCCCCTGTGGCCGATGTTCGAGTTCGGCGAACCTTACTCCGGTAGTGCGTTAGAATACTGCTATGTCGCAAGCTGCGCCCGCAATCACGCGATCTCCGGACGAGGTGGTTCGCCAAAGCCCTGTCTCGCAGGCACCCAATGGCATCTGCTATGCCGTCGTCGGCGAGGTCACCGTGGCAGCGTCTGATCTGGAACGAATGGTCGCCGCTGTCCCTGATACCGCTGCCACCGCTTTACAGCGCAAGGCTTATTACTTTGTGCCGCTCACGGTGAATCAGGGCGAGGACACCGTGATCGCTGATCGCTACGACGTTGTGCTCAGCGACAACGCGGTTTGCCATCGCAATATCGACCTCGGCGATTCGCAGTGCGTGTTTATCTCTACCCGCTTGATGGACGACAAGTTTTCCGTGGCGTTTGAGTTCTACATCAACGTGGGACACGCTGTAGTTGAGAAGGCGGGAGTGTCTGCGGAGTTTGCTGATCTGGTGTGGAAGCAGGTCGAGGCCGGAGTTCGCGGCGAAACTTCGCTCGACGCGTGGGAGTCGCGCAAGGCGGCGACTTTGCATGAGCCGGATGCCGAGAAGCATAAGAACGAATATTTGGCGGCGACTTTCTCCGACGCAATTTCCATCTATTTGCTCTCTTTGTTTATTGATGTGGATTATTACGATCTGCGGGAGCGCGATTATCCGCTGCTCGCTCCGGCCCAGATGGCGGAGCGATTGAGGAAAGTGGCGGAGTTGTTTCCGGCGAATCCGGGGTTTGAGTTCGCGATTTACTACAAGCGAAGAAGCTAACCCATTCACCACAGAGACACGGAGTCGCAGAGAACTTCAAATTCTCTCGTGGTGTGCTTTGTGGTTAAAATCATCCATCCATGGGTATAACCGTTCGATCGTTCGCCAAGATTAATCTCGGTTTGCGGATCGGTACGCTTCGGGCTGAAGGCTTTCATCAGCTGCGGACGGTTTATCAGACTGTCGCGTTGCACGACGTCATTCGCGTGTCGGTTGGGCGGGGATCGGGTATTGAGATTCGTTGTGACGATTTGCGCGTGCCGAGAGATGAGTCGAATACGTGCTATCGGATTGTTGAGCTTGCGATGATGGCGCTCAAGGCGCGGGGTCGGGTGGTGATCGAAATTGAGAAGCGGCTGCCGGTACAGGGTGGGCTTGGCGGGGCGTCGGGGAATGCTGTGGCTGTGCTTTTGGCGCTTGAGCGGGTGTTGAAGAAAGAGCTGTCTGGGCCTGAACGGTTGCGGATTGCGGCTGAGGTTGGATCAGATTTGCCTCTGTTTCTCGTTGGCGGGATGGTGTTGGGGGTTGGGCGGGGCGAGGAGGTTTATCCGTTGCCGGACTTGCCGGCGATTCCGTGCGTGGTTGCGACTCCTGATATTGGAGTTTCGACTCCGAAGGCTTTTGTGGATTGGGATTTGCTGGTCTCGCGTGAACCTCAGGGGCTAGAGCCCGTCTCTTATGGGGCGGGGGGCGGCACCTCTGAAGCCGTGCCCTCCCGTGCTCAAGCGCTCTCGCGTAGTCACGAAAAGATTTTGGAAGGGCACGACTTAAGTCGTGCCGATAGCGCGGATCATACTTCGGCTTCAGCCGCTGAGGGGGCTGTCGAGCTTGGCTCTACCTGGACGGACGAGGACGCCCGTCCCCACGCAATCAAAAACAAAACCGCTAAATTGACGGTTACCGCAGCGTCCGATAGAATGGGTGAGTTCGGTCGCGTGCTTTCGGCGTGGCTGGGCGGTCTCTCCCAGGGCAAGCTTAAGTCTGGGAGGGCTTCATCCGGTGTCCCTGTGAGCAAAGGCAGGGGCCGGGCCGAGACACTGCTTCTCGACCTCGTCCGTACCGGGATCGAAAACGACTTTGAACGAGTCGTCTTTCCTAAATATCCCGAATTGCGCGAGGTTAAGAGTGTGCTTGTGCGAGCAGGCGCAGTGTATGCGTCGCTTTCCGGTTCGGGTTCCGCGACTTATGGGTTGTTCGCTTCCCGCGTGGCTGCCGAGAAAGCTGCGGCGCGATTGCGCAAGGACGGGATTCCGGCAACGGCCACGACTACGCTGACGCGCCCGCAGTACTGGAAGAAGATTTTCGATTGACGATTTCGGGTTGCCGATTCTGGGCGGCGAGTTACACTAGAAGGGCCAGCCAGTCGTCAACCGACAATTGAAATCTGTTTTCAGGGAAACTGGGCCGTCGACTAATGGTAGGTCAAGTGCCTTTGGAGCACTTTGTCTAGGTTCGAATCCTAGCGGCCCAGCCAGAAAAGCAGCTTTTGGCTGTTAGCTCTTGGCTCTTAGCTTCCGAGCTAGGGTTCGAGGGCTCACGCTAAGAGCTAAAGGCAAAAGCTAAGAGCTGAACACCATGGCAACTCTTGCGACAGTGACGGAAAAGAAGGCTCTGACGGGCCCTGACGAAAAATCGGAGCGCAAGCCTCAACGCGGCCGCGGCGACGATAAGTTCAAAATCTTCTCTGGCACCGCCAATGAGGCGCTTGCCGATGAGGTCTGCGCTTTTCTTGGCATGAACCGTGGACAGGCGCTGGTAACGCGCTTCAGCGACGGTGAGGCCTACGCTCAGATTCAGGAGAACGTGCGCGGCGCAGACGTCTTCGTGATGCAGCCGACTTGCCGTCCGGTGGACGAGCACATCATGGAACTGCTGTTCATGATTGATGCGCTCAAGCGGGCTTCGGCGCGCCGCATTACGGCCGTGATTCCGTACTTTGGGTATGCCCGGCAGGATCGTAAAGATAAACCGCGCGTCCCGATTTCAGCGAAGATGGTTGCGGATTTGCTTACGACCGCGGGCGCCGATCGGGCGCTGATCGTCGATTTGCATGCGCCGCAGTTGCAGGGCTTCTTCAACATTCCCGTCGATCATTTATTTGCGTCACCAGTGCTGGTGGATCACTTCAGGAAGCTGAACTTGCCGAATCTGACCGTGGTTTCGCCCGATGCGGGCGGCGTGGAGCGCGCGCGATTCTTCGCCAAGAAAATGGACTCTGCTTTGGCAATCGTCGACAAACGCCGCGTGGAGATGAATGTGGCCGAGGTCATGCACGTGATCGGAGATGTAAACGGCAAGACTTGCCTGGTGATCGATGACCTGATCGATACCGCGGGAACATTGGTGAAAACTGCCAGCGCTTTGATGGAGAACGGCGCCAGCGCGGTGTATGCATGCGCTTCGCATGCGGTGCTTTCTGGAGCGGCGGTGGAAAACATTTCGAAGTCTCACTTCACGGAAGTGGTGGTGACGAACACGATTCCGCTGAGCGAGGCGGCACGAAAAGAGTCGAAGATCAGGGTCCTCTCCATCGCGGGACTGATCGGACGTGCGATCCAATCGATTCACGAAGAGACATCGGTCAGCAAATTATTTTTGTAAACAGGAATCAAAATTATGGCAACTGCAACCGAAAACGCTGTATTGGAAGCGCAGCCGCGCGTGGCTGGTACGAAGAACGACGCTCGCCGGGTGCGCCGCGAGGGCAAAGTTCCGGCTGTCGTGTATGGCGCCGGCAAGGACGCTGTGCCAGTCAGCCTCGATCCGCGCCAGGTCTCGCGCATTCTGCACTCACAGACCGGCTACAACACCATTTTTGATCTGGCTCTCGATGGTGGCGAACGCACCAAGGCGATGATCGTGGATTGGCAGTACGAGCCCATCAAAGGGGCGTTGCTGCACATCGACCTCAAGCGGATCGCCATGGACAAGACGCTCACCGTCAATGTCCCGATCGTGCTGAAGGGCGAAGCGGCGGGGGTGAAGCAGCAAGGCGGCATTCTGGAGCAGATTCTTCGCGAAGTGGAGATCGAATGCTTGCCAGGCGATATTCCGGCGTTCATCGAAGCCGATGTCACCGACTTGGTCTTCGGGAAGGTGTTGCGCGTGTCCGATCTGCCGCACGGCGACAAGCTTAAGTTCCTGACTGATCCGAACCAGCCAGTGGCAACGGTGATCACGGTGAAAGAAGAAGTTGTGGCTACGCCGGAGGCGGTTGCTGCAGAAGCCGGAGCTACTCCTGCGGAACCCGAGGTTATCAAGAAGGGCAAGCAGGAAGTCGGCGAAGAAGGCGCGGAGCCTGCCGCGGAGAAGGCGGAGAAGGCGGAGAAGGCCGAGAAGAAAGAGAAGAAATAGATTTCACCACAGAGTCACAGGGACACAGAGAACGCTTGCATTACGAATGAAAAAATGGGCCTAAGATTTTCTCTGTGACTCTGTGCCTCTGTGGTGAACACGTGAAGCTTATTGTGGGGCTGGGCAATCCGGGAGACGACTACGAGTTCACGCCTCACAATTTCGGATTTCGTGTTGTTGACCGGATTGCGAACGAGTACGGGGTTGAGGTTAGAAATCGTCAGTGCCGCGCGCTGACTGCGCGTGTGACCATGGGCTCGGAAACGGTTCTGCTGGCCAAGCCCGAGACGTTCATGAACCTGAGTGGCACCTCGGTTCGTGAATTGGTTGCGAGGCATGACGTCAGGCCGGAAGAAGACCTGATCGTGATTCAGGATGAACTTGATTTTCCGCTGGGAACGATTCGGATTCAGCGGAAGCGGAGTTCGGCGGGTCATAACGGGATCGAGTCCATCATCAGTTCTCTGGGCACGAATGATTTTTTGCGGATCCGAATGGGGGTGGCTCCGGATCGCAAAGTCGAAGACGGAATGAGTTATTTGCTGTCGCCATTTCGTAAGGCGCAGCTCAAGGTTGTGGACGAGATGCTTGAGGTCGCGGCCGACTCGGTGAAAACGATTGTGACCGAGGGCGCGGCTGCGGCGATGAATCGCTTCAACCGCAAGGTCGACACAGAAAAAGATTAGCCACGGATTTTCACGCATGCACACGGAGACAACGAATGAATCGTACTTATGAACTAATGTTCATCGTCCGCCCCGATATGGCGGAAGAGGACCAGGACAAACTTATTTCCACGTTGGAGGCTGCGGTGGCCTCTTCGTCCGGGCACGTGAAGAACGTGGAACGCATGGGCAAGCGGCGGTTGGCTTACACCGTCCGGAAATTTCACGACGGCATCTACGTGCTGCTGACGGTCGAAGGCGGCGGTGGCCTGATTCATGAACTGGAGCGCCGTCTGCGCGTTACCGAACCGGTGATCAAGTTTCTTACCGTGCGCATCGATGAAGAGCAGAAGCGCCTGGACAAAATCAAGGCGATCAAGGACGCAAAGCGCAAAGCCGCAGCGCCAGCGCCACCCGCTGAGGCTGCTGGGGAAGTCCCCGCGGCGACGGCATAGTAAGGCGCCATTGGTCGTTGGCCTGTGGTCGTTGGCCAACACGAATCGACGCCAAGAACGCTAACGACCAATGACCAACGACTGATTTAAGGAGCAACATGGCTGACGAAACTAGATCAACATCATCGGAATCATCTTCCGGCGGCGATCGACCTGATCGCGGTGAGCGGCGTCCGTCTCGTCCGGGTGGACCTGGCGGCGGTCGCGAGGGTGGCGGCGGTGCGGGACGAAAGTATTTCCGGCGCAAGAAGGTTTGCAAGTTCTGCGTCGAAAAGATCGAGGCCATCAACTACAAGGACATTCGTCTTCTGGCGCAGTTCGTGGCAGAGAGCGGGAGAATCGTTCCCCGGCGTCTAACCGGAGTGTGCACGCCGCACCAGCGACGTCTGTCTTTGGCGATCAAGCAGGCGCGCAATATTGCTCTGCTGCCATTTGCCGGCCGCGCGGCATAAAAAGCGGCCACGGATTCGCACGGATTTCTTTGGCCAGTCCGTGGTCATTCGGAAGTTTGTGGCCTGTAGACATCTTAGAACGGGAGTCATCTATGGAAGTCATTCTTAAAGAAGATGTAGCCAAGCTGGGATCGCGCGGCGATGTGGTGAAAGTCGCCGAGGGATTCGGGCGGAATTACCTGCTGCCGCGAAAGCTCGCCATTGAAGCCTCCGCCGGCAACAAAGCGGTGATTGCGCAGATGAAGGCGGCATCGGTGCGCCGTTCGGCCAAGGAGAAGGCGCAGGCGGAAGAACTGGCCAAGCAGTTTGACGGTCTCTCGGTTGCTTTCCAGCGCCGTTCCGGAGAGCACGATCAGCTGTTCGGTTCTGTCACGTCCAGTGACATCGGGGACGCGCTCGAGAAAAAAGGCTTCAACGTGGATCGCCGCAAGGTCCAGCTTCACGAGGCGCTTCGGACTTTGGGTGAATTCATGATCCCCATTAAGCTGCACAAGGATGTGACCGCCCATCTGAAGGTCGTCATTGAAAAGGAAGCCATCGAATAAAGATCAAACCGGGGCGGTCGACCGCACCGCCCCTTAGAACCTCGCTGACCGGCATAACCTTTGTGCTTCCATCCTGTTACATGTGTTCTTTGGCGGCAAAAATCCTGCCAGACTTCTATAATTCCTGCTCACGGTTGGGCTTTAAGCCCGTCCATAGCTATGCAACCGGGAAGAACGGCAAAGGCGTCCCGGTGCATTCGAGGACAAAGAAAATATGCCGGCCGGCGCATGGGCTGTACCATTTGCAGTTGGCGAGTGTTCCCATCCGGTAGTGAGACGGGACCCAAGGGAAGAAGCTGGCGGAATCCAGGACCCCCAATTACGGGGCCATATGGCTGGGCAGGCTTCAGGGCGTATCGACGACACCTTACTGGTCCGCGAGGCGCAGCGCGGCAATCGTGCGGCTTTCGAGGAGCTGGTGCGGAACTACGACCAGGCAGTGCTGCGGCTAGCTCTCCATCTCACCGGCTCGGAACCCGAAGCCCAGGATGTCTACCAGGAAGCTTTCCTGAAGGCGTACAAGAGCATCGGCAATTTTCGCTTTGAGTGCTCTTTTTACACTTGGATCTATCGAATCGTGACCAATCTCTGCCTCGATCACTTGCGAAAGAGGCAGGTGCGTAAAGAAGATGCGCCGGTTGCAACGGACGCGTCCGGGGAGCAGTACGATGTACTCGATCAAGTTCCGGATGGCCGGTCGGGTGCGAATCCCGAGCGCGATCTGATGCGTCGCGAGTTGGGCAAGCGCATCAGCCATGCGCTGGAGAAATTAACGCCCCGGGAGCGAATGGTTTTTGAGCTGAAGCACTACCACGGGCTTAAGCTGCGAACCGTCGGTGAGGTGCTGCACACGACGGAAGAAACGGCGAAGAATACTCTGTTCCGGGCGACTCAGAAATTGCGGGGCGCGCTGGCGGATATGAGATGAGTTTTTTCCCCTGAGGGGGTGCAATTATGAAATGCGAGTGGGTTAAAGAAAACGTTCTGCTGTACGTCTATAACGAACTGGCCGATGACGCGCGTTACGAGTTGGAGCAACATCTGGCACGCTGCGCCGACTGTACTGCCGAGCTCAAGACGACGCGCAAGTTCCACGCTATGCTTTCCGAGTTGCCAGTCGAGGAGCCCTCGCCCAACCTGGTTGCGGCTTCTCGTATGCGGCTGCAGGAAGGGCTTGAAACTGCCGAGCAGGGCAGGTTTTGGCATCGGCTGATTTTCGATCCCGCGGCATGGCTTCGTCAGATTCGTTTTGCTCCCGCCCTGACCGCGGCCATCTTCATTGTTGGTTTTGCCGGCGGCATCGCGACCACATACAAGGTTGTAAGCGGCAATGGCGCTCCGATCATTTCGGGCCCCGTCAGCACACCAGCAGAGTCCTCCATCACGGGCATTCAGTCTATCTCGCAGGATCCCGGATCGAACCACATCAGCATCAAGTACAACACGGTTTCCACGCAGGAAGCGCAAGGCTCGCTTAACGATCAACGCATCCAGCAGTTGTTGCTGTTTGCGGCGCGCAACAACTACAACTCAGGCGTGCGGATGGACTCCGTCGATCTGCTGACCCAGGAGCCGAACAACATGCACGTTCGCGAAGCGCTCATTTATGCCTTACGTTACGACTCAAATCCGGGAGTGCGGCTGAAGGCGCTCGACGGTTTGGGTCCGTATGTGAAGAGCGATCCGCGGGTGCGGGATGCGATGCTTGAGACCTTAGTCCAGGATGCCAATCCGGGAGCCCGCACCGAAGCCCTGCATCTTCTCGAACCGGTACGAGCCGACAGCAGCGTACGTTTGGTTTTGCAAAAGCTCGCGCAGAGCGATCAGAACCAATACATTCGGTCGCAAGCTCGAATTATGCTGGCGCAGCTTCCAGAATTTGATTGAGATAGAAGCAGGTATGTGGGATGGGCTCATGCCTATCTAGCCGACACTTCGGGGGTGTGAGGATGAGAACGGAAGGTGAATGTTGAAGCAACTCTCTAAATTCGTCGCGGTGCTGTTGTTGATCTTGCCCCTGGCAAGCGCGCAACAGACCCGCGTTTATGGTGATGGCGGTAACTGGACGCAGGAGATCACCGGATCCCTCGCGATGGTCAAGAATCTCAAGGTCAAAGTTGATATCGGTTCGGTGCGCGTGGAAGGTGGTTCGCAGCAAGGCATCAACTACGTCATTCGTAATCATTCCTATAGCGGTTCGGAAGACAGGGCGCGGCGCGAATTTGAGAACTACAAGATCAGCGCTTACGTCCACGGAGATACAGCGTGGATCGTGGGTGATTGGCAAGGCGGCAGGCCGCACAAGTTTTCCGGCGATTTTGTAGTCAATGTCCCACGCGAGATGGATGAGGTAAAAATCGAGACTGAAGGTGGCAACGTCAGCACCAGCGGGATCACCGGCCGACTTGATGCGCAAAGCGGCGGGGGCACCATCCGGGTTGACGATATCGGCGGCGCCATCAACGCGGAAACCGGAGGCGGCAGCATTGATGTTGGCAGTGTGGCCTCTGACGTCAGCCTGCACACTGGCGGGGGTTCCATTAAGGTGAATTCCGCAAAGGGCAAAATCGAAGCCGAGAGCGGTGGGGGCAGCGTATCCATCGTCTCCGGTATGCAAGGGGCTGTGCTGGAGACCGGGGGCGGCAGCATTCAGGTGGAGCGCTGCGCGGGTCGAGTGAAGGCCAGTACAGGCGGCGGCAGTATCGATCTGGGCGATATCGGCGGTCCAGTGGAAATGGAAACTGGCGGGGGCAGTATTCGCCTCAGCTCCGCCAAAGGCCCTGTCCGCGCTGAAACTGGCGGGGGGAGCATTGAACTGAACGGAGTACCATCGGCGCGGGCGGAGACCGCAGCCGGTGGAATCGTGGCAAAGTTCGTTGCGGCAAACGGCGAGCACCACGATTCCGAGCTTGAGACTTCCGCCGGCGACATCACAGTCTACCTGGCTCCGAACGTGAACATCAGCGTTCGTGCTTCGATCGAAGTTGCTAACGGTCACAACATTCGTTCAGATTTTCCGGATATCCGAGTTACCACTGAAGGTGGCGACTACGGCCCAAAGACCGTGACTGCGGAAGGAAGTCTGAACGGCGGTGGTCCGGTGCTCAAAGTGCGCACCACGACCGGGGACATCTGTTTCCGCCGGTCCAGTCACTAGGATACTTCTTGGAAATTTGGGAGGGTGAACATGCGAAACTCAGTTTTTACGACGATCATCGTGCTGCCGCTTCTGGCAGTAACAACCTACGCTGCCGACAACGGTTCGTTTGCTCCGGCTACTGACACTTATTATGGTTACTCCAGTGAGGATTGGGGCAGTGGTTCCTATCTCGGGGTGGACACGCGAGACATCACTCCCGACCGCCTGCCGCCGCTCCATCTGAAGGACGAGCGCGGCGTAGAAGTGACTATGGTGGATCAGGATGCTCCCGCCGGCAAGGCTGGGCTTAAAGAGCAGGACGTGATCCTGACTCTAAATGGTACGGACGTACAAAGCGTCGAGCAGTTGCGCCGCATGATTCGCGAAACCCCGCCCGGACGAGTGGTGACGCTGGGCGTCAGCCGCAACGGCCAGGGCATGACCATTAAGGTCGAGCTCGGCGATCGCAAGAAAAATTACTCTTACAGCTTTGGTCCCGACAGCAAGCAATTCAAGTTCAACATGCCGACGATGCCGACCATGCCCGTAATGCCGGTTATGCCCGAGATGGACATGCCCGTTTCCATCGTGGTGGTGCACTCCTCGGCGCGCAGCGGTCTGATGGTGGAGAACCTTACACCGCAGCTCGGAGATTTCTTCGGAGCCAAGAATGGCCAGGGCGTTCTGGTGCGTTCGGTAGAGAAGGGGAGCGGTGCGGACAAAGCTGGTTTTCGCGCCGGCGACGTGATCGTCAAAATTAATGGTGAACCCATCCGCGATAGTGGCGACTTCAGTCACGCCTTGCGCTCGCGTAAGGACAACACCGCCAACATCAGCGTGATTCGTGACAAGAAAGAGCAGACCATCACCATCACCTTGCCGGAACGCAAGCAATCGGATCTTTTCCGTGAGAGCCTGGATTTGAGTATGCCTGAGATCGACGCCAAGACTAGGGAGGAAATAAGCCAGATCGAGACTGAATGGGCCCACCTCAGACCGGAGATGGAAGAAGCCATCAATCGTCAGATGAAACAACTGAAGCCGGAGATTGAACGGCAGACCCGGGAAGCCCAAAGACGCGCCGAAGAGTACAAGCGCCAGATGCGCGATGTGCAACGGGAATGGCGAGACCACCAGCGTGAGATTGAGAGGGAACTAAGGCAGGAATTTGACCGATCCGACCGCTTGTTCTGATCGAATATTTGGGTTAGTTGCTGGAGCCCTTTGCCAAGCCGAGTTGTGGGGCCAGGCAAACTCGATTCCGCCCAGCCTGTTTGGCAGCGTACAAGCCTGCGTCAGCGGCCTTCACTAATTCGTCGCGGGTGCAACCGTGTTCGGAATAGTTTGCGCTTCCTGCGCTGATGGTAACCGGCCGGGGGACGCCCGGGAACTGCCAGGCTTCCACCGACTTGCGTAGCTTCTCCGCGACCCCCAGGGCGTGGACAGCATTGGTCTGGCAAAGCAGAATAGCGAATTCTTCCCCTCCGTAACGGCACAGAACGTCGATTTTCCGCAGTTGCTGATGAAAAATCGAAGACACTTGCCGCAACACCTCGTCTCCCAGGAGGTGCCCGAATTCATCATTCAGGCGTTTGAATTGGTCAATGTCCACCATGACCACCGCCAGGCCTGTGCCGAATCGCTCCGCCCGATCGATCTCCTCCACAATCCGCAGTTCGAAAAACCTGCGATTGAAAATTCCCGTTAGTCCATCCAGATAGGCCAATTGTTTTACCCGCTCGACATAGTGAGCGTTCTGGATGGCAGTGGCACAGATATCCGCTACGGATTCCAGCGGCTGCGTATCGTAGGCGTTAAAAGCGTCGGTGCGGGCTGTATCCAGCACCAAAACCCCCAGCGTTTGTCCAAACGAGACCAGCGGAATGCACATGCTCGATCCGGTTTCGGCATATAAGCTTCTGTCGGGAACCGCTTTCATATCATTCTCGATCATGGTCTTTCCCGCTGCCAGGGCTTGCTGCCAAAGTCCTGCTCCCTCTGACAGCCGACCTCCTTCCGGAGTGTGTCCAGTGAGCTTTCCGTGGCTTGCGCGCAGCACCAGGTCTTCTTCATCTTTCAAGAGCACCGAGACGTGGCAGACCTGAAAAGCCTCCTGGATCCTCATGCACACTTTGGAGAGCAATTCTTTCAGGTCCAGTACGGCAGTCATCTGCTGTGCGATCGCATTGATCGCTTCCAGCTGCGAGGCACGGTGTCGCTCTAGCGAGTACAGCCGGGCATTTTGCAAGGCCATGGACGCCTGCGTGGAAAACAGGGCCAGCAGGTCTGTGGTCTCAGCATCGAAGTGATTGAGGTTTTCGCTCTGGCAGTCCAGCACGCCCACCACGTGGTCGCGTACCATCAGCGGGACGGCCAGCTCGGAGCGGGTGTTCTTGGCTGTCAGAATGTAACGCGCGTCCTTGGTGACATCCGCGGCATAGATGGGGCGTTTCTGCTGAGCAGCGGCTCCGGTGATTCCCTTTCCTATCGGGAGCCGAACCTTGTCATGGCCATCGTCCCAGCCAACCTGGCAGCGCACATAGAGCTCATCCTTCTCCCGCAAAAGGATGGCAACGTTCTGCAGGTGGAAGTAGTCGCGCGCAATGGTCAGGATTTGCTGCAGCACCTCATCCAGCTCGAACGTGGAGAGCACCGCCTGACTCGCGTCATAGAGGATGGAGATCTTTTGCATGCTTACAGCCCAGATTCTAGCCTCCCCGTCTCCGGTTACGGAGGTTCCGAAAGTAACCTGTCGTGGATGAAAGTCTTAGACACCTTTGTCGAAAATCCAGACAAGCAGCAGTGGTTGCTTAGCCGCAAGCGAAGGAATCTTGGCTTTCTGAGGGAGACAGCAGGTCTTAGCTGGATCGGTTGGACCTTCGGCTCCGGCCAGCTATGGTTTTGATTATGCCGAACACCACGAGGCAGAACCAGAAGTCCACCACCAGCCCGAGATCGATTTGAAAAGGCGCATGACGCGCTCGTGGCGGAAGATACTTCATCAGGAGAAAGTAGGCTCCGTTCCCGGCGAGAACCGCAATCAGAGCGTGAATAAAATTGGCCGTTGCCTTGGACATACGTACCTGATCCCGGTCTGGGAGACGCCCCCTCTTGAACGGGAAACGCCTCGCGGACTATAGCACCTGAGATGCCTCCTGCTAACATCGCATCAGATGCTGCAACCGAGCACCTGCGTTCAATACGTGAAGGGCATCGGCCCGAAGCTTGCCGAGCTCCTGGCGGCCAAGGGCATTCAAACTCTCGACAACCTGCTGCACTACCTGCCGTTTCGCTACGAAGACCGGCTCAACCCGAGAGGTATTTCTGAACTGCGGGCTGGAGAAATGGCTACCGTGATTGCTGAAGTGCGGACCTCCGGCCTCTTCCGTACCCGCAGAATGCCCATCTTTCAGATGACCGCCGGGCAGGGCCGGACGCGACTGAAGTCTATCTGGTTCAACGCCACTTATCTTCGGGACAAGTTCAAGCCCGGCCAGATCGTGGCCCTGTACGGCAAGGTTGAGCAGGACTACCGCGGCGGCGAACTCCAGCTTACCCAGCCTCAGTTCGAGATTATTGGAGAAGTTGCTGAAAACGGCAGCGCCGATTCCGCGGAACAAAAGCTGGCGGCATCGCTCGAAATCGGGCGCATCGTACCCATCTACGAGTCCGCTGGACAAGGCCGTCTGACCTCCCGATGGTTTCGGCGCATCATCCACACCACACTGGAGAATCTTCCGCCGGATTTGCCCGACCCCATTCCGGCAGCAGTTCGGAGTCATCTGAGCCTTATCCCACCCCGAGAAGCGTTGCAGAAGGTTCACTGGCCCGATGCCGGCGAAAGTATTGACGATCTGCTGTCCTCCCGCACGCCAGCTCATATTCGGCTCATTTTCGAAGAACTGTTTTTCGTCGAACTGGGACTTGAGCTGAAGCGTCACGAACAGAAGGCGCAGACCGGAATTGCTTTCCAGTTAGACGATCGTGCCCGCGCCGCCATCAAGAAGATTCTTCCATTTCATCCCACGGCGGCGCAGAAGCGGGTGCTGAAGGAAATCGCTTCGGACATGGAAAAGCCGTTTCCCATGCGCCGCCTGTTGCAGGGCGACGTAGGCTCGGGCAAAACCATCGTTGCCTTCGAGGCCGCCATTATCGCAATGGAGAACGGATATCAGGTTGCGCTGATGGCGCCCACCGAAATCCTTGCGCAACAACATTACTTCTCTGCTCGCCGTATCCTCGAGAGCGCAGGTTATCGAGTCGTTCTCTTGACCGGTTCCATGGAAAACGATCGCAAGCGCCAGACCCGCGGTCACATCGCCCAAGGCAATGCCCAACTCGTGATCGGGACGCACGCCCTGATCGAGCAAAAAGTCGAGTTCGACAAGCTGGGCATGGTGATCGTGGACGAGCAGCACCGCTTCGGAGTCCTGCAGCGCTTCAAGCTGATGAAGAAAACAAAAGATGATCGCGTGGTGATGGGAGACTCGCCCGTCCCGGCCGAGCGAAGCCCTGCAGCTTGTCCGGAGCCGGATGTTTTAGTTATGACCGCAACTCCCATTCCTCGCACTCTTGCTCTTACTCTCTACGGCGACCTGGACGTCAGCGTGATCGACGAAATGCCACCCGGACGCACTCCCATCATTACCCGCTGCGTATCCGACGAACGCTCGCCCGAAGTCTGGGATTTCGTGCGCAAACAAGTGGCCGCCGGACACCAAACCTATGTCGTGTATCCCGTGATTGAGGAAAACGAAGAGACGGAACTAAAAGCGGCAATGAAGATGTACAAAGAGTTGAGCCAGAAAATCTTCCCGGATTTGCGGGTTGGCGTGCTGCATGGCCGCATGGAACCCGACTTGAAAGAGCAGGTCATGCGCGTTTTCCAGAAGGGAGAGATGGACATTCTCGTCGCCACGACCGTGATTGAAGTGGGCGTTGATGTCGCCAACGCGACCATGATGGTTATCGAGCACGCCGAGCGCTTTGGGTTGGCTCAACTTCATCAGCTTCGCGGCCGCATCGGCCGCGGCGCTGCCAAGTCTTACTGTGTGCTTATGACCGGCGGCAAAGTTTCTGAAGATGGAGAGCGCCGGCTGGACGCAATGGTACGCACCAGCGACGGATTTCAGATCGCAGAACTCGACTTGGAACTTCGTGGCCCAGGTGAGTTCTTTGGCACCCGGCAGGCCGGCATGCCCAGCTTCCAGGTGGCCAACCTGATCCGCGATCGTCAGTTGCTCGAAGCCGCAAAGCGTGAAGCTGCTATGGTCTTGGCCGGTCCGAACTCAGAAATCAGTCAAGCCGAGATCGACGCGGCCCTGCGCTACATGCGCACTCGCTGGCACAAAAGCTACGGCCTAGTAGAAGTAGGCTAGTCGAGGCAATGGAGGACGGGCGTCCCCGCCCGTTGTGCGCCAAAATCGCGTAGACACGGATGCCCTCGTCCGTGTGGGGCGAGGAGGGCGAGGAGGCCAGGCTCTTGGTCGTACGCTACTGGCAGTGGGATAATCAATGCCGGTGAAAATCGATTCGAGTACCGGCCTGTACCGCAAACTCCCGTCTGTAGACGAGCTCCAGCGCAACCCAGAGCTTCGTCGCACTCGCTTCAAAAGAAGGACAAGTCCCGGTCACAGACGCTGCCCGTGCCGTGCTCGCAAGCTTGCGGCAGGAAATCGCTGCCGGGCGGCTGGACGCGAACGGTGTCGATCTCGCTCTTTCGGGACTCGAAGACGCAGTGACGCGGCGGGTGAGACAAGCTCTGCAACGTTCGTTGCGCTCTGTCATCAATGCCACCGGAGTTATTCTTCACACCAATCTGGGCCGTGCTCCGCTCGCTGCGTCAGCGCTGGAGCACATCCGGCAGATCGCCAGCAGTTATTCCAATCTTGAGTTCGACATCGAAACAGGCGAGCGCGGCAAGCGCGACGTGCACGTAGATCGTTTGTTCCACAAACTCCTCGATCAACACGTGGGGGCAGCCGCCCCCGGCGGTCCAGCCGAGCGAAGCTCGGCAGCTGTTACGATCTCCACAATCGTGGTCAACAACAACGCCGCAGCGGTTCTGCTCGCGCTCAACACGCTCGCGGAAAATGGCGAAGTCATCGTCTCCCGCGGAGAACTCGTCGAGATCGGCGGCTCCTTCCGCATTCCCGATGTCATGTCGAAATCGAATGCCATCCTGCGGGAAGTGGGCACAACCAACCGCACCCGCATCGCCGACTACGAAAAGGCGATCAACGAACAAACCCGCCTGCTCTTGCGCGTGCATCGGTCCAACTTTCAAATCACCGGCTTCACCGAGCAACCGCAACTCGAAGAACTGGTCAGCCTGGCTCGCCAGAGCAATATCCCGCTTCTGGAAGACCTGGGCAGCGGCGCGTTGTTCGATCTGCGCTCGGTTGGCGTGAACGGGGAGCCAAGCGTACTCGACAGCCTGCGCCAGGACGTGGATGTGGTCGCCTACAGCGGCGACAAATTGCTGGGCGGTCCGCAGGCAGGCATGCTAAGCGGTCGCAGCGATCTGATCGCACGCATGCGGTCGAACTCCTTGTTCCGTGCGCTTCGTGTCGACAAATTGACCTACGCAGCGCTCGAAGCCACGCTGCTTGCCTACGTGAAAGGCGATCACGATGCGATCCCCGCTCTACGCGTGATGCGTCTATCAAAAGAAGAAATCGGAACGCGGGCACAAGCATTGGCGCGGAAAATGAAATCCTCCTGGTTGTCGATTGAAGTGCTGGACGGCGAATCCGTAATTGGAGGCGGAGCCGCACCCTCCGCAATCCTGCCTACAGAATTGCTGGCGATGACTTTTGAGGGCTGGAGTGCCGACGAACTTTCCGCTCGCCTGCGCGCTTCCGATCCGCCGGTCATCGCGCGGGTTGAAGAAGGACGCGTGCTGCTCGATCTGCGCACAGTGTTTCCAGAGCAGGACGAAGCGCTAGTACAGGCAATCAGCAAAATCGCTGAAGAATGACGGGCGGGACTCAAGAATTCTCCCCAGTGGAAACCACCTAGTGGCTACCCTTTACACCATCGGCCATTCCACCCGCCCGCTCGATGAATTTATTACCGTCCTCCAGGCCCACTGCATTCAGACCTTGGTAGATATCCGTTCCTTCCCCATGTCCCGCCGCTTGCCTCATTTCAATCGCGACTCGTTAGAGAAAGCCATGCCCGATGGCGGGATTCGGTACGTCTGGATCAAAGAGCTTGGTGGTCGCCGCAAGAAGATGCGCGACGATTCGCCTAACATCGCGCTGCGCAACGACAGCTTCCGCAACTATGCCGATTACATGCTCACCGAGGACTTCCAGCGCGGCATCGCCGAACTGCTCAAACTGGCCGAGCAGTCAGGCACGGCCTACATGTGTGCCGAGCGTGTTTATTTCCGTTGCCACCGCATGCTGGTTTCCGACTGGCTGGTGGCTCACGGACATGAAGTCGTCCACATCGACGGAACCGGGCCGGTCAAGAAGCATGAGCTCATGGCCGAAGCGCGGTTGATCGATGGCCAGGTTATCTATCGCGGCGATCGCCTGCTCTGAGCAGACGTCCCCATTCATCGAGCAGCGCTTTCCGCCGTCCTGATTTAGACTTTCAATTGCAGCGAACAGAGGAGAACACATGGCCGAACGTACTCCGCAAAACCTTGCCAATCATACGAGGCTCGATCCTCCGTTCCACTTCTTCGTTTTGCCGGTTCTTGCGATCTCGTGGATCATCAGCGTGGTCTTCGCGGTGCGCCATCCCGGTTTCCTGCACTTCTGGATCGTGGTCTTTAACACAGCCCTGATTGTTGCCGTGACCAGGAGCCGGCAGTACGCGCTGAAAGTTCAGGATCGCGTTATAAGGCTGGAAGAGAGACTCCGGCTGGCAACGTTGCTGCCCGATTCGTTGCGCTCGCAAATCGCGAAGCTCACCGAAGATCAGTTAATCGGACTACGTTTTGCCTCGGACGAAGAGCTTCCTGCACTGGTCGAGCGGACTCTGTTGGGGAATCTTGCCCGTGCCGATATCAAGAAATCCATCAAGAATTGGCGGCCAGACTATCGGCGCGTCTGAAAAGTTCGGCGCGGGGCAGCACTAAACAGCTTGCGGAAAAACGTCGAAATTGGAAGCCGCGCCCTTGCAAAACGCCAACGCCACGAGTTTTTCCGCAAGCCGTAAACGAAAAAGCTGTATCTCTTTTCCATAAGACGCCCGTCCACTAAACTGTCTGCATGATCGTCGGCACCGGCATCGACATAGCGGAGGTACCACGCATCGAAGCTTCCATTGCACGTTTTGGTGACCGCTTCCTGCATAGAATCTTTACCGAGGCCGAGATCCGCTACTGCGAGTCGAAGGCCAACCGCGTCGAGCGTTACGCTGCGCGCTTCGCCGCCAAAGAAGCCGCGATGAAGGCCATCGGCACGGGATGGAATCACGGGGTCACCTGGCACGACGCTGAAGTCTGTCGTCAGCCCGGAGGCCGTCCCACGATCGCATTTCACGGCAAGGCTGCCGAGTTCGCGGCGAAGCTCGGCGCAGTTCACGTCGCGCTCTCCCTTTCCCACACCAAAGAGTACGCCATCGCGCAGGTCATCCTCGAAGGCTGATGGATAGACCAAGGATCTGTTTGAGCCTTCGTGATCGTTCGGAAGCGTTGCATGAGCACGTTCCTGTGGCCGGACAGATCCGCACGCGGACAAGAGCATGTGAATCTCCCCGAAACGTCAAGCCAGAATCGGGCATGGTAGGGTATCGATTTGCTTTTGCCGCGCCAAACACGCAGAAGCCGGAGCAGTCGGCTCCGGCTTCGTGGTTTGGGTGGCTTTCACTTTAGAGCGACGACGACCTCTTCGTTGCCGCCCGCGGATCCTTTGGCGAGCTGCAGCTCCTTCTTCAGCTCTTGTTCGTGCTTGGAGGTCGGGACGATCATGCCACCCGCGCCTGAGCCCCTCCAAACCTCGGTCAGGAAGTATTGGTTACCGATACGGTCGAACACCAGCTTGCTTTCCGTGTCGCGGGGACCCTCGCTCCTGGCGATCGACAATGCGGCTGCCCCGGTCTCGCGGTTCCGGATCATGATCTCGTTCGGGCTTTGGCTTAAGACCCCGATTTCATAGGTTCCGGCCGGGAGTTGTTTCGCGCCAACGTTGAAGGCGAACGGCACATTGGCCTTCGCGTAGGACTGAGCGTAAGCACCAGTGGCATTGAGCAACAGTGACATGACCACCAGCGACAGGATCGAGATAAGGTTGCGTTTCATGAGGTCCTCCCTTGGGGCTCCTTGCAGTGGAACCCAAACTGAATTTTTTGTCTCTCGAAGTCTTCAACGCCTCCGCTGAATACTTGGTGTGACGTATTTGCTAAGGCAAGCGTGGTGCCAAGTCGAGACGGGCTCGTTTGCTGGACCATTCTGCTGCGTTTGCAACAAGATGAGTTCTGGTCGACAGCGTCGACACGGTTTACAGAGCGGCATGCGGTAGCCGATCGGATACCGGCGAGAACCGCCAGGTTCCCCGCGAAAAATCTACTCAAGCAAAAGAAGCCTTGAGTGGATTATCCTGATCCGGCGGTTGCGCGCCACGCCAATCGATTCGACGACGCGTCGCAAAGAAAACTCGGCTAGGCTAGACTGTTCCGCAGGAGGGAGACTTCTTGAATCCGAGGTTGGTCGCGATGTCAGGGCCGCTGCAGGGAACCGTCCGGGCCATAACGGACGATCCGCTGTCTCTGGGCCGGGACGCTGCCAACCAGGTCATGATCGGCGACTCCGAGGTCTCGCGAAAGCACTGCACCATCCGCCAAGTCTCCCAGGGCAGTTATGAAATCTCCGACCTCGACAGTCACAACGGGACGTTCGTCAACGGGATTCAGGTAAGCCATACGCCTATTCGACACGGAGACCAGATTCGTATCGGAAGCAGCGAGTTTGTGTTCCTCATCGGCGAGGATCATGACGCCAGCCCGCAATCATCGGGCACCGGCAAACAAACGACCAGCGGCACGCTGACCGCGTTGTTCCTCGATCAGCGTTCGGGATTGCCGTCGGACGCCTCGGCCATAGGCCGAATGGCGCGCGACCTGTCGGCGTTTTTCAAAATCGCCAATCTGGTCAACTCCTTCCACGACGTCGAAGCTCTACAGCGCGAGTTGCTGGGGCTGATTTTCGAGGTAATCCCCGCGGCACAAGGTGCAATCGTGCTGCAGCCGAACGTAAATGAGGAACTCAACGCGCCTTGCACGTGGAACCGCGACGGCAAGACAAAGCAAGAAATGGTTATCCAGGAGGAGTGGGCGCAACGAGCCAGGTGGGAACGCTGTGCTGTCTTCACAACTGCCTCTACCGCGCCCGCGCCGGCTGAACATGTGTTGTGCGTTCCCCTGGTTGCGGTGGAGAACATCCTCGGCGTGATCTACCTGGCTTCGCCGGCGACGTCACCACCATTCGGCGAGGACCACGCGTACTTCCTGAGCTCGGTTTCCCGGATTGCGGCAGTATCGCTGGAGAATCTGTTAAAGCTCGATTCTCTGCGGGCTGAAAACCAGCGGCTCCGTGCGGACGTGGGCGCAGACACGCTGATTGGCGAGAGCCGAGCGATGTCGCGGGTCAGCGAGTTTATCGGACGGGTGGCAAAGGGCGATTCGACGGTTCTCATCCGCGGGGAAAGCGGAACTGGCAAAGAGCTGGTGGCCCGCGCCATTCATGCCAACAGCCTGCGCTCCAGCAGGCCATTCGTCGCCATCAACTGCGCTGCAATTCCGGAAACTTTGCTGGAGAGCGAACTGTTTGGGCATGAGAAAGGAGCTTTCACCGGCGCGGCTGCGGCGCAGAAGGGCAAGTTTGAAGCCGCCGAGGACGGAACGTTGCTGCTCGACGAAATCGGCGAAATGGCTCCGCTGCTCCAGGCCAAACTGCTGCGGGTCCTGCAGCAGCGTGAGTTCGAGCGACTGGGAGGCACCCGCCTGCTGCCCTTTAACGCGCGCGTCATCGCCGCCACCAACAGGAACCTGGAGCAGGCGATCAAGGCGGGCGAATTCCGGCAGGACCTCTATTACCGGTTGAATGTAGTTTCGGTGGCCTTACCGCCCCTGCGCGAGCATCGCGAAGACATTCCCACGCTGGCGCTGCATTTTGCCAATGAGTTTGCGGCGAAGTCCAAACGCGGCTTCAAAGGCATTTCGGCGGAGGTGCGGTCACTGCTAATGCAATACAGCTGGCCCGGTAACGTGCGCGAACTGGAGAACGCCATCGAACACGCCATCGTGCTGGGACTGACGGACGAGATCCTGCCGGAAGATCTTCCCGAGGCGCTGCTCGAAGAGCAGTCGTCGGAGATGGCGGCGCTGTATCACAACACGCTCCACCAGACGAAGAAGCAACTGGTAATCACGGCGATGAACGATGCGAAAGGGAACCACGTCGAAGCGGCACGGCTGCTGGGAATCCATCCCAAGTACCTTCATCGGCTGATCAAGAACCTGAATTTGAAATCCGAACTGAAGCGGCTGGCGTAAATCACCTGGCGCCGGTGCGGAGCGGCGGGGCTGTTTGCTCCGGCTTTCCACGCATTTGACGTTTTCCAACCCCGTGAGAGGTATAACCCCGTCTCGCTCATCTCTTCACCAACATCGAGATTCCCGGTTTCGAGGCATGTTCAACATGGTGCTCCTGCTGGCCGGGCTGTGCCAGACAATCCATTAATCTTGTCGCAGGGCAACTGAGAACACGATCATGCGCGACGAGTCGTACTCGTAGACCTCTTGCCCCACGATGACGGTCTTCGCTCCTTGTGCGACGATACACAACGAGGGCAAACGTAGGGCATACGCACACTCCGTGTTGATTCGTGAAAACGACTGGCGTGCAAACCGGGGACGCACAGCTCAAAACTACGTCGTGAGTGGCATAGGCGGCAATCAAGCGTGCCAAATGGGCCGCGTGCGGTTCGCTCGGTCCCAATCCGTTGCTTGCCTGCCGCAAAGACACCAGTTTGCCATTAGTCTTCACGCCTTCGAGAATACCTCTTTTGCAATCATGATGGCGCTGATTACGTTGAGCGGGAACGTCCCGTCTCCCCCCGGCGGGTCTTGCCCATTTGTGGTAGAATGGTAGAACCATAAGGTTGAATGTCTACCACACATGAGCTTGAACATCAAAAACAAAGACGCCCACAAGCTCGCCCAACGCCTAGCCCGACTCACCGGGGAGAGCTTAACCGAAGCCGTCACCGAAGCGGTCCGCGAACGCCTTAAAAGGGTGCAGGACGAACATGCTGCCAAGCTCTCCGACCGACTGCTCGAAATCGGGCGGGACTGCTCGACGCGTCTGAAGGAACCGTTTCGCTCGGCCGATCATGGCGACCTTCTCTATGACGAGAAAGGGCTGCCGAAATGATTCTGGACACTTCCGCCCTGATCGCCATTCTCCGCTTCGAAGGAGAAGCACCCGAGTTCGCCAGGATCATTGAACGCGCCGCGCAGCCTCGTATTTCGGCTGTGAGTTATGTGGAGGCCGGGGCGGTGATTGATGGCAGCAAAGATCCGATTGCCAGCCGCCGTTTTGATGAATTGATCAAGGAGGCCCAAATCGCGATTGAGCCGGTCACCGAAGCGCAAGCTCGCATAGCGCGCCAGGCCTATCGCGACTTCGGGAAAACCAGCGGCCATCCCGCCAAATTGAATTTTGGAGATTGCTTCTCCTACGCACTGGCGAAATCCAAAGGAGAGCCGCTTTTGTTTAAAGGGCAAGACTTCTCGCGGACGGATGTGAAGTCGGCGCGGGCGTGAGTTGGTTGCGCGACAAGTGAGGGAACGTTTTCCCGAGCTTGTCTGTCCCGGGTTTCCTTATGGTTGCACTGATTGGAAATTAGTGCTTCGTCCCACAGTCGAGGGACGTCCAGAGCGATACGACTAAAGCTGCTCCTGCTGCCCCCCAAGCAACAGCGGCCCACGGAAAGTCCCAGCGTGAGCCAGGGGCGGAGAAAATCTTCGCAAGACAGAAGGCCGCAAAGAAAAAAACGTAGCCAACCACTCCGATGCTTGCCCACCGCCTCCATCCCCTGAGTATGCGTGTTCGTCGCCTTGCGCAATTTGCCTCACGCCCGATCTCGAACTTTCAACGCTTCTGCGTTCCCTCTAATCGACTTCACCCAGTTCACATTGACAGCACTCTACGCCTATTCCGAGGCGATTTCGAGATTGCAGTTGTTAACCGGCGTTGAACTCGGAATCATCCTTTGCGATTCCGGTTCCCCTGCCACTCACGATCCGCGCATATGGGCGACAACGGCAACGTCGAACTTTGAATAGTACTTCTTCACGTTGCTCGCCCCGTACTTCTCGCGGAATTTCTCGACCACGGACGATACCTGTATGGGGTCAGCGATCGGAACACCCTTGAATTCAGCCTCTGCGCCCCTCGCATTGACCCGAATCGACGGATTCCTGAGCACATTCTTGTACCACTGTGTGTCCGACCCCTTCACCGGCAGGAGGTAAATCTTGTCGTCCTCGAATACGAACCAAACTGGGATTGAGATGGTGCGTCCTGAGTTTCTTGCGGTCACACCGATGGTAATTTCGCTAGACCGGGAAAGGCGGTCTTTCAGTGAATCGTTCTGCGTCGGCTTATTGCTCATCCGAATCTCCTTTATTCCCCGGCGCGGTATTGTTCACTGGCGACCTGTTCCATCCAGTCGACAACCTTGCCGTCAAGCCTTTCCTGAATGGCGATATGCGTCATGGCCGTGGTCGGCGCAGCCCGATGCTAGTGCTTCTCGCCGGGCGAAAACCAGACCACGTCGCCCGGCCGAATTTCCTCGATCGGGCCGCCCTAGCGCTGTGCCCGGCCACACCCAGCGGTGACGACGAGAGTCTGGCCGAGGGGATGGGTGTGCCATGCAGTCCGCGCGCCGGGCTCAAACGTTCCGCTGGCGTCCTGAACCCGTGCCGGATCGGGTGCCTGAAAAGCGGATCGATCCGCACGGTGCCAGTGAACCACTCTGCCGGCCTCTGCCGGAAGGTTGCGAGCTAACTCTTTTGATCTCCATATCTTGTATTCCCTCACTTCGTGGCCGCTATTCACTCAGATTTGAGAGAAGCCATGTCGATGGAAAAGCGGTACTTCACATCGGACTTGAGCAGTCTATCGTAGGCTTCGTCGACCTTCTGGATCGGGATGACTTCGACCTCGGCGGTGATGTTGTGCTTCCCGCAGAAATCGAGCATCTCCTGAGTTTCGGGGATGCCGCCGATGCTCGAGCCTGAAAAACTGCGACGGCGCATAATCAGGCCGAAGGCAGAGACACCGAGAGGCTTGGGCGGCGCGCCGACAATCGTAAGGTTGCCGTCGCGTCGAAGCAGGTTGATATAGGCGTTGATGTCGTGGTCGGCGGAAACGGCATCGAGAATGAAATCGAAGCTCTCCGCTTGCTTTTGCATCTCATCGGCATTCTTCGAGATGACAACCTCGTCTGCTCCGAGGCGACGTGCGTCTTCTTTTTTGCTTGACGAAGTGGTAAAGACGACCACATGAGCCCCAAGCGCATGTGCAAACTTCACGCCCATGTGGCCCAATCCGCCTAGCCCGACCACGCCAACTTTCTTGCCCTTGGTGAGGCCCCAGCGGCGCATGGGCGAGTAGGTTGTGATTCCGGCGCAGAGAAGAGGCGCGGCTCCGGCGAGGTTCAGATTTGACGGAACGCGCAGAACAAAACGCTGGTCGACGACGATGCTCTCGGAGTAGCCGCCATAGGTGACGCCTCCGAGATGCTTGTCCGGCGAATTAAAGGTGAGGGTCATGTTTGGGCAGAACTGCTCAAAGCCAGCCCGGCACTCGGGACACGTGCCGTCCGAGTCGACCATGCAGCCGACCGCGGCGAGGTCGCCGGGCTTGAATTTGGTGACTGCTGAGCCGACCTTGGTGACACGGCCGACGATCTCATGGCCCGGAACAATCGGGTACACGGTGGGCATGAATTCGCTCCACTCATTACGTACCGAGTGAAGATCGGAATGGCAGATACCACAGAACAGGATTTCGATCTGTACGTCGTTTTCGGTTGAATCGCGCCGCGCGATCGTGGTGGAGGCCAGCGGCGATGTCGCACTGGCAGCGGAATAAGCTTTTGCCTTGTACATGGATTTACCTTCCATAACCCCGTCATTTTCTCTATGGCTTCAGGGGTATCGCGCCCCTTCCACCTTGATGTTTGAGGCGGCATTCTCGATCTCACGCAGATCGTTAGATGTTAATTCGACGGCGGCTGCTGGATGTTTTCTCCCAGGCGATGTAGCTTGGTTGTGCCTGGATTGGAACGATCCATGGTTTTTGGGCAAGCAGCCAGGCCGAGAGCAGAGACTTCCAAGTTTCTTTTTCCAAGTTTGCGCTTTTGCATTGATTCTCCTACGCTGCGAAAGACCGTCCGTCTCCAAGGGCAGCGCAAACCTAGGCATAGTTTCCTGAACTTCGGGACGCTTGCCTATTTCGATGAAGTTCTTGCCAGATTCTCCGAAGTGCCTCCAACTAAGTATCCCCTTCTGGATGCCGCGCGGCCTGAGAGGGCACTCCGGAAGTATTGCCATTTCGCTCAGCGACCGCGTCATGAATGCAGTTGGGCTGGATTCTCACCTGTCATCGTCCCTATCGATAAGCATAATTCACTGACTGCCTGAGCGCTGAACACGTAGTAAACTTGCGGAGCGTCTACTGAGGAGAGGCTTGTGCCACGCATGGGACTCATCAGTGGAATGCGATTGGAGGACTAGATTGAAACGGATACTGCTCATTGCAGTCCTATTATTTGCGGCGGCAAGCGGCGAGGCCTCAACCAAGTTGAAGGAAAGCTGGAAGAATCCGAACTATTCCGGCCAGCCCATCAAGACAATTCTTGCGCTTGGGATGACTAACAATCTCGAGACCCGCGCTGACTTCGAAGTTGCGCTGGCCAATAAGATGGCCAGGCCCGGAATCACCACAATCGCGGGAACTGACATCTTGCTGCGGCCGACCGCGGGCCCCATCGACATGGTGTATCTCAGGGAGCAGATCGCGGCTTACAAGATTGATGCCGTCGTGGTTTGCCGGTTGATAAAGGTCAAAAACCACACCGTCGATGTGCCCGGTCAACCCTACTTTCTTCCTTACTACAGCTCTTTTTACGGTTACTACGGGGCCGTGTATCCGATCGTTTACTCACCGGACTATCTAATCCAGGAGAAGACCGTTCAGGTTGAAACCAATGTGTACTCCGTCACATCGCCCGACGGCGAACTCATCTGGACTGGAACCAGCGACACGTTTGATCCCAGCTCTGCGCATCAGGTGATCAACGGACTGGTGGAGTTGGTCGTAAAGGAATTGGAGAAGCTGGAGATTCTTCCCAAGGCGGGCAAGTGACTTAAGAATCGTGGCCGGGACCGCCCCGCGAGCCGCAGTCTTTCCACAGCATTTCCCAATTCCAAATCCCGGACGTCACCTCGGCCGGCAACCGGAATCCGAGCTGATGCGCGAGCATACACACCTGCCCGCGATGGTGGGCTTCGTGAGAAAGCATGTAGCAGAGCATTTCCGGGCCAACCGGCCAAGGCTGAGCCCAGCCGTCTCTGCGAAACTTCTCGACGCGGCCCTCGCCACCGCCGAGCGCTTCAGCGAGCATCTCCGCGCAGCGAGCGGCGCTCTCGGCCAATCCTGCGCGGGCCTGCTGCGGCGTGCAGTGCGTGCGATTGAGCTGTCGTGGAACCTTCAAGTGCGGAGCTGTAAGCCTGACCCACTTGCAGCGGACATTGTGCATGTGCGTGAAGATCGCCGCAATGGTACGGACTTTGCCGGGAGGTTTGGCTCTCCAGGCGGTAGGGCCAAGATGTTCGATAAGAATCTGGTTGATGCGATCATTGGCGGCAAAGATCTGGACCGCAGCTCGGCCAAGTTGAGTTTGAACCCTGGGTCGACGAACCTTGTCTTGACGTGTAGTCACGGCTCCCTGTTCCTTGACCCCTCCCGCTGTTCTCCGTTCATGGTTCAAAGTAAAGAGGTGCGGTCGCTATGTCGGCCGTCCCTTTTAGCCGGGTCTGCTTCTTTCTCACGGGAAAACGGCGGCGTCAGCGGGGAAAGGAGAACCGACGTCACCGGCCAGATATGTTACACCCGAATTTCCAGCGCGGGGAACACTCGTTCGCAGTTCTTTCCTGGCTGGCATTAAGTCCTCTGTGAAACTACACTGAACAGTTGCCGGCGTTGAGTTGGAGTGGGCAACGCGTTTTGAATACGCTGCTGACAGCTGACGACGAACTTGATCACCGACTGCCACATCCACATCGCGCCGATGGAGATGTTCCATCCCGACGCTCTGGAGTTGATCCGCCGCAAGCGGAACAACTACGAGCAGATCGCTGAAGTCTGCCATTCGCCCAAGGCGTTTCTCAAACATATGGATGCCGCGGGTATCGATCGCGGCGTGCTCATCAACTACGTGGCGCCCGAAGTCATCGGCTTTACGGCCGCAGTCAATCAGTGGATCGCCGATTACGTAAAGGAAAACCCCAAGCGTTTGATCTCTTGCGGCGGCCTGCATCCGCGTCACAGCCAGAACATTCTGGCCGACGTCGAGCATCTTCTACGGCTTAAGATCCGCATGATCAAAATTCACCCTCCCCACCAGCTTCTGTTTCCCAACGACTACCAGAATGGCGTAACTGAATTGGAAGTAATCTATCGAGCAGCCGAGGCCAACGGAATACCGGTCATGTTCCACACAGGCACGTCGATCTTTCACGGAGCCCGCAACCGCTACGGCGATCCCATTTACGTTGATGACGTAGCCGTCGATTTTCCGAAGATGAAAATTCTGCTCGCCCACGGCGGCCGCCCGCTGTGGATGCAGACCGCCTTCTTCCTGCTCCGCCGCCATCCCAACGTATACCTCGATATCAGCGGCATTCCGCCCAAAACCCTCCTGAAATATTTCCCCCGCCTGGAGGAAATCGCGCACAAGACACTATTCGGAACGGACTGGCCTGGGCCAGGAGTTCCGGACATCAAACAGAATCTCGATGATTTTTGCGCTCTCCCGCTGAAAGAAGAAATCAAGCAGCAGATTCTTGGCAGGACGGCTCTGAGCATTTGGCCGGCTTAGTTGCTGCCTGCTATCTCATGAATGGTCATTCGGGGCAGTTGTCGCAACGCCGGCTTTGATCATTGCCATTTGTGGCAGGACGTTCAAGTATCGTTCTTCGGAATGCACCCGGCGCCGGCTTGTTGGGGTAATGGACAGTGGCGCGAGATTCCGGCGTTTTCATCGAACTCTACTGCCCCTGAAGACGATGACGGACGAGCCATCCGCCACGAACGCGCAGTCGGGGCGTCGCTGCAGGACGTTCGCGAGTTCACCCCCATAAAGAGCGCTGGCGTCCCCTTCAAATCCTGCGTTAACAGTCGCCCACACTTGCCATGGAGCATGCGAGACGTGATATTCGATGCACCCACCGCTTGTCCTGCTCACACCTTCTGTCTCAATGCGACGCCTCATCGGAAAGTATGTATAGTTCTCCCCGTATACGATGCGAGCGGTAGCTGCAATTGCGCGCATAGGAACGACCTCGGCAATAAAAACAACTCCTCTTCGATTATCACCTTCTTTGCCGCGAACGTAGAATCGCAGGTTAATCTCATCAAAATTGGCGTGAAACGGAACCGGGAAACAGCCTAGCAGTTTCGTATGGCAGAAGCGAAAGCCGACAAGGCTGACGTATGTTCGTCCCTGGAATGAATCCAGTACCGTACCGGGCGGAACGTATCGACTCAAGAGGCTTGGTTCAACCTCGTAGTTCAACATCACGAGGTCTCGCCATTCAGCCGAAAGGAAAACTCGTTGTGAGTGGGACATTAGAGAGAGCTTGAATGCCAGCCAGATTTATCAGGCGCCGAGCCCAAGGCGCTCGTGTCAGCTACGAACTCCTTTCATCTGCGCGTTTTCGACCACCAGCGCGATGCCCTGACCTCCGCCGATGCCGGACGAGGCGATTCCATACCTTCCACGATGGCGCAATTCTAACCGCGTCTCCCAGCGTTTTCTAGTACGGCTGACTGTCCAACTACTCTGGTGCTCTTAAGTTCCACCATGTGAATGCTGAGTACCGATCCGCCTACGTTCTCGACACTGTGGGGCGGCAATGCATCCGTGCATTGCACACACGGGACGGTTTGCGGTGGGCTGAGGTAGCGGCTGTCGACGAGCACATTTCCGTCCTGGTCCCGGCGAATGAAATCGCTCCAACTGATCAGGTAAGCCGCGCCTCCGCAACGATGGGTGTGCAGGGGCACGATTGCTCCGGGTGTGACTACAGGATCGACACGGCCCCGACGTACTAACACTTTCATTTCTGATTGGTAAGGAGGCGCGATTAACCCATAGAGAACAACCGTGAAGAAGACTGCCACAAACGGGAAAAGTGCGAGCCGACGTTGCCGAAAGACAACTGCCAGCAGGTCGCGCAAGGTGGGGGAAGACAGGCGCGCCGATCTCGGGATGAGCCTAAGTTCCTCCGGCAATCTCGGCTTTCCCGTCGACGTAATTCTCATGAACGCCGATCACCCCAAGCTAGCCGGCCAGGATATGGCCAACGTTCGCCGCTTGCATCTGGCTCATCCGCACATCGCCAAGGTTCTGCTCCTCGGCGAATCGACTCGCGACTCGGTGCTGAATGCTTTCCGCTCGGGCGTCAAGGGGCTGTTCTGCTTTTCCGACTACCCGCTCCGGTTGCTGTGCAAGTGCATCCAAAGTGTTCATCAGGGGCAAGTGTGGGCTAATAGTGAGCAATTGCAGTACCTGGTCGAAACCGTAACCCAGGTACCATCTTTGCGCATGGTGAACGCTCGAGGAAGCAAATTACTCCACGCCGCGCGAGGAGCAAGTCGTGGCCCCGGTTGCGGACGGACTCAGCAATCGCGAGGTCGCGCGGGAACTCGGGCTCAGCGAGCACAGGGTGAAAAAATACCTGTTCCACATTTTCGATAAGCTGGCGATCTCCAGCCGAGTCGAACTCGTGGTTTACGCGGTGAGCCACGGTGGTGCCTGGCAAGCGGAGTGGGTCGCGGGTGGGGGGATAAAGACTCGACCAATCTGGAAGGCAATCTCAGCGGGCTTTCGAGCGAGCCGTTCAGCGTTTGAAACTGACGGCAAAGCCCTGTATAAATGCGAGGAACCAATCCTCGTGACCGATAGCCGATCCAACTCTCGCCGCTGGACCGTGATTGCATCCGCCTTACTTTGCGCCGGCTTGGGTGTAGTCGTGATGTACACCAAGCGGAATGCTTTCTTTAGTCCACTGGCGGTGGTGGTTGTGGCCGCGATCGGGCTGGCCGCGGTGCTTCTGCAACTCCGCTACTACAATCGCGAGCACACCACTCCCGTGCAAGCGCCGGTGTGGCTGAACATCCTCGGCGTAGGGTTTGCCCTGGCTGCGCTGTTCGCGGACTTTCTTGGTTTGGGTTGGCAAATGGCCCAGGTTATGGCCCTGGGAGCCGTGGGCAGTTTCGCGATCAGCAGTGCCATGATCCTGCACGCTTTTCGGAAAGGGCGGATATCGTCGAAGTGAGTGGCGACGAAGTGGTGGACGTCAATTTTGCCGGAAGTCCACCGCTAACCTAGTCTTCACTTGCACGGCTTGACCATTTATTAAGTAAGGTTGAAAGTGCCACCATTTCACCGCATCCAAGGCTGCGGAGGCGAGCTCATCCGGCCCGCTGATGGCGTGCAAATCGACGACAGTCCCATCCACCCCGATTACCGCGTCGAGTACCACGACGCCTTGTACTTTCGCCTGTCTCGCAGCCTCTGGATAGATCGGCTCGATCTTGTGAGTTAACAGTCCTTGCATCACTTCCGCCGGAACATAAGTGGGCGGTTCTTGCGACGACGGCTTGCTTGCCGGAATCTGCGATTCCAGTTCGCCCCAGGCCTGGTGCCAATGCCACCAACCGAGGCCACTTAACAGAACCATCGCTCCTACCGCTCCCCACGTGGCGCGGCGGAACCGCTTCCCCCTACGCTTCGGCTCAGCGACCTTTCGGGGAGCCGCGGTCGACGGGGTCGATGCGGCGCCAGGTGGGAGAACAGAGGATTGAGCGCCAGCACCCGCCGAGGACGCAATCGGATTGCCCACGGACTTCCTTCGCGTCCAGTGTTCGATCAGCGTCTGTTGTTCTGAAGTTAGACTGACAAACTCAAGACCACAATGCAGCAGCGCCTGATAGCGCACGATCGCCTTTAAGCGGAACGGCCCGCCCGCATCCGGCAAACGAAACTCAATGCCCACGGAATCGCCTGGATGCAGTTCCCCGGCGAGCACCAAGCCGACGCCGCGTTCTCCAAGGGTGACCGAGCGCCCGGGAATCGAGTATGGGATTCCAGATTGCAAGACGGTAACATCGGCGGGAACGGCCAAGGGGAAACGAGGCACGCGGCGAGTGTTGGTAAACACCCTGGCCGGCGCCTGCGTCGCTGCGGCAGTCATGGTTCTAGCTCTACCTGCACGGGCACACCATCTCTGGCTGGTTTCAGAAGGCGCTAATTAGAATATTGCTTCGGCCAGAGTTTGTTGGGTGGAGTATAGCATTGCTTAACGGCACATTTCCTCAGCGCACCTTGACCCACCAAACTACCAAGGACTGATCCGCTCTCAAAGGACACAAATTTCACAAAGGAAACCGGGGAAACTCACCAAGTGCCCGATTCTCCTTGCGTGTACCTCTGTTAGTGCTTGGGTCCCGGGATGAAGCAACAATGCTATGGCCAGCGTTTGGCTGTGTCTTCCCAACCTGCTGCGCGCGCCGTTTGCGGGCTTGCGTTGACTGCGGCCTGCGGAATGCGGATGGGCTGCTGGGTCGTGGAGGGAGTGGTTAATGTCGGTTTATTGCTGGTACCCTCCAGCATTGACTCCTTGTCGTCAGATAACAAGGGAGCTGCAACGCGCAATGCCTCGACTTCTTTTTCCAACCGCGCCAGTTCGAGTTCCTTCTGCCTCAGAACCTCATAGACATTCTTCATACCTGGGTCCCCTCGTCAAACGTTCTCGCGTGAAGCATTTGGCCGCACTCTAACAGGAAAGTTAGTTTTGTCAAGGAAGAACATCACGTGGAAAACGGAGGCTCAACCGGCAGACGTCGCTTCTCCCTCGCGTTGATCCCTGCTCTTCGTGGACGGTGCTGGTACATCCTCCTGCTGCCATTTTCGCGCCAGTTGGTCCAATTCACCCAGTACCTTCTGAATATCCTTCATGCGCTTGGTAATGCCATACGTCACAGACGGCGGGATGGTTGGTTCATAGTCGCGATAGACGAATCCTTTCTGCTCTAGAAGGCGCAGACGCTCGGTTAAGACGCGCGAAGAAATGCCTTCAATCTGGCGGCGAAGTGCCCCGAACCGAGTGGGCCCGTTTGTAGATAAGGCCCACAGAATGTGCATAGTCCAAGGCCGGGTGAGCACTTCGAGTAATCCGGCCATGGGACAAGGACGGGGCGATTGGGCGTAGCGGCGCACGTGGTCACCTCACTTGGTTACTTTAAAGTTCCTACTTTACAAAAGCAAGTAGTTATTTAAAGTAACCCATAAGCGGTGCGCGCAACATCTATCCCGGAATAGACATCGCTAACGCAACTCGCTAAGGAGGCTGATATGGCTAGCAACTCAATTTCAAATTCGCAAAGTCTACAAACCGCCAGGGTGTTGAACGCCACGGATGGGAAGGAACGAACATCTGTTGGCTCGTTCGTTACCCTTGCAGGACGAATCCTGTTTTCCGCCATTTTTATAATGTCGGGATTTCTCCACTTCTCCCAGGCAGAAATCGGTTACGCCGCACAAGCAGGCGTGCCCACGGCCAAGCTGCTGGTTCCGGCGTCTGGAATTCTCGCGCTGGTCGGCGGACTCAGTATTCTGCTCGGATACAAAGCCAAAATCGGTGCCTGGCTGCTGGTCCTTTTCCTGGTACCGGTCACGCTCCTGATGCACAACTTCTGGGCGGTGAAAGACCCCATGATGGCGCAGATGCAAATGGCAATGTTTCTGAAGAATGTGACCATGCTTGGAGGCGCTTTGCTCATTTCGCAATTTGGAGCCGGCGGGTTGAGTGTCGATGCCAAAAGAAATTAGCGAAGCCGGATACTCGGCAGCTAACAGTTAGCATTCAGCACTCAGCCATGATCCGGTTACGGTCCAAAGGCACAGATATCTGGCTACTGAATGCTGAGTGCCGAGTGCTGACTGCGCTCGCAAGTGTTCATTTGCGGACACGGTTGCGCGCTGCCGCACAACCTTCGTCCTCACCAAAGCGGTATTGGTCCGCGCTTTCTCACTACTTGTCACATTCTTGTAAATCGCCTCACCTTTCCCGAGTCACAGCGTCCAACTAAGCAATCAGTTTCGGTGTTGGACGGATCATGATCTTGTCCCGGAAACGAACACACGCGCAAGGTCCACGATCAGAGTTGTTTCGATGGAACGAGTGAACGGATTTCTGCGTATCTAGGCGCAGGAGTGGTGTGCGTAAGCGGGAAACAGCACGAACACTGATCAGCAGGTTCGGAGGTGGGGGTTATGCAGAGCGGAGTGAATGGCAGCAACGGGACGGGCAATGGAACCCTTTTACATACCGGGGATCCTCATGTCCAGGAAGTGGTTAAAACGGCCCATGAAGAACTGCGGCAGCTCATGCGTCAGCGAGCTGAAATCATGAAACGTATTGGCACGTTGAAGCAGACAATTTCAGGTCTGGCCAACTTGTTCGGCGATGACATTCTGGGAGAAGACTTGATGGAGTTGGTCGACCGTAAAACCGGAGGACGCCAGCCGGGCTTCACGAAAGCGTGTCGTATGGTTTTGATGGAGGCCGGACGGCCGCTTGCGGTGCGAGAGGTCTGCGAGCAGATTCAACAGCGTCTTCCAACTCTGTTACTTCGGCACAAAGATCCGTTGGCCTCGGTGACCACTGTGCTCAATCGGTTGGTGGAATACGGAGAAGCACTCAGCGTAGTTCGAGAGAACGGCCGGCGGGCGTGGCAGTGGGTATCGGAACCAGTTCCGGCGCAGCCAGTGTAGAGATGCACCTTGCTGCGTCTCCAGCAGATGACAGGTCCAGCCGTTTGTGCGCGACCCGAAACGTTGCAAGCAACCTGTCTACGGTCACACGATCGCTCTTTACGCTGGCAGCAGCATTCCCTTTTCCAGGTGCCGGATGACGTGCGCGTAAGAAGCTGCGTGCGGATCGTGCGTCACCATCACGATGGTCTTGTGGAAGTCTTCGTTCAGCCGCTTCAGGATTTCCAGCACTTCGGTGGCGGAGTGACTATCGAGGTCGCCCGTGGGCTCGTCGGCAAGCAGCAGTGTCGGATCGCTGACGATGGCTCGCGCAATCGCTACTCGTTGTTCCTGCCCGCCCGAGAGCTGTTTCGGGAGATGGTTCACGCGTTCCTCTAAACCAACAAGTCTTAGCGCGGTCATGACGTGGTCGCGCCGCTGCTGGGCATTCAGCTTGGTAAGCAGCAGCGGGAGTTCGACGTTCTCAAACGCAGTGAGTACGGGAATCAGGTTGAAGGTCTGAAACACGTATCCAATATGCACGTTGCGCCAGTGGGCGGACTGAGAATCGCTAAAGCGGAACACGTTCTCGCCCAATACCAGCAGCTCTCCCGAAGTGGGCCGGTCGATGGCTGCGATCATATTCAGCAGCGTGGTTTTGCCCGAGCCGGACGGCCCCATGAGAGCCATGAATTCTCCTGCGGCGATTTCGATGGAGACATCGTCGAGGGCTTTCACTTCGAACGCATCGCGCTTAAATACCTTGCTGACGTTGCGTACCTGGACAACTCTGGTTTGCGTGGCCGTATTGGATAAAGTAGCAGTGCTCATGATTATCCCTTGATCTTGATTTTGTCGCCGTCTTTCAAATTTGGTGGACCCGCAGTAATAACGTTTTCGCCGCCCACTAGTCCCTTGACGATCAAGCCGCCGCTGCGTTGCGACACAACTTGAACCTCACGCTTCAGCACCTTGCCGTTGAACGCGATCAAGACGATTTTCTTGCCGTCGTCGTCGCGAACCGCCGTGGTTGGCACGAAGACTCCTGATGGTTCGGAACTCGCGTTCTTCTTTTCTTCGGCCAGGAACTTCACCGTTGCGTTCATCTCCGGCCGTAGATAGTCATCCGGATTCAGGATCTGCACCTTCACCTGAACCGTAGCCTTCTGACGGTTGGCCTCGGGCGAAATCTGCGCGATCACCCCTTCATACTTGCGATCCGGATAAGCATCCACGGTCACAATGCCCTTCTGGTTCGGACCCAGCTTGGCAAAATCATCCTGCGCGATATCGAGTTCGACTTGAATGTCCTTAAGATCGGCCAGAGCCACGACCGATCCCTGCGGACCGCCTTCGGCGTTGCTCGCAAACCCCGAAGTGATCAACTCGCCCTTTTCTGCCGTGCGTTCGAGAATGGTGCCGGTTACAGGCGCGCGAATCACGGTGGCGTCAAGCTGCGACTTGGCGTAAGCTTGCTGACCTTCCGCTTGCAGTTCCGCGCCTTTGGCACGAGCAATCTCTTCCTGACGCGGCCCGATCTTCATCAGCTGGAAAGCTTTCTCCAGAGAATTAACCCGCTGCTGGTCCGAGTCAAACTTGGCGGTGGCATCGTCGAGGTTTTGCTTGGAGACAACGCCTCCCGCTGCGAGTTCGCGACTGCGATCCAGCGTAAGCTTGTCGTTCGCCAGGGTGGCGCGGGCTTCGTCCAG
The DNA here is from genome assembly GCA_963838905.1 of uncultured Acidobacteriota bacterium. Lineage (GTDB taxonomy): Bacteria > Acidobacteriota > Terriglobia > Terriglobales > Acidobacteriaceae > JABDBE01. The sequence continues at coordinate 555,967 of CAWITE010000009.1, forward strand.
ATTGTGCTGGGCCTGCTGAACCTCCTCGGGACGAGAACCATTTTGCAACTCCTGGAGATAGGCCCGGGCGTTGTCGGCGGCGCCTTTGGCTTGCTCATACTGGGCGCGGAATTCGTCGTCTTCCAGGCGGACCAGCACTTGGCCTTCTTTCACCTTGTCGCCTTTTTCCACGCCGATCCACGCGACCCGGCCCGTGACCTTGGTGTTCACGTTGATCTTGTGATGAGCGACGATGTAGCCCGTGGCGGAAAGAACAATCCCGCCCACATCGCTGCTTTCCGCCGCGGCGCGGGTTACTTGCACTTCAGGAACATCGGGTGCCAGCAGGCGGTACGCCAGGGCAACCACGCTCAGCAAGGCCACCACGGCGATCCCACCGATGATGTAGCGGCGAGCCCAGGTGGGTGGCTCACCCCCATGCGCGGACCGGTCGATGCGCAGGCTTTGCAGGTCTTCGTGTTTGGCGTCAATCGGCATTTCTTGTCAGGGCACTTGTTTTTCTATAGAGATTCCGATTTGTTTCTACGCGCTTAGTCACGTAACGCTCCGAGGATATCCCTGCGGGCCGCGTGCCAGGCCGGTGCCATCCCTCCGAACAGGCCCATGACGATGGCGAAAGCAATAGCAACGCCCACCACCACCGGCGTCATTCGCAGGCTGAAGACAATTTCGCTGAAGGTCACGGAGTTGGATGTCCCCGTGGTCATGCCGTTGAACGGCAGCATCAGGACAATCCCAAGCGCCGCACCGAGCAGCGACAACAGCACCGATTCGAATACAAAAGAAGTCAGAATACTCGGCCGCGAAAAACCGATCACGCGCAGGGTTGCAATTTCGCGGGAACGGTAAGCCACTGCAGCATACATCGTGTTCATGGCAGCAAAACTCGAGCCGATCGCCATGATGATCGCCACCACCCATCCAATGTATTTGATGGGAGCGCCGGAACTGGTCTGCTTGGCGTAATACTCGGTCTCTAGCATCCCCTCCAGCTTGAGGCGTTGATCGTCGCTTACCCGGTGCTTGAGCGCGTCGGCCGAGACTGGATCGGTAGCCCTGAGATAGGCAGACGCAAATCCACCCTGGCGGTCGAAGTCGGAGGCCATCTGATTCACATCTCCCCAGATTTCGGACTCATAAGCCGAACCACCCGCATCGAAGACGCCCACAACCGTCCACGGACCTTTGCCAAATTGCAAAGTGTCGCCGATGTTGGCATGGGCAAATCGTTTCTTGATGGACTCGCTGACTACCACTTCGCGCTGCCCCTGGTTGAACCAACGCCCTTCAATGATCTTCACTTTGGGACGAAGCTCAAGCCCATCCGGCATCATGCCCCGCACCGTGACGTTCACTTCCCCGGTGCCGTCCGCGCGCGGCAGCACAATGACCACGACCCATTCGCCCGAGGCCATGGGTTCGCCATGACTGTCCTTGGCAATTCCGGGCAGAGTCTTGAGGGTGGGAAACAGAGAAGCGTCAAAGCCTCCAGAGAGTTCGGCCTGCGAACCTTTGCGCATAACCAGAACATTTTGCGCATCCCCGCTGGTAACGAATGCGCGATCCAGCCCTGCGAGCAGAGCCATCAGAAAGATCGCAGTCGTCACCGTGAGCGCGATGCCCAGCGAGGTCATGATGGTCAAACCCTTGCGCAGTTTCAGGTTTCGGATGTTATAGCGAATCGGTATGGCCATAGTTATGAACTCTCAGCTCTCAGCTCAACCAATGTGGCGCAGACCCTCCACGATGTTCATGCGCGAAGCTTTGTAAGCCGGCAAACAGGCACTGAAAAATCCCACCGACGCGGCGACCACAAGTGCCACACCCATGGTCGGGACGGTGACTGTCAATCCGTTGGAGATTCCAATCCCCACCGGAGAGCGGGCAAAAAGACGAATTACGGCAGCCGCCGCCAGAATTCCCGCCACTCCACCGGCCAACGACAATGCGACTGCCTCGCCGACGAACAACGAGAGCACATTGCTGCCGGTGAATCCCAGAGTCTTCAGCACGGCCACTTCGCGGGTTCGTCCGCGAATCGACATCGCCATGGTGTTGGCGGAGACCAGAAGAATCGCGAACACGACCGCCGCGCAGATACTCAGAATGAACGCTTTCACGTTGCCCAGCATCGCCACAAACGAGAGCTTGAAAGCGTGTTCGCTCTCGGTCTTCGTCGGTTCCGGCGAGTTGCGAAACAGATCGTCAATCGCGGCGGTGACGTTCGGGACGTCGTCAGCGGAGGAAACTCTGACATCGAAAAAACCTGCCCGTCCCTTGAACCATGGGATCGTCTCTTCCAGGTACGCAGTATGGAAGTAGATAGTTCGCGGAGGCGGATCCATTGTGTAGATGGCGCGGACTGTAAGCTCCGGGTTGGCCGGGAAAAACGTGCCCGTCAAATGAATGCGGTCTCCTATTTTCCAGCCGAATTTCTTGGCCAACTCTATGTCCACCAGCGCTCCGGCGCGATCGCGTTGCCAAGCCAGAACCTGATCTGGCGGGACGACTTTATCCGACGCCACTTTCAGATACTCGCTGGGATCGGTGGCAAACTGAGCGAAAGAATTCTCTGGCCGGTCGTCCTTGTACTTGCCTCCAAAAAATGTCATAGGCACAACCGCGACGACACCTGGCAGGCTGCGAATCTTATCCCGGTAATACGTGGGCAGCAAGAACGTCAGGGAGACGCGATGCCGCGTGATCACACGTTTGGCGGAATCCGGTGCGCCCTGATCCATATAAAAACTGCGCCAGATCGTCATCATCACCGTGAGCAACAAAAGCGAGAAGCCGATGCTGAGCATCGTCAGGATGCTGCGGCGCTTGTTGCGAAACGAATTTCTGATGACAAAACTGGTCTTGGTCACAAAACCCCCGGTCATAAAGCGCTACTTCGAATCATCCGGTAGTTACTTAGCCAATGTGGCGAAGGCCATCCACTATATTGACTTGCGACGCGTGGTAGGAAGGAACCGCCGCGCTCAGCAAACCGACCACTCCGGCCACAATGATCGCCACGACGACAGTCACCGGTGAGACTGACAAAATGGTGAAGAACCCGACTGCCTGCTTCGAGTGAGTAATGAGTGTCACTAGTCCATAAGCACCCAACGCTCCAAGAAAGCCGCCTATCAGAGAAAGCGCAACCGCCTCGCCGACAAACAAACCAAGCACCGCCTGGCGGGTGAAGCCTAAGGTCTTGAGCACGGCAACTTCGCGCGTTCGCTCGCGAATCGACATGGCCATAGTGTTGGCGGAAACCAGCAGCGTAGCAAAAACCACTGCCGAACAAATGCTCAGGATGAAAGCTTTCACGTTGCCCAGCATGGCCACGAATTCAAGCCCGAATGCCTTTTCGCTCTCGGTTTTGGTCGGTTCCGGTGCGTTGCGGAAAGTGTCATCCACCGCCGCGGCGACCTTGCTCACATCCTCCGGAGAATCGGCCAGAATGCCGAAGGTGCCGGCTTTCCCTTTGAACCACGAAACAGATTCTTCTACGTACTTCGCGTTGAAATAGACCGATTGATCATCCGGAATCGAGTGGAAAATACCTCGTATATAGAGTTCGAGATCGACGGGATAAATTGTCCCTTTCAGAACAATGCGATCCCCAAGCTTCCATCCGTATTTTTTGGCGAGCGTATCGTCGACCATCACTCCCTGGCGGTCATGCTGCCAGTCCGCGACTTCTTTCGGTGTGATGGTGATGTCGCGATAAACTTTGAAAAACTCCTCGGGATCGGTGCCGAACTGCGCGAAAAAGTTCTCCGGCTTGTCGTCCTTGTAGAGCCCGCCAAACCATGAAGTCGGCACCACCGCCACGACGCCAGGGATCGAACGAATCTTCTCCCGGTAGTAGCCTGGCAGGTTAAAAGTCAGTGAAACCTTGTGCCGCGTGATCAATCGCAAGTTGGATTCGGCGCTGCCATTGTCCATATAGAAGCTGCGCCACAGAGTCATCATCAGGGTCAGCAGCAAAAGAGAGAAGGCAATGCTCAACACCGTCAAGATGCTGCGGCGCTTGTTGCGGAAGGCGTTCTTGCTGACAAAACGGGTTAGAGTCATGATCGAACTCCGAGAGAAAACCGGGTCTACCTACGAGGGCCCCAACAATGCCCTAAGCATAGCCGATGGATACAGACCCGGACAACCTCACGCCTTCCCAGTCACAGCATCGCCGACTGCGAAGCCAGATACCAGTGGAGATCGTCACCGGGATTCAATGACAAATGTCACCCTGGTCACAGCGCGCACAACAACTCTCGCTAAGTAATGAACGGTGCAAGACGGTAAAAAGTTATGGTTTGATGGAGGACGGGCGTCCCGCCCGTCCCAGCAAAGGTACTAAAGTTTCTTCAATCCGCCCCGCAATCGAATTTACGAGTACTTTCGTAACTCCACTTTAGCCCTACTCCCGACTATCCTGATCACGTCGTTTCCCCCAAGGACGTGCCCCGAGGTCTTCCCCGCCGAGGGAAAGTCGGTCTCTGCCTACAACGAGGTAGGAAGATAATGTCGAACAAAATCGGGCGTTTCGAAATACTCAGCGAAATCGCGCACTCTGACATAAGTTCCGTCTACAAGGCCACTGACCCCGAGAGCGGACAAACCGTCGCGTTGAAAACCGTCAAACTGGAACCGCTGGGCGAGCAGGCCGCGAGGCTCGTGAAACATCTTCTGGAAGAGGCGGAAGCCAGCAAAGTTCTAAATAGTCACAACATCGGCTTACTCTACGGCGCCGAAGAAGTGGACGGCGTTTTCTGCGCTTCCTTGGAATATGTTCAGGGCAACAGCGTAGCCACTATGCTGGCTCGCAAAGAGGGATTCTCCATCTGGGATCTCCAAGACATTGCCCGCCAAACCTGCCAGGGCCTCGACCACGCCCACGCCAAGAACCTCGTGCACTACACCCTCGAGCCGGCCAAGATTATGGTGTCTTGGGACGGCACCGTAAAGATCTTGGGATTCGGAATTTCCACCATGAGTGCTTGCGCGGCCCAAGCCTCGGGCAATGCTCCTGGAGTTCTGCACTACATGTCTCCTGAACAATTGCGTGGAGATCCGCTGGGTGCGCCCTCCAACATCTTCACTCTGGGCGCAATTTTTTACGAGATGGTCACCGAGCGAAAGGCTTTTGATGGGGAAGACGCGGACCAGGTCAGGCAATCGATTTCGGAAATGACGCCAGTGGCTCCGGATCAGATCAACCGCAAGATTCATCCCGCGCTCAGCCAAGTCATCATGAAAGCGTTGTCCAAGGCGCCCGAAGAGCGATATCAGTCCGGGCAAGACCTGGTAAACGATCTGGAGCGATGCAAGGAAAGCGCCACCAAGGCCGCTGCTGCCGCGAAACCGGGGCAAGCCGTGCAGAAGGCGCCCGCGCCGCAGAAACCCGCGCCCGCCGTCAGCGCGCCGCCAGTGAAACCAGCATCGCCGGCGGTCACGCAACCAAAGCCTACTTTCAAACCAGCCGCGCCCGTGGCGAAAGCGCCAACTCCGCCCTTGGCGGCAAAGGCTGCTGCAGCCGGGGGAAGCGGAAGCGGCGGGAATTCCGCAAGCTCCAGCGGACTTATTACACCAAACCTCGACCAGGCGGCGCCCGTCCTCAACATTTCTCCTGAAGCCTCCGTCGAAACGTTCTCGGTCGAATCATTTTCCGACGCACCCGCAACCATGTCGTCGGCTGCAATTGTTGAGCCTGAGGTCGAGGCTCCGAAAATCAACGTCGATCCGATGATGGCTGAAGCCCCGAAAGCGGGCGCGGCCGCAAGCCGCAGCTTCTCCGAGATCGACGAATTACCTCCTCTCAAAGAGGTATACGTCGCGCCGCCGCCACCACCTCCGCCTGCGGAGAATCCACCTGCGCTGGATGCCGTGCACGCGACTGTATTCAACAAAGCGGCGCCCGAAAAGCCAAAAATCCAACCGCGCGAAGTGGCGAAAAAAGCGGTCGCGGAAATTAAGAAGACGCCCCCACAACTTTTCGTGTTTTCCGTCGCGGGTGCCATCGGCATTATTGTGCTGATTGTGGCTGCGATCGCATGGCACATCCACTCCGAGAACGCGGATGATGATGCACCAAACCAACCGCCGGCTCCGGCTGCCAGTGCGCCGGCCCAGGCGAATGGAAGCGCAAATCCATCTACCGAAGCTGCGAATAACCAGACCGCGGTGCAAGTGGCTCCTGAACCTGTCACCGTTGCGCCTCCCGCGGTCTCCGTGCAGCCGAAGTACAACAATAAAAAGAAAAGCAAGCCCAAGCCTGTGGCTCCGGCGATTGTTCCCGGGCAGCTGAACGTTAATTCAACCCCAGCAGGCGCACAGATCCAAATCGATGGACAAAACGATTCTTCCTGGGTCACACCGTTTAACATCGCCGGACTCAACCCGGGTCAGCACACCTTGACCATCATCAAGCCCGGCTACGCGACGGACACCCGTAGCATTGAAGTCGCCTCGGGCAGCAGGTCATTCGTCAGTGTTCAGCTCGCCCAGCTTGCGGCCACGGTTTCAGTGACCAGTGATCCCGCGGGTGCGGCCATCTGGATGGACGGCAAAGATACAGGCCGAGTCACGCCCGCGCAGATCTCCGTAGACAAGCCCGGCAATCACAGCTTCACATTCAAGAAGCAGGGCTACCTAGATGAGAGCAGCAACGCGAATCTCCAGGTGGGGCAAACCTTCCACTTGTCGCCCAGCCTAAAGGCGCTAGGCAACACCGACGACATCAAGATTGGTGGCAAGTTCAAGAAGCTCTTTGGTGGCAGCGATACTGCTGGAATGGGCGCAGTCAGCGTCAAGACGTCGCCAAAGGGTGCACAGGTCGCCATCAACAATCGCATTCTCGATAAGAACTCGCCGGTAGAGCTTTACCTGGATCCGGGCAACTACGTTCTCGACATCACCTTGTCGGGATTCAAGAGCATTCATCGCGTCATCACCGTGGAGAAGAACGGCAAGGTTGCAATCGACGAAAGCCTCGACCGGGAATAAAACGCTTCCCCAACGCTGATCTCCATTCCCGAGCATTCCTCGAGTTAGCTCAGCCCTCTAGAAGTGTGCAAAACCTTTCATCTTGACCGCTAGTGTCATGGGGACGATAATTTGCGGCCTGAACCGCTTCACGACTTTCAACACCGGCCGGAAACGGTCACCCCACCTCAGTTTCTAGGAGAAATCAGTAAAAAAATCCATTCTTGGCGCGCTGATAGTTATGATGTTCGTCGCCGTTGGTATCGCCGCGGCGCCCCCGTCAACCTTCACGTTCTCGGATGTTCACGCCAACAAGACAGCGATGGAGACGGACACTTTCGCGGTCAACAATGCAGGCACGATTGCCTGAGATTATGTTGACGCCAAGGGGGTTCAGCACGGAATGATTCTGGTCGGGAAGAAGCTAACCACGATCAATGACATTGATAGGGATTGTGTGACGAGCGGCGGCTTCACGTCCGGTGCAATTGCCTTCTACGGTATCAATAGCGCGGGAGCGGCAGCCGCTGGTGCACCAGCACCAAGACCGGTCTGTACGAAGGGTTTGTATACGCGGGTGGAAATTCACTGGAGTCAACTTCCCCAAGGCAAACGGAACCCAGGCCATCGGAATCAATGACAAGGGAGCGGTTGTGGGTCTGCACTTGGACTCCGGCAACGTTCAGCATGGCTTTCTAAAAGTGGGCACCAAGTACACGAGCATCGACGTGAAGGGCGACACCAGCACGGAGGCCTGGGGAATCAATAACAGTGGCCAGATCACGGTATTTGCCATTGACTCCTCTGGCGGCTACGAGAGTTTTATCTACAACGGAAAGACCTTCAAACCAGTCAGTGACCCGAAGGCGGGCACAAGCGGGACCATTGCCCGCATCGTAAACAATAAGGGCGACGTCGCCGGCGCCTATTTCAATTCCGCTGGTTTTGAAATAGGCTTTTTGCTACACGGCGGCAAGTACTATGATGTCAACGACCCGAAAGGCGTCGGTGGCACCCGCCCCGACGGGCTCAATGACAAGATCGAAATTGTAGGACGCTACCTGACAAGCTCCAGCGCAACCGTCGGTTTCAAGGCCACCACGAAAGCTGCTGCTGGCGATAATTTTGTTTCCACCACTGATACCGGTGTTCAGGATTCCGGTGAGCGGAGCCTGGACCGGCGGCAAGCATCGAACATTCCATAATTAAACGAGGCGGTGCCATGATGGGTCTCAGGTAGGGAAACGGGGCCGGTTGGAACTCTGGTTTGATCAGAGGTCCCCGCCCCGCTGTTGTGAAGATCACGCCTCGGCGCGGACTTCTCCTTCGCCCGGTTCGCTTAAAGCCTTCCGCATCGGTTGGCGGCCCGTCCTCATCCATGTACTTCCCTCGGCGGGCAAGATATAATGGCGGGTTGGCCTGTGGAATCATCGGTTTTTCTGGCCATCCACCCGGTCCTTTTCTGCCATGGGAACTTTTGCTTTAGGGGAGCCGTACCTGAGGATGTGCCCCCTGGAGCTCGATGGGCTTGGTGTATCGAAGGCGGACTGGCCGAAGGCGACTCGCAAGAAATTCCGGGCTGGCCGTTCCTCAGATGGACGGGGACGAAGCTGGCAACGGAGTTATGAGCACCTGAATTTATGAAGACCTGATTTATGAAGACCTGGAAAAAAATTGCGATCGGTGCTGGAGCGGTGCTGTTGCTGTCCGCCATCGTCGGCTTCACCGTTTACCAGAGCCATAAGAATGTGGTCACCGTGCAGACGGGCAAGGCGTTGCGGATGGATCTGGTTGCGGTGGTGAGTGCATCCGGTGAAATCAGGCCGAAGACGTATGTGAATATCGGCGCGAATGCTTTCGGCAAGATTATCAGGCTGTACGTCAAGGAAGGTGATCGGGTAAAGCAGGGACAAATGCTGGCGCAGCTCGAGAACGTGCAATCGGCGGCAGATATGGACGCGATGCAAGCATCGCTCGAGGCGGCGCGCACGGATGCGGTGGCGGCGGAGGCAGCGCTGAATACGTCGGCAGCTGATCTCAATCGGGCTAAGTCGGATGCGGAACGCTCGGACCTCGACTGGACTCGCGCGCAAGGCCTTTACAAGGATGCGTTGATTTCGAAGTCAGACTATGACATGCAGAAAGCGGCGCACCAAACCGCTGTCGCTGGATTGGCGCAGGCAGACGCGCGGGTGGCGCAGGCTAAGGCGCAGAAGGATTCCGCCAATCGACGTATCGGGCAGGCCGGCGCCAATCTGACCCACGCTACCGACGTTTTGAAGAAGACGACTTACCAGGCTCCGTATGATGGCGTGATCACAAATTTGCCGGTGCGCGAAGGGGAGACCGTCGTGATGGGAATCCAGAATGCCCCGGGCAGCACCCTGATGACGCTGGCCGATATGTCGGTGATCACCGCCGAAGTCAAGGTAGATGAGACCGATATCGTGAATGTGCAGATGGGCCAGACGGCGCAAGTGACCATCGATGCGATTCCGAAGAAAACCTTCAAAGCGGTGGTCACGCAGATTGGAGATAATGCCATCGTGCGTTCAACTGGCGTTTCCACGTCGCAACAGGCGAGCACCAGCCAGGAAGCCAAGGACTTCAAGGTAGTCGTGACCTTGGTGGATCCGCCGGATGATCTACGCCCCGGTCTTTCGACGACAGCCAAGATCACGACCGCGACCCGAGGAAACACGCTGACCATTCCAATTCAGGCTCTGACCGTTCGTCGGCAGTCGGATCTCGTGCCGAAGGATGAAAAGGGTTCGGTACAGGCGGCCTCGCCGCAGACGGACGCGTCCAAGGATAAAGATAAAGACAAGCAGGAAATTCAGGGTGTATTCATCCTTCGCAACCACAAAGCCGAGTTCGTGCCGGTCGATACCGGCATCGCAGGCACGACCGATATCGAAGTGATCAAGGGACTTAAAGAGGGTGACGAGATCGTGACCGGCAGCTATAAAGTGCTGCGTACCTTACGTCCGGGCAGCAGCGTAAAGGTAGATAACGCGGCTCCCAAGAAGGAAGAAGAAGAGAGCAGTTAGCAGTTTGGGCTCTAACCTTCGCGCCGATGAAGCGTCCAATGGAAAGCCGGCGAAGGAGCAGCAAAGATCGGAGCGCGGGCAAGTGTCCGAAGAGGAAACGGAGAAAATAATGGCTACCGCAGAAGTAATCAATATCGCGCAACCCGCAGTGTCAGCCCCTCCCGACGCTTTCATGATCAGCACTCGGGATTTATGGAAGACTTACGATATGGGCTCCGAGCAGCAAGTGCATGCCCTGCGGGGCGTCAATCTGAATATTCGGCGCAACGAATATGTCGCGATTATGGGGCCGTCGGGGTCGGGCAAGTCCACGCTGATGAATTTGATTGGATGCCTGGATACGCCCAGCAAAGGCCAGTACTGGCTGAATAACCAGCAAGTCAGCGAACTGGATGATGACGAGTTGGCCCGCATCCGCAACAAGGAGATTGGTTTCGTATTTCAGACTTTCAACCTGCTGGCGCGCGCAACTGCCTTGCACAACGTGGAACTGCCCTTGATCTACGCCGGCGTGCCGGCTGAGGAACGGGTCGAGCGCGCCAAGGCTGCGTTGACCTCGGTAGGCATGGCAGAGCGCATGATGCACAAGCCCAACGAGCTTTCCGGCGGGCAACGGCAGAGAGTCGCAATTGCCCGGGCGCTGGTGAATCGTCCGTCAATCATTCTTGCCGACGAACCGACGGGGAATTTGGATTCGCAGACCGGAAACGAAATCATGGCACTGATGGATCGCCTGCAAGCGCAAGGAAACACGATCGTCCTGGTGACCCACGAACATGACATTGCCGAATACGCGCATCGCGTGGTTCACATTAAGGATGGTGTTGTGGAGAGGGATGAGGTGAAGAGGTAAGTTACGGTCAGCGCTCAGCTTTCGGCCGTCAGCAATCAACTTTATGATGCACAACGCCCAGCCAAATGGCTGGGCGTTGTGCTTCAGTGTGCAAAGAGTTTCCACTTTCGCAATAAGACCTCGCCGGGGTGGTAAGCCCGCTTCACACTTGTATTGTGCCCCGCTTGCGCTACAATGCCTGTTCTTGAAAATGGCCTCTTTCGAGTGCCGTTTTCAGCGTCTTGCTGATATTCCGATGGTATCTATGAACAATTTAGCTTGCGGTTTTCCGGTGAAATGGCACTAGACTGGATGCCGCGTTCGGCACAGCCGGATAGCATTTCGAGTGACGAGTTGGGTGGAAGAGGAGAATGATCATGAGATTACGAATGATCCTGGCGGCTTTTGTGGTTCTGTTGACAACGGCGCTGGTTGCCCAGACGTTTCGCGGAACCATTTTGGGGACGGTGACGGACGCTTCGGGTGCGGTCGTCTCTGGCGCCTCGGTCAAGGTGCATAACGTGAACACAGGGCAGGACCGGACCACCCAGACCAGCGCCGACGGCAGCTACACCGTCTCCGAGCTTCAGATCGGGACCTACGATGTCAGCATTTCGCAGAGCGGATTTCAGACTTCGGTCACCAGCAAGGTCGCGGTCGATGTTGCCGGAGAACGTCGCCTGGATGTTGCCCTCAAGCCCGGGCAAGTGACGGAGAAAGTAGAAGTTTCAGGCGAGAGCCTGCCTCAGGTCGAAACTACGACCAATGACTTGGGCGGCGTACTTACCGCTCAGACCATCGAAAACCTGCCGGTGAACGGCCGCGACTATACCAAGCTGATCTACCTCAATCCTGGGGTTTCCGGTTCGCCGGACCAGATTTCGGACTCTCCGGGATCGTTTGGTGAGTTCTCGATGAACGGAGCACGCGGGCGCTCGAACAATTACTTGATCGATGGAACGGATATGAACGACGGTTACCGTAACGATCCGGCGATCAATGAAGCCGGGGTTTTCGGTACTCCGTCGACCATTCTTCCGCTCGACGCCGTGGCCGAGGTGAATGTCCTTTCGAACTTCCAGCCGGAGTATGGACGAAATGCGGGCGCGGTAGTGAACATCGTCACCAAGAGCGGGACGAATTCTTTTCACGGCACAGCGGCCGAGTATTTCCGCAATGATGCGCTGGACGCGCGAAATTATTTCAACTCGGCGGGCCAACCCAAGGCGCCATTCCACAACAATCAGTACGGTGGTTCAGTCGGTGGACCGATCATCAAGAACAAGACCTTCTTTTATGCCGACTATGAAGGCCAGCAAGAACCAGTGGGGGTCGTGACTCTGGCCTGCGTGCCCGATCCAGCACAGATCGCCGCCTACGGCGGAGCAACAAACCCTGTGATTGCGGCACTTTTGGCCCGAAACCCGTGGCCGGCCCCGAACATTCCGGGAACGTACGGTGGCGCGCTGGTTGGATCTGAAGGCAGCGGCTGCCCGAATGGACCGAACAGTTCGGTGGTGTCGCCCTCGTTTAACCGTCTGACCAGCTTCATCGCGAAGGTCGATCAGCACTTCAATACCAACAATGTGCTCACCGGGCGATATTTCTTCGGCGACAGTGTGCAATCGTTTCCCTTGGCGCTGACGGCCAGCGGCGGTCAATTGCCCGGCTTCAACACTTACACCCCCACCCGGGTGCAGTTGGTTTCTATCTCTTACGTGCACACTTTCGGGTCAAATAAAGTGAATGAGCTACGGTATGGGTGGAACCGGTTCGCGGAGGGATTCTTCCCGGGCGATCCGAGTTTTGCGCCCAGCTCGATTGGGCTCAACACCGGTACCGGCGCGGCCGACCAGGGTCTGCCGATCATTCTAATGGGCAGCTTTGCCCAACTCGGCGCGACCAGCAGCGTCCCGCGTCACCGGGTCGACAGCAATAATCAGGTGATCGACAGCTTTTCCTGGACTCATGGAAAACACGACATAAAGTTCGGCGCGGACTTTCACCGCACTTCGGTGCAGCAGTATTTCGATAAGTACTTCCGCGGCAGACTGAAATTCAGCGGAGGGGGGTTGTTGGGTGGGACCTCGACCCCGTTGCAAGACTTCCTTGCGGGTTACGTGGACAGTGGGTTCCAATACTTCGGAGATTCGACCCGCCACACGTACGAAAACAACTTTGGGTTCTACGTCCAGGACAAATACCGCCTCACTCCTCGGCTAACCTTGAATTACGGGCTGCGCTGGGATTACTTTGGCGTGATCGGTGAGAAAAACAACCTGTTGAGCAACATCACCAGCTTGGCTCCGGCAGCGGGGTCGGGCACGTTCACATTGACGCAGGTGGGGCAGCCCGGACTGAGCCAGTTGTATAACCCGGACTACAAGAATTTTGCTCCGCGGGTCAGCCTGGCCTGGGATATGACCGGACAAGGGAAGTCAGTGATCCGCGCCGGATACGGCATCTTCTTTGACGCCTTCTCACAAGATATGGCTCTCGGCCACTTGCCGTACGCGCCTTTTTTCGATCCGGGGCCAGCCTATAACAACATCGGACCAGCGCCGATCCTTTCGACACCTGCCGCGGTTGGGACTATCGTTGCCGGCGTCCCAGTATATACGCCAAGCACAACTTGCACTTACGAGTGCGATGTCTTCGGCTTTGATCGCAACATCAAAACACCCTACATGGAAAACTACAATCTGAATTTCCAGCAGCAGATCGCAAGCAAGATGGTGCTGCAGATCGGGTATGTGGGATCACAGGGTCATCATTTGTGGCGGTTCTTCGATCTCAGCCAGCCGAGCACGGCGGCGATTAACGCAGCCGATATTGCTTGCAATTGCATTAACGATTACGGTAGCGCGGCGCGCCCGCTTGCGGGCAACCAGTATGGCGCGTTCTACGTGCTGCAGGAGAACTCTACCGGCCAGTCCAACTACAACTCGCTTCAGGCAAGCTATCGAATCAACGGATGGCATGGCATTACTTCGATTGTCAATTACGTCTGGTCGAAGTCGTTGGACAACTCCAGCGACGGCGAAGACTTTGAGCCCAATGCCGCGCAACCGAATGACAGCACCAATCCGCAACTCGAGTACGGGCCTTCGAACTTCAACTTGCCCAACCGGTTCACCTGGATCTTCAGCTATGACCTGCCACACATGGGCGGCAACATGCAGCGCCTGAAGAATGGCTGGGGCACAAACAGCACAGTGACGTTGCAGAGCGGGCAGCCATTCCAGCTCAACTACAATTTTGAGGACGATTACAGCGGGAGTGGCAACGGTTTCGACCGGCCCGACGTGGTCGGACCAATTATCTACCATCCTAACCAACCTCTGAACTACCTGGACATGAGTTCGTTTGCGATCCCGTGCACGATCACTGCGGCGGCACAAGCGGCGCCGACGGGCACGGCGAATGACTGCGTGCGGGAACGCGGCACTTTGGCGACGAAGGACGCGATTCCTTGCACGGTCCTACCTACAAGCAGTGGGATCTGGCGATTCTATAAGACGACGGCGATCACCGAGCGGCTGAGCATGCAACTACGCGCCGAATTCATCAACATCCTCAACCATCCAAACTTCGCCAATCCGTTCCTGCCGGCGTTTATTGCAGACGCTGGAGCCGGGGGCTTCCATGTGGTTAACGGGCGCGAAGTTTCCGGGGCCACTGGCGGATATCCGATCACGGCGACGGGTGACGTAGGTATCGGCAACCCGTTCCTGGGCGGCGGTGCGCCGCGCGGGATCCAACTGGCGGCGAAGTTCACGTTCTAGCTTGTCGGTTTTTGTGACTCCTCCTGCGCATCGCAGGAGGAGTTTTTGTTTAGGAGCTTCGTCCACGTAGGCCCGGACGCCGTCGTCCGGGCGCCGCGCAAAGCGCGGCAGGGTGCAATTTCTAAGCTTGGGTAAACAATCTCCTCTTGATTTTCGCTGAAGTCCTCCGGACGAGGGCGTTCGGGGCCACGTGTTTATGGCGCGGCCATCGCGCCTCACGGTTGCTGCTGCAATTCTCCGATGGGAACGATTTTGGTGTCGGTGCGGAACTTCTTGTAGTCGCGGTAGGTGATGTCGTCTTCGAGGTTGAAGTCTTTCAGCAGGGCGAGTCGCGCGTCGACCTTTACGTTGATGTGCTGGGGCAGCCAGACTTCGTCATTGATACGCGTCTGCTCAATGATGATTCGCGAGCCCTTGTGGATGCGGGCCAAGAACAGGCCAAACGAAACTGTGTCGATGCACTGGATGTCGAGCTTCTTCCATTGTGATTCGTCTTTGTCGATCCAGGCGCGAAAGCGGAATTTAGGCAGGATCTTTGCTTCTTTCAGGTGCGCCTGGTAGCCAGGCTTCGGTTCGCCATCAATGACGTAGGTGTCGCGTCCGGCGAGTGACTCGATGCCAGCCAGGCGAAAGTTGTAGGCGTCAGCGACTTCACGGACGAACTGGCGGTTTTCTTCACGCTCTTTCTCTTCCTTCGCCTCGCGCTTCTTGCGGTCTTCTTCGGATTCGTTCTTGCGCTTTTCAATTACCTTCTGGATTTTCTCTTCCTCTTTCTTCGCATCCTTGTCGGCGAGCGGCTTGTCGTCTTTCGCGATCAGGCGTTCGACCGGCTCGCCATAGAGTTCCATGATCTCGGAGGTTTTGGTTTCCGTGGACTTTACCTCACCCTTGCCGTCGAGTTTGTGTTCTTCCTCGCGTTGGATGTAGGTGTAGTCGCGCTGTCGTTTGTCGTTTTCCATGTCCTTCTCCGCAGTCTGGCGAATGAGTTGGCGGATCTGGTCTTCGGAAAGGGATGGGGTGGGGATAGCAGCAGGGGTCGGGTCTTGGCCGAAGGCGAAGCTGCATGCCAGAACAAGGATGTGCGCGGGCTTGACTCGCATATTCATGCTACGTGACTAGAACCCGTCCGGTTCCGGCGAGTTTTGGTGAGCAGTCAAAAATGTCTGGAGGCCTCTCTCACAAATAGGGATGTCATGCCGAGCGAAGCGAGGCATCCCTGTCGTCAACACGATTGTAACGGGAATAGGGATTCCTCGCTCCGCTCGGAATGCCAACTTCGGATTGATGAATCTTCTCCAACCCGTGCTCTACTTCTCCGCTCTTCCCAGACAGCCGGCGCGGAAGGAGCGGTCGTCCAGACGATGCAGGCGCTTGGCCATTCCGGGGCGGAGCAGCGGGTGATGGCGGATGGTGAATAGATACTCGGCGATGAACCAGAGGTGTTGGTCGGTGGTCATCCAGTCGCGGGCGTCGAAGCGGGCGAGATTGACAGGGCGCGAAAACGTTCGCAGGGAGCGCTCTGCGCGGAGATTGAAGTACACATCGAAATAACTCATGGCTAGTTCACGCAGCGTGCGATAGACCGGTTCGCGGTACCGGCATCCGGTGTAGTTGGATTTGGCGATCGCGCCCCAGTGGCCTTTGATTCGGTAGACAGCTACCACGTGATCGGTGTCCTGTTCGGCCTCGAGATCGATGACCAGCGGAGGATAGCCGTTGGCTCGCAGGGCCGCAGCGGCGAAGGTTGCTCCTTCGAAGCAGTGCGAAGTGTTTTCGCGCAAAACGCGGCGCGGGGACCACGCGGTGTCAGCCAAGTGGTAGGGCATGCCGTCGAGAAAGCGCTGGATTCCGTGCGGGGTTTTCAGGCTACGCAGTTTGCGTAGTTCGGCGGGCGTGAAGTTGTTCATTCGTGCATTCAGTTTATCTTGTAGGTCGCGCAAGAGGCGTTAACCACAGAGGACACTAAGGTTCACAAAGGAAAGTGCTCATACGAATAGTTCTGCCAATTCCTGGGGCTTATCCACCATCACATCTGGCGGGGCTTCGCAGAGTGTGTGCGGGGCGAAGCCATAGGTTACGCCGCAAGTCCAGAGGTTGGCGTTGCGACCGGTGATCACGTCGACGGAGGAATCCCCGACCATCAGAGTTTCCTGCGGCTTGATTTTGTTCTCGCGCAGGATGGTTTGAGCACCGTGCGGGTCGGGCTTCTTGGTGGAGAAGCTGTTCCCGCCATAAACATGGGTGAAGAATTCGGCGAGGCCGAGCGCTTCCACGATGGTCCGCGAAGGAATGACGGGCTTGTTGGAAAGCACGGCCATCCGGCGAGGGATGCCGTTGGAGTTGCGGATCCCATCGAGCATTTCCTTGACGCCGTCATACAAGTGGGTATGGTCGAGCTTGTGAACGCGGTAGTAAGCGAGGAAGTGTTCCAGCCCTTCTTTTATCACGCCTTCATCGCGGGGGTCGCCGAGGGCACGACGCACCAGCATCGGAGCGCCGTCGCCTACGTAGGAGGCGATTACGTCACCAGGAAGCTCGGGGCGGCCGAAGTGCTTCAGCATGGCGTTGACGGAGTGAATGAGGTCGAGGCGCGAATCGATCAAGGTTCCGTCGAGGTCGAAGATCAGGAGCTTGATCTGGCGAGGATCGAATTGGCGTTGGAATTTGATCATGCAGGCTTTAGGATAAATGATTGAGGGCTGCCAGCCGTCAGCCTGCGCCTGGCCCGACGAATTGGGCTTGTAGAGACGTAGCTAGCGACGTCTGTACAGCTAGGGTTTTGCCATTGTTTAATGCTGTTTCTCAATCGGCGGTCTGGATTTACAATGGGAAAAGGATGGCGACCAAGGCAGATTCTAAACCGGCTGGGGTGGCGGACGAGAAAGTCAGGAGCGCAGGCAAGACCTACGAAGGTCTCTCCCGCGAGCGGCTGATTGAGGCCTACCGGATCATGTACACGTCGCGGCGTGTGGACGATCGGGAGATCCTTCTCAAGCGCCAGCAAAAAATCTTCTTCCAGATCTCGGGCGCGGGCCACGAGGCGGTTGGCGCCGCAGCGGGCTTTGCACTAAAATCGGGCTACGACTGGTTTTATCCCTACTATCGAGATCGCGCGCTGTGCCTGGCGCTGGGCGCGACACCTCACGAGATGCTGCTGATGGCCGTCGGTGCCGCGGCTGACCCGCAATCTGGCGGGCGGCAGATGCCTTCGCATTGGAGCTTCCCGAAGTTCAATGTGGTCACGCAGTCGTCTCCTACCGGGTCGCAGATTCTGCAGGCGGTGGGTTGCGCGGAGGGTGGCCGCTACTTCGCGAGTCATCCGGAAGCCGCGAAGAAAAGTGAGGGCGACTATCGCCAATTCAAAGACGTAAAGTTCCAGGGCGATGAAGTCACCTACGTTTCGCTCGGCGATGGCGCCACCAGCGAAGGCGAGTTCTGGGAGGCGATGAACACCGCGTCCAATCGCAAGTTGCCGGTGTTGTTCGTGGTGGAAGACAACGGATACGCCATCTCAGTTCCCGTCGAAGTTCAGACTGCCGGAGGAAACATCTCGCGACTGGTCGCCGGTTTCCCGAATTTCCATTTCGAGGAAATCGACGGTACCGACCCCGTGGCGTCTTATGCGGCATTTGCCCGCACCGTAGCCTACTGCCGCGCTGGGGAGGGCCCGGGCTTTATTCATGCGCACGTGATCAGGCCGTATTCGCACTCGCTTTCGGATGACGAGCGGCTTTACCGGCCGGAGGCGGAACGAAATCTTGACGCGGCTCGCGATCCCATTACGCGCATGCAAATGTTCCTTATTCGCGAGGGCATCCTCGATGAAAAGGGCATCGATAGGCTGGAGAAACAGATAGAAGACGACCTGCAGGTTGCGGTAGATCAGGCGTTGGCGGCACCTCCGCCCACTCCGGACACAATTCCGCTATACGTTTACTCGCCCGATGTGGATCCTACTTCTTCGGCTCTGCAGATGGAGCCGGTATCGGCTGCGCCGGCTGCGGACGGCAAGAAGGTCGCTCCGAAAACTATGGCCGATCTGATCAATGCCACGCTGCGCGACGAGATGCGGCGCGATGAGCGCATCGTGATTTTCGGCGAAGATGTGGCCGATGCCAGCCGCGAGCAATATCTCGAAGAGAAGCTGATCAAGGGGAAAGGCGGCGTCTTCAAGTTGACTTACGGCTTGCAGAACGACTTCGGTTCCGATCGCGTATTCAATTCGCCGCTGGCGGAAGCGAACATCGTGGGTCGCGCGGTTGGCATGGCCACGCGCGGGATGAAGCCGGTGGTCGAGATTCAGTTCTTCGACTACATCTGGCCGGCCATGATGCAACTGCGCGATGAACTTCCGCTGATCCGCTGGCGCTCCAACAACGGGTTTTCTTCGCCATGCGTGATTCGGGTTGCGATCGGTGGATATTTGACTGGCGGAGCCATTTACCACTCGCAATGTGGCGAGAGCATTTTTACGCATACGCCCGGAATGCACGTGGTGTTTCCATCGAACGCACTGGATGCGGCTGGCCTATTGCGCACGGCCATTCGATGCGACGATCCGGTTTTGTTCCTGGAGCACAAGCGGCTTTATCGCGAGACTTTCGGCCGTGCGCCGTATCCAGGCCCGGATTACACGATCCCGTTCGGCAAGGCGAAGGTAGTGCAGTCCGGAACTGATTTGACCGTGATTACCTATGGTGCAGTGGTTCCGCGGGCGTTGCAAGCGGCCCAGAAGCTGGAACGCGAGCATGGAGTCAAGGTCGAGTTGATCGATTTGCGCTGCCTGAATCCGTTTGACTGGGAGACGATTGCCGCTTCCGTCAGCAAAACCAATCGAGCGATCGTGGCTTATGAAGATAGTCTGAGCTGGGGTTACGGCGCGGAGATCGCTGCCCGAATTGCCGACCAATTGTTCGATCATCTGGATGCGCCAGTACGTCGCGTCGCGGCGAAAGACGTGTTTGTCGCCTATCAGCCGATTCTGGAAGATGCGATCCTGCCCCAAGCCGAGGATCTGTTGCGCGCCATGAAAGAATTGGCGGAGTACTGAGGGACTCCGAAGGTCCGGCCTCAGGTGGTTGCAAGAACATCGTCCCGGCCATCATTTCATCTCAATCTCGCGGAAGCCTCGTTTGTCAAAATACTGTCGAAACCACGCGGGTGGCCTGTTTGCAGGCCATTCGCTGTTATAGTTTCAGGCCGCTACTGAGTCCCTGCAAGATCTGTATTCAAATCGAACGAACTATTCTGAATCGAGGGTGCGAGCATGGGGAGAAAACGGGTTTCGTATTTCGTAAGTTGGGGTTTTGCAGTGATCGCCGTTACTGTGTTTCTCGTGAATGGTGCGCGGGCAGCGAATACGGAAAGGGTGGTGCACAGCTTTACCGGAGGCAACGACGGGATCGACCCGGCAGCCACACTGGCGCAAGATGCTGCCGGCAACTTTTACGGAACGACGGTCAGTGGTGGAACCGGCACGCTGTGCTCGAACGGCTGCGGAACTGTGTTCGAGCTGTCACCAGTTGCCGGAGGCAAGTGGAAAGAGATGGTGCTGTACAGT
This sequence comes from uncultured Acidobacteriota bacterium, assembly GCA_963838905.1. Taxonomy (GTDB): domain Bacteria; phylum Acidobacteriota; class Terriglobia; order Terriglobales; family Acidobacteriaceae; genus JABDBE01. The sequence goes on from CAWITE010000009.1 coordinate 576,169, forward strand.
TTCACCGGCGGCAACGATGGCAAGAATCCCTACGGTGGCGTGACGTTGGATAGCAAGGGAGATCTTTACGGCACCACGGTGGCCGGGGGATCGGGCGGAGCTTGCAGTGGAGATGGTTGCGGGGTCGTGTTCCTGCTGTCGAAATCCGGCAAGCATTGGGTCGAAACGGTGATGTACAACTTTACCGGCGGCAAGGACGGCTTTGGTCCCGGAGGTACCGTGGTATTTGATAGCGCCGGCAATCTTTACGGAACCACACCCGACGGAGGCAACCTGCACAAGTGCAACGGAGGAGGTTGCGGCGTGGTCTATCAGATCTCGCCGGTCCGTGGCGGCGGATGGAAGCAGACTGTGCTTCACACGTTCACCGGCGGCGCCGACGGCGCTGTGGGCTCGCTGGGCCCGCTGCTTGTCGACAAAGCGGGCAATGTGTTCGGCGTCTCCGAGGTCGGCGGCGATCCTTCCTGCCAGTGCGGTACCGTATTCAAACTTACGTCTGTGAGCGCTAAGTGGAATTTTAAAACGCTCGACGCCTTCAAAGGGATTCCCCAGGCCGGATTTCCCTACGGCGGTGTGATTGCGGATAGCAAGGGCAATCTCTACGGCACAACTTACTACGGCGGCGCAAACGGCGCGGGCTCCGTGTTCAAGCTCACCAAATCGGCAGGCAAGTTTACCGAGAGCGTGCTGTACAGCTTCACCGGCGGATCGGACGGCGGATCGCCGACAACGACTCTGATGTTCGACGCCAAGGGCAATCTGTACGGCACGACTTCTGCTGGCGGAGACAGCAACGGCGATGGGGTCGTTTTTAAGCTGAGCAAAGCCGGCAGCCAGTGGAAGGAAAGCGTAGTGCATCAGTTCGGCAAAGGGTCCGACGGGAGAAACCCCTACTACGGCCTGGTGCGCGACAAGGCCGGAGTTCTCTTCGGCACCACTGCCATTGGCGGCGGCAGTGGTCAGGGAGTCGTCTTTCAGATCACGCCGTAGATCGATTGCTCCGGTCGCTGCGTTGCTTTGAATGCAGCGACCGGGGGTTAATCGTTTGACCGCGACGACTAAACTGCCCCCATATTCGCTGCGCTGGCTCGAGGCCCCCGCGTGGACTCCAGCCCGAAGCCCTGGTTTTTGCACATATTCTGGTGCGGGATTTCCCTCAAGAAAACTCTCATTTTGGCGCAAAATCTAGAAAACAAAGGATCGGTTCTTTTGGCTTCCTAGATCTATGGGTCTAAAGGTAGTTAGAGGCAAAATATTGGAAACATGGAAGTTAGCGCCGCGCGGAACCGCCTGTGGTTCCGTTTTGGAACCGCGGGGATGGAGCTCCGGCAAAGGTCATCGCCCTCGCCGTAATTGGTCGGATTGGCAGTTAGGACGGCCCAAAGCTGCGCCGACGGTCGGGTTGTCAAAGCCCCGTTGTTTCAGTGATCTAGATCATCTTTTAGATAACTTGTGTGTTTCTATGTTATCGCGAGCAAGGTCATGAGAGCAAGAAGAAAAGGGACGGGCTGCGGAACTGATTCCCAAATTGGGAATTCTTGCGCCCACCAGTTAAAGATGCCGCGCCGGCACGCGTGAGGCAAAGCATCCGCCCCTTGCAAAAACGCGAGGAACGGGGCACCCCAAAACCAATTCTCATTTGCTAAAGTCCGGGGCACCCGGCGGATGCTGGCGAACGTTTTGCCACGCCAGTCTGTGAGCTCTGCGATCAGTTCGTCGATTAATGCAGAGGCAGATTCCACCGGGTCGGGCTTTTTCATGTACCCCTCCAACTCTCGCACGTAATTTATCTGCGCTCAGCGTAACCTGCAACCTCCGCACGTGTTGGGGGCATCGGAATATTGTAAATGGAGTTGGGGATGCTGATGGATTGCTTGTGTGGGGCCAGGCGGCCCTGCCCGCCAACTTGTGGAATGTAACAGCTTGCTTTAAAAATGTCTTCTATGTGGAGTATACTGTGGAATAGATTCCACATATGCAAATCGTTCAAATCGTGCTCGATAAAAAACTGTTACACGCCGCCGACCAAGCCGCGAAGCGCACTAGGCGAAACCGGTCCGCTCTGGTGCGCGACGCCCTGCGGGAACATCTCCGTCGGTTAGAACTGCGAGCCAGTGAAGAGCGCGACCGCGAGGGCTACTCGCGACAGTCGCAAGCCGACGCGGAAGCGCGGGGTTGGGAGTCGGAGGCCACGTGGCCGGAAGAATAGCGCGAGGCGAAGTTCGGCTCTACCAGTTTGCCGCGCCCGACAAGAAACGACCGGCCCTCGTGCTCACCCGCAACAGCGCCATCGCCTATCTATCCACGGTCACGGTTGCGCCCATCACTTCTACCATTCGCGGTGTGCCATCGGAAGTCGTTCTGCATGAGGAAGACGGCATGAAGTCCCCTTGCGCAGTAAACCTGCACAACGCCGTGACTGTATCTCAACAGCGGTTAGGAAGACGCGTGGCCCAGCTTAGTGCCGCACGAATGAATGAAGTGTGTGCTGCCTTGCGGTTCTCTCTGGGGTGTGATTCAAACTAGTTACTGGGTCTCTCCCGGGGCCACGTTCCCTTTTCTCGGTCGCCGCACGGAGGAGTATGGCCTGTCCGACCGCCAGTCAACCGGTGCGAGTGACCGCGCCGTAGATTTCCCGCGGTGTTTCTGGTGCACACGAACGACCGCCTTCAGCACTTCTGGCGCCGGACTTGCTGAGTCGGGATCAAGGTTCACCATCGAGCAGCGGACGTCGCGCATCGTGACGGTGATGGCGGGGGCGTCGTCCCCCTCGCCGAATGAGAGCACACCGCTCAACCACTCGTCCTCCTGGAAGGGAACCGATCGCAGTGTACGAACCACAACATTCGGCCGAAATCGTCGCATGTCCAGACTCCGCCCCGCGAGTCGTCCGATCTCGCGCACGGTATCGGAGGCGATCACGGAGATGGTCGCGTCATCGAAGATGCCATGCTTCAACTGCATCATCTGCACGGGAGCCCCGTACCGGCGTCCGACCTCCGTGGCCAAGTCCTCCCCGAAGACAGGCAGCTCTTCGCCATCCGGTGTGCGAATATGCGGAGGAAGGTCTCCCTGAGCACCGTCTTCACGGCGCTGCGGAGCAAACCGAGGCAGGTCGGGAAGCTTGCTTGCGGTTAGCCACCGGAACCCGCTGCGGTCATTAATCCGCCGGAATGCCAGGCGTCTGTCCCCCTCGAGGCCGTGCCAGACCAGGTTGGCGACCTCGAGTGGTTCGCCGCGCATGGACTTTACGGGATACCGGAAGATCGCCTCCACCTGTCCGATTTCTATGAGCGTGCTCGATCCGAGTCCGCCCAACAGCGTATCACTGGGACAACCGAGCGCGCTTCGTAAGACGAAACCAAGCGTTTACAGTCAGGACTTGGATTGTGAGTGTAATGGCGAAGTTACATGCACAACTAAGAGTCGCCATTATTGCTGTTTCTATTTTGCGAAGTGTTCTTCATCCATGATTAACTCCGACTGAATGAGCCACTTGCCGTCTTCTTTGGAGACGACGTACTGATGATGAATTTTGCGAGGCGGCATCGGCTTCCCGATCGTCGGATCAATCTGACCAACGACTTCCTCGTATTCGTAAACCACCGCCACATCCGGCCTCACGAAGCGGACATCCACCTGATGCGAGCCCGAGGCATCCCTGCCCGCCTGGTAAAAGGCGGAGTGGGCCAACTGATCGAACTTCTGCAAAAGAGCCTCCCGGCCGTGTAGGCGCTCCCCGAACGAATTCGTCCAATCCGCATCGACCCCGTACTGCCTTGCTTGGGTGGCATTCTTGTCGTCGCCATCCGCACCTTGAATTAGCGCCCTAACCGCAGACTCGTCTTCGGACGTGCCACGACTCTGTGCCCACACCGCCGAAATAATCAGGAGAACGGCCCCCCCAGCCAGCCATCTGCTCCTGCGGATTAAAGTCGCCATGGTTCGTCTGTCTCCTTCGCCAAGTTCTGTTCCGCTCGGCAGCCCGCTGTGACGATACACGCGCCCAACTTCGGTTTCAAGCTCGGGTCGCAGGTCGATTATCTGCAGAACATATGTCTGTCTGCCATATTTATGGCAAACATGTAATAATCACGCCATGAAAGAGGAATCCGTTCGTACCACGGTTGATATTCCACGGCCTCTTTACCGCAAGTTAAAGCAGCAAGCGGCCGCCAAAGGTTGCTCGGTCCGTGAACTCGTCCTCTCTGGGGTCAAGACCGTTCTTTTGCATCGCCAGAGGCCACGTCCGAAGAGGGTACGATTCCCGCTTATCGTCTCCGAAGGCCCGAAGGTCAACCTGACCAACGAACGCATCTATGAATACCTTGAATTTCCTTGATGCCAATGTCTGGCTGGCTCTCCTGTGGAACCGGCACCTGCATTCAGAACGGGCCAGATCCTGGTTCGAGCAAACCAGTGACGAACAATTCCTGTTCTGCCGCTTCACTCAAATTACCGTTTTGAGGCTTCTCATAACTGAAAAGATCATGGGAAGAGACACAAGGTCCATGCCCGAAGCTTGGAAGCTATGGGATCGCATCTGGGCTGATGATCGGGTCTCCTTATCTTGCCGAGCCCGAAGACCTTGAGAAGGAGTTTCGCAAGCGTTCAGAGTTGTCCAGCCGATCTCCCAAAGTTTTTGGCCGAGGCTTATATTCTTGCGTTCGCTTCGGCGGCGGACCTGAAACTGGTCACTTTTGACCAGGCGTTGAAATCGCGGAGTGGAAATGTGATCGTACTTTGAGAGCGTGACAGCCTGTCAACGCTCGCTGAACAAAGCCCGATAGAGCCCGCCGCCGAGCGCTCCGCCGATCGGCGGTGCAACCCAGAACATCCACAGTTGCTGCAAGGCCCATCCGCCGACGAAGATGGCTGGTCCCGTGCTGCGTGCGGGGTTGACCGAAGTATTCGTGACGGGAATACAGACGAGGTGAATCAGAGTCAGACAGAGACCGATGGCGATGGGCGCAAAGCCCTGCGGTGCGCGAGCGTCGGTGGCTCCCATGATGACAATCAGGAAGAACGCAGTCAGGACAACTTCCGCTACGAAACCAGCGAGCAGAGAATAGCCGCCGGGAGAATGCACCCCGTATCCGTTGGCGGCGAATCCGTTGTTCACATCGAACATGGCATTTCCGCTAGCGATCACGTACAGAACACCCGAGGCGGCAATCGCACCCAGTACTTGAGCTACGACATAGGGAGCCAACTCGGAAGCTGGGAAGCGCTTGCCCACCACCAACCCTGCGCTGATTGCCGGATTCAAGTGGCATCCCGAAATGTGTCCAATGGCAAAGGCCATGGTCAGGACGGTCAGGCCGAAAGCTAAAGCCACACCGAGGAAGCCGATTCCGACGGTGGGAAAGCCCGCGGCCAGCACGGCGGCGCCGCATCCACCGAATACCAGCCAGAAGGTTCCGAAGAATTCAGCGAGCGCACGTTTTCCGATACTCATGGTTTCGCCTCCCGAGTTAAATGAGTGCTCTAAGCCGGTTTGGATTTTACCCTGCCGCCGCCCTTGCGAATGCTATCAAATGCCATAGGCCCACCCCCGAAAAATACCAGCGCGAACGCGATCGCGGCCAGAGCTAGAGGAAACTGATAGCCGCCTTCCCCCAACAGTCCGTGCTTCCAGTGCACCTTCGCAATCGCCACTCCCAAGTCGATCAGGATGGCGAGCGAAACACACCTCGTAAGCAGCCCGGCGATCACTAGGATGCCGCCGAAGAATTCTGTGACGGCGGAAATGTAGGCCAGCCAGCCAGGTAATCCGAGACTGCTGATAAATTGCGCGTGGTGCGAGAGGCCGCCGAATACCTTGCTGTAGCCGTGGCCAATCATGATCACGCCCAGCACAAGCCGCAAAACCAGAAGGGCCAGCGGTTGCAGACGATCGAGGTAGCGCAAAGGGTTTTCCTCCGGTGAGCGAAGCTGAATAGATTACCTCATCGCTCACTGGTTCAGAAATCAGTGACCGCTATCGCCGCTATCGCAGGAGAACAGGCCATGCGGATTGTAATTCGTGCCGTGATTTGGGTCTTTCCTCTTGCAGGATCCAGGGGTATGCAGTTTGTTCAGGGGCGTTTACTGATAGTTTTGGCGGTCAAGTTGGCTGTCCCTCGGCATGTTTCGCGCTCAGATGTCAGGTTTGGCCTAGGTTGCACAGCGACAACGGCTTTTCCGCCTGTACCGCGACCTTAGTACCGTCTCTACTACTTTAGTTACGGTTCCAGCGACACCGGGGTACGCCGCGCATGGGGACCTCTGCCTATTGTATCCATCCAACTATGGCTACCATATGTAGATATACGCACCAGCCCACATTCGGTTACTTTCCAGAAAACAGGCATAAAACCCAGCAAATCTCGGAAATTCGCCTTCTGCTCTGGTGCTTTCAGGGCTGATATATGCTCGGGACACCTGAATTCACTCGAACGCATTTTGTACGAGGAGTTCTTCCCAACTTAGGCCGGCGGCAGTAACCAGCAAAGCGGCTTTAAGTCTGTGGAAAGGGTTTAGAAACTATGGCCGACTCGCGGGAAGTGATGAATATTCGCCAGGCGTCGCAGTACCTGGGGGTGAGTCCGGACACGCTCTACAAGTATGTAGGCGAACAAAAGATTCCGGCTTTCAAGCTGGGCAACCGCTGGCGCTTCAAGAAATCGAAGCTCGACCAGTGGATGGAAGAGAAGTCCAGCCAGATGGAAGCGAAGAGCCGAAAGAAACCGAAGGCGGCTGCCAAAGCTGCCGGGCAACAGTAAAGGCGGGCACATGTTTGGATTCGGATCGAAAACGATTGTTGGTCTGGATGTGGGGTCCTCGAGTATTAAGGCGGTCGAGTTGAGGAAGGGACGCAACGGCATTGAAGTCGCGCACCTGGGCCTCGAACCGCTGGCTCCGGATATCGTTGTGGATTCCATGATCGTGGACTCGGGCACGGTGTCGAGCGCGATCTCCAAGCTGTTCACCGACAATCAGATCAAGACCAAGAGCGTGGCCACCGCCGTGAGCGGGCACTCGGTCATCGTGAAAAAGATCTCGCTGCCTTCTATGAGCGATCAGGAACTGGCCGAGACCATCCAGAAAGAAGCTGCGCAGCACATTCCCTTCGATCTGGCCGATGTGAACCTCGACTATCAGATTCTCTCCGAAGATGCCGGAAACCCCCAGATGGACGTTTTACTGGTCGCCGTCAAGAAGGACAAGATCCTGAACTACACCAACGTACTCTCGATGGCCGGCAAGACTCCGGCTATTGTGGACATCGACGCCCTCGCGCTGCAGAACTGCTACGAGTACAACTATGAACCCGCGCCCGGGCAAGTGGTGGCGCTTTTGAACCTGGGCGCCAGCGTCATGAACATCAACATCGTGAAAGGCACCACGCCGCTGTTCCCGCGCGACGTCAGCGTGGGCGGACACCAATACACGGACTCGTTGCAAAAGGAACTGGATTTGAGCTTTGACGACGCAGAATCACTGAAGTTGGGCAACAAAGTCGGCACCGTGAGCGAGGACGCGAAGACCCCGATCCTGCAGCAGGTGACCGAAATCATTGTGCTGGAGATTCAGAAGACATTCGATTTCTTCCGCGCCAGCGCTGCGGGCGAGCATATCGAGAAGATTTATCTGGCAGGCGGATCCTCAAAGGTTCCCGGGCTGATTGAGGCGTTGCGCCAGGAGTTCTCGTTGCCGGTGGAGATTTTCAATCCTTTCCAGAAGATCGCCCCGCCAGTCGATGGACCGGGAGTGGAACTAATCGAGCAGAATGCTGGCCAGTTGGCAGTTGCGGTGGGTTTGGCCTTAAGGAGTTTTGAAAACTTATGATCCGAATCAACCTGTTGGGACAATCCAGACCGAAGAACAAACGCGCCGCAGCTTCGGCCGCGGCGGTTATGGAGATGGGCGAGGTCGGCTCACCGAAGCTAAAAATCTTACTGGTGCTGGTGCTGGCTGGATCGCTCAACGTGATGTATTGGTACCGGCTGGACAAAGAAAAACAGCACATCGCCGCCCAGATGCAGGTTGCGGAGCAGAGGAACCGCGAACTGGCCGACGTGAAGGCCCGTTACCTCGAGCGGCAGCGCCAGGCGGAGAGCTACAAGCGCCGCGTCGATGTGATCGATCAGCTGCGGGCCAGCCAGTCCGGACCGGTGAACCTGCTCAACACCATCGGTGACACCATCAACGGCACCGAAGCGGTGTGGCTCAACACCATGAAGGATCAGGGCGGCAGCGTGGATATCGAAGGCATGGCTTTGAGCGCCGATGCGGTGGCCTCGCTGATTCAGAATCTGCAAAAGACGGGATATTTCAAGACCATCGAAATCAAAGAGACGTATCAGGACGAGACGTTCAAGGAAATGCAGGCATTTCAATTCGTTCTGACCTGCGAAAAAGCGAAGTCCTAAAGGCGGAAGAATATGGGGAACTTTGGCGAATTATCGGGTCTCAAACAGTGGGTAGCCCTGATATTAGGGGCAGCGCTGATCACCGCCGCATTGCATTTCACGTTGTTCAAGTCCCAGCGGGCAGCGAATGACCAGGCGCAAGCCGCCCTGGAACTTAAACTTCGAGAGAATGCCGAGCTCGAATCCTACGCTCCCAAGCTCAAGGACATGGAGCGGCAGCTGGCGAATCTGAAACAGCAGCTGGAAATCGAGCGGAAGATCGTCCCTGACGAGAAGGAAGTGGACGGCTTTATCAAGATGCTGGACGCGGAGGCTCTCAAAGCGGGAATCGAGATTCGACGCTACACCGCCAAGCCGGTATCGACTCGCGAGTTCTATACCGAAGTGCCGTTTGAGGTCGAACTGGATGGGCCGTACTTCTCGGTGCTGAACTTTTTCGACCGGGTGGGAAAGCTGGAACGGATTGTGAATATGTCCGGTTTGCTGATCGCGAGCACCAAGAAGCCGAGCGACGCCAAGGTGAAACACACCTATCAATACGCGCCTAACGAAAGCATTGTCGCTACCTGCGACGCGACGACGTTCTTTAGTCATGACCTGACGCCGCCCGCGGGCGCACCGGCCAAGGGTAAGGGAGGCCTATGAAGCTGGCGACTGGAATCCTAATACTGGGAATGGGGCTGGGAACTGCGACGGCGCAGAACCCAAGCGTGATCGACACCACCAAGGCCAAACTGGTGTCAGCTCAGCAGCAGAAGACGGCGGATATCAACGCCGCGCTCGGGACCTCGCAGGGGCAGAACGTAGCCCCGCAATCCTCAGCCGCAAAACCGGCTGCTGGCAAACCGTCGAGCACGGCACAGGCGCAAACCGCATCGCCCGCGCAGTCTTCGAAGCCGCAAGCTGCAACCGTCTCTCCGGTGACCGCGTCCAAGACGGCTGCCAAAGCGGTTGCACCGAAGACCGCGGCCAAGAAAACTACCAAGGTTGCCGTCGACCAGCCCAAGGAGCCAAAACCGGCGGTAGCGGTCGAAGACAAGAAGAATCCGGTCGACCCCAAGAAGGACGACCACAAGATCAGCATGGCAGGAGGGCGCCGGGATCCGTTCGTGAGTCCCGTTGTAAACCACAGTATGGGCGGGTCGGGATGCAGCACCGGCAAGCGCTGTCTGGCCGTTGACCAGATCGCCCTGACGGGGATTGTGAAGTCGGACGGAGGAATGATCGCGGTCGTGATCAACGCCATGAACAAAGCATATTTCCTACGTGAAAACGATCCGGTCTTCAACGGATACGTGGTGAAGATTACGGGTGACTCGATCATTTTTAAAGAGACCATGCAGGACAAGTTAGGCAAGTCGTTCACGCGGGAAGTTACGAAGAAGATTTCGACCCCGGCGGTTTAACTCCCGGGTGGAAGCGTCGGTTCGATCCGGCGAGTGCGGCAACGAAATTTGAAAGACAGATCACGCGGCGAGCAAAACGCGCGCCCGTGGGGAGAAGGGAAATGCGAAAGCAATTGCTGGCTGTTTTGCTACCGCTGCTGATCTTGGCCCTGATCGCGGGCGCCGAGACCCAGAGCACGAGCACAGGCGCGGACACGCGTGCCACCGTACAGAAGGTGGACGTGATGCACGCGGATGACGGGATCAGCGTCGAGATCACCGCCCAAGGACAGGTGACGCCCAAGCTCAGTACCTTGGACTCGCCCGCTCGTGTGCTGGTGACTCTGCCGAACACCGTGGCAGCCACTGTGCAGAACCACATCAGCGTGGGTAGCGACGGCGTGAAGGAGCGTGCGCATCGGCACCGATGGCCATGTGCCTCCAACCACCAGCGTGGTGATCGACCTGGTGCAGGCCTGCCAATACGAACTGCTTCCGGGCGGCGACAACAGAATCATTGTCAAGTTGCACCCTGCGGCGGTGAAGGTCAGCACGAAGGGTGCAACGCCCGCGCTGGCAAAGCTGCAGACCACCGCCTCGACGGTCGCGCCAGCCTCGGTTAAGACTGCGGTCGCGGTGAGCCAACCATCTCCCACGGCGGCATCTTCCGTCGCAATTCCGGTCGCTGCTCAAGCCACCGATAAGACCCTGAAGCAGGCCGCTTCCGCGACCAAGTTTGCCTTTGTGGAGCCGACATACCAGCAGAAGAGTGCGGCCGACAAGGCTACGGCTGACGAGACTGCTCCCGCAGACCGGGCGTCCGGCGCGGCGGCAAAATTCGTAGACAAGCCCGAGGGCAATCTGCTGCCGACGCCGAGCGCTGCCATGCAGCCCCAGGCGGCTCAGGCTCCGCCGACCCAACCGATCCAACCGGCGGTGAATCTGGCGGCAGAGGGCAAAGGCGAGAGCCACATGGTTACCCCGATCACTACTCGCCAAGTACACGGGCGAACCGATTTCCGTGAACCTGAAAGATGTGGATCTGAAAGATTTCTTCCGCCTGATCCATGAAATCAGCGGCCTGAACGTAGTACTCGATCCCAATGTCAAGGGTGCGCTGACCATCGTGCTCGACGACGTGCCGTGGGATCAGGCGCTCGATATCGTCCTCAAGAACAACGATCTATCGCGGCAGCTTGATGGCAACGTGCTACGCATCGCAACTGTAGAGACGCTGCGCCATGAAGCCGAGTCCCGCCGGGCGGAGCAGGAAGCCGAAGCGTTGGCAGTCGATAAGCAGACGGTCACGCGCTTCCTGAGCTACGCCCACTCCAAAGACGTCCTCTTGACAGTGAAGAAGTTCCTGTCGCAGCGTGGAGACGCGGTCGCCGATGAGCGCACCAACGCAGTGATCATCTCGGATATTCCTGCAGTGATGCCAAACATCGACCGGTTACTCACGCAACTCGACCGCAAGACGCAGGAAGTCGAAATCGAAGCGCGCGTAGTGGCCGCGACTCGCAGCTACGCGCGGGAAATTGGTACCCAGCTCGGTTTTGGCTGGGGCAACAACCCAACTGCTGTCGGCGGCGCGTCCGCCGTAGGCACCTCGCCGCTGTCGACCTTTGGCATCATCCCCCACTACCCGATTGTCGGAACTACCGCACCAACGGCGAGCACGGGCACGCAGATACCGCTGTTCTCTAACTTAGGCGCAACCGGACCGACCAGCGGCTTTTCGTTTCTCAATGCCAGCTCTGCGGTACGTCTCGATGCCATTCTCACCATGGACGAATCTCGCGGACTGTTGAAAATTCTGTCTCGTCCGCGGGTCGTGACCCAGAACAACATTCAGGCTCTGGTTCGCCAGGGCGTGCGCGTGCCGATCGTGACCCAGGCGCAGTTGGGCGGCCCGCCAACCGTAACCTACGTCGATGCTTTCCTGAGGTTGACGGTAGTTCCGCAAATCACGTCGGAAGGCACCATCTTCCTGAACGTGGACGTCGAGAACACGACGCCTGACTTCGGGCACACGATCAACGGCAACCCCACCCTGATCACGCAGCAGGCGACCACGCAGGTCCTGGTCACCGATGGCGGTACGGTGGTCATCGGCGGCGTCATTCAGACCAACAACTCAATCAACGTGGCCCAGGTTCCGCTTCTGGGCAGCATTCCATGGCTCGGCGAGCTGTTCAAGCACACCACCGTCAGCACCTCGAACCAGGAGCTGATTTTCTTCATAACTCCGCGGATCATCCAGACCTAGCCACAAGTTAGCAGTAAAGACAGCCGTCGGTTTCCTGAAGAATCTGTCAGGGACCGGCGGTTTTGTTTTGTGCCGCCAAAACTCGCGTAAAGCTGCGCGCGTGATTCACCTCCACTGTTAAACTTTTCGGATGGACCACAGAGGCCGCCTCAAACAGTTGCAAACCGTTTTCGATCGCAACTCTCTGGATGCGCTGCTGGTCACTCATCTGCCTAACATCCGATACCTTTGCGGGTTTACGGGAACCTCCGGTGTGCTGGCAATCGTCGAAGCCGGCAGCGTGTTCTTTACCGATGGACGCTACAGCGAACAGTCCCGAGCCGAGGTTCAGGGAGCACGGGTGGTGATCGCCCGCCAGCCTCCGCTGGCCGCTGCCGCCGCATGGCTCGTGGAGAACAAGGGCAAACTTGGCCGCAAGAAATCACGCAGGGTCGGGATTGAGAGCGAACACTTGACCGTCGCTGGGCGCTCTCAATTGGCCCGCCTCCTGCGGTCGGACTTCCAGTTGTGCGAGACGCGGGGCCTAGTCGAACGAGCTCGGATGGTGAAGGATGCGGACGAGATTGCACGCTTGCGGAAAGCAGTAGCTTTGGGTGCCAGCCTGTTTGATCGGGCACTCGAAGTGATTCGCCCTGGCGTGACGGAGAATGAGGTGGCGGCGGAAATGGAATATGCCGCGCGGCGGGCCGGGGCGGAGGAAATGTCTTTCCCAACCATCGTCGCGGCGGGGAAGCGATCGGCTCTGCCGCATGGGCGGGCTTCGAGAGCCGCGATTCCATCCCGGGGATTCGTGGTCTGCGACTTCGGTGTTATACTCTCGGGCTACTGTTCCGACAGGACACGCACTGTGCACGTGGGCCGTCCCACCGGCGAGGCCCGCCGAATGTACGAGGCGGTTCGGGAAGCGCAGGCAGTCGCCATACAGACGGTCAGAGCTGGCGTAAGCGTTGGTGAAGTCGACCAGGGTGCGCGCAAGGTGCTGAAACAAAATGGTTTATCGCGACTCTTTACGCATTCGACGGGTCATGGTGTAGGCTTAGAGATTCACGAACCTCCTCGCATTGCGGCAGGGCAGACCGAGATTCTGCGCCCCGGGATGGTGATTACGGTCGAGCCCGGTGTATATATTGCAGGCAGCGGGGGCGTACGGATTGAAGATATGGTTGTAGTTACGGAGCGCGGATGCGAAGTCCTGACGCCCACGAGCAAGGAACTCATCACGATTTGAAGGCGAGCTATTCTTACGATCTCAGCCCGGGCATCGGAGAAAAGGCCCGGTCTCTCAGGTTGGCGCAAGAGAAGCAGCAAGCAGTCCCACCGTAAACCATGAACCAGAAAGAACTGAAAGAACTCATTGAGTTCTTAATTGAAAAGGATATTGCCGAGTTCGAGTTGGAACGCGGCGATGTAAAAGTGCGAATCAAGCGTGGCGCGGAGCATGTTGTTCCAGCTGCGCCGGTGACTCACGTTGCCGTGCACACGGCTCCGGCTTCGGGGCCGGAGGTTTCATCCACTGCGGCTACGCCCGTCCCTTCCGCCCAAAGCGCTCCGGCCCCGGCGGCTGAGACTGGATTGCACACGGTGCGCTCGCCCATTGTGGGGACGTTCTACGAGTGTCCGTCTCCGGGGTCGCCGCCGTTCGTTAAGCCGGGCGACATGGTCGAGGTGGGGCAGGTGCTTTGCATTGTCGAAGCCATGAAGCTGATGAACGAGATCGAGGCCGACGTGGCCGGTGAGATTGTGAAGAAGCTGGTGGCCAACGGTCAGCCCATCGAATATGGGCAGGAATTGTTTGTGATTCGGCCGCGAAGCTGAGCTTGGGATTAGTCAGAGGGCGCGCTGAGCGCGCCTTTTTATTTGTAGCGCTGCCTTCCAGGCGGCTGTCGTGGGGGCGTCCCGCCCGCACTGCGACAGCCAGGCAGGATGCGGCCGCTACTTGTCTACACATGTTTAGTAAAATCCTTATTGCGAATCGTGGCGAGATTGCCCTGCGGGTGATTTGCGCTTGCAAAGAGCTGGGCATCCGCACGGTGGCCATTTACAGCGAGGCCGACCGGCACTCGCTGCACGTCAAGTTTGCCGACGAAGCTATCTGCATTGGTCCGCCCCAACTGGCGCAAAGCTACCTCAACATCCCTGCAGTCATCAGCGCGGCTGAGATCACGAACGTTGACGCTATCCATCCGGGATACGGACTGCTGGCGGAGAACGCGAATTTCGCCGAAGTCACCGAGACCAGCAATATCACCTTCATTGGCCCGCCGCCTGAAATCACGCGGCTCATGGGCGAAAAAGAAAAGGCCCGCGCCGCGATGAAGAAGGCGGGCGTGCCCATTCTGCCAGGTTCCGAGGGTATTCTCGCCAGTGAAGGCGAAGCCATGGAGTGGGCGCGGCAAGTCGGCTTCCCGGTGATCATTAAAGCGTCGGCGGGTGGTGGCGGACGCGGCATGCGCATCGTGCGCAATGAGGAGGAGCTTCCTGGCTTATTCAAAGCGGCACAATCCGAGGCGGCGGCGGCCTTCGGCAACGGCGATCTCTACATGGAGAAATTCATCGAGCGCCCGCGCCACATCGAGTTCCAGATTCTGGCTGACCAGTACGGCAACGTCGTGAGCCTGGGCGAACGCGAGTGCTCGATCCAGCGCCGTCATCAGAAGTTGCTCGAGGAATCTCCGTCCACGCAAGTCTCGCCCGAACTCCGCGACGAGATTGGCAAGGTATTGTCGAAGACGCTCTCCGAAATCGGTTACGTAAACGCCGGTACGATTGAATTTCTGATGGACGAAGACCGGCGCTTGTACTTCATCGAGATGAACACGCGCATCCAGGTCGAACACCCGGTCACGGAGATGGTCACCGACGTCGACCTGGTGAAGAGCCAGATTCTGCTGGCGGCAGGCGAGCGAATGGAAAACGTGCTGCTCGGTCCGATTGTGCATCGCGGGCATGCCATCGAATGCCGTATCAATGCCGAGCATCCAGAAAAGTTCACGCCGTCGGCGGGGAAGATCACGGCATTCAATCCTCCGGGCGGCACGGGAGTACGAATCGATACGGCGGCGTATGCCGAAGGAGTCATTCCCCCTTATTACGACTCGCTCATTGCCAAGCTGATCGTGCGCGGCAAAGACCGGGGCGAAGCGGTTTCTCGCATGGCGCGCGCGCTGGAGATGTTTATTGTGGAAGGGATTTTTACGACCATTCCCTTGCATCGCCGCATTCTGGCTGATCCGGATTTTCGAGCGGGGAAGTTTGATACCACGTTTATCGAGCGCTTCCTGGCGAAAAACGGGAAGCCGACGGGCACATAGCCGCTGCCTAGAGACGTCATCCTGAGTCCCGACGTCAGCCGGGCGAAGGATCTCGCGCGGAGTGGCAGCACTCTTGCACGCTAACGCGCTGCCCAGAGATCCACGACGATTTGGGAATCCATGATTTACCTGCCTCGCCTTTACGCCATTCTCGACGCTTCATGCTTCTCTGATAGCCAGATCTTGTTTTCGACAGCCGAAGAGCTTCTCGCGGGCGGCATTACTCTACTCCAATATCGCAATAAGAGCGGCAACGCTCGCGAGATGTTGGAGCAGGCGCGGGATCTGAAACGTCGGTTCGGCGATCATGCCCGTCTGATCATGAACGACCGGGCGGATCTTTGTTTAGCGGCGGGGTTTGACGGTGTGCACGTGGGTCAGGAAGACTTGTCACCGGAGGGCGCAAGAAAAGTGGTCGGCACGACACTGTGTCTTGGCGTGTCCACCCACAATCCTCAGCAGCTCGAGGAAGCCGACACGACGTCTGCAGATTACATCGCCATCGGGCCAGTGTTCTCGACATCGAGCAAAGTCAATCCTGACCCGGTGGTCGGTCTCGAAGGCGTCCGCCAAGCGCGCGCCGTGACCCGAAAGCCGCTGGTAGCCATCGGAGGCATTAATCGTGCCAATTGCAGGTCGGTCATCGAAGCGGGGGCAGACTCGGTGGCGGTAATATCCGATCTGATGCCGGAGCCGCGAAAATCAGCAGAGGATTTTTTGCGCATCTTAGGATAGAGTCAAAGCGCTACCGAGCTTCGCTCGGGGGACAGCCGCGGGCGGCTGTCCCCACGTAAACTCAAGTCCAGGAGCCCTTTGAGCATCGACACGAAGTCACCAGTACAGATCGCCAGCGACTGGGAGGTCCACAGTCACCAGGACAAGGAGCTGGTGAAAGGTCTTGGTCTGACCAGCGCGACCATGCTGGTAATGGGTTCGATGATCGGCTCGGGCATCTTCATTGTTTCTTCCGAAATATCCCGGGAAGTGAATTCTCCGGCGCTGCTGATTGCGGCCTGGCTGGTCACTGGCTTCATGACCATCGTCGGAGCATTGTGCTACGGCGAACTGGCGGCGATGATGCCGCGAGCCGGGGGACAATACGTTTATTTGCGCGAGGCGCTCGGCCCGCTGTGGGGATTTCTGTACGGATGGACGTTGTTCTTGGTTATCCAGACGGGAACGATCGCTGCCGTAGGCGTGGCCTTCGGCAAGTTTCTCGGCATTTTCGTTCCGACTATTTCTTCTTCCCACTGGATTCTGCATTTCTGGAAAGTGCCGCCCATTCGGATCGGACCCATGGTTCTGGGCAACATGGATGTAGGGCTGAACACGCAGAATCTCGTGGCGATTTTGGTGGTGGTTGCGCTGTCGGTTATCAACATCTTTGGGTTGAAGACCGGAGCGCTGATTCAGAATGTTTTTACTTTTGCCAAAGTTTCTGCGCTGTTAGGGCTTGGCTTCCTGGGCTTGTTCATTGGACGCAACGCGCAGGCGCTGGCCGCGAACTTCCACGGGACCTTCTGGAACAATGCGGGACTCGGGGCCCAACATGCCGTGCAGGTAGGGGTGGGCGGGCCGATAGTCCTGGTTGGTACGCTGACAATTCTGGCGGTCGCGCAAGTTGGCTCTCTTTTCTCCGCCGACGCCTGGAATAACGTGACCTTCACGGCGGGCGAGGTCAAGAATCCCAATCGAAATTTGCCGCTTTCTCTCGCGTTGGGCACGGGCGTAGTCATCACGCTTTACATCATCTGCAATTTCGTTTACCTGAACGTGTTGCCACTGAATGGAACGCCCAATGGCGCGACCATCCTGGAACGCGGAATCAAGTACGCGACCGAAGATCGCGTGGGCACGGCGGTGATGACGCAGATGTTCGGCTCGGCTGGTGGCTTGCTAATGGCTGCGGCTATTATGGTTTCCGGTTTCGGATGCGTCAACGGCCTGATTCTAGCGGGCGCGCGCGTGTATTACGCCATGGCCAAGGATGGGCTGTTCTTTCGCAGCGTAGCCAAATTGCATCCTACTTACAAAACGCCCGCGGTCTCGCTCATGGTGCAGATGGTCTGGACGTGCGTGCTTTGCGTGTCCGGGAGTTACGGGCAACTGCTGGACTACATCGTTTTCGCGGTACTGGTGTTCTACATTCTGACGATCTTCGGATTATTCGTGCTGCGCCGCAAGCATCCCGAGGCCGAACGGCCATACCGGGCGATTGGGTATCCGGTGCTGCCGGCAGTTTATATTGTGATGGCTTTATTCATTGATGTCGTACTATTGCGTTATAAACCACAATTCACCTGGCCGGGATTGATCATCGTGTTGTTGGGGATCCCGGTCTACTATCTGTGGTCGCGGCAAGGAGAAGCACTCAGCCTGAAGTGATCGGGAGAGCTCAATGTCTGATCTTTTTGCAAGAAAACCGCTGAACTCCATTCTTACAGAAGCCTCGGAAACCGGCGAGCATAGCCTGCGCCGGGCGCTCGGACCGACAAACCTGATCACTCTTGGCATTGGCGCCATTATTGGCACTGGCATTTTCGTGCTGACCGGCACCGCAGCAGCCAATCATGCCGGCCCAGCCATCGTGCTTTCGTTTACCCTAGCCGCGGTCGCATGTGTGTTTGCCGGGCTGTGTTACGCCGAGTTTGCCTCGATGATCCCGGTCGCCGGTTCGGCCTACACCTACGGCTACGCGACCCTGGGTGAATTCATCGCCTGGATCATCGGCTGGGACCTGATCCTCGAATACGCTCTGGGAGCGGCGACTGTCGCTAGCGGCTGGAGTGGTTATGTGCTCAGCTTCCTGGGGGATTTCGGCATCCGCCTCTCGCCCCGGTGGGCGGGTTGTCCGGGGACGGTTTTTCTCTTTTACAACAATCATTGGGAGCGGCTGACAGCACAGTTTCAGAAAGCGCTGAACATGAAGCACATCGATGCGGCCACACTGCCGCATCAATATTCTTCCTTCAACCTGTTCGGCTTCCTCGGAATCCTGATGGTGACCGTTATCCTCGTAATCGGCATCAAGGAATCGGCAGACTTCAATTCATTCATCGTGATTGTAAAAGTCTGTGTGCTGATAGTTTTCATCGGTCTGGGCATTAACTACATCATGGGTCATCACTCGGAAGCGGTCGCGAACTGGACTCCGTTGATCCCGCCGAATACAGGCCACTACGGCGATTTCGGATGGTCCGGCATTGCCACTGCGGCAGGGGTCATCTTTTTCGCCTACATAGGATTTGATGCTGTATCCACCGCAGCGCAAGAATCGAAGAACCCAAGGCGCGACATGCCCATCGGCATTCTAGGGTCTCTAGTCATCTGCACCATTCTTTACATCCTGGTGGCGGGGGTGCTGACGGGACTTGTCAAATACACCAACCTTGATGTGCCCGACCCGATCGCGATTGGCATCGACATGACGGGTGTGGCTTGGGGGAGCCGATTGGTGAAGCTGGGAGCGATTTGCGGTCTGAGTTCCACCATGGTCGTCATGTTGCTTGGCCAGTCCCGCGTGTTCTTCTCCATGTCGAAGGACGGGCTGCTGCCCAAGTGGGCGAGCGCCATCCACCCTCGTTTCCGCACGCCCTATCTCTCGACGATTCTTGTGGGTGTCGTTGTGGCCACCGTCGCCGCGTTGACTCCAATCAACGTTCTTGGGTCCTTGGTTTCGATCGGCACGCTGCTGGCCTTCGTAATCGTCTGCGCCGGGGTTTGGATTCTGCGGGCGCGCGGGACTGATGTACCGCGAGCGTTCGTGACTCCATGGATTCCTTTCACCCCGATCATGGGCATCGCGGTTTCGCTGCTGATGATGTTCAGCCTGGGCTGGCAAACCTGGGCACGGCTCATTATCTGGCTGGTGATCGGGCTGGTAATTTACTTCACCTACAGCCGCCATCACAGCCGAGTGCAAAAGATGGGTGCAGCCGAACCGAAGCCTACGCCGACGATGGCTGACTAGAGCGAGTGCCGCGGGCGCCCTTGCCGGCATAGCCATGCCTTCCGCACGTACGCGGAAGACTTTTTGTTTTATAGTCGTTTTCTGGTCGTTCGTCTTTGGTCGTTCGTCGTTGGTCTTTGACTAACGACGAACGAACCAACGACTATCGAACAATATGATAATCGTTAGTGCCGCCGAGATGCGTGAGATTGATCGCGCCACCAGCCAGCGCTTTGGTGTTCCCTCGCTCACGCTGATGGAGAATGCAGGTTCGGCCGTCGCCGAGTTTGTTGTAGCTCGATATTCATCCGCAGAACGTATTGGCGTGATCTGCGGCAAGGGCAACAACGGCGGAGACGGTTTTGTGGCGGCGCGGAAATTGAAAGCGGCTGGTAGAGAAGTGCGAGTCATGTTGCTGGCCGAGCCGGCCGAACTGCGGGGCGATGCAGCCGAGATGTTCGCAAGACTTCCGGTCGCGCCCGTGATCGTGCGAGACGGCGAGGAGCTAAAGCGGGAACAGGCGCAGGCCGTATTCGAATCCGAAGTACTGCTCGACGCGATTCTGGGAACGGGTTTCAAGCCGCCGGTGAGCGGGTTGTACGCCGAGGCGATCAGGCTGCTGAATGCGAGCCCTGCGCACGTGGTAGCGGTCGATATTCCTTCCGGCGCCGATGCTGATGTAATGGGCGAGCAGACCGGCACAGTGGCGCGTGCCGACGCTGTGGTTACATTTACTGCGCCGCGTCCGGCGCACATCTTCGGAAGATTAACCCACTGGCCGACAGTCATTGCTCCGATCGGCTCTCCGGACGAAGCGATCGTTTCTTCGTTACAACTCAGCCTGATTACTGCCCGCGAGATTGCGCCCATCATTGGGCCGCGACCGTTAGCAGCCAATAAAGGCAACTTTGGCCATGTGCTGGTGATTGGCGGGTGCGTGGGCAAGGCAGGCTCAGTCGCCATGGCGGGGATGGCGGCGCTGCGAACCGGGGCGGGATTATCGACCGTGGCCACGCCGAAATCGGTGCTGGCCACAGTGGCGGGGTTTCATCCCGAAGTCATGACTGAGCCACTCGATGAAACCGATGCGGGCACGATCTCGACTCGCGCCGGCGAACGCATGGACGAACTCATCAAAGGTATGACGATTCTGGCTGTTGGGCCGGGCATCTCGCGCCATCCGGAAACGTCAGACTTTGTTCGCAGCCTGGTCGTGAAGAGCAAAACTCCGCTCGTCCTCGACGCCGATGGTCTCAACGCATTCGAAGGGCGAGCCAGCGAACTCAATGGCAAAGGACGCTTAGTGATCACGCCGCATCCCGGGGAGATGGCTCGTCTCGCCGGATCGACAGTCGCTGCGGTGCAGCGCGACCGCATCAACGTCGCTCGCACATTTGCCCGCGAACACGAATTGATCGTGGTGTTGAAGGGACATCGCACGCTGATTGCGCAGCCTGATGGAACGGTTTGGGTGAACACCACCGGAAATCCGGGCATGGCAACCGGCGGCACCGGCGACATCCTAACCGGCATGGTGTCCGGTTTGATCGCGCAAAATCCCGAACGCATCGTGGAAGCAGTCATCGCTGCGGTTCATCTCCACGGTCTTGCCGGAGACGTGGCGCGCGAAAGCATGGGCGAACATTCGCTGGTCGCGACCGACCTGTTGAAAGCCTTGCCCGAGGCCTTTCGCCGCGTCCGCGAATCAGCCGCAAATTCCAAGGTGGAAATTTGTGGCTGAGGCGGTTTTTTCCGTCGCCTTATGACTGTGCCTTCGTGGTTAAGCCGCCTTTGACGAACATTGCGAGCATTTGGCCTGAATGTCGCTATTGTTGAGATGCAAGTAGTTTTCGAATGCTTCCCACCAGTGCGGCTTCAGCATGCTGACGCCGGAGGTGGCTTCCTCGACGCGGGCGACCGGCTTGGGACGCAGCGTTACTTTGCCGGCGCCTAGCGCGGGGTCGGAGAATACGTCGGATATGCGCTCGGGAAAAAGTTTGGCAGGATCAACGGACAAGTCTGACTCGCGGTTGCCTTCGCGGGTTGACCTCGCCTCATCGGGAGCGGGCTCTTCCGGCGGCGTGATGATTCGGTCGGAGCCCTTCATGTGCATCACCGGATGCTCTTCCCAATCTTTCTTGAACCCCTGCTCGTAGTTCCTCCATCCGTCGCCCGATAGCACCACGTTATTGTCATATTGCGGAGAATCTTCGATCTGTTCTTTTGTGACTTCGGTGCCGAGACCGTTGTCGTCGTTCTCATCCGCGAAAACGCGATCAGCTGGGAGCAGAAAGCTTCCAGCCACCCATGGCTGTCCACCACGGCGTAGCGAATTTCCATGGTGTCGTGGTCAAAGATCACGTCATCGACTTGGCCGAGTTTTTTTGCCGTCTGAATCGCGAACGGTAGTGCCACCAATATCCTGGCCGTCGTCCGACACAGGTTGCGTTTCAAGAGTGCCGTAGTGAGCCATGAGTGCCTCCCTCTCCTAATCGATCTGCAAACACAAGAGTCCCTCGAACGCGCGGCCAAATCAATACGGCAGGACTCGTAACCGCATACCCCTTCTGACGTCATGCGACCTTGGGGCGGGCAAGCGTTCGTCTTTGCACGGGCACTGGCTATCTGATTAATGCTTGGGCAGTTAACCCCGATCCGTCACCCTAGCCGGACGGGAATCCGGACAAGTGCTTCCGTAATCTGCCAGGCGTCCCCCCGCCGTGACATAGTCATTCTGCCTATGACACACTTCCCCCAGACTCACCCTCAGCACCGCGCACAGCGAGTTCAGTTTGGCAGCACAATTCCTGTCGTCATCAAGCTCCACGACGGGCGGAGCGCGCGAGCGAAACTGCAAACCATTTCCGAGACCGGTGGCATGTTGCGATTGGCCGGAGCCCTGGAACAGGGCAATCTGGTCGAGGTCACCATCGAGACGGCATCGGGCGCCGTGAAAGGCATGGCCGAGATTCTCGAGCCGACGCGCAAATCCAAGGACGGAATTTTGCAGCCCTTCCGCTTCATCGCGTTAGAAGACAAAGATCACCTCACGCTACGCAACGCCCTGGACTCCCGCGTGGACAAGGATTTCCTGGGACTCCGTTCCAGCCAGTGGGTCGCGCCAAGAAGAACGTAAGAGCCTTCCAGGTGTGTCTGAGAACAATGTCATGCTGAACAGATTCGCGAAAGCGAATCTGTTTCGAAGTCGAAGCCTCCCTACCGGGAGTTTGCTGCCGCGGTAGGGATTCCTCGCTGCGCGCTCGGAATGACAATCTCCGCACTCTTACGCTCTTTCCGGGCTGTGGTGTCTCGCTATACTGGTTTCCAGGCTGTCATGGAGACACGAGAATTCATTACCCGATCGCCGGAGGAAACCATCGCTCTCGGGAGCACCCTGGCTGAGATGCTCACCCCACCGAAAATCGTCGTCCTTCGCGGCGATTTGGGAGCGGGCAAGACTACCTTAGTCAAAGGCATCGCGGAAGGTTTTCACGCGGCATCGGAAGAAGATGTAACCAGTCCCACCTTTACTTTGATCCACGAATATCGCGGGCCGGAAGCGATTCTTTATCACATCGATTTGTATCGCGTGGACACTCTGCGCCAGCTTGAGACCCTGGGTCTCGATGACCTTATCGCGGAAAACAGCGTGCTGCTGATCGAATGGGGAGAGAAATTCGCACGCTTTGAACGCGAACGGGATGTGGAGATCGCTTTGGAACGCGTGGGAGAAAATGAGAGACGGGTGCGGGTCAGCAGCCGTGCTGATAGCTTTTACCACAGAGTCACAGAGAAACACTTGGGGGCTCGGTGACTCGGTGGTGAACAGCGTTCAAAATCCCATGATGTTGTAACCACAATCCACGTAGATGACTTCGCCGGTAATTCCCGAACTCGCGTCCGAAGCCAGGAAAACTCCCATCGCACCGACTTCGCTTACTTCCACGTTCCGACCCAGAGGAGCGCGCTCGGCATGGGTCTTATGCATGTCGCTGAAACCGGAGATGCCACGCGCCGCCAAAGTCTTGAGCGGACCCGCGGAAATCGCGTTCACACGAATGTTTTTCCTGCCCAGTTCAAACGCCAAATAGCGCACCGTGCATTCTAGGCCCGCCTTAGCCACAGCCATCACGTTGTACCGAGGCACGACTTTTTCCGAGGCGTAGTAAGTCATCGTCATGATCGATCCGCCATCGTTCATGAGCGGCCCGGCAGCGCGGGCGACTGCGATGAGCGAGTAGACGCTCACGTCGAGTGCTACGCGGAAGCCTTCGCGCGTCGTGTTAACGAAATTGCCCTTGAGTTCGTCAGCGGGAGCGAAGGCCACGCTGTGTACTAGAACGTGCAGCTTGCCGTATCGCTCTTTGAGTTGGCCGAAAAGCCGGTCGATCTCGGCGTCGCTCGAAACGTCGCATTGAAATGCCTCCGCGCCAGGCAGGGACAGGATCAGGTCTTTAGCTTCCAGCGCCATGCGTTCGTTCTGATACGTAATGGCAAGCTTCGCTCCGGCGCTGTGCAGCCCTTGCGCGATGGACCAGGCAATGCTGCGCTTATTTGCGACTCCGAAAACAACCGCAACCCGACCTTCTAGGCTGGAAGACATGCATGGCTCCTTTTGAATTTGAAGGGAAAGAATAACGCGGGAAAGGCTTATTTACCACAGAGACACAGAGTCACGGAGAAAAATCCTAATTTTTCAATTCAAAGCCTCATGATTTCTCTAGTGGCCCTGAGACTCTGTGGCCCATCGGTTTTTATTCTACCGGCGTGGCTTCGCTGACGGGTACTGCCGCCGCCGCCACCGGCCAGCTTGCGCTGACAAAGGCGACCGCGTACACCAATCCAATGACAGAAAATCCTGCCACCAGACTAACTTGGGCCACTGCTCCCACCAGCAGTGCCAGACAAATCTGCAGCGCCGTGCCGGCGAAATAGAATGTGTTCTGCACTCGTCCCATGAAGTGCGGCGGCACCTGTTCCATCAGGCTGGTGTTTATGGCGACACCACTAACGCCGCGTGCCGATCCCATCATACCGTAGATAAACACGGCGATGGCAAGCATGGGAGACAGTGGCGCCAAAATCATGCCGATCGTGAGCAGACCCATGGAGATTGCGATGGAACGACGGGCGCCCAATCCCGCGATGAACCAGGGGGCGTAAAGGGCGCTTACAAACGCGCCCGTGCCCCATCCGGCGTTTAACCAGCCATAACCCACAGCACCGGCGTGAAACACCTTGTCACTCAATGGAGGAGTGACCACGACTCCGGTCATCATGGCGGCAAGGAAAAGCGCCCAACTGATTCCAAGCAAAACCAGTTTCCGTTTGCCGCGAAGAAAGTGGATCCCTTCGCGCATCTCGCGCACGAAACGCTCGAAGGCAGTTTCTGCGGCAACGATGTCGGCACGCAACTCAGCAGGCCGGGGCACAACATGCCGTCCCTTGCGTACAGCGAAATAGCAGAGAAACGAAACCAAGTAAGTGGAGAAGTCGATGAGCAACACTCCGCCCAGACCGATGCGGTTGTAAACGAATCCGACGATCGCGCCGGCGATGAGCCAGCCTCCCTGAACTCCCGCCAGCAGAAAGGTATTGGCGTGAACGAACTCTTCGCCAGGAGTCAGTTCCTGGATCAAGGCGGTGATGGTTGGCCAGAACATCCAAAAGCCGGCCGCCACCAGCATATTCATCAGGTAGAGTTCCCAGATTTTCGCTTTGCCCATGAAAGCGAGAATCGAAACCGTGAGAATAATGACAGCGCGCAAGGCGTCGAGCCACATCACTAGCCGGCGGCGGTCTTCGCGGTCGATGATGACGCCGGTGAACGGCAGCATCAGCATGGCTGGGATCGTCTGCAGGACAGCAAACGTCCCCAGAGCAATTTCAGAATGAGTAGCCTGCAGAATGTACCAGGCAACCGCGGCGGCGTTCATGCCGCTGCCCAGCATGGAAATCACGTTGGCAGCGAAAACGAAGCGCAGCGCCGGCTTCTGCAGAATGGACCGCATGATCTAATTTAAATGGAAGAGCAAGAACTCGCCAACCCAGCCATCACCGGGACGTTTTGGGGATCGGCCACCGGATTTGAATCTTACTGGCCTCCCAGAACAAATAAACGGCCAGCATGATCATCTCCGGCTCGATGGGGTGCTTATAGCGCGGGAAGGGTTGCACAAGATAATAGGGCAGCGGATAGATGAGCAAAAAACAGGCCAGCAGGAATGCACCGCGCTTTCGATTGCGAATCGTCAGCCACAATCCCGCGAAAGCGAAGACCGCTCCCAGAAAGAAATTGGTGTGGCGCGAAATCATCAAATCGTAGCCTGCGACGACGGTCATCTGCGGAGGCGCAATCCAGAAGTAAACGGCGCGCTCGACCGTAAACCACAAAAACCGTCCGGGATGCTCGCGGATGAACTGGCGAACCTCTTGCCCCTTTTCGTCCATGAAACCGAGCTCACCTAATTCCTGAAATCTCCGCATGGCGTCGGGATTGTTTCCCGGGTGTTCGTTGCGTGTCCACAGGCCACCTGACTCGTCGTTGTTGGCCTCGTGCATTTCCAGAGGAAGGTTGTCCCGCACGAAGATGAACTTGCCGAAGACGTAGTAATTGCGCACCAGCCACGGGCTCACCAGCAGAGCCGCGGTAAACACGCACAAAATGATTCCAACGAATTGTTGAGGACGGCGCGGCAACTGATACAGCAGCCAGAGCAGGCAGACCGGCAACATGCTGAGGACCGCGGTATTGGTCAGCGCAATTACGCCCCAGAGCAAGCCGAACCAAATCCACACACGGAGGTGCGGCGGTTCGTCCGCCATGCGCAGAGTTAGCAACAAGACCAGGCTCAGCAGAAACGCCGTGAGGCTGGTTTCCCAGACCACTCGTGCTGGCCAATAGATTGCGTAAGGAAAAACAGCCCAGGTCCAGGCTGTTGCGCGCGCCAGCGTAACGCCGTACATGCGCTCGGCGATCCGGTATAAGGTCCAACACGTCAGAGCGGCAAAGACACTATTGAAGGTGAGGATCACCCAGGCTGAAAGCGTGCTGTAGACGCCAAACAACTTGAACACGCCCGCGAGGATGTAGGGATAAAGAGGCGGGGCCCAAGCACTGGGCCCGGTTGGCAAATCTGTCGGTGCGCTAAAGCTCTGGCCGGTAGCAATGGAGCGGGCCAGGCGGCCCATCTCCCAGCCATATTGAAAGTGATCCCGGCGAGGCGTAATGCGGTAAGTGTGGCCGATGGTAATGACGGCGAGGCGGAGCAGAAAGGCGACGAGAACGATGAACAGGATCGATTGATGAAGAGGCTGACGCGCCGATTCGCCCGGCCGGCTCGTCTCGGGGGCCGTGAGCAAGTTCCTCGCGACGGGATCTTCATCCTGCATCGGCCCAGACTACAGCATTGACCCGTACCATAGCACGTATGGAGGCGGGGCGTCCCCGCCTGGCGGGAGGGGCCTGGACGCCCGTCCTCCACACTGCACGCCAGACTTGCAAGCTTGTCCATTCAGAGCTACGATTCCCGCGAACTTTGGAGGCGACTATGAAGCGCGGTCAATGGCCGGTCGTTCTGATGTTTGTTTTTCCGCTGGTCTTCTCCGTTTTCGGGCGCGCGCAACTGGACAAGATCTCGATTCCCGCGGGCACACCGGAGGATCAAGCGTTGGCGGCGATTTCGAACGAGCAAGACACGCAAAAAAAGTTGGCGATGTACCAGGATTTTCTGCAGAAGTTCTCGGCGAATCCGGCGGCCGTGGCTTACGGCAACTGGCAGCTCTCGCAGGCTTACCAGGCGGCGGGAGATCTGCAGAAGGCTCTCGAGTACGGCGACAAGGCTTTAGCCGGTTCTCCGCACAACTTCGACATTCTCGTATCGCAAGCCAGCATCGCGCAGCAAATGAAAGACGCCCCCAAGACCTTTGACTATGCCATCCGGGGAGGCGAACTGTACAACTCCATTGGGAAGCAAACCAAGCCGGAAGGAATGAGTGACTCGGAATTTGGCCAGCGCATAGAAGAGGAAAAGGCAGCGGCCAAGAGCTCCGACGAATTCCTGGAAGCGGCGGCGTTCAATACCATCGCGGGGGAAACGGATGCCAAGAAGCGCACGGCAGATATTGAACGCTTCACGCCCGCGT
Source organism: uncultured Acidobacteriota bacterium (assembly GCA_963838905.1). Lineage (GTDB taxonomy): Bacteria > Acidobacteriota > Terriglobia > Terriglobales > Acidobacteriaceae > JABDBE01. Next base: position 603,642 of record CAWITE010000009.1, read on the forward strand.
TTCCGAATTCACGTTTTCAGGAACAGATCGCATCCTACGCGATGATGTCGCTGTCGGATCTGAAGGATACGCCACGGTTGATCGCCTATGCTGAAAAAACGCTGGCAGCCGACCCAAACAACTTGCCGGCACTGCTCCTGCTGGCCAACACGTACGTTGATGACCCCAAGCCGGGCAGCCTGACCAAAGCAGTTACGTATGCGCAGAGGGCGATCGCGGCAGCCAAGGCCGACGCTCCCGACGCGGACCGCTCCCGCAAGGTCTCAGCCGGAGTCGCACACTCGACCTTGGGCTACGCCTATATGAAGCAAGACAAGACGGCCGCCGCGATTCCGGAATTGAAATCGGCCTCAGCGCTGCTGAAAGGGCAAGACGATCTGCAATATTCGAATGCTCTGTATCGTCTCGGTTTTGCGTACGCGAAATTGAGTAAAACTACCGAAGCCCGGGAAGTATTACAGGAAGCAGTGAAGATTTCAGGACCGATGCAGCAACCCTCGCAGGATCTGTTGGCAAAAGTGAACGCCGCGCGAGCGAAAGGCAAGTAGTCAAAGCGACCACGGATTGCACGGATCGGAAGTATGTCTGAGGATTACCCGACTCAGTGTCCCGCCAACTCAGCCGAGAGCAGATTGGCTTTGAGGGCGAGATTGTAGGCGCGTCGAACGTCTCCGCCCTTCTTAGCCGTCGTGGCTTGCTCCATATAGCTCTTGATTTGCTTTACCGTGTCCTGCTGGCTCGCGCTGAGTTGACGGCCTGAGATTTTCTTCAGATTCGCATCGCTGTCCGCGAGGAGTTGATCGGCGCGCTTCGCCTGCTGCAAAGCCTGTTGCCGGTTCATCTCGGGAGACAGATCCACGGCGGGCTCGTCGGTGCCGCCGTTTTTTACGATTTTTTTGGTGGGGGGCGTTCCGGCCGGCGTCGCCGCAGGCTCGACTGCTTTGTGGGTTCCGTGGTGCTTCTTGGTTTTCGCGGATGGCGCCGGCGTGCAGCCTGGTTTCGCGGTCGAACCGGACTGCGAATTCTCCGGACAGCTCGGTGCTGCGGCGGGCGGGCGTGGGGTCGCGGCTGACTGATCCGGATTTTCTTGTTGCTGGGACGGCGGTTGCGGCGAGGAACCTTGGGCGGGCGAATTGTTCGCTTGGTTCTCCCTCGACTCTGTGGACTGCCAAACCGCGGCTGCTGGCAGGACAATGCCGTCCTGCGGCCAATACAATAGCAGACACAGTCCGAGAATGGCGGCCAGAGGCATATTCACTTATTCGATGATCGCTGTGGTCCAGGTGACCAGCAATCTGGTTCCACTAATTTTATCGCCGAACGGAGTTCGCTGTACGACTCCGCTCAAGACCGGAAAACGCAGTTCAAGGAACGATGTCGTTAGTAGTTCTGCTCAGGAATTTGAAACGGTCAGGTTCGGTGCGACGTCCCGCCTATTCCCGCCATTCCCACCGGCTCGAAACTCCACCGCTGGTAAGCGAAGGCGGAAAGTTGTGCCCTGCCCTTCGACCGTCTCGAAATCAATCGAGCCGTAGTGCCACTGCAGAGCTTGATAGGTTTGTGCCAGCCCGATCCCACTGCCACCTTTCCTGGTGGTGAAGTACAATTCGAAAATCTTTTCTTGCAGTTCGTGGGGTATGCCCACGCCCTGGTCGCGAATTTCGGTAATGACGATATCCTCGTCCCGGCGGGCAGAGATGGTCAGCGTTCCCCCTTGTGGCATCGCCTGCATGCCGTTGATTATGACATTCAGGATGGCTTGCTTCATCACGTCGACGTCCACTCTCACTCCCAGCGGTTCGGTCCCGAGTTTGCGCTTTACAGTCACGCCATGCTGCTCAGTATCGGGCGTAGCCAGCATGATCACATCCTCTAACAACCGGCGCAGGTCGATCTCCTCGAGATGCAGATCGCGTGGCCGAGTGAAGTCCACCAGGATCTGCACAACGCGATCCAAACGATGAATCTCATTGCCGATAATGTCCATGTGGCGCCGCGTATCCGGATCGATTTGCTGCAACTTGGTTTGCAGCAACTGCAAATGCAGCACAATCGCGTTGATCGGATTCTTGACCTCGTGGGCGACACCGCGGGTGGTGCGGCCGCTGGCGGACATCTGGCGTGACATTTCGATTTCATTCTGAATCTGGCGCACCGACTCCGCATCGCGGAGCGTCAGCAGGGCACCGATCGGGGAACCTTTTTCCTGAATAAAATCGAGAGAAACCTGCACTCCTTTTGTGTTCGAGGACTCCACTTCACGCTGGCCGATAGGATTGCGCAGTTGGAAGCCGTCGAGCACAAGCGCGCCCAGCGACGAGTCGCGGGTGAAGATCTCTTTCACTGTCCGGCCCAACAATTCCCGCCTGGGGCGGCCCAGAAAACGCTCGACCGAGGCACTCACCAGAACCACTCGCGAATCACGAGTGAACAACATGAGGCCGTCCTGCAGGTTCCCCATGATCTGATCCACGTTGTCCTTCAAGGCAGAGAAGATTTCCCGGGCATCGCGCATCTGGCGACCCAGGTGTGCAATCTTCAACGTCACCAAGCCATACTCATCGTGTCCGGCCTCCTCCTCGGTGACGGTCTCAGTTTCGCCGGCGGTTACATTGTCCAGGCTTCTGCTGATTTGCTCCAGGGGGCCCAGAGCAATGTTCGATAGACCTGCCGCGAGCACCAAGGAGAGCAAGATGGAAATGCCGGAGAAGATCACGGCGTGCTTCAACCGAGGGGTGATATCGCTCCTGAGAAATACGGTAGAAACTCCCAACTTGATGCTGCCGAAAAGCACTCCGTTTAACCGCAGCGGTACGCTCATGTCATAGAGAGTGGGCTCGTGGTAAACCAGCCGTAGTTGTTGGCGGAACTTAGCGTCCTGCACACTCTGGAAATCAGGACGGCCAGGGACAATTTGGTCGACCATGTCTGCCCTGGTGTGCAGAATCGCGCGGCCATCGGCATCCACAATCGCGGCGTCTTGGATCATCGGCCAGTCGGTCACGACCGATTCCATCATGGTGTTCAGGTCAAGGTTGGTCGAAAGATAATAGGCAACCGCACGTCGGAGTTTCGCCGGATTGCTGGTATCGATCCGGGTGCTGGTCAAGTCTGGGATCGCGTTGGCGGCGAGATAACCTAGTTGATTGCTTAAAAAACCCGCCGTATCGTGCGCGAACGTAACCCGCTGGCGCAGCATCTGCGAGATATACACATAGGAGAACCCACACACCAAAGCGGCTACCATGAAGGTTATGGCAAGCACGAGCTGGGTTTTTCGGCGCATACTTCAGTTAGAACCATAGCGAAAACGGTGGCAGGCCGACGCTATTCTTCCCTGACCAAAGCGGCATCAGCGGCTGCGTTGCCGTATTCCTTAAGCTTATTATGCAAGGTCTTCAGGCTGATGCCTAGAATCTCCGCTGCCCGCGTCTTATTATTGCTCGTCGCCTCGATGGTCTTGAGAATCAGTCGCCGTTCTGCTTCTTCCACCGTTGTTCCTACCCCCAGGTGGATCGCGTCGGGATCTTCCGACGACGTACGAATCGTCGCCTGACCGAATCCGGGGGGCAAGTACTTGGTTTCAATTACGGCCCCATCGCAGACAATCACCGCCCGTTCCAGCGTGTTGCGCAACTCGCGAACATTTCCGGGCCACGAATAATTCTGAAACAAATTCAGCACGGCTTCGCTCACGGCCGCCACTTTCCGTCCGTGTTTGGCGCTCATGTCCTTTAGAAGTGATTCCACCAACGCTGGGACGTCGTCCTTGTGCTCGCGCAAAGGAGGCATATTAATGTTGAAAACATTCAGCCGGTAGTAAAGGTCGTTGCGCAACTCGCCGCGCGCCACGGCTTCCTCGGGCACCTTGTTGGTGGCCGCCAGAACGCGAACGTCCACTGTCGTTTCTACCTTGCTCCCGAGGCGTCGTAACTTGCGATCTTCCAGAACCCGGAGGAGCTTGGCCTGAGTGCCGACCGGCATCTCGCCGATCTCATCCAACAGCAATGTTCCCCCCTCCGCCAGTTCAAAGCAGCCAGTGCGACGCTCGAGCGCTCCAGTAAATGCGCCCCGCTCGTGGCCAAAAATCTCGCTCTCAATCAGGGTTTCGGGAATCGCAGCGCAATTGATGGGCACGAACGGCTTGTTCCGGCGAGGACTGAGCTCATGAATCGTCCGAGCCACCAATTCCTTCCCAGTACCGCTGGCGCCCGTGATCAAGACCGACGCCGTGCTGGGCGCCACCATTTCAATGAGGCGGAAAAGCTCCTGCATTTTCTTCGATGCCCCTACCAGGCTTCCGAGCGATCCCGCGTCCCGCAGTTTCCGACGCGTGACTTCGAGTTCCACCCGTGTTCCCAGCAGAGCCGATGCGTTCTGGAGAATAGTGCGCAGTCGCTCCGTGTCGATGGGCTTGGTGATGTAGTCGTAGGCGCCCATGCGCATCGCTTGAACGGCGCTATCAATTGTTCCCTGCGCCGTGACCACGATAACAGCCATGGTCTTGCTGTCATCGGCAATTCGCTCCAGCAGTTCCAGGCCTCCCATCCGCGGCATCTTGAGGTCGGTCACGACAATCGAGGGTGCCCAGATAGAAACCTTTTCGAATCCCTCCGCCCCGTCGCGGGCTGTCTCCGCACGATAACCCCACGCGGACACTAGTTCAGCAAGCCCCGTGCGTTCGTTCTCTTCGTCTTCAACAATCAACACTCTCTCTTGGCTCATAAACCCTGGCTTAATCCCTGGCTGACAGATGACACGCCCCCATCATTATTAAGGCTCGCCGCCTTTGCTGCAAGCGGGATGCTTCCTTCTGATGCCGGGAAATGGCCGAAAGGGTGGGCAAAATCGCCGATCTTCGGGTGATTCGTTCCCCGGTTCGACGGTCTCGCCGGCATCAGCCCACACTCGAATCTCAAATCAAGACACACTCTACTAGTTAATCGCTGGACGCGAGCAAGACCTTCAAGTAGAATGTTTGCTCTGAATTTCTTAGTATGAAACCTGTACTTCTTTTAGAATCGTCGCGAGATATGAATGTGTGACGTTCTAGCGGTTGCCATGCGTGGATTCCCAATCTTGTACGCGTGCATGGTATATAAGCTGACTAAATAAGTTTTGGAGGAAGATATGTCGTTTCATCCCAGGATAAGAAGCGTGCGTGTTCTGTGTGCCAGTTTCTTGCTGATGTTAACCGTAGTTCTGCTCTCGGCCGTCACTCTGGCGCAGGACGTCGAAACCCCGAAGTACGAAATCTTCGCGGGCTATCAGTGGCTGCACCCCGGCGGCTTTGTTCCTGTCCCCTTTGGAAACTACAACGCTCCAAATGGCATGAAACTTTCCGATATGCCAGAGGGCTTTGGCGCCTCCTTCACTTACAACTTCCAGAAGTATTTCGGACTGGAAGGTGACTTCGGGAACAACTGGGATAACTACGAAACCACGATTTCGGTCGGTCCTAAAGCGACCTACCGGACGGAGAACGCCAACTTCTTCGTGAATACTTTGTTGAGCTATAACCGCCTGGCTGTGAACGGCCTGCCGACCGGGAATGGCATTGGCGCCATTCTGGGCGGCGGCATGGATCTAAAAATCACTCATCTGTTCTATCTGCGTCTGTTCGAAGCGGATTACGTATGGGGGCGGCAAAACTATTCGCAAGTCGTGTCTTCGGCGTTTCCTGATTTGCGCCGGGTCTCGCTCGAGGGAGTACGCCTGCGGACCGGCTTGGTGTTCAACTTTGGTTATCCTCCAGCTGTGACACCGACCGCAAGCTGCTCGGTGCAGCCCAGTGATGTCATGCAGGGCGAGCCCATCACAGCCACGGCTTCAGGCGCCAACTTCAATCCCAAGCATCCTCTGACCTACACCTGGAGCGGTACCGGCGGCAAAGTTACTGGTAAGGACAACACTGCCAGCATCGACACCACCGGAGTCGCCGGCGGCAGCTACACCGTCAGCGCCCACATCACCGATCCCAAAATGAAGACTGGTGGAGAAGCCACCTGCACCGCGAACTACACGGTAAAGGAACCACCGAAGAATCCGCCGCAAATGTCTTGCTCGGCTAGCCCAAGCTCATTGCAAGTGGGTGGAAGCTCGACCATCACTTGCACCTGCACCAGCCCGGACAACGTTCCGGTCACGGTATCCGGGTGGACCGCAACCGGTGGAAGCATTTCAGGCACCGACAACACCGCAACCCTGAATACCACAGGTGCGTCTGCCGGTCCGGTCACGGTGAGCGCGACTTGTACGGATTCGCGTAGCCTGAGTTCGCAAGCCTCCACGCAGGTCAACGTTGAAAATCCGCCGCCACCACCACCGCAAGCCACCAAGCTCACCGATTGCGGCTTCGAGAACATGGCCAAGATCAAGAAGCCGTGGCGCGTGGACAACGAGTGCAAGGGCAAACTGGACGACGTTGCCAAGAACCTGCAGCAGAATGCAGACAACAAGCTGGTCATAGTTGGCAACGCGGAACCCACAGAGAAGCGCCCGAATCTGGCGGCTGAACGTGCCGTCAATTCCAAGGCCTATCTCACCAGCGGCGAAGCCAAGCTGGGCATCGATCCGAGCCGGATCGAGTGCCGCACCGGCAGCGCTGGAACCATGACTGCCGAATACTGGATTGTTCCCGCTGGTGGAACCTTCACAGAAGAAGGCACGCAACCCGTGGATGAGTCGGTAGTGAAGGCAGTTCCGGATCATCCGCATGCCGCGCCCAAAAAGAAGGCGAAGCCCGCAGCTCAGCAATAAGCCGAGCCCAAGCTAAGCCCGTCGAACAGAGGCCGGTTGAGTGCAATACTTGACCGGCCTTTCTTATTGAATCAAGATCAACTCTGGACACTTCGTTGTCCGTGAGGCCGGTCACATACTCAGCGACTAGAATCACTGCCCGGCCTGCCGAATGTCTTTAAACGTAGAACAGCTTAAAACACCGGGCTTCTGCACGATAGATGCTGGGAGGTGCGTGGCTCTCTGGTGATTGTCGTCTGTGGTCGGCTGCGTGACTGACTGGCAACAGGAAACTCGCGGCCTTTCTCCAACCGGCATTCTTGATTGTCCTCAACTTCCAAAGACGCTACGATTATTTTCATGTTGACTGGTATACCGAAGAAGGAGGAGACTTACGCCGTGTTGAGAGGCCACAAAGGTGCAGCTGATCGCTAAGTCGATGTTATGGGCGTCGTTGTCTTGGAGCTTGGCGTCGCCGGCAGCAGCCCAAACCTATACCGTCACAGATTTGGGGATACTGCGCCGAGACACTGCGAGCGCAAGCATCGGAATGAATTCGTTCGGCCAGATCGTCGGATGCTCCGATACCTCGACAACCTATTATCCCTGCTCGGGACTTAACCCCGGGCACGCGTTTTTGTGGAAAAGCAAGACAGGCATGAAGGATTTGGGTGCGCTGCACGGTGACGATACCAGTGGAGGTGTCGGCATCAACGACTCCGATGAGGTCGTGGGCTTTTCTAAGAATTCTCAGAATGTGTACCACGCCTTCCTGTGGACCAAGAAGACGGGCATGATTGCTCTCCGCAAGCTCCCCGGTGGTACTACTAATTCTGCGTCATCTATTAATGCCACTGGGCTTATTGTCGGCGCGTCTGATTTTCGGGGTAGTAACGGCAATCAGCACGCGGTCCTTTGGACCGCCGATGGGAAGATACAAGACCTGGGAACTTTGCCAGGAGCTCCCTCTGCCCAAGGCGGCGGAATTAATTCTCATGATGAAGTATGTGGAAATTCCTCGTCTTCGGGCCAACTTGCTGGTTTCACGTGGACCAAAGCACACGGGATGATAGCTCTCCGAGGCTTCGGTGGAGGCGGGACAGTGGCGTTTTCAATCAACGACTCCGGCATCGTCGTAGGTAACGCCCTGACTTCTTCTTTCCGGCATCCCGTGCTTTGGAATCGCGCGGGGCAGATCCGGGACCTGGGAACGCTCGCCGGTGGATTTGGCACTGCGTTCGGCGTGAACGATTCGAATCAAGTAGTTGGGTATTCAACTACGGCGTCGAATGATCCTCACGCTTTCATCTGGTCCGCGAAGAGCGGGATACAAGACCTTAACGATCTGATCCCTGCCAACTCGGGTTGGGTACTGGTTTGGGCCTCCGCGATCAATAAGGCAGGGCAAATCACCGGCTGGGGCATCGTCAATGCCGAGAACCATGCGTACCTCTTGACCCCGTAAGTCTCACCCTTTGCGTCCGTTCAACTTTCGGCGGACTGCCAGGCTCTTGGAAACCGCATCTCCCAAGTTAGATCGGATTAGTCCAAGAGCCAGGAACAGGTGGCCCTTACAAGCTATGCTTGGGCGGGGATTTTCAGTCTGAATACCAGGTGCCCGACATCTCGCGGTTTTCGAAATGTAGGTGCCTCACTAAGGCGAGAAATCCAACCGTTTGCCGCGAGGGCAGAATGCCCTCGGGACAGCCCGCAAGATGCCGGCGCTACTCAACTTCGGATTGGCCCAGCCCCTCGATGAGAAGTCAGCAAGAAAGAATGGTGACCAGAGCAGACGAGGTGTCTGCCGCCACAAGAAAATGACCACCACGGTCTAACCATAAACTTCTGATTGATGCGCAAGCTTTTCGAAGGTGTGAGGACTGTGAGGAAAGCCGAGGTTGCCCAGTCGGGACGGTGATGAGACAACCGCGAAGCTGGCGCGACACGGAATCGAACTTCACTGCACCACAACTCGCCGGTTCTTTGGGCTTGACTGCCGGTTACAATTTAGATAATCTTTGATAGCAGATGTTATCTGCAAGTGATATGCGATCTTTGACAATCTGACAAGGCTACTGCTGCGGCTTCTCCCTCGCGCTCCGATTCACCGCTGCATCCTTGAGCGAAGAGCACCCGATGGTTCGTAGCCCGCCTCGATGTTCGGTTTCAAAACGGATCATAGCGACTGTTAGCTTGCTCGTAACTCCCATGCTCTCTGCATTTTGCGTATAACTCCTGAAAACTCAAAGATCTAGCACATAGTCGAAATCTATGTCGTTTGCTTTCTACATTTTGCAGCCAAACCGGGGAGGGCGGGGTACCCGGCACTACACAGTAAACTTGTCCCCAAACGGAACGAACTCAGCTGCAAGAAGATGCGCCTTTCCGCCGGCCAACAAACCTTCCTTCTCAGCCGAACACCAACTGTTCCTTCTCCTTCGGTAACTTGCTCGCCTCCGCTTCCCCTGTCAATCTTGCCGCGAACGGATTTTCTTCCGTTGGGGGCGAACCGCTATATGATTTCCGAAGCAAAGCATTTTGTCAGCAGCAAATGGCTGCTATTTGTACTACTTGCGCTGTGCCTTACCAGCGCCGCTTGGGCCGGACAATGGACCGCGCTCGGACCGGATGGGGGCGATGTTCGTAGCCTGGCCTACGATCCTCAGAACCCGGATCACATCTTCCTCGGCACCAGCACGGGAAGCCTTTTCTCTTCTACCGACGGTGGCAAGAACTGGGCGAAATTTGCCCACCTCGGCAGCGGCGACGATTATGTAATCGACCACATCGCCGTCGATCCGCAGAGCCCGAACAAAATGTACGCTGCAGCCTGGAGCGTTGAAACACAGCAGGCCGGTGACGTGTTCCGCTCTGACGATGCCGGCAAAACCTGGGAAACCATGCCCGCCATGCACGGCAAATCGATCCGCGCCATGGCCATTTCTGCTTCCGACTCAAAAACTCTGGTTGCGGGCGCAGTCGATGGCGTCTTCCGCAGCACCGACGGCGGCAAGAGCTGGCAGAAGATTTCCTCTAGCAATTCCGACATCCACAGCATTGAATCCATCGCCATCGATCCCAAGAATCCGGATGTGATTTATGCCGGCACCTGGCACTTGGCGTGGAAGACCGACAATGGCGGCGCCGCCTGGCACCACATCAGCAAAGGCATGATCGAGGACTCCGACGTGTTCTCGATTATTGTCGATTCGACCAATCCTTCGGTCGTATTCGCCAGCGCCTGCTCCGGCATTTACAAGAGTCAGAGCGCGGGCGAGTCCTTTTCGAAGATTCAGGGAATTCCGTTTTCCGCGCGGCGCACCCGGGTCCTGAAACAGGATCCGAGCAATCCCGCCGTTGTTTATGCCGGAACTACGGAAGGCCTTTGGAAGACAACCGACGCGGGCAAGACCTGGAACCGCGTGACCGATCCTGAAGTCGTGGTTAACGACGTGATGGTCGATCCGCGCAACTCGCAGCGCGTCATGCTGGCCACCGATCGCGCTGGCGTGTTGGCTAGCGACGACGGTGCGCACAGCTTCCTAAGCACGAATCACGGCTACACCCACCGTTACGTGACTTCGATCATTGCCGACAAGAACGATCCCAACACCATTTTCGTGGGCGTGGTCAACGACCGCGAGATGGGCGGCGTCTTCGTTTCGCAGGATGCCGGACAGCACTGGACGCAAAAGAGCAAGGGCCTGGACGGCCGCGATGTGTTCAGCCTGAAGCAGACCAGCAATAGCGACCTGGTGGCGGGCACGAATCGCGGCATGTTTATCTTGCCCCGCAATGGCCGCGAATGGAGCCCGATCAACGACGTCATCAATCGGACTTCCTCGCACACCGCTAAGACAAAGACCGAAACTCGCTCCATTCTGACCGCGCGCGTGAACGATGTCGAGATCACGCCTACCGCCTGGATGGCCGCGACCTCCGCAGGACTGTTCACCAGTTCCAACCGAGGCAAGAGTTGGAGCGGCGGTCCGGTGATGGACAAACAGGATTTCGTCTCGGTCAAAGCCGACGGAAGCCTGATTGCGCTCGCTACCCGCAGCACCGTTCTGGTTTCGAAGGACGGCGGTTCAACCTGGCAGGACTCCAGTTTGTCCTCACACGTAACTAGCATTCGCGGTGTCACCATCTCTGCCGGGCAAATCATGTTTGCCTCGCGAGAGGGCGCGTTCCGCAGCCCGAACGGTGGAGCTGGCTGGGAGCACATGCAGAACGGCCTCCCGGACAAGAACATCAGCTCGATCAGCTACGACCAGAACGACAAGCGCCTGCTGGCGACCAGTACGGAAACCGGGGTGGTCTTTGAGAGTCAGGATAACGGGCGCACCTGGACCCGTGGCCCTGACACCGGCTACCCACTGCGTCAAGTCAGCGTAGTGCGCGGCCGCTTCCTGGCAGCTACGCCGTTTGACGGCCTCGTAATGCAGCCAGAGAACGACGATCACAGCGCATCAACCGGTGCAACCACTCGACGCACCAACTGATCCACCAACAACCCGCAGTAAAAAACCACAGAGGAGCGGCGTTAGCCGCTCCTCTGTTTTCTTCGACAGCTTGCTTTTACTGGCAGGTGGGAAATTTTAGCGATGCCACGCGGGTGTGGAAGGTCAGCAAGTCGTGACTAAAAGTTTTCGGGATGTACTGGTTCACGTACCAGAAGGTACAGTCATCCGAAGGATCGATGACCATGCTGCTATAGTCTCCCCAGCGATTTGCGCCGTTCTTGGTGCCCCCGGTCGCAGAGCCTTTTGCAATGAAGATCGTCGCAGGGCCCTCCATAGTATTCAGGGGATCGGTGGGCACGCGTGCGGTGAAAGCCAGAGAGGGATGCAAAGTGGTGGCATTGGATTCGCTATAACCGAGGGCCATGTCTCCTGCTTTATCCATGGAGATGCTGCCCATCCACAACGAATTGCCGCTGTGGGTGAACGTGCCCTGTTGAAAGACCTTGGTCTTGCCGTTGGGATCCCGGATTTCGTACCAGCGTTCGCCAGAGGCGGCCTTGCTGGTCATCACCGAATGACTCACCACCAGCGATTCGTGGTCGCCAAAGTTCCGATAGGCCAAGCGAAACATCAAGCGATCGCCAAGGGAATCAAGTTGCTGCTTTGTGCCAGGCTGCGGGATACAGGTTCCGCCTCCACACGCCATGGTGTACGCCTTCACAGGAATGTTGATCGGACCCTTGAAAGTTGACTTTGATGTATTGGTGAAGTCCACGTGAAAGCGGTACAGATGCAGCGAGGTTGAGCTCGAGAGATCGACAAAAAAGCTGGGCTCACCTGAGGGAGGTGGCGTGGCGCCATCGGCATTCGACGGAAGAAAAGAGAACTCCTTGGGCCTCTTGAAGCATACCGCCTTTGCCTTTGCGCCGGTCAGCATGGCGGCGCGATCGTAGGCGCAGGCGTCGTCGGCGATGAACGAATTCGGGCCGAACAGATTGTAGTTGGCATAGTAAGCGTCGGGCCACACGCTGAGTTTGTCGTAGTCATTGAATATCTTATTTCCGAACTCAAAAATGTACCTGTGATATCTGCCGGTTGCGTTGGAGGTTTCGGAGACGGCAATGCATTCGTTTCCGGTGCTGAAAGTGCTGTCGGCGGCAATCTGACTGATGATCCAGCGATTGGCGAATTGGTCGTAGAGCACGACGGGATCAGTCCAGAAGAAGGTCTGCCCCTGTCCGCACAATCCGGGGACGCCCGTGAACAGGGCGCTGATTTGCTGCGGGGCGAACAGCGACTTTCCAGTCGCTTTGTCAAAAACCTGCCACGCCGTATTAATGGTTTCGACGACTTGGGTCGCGCCGACCGCGAGATTGTCATCGGAAGGAATTCCTTCTAGGGTACCGTTGACCAAGTTCGGGATCCCCTCGAAGTTGAGCCCTATTGTTGCGGAAACTGGTGGCGCCGCGTAAGTCTGCTCGGCGAGATCTGCTACCGGGACGGCGGCGCCGGAGAGAATGCGGCGTGGCCGGGGGTGCTCGACTTCGCGCGGAGATCGTCCCTGCGGAAGGGCCATGGAATACTCGCGCACTGGCAACGACGTATCGTGATAGCTATCGTAAGTGACTTCCGGGCGGCTCTCCGCTGGTTTCTGAGCCGACAGAGAAGCGGGGAGTGCGAGACTGGAGGCCAACACAACCGCGGCTGTGATTACGGCTTTCGGGTTCATAATTCCTCTTCGATGTTGATCTTTCGGACGGATGCCCAATTTACTGAGATGAAAGTTTGACCGTGTAATGGGTTCTCGTCAACATGAAAGAGACTTGTAACCTGGGTTTTGCTTACAAACCGTAATTGTGTTGTTGGGTTGAAGAAGACAAGGTTCGCCAGCTATGTCGCTAACGGTTCGCCAGGACGGAAACATCACGGGACTTGAACAGATGTTTACGCAACCGGCCAGCGAAACCGGTGGGACTATCTAGGCCGAGGCAAGCCTGGCACGGCGCAGACGCCAGCGCCTACACTGGCCGCGCAAAATCTACATCGGTGGCGATAGGCTGCTACCGCTAAACTCCTGATTAATAGCGTCCCCGAGTTGGTATCTCGCTTGCGACTTGCTACCCACAATCCCAACGGGCAGGATGCGCTATGAAGAGACGGTGGTGGGGCGGCCGGTTGACGGTGGTTCTGACCTTGGCCTGCGTAACCATGGTCTGGGTGTCGGGATGCTCCCGCCAGCTCGCCGTTCCTGCATCGGGCGGGACCGCTGACGCGGGTCAACTCCCGTTTGATCGCGTCTCTGACCACAGCGGTATCTCTCCCACGGCCGGATTCGCCGCCGACGGAATTCCAGTCGGCACTGATTTCACGGTCCGATTGCAGTTAGCCCTTTCCAGCGCAGACTCTCGAGTCGGGGACTCTTTTCAAGCAGTACTCGATAAGCCTGTGGTGGTTGCTGGGAGGACAGTGGCGCCGCGAGGGACGCCGGTCACCGGGAGCGTGCTGGCGGCACAGGCTTCAGGAGGCGCTCAAGATCCTGGCTACTTGCGCGTGACATTAGCATCGATGGCCATCGACGGAAAATCGATTGCTTTGCAGACTTCTAGCATCTTCGCCAAGGGCGGATCCTATAGGAAGCGCCAAGCTCCGACGGTGAAGGGGTCTGAAGCTGGCGGCAAAGACGCGATAGCAGAATCGGCGCTGAATTCCGGAGACGGCAGCGAGCCTTTATTCAGTCCCGGTCAGGGCGATATCAGGTTTTCCATAGGGCACCGCTTCACCTTTCGCTTAGCTCAGCCTTTGCATCGATTGGATTGAAGTGTTGTGAAGTGCACTTGTGTGTTGTGGGCCTAAGAGTTGGGGCCATCTTCTTTCTCCCGTTTTGGTTCGGTTCTGAATCTGTACAGCCCTGTTCAACCATCACAGCGCTCCCGAATAGGCCCGCCTAAACTTCCCAAATGGGGAGTACGCGGAAGGCGTGACTTCTGCCGCTTCGCAATCGGACGGACGCCAGTGATGAGCGCAATTGCACAACTGCACTTAAGAGCTGAGGAACCCGCAGACCACCCACAAACTCAAACCGAGCAGCAGTTGCGGGAAGCCCACAAAATGGAGGCTATCGGCCGCCTCGTCGGAGGCGTTGCCCATGACTTCAACAACCTGCTCACCGGGATGGTGCTTTGCAGTGAGCTGATTCTGGCCGGGTTGGAGGAGAACCATCGTTTACGACGTTTTGTCGAGGAAATCCGCAAGGCCTGGGAGCAAGGTGCAGGGCTCATCCAGCAGCTGATGGCCGTGGCCCGGCAACGCGCGGTCGAACCTCGTTTGCTTTGCCTGAATGAGGTCATCTGCGAAGTGCGTAGTCTGCTCATGCGCTTGATTGGGTGAGAACATCGAACTGGTGTCCGAGCTAGCCGGGGATCTGGGTTTGGTGAAGATCGATCTGGCTCAGGCACAGCAGACCATCCTGAACCTGGTATTGAACGCGCGCGATGCCATGCCGGTTGGCGGTCGGGTCACGCTGAGCATCAGGAACTGCGATGGGCCGATACCGGGACGTGACGGGCGTAACCAATTTTGCGATTGGGTCTCGTTTGCGGTTAGCGAAACGGGTTGCGGCACGAACGCCGAAACCCGTTCCCGTCTGTTCGAGCGTATCCGTGCGGCCAAGTACACGGTTGACGGCGGTGCGAGAGGGATGAGAGAAGTTTTCAGGAGTGCGTCTTGGCCGCCCAGGCTTTGGGCGTGAGTCCGGTGACGTTCTGTATGGATGTGTCGGCGAGACCGGGCAGGATGTCGGCCAGATATTGGCGCACCGGGATGGCGAGCCGGCGGCAGCTTTCGATAACGGAGAGAATGGCGGCCACGCGCGGGCCGGCTTGAGGGCTGCCGATATGGATCCAGTTCTTGCGTCCAGTCGCCACCGGACGCATGGAGTTCTCGGCCACGTTATTGCTGAGCTCCAGTTGCGGGTGGTCGAGGAAGCAGGTCAGCTTTATCCAAAGCGCCAGCGTGTAGTTGCACGCCTGGCCCGCCTTGCTGCGGGGCAGTACGGTTTTGCTCGTGGCCAGGATGTGTTCCCGGATTTTGGCGAGCAGTGGAGGAGCTTTCTCCTGGCGCAGAAGATGACGTGCGGCCTGATCCATCTTCTCCTCGCGCGCCTGGGCGTCGATCAGAAACAACTGGTCTATCAGTTCGACCGCGCGAATCGAGCCGGCGTCCTGCGGGTTGAGTTTGACCGCATCCACAAAGTTCCTTCGCGCATGGCTCCAGCAGCAGGCGTGCACCATCCCAGGCCCGCCGAGGCCGCGCTCGTAGGCTATGTAATCGTCGGTTTGGAGAATGCCCGCGAAGGCGCCGAGGAACTGCTTCGGCCCTTCGCGTCCGCGGCTCATGCGAAAATCGAAGACCGCCCCAGCCCCCGGCGTTCCGTACTGCCAGAGGTAGGCTTGATGGTTCTTACCTCGTTTGTCGTGCGTCTGCACATCGATCGGGGTTTCGTCGGCCTGGATGTAACCGCTGGCCAGCAACTCCCTGCGCATGGCGCCGACCACCGGGGAGAGCATCTCGCCGACCGTCATCACCCAGCCGCACATCGTGGCCCGCGTGATCTCGATGCCCGCATCGCGCAGCAGGATAGCGCTCTGACGATAGAGTGGGCAGTGATTGGCATACTTGCTGACGATGGTGTCGATAATCACCTCGTCGGCCACCAGGCTCTTATCGATGATGCGCGGGGGAAGCGGCGCCATGGCGACGCCCTGCTCCTCGCACCGCTTGCAGGCGCGCTTCTCGCGCTTGGTCACTTCCACGTAGTACTCGGCCGGATTGACCTTCAGCACTTCGCTCTCGTCGTAGCCGATCACTTTCGTTTCCGCGCCGCACTTTCCGCACACGCACTGCTCGGCCGTGCAAGCGACGATCTTCTCCACGCGCGGCAGATCTGCGGAAAAGGTCTGCCGGCCGGGATGCGCGCGCCGCTTCCGCTGCTTCTCGCCGTCCGGTGCCGGCAACCCCTCGCGCTCGCTCTCCGCCTGAACTTCCTGGTTCGAGACCCCGGGCTCTTCCTCCAGTAACTGCAGTTGGAGATTACTCAGCTTTTCACTGCCTGGTCCGTACTTGGCGATCCGCCGCAGACGCAGATGTTCTTCCAGCACCTGGATCTTCAGTCGCGCATACTGTAACTCGCTCCTGGTTGTATCTAACTGCTTCGACGCCGCCCCGAACTGCTCTTCATAAGTCGCAACCCTGTCGCTCAGAGTGGCAAACAAAGCCTGGGGAAGCTGCTCCTTCAGTTGTTCGAGAACTTCGACGGGGAAACAACGCTCTGCCTCAGCAGTGGGCATCGCGGCAGCCGGTGGAGTCGCACTCACGATGCTTCTTTGATAACAGATCTGACTGTGGATAAGTGAACGAAATCGCCAGTGTTTATGCTGGCATTCGTAACTTATCGGATTCTTCCATGAGCGGCTTGCGATACCATTTCCGCCGCCGCGTCTCGCTCAAATCAATGCCCCCCAACAACAGCGCCAGTTCCTCGTGGCTCAGCACGATCTTCGTGGCCGAAGTGTCTGCTCCCGGCCAGCGAAACCTTCCTCCGTCCAATTTCTTCCAGCATATCCATAGTCCACTATGGTCATATACCAACAGCTTCAGGCGATTGCGCCGCGCATTGGTGAACAAGAAAACGTGGCCGCTCTCGGGATCGCAGCCCAGATGGTCGCGCACCAAACCGTACAAACCGTTAAATCCCTTGCGCATGTCCGTGGCTCCGGTGGCCACGTAGATCCGCGTCGCTGGCCCAAATCCGAACATCGCCCTATACCTTGTCCAACACCGTCAGCAGGCACTCCAGTGTGGCCGCATCGAAGCCCCGGTTCACTTCGATCCTGCGTCCGCTGGTCAACCCCACCACCAACCCGCTGCTGGTGCTCGCCGATCTCCCGCTCGCTGTCCTTATCTCCACCGCCAACAATCGATTGTCTGCCCTGCTTCCTTGATCCTGGGCGCGTTGTTTTCTCAGATGACGATCGAGAGTACTTCGCGAGATCCCTCGACTGCCGCAGAATTCACTCTGCGGCATGCCGCTAGTTGCAAACTCCGACACAATCTGCCGAATCTCTTCCCGTGTCCGTCGTTTTGCCGTGGCTACGTTCGTCTGATGATCCATAGCCGCATTTCAACACGGGCTCTGCGCCTTGACTAGGTGGGTTGCTCACACGCTTACGTTCGAGCCTTTCTTTACTACCAAGAAGCCAGGAAAAGGAAATGGACTGGGACTGTCCACGGTCCATCGAATTGTGACTCACGAAGGGGGCAGGATCGAAGTCGGCGAGGCCGGAAGAGGAACGCGAGTAGTTGTGCACCTGCCCCGAGTTGAAGCGACATCCCTACTGCCCAATGCATCCGGAGTTGGGGACAAGATCGCATGAATTTCAACCGTGGTAATGGATCAATTATTGCTGGATGCAGAACCCGAAGACGTCGACACCATCCTGAAACACATGGGAACAGCCGTGCCCGTTTATTCGAATTTTGCCCTCAGTAGAATCGAGAGAGTGTCACGCGAATTGCGGTCAGCGTTTCACCGGCGCAAGCGAGAATTGCAGGTAGCAAGGCAGAAGGCAGAACAGGCATTGCGCAGCGAACTGAAGGATTCGATCACGGCAATTGCTGCGTTCCTGTGAGATGGTGCTGGACGTGCCGAATCTCCCTTTGTTTGCCGAGACCAAGATGCGAGTCGTCGACGCTTTGGCGAAGGAGATGCGCATGAAGCGGGGAATGACGACGTGACCACGGATTTCGTCACAGCGTTCCTTTGTGTACCTTAGTGTCCTTTGTGGTAAAGGCATCTTCAAAGGCATCGACCGCGAAGGACAGAATGGCACACATAGAGAGGCTTATTGAGCATTGCGTAATAAAGTGACACTGAATTTCGCATTGTCATTTCGAGCACAACAGAATCATACGCAGTTGTAGATGATCCTGCGGAGTCGAGAAACCTATTTTTCCGCCGACCAAACAGCAGGCTCCTCGACTGCGTTCCATCCTCCGCCGGAGCGGAGACCGGAACTTCGCTCGGAACAACGGAGCGTGGCGGTTTGTCACCATGTTGTATAAGGCTCAACAAGAGCAGCCGGCTGCATAAATCAGAGAAATGTACCCATCTCGCGATGCCCAGCGCGGGCGCTACTGCCCCAGCGAACAGTTAGGGTTGACGTTCTGGATATAAATGCCGTTGTTTCCGATGCGGTCATCCTCCCAGGCCACAGCTGAAAGTTTCGAGCGAACTTGGTCCGACGACAGTCTTGCCTTATTGGCAGGCAGCGAGGAGACAGGGAACTGCTTGCACACGAACTTTCCTTCGCTGTTGAGCCGAGCTGCCTGGATGGTTGTAGACCCGAACCCAACTTGATCCACCCAGAACGCGAGGGCCCCGGCGCCGATCTGCACATTCTGAACGAAAACCTGTTGATCCGTTCCCAAAGGCACAACCGTCAAACCAGAATCACCCCACTCGCGGGCGCCCGTGCTATTAAACTTCTGTCCGTAGACTCCATTCAACACTTGATTGGAGTCCTCCTCAGTCCAGAAGAGAAACACCTCGTCCGTGGCTCCCCGGTAGGATCCTGCTGGCGAGACCCTCACCTGGTTTGTATTGGTCGACGCCGGCGAGCCGTTGTGCGGGAAAGCCTCGCTGCCATCGGCGCGAATGTGCTGCGCGAAACATTGGAGAGACGGACTGCTGGTGTACCAGGCGAACACGGCACCACCCTTTCCGTCCGGAACAAAATATGGAAAATTGCCAAGCTGCAGCGAACCACTGTCGAGGACATGTACAACTGAATTTCGCATTGTCATTTCGAGCACAACAGAATCATACGCAGTTGTAGATGATCCTGCGGAGTCGAGAAACCTATTTTTCCGCCGACCAAACAGCAGGCTCCTCGACTGCGTTCCATCCTCCGCCGGAGCGGAGACCGGAACTTCGCTCGGAACAACGGAGCGTGGCGGTTTGTCACCATGTTGTATAAGGCTCAACAAGAGCAGCCGGCTGCATAAATCAGAGAAATGTACCCATCTCGCGATGCCCAGCGCGGGCGCTACTGCCCCAGCGAACAGTTAGGGTTGACGTTCTGGATATAAATGCCGTTGTTTCCGATGCGGTCATCCTCCCAGGCCACAGCTGAAAGTTTCGAGCGAACTTGGTCCGACGACAGTCTTGCCTTATTGGCAGGCAGCGAGGAGACAGGGAACTGCTTGCACACGAACTTTCCTTCGCTGTTGAGCCGAGCTGCCTGGATGGTTGTAGACCCGAACCCAACTTGATCCACCCAGAACGCGAGGGCCCCGGCGCCGATCTGCACATTCTGAACGAAAACCTGTTGATCCGTTCCCAAAGGCACAACCGTCAAACCAGAATCACCCCACTCGCGGGCGCCCGTGCTATTAAACTTCTGTCCGTAGACTCCATTCAACACTTGATTGGAGTCCTCCTCAGTCCAGAAGAGAAACACCTCGTCCGTGGCTCCCCGGTAGGATCCTGCTGGCGAGACCCTCACCTGGTTTGTATTGGTCGACGCCGGCGAGCCGTTGTGCGGGAAAGCCTCGCTGCCATCGGCGCGAATGTGCTGCGCGAAACATTGGAGAGACGGACTGCTGGTGTACCAGGCGAACACGGCACCACCCTTTCCGTCCGGAACAAAATATGGAAAATTGCCAAGCTGCAGCGAACCACTGTCGAGGACATGTACATGCCCCTTCCCCCACAGCAGCTGTCCCTTCGCCGAGAGCTTGTTGGCATAGAGGTACCGATCGCTGCCGAAGCCATGGTCGCGCGTCCACGATACAATCACCGAGCCGCCGGCGGCCGCATGTAAATCGGCCAAGCCATAGTTGTAGCCGGATTCGTGGAGCACAACGCCCTTACCCCACAGCGGATGGCCGTTCGGGTCGAGCTTCTGGAGTACGACATTGCTGTTACTCGTCCAAGCTACGACGACGTCACCGTCGCTCGTCCCAGCGATTTTGGGAGCGGCGTTCGAAGCTGTTTGGCCATGAGTGAGTTGCACACCAAGCTTTCCCCAGAGAGCTTTTCCAGCGGGACTCATCTTCGCCGCAGTGACCTGCTGATTTGTCCCTTCGCGTGTGTCGAGAAAGGCGAGCAGAGCGTTGCCTTTCGTGTCCACGTCGAGGCCGTAGTCCTCCGTTGAACCATTGCCCAAGTGGGCCACTTCGATGCCGTCGTGGTGGAACTGCTCCACGCCCTTAGGGTTCAGGCGCTGCAAAAAAACGCTATAGCCGATCGGTGGCGGGCTATTCGGATTGGCATCGAACCAGCTCACATACCATCCATTGTTCGAGAGCGGCCTAACTTTCGGCTGCACCTGGTCGTTTCCGTTGCGTCTGTCCGCGAGTGCAAGGTTCTTGGATGGATCAGACGACCACTGTGCCCAAGCGGCCGAAGCGAGAGTAAGACCTAAGACAAACATCACAACAGACCGAAACCCGAATCGCATGACCTCTCCTCACCGGCTTGCACGGAAACGAAGTGCCGAAGCCGAAGACTAGACGCTACTCTCGGTGCAGCGGTACGTCAATGCTGCAAACTCTTTCACAGATGGGGAAGAGCGAATGATTCATTTGCTTCGCTGGTAGCTCAGTTGCCCACTTGTCAGCACCGCTACGATGTGGCCGGTGTACTCGAAGGGATCGCCGTCGAAGAGCGCGATATCCGCATCCTTGCCGGGCGCGAGTGAACCGACGCGGTCATCGAGGCCGAGAATTTTTGCTGCATCCGACGTCACCATGCGAAGAGCTTCTTCCATGCTCAGTCCATTTGCGGCAGCCACGCCGGCTTCGAAAAGCACGATGCGATTCTTCGGGACGTAGCTTTCGTAACCAGTCATCAGCGCGACCGGGATGCCTGCCCGCTTGAGAAGTGCTGGATTCTCGAAGGTCGCGTTGGCGGTCTCCAGCGATTCGAAGCGCTGCATGACTGGACCGGCCAGGCACGGCACTCCGGCGCGGCGAATCGCATCAGCGATGAGATATCCCTCGGTCACGGAAGCCAGCATATAGCGGAGATGAAACTCAGTGCCGATGCGGATGGCCGTGTCAATGTCATCCGCACGGTATGCATTGAAGATCGCCGGCAGTTTCCCGTCCACGACCGGAACCAGGGCGTCAAGCTTCATATCGCGCGAGGGCTGCTTGGAAACGTCAGCACCATCTTTCTTCCACTTCTCCCATTTCTCCTCATAGCCCTTGGCGTCCGACAGCGCATGCCGGATGATCTCTGCCGTCTTCATGCGCGTGGTCGGAGCCTTTTCCTTTTTTCCGTACGTGACTTTGGGAGTTTCGCCGAGGTTAAAGACCATGGCGGATTCCTGACGAACGGCCAATTGTTCCACTGTTGCGGGCGTGGAGCCAATCCCGGCAGTCTTGAAAATACCGGCGCGACCAGCGATTGGATTGCGCGGTCCCGGCGCCGATTGCACCGTGGTTACGCCGTATTGATTCAGAACCTTCAAAAGCCGTTCGTTGGGATTGAAGCTATCGAGCGTGCGCACATCCGCGGTGTTGGGATCGGTTGCCTCGTCCTGGTCCTGATCTGCGGGAATGTTGAAGGCGCCGGAGATTCCAGCGGTGGTGTCGGTGTCAATCAAGCCGGGCGTGACGAAAGCGGCTTTAAGTAGCGTATATCCATCGGGGGACGACTGGTGTGGGCCGGGACGCACAGCTTCAATCTTTCCGTCACGGATCAACACCATGCCTGGGCCGCCTTGTGTTCCGTCCGCCATGGTGTAGAGGTGATCGGTAAGCACCGCGATATTTTGCACTGGCAGTCCTGGTGCGGAGGCCACGCAGAGCAGCAGAGTGAACCAGCGAAGCGTGCGCATTAGTTTCCTCCTCGTGGTGAGGCTGGAAGGCGATCAGCAATCCCGAATCCACCCGTCGCATAGCGTAGATCTTGGGGATTGCTGCGATCGAAAACCTTCTGCCCTTCGATCCACGTCTCCAGCACATGACTATAGACGCTAAAGGGTGGCCCACTCAATACGATGAAATCGGCGTCTTTGCCGGGCTCAAGCGTCCCGACGCGATTCCCCAAGTCGAGCATTTCGGCGGGATAGATAGTCAGTCCCTTCAGCGCTGCCTCTTCGCTCATGCCGCCGCGCACAGCCAGCGCAGCCTGGCGAATGATGAGCCGCGAACTGGTAATGGGATCGTCGGTGTTGAGTGCGACTTTGATGCCGGCCTTTTCGAGCGTGCCTGGGCACCCCAGGTCAAGGTTAATCGTCTCAAATTTTCCTCCCAGAGAATCCACGATCGTAAAGCTCACGGGGATGTGCCGTTTTGCGAGTTCGTCCACTACCAGGCAGGATTCGGTTCCGTGCTGGACCACCAGATGGTAGTGGAATTCATCCGACAAGCGAAGCGCGGTCATAATGTCATCCGCCCGGTGGGTGTGGTTGTGGACTGTGCGCTTGCCTTCGAGAACTTCGACCACCGGCTCGAGGTCGAGATCGCGATCCGGCTGTCTCGCGGTCTTGTCGCCGGCTGCGCTGGCTTTGTTGTAAGCCTCCCATTTCGCTTTGTACTGCGTGGCTTTTTCGTAAATTCCCCGGGCCAGCGCCGCCTCCTCCATGCGCGTCATCGGAGCTTTATCCTTGGCGCCGTAGTGTTTCGGGTTTTCACCGTTTGCCATTTTCATTCCGCCAATAGTTCCTGGGATCAGCATCTGCTCAATCGTGTTACCGCGTAGCTTGACGTATGCCGTTTGTCCGCCCATCACATTGCCACTGCCCGGCATAATGTTCGCGGTAGTGATGCCCCCGGCGGTCGCCATGCGGATATTCGGGTCGGCAGGATCAATGGCGTCCATGGCGCGCAGCCCAGGTTCGATCGGACCGCTCGACTCATTGGCATCGCCTGAGTCCTGCGCCAATGGGTTCGCAATAATTCCGATGTGAGAGTGCGAGTCCACAATGCCGGGCATGACGATCTTGCCGGTCGCGTCCTCGACCGTGGCGCCGCGCGGAATCTTTATCTTGCCTTCCTCACCTACAGCTACGATCTTCCCGTTGGCGACGACCAGTACTCCATGCTCGATTGGCGGTCCGCTGATGGGATAAACTCTTCCTCCACGAATCGCCAGTGTTGCTTGACCCGCGGAGGGCTGCGCGCATACGGCAATGCTGGCGCAAATGAGTGCCCCAATGCAGCGGGCCGATCTGCCACTCGGCAGTGTTCTGAATCGCATCTAGCCTCCTTGAAACGGCGAAGCAAAGAACTATATCACTCGTTTTTATGCAGTCGGTCTGTGGATGACCGGCCACGAGTACGGAACGCGATTGGAATTTCGGGGGAAGGAAAAACCACGCAGGAACTCTTCAGAAAGTTAAGGAGGGCAGCCAACTCGCTGCCCTCCCTTTTTTTGAGGATTCGTGCTACAACCGTTCTACGGTTCGGGGGTCGTGGCAAAGTCCACATTCTGCACGGGTACGCCGCTAATCTTAGCCCGCCCGTCGGTCCATGTAATATAGGCAGACCCGGTGGCGTTGCCCGCGTCAGCAGCGTTCAAAGCCGTGTTGTAATCGTAATCGCCCGCATAGCAGGACACAACAAACTGGTCGTCCTGGGCTGGCTGGGTGATCACTGCGGTGCTGATTGTGATGGCCGCTAGCCAAGAAGCGCCATTGGTCTTCGACTGACGGCCGACGCGCTCGTAGTTACATCCCGGATCTCCAACGTTGGTGCAGGCGCTGGTGGCCTTGCGACGATCATACCAAGAGGCCGTGACGTTGCCATCCGAGGTGGCGGACAGCGAAGGCATCCACTGCGTCTTGTTTGGAGCGTCCTTGTCGGTTTTGAGTTTGATTGCTTTAGACCAAGTCTTGCCGTTGTCGTTCGAACGTTGGTAAAAGATGTCCCCGTGGTCGCCGTTCGTCCCTGCCCCGGAGTAGACGTAGTGGACCACGCCATTGGGGGCCAACTGCCGGCTCTCCCCAGCCCATGTGCCGGATAATGGGATTGACCTGATAGAAGTATGCGTTGCAGCTCTGATCCCCGACTGGGTTGAATCGCGGACCCATCGTCACTTGAGTCCAGGTTTTGCCGCCGTCGGTTGACCTGAACATAAGGTTCTGGCGGGTAGCGTTTCCACCGCCACCCTCATCCATGCTGGCAATGAATACGGTACTGTTTTTCCCAATCAACTTGGCGCCGCGCGGTGACCCGGTGATCTGCACATTGCGGAAGAAGGTGCCAGTGTTGAGTTGCTTCGGGGTGCTCCAGGTCACGCCGTCGTCAGAGTAGGTAACGAAGAGACATCCACCCGCCCCGCAGCTCGTCGTGTAATCATTCCACGAGACAAACATGCGGCCGTACGTACCGCTGGTCGGCTCGTTGTCTGCCCACATCGATTCGCGGTCGTCGAAGCTGCCGTTATGGGCGCAAGCTCCAACTGTCCAGTTTTTGCCATTCTTAGAGGTCCGAAAGCCGACCCCCTGACCGCCGCAGCTCCCCACCAAATCGCCGGCGAAGAACTTGCCCAGCTTGGAGTTGAAAACCACGATCGGATCCCCGACGTTGAAGCCGTGAGCGGTAGCAAAAGGCGGAGGTTGAATCTCTTTGAACGTCGCTCCGCCATCGGTGGAGTGAGACGTACCTGTGTAGCTTGCTCCGGTGCCGAACTCCGCGTTGTAGTTGACCACAATGGTCTGGCCCTTATCCGCTGTGCTGGCCGCGACCATGCTTTCACTCCCACACACGTCCGCAGAGTCCGAACAATCTGATCCGTTGCTAACGCGGATGTTGGGAGGAGCGAGTGCCTTGCGAGTCGCGCTGGCCGCCGTCGGCTGTCCTCCTTGCACTATGCCGCATTCAATCAGGATTCGGCCGGCGCGCATATTGTCCTGCATCATGAGCGACGGAACGTTGAGCGCAGTCGACACCCATCGAAGTCATTTGGGGCGCTGGCCAGCGACGGTTGAAAGACGCACGCCGCCAGTAACGACACTGAAAGCGCAAGGTAACAGAAGCTTCTACTTCTGCCGTTCATCTTCATTGTTCCCCTCTTTTTTAGCTGATTCTTGAAGCTCCGACGGTGGGACAGAAACACCCCGCTGCGCGCCCGGGACAGGAACCACCGCAGTCCCAAAATACTGTTCGTCCATCCAGATTCCGGCTTTCTTTTTCAGATCGTCCAACAACGCTTGTATCTTTTCGCCTTGCAGATTCTTTTCGATACGCGCCGACACCTGTCCAAGCTGTTGACGGTCGCGCTTGACCAGTTGAATGAGAAGAAGGCGCGCTGGAGTATCTTCAACCTCGGACCACTCGCCCTCTTTGAGGGCGAACGCCACTTTCTCTAATTGCGGCGGCAACTCTCCACGCGGGAAAGTGAGCGGTTCGGGATCAAGCATACCCTCGCCTGACTTCCTGACATCCTCCGACAGATTCTTCACGTTGGCTCTAGACGCGTACGCCTTACGAACCTGGTCGGCGCTGGCTCTGGCAGCCTGTGAAGTCAAAACCGGTGCATTCTTGGAGTTGTCTCGCTGTTTCCAAATGAAAAGCCTGCGAATTTGCACTTCGTCATAGTCCGACAAATGGGCAGAATAATATTGGCTAATTTCTTCGGAACTCGGCGTAGCCTGGCGCATCAGGTTCTCGAACTCAGCGTCGGACAGCACCTGCATGCGAGCGATGGCTAACTGCCGGCTAACCTCGGGCGAAGAGTCGAGGTGATTGGCCACGGCCTGTTGCGAGAGCATCAGCACCGAAGCGTGGTCGTCGCCTAGCTTTCGACGGTCCTTCTCCGTGACGCTATCCTTATCGGGGGCGCTTTGCGGTTCGATCGCGGCGATCCTGGACTCGAACTCTGACTCAGTGACCTGTACGTCCCCAACTTTGAGTATGACTCGGTCCGTTCCCGCGGAAGTCGTCTTTGCGGACACGGACGTTGAGTTTCCTGATGAGCTCGCGGGGTTTGGGCTGTGAGATTCTTGCGCGTGGCCCAGGGGCGCAAGGAGGGCCGCTAGCATGAGGTAAGGAGATACTCGCGCGCCGATGAGGTCCACTTAGTTACCTGGACGAGCCGGCAAACTTGATTCGCCAGATTCCCAGGCTGTAAGGCCAGCAGGCTCAGAACTAATCGGACCCGGTTGGACAAAGAGTTAAGAACGATGCCCGGTAGTAGAGCGTCCGCAACTTTAGAGCACCAGGGTGGGGCGTGTCAACGTGCAAATATCTGCACAGGGACCACGAAATACAATGACGACGTCATGCAGAAGTTCCTCAAACTGCGGTTTCGGTCATTTCTTCGCACGCACCTTCCGGCCTCTCTCCCAGCATGAAGGCCAGAACCTCCTGCGGCACGGGATTATTCCAGACCGGAGCGAACGACTGGCGATGCAGAGGAGACGGTCCGTGCTGGCGCAAGGCGGCGAGGTGGTGAGGCGTGCTGTATCCCTTGTTCGAAGCCAGACCGTACACGGGGAAGACCGGATCCCATTCGCGGACCATGCGATCGCGTTCCACCTTGGCCAGAATCGAGGCGGCAGCAATGGAGGCGGAGAGCGCGTCGCCGTGGATGATCGCTCGCTGCGGCAGCTCGCAGTCGAGGCGCATGGCGTCGATCAATAAATGATCCGGACCGGGTTCCAGACGAATGACCGCCTCCCGCATAGCGACTCGCGAAGCCTGATAGATGTTGATCTGATCGATGCGGGCAGCATCGACAGCGGCGATGGCCCATGCAACGGCGTGTTCGCGGATGCGTTCCGCCAGCACCTCGCGCCGCTCCGCGAGCAGCAGCTTGGAGTCGCGTAGGCCTCGAATGCGATAACCGGGGTCGAGGATGACGGCGGCGGCAACAACCGGTCCGAACAAAGAACCGCGGCCGACTTCGTCCACGCCCGCGATCCAGCGCGCGCCCGCTTGCCAGGCTTGCTTCTCAAATTTCATGGTGCAATGCAGGCGCTTCAGCAAACGAAGCTTGGCAGCGGAGGCAGAGATCGTTTTCTCAGGAGCGAGTTTGAGCTTGGCCGACACGAACTGGCAGACCACAAGATTGAGATAATTGCATCTTCGCCGAGGTCGCCCCTGTGGAGCAAGGTGAAAAAAGAGTTTCGTCGAGCAGGGTCCGAGTCCAATGTTTGCACTCCAACGAACTTCGTCCTTGGGTCAGCTAGAATGGCCACGCGCGTCCAGGAGGGAACATGCCGGACACGAGCAGCAGCATCTCGCATCGAGTGAACCGGCGAGTGTTGGTCCATTCGGCTCGAACCGCGGTGGCAGCGGTGGTCTCGCTGGTTGTTGCCCGCGCTCTCGGGCTTCCAGAGGCCTATTGGGCCACGATCACGACTTTGATCATCATGCAGTCAACCCTCGGAGCCGCGCTTGCCGTGTCCGAACAGCGCTTCGCCGGAACCGCACTGGGTGCCGTGATGGGCGCGCTGCTGACGACCTACTTCGGATCAAACCTGATTGTGTTCGGTTTAGGCGTATTCGTGATTGGATTGATTTGCGCGGCGCTACGTCTCGAAGATGCGTACCGGCTCGCCAGTGTTACCTTGGCGATTGTCATGCTCATTGCCCACACCAAACAAGCGTGGATAGTTGCGGCTCACCGGTTCATCGAAGTCTCGGTAGGAATCGCAGTAGGTTTGGCGCTGACTGCCTTATGGCCGGGGGACGAACGAAAGGCAAGTCTCGTGTCGCCTGGTTCCCTCTCGGTATAGGGTCAGTCAACTACTTCGCGGGTGCTGTCGCGGCCGCGTGCTCGCGGTCGACATCCTTGAGGCGGGCAGCCTTGCCGCGCAGCGCGCGCAAGTAGTACAGCTTAGCGCGCCGAACCTTCGAGGAGCGCACCAACTCGACTTTGTCGATCACGCGGGAGTTCTCCGGGAAAATGCGCTCGACCCCTTGGCCGAAGCTGATCTTGCGCACGGTAAAGCTGGCCTGAGGTCCTCGCGAGCGCGAAATCACTACTCCCTCGAATGCCTGCAGACGCTCCTTGTCGCCTTCCTTTATCTTGACGTACACGCGGACGGAATCGCCCGGAACGAATTTGGGAAGGTCGGTGCGCTTGGTCTTAGCCAGCAGTTTTTCAATGATGAGGTTCGACATAATCTTGTCCTCTGTTCTATAAGTTCTTGCCGGTGATCTGGGCCAGCAATTTCTGGTCTTCGTCGCTGAGCACGGTCTTGGCCAAAAGGTCGGGCCGGTTGCGCAGCGTTTTCTCAAGTGCCGTACGACGGCGCCAGCGTCGTATTTCTTCATGATTGCCCGACGCCAGCACCTCCGGAACTCCCATGCCCCGGAAATCCGCGGGACGCGTGTAGTGCGGGTAATCCAGCAACCCGCCCGAGGTGCAGGTCGAACTCGGGCCATCCTCAACCTGCGTTTGCGAGAACGTGGTGAACGATTCCTGCTGCGTCGATGCCTGATTGCCAACCGCGCCGGGGATCAGACGCGTGACGCAATCCACAATCACTGCCGCTCCCAGTTCGCCACCGCTCAGCACATAGTCCCCGATGGACAACTCGCGGTCCGCTAAATAGTGGCCCACCCGTTCATCGACGCCTTCATAACGGCCGCAGATCAGGACGATCCGTTCCAGCGCGGCGAGTTCATTGGCCACACTCTGCTCGAATCGCTTGCCCTGCGCCGACAGCAACACCACACTCTCGCGGGCGTCTTCCGGGGCTTCTCGGGGCGCGACATTCAGCGCTTCAATACATTCAAAGATCGGTTCCGGCTTCAGCACCATGCCTTCGCCGCCGCCGAATGGGCGGTCATCCACGGTCTTATGGCGATCATGCGCAAACGCCCGGAGATCGTGAACTTCGATTGCCGCCAGACCAGCTTCCTGCGCCCGGCGGACGATTCCGTGATCCAGCGGCCCGCGAAAGAAGTCAGGAAAGATCGTTACAATGTCGATCTTCATCGCAGATCAAAATCAAAAGCTTAAGAGCGCTAACCACAAAGGGCACGAAGCTACACAAAGGGAATCATTTTTTTGTGCTTTTCTTGCCGCCTGCTTGTTGCTCTTTTTCTTCGGCCGTCAGCGGCGCGTTCAGTTCAAGCATTCCCTCAGGCAGTTGCATTTGTATCTGCCTGCGTTCGAGGTCTACGTTTTTCAAATATGCTTCGGCGTAGGGGACCTCGTAGTGCTTGCTTCCTGCGCCGAGCCCGGAAACGACGATTAGCAGAGGCGCTTCGCCTGCGCCAAACTGAACGTCTTCAATCTTGCCAATCTCGCGACCTGAATCGAACACCACACATCCGACTAAGTCGCTGACGTAATTCCATCCCGATTCAAGCTGTGCCCGCTCGCTGCGCGGGACCTGTAATTCGCATCCGATCAGAGCTTCCGCTTCCGAAATCGAATCTACTCCCGCGAACTTCAGAACCAGAAACTCTTTGTGAGGCCAGAGTTCTTCAACCCGCAACTCGCGACGGCTGTCCTCTGGCGCCAGAGCGAACAGCTTCATGCCAACTCTGAACCGGTCGGGAACGTCCGTGTGCAACTCCACCGCGACTTCGCCATGGCGCCCTTGCGTTTTCCGCACACGGGCCAGGGTAACGAACTCGCCGGCGATTCCTGACTCTGCTATTCCAGTATCTCCAGCGTAAAACGCTTGTGCAGTCGAACTCCGGCTGCGTCGATCAAGGAACGCAAGGCGCGTGCAACCCGGCCCTTGCTCCCAATCACCTTGCCCACGTCGTTCGGGGCGACCTTGAGTTCAAGCACGTCGCCTTCGAGCTGGCTCACCGAAACCTGATCGGGCTCGTCGACGAGCGACTTCGCGATCTGCTCGACCAAAGCTCGCACGTCCCCGCTTTGCTGGCTCATATGCGGTTTCTATCGGGTGGGCTGGAAACTCCTACTGGCAAGCGCGCCAAAATCAGGCGGCTGGGACGGCGCTCGGAGCGGGCTTGGCTACGATCTTGCCAACCCGGTCCGACATCTTGGCGCCCTTGGACACCCAGTAATCAATGCGCTCGCGCTTGAGTTCGATGCTGGCAGGGTTGGTGCGGGGATTGTAAGTTCCCACCACCTCGACCGGCCGGCCATTGCGGGCGCGTTCCTTTTCAATCACGACCACGCGATACTGCGGTTGTTTACGCGCACCGGTGCGCGACAGACGAATCATTAACACAGAACTTTGATTCCTTTCCTAGTTCTACTGGCAGGGGTTGGGCAAAGATTTATTTTTGCAGAAGTTGGCGGGATTAGCAAGCTGCACCAGAACTGGAGAACTGGGGCGGGCGACATGGAAGGGGCATCTAGCGGTTTTTCTTTTCTTGTGCCATGGTTCTGAGCGTATGTATACGTACAGACTAAATGCGCTACAGAGTAAGGAGACCCCTTATGTCTGACGATGTCGCCACTTTGGAGACCCAAAGATCCAAGCTCCTGGAGGAATTCCTCCGCTTGGGTGATCTGCGACCGGGCTCTGTTACCGCCGTGACCCGACGCTGCGGCAAGCCTTCCTGCCACTGCGCCAAACCCAACGACCCGGGACATGACCCGCAATTTCGCCTCACACGCCGAGTGACCGGCAAGACGGTGACCGAAACCTTTCCCCATCCCACCGCGCTGCGCAAAGCGCAGCAAGAAGTCGCCGAGTTTCACCGTTTCCAGAAGCTCAGCCAGGACCTGGTCGCCCTCAACGACAAGATCTGTCGACTCCGCCCGGTGGCGCAGCATGGGGGTGGCTGCAGCGAGCAGGAAAAAAAAACGGCTGCTGCAATCCATCAAGAGGTGGCGCGGGAAGTAAATCAACTGCTCGGCCATGTCTTTGCACAACGCCGTAAGGACGGCCGGACCGATCTGCAAGCGGTAGAGTCGGCCTTGCGAACTGCTCTCCACCAAGCGGGCGCCGCCGCCTTAAGCCAACTGCTGCAATTCGACACCCCAGCGGCGGATCAGCGTCAGCTGCCGTGCCGATGTGGCCATCCCGCCCAATGCCAGGAAATGCGCTCCAAACCCATCTTAACCATCGTAGGTCCGGTGGGCATTGCCCGCCCCTACTACTTATGCTCCCCATGTCACGTCGGTCAGTTTCCGGTGGATGTCGAACTGGACATCGAAAATACGGAGTTTTCTCCCGCAGTACGCCGCATGCATGCTCTGGTGGGCCAAGAGGCTCCGTTCGATCACGGTCGCCAGCAGATGCAGCTCCTGGGCCGGTTTGGAGGTGACCAGCAAATCTGTGGAGCGTATCGCCGAGGCCATTGGAGGCGATATCGCCCAGCGCGAGCAAGGCGAGATCCAGAAAGCCATGCCGTTGGATCTACCCGTCCTGGTCGGCCGGCCGATTCCCATCCTGTATGTGCAAATGGACGGGACCGGAGTTCCCGTAGTGCCCGAGGCCGATTACTTCGAGAGAATGCAGGGCGGATGCGTTATCCCAAGTTTCGCCGGCAACACTTGTTTGTTGGCTCGGGTGTGATCGAAGCGCGCTGACTTGTCCTTTCGGCCCAAGGTGCGTAACGCTCTCCGTTCGTATACCTGCTCCCGCCTGCTCCCGCCTGCTCCCGCAGCCGCATTGACTTGCCGTTGCTTGGACCCTAAGATGGTCGCGCACGGAGCGGGCTCTATTCGTTGATCGCCAAACGTTGATTGCCAAACGATGATCGGACAGACCATTTCGCACTACCGCGTGATTGAAAAGGTGGGCGGCGGTGGCATGGGTGTTGTCTATAAGGCCGAGGACATTCGGCTGCATCGTTTTGTCGCCCTCAAGTTCCTGCCTGACGACGTCGCCAAGGATCCTCAAGCCCTCAGCCGTTTTCAGCGGGAGGCGCAGGCTGCTTCGGCTCTCAACCATCCGAACATTTGCACCATCTACGACATCGGACAGGAGAATGGCAAAGCGTTTATTGCCATGGAGTATTTGGATGGTCGGACCCTGAAGCACATGATTGAGGGGCGTCCGCTGAAGATTGCGCAGTTGCTCGAGCTGGGGATTCAGATTTCGGATGCTCTCGATGCGGCTCACTCTGGCGGAATTGTGCATCGCGACATCAAGCCGGCGAATATCTTTGTCACTCAGAGAGGCCAGGCCAAGATCCTTGATTTTGGATTGGCGAAACTTACCCCTCAAGGCAGCAACATCGTGGATGGTTCGGTGCCAACAGTGGGCGCGCCGACCGCAGTCAGTGCAGATCAACTCACTACTCCGGGCACGGCGATGGGCACGATTGGTTACATGTCTCCCGAGCAGGCGCGGGGTGAGACGCTGGACCATCGCACCGATCTGTTTTCTTTCGGCGTAGTGCTCTATGAAATGGCAACTGGCAAGCAGCCGTTTTCGGGGGCAACCTCGGCCATCATCTTCGAAGCAATTCTCAACAAGGTTCCTGCTCCGCCGGTCCAGTTGAATCCGGGATTGCCGGTGCAGATGGAAATTGTTTTGAACAAGGCTCTGGAAAAAGATCGGGAACTGCGCTGCCAGAGTGCGGCGGAGATTCGCGCCGACTTGAAGCGGCTGAAACGCGATACGGATTCTTCTCGCGCAGGGGGCAAAGCAATCGTCCCGGCAGCTCTGAGCAGCGGTTCGGTGGAGGTTCCGACCGAGACACGGCGTCGCAGTCCTCTTCTGCCCGTGCTGTTCTGTCTCGGGTTTCTGGTTGCTCTTGCAGCTGGATTAATCGCAGGCAAGCGCCTTTGGGGATCGTCGGCAGCCAGCGCTCCGCTGTACCACGAGATCACTTTCCGCCGTGGCGAAATTCGCTCCGCCCGATTCGCGCCGGACGGGCAAACGATCCTGTACAGCGCCGCCTGGCAAGGGAACCCCGGGGAAATATTCGCCGCGCGTCAGGGCACGGTCGAATCGCGCTCCCTGGGACTGGGCCGCGCCGAGCTTCTGGCGGTTTCGTCGACGGGCGAGATGGCGCTTTCGCTGGACAGCCGCCCCGTAGGAACCTGGGTGAACATGGGTACGCTCGCTCGAGCGCCATTGGCGGGTGGGGCACCCCGTCCGGTTCTCGAGAATGTCGAATGGGCGGATTGGTCTCCGGATGGAAATAGTCTAGCTGTGGTACGTAATGTGGGCGGCCGCGACCGGTTAGAGTTTCCCATTGGCAAGGTGCTCTACGAGACCAGCGGCGGCTGGATCAGTTATCCGCGAGTCTCGCCGAAGGGCGATTACGTTGCATTCATCGACCATCCTAATCAGGGAGACGACGGCGGGGCTGTGGCGCTCGTCGATCTGTCCGGCAAAAAGAAAATGCTGACTCGCGACTGGTACGGTACGCAGGGTCTTGCCTGGTCGCCTGCCGGCGAAATCTGGTTCACTGCGAGCGAATTGGGTGTCGATCACTACCTCTCTGCTATCAGCATTGACGGGAAGGAGCGGTTGGTGACGCGTATACCCGGGACGCTGGTTGTATTCGACATCTGGCGGGATGGGCGTGTGCTGTTAGCCCGCGCCGGGCGGCGACGCGAAGTCATGACTCTCTCCGGCGGCGAGACGAAAGAACGAGATCTTTCTTGGCTCGATTACTCCTACCCTGCGGACCTTTCCGCGGACGGCAAGACTGTTCTGTTTGATGAGGAGGGCGTTGGCGGCGGGGTTCAGTACGGCAACGCGCAAGAGCTGACCTACGCGGTTTATATTCGCAACACCGATGGCTCTCCGGCAATTCGACTCGGCGAAGGCGCCGCCAATGCGATTTCTCCCGATCAGAAATGGGTGATCGTCCAGACTCCGGGTTCGCCTGAACAACTTCGCCTGTTACCCACCGGGGCGGGTGAAACCCAGCCACTGACCAACGATTCGATTAACCATCAGTGGGCGCGCTGGTTTCCGGATGGCAAGCGCTTTGCCTTCTCGGGCAACGAACCGGGGCATGGGGTTCGTCTCTATGCGCAAGGTATTTCTGGAGGGAAACCGAGGGCGATTTCTCCGGAAGGAGTCGATGCGGTGGCGTTTGCGATTTCGCCAGATGGGGAGTCGGTCCTGGGGATTGGCCCCGATCAAAAAGGATACTTCTATCCCTCGGCTGGCGGCGAGCCTCGGGTGGTGAATGGCCTGGAGCCAGGAGATGTACCGATCCGTTGGAATCAGGATGGGCGCTCAATCTACCTTTACCGGACCGGCGAGGTGCCGGCCAAGGTTTATCAGTTGGAGCTAGCCACCGGAAAGAAAACTCTCTGGAAGCAGGTTGTTCCGGTCGATCCTACGGGCGTCTCCACGATCGGACCGATTCTCGTGACACCCGACGGGAAGACTTATGTTTACGGGTTCCATCGCACCCTCGGAGACCTCTATCTGGTGGAAGGCCTGAAGTAGATGTGCTTTGTGCCCCACTCTTTCGCATTTTGTGCGAGGAACTAATCCACGGCGACTTGACTGAGAATCTCAGCCGGTTCGGGGCGCTCCGCGTAGTCAGCATTGACCGACGAAAACAACACCGAACCGTTGCGGTTGAGAATGTAGGTCGCTGGAACCGGGAGTTCCCAACTCTCGTCTCCGTTGGCCAAGGGCAGATTGATAAATACTCATCGATACACTGCCTGCTGATAATCGGGAACGCGGTACACCAGTCCGAACTGGCGAGCCACGCGGTTGCCAGGATCGCTGAGTAGCGGAAAGCGCAGCTTGTGCTGATCCGCCATGAAGAATGACTGCTTCACGGTTTGGGGCGAAATCGCAATCAGCGAGGCGGGAGCGTGCTCGATCTGTGGCAGGATCCGGTTCATGGCTTTGAGTTGGCCAACGCAGAAGGGGCACCAGCGACCGCGAATAAAGCAGATGACAAGGCGTTCTTTCGCCAGGAGGTCGGCGGAGGAAACCGGTTTCGCGTTTTGATCTTGAAGTTCAAAAACTGGAGCTTTCTGGGCAACAGAAAGACTGTTATCGACGATGTGCTTTTCGTTCAGTTCCGCAATTGCGCGAGAATGAATGGCCTGAATTTCAGCGGGAACATATTTCGCGATGAGGTCTTTGCACTCCGCGAAAATCTCGCGCAAGGGCCGGACGTCAGGGCCGGCAGCCGGTTCTTCGAGAGATCGCCATTTCATAAATGCGGGGTGGTCAGCAGCGGCAACAAACTACATCCCCGGTAACTTCATCCCGGCCAATTTGCGGGCGAAGCTTGCCTTACCCATTTGCTTGAACATTTTGCGCATCTGGGCATACTGACGCAACAAATTGTTGACTTCTTGTACGCTCGTGCCCGAACCGCGCGAGATGCGCTTGCGGCGGCTGCCGTTGATAACCTCGTGGTGCAGGCGTTCATGGACGGTCATCGAGTTAATGATGGCCTCGACGCGATTAATTTGTTTCTCGTCGATTTTGTCCGCGTGCTTTTGTAATCCGGCAAAAGGACCGATGCTTGGCAACATGCCCATGATGCTCTGCAGCGATCCCATCTTTTTCACTTGGCGCAGTTGATCGCGGAAGTCCTCGAGCGAGAAGCCATCGCCCGACAGGGCGCGGCTGGCCATCTCCTGCGCCTTTTTCTTGTCGACATTCTGCTCGGCCTTTTCGATCAGCGAAAGGATGTCGCCCATGCCCAGAATGCGGGACACGATGCGATCGGGATGGAAGGGCTCAAGGGCGTCATACTTTTCGCCCACGCCGATGAACTTGATCGGCTGGCCCGTGACTTGGCGGATTGAGAGCGCCGCACCACCTCGGGCATCGCCGTCCATCTTGGTCAGCACCACGCCGGTCAGCGAGAGCTTCTTATGGAACTCATCGGCGGAATTAACCGCGTCCTGGCCAGTCATTGCGTCAGCGACGAACAAGATCTCTTGCGGATTGAGTATCCGCTTAAGCGATTGCATCTCGTCCATCAGTTGATCGTCGATGTGAAGACGGCCAGCGGTGTCAACGATGAGCACATCAGAGCCGGTATTGATAGCCTCGCGACGCGCTTCTTTCGCCAGACGCTCGACGGTTGCGGTGTTGGCTTCGACGTTCGCACCTTCGTAGATGTTCGCCTTGATCGCCTGCGCCACAACCTTAAGCTGTTCGCGGGCTGCGGGCCGGTAAACGTCGACCGAAACCAGCAGCGGCCGATGCCCCCCATTCTTAAGCCAGTTCGCGAGCTTGCCGGAGGTGGTAGTTTTGCCGGAGCCCTGCAGTCCGGCCATCAGCACAACGGTTGGCGGCTGTGAGGCAAACTTCAGACGCGCGGTATCGCGGCCAAGGGTTTCGATCAACTCGTCACGAAGGATTTTGATGACCTGCTCGCCCGGTGAAAGCGCCGTCGCCACCTGTTGGCCAACGGCCTTTTCTTGAATGTGGTCGATGAGCTGCTTAACGACTTTGAAGTTGACGTCGGCCTCGAGCAAGGCGAGACGGATTTCCCGCAGCGCCTCCTGAATGTTTTCTTCATTGAGGACGGCCTGGCCGCGCAGCGTCTTGAACGCACGCTGGAGTTTTTCTGAAAGATTTTCAAACATAGCTTTAGGCGTCTATTTTAGCAGTTGGAATGCAGAGCATTGCCTGTAGGATCAAAATCAAGTGGGGCGCCAATTCCCGTGTTAAGCTATTCCTACACCACTCTAACCTCGAAGGAGAATCCATG
The DNA here is from genome assembly GCA_963838905.1 of uncultured Acidobacteriota bacterium. Lineage (GTDB taxonomy): Bacteria > Acidobacteriota > Terriglobia > Terriglobales > Acidobacteriaceae > JABDBE01. The sequence goes on from CAWITE010000009.1 coordinate 640,400, forward strand.
ACTGAGAAGCCCAGTGCTACCCTCCCCGGGACGGTCGAGAAAATCATCAAGTCCTCATATCCGAGCGACCCGGAAAAAGCGCAGATCGCTGTGGAAGGCGCCGATGAGCTGTATAAGGAAATTCGCATCGCCAACCATTTGACTGATGAGAACGGCGACCAAGTGCGTTTGAAGCAGGGCGCCAAGGTGGAAGTCACAGTCGAAGCTGGCCCAGAAGCTGTTACTCCAAGTCCCGAAAACTAATTCCTGACTTGCACCGCGCCAGAACCCTCACGGTTCTAGTTCCTGCCAATCTCATTGGGCTGCGAAAACCTCCTTCGCGGCGATCACCGTGTTGCAGTGAATCGTGACGGTGTCTTCGACCCGCCGGGCATAGCCGCCGGCGAACGTCACCATCACCGGTATACCACGAGCGCGGGCCACGCGAAAAACGAGTTCGTCGCGACGCTTGAGGCCTTCGATGGTCAGCGACAGACCTCCGAGTTGATCTTCGCGGTATGGGTCGGCGCCCGCGATGTAGCAAATCAACTCTGGATCAAACTGGCGGAGTCCGCTGCTAAGAGCGTTATCGAGCCAAGCCAGATAGTCGTCGTCGCCGATTTGATCGGGCAGATCGACATCGATCGACGACGGCGGTTTCCACATCGGATAGTTGTTCTCCTGATGCAGCGAGATGGTGAATACGTCGCCCTCATGAGGGTTGCGCCCGGGCGCGTCGGATGCAGACTTCAGAGTGGAAGGAGAGGTCGAGGGCAGCGGACCCGTCGGAATGCGTACGCCGGCAAAAATCGCGGCTGTGCCGTTGCCCTGGTGGACGTCACAATCTACGGTCATAGCGCGAGCGATTTTGTCATCCCGCTGCATGCGCCGGATGGCGACGGCCACGTCGTGAATCATGCAGAAGCCTTCGCCGTGGTCGGGAAAGGCGTGATGAAATCCGCCGCCGATGTTGAACGCGACGCGATTTTGCAGAGCATACTCGGCAGCCAGGATTGAACCGCCAGCCGCCAGCCAGAAAGCTCGAACCAGTTCGGGTGAGTAGGGAACTTCCATTTCCAGCTCTTCGCGAGCAGAGAGCGTTCCTGTCTTCAATTTTTGGACGTAAGCAGGCGTGTGGACGAGTAGAACATCCTGATCGGATGCTAGTTGCGGCGTCACGAAGTCAGAGGCTTCAGCGGCGCCAGTCTCAAGGAGGCGCTCGTGAATCCGACGATACTTCTCGGCGGGAAAGACGTGCGCTCCGATGGGAAGATAGTAGTCGTCGCTATAAACCAGCTTGAATGGGAGCATGGTGGCTTGCGGCGATTTTTATCATACGCTGGCGGTCGTCTGGTCGATACCCTCTCACCCTTTAAGTACCCGAGGATAATTGTCGCTGCACAAGTCCTGCATAGGTGTTGAACATTGGAACCGAAGCTCGGCAAGTTTGTACTCTTCCTGCATGGTGAGACGCAATTCAGCAAACTCAATAACTCCTTCGAAAGCTTCCTCTTACGGAATCAGGAATGATTCAGCCCCGGTCAATTGACCGGGCTCAGGTTACAGGCTTCAGGGCACCAAATTGGGGGGCGCAGGACCCACCGGTCCACAGGTGGCGTGGCCATCACCCAATTTGACGGTAAGCGCGGTCTTAGTCAGGTTCACACGGTAACCATTAACGGTGAGGTCGTCGCCGATTGGACTCACCCTGTAGCCACCGGCACTTACACGGTGAACTCCGATTGCACCGGTACCTTCACCATCGACTTCAAAGATAACCGGCCAACGGTGGTCACAAACTTCGTCGTGGCGGCAAATGGCGACGAAATCGACACCGTTGTTATCAGTGCAGGTGGAGATCAGGGTATCCTCGCCACCGGCAGCATCGGAAAAAGGCGGTTTTCTAAACTCTAGCGGTCGGGCGACCAACCGGTTGGCCGGCTAGCTATCCCGGCTAGGTCGCGGGCTAATGGCCCACAATATGACCTCAAAATACCTCGGGTGTGGAGTTCTGATTGTCGCCCTGAGTATAGTTCTTGCGACACCTGCTCGGGCGGATAAAACTGCAGACGGAGGGCGAAGAAATCGGGATCGGAATCGTGGCGGTGGGTGTGGCCGTGGTGGTCGCAACCGTTCTGATCATTCACTATTCGAAGAAGCGAAAGATTACGGGATGCGTCAACTCGGGGGAGAGCGGAAGACTGTCACGGACGAAAAAGACAAGCGAGTCCGTGTGCTCTCCGGCAACATGGTAGGCGTCAAGCCGGGTGATCGCGTGACTTTACTAGGCCACAAATCGAAGCCCAAGGCCCCCGACACCACGCTTGTCTGGGAGACAAAAGAGGTGACCAAGGACTTCGGCGTCTGTCAGCCCTAGCTGCCACTTTGCTGCACGGTCACCGAAAACTGAGGCCTGGGTGCGACCATACTGGTTGATTGCGTAAAGGTATGGGTTGTCGTCTGAGTCGGGGGTGACGGTACTGGCAATTAAGGGCGATCGTCAAAACAGTTAGCCCGCCAACTGCAGTCACTATTTGTGATTCGCGCTAGCAAAACTGCCAGTTTTGGGATGCTGTCGCTCCGCGTTATAAATCGGCGTGGAGAACTCCCCCATTACCAGGAACGTTGCGGACCGAGCACAGAAGCGGCGCCGCTGGGTGCTTGCGGGCTTGTTGGGGCTGGCGTTCATCGGGCTGGGCATCGTCCTGGTTGCCATTACTGACTCGACGGTAGTCTGGTCGAGCTCTAACCAGTTCTGCGGAACGGTTTGCCATTCGATGACCTGGGCTTCTGCTGCGTATAAACGAGGACCACATTACATAAACCCGGTCGGAGTGAGCGCCAGCTGCGGGCAGTGTCACATCCCCTACGAGTCGAGTCGGGCGACCCCGGTCGAGTATGTGAAACTGCTTTTGTTCAAGGTCGATCGCGGGGCTAAAGATTTCTGGAATGAATCCCACAAGACGATCGCTACTCAGGAAGAGTGGGAAAAACGTCGTCCGTTCCTGCGGGCGACGTTTGAGAATTACCTGACTTCTCACAACTACATCACATGCCGTGGCTGCCATACGTTGGATTCGTTCGGTGGAACACGCAGCCAGATGAAGGTTCTGGTCCACCAAGAAGTGATCAACGCCACGGCTGTGGATTGCCTGCAGTGCCATCGCAACATCGGACACGTCTACGAGCAGGGCGAGACTAAGAAGGACGGATGGTACACCGAAGAGCAGGCGGCGACAGGAGCCAAGACCTACGCTCAGTCCTGCGCACCTTGCCACGGCGCGAATCTGGAAGGCGGTGCCGGGCCGGCACTCGAGGGCGCATCGTGGCAACAGTTGTATGGAGGGGCAAAGTTGTTGATGGTGTGGGGCGAGATCAAAGGCCCGATGGCGCAGTATGCAGGCACGACATTTACTACCCAGCAGTCGCTCGACCTGCTCGCGTATCTGCTCGAGCAAAATAGTCTTCCTGCCGGGAAGCAGCCGCTAGCGGACACGAGGGAACTCTCCGACACGATTCCATCCAAGTAGCCGAATTGGAGACGCGAACCATTACCTAGCGATTGCCAAACGTCCAGCTCAAGCCCGAGCTGGAACCATAGTCACTGCCCGAGAAGTCAGATGGTGGCTGGTTGTCCCAGTTGCCGTAAAACGATATGTTCCATTTCAGATTGCTGAACAGCTTCACGTAATAGGACGCGTTGGTATTGAAATGCACCCGGCCGGGTTGGGAGAGAGCTGGCAGCAGCGCTGCACTTATATTCAGATTCGTTTTGCTGAACTTGAAGAGCTTCACCTCCGCGGCAATCACGGCCGCTCCTAGATTTTGCTGACCTAGCAGGGTAATGGATGGGTCGTAAACCGTGCTCTGCCAGGCCAGGCCCCCGAGCACCGAGATGGTCGCGTTGTTGGTGTTCTTCAGGTAACGTCCGATGCCGCCGCCGAGCGTGGTCTGCAGCCTGATTCCCTGCACCGAACTCTGCAGGAAATTACCCAGGCCCGCGTAAAAGTAATTGTCCCATCGCAGAAGACGGGAAGCGCCCAGTTGTAGGTCGTTGCGGGTGGAAACGTTGGTTCCGGTGCTGGAAGAAAGGCTTGAACTGAGGTTGCCGCTGGCGTTCCAGCGTTCGCGAATGTAGGCGGCATCCGAGCCTACGTTGTATTGGGTGGATTGATTGCCCTTGGAATAAATGATCCCCGAACTGATCTCGCCGTTGAATCGTTGCCAGAAGCGGTCGGAGGTCTCGGCCATTTTGACGATCTGGGTTCGCTCGAGCTCTACTTCATGTTCCGGAGTTTCGACGACCTGAATCGTTACTGGCTGGCCGGCGGGCGTTTCCGGAGTATTGAGCTTGCCGGTGTGCACCGTGCCGTCTTCTGTCTTCACGATGAACAGCTGATTGCTTTCGAGATGCGCCACCTTCGACCATTGAACTGAGGTTGTGCCGTCGATGTAATCGACACTGACGTACAGCACGCCGCCGTTGAGCCCTTTCACCTCGCAGGTCATGCGGTCGCCGTTCTTCATGACCAGCACATCGGTTTTTTCCCGCCCGAAAAGAGGCGCCGCCAAAAGAAGCAGAGTGACCAGAATGAAGGTTCGGTTGTTCATGGTAGCTTTTCTTCTCATGCTATTTTCAACCTCCGGGGATGGCCGGAACGTTCCAAGACTAAACGGAGGCAAGCTCCTTTTTGCGGTTGGTCCGGACGAGAGAGGCTGAATTAGTTCCGATGCCGGGTCACGGACGCCAAAGGCTAACGCCGGGGCTGCGGAGTTACGGAACGATGCTAAATTGCCTCCCCCGAGCGTCCCACTGCAAGAACTACTAGTGACATCCCTACTATTTTGGTGGTAGTCTGCAGTCTTGGTAGTCCGTGAGTCTGACAACTCGCGATCATGCTACCCTTGATCCATCAGCAACGGCGCCCTGCAATCCAATGCAGTTTTGAGCGACTGTAAGGATCCGCTCGCTTGTTCCGGGTCCAAACGCCCTACGTTCTCGGCGGAGATCTAGATTTCAGTTAAGCCTGTTCACGGAGGAGGAACTATGCGCACACACAAGCTGACTATTTCAATTGCTCTCTTGACCGCGTTGCTCGGGTTGGCGATCGCGTGCTCAAAGAAGCCCAGTGACGATACCATTGCGAAGGACATTCAGGACAAGATTGCCGCGGATCCGGACACCAAGGACTCCCAGGTCAACGTGGCCGCCAAGGACGCGAAAGTCACGATGACCGGCCAGGTGAAGACCCCGGCGGCCCAGCAGAAAATAGAGCAGATCGCCCGGGAAGAACCGGGAGCTGCTGGCGTGGATGATCAGACTGCGGTCCAGCCCGATGCGTCGGCTGCACCTGCCCCCGCACCTGCGCAGGCGATGGCACCACCTCCTCCGCCGGTGGAGAAACCCAAGCCTGAACCCATTGTCGTTCCAGCAGGAACTACCTTCACAATCACAGTGGGACAGGCTTTGAGTTCCAAGACCAGTCAGACGGGCCAAACCTTCATCGGTACCCTGGCGCAACCAGTGAGTGTTGGAGGAAAGACAGCTATCCCCGCCGGATCAACCGTCAGTGGGACAGTGGTGGCAGCCAAGTCGAAGGGTAAGATCAAAGGCCAAGGCGAACTTACTCTCACACTCACGAGCATTACAGTGAGGGGACAGACCTATAACATCCAGACAGGCGCATGGGACAGCACGGTCAAAGGCAAAGGCAAGAGGACCGCTGTCGCGACCGGCGGAGGAGCAGCCGGGGGCGCGTTGATTGGAGGGATTGCTGGCGGCGGTAAAGGAGCGGGCATTGGAGCGCTCGTTGGCGCGGGCGCCGGATTGCTGGGAGGGACGTTGACTGGAAACCAGCAAATTGAAATTCCGGCCGAGTCGGCGCTTAGTTTCCGATTATCCGCGCCTCTGAGGCTACCACCCGCGGCCTGATAATTCAGCTGGCAATTCTTTCCGCCGATGTGGAAACATCGGCGGAGAGGATTTTTGTTGTGATTTAGATCTTGTGCAGAATTGACCGCGGCTCACCGGCTTCAAGCTTCCAACTATGACCGCAGCCCCGCGGCTGAAACCTGCAGTGCGACGCCATTCGTCAAAGCCACCGAGCGCTCGATCAGGTTCTCGACTTGTCTGACGTTGCCTAGCCAGTCGGAATTCGTGAGCCAACTCCTAGTCTCAGCGGAAATACTTTCGACGGGTTTGTTCATTCGGTGTGCGAACTTCTGCGTGAAATAGTGTGCCGGTAGGGGAATGTCATCGCGCCGCTCGCGCTGCGGCTGCCGTTATGGCGCCAACATTTCAAAATCCGCGCCGCAGGGAGAGCGGCCTTCGACCTTCCGCGTAGTCAAGGACGGACAGGAGGTTCCTCCCAGTGAGTTGCCGGTTCAGAAGGCTGCGGCTTCGGGACAAGAAGTTCGCGAATCCGAGATCACCGTGGTATTCGACGATGGAACCGCGCGCGAAATGTTGGGCAATGCGGCTCCACTCCTGGATCGCGAAGGCAAGGTCCGAGGAGCGATTGGTGTTTTTGTCGACATCACCGAACACAAGCGGGCGGAGCAAGCGCTGCAGGAGTCGCAGGCCGCACTGACTCGCGTGGCGCGGATCGTGACTATCTATGGGTGAGTTGACGGCATCCATCGCCCATGTGATCAACCAACCCCTCGCGGCGGTCACCACATAGGCAAGCGCCGCGCTGCATTGGCTTGCCCTTCAACCGCCGAACTTAGCCGAAGCGCGGGAAGCGATGACCAAAGCCATGAAGGAAGCGAACCGGGCGAGCGGCGTCATCGCGAGAATTCGAACGTTGCTGAAGAAGGTATCCCCTGAACTGCGGCCAGTGGATATGAATGCGGTCATCCGGGAGGTGCTGGCTCTGGTCCGCAGCGAGCTGATAAGAGGTGGCGTTGCCGCCAAAACGAAGCTCCCTACCGGTCTGCCAGCTGTACTTGGCGACCGGGTTCAGTTGCAGCAGGTAGTACTGAACTTGATCATGAATGCCATCGCTGCCATGAGTACAATCAGCGACCGGCCGAGGACGCTGCTCATCAAGTCAGCGATTGACACGGAGCGTGTGCTGATTCAAGTTCAAAATTCTGGAAAAGGACTCGATCCAGAGCACAGTGACCGTAGGTTCGAGTCATTTTTTGCCACCAAGTCCGGGGGTATTGGAATAGGACTCTCGATCAGCCGTTCAATGGTGGAAGCTCACGGCGGTTCTCTGTCGGCTAAGGCCGGGGTTTCGTACGGAGCAATCTTCGAATTCACGTTGCCCAAGGCGGATCGCCCGAAGGCGGACAGTAACGCATGACTGAACCCCAATCCATTGTGTTCGTCGTCGATGACGATGCATCGGTCCGCAACTCGCTCAAGAGCCTGATCCGCTCGGTTGGTTTACAGGTTGAGCTCTTCGGCTCGGCGCAGGAGTTTCTGCAAAGCAAAGGACCGGATGTGCCAAGTTGCCTCATCATGGATATCAGATTGCCAAGAATTAGCGGGCTCGATTTCCAGCGCAAATTGGCCGAGGCCAAGATTCCCATTCCGATCATCTTTATTACCGGGCATGACGACATTCCAATGTCGGTCCGGGCAACGAAGGCGGGAGCTGTCGAGCTCCTGACCAAGCCATTCCGCGATCCTGATCTGCTGGATGCAATTCACATAGCGCCAGACGACGCATGGAGCGCCGGAATCAGTTCGGCGTTTACTTCATCCTCAAGAGCATGGAACTGGGACCCACGTTCCGCTCCGCTGTTCCCAGATTTCCGCTCGACGATCCCAATTACCGCATCCTGTCTCGGCAACATTCCCGCTACCCCCACTATTACTTCTATATCCGCGATGAAGTCCTGGGACCAATCGCCTTATGCGTCGGCTCTTTCCTGCCTTTTTCCATCACCTACTACCTCAACGGCCATCATTTCATCGAACGCGAACTCCTCCGTGCCGGAGTGCAGTTTCGCAAAGACGACAACCCCTTTCTCTGGGGGGCTGATCAAAAGGCCTTACAGGCGGCCGCCGACCGTCTCAGCCCTGAGATCATTCGCCAGCCACTCGACCATTGGACCTGGGGAGTGGGACCAAAGTTTTCCCAAAAAGACCGAGCCGCCATCAACCTCAGTCGTCACTATTCCCGGCAGCAGGTAGAGTACGGTCTCCACTTCGTCTTGCGACGCAATTTCCCCATTCACAAACTCTTCGAACGCTCCTGCGATCTGGGACTATTCTGCCTCACCGCGGACAAGTTAACCGAGATGTTTGGCTTTCGCCTCCAGCAGAGAATGCGAGGCAAGCTCGCCACCGTCCTGGAAAGAATGGAACATGGCCATCCTGTGCTGCCCGCCTGTGCCCAAAATGCCGTGCTTCGCATGGATGACAAGTTCTCCACCTTCCTGCGTTTGGAGGTTCTCGCAACCACCGGAAAGACGTTGGCCTGAAAAAATCGTTGGACAACCTAGAAACCGTTCGCCGAACTCTGGCTGTGGTCACCGACCGTTTCGCCCAGTTCGGGGCCCAAGCCCTGCATGTTCCCGTCGATTTCCCGCTGTTCCAGCCTCTGGCTCTTCCCATCCCCCCGGGCAACACCAAAATCCCCGGCATCAAGATCCAGGACACCCGCATGCTCCGTCTTATGGAAGTCTTGCTCCACCGCGGCACCCAGCGGAGCGGATGGCCCTCCCGCCAAATCCACCAAGCCCTCCTCTCCACCTTCCAACTCAGCCCCGAAACCTACCCCCTGACCCAACTCCGTTATGACCTGCGCAAGCTCAAAGCCCATGCCCTGCTCGCGCCTGACGGATCCCGATACGCCTACCAACCCACCGAAAAAGGCATCCGGGTTGCTCTGATGTTCATCCTCTTTCACCAGCGTATCTGCGGCCCCTTGGCCAACACTCTCTTCCACCGTCGTCCCACCCAACTCCATACTCCCGCCACCCAACTCCAACTCGCTTATCAGAAGGCCGATGCTTCCATTCAACAAATCATCGATTTACTTGCCGCTTGAGAACTCTGAGAGATAAATTCTCAGAATCAAGGTTCAAGAATCTAAGCACAGTAGATTCGTCATCATTGCAATTTACCTTTTTCGTACAGGATAGGCAGAATGCTTCTCAAGCGGAATTAGGTTGCTGAAATAAGCGCCATGTTCGTCTTCAGCCCGCGGGAGACCCCCTCTTTGCGGCGGGCCATTTTTTGCTCCGATTACAAACCAACGCTTCCCGAATTCTAGGTTCTCAGATGGAGAGATACACCTGCGGAGTCTTGCCTCGCGGCAAGTCTGATTTTCGTGCGGAGAGAGAGCTGGTCCGCCCACAAGCCGAATTTGAGAGTTCGATAACTGCGACCATTAAAAATCTATACTACTACGATAGACTATATGGTATATTGTCTGGTCTAAAGCCGTGAGCGTGACGGGCGGCGACTGCGGAGGGCTAAATTCCATGCTCGCATTTTTCGAAAAGACTTGGGTTCTGTGGTGGATGCTTGCCGTCGTGGTCATCCTGCGCTGGTTCCATGTACTCTCTGCAGTTGCTCCACGGGATCCTTCCGAATCGCCTGAGCATGACAGCGACGAATGCACGATTCGCGGTCAGTTGGCTTCCCGAACCTGAGATGCCTTGAGGGATTTGGGCTTTGAGCGGTGAATTGCTGCGAGGTGATGCCATCGTTGGAGAGAGTTGCCGTTTCAACTACACAAGGAGATTCCCCTGAGCCAGATACTGTCGGAAGTTCTCGAGGCAAATCGGAAATATAGCGCGACCTTCGGAGAGAAAGGAAAATTGGCTTTGCCTCCGGCTCGCAGCTTCGCGATTCTCACTTGCATGGATCCTCGGCTCGATCCCGCCAAATATGCCGGCCTCGCCGAAGGGGATGCACACGTAATTCGCCATGCCGGCGGCCGCGCCAGCGACGATGCGATCCGCTCCCTCGTCATCAGCTACAAGCTGCTTGGAACGCGCGAATTCTTTGTCATCCATCATACTGATTGCGGAATGGCGTTCTTCTCCAATGACGTCATGCACGGATTGCTGGCTTCGAGTTTGGAGACCGCCGAATTGACGCCGAATGGATTCCGCGACGTCGGCCGCGGCCCCGGGTCCAGCGCCAGTGAAGACATCGACTGGCTGACGATTCGCGATCAAAAGCAAGCTGTCATTGACGACGTCGAACGTATTCGGACTCATCCACTAATCCCTAAGTCGATTTCGATTTACGGATTTGTCTACGACGTGCACTCCGGAAAGTTGATCGAAGTAGAAGGCGCTCAGGCCCTCGGAAAAGTGGCCTGAGAAATATTTGAGAGGGACTCTCGTATGCCATGGGGTGCGGCTGCCATAGGATTGCTGGTTGGGTTTTTGATTGGTCTGACCGGAATGGGCGGCGGAGCCATGATGACTCCGCTGTTGCTCTGGACCGGTTGGGCAGCGCCGACCGTAGCCGTCGGGACTGATCTAGTCTGGAACGCTCTCACGAAAATAGTGGGCGCGGCAGTCCACTATCGCCACAGGAATGTGAATTTGAAGCTGGTCTGGCGGCTGGCGAGCGGAAGCGTTCCAGGAGCATTGGTCGGCTTCTACTTGTTGGCTTCCCTGAAAAAGTCTGCGGGCTTGGAGTTTGTCGACCATCTGATCGTTCGTTTGTTGGGCGGAACGCTGATTCTGGTTGCGGTGGGCATTATTTTCAAAGCGTACATCCATCATTGGCTTCCGGTGACGGCCACTCGGTTCGCAACCGATGAGAATCTGAAAAGCTGGCAAGTCCCGCTGCTTGGGTTCGTTGTCGGAGTGCTGGTATCCTTGACTTCGGTCGGAAGCGGCAGCCTCATCGTGACTACTCTCTTGCTCATGTTTCCAGGCGAGAAGTTGAACCGGTTAGTGGGCAGCGATGTATTCCATGGAGTGCTCATTGTAGGTGTGGCCGCGCTGGGACACTGGCGCCTGGGAGATGTGAACTTGCCGCTGGTATTGGATCTTCTGCTGGGATCTGTTCCTGGTGTCTGGATGGGGAGCTTTATCGCCAGTCGCATTCCGGAGGAGGCGTTGCGCCCCGCAGTGGCCGCTCTTCTATTCGTGACCGGAGTAAAATTGGTCTAGCTCGGAACGCAGCAAGCGCCGACATTGTCTCAACGCAGCCGGTTTCCGCAACTCACATCGTTAGAAGTCACATCGGCGACTCGATCCGACAACTGCGGAAACGACGCTGGTACATTTAGTCGATTATGCACGTTACAACGAGAATTTTGTTCTGGTTGTAACGTCAAGTTGCTGCATCGGTTGGAATTCAACGGGATAATCAAGGGCGAAGCGCCCTTGGCTAGTTAGAAGCGCTTGCGTTCAAACTCAAGTTAAGAGGTCAATTCGATGCTATGGAAGGCCGAGCCGACTTTTTATCCTTCTCCCAAACTCGCCGGTCGTGCACCCGCTGAAAAGCTTGCATACGTGGCAGCTCTGAATGCGAACGGTGGTAGTCAGCCCGACGCGCTGGTCGTGGTGGATGTAGACGCGGAATCCAAGAAGTACGGCCAGATTGTTGGTCGAGTGGACATGCCCAATGCCGGAGATGAACTGCATCACTTCGGCTGGAATGCCTGCAGCTCCGCTCTCTGCCCTTACGCTCCGCATCCTCACGTGGAGCGGCGATATCTGATTGTTCCCGGTCTGCGCTCTTCGCGGATTCACGTTCTCGACATCAAGCCAAATCCGAAAAAGCCGAAGATCGTAAAAGTAATCGAGCCGCAGACGCTGGCGGATCGGACCGGTTACAGTCGTCCCCACACGCTGCACTGCGGCCCCGACGGCATCTACGTAAGCGCTCTCGGCGCGCCCGGAGGCGATGGTCCCGGCGGAATCTTTGCTCTCGATCATTACACCTTCGAGCCATTGGGGCGTTGGGAGGTGGACCGCGGTCCGCAATACTTTGGCTATGACTTCGCCTGGCATCTGGGATACGACGTCGTGGTCACGAGCGAGTGGGGCACCCCGAACATGGTGGAGAACGGCGTGAATCCCGAATTGCTGTTAGCGGGCAAGTACGGACACAGTCTTCACTTCTGGGATCTCCGCAAGCGGCGGCACATTCAGGCTTTGGATCTCGGTGCAGAACAGCAGATGGTGCTTGAGCTACGGCCGGCGCACGATCCGACTAAGGCATACGGGTTTGTCGGAGTGGTTACTTCGCTGAAAGATCTTTCCAGTTCGATCTGGTTGTGGCACCGGCCAAATGGCGCCTCGAACGGAAAATGGGAAATCAAGAAGGTGATTGAGATTCCCGCCGAGCCGGCCGACCCGAGCCAACTGCCCCCGCTACTCCAGGGTTTCAAGGCCGTGCCTCCGCTCCTGACCGACATCAATCTTTCTGTGGACGACCGTTTTCTCTACGCTTCCTGCTGGGGCACGGGCGAAATGCGGCAATACGATGTCTCTGATCCATTCAATCCCAAACTGGTCGGCTCAGTTCACATTGGCGGGATCGTACGCCGCGCAGCGCATCCTGCCAAGCCGAAGGAAGCATTGAACGGTGGTCCGCAGATGGTGGAAATCAGCCGGGACGGTCGCCGCGTCTATTTCACCAATTCGTTGTACGCTTCGTGGGATAAGCAGTTTTATCCCGATGGCATTCGTGGTTGGATGGTCAAGCTGGATGTAAACCCGTCGGGAGGAATTGAGCTCGATCCGAAATTGTTTGTTGACTTCGGCGATCTGCGTGGACACCAGGTCAGATTGCAGGGCGGCGACGCGTCCTCGGACTTCTACTGCTATCCATGAGCCATACCTGGCCATGGGCAGTTCTTGCGCTGCTCGGGGCTTACCATGGTCTTAACCCGGCCATGGGCTGGCTGTTTGCTTTGGCTCTGGGTCTGCAGGAAAAACGCCGCTCGGCAGTGATCGGCGCCCTGTTCCCGATTGCTCTCGGACACGCAAGCGCGATCGCCCTCGCAATTCTTCTTTTACGCTTCCTTCAACACTTCCTACCCATGAATATTCTGAAGTGGAGCGTAGCTGCCATTCTTTTCACTCTAGGTGCATATCGAACATTCCGGGCGAGGCATCCCCAAGGATGCGGAATGAGGGCCAGCAGAAAAGACCTGTTCGTCTGGTCGTTACTGATGGCATCAGCCCACGGCGCAGGGCTGATGCTCATCCCAGTTTTGTTGGCTCAGCCCATGCTCGGGATGGCGCCCGCCATGGCGGAGACTGCGCCCGCAGTTTCTCAGCCTTTAAATGCTTCTGTAGTTGTGCTCGCCGTGCTGGTTCACACCGTAAGCATGCTGGTGGTGGCGGGGATCCTCGCGCTACTGTTCTTTGAAACTTATGAAAATCTGGGACTCCGGCTATTGCGACACACGTGGTTTAACTTCGATCTGCTGTGGGCCATTGCCTTGCTGGTAGCGGGCTGCGCTGCTCTGTTGTCTTGACCCAGAGACGGTCCCCTACATTTGTGCGGCGCCCGCACTTCAGCGGTTCGAGAGGCCGGTGCCAGCCGGTGCAGGCAGGTTCACAATGGCGGGCAGTTCGGTACCCTACAAGAATTGTTCTGCGAATAGCAGGCGCGTTCTCATTCTCAAGTCTTCTGACAACCACACGAGGATGCAATGCAAACCAGTAGAAGGGTTCACTCATTGTCCGGCGGAGTCTTGTCCGGTCGAGTCTTCCAGCCACTGTGCAAGCTCTTGGCGATTCTCTGCCTGTGGAGTTTCGGCGTTTGGCTCACGCAGGCTCAAACTTACTCGGGGTATGCTCACCTGGCACAATGATCTGGCTCGGACGGGGCAGAACCTCCATGAAACAGTCCTTACGCCGACCAACGTCAATGCCAAAACCTTTGGGAAGGTGTTTTCGTTTCCCGTGGGTGGGCAAATCTTCGGCCAGCCGCTCTACGTCTACAACGTGGCGGCCGTCGGTAAAGGAACCTACAACGTCATCTACGTGGCGACCGAGACTGACAGCGTGTATCCGTTCGATGCGGACGGCGTAAACACGATGGCCCTGTGGCACGACAGCTTCATCAATCCCGGCAAAGGGGTTACGCCGATTCCGTGCAAAGATACCGGGGCCAAAGTTTGTCCCTTCGCTTCAACTATTGGAATCACGGGGACGCCGGTGATTAATCCCAGCAGCGGGACTCTTTACCTGGCCGCGGCAACGAAAGAGAACGGTAAGTATGTGAACCGGCTGCATGCCTTGGATATTACGAGCGGAGCGGAAAAGTTTGGGGGCCCAGTCCAGATTAAAGCTTCGGTAAAGGGGACCGGCGCAGGAAATAACCACCGTATCGTGAGTTTCAATCCCCAACACGAATCGCAGCGACCGGGATTATTGTTGCTGAATGGGGTTGTTTATATTGGCTGGGCCTCGTTCGCCGAAGTCGCCCCATTCCACGGCTGGGTCTTAGGTTACGGGGCTACAAGTCTGGCGCAGTCCGCTGTCTTTAACAGCACGCCCAACGGTTCCCGACATCAATAAAGGAGGCAGCGACCGAGGAGACACATTCCTCAAATTCAATGCTCGCTCGGTGTGACGGACTACTTCACGCCGTACGATCAACTCAAATTGGCGAAGAACGACCTCGATCTTGGATCGGGATCGGGAACGGGAATGCTGTTGCCGACTCAAAAGGGCAAGTTTCCCGATGAAATCATCACCGCGGGAAAAGAAGGACTCATCTACGTGGTGGATCGCTCGAATATGGGCAAGTTCGATGCCCAGAAGAATCGAGTGATCGAAACTGTGTGTGGCTCCGCCACCGGCTATTGGGGCAGCGCGGCCTATTGGAACAACACAGTTTATTATTCGGGGACGGAAGATTTTCTCAGCCAGTACGCTTCGTCCAACGGCTTGCTTTCCAAGTGCCCGGTTTATCAAGCGCCCACGAAGTTTCGGGGCAGTACGCCTTGCGTTTCAGCCAACGGATCGGCCAACGCAATGCTGTGGGCGATTGAAAAAATACCCTATAACCACGGAATCCCGCCCGAAGTATTGCACGCCTACGATGCCACGAAGGTTTCCCAAGAGTTGTACAACACGAATCAGGCGGGAACGCGCGACCTGCTCGGACCCGAAATCACCTTCTTATCCCCACCGTCATGAACGGGAAGGTGTACGTGGGCACGGGAAGCTTCCCCCGATCTACCTAATGTCTAGTGTGCACGCCTGTCAGATACCGAATGCTGCTCGGTGCGCCACGGGATACGAACAGTCCAACACATCAGCCCATAGCCATGTACGCGATATGATTCACAAGAGGCACTGTCACATGAAAAAGATTCCTGCAGTTTTTGCTCTTCATGTGTGTGACTGCACTTCCGATGGCTGCGCAAACCAAGGTTCTTGTGGCAAAGAGCCGAGTGCCCGTCAGCGTCGTGGGCGAGTATCACTGCGGTATTGCGTTTCCGACGGCTTGTGATGAACAAGGACGCTTGTACGTCAAGCTGATCAAGATAGGTCCGGGAATGATGGGTCCGCTTTTCAGGTTGTCGAGCAAAGGCGTCGTAGAAACGGAGTTCGATACTTCGGGCGCTGTGGTCGACCGCTACGTAGTCCGGCCTGATGGTGGCGTCATCATGCTGCGTGTAGACGGGGCCGTCAAGATCGTTGACAGTTTCGCTGCCGATGGGACGCGTGAATCGTCGGTGGTTTTAGAACGTCCAGCGATCGCCTTTTTCCCCTCGCAACTCGCGGTGTTTCACTCGGGCGAGATCCTGATGTCCGGCTTGCAATATCAACCCGGTTACAAGGCAGCAACTGTGATCTACGATCCCACCGGCCACGTCGTGAAGCAATTGGTGTTGGATGGAGATGTCGAGATCGAGCGTGCAATAGAAGCTGGCGATGCCAAAGATACTAGCGCTCAGCAACCGCAGACCCAGGCGGTTAGTCGGTCGGTGGCGATCACCGGGGACGATGGTCTCGTGTATCTGATGAGGGCGACGTCTCCCGCGACCGTCTACGCGATTTCGGCTGCCGGTGGCGTGGTCCGCAAAATTGTGGTCGACGCTCCGACTGGCACAGGATCACCGGATTTCGGGATTCGAGTGGTTAAGAACAGACTAAATTAGTTGTTCAGTTCCGCCGCAGCTGCGATAGTACCGCCGATTCCGACTCTTGCCGGAGTTCCACCTACGCCGTTGTCGATGCCACAACAGGCAAGAAACTCGCTGCCTATGAAGCGGACAAGGAAGTAGCTGGTACGATGGCGTGTTATGCTACCGACCCCGACCGCTTCTTCATTTTTTCAGACCGGCCCGGCTTAGACATCGTCGAGGCGGAGCCGAAGTAACTGACCATAACTGTTGAAATATCGCCATAACGCTCATCCTATGACATTAACCTCCAAAATCTTTTTCGTTTGCAAAGATTTTTCATGGCGTCTATGCGGCGACCGCGGTTAGTTGGGCTGTCACAGGCGTGAGCTGGGCAACTGTGGAGCGTAACGCACTGAGGATAGCCACGATGATCCTGCGACCGCCGGAGGTTAGCTGGTAACGGTGTGTGCCCACGATTTTGGTGATCAGGGCGTGAGCCCGCAGCAGACGAAGTTTGCGGCTAATCCAGGCAGAGTGGCGGCGGGTCTGTTGTTTGTCGTCGGTAGTCTGGGGGAAGAAGATGGCGCGGAGATCGCGGTTGCGGAAGCCATGAATAGCGAACTCGCCGTGGTTGATTGCGGAGAGGAGTGCTCGGTCGTCGGCTAAGGGACGGAGGGCACGCACCCGACGGCCGCGCCATTGCCGTGGTTGTTCCAGTCGCTGGAGCAGTTGGTCGAGAGTAGTCGTGTCGTCGACGGTAGCGAAAGCGTCCAGATACCGTGCTGCAGCTTTGTGGGAGAGCTGGGCTCGGCGGTATAAGTCGGCAATGCCCCGGCGCAGTCGACGCCAGGCGCGAGGCCCTGTGCGGTCTCCCTCCTTGCGCCGATAAACGCGGAAGTCATCGGCGTTATGGATGGTGGCCTCGGCGCGCAGGACGCTGCCTTTCGGAGTATAGGCCTTGTCGTAAAGTTTCACGGAGTTGCCATTGACGCTGTGCTTGATACGTACTCCCTCGGCGCGGCGTTTGAAGTCACTGACGACTTCTCCGGAGAAGTCCTGGTGTAGCTGGCCATTGCAGTTGATGTGTTTACCGAGAAAACGCATGACGTCAGGGCTGGAAAAAGTGGTCATGGCATGGTTCACCCAGCGTGGATAGAAGTGCCGCAGGTCGGCGGCATGGTGGAAAACCACATCGAGAGCCCACTCGTGCTGGTAAGTAGACCAGTAATAGGAGATGGGGTGTTTACGGAAGATCTCGCCATGAATCGGGTTGAGCTGGCGAGCGATGCCGTTGAGCAGCTTGGGCCATTTAGTTTTGAGCTGACGATCCATCAAGCGCTGCGCTTTGGTCCAGTTGGCAATGTAAGGGAAGCAGTTATCATGCTGCAGGTACTCCAGACCGGCGGCTTGCATCTGTCGCGCCAGCCATTCGCGTCCGTTGAGGCAGATCTGAATGGAGAACGGGAACCAAGTTTGGATGCGGGCATTGAGAAAGCCGAAGACAGGATGGACCTGGTAGTGGTAGAGGAACAGGCATTTGCCAGGGCGTAGCTTCAACTGTAGTTTTTTCGCCGTTCGATTGCGATGGATCTCGAACTTCCAACAGGGTTCGAGACAGCTGAGCACGCACACCAGGCCGGCGCGGACGCCATCTTGAGCCAGGATGTCGCGGGCGATGGTCTCTTTGTTGAGCTGACTGGAATTGAGATATTTCACCGGGCGTCCGCTGGCCTTGGCTGCAGCCAGGGAAGCTTCCCTGACACGTTCGGTGACCTTCTCCACATGGTCGCCAAAGTTCTTGAGGAAGACTTGGTTGGTCCAGAGATAGCTCATCATCCCCTGCGGACTGCCGATGGAGCGCAGGTGTCCGCGAAATACTAAGCGGTCAAATCCTGAAAGTGTGCCGGCGATCTTGTCCTGGTGTTTAGCGATAAACTCATGCATGGGCGTTCTCCTCTGTATCGTTGTTGGTTTTCGAACAACCTATAATGATACGCAGACGGGGAACGCCCGTAACGCAAGCGTCAGCCCGCACCCCCGAATGGTAAGTACGATTTAAGGGATTACAACGAACGGGTTTGTGCACCGGCTAAAGCTGATTGCTAACGCTGACAGCTGAAAGCTTACGACAGTGTTTGGTTGCGGCTATGCCGCGCTGTGAAAGAGGATGTCAAGAGAAAAAGCTTCTCCCCGCCCCTCCGGGAGATGCGGGTGTGGTGACTTACATCCAGCCCCACCTCATTCCTCACCACATCCTTAGAGGGGTTATTGGTTTGGTCGCTTTGGCTCGCCGCACTTTCCCGCGGCGATGCCGACCCCAGTTGCTTGTCCCCACTCGACGGTTTCATGAAGTCAGTGGCGCACGACGCCGTTCGGTTCCGAAGCTACGCAAGCTAAGCGTTGGCTTAAGTGCCAACCAAGATCCTATGTGAGGCTCGAGGCCTATAGCTTTTTTGGGTTATCCGAGAGGGCATAGGATTGAGCCGGAGACTCGGTGGCAAACTTCCGCACACAGAGCGCCTAATGAGCGTTTAGATACTCTCCCTCGAACCCGAGCATCGCAAGAACCGACTGGCCACCACCGAGGCATGAAAACCTTGGGAGATCACCTGGGTTCTGTTCCATGCTCAAGCGGCTTGCGTTTTCAATTGTTCGGCGTCGAAACGTTCCTCCTTCTTCCAAAGTGTCAAGGTGTGTCAAGGTAATGGCCGCGATCTTGCGCGCCAAAGTCAGACGAGCCATCTCCGGCTCCATGCCCTTGGCCAGCAAAGCCGCGTAAAACTCGTGGAACGGTCCCGTGCCACAACTGGCCCTGGTGGCCGTACTCTTGAAGATCTCTTTCATCTCAGGGTTGTGGTTCCGATTGAGACCACGGATCTGCTGCGGTTTTTTGGAACGCTGCACTTGTCCGCCAACCTATCGGTATTGCGCACTGTCGTGGGTCTCAATGCCCAGCCCACTATAGGTCCACCGCTGCCGTTTGCTGCGGAACCGGTGCGGGGTTTGCATCAGCGCAATCAATCTCGCCGCTCGAATCGGACCGATACAGGGAATCTGGCGCAGCAGTTTCGCAGCCTTATGTTTCCGGCTCTCGGCTAACAACTCGGGTCGCACCTCGCGCCGCAAGGCCTGCAATCCATCCAGCGGTGGATAGAGCAGCTCCGCTCGGCGCCGCACCCCGGCTTGGGGAAGCTTGCTCAACCATTCTTCCCGATAGCGCGCGGCATAAACGCGGGTGCCGGCACAGGGAATGCCCCAGCCTCGATACACCGCCTTAAGCCGATTCATAACCCGGGTTAAATCTTTGCCGATGGTCTGATAACTGCGCCCCAACTCGCGCAGCGTTCGCAGTCCATTTTCTCCGTGGTAGACCGGTCGCAGCATTCCGCTGCGCAACAGATCGGCCAGCTTGCGCGCATCCACCTGGTCGCTCTTGCTGCCCTCCTTTAATAAGCCATTGCGGCGCGGATTGCAGACCACAACTTCCTGCACCTGCGGCTGCAGCAGATCATACAGCCAGGCCGCCCAGGTGCCTTCTTCCCAGGTCACATGCAGCTCGCCCCGTAGACCGTGGAGAAACTGCAGAATGCTGCTGGCTTTGGTTTCAACGATGGTTTCCATGACCAGCTTGCCACTGCCATCGAGGACGGCGATCACAATCGCTTCCTTGTGCACGTCCATTCCGATATATTTGACGTCGTAACTCATTTGAGTTGCCTCCTTGGGGGGAAAGTATCTGTGCTAACCCTTATCTTTCCCCTCAGGGTCAAAATGCCATTCTCTAGCCGACTTGCCTATGTCCTTCTGTAGTCCTCTCCCACCCGATTCACCATCGCAGTTACTCCCAAGCGCCGCCGTAGCGGAGCGAAGCCCTGCACAGCGTAGCGCAGCGGAGGCGGTGCCCTTCGCCCCTTAGCAGGGCGCTCTTTGCCTCGAAAAT
>CAWITE010000010.1:0-80147 GCA_963838905.1 uncultured Acidobacteriota bacterium
CGTTCGGGCACTTACCTTGTTCTGCTTGGGCTAGGGATGGAACGGTGAGTGTCACACCCAGGGCGGTAAGGGTTACTAGCAGTGCTTGTCTGGAGACCCGATCTATCACAGAGTGATTTTGTTTTATGGGTTCTGGAGACCGCTGCGCATCCGCTTCGCTTCAAGCTCTTCACGATTCCGCGGCCCACGATAATGTGTCGCGCAGAGCGCTCACTCAAACCAGTCAGGGACTCTCCCACGGTCGCTACATCGTGGCGAGCAGTCACATAACAACCACCAGGACTTTCAGTAGATGGGCGAGCAGCACCCCGAGGATCGAGCATCCCATCACAAGCACACCCTAGAGTTCGCCTCACGAACACACCACCCTCGCCGCCAATGCCGCCGCCGTCAACGTATCGCTGCTCCCCAAACCACTCAACACACCAAACCCCTCTCCGCTCCTCTTGCCCTGCCCCTACGACCCGACCAGCCAACTATACCCGATCACACCCCACACGTGGCACGGTAGCCGCTGAGCCACAAGGGCAGAGACGCAGGGGCAGAACACGAGGGCGCTGAGCGGACCCGAGAGGGCGAGACCGCTCAAGATCGGCCAGCCACGTGACGCTACACTTGGCTCATGGTCGATCTGTTCTCCGTACCGTTGGCACCGTCCCGCAGGTTGACCCTGAGGACGGCGTCATTGAGTGGCTGCCTTCCCGGCGGAGATGGACGACTATCTTGGAAAGTGGGTCGCTGTGCGCCGGGGCGAGATCATCGCCGTGCGGGACACCCAGGAGGACCTGCTTGAGGCGCTCGGCGCGGACCACCTCGGGGTCAGGCTCTTTCACGTCCCGAACTCCGTCGTCGCCGCCCGTTAGCTTCGCTGCCTCATGGCCCGCTGGCGCTTCGAATACCGGTATCGCAACGTGCCCATGCTGGAGCTTCTCGTCCAAGCCGAGGGGCGTCCCGCCGTCAAGCTCGACGGCGTCGTCGACTCGGGCGCAACACACACCATGCTGTCGCTCACCACCGCCGAAGCGCTCGGACTGCAGCGTACCGATTCGGTGCAGTCCCCTCCAGCCACCATCGCCGATGACACCGAAGTGCCTTCCTGGATCACCAAGGTCCCGCTCCGCGCACAAGTTCAAGCGCAGGACAAGCCCTGGGGCCCGATTTGGACCTCTACCCCAGGTTCATGAAGTCCGGCAGCCCCCTGTGGGGAATGGAGGACTTCGGCGCCTCCTTCGAAATCAGCCAGCAGCGCTTTCTGCTCCCCGCCTACTTCGTGCTCGAGTACTGGGCCGGCATGTCCGAGGGCGCGCCGCGAGCCTGATCGGCGCCCGTATTCACGCTGATCCCCGTCAACTCACCACTCACTGCCCCCCAGGATCACCAACACCACCACACGCAGCACAACACCACCCGCGGCGGGATCGCTCACCACAACACGCTGCCACACCGAAACCGACACACCACGCTCTCAATAATAGACCCCAACAGCGACGGTACAATCGGACCCGCCTGCCTGCTTGCCTACTTCTTCTTCCCCTTACCGTGCTTCTTGTGGTGCTTCACCTTCGCCTTCTTCGCCTTGGGGCAGTTGGTGACGCTGATCTTCGTTTCCTGCTCGAGCACAGCCCCTGGATCTGCGCCACGAACTTCGTCGGCATCAACAGCTTGCTCGCCGATTTGCACAAGTTCCCGTTCGCCGCCAAAGCACTGTACCTCCCCTGCGGCAACACCAACTGAAAGGACCCCACAGGCACATCAGGCACCGTTTCTACAAAATCACCGTAATCCCCTTCTTGCTGATAACTAGTACCCACCAAATCAACAGTAACCCCATACCCTTGAAGAACAACAATCAACGATGGAAAAGCTTCACCACCATGACTCACAAAATAAGCCGGACCTTCCAACGCCACAGGCAAAATAGGAGTCACAGCCCTCGCATAACCCACAATCGACGCATAAGGACAACCACCGGTATTCTTTTCGAACTGCCCGGCAGTACAAGCCTTTTGAAGAGTAGTCAACCGGCTCGGCAACGCCCTCGGGAAATCAACCTTCACCTGAGCAATATTCGCTTGACTACCAAACACAGCTTTCGGATACGTCAAAGTAGCAATAAGCGAAGCTCCACCTGATTTAGTCGTGCGGCCTGAGGTCGAGACCTTGAACTGGGGTTTGAAGGCCAGCGCGGCGCAGTTGGTGACCTGGAAGTGGTTGGAGACGTTGGCGCGCATCCCCTGGGTGCTTGCCATGGTCCCGGTGACGCTCAGCGGGTTGCAGTTGGTTGGGTTGATGAAGTCGGCGGTCGATCAGCACGTTGACCTTCTTGACCTGGAAGGGGATGCCGTCCTTGCCCGTCGGGAGCGCGCTGTTGGTGACGGTCAGCTGCGCGGTCTGCGGGTTGACGCTGACGGTGGCGCGTACGACTTCGCAGTCGCAGGGGCCGGAACCGAGGTCGAGCGGGCCGGCGTGCTCGGAGACGTCGATCGAGAGGCCGAACGGGGCGCCATCGTACGGGCCGGTGAGGAACACCCGGCCGCCCTTGATGAAGACCGGTTCGGGGCCGGGGCCGGCGCCGGCGGTCACTTCGCCGATTTGCTCGCCGCCGAGCAGGTCCCTTCTGCCGCCTGGGGTTCCCCGCAGAGCGGGACACCGGAGAGGTTGCCGGAGAGACCGGGGGTGTGGTGACCGTGAGGCCGGCGAGGTCCTCGTCGGCGTCTTCGCGGGAGAACGTCACGCTCATCGGGCTGTAGCCGCCGGCCTGGTTGCTCGCTGTGCTGGCTTCGAGGAGGGCGCGAAGCGGGGCGCTTCGCAGCCGGTGATCGTGAACGGCGGGCTCGTCGGCGTCGCGTCCGGCGTGAACGGGGTGCTCCACGGCGTGAGGTCGGCTTCGGCGCTGTAGGAGCCGCAGGCGCTCGGGTTGGCGACCGTCGCGCGCGAGCCGCCGTTCAGATGGAGTTTCAGTTCGCTGAACGGCAGCTCCGGGTTTTCGTCGAGGTGGTCGTGATCGGCCTGTTGCGGGTCGGGGTGACCGTGCCGCGGATCTTCACAAGCACCCCGTGGCCCGCGAGGGTGAGGTAGACGGTGACGGCGGGCCCGTGATCGAGGGAACGCTTTACTTGCATGATCCGAGCGTTCAAGTTCTTTGCGAACGACCGGCAATCCGGGAGTAGTCCGCAACAGCTTGTCCGTAGGTTCAGAACGTCTGAAATTAATGTGACTTGGATGTCTGGAACGGCGTCGAAGGTATGGTTCTCAATTGCTACCCTTTGGATCATGGGTTGCGTGGCCACAGCTCACTTGGGCATGAACGTAAGAATACCTACGCCTGCGCTGGCCAGCACTAGCAGAGCCGGATTAACTTTGTACTGCAGCAGGATTAGCAGTACAGCAACCGCAATGGCTGCGGTTTCGGTTCCGGTAATGGCGCCTTTGGCCATGCTGAAACAGCCGGCCAGCAGCAACCCGATCGATACCGGCGCCAGTCCCTGCTGAATCGACGTTCTCCACGGCCATTTCTCGAGCTTTTTCCATGCTTTGGCAACCATGAACGCGAGCACAGCAGTCGGCCCGAAAAAAGCACCCAGGACAGCGATCGCGCCGAGGATTCCTCCAGCCCATTGTCCAATTGACACGATCATCATCATGTTGGGGCCGGGCGCCATCTGGCCAACGCTGTACAGGTGAATTAACTGCGGGAACGTAAGCCACTTGTGCACATCGACGGTCAGGATCTTCATTTCGGGGAAAGCCGCCATGCCGCCGCCGACAGTGAGTATGGATAGATAGGCAAACACGCGAATCAGGGCTGGAATCTCATTCATGGCTTCACGCTCTCTTTTTGCGCCTTGCGCGGATGGTGGAAGAGAATGGCCAGAGCCCCGACCGCGACCAGCGTACGCGGCACTCCCAGGTGCAACCGGTTCACCGCGATCACTGTTGCTGCCATGAACACGAAATCGAAATTATGGGAGAGCGACTTTTTGCTGAGGCTTACAACGGTGGACAAAATCAGCCCAACTGCCGCCGCCGCCACACCCTTCAATGCGGCAGTGATCCACACATGCTCGCCGTGGTGGTGGTAAAAGATGCCGACAGCGAACATCAGCAATCCACCAGGAAGGCAGATGCCGACGATCCCGGCAATTGAACCCATTGCGCCGCGCAGCTTCTCTCCCACCAGGACCGCCATGTTCGTGGCGTTGAGTCCCGGCAGGCTCTGGCTGATGGACAGCATCTCAACGAATTCTTTGTCGTCAATCCACTGTCGCTTCGTCACCAGGCTGCCGCGCAAATAGGGCACGACACCGCCGAAGCTGGTGGCGCCGATGATCAGAAATTCGAGGAATATCTCCCAGATGGAAACTGCTGCCGCTTTAGCAGCAGTTTCCCCGGGTTGAAGTGCGGGTCTAGCAGCAGTATCAGCCATGGCTCACGACCATGATCCCTTCATTCGGACAAGAAGCTTGCGTTCATTCATGGGACTTGGGCGGATTGCCCAGCAACCGGTACACGGTGGCGGTCTTCGTCGCATTCAGCGCGATGTAGTCCTCGGCGGCATACTGCAGGGCGACAAAGAAGGCTTCCGTTCGGCGCAATGCCTCCGGGCTGAGCTGCGCACGGTCTTTGAACTTGAACTGGTAAGCGAACTCCCCGATGAGCGGACGGTGCTCACCGCGGGTACGCCAGATCGCCACGTTGGCCTTACAGGTGAGGCCCGAACCGAAATCCAGCAGGCCGATGTCCTGAAGCACCTCCTCGACGATGGTATTGCTGACCAAATGGATCTCTTCTTTCGGGGTCTTCCTGACTCTCCCAAGCACCGGGAGCAAGTCGATCAAAGAGTCCATGTCGCGGATATTTTCGCGGCCTAATCCAATGGCTCCGCGGGTGAACTGCACGTTGTGTGAGTAAAGCAGACGGATGCCGCCCAGCTTCTCCTTCAAAGGCAGGGCCTGGACCTTGAACTTGACACGGTGATCGCCGAGGATATTCGGCCGGACGTCGGTCTCGGCCGCGGCCTGCAATTCGGGATGCCTGTACTTGAAGACGATCTCGGGCTCGCCGATTGGGAAGCCGTCCTTGTACGGGATCCGGCGGCGCAGAATGAAGGCGTTGTTGTAAAGGCGAAAGTCATCCGTGTCAATAAACAGCACTTCGCGGATTTTGACCGGCTGCTCCAAGAAGCCTTCTGTCGTGTATTTCACGCCGTGCTCTTTAGCTGGCTCGCGCATGACCTTGCCGAAGTCAAAGAAGCTCTCTCGCGAATGGAACTTGTTGGGCCGCAGAAGCAGCTTGCAGCAGATGTATTCGGGCGAATGGATGGGCATGCCATCGGCGTACTGGCCCGGCTTGAGTTGGGGGACGCGCCCGACCCAGCTGGGGGTAACCGGCTCGCGACCCTTCGGCGGGGGCGTGGTTTTTCCATTTTGACGGCTTAGTGCGACTGCTGTGGCGGCTGGCATGTTCACCCTCCCAAAGCGATGACTCCTTAGGTTACGAGTTCCTCGGAGTGTAATAAAGGACAGACCGAGTTGATACTGTAAGAATCACTAGGGGTGAACAAATAACCTGACAGCTGTATTAGAACGTCCTCAAAGGGGGGGGCCTTTGGAGAGCTCTGTTATATCTGCCCAGGTCTTCCTTCTCTTGCAGAACTTAACGAATAGATAACTGTCTATTTAGGGCCTTACGGCCCGCGAAACCTTATGAAAATGGTTTCGAGTCGAGCAGAATAGGGAAGGCTGGGAGTGGCAAGATCGATTCAACAGTGGAAAAGTCGAGGCCGTGTAACTGTCTGATCCGGAGCGTGCCTGGTTGAGCAAATAATTGGGCGTTGTCTTTCCCTGCGATGGGAGCGGCGATAGCCTGCGACCCTGGTTAAAGGAACTTGCGGCACGCTCTCCTCTCCCGCCAGGAGGAAGCTTATGTCGTACAGGATAGCGGGAATTGATGTACATAAAAAGATGTTGGTGGTGGTCGTGACCGACGTCGAAGTCGAAGGCGAGCATGAGTTTGCGAGGCGCAGTTTGGTACCACCCCTGACCATCTGCGATGGCTATCGGAATGGTTCGTCGAACAGGGGGTCGAGGAAGTTGTGATGGAGTCCACGGCGCAATACTGGAAACCGGTATGGGGACCTAGAACGGTACTGGCAGCCGAGCTGCAAGAAGCGGGAAGGTGTCGGCCCCATGTCAGGAACCCAGGTCAGCAACTCAGTCCGACCCATGCATCTCTTCGGTCACAACCGCGATCATGATTACTACTTCGAACTCCCCCGTGAATCGGAGCGGGATCCCCAATCAAGGCAATACTAAGTGGAACCTGTCGGCAAAGATTGAACATAGGAGACCAGTTGCCATCGCTGTTCTTGTGACAAGCTCCCAAAGCCTGGCATCCCATGCCAACGATTACCGTGAGCGATCAGCCACTCCAGTTCGCCAGCGCTAGCGGAATGGACCTTTTTTGTTTGCAGCGAAGGATGGTTCCCTTTGCCTTCTCCGTTGGCGCTGTGGCATTTGGCGCATTTGTCTGCATAGGTTTGTTTGCCTGCAGCCAAGGACTCCGGACTGGAAGCGATCGGATTCTGGCGGGTACGATCGCTCTCTGGAACCTTCGTTTGCCAATCGCTAACGGCTAGAACAGTTGAGGTAAGAAAGGAAGCGATGAGAATGAATCTGAAGGATCTCAATGGTTCTCCTGTAATGATCTTGGCTGTCTCCATCGATGATATCGAAAAACTTCTGTGCCTGAATTTAGAACATCCAAGAATGAACGAATTGTCATTTATCGGAGACGTGGGTTTAATGTTCTGCGAATAGTCTGTGGTAAGGATTTAAGTTCCGAAGGGTCGACAAATGCCAATTGAAGTCGCGTCCCCAAGTGCCCTGTACAGTGACCACGTGAACCCGCAATGGGTGAAGCTGCTCGATGTGTTGGGGATGAATCTCCGGTACATACGGTGCTCGGGTGCCGAGCTTTTCACGGAAGACGGAAATTGCGTTCTGGATTTCCTTTCGGGATATTGCGTACACAACATCGGGCACAACCACCCTTCGGTTATCGCGGCTTTGAAAGAAGAACTGGATCGTTCCAGGCCCGCCATGCTGCAGAGCCACGTTCCCGAGGCTGCAGGTGAATTAGCGGCCAGGCTGTGCAAATTGGCGGGCGGGCACCTATCCAAGGTTTTCTTTGCGAGTTCTGGAAGTGAAGGTGTAGAAGGGGCGATCAAGTTTGCGCGCGCCACACTGGACGCTCCGGTCTGCTATACACCGAGGGGGCATTCCACGGATTGACATGTGGGGCTCTGTCCCTCATGGGAAATCCGTTCTGGCGCGAAGGGTTCGGGCCGATGTTACCGGGAGCGGAACACATCCCGTTCGAGAATGCTCAGTCATTGGAAGCGAAACTCAGCACCAGGCAATTCGCAGCGTTCATCGTGGAACCGGTGCAGGCGGAGGGTGGAATCCGGATTCCGCACCGCGATTATCTGCAAACCGCGCAGCAACTCTGCAGAAAATACGAGACCTTGTTCGTGCTCGATGAGGTGCAGAGTGGGATGTTCCGCACAGGAGGGTTCCTGGCGGCACATCATTATGACCTTGATCCCGACATCGTAGTGCTAGCGAAGGCTTTGAGTGGTGGTCTCATTCCTATTGGTGCCGTGCTGATGTCTGACAGGGTATACAAATCGGTTTACAACTCGCTTAAGCGGGCCATCGTGCACACCTCGACCTATAGCGAGAACGGGCTTGCTATGCGGGCGGGCCTGGCGACGCTTGAGGTGTTGGAAACAGAGTATTTGGGTAGACGTGCAATCGAAATGGGAGAAGAACTTCGTCGCCGGCTGCGTGAGACTCTTTCCGGGTACGAGATGATAAAAGATATCCGTGGACTCGGACTGCTATCGGGCATCGAATTCCAGGCGCCTTCGAAAATCAGCCTCCGTCTACCCTTCGAGGCATTCCAACGAATACATCCAGGGCTGTTCGGCCAAATGGTGGTCATGCGGATGTTTAGGGACGAAAGAATTTTGACTCAGGTTTGTGGCAATAACTTCATGGTCCTAAAAGCCGCACCGCCGCTGATTGTGGAAGAAAGCGAGATCGATCAATTTGTCTGTGCCATGGGTCGGGTAGTTGGGCTAATTCATTCATCTTCAACGTTTTGGTCTGACGCGCTGACCCTAGCTCGACGCGCACTCAACATTTGAGGTGTTCCATGCATCTTACTTCGAAGGATACAATTTTTGGGAGGCCCGAAGGTATGCGATTGCTCTTGGTGGAGGATGATCTCCACATCCAGCAATTTCTCAATCGCGCATTGCTGGAGGCGGGATACCGCGTGGATGCAGCGGTGAATGCAAAGGCTGCCGAGGCCTTGGCACTTGAGGGAGTCCACGACGCATTCATTGTCGATCTTGGTCTTCCCGACTTGGATGGTCTGGATCTGATTGCGCGTTGCCGGGCGCAGGGCAGTTCCACACCTGTGCTCATTCTGTCGGCGCGTCGCTCTGTTGATGAGCGAGTGCGTGGACTGGAACATGGCGGCGACGATTATCTGACCAAGCCGTTTGCCCTTCCCGAACTGTTGGCTCGATTGAGAAATTTGCTGCGGCGCTCTGCTGCGCCACAGACCGAGTCTACACGTCTACAGGCAGCAGATTTGCAATTGGATCTCCTCCGGCGCGAAGCCCGTCGCGGCGACGAACTGCTGCAATTGACTCCTCAAGAGTTTTCCCTGCTCGAGTATCTGTGCCGGAATGCGGGATGCGTGGTAACCCGCACCATGATCCTTGACCATGTGTGGCGAATGAGAATTGATCCGGCGACGAACGTGGTGGATGTTCACATTTATCGCCTGCGCAGCAAAGTGGATCATGCGTCGGCAAAGCCCTTGATTCATACCATTCGAGGAGTAGGGTACGTCCTGAAAAATGCCTAAGCGATTTTGCACCACGGCGGCGTGGCGAATTTCCATCTGGACGGCAACGGCATTCGCCATCGGAACGGCTATCGCATTTTCCATCGTTTATCTGCTGGTGGCACAGAGCATTCGGCAGCGAAGTGACGCATGGTTAATCGGCGAGGCGGACACGCTCGCGCAGGTGGCGGAAGACACGCCGAGAGACAGCCTCTACGACCGGATCGTGGAAGAAGTCGCGGAGCTCGCAACACAGGAGATTCCTGACGAGCCCGGCGCCAACGGGAAGCACCAGAACTCCGTTTTCTTCCTGGAGACTGACCCGAAAATGCACGAGATTCCGTTATGGGTCGGTCCCAATTCCAAAGAGGCCTTTCTTCAGGCAATTCAGACGGCGAACCTAAACCCCGGCATACCGCAATCGATTCGTATTCAGGGATGGAAGCAGTCCTTTCGTGTGGTGGCCCGAGTCCATTACGATGGCTCGGCGGTGTACCTTGGGCTCTCCGATCGTGGTGCTCGCCACCTGCTGCACAAGCTGATCCGCAGCTTCCTGGCGGTATGGGGCGGGATGTTCGTGCTTGGCTGCGTGATTTCTTATTTCAGTGCGCGGCGAACCCTGCTCAGAGTCGAGCGGATTACAGAAGCCGTTGCGCGCATGGGAAGCGAGGATTTAAGAGAACGCCTGCCGGAGTCGAAGAACTCGGATGAAATTGCGCGTCTCTCGGAGACCTTCAATCACATGCTCGACCGTATTCAATCGTCGGTGAGCCAGTTACGCGCAGTCACGGATTCGGTGGCCCACGATCTCAAGAGCCCGGTCACCTCGATTCGCGGAACGCTCGAGTCGGCCGTATGCGACGGGACAACCGATAGATTACAAGAGTCCGTGGGAGAAGCGATTGAAGGTCTGGACCGGCTGCTTCTGCGTTTGAACACGACGCTTGACTTGGCAGAGGCAGAGGCAGGAGCTTTGCGCCTTGATCGCAAACCCTTGGATTTATCTGAGGTGACCAGGCAGTTGGCAGAAATATACCGCCCGGCGATGGCCGAACACAATCAACGACTCATTCTCGACCTGGAATCGAAGGTGATGATCGACGCGGACGCCTCTCTCATGGAGCGCGTTGTCAGCAATCTGCTCGAAAATGAGCTCATCCATCTATCGAACGAGTCTGAAATTCTGATCCGGCTGCGGACCGAGCATGGAGCCGCTGAACTCACGATTCAAGATAACGGGTCCGGGTTTCCACTCGAAATTCGTGAGAGGGCGTTCGAGCGATTCGTAAAAGGGAAACAATCTCCAGGACACGGCTTGGGGCTAGCCTTTGTGGATGCTGTGATTCAGGTTCATGGCGGTTCGGTGAAGATCGGAGTCGCTCCCTCTGGTGGGGCGCTCATTACGATGTTTCTTCCGGTGGGAGTTTTTCAGCCTGCGTAATCGTCCACAACGTGCACCCGGATCTGCCTACTTTCCCCGGAACGCAAAACATCTCGGGACTATAGGATTGTGCTTGCTGTTTCTTGCGGGCCGTGCATCTCTGGCTGCGGTGAATCCCTCGCCACTCGATGTTGGCTATCGGCAGATGTACAACCTCGATTTTGCTGGGGCGCACATAACGTTCGAGAGTTGGAAGCACGCGCACCCCGAAGATCCTGTGGGCCCGGTCTCGAACGCGGCGGCATTTCTCTTTTCAGAATTCGAGCGTTTGCACATACTGGAAACCGAATTATTCACTGACAACTCAAGATTTCTTAACCGCGAGAAACCGGTCCCCGACCCGGTTGCGAAGAACGCATTTGAGGCCGAGATTGCGAGAACACGCAATCTTGCTGACCTGGTGCTGGCGCATTCACCTCAGGAGCAGAATGCCCAGTTTGCCGATATTTTGGCTGATGGACTCCGAGGCGACTACATCGCTCTGATTGAACAACGAAACTTCGCGGGGCTGAGTTTTATGAAGGCTGGCCGTAGCCGGGCAGAGAAGTTACTTTCTCAGGACCCAGCTTATTACGACGCATACCTGGCGATTGGTGTGGAAAACTACCTTCTGGGCGTGAATTCGGCGCCGGTTCGATGGCTCTTGCGGCTCGGTGGAGCCAAAACCGACAAGGACGCCGGTATCAACGACCTGCGCATTACGGCCACCAGAGGGCACTATCTCGCGCCATTCGCGCGCATGTTGCTGGCCGTGGCCGCCCTCAGGGACAAAGACAACAACGCCGCGAGAAATCTCTTGGAGGGTTTGGCGCAGGAATTCTCGCAGAATACCCTCTACAGGAAAGAACTCGCGCGCATCCAGTATCCGAAAGCTTCAGCGAGCCCTGGTGTCTGCGGATTGCGCGTGTACGAGGCGTCCACTTGCAGCAATTTCCAGATCGACTTTGTCACTTACCCGCAGAACAAAAGTGCTGGGATTCTTCATGCCCCATTGCACATAAGGAAGCACCAGCTGAGTTTTGAAATTAGCGGAGCTTCCGCTGATTTGCAGCTGTATGACCAATGTAATTGGATGATCGCCGCCATGAATGCGAAAGGTCCCGTCGACTTGAAGCTCCGAACTGCCCTGCGTTGAGAAAGGTCCGGACATTTTCGTTGGCGTGAACGTAGCATCCGGGTATTCTTCGCTCTGCAGGATCTCCTTGTGCATCTTCCGGTCGCGCGTGCTGTTGCCGCTCTGCCCGCTTTTGACGTCAACCAGAACAAAGCCCGACGCCGACCCGTTGGAAGGATTGAAGTGAATCAGTCCGCTCTTCATCGCAAAGGTTCCATGCACAGTGTGAAGCACGTCGGGAAGTGTAAATTCAACTTTGGTAATGGCGGGATCCAGTTCGATTGTCATCTCTTGTGCCCACAGGTCAGAAGAACAACCCGCGACGCAGAGAATGGCTAAGGAAATATATGAGAAGATAATTCCGTTTCGACGGTTCACCATTAAGAGCTTAGGTCCTTTGTGGAAGAGTTCCGTCACGTTGGTGCAAATCCTCATGACAATCTCACGCGCGAATAAGTCGCCACCCAAACGACAGGGTTTCCTCCACCCCGATACGAAATAGCGGCAGTTCACCGGTGTGAACGGCGAGCATACGCGCAAACAAAGTTGGACTTGCTTCGACAGCGCGCAAACTGCGGGCGCGAAGCCAGTGATTGCGATCCAGGAGCAACATCAGGTTTGCCATCATGCGCGGAAGACGTTCGATCCGACGATGTGCATACTGGTATTGAGCGAGGTCATCGTTCAAAAATGCCTCAGCTAAGGCGTGGGCTTGCTGGAAAGCCATCGAAAGACCATCCCCAGTAATAGCATCGACTGAGCCTGACGCTTCTCCGACGAGAACCGTCGATCCGCGGTAAACCGACCGCAAAGCCCGCGTAGTGGAGACTGTCCCTTGTTCGCGAGTGACGAGATCTGCGCTCTGAAGCCGAGCATATATTTGGGGAAATGCGGCGAACGCATCTTCCAGTCTTAATTTCGGATTCCGACTAAGAAAGGCGACGCAGACTTCTTCCGGACCGACCGGCGTGACATACAGTTGTCCGTGTTTGGTCCAGTAAACTTCCACAAACTCCGACCATGGCACAACGCGATAATGACGGCGAAAGCCGAAGCGCGTCGATGGCGGAGTGCGAGCGGAGTCCAGTCCCGACCAGCAACGGACCCGCGAATTCTGGCCGTCAGCGCCTACCAGCCAGCGGCACCGAACATTGATCCCGTTCATTGTGACACCATCCGGCGCTAAGCCAGTGACGCGAGCCCCCCAGTGCATGTCGATGCCAGCTGCAGCAGCCTTATCGATGAGAATCTCATGCAGTTTCGTGCGGCGTGTACCGAGTCCAGGACCTTGTGCGAACCTGGCTTGCACCGCGGATTCACCGTCCGAGAAACGAATCCCTCGAAACGGCGATGCCGCATCTAGCGGAATGTTTACACCCAACTTCCTTAACGCGGCCAGGCCGTCGGGCATGATCCCTTCGGCGCAAGCTTTGTCGATCGGTGGTTGAGCAATGTCAGCGACGGTGACAGAAAATCCCCGATTGCGCGCCGCAATTGCGACCCCCAAACCGGCGGGACCTCCGCCAACGACAAATACTTCCGTTTCGAGGGCCATTCTTGTCATTTGCTCTTTACCACTTGAGAAGAACTAGTTCGGAACCGAGTCCGCCCATGGCGGCTCGCCGAGTTCCAGAACAGCATGGGATCGAGGCGTCGTTGGCTTTACCCCCAGGTTGAGAGACCTTCGTAGGCTGCGATGGAAGCCAGTGGCTCTTCTGCGCTTCACAAATGACGTTTTGGCTGGAATAATTCTTGGGAAATGCGCTTCCGACTCCGCAAATTCTCATTCCTAATTAAAGACCCTCCGGCAAAGATGCCACCTGGAAGTAGGCCACCTTCCTTAACCATATCCCGTTGCGATAACTGGCGAATTGCAGCCAAATGACAATTCATTCATGCGTGCCGCAGAGGTACTCTAGAGTATTCGTAGTCGGCGAATGTGGACTAACCCCTATTTATCAGGTCGTGTTCCGGCGTCTGCTGCTCCGGCTGGGCTATCAGTCCGCCATCTGGGCCGTCGCTTATCGGCTCTGCCATATGGTTCGGAAGATCTTGCACGAGGGGGTGCGATTTATCGAGCAGGGCGTTGAACCTGATCCCAAGGCCAAGAAGAAACGCGCTCAGATGCTGGCGCGAGCCCTTCGCAAGCTTGGTACGAAGTCACAATCACACCCATAAACCTTGCTATCGCCGAGAACGGAATGCAAGTCTAGCAGGGAATTTTCGAGGCAGTGCTATCGCCTTGTTTTCGGGGAGGTTACCCCACGAGGCCCCAGTTATGGCGTGATCTCGAAAACAGATCCGTTATTGTGAGCGCCACCGTAGTTGGTCGTACCGTACAGCTTTCCGGTCGCGTCGAGAATTACGCCGGCGGCGGGGCAGTCCCCATCCCCCCGCCTGGTTCGCGGCAAACGAAAATTGCGATGGCGATTGCGAATTCGCCCAAATTATGCGACGCCGCCATGTACAAATGGCCGCAATCGCGCGGCTTCGAACTGCGATGCTGACTATGCGGCAGCTGCCCAATCCTCAATGCGTCACCGCGGCTCGGGCGAGCACTTCGGCGGTAGCTGACGACACGGACTCGTAGTAGCCAACGAAGCGGCGCGTTTCCATAGCGTCATACGGGATCAGGTTGTGCGCCCAGCGAAATCCGATGGGCTGATACCAAAGCTCGACCTTCACCTGAAACGGTCCCTGCATGCCGTTTAACGAAACGGAATAACACAACAAGTCCCCGCCCGCGATGAAATTGGGGTCGTCCGCCGCTCCGCCCACTACGGCAATATCTTTATCGGCGGTCCTCTTCTCAAAGCCCGAAGGCAGGAGCCGGTTGTCTTTCAGATATCCCACCCCATCGGCCAAACCGGTCGTGACTCGCCCCGACTGATCGCCGAGAATCGGTTCGTAGATCTGCACTTCATCGCTGCTGGTGATCTCCCTGTAGTGCGGCTCGAAGCGCATTGGATCGGCGTCGTTGTCGTTGCCCTCGATGGAGCCATCCGGATTCAACTTGCCGGATTCGAAGACCGTATGCCCATTGCGATCCAGAACCTGAAAATGCAGCCAGGCGCGACGCGAGGGAAAGGCAGTAGGCAGTTTGTGGCCGGTCAGATTTTCTACGAAGACCTCCGCATTCAGCCGGCCGTTGCTGGTGTCAAGGTTGCGAATTGTCACCCGGGCAGCCTGCGACTGTAGAAAGTCTACGGTCCTTTCTGCCTGGGCAGTCAGCTCCACCGGCATGGCCGTAACACTGAGATCGTCACGATGCTGGTTCAGGAGATTCAAGATCAGAAAGTTTGCTCCAACGAACGTGTGTTGCCGAAAGCCCGGCCGGGGCACGCCAAGAACGCTGCTGATTGCGACCTGCTCGTGGACCTCCGGCATGTGGCAAGACTGGCAGGTTTGCCGGGCGGGATAGTCGCTATGCAACCATTCAAAGTACACCATCTGCTCCGGGAAAAATCCGAGGTCCTTGCCTCCGGGTCCAAGAGACTTGGTATACAGCGTGTGGCAGGTCGCGCACAGAGCCGCGTCATGAATGTGCTCAGCCTCCGTCGGGCGAAAGCCTCCCGTCGAACTCTGCATGATATGCGTATGACCCCTATCGATCACATATGGACCAAACTCCGGATGATCGTTCTTGGCCGGCGGATTTTCGACGACGAATCCACCGTTGTAGCTCTCCCGCGTGCCCAGTTTTTCTTTCGAGATCTGGTGACAGACAGAGCACGAAACACCGTCCTCGGCGGCGGCATTCTTCTTGGGATCGCTATCGAAGGGAAGATGTTCGAACACCCCACCCAGTTTCCCCTGCAGCTTGGCCTCATATCGTGAGATGGGCATGTGGCAATCCGCACAACCATCTTCGATTTCGGCTTTTGATTCGGGATGTTCGATGTCCTCGCGGCGAACACTAGCCTGCCAATAGGGATCCCGCGCAGAATTCCCCATGATGCTGGAGCGCCAGTCGAAGCCAATGGAGATGTCCTTCCCCGATGGTGTTGTCAGTCCGTTATGACAGGCCATGCAGCGGTCGGAGGTATGGAATTCTGGTTTCAACTCGTTTTTCGCTTCGCCGCCACGCATCAAGGTTGGCGAAGAGAGTAACGAAGCTATCGCGATGGCGAGATATACTCTGCTCTTTCTCATTACCAGCCCTTTGTCAACTTTCCGTCCGCCCAATCCCACAGCAGATAAAACATGAGCTGCTTCTGACGACCAGCCGTATTCGTTGCCGGAATGCGAAGGCCGATATCTCCGCGAATATGCTGGCGCTTGCTGATGGTGACTTGTACCTGCGGCAACACATCCCAATCAGTTTTGGCCGCGTCTACCAGGTTCCGATTGGCGTTGACTTCGCACATCGGGCTCCACAGTCGGCCCAGACCGTGATCAGCGGCAAAACTCTGGCCGATGGTCGAATTGAAAAATATGGATTGCGGCGCAATATCTGTGTGAAACGGAAGATCGGCTCCGAGTTGCAATTGGATGAAAGTGTCCGTCCGGAACAGTTGATCGAAGGCAGCGAAGGGCTCGAAGGTGGTCGTGCCCGAGCCAAAGCCCCTTGCACGATTGCCGCTGGGAAGAAGAAATCCACCTTGCAGGCTAAGAATCGAACCTGTCCGCAGACTAGAAGCCATTACCCGCTTCACGGCTAAAGTAGTGTCGCCGACGCCCCCATACCAAACATGGTTCTGATCCTGAAACGTGATCGGAACATCCACTTCAATCTGATTGTTCACGCCGAAGCGCTGTTCGTGGATGATATGGGTTTGATTGCCTGGCGCACCTTGCACATTCACGGCTGTGGAGATCACCTCTTCATCTTCGGGATAAGCTTTCTCCGTAACCAACGCTCTTGGCAAGTTCAGTTCTCCCCTGGGCCAGTGAGGACTACGACAGAATTGCCGTAAGTAAGCGATCACATCGTCGATATCCAGGGAGCTGAGAGCCTCGCTGAATGAGGGCATGATCTGTGAAAATCCGCGAGTCGGACCGCCGTGCTCAATCACCGCCTTGTAAGCGGCGTCGACCTCGGCCGTAGTCTGGTCGCAACGTGTGAAGTCAGGAAACGTATCCGGCGGCGTGAAACCGCTGATCGCCTTCGGGGCCCCTCGACCGTCGCTGCCATGGCATGCCACACACGCAGAGTCGTAGATTTGCTTGCCCTTTTTGGCGTCACTCTTGAAGGAGTAGGTCAGGTACTGCGCGTGAAGCAGGCATGAAAGCGGGAGAATAATTCCGATGCAAAGAAGCAGGAGGAGGATTGCGTATTTCATGCCGAACGCCTTTCTCCGAAGGTCTGACTAATGTGAATTTTTCCGAGGCTGAGCGTGTTTTCGGTCGCCCAAGATCTCAGCGTTTCTGTTAGCACATCACTTTTGATCGAATACCGGCACTGACGTTGGTACGTCCGTCAACGCGCTCCCGGTCAGTCCATCGGAAATGTGGAGAACCACGTTCTCCAAGCCCCCGCTCTGACCAACCACCACGGTTTCCAGATGTGCGGGATCGTTGGCGTGAGCCTTAGAGCAGAAGGGGTCTTTTGACATGTCGATGCCCCTCATGTGGGGAGCGACGCCGTTGAGTTTAACCGTTCCTGTGATCTTGCCTTCGGCGGCGGCGCTCACAGTCTTCCCGAGTACAGGAATCCGCATGCGAGAAGCAGCAACGCCGAGCTTATTACTGCGATTTTGTTTCCAGCTTTCATTGAATTCATCTCCTCTCTCTCCAAGAACTTGCTCTCAGGCATGAATTTCCGCAAGCTGAAGTCCAAGTTTCGCTGGCCGTTTCCGGAATAAGTGGATTTGCTGTTGACGGAATCGTTCTTCGTAGTTACCAGTCCCTTTGTCGACGTAAGCTTGACTGTACTTGAGCATGCGATAGACGAGTCGGGCTAGTCGATGGGCCATCGCAGGGATGGCCTTTGGGGCTCCTAGCTTGGTACGGAAACGGCGATACTGGGCGCCCAGGTAACTGCGGCTTCGGATGAGCGTGTTGGCAGCTTGGCGCAGCGCAGTAGCGATACGGTTGACGACACGACGCGTTCCCCTTCCTACCACTTTATCTCCACTAATCCGGTTGTCTGGGCATAGCCCCAAACCAGGAGGCGAAGTGCGACTCGGTTTTCCAGCGACTCCAATCCAGGCCCACTTCGCTGACCAGCGTCTGGGCTACCATCACGTCGATTCTGTCAATGCGAGTAAGGTCCACGCCCGTGACACGCTGCAGTTCGCTGCTGAGTTCAAAGCGTAGCGCATTCTTAGCGGCTAGCGGCTGCGATTTGGGCTTTTGCGTCTGCCCCTACGCCCGGCGGGGTGAGACTCATCAAACTAGCAAGTTGCTTTTGCAATTGTTGGTCGCCCTCCACGATTCGTTTTTGGTAGGTATCGTACATGTCTACTTCCTGCTGCACCACAAATACCAGCTCGGGACGCCAGTTGCCTTCCAGGCTCTGGGCGATCTCCTCCTGGCTGGCTTGAATCTTCGGATGACTGAGTGCAGCCAACTTTTGGGTATCACGTTCTCCCGCTACTATCGCCCGCACGATCGCTGGTCCAGTCAGCCCGCTGATATCGCTGATCACGTTCGCTAATTGCACATTCATTTGAGTCAGCGCTTTTTGCATTCGCTGAATGCAGGTCGCCACGCCACGCACGTGTTCTGCTCGTTGCCGCCAGTAGGATCGTAGCACCCGGATCTCGGAGACGGGTTGGAACGAGTTGTTCAACAGCCCATAGGTGTGTAATTTCAACCACCACTGGCTCTCCTGCACGTCGCTTTTGCGTCCGGGTAGGTTCTTCGTATGGCGCGCGTTCACTCGATGGACCTCGAAACCGCGCGCTTCGAGGATCTCATAGAGTGGGATCCAATAGACGCCGGTGGACTGCATGGAAACCACAAGCAAATGCACCTGAGGCAGGCGATGCGGCCCCACGTTTCCGCATAACCCATCCATTCCATCCGCTGTTTGGACAATCTCTTGAACTAGCAGCCCAGGGTCGGGAGTGGGGCGAAGAGCGTGTGTTTTATCGCGACCCGAGCGGACGTATGCGCTTTCTACCGGCCCCCTGGACCAGCATGGCCGCACCCGATCCATTCGTCCACGTGGCCGCAGGCCGTGCCTATTTCCGTCTTGAGGACCTAATTCGATTGCAAGACCGAGTAAAGGAGTTACAGCGATGAACGTCCCATGTGCGGTGCCTGGTGTAAAGGAAAATATGCCGCGAGTGTTAAGGAAATAATGCCACGGAGATGTGCGCGGACGCCAAGTGGAGAATATGCTTGCTGAAGCTACAAGCGTAACTATCGAGATACTCTGCGTATTCGAGCCATGACAGGAGGTTGACAATAGCTCTAATATGAGCATAATTATACTTACAAACCAAACGGCGTGCTGGAACTGCGATCCTCATGGCCAAGAAACCAACCCGCGATCCCAAAACCCGGGCACTCCAGCAAGAGGCCTCCTTGCACCCCCATCCCGAGCAGGTCACCGACGAACTGTTTTTGACTCACGAGTTTTTCGATCCGCGAGACCTGGTTCAGGTCAAGTACGAGATGCTACGCCGGGTGCAAAACGAGGGACAAGCGGTGAGCCACTCGGCAGCCCACTTCGGCTTCTCCCGTCCCTCGTTCTATCAAGCGCAGTCTGCGTTCCAGCAGGGAGGTCTGCCGGCACTCATGCCACAGAAGCGGGGGCCGAAAAAAGCGCACAAGCTCACCGCCGAAGTGCTTGCTTTCGTGCGCCAGGCGCAGCAGGAAGATCCGTCCCTGCGTCCGGCAGCTCTGGCTTCACTAGTCAAAGACAAGTACGGTATCCCCGTTCATCCCCGCAGCATCGAGCGCGCTTTGACGCGCAGTCAAAAAAAACTGCGGTGAACGACGACCCGCCTCACTCGATCCCCCAGCAGGAGTGGGTGGCTCGTTATGAGCAATTGCGCAGTGATGTACTGAGCCTGGGCCATGGCATCGCCCGCGGCATCGGGCTTGCTGTCTTTCTCCGCCAAGGACTGACGGCCTGGATGCGAGCCTGCTGCTGCAGTGTGGTCACATCGCCGGCCAGTGAGTTCGCCCAGCCGGCTCCCGTTAGCTCGTTGCCTTGCGACGTGCGCACGCAAGCAGTTCTCATCTTGGCGGGAATCCTTCTCGGCAATAGATTGGAGGCCAATCGATGCAAGCCGACATGCAGAAGGTAAAGCCCGAGCACCTCAAACGGGAGGCGTATCTTTATGTTCGTCAGTCCACTCCTCGTCAGGTGCTGGAAAACTCGGAGAGCACCAAGCGTCAGTACGCGCTGCGACAGCGCGCCATTGCGCTCGGCTGGCATTCCGATCACATCGTTGTCATCGACAATGATCTCGGACAATCTGGCGCTTCGGCGGTAGATCGTGAAGGTTTTAAAAAGCTCGTGGCCGAGGTGGGCATGGGGCACGCCGGGCTGGTGATTGGGCTGGAAGTTTCCCGATTAGCACGCAACTCCAGCGACTGGCATCGACTGCTAGAGATCTGCGCATTCACGGACACTCTCATCCTCGATGAGGATGGCCTCTACGATCCCGCGCTGTTTAACGATCGCTTGATCCTGGGCTTAAAAGGCACTATGAGCGAAGCGGAACTGCACGTGATGCAAGCTCGCATGCGCGGCGGCTTGGTCAACAAAGCGCGGCGGGGAGAGCTGCGACTGCCACTTCCGGTCGGCTTCCTCTACGACACCGAGGGCCAAGTCATGCTCGATCCCGACCAGCAGGTGCAACAAAGTATTCGCACTTTGTTTCAATCCTTCCGTCGCCTGGGTTCAGCCGGCGCCGTGGTAAAAGCCTTCCGGGATGCCAAGTTGCTGTTTCCCCACCGACCCAGAGGTGGACCCCAAGATGGGGAGTTGCTCGGGCTAAAGCTGGGCATCACGCAAGTACTGTTCGTGTTGCATAACCCTCGTTACGCAGGGGCCTTCGTGTATGGGCGCACTCGCGTACGCAGGACGCTGCAAGGAACCCAGCAAGAGCGAGTACCGCAGGACAAGTGGCACACTTTGCTGCTCGGCTCCCATCTCGGCTACATCTCCTGGGACGAATACCAGGAGAACCAGCGCCAGCTTCAGGCGAATGCGCATGCCCTCGGCCCCGAGCGTCGCAAGAGCCCACCGCGTGAGGGTCCCGCGCTGCTGCAAGGTCTGGTGATCTGCGGCATCTGCGGCGAGCGCATGAAGGTGATTTACCATGTTCGCACCGGACGTCGCGTACCTGACTATATCTGCGATGGACGCACGGTGGATGATCCGCAACCCATCTGCCAATGGATCTCGGGC
The DNA here is from genome assembly GCA_963838905.1 of uncultured Acidobacteriota bacterium. Lineage (GTDB taxonomy): Bacteria > Acidobacteriota > Terriglobia > Terriglobales > Acidobacteriaceae > JABDBE01. The sequence continues at coordinate 20,785 of CAWITE010000010.1, forward strand.
AAGGATGTGGACGAGGCTGTGGACGAACTGCTTCTCGGAATCGTGACGCCGGTAGCCATCGAAGTGACGCTCGCGGTGCAACAAGAATTGCAAGCCCGATTGGACGAAGTGGAGCGGTTGCGCCAAGAGCAGGTGAAACGCGCTCGCTATGAGGCGGAACTGGCTCAGCGTCGCTACATGCGTGTTGACCCGGATAACCGGCTGGTGGCCGATACCCTGGAAGCCGATTGGAACCGGAAGCTGCGCGCTCTTCAGGAAGCGCAGCAGGAGTACGAGCAGCAGCGTCAGAAAGATTGCGTGGCAATCGATGAAGAGCTGCGCAGCCGACTGCACACGCTGGCTACGGATTTTCCGCGCTTGTGGCGTGACCCCAACACACCGGACCGAGAACGCAAGCGCTTGGCGCATCTCTTGCTGGAAGATGTGACCTTGATCAAACGTGAACAGCTGCTGATCCATATTCGCTTTCCTGGAGGAGCGACCAGAACGCTCGAGCTGCCGCGTCCGCGCAGGGCGACTGTAACTCAACGATCCGTGATTACCGAGCTCGATCGATTACTGGACGAGCATTCCCACGAGGCCATCGCAAATATCATGAACTCGCGCGGTTTGCTGTCCGGTTATGGCAAAGCATTTACTGGCCGCATGATCGGTCGCATGAGGACCGAATATGGTTTGAAGAGTCGTTTCGAGCGGTTGCGTGCGAAAGGAATGTTGACGCTGAATGAGACGGCGCAGCGGCTTGGTATCTCCACCACGCAACTCAAGACCTGGCGCGCTGTCGGTCTTCTGCGCGCCCATCTATGCAACGACAAGAATGAGTACCTCTATGAGGACCCTGGAGCCAATCCGCCACGGAAAGCCAAAGGCGTGAGATTATCGAAGAGACTAAAGTTGATCGAGAATGTCTCGCACCGACCAAGTGAGGTGCAGTGTGAAGCGTAAGCTATGGCTACCGTCTTTACCCCACAACTCTGCAACCCGTCGGCCATACGATGCAGGTCAGCTGCAAAACACTCAAACCGGGGTACTGGTTCTGCATCTCGAACCGGCCGCACGGCGACGTAATGCGCGCTCTTCCCCACATCAATTCCCGCAGACTGAGGATGAACCACCTCCAGGCCCGGGTCCTCGGATTGTAATCGTCGCGCCCATTCCTTGCGTTCCTTCCGATTTCACCAGAACTTCCTGCCTACCGTCATCGCGGATCTCCTCTCATGGAAAATTAGTGATCTGATTCGGCCCGGTGACGATGGGTTGAGGAATCTCTCCAACCGGGTCAAAGGACGCTCGAATTCAACGCCCTTGCCACCATGCTAGCGATCGCCAGTACCGGAGCCATGCTTTCATGCGGGCATGAGAAGCACCAATAGGAAGTCGGCCTTAGCTTGCCGAATCCGATCAGAAGTAGTCTGACAAAAACGCAGGCGCTCGAGAAAAGTTTTTGGCACTAGTGACTGTGTTTTGCGCAGTCAACCGCTTTCATTAACTACACACTCGATTCGTGACGCTGACCATCTCGACCAAACGATGCACCTTCCGTTCCATGACGAACTACCAAGGGATTTTGCTGTGACACAGTGACTTACGCCGTCCAGCTTGACTTTCTTGACAAATCAACGAGTGCTCGCGTTGATGAGGCGCCGTTAGTGGCTAGATATCGACACCGCCTTCGACATCCAAAGCATTCCCTGAGTCTCTCTCGCGTGAGCTTCTTGCGCGTACCTCATCTTGCGTCAATAGTCGCGCGGTAGGTGTAAGCGCTCGCGTAGATCATGTGATGGTAGATCTCCAGTTCCTCGAGTACGGTCTGCCAGTACCACGGTTTCTTGAGTCCAAATTCGTCCAGTGTACGCAGGAATTGGTCCAGTATCCATTCCTCCATGAACTCCTTGAACGAATAAGAGCGTTATTCCATTGAGGTCAGATAATCCATGCTGACGCCGGTGAGAATGGAAAACATTCGCCAGTTACGCCAAAACCATTTATCCGTCAGGTACTGCGCGTAGTCCGGATCATGTTTCATCACCTTGGCCAGGATGGGATGCCCAATTTGAGCATGGCGCGCTTCATCCGTCTGAATGCTGGTTACCATCTTCTCGAACAAATGATCTTTGGCCCCCGTGGGCAAGGGAAGCCAGTCCGACGAACTGCAGATTGGTGAACCCGGTTTCGAATACGCAGTCGGTAGCGATGTGAAACTCGATCGCGTTTTGCCCAATGGTCAGCTCATCTATGAAGTGTCGCGCGGCGATCGCGAACCAGTTGTTGGTGTGATAGAACTTGTGAGCCCAATCGAATTGCGCATCCCAGCGTACCAGTTGGTGGAACAGCAAGAGAGGGATTTGCGTATGGCGAAACTCATCGAGGGCGCCAAAAACTGCCATGGTTCGCCAAGCACTGTCGCGACCGAAACGGGCTCCTCTCAAGTTGCCGATCACTCCCGTGAACTCGGCCAGCGGCAAGGCCGCGGCATGGACCTTGAGGCTGTTCATCCAAGGTGTAGCTAGTTTTTGGATGTTTTCCAGCCGTCCAACGGCATCTCGCACCGCGTACACGGCCATGTCTTGTCGTATTGGTTTTCAACGTACTCGCGGTAGGAGGTCTTGAACGATTATTCCCAGCCCTGCCATTCAGAATGCGGCAGGTAGGGCGTCCGCTGATCACTTCGGAAAAGATATCTTCTTCCCGGGCATAGGAGTACTGCCAGTCCAACTTATGCGCCGTGTGCAGCCACTCTTCTCTGTTGAGCAAGCGTCCTCCTCGAACAGAGTTTCCGGGCTAAACATGACGACATAAGTAATTGCGCATAACGAGGGATTGTGATTTCATGGAATAATGAAACCACTTACCATTGCGGACTCTCCCACGATCATTCTCGGACTGCAAGATGAGATTCGCCGCTCGGAGGAATCTCGCTACGATCATCGTCTCCATGGGGTGCTTTTGGTAGCCCAGGGTATGACCTGCCCGGAGGTGGCACATCTTCTGGGCGATGCACCACGCTCGGTGGAATATTGGGTCGGTCGTTTTGAAAGAGACGGTCTGGCGGGATTGTCGGAGGGGGAGCGACCGGGGCGACCCCGACGCTTGACGGAAAAACAGTGGGCGGCGGTGGATCAAATTTTGCGCTATCCGCCGAGGAAGGTTGGTCTGAGCGGGAACCTCTGGGATGGAAAAACACTCCGTACCTGGATTGCGCAAAGGTACGGCATTGCCATCGGGGTTCGCCAGTGCCAGCGGATGTTCCGTCAACTGGGCTTCCGGTTGCGCAAACCACGCCCCGCTCTGGCCCATGCTGATCCCGCGGCCCAGAAAGCACATAAAAAAAACTCCAAGCCTTGATGCAGGACGCGAACGTCGATCTTTGGGCGACCGACGAAGTGCACTTTCAGCAGCATGGCTCGCGCTGCCGCATGGGGATCCCGCCAGAAATCAAGGACCCGGTCCTGCTGCACGCCCCCACCCGCAAGAGTGTGGGGTATTTCGGAGCCGTGCGCTTGCGGGATGGGCGCTTTGTGTTCCGTCTGGAAACCGGCAAATTCAATGGGCCCAGCTTCCTTCAGTTCCTCCAGCAACTCCGCTCCGCTAGCCGCGGAACCGGGAGACGGGTGGTGGTCATCACCGACAATGCCCGTTATCACCACTCCCGCCTGCACCGACCGTGGCGGGAACAACACGCCCATCACTTTGCCTTGGACTTCCTGCCCGCTTACAGTCCCGAACTCAACCCCATCGAGCGAGTGTGGAAGCTCACCCGCCGTCGTTGCCTGCACAATCGCTACTTCGACCATCTCCAAGACGTCATCGGTGCGGTTGAATCCGAGTTCGCAACCTGGACCACTCGCAACGATGTCCTCCGCAGACTATGCGCAATTACTTAAGACGCTGTGTTTAGCTATGTTTCGTCACGGATTCCGGAGCAAAGATGGAAAAGCCCGTGGAAACAAGGCTATTAGCATATACCGGCCGCCAAGCTGAGACAGCTGTAAATGCTGTAGATGCTCCAAGATAATGTCACACCTTAACTGCAACCAGACTTTGTCACCCTTGAGCTTTTTGCGACCTGTCGTCTTGACCGCTTGGGCAAAGTCGGCATCCTCCCACGCATTGATCGCTGTGCGATCGAACGTCGGAAGGCCACCAAGCACCTATTGAAGTTGCGGTATGGGCGGCTTGTTGATGCCGGCCTTGACGTTGGCTGTGGAATGTACGATAGGCAATCCGAAGGCGCGGCCGGTTTTGGCGACGCCAACAATGTTGTCAATCAGCTTCTGCCGGTCCATAGAGGCGATCGAGTTCACCTGCACTGGTTGATAGTCGATGATGATGAGCGCCGAGTTCTTCGGCGTGGGTAGATGATCCTTAGCGGGGTCTCGAATGGGTTCACTTGCCATTGCCTAGTCTCCTGTGTCGATTTGTGAAGCGTATGCGGCGGTTTCATCGCGTTGGAATTGCGTGACGGATGCTTCTGAGGTCAGTTTTGCTGCTATGCGCTCGGCCACCATGATCGTCGTCACGTTCGTCGGGACTGACGGAATGTCCGGCAAGATCGACGCATCCACGACGCGCAATGCTTCCACCTCCCTCACCTCGCCCCAAGCGTCGACGACGGCTGTCGGATCGGATTCCGCCCCCATCGGCACGGTCGATGTCGGATGCAGGTAGGCTCCGACAGTGTCAACAATGTTCGTTCGTAGCGCCTCACCATCGTCGACCGCGTTTCCGGGCGCCATCTTGTGATCAATAAGGTCCGAGAACGGCGTGGTTCGGCCGATCTTCCGCGACAACCCTACCACCTCCACCAACCGATCGAGATCGTTCGGATCAACGAAAAAGTTGTAGCGGATGTGAGGTGCAGCGTGTGGATCTCGGCTCGACAGGCGTAGCCGGCCGATCGAATTCGGCAGAGTCACAGCGCAGGCGAGGACGATGGCGTATCGCAGCAAATCGACCAGCGTCTTCATGGGAGTTGTGGCGGCTGCGTTGGTTACAATTGATGTCCTATGGCGTTGTTGGGCAACCCGTAAAGTTGGCCAAGGATGATTGAGATGCGTGATAGAGAAATATGAAGAGGGCAAACGAATGAGGAAGGCAAATAAGGCAGTGCTGCTACTCTTGGTGGCTCTGCTGTGCGTGGGCGTCGTGCCTGTTCAGACCATAGGACAGACCACGTCGCATCAAGATGGAAACGACCTACTTCCACGTTGTCAACAAGCAGTGGAAGCAATTGATAAGGCCACCTGGAAGGATGTAAATGAATCCTTCAACGCGGGGTTTTGTTTGGGTTTGGTTCAAGGAGTCTCGTATGCATCTGCCGATGTATGCACGGGACAGGGGGTTACGTTCTCGCAAATGGAGAGAGTGGTGGTTAAGTTCTTGCAAGACAACCCTAAAAAGTTAAACCTCAATCAGAGTACCCTTGTTGAGATGGCGTTGTCCAAAGCGTTTCCGTGTCTGAAGAAAAAGTGACGACTTTGCGTCTGGGGCATTTCCAATATGACAGAAACGAAACTGAAGGCCGTCAATATCGAAGCCACCTTCCCCGAGTTGAAGGGTAGGTTCTCAACTCCGACCGGAAGAGGCCACGCTACGAACGTTAGAGCAGCTAGGGCTAACGCCATGCGTGATCTGCTGAAACAAGTGAAGGGTAAGAAGTTAAGAAACGCAACCGCAACAATCAGTTTTTGGAACTATCACAGTGGAGTCATAAACAAAACCTCTGGGGCTCTTTGCAGTAGAACCTAGCTCTCACCGTGGCGTAAATATACAGACGGGGACAAGAAAGTTTCACTTTGAAAATAGTGGGAACATCGGCTCACACTCGCTCACGATTCACTGTTCCTGAGTGTTCCCATTAACGACTTAGCATCTACGTGAAGCATCGCCCATGCCCTCATTCCCTCATTCTGCGATCTTCGTCTCCAATTCTGACAAGATAGGGGCACAGTTGCCCCCTGTGGGAGAGCTGAGAAAATATTGGGACGAAGTGAACGGCAAATTACTCTCGCAGTTTGCAAGTCTTTCCGAGGATGAATGGTTGCACCGGCACTACGCAATGTCCAAGGAAAACTATGCCAAAGATCCGATCCGGAACCGATTGGCCGTTATGTTGAGTCGAACAAACCACATATCCTATCTCTTGGGGCAGATAACTCTAGCTGTCAAATAACGTTTCTCTTTCGCATATGAACGACGGTTCCACCTTCCTCAAAGCGAACTTCATCCATTAGCACTCTTATCACGTGGCATGCCGCGGCCGTGAACCGATCCGATGTTTTGTGGGGCTGTAGGGTCGGAGACACTATCAGTGTCAAATCGGTGTTAATACGCCGGTAAATACCGCAATCGTAAAGACGGTATATGCTACTTCAACACTGCAACGTTGGCGGAAGGCTCTTGATGAGATTGAAAAGACCCTCACGACCGGGTGCGATATGGGCGCTGTATTGAATGTAGTCCGGCGACCAGAATCGTTCTGCGATCGCATAATCGCCGCTTGTTGAAGAGTGTGTCGAACGCTTCCAAGACGAGGGGCTTGTTTTGTTCGGGGGTAGTCGGCATATCGATTCCTTTCTCTCACTCGGAGCTTGGAACGAACTCACGACGGAATCTCCATGCTGTTTGAACGTGACCAAGGCGACCTGCCGAGCAACACGCAAACATGCTTTTAGGAGATCACTTCGATCGCATCAACCCGTGAGGGATAAAACGCCAGGTACTCCTTAATGCTGGCGACTGCCTCATAAGGTTTTTCGTACGTCCAAACGGCGTATTCCGATTTCGATCCGCCGATGGGAATGCTGTAGTACGTACAATCACCCTTGTACGGACAATAGGTGTAATGCTTGGTCCGAACCAGCAACGACATGTCCGCATCGTCGCGCGGCAGGTAGTAAACCGGCGGATATCCCTTCTCCTCCAGTCGAAGCGCTCGTGTCGATTCGGCAACTATCCTGGCGGCGACCGTTACACGCACCCTGCCCTCAGCCGGAGAAATCTTGATGGGATGGTCAGGCCCAGGAATTCTGATCTCCCTGCCTTTACTCGTCTTCGTCTCCATTGCGCTCCTCACGGTGCTAGTTACAGCCTCGACCCGCCATCGACGGGAATACTGGCACCGGTGATCCAGCGCGCCTCGTCCGAGGCTAAGAACGCGACTACATCTGCCACGTCCTCCGGCTTGCCGATTCGCTTTAGTGCTTGCATCCCAAGAGTGGCCTCGCGGCCTGCTTCAGTCTTCGTAAAATTCGACATATCCGTATCGATCACACCGGGCGCGACTGCATTGACGCGAATACCTTGCGGCCCAAGAATGGCAGCCCAGTTCTTGACCAAAGTCTCTAATGCTCCTTTGGTCGAGGCGTAGGCAAGGATCGAGGGGTTGTCCATGCCGGGCTTGCCAACTACGGCGTGGGACCCGATCGAAGAGATCACAATGATGTTCGAGCCTTCGCCGAGGACGGGCAGGAGTTGCTGCACCAAGAAGAACGGACTTCGGACGTTTGTCGCAAAGAGGTTGTCAAAATCCTCTACCGTATAGTCCGCGAGGCGTGCCGCCTTGCTGATTCCGGCGTTGAGCACAAGCACATCCAATCGATCACCGACGATGGAGCGCACCTGTTTGGCTAGCAGCGCAGCGCCGTTCGGAGTTCCTAGATCCGCCGAGATTGCATTTGCGAGTCCGCTTTTCGTTTCGATCTCGGAGACGACAGATTCCGCTTCCCGCGCGGAGCGACCGTAGTGAACTAGGACGTGCGCACCGGCCCTAGCAAGCGCCGCTGCCGTCGCGCGGCCAATTCCTCTTGATGCGCCCGTCACAAGCGCCGTTTTGTTGTGCTGAACCATTCTCCCTCCAACCGGGGTTACTCACGAGAAGTCCCATCTGGATGCCGAGCTTGAATCACCCCGCGAGCATCCCTCCATCCACCGCTAGGGATGCACCGATGATGTAAGAGGCCTTGTCAGACGCAATGAACACGATGGCATTTGCAATCTCTTCGGGCGTTCCCATGCGCTTGGTAGGAATGTGTGCCTCGAGGAAATTTGCTTTGTTTTCCTTCGTTTGCGCAAAGCGGTTGAACATCGCTGTTTCCGTCGGACCAGGGCCAACGATGTTGACCCGAACGCCTGTGCCGGCGAGTTCGATGGCCGCAGACTTCGTGATGCCTTCCACAGCGTGCTTGCTGCCGACATACACTGCTGCGGTCGGGCCGCCGACCTTGCCGTACGAAGATGAAATGTTGACGATGCTGCCTTTGCCTTCCCGAAGCATGGCCCGAATCTCGTACTTCATGCACAGAAGCACACCAAGCACATTCGTGTCGAAAATAGCTTGATAGCTCTCGGGGGTTACATCGGCAGCCGAACCGGGAGTGCCGACGGTGCCAGCGTTATTGACGGCAATGTCGAGCCGACCGAAACGAGCGATGATCTTGTCGACGAGGTTCTTGACTTCCTCTTCATGCCGCACGTCGGTGCGCACAAATTCGGCCTCAGTGCCGAGGTTGCGCAGTTCAGTGGCTAGCTTCCGGCCTTCATCGTCGTGTCGACCGGAAACAACGACCCGCGCGCCTTCACGCGCGAAGGCCACGGCCGTCGCGCGACCGATGCCGGTCAGTGCGCCGGTGATTAGAACAACTGGTGAACTCATAGTTACTGCCTCCTTGATCGAGACCCATGCAGGTCAGGCATGACTGACGCTAACGCTGTTTTTGGGATAGCTTAGATCACCTAATTAGATCGTGAAAGAAGCGATTAGTAGCGCGGTTGGAGCATACTTTGTTAAGCTGGCATCGATGCTTCCCAAGCATGGGAGTGCGAATGGAATTACGACATCTTCGTTACTTCGTTGCGGTTGCCGACGCGGGAAACCTGACGGTGGCGGCACAGCGAATGCTGCACACATCGCAACCCTCGTTGAGTCGGCAGATTCGAGATCTTGAGAACGAGGTCGGTGCCCAACTCTTGACGCGAAGAGCTCGCGGTATCGAACTGACACCAGCGGGTCGAGCCTTCCTCGATCACGCCCGCGCGGTGCTATCGCAGGTCGAAGCGGCAGCCGTAGCTGCACGCCTTGTCGCTCATCCCAGCAAGCCATGCTTCACCATGGGCTTTCTGACCGGCCACGAATTGACCTGGATGCCCGAAGCGTTGCAGATCTTGCGCGACGAGCTACCTAACATCGACGTGATGATATCGAGTCAATACTCGCCTCTGCTTGCGGATGGGCTTTCGAAGGGGAAAATCGATGCGGCCTTTCTTCGACGGGAACGAGGGGCGCCAGACCTGGCATTCCGCCTTCTCGTCAAGGAGCCCTTGGTGGTGGTCCTGCCTGGTAACCACCGTCTCGCTGCGCTTAAGGACATCAGTCCTAAGGATCTAATGGGCGAGACATTCGTGATCGTGTCGCAGACGGCTCCTGTGCTGCGTGGGGTGATCGACAATTACTTGAAGCGGTCCGGAATCAAAATCACGCCAGCTCACGAGGCGGACCATGTCACCATGGGAATTTCCTTGATAATGTCGACGCGTGGTGTAGGTCTGTTACCTGCTTACGCACAGAACTTTCTTCCCGCGTCTGTAACGAGTCGCGCTCTGAAGGGGGATACGCCAACTGTCGATCTGGTTCTCGGCTACAAGAAGTCGAACCAGTCTCCCATCCTAAAGCTCTTGCTTTCGAGATTGGACGAGTTGGTGGCTCGTGCGTCGAATAAAACTCGAAATGCAGCCTAGCAAGGGACTATGAGTACTTCCGTTGGCATTTCGGCTCAGTTGTCGACCCCGAGCCGGAATTCGGGCGGAAGGTGAACGCAACCATGTTGGCCACAACACTGTGTAACCAGTAGATGCCGAACAGCATCAACTATTAAAGGTCTATGACGGCTTGGCGGATTGGCTGGAATAATCCTGCGAGCCATCGGCCTTTAGGAGAAGGATTGGAAGGAGAAACCACATGGGCACTAGTGAGCGCTTTACGCAACGTTCCCGACAGCAGGTGAGTTCATCGAAGGTGGTAAGGCGCCGCAACTGGGCCCAATGGGTGGTAGCTGCGCTGGCGTGCGTTCTTCTGCTCTTGGGTGTGGGTCTCGCACAAACGGTCGTGACTGCAGCGCAAATGTTCCCTTCGACTTTTGGGCACAAGGCCGGAAGTTTCCAGCTGGGGACTATGTCTTCGATTCCGGGTTCCCAGGTTCAATCTCAATCCGCGACAAAGGGTCAAAGCTAAGCATGGCTGTTGCGGCCGTCCCCTATGGGGATCCGGTGAACAAGGAGAGCGCCAAGTTGCTATTCGTTCGTCGAGACGGCAAATACTACCTGACTGAATTGTGGGGTGTGCTGGGCAAGCGGGTAGTAACCGCCGAATTTGAACATCGCGGAGAAAAGAATAACGAACAGCGCGAAGTGCGGCTCGTTTATCCATAGATCCCGGCCACCCCTTGGGAACCTGTACGCTCCGTGTCCCTATTCCATGCGCAACAAGACTCCGCACCTGCCAAAAGGTCCGCCGGGATCTGGTCCATCCCTCTCATTCGCCCGCAGCGGGATCAGCGTGGCGTGGGATCGTAAGTTTGGAAGTCTGCTTGAGTTGGCGGAAGCTTGTGCGCTTGGGCGGAACGTGGATCGCCGATAGCGAGCATGTCCTCCTCCTCTTCGAACCTAGCCACTACCCGATGGCCTACTTTCCGGAGACCGACATCTCTCAAGACACCCTACGACGGACCGACCATACCACACGGCATCCCGACCTCGGGATCACTTCCGGGTTGCCGACGATTCGTTCAGGATGCAAAATTGAATGTTGACGCGCTGTTTCAAAACGCTCTTTAGCATAAGGAGCACAAAATCGAGATTGTCATACTCGCGAGGCGTAATTCAGAGGGATGGACGTTCGGGGGTTACGGGGAGTCGGATCAAGAATAACGGTGAATTATGAGCAGACTGTCTAAGAAAGTGGCAATAGTGACGGGCGCCTCCAAAGGCATAGGCGCTGGGATTGCAACGGCTTTGGGAGCTGCGGGCGCACGCGTGGCCGTGAACTATTCCTCCGACCGGCAAGGCGCCGAGCGGCTCGCTCAGGCGATCATCGACAGCGGGGGTGAGGCGATCTCGGTCGGGGCGGACGTGTCCAGGGCGGCAGATGTCGCACGGCTATTCGACAAGGTGGATTCCGCCTTCGCAAGACTAGACGTTCTGGTCAACAACGCCGGAGTATTCGGTTTCGGCGCCTTCGCGGAGATCACCGAAGAGAGCTTTCACCTCCACTACAACATCAACGTTCTCGGGACGATTCACACCGTGCAGGAGGCGATCAAGCGATTCGGCGCCGACGGCGGGAGCATCATCAACCTCAGCTCCATTGTGGGCTCGCATCCTGTGGCGGGAGCCCTACTGTACGCTTCCACGAAAGGCGCCATCGAAACTCTGACAAAGGGATTGGCGCTCGAACTTGCACCGCGCAAGATCCGGGTCAACGCCATCGCTCCCGGTCATACAGAAACCGAAGGCAATGTAGCCGCGGGAACCTTTGAGGGTGGGGCCGGCGCCGTTCTGGCGGAGAAGACGCCGCTCGGTCGGCTCGGTCGCGTCAGTGATATCGCCCCGCTGGCAGTGTTCCTAGCGTCAGATGAATCAGCCTGGATCACGGGAGAGGTCATTCGGGCCGCAGGCGGCCTGGTTGTTGCCACTTGAGGCGATGTGCTGACCTCGAAGCTAATTCAGGAGGCTCCTTTTCCAAAGTTTCTCAGCCATGCTGCTCCGCAAGCGGCTGATCTATTTCGAGGAAGGATAGCCAAGAGGTTGGTTGGTATTTTCCAAAAAACTGTGAAACAAACAAGGCCGGGCCATGACGGTGACGAATATCGGCGTACAGCGTCCCGCAACCGCGCTTCGACGATCTGATGGATTAAGCGCAATTGCCAGCTTACGTCACCATTGGCCGGAATATCTGATGGAAGTGGGTGAACTGGGATTGTACCTCTTCGTTGCGTGCGTGGTCGCCACGTTGTCAGAGCACCCTGCGTCGATTGTGCGGCAGTCTATTTCTAGCGGCGTTGCTCGCAGGGCGCTCATGGGATTGGTCATGGGTGCGACGGCGATTGCAATTGTGATCTCACCCTGGGGCAAGCGGTCAGGAGGTCATTTCAATCCGGCGATCACCTCCACTTTTTATCGCATGGGAAAAGTGGAGTTTTGGGATGCATGGCTCTATGTCATCGCCCAGTTCTTAGGCGCCATTGGTGGTGTCACTCTTGCCAGAACTGTGTTGCGAGGCGCGCTTGGCAATCATGCGGTACGTTACGCGGTGACAGTGCCGGGCGTGTACGGAAGCACTGTCGCGTTCGTGGCCGAATTGGCGATCTCTTTCTTTCTGATGATCACTGTGTTGTTCGCCACCAATCACAAAAGACTGGCACCATACACCGCGTATTTTGTGGGCGTACTGATCGCGACCTACTTCACCTTCGAAGCACCGCTGTCAGGCATGAGCACGAACCCGGCACGAACATTCGGCTCAGCACTTCACGCGAACTATTGGCACGCGCTCTGGATCTATTTCATAGCTCCGTCGATGGGCATGCTGGCCGCCGGCGAGGTATTTCTTCGAGTTCGCCGGGGGGCCGCTCCATATTGCGCTAAACTTCACCACGCTAACAACGAACGCTGCATCTTCCATCACGCCCAACACGAAGTTTAGAGAGGAGATCCTATGCAACGACTTCAAGATGACTACTTAGCTGCATATCGCAGCCTAAAACTGACTCGGGACTCCGAAGGTGTCCTGGTTGCCGAATTTCACAGCAACGACGGGCCATTCACTTTCACGGCACAAGATCATACGGAGTTTGTCGACGCCTTTTAGCGGATCGCGCAGGACCGGGCGAACAAGATTGTAATCTTCACCGGAGCAAGCGGGGACTTCATCCCTGAGATCGATTTTTCATCCTTCGGCAACGTCGCCGATCCCGGCGTTTGGGGCCAGGTTCACGACGAAGGCGTTCAGCTTCTAGAAAACATAGCCAACATACGCGTGCCGGTCATCGCGGCTATCGAGGGACGCGCTCATGTGCACTCAGAATATGCGCTACTTGCGAATGTGATTGTGGCGGCCGAGGGTACGACCTCCCACGATGTGCCGCACTTCGCGGGAGGCATTGTGCCGGGCGACGGAATCTTTACCACCTGGAGTTATCGCGCCGGAGCAGGACGAGCGGAGGCATTCCTGCTGAATCCACAGCCGCTAACGGCGCGTACCGCATATGAATGGGGAGTGGTTGCCGAAATTGTGCCGAACGGTAAGGCGCTCAGTCGGGAACGGGAATTAGCCGAGCTCTACCTGAAGGCTCCGGAAGTGACGCGCCGCAACACACGCGTATACTTCATGCAGCCTTGAAAGAACGCATCGTGCGAGAAGTTGGCTACGGACTGTCGCTCGAAGGAGCATCGACAGCCGATCTCGTCAAATCAATGCAAGCCAAGAGTGAACCTGTTGCTCAGAAAGGAAAAGTAGCATGAAGAGTACCGAGACCTCTCCATCCGCCCATGTTCTTAAGAAGTCGCAGCCGGAAGAATTTGATCTGGTGATTCTCGGTGGCGGCACGGGCTCAACCGTCGCTGCATGGACGTTTGCTGGCGAAGGCAAGCGGGTCGCAGTCGTCGATCGCAAGTATATTGGCGGCTCTTGCCCTAATATTGCGTGCCTTCCGAGCAAGAATATTATCGGTAGTGCGAAAGTTGTGGACTACTTTCGCCGAAGCAAAGAGTTTGGCATTGCTCACGATGGCTTCTTCCTCGAAGTGGATTGATCGCTCCCGAACGGGGGCCTCGGTGATCCGTCGGCTTCGAGAGTTTGAAGGAAGGTCGTGCGAGCCAGCGCAGAGTTGCCAGTCTTTCATTCGATGCTGCCGGGTTCGGCCATGGTGGGCCTATCGACCGCGATGCGTCGACGCGTTTCCGCAATAAGTGGGGCAAGAAATCGTCTCCTTGACATGACATTGGAGACTCCTGCTTTGGGGTTGAGGCCAGAAATCCACTTTTGAGCTGGCCAGCCGCACAAAGCAACCGCAGATGGGCTGCCACCATTTTCCCGAACTGCTATCGAACCAGAAGAGGCTTCCACTTGCGGAGGTTGCAGGTTAGGCTGAGCGCAGCTAAATTAGATGCGAGAGTTGGAGGTGTACATGAAAAGGCCCCGCCCGATGGAATCTGCCTCTGCATTCATCGACGAGAGGATCAAGGAACTTGGGGACTGGCGCGGGAAGACGCTCGCGAAAGTGCGCGAAATCATCCACGAGGTAGACCCTGAGATCGTCGAAGAGCGGAAGTGGGTCAGGACGACATCGCCGGGGACTCCCGTCTTTTCCCACGGCGGCATCGTCTGCACGGGAGAGACGTACAAGAACGTCGTCAAGATGACATTTGCCAAGGGAGCTGCGTTGCAGGACCCTTCCGGTCTTTTCAACTCCAGCCTCGACGGGAATGTCAGGCGCGCCATCGACATCCACGAAGGCGACAAGGTCGATGAGGCGGCCTTGAAGGATCTCATCCGCGCTGCAGTGGCGCTCAATCTCAAGGGCAAGAGCGAGCCGAAGCCCAGGCGAGCCATCAGCAAGCGGGCCGACTAATTTAGCTTCATCGCAGGTTCCGGCCATATCTCCTCCCTTAGGGGAAGAGCTTCGGTACCTGCCCCATACGCCAAGCAGTTCGGGACTGAAACGCCCAACTGGCCGCCTCAGGCGGCTCAAAAGTCGTGAATCGAGGTGGATCGCAAAACAATGCACCAAGCACGCTCGCGGGGGCGACCAAAATTCAATTCAGTTGAGGAATATTTAGCCGCACTGGACCCTACGAAAGAAGGACCCTCAGGTCTGTAATTGATTTGATTCTTACCCAATTTCCGGGACTAGAGTCCAAAATTTCCTGGAACGTACCTACCATCCACCGGAATGGGAAGTATGTTGTTGGCGTTTGTGCCTACAAGCATCATCTAACATTTTCACCCCGGAGTTCTCGTGTAATTGAAGACTTTAAGGTGAGGTTGGGGAAGTTTGTCCTCTTTAAGAACTGCTTTCAGATCCCTGTCGATTGGGAAACCGATAGAGAATTGGTGAAGGATTTGGTCTGGGCCAGACTAGCCGAGCTGGATTGAGAATAGCGATCCTCGCAGATCTCCCAGAACTCGCGGCGCTCGGGTTCTGACAGCGGGGCCATGGCCCAATCGTCGATTACCAACACATCCCCGTCACTTTTCTTGGCAAATCGGATAGGCAAAAAGAGAAGTATTACGATGAGGGGTAATGCGCGCCGAAGAGACTTGGTAGACGCTCCCAGCATTATCCCCAGCCCAATACCAAAGAAACTCGCAATGAGCAGGAAATTTTTCAAATTGGCGAAGACTCTGACCTCCGACGTCAGATAGCGAATGACTAAGACTTCGAAATAGAGGGTGAGAAAGCTCGCAAGAAATAACTGGCTCGAATTCGAGAAGGGGAACCGCCGCTCCTCTACGAGATAACCGTTTCCCGGACTTCTAGGCGAGGGTTGCAGAACGGTCATTCAGTCAGAGGATGCTAAGGCTGCGTCCGGAGAAAATCAACCGACGAAGGCAGGGTTTGACGGTTTGAGATTCCTTAGAGTCGACCACGTGTTGCCGTCGACGACGTGGCTGAGGAACGTCGACTTCCGGGGACCAAGTGCGACAACCCAGGCACATCTACGAGTGACAACTCCAATCCACAACCCAATCCCCACCCTGTCGGTGGCGGGTTCGGGATTCGCGACGGGTCTGCCTTATCCGTTTACGTGCCAGCGATGCCCTTGTTCTGCAGGATCCTGACCACGACCCGACGATTCTCGGCCTGACCCTCCGCGGTTGCGTCAGGAGCTACCTGCGTGCTCGTGCCCATTGCACCCGGAGCGAGTACATTCGTCAATGGAATGTTCCCCTGCTGTTCCAAAAACTCGAGCACGTGATCTGCGCGCTCCATGCTCAGCCGTTGGTTCAATGCGGCGCTGCCCACCTTCGAGGCATACCCCTGCACTTGAATGATGTAGGCAGTGATGCCCTTGGCTTGCTGCGCTAGTTTCAGCAGTTGTGGGTTGTATTGCGATTCAACCACGGTGCTGCCGTTGCCGAAGTAAACCGTCACTTCCCCCAGGATGTTGTAATCCGCGAGTTCGCCGAAACGCTTGTTGTCGGCCGCGATTGCTGCCTTATTCGCGGCGATCGCCGCAGCGTTTGCAGCGGACTTCTGCTGTTCTGCCTGGAGCTCTTGCTGCTGTTGCTGAAGCGCCTGTTTCTGGGCCTGAATTTGCTCTTTGCTCTGCTGGATCTGTTGCTGGTTGGCCTGAACTTGTTGCTCGGTCGGGGTTAAGCCGGCCTGCATATCTTCGGCGGCCTTGAGGTCGGAGCCTTTAAATTTCACCGCGTCCGCCACTAGCTGGTTCTGGGCATTGTAAGACCCCTGCACCTGCACCGGGAGACCCGGCACCAGAGCGGTGACGCCCATCTCTTTCTTGCGAGCATGGAGCAACCCCTCAACTTCGTCGACCTCAGTGGAGGGCGTGAGGATCACCACCACGTTTCCGGAATCTTGAGTCTGCAGCGTCATGGTGGCGCCGCTCCGTCCGTTGATTACTCCCTGTAAGTTTTGTGCCATAGCAACGCCACTACCCAGAATGACTGCAAGCAATGACACGCCGGCACGCAAGGCGATTCTTCCACTCCTACTTTTAATCATGGTCCTCACTCCACTCTGGACTTGTCTCATTGAGACTTATCTCGGCTTTGTTGTACCGCGCTCCCAACCTCAATCCGCAGTCGCGGGAGATGGACCGTCCCACGCACCATTTCGGCGGGACCTTAACGTCCTACGGCAAAAATAAGTCAACCTGGAAACAACCGCGACTGGCAGAAGTAATAGTTCTTGCCTGAAATTAGAGTGAGGGTACAGCCAATCTGACACCGGAAGTTCGAGTCGCTTGTTCTGGAGAGCGGCGAATCGTGGGACACGCTCTTCACTCGAACTGAATCAATACGATCTCGGGTTGCGTGCCGAGCCGCATCGGCGGGCCCCAGGTTCCGGCGCCGGTTGTGGTGTAGACCATCATGTTGCCGAACCGTTTTAGGCCGTAGGTGTATTCGCCGAAGATACGTCGGGTGAACCAGGTGAAGGGGAAGAACTGGCCTCCGTGAGTGTGCCCTGAAAGTTGGAGCGAGATGCCAGCTTGTTCGGGAATCGGAAGGGCGTGGGGCGCGTGCGAGAGGAGGATGCTGGGTTCCTCGCGCTTCAGTGCGGCGCGCTCAAGGACGGACCGGAATTGATCGGCGTTGGCGGAAGTGTGATGGAGCACACCAACTACCTGCAGGCCGTCGAGAGTCACCTTCTCGTTGTTGAGAATACGTACGCCGGCTAGCCTCACCGCGTCGAGATATTTCGCCGGGTTGGAAAACTCCTCATGATTTCCGGTGATGAAGTATGCCCCAAGCGGCGCGGAGAGTTCTTTCCAGGGCGCCGCAAGGGTATTGGCATCGACTTTGGTTCCGTCGTATAGATCGCCGGTGAGGAAGACTACGTCGGGACCGAGCCTTGTGAGCTTGGCGACGATTCGCCGCATGAATGCGACCCCGTTGACGTGGCCGAGGTGAACGTCGGAAACCAGCGCGGCTACCCGTCCACGCCAAGTGGGAGGAAGGTTCGGCAGCTTCACCTTGATCCGCTTGACGCGAACCCACCGGGCATTGATGAGAGCGTAGATGCCCAAGAGGATCGCGAGACCGAACACCACACCGGCGACTGCGGGAAGATCCACGCCCAAACCAGTTAGACGACCTCCGAAATCGAGCGTCCAACAGAGGCAGGCCGCGAGAAAGAGGAAGTTCACCATGCCCAGCCAGACAGCGGCAATCGTGTAAAAGACACGCGCGAACCTGTTGAAATAGCGAAAGGCCAAGAAAGAGGCGGCGACGAAGGTTACTGACAGCAAAGCCAACGCTGCCTGTGGGACGGTAATGCCTGGCGGGTCGGCAACTGCCCGGAAGTCGATCCAAGTCCGGTAAATGAACCAGTGGACGAGCAAAAGGATCGACTGAGTGATCACGACGAATACGGCAATTCTTGCGCGCAAACTGGGCGTCCTTAGCGGTTGAGATTCGAGATTGGGGCTGCACTATCGGTGCCCGATAGAGGTTTCGCGGAAATGGCATTGATGTCATTGCTTTCAAGCACGCGCTTGGTAGCACTTGTTTTAGCTACGCTAATCATGGCGCGGCCCAATTGATCGGTAGTCGTCACATAACGAGGGAAGAGCCTCCTCAAAAGCGGGTAGAGCGGGGCCATGATCGCGTACGCCGTGCCGTACCACTTTGTTTTTGTTCGGACGCCGTGCATCGGCTGGATGTATCCCGGGCGGAACATGTACGCAGCCTTGAACGGCATCGCCAGGAGCGCGTTTTCGGTTTTGCCCTTAATCCGTGCCCACATCATGCGACCGTGCTCACTGCTGTCGGTACCCGCACCCGAAACATAGATGAACGTCATTGCGGGATTGAGCCTGGCCAGAGTTGCCGCGACCGACAAACTGAGATCGTAGGTCACGCGCCTGTAGTCGTCCTCGCTCATGCCGGCGGACGAAACGCCAAGACAGAAAAAGCAGGCGTCGTAGCCGGAGAGTCTGTTCTCGACAGAAGAGAGATTAGTGAGGGTCTTAAGCACGATCTCGTGCAACTTCTCGTGCTGCCGCTCCATCGCGCTGCGCCCAATAGCCAGGACACTCGCGACTTCTGGATCAAGCAGGCATTCCCGCAGGACACCCTGACCGACCATCCCCGTAGCACCAAAGAGAATGACGTTCATCTCAGGCCTGCCTCGCAGGCAGCAAGCAACGCGCGACTGGGTAGGTCATGCATGCTCCCGAGTGGAGTTACACAGCACTTTCACCGCGACGGCGAAGCCCCGCACGAACTGCTCGCGGGACTGGCTGCTGTGTTTCAGGCCGCGCGCTGTCGCCAGTAGAGTATCGGTGATTTGCCGAGCTGTGATGCCAGAAGATTTGTACGCAGCCAACAATCGCGAGGAGCGAATGGCTTTGGTGACGGCGTCGGAAAACACCTCTTCGTATTGGGTGAGCAGGGTGGCCGACAAGCGGCTTGTAGCTTCGATCAAGTCGGAGGCGTCACCACCGATAATTCCGATGTAGCGGCCGAGCCATTCATCGAAGGCTCGGACCAGTCGTTGGTCCAGCGGAAGGGAAGCGCTTGTCAAAGCAGCCACGGCGGCGCGTGAAGAGTTTTCGAGAGCGTTTCGGACGGCGGCCTGAAAGAGTTCCTCCTTGGTGGCAAAGTACAAGTAGAGACCCTGACGCGAAAGCTGAGCAGAGCGAGCGACCTCGTCCATGGAAGTTTTCTGGTAACCATAGCGGGCGAAGACCGCCAAGGCGGCGTCGAGCAAGGCGCGGCGGCGGGAGTCGGCTAACGCACTGCTTCGTTTGGCGCCATTACCGCTCATATGACTATATTGACATATTAGGCCTATAGTGTCAATAACGCGGGTTCCTGAGGAAACGGCCCACTGCCCATAATTATGATCGCTCTGCTTGGAAGCGAGCATCAGGACAAGCTCACGCGATACCGGAAGGTTTCTCTGATTGTAAATAAGGTTTAAGAGCCCGCCTGAGGTTGTTGGCAGCACTCCGAAGTTGTTCCGAGGCGGACACGAGGTCCATTGTTGCCTGGAGTTTTCTTTCGCTTCCCGTTCTTGCGGCACCAGCCGCCAACACTCTTGCGCTCAGGGCAGCATCAGCCGCACATCCATCAACGGAGTCTAATAAACCCTCAAATTCGGACGGAACAACTGCTTCCTCCAAGTCAACCTTTCCTCTCAACCAATCAACTGTGTTTCTGCTTGCCAGCACGACTTGCGAGTCTCCTCGGACGGTCGTCGCGATCTCCGGCAAACCTCTGACTGACCGCGAGAGCGGTCTTGTAGTGCTTCAGTGCGTCCTTGGCTTCGTCCAAAGCGGTTTGGATGGAAGCGGTGCCTTTACCCGGCGTTTTGTTGGTTGTCTGAGCAAACATGACGCCGGTGAGCAACGTGAGTGCGAGTAACCTGATAACGCGTGCTGTGCTGGGCCGGGAAGCGGGTTTCATAAATGCCTCCGACAGGCGACACCATTCTCGTCTCTTGTGTGACCGAGAGTCAATTAAACATTTGCCCGCATCCGTCCGGAAAGTGGTACTTAGCCAGCTCTATTCTCATCCAGTGTGCGCCTTGTAGGCAAAGCGAATGGGACGTTTCTCAGTTGACGAAACCAGGCTAAACCAGGCAGAAACGAATAGTGCAGTTAAATCACTAGAGCTACTTAGACGTGACGTCTGTCGGGGGAGGAAGGTTGCGGTGTTTTAACCACTCCATGCTAATGTTCTGGCTTCCTTTGTTTTTCGGAAGATTATCCAGGTCGGGCATGAAGATTTGCAGGCCAGCTTCGGGAGTCATGCGGGTGTAGCCGTTCACTAATTGCTTTTGATAGTTGTTGAGATCTAGATCAAACCACGCGTCATTCGAGAGGTCCACCATAGTGAGATCCGCGTGATGCATCGTGAGTTTTCCGAAGTCGATAGTGCCGTCGTTTAGCCGCAGGAAATTTCTCCATTGTTCTACGCGGGTCACAGCCTCTTCGGCATTTCCGTAAACTTCTTCGATATCAGGAGTGACGACGCGTACTTTGGTTAATTGTCCATGGATATGAGGCGGCGGAAGCAGTTTGAGTGTGTCGAAAAAGATGTCGTTGCCGGAAACTTCAATGCCCGGGATACCCTTCGGATGAAAGAGGTCTGAGACACTAATCTGGAATCCACCGAGAAGTCCCTTTAACGGAATTTCCAGAATGGAGAGTTTTGTGACGTGTACTTGGATTCGATTGTCGGGGGTTGCAGCGACGCTGCCGAGCAATTCGACCGGCATTGAAATGAGCTTGTGCAACGTTCCCTTGAGCTTGATGTGGTCGTCGTCGGCAAGAAGCGTCATGTTCCTTAGCGGCGAGTCTGCTACGCCTCCCACATTGAGGAAGTTGCCGATATCTCCGATATTGGCGCGGATCACGCCGGTTTTGATTTCGAGAAAGAAAGACTCGGGATCATCGAACGTTGGATTCACGTCGCGGCGAGTGCGGACCATATTTCCGCGCAGCCAGGGGACATAGATGCGAAAATCTGGGCCTTTTCGCAGCATAAGGTTATGCACATACACGGCGGTGGGAGCGGACTCAGGAGTGGCGGCGATCGTGGCTCCGGAGGGGGATGTACCGGTGGAAGCAGGAGCTGCCGATTGGCTTGCGAGTCTTGTTGATCGTAGATGCCAGACCACGGACACCACCAGCAAGAGAATGCAAACAGATACGAGAACGGCGAGGCGAGCACGCATACGGTAATTCTATGGGAACGGTGGTCTCGGCGAAGAATAGCCCGACTACCTGGGATGTGTCCGCCGAGCAGATCTGGGCTAGAAGAGAAACCGTGCGGTGCTGGCTGAGCGGCCAACTCCTGGTTTGTCGCTAGCCGGAAGTAATCCCAGCATTGCTGGACCAGTTCGTTCTGAATCTGTTTCAGAAAACCCTCCACTCCCCTTTCTTCGATGGCATTAAACGTGGCTCCATCGATCCCAGGTGCGCCATTGTACCTGAATGTCACTAGATCGGCGAAGGACGGCAGACCTATTTGGGCTTCACGGCTTTGGTTTTCTCCGGGAACTGTATGATGTTTTCCTCTGCCTCAAACCCGAATAGATCATCCGTCCGTACAGGTAACTTCCTCTACACTCGGGACAGAGAATAGGGTCTAGAGGGGCGGCGTAGAAGGTAACTTTGTTCCTGTCATCTGGTCGCATCTGCCTAGAGCGACGACGGTGCCGCACAGTTCGCATTCAAGCCGTAGTATCGGGTCATGCGGGCAGAATTATACGCCTACGGTACTTTGGGGGAGGAAGTAAACTGGAGGAAAGTGCGCTGGGGGCTCTGGCGTGCCACGTCTGGCAACCTTGCAACCCAAAGTCATCGGGGGAAGGGGCCACCCAGCGCGTAGGCGACTCTACTACTCGCAATAGTTCTTGGTCAATACTCAGAAGTACATCGAGTCGCGACAGCTTGGTATACAAAAGAAGAGCGTCCCAAAACTCCCCATCTCAGGACGCTCCAAATTTAGCAGCTCTCCCCCAAGAACTGCTCGCCGCCAAAATAATCTTCTTATTGGAAGTTGCAAATGGCACCGCCGAGGTAAAGGGCTTAGCACAGTTGGGGTAAGTGGGGGTTTGGACTAGCCCCCCGAAGGATTTGTACGCTAGGAAAGAACCAGTGATATCCAGAGACCTAGACACCGAAAAAGCAGTCCGTCACGCCGTCGTGCCGCACAGTACGCTCTCCGGCGTCGGTGCTCCCCAAGGGGCTGATGTTCCGTTTACAGCGATCCGAGACCGAGCAGTTCCCGGCTCATTCAAAAAGGGCGGCAAGGTCAAGAAGACAGGCTGGGCTAAGTTCCACAAGGGCGAACGCATACCGTGGACGATGAAGGTGGGCGTATGATCGCCAGCGTTCTTGAAGTGAAAAAGGAGATTCCGGTTTAATGGACGCTTGGTCTGTTTCGTTCGCTGTCCAGCGATAGATAGGAGAATCTCCGTGGTCATGCAGTCGTCAATCAATTGTCAGGAGCAATCATGAGTCAAGACAGCCTCATTCCGGTTGCAAACAATGTCAAGTCGCGAAACGACCTCATCGAGCGCGGGTTCAGTCGTCAGCCGGTCAGAATTGATGTAGACATAGCCCGCTCGCTGGAAGCGTTAGCCCATGCGGCTTGGTCGATTCCAAAGGACAAGTACTATGACGGGGGCGACAGGTATCGTTCCTTAAATCGTGTCCGGGCTGAGATTGTTGAGTGCGGTGTAAGAGTTTGGTCGAGCGAGGAAAACACACCCTACGTGCAGTTGAAAAAATACAACACGACACTGGGCGACCAGCCGCGAGAGTATGCTCCGCTGCCTCCGGCAATCGCTGCTTCCGTGGGCGTTCGCAAGATGATTGCTCACCACCTTCATTACCTGCCGCTCTCGGCGGTGGGGACGAAGTACTTGGTGAATGTCCACCTAATAAGGTTCGCGGCTACGCCGGGTCGACCGTGCGACACGAGTCCACCGGGCTTGCACAAAGACGGGGAAAAGTACATCGCCACGCATCTGCTGGGCTGCTGCGGCGCTCGCGGTGGCGAAGTGATCATAACCGACAATGACAAACACGAAATGGATCGCTTCACGATGCGCGAATGCGGTGAATGTTACGTCTTCGATGATGACCGTATCTGGCACATGTTGACGCCAGTGGCAGTACTGGAAGGCAATCAATACGCCTACCGTGACACGCTGGCATTCGATATGCTGCCAGAGGGCTGGGAACCAGTGAAGTGATCCCCGGAGCTACGGGCAGGACGGGTGCGCCTCGGCCTCCCGTCGCCGAAATGGAGACTCAACTTTTTAGGAAAACGACGAGGCTGAGCCAACAAGATGCACAGGAATCTAGTGACGTGTTGGCACGATTAAATAGAAGACTTCCGCGAGCTAGAATCTCGTGGTCAACACCCTTCTTGTCCGCTACGCCGCCTTTATCTTTCGACCACAGCTTGCAGATTACCTGCGCCAAGTTCGAGTTCGGCACTTGGCACTTCGAGAGCACGCTGTGGAATTCGTCCTCGATGAGCATGACGGTATTGCCATCCTCGCCCAGCAGCTTCACCAGACCTCGGTCGGACGCGGGCGTGGTGTAGACCTTGGTCGGTTCCGGCAGGAAGATGTTCTTGTCCGCTGCGTCTAGCACGACGGTCTTCGCCATGCCTACTGGTGCGATGAGCGCCACGAACATGTTGGCACGTACTTACAATCCCGCGACTCCACGCAGTTCCTCTGATACTTATAAATCCGCTTTGGTAGGTGCTGCTCTTTGAGAGCTACTGCGTCATCCACGCGTGATTGCCCGAGAGTTGACCCTGCCAACATCTCAACAAACTTCATTTTCCATTCGTCGGACATCATTGCTCCAACCAGGCTCGCTCGTTGTCTACGCGAACTCCATCACAAAGACCGAACAGAGCCGCAAGCAGTCGGGCGACGAAGGCTATGCGAGAGAGGAACTCGTTGCCGAACTCGCCAGCGCTTTCCTCTGCGCCGAACTTGGCATCACGCCGGAAGTCATGCCCGACCATGCCTCTTACATCGCCAACTGGCTGACCGTGCTCAAGAACGACAAGCGCGCCATCTTCAGCGCCGCAGCGCACGCACAGAAGGCCGCGGAATATCTCCACGGCCCGGAAGACCAACTGCGAGGCCGAAGCCGCGTGAGCGGCCGGCAGCCCACGCTTCTCCGGCGCCAATGCTCGCGCGTTCGGCGCTTTTTTGCGCCCATTCAATAGGATAAAAATCCGTCGCGAGTTAGGGACACACTAGTTCGCGGATTGAGTTGCACCGTGATTTATACGGCGCTACAAGTTCCGCATGAATTTTTGCGGATCTGAAAACCAGACTGAAGCTGCCGGACGGAGCCGAAGCCTACTGGCACCGCCACATGAATACGCTACCGGACGGGACCCAAGCCGAAGGTGGGTGGATTCAAAACACCGCGTCCGTCGCCCCAACAGTGTTCCTCAGTGAAACGAATAAGTGTGGCCGTCAATGGCCATGGTGGTACGACGGTGGTCGGAGTTGTTCGCCGATCCGCCCACCGCTAGCCAGATTCCTCCGTTGAAGGGCGAGGCCAGCGTCGGAACGCAATCCTGGCTTACCGGAACCTGAAAATCTTCCAGCGTTACGTCCGTCGCACTGTCGGCCGCTGGCGAAAAAACTCATCCGGTGTTTCAAGCTACCAGGCACGGTACGATTGGGCTGTAATTCGACCCATACAAACACGATGTTGCGACCGCCGGGCTCGATCGGTCGCGCGTCTTTGGCCCCGCCGCCGGAATCGCCCTCGCCATCGTTGCACCAACTCGTATCATCGAGGCCGACAAGCTATCATATCACCTGCCAAAGTGCTGAGTGGCTCGCTGCTTTCCTTGTTAGCGAAGATTTCGACTCGCTTCAGAGTCACGGGCACCATGTCAAAATTCGTGACATGAAGTTCATAAACCAGGACTTGGTGTTTATCGATTCTCACCGGCACCGGCGGGGCGGGGCACACTACCTCGACACGTGGCCCTCGTTCTCGAGCGGATCCCGCAGTTATAAATCCAAACACAACCAAGAAAATGAAGCCCACGTGGACAGCAGTGGCGAATGGGAAAATCCGTTTTCTTGGGCAGCACGCGGAATCTGGAACAAACATCATCAATTAGTATTCTCATCAAAGTCATAGGATCTCCGTGAAGGATGCTGCCCGAAGCGTAGCGTTTCGTGGAACTCTCATTGCTTCTTAGGCGCTTCCAGAAATTTGTCAGGATCTGCATCGAATTGCTGTTGGTGCTCAACGGAACCGAAGTAGTAGGTCTTGCCTCTATAAACAGACTTCGGAGCGCTCGAAGGATCTACCGCCATACCGCACACGGGACAGACGGGACGCTGGTCTGATTGTGCATATGCTCGAGCGTTGACTGCGTTCGAGTCTGGGTTCATCCAGCCTTCGCCCTGATATTCCATGTCGAAGGCGGTCTCGCGCGCTACGTCGCGGCCGTAATAGCGTTCCACAACCCGGAGCGCCAGATCGATACCGGACGAGAGTCCGCCCGCACTGGCAAGGTTGCCGGCCTCAACGAATCTTGCTCCACGCTTGACCTGGATATCCGGGAACTGCGTGGCCAAGGTGGTATACGCACTGTGATGAGTGGTGGCGGCTTTGCCTGATAGTAAGCCGGTGCTTGCCAGCATAAATGCGCCCGTGCAAACCGACATGGTTACGTCTGTGTTTTTTGTCGCCTTGCGGATCCATTGTTTCGTTTCTTCGCTTAGTGGACTCTGCGCCGGAATCGCGATTACCTTTGCGGCAGGGGCATTTGCAATTGTGTAGTCGGGTACAATCTTCATCCCGCCGCTGGCATGGATTGGTTTTGCCGTCGCGGCGACTGTGTAAAGGCGGAACGCCGAGTCCTCATGACCGGGGATGTGGACGTCCTGGAAGACCTCCCAAGGTCCAGTGAAGTCGATCATCACTGCGCCCTCTGAGATGAGGAAGGCAACTGGAATGCTGCCGTGAGCAGGGGGAGTGAGCGGATTTTGGATGGCCGATGGCTTGTTCCCGTCTGCAACATTGGGTGCTGCCCCCGTGCCAGAACCGGCGAATAATTTGCCCAGAGCCAAGCCCAGAAATGCTGCCACCAAACCGAACGCTGCTACTATTTTGAACAGCACTCTTCTCTTCATCTTGTCGTTCTCCTTTTCAGAGCATCTGCCGATATCGCATTGCTGAACTCTCGTGGATTAATCGCCGCGGGAATGCGAGCATCAATCCGAAACGTAACAATCAGTTCGCGCGCAATCCCGTGAAGCGGCTTCTATAATCCGCGGGCGGAACGCGAAGAACACGAAGAAACGAGCGGCGCAAGGTGGTAATGGACCCGAATCCACAATCGGTCGCAATCTTCTCGAGTTTGTCTCGCGACTCCTCTAAGCGCCGCCGAGCCGCTTCGACTCGCAGACGCTCAACGAAACGCGCTGGGGTTGTTCCCGTATCCTGCAAGAAGACACGGGTAAAGTTTCGTGGACTCATCCCCGCCTTGGCGGCAAGCTTGTCGACGGGAAGGTCTTGCTCCAAATGGTCGAGGGCCCACGAACGGATTTCCTCAATCTGCCTACGGTCCGAGGCCTGCAGGGATAGCGCGGTGCTGAACTGCGATTGACCTCCAGTTCGTCGCAAATACAGGACCATCTCGCGGGCAACCTTGAGGGCCAGTGGCGGCCCCAGGTCTTCTTCGACCAGAGCCAAAGCGAGATCCGTTCCGGCCGTGATTCCCGCCGTCGTGTACGTGTTCCCATCACGGATGTAGATCGGGTCCGGATCCACAGTTGTCAGCTTGGATCGCTTTGCTAACTCCGCTGCCCATTTCCAATGAGTGGTGGCCCGTTTGCCGTCCAGCAGCCCCGCTGCAGCAAGCAGGAAGGCTCCAGTACAAATGGATCCAATGCGCCGCACCCGCTGTGCTGCAGTTCGCAGCCAGGCAAGTAACTCTTCGTCACGCGCCGCGTTTTCGAGACCGGTCCCGCCAGCAACGAGCAGGGTATCTATAGGTCCACGGAAGCTGCGGAAAGTCTGAGTTCCGATTAGTCCCAGCCCGCAGTTTGTCGTCACCGTCTTGCGATGAGTCGAACTTGCCAGCACGACGGTATAAGGTCGTTTCCGCGATGGGAAATCCTGGAAAATGAGCTCTGCGGCCCGGACGAAGACTTGAAATGGGCCCGCCACGTCGAGGATTTGCGTGCTGGGAGCGGCAAGAAAGACGATGGTTCTTGGACGACTTGCGCTCGGATCCATCGATTTCGAGTTCTTCATGGAGCCATAATAGGTTCTAGGGATGGTGGCAGCAATGACAAAAGCAGGTCATTTTCTGCCAGCGCTTTCGTAGAAGCCGAAAAGGAAAAGCGGGGTAACCCGTCCAGCCTCAGTGAATAAATCCACGATCAACAAGACTCGCAAGCGAACCGGCAGCTCCTGCTTCCACCGGTCCATCCCCCTCCGGAGCCACGATCGCCGCCACTCCTGAGTCCGCTCCCACCGCCGTGTATGTGCATAACCTTATGCTGCGAAAAGGCCCAGATTTTCGCATCTATGTCCCCTGGCTGCGCAGAAATATGGTCCGCACTCGCCGCGACGTGAATCCAACGTTCGATGATCCCGAGTCTTTCTTTCTCGAAATCAAAACCGGCGTGATCCGCGCCAATATCGGAGATATCGGCAACTTCCTCAATGTGGGAGGCGTAGCAGACTCGCCGCTAAGGAACATGACGCTTCTTGCCGACGACGACCACATCAAGCTCAAGGGAACGTTGCACAAGCTCATTTCAATGCCGGTCGAATTGCTCGGCAGCGTCGCTGCAACCCCCGACAATCGAATCCAAGTACACGTCACAAAACTCTCCATTCTGGAAATTCCGTTAAAGGGACTTCTCGGTGGATTCCAGATTAGTGTCTCAGACCTCTTTCATCCGAAGGGTATCCCGGGCATTGAAGTTTCCGGCAACGACATCTTTTTCGACACACTCAAACTGCTTCCGCCGCCTCATATCCATGGACAATTAACCAAAGTACGCGTCGTCACTCCTGATATCGAAGAAGTTTACGGAAATGCCGAAGAGGCTGTGACCCGCGTAGAACAATGGAGAAATTTCCTGCGGCTAAACGACGGCACTATCGACTTCGGAAAACTCACGATGCATCACGCGGATCTCACTATGGTGGACCTCTCGAATGACGCGTGGTTTGATCTAGATCTCAACAACTATCAAAAGCAATTAGTGAACGGCTACACCCGCATGACTCCCGAAGCTGGCCTGCAAATCTTCATGCCCGACCTGGATAATCTTCCGAAAAACAAAGGAAGCCAGAACATTAGCATGGAGTGGTTAAAACACCGCAACCTTCCTCCCCCGACAGACGTCACGTCTAAGTAGCTCTAGTGATTTAACTGCACTATTCGTTTCTGCCTGGATCACGGCCAAACCTGAAGTAATCCCAAGGTAAGGGTTGCCGACCAATCGCTCTGAACGTTATTGGTACGTTCCCTCCATGACACATTCGATGGCGGCTTGTCGGTATTTGAACCTGTCAGAAGGTCGGTCAGCCAGCTATGCCGTCAGCACAGCCAAGTCAATCAATATGGCGACGGTCACAATGTCAAAGAGCACATGCAGCGTGTTCGGCCGGATGCCGTTGCGCTCCGGCAGAAAGGCATGCGTCGCTGCGTACATCGTTCGGTAGCGAGCGACTCGCTTTGGATCCGGGCGAAGGAGATACGGCATCCACCAGGCCGTGAACGAACCGTAGCATGCTAGTCCGTAGGTGATCCACAACCACCAAAAGACCCAGCCCGCGTAGACTCTGCCAAAGTAAAAGGCGGTGGCAGCAAGTCCGATCGCAACCGGAGTGAAATTGATCACTGTGGTGACGAGAAGTTTGCCGGTGGGGAACTCCACCCTGACGCCTTTTACGTTTTTGAGTTTTCCAAGAGGAATCCAATTGTGGAGCGCGACGAACAGCACGACCAAGCACTGAAGCGCGAGCAGTGCGATCACCAATGTCTCGCCTTCGCACGTCAGAGGTTCGCTGATTGGCATCTTCTACTGCTACGCCTTCAGGTTCCGAAATATCTACAGGACTGCCGATGGGGTGTAAGCCTTCCCAGTCGGTGCACGCTTTCTTGAGTTCCTTATCTTTCTCCGCTTGCTCCGCTTTCGCCGCCTGCTAGGCACACGGATTGAAATTCTAAGCCAACATGTTCGCGAAAGGATTGCTCTCGGGCGGTCTTGCCTATGAAATCGGGCACAATCCCGAGAGGTGCCGCTTGCCCTCAGGCCACAGCATTCAGAGTTCGGACATGCTTTGCGAATGGTCAAGCACTTCCGTAATCTCCTGTTGTTCTTGATTGCGTAACATACTTGCCTTCACGTGGCCAGCCTCCCCCAAGTCCTCGCGTTCCGACAGCTTGCACGAGCACATCTTGCAATCCCCACTCTGCTGTTCTTCGATTCCAAGATGGGGGCCGCTTGGCAGGTAATGTTGCAGATTATTTCTGTAGCTGGCGGACTGTTCCGTTTACAGCTCGGGATTCAGTCGCACTTAATTCAGAACTCCGATGAAGAACGATGGATTGCGAAGTATCGATCGGTGCCTATTCATAGGGCTCGGCCGTCTCATAAGGCGCCGCCACGACGAAGAGAAGCCATGAAGATCGTCCTTGGATCAGTTGCATTCGGAATACTCGTTGTAGTCAGCGCGGCATACTCTCTTCATTTCCAGTTACTGAAATGACCACGTCTCACACAAATACCCGACGCTGGCAACGTTATCCGGTGGATCTGCCGGTCCGCTTCCTTCCCTGCAGCCGGCTTCCCGCGATTGCGGTAACTGGCCGAGGTACTGAATTGAGTCAGGGCGGGATGGCTCTGTATACCGGAGTTGATATGGAGCCTGATGATCTCATGGAGGTTGAATTCCTGACTCCGCATCCTTGGAAAGTTATGGCAACCGTTCGCAATCGTAGTGGTCATTATTTCGGGTTGGAATTCCTAGCGAAATTGTCTAGGCAAGCTAGTGGTGTGCCGAAGAGTCGGCCGCCAGCCCTTCCCCAGCCACCTGCCAAGATTGCCGCCAACGAGAATATTCCTGACTCCCCTCTGGTAACGAAGATATTTGCAGCCTTAGATCGAAAGTCGCTAGAGATCACGCATGTGCAGAGGGAAATTGATGCCCTGCTCGTAGTGGTCCCCCTGCTTGCTGAATAACAACCTTAACCCAGAAGAGGCGAACTGCGAGATCGGGTTGGAACGGAATCTTCTCCGTAAACTAAGAGAACGATGGTCAGGTTAACCGCAGCCCTTATTTTCTAGGTGTCGTTTTCAATGAGTTAACGGCCATGGTGGCAGGTGTCAGATAAGCTCGCCTTACGGCGTTTTGAATCGACCGTTCGGCCGACATATCCTTGGATCGCCCCACAGCTTGGTCGAGGGTGCTTTCGGAATGGACGCTATTACGCCCAACTTCAGAAATCTATGGAGAACCTTCTGCGAATGACACCCGCTACACCACCTCGCCCGATTCCAACTTCTGGTCGTATTCACAGCCTGTGCTGCCCGGGAGCAGACGAAGCCGGAACGCGGCGATGAGCGCTTCAAACTGATTCCGCAGGGAGCGGGCGAAGCCGTCATCCCGGATTAATACGCCAGCCTCCAGGTTGCGTTCTTGAGCCCACTCCGTAAAGTTGGCTCAGAGTGTCGTTCCTGCTGGCCGTTCACAATGACCAGATCGGGCCGAGGCAAACAACGGGTTGTTGACTTCTGCGATGTTCATCAAAGCCAAAGATTTATTGATGGGCGGTGGTGAGATTTACTTTGATGCAGCAAACATCCTCACTCCTACGGGAACGGTTTCGCGGTGCTCCGAACCATGTCGATTGGTGCATCGTTCGCATTAAACTGGTTCGCGTTTGACATCCCAGTTCCAATCGGTGCTACGGTCGCAGGTACCGGAGCGGATGCGACAGCGGACTGTGCCGCGACCGTTGCGGCTGCGGCCTGCTCGACGGCTGGGGCCGGGGTTGTAACTTCTGCGGCCACAAGCCCTACGGGGTCAAGCAAACCTTCTTGCAGAGCCCAGCGATACGCCGCAACAAAATCTTCGGCTGATGTTTCGTCCCCACTTCTGAACGTGGAGCATGATGGTCTCTGCGTTTTTGTTGGATTGGTACTTCTGCACGTAGTCGGGGCAGCGCAACTCGAACTCCGAAAGTGCAGACTGCACGGCCAGCACCTATTTCTGCTGAGCCAGTTCCTCCAGCGTGATGTTCTTTGGCAACGCATTGCGGCGAGGAACCTTGGTTAGTAGTCCCTTTGGTAGCACCTTGAGGCACGGTCGCCAGTATGTTGCCGGTGTTGAGCACCTTGAACATGGCCCTTACGCCGTTGAACGCGACGGCAGTCGTGCCGACGAAGTGATTTCCGTCGATCTTGACTGGTGTGCCTACCTTGCCACGCGATGTCTCACTTCAGTGCGAGTCATCATGACAATCTTGCGCGCAACGAGGACCTGGCTCGAGATGGCGACAAGCCCTTTCTTCAGCACTGCGGCGACTTTAAGGATTCCGACCCAATGCGTTAGCAAGTGTGGCCAGAGATAGCCCCGAGGGTGTACGATTCTCCTGTCTTTCTAAAAAGCGACTGAATAAACGGCCTTATCGTTAGCGAAAACTATCAGGCAACCCGGGAACCGATGCACATCTTTCTCGGGGCCGTGGCGCAGATAGAGAAGCGCCTCGCCCTCCGCATTGGGTTTTCCGTGAGCAACGAGGAGGAGCCGTGCTACTTAGTCTGGGATTTTCCATCCTGCCACGTAGAGCCACCAAAGTACTTTTCCACATCCCCTTGTTTCTACTCTTATGCGTGAGCCCGGGGCTCTCGCAAAAGGCGCAGCAAGATGACGCTAGCCTACCGAAGTATGACCTGCATACAGAGACGAAAACCAAAGGAGTAGTGGATGAAGTAAAGCTGCTCCCTTTGGGAATCAGGAAAGACTTCACTGAATTGATTATCAAGAGCGGAGACGACAAGGTCCACATCTACGTGTGCCCTAAACCATTCCAAGAGGAGATGGGTATCAGTTTCAGCAAGGGAGACGAGATCGCCGTTACGGGTTCAAAGGTCAAGCAGGAAACGGCGGACGTGATCCTTGCTCGAGAGCTCGTGAGGGGTGCGGACACACTTCTGTTCCGTGACGACAAAGGCAAGCCGGTATGGGATTGGCGCACCGGCAAGTGACCGCATGGTTTAGAGGGCTTGATGAAACTTTCCGACACAATTGGATTGGTGCTGAAGAGCAAAGACAAGAATAGAGTTCTGTCGGTAGCGCCCGATCAGTCGGTCTATGAAGCGATTGAGAAGATGGCCGAGCACGGCATTGGCGCCTTGCTTGTCATTTCCAACAATAGACTGGTCGGAATCCTTTCGGAGCGTGACTACGCCCGCAAAGTAATCCTGATGGGCCATTCTTCGAAGGAAACGCTGGTCCGCCAGATCATGACCAGCCCGGTTGTGTTCGTGAATCCTCAACACAGCGTAGACGATTGTATGGCCATTATGACCAAGCACCATTTTCGCCATCTGCCGGTGGTGCAGGATGACACCGTGGTCGGGGTGGTCTCAATCGGCGACTTGGTGAAGTGGATCATCTCCGGTCAGGCGCAAACCATTCAGGAGTTGGAAGGCTATATTACGGGAGCGTATCCCGGGTAGGACATTGCTATGAAGCAAACCTTCGCCATCGGCATCGGAGGCGCAGCCGGTCAGGGCGTGGCGACCCCGGGCGACATCTTCGCGAAAATCTTCAGTCGCCGGGGCTTGCACCTGAATGCTTACAACGCCTATCAGTCAATCATCCGCGGTGGGCACACTTTTCTGACGATCCGCACCGGCCCAGAAAAAGTCTCCAACATGGGCGACCGCCTGGACTCGCTGATCCCCTTGAACCAAGATGCGATGGATCGCCACCTTGGACTGCTCACTCGTGGCGCTGCATGTATCTACAACTTTGACACGATCAAGCCGGGCGTCGCCGCCGAGGGCGTGGAGCTCTGTGCGCTTCCTGTCTCCAAGCTGGCGGACATCACGCGGAACAAGGTGGCCCAGAACATGCTGGCAGTTGGCGCTGGTATCAGCATGATGGGCATCGGTTTTCAGGCGCTGGAGGAGGTTCTCAACGAGCAGTTCAAGAAAAAAGGCGAAGCTGTGGCGTCTGAAAACGTCGGACTTGCGCGAGTCGGCTATGACTATGCCACCGCGAATTTCAGGCCATTTGCCTGGCCACTTCCCACGACCGGAAACCGTTATGCGGTGCTCAGTGGCAACGTCGCGATGGCCATGGGAGGCGCGGCCGCAGGCGTGAAATTCTACTGTGCTTACCCCATGAGCCCTTCGACCGGAGTTCTGCATTGGATGGCGGCCCACGCTCGCGAAGCCGGCATCATGGTCCGGCAGGTGGAAGACGAGATTGGCGTGGTGAATATGGCGATCGGGGCGGCGCATGCCGGCGTCAGGTCCATGTGCGCTACGTCCGGTGGCGGCTTTGCATTGATGAGCGAAGGCCTCGGCCTCTCAGCCATGATGGAAACGCCGGTGGTGGTAATCGACTGCCAGCGGGCCGGTCCGTCCACGGGAGTTCCGACCAAGACCGAGCAGGGCGACCTCTGGCAAATGCTGGGCGCTGCGTTCGGCGATTATCCCCGAGCGCTGGCTGCACCACTCGATATTGGGGACTGCTTCAAAATCATCCCTGAGATTTTCAATATTGCTGATCGGTTCCAGTGCCCGGGCATTGTCCTGTGCGATCTCTTGCTGTCGGAAGGCAGGCTCAGCGTAGACCCGAAGGACTTGGACTTTGCCCCCATCATCGATCGTGGCGAACTGATCACCACAGCTTCCTCCGGGCCCAATGGTGATGGCGTCTACAAGCGGTACAAGATTACAGAAAGCGGCGTTTCCCCGCGCGCCCTTCCGGGCGTTCCTGGTTACACCCACACGGCTGCAAGTGACGAACACGATGAAGATGGCGTCCTCATCAGCGACGAATTCACGAACCCGGCAAAGCGCCGCGTCATGATGGAAAAGCGTATGCGGAAGGTTGCCGGGATTGAGGCCGCGGTGCCTGCGCCGGTGCCGTGGGGCCCGCGTGATGCCGACGTTACACTAATCGGCTGGGGATCGACGAAGGGAGTGATTGAGGAGGCCTGCGAGATCCTCACTGAGCAAGGCATTTCAGCCAATCAACTCCAGATTCGCTGGCTGGTGCCACTGCACGGCGACGCGATTCTCGGGATTTTGAAAGACACGCGGCACACGATCATCGTGGAGAATAACTACAGCGGACAGTTCGCCCGCTACCTGCGCAGCGAAACCAGCTTCGTGCCCGACGGATATATCCGAAAATACGATGGGGAACCGTTCATGCCCCACCACATTGTCGAAGCGGTGAGAGAACAACTGAGCGGCAAGTCCAGGCTCTCTGTACCTGCACATGAAATCCTAGTTTGAGGGAGAACAGAAAATGGCGACGGCTCTAGCAGCAACCAACCATGTGGCAATGGCCGACTTGAAAGGCAAAGTCGATCCCGATTGGTGTCCTGGATGCGGAGATTTTGGTGTGCTCGCCGCGGTCCAGAAGGCACTGGTCGAGCTGCAGATACCGAACCACAACGTGGTTACCATCAGCGGTATCGGTTGTTCCTCAAATTTCCCCGGCTTCATCAACACCTACGGCATGCACACCCTGCACGGTCGGGCTCTGGCTGTGGCCACTGGAGTGAAGCTTGCGAATCACGATCTGACCGTACTGGTGACTGGCGGCGACGGTGACGGCTTCGGAATCGGTGGCAATCACTTCGTGCACAGCATGCGGCGGAACGTTGACCTCCTCTACATCGTGATGGACAACCAGATCTACGGCCTCACCACCGGCCAGACATCGCCCACCAGCCGCGTCGGCATGAAGACGAAAAGCATGCCCTTCGGCAACATCGAAGCGCCGGTGAATCCAATTTCGCTGGCTCTTGCCGCCGGAGCCACGTTCGTTGCCCGCGGGTTCAGCGGTGAACAGAAACACTTGACGGAACTGATCAAGCAAGGCATCCAGCACAAGGGTTTCTCATTCCTGGATGTCTTCAGCCCGTGCGTCACATATAACTACGACAACACCTACCAATGGTTCCGCCCTCGCGTGAAAAAGCTCGAGGACGATCCAGCGCACGATCCCGCGGACTGGATGGCCGCGATGGGAAAGTCTCTGCTTTGGGGTGAAGAGATTCCAATCGGGAAGTTCTTTGAACGCACCGACGTGCCGACTCTGCACGGAGCGGAACCAGTGCTGAATGCTGGCCCCCTCGCACATGCTGGCCTGCGGATACCAGTGGACGTAACCCGTGCTTTCGTTGAAGAGTTGATCTAGAGCACAACGGTGCCGCTTGCGAGTGGTAGAAGCCGACACCACAACCCTGGAAGCTGAGTCACGTTTGCGAGCGTTTGAATTCCTATGCTGCCTGCACAGCTTTAAGTAGTTAAGGGGAGTTCTCAGTTCTCCGTCGGAGCACAAACTTACCGCTGTGACGGGGTTGTGACCTATGAACGCGCTTACGTCCCGCCCCGTCGCAACCGCCCAAAGCTTAACGGTCCCGTCCGAACTTCCAGAGGCGAGCCAGTGTCCGTCCGGGCTGAATGCGACGCTGCTTACCCGCTCCGTGAAACCGGTCAGTGTGCGCACTTCGCGTCCCGTTAATACCTCCCAGAGCTTAACGGTCCCCTTCCAACCTCCCGAGACCAGCCGCCTCACGCGACGAGCGGAGCGTTCGTCATCCCCGCTGTACCGAACACGCGCCGGTAGCGTTCTACCTCCGGTGTTGGGCCGAGCGCCTTCGCATAATTGTCGGAGAGCTTCACCGCCGGCCGCCCTTCCACGCCGGAGACTTTGCAGATCAGGCTGATCGGATCAAATTCGCTGCTGCCTTTGGGATCACAGCCGCGGAAATCGTTGGTCAGCAAAGTTCCCCAGCCCGCGCTGAACCGGATGCGCCGGCCTGGAATCCACTTTTGCCGATCCTGGAAGTCGGCGGCGCTGCGGAATTCTTGGGCAGTAGTGCCACCCTGCAGCATTCCACCGAAATAAGCGTGGAGACCGATGATTTCATCGATGTCGAGAGCGTCCGAGGCGATGACAAGTTTGTCCTGCGGGTCCCGGCCGCGTCCCTTCAGCCATTCGATGTATTCGTCGCCGGCCACGTACGGATTCTTGCTGTCCATGCGCTGGCCGGTCCAATCTGCCGCCCAGTCAGGTGCACCCTCTAGAAATTGGGTTGTTCCAAAGGTGTCGGGGAGCATGATCCGTAGCGCTCCGTCGTACGTGCGCTGCCACAGATCGAGTACATGGTATTGAGAAGCTTTCAGGGCCTGGTCATCGTTCGCGAGTGCGGCCAACACCATCGGGATTTCATGCGCATTCGTTCCAATCGCCTCAAGGTCGTGCTTATGGGCGAGAAAAGCGTTCGACGTTCCAATAAAACCGTTACCGAGATTGGAAGCCATCGCCTTGACCACATATTCCTGCCACAGGAAGGTATGCCGACGCCGGGTTCCGAAATCCGCCACGCTCAGACTGGGCACGCCGCGCAGGCGCTCAATTTTGCTCCAGAGTTTTGTTTTCGCCCGGGCATACAAAATATCAAGATAGAACTCGCTCAGCTTCTTCATACTGGCTCTCGTCCTCAGTTCGTCGAAGATGGAGAGCGCATAGAGTTCCCACATCGTGGTTTCAGGCCAATGGCCCTCGAAGGACAAATGGAACTGGCCGTCCACGACCGATAACACATAGTCCGACAATTTGAAATCCTGCTCCAGCCACTCCAGGAACGCCCGCTCAAAAATTCCGCGGTGGCCATAGAACGTGTTACCGGCCAGCCAGACCAGTTCCGATTTTCGAAACCGCAATGTCCGGACGTGTTCCAACTGCTCGACTATCTCCTTGGTTGCGAACACCTCGGCCAGACGCACAGAAGACGTGCGATTGAACAGCGAGAAAGACATCCGCACTTTCGGGTAACGTTTCCAGATGAACTGCAACATCAGCAGCTTGTAGAAATCTGTATCGAGCAAGGATCGGATGACTGGGTCCAGTTCCCAGTTGTGGTTGTGCGCACGCTCCGCGAAGTTCACGATCATCGTTAAACAGTCTAATTGGCCGACTCATTCTACCTGTTTGCTGTGCGATTCCCTCGACCGTAGTGTTTGAAGTCGCCCGACGACTGTTCTTGGTGAGGCCGCAAGTTGGTCAGTCGGACGGATTCGCTGTAGTATTTGTCGGTGAACGTGATGAACTGGGCAGTGGGACGGGAGCCGTGACGCTCATGGGCCACTGTAACGAGGAAGACAAAAATGCCACGCGGGGTTGGTTTGCGACCTGGGTGGAGCAGATTCGTCGGCGACTTCTCAGTGTGCCGGGGGCAAGTCGCTCGACCAGGCGTCGGCAGCAATCAACCAGTTCTTGCCGGCACGCTTCCACACGGTGAGATATTTACCCTGGTCTTGTCTCGTTGTACCGTCAGTCTGGGGCACGCTCATACGATACGTTCCCACATCCCAGGCGACATCGCCGCTCTGTTTGATGTAGGTGACGTCGAATGCGAGGTCCGAGACACCGTGGCCGCGCGGTACCCGCAAATAATCTCGAATGGAATCCCGCCCGTGCACGGCCTCGCGATGCGGCGGAAGATATACTGCGTCCGGAGCGTAAGCGGCAACCAGCTTCTCCAGGTTCCCGGTATTCCAATTCTCCGCCCAATTATGGCCGATTTCGCGTATGGTGGCAGCCGCGCTAGTTGGTCTGGCCGATTTTCGACTGGAGGGTTTCGCCTTCCGTACTGTGCGTCGCACGCGTTTCTTCGCAGTTGTCCTCATAGAACCTCCGATGCACCTTGCAGCATTTTAACGCGGAACGTAAGTTCGAATCTGCCCGCCTGTCACCGAACCGTGTGCGGCAGGCCCTTGCATCGATTGCTGGCTCGCCCCTTACCATTCAAACCGCGCTACAATTCTCAGAGAGTCCCCAGGCGAGGTGCCCCCCATGCCCGTATACGACTACATCTGCGACCACTGCAAAAAGTCCTTTGAGACGGTGTCCTCACCCTGGCGGAGCACGACAAAGAACGGATCTCTTGCCCGCACTGCGGCAGCAAGAATGTGGAGCAGGAAGTGGCTGCGTTCTTTGCCGTGACCGGCAAGAAGAGCTGACGGTACTCGACCACCGTCTGTCTATGAAGACTGGATTGCGACCAGTACCACTGCAATCCTGCGAGGAATAGTGTCTAATATGTAAGTGGCGACGTGTACTTCCGCCGGAGCGCCACCAGCGAGGAGGCTTCCATGAGAGCCTTGCTACATTTCAGAACACACGATGGACGCTACTTCCACAGCCACCCGTTGCATGGCACGTTTTCGCTGATCACAACCTTGGTGACGGCCGTGCTGATTGTGCTGTTGCTCGTGATGTCGGCCAAGTGAAGGAGACGATCCGCGAGCTCCACAATTGAAAATATGGCGGAGAGAGTGGGATTCGATTACCGCCGTCTAGCGCAAGTGCTGATGAACACTACACTTCGGTGATAATAGTCTGTGTTTGTGCGGGTTACAAGCGAATTCGATCTTAGGCTATAGTTTCTACAGTTTCTCTAATTGGCTGTATTTCCCACCAAAACGGTATCACTGGTATCAGTCTGGAGGTTACCCGCGCGCCGCTGGAACTGCGTCGTGCGAAGAACAGGAGCCAGCGCGAGGGCAGTGTTTCCGAGGCGTCACTTTTTGCAATGAATTTCACTTGCCGTCTGATCTAGCCGGAGCATCCCCATCCTTCCACTGACGCCAGCCCCGAATTGAGCTAGGCGACTTGCTTTTCCCTGGTAGGTTCTTGTTTGGCAAACGCCCCTGCTTTCCCAGCCTCAAGATACTGGGCCCCGTCGATCCGACCGAAGAGATCGATTAGACCGGCGACGAGGCCGGTCCAGCCGGTCTGGTGACTGGCTCCCAGTCCCGCGCCGTTGTCTCCGTGGAAGTATTCGTAGAACAGAATGTAATCCTTCCACTGAGGATCGGCCTGGAACTTCTCCGTGCCTCCGAACACTGGTCGGCGTCCGGACTTATCGCGGAGGAAGATCCGGGCCAACCGGTTGGCGATTTCCCGTGCCACCTCGAACAGGTTCATCGAGTTGCCCGAGCCAGTCGGACACTCAATCTTGAAGTTGTCGCCGTAATAAAGGTAGAAGGACAGCAGACCGCGGATCAGCAGTACGTTCACCGGCATCCATATTGGACCGCGCCAGTTGGAGTTGCCTCCGAACATGCCAGTGTCGGATTCTGCCGGGAGGTAATTTACCCGATATTCCTGGCCACTGACATTAAAGACGTAGGGATGATCTGCGTGGTAGCGGGAGAGGGCCCGAATCCCATAGGAACTGAGGAATTCCTTCTCGTCGAGCATGCGCCGCAGAATGCGGCGTAGCCGTTGCGGATTCACCAGGGCCGCGATGCCGCGCTCACCATAGCCAAGATGCGCCGCTCCTGTAGGATGAATGCTGTCGCGTAGTTCGGGCATGCGTTGCAGGCGCTCTCTAATTATCTGTGTCACTCGTGGGACGCGTTCGCGCTGCCAGGGTTCAATGACAGTGGTAGCACAGAGGGGTAGCAGGCCGACCATGGAGCGGACCCTGAGCCTGGTTGCGGTGCCATCCGGAAGACGTAGAACGTCGTAATAGAAACCATCCTCTTCATCCCACATGCCACCGGACCCCAATTGATTCATGGCGTGAGCGATTAAAAGGAAATGATCAGCAAATTTGATAGCTAGGTCTTCGAAGAAGGAGTCATAGGCCGCCAACTCGACGCTGATCTCGAACATGTTCTGGCAGAACAGTGATACCCATGCGGTGCCATCTGCCTGCTCCAGGTGGCCTCCAGTGGGAAGCGGAGCGCTACAGTCGAAGACCCCGATGTTGTCGAGTCCCAGGAATCCACCCTCAAAGACGTTCTTGCCAAAGCGGTCCTTGCGGTTCACCCACCAACTAAAGTTCAGGATTAGCTTCGCAAACGCGCGCTTGAGAAACTCCAGATCGCCTTTTCCCTTAAGCGCCTGCTCCCTCCGATACAAGAAGATCGTTGCCCATGCGTGCACAGGGGGGTTAACGTCGCTGAAGTTCCACTCGTATGCCGGGATCTGACCGGTTGGATGAAGGAAGAATTCTCGCAGCATTAGTTCAAGCTGTTCTTTCGCGAAATCTACATCGACCATGGAGAGTGCGATGGTGTGGAACGCCAGATCCCAAGCGGCATACCAGGGATATTCCCACTTGTCGGGCATCGAGATGACTTGCTCGTTAACCATGTGGAACCAGTCACTGTTCCGCATTTGTCGGGCATTCGGCTTCAATGGGTCGGCGCCATGTTCCTCCAGCCATTTGTCAACTTCGAAACTGAAATACTGCTTGCTCCATAGCATCCCGGCCATAGCCTGTCGCATGACGAGAGCCTCGTCTTCGCTGAGACGCTTCGGCGTGATGCCTCGATAGAACTCGTCCGCCTCCCGTTGGCGCATCTGGAGGGTTGCATCGAACTTCTCGAAGGGATCGCCCACGGCAGCAGGCGCTAGGTCGCTTAGCCGCAACCGAATGGTGACCGTTTGGCCCGGCCCAAGGTTCAATTGGTAATCTGCTGCAGCCTTCGTTCCCTTGCGGTCCGGATTGATTGCATTCTGTTTCCCTTGGACCACGTAATTGTTAATCCCGTCCTTGACCCACTGTGAGGTGTTGGGTGTGCCAAAAATCCGCTCGTTATTGGTTTCATTCTCCGTGAACAGGAGAGAAACATCCCCCTCGCAGTACCAGTGCCGTTCGCCCAGTATGGCGTGTGACGCAACTACGGCCTGGGATCCTTTCTTTCCAGTCACCTGCTTCAGGAAAGGCTTCGGTGTGCCCGCCCACCAGGTCCACGTGTTGCGAAACCAGAGGGTCGGCAGAACATGTAGCGAAGCGGCTTCCGGTCCGCGATTCGACACGCTGATCTTGATCAGGATGTCCTCTGGGGACTCTTTTGCATACTCCACAAATACGTCGAAGTAGCGATCGGAGTTGAAGATACCCGTATCCAAGAGTTCATATTCCATGTCTCCGCGGGTGCGCCGTTTGCTGGTCTCGATCAAGTCGCTGTAGGGAAATGCCGCCTGCGGATACTTGTACAGGTACTTCATATAAGAATGAGTCGGCGTGCTGTCGAGGTAGAAGTAATATTCTTTGACATCCTCACCGTGGTTGCTCTCGCTGTTCGTTAATCCGAACAGCCGCTCCTTGAGTATTGGATCCTTACCGTTCCACAGTGCGACGCTGAAACATAGAAACTGCTTTTCATCGCTGATACCCGCCAGACCATCCTCACCCCAGTGATAGGCGCGGGATCGGGCCTGATCGTGACTGAAGTAGTCCCAGGCATTTCCATCCTGGCTGTAGTCCTCACGGACCGTGCCCCATTGGCGCTCGGTCAGATACGGTCCCCACTTTCTCCAGGGGATCTTGGCTGTACGGGCTTCTTGTAGTCTGACACTCTCTGTACCGTCGCTCATACTTCCTCCTCTGAAGATTTGTCTGTGCTACTTTCTCAGGCGCTCAAAACAAAATCGAGCTCCGAGATAGCTTGGGAGCTGTCATGGCCTAACACTGGTCCTTCTGCCCATTGCTTGCAACTGCTCACACGTCATCGCGCAGCGAAATCCGCAGATCACGCACTGGAAATAGTCGCCCTAGGCGGCCCATTGACAGACCGGCTCAGTCGACCTGCTCCCAACTGTCGTCGGGGTTGTACTCCTTCATGGCGGCTGCCACCTCCGACGTTTGCGGACCAAGGTCTTTTTGATAAACGACACCGCTCTGGTTCACGATAAAAGTCATCACGCCGGAATTGCGGTATTCGGCCGGGTACGCCAGAAATGCGAAGCCGCGCGTGAGTTCGCCGTCAACGACGTAATCGCGAGCACCGCCTTTCACTGCGGCTCCCTGTCTGGTGAGAATGCGATAGTAGTATCCGTGGAAGGGTGCCTGTTTGCCCTGTTGTGGAGTGTAGCCTTCGCTGGTTGCGGAAACGAGCAGGGGCCCGATGGGACTTTGGGGGGCGTTGTCGGCGGTTTTCCAGTACAGTCCGTTTTGCTTCCCTTCGTCGCTCAGGAACTTTAATGCATAGTGTTTTGTCGTCTCACCATCGTGCGCCTCGGAAGCGAAGTCGTGTTGGGCATCGACCAGGACGTGCAGGATTTCGATGGCGTCGTTCTCATTAGTGCCTACGCGTCGCTGAAGAATTTCCGTCTTCCCGTTCTCAGTATCGAAATACCAAGCGCCACTGCTGTTCTTGACTATGGAAATGGGAAGAGGCCAGTTTTCCGCACCGATATACAGAGTGGCGGTCTGGTCAGGTTCCATCACGACGCGGTGCATCTGCTCGTATCGGCGGATGAAATTGTCCGCCATGTTCTTGTCGGCGACACCGTCACCGGTGTGGAGGATGTCATTCGAATTTGAACCGAAGATCGCAGCGACGGTTTGACTGTCGCCAGATTTGACCGCGTTGTAAAGAGCCAGGGTGGCATCGCCGGGCGTGGCGAAGGTCTTTTCATTTCCCTGCTGTGCAAGTGCGGATGTGATATTCAGCACATACAACGAAAGAGCTGCGACCATGGAGAACTGACGCAGGATCGTGACCGGGCGCGACCGAAGCCGGATCTGGAAGTGCGGTCTGGGTTGCATAAGCGTTTCTCCTGCACGAATTCGAAAAACTCACCCGTGACTGCGTCCAGGCTACCGGCG
This sequence comes from uncultured Acidobacteriota bacterium, assembly GCA_963838905.1. Classification (GTDB taxonomy): domain Bacteria; phylum Acidobacteriota; class Terriglobia; order Terriglobales; family Acidobacteriaceae; genus JABDBE01. The sequence goes on from CAWITE010000010.1 coordinate 63,887, forward strand.
GCCTCCGCCGTTCGCACGTGGCTGCGGCTGCGGGCGAGAACCTCCACCACGATTCCCTCCAAAATTCCCACCGGCCGGAGGCCGATTCTCTGCCAGGCTTTGCTGCCCGCGGGCGCTATTCGTCCGGGCATTTCCACCGGGGCTGTAGTTGCTGAAGGCGCCGTTGCTGTTGCCGCGATTTGCCTGTTGCCCATAACCGCGCGCAGACTCACGCTGAGCCTGATTCAGATTATTGGGGCGACTCTGATTCTGATTGAAATTCGGACGGTTTTGCTGGTTCACGCCGGCGCGGTTTTGCTGATTGAAGTTGGGCTGGGTGGCGGCGCCGGGACGGCTGCTCTGTCCCAGATTTCCCCGGTCATTCTTGAACTGAGGCTGATCGTATTTCTGATTGAAAGTCGGCGTAGTGAAGTTGCTGTTGCGAGTGTTGTTGTTGAAATTGTTGGCACGGTAATTGTTCGCGTTGACGTTATTGCGGTTAACGTTGTTCCGGTTGATGTTATTAGTGTTGATATTGTTCCGATTGATGTTGTTTACATTCACGTTGTTGCGGTTGTAGTAATTGTTGCGATTGACGAAGGTATTGGAGTTAGAGACGTAAACGTTGCGGTTGTAGACTACGGTGGAGTTGTGCCAGCCGCATCCCCAGGAGTTCCAGCCCCAGCCGCAGCAGCTGTTGTTGTTGGCGATGGCGGCGCCGACGGCGATGCCGACGCCGAAGGAGATCACGCTGGCGAGTGCCATGTCCCCGGACGAGTAACCGGGATATGCCGCAACCGGAGCCCCATACACGACCGTCGGATTGTAGGTGGGCACGTACACAACTTGCGGCTGGGCCGGTTGAATGATGATGGTTTGTGGCGGAGGCTGCACGATCGTGGGCGGCGGCGCACCCGAAGAGTCAGGTGGTGGCGCGGCACCCGGAACTTGATTCTCAACGGTGACATTCTGCTGCTGGTTGCTTTTCAGGTTCCCCGCTTGCTGGGCGCGCTGGCGCATAACCTGCACAGCGTTCATCACATCTTGCGGAACGTTGAAATAGGCGTCTCCAAGAGCCGAAGTCCACGACAGGCTCGTTGCCATTTGATTCAGCACATCGGGAAACTGGGTGAGACCTTTGACACTAACATCCCAAGACTGCTGGTCGGCAGCCTGCATGAGTTGACCATCTTTGAGGTTCGAATTCTGCTGGAGCCAGGTATTCGCGGCTGTGACTTCATCGGGATAGGTGGAGGCCGCGAGGACTTGCGCGACCAGATTATCGGGAAAGAGCGCGATCGGCGCGACGAGTTGATAGAGTTGATCGGCGGTAGGAACGGCGTAGGTCGTGGCGGGAGCCTCAGCTTGTGGGCCGCGGGTCAGAGGCGCCAACTCTTTCGACTTCTTGCATCCGTCCAGGGGCCAGGTTGCAAGTGCCAAGCTCACGGTCAAGAAGATTGAAAGGAATTGCCCGCTCGTTGTCATGATCAGCCTCCGCGCAATCTTCGCTCCCTTCAGCCTTAAGGCATCGGTTTGCTGTCGCTGATCGATTCTCCTGCCGCAACCACTTCGCCTAGAGTTTCTAAGCGTATGGGGGAGCCCTGGGGTCGAGAACTATCAAAAGTCGTAGTCGCGAACTGGTATAACTAACAGTTCTCACCTCCTTTTCCTCGTGGTTATCTGGTTCCCTTATTTGGCTCCCGATACTGTCAAGAAGACTGGTCCCCGAGTTGGGTACGAATCCGCTCGGGGTCGCAACCCCGACGCCCCGACACGACGAATGGTCACTGGCCGATTTGGATACCTGAGGAGGCATTCCGAGAATGTTACGCCTGAGCCAGTGCTGCGGTTTTATTGCTTTTGTGTCGATCGTCCTCAGTTGCGAAGCGCAGTACAAGGGTGACCATATTCCTGGTTTCGCGGGCTTGGAGTCGGGATCTCAAGCGCCGCCCGGTCTGTATGTTGGCAACATAGTCTGGGTTTACCCTACCAGCACCGTCAAGGATAACGCCGGCGACAGCGTCCACCTGCCCGGGAGTTTAACCTCTACCGCCGAGATTATCCTGGTAAGTGTGGTAACGAACTACAAGTTGTTTGGAGCTAATGTTGGCGCGAGTGTCGGGTTGCCATTCATCAAGAACCGGATACAGCTGAATTCCCTCGATGTGAGCACTGGTTTCGCCTACACGGATATGTTCGTTAATGCGGCCCTTGGCTGGCACCTCAAGCGCGCCGACATCACCGCGGGCTACAACCTCTATATACCTACCGAGAGATTCTCTTCGGGCGGAACCGACAACACCGGCCTCGGCATGTGGGGTCGGACTTCAGAGCTCCGACAAGCTTTTCGATGCGGGAGCGTGGCGACGCAGAAGTGTAATGGAAACTACCAGTACAAGGATCAGCGGACCAAGCAAACCAAGTTCAATCATCGAAGAGTGGAAAATGGCGCTTGAGCCTTCGGTCGCCCATGCACCTTCTTTCGTGAGCGTGGCTGCTTCCAGGGTAATCACCAAAACGCGGCGAATTGAGGCAATCAGTCCGATGATCAGAAAGGGTTCTGTAACCAGAACATGGGAGCGAATGGAGATACGTACTGTATGCAGAATCTCCACCAGCATCAGCACAATGAGGAGTTGGTTCAATACCCTCAGAGTCTGGGCTGCAACCGTCCAATGACTGAGACCGATCCACAGTATTTGGCCAGCGGTTGCGATGGTCACAAAGGCCGTGACAGCCAGCAACACTGCGAGAACGGAGTAGATGACTATCTCGGTCTTGCCCAGATAGTAGTCAAAGTGGTGGCGTAATCTGTCCTCGACCATATCAGACTCAAGTTTGAATCATGTCGTTGGCCATCATCTCCAGTACCGTGGGGAATGGCAGGAGCGCCTGCACGCTGGGATCCCACGGAAGATGATCCGCTTGGATCGCATCGGCCAGGGCTTGTCCGGTAAGGTAGTGGTGCTGATCGGCCCAGCGCGCCGCATCCGGAATCGGGTCGGAATACGTTGCGGCCGCAAGCACCTGCGCCAGGAGAGAATCCGGATACAGCGCAATGCGCGCTACCAGTTTGTCGAGTTGCCCCGGCGTGAACGACGGCGCAGCCGTGTCCTGCGCAAAACTAAGAACTGCTAAAACCACTGCTAAAACCACCAGAACTCCGCTCGCGTAACAATCCTGGATTCGATTTCTTATTGCTGGCAGGTCGTCAGGATTGACGACCTCGTTAATGTCCTTACCGAGGAGTTGCTCCGGTCCTGCCGCGCCCAGTAATCGTACACAGAATGGATTCACAAAGACTATTTTGTCTTCGCTATGAACGAGAATGGCATCAGGTAACGCTTCGACAAGTGTTCTAGATTTCTGCTCACTCTCTGCAAGCGCCTCCAGGGAGACGTTGCGATCATTGAAAGGCGCAGCCGCCTGTCCTGAGGTGCCGACCATACTCAACTCCTTTGCGATGTTTCAGATTCGCGAATGTCAAAGAACGATCTGTGGCGCGCCGAATTACAAATCCCGGGCCTCAATCTCGACCTTAACATTCGCGCTGGCTGTCTTCCGGTAAAAAGTGCTCACTCCAGCCACGCACCAAGTGTACTCTCCGCGTCCAGCAGGCGAACCGTCTGACCGCTGAATCATTCATGCGTGGAGCGCGGAGAACTGTAGGATCTTCGTAAATTGGAGATCGGATGGTCTTTTCTGCGGAAATGTGCTGCGAGGATCGTACAGGTGGTGTTTTTGTTCAGCTGCTCTTCTGCTGAACCCGGCGAAGTGCGACTCTCTTGCGACGAATCAGACTTCGTCTTCAGCAACATTGGTGGGTATTACTGCCGTGACAGTGGTGCCGTTTGGACCGGATGCGATTTCGAAGCTTCCGTTCAGCTGTCGCACTCTTTCGCGCATTCCTTGGATTCCAACTCCCAGCTTGAAGTTTGTCTCTTCAAGCGTGGTGAAGCCTGGAATACCTCCGCCGTTGTCCTCGATCTGAATCCTGACGGTTTGCGGGCTTTGACTGATCTGTACCTTCGCGGTCTTGGTTCGTGCGTGCCGATGGACGTTGGTCAGTGATTCCTGCACGATACGAAAGACTATCGCTTCCGTCTCGCGCTGCATTCTTTGGAGGTCGGGGTCTATTTCGAGTTTCACTTTAAGTCCGCTTCGTTCCGCGAGCCCTTCGACATACAGGCGCAAGGCGGAGGACAGCCCCGCCCGCTCCAACAGCGGCGGATGCAGGAGGTGCGACACGGTGCGAAGCTCCTGTGACAATTCGTCGGCAAGCCGGAAGGCATCCGTCGCCAGCTTCGCCCATTCCGCATGATCCGGACCAATTTCCTTGTGCAGAGGTCCCAGTTTCCACTTCAAGGCGACTAACAGCTGGCCGGCACTGTCGTGCAGTTCCAGCCCGAGGCGTCGCCGCTCCTCGTCCTGCGCTCGCATGAGTCGGTGGTTCAATTCCCGCAGGCCTTCGTGAGCTTGTTCCAGTTCGGCGGTGCGTTCCTTGACCCGCGCCTCCAGTTGACTTCGCGCCATTACTTGTTCGGTTACATCGATGCCCTGGAACAAAATGCCATCAACTTCCCCCACCAGGTTTCGCACCGGGAAGAAACCAAAGTCGAGGTAAATGGATTCCTGCTTGCCATGACGATTAAGTGTTACTGCCCGCGCCGTGGCCAGGAATGGCTCACCGCTCTGGTACACGCGATCCAGAAGCTCGAAGTACCCTTGCCCGCCAACTTCGGGGAATACCTCTCGCACGGTTTTGCCGATAAGCTGAGTAATGTCGCGGGCAGCTATCTCGACATATGCTTCGTTCACAAAAGCAAATTCGTGATTCGGGCCATTGAGCAGAGCCATGGCGGCGGGAGCTTGGGTGAATGACTCGCGTAAGCGGTTGCGCTCCAGATCGGCTTCGGCACGCAAATGGCGCTCGATCTCGGCTGACTCGGTTCGCGCCCGTGCCATCCTTAAATGGGCGCCCACGCGGGCCAGCAGTTCACGCGCGGTAAACGGCTTAACCAGGTAGTCGTCGGCTCCCGCCTGCAACCCTTCGATTCGAGACTCTTCTCCAGCCCGCGCAGAGAGAAGAATTACGGGTTTTAGTCTTGTTGCGGGATCACTCCGGAGCGCGCGGAGGACTCCGAAGCCGTCCAATCGCGGCATCATAACGTCGGCGAGGATCAGGTCGGCATTCAATTCGCGTGCAGCCTTTACGGCGTCCACTCCGTTGGACACGCCGTGAATCCGGTAATGTTGACCCAATAATCGGCGAATGTAGTCACGCATGTCTAAGTTATCGTCTGCCACCACGATTAAGTTGCGGACAGTCGCCAGTTCAGGCCTTTCTGATGGAACACCTGGGACTGCCACGGGAGAGTCGGGAACGGTATCCTTTAACGGCGCCTGATCTCTCTTGAACTCAGGCGGCAGCCATCCCAGCGCCTCTTCGACGTAGCTGTCCGTATGAATTGGACTCGATGTCGAGGTGCGAACCGCGCCAATCCGATCCTGTGGAAGGTGACTGTTTCCTTTGGCGATCGTCACCGTAAATGTGGTGCCCTTCCTTTCGCCACTCTGAACATCTATCGTACCGCCGTGCAATTTCACCAGTTCCTGGACCAAAGCCAGTCCAATCCCGGTGCCTTCGTGGGTGCGTCCCCGTGTTCCCTCTACCCGGTAGAATCGTTCAAACAAGTGCGGCAGTTCACGCTCTGGAATTCCTGTACCCGTGTCGCTAACTTGCAACTGGACAGAGTCGCCGACCGATTTTACCGTCACCGAAATCTTGCCCTCAAATGTGAATTTGAAAGCGTTAGAGATGAGATTCAAAACAACCTTCTCCCACATATCACGATCGACGAAAACCGGCTCGGAGAGCGGCTCGGATTCGATCTCATAGGTTAGCCCGGCGCGTTGCATGGCTGAGCGAAAAGTGCTTGCCAGTTCCGCGGTAAGAACTGATATATCGGTGGGCTGATAAATGGCCTCAACCCGCCCTGCCTCGATGCGCGAGAAATCGAGCAGAGAGTTCACGAGTTTCAGCAAACGTAAGCTGTTGCGGTGGACCATGGTGAGCTGCTCTCGGTGCTCGCTATCCAACTGACCGTTTGAAGTCGCCAGGATATCCTCCAGCGGACCCAGCATCAGCGTGAGCGGGGTGCGAAATTCATGGCTCACGTTGCTGAAGAATGCGGTCTTGGCGCGATCAATCTCAGCCAGCGCTTCAGCCCGTTTGCGCTCCTCATCGTAGGCGCGGGCGTTGGCGATTGCGGTCGACACTTGAGTGCGTATCAGGGCAAGGAAGCTCTGGTACGACTGATCGAACCACAGGCGGGGACTAACACCGGCTATCAGGACGCCAGCCAGTTGGTGGGCGATGCTCGATCGAATCGGCATCAAGGCGGCGGATTGCGGAGGTTCGGACCAGTGGCCACGCGGAACCGCTTTCAACCTCGTGGCCAGATCGTCGACCACCTGCATTTGATCACTCTTCACTACTTCATGAATCGGCCACACGCTGTTAGACGCATGTCCGCGCAGGTGGACTACGAGAGGAGCGTCCGGACTGCCCTTCTCAATCCCGCTGGTGGCCGCGAGATAGGCAGCGCCACGATTGGAATCGATGAGATACAGCAGAGCAAAAGGAATGTCCCTGGGATGGCGGCGCAGCGCTGCTGCCGCAATGACGCACGCTTCCTCCGCGGTGTTGGCATCGGCGGAACCTGCCCCAAGATCGCGAAGCACGGCCGCGCGGCGATCGCCGACCACCTTTTCAGTGATCTCGTGAACCGTCGCGAGTACGCCTCCGATGCCGCTGGGAACGCTGTCATCCGGGACCGGACTGTACGCTATCGTGAAATGAGCCTCTTCGAGAAAATCGTGGCGCTGATATTCCAGCAGGATGTCTTCCATCCAAGTGGCTGGGCCACCCCTGAAAGGTGAGTCAATCAACGGACAGATGATGTGCCAGATCTCGGGGAGACACTCGCTGGCCGGCTGTCCCATCGACCTGGGATGCTTGGCCCCAAGTACCGGCCGATAGGGATCGTTGTAGAACTGGCAGTACCAAGGCCCCCACCAGAGCAATAGGGGGAATCGATTAGCGAGAAGAAGCCTCACCATCATTCGCAAAGCGGGGGACCAGGAATCAACCGGGCCGACCGGCGTCTTCGACCAATCCATGGAGCGCATCAACGCTCCCATTTCGCCGCCCCCGGCGAGACAGTCAAACTGATTAGTCAAGCGTCGTTCGGACAGTGACGGCATGAAATTCTAGCTCTGAGCCGGGTAAGTTTCGGTGGGGTTACCCTCTCGATGATACAGATATTTAATTGTTCTACTCAGACATCTCAGTCTGAGCTTCTACGCTCAAATCGTCGCAGTCGTCGCGAAATCTCTCATGATTGCGCTTAATCGATTATCTGCTGAATCATTTTGGCATAACATCGCTGGTAAACCAATAGTGATAACGCTGTACACTAACGGCGTAGGTATCTTCTAGTAAATTCTTGCTGCTTTGTGTCGGGAGACGGCCGAATCTAGGTGTCTGAAAGAGGTTGTAGTGCCCGTCAGAGGCTGGGCTCGCCATCGAGCCGGCGTGGTGCCGGGGAAGCCTGCGAAAAATATTTGTGAAGTGGCTTTGGTCCGAAAAGCCAAGGCGACTGGCGATGTCTGCGATGCCGAGTCTTTTGTTCTTCAGCAGTCCCTTAGCCTTCTCAATTCGCAGATGCAGAATGTATTGGTGTGGAGTCAGGCCGATGCTCTGCTTGAATGACCTGCAGAAGTGGAACGGACTCATCTCGACCAGGTCGGCGAGGTCTTGAAGACTACCTTCCTCGGCAAGGTTCGATGCGATGTAATCGACAACTTTGCGCACCTTATCTTTCGGCATATCTGTTCATCTTCATCGGCATAACGGCGTAGTTGCGAACCACATACGAAGCAAGAGTCATCGCGAGCGACTCTCCGTAGATTCGCCTGTTCAGACAGTCAGTACTGGCCTCCCCTTCCAGGAGCGAGCCCAACGCGCGAATCTGCGGGTCATCAATGTCAAAGAGGTTCCGGACATATAGCGTTCCACCTTGAACAGCGTGCGCCTTGGACAGTTCGCACTCGAGACTCCACATCCCCTTTCGTTCGGACGGACTGTCCTGTCCCTAAGGTCTCGAGTGATTATCTCAGATGACTGCATGGACACTCGCGCTCCCCAGCGAGCCCGTTCAGCGCCAACCATCATCGCTCAAAACCAGTCTTGCCCTGCACGAGATTCTCTATCGCCGGCACCAGGTCCGTATCCACGGCGTACTTGGAGACGAAACCTCCCGCCCCAGCTCGCAATGCGAGTGGAAGGATCTCCGCAGTTTCCTGCTGGCTTATGATTAAGATTTCCGATTCAGGGAGTTCTTTCCTTATCACCGGTGCAGCTTCCAAGCCGGTGAGATTGGGCATTCGGATGTCGAGAAGAATCACGTCAGGCTTAAGAGATCTTGCTTTCTCTATGGCTTCCCAGCCATCCACGGCTTCACCACAAACTTCCCACCCTGCGTGCTTTTCCAATACCCACCGTAGCCCTTGGCGAACGGCCTGATGGTCATCTGCTATCAGTATCCGTGTGTTCCCCATCAAGCTCCCATGTTGTTATTTGTAGTTATCCCGAGATTGCCGTACGGCGAATTTGGGGAGAGTTCGCGTACATCGCAAGACATTAAACGATAAGAATCGGAGTGGCTATACGACTTTCGATGTATTTTTAGCGCAGGGTGGCTCAAACCGAAATGCGAGTGCCGTCACTTCTGTGGAAACCGTGAAATCAGGCCACATCATCTTCATCCAAGCGTACAAGTCCCCGCTTCACAGCCTTGCTGATCGCTTCTGAACGGCCCGTGACTCTTAGTTTCTCCAACATATGCGTCACGTGTACCTTCACGGTGGCCTCGCTGACGTTGAGCGTCGCTCCAATCTCCTTATTGCTCTTTCCGGTCGCTACCGCACGAAGGACCTGCAATTCTCGTGGCGTTAGCTCTTGATCCTTTAGCCGCATCGCTAACGCAGCTCCGATCGCGGGCGGAATCCACGTGTCGCCCGCCGCAACCGAACGTACGCAGGCAAGGATTTCATCCAGGCCATCTTCTTTAAGCACATACCCTTGCGCCCCCGCCTGCAGCGCCTGATAGATGTCTTCTCGAGTTTCGTGGGTGGTAAGAATTACCAGCCGCGCGGTGGGCTCTCGTTCACGAATTGACATCACCGCTTCGATGCCGTCCATCAGCGGCATACGCAGATCGATCAGAGAGATATCGGGCCGCTGGGCAATGAACATCTCGACCGCTTCCCGCCCGTTCCGGGCTTCGGCAACAATCCTCATGTCGGATTGCCGCTTGACGGCCGATATAACCCCCTCCCGCACTACGGGGTGATCATCCGCAATCAGAATTGTTATGCAACCGGGGTTGCGGAGGGCAGGCTGAGACTTGACCACTGCGTTGGGCGCCGGCTTACGCGACGTCTTCACAGAACGTTCCTCGATGCTTCAGAATCAACACCCGGCACCGATGGATCAATGAGAGACAAGTTGGATGAACTCCTAATACCTTCGATGTAGCGCGGGCGCGATTCACGGCTGCGGGGAAACTCGGATCAGGCGCTGCGCCGGCCTGGTGACGCGAATGCGCGTAGTCCTACCGCTTAAGTTGTACTGCCGCCTTTGACTGCTGGCGGAGCCGTTCCTACACGTCCTCGGGGAATCTTACTTCATCCTCCTGAGGAATTGTTGTGCCCATGGGGTAGCCGCTAGGATCGCGTTCAGGAAACATCTGAGCGAGCGCGGTCGCGCGCAGAAAAGAAGGACGGGAGGAATTGTTTATGTCTACTGCAACCCTCATTCGCACCGACCAGGAGATCCAAAAGGACGTGATGGCGGAACTCCGGTGGGACGCGCAGATCCAGCCCAACGAAATCGGCGTGGCCGTGAAGGATGGCGTCGTAACTCTTACTGGATAGGTGGATTCCTACTTAAAGAAATGGGCCGCTGAGGATGCGGCCCGGCGCGTCGCCGGCGTGAAGGCTGTCGCCGGCGACCTGGAGGTCAAATTGGCCACCGAACGGACCGATCCTGACATTGCGGCCGCCGCGGTTCGCGCCCTGGAATGGGATACTTCTGTCCCTCACGGCAAAGTTCAGGTCACCGTGTCAAAAGGGTGGGTAACCCTTAGAGGAGAGGTCGAGTGGCAATACCAGAGGCAAGCGGCTGAAAGTGCGGTTCGCCGCCTGGCCGGGGTCAAGGGGGTTACCAACCTTATGGTAGTGAAACCGAGCACCTCCCCTTCGGAACTCAAGAAAAAGATCGAGGACGCCCTGATTCGCAATGCTCAACTTGACGCGAAAAATATCAGCGTCGAGATACAGGGCAGCAAGGCGATCCTAAGGGGGACCGTCCGCGCCTGGATAGAAAAGGAAGAAGCGGGGCGGGTAACGTGGTCGGCGCCGGGGATCACGGAGGTGGACAACCGGATCACGCTGGAGGTGTAAGCCGCGCGCGTGTCGGTAAGACAGCCGGCGGACAGGTGCTTTGGCCGCCCGCCGCGAAAGGCTTTAGGTCAGTCAAATCACAAAAGGAGAAAAGTATGCACATTCCGACTATAGGAAGGTATGGCCTTCTGGCGGGAGCATTACTTGGCGTAGTCCTGTTCCTGTTTCCCGCCGTGGTAGTGGCGCAGAACGACGACGAAAACCCAGAGGTTGCTCGTCTGCTTGCCGCAGCGAGAGACGAAGCAGCCCAACTGGCCAAGGACGCTGACGACATGGAGTCACTAACCCGCTCTGATGTGAGTTGGGAGAGCCATGCCGCGATGCTGGACGTAATCAAGGACCATGTGAATGAGATGGGGCGCATCGCAGCCAAGCTCGAGACCTCTCGGGACCAGGCCTCTCCGTGGCAAAAGCAGGCGATCGATCGCATGCTGCCTCTTTTACGAGACGTTGCCAACAATACGACTGCGGCGATAAACCACCTCAACCAGAACCGCCTCCGGCCGGTCTCGGGCTCGTACCCCGAGTACCTCAAGGAAAACGCCGAGACCGCTCATGAGTTGGCAGACACGATTTCGTCGTTTGAGAAGTACGGAAGGACCCGGGCGAAGCTAGAGAAGCTCGAGGGAAAGCTCGAGATTGCCCAGAAATAGAGGCTAGGACGAACCCCGTCGCTGCGCCGAGGCCGGTCCACTTTCTAAGGAGACCGGCTTTTACTTGCACAGGATTCCGAGCAAGCTCGGAGGGGCAGCGCGCTTTGCCAGGAGGGCGCATGCAAGAGCAAGTCACAACTCGAATACGCTTCTGTCCGTGGGTTTTCCTCGTCCTGATATGTATGATATGGCCCGGGTGGTCAGGGGCCCAGGACAATACGGCCTCGAATCAAAACACTTCGGACAATCCACCTTCGAGGGTGGCGCGACTTAGCTACCTGAAAGGCAATGTTTCCTTCCTGCGAGCGGGCTTGACCCAGTGGAGCCAGGCGGCGCTGAATTTCCCGGCAACCACGGGCGACCGCATTTATACCGACGAGGGCGCAAGAGCGGAACTTGAGGTGGGTCCCTTCGCGGTACGCATGGCGAGCAAAACCGATCTGACCATCACCAACTTGAGCGATCAGATTATGCAGCTCGGATTGCAGCAAGGGACGCTGCGCTTGAGTATTTATAGGTTGGATAACGGCGATTCTGTCGAAGTGGACACGCCCAACGGGGCCCTGACCGTTCTCGATCCGGGAAGCTACCGCGTTGATACCGACGCGGATGGAAACTCCACCGTGGTCACTGTCAACCGCGGCAGGTTGGAGATAACGGGCGGAGGAGTGGATCAAACGCTGGAAGGCGGAACAGCCGCCAGATTGACCGGCAGCGACTCAATCCAAGTGGAATCGACTCCCATTCCTCCCCCGGACAGTTTCGACGTGTGGAGTGAAGAACGCGATCGGCGTCTGAGAGACTCAGCTTCCGCAAAGTACGTCAGTTCTTCCACCCCGGGTTTTGAGGATCTCGATGAGTACGGGCATTGGACCGAGGTGGCTGAGTACGGACCCGTTTGGTATCCGCCGGTTGCCGTGGGCTGGGTTCCTTATCGTTTTGGTCATTGGGCGTGGGTTGACCCATGGGGGTGGACTTGGGTGGAAGATGAACCTTGGGGTTTCTGTCCATTCCACTTCGGACGGTGGGTCTTCATTGGAGCTACATGGGGATGGATCCCCGGGCCAATCATTGCTGCGCCGGTGTACGCGCCTGGGTTAGTTGCGTTCCTGGGTGGCCCAGGATTTTCGATTGGCGTCGGGATCGGCCTGGTTGGCTGGTTTCCGCTGGGGCCGCGCGAACCCTTTTTCCCCTGGTATCACTACGGCGGCAATTACCTGAACGTAGTGAACATCACCAATATCCGCAACGTGACCAACATCACGAATATCACCAACGTCACGAACACAAACAACATTCATTACCAGTACCAGAATATCGCTACAACGGCGGTGTCGAAGAATGCGTTCAGCAGTGGACAACCAGTGGCGCGTCAAATGGTCCATCTCACGCCGCAACAACTGGCAAAGGCGGAGGTCATCCCGCATCCGGCGGTTAACCCGAGCCCCAGGGCCGCGGCTCCAGGGAAGCCGGTAGCGGCTCCTCCGGTGCGACCGCATCCTCTGGTCGCGAACCGAGCCAGCCAAGCCGCGATGCGGCCCGGCAGCGCCGCGAAACCAACGTCACCCGAGGCGACCGGCGCTAAGACGCCGCCGAGGGCTAGTGCCGCGCAGAGAGTCCCGCCGCCAGGACATCCAATGACAACTTCGCCTCCGAGATTGATAACGAGGGCTACACCGCCGCCGCTGCCACCGTCCTTCAACTCGACCCGTGGGGCCATGGTGGAACATCCCGGCCGGCCGCTCGAACCACCACAACTCGACAACTTGAGGGCTGGCAGACCCGCCGGACCAATGATAGACCGAGAGTCTCCGCCGCATCCCTTTCCGGTCGTGAGGGAAAGACCGATGCCTCGGCCTCCTCCTCCGCCTCCTCCAGTGGCGAAGCATCCGCGGTAGAGTGCGAGGCGGAATTCTGCTCTCTGCACATGGGTTCGCTAGAAACTTCACTGTTCTTTTACCTCTGAAGTCGTACGGGGACCTCAGACGATAAGTACAGTCGGTACTAAGCGCCAATTCGGAATCACGGTTAGTGCGGATGAAGAGTTGTCCAGCCACAGCTGGATGGTTAACGATGCTGATGGACCGAAGGGATAGCTCAATCAATGGTGACTGCCAAAACGGCAAAACAGAAAACGCTGGGAGCCGGGCTGACCATGAAGGCTGCAGCAATCGACCGCTTCGGTCCGCCGCGAGTGCTGAAGCTCCATACCCTCCCGGTGCCGCGCCCCGGGCCTAAGCAAGTACTCATCGCGGTCTATGCGGCGGGTGTCGGAGTTTGGGACGCATCGGTACGAGATGGATCCTGGCGGCCCTACGGACGTCCCAAGTTTCCTCTGGTTCTGGGAACTGACGGGGCTGGCGTAGTTATCGAAAAAGGAAACGGCGTGCGTCGGTTCCGCGTGGGCGACCGCGTTTATGCGGTCGATTATTCCGGCGGCTTCTATGCCGAGTTTGTGGCCACGGATGCCCAGAATACGACGCGTGTGCCGCGACGCCTCGACTGGTTGGAGGCTGGCGCAGCTCTGGTGCCGGGGTTGACGGCGCTCCAGGGAATTGATGACCACCTGCGAATACGGCGCGGAGAGACGGTTTTGGTCTACGGCGCTTCGGGCTCAGTGGGGACGCTTGCGATCCAGTTTGCGAAACGTCTCCGGGCTCGCGTGTTGGCTACGGCTTCCGGCTCAGACGCAGCAGCACTGGTGCGGCAACTCGGTGCTGATGAAGTGTTCGATCCACGCGCTGGCAACGCCACGGAAAAACTGCGTTCGCTTGCGCCAGACGGAATCGATGCTGTTTTGGCGCTTGCGGGCAGTCCGGTGCTAGAAAAATGTCTTGACCTCGTGCGTCCTCGAGGGCGCGTAGCGTATCCCAATGGCGTCGAGCCCGAGCCCCGTCGTTCCCGCAAGGTTCACATGATCGCTTATGACGCCGAGGCCGGCCCGCGCCAGTTCGCGCGTCTGGAACGAGCTGTAACCGAGGCTCGGCTCCGCGTGCCGATTGCAGCGAAGTATCCCTTGGCACAAGCCGCCAAGGCGCATACACGCATCGAGCGAGGGCACATTCTGGGACGAATCGTGTTGCAGATTCGTTCCAGAACAACCTAGTGCGATGTCGTCGAATCGAATTGGTATTCTTCCCCGAAGGCCGGACTGAGTGTGGCTTTCCGAGTGGAAGGACTATCAGAAAAAACGTTGGAGGTAAGGATGCTTTCAGCAACGGCAGTTCGCACTACCAAGCTCCCATCCGGCGAAGCCGTGCCCGTGCTTGGGCAAGGAACGTGGCACCTTGCGGAAGACAGGCATCGTCGGGAGGAAGAAATTCACGCGTTGCGCATCGGCCTTGACCTGGGCATGACCCTGATCGATACCGCCGAGATGTATGCAGATGGCGGCGCCGAGGAGTTGGTAGGGGGAAGCAGTCGAAGGCCGGCGCGACGATATTTTTCTCGTCAGCAAAGTTTTGCCGGAGCATGCGACGATCCGGGGAACGATCACGGCATGCGAGCGCAGTCTGCATCGGCTCAGGACAAATCATCTCGACCTTTATCTATTGCACTGGCGGGGCGCAATCCCGTTGGAAGAAACGATCAGCGCGTTCGATGCACTTGTTCAGGCGGACAAGATCCGTTACTGGGGCGTCAGCAACTTCGACGTCTCCGATATGGAGGAACTTGTCGCCTTGACCGGAGGCGAGAACGTCGCGACCGACCAAGTGCTCTACAATCTGACGAAGCGCGGTGCCGAATACGATCTATTTCCTTGGTGCCGCCAGTGTCGTATTCCAATCATGGCATATTCCCCGATCGGACAGGGACGAATACTCAAGCGTCGGGAGTTGGAGGCAGTGGCCGTCCGGCACAGCGCAACGTCCGCTCAAGTGGCGCTGGCCTGGGTACTCCACCAGGAGGGGGTTATCGCGATTCCAAAGGCGGGGACGGCGCGACACGCCCGGGAAAACCGCGGCGCTGCGCTTGAGATTCGCCTGACGAAGGAGGATATGGATGCGTTCGACCGCGCCTTTCCACCGCCGACTGAACCGCGGCCGCTCGAGATGCTGTAGTTAGAAAAGAACAGAATGCGTGACCCCACTTGCGATTTCGAAAGGCATCGTGATGAGTTCAATATCGGCCGTACCAAGTCGGGTTTCCGTTGGTTGGAAGTGCAGCACG
Organism: uncultured Acidobacteriota bacterium; assembly: GCA_963838905.1. Classification (GTDB taxonomy): domain Bacteria; phylum Acidobacteriota; class Terriglobia; order Terriglobales; family Acidobacteriaceae; genus JABDBE01. The sequence goes on from CAWITE010000010.1 coordinate 79,216, forward strand.
TGCGGCCAACTGATCACACGCATTAAAGACGGTTGGGTTGAATGGCTAGCCGTCGAAGATCAACAAGGGAGGACTTATCTTGCTGGTTTGAGACTGGTCCATCGCCTGCCCACCCGCGCTGGAAAGCGTGGGCCACATCCCTGCAGGTACGACGCGCGACGCCAGTTCCGCAAGGATCGCAGTATTGTAGAGGGCCTGTCTCTTGAAAGTTTTGTGGGGCCGGATGGCCTTATGCTCTTACTGTCATTTGTCGCGACGGGCGAAATGCCGGTCGGGGACATTCTCGAACTGGCCAAGCGGGTTCAGATTCCCGGATATGAGTTGATACACGATTTACCACGGCAGGTTACTCACAGATTCATTGCTCCTTCGATCGGCGACGGCTACTATCTTCAGTCCGAAATACAAGCCGTGCTTGCCTCCTACGATGAAAGCCGGGCTAGCTGAAATTCCTGCCGCCCGGCTTTCTCTTCCACTTGCATTTGATCTGGTCGGTGGTATCAACGCTGCACACGCTCGGACTGCTGCTTGCCAAGAAATGCCGACAGCCTGTTCTCGAGCTTGGCAAAGACCGAACCGGCGTCACCATTGCCCTTGAGCTGCTTCTCGAGGTTCGAAATGTCAGAGTCCAAGGCGGCATATTCAGGATCCGTCCCGCATACCCCAGTTCCTTCGATCGCTCTAGTTGTTTCCGGGCAGTTTGAAGCAGGACTTGGGCCTTGTCCTTGTCTTTCTGTTCTTGCTCTTTGGCAGCATCGATGGCTGCTCGAGCCAGCACCAGCGGGAGCGGGGTCACTTGATCAACCACAACCAAGGTGTTCAGAGCTGTCAACAGCGTATTCGCAGCTTCTGTCGTTTGCTTCTGATCGAGCAGACGCGCGGCTTCCGTCAAGGCGGTGGGATAACTGGCCAACGGCAGGTTTGACGTGCGT
>CAWITE010000011.1:0-344050 GCA_963838905.1 uncultured Acidobacteriota bacterium
ATTCGAAACACCGGCTCAAAACTCAGCGAGCCGAAATGCTTGATCATCAGGAACAGCGCGATCAGGAATCCGAAGTCCCCAATGCGATTGACAATGAATGCCTTTTTTCCGGCGGAGGCTGCGGAATCCTTCGTGAACCAGAATCCGATGAGCAGATAAGACGCCAGCCCCACCCCTTCCCATCCGACAAACATAAGTAGGTAGTTGCTGGCCAGAATCAGCGTCAGCATAAAAAACATGAAGAGGTTCAGGTACGCGAAAAACCGGTAGAACCCGCCCTCTTCCCACATGTAACCGACCGAATAAATGTGAATGAGGAAGCCGACCCCAGTGACCACCAGGAGCATCACTAACGAAAGTTGATCGAGGTAAAACGCGAAGTCCGCCTGGAAATCGCCAGCGCGTATCCACGAGGCCACCCTCTCGACATGAGGCAGCGTCAAAGATGAAAACTGGGCAGCGATCCACAGCGCCATGACAAACGCCGCGCCGCAAAATCCAAGCGCAATCGCCGATACGGTCTGACGCGAAAAGCGTTTCCCAAACAGACCATTGACGGCAGCCCCCACGAGCGGCAGCACCGGAATCAGCCAGAGATAAAGATTCGGTGTCATAGTTTGAGCAGGTTTACCCGATCCACGTTGAGAGTCTCTCGCGTACGGTATACAGAAATAATGATCGCCAGCCCGACTGCTGCTTCCGCCGCCGCGACCACCATCACAAAGAACACAAAAACTTGTCCGCTGAGCGCGTGCCACTGCGCCGCGAATGCAACAAAAGACAAATTCACGCCATTGAGCATCAGCTCAATCGACATAAAAATAGTGATGATGTTGCGCTTGATCAGAAACCCGGTCACGCCACAGGCGAACAGGATGCCGCTAAGCACCAGGTAATAAGAAAGCGGTACCATCAGCCCTCCCTCTTGTCGGGGTGGCTGGATGCTTCTTGCGCCGACGCCGGATGGCTCGCCAGGACTACAGCACCCAGAATCGCGATCAACACCAGGACCGAAGTTACTTCAAACGGCAGCAGGAAATCATGAAAGAGCAGCCAACCAATTACCTTAGGAGGGCCAGGGAGCGCACCGACCGCCACGTTTCCCGTACCTGAGCGTTCCAGCAGCACCCACGCAACCAGCACACTGCCAATCAGCATTCCGGGAATGCCAAACAGCATCGCCACCCGGCTGCCTTTGCTTCGATCTTCTACGCCAGCGTTCAACAACATGATCACGAAGACGAACAGCACCATGATTGCTCCGGCGTACACAATCACCTGCACGGCCGCGACAAACTCCGCGCCCAACAGCAGATATTCCACCGCGAGCGAACCCATGACCACGACCAGCGACAGCGCGCTGTTGATGGGGTGCCGCTGCACCAGCAGATTTACCGCGCCGGCAACGCACACCAACCCGAACATCGAAAATACAAGCAGATGAAGCATCGTTAGTTCTTGCTTTACGATCTCAATGCCACGATCAAAGCCGTGATCACCAGGTTCGCAATGGCCAGCGGCAGCAGAAACTTCCACCCGAACGCCATCAACTGGTCGTAGCGAAACCGCGGCAACGTGCCGCGAACCCATATATAAAGGAACAGAAACGCGAATATCTTGGCCATCAACCAGAACACGGGCAGGATGGCTTGCACAATGGGCGGTCCAAAGCGATGTGGCCCGTGCCATCCGCCCAGGAAAAGCAAAGTCGCCAAACATGCCACCGTGATCATATTGGCGTACTCGGCCATGAAGAACATGGCGAACTTCATCGCACTGTACTCGGTGTGATATCCGGCGACGAGTTCGGTTTCCGCCTCCGGCAAATCAAATGGAATTCGATTGGTTTCGGCGTATGCCGCGATCAGATAGATGAAGAACGCCACGAACTGTCCTTGGAAGATGTTCCAGCGCGGGATGAATCCCCAAAATGTTCCACTTTGCGCATCGACAATATCTCGCAAACTTAAACTACCCGCCATAATCAGCACACCAACCAGCGAAAGGCCGAGTGAGATTTCGTAACTCACCATCTGCGCACTGGCGCGCAATCCGCCGAGCAGCGAGTATTTGCTGTTCGACGACCAGCCAGCCAGCGCAACTCCGTACACGCCTAACGAAGTGATGCCCAGCACAATCAGCAGGCCGATGTTTACATCCACGATCTCAAGCGGCGTGTGAATTCCGAACACCGTAATCCAGTTGCCCACGGGAATAAGCGATATCGAGGTCAGCGCGAAAATCAACGCGATCATCGGCGCCGCAATGTACAGCGGCTTGTACACGTGCGGCGGTAACAGATCCTCTTTGAAAATGAACTTGACTCCGTCCGCCAGCGGCTGCAGTAGGCCAAATGGGCCCACCCGCGTGGGCCCCCAGCGATTCTGAATATGGCCCACAACCTTGCGCTCCAGCCACACCGTATACGCGACCGCCGTAAGCAACACGCCGAGTGCGATCGCAATCTTGATGACGGAAACGAGAATGAAAACGCTTAGGCTCAAAAGATGTAGTTTTCCTGACCTATTTGCAAAAGTGTAGCGCCGGTGTCCGCGCCCGCGCACCGATCACAAGAGAGCGCTTGAACGAAAATTCAGTCGGCGGCAACTTCTGTTTCGGCCGGCTGCTTGTGACGATTCTCAATTACCGAATTCAAAGTGCGGGAGTAACGGCCCAAAGTGCCCGAGCTGAAAAGACTATCCTGTGCAGGCACGATCAACTCCGGATTGTGCAGAGCCCCAGGCCCGCTTCCGGACAAAGTCGTGTGCTGATCGTTGCCGGCCAGGATATTCATCCGGGAAACATCGTAGCCGGGCACCAGTCGCTGAATCTCGTCCAGAATCGCCATGGGATCGAATGGGCTCATCTTCGGTTCGAGTCCGTTGGCTTCAAGCCATACAGCGTGCCGGTCCGCTTCGCCGGATTGCGCACCGCGCGATTGTCCCATGTCCGTGCCGACTCCTCGCCCAAATGGCACCAACCGCTGAACGTCGAAACCCATCGCGCCCGCAATACGAACGATCATTTCGAAATCGGACTTCGTGCCGGTGACCTCGCCCGCCTTCTTCACCAGTTGCAAGTCGCCGCATGTGTTGGTGAACGTTCCGGACTTCTCGTAAGCATTCGCGGCAGGTAACACCACGTCGGCAATTACGGCCGTCTCGGTTAGGAACATGTCCTGCACCACCACGAAACTATTCGAAAAAATAAAGGGATCGATACCGAACTGTTCGACCGGGTCCGCACCTACTACATAAAACGCCTTCAAGTTGCCAGCTATCGCGCTCTCTACCATCTCAGGCAGCGTCAGGCCGGGTGCTTGCGGTACGCGTCGCCCACTCTTCGTGAAACTTGCCGACATCCGCAACTCGTTGATAGCCGGGTAGCAGGTCAGGATAGAGTCCCATGTCGGCGGCGCCACGGGAGTTTGCGTAGTCACTCAGGCAAACGACTTTCGCGCCTTGAATGCCCGAAGCAAATTTCACCACCGAGGCGATGTCAGCTGCCCCGGATCTCCGATCCAAAAATAATGATGAGGTTTGGTTCGCCGCGCAGTTTGTCGCGCAACGCGATCCAGGAATCGCGGCCAGTTTCTGCGCTCACAATTGCTTGTGCGGCCGCGTCGTCGCCCGCGAGAAACGTAGCCAGTTGACCTTCTGATCCGGCCGGAATCTGGGCGAAGCTGGCCGCTTGCCGGCGCAGCTTAATAGGCTGAGAGTTGATCACGTATAACCGCGCCCGGTGCAGCCGAACATTATTCCGAATCTGCCATGCCAGCAACGGATGCTGCTCCGTGGGATCATTGCCGATCAGCAAAATCGCGGGCGCATGGAAAACGTCCCGCATGGTAGCGGTTGCTTCCGGTTTTCCCGCGAGCGCTGCAGCCAGAGCAGGGAAGTCCGCAGTGCGGTGGTGGTCGATGTTATTCGTTCCCAGCACCACGCGAGCGAACTTTTGCAAGAGATAATTCTCTTCGTTGGTGGTGCGGTTCGACCCGAAAACTCCGATCGCTTGTCCACCAACCTGATCACAGATCTCTCGGAATCGTTTCCCGATCAGCTCAAACGCTTCTTCCCATGTTGACGGAGTCAATCGTCCGCTCTTGCGGATCAACGGCTGTGTCAGTCGGTCTTCGTGATGCGCGAAATCGAAAGCGTACCGTCCCTTGATGCAAAGAAAATCGCCATTGATGCCGCTCTTGTCGCGATTGTCCCCGCGGACAATCTCCATGCCGGTATCGGATCTACGCACGCCCAGCGTCGTCTTGCAGCCGTCGGCACAGTGGGTGCAGGTGGTGCCCACGTGCTTCATCTCCCAGGGACGTGTCTTGTAGCGATACGCTCCGGAGGTTAGTGCACCCACAGGGCATATGTCGATGCACATGCCGCACTCTTCGCATTCGAGATGATCATCCTGATTGGGTGCAATGACGGAACTCACGCCACGGTTCTGCACCCCCAGAGCCCAAACATCCATACCCTCGCCACAGACCCGCACGCAGCGATAGCACAAGATGCAACGCGGGCGGTCAAAGAAGACCACCGGCGACCACTGCTGCTCTTCCTTATGATTCTTGGCGTCGATATATTTCGATTCGGCGGCGCCGTAGGAGAAAGTCATGTCCTGCAATTCGCATTCGCCGCCCGCATCGCAAACCGGACAGTCGAGCGGATGATTGCCGAGCAGCAACTCCACCATGCCCTTCCGCGCCTGCCGGATCTCATCGCTCTCCGTCGCGACCGCCATGCCCTCGCTGATCACTGTCGTGCACGCAGTCTGCAGCTTGGGCATTTTTTCCACCTTGACCAGGCACATGCGGCAAGCGCCCTGCAACGACAGATTAGGGTAGTAACAGAATGAGGGCACCTCGATGCCTACGCTCTTGCAAGCCTCAATGAGCAGAGTCCCGGCGGGAGCCGTGACCTTCTTGCCGTCCACCGTAATGTTTACATCAGCCATAGATTCCTTGTAGCGCCTGCATCCGCTGGCATCGAGCCGGCAGGATGCCGGCGCTATGCCAATACTGGTTCACCCACCCCCGCCTTTTCAAACGGGCACGGCCTGCCTTCCAAATGATCTTCAAATTCCTTGCGGAATTTCTTGACGATGGAAATCGTCGGCATCGCGGCCGCGTCACCCAGCGGACAGAACGTCCGTCCCAGCATGTTTTCCGAAAGGTACTGGATATTGTCGATGTCCTTCTTTACCCCGCCACCGGCGTGAAGCCGAGTTAGCGTTTTCTTCAGCCAATCCGTTCCCTCACGGCAGGGGATGCACCAGCCGCAACTCTCGTGCTGATAAAACTTCATGATCCGTAAGGCAAATTTCACCATGCAGGTGGTGTCATCCACGACCACCACGCCGCCGGAGCCCAGCATGGAGCCTGCTTTCATCATTGAATCAAAATCCATGGCGACATCGATTTCGCCAACAGTCAAAAGCGGACAGCTCGAACCGCCCGGCACCACGGCCTTCAGTGCGCGGCCATTCGAAATACCGCCGCCCACTTCGTAAATCATCTTCTTTAGGTTGTAGCCCATGGGCAACTCATATACCCCGGGACGATTCAAATGCCCGCTCAAACAGAAAAGACGTGTCCCGCCATTCTTGGGCGGCCCCAGCTTGGCAAACCATTCCGCCCCGCCCAGCAGGATATGCGGCACGCTAGCCAGCGTCTCGGCGTTATTAATGACCGTCGGTCCGCCCCACAGCCCGACCACAGCTGGAAAGGGAGGGCGGATTCGTGGAATGCCGCGCTTGCCTTCGAGCGATTCCATCAGCGCCGACTCTTCGCCCACTTCGTAGGCACCCGCTCCACCGTGCCAGTAGACCTCAAAGGCGTAACCGCTGCCGAAAATGTTCTTGCCCAGAAATCCCCGCGCGTAGGCGTCTTTGATCGCCTTCTGCATGATCTCCAAAAGATATCGGTATTCGCCACGAATGTAGACGTACCCGGCGTGCGAGCCCGTGGCAATTCCCGCGATTACGACTCCTTCAATGACCGCGTGTGGGTCGTGCTCGAAAATCAGGCGGTCTTTGCAGGTGCCCGGTTCGCTCTCATCGCCATTGCACAGAATGTATTTCGGTTTTGCGGATTGCTTGGGCACGAATGACCATTTCATCCCGGTGTTGAATCCAGCCCCGCCGCGCCCCCGCAGGCCGGAATCCTTCACCAGATTGACGATGGCATCCGGCTGCATCCCCAGCGCTTTTTGAACGGCTTTGTAGCCGTCGAGCTCCAGGTAGCGATCGATATCAGTCGCACCCTTGCCAAAGCGTTTGGAGACGACTTTGACTTCATCGGGATGGGAAACCAAGTCAGCCATTGTGCAATTGAGTCATCGGGTAATTTATTTTCAAGAATTACCCGATGACTCAAATTCTCAATTCGTCTTGTATCCGTCGAGGATCTTGTCGATCTTCTCCACAGTCAAGTTCTCGTGGAAGTCATAATTTACTTGCACAGCCGGCGCCCAACTGCATGCCCCGATGCACTCGACTTCCTCCAGCGAAAACATGCCGTCAGGCGTTGTGCCTTTGTGCCCAATCCCCAACCTCGACTTGCAGTGATCGAGAAGTTCCTCGCCACCGCGCAGCATGCACGCAATGTTGGTGCAAACCTGGACATTGAATTTGCCGCGAGGTTTCGTAGTTAGCATCGAGTAGTAGCTGGTTACGTTGCTTACTTCGAGGTCGGTCAACTCCAGGCGCTGCGCAATCTCGTGAATTACCTCATGGTTCAGATACCCAACTTCATCCTGCGCATAAAGAAGCGTTGGCACGAGCACAGATCGCTTCGTCGGATAATGCGTCAGCATATCCGCGAAGCGTGCTTCGAATTGATCCGAGAATTTCACCAGCGGCTTTCCTTTGTGAACCTCGTGTCCTTTGTGGTCAATGCTTTCTCTTAATTCTTCGATCGCCGTGTTAGCGGCTAGCGATCAATCTCTCCCAGCACAATATCGATGCTGCCAATGGCCGCCACCACATCCGCTAGCAACCGCCCCTCGCACATCTTCGGCAGCAATTGCAGATTCGCCAGGCAAGCCGCGCGCATATGCACACGGTACGGCTTCGCCGTCCCGTCGCTCACCACGTAATACCCCATCTCACCGCGCGGCGATTCTACCGCCTGATAAACCTCACCCGCCGGAACCGCAAAGCCCTCGGTAATGATCTTGAAGTGATAGATGAGTGCTTCCATCTGCGTCTTCATTTTTTCGCGGTCCGGCAACACAACTTTCGGGGCATCCGCTTTGATCGGACCCTCCGGCATACCATCGAGCGCCTGCTGCACGATCGCAATCGACTCCCGCAACTCCTGCACCCGGCAAATGTATCGCGCGAACACATCGCCTTCCTGCGCCACCGGCACTTTGAACTTGAAATTCTCGTATCCCGAGTACGGCATATCCCGGCGCAGATCGAAGTCGACACCACTTCCTCGCAGAGTAGGTCCACTTGCGCCCAGTGCGATGGCATCTTCCGCCGTAATCCGCGCCACGCCTTTGGTCCGCATCGTCCAAATTGGGTTCCCCGTCAGCAGATTCTCGTACTCATCCACCTTGGAAGGGAAGCGGTTGGCGAAGTCTCGTACTCGGTCAAAGAATCCCAGCGGCGGTTCGAGCGCCACACCGCCGATGCGGAAATAGGACGTCATCATGCGCTGGCCACTGATCGCCTCGAACAATCGCAAAACATCCTCACGCTCGCGGAAGCAATAAAGAAAAACCGTAAGCGCGCCAATATCCATGGCGTGCGTTCCCAACCACACCAGGTGTGAGTTGATGCGCGTCAACTCATTCATCATCACCCGCAGCCATTGCGCCTTGGGAGGGATCTCCAACCCCAGCAGTTTCTCGACTGCCAGCGCATAACAGAGATTATTGGTCATCGGGCACAGGTAGTCGATGCGGTCGGTAAGCGGCACCACCTGCTGGTAGAACTTCGCCTCACAAGTCTTCTCGATACCGGTGTGCAGATACCCGATATCGGGCATAAGCCGCACCACGGTTTCGCCATCGATCTCGAGAATCAGCCGCAACACTCCGTGCGTGGATGGGTGCTGCGGTCCCATGTTCAGGATCATCGTCCGATCCTGGCCGGGCTCAAGCACGGGCGTGGAGGTCATGTGGGCCATAACGAAGTCTAGCGATAGCCCTCCACGGGATAGTCTTTGCGCAGGGGATGGCCTTCCCAGTCCTCAGGCATCTGAATGCGTCTCAAATAAGGATGCCCGGTAAACCGGATGCCGAACAGGTCGAAAACCTCGCGCTCGAAATAATTCGCCGACGGCCAAACCGAGGTCACCGATTCCACGACCGGACCGTCGCTGTCCAGTCGCACCTTCAGCCTGACCCGTTCCTTATTGGGAATCGACAGCAACTCGTACACCATCTCGAACCGCGGCTGCGAAGGATACCAATCTACGCAAGTCACATCGGAAAGATAGTTAAAGGGACAGCTCGGATCGTCCCGCAAGATCACGCAAGCGTCTCGGATCGATGATCGCTCGATGTAGATGGTCATCTCATCCCGGTCAAACTTCGTTCCCTCGACCGCAGCCGAGTTCCACGAGCGCAGCCTCACCACCGCCGGGTGGTCTTTCAGAGCCTCAAGATCGGTAATGGCCGGAGTCAGCGGCATTAAACTTCGCCTCTTCGCGTCGAAACAGTACCCCAGTCCAGCACACCCTTTTTCAGGATATAAAAGTAACCCACCAGAACGATGCCGATGTAAACCAGCATCTCCCAGAAACCAAACATCTTAAGCTGCCGCAGGATCACTGCCCAGGGATACAGGAAGACCGCTTCCACGTCGAACAGAATAAAGAGCATAGCCACCAGGTAGAACTTCACCGAAAAACGTTCACGCGCATCCCCCACTGGGGTCATGCCGCATTCATAAGGGGAAAGCTTGGCCAGCGTAGGCCGCCGGTAGCCAATAAACCAGGAAAGCAACACAATGGCAGAAGCCAGCCCACCTGCTACGATGAGGTGAATCAATAATGGCAGGTAGCGAGCGAAGTAATTGTCGGGCATAGAAGAGCTATATATAATTCGCAGCCAAGCATTAACTAAACATTCTAGAGTAGATTTCGCGGATGGCAGTGTCAAGCGACGGCGCCACTTTGTGACGATCTTTTAACATGCTTGCATAACGCGTTTGCGGATTTTTGCCGATGATTCGGTAGGATGGGTTAAGCAGGATCGCAAAAATAGATTCACATGATTTTTGGTTTCAATACCGACGTGAAGCATGAAGACACGGTTTACCACGTGCAAAGCGAAGCGCGGGAGAACGAGTTGCTGCTGCAGACTCAGGTCTTCGTGCGCGGACGCTGTATCGGCAAGCGTGCCACTTCCTACGCCGATAAAGCTGCCGAGACCGGTTTCACCGACCAGCAAAAGGAGCAGATCCTGCGCGACCAGCATCGTCTTGTCCTCGACTCTATCCGCGATGGCCGAGTGGAGGGGGTCCTCGACAAAAGTGTCACGCCCGAAGCGCTGGCCGCTATCAAAGAACTCGATGTGCTATGGCTCAATGCCGGCTCTGTGCATGCGGATCGCAATCTGACCCTGCGGCTGCGCGTCACCGAAGGAGGTGCCGCTGTCCAGGGAGCGCGGCTGACGGTTCGCTTCGCCCGCCCGGGCTCGGCTCCGTTCTACACCCAGGTGGTCACCGGTTCCGACGGTGATGCCGAGATGAAGATCGATGTCGACGAATCCTCGCTCCCGGATTCCGCGGTGCTGGTGCAAGCCAGCTACTCCGGCCGCACCGCAACCCGCAAGTTCCAGTTGCGTAAAGTCGAAGCCTAAAGATGATCGCGCGGGGACAGCCGCCCTGGGGTGCCAGTCGAGCGAAGCTCGAGGCTCTTGCCGTCGGCGCGCTGCTGCTGCGAAAATCCAGATGACATGAAACTGCAGATCAATGGTGAGGCTCACGATTTCAATCCTCCCCTCACACTCGCTGGCTTAGTAGATCACCTGGGAATGAAAGCAGATCGCGTTGCCGTCGAACTAAACCGCAGCATTGTCGCCCGCGAGCAGTGGCCTAAAACTAACCTGGCGGAAGGGGACCGCTTGGAGATTGTCCACTTCGTCGGCGGCGGCTGAAGGGGGCAGTCGGAAACCCGGCTGCCGGCTCACGAACCAAATGGGGGCGCGACGAAACCCTCTAGTCACCCCTCTTCGCCGAAATCCACAGTTGACAGCAGCCCGTCCATGCCTACAATGTTCCAAACATTTAGCTTCGTAATTGTTTGACACATTTCCGGACTTGGCATGCAGCAAGCATTCACATCCCGCGACGTGGTATCGCTGACCGGCATCACGCCCCGGCAACTGCAGTGGTGGGATGAGCGCCGCATCGTGGTGCCAGCGCGCGAGGGACGTCGGCGTTTGTATTCCATGGAAGACCTCGCCGAGGTCGCCGTGATCTGCGAGTTGCGCCACCGCGGATTTTCATTGCAGCGCGTGCGCAAGGTCATGCGCTTCCTGCAGCGGGAGTTCGGCAAGCGCCTGGCCGAGACAGTGAGCGGCGCTTCCGAATACCACTTGCTCACCGATGGCCAGACTCTCTATCTGGAAACTTCGCCCCGACAGATTGTGGACATCTTGAAAAATGCGCGCCAGCCCATGCTCACGATTTGTCTCAGCGACACCGTGCGCCAGGTGCGCGCCGAAATACGCGCCAAGAAAAGCAACAGTACGAGTACATTTCGCTCATTGCGCAAAGTAAGACAGGCTTCATAAGCAGGGAAGTTTGGTTCCACATTGTGGCCCAACAGGCTGGGCTGAGCGTCATTTGATTGAACCAGGAGGCGACATGGTTGCAGAACTCGACGTCCTAAGCCAATGGATCCCCGAACAGATGCTTCCTGGCACCATCTTCGTACTGGAGAACGCCGGTCGCGTCGGAGAGAAAGATGACCCCTATTGGGCCGTCCTTTCCTGTCCTGAATGCGGCACTCTAGGCCTGATCACGCGCAAGCAGCTGGCGGGGTTGCTGCCTGTGATTTGCGGCTCCAACCAGTGCCCGGCGCAATTCTTCATCAACGATAGCCAGGTAGTAAGCCGAAAACCATTCTAGTTGCTGGGTGGCGCGGGCGCCCCCGCCCGCGTCGGGTCGATGGATTGAAGGGGAGGCTTCAGCCGCGCCGAAAAGCCAAATAAATCATATAGGGCTTTTAGCTTTGCGCCTGAAGGCGCATTGATTCAGTGACATCAATGGCATTGCTGAAGCAATGCCCGGATACGAATCGTGAGAGCACGGCGCGTCTGGAAGCTGCGGCCTTTCAAAGAAGTAAACTATTTGTCTCCGGTGCGAGGCAACTAACCTATCGCTGAGTCTTCACTCGATCCAACAACACGGGGATCTGCTCGACAATTTCGATGTCGAATCCCTCGAGCGCCGGCACTTTTCGGGGATGGTTGGTCAGCAGCCGAATGCGGCGGAGATTCAAGTCCGAAAGAATCTGCGCTCCGATTCCAATCTCGCGCTGAGTCTTGCGCTCGCTCTCTGGTAGCGATGGAAGACGCTTGTCGCGATGGAAGGTGAGCATCTTACGCTCTCCGATGCTCTCGACCGAAAAGCCTTTCGAAGTTTGGTGCAGATAGATCAGAGCGCCCCGGCCGTCGCGAGCAATGGCCTGCATCGATCCCTCAATAGTTGCGTGACAATCGCAGGCGGTCGATCCGAACACATCGCCCATCACGCAATGGGAGTGCATGCGGACCAGCACGGGTTCGCTGCTTTCAATGTCGCCGCGCACCAATGCGACGTGAGATTCACCGCCGTCGACTTCGCTCTCATAGGCAATCAGGCGAAACTCTCCGTGACGGGTGCCAATCAGCGCTTCCCCAACCCGGTGCACGTAGCGTTCATGCTGCATACGGTAGCGGATAAGTTCGGCCACGGTCAGCATCTTCATGCTGTGGGTTTTGCAGAACTCAATGAGGTCGGGAACCCGCGCCATGGTTCCATCGTCGCGCATGATTTCGCAGATCACTCCCGCTGGAATCAGTCCCGCCATGCGGGCCAGATCAACCGAAGCCTCGGTTTGGCCGGCGCGCACCAGCACGCCACCCTTGCGAGCCTGCAGCGGAAAAACGTGTCCGGGACGCGCCAGATCCGAAGGGCGAGTGGCGGGATCGATGGCAACCTTGATCGTGCGGGCCCGATCGTAGGCTGAAATTCCAGTGGTCACGCCCTCGCGGGCATCAATCGCTTCGCAAAACGCGGTCCCATAGTTCGACGTATTCTCGGCTGTCATGGGACCGATATGCAAATGGTCGAGCCGCTCTTCGGTCATGGCCAGACAGACCAATCCGCGTCCGTACTTGGCCATGAAGTTGATCAGTTCGGGAGTAACTTTTTCGGCGGCGAGGGTTAGATCGCCTTCGTTCTCGCGATCCTCGTCATCCACTACGACCACCAGGCGGCCGGAGCGGATCTCTTCGATGGCGGTAGGAACGTCGGTAAAGGCTGATTGCGGCACCATAACCATGCGATTGTAACAAAGGCGCTTAAAAGGAATTGTCAGAGAATTGTTAACTTCACCCCGGCGGATGCCTTCTTTGCTCGCCGTCTCCGCGAACTCTGTGGCTGTTCTCGGCGGTCTCTGCGTTCGAAGGTCTTGCCTTTGAACGCAAGATCTTAAATCGCGGAGATCGCTAAGACAGGGCCGCAGAGTTGGCGGAGGGCAGCCGCTACTTCGTCAGTTCGTGCTCGGCTCCCCGGAAAAGGGCTCGGAGCGAGCGCACGACCCAACGAGCCAGCACCACAATTACAAGGAGCAACAGGCTCACGATAGCGATCGCTCCATAGGGATGCCGCGTAGCAAACCAGGTAAGGAAGATGGCGAGCCCATCTTCTCCCAAACTCAAGGCCATATTCGAGAAGGGTTCAGGCGAGGGCGTGACCGCCGCCCGCACAGCAGTCTTACCTCCATGAGCGGCGAGAGCGATGGCGCCGCCAGCGAGTGTGGCGATCAGTTGCTCCGAGGGTGAAAGACTCGCGGTAGCTCGGTAGGCCAGCAGAGCGGCGACTGGAATTCGAATGAAGGTATGGAGCGCATTCCAGATCAGGTCAAAGGCGGGAATCTTATCGGCGAAGAATTCGATGGCAAACAATGCACCGCTGGCCGCGATCACCCACCAACTCGAAAGTAATTGCAGCGAAGGCGGCAGCGGCAGAACTCCCGCGTGCGCCAGTAGGCCAAGCGTGGCTACGGTCGCGTAAACGTTGAGTCCGGCGGCGAAGCTGGCGGCTATCACCAAAGCCACGAGTTCGCTTGCCGGAATGCTCGTGATGGTCAAAAAGGACGCCACTAGAACTTATCTCGCAAAATGCTGGCAGCGTGAGCCTAGAATACGCTGCTTACGTCAAGGTACCTGACAAAAACAATCGTTCAGGTATATTTTCTAGGCTGCTTACCTTGAGCGCAAAGAAAAATAAGGGGCCTCGATTATGTCTACTCAGGCAGGAGCAGCCTTACGGCCGTGTTGGCTCTGAAATTCTACCCTCCGGGCAACGACACCTTTGCATATGTCGCTTACTCGCCACCTTTGCCGTGGGCTTCCTCGTCCGGCCGTTCGGCGCACTGTTCTTCGGTCGCATCGGCGATCTGGTTGGCCGCAAATATGCCTTTCTGGTCACGCTTTCCATCATGGGCGGCGCAACTGCCCTCATCGGCCTGCTGCCCACCTATGCCACTGCGGGCTGGTTTTCTCCTGTCTTGTTGATCGTCATCCGTGTTCTTCAAGGATTGGCCTTGGGCGGCGAGTACGGTGGCGCTGCGATCTACCTGGGCGAGCACGTTCCCGACAACCAGCGCGGTTTTTACACCAGCTTCATCCAAATCACGGCCACGCTGGGCCTGTTCATTTCGCTTATCGTAATTCTGGTCACGCAATCCTCAATGTCGAAAGAAGACTTTGCCGCCTACGGCTGGCGCATTCCCTTCCTGATTCCGATTGTCCTGGTGGCCATCTCGCTTTACATCCGGCTGAAGATGAAAGAGTCGCCAATCTTCGCGCAGCTCAAGAGCGCCGGCATGTCCTCGACCCAGCCGCTCAAGGATGCGTTCACGCACTGGGCCAACCTCAAGAACGTGCTGATTTCGCTGTTTGGGGCCACCGCCGGCCAGGGCGTGGTTTGGTATACGGGACAGTTCTACGCACTGTTTTACATGCAGACGGTTCTGAAAGTGAATGCTCGCACGGCAAACATCATCATTGCGATCGCCCTAGTGATCGGAATGCCGTTCTTCACCGTACTGGGCGCGCTCTCTGACCGCATCGGGCGCAAGAAGCTAATGATGGCCGGCTGCCTGCTCGCGGTCATCACCTACATCCCAATCTATAAGGCGATGGAGCGCGCTGCGGGCAACAACGTGGTGACCGTGCACTCGGTGCGCAACAAAGCCACCGGCGCCATCGCCCTCACCGCGATGACCACGGACGCCAGCGGCGCCCTGGTCCCCGCCAAAGAGGCCCCAAATCCCGGTATCGAAATGCTGGTGTTGCTGGTTTTCGTTCAGGTGCTCTATTAGTGCCTGGTGTATGGTCCCATTGCCGCCTATTTGATTGAGGCATTTCCGGCGAAAGTACGCTATACGTCGGTGTCGCTGCCTTATCACATTGGCAACGGCGTTTTCGGCGGCCTGCTGCCGTTGATTGGACTCTGGTCGTGCGCTACAACCGGAAATATTTATGCGGGTCTCTACTACCCGACGATCGTGGCCAGCATGACGTTTGTAGTCGGAAGTCTGCTGCTGCGCGAAACTTACGGCCATCGCATTTGGGATGAAGTTGGAGGCAAAGCCTAGAGCTAGAGTGTTTCCGGGTTTTGCAAACTTCTTCTGGAAAAACAAAAGGCCGCGACTCGGGCGACCTTGAGACTTCTGGTTCCTGTTTATTAAAGAGTGGATTCGATCTCGAATCCCCAAGCCTCAAGCAGGGGCTCTGGGATGTACTTCGAATTCTTATTGCGCCGAGCCCATTCTCGCAGCCTGGTGGAGCGCAGGTACTGGTCCGGCGAAAGCTTGTATTCGCGAACCACTTGCTCGAATTCGGTAATAGTAGGAGTAATCGGGCCGATCGGCTCCGGTTTCCCCCAGTTAGGATTTCCGCGTCGCTTTGCCATAACTATAATGCCTCGTGCGTGAGATAAACTTACACCAGTAGAAAGTTAGATTCCTTCCGCGCCGAGGGGATTCACTTTTGCCGACCCGACAGGCAGCACCAAGAGTCATACTGCAGCCCCGTCAGGCTAACCGGAAGACACTGATTCTATGGGTTTTTAACGCAAAAGTCAATAGAAATCGAACAATCTCCCAAAAACTATAGAGTCCCCGTGCCAGAAGGGGAATCGCTGCAAAATTCAACGGGGAGCCGTTGTGCAGTCGAGGACTTGGAACTTGGAGCTGCGGCCGAGGAGCGAATACATAGCCGTAACTATCAGTAAACAAAAGGCCTGGTCTATCCCCGCAGCTCACCTACTAGAATGCAGCCCTGGCCACGGCTACCAGGGAATCCGCGCAACCGTAATAAAGGAACCATTGGTCGTGAAAGTACACCAGTCCTTCGGCAAATGTTGTTCCGGCGGCATACTGACCGGTCTTCTCGTATGGCATCACGGGCTTTAGGACGGGCTGTTCCGCCTGCTGTACCAGCCGGGCGGGATCGCTCTTGTCGAAAAGCGCCTCGCCGGCGGCGTAGGCGTTGGGGCCTAAATCTGGATCCCCCTCTTTGACGGCGTTCTTGCCGTTGTAGAGAACGACGATTCCGGTTGAAGTCAGAACTGGCGGCGGCCCGGTCTCGGGAAACGTACTGTCAAAATGCCCTGGCCGAGGGCGCAACACTTCGATAGGTGAGCCCTTGGTGTCCTCCACCGGACTCCAGTGGATGAGGTCGGTTGAAGTGGCTAGATGGATAGCCCCTTCGCCCCAATACATCCAGTACTTTCCATTGATCTTGACCGCGATCAGACGGCCTCTGTCGAGGTGCGTCACGATTCCCGCTGACTTGTATTTCAGCTCGGCGTACTTGCCACCGGCGGCGCTGGCAAAAGCGGTACCCTGCTTCGTCCAGTGAATCAGATCGGGCGACGTTGCCATGCCCACCGAATAGATCTTTCGGTTCCATTGGGTATAGGTGAGAACATAAGTGCCATCTTCTGCCTCGACTATGCGCGGATCTTCGACGCCGCCTGGCCATTCGCGAGACTGTTGGGCATCGTCAGCCGGGTAAAACACGGGATCAGCGCGTCGCAGGAAGGAAATACCGTCCTTGCTCTCGGCCAAGCCAAGCCGCGAGGTGTGTCCCCCAATCACCATTTCCCCGGAGTCATCCTCGGCTCGATAAAGAACGTACACTTTTCCATCGCGCACGATCGCGGCGGGATTAAAGGTGTGCAGCGCTTCCCAGTGCACCGGCTTCTTAAGTATCGGATCGGGAAAGATTGATTCGAGCTGTGGAGCAATGACCGGATTCCCAATCGCTGGTCGGGTAAAAGGACCGATCTCCCATTTCTGGGCTTGCTGCGCCTGCCAGCCGACGCTAGAGAATAGCACCGCTGCCAGCCAGAGCGTTCGTCCTGCCTTCATGCGAACCAGTATATTCGTTCGCGAACCGATGCTGATTAGGCAGGCCGGGATGGGATTCTCACAAACCCAGTCGTCATTAAGGACCCGACACTTTCAGGTTACCGCCGTAACCTGGTCAGAACCCGGATTCGTTGACCGGCAAACGGTACCCACCTACATTTCAATAAGGAGGAAGTATCGTGAAGGATATCTATGAAGTACTCCGAAAGAAGCAAGCCGAGCAGGCTCAGTTAGGCAAGCAGATTGAAGCCCTGCAGACCGCCGCTGAGCAGCTTCGCAGCGTAGCCCATTTACTCAATGAAGAAGAAGCCCACGGAGAGGGAGCTGCCATTGGCGGCTGAAGTGGTTTAACGGAGTTTGTTAGCGATGAGTCTGCAAGCGCTGGTTCTATGTTCTGACGACAAGATCATCCGGGTGCTGCGGCGTGTCCTCAGCGACCTGGAAATTGGCGTTGAACTTTGCACCGATGCTGACTCGTCTGTCCGCAAATTGACCCGGCGGAGATTTGAAGCGGTCGTGGTTGATTGCAACGACGAGGACATGGCTGCGCAAGTGCTCAAGAGTGTCCGCTCCGCTCCATGCAACAAGCGCTCCATCGCCGTAGCGATGATCGATGGGCAAAAGGCCGTGCGCAGCGCCTTTGCCCTCGGCGCGCATTTCGTTCTCTACAAACCCATTCTCGCGGAACGTGCGCGAACCAGTTTTCGCGCTGCCCGCGCTCTAATGAAGTGCGAACGCCGCCGCAACACGCGGGTCACAGTGCAGATTCCCGTAGTCTTGGTTAACGAGAGTGGAGCAGGCCAGAGAAAAGCAGTCACCTCCGACATCAGCCAAGGCGGTATGTCGGTGAAACTCTCCCGTCGTGCCCGGAAATCCGATCCCATGCGTGTGAAATTTACGCTGCCCGGAACCGACGATAGCGTCGAGTGCGCTGCGGAAACGGCGTGGGACAGCGGCGGAGCGCAGGCAGGCATTCGCTTTGTGAATCTGTCCCCGGAGCAGCGTGAAGGTCTGAAGTCGTGGTTGGGACGGCATTCACCGGAGATGGAGCCAGATGATCCTCCGGTTCCTTGCAAACTGACCGACCTGAGCTCGGGTGGTTGCTATCTGGAGATGGCCGCGCCCCTTCCCGTCAATACGAGAGTCCTTCTGACCATGCGGATCCCAAAATTCGAGAGCCGAGCGGAAGGCGTGGTGCGCGTGATGCACCCGGAGATCGGCATGGGAGTGGAGTTCACCAGGACAACCAGGCAGCAGCGCGAGCATCTAGAGGAGTTCATCATGGCCCTCACCAAAAGCAACGGGGTTCAGCCCGAACTCCTGGTGGAACCCGAAGGAATGAACGATGCCGAAGCGGGCATCTCCCAGCAAACGGTCTTGGAGGAGATGGAAGACCCCTTGCTCGAACTTTTTCAGAGAAACACGGAATTCACAGCCGAAAGTTTCATGAGCGAACTTCGTAAGCAAAGAAATTCTCCTCCGCCGGCGGCGCAGGCTGCGGCTTCGCTGTAGGTGTAGAACACCACACCTCCGTTCCTTATCGCGCAACCTCAGCGCATTTCTTCAGGCCAGCCACTGGTGACAAAAACGTGACCGAATTTTTACGGCTCCATGACAACCTTGGAGTCGTTTCGTTTTTATCTTCGAATTGTCACTGCAACGACACACTTGGCTTTAACTGCTGCTGACATGTGCCATGTCGGGCGGTCTGTGGTCGCACGAGCCGGAGGAAAAGTGTGCCCGATAAGTCGAGGAGAAGGACATGCGAATTGCGGTTGCGAAAAGGATTGGCACGCAGTTGTTGTTAGGGGCAGCGCTGTTGGCGGCGGCCCGGTCCGCGCATGCTATTCCGGCTTTCGCCCGCAAGTACGGTCTTCCGTGTTCCGCCTGTCACGAAGCCTGGCCCATGCTAAACAATTTCGGCCAAACCTTCAAAGACAACGGGTATCAGTTGGGCAACGACCGGGACGCTCCAATCTATCAGCAACCGGCGTACTGGCCCGTCATGTTTCGCGTGACGCCGCAGTGGCACAGGGAGAGCAACAACCGCCGGGCTGTCGATTCGATTCCAGGGAATGCGAGCAGTGGGCTGGTGGAGTCTACGGTGACTTCGTCGGGTTTCGATCTGGGGGGGGTTGACGTGATAACCGCCGGGACGCTTTACAAGAACATCTCATTTTTTGTCCAGCCGTTTATAGGGAACAGCAGTATTTCCTTGTCGCAAGCATGGACTCGCCTCGACAATCTTGCAGGATCGCATTGGCTAAACTTCAAAATGGGGAAGTTCGAGCTGGATGAGCCGATTTCCCAGGAGCGTTCATTAACACTCAATAATACCGGAGGCTTCTATTACAACTATGTCTTTACGCCGCTCGGCGATAACAACTTCTTCGCAGGAATTGGTATTCCCCAACTCGGGGCTGAGCTCTCTGGGCACACCGACGACGATTACACTCGTTACTCAGTCGCTGTGCTGAGTAGCAACAACGGTCAGACGGGATTGCCGTCGAACCAAACCTACGATGTTTACACCAACTTCAATCACAGCTTCGAGGTTCCTGGGCTCGGATTGCAGCAGTTCGGTGTTTACGGGTATTTCGGTGAATCGCCGACTTACTTCCAGACCAGCGGCGGTAACCGTATCCCCGGTACGGGTATGGGAAACCGCAGCTTCTATCGTGCGGGCGCATATGGACACTGGTATGTAGGCAAGTTCGATTTCTACACCTTTTACCTGCATGGACACGACAACGCATTCCTGGGCAATTCTGTGCCGGCTAACCAACCCTCAAAGTTGCCCCTCGGAGCGACCGGTCCGGCATGGAACGGCGGTTTTGTAGAGGCGCACTACAACCCCAACCCCCGACTTATCGCTATCGGGAGATACGAGTTGATTCGGATGTCGCAACAGGCAAATCCTGCAATTCGCGGCAACGCGGGAAATCTGGACACCTGGACGGTAGGATATCGTTGGTATCCGATCATGAGTCCTCGCGCTGGCTTTGCTTGGATACAGGAGTACTCCCGCGTCATCAACGCGGGAGCGGCGCCGCTTTCCGGAAAAGACGACATCAGTAACAGCTTTCTGATGGGATTCGACTTTGATTTCTGAGGAGAGAGGAGAACGGTTTCATGCGCATCAAAATCAGCTTAGCTGGTGGTGCGGTCTTCTTTTTCCTATTGTCAAGCCTGACCACGACCGCACAACAGACCCGCGTTGGTAATCTGGTCGGGGATGTCCACCACGGCAAGGCACTCTACCAGCGCTACTGCATTTTTTGCCACGGTCCGTATGGCGACGGGGCCGGAGAGAGCGCACCTTATCTCGATCCCAAGCCTCGCGACTTCACCAAGGCGACGTTCAAGTGTCGATCCACGCCGAGTGGAAGCTTGCCTTTGGACAGCGACCTGTACGACACGATTAGCCGAGGCGTCCATGCCAGCGGGATGCCTTCCTGGAAGCCTCTGTTGCGCCAGGAGCGGGTCGACCTGGTCGCGTACATCAAGACGTTTTCTCCGCGATTTCAGGAGGAGAAACCGGCCTCCCCATTGGTGATACCTCCTGAACCTCCGACTTCGCCGGAGAGCGTGAAGCGCGGCGCAGAACTTTTTCAGAGCATGAACTGCTGGCTTTGCCATGGTAAACAAGGACGGGGAAACGGTCCGTCGGCCTCTTCGCTCACCGACAGTAAAGGCTATCCGATTACACCTTTCGATTTCACTAGTGGAACCCGGTTCAAGTGTGGAGAGTCGGACCCGGCGATATTTCGTGATTTAATGACCGGCCTCGATGGCACCCCCATGCCCTCTTTTGCCGATGCTTTGAAGCCGGACCAGGTATGGGACATCGCGGACTATATCGACGCGCTTCGTACGGCTAAAGGGATATCGGTAGAAGCACCGGCCGAGCCCAAAGTCGAGCCCTAGGCGGACTGAGATTCATGCAACATCCAGATCGGGCGTCCGACATCCGGCGCAATCAGTTGTAGCTTCGGTTGTACCTGAATCTATTCAACGGCGCTCGCAAGCGCGAGTAAAATGAAAGCAGGTATCTATGAGAACCAAATACATCTTGGTTGCGATAATCACGGCATTTGTTCTAACCTTGGTCGCTCACCTTCCTGCAGGCGCCGCAGACGCGGCGGCCGCCGGATCAGTCAAGGGTACTGCGAAATTTGAAGGCTCGGCGCTCAAACCCACTCGCATCGATATGTCATCCGATCCTACCTGTGCGAAAGCGCATCCTACGCCTGCCACAACTGAGGATATAGTGATTGGTGCGAATGGCGGCCTGGAAAACGTTGTCGTTTATGTCTCCGACGGTTTGGGAGATAAGACGTTCGAACCGCCGCAACAGCCTGCCGTGATCGAGCAGAAAGGCTGCCAATACAAACCGCACGTACTCGCATTGCAAACCAATCAGAAGCTCGATGTCGTCAATGATGACGCGACCACGCACAATATCCATCCCATGCCCAACAACAATCGGGAGTGGAACAAGACCCAGCCCCACGGAATGCCAGTGGAAGAAACCTTCCCGCGGGAGGAGATCACGATCCCAGTCAAGTGCAATGTGCATCCGTGGATGCGGGGCTATATCGCGGTGTTCAAACATCCATATTTTATGGTGACGGACAAAGACGGTAACTTCGATCTGAAAGATCTTCCGCCCGGCACCTACACCATCAAGGCATGGCAGGAAAAACTCGGCACCCAGAGCCAGAAGATTACGATCGGGGCGGGCGAAAGCAAGACTGTTGACTTCGTGTTCAAGTCGGGTTCGTGACTTGGTCTCATCCCTCGCGACGCGGGATGTGCAGCGAGCACACGCATCGCCGACAGATCGGGTTCGTAGCAACATCGAGGTTTGCTCGAAACTTCAGCGCTTCGGGCCCATTCGCGATCTCGTGCAACGTGTGATTGTGAATATTCCCGAGCGATGGATGGAAGAAGCAGGGGCGCACGTCGCCCGATGCCTCGATCACGGTGGAGACCCAAGGTGCATTGCAGAGCGGCGCAATATTCCGTACCTGGCCAACGTGGGCGCGAAAGTGCAGCACGATTCGGCGCAGCTTGCTGGCTGATTCAACTACAAACCCGGAGTCTAAATCGAGGCTGCGTTCTCTGATCAGGCGCTCAATCTCTACGTCCAGATTCTCGACTTCGTCGGCATTCAGCGCAACCCGGTCCTGGTGTTCGGGTGTCCAGCCCTGTGGACGGTTGAACGCGTCCGAGGAGAGATCCGCGGCGAGAAAAGAAATCGAGTTCAAGCCGAGTTCCTTCGCCGACTGAACTACCTCGCGAAGCGAGCGGTGATTTGCTTTTTGGACCGTGCAGCGCGCTCGCACCTGCATATCAGGACGGACTTTTCGCAATGCGGCAACGCCGACGGCTATTCGTTCAAAAGCGTGGGGCACACGCCGTATGTGGTCGTGCACTGCGGGCGGCCCGTCCAGCGAGACGATGACATCGTCGATGGTCACAGCGATTGATTCCGCGTGAGACTCCAACAACAGCCCAGCCGTGAGCAAGGTGATGCGAATTCCCTCGGCGCGAATCATTCGTGCCAAAGAACTCAACTGGCTATTCATCTGCGGCTCGCCGCCGGTAAACACTATCCAGCGGACACCCAATTCTCGAAATGAAGCGAGTTGTCGCTCGAGATCCGCCGGCGTGATTTCTCTGGGCTCGCGAATCCGCCAGATGTCACACATCACACATCGGCAGTTGCACTGGTTGTGCGGAGAAATCACTACGACAGGCATGGTGCGGATCTCGTGCGCAGAGAGGTTAAGGGCGTCTCCGCCCGCCGATTCAGAGGTGACCGAGATGGATAGAAGGCCATTCATGAGCGCGGCGGTTCAGGCCTGTGGTCCTTCACGCCGAAATTCCAGCAAGATATGGTCGGCAAGCCCGCGACTGCCGGGGCAGCGCCCCAAGAGTGAATCAGTTCGCACAGTAAAACCGAATAAGCCTGGAAACCGATTTGCCCACGTTTCTAGATAGCTGGGCGGCACAGAAACGCCGATCCCCTTGATGGATTTAAGTTGAAATTCGGGAGCGAAAGTGTGTGCGAGTAATCGCACCGACGGGTACGAGACGCGGACGCTCGCTCCCTCTGCCAGTCGCGCGGTTACACCTTCACGATGAAATCGCCGGAGCGCTTTGCCCGGTTTCCCCTGAGCGAGATACCAAGTGATTTCCCACAAGCAGCATCGCCCCATCCAGCACAGCAAAGCCGTGGCGCCGGGCCTCAATAGAATCGACAAGTCCTTAGCCAACTGCCGGAGATCCTGAACACAGTTGAGTGCTCCGAAGTTGGAGAATGCTCCGTCGAAAAAGTCGCTGTTTCGCAAGCTGGCGATGTCTTCGGCCGCCAGCAAGTGCGGACGCACCGAACGCCCTTTCCCCGTTTCGTTGACTCTGCGAGTGGTCACAGCGATCATTTGCGGCGAGCTATCGCAGGCGAGTACTTTCACGCCGCGCTCCGCCAAGAAACATGCATCCACACCCGTGCCGCAGCCAATTTCAAGAACGCGGTCGCCCGAGCGGAATGCGTTCCCAAGCTCTCGCCACACCGATGCGCGTTGAGCCCGACCGATCTTTGACGTGGTAAAGGTCTCGTCGTAGCGATCGGCGATGGCATCGAACGGCGCTCCGTAAGGTTCCGCTTGAGCGACTGCCATGCGCTAGGCCTCCAGCTCGTGGGCAGCTGCCGTCAAACCGGCGCGGAAGTCAGAGACCTTGGATTGCAATTCCGCGATGGCGGATCCATCCACCACAGGTTCGCTGCGCAGACGTTCCAGCTCAACTTCGCTGCGAAGCAACTTATCGGCAAAACTATAAAACTGCCGGGAATGCCGGTTGCGAATGCGAACCTCCCGGTCTGAACTCACGCTCCACGCCTTGAAGTTTTCAACGCGGTCTGCAACTTCGGCGAAGTAGGGAGTGCCCTTGATCGGATAAGCAACGGTCGTAAAAAAAATGTCGGGATCAGTTCTCTTCACATGCTCGATCGTCGCTTCGATATCGCCGAGTTCCTCGCCCTCATAGCCCCACATCAGAAACATTCCGGTCTTGATGCCACGTGATTTACACATAGCTACAGCCGACCGCACTTCTTCAGCGCTGACGCCCCGTTCCATGGCATCCAGGATGCGTTGCGAACCGCTCTCGGAGCCAATCCACACCCGAAAGCAGCCAATTTCGGCAAGTGTTTCGACAACCTGACGAGTTAACCGATCCGCGCGCGAAATGCACTCGAAAGGCAACTTCACTCCCCGCCGCTTAAGTTCCGCGGCATACTGAAAAAACCAACCGTGGTGAATGGTGAAAACGTCATCGGCCATCCACGCCATTTCGGGTTGGTATCGATTAATCAACCACTCGAGTTCGTCGGCCACCGATGACGGCTTTCTGCGTCGGTGGGTCTTACCAAATACTTCGTGGCTACACCAACGGCAATGGTAGGGGCAGCCACGAGCGGTAATAAGCGACACCGACCCCATCCCGTGGTGCTCGCGCCAGATCCTCAGGTACCGCGTCAGATCGATCGATTCGCGTGCGGGCCAAGGCTGAGCGTCGATGTCTCGAATTTGATCTCGCGGAGGTGTGCGGACTACTGTGCCCTCCGCAGTTCGAAAAGCAATGCCGTTAACTTTTCGGAGCGCCTCCGCGGAATGCGAGGGCAGAACTGGCACCAGTTCCTCCAGCGTGAGCTCTCCCTCACCGATTACGATTACGTCCGCGCCGGCATCGAGGTACTCATCAATGTATGCACTGGGCTCTGGTCCTCCGACAACCGTCTTCCATCCGGCATCCTTTGCAACGCGCAGAATCTCGACGACGTTAGAGCGTGTCATGAGATTTGCGTAGATGCCGACCACGGACGGTGGACCCTGCTGAAGCAAATCAAAAAGCTGCTGGCGCGACGAGAATGTCGAATCGAATACCTCGACGCTTAGGCCCTTGCTACGGAGGTGCGCGCAAATGTACAAGATTCCCAGTGGAGGGTAGGGCTTCATGATTTGAAGCTCTTTGGGATCCTCGTAAAGGAAATAACCGTGGGTAAGGAGTATGTCCATGTTGCAGTTTGGATTCGAATGACGAATCTAGTCGTCGCCGCACGTCAGGCCAGGTACTGCCTGCAATTGCACGAGGCCTGGCCTGGCAAAACTCGGCAGAACGGTGGATCGAGAGTTGCGACACGATTTCTCAAGTTGTACGACTCGCTTCCACAATTCGTCCGGGTCATCTCCCGCGTTGCGATTTTTCCTAGCAACATGCGCGCTGTTCAATTTCCAGGAATCAACTTGCGCGTGCAAAGCATCGTGCAAAGCGCGATAGAACTCGTCGGTGTATGCGCCCTGGAACATCATCGCAAGATCCTCGCTATCCGACCAATTAGTCTTGTCGCCCAGTTGTGCTTTCACTCGGTCGAAGAACTTCGTTCCAGGAAGCGGGTAAGAAACCGAGACTCCTATATCGTCGGGCCGGGTGTCTTGGACGAGTGTGGCGGTTCTCTGAATGTCGTCCCAGGTCTCGCCTTGGTATCCAAACTGAAGGAAATAGCACGCCCGGATGCCCTCGCTCCGCAGGTTCTCTCGTGCCTTCGCGATCTGCTCGACTCGAGTCCCCTTATCCATCGCGTCCAGAATCTTCTGCGATCCCGACTCTACCCCCAGCCAGACTTCCGCGCAACCGGCTCGGCGCAAAGCGCGCACAGTATCGATGGTCATCAAGTCGACGCGGGACTGCATTTTGAATGGCACGGCCGCGTCCAACTTCTCGACTTCCACGGCAAGTTCCCGAACCCACCGTGCTCGCAAACCGAAGATGTCATCCGCGAACCACAAGTGTTCAGCACCGAAATCGTATTTCAATCGCCGCATTTCTTCTGCGACGCTCCACGCCGACCGGAGAGCGAATGAGTCGCCATAAATGGGTTTCGCGCACCAATTGCACCGGTAGGGGCAACCGCGGCTGGCAACAATGTTCATGGAAAAATAGCCGTGAGAAGTTTTCCATGCAGTGCGATATTGATCGGCGTCGATCAGATCGCGAGCAGGGAATGACAGGAGATCAAGATCGCGCGTCAGCGGGCGATGCGCCGTCCGCACCAAGCGTTCGGTTTCATCATCCAGATACGCGAGCCCAGGTATCTGCGCGATTCCCCGAGCATCTCCTTTCAAGAGATGCTGAACCGTTTCCAATAACGTCCATTCCGCTTCGCCAAGCAGCACACAACGGAAGCCCCTGCGCAGATAGTCCAGCGCGTGGTCGGAGGCGTCGGAGCCATTCACCACGACGGTTGCTCCAGCCTGCTGCGAAAGCTCAAGAATGTGATATGCGACTTCCCGCATGCGGGTGAGGCACATCTTCGTGAGAAAGTTAAAGTTGTCCTCGTAAACCACGACGACCCGAGGCCGATGTTGTTTAAGGGCTGCTTCAAACCCCTTTTCAGGATCGTCGAGCATGGTGTCGAACAATGCGACTGAGACGCCCACGCTTCTAAGCAGAGCCGCAGCATATAAAGTTCCAAGCGGAGGATAAGGCTGCATTTTCCTCGTCTGCTTGCGGTCGTAATAAAGGTGGTAGGAATGGGTCAGCAGAACGTCAGCCACGCTACTTGCCCCTCATTTGTGCAAGAGTAATGGTCAAATTTAGGACGGTATGGCGAAGCACTTGTCAGCAGATTGTCAAATTTATGTCACTTCTTCTCACATCGAACAAAAGAGCTGAAGACTGGGAGCATGTCTGAGGGATTTTGCAGAATGTTGACAAATTAGAGACAAGTCAGCTGCAGTCGATTGGTACGTTGTCTGCTTAGCTGCAAAGTCGACACCTGGCAGATGATCGTCTTCTATAACCCAAAAGCGACGAAGCCTCGTAATCGGCGCCTGCCACTATCGATATTGGCGATCGCCGCAGTTCTCGAAGGCAAAGAAGAATACGCCATTGTCGATGGCAACATCGATCCCCACCCCACCGAATCTCTAATCGCGCTAATCGCAGAGCGTCCGGTGGAGCTGTTGGCCGTTACAGTCATGCCCGGACCGCAGACGGTCGGTGCCGTAGCAAGTTGCCGCGAGGTTCGGGCGCGCTTCCCGCACCTGCCGATCGTTTGGGGAGGTTACTTCCCCACAAACTACACGGCTGCAACACTCAACGCGGGCTATGTGGATTATGCCGTTCGCGGTCAGGGAGAGCAGACTTTCCTCGACTTACTGGAAGGCATTCGCGGCCACCGCGATCTGAAGAATGTTAACGGCCTTTCTTACAAGGACGCGGACGGAACTCCTCGTCACAATCCTGAACGCCCAATGAGAAGTCTGGACGACTTCCCCTGGTATCCGTATCGCAAGCTCCCCGTAGAAAGATACCTCCTGCCTACGTTTCTAGGCCGCCGCACCGCGGTGCACCAGGCCAGCATCGGGTGCCCCTACCGATGCAACTTCTGTGGTGTGGTTAACTTTTCCGGCAGTCGCGAAAAAATGGAATCGCCTTCTCGGACTGAAGACATCCTGCGGCATCTCGCCCAGAACTACGGGGTCGATGCAATTCAGTTCTACGACAACAATTTTTTCTTACGCGAGGACCACACTCGTGAGCTCGCGGATCGCATGACCCCGCTCAAGATGCGATGGTGGTGCGAAGGACGCGCCGACATCATGATGAAGTATTCGGATGCCACGTTCGAAGCCATCCGCCGCGCCGGCTGCACCATGATTTTCTTCGGCGCCGAATCGGGATCAAACGAGAATCTAAAGGAGATGAACAAAGATCTTTGCGCTGAAGACACGTTAGCGCTCGCCTCGCGCATTCGCCGCTTTGACATCATCCCCGAGTTCTCAATTATCTTCGGAAATCCGAAAGATCCCGAGGGCGACACGCGCGATTGCATCAAGTTCATTCGACAACTGAAGCGGCTCAACCCCGACTCGGAAATCATAGTGGAGCACTACACTCCGGTTCCGCAGCGGGCTCGGATGTACGGAGGTATCGAGGACAAATTTCAATTTCCCACAACTCCGGATGAGTGGGCAACGGACTCTTGGCAACGATTCGCTACTCAGAAGGACCCGCAAACCCCTTGGCTGCGGCCTCGCACCAAGCAGTTAATCGACAACTTCGAACTGGTAGTGTCCTCCAGATGGCCGACGGTACAGGACATTCGATTGCCCCACTGGGGACGCCTTGTGCTGAAAGCCCTGAGCAGTTGGCGATATCGATTGGGTGTCTATGCCGCGCCACTGGAGCTGAAATGGACTCAGCAGTTTATCGACTTGCGAAAGCCGAAAGCAGAGAGTCTGTGAATCAGGCCTCCATTACGCCGGGATCTGCCGTTATCCCATCATCGAAACAAGACGCAGGTCTTTCGGTTGCTCCTGTTTGTGTTTCCGTCGAGGAAGGCTATGAACGTTGGGCAGCAACTTACGATGACGCTCCCAATCCGTTACTGCATCTCGAAGAACGCAAGCTCACAGCGCTTCTTCCCTACTTGGGTGGCAAATGTACCCTTGATCTCGCGTGCGGAACTGGCAGGTGGCTGGAGAAGCTTTCGGGTATGGGCACGGGTCTCCAAGTAGGAGTCGATTTGTCAGCTGCGATGCTTCGAGTGGCCGGGAAGAAGGCTGCAGTTCACGGGAGACTCGCAAGAGCCGACTGCCTTAGGCTTCCGTTTCAAGCTTCCGTTTTCGACCTGGTCGTCTGTTCATTCGCTCTCGGCCACGTCCCTGACTTGGGGCGGGCGTTGAGCGAGTTAGCTCGAGTGACGAAGGCTGGAGCGTATGTTGTCGTCAGTGATCTCCATCCTGAGGCATACGAGCGAGGATGGCGAACCGGTTTCCGTGATTCGCACAATGTCGTCCGAATCGAAACGACGCCTCGCTCAGCGGAAGAGATTGTCCGAGCCTTTTATTCCGCCGGATTCGAGTGTCTTACGCACCTCCCGCTATGCCTCGGAGAACCGGAGAAGCCGATCTTCGCCCGGGCGGGAAAAGGTCATCTGTTCGCGCGAGCCTGCCAAGTGCCCGCTGTCCTGGTCTGTCACTTTCGTCGTTCCACGCAGACCGAGTCGCGAGGCGGGTCGTGAGAACTCTGGTCATCACGGTCGAGAGAACACAGTAGGGGTCGGACACACAATCTGCCCGCGACGACAGGACACTAACAAACTTCCTGCATTCGATGGCTCAGCTTTTGGCCAGTGAGGAGCGATCTCCTCGTCGTGATATGCTCAACCGCGCGGGAGACCCAGAGTTCCCAAGGAAATGAGTAACGGTTCTTACTGATGCGCCAGCGTACAGGCGCGCCGAGAGCGCGGCGAAAGCCCTGCCGCAACCAGGCACTCCTCTTTGTCGCCTTGCGAATTTGATTGTTCAGCAGGAAGTACTCGAGGCTGCGTCGCAGACGGCGCAGTTCTTCTCCCTGGAGCCATGGAAGCACGTTAAATCCGAGAGCGAGGGTCTCCCATTCCTCCAACGATTGCGGCTCCTTCAGCCCCATCTCCTTCAGTTGCGGCCATATTGGAATCCCAGGATAAGGAGTAAAAATGTTGGGAGAAAAGCTGACATTCCAGTATTCCCTGGCGATCTCGCTCATGATGCGAAAAGTTTGTTGCCGATCCGCCTCTGTTTCACCCGGGTATCCGAGAATGACGTTAAACGTAACGTGAATTCCTGCAAGTTCTGACTTGCGGGCGGTATCCACCATGTCTTCTATGCGCTCGTGTTTTTTGTTCATCAAAGCGAGCACATCTTTCGAAGCGGATTCCGTGCCAAAGCCCATGTGGTTCACGCCACTCTCAGCCAGCAACCGGACATCGTCTTCGCTCATTCTCGCCACGAAGTCGGTTGAAGCCTGAAAATCCCAGCGGAACTTGACACCGCTTGAAACGATCCCTCGAGCAATGGCGACCGCCCGTTTGATGTCAACCAGGAAATTGGAATCCAGGAGCGCGACTTCTTCGATGCCGTAGCGCGGAACAAGCTCAGCCAAGTCGCTAACTACGCGGTCGGCGCGATACGCGTTGAAGCGTCGCTTGTAAAAGACCATGTCGGTGCAGTAATTGCAGGCGTAGGGACAACCAACACTGCTGGCATAAGCGAGTTGGCGGACACCAGTAGCAGACGCATAGACATCCACATTTGCGAGATGATATGCGGGTGCTGGCAAGTTGTTGATGTTTGCCACTGGTCTTTCGGGTTCGTGATGAATTCCATCTTCGTCCTTGAACGACAGGCCCCGTACTCCGTGCAGGTCAAGACCCTCAGCCAGCCGGTGCGCCAGTTCGACTAAAGTCAACTCGCCTTGGCCTCGCACGACGGCGTCGACGAAATCCGGCGTTAACGTCTGTTCTGGAACGAGCGTGGGATGCCAGCCGCCAAAAATAACAGGCAGCTGGGGACGATTCAGCCTGACCTTTTTCGCGACCCTGATTGCGGAACCGATCATCGGGCCGGTGAGGATCGAAATGCCCAGGCAGAGCGCGTCCGCGGTTTCGCGCAGAATTACATTTTCGAAGTCAGGGGAGGTCAGGTTATCCACCAGCTTGACTTCAAATCCAGCCTCAAGCAGAGGGGATGCCAGTGCCAGCAAGCATAGCGGAGCCCCCAGCGGGGGTCCGTCATAGGGCGGATAGAATAGCACGACTTTCTTATTCCGAGGCATGTCGCTCATTGCAACCGCGTTCGCGCTGGAATATCAAAGCTAGGATTCAGGCGAATGACATTTGTCATGTAATTGTCAAAAAGATGTCATTTTGTTCCGGGTACGACGAGGTCCCCCAACCCCGCAACGCGAAGTCAAGGGGATTTTGCAGAATGTTGACAATTTGGAGACAACCGACGCGAAGCCGATTGGTACCGTTTGACTACTCCGAGAGCTCGTCGAGATGAAATATCGAAAGGTACCAGCGTGAAATCCTCGAAAAAGATCGTGTTTTTTGTCGCTTCTTTTTCAAGCATCGAGGCGACGGCGCCCTTGGGCATCCTTGCCATTTCCACTCCCTTATTGAATGCAGGATACGACGTCCGAATCATTGACTCGACCATTACTCCGGATTACAAGAAGCGGATCATGGAAGAGGTGAAAGATGCTCTTTGCCTGGGCATTTCCGTTGTGACCGGGCCAATGATCCGCGAGACCGTG
This sequence comes from uncultured Acidobacteriota bacterium, assembly GCA_963838905.1. Taxonomy (GTDB): domain Bacteria; phylum Acidobacteriota; class Terriglobia; order Terriglobales; family Acidobacteriaceae; genus JABDBE01. Next base: position 30,758 of record CAWITE010000011.1, read on the forward strand.
GACGTCGCCAAGGCGATCAAGAACTGGGATCCCGGCTTCCCTGTGATTCTAGGAGGGTGGCACCCATCACTGCTGCCCGGCCAGACGCTTGAGGCTCCCTACGTAGACATCATCGTTCGGGCGCAAGGCGAAGAGAGCATGCTTGAGATTGCCGACCATCTGCGTGACGATGCTCCGCTCGACGACATTCTGGGCATCGGGTTTAAACGCGATGGCAAGTTGCACCTTACACCGGAACGTCCTTTGAAGACGCTCGATAAGATGCCCGCCAAGGCTTATCAGCTGGCCGACTTCGACTCTTATGAGAAAGTCTGCGGCCGCCGCTGGACTATGTATGTATCGAGTCTCGCTTGCCCCTTCAACTGTTTTTACTGCACCAATGCAGGGGTATACGGACGCAAGTGGAATTCACTGCCGGTCGAGCAGGTCGTTGAAGAGACCATCGACCTGAGCAGGCGTTACCGGCTCGAGTTGCTGTGGATGGCTGACGATAATTTCCTGGTCGACCTCGACCGGTCGCTCAAGATCGCAGAGGGGTTGATTCGTGCTGGAGGGAATTTCAAGTGGAGTGTTCAAGCCACGACAAACCTCACGGCGCGCCTCAGTATCGATGAGTTGACCCTCCTACGCCGCTCTGGGCTGCACCAAATTTGCCAAGGCATCGAGACCGCGTCGCCTACAGTGATGAAGGCGATGAATAAAGATTTTCAGATACTCGGGGACATCTACCAATCGACGGAGCGCTGCATTAAAGCTGGGGTGATCCCATCGTTCAACATCATTTTTGGCTATCCAGGCGAGGGACCAAAAGAACGACGCGAGACTGTCAACTTTATGATGGATATTTGCCAGAAATTTCCCGGCGCAGAGTTCTGGACCAACATTTTCACGCCGTATCCCGGTTCACCGATTTTTCACCAGGCGGCAAAACTTGGCATCGAAGTTCCCCAGTCCTTTGAGGGGTGGGTCGACTATTTCCCGCGTTACACCGTTCTGCCTTGGCTCAAGGGCAAAGATCATCAGCGCGTTCAAACCATGCGGGACTATCTGCGTATCGCATTTGATCGTGCGCCCATCGCGACTGCCGGCCATGGCCGCTTCGCGAAAGCGATTCAACATCTCACCGCCTATCCGGCCCGGGTGCGGTTGAACCACGATTTCTATAACTTTCCGATTGAACTGTGGATCAACCGCCAGCTGAAGAACATCGTGAAATTACCGAAGCCCAGTGTGGATGCAAAAAGACTGCAGCCGGAGACCGCGCCGAGTTGCACTTGAGAACGGAATGCTCCAAGCTGATTCGAGCACGACGACCTTCAGGATTCCGGAGAAGGCTAGGCGCAGGATCGTTTTCTACCACTCGAAAGCGACGAGGTTCCGCTACCGTCGTCTGCCGCTGCAGGTCATGAGACGGATACAGGTCATGAGACTGATAAATGAGTCCGGAGCAATTCGGTGAGCGTCTCGCCACGTCGATTAAGTCAAGCGTACTGGGATTTTACGGCAGAGACCTACGATCAGATCTTCCCCGAAACGCTGATCGGTTGTGCGCAGCGGGATGTGGTTTGGCAAGAACTGGCGCTGGCGTTTCGGCCAGGACAGCGAATTCTCGAGCTAAATTGTGGGACGGGCATCGATGCCGTCTATCTGGCCAAGAAGGGCGTCAGAATCTTGGCTTGTGACATCTCTCCACGAATGATTGAAGTCTCTTGTCAACGCGCCCACGCAGCTGAGGTTTCAGCGCTGATTGATTTTCGCGTTCTACCGACCGAGGAAATCGCTGTGCTTCAGGAGGAAGGACCATTCGACGGGGCTTTTTCTAACTTTTCCGGGCTGAACTGTGTAGAAGACCATTCACAGGTGTCGCGAAATCTCGGACGACTCCTTAAGCCAAAAGCCAGGGCCGTGTTTTGTATGGTCGGGCGTATTGCGCCCTGGGAAATAGCTTGGCATCTGGGCCACGGCGATTTCGCGAGGGCGACGCACCGCTTTCGATCCAACACCGTCACCCGGGTCGGTGACGATGTAGCTATCAAAGTACAATATCCTTCCGTTCGCACCATTGCCAGAACGTTTGCGCGAGAGTTTACGCTGCGGCGCTGGAAGGGAGTGGGTGTTGCCGTTCCACCGTCCCCGCTGGAGCCCGTGGCTCGGACTTTTCCCAGAATTCTCGAGGTCCTGGCAAAATTGGATCGTCACGTTGCCCATTTGCCGCTGTTCCGCAACCTGGCAGACTCTGTCTTACTGCATTTCGAACGAGTTTAGGACATCAACGTCTTCCCGTGTTATGGATGTGGTCAAACAATTCCGAACTAGCATCAAACGAGTCATTTTCGGCCCGGCGAATATTCCCCATTTCTGCAACCTGGGTCTTCGCGATCCGCAAGCGGAGATCCGCATTTGCCTCTCCGGTTGGGGGTCTCCGCAGGATGTTACCTACCGCAATGTGATTGCCGGTACTCGACCTCTGATCATTGGTATTGGTATCGGTGACCAACTGGATTCAGTATCGGTCCCGAAGACTCCTTTATTGCTGAAATTCAGTGAGAGTGGTGACAGTAGCCGACTTCTCGGCGAGATCAGTTTGAAGTTTGTCGACGCCATTGCCATGGGACGCGAGTGGCTGTGTTTGTTTCTAGTTGTGCATGCTTCGAACTACTGCTTGCCCAGGAATCTTCTCTGGAGGCGCTACCTGCAATTCGCCTACTCGCAATGGCGCAATCCAAGGAGGCAGAGCACACCTGAAATCCGGACACCAGAGCGCGAACTTCACGCGCTGTTTGTCTTTTACATCTGTCCCCGTCCGGTGGTTCTTGTGAGTGTCGTTGCAGGCGATGTCGGCAACATCTTCCCGATGGATTTGGTAGGGCCGGTCGGTAGTCAGCATTTTACCCTTGCGCTTCATAGCACCAGCAGGGCTCTGCCGCTGATCGAGAGCTCGCGCCGAGTCGCACTGAGTAGCGTTCCGGTTGAGCAAACGCAGGTGGCTTACAACCTTGGCAAGAATCATAAAAGGCCATTCGTCGACTGGAGCAGTGTGCCCTTTGGCTTGACTGCCTCGCCAGCTTTTGCATTGCCGGTTCCCAAATTCTCGTTGCGAATTCGAGAGATGGAAGTCGAACGCGTTCGACCACTAGGCAGTCACACGCTCCTTATTAGCAGGGTTGTTGAGGACCATTGTTGGGCCGAAGGTCTGCAGTTTTTCCAGGCTCATGGGTTCTACGAAGAATGGAGACAACAGGCAGTGCCGTTCGATGCGGCGATTGCTCACTGATCTCCAGTTGTGGTTAGCGCGGCATAATCAAAGTGATTCAGGCCTTTCAGCAGCACTGAGTGTGCTCTTTGAAGATCATGACTAGATCGAACCAGATCGCGGCAGCCGACTCAAGGCAGCGCGCCGAAGAATTTACAGGAGTTTGACAGGTCGCAGACGCATCGCTGGTAGTTCTCCAATACTCTTTGCTTGGGGCAATCATAGGTCACTCTGGGATGAGAACTTACGACCCTGTAAGAACTGTTCAGCAGTTGGTCAGTTCAATTTCCCGGGACCGGCCCAATTTTGAAGTGATCACCGAGGCCAGAAGGAAGTCTGACTGATGCAAGGAACATCGAGCGTACGCTCGGCCGCGTCGTCGCTGATTCGCAGACATCGTTGGGTTCCCCCGACAACGGTCGTTTTGTGCGCGTTTGCATTTGTGGCCGTCGCAATCCAAGGCTCACATTTGTCCTGGGCGCTGGGAAGTTGTGCAGCGCTCGTACTCGCTTCTTATGTTTGCGGATATGCGGCACGGACACTGGCAGTGATTAACTACCCTTCGCTGCTGCACCTGCCGCGCCGGCGGTATGACGAGGTCTGGGATGCTCTCGCTGCCACTCCAGAACTGGCCAAGGCTGTTGCTTGTGGATCCCAGGACGAGAGCGCAGTGCGCCGTTCCGCGCAGACCGCGCTGAGGAATCTGATCGAGTTGGCCGGAGTCCGGACGGAGGACGATATTCTTGAATTTGGCTGCGGGGTAGCGCGAATCGGACTGGAACTCACGCCCCGCTGCCGCTCCTGGACTGGGGCGGATTTGTCGGCGAAAATGCTGGCGACTGCCGCGGAACGTCTGCGGGGCGTGAACAACGTCCGGCTAATCAAATTGCAGCAGGTTGGACTGGATCAGATGGAGAGCAATTCGTTCGATCTGGTCTATTCGACGAACATGTTGGCCCACCTGGATGAGATGGATCGCTGGCGCTATGTGAAAGATGCCTTCCGCGTACTTCGTCCAGGGGGACGGCTGTGCATCGACAATGTTGATCTCGAATCGGAAGAAGGATGGGCAGGATTCGCCCGGGGGGCTGAGTCGTCGCAGGAATTGGAACGTCCCCCGTATATCCCAACCCCTTCGACGGCCGCGGAGTTAACCACGTATGCGTTGCGAGCGGGCTTCGTCCAGACTAAGGCGCACAAACGGTCTCCGCTGGTCATCGTAACGGCTCTCAAGCCCAGTGCCGAAAAGTAAACGGCCGGGCCGGAGATCGCAGGCCGCCGAACGAGGCAGCGCCCGAAGAATTTACAAGAATGTGACAGGTCGCAGACGCATCGCAGGCAGTTTCCCGATACGTTTTGCTCGGGCCAGTCATTAGGTCATCTGAGATGAGAACTTACGACTCTGTGCGGGCTGTTCAGAAACTGGATAAGTTGAATTTTCCGATGTTGGCGCATTTTGGGGCCGCTGGCTCGGTCTGGCGCGTGTCATGCAGTTCGCGCGAAATCCTGGAAGTGATGGGCGAAGCTTTTCAACCGCTTGATCGCGGCAGCTCTCACGTTGATCTCGATGTCACCCTCCACGTTGATCCCGCGCTTTGCGAGGCACCGCCTTGGCCACAGCCATATTTCCGGGGTCTCGAACATATGGTGTACGCTGCCTACGGTCCGGGCAGTTCCATGCTCATTGATCTTCTGACGCCCCGCGTAATTGGTCTGTTTTCTGCAGCCATGGCGCAAGACTCAGGCTACTGGAGGCGAGTTCTGCTCCCGGTTTTGTTGGGCATTGTCGGTCATGCGATCTCGGTTACACCGCTGCACTGCGGTTGTTTGGTGAAGAACGGTCACGGATTGCTTCTGGCGGGCGCTTCGGGGGTTGGAAAGTCGACCTTGGCCCTGTGCTTGTCACTGAATGGGTTTGCATATCTCTCGGACGACTGCACGTATTTCTCACGTTCTGGCTCGCGTCTGCATGCCTGGGGCTTGCCGGTTCCCATGAAGCTGCTTCCAGATGCGGCCCGATACTTTCCCCAGCTGTCGGCCAGCGGGGCCACCCCGTCGTTGAACGGCGAAGTGGCCATCCATCTAGATCCAGAAACCATCGGGGTCAGCAGATCCCCGTCCTGCGAACCTCGTTGGCTGGTTTTTGTCGAAAGGACTGACGAGTCCGGTATAGCGTTTAGACAGATCACTTCCAAGGAAGCCGCTTCTCGGTTTGTTTCAAACCTGGAAACGTTGCCGCCATGCATTTCCAGCCAACGTCACCATCAGTTAGCGACGATCAACGCCGTCGTGGATCGAGAATGTTGGGTTCTTCGTCACGGGGTGGCACCTGAAATAGTGGCCCATCGACTACAGGAGTTCTGCGAAACGCGAGGCTGATGTGCACGAAACGCTGTATTCGATGGAGGAAGTCGCAATTCCGATCGACCTGCTCAAGAGGTTTACTCCAACGCCATTCGAAGTTACCTTCGAGCTTTCAGGCGCAACGATCCATTTGGCGACAAACAGCGACGTGATGAGAGATCGACTGCGCATGTTTCAGCCTTCGGCTAAGGCAGAAAAGCAGCGCAATGCATGGTCCCTCTGGAGAATTGTCGTGGAGCCGGAACGCGAAGCGTACGATGAATCTCCAAGCGTGCATCGTTTGAGCCACGGCGAACTCGCCTTCGTCAAGGTTGGACACACGAGCTTCCTTGCCTACGACCGGCAGGCCCGCCAGGGAATCTCGTTCATCTCCGAGAACCTCGTCAGGGACGAGAAGATGTTTAGCCAGTGCTTCCTGCCTGTGCTGATGTCGCTGCTGAACGAATCCAGGGAGGCATCGTTGTGAATGCGACGCCTGCCGAAACTAAGGTGGCAACTCTGGGCGATGGTCGATCACAGCCCGAGTCGCAATACTCCCGGTCTATAGCAGTCGCTGAGTGGATTCTGCTGGCCGTGCTGTTGGCGATCTTCGCCGAGCGCGGCTTCCTACCCGCATGGCGGACACTTAATACCGACTTCCCCAACTACTACCTCGCAGCCGCTCTCCACCATCGAGGTATTCCGCTCGACCGGGCATACGAGTGGATCTGGTTCCAACGTCAGAAGGATTATCTAAACATCCCTCAGCCACTGGTGGGCTTTGTTCCTAATCCTCCGATCTGTGCACTACCGATTTTGCCACTTAGCGGCCTGTCACCGTTGGCCGCGAAGCGCGTCTGGCTCGTCCTGAACCTCGGATTCCTCGTTCTCGCGTTGGAGCTACTGCGCCGTGTGACCAAGTTGCCCCGGCGTCGGATTGCACTGATCTCTCTACTCTGCGTTGTTCCGCTACGTGCGAATTTCGTGGTCGGCCAGTATTACATTCTCATTCTGCTGTTGATTTGCGCTGCATATTACTGTTCATGCCTGGGCCATCGTCTAATGTCGGGGATGCTCTTGGCCGCGGGCGCATCACTAAAGCTCTTTCCAGCTCTCTTCTTGATCCTGTTTATCTGGAAGCGGGATTGGCGTTCTGCGGCGGGTCTAATTCTTGGGATTGCTGTGCTGACCGCGATTTCGGTCGCTATGTTTGGGGCGCCGGTTCACTGGGTATTTCTAGTCGAGGTGCTACCAAGAGCGCTGCACGGCGACATGGTTGGACCTTACAGCTTTCAGTGGAATTCATTCAGCGCCCTCTGGCATCACCTGCTTCTTTTCGAACCCGAATTAAATCCTTCGCCTCTTCTGTATTCGCCGGCCGTGTATGCGCTCGCGCAGGCGACGACCGCCGTGATGCTGTTATTCAGTTTTTTACTGGTAACTTGCGGTAATCATGCGAAACGCACCGTGGCATTGGAGTGGGCGGCTATGGTTCCGTTACTTCTCCTTCTTTCTTCTATGCCGTCGTCATATCACTACTGTGTGCTTATTTTTACTGGGGCGATTGGGATCGATGAGCTCCTACGAATTGGTGACAAACGCAAGGCGTTCCTTTTCATACTACTCTTTTCGCTCACCTGCGCGCCGGTGCCGGGTCGCATTGCAACGCTGATTCTGCCGCGATTGTGCGGGGTGCTTGCTCTCTACGCCTTGCTCTTGCAGAGCGTCGTTTCTGCGAAGAGCTTTCGCGGTGGAAGGAAATGGTTGGCATCTGCAGTGTTAGCGAGCGCAGTTCTTACGGTTTCTAATCTGAGCTCGGTGAGAAACCTGACTGAAGACTTTCGCCGTCGGCTATCGAATGTCCCGAATGGCTACAGCGCTAGCAACCCCGTCGCAATAGCAGACCGAGTTGTTTTCACGGAAATGTTTGACCAGAAGTACGCGGCGTTGTCTTGGCAAAGCCATGAAGTGCGAGAGATACCCTTTCCGAGTGACGTACTTGCAGTTGGAGGATACGACCGCAGCCCGGTCGGATATTTCGAACAGGTAACTACACAATCGTCTATCGTACGGCTCTCGGTCGCGTCTTCAAATCCGCTTCCAGAACATTTGTTCGAAGGCCAGCGGCCCACGATCTCATCTGATGGTAGATGGCTCGCCTTTGTTCGGGAAGAACAAGGGGCAAGCACGGTGTGGCTGGTTGAGACAGAGTCTCATCGGACCGCGCAATTAATCGCCAATGGTGCACCGAACATCTTGGATATTACGGTCACTTCGGAAGGCAATCTGATCGCTGCGGTAGGTGTGGTGAGCGAGCCGCACTTGGCTCTAGTGAGACGTGCAAACGGCACCATCGAGCCGATGAGCGGGATTGCTGGTCCGGCGAGATACCCGGCGATCTCTCGCGACGGCAACCGACTCGCATTCAGCCGACGGAAATGGGGGTCGTGGCAGCTTATAGTCCGCGATCTTGCAAGCGGAGCCGAGCAGCAATTGACGCACACGGCATGCAACGCGACTCTGCCATCGTGGGAAGACGCCAACACATTGTTGTACGCAACCGACTGTGGGAGAGGGTTTGGCCTCAGTGCCATCGCTCGAGTCGACATTCGGGATTAAAACATTTCTGTTCACGCGAATCGCTTTGTGGCATGGGACGATTTTGACGTCCGGTGCTCTTATGCATGGCGAGGCTGGTTTCGTTCGTAGTGCCGATTCTTGACATGGGCGGCGGATACAAGCGCGGGGCGAATGTCCTTTAGACGCAGCGCAGCAAGTTCGAAAGGAAATGGGATGTCGGGCGAAGCCAACCTTACCCTTGCTGGGCGCGACCGACTAGGGTTCGACACGCGATATGGGCGATTGATTCATATCGCGGAATGGACTTTGCTGGCTCTCTTGTTGGTACTTTTTGCTGAGCGCGGCTTCCTACCAGGATGGCGGACTCTCATCAATAGCGACTTTCCCAACTATTACCTCGCGGCGTCTCTTTACCACCGAGGTATTCCTCTCGACCGCGTGTATGAGTGGACCTGGTTGCAACGACAAGAGGACCACCTGAGTATTCAAAAATCGCTAGTGGTCTTTGTTCCCAATCCGCCGCTGTGTGCACTGCCGGTTTTGCCGCTTAGTCAGCTGCCCCCATTGGTCGCGAAGCGTGCCTGGCTCGTCTTGAACTTTGGATTCCTTCTGCTGGCTTTGTGGTTGCTGCATAGGGTGACAAAGCTGGCTTGGCGGCGGACTGCGCTTATCTTGCTGCTGTGCATGTGGCCGCTCCAGGTGAATTTCTTACTCGGCCAATATTACGTTCTCATTTTGTTGTTGATCTGTGCCGCATATTACTCCTCATGTTTGAACCACCGATTCACCTCGGGCCTGCTGCTGGGAGCGGCTGCATCTCTTAAGATCTTTCCTGCTCTCTTCCTTATCCTGTTTATATGGAAACGAAATTGGCGGGCAGCGGCGGGACTCATTCTTGGGACGGCCGCGCTGGCTGCGATCTCCATCGCCATGTTTGGTTGGGAAGTTCACCGGATACTGTTGATCGAGGTGCTCCCCAGGGCGCTTCGCGGCGAGCTAGTTGGACCCTACAGCCTTCAGTCGAATTCATTCATGACGCTCTGGCATCACCTGTTTCTTTTCGAGCCCGGGTTGAATCCCTCGCCCCTGGTAAATTCGCCGCTAATCTATGCTTTAGCTCAAGCGATAACGAGCACAGCGTTGCTATTCACCTTTCTGTGCTCAACGAGGGATGATAGTGTGAAGCCCACAAACCCATTGGAGTGGGCCGCTATCGTACTTCTGTCTCTTCTGCTTTCTTCAATGCCGTCTCCCCATCATTATTGTGTTCTCGTGTTTACTGGTGTGGTTGGAATGGACGAATTGGTGAAGATTAGAGACAGGCGTAGGGCGCTTGTTTTCATACTGCTGTTTTCGATTGCCTGTGCTCCGCCGGGTCGGATTGCAAGGCTGTTTCTGTCCCGATTGTGCGGGACCCTGGCTCTCTACGCTGTGCTCCTGCAGACGGTTGCCGCTGGTAAGGGCTTTCGCACTGGAAGGAGGTGGCTGGCGGCCGCTGTGATGGTGAGCGCGGTGCTTACCGCTTCCAATTTGAGCTCTTTCAAGAACCGAAGCGAAGATTTTCGCCGGCGTCTCGCGAATCTTTCAATCGGCTATAGCGCCAGCAATCCTGTCGCGATAAAAGGCCGAATCATTTTCACTGAGTTGCTCAGCGAGAAGTACGCGGCTATGTCCTTGCAGAATCGTGAAGTGCAGGATCTATCCCTTCCGGGTGACGTACTCTCAGCGTCCGGAAACGAACAGAACCCTGTCGGCTATTTCGAGCAAGTAACCCGACAATCATCAATCGTGCGACTCCCACTCGCATCTTTACATCCAGTTCCCGAATATCTCGCGGAAGGTATGCAGCCTAGGGTGTCAGCGGACGGCCGATGGCTTGCCTTCATCCGGGACGAACATGGAAAAAGCACAGTGTGGCTATTTGAAACACAGTCTCAACGAACTTCGCGATTGATCATAAACGGCGCAGCGAATATCTTGGATATCAGCGTCACTTCGGAAGGCGATGTGATCGCTGCCGTAGGCGCAATGAGCGAGCCTCATTTGGTTCTAGTCAGACGTTCAACTGGTGTCATTGAGCCACTGAATGGAATTGCTGGTCCAGTGAGATACCCGGCGATCTCTCACGACGGGAAACGACTCGCGTTTAGCCGGCGGCACTGGGGTTCATGGCAGCTTGTGGTTCGCGAGTTGGAAACCGGAGCCGAACGGCAACTGACGCACACGGCAGCATGCAACGCGACTTTGCCATCATGGGAAGGCGGCAACACATTGTTGTATGCAACCGATTGCGGGAGAGACCTTGGCCTCACCGCCATTGCTCGGATCGCTCTGCCGGATTGAGTTGTCGCGTTTGCGCTGTTCGCTTGATAGCACGTGACATTCGGTCTAGGGGGCGCTCGGTCAGGACGATGGTGGCAGTCAAAAACCTGAGCATGTCTAGAACCATGCTAGCTGCGAAGCCCGGACTGCACAGCACCAAGTCTGCGCGGACTACGCCGGTTTTTTCGCTGGCTCTTTGGGGTGCGGCATTTACGTTCCTTGCCTGCTATTTTCGGGAATTTGTTTTTCCCAACACTCCTTTCCTGCCTTGGTCTGATGCCGTCGGTTTTCTGAACAACGGAACGCGGATCGTCGCGGGCAGGCTGCCTTATCGGGATTATTTTGCGTTTCTGCCGCCTGGGACGGAACTCACGTATGCGTTCCTGATTAGAGAGTTTGGCGCGCGTGCGTGGATTCCGAGCGCAATGATGGTCTGTTTGGCGGCAATCACAGCGCTGCTGATGACCCTTGTGGCAGGACAAGTGATGCGTGGGCGAACGATCGTCTTGCCGTCATTGCTTTTAGTTGGCTTTGTCTTACCTGGCGCCATGGATGCCACCCACCATTGGTTCAGCACAGTTGCAGTGTTGGCGGCCAGTTTGATTTTGCTCGGCGGCAGTACATGGCCGCGTATCGCTGCTGTGGGAATATTGTGTGGAATCGCAGCGTGCTATACACAGAACAAAGGGGCAGTGGCGGTCCTCGGATTCATCGCCTATCTGGCTTGGAAGAAGCCCGAGGAAGTTACCCCACGCCGTGACTGGTGGCGTAAATGTGTGGTTTTGTCTAGCCTGGCGGCTGCCGTGTTCATCGCTGTGAATGCACACTTCATCAAAGCCTCCGGCCTGCACCGGTGGCTGTATTGCATGATTGTGTTTCCTATCCGTTATTACCCATCTGTTTCCCTCAATAACTGGGGCGTCTACGGGCAAGGCTTTACTGGAGTCCACTTCGGGATGGTCCCGTTTCTCTTTGTTCACGCCACGGTTCCTCTGGTGTACATCATTTCTCTTCTTGCCATACACCGCGAACGTAAGAAAGAACCAAGTCAAACTTGGGACCAGCTTTTGCTGATTAGCTTGACCGGCATCGCGATGTTCCTTGCAATCGCATCTTCACCCTCATGGAAGAGACTGTCGACGGTTAGTCCGCCGGCGCTGATCCTCATCGTCTGGTTCCTGAGCCGGCCAGGCAAAGTAAGAACGGTCTGCCGAATAGGCCTGGCGACAGCGGCCGTTATTTTGGCGTTGGGAGCAGCGGTTAGGACTCAGACACGCTGGCATGGTTACCTTAATCTGCCCATAGGTCGAACAGCGTTCGATGATCCCGACCGCCATGAAGAGTACGGCTACATCCTTGAACGAACCCACCCTGGGTGGTTGCTTTTCGGAACGCCACCGGTGTTGTTTGCGTTTGAGCTGCAAAACCCCGCTCCCATCGATGTTTTCGTGCCTTACGACTACACCCGCCCAGAGCAGGTCAGTGCAACAATCCAAGCGCTCGAGAGATACCGCGTACCCATGTTGATGCTGAACCGACAAATGTACGTGCAGTTTGTCGCGATGTCCACTTCCGATCACTTGGATCCTGTGCGAGCTTATCTGCTGCAGAACTATCGCTTGACTAAGCGATTTCAAACCAACGATGAGCTCTGGGAAAGGTTGCGCTAAGACTGCGTTCTTCCGCACCTAAGCCGTCGGCCAAGCGAACGAACGTCGTGGAAACCAACCTCGCGGAATGTTCTGCTGCGAACAGCGGGCATCGGCAACAGCGTGTTTCTGCTACGAATTAGAACAGAGACTGGCGCTTTATAAATCCGTAGCAGAACGAAATATTACGAATATTTGACGATTCCGTGACGAATCGCCCGAACGCTACCCATAACATTTTGCGTTAGAGAAGGATGGAATGCCACGAACCGACTTAATCTCTCAGAACTTCGTTCCGGACGAAGGAAGGTTTAGCCAGCACTCCGACCAGCACTGGTCTCCGTGCTGAAGGAACCCATCGAGGCGTTATCGTGAACCGAGCACTAGCAGGGGCCGTCGTCGGATGTTTAAGCTTCGGCGGAGAAACGTGCGAAGCAAATGTGCTCAGGAAGTTCTCCTTGCACGATTGGTATCGTGCGTTTAACTGGCTCGATAGGGCTGGACTGACCCTCTATTTGTTGCAGCGACTCAAGAGCATAGGTGCTGCTGAGTTACTCCCACCTCCTGTATTGGCCCGGTTCGAGCAAAATCTTGCCGATAACAGGCGGCGTGTTGATTACCTGGCCGCTGAATTTGGTTCGCTTAACGGAAGATTTGGCCGCGCGGGCCTGAATTATGCGGCCATCAAAGGTTTTTCGCTTGTCCCGACCTATTGCCTCGATGCATTTCTGCGTACGCCAAGCGATCTGGATTACTTGGTCGACAAAAGGTCTTTGCCGTTGGCGCAACGCGTACTTGAGGAGGCCGGCTACCGCCTGCACCGGTTCTCCGATATCGAATTAAAGTTCGGCAGACCGTCCCCAAGAATTCCGACCGTTTCCGATGATCCATATTCGCGTGAGACCCAGCCGCTGGTCGAGTTGCATCTGACATTCTGGAACAGGAAAGTAAACCGTGTGCCGCTGAACGAGCCCGAATTTCGGCTGAATCAGACGATTAATCATGATTGGCAGGGTCTGCGCTTCCCGGTGTTGAACGACGAAGATGCGTTCGTTTTGCAAATACTTCACATATTCCAACACACATTAGAATGCTGGGTGAAATTGTGCTGGCTCCTTGAAATCGGCTATTTTTTGAGAGCACGATTATTCGATACCCAATTCTGGGATCGAGTTGATGTACGAATGCGGGACGATCCTTGCCTTGCTGAATTCGCCGCGGTTGTGGTGGGATTGGCAGAAAGAGTATTTGCCGCGCCTATGCCGCCAATAGCGGCAAAATGGAAGCAGTGTCTTCGTCCTCCCGCCAGAGTATGGCTCGAGAATTTTGGTCGGCGCTGGGCACTTGAGGAGCATCCGTATGATGGTTTAGGCTTGTTTTCAGCTGCCAAACTCTCCCTCTTCCTACACCGAGAGTTCGTCGCGGATGCCAACTTTCGAAAAGAAATCACCCAACAGCGTCTATTCCCCTGGAAGCGGCCCGAACAGATTGCGGTTCCGGCTGACAAGACCGTTGCGAGCGTCCTGACGGCGGGTCGGCTGCAATGGCAGTTTGTAATTCAGAGGCTGATCTTTCATTTCGGATCGAGTTCGCGATACATGTTGGAAACGCCACATTGGCGAGAACTGAACAGACTCTCCGGGTCACATCGACCGCACCAGCCTGGAGGGGATCTCTCGAACCAGAAAATCGCTCCCAACTAGTACATCGTCCTGTTAGTTCTTTATAGTATTGTGAGCTCGTCGACGCTTCCTTGGCTTGCGCGGGTGCGCCGCTTGATATTCCTTCGTGGCCTCGATAATACGCTGGAGCTTCTCCGGTCCTTTGGTCCACACGAAGGGGCGCGGATTTTCGTTGTTGCGAGCGATGTAGTCCAACAGAAATTCCTTCAGTTGGTGTTTCGAAGTATGGACACTTTGCGATAGCGCCTGCTTGCCCAGAATGCTGAAGAAACATTCCACCATATTGACCCAAGAAGCATGGGTCGGGGTGTAATGGAAGTGCACGCGGGGATGCCGTTTCAACCAGCGGCGGGCGGCGTCGTTCTTGTGGATGTTGAGATTATCCAGAATCATGTGTAACTCACGCTTTGGAAAGGCTGCGATCACATCTTTGAGGAAGCGCAGGAAGTTCACCGAAGTGCGGCGTTGCTTCACATGGGCCACGACTTGGCCGCTGGCAATCTCCAGAGCCGCCAGCAAGGTTTGGGTGCCGTGACGGACATACTCGTTGGTCCAGCTGCGCGGTTTCTTGGCGCTCAAGGGCAGCAGCGGCTGGGTGCGATCCAGTGCCTGAATGCCGGTCTTTTCGTCGACGCACAATACCAGCGCGTTCTCCGGCGGATTCAGATACAGGCCGACCACGTCCAGCAGCTTGGCTTCAAAATCGGGATCCGGGCTGAAGGTAAAGGTGCGAATCCGATGCGGTTGCAGATGGGAGGCCACCAGGATCTGGTGCACGGTGCTGCGCGGCAGCTTCAAGTCCTGGGCAAGCGTTCGCACACTCCAGCGACTGTAGTGTTCCGGCTGCTGGCAGGCTCGCTTCTGCACCTGCTGTACGATCTCCAGCCCGTGTTTGAGAGGCCGGCCGCAACGAGCTGCATCCTGCAGGCCTTCCAACCCGCGGCTGGCAAAACGCCGGCGCCATTTACTCACCGTTACTTCCGGCATCTGCACGGCGCCAGCGATTTGCTGATTCGTCTTGCCCAGAGCGGCCGCCAAGATAATGCGGCACCGCTGCACCAGACCGTGCCGAGTGGACGGCGACCTTACCAGGTGGTCCAGCGTGGCTTTAGTAGTCGGGTCGAGCGAGACAGCGGGAGCGACTCTCGGCATGCACCCACTCTAGCCGAAAACCGCAATAATATAAACAAATATTTGGACGATGTACTAGTCGCCCGTATCCGAAACTTGCGTTTTAACACATATCGACGTATTAACTAGCCGTCGGCGGCCCCAGTCAATAAATTCGGGCTCCGGATCTACGCTTCGCTGCATCGCTCATTCGATTCAACGTCACGCGACCGGAGCCCTGGAATTTCAGAGGACCAGCAACTCTACTTAAAGTTGATCACGCCGAACAGACCGTTCGCATATCCGTTCGGGCCTGCGGTAAAGAACAGTTGGTTGGGGTTGCCGTTCATTCCGCCGCCTTGCCCAAAAGCCAGCGCCCAAAGTTCATCGATACTCAGAACTTTGTTATTCGTACCCTTGAGCTGAGTCATGAAGGCTCCGGTCTTGGCATTGAAAGCACTGATGCGGCCGTCGCCCACGTTGCCCACCAGCAAAGCGTTGCTCGCCGGGCCAAAGTTCTTTGGCGCCAGCGCCACGCCCCACGGTGCCTTGAGGTGCACATCCTTAGTAAGCCGCTTGATCAGTTTTCCACTGGTGCTGACGACGTCTACAGCGCCCTTGCTGAAAGCACTGTCCGCGAAGGTCACGTACAGTTTGCCATTGATGTTCTGAACGCCGTATACGACGAGGCCTGTTAGTGTCGAATCGGTGAACTTGCCAACTAGTTTGAAGGTGCCATCGTAGATGTCAACTTTATTGCCCAGATTGTCGGCGCCAAATAGGAAGTTGGCTCCGTTGTTTACACCCATCGCCAAGCCTGTATACCAAGCGCTAGCGTTTACGACGACCACCGACGAGCTTGGGTTCACGGATGGATTCCAGCCGCTGATCGTCCCGGGCTCGAAGGTCGCGAAAATAAATGCAGCGGGTCCGGACTTTCCGCCTTGTGACACGACAAAATCCTTTGTGCTATTGGCAACCTGTCCCGTGACGCAATCTGGCACTGTGCTGCAGGTCGGAGGGACTGTGACTTGCCCATCCTTCACGCCCTTGCTGTCGTAGAAGGTGGTAACGCCGGTGCCATTATCACTGATCCAGAACGGGCCTTTTGGAAAGAAAGACATTCCCCAGGCATTGACCAGTTCTTTGTCCTGATGTTTGGCTTTGCCTGCTTGGTTCGACACTAGATTGGTGATGGCATATTGAGCGGCGGCGGGGTTTGGAATCAACCCCACGATAATGACGAGTGAAGCCAGACACGCGAGTGTGCGGCGCGACCAATTCTGAAAAGCCATTGTTCCTCTCCTTAAGTTATCGAAAATTGACGGTAGTGGCTGCTGCGCCGGTGGGCGGAACTCGAGTGGGACCCAAGTCAATCCACTCACCCCGAATGAGAGGCATTCTCGGTGATCAAAGCGGCAGTTGTGTCAAGGAACTGTCTCCGAATTGTAAAAATTTGAGCAGTTGGCGAGACCTCGTGGCTCCCCGGTGTGCTGAATTCCTCACACCTGAAGCCCGAATCGCGCCCGCATTTCGCGTCGCCCGAGACTCGTGACGTCCAAGGCCCTGCTGCTTAGATCCTGCACAACCCATTTTCTTTTCAGTGCGACGTTTAGGAGGGCTGCTCCCAGCGCTCCGCCCACATGAGGCCGCCGCTCACTCCAATCCAGGCATGCGCAGGCGAAACGACGGCGCAGCGTCCGAGTTGCCTTGAGATCAATGCCAAGAGCCTCAAACACTTTTGTTCCAGCCAAGGTGACGTCGTAAGCGTTGTCGCTGCCTTTCGGATCGGCGGACAGCCATCCCAATGCCCTCAGGCGGTCGTGGAGAGATACGCCGACCGTGCCCGCCATGTGATCGTAGCAAGTTCGCGCGGCCCGCAGCCGGCTTGGCGTGTTGGGCACGAATTTGCCGCGACGAACACCCGCGAGCACGCTCAGCCCTTCAAGCGCACGGGCCACATTCGGTCCTTCGAGACTGTAGAAACGATGCTTCCCCTGAACCAGCACTTTGACCAGGTGAGATGTCTTCAACCGATTCAAGTGCACGCTCGCGGTGGATGGACTCACTCCGGCCACCACGGCAAGCTCGGTGCTGGTTCGCGCGTGACCATCCATCAGGCAATAGAGCATGTGGGCTCGCGCTGGCTCGCCGATGGCGGCTGCAATTCTGGAAACTGCAGCATCAGAGTTTTCAACATTCATATTTTGATGATAGACGAAGTGTTATTGTCGGGCAACAGGCAGACTGCGGGATGTTGACTCTTGCAACTGCACAGATGAGCCGCCGTGAAGCCATTGCTGATCTTGCAAGACAGCATTGACGTTTGGTTGGGCAATTCATGGACAAGACGGACCACCAGGAGAATTGAAATGACGATAACCTGCGTCATCCGCTATGAGATCGATCCGTTCCAGCGAGACGAGTTTAACAAGTACGCCGAGAATTGGGGCCGCATCATTCCTCGATGCGGCGGCCACCTCGTCGGGTATTTTCTTCCTCATGAGGGCACGAACAATGTGGCCTGGGGTTTGATTGCATGTAATAGTCTTGCCTCCTATGAGGCTTACCGGACACGCTTGAAGTCAGATCAGGAAGCGCGCGAGAATTTCGCCATGGCAAACACGAAGCGCCTGATTCTCCGTGAAGAAAGAAACTTTGTGGAAGTCGTTGACGGAACATTCAACCTTCCCTCGACCCTTCCAGGGCGAGCATGATCGAGGCGAAGCGTCAGGCTTAGGGCATGGGTTTGGCCGCTATCAGTCATTTAGCGAGCCAAGGATAAATCATCCCGTGACACTCGCAAGACGCCAATCGTACGGCTGTTTTTCTTAATGGTGCCCGGGACCGGAATCGAACCGGTACGTCTCTTTCGATGTCAAGTCCGCTGCGTCTGCAGTTATATTATTGATAACAAATAACTTAACTTGTGACCTATGTGAAAGTGTGCAACAAGCTGTGTAACTTTTTGAGAATTCCGACAGGGGGGGTTGCGCTCGGGCTCTCATTCGCCAATGGTGTGCTTTGCGCACCTAAGCGGCGCCCCTCGGCGCGGTCGATCAGTTCGATTCTTCATTCATCGTAGGGCCGGCGCTTCCAACACCGCTGTGGGTCAGAGACGCTGATTTCATCCTCGATGGGCCGAGCGGCGAACCGAGTGCCAACTAATCTTCAAGTTGAGGACGGCAGCAACCGTCCTGGGTTCATGATGTTAGCAGGGTCAAGTCCCTGCTTAATGGCAGAGACGGCCTTCACGCCCACCGCGGAAATATCAGCGGCTAGCCATGGCAGGTGCTCGGTCCCGACTGCGTGGTGATGAGAAAGCGTTGCCCCGTTATCGATGAACGACTGCTGGACGGCACGCTTGACTTGAAGATACTGCTCCATCTCGCGTCCCAGTTGTTGCCGGAAGCCGAACGTGAAGTACAGACTGGCCCCACACGGATAAGTATGGCTGATGTGACATCCAGCCCAAGGACGGACTCCGCTTTTGCTGATTTCGGCGCGCAGAACAGCGGTAGTGTCCTGATACAACTTGGCGATATTACTCCATACGGTCGCGGTCTCGCTCACGTCGGTTGTGACATTGCGGTCAAGCAAGAAATCGCGGATGTGGGGAAAATCATACTTGGTTGCCTCAAATGACTTCCCGGCACCGGCGCCTAGGCCAACCGCGCCGCATTTTTGATAAATTGCTTCCGCTTGCTGCAACCGCCCGGAAACGCCACGCGGACTGCCCTCAAAAGCAGTAAGCATCAGGCACGTTCTGGGCTGGGCAAACCCTTTGGCCCGCAGATAACTTTTGAAAAGGCTACCGGCAATTTTCGTGAAGCCTGAGGCCGGCGGCCGAAAGGCCAGCGAAAGCGCCGTCTTATCGGGATCGTTGAGGCGTGCCATGGCCGGCATGCACTCCTGGCTCACAGACTCAAACATGGCTTCAATGCCGCCCTCGAATTCAGGAAACAGATAGCCTCGCACTTGCCGTGATTCGGGAACGGCGTGGACGCGCATGGTGGCCTCGATGATGACGCCAAGCGTCCCTTCACTGCCGATGCAGAGGTGATTGACATCGATACCATTCGAGGACTTGGGGACCACACGCGTCTGCAGCACTCCTTCTGGAGTCACCATGCGTACGGCGATTACCATATCTTCGATCTTGCCGTACTTATCGCTTTGCATTCCCGCCGAGCGCGTGGCGATCCAACCGCCGAGAGTGGAGTGCAGAAACGAGTCGGGAAAATGGCCCAGCGTCATTCCGTGTGCGCCCAACTGTTCTTCGAGGTCCGGGCCAAAGACTCCGGCTTCGATCTGTGCGGTAAACGAGCGTCTGTCAACCGCCAACACTCGACGCATCCGCCGCATATCAAGCGACACGCACATGCGTCTAGCATCCATTCGTTCGAGGCACCCAGCTATGTTCGACCCTCCCCCGAAGGGAATCAACACAATGTTGCGCTCGGCCGCCGCGCGAAGTGTAAGGCATACGTCGCGCTCGCTCTCGGGATAAACAATCAGATCGGGGGCACCTGCCGCAATGCCGCGGCGCAGGCGAAACAGATCGCGGAATCCCTTTCCATAAGAGTGGATGACCCGCTCCTTCGCGTCATCCGTGATCTGGCAGGGTGCAAGACAAGTACGGAGTTTGCCTAAAAATGGCTCATCGGCACGGGCTTCCGGCAGTTCGATCGACTCCAGACTCCACTCGCGTCTTGTGGAATCATCCCTTTCAATATCAAGGACTGACTTGGCGTAAGGCCAAAAGTCGGGATGGTGGCTGGCGCGAAATTCCGCGTCCTCATATCCCCAACCCCACCACTTCATGTGCCTTGGTTCGTGGGCCATGTGTTCACTAGTGAAACTGCCATGTTGTGCCCTTTTCCTGCAACTCCGGTGCTAACTCCTGCGCTTCGCGGCGCGAGCTAAGCATTCGAATACTTTCTGTGAGTTGCTCAACAGCGCGGCGGCGTCGTTCGCGCGGAAGTTCTCCTGATTGCAGACGCGCCAATTCAACGGGTTCTCCGAAACGCACCGTCACCGGACCAGCCCTTGGCACATAGTGTCCCTTCGGGAGAATGTGGTGGGTACCTTCTATGTATGCGGGAACGACCGGCACGTCAAGTTCGATCGCAAACAGGGCTGCACCGCTCTTGAATGCCCGCACTTTACCGTCCTGCGACCGAGTGCCCTCGGGATAAAGGATGAGGCTGCCTCCGGTTTGCTGCATGAATTGCCGACAAGTTGCCAAGCAGGCAGAAAGCGACTTAGCTCCTGGTTCACGATCGATTGGTATGACATTCATCAGCGGCGAGACGGCCCAGCGCAGGCGTCGCGAGCGAAAGAAATAGTCGCTGGCGCCGATCAGAGCAAAGCTGCGAAAGCTGCGCTCGCTTGCCGTCATCAAGACCGCACTGTCGGCATGACTAGTGTGATTGCTGCAAAGCAGAAATGGTACGTCCGGAAGATGATGTCTCTCCTCTACCGTGAGGGGACAATACCACTTGAAGAATGCCTGGCAAAAACGTTCGAAACAGAGACTGCCTAGCGCTGATGCCCAGAATCCGTCGTGCGAGCTATACCGGCTATTCATCTCCCTCAAGATATCAAACAAATCATGAATCTCAGAGTTTCCGACAAGAACTATTGAAGGTGAAAAGGAACCAGCGCACGACTGACATTCCATCAGCCAGGAACTCGGCAAACTCACGCCAAAACTGATCTTTTGCAAGCGAGGTGCGCCAAAGGTGTGCCGCGAATTCGACTCCACGAGTCAACCTGAGGGTACTCCGCCGCCTGAATGCGTCGTGGGTATCGGCTTCTTACCTGTTTATGATGACGTTGTGGTTCAGCGGAGTAATCCTTGATCGCGCATCCGCTGTTCTTGCTCCTCGGAAAGGCGAATGCCACTTGCCTTTCCGCATACGCACATCCTCGATGACCGTCACGTAGTTGAGCTTGTCCACATCATGCTCATCGTGCGGCTGCAGGTGCTTTCGACTGCGCATTGATCTCTCGCCATCGAGGTAGGTATTTGTCCCAAAGCTTCGTGGTCAGGAATGACGGATCATCTGGTGGGCATTTTGCGAAGTTAATCAGCCCAGTCTTGCGCTCGTCCTCGGGCATTGCAGAGTAGTACTCAACAAGGCGTTTCAGCTCTTCTGTGGGAAACCGGCATAGCAACATGAAGAGCCGGAGCGCGAGTCCCTCGATTCGCGCCCCGGCACCGTCAGCCAGGAGACCATCTGCGGTGAAATTTTGACTCAGAACTTGGCTGGCACATAAGGCAACGAATCGGAATGAGCCACCGCTCGTCGAATCGTCCATTTTTCCGGATCCGCTGAGCTGTACGATCCGCGTGCCTACGGTGTTCTTATAAACCCGTGAAACACGCTGCGTGAGTCCAACACAAATCCAACGATGTCGCCCGCGTCGTTGAGCGTCAAAGCCGAGGTACCCTGGCCATTGCCCTTTGTGCCGGAACCCCGCGCCTGGAAACCAGTAATGGCGCCGTCGGTGGCGCGCACGAATCCGTGCGCGTGGAAGCTCGAGTCGCCATAGGTTCCACACACCACGCCAGCGTCGTTGATGCTGAACGCATAAGTGCCGTTCCCGGGGTGGTTGTTGCTCGCCCCCGGAGCCTCAAACTCGGTGAACGTGCCGTTGGCCGCGCGTATGAATCCACGCACGATTTTGCCCGAGTCTGCGTAACGGCCCACGATCGTCCCCGCCGCGTTGATGCCAGAGGCAATGGTGCCCTCGCTGGCCAACGTGCCGGCGCCGGGAGCCTCAAACTCGGTGATGTTGCCGTTGGCGGCACGCACATATGCGTGCAGCACACCGCCCGCATCTATGTAGTAGCCGACAATCGTCCCCGCGGCATTGATTTTCGGACCGGAACTGAACAGCGGGTCCACATACGTACCTTGGCCGTTTCCTGTGCCAGCACCCTTCGCATTGAATGCGGTAATTTTTCCGGCTGCTGAGCGCACAAAGCCGTGATACACACCGCCGGCATCAATGTAGTAGCCGGCGATGGTGCCGCCCGTATTAATGGCACGGGGAACGGTGCCCTGACCTTTGCCCGTGCCGGCACCGGGAGCATTAAACTCGGTGATCGTGCCATCGGTTGCGCGCACAAAACCATGGTTGACGCTGCCGGAATCCTGATAGCTCCCTGCGACCACGCCGCCGGTGTTGATGGCAATTGCGCCCGAGCCCTCGCCCTTGCCGGTGCCGGAGTTGGGAACAACGAAAGTTGTGTCCACCCCGTCGCTGGTGCGCAGATAGGGGTGACTGACGCCGCCCGCGTCAATGTAGGCGCCGACCATGGTGCCGGCGGTGTTGATGTTGGAGACGAGGGTCCCTTCGGCACCGCCTGTACCCGAGCCTGCGACTTCAAAGGTGGTGATGGTTTGCGCTGGCAACGCGTTCGATGACGCTGCGCAAAGTAGTCCTAGCTGCATCATGAATTTAAAACACTGCATTCCTGGATTCCTCATTAATTCCCTTTCCTGATCCTGAAAGTTTGTTTTCTCTGCCTGGGAAATATCGCAATCTTGCTTGTGGTCGCCGTCAGCGCCGGCGGTTTGAGATGACCTCTAATCACTTGCCGCGCTGTGCGGCGAATTGATTACTGCAACAACACTGTGGATTTGATGGAGCTTGTGGTGGTGCCACACTTGAAGCTTCCCGTCAGCGTGGCCAGACCGGGCGAGTTGGGAATCGCCTTCCCCGTCGCGACCCACAGCCAAATGTCCGGTGGGGCGGTTTTGAAGGTGGTGATTTTGGCGGAATCCAGCGTCACCTTTTTGCTGTTCTGCACCTGGGTCAGTGCGTATGAAACCGTACAGGAACCGGTATAGCTGTTGTCCTGCACTGTAATCGAATACACATACCGGTTGCCATGAGCGAGAAGCGCGAGTGGAAACGATACGTCCAGATTGGTGACTTGTGAACCTGGGACACCGTTGATAGTCGGCACCTTCCCAGCTGGGTCAATCAGACCAGCCGTCATAGAGGTGGGCAGCATTGGCGGAAGGGTCACGGGAGTCTGGGCATAAGCCGACAAGCCAACTGTGAGCGTGAACACTGCCAAGGCAGCAGCTACCGTACCTTGCGGATGATTCGAGGTCATTTGGTTCCGTCTCCTGAGAGTGAATTACATTTGGGTCTTTTTTGCGAGGGGATCTTTGTTCCACATCTACGGGGACTGTGGCCCAGAATGGGTCACTCGGTCAATGGTCTGGAGATAGCGGGTGACTGGTGCCCGTCTGGCGAGATAAGGTACTTATTGATATATGCTTACATGAACTCATTGCCTGGCAAAATAGTGCTTTCGTCGACCCCAAGCATTGCCTTCCCCCCTAGTCGGGTCAAAGTGGTAAACTACAGGCACTCCCCCGCCGTACCTCCTTATGGGTTCTGTACAAGTGTCTTCCACTTTGGTTCGCTTTGGTGTGTTTGAGGCTGACCTGCGCGCGGGCGAACTTCGCCGCAACGGCGTCAGGGTCCGGCTTCAGGATCTGCCCTTTCGAGTGCTAACGCTGCTGCTGAGCTGTCCTGGGGTAGTGATCACGCGCGAAGAGTTTCGGCAGGCACTCTGGCCACCCGACATCTTTGTGGATTTTGAGCAAGGGATCAGTAGCGCCGTCATGCGCCTGCGCGACGCTTTGCGAGACTCGGCCGACAATCCGATTTTTATTGAGACCATCGAACGGCGGGGCTACCGCTGGATCGCACCCATCCATCCACCTGAACCTGTCTGGGACGTATCGCAGGAAAGAAAGTCGGTGGAAAGGACTTCGCTAGCAGCACGTGTGCCGACGGGGCCCTCTTTGCGGCGAAAGGTGATCTTTGCCCTCCCGCTACTGGCGATAATCTTCGCTGTGTGGATTTTCCGTCCCGGCGATCGCGATGTGAAAGCGAGCGCAGAATCCGGTTCGGCTCGCCGCCAAAACCTGCGTCAACCCGCCAATCGCGAGGCCGAAGATCTTTACTTGAAAGGCCGCTTCTACTGGAACAAGCGCACTCCTGACAGCCTCAATCAGGCTTTGGAGGCCTTCACCCAGGCGACTGCGCACGATCCCAACTATTCGGACGCCTACGTGGGGCTCGCGGACTGCTACAACCTGCTGCGGGAGTTCTCCGCAATGCCGGGGAATGAGGCCTATTTCAAAGCCTTTGCGGCTGTGAAGAAGGCTGTTGAGTTGGACCCGCAGTCTTCCGAAGCGCATGCCTCGCTGGCGTTTGTGACTTTTTTTGGAATGTGGGACTCTGCCGACGCCGAAAAGGAATTCCGCCGAGCGATTGAGCTCGATACCAATAACGCAAAAGCCCACCACTGGTATGCGACGTTTCTGCATGCCCTTCGTCGCGACGATGAAGCTCTGACTGAGATTGACCTCGCGCGCAAACTTGCCCCTGACTCGTCTTCAATCCTAGCCGACCAGGGGGAACTGCTATGGGCCGCGGGACATCACGAACAGGCTATGCAAATGCTGAAACAACTCGAAGTGGCCGAGCCAGATTCGGTTTCGCCTCACCGTTACTTGAGATTCTCTTATTTCGAAACTGATGATTATCCGAACTACATCGCGGAGTTGAAAAAAGAAGCGCTGCTGACACACGACGCGGCACAATCATCGGTTGCTGAGGCGGCGGCCAAAGGCTTCGCCCAGAGTGGCGAACCCGGCTTGTTCGAAGCACAACTTTCGGAACAGAGAAAGCTGTATGAACAGGGGAAGTCGTCGCCTTATTTTGTAGCCCAGACCGACGCTCGGCTCGGCGACACACGCGAAGCGCTCAGGTACTTGACCATCGGCCTCCAGTCACACGACGAACATATGCTGAATCTTAGCTGTGACCCGGGTTTCGCCGGCCTTCACGGCGATCCGGCCTTCGAGCAACTGCTCGCCAAAATCGGTCTACCGCCAGTCAACTGATCCGCAAAGGGTTTCCCCTGTTTCAGTATTGGCGATCCCGGAAAGGCTCTTCTGGGAAGCGTCAGAGCCCGCCGACCGCGCGTAAAGTTTCAGCAATCGGATTTTCCCGGTATGCGGGGAACTGATGGCCGTAAGCCTCGACATCGGCGCGTATGATCTCGCTGGCCAACGCTATAACTGCGGGCGGATCGTAATGCGATCGGACTACGTGGAGGTCGTATACATGGCGTACGAGGGTTTTGTCGCGCTGTCTCAAGACGGAACGTTTTCAGTCATACAAGGAGAAGTTGACGGTCGCCCGCTGGTTGCCATGATTGACATGGGACTACGCGAATTGCCCGACAAGCAAGGGCTGTCATTCTTTCTCAGCCTCTCAACCTCGCTAATTAATCCAACCAGTGAGGGGCTACCGACCCGAAGTGATACCGACAGCCTGAACACATGGGAACATGTAGTTGAGGAGCGGTTGCGGTCAGCAGGAAAATTTGTCTTCGTGGGGCGGGTTACATGGAACGGGCATCGAGAACTGCTGTATTACGTTGGCAACCAGCAACCGACCGTCGAAACACTGTTGGACTTGAACGCGGACGCAAAGACGCGGAATCCAAGTCGGAGCACTTTTCTCTTCAGCTCTTGGGAGCCTTGATGTCGTGCTGGCGAAACGGTCCCGTGGTTGCTTGAAGCATGTGCGTGATTTCCGTTGCCTCGGGTGTACTTCCCGCAAGTTGAAAACGACCATCGGGCAACAGACTGTAGCGGCGACCTCGCCAATCGATCGTGCTCCCGAAAAATCCTGAGATCCAGACCAAGAGGCTCATCAGGTCTTGCACCGGAATGAGCCACCATCTTTGGCTGGTGAGCGGATCTTGCAAAACGCACTTCGCCGTACTCCACGCGGCCAGCGCCCGGAAGAGCGCAGTCACCGCTAAAAGGGGCCATAGCCTCGGGACCGCCAGCCAAAGCACCAGCGCGAGCGGAATGGGATTCGTGAAGACTTGCCCCCAGTAGCCTGTAGGGCGCGAACGCCTTGTGCTCCGGGCCCATCGCAGGCGGTGCTGCAAATTCTCTTTTAGCGTCTGACTGCCGATGCGGTGCTCAATCACGCAGGAAGAGAGGATAACCCGGTATCCGAGTCGAGGTGCCCGGTTTCCGATTTCAAAATCTTCGGCAAGATAATGGCCCAGCTCATCGAAACCACCCATGGATTCGATTACCTCTCGGCGGGCGGCGAGGGTTGGCCCGAGAGCAAAATCCATCTCTCCTACCAGCCATGCCACTAGCACACCCGCGAGGAACTCTGTGTTCATCCCGAGGGCCTCAAGCCGCGACCAAAATCCGTGTCCGGGCACCGCACGGTAAGGACATGTCACGACGCCCACGGCTGGGTCCTGAAACTCGGCAGCGACACACCGCAGCAGTCCTGGCGGGACGTTCACGTCGCTATCGCACATGACCAGAATGCTGTGTCGGGACCGCGCGACGAGACGCGCGAGACTATGCGCTTTTCGGTTCGGTACGATCGGTTCCCCGGTTTCGACAAGATGGACTCGCGGCCCCTGCGGAAACTCGCGACGCACTTTATCCACAACCGCGACGGCGGGGTCGGCGAGCGCGTCGACCGCGAACAGAATTTCGTAGTCCGGATAATCCTGGGTGAAAAAGCTGCGCAAATTCTCTTCGAGGCGATCGTCTTGTCCACAGAGGGGTTTCAGAACGCTGATGGAGGGGAGTATCGCGGGCGGGGCTGGAGAAATTGCCAGGTATCTGCGCGCCGCAATCCTGGTAAGGACGCAATAAACCCACGAGCCAGCAAGCAGCAAAACAAGGAAGGCCACGAAGACCGGTGTCAGCAATGCCATATCAGTTGCCCGAGGAATTTACTCGCCTGGTTGCGAAAGATCGAACCGTTTTCATCAGACCGTACCCGGTGAAGTCTACAATTACGGAGCACGGTTGGGAAACCCTCGCAGCGGATTTTATTCCAGTATAAGGTGGTCAAGGTCCGAAAAGGATCTGCTTCTGCTATCATGGGCGTTCGATTTCGCGATGAGAGTCACTACCGGCAGTTTCGTTCTCCTCGTCGTGCTGGTTTTGTCTGCGGTCTCCTTTAGTCAGCTGCCCTCGTCTCGTTGTGATTCAAGCAAGAGAGCACTGGAAGACTGTACCTCCCTTACACAGGTCGAGCCTCCGCCGGGCGAAATCTTCGCATTTAAGTTGGGTTCTGTCGATCGCATTGCAATGCTGACAGAGAGTTCCGAGGGAACGACGGATAGTAAGCCAGGCTCCGAGGGGGCCATGAACGCTCCTGTGCTTCCCAAGAAAGAGGGGTTTCATTGGGGGCGAGCTTTAACCGAATCGTTCACGTTCCTGGTGATCGAGCAGGCGTATGTTGTGCACACCGACTTCGCATGGGTCGTGTCTGAAAACGGGATACCGTTTAACCACTATTGGCGCGATTACATGCAGTCCCTCTCCACGTGGACGCATTCGGGGTGGAACGACGGCGATCCCAACTGGTTCGGCTACGTGGGGCATCCGATTCAAGGGGCTTTGACCGGCTTCATCGAAATCCAGAATGATCCGCGGGGTGAGAAGCTGGAGTTTTCCAAGACCAAGGCCTACTGGTGGAGTCGCTTTAAGGCTGGATTGTGGAATGCCGCTTATAGTACCCAATGGAATCTTGGACCTTTGAGTGAGGTCACGGTCGAAAAGTACGGCACGAAAGACAGGCCGCCGTGGAATTACGACGGGTCCTACCCTTGTTCGAAACATTGCTTGACTGGTGTGGGCCAAATCGACATTGTGATGACGCCGCTGGCCGGCACGGGCTGGCTGATCGGGGAAGACTTGTTGGACAAGGAATTGGTACGACGCGTCGAGGGCGCCACCCGGAACCGTCTGCTGATTGACACCGTCCGTGTTGCTCTCAATCCCATTCGTGGAGGAGCCAATGTTCTTCACGGAAAAACCCTCTGGTATCGTGCCTCCCGCGATGCTCAAAGCATGAGCCTTGTTAATGACCAGAAAACTGCTGTCTCCGCGCGTGAGACGCCGAAAATGCAAGTTCCGGACCACGGAGACCTGTTTTTCGGATACTCCCACACCGGCGCAATTCACTGCCAGATGGGGGTCACGGACACCGCAACTGCCTGCGATCCGTTTTCCGCCAAGGCCGCGAACCGCAGTGGCTGGAACACATCGGTAGAGAAAAAGTACCTTCGTTATTTTGGACTTGTGGCTGATTTTGGTGGCCAGTATGGCGGTGTGAGCCAGCGTAGTTTCTTGTTCGGCCTGCGAGGGGGAGCTTCGATTGGAAGATTCCGGCCGTTTGCGGAGGCGCTGTTCGGAGCCGTACAGGTACAGGAAACCGGTTCCGCAACATCAAAGTCTGAGACGTCTTTTGCCGAGGCGCTGGGCTTGGGAATCGATTTCCGACTGATGAGGCTGCTGAGTTGGCGCATTCAGGCCGATGCAATCAAAGCGGAGTTGACTGAGTTTACACAGCAGAACGTTCGCTTGTCCTCGGGGTTGGCGGTTCGATTCTAGCCATTCCCGAACCGCTTGGGTTTGACCCACAAAACTGACCCGATCAAAGTCTTGAGTTTTGGATTCGAAGACTCCGGCCAAGCGGCCTCGCTGAGGGAAGTCTGGAATTGCTAAAATTCCCATCATTCCGTAGTCTGGCCTTCTGGAGCAATGGTTTCCTGGTCAGGAATTCTCGGGTAGTCGAACGTCGATAGCTGGAATGTAAATATTAACTGCTATCCTGCTCGCATTTTGCGGCGAAACCATATATGCTTGGATGAAATAAAACGGCGTTCATCCTACAGGGAGCACCGAAAGCATTGCGTGAGGGGGAGCATGCGAAGGTGCAGAGGTTCGTTATGTCTGATGCGGTCGAGAGCGTACAAGTTTTCATATTGGCTGAGAACCGTCTTTTGCGCGAGGCCCTTACGCGCATTTTGGGTAAGAAAAATGATATTCGGGTAGTTGGGGCCTCCGCCTTTTCGCCTGATGTCGTGGAGGAAATCAGTAGCGCCGCCCCAGATGTCCTGCTGTCCGATTCTGCCGCGGTCGCATTATCGGATCTTCGGCTAGTCTCAGAGGTACGTGCAGCAATCCCTGGACTCAAAGTGGTTATGATCGGCATGGATGCCGACCGGGAGATTTTTCTGCGCGCAGTGCGAGACGGAATTGTCGGTTTCGTGCTCAAAGATGCTTCCGCAATGGAAGTTGCGACTGCAGTTCGTTCCGTGGCAAATAACGAGGCCGTTTGTCCTCCTGTTCTTTGCTTGGCTCTGTTTGAGTCGGTGGCCAGCCGCACCAGCCCCTCCAGCTTTGTCATCCGACACAACCTCGGCCTGACTCGACGGGAACAGCAACTCGTTCAAATGATTGGCCATGGACTCACTAACAAGGAAATAGCTTCACAGTTGAACCTCTCGGAGCAGACGGTGAAGAACCATATTCATCGGATGTTGCGAAAGCTCGGGGCGACCGACCGGCTCGGGGCGGTGGAGATTTGCCGCATGCCGGGAGCGGTCGCGTGACCTAATGCCGTAGTTTCTGCTCGGTACTTTTTGGGTACTAGTCTCGCACGAAGGCAGGCTGGATCTTCGGCACGGGACGGAACCTTCTTGGTACTACCTGCTTTGAATCTCTGGGCCTAATTTGAGTCTTACTTTTTTGGGGAGAACAGGAGATACTGCCCGGCACGGAGAGGATCGTGCAAAAAATCAGAGTGTTGGTCGCAAACCGGCCGCGCTTGATGAAGGATTTGGTCCTTGCGACAATTGGGGATCAACCCGATATCGAAGTGGTCGGAGAAACCCAGGACGAAGCGGAAATCACTGAACTGGTTGAACGCACGCGTCCTGATTATTTGATCATTGCGTTGGAGAACCCCGAGGTCCGGCCGGGTTTGAGCGGGTTTCTGCTGGGCCGCTATCCGGAATTGAAGATCCTGGCGCTTGCCGCCGAGCGGAATAAGGGCATATTTTATTGGGCTTTCGTTGACATCCGTTCCATGCATGTCGAATCGTCCGAGCAGGGCATCTTAAGTGTTTTGCGAAGCAAGTCGGAGTTAGTCGGAATTTAGACGCGCGGATGCGGATTACGAACAGGACGGGGTCAGAAGGCACGGCCGCCGCAGAACGGATCTGGCTGCCCATCGGGAATTGTCTAGGTCGCGGAGTCGTCAGCCCCTTGAGCTTACATCTCCGCGACTTCGTGCGTTGACAGGGGTTTGGATACGGCGTTGGTTCTAGGGAATTCTGCTGTACGGCGACGAGTAACTGCGTCGTCCGCTGTGCGAGAACAGCGAACCAACGGAATTGATGCGGGTTAGCTCACAGATGCCCTGTAAGTGAGGGGGCGAAGCTGTAGCTAAGGAACGTATAGGGGGTTGTCGAATTTGACAGAGAGCTTTGGTCTGGATCTCGCCGCAGAATCTTTGCAGCCAGACTCTGAAGCGGTAGCGCCACTGCAATCTCACTGGTACGCAGCCCACGTATGTTCACGTCATGAGAAGCAAGTCGCACGCCAGTTAGAAGAGCGACGTGTAAGTTGTTTCTTGCCCGTGTATCGAAGTGTTCGCCGATGGAAAGATCGGCGCAAAGAATTGGACTTGGTGCTGTTCCCGGGCTATGTCTTTGTCCACCTCGACTTGAAGGATCGCTTGCGGGTGTTGCAGGTGCCCAGTGTAGTTCGATTCGTGAGTTTCAACGGTCACCCGGCTGCGCTACCAGACAGCGAAATCGAGGCCCTCAACAACGGTCTAGCCGGCGGCGTTCGCGCGGAACCGCATCCATACTTGAAGGTTGGACGTCGCGTGCGCGTGAAATACGGTCCCTTGGCGGGGGCACAAGGCATCCTGGTGCGCAGGAAAGATAAGTTTCGCGTGGTGCTTTCCATCGATTTGATCATGCGATCGGTGGCAGTCGAAGTAGATGAGGCGGACGTCGAGCCTTGTTGAAGACGAGTTGCCTCCGTTTAAATGTTTCCCGATCGCTTGCTTCTGACAAATCAAGAGATTCCGGCTGTTGCAGCCGCGTAGAGGTGTTATGAGTAAATTCTCACGCGTTTTTCATCATCGTCCGAAGATGATTTTGCTTTGCGTCGGACTGGTACTTTCTGCGACCGCTTGGGGTCAACAACCAGCAGCCTACAGCCGAAGTACCGCGATAGATCAAAAGGACTCTCGCGCAGAGCATGAAGCGGAACAGATGGTTTCGCTTTCAGCCGACAGAATTCTCTCCATCCTTCGCGACGAACCGGGACTGTTGCTCCAAGTCAAGAAGGCGCTGGTTAGGAAGGCTTTTGAGCAGGGAAGAATACTCGATCCGAATGACCTCACCGATGACGCACTGTTCACTCTGATTCGGCAGGATGACAATATCCGGGTGATCGCAACCCACGAGATCGTAGATCGCGCTTACATCAAGGCGAAACCCACACGCGAAGAACTGGCGCGCGACTTCCCATGCCGACAGTTGATGTCCAATGACACAGAGGATCCCACGGCGAAGAAACCGGATCAGTCAGCGTCGAACACGAACACGAAGCATTCACCGAGCCAAGAGGAGGAATACTGGCGCAAGCACGAGAATGACTTGGATTGTTATTTGACCCAGTATCTTCCCTATGGCACAACACCTTACCCGTTAGGACAACCGCAGTACACCCAATCGCCTAGTCAACAACAATATCCAGCGTCGCAGTATCCATCCCAGCGGTACCCCCAGCAGCAATATCCCCAGCAACAATATCCCCAGCAACAATCTCCACCCTTCGAGACTCCCCACCAGGGCCCGTCCACCGACTACCGTCGTCAGCTTGAGCTGACGCAGGCGCAACCATCCCAGGGTTACTTTGGCATGGACAGCGATCAAAGCGAGATGGCGAGCATCCAGCCTGATGAGCTTCCAAGCCTCCTGCACGCTAGCCAAACGGGCGGCCTCTCGACGTCGTCAAGAGGGATGGGAGCCAGCGGTCCTGGCGCTTCGGGTTTGACTGTCCCTCCCGAGTTAGGTTCTTCGACGGGTTCATCTTTAGGTTCGTCCGTCGGTTCTCTGCTCGGAAGCCAGAACGGCACCTCCGGATTTTCGCAGCAAGCAAGGCTTGAGGATCAGAATCGGCTTCCGCTTCAACAATACTCATTTCCGAAGCCGGCTCAGCAGCCTATGCTCCGTCATCGGCCCAACCCATATGCTGACGTGCCCTCGCTTTACGACCTCTACGCACAGTACTCCAAGCGTTCGCCCAGGCTCGAGCGCTTCGGAGAGGATGTTTTCATCAACGGCACGGGGAACCTCGATGAGCTGCCGATGGATTTACCCGCAGGGCCAGACTACGTTGTCGGCCCAGGTGACGGGTTGACGATCAGTCTCACGGGAGGAATCTCACAGCGGCTGCAGCGTGTCGTAGATCGTGAAGGGCGCGTTGCTTTACCCGAGGTCGGGTCCGTGGAAGTATCCGGACGCAGTTTAGGCGATGTGCAACACCTTGTGCAGACAGTGCTACGCGGCCAGTTCCGCGGTGTTGATGCCGACGTCTCTCTTTCCCGCATCCGTACGGTCCGGGTTTATGTCACCGGCGACGTCGAGCGTCCCGGAGCATACGACGTCAGTTCACTCTCCACACCACTGAACGCGTTCTACATCGCTGGTGGGCCGACATCGGGTGGCTCGTTGCGCATCCTACGCCATTATCGGGGCAAGCAACTCATTCAGGAGGTTGACGTTTACGATTTGTTGCTGCACGGCGTCCGCGGGGACGTCCAGCGACTCCAGGCCGGTGACACAATTCAGGTTCCGCCCTTGAAGGGGCAAGTCACGATCGAGGGCATGGTGCGACGGCCAGCTGTTTACGAGTTGAACGGCGAAAAAGGTCTCGCAGAAGTCTTGGAGCTCGCAGGGGGGGTTTTACCTTCCGGCACGTTGCGTCATGTGGACGTGGAACGCGTGGAAAGCCACGAGGACCGCACTATGCTGCGTCTCGATATTCCGGAGACGGATAGCGACGCCAGCGTAAACAAAGCGCTCGAAGATTTTGTCGTCGAGGACGGAGATAAAATCAAGATTACCCCGATTCTTCCCTACGCTGACAAAACTGTTTACCTCGACGGCCACGTTTCCCGTCCCGGCAAGTTTGCTTATACGGACGGCATGAAAGTTACCGATCTAATCAAGTCCTATAAAGACGTATTGCCCGAACCCTCAATCACTCACGCCGAGATTATCCGGCTGTCCCAGCCTGACTTCGCGCCCGAGGTGCTCACCTTCAATCTGGGCGATGCCCTCGCGGGCAAAGAGCAGGATTTGGTCCTGAAGCCGTTTGATATCGTTCGCGTTTTCGGAAGATTCGACTTCGAAGATCCGCCGGTGATTACAGTCACGGGAGAGGTTAGGGACCCCGGGGACCACTTAACGAATGGAGTCGCCCACCTTCGTGACGCGGTCTACCTGGCCGGCGGAACGACTCGCGATGCTCTGCTTGCCGACGCCCAGGTTTTTCGCAAGACTGGCGATGGCAAGCTGGAAGTGATCAACGTGAATCTCGCCAAGGCTCTAGAAGGCGATGCGAAGGACAATATCGTTCTTGAGCCCAAGGACCGGGTCTTTATCCACCGTGATCTAAACAAGCTTGACCCGCCGACGGTCGCGATTGAAGGAGAAGTCGCCCGTCCTGGGAAGTATCCGCTCGGCGACAATATGACCGCCGCCGCGCTGGTTCGCCTAGCCGGCGGCTTCAAGCGCGGCGCCTACAAGGACGAAGCCGATCTAACGCGTTACGAAGTGGAGCAGGGCAGCAAGGTCGTCAGTGACCACGTAAGCGTGCCGATTGCGAAGGCTATGGCCGATGAACCAGATGCAGATGTCCGCCTGCGCGATGGAGACGTTCTCGCGATCCGGCAGCTCACCGGCTGGAAAGATCTTGGGGCGATGATCACCGTGACCGGTGAAGTTGTCCATCCGGGCACCTACGGTATCCAGGAGGGTGAGCGTCTCAGCTCCATCATTCAGCGCGCGGGCGGCTTCCGTAGTGATGCCTATCCCTATGGGGCAGTGTTTGAGCGTGAAAAGGTCAAGGAGCTGCAGGAAAAGAATCGTGCGGATCTGATCCAAACTGTACAAACCCAGGCCGCCGACGTGAAGAACATTCCGGAGCAAACTCAGGACGACCAGTTAGCCAAACAGGCAGTTCTGCAGCAGTATCAAACGACGCTCGAGAGCCTGCAAAACATGCCGCCCCAAGGGCGGCTCGTGATCCACATTTCGAGCAACATGCAGCACTGGGCCAATACGTCAGCAGACATTCAAGTGCGTGCCGGCGATACGCTCTACGTCCCGAAGAAACCGAATGTGGTTCTCGTGGACGGCTCTGTCTACAACCCGACGGCGATTACCTATAAGCCGGGCAAGAGTGCAGGTTGGTTTCTGAAGCAGGCGGGTGGCCCGACGAACGTGGCTGACAAGAAGGCCACGTTTGTGATTCGGGCGGACGGTTCGGTGGTTGGCGGTTCCGGCGGGTTGTTCACCGGCGGAGTGGAGAGTGCCGCAATGCAACCCGGAGACATGGTGATTGTGCCGCAGAAAATATACGCGGTCAGTCGCAAATGGCAAAACACGGTGCAGGTGGCGCAAGTATTATCCGCTGTAGCAATCGCCGTCGGAGCGGCGCATAGTTTCTAGAGTTGAGTCGCCGCTTGATGTTCTCTTGGGTTCAGCGTAGGAGTCTGCGAATCGCGCTGTTGGCGATCGCGGTGAGTGTTCAGGTTTTTGCTCAAACTACTGTGTCCGGATCGGCCCCGTCTCCTACCCCAAACAAAAATGGCTCCGGCACAGAGTCGGGAGGCACACTGAAGATGGGTGTGGTAGATCCCGAGCATAGCTACGAACTTCAGCCCGGAGAGGACCCGCAGAATCGGTTAGTTTCACCCTTTGTCAAACACATTGTGAGCGATCAAAAGGAATTCTGGACCAGTCCTGCGCGCTTTCGCACAAAAGATCTGAAGTGGATCTTACCCGGTGTCGGCATCACGGCCGCCTTCATCGCAAGCGATAGCTGGTGGTCCAGGCAGGTAAATCCAAGTCACGTGCAAACCAGCCTGCATGTTTCGGATTATGGCACCTATTCCCTGATCGGGCTGAGCGGAGCTTCATTCCTCTTCGGTTCCATGACCCATGACGATCACCTGCAGGAAGCTGGACTTCTGAGTGGAGAAGCGGCAATCAACGCCACGGGCGTGACGTATCTCTTTAAAGAAATTACCCAGAGACAGCGGCCTCTTCAAGGCAACGGGAACGGGGATTTCTTTACCGGAGGCTCTTCATTCTTCTCGGAGCACTCGGCCATCGCTTGGTCGATCGCGAGCGTCTGGGCGCACGAATATCCCGGCTGGCTCAGCCAGGTCGCGGCCTACGGGTTGGCTTCCACAATTACGGTTACCCGTGTGACCGCAAAGCAGCACTTCCCCTCAGACGTAATCGTCGGCAGCGCGCTGGGATGGTACTTCGGCCGTCAAGTCTACAAGGCACACCATGATCCGGAAGTGGGCGGCGGCCCTTGGGGCAGCCTGCTGCCCGAGAATACCGGCGACAAACCTCGCAATCCGAATTACATGGCTTCGCCATATGTCCCCATCGACAGTTGGATCTATCCTTCATTACAGCGTCTAATCGCTCTGGGTTACATGCAATCCAATATTCTCGGGATGCGTCCTTGGACTCGCATGGCGTGCGCAAAAATGCTGGAAGAGGCGGGAGAAAAGCTTCAGAATGATGGCGTGGAAGCGGGCGAAGCGGGGAATATATACAGATCGCTAACCAGCGAGTTCGCGACCGAGACTCAGCGCCTCGATGGAGCCCCCAACGTAGGCGCTCGCGTGGACTCCGTTTACACGCGGTTCACGGGAATCTCTGGCACTCCACTTCGGGACGGCTACAACTTCGGGCAAACCATGATCAACGACTACGGACGACCCTACTGGACGGGCTTCAATAACATAACGGGCGTAACTGCCGACGCTGAAGTTGGGCCGGTGGCTTTTTCTTTTCAGGGTGAATACCAACACGCGCCAGCAATGCCCTCCAATCCTCCGCAAGTGCTGGCGGCGATTGGCGCGGCCAATTTTACTCCACCGCTGCCTAATGGAACGGCCACAGCCAATCAATTTCAGCTTATAAACAGCGCTGTTTTGCTCAACATAAACAACGTGCAGTTTTCTTTTGGCGAGCAGAGTCAATGGCTCGGTCCAGGCGAAGCAGGCCCGTTGCTGATGAGCAACAACGCCGCACCGTTCCCGGCGTTCAAGATTGACGATGTCGTGCCACACAAAATCCCTGGGCTCTCACGCGTCCTCGGGCCAGCGCGCACGGAATTTTTTATTGGCCAACTCTCGGGGCAGCAATGGGAATACTGTAACGTGCCGACGTGCCAATCGTATCCCGGATACCCTAACGTGGTTGGCCCTAATATTTCGCCGCAGCCATTCATCCACGGGGAGAAGATCAGTTTTCAACCCACTCCAAATTTTGAATTCGGTATGGGAATCACGGCGATGTTCGGCGGGCCGGGTCTACCGGTGACGTTCGGCAACTTCTTTCGCACTTACTACGTCCACTCGTCGAATGCCGCCAACAATCCCGGCAAGCGGATCTCGGCTGCGGATTTCACCTACCGGGTGCCCGGTCTGAGAAACTGGTTGACCTTTTACATGGACTCTTTAGTAGTTGATGAGGTTTCGCCCATCGGCTCCACTCGCGCGAATGTGAACCCTGGCATTTACGTGCCTCAATTCCCGAAAATTCCTAAGCTAGAGCTCAGGGCCGAGGGTATTAATGAATCCACCACCGCTGAGTTTGTGCCGGGTTTTGTCTACTTCGATCAGCGCCGTTATCTTGACGGCTACACCAATGACAGAAACCTGCTGGCTAGCTGGATTGGTAGGGCTGGCCGGGGTGGCCAAGGTTGGCTGACCTACTCATTTTCGCCGCGAACGCAGGTTCAATTGGGCTATCGGCTCCAAGAAGTCTCACCTCGTTTTATCGAGGGTGGCCGGTTAGTTGACTATTCGGCGAGTGGCAAGTGCATGTTATCTCACGACGTGACGTTTTCCGGCCTGTTGCAATACGAGCAATGGTACTTTCCTGTTCTCTCGCCGACCCGTCAGTCTAACGTCACGGCTTCGGTTCAGCTAACCTACTATCCACAGTGGCGGATTGGAAAATGACTCTAGCACTTGAATATGGGGCAGCCAGGACTAGAATCATGCATAGACTTAGTCCGGTGGGGACGTTAGCGTGAAACAAGCGATCAGGTCGCAGGACCCAGCCCAGCAATTTCAGATGGAGGTCACGGAACCGCGAAACGGCGCCGCCGAGAATCTGATTGAGCCACGCCAATCAAGCGATTTCGAGTGGCTATGGTTGTTGTGGCTAAAGCGGGGTACGCTGGCGCGCTGGACGTTCCGTGGGGCCCTTGTTGCGCTAGTCGTCGCGCTCCTAATTCCAAAACAATACGAATCCACTGCTCGGCTCATGCCCCCCGACACATCTTCGGGCGGGGGTCTTGGGATGATGGCAGCGATGGCTCGTGGCATGAGTGATGGAGGCGGTGGTTTAGGAGGAGGAGCGTTGGGTGGTCTTGCCGGCGATCTCCTAGGCGCGCGCGATTCCAGCGCGGTCTGGTCCGACATGCTGATGAGTCGGACGTTGCAGGATCGCATTATTGATCGTTTTGATCTGCTTAAGGTCTACGGAGTTCGCTACCGGGACGCGGCGCACAAACGTCTCTCGGAGTCCATCCAAATCTCAATCGATCGAAAGAGCGGGGTCCTTACTTTTGTCATCACCGACCATGACCAACGCCGGGCTCAGGAGATGGCGCAAGCGTACGTTGACGAACTGGACCGTCTAGTTGCTTTGGTCTCGACGTCCGCAGCTCGTCGGGAGCGCATCTTTCTTGAGCAGCGGCTTCAACAGGTTAAGCATGATCTGGATGAAGCTTCCGGTCAATTTGCGCAATACGCCAGCAAGAATACGGTGATCGACGTTAACTCCCAAGCTAAAGCGATGGTGGACAGTGCAGCAGCGCTCCAGGGTCAATTGATCGCCGCTCAGTCCGAACTGGAGGGCCTGCAGCAAATTTACACGAGTAATAATGTCCGCGTTCGGGCGTTGCAAGCGCGTGTGGACGAGCTCAGAAGTCAGCTACAGAAAATGGGCGGCAGCAACACCAGCCTTGATTCCACGACGCCCAATTCCTCTCCGTCGCAGTCGGATCAGCTCTATCCATCGATTCGTAAGTTGCCGCTCTTAGGTGTCCGCTGGCTCGACCTTTTTCGCGAAACCAAAATCCAGGAAACCGTTTACGAACTGCTTACCGAGCGCTACGAGGTAGCGAAAATCGAAGAAGCGAAGGAGATCCCTACGGTCAAAGTGCTGGATTCCCCGAACTGGCCCGAGAGAAAGTCCAGTCCGCACCGAATGTTGATTGTCCTCCTGGGCATGCTCCTCTCGTTCACTGGGGGCGTAGTTTGGGTGTTCGGGACGGCTGCCTGGCAGCATATGGACCCGGAGGACTCCCGCAAGCAACTGGCACAGGAGATTGCCTCCAGGTGCAATACAGTCTGGTTTCGATGGACGGAAAAATTCCCTGTGCTCAGAAGGGCTGACACATGGTGGAAGCAACGCAAAGCTAAGTTCGGAGGCCTCGAGTAGTGCTGTGCTTACCACGTGACCGAGCTAGGCTGGTCATCGCCGGGTTAGTTTCGGATTATCGAGATTGGAACTGAGGGCACTCGAGGCTGTATTTTTTTTCAATCCTGCGTTTTCCCCGATAGTCCGGCCCCATCTACCAGCCTAGTCGTTTAGCAAAAGGAATGGATCTAACCATGAGAAGGAAGGCGCTGATTACAGGCATTACCGGTCAAGATGGGTCCTACTTGGCTGAGCTTCTACTGAATAAGGGTTACGAAGTGCATGGCATCAAGCGTCGATCCAGTAGTTTCAACACTTCACGGATTGACGAGGTCCTCCCGGACTGGCATGAGCGCGACGCCCGGCTGCTTTTGCACTTTGCAGACCTTGCCGATTCGACCAGTCTAATCAAGCTGCTCTATAGGCTCCAACCTGAAGAGATCTACCACCTGGGTGCCCAGAGTCACGTGAGAGTCAGCTTTGACATCCCCGCGTATACTGGTGATATTACGGCACTCGGAACGACCCGTTTGTTGGAAGCGATCCGAGAAACCGGGATTAAGACGAAATTCTACCAAGCATCCAGCAGTGAAATGTTTGGCAGAGTACAGGAGGTACCGCAACGCGAAACCACTCCATTCCGACCACGAAGCCCCTATGCTTGCTCCAAGGTTTATGCTCACTGGATGACGGTGAATTATCGGGAAGGTTACGGGCTCTTCGCCTGCAATGGGATCCTCTTCAATCACGAATCGCCGCGGAGAGGAGAAACATTTGTAAGCCGAAAGATTACCCGAGCCGTCGCGCGCATCCGTGCCGGAATACAGGACAAGCTCTATCTGGGAAGTCTCGACGCCAAGCGTGACTGGGGTTACGCGCCCGAGTACGTGGACGCCATGTGGCGCATGATGCAACGCGATAGTCCTGACGACTTCGTCGTGGCTACTGGCGAAACTCACACGGTGCGCGAGTTTGTCGAAACTGCTTTTGGCCATGCCGGTCTTGACTGGGAGCGGAGCGTTGAAATAGACCCAAGATATTTTCGCCCAACCGAGGTCGACGTCCTGCTGGGCGATGCCAGCAAGGCGGAGCGAGAACTAGGTTGGAGACCCGAGGTAAAGTTCCATGACTTGGTCCGGTTGATGGTCGACGCCGATTGGAAATCGCTGCAGGATCAGCTAGACGGTCGGTCTGCCCGGGAATCGGTGGTCCACGAGTAGCCTCTAATCAGCGGGGCAACTAGCGGCCCGTCGATCCGACATAACCATGAACCTGTCATCAAAGATCAAATCGGCATCCGGTTTCAAGCTGGACTTGGCGGCCAATTTCTCCGGGGTCGGTTGGTCAATCCTCATGCAGATTGCGTGTGTTCCTCTTTACCTTAAGTTCTTGGGAATTGAAGCGTACGGCTTGGTTGGTTTTTATCTGATGTTACAGGCGATCCTTCAAGTCCTGGATTTTGGTCTAAGCCCGACCATGAACCGGGAGATGGCGCGTTATTCGGTCCAACCCGAGAAAGCAGCGGAAGCTCGCGACCTTGTACGCACTCTGGAGGCAGGTTACTGGCTGATTGGAATCACGATTGGCGCGATAATATTGGCAGCCGCGCCTGTAATCGCTGCGGACTGGATCAAGGTGGGTTCCATTTCGATCCGGACTGTCAGTCGCGCCGTAATGCTCATGGGTGTGCTTTCCGTTTTCCAATGGCCACTAACGCTTTACCAGGGCGCTTTAATGGGCCTGCGTCGTCAAGTGCTCTTCAATTCTTTCAAGATTACAATGGTTACGTTAAGTCAGGGGGGGGCAGTTCTTGTTTTGTGGTTGATTTCGCCAACCATCGGCGCATTCCTCGTCTGGCAGGCTGCCGTGAGCTGTGTCCAGGTCCTCTTGATAGCAGTCCTGGTGTGGAAGAGGTTGCCGCACGCGGACAGGCCGGCGCGATTCGATTTACGAGTTGTTAGGAAGATTTGGCACTTCGCAGCGGGCATGAGCGGGATCACACTCATCGGCTTGGCCCTAAGCCAAATCGACAAGGTAGTCGTCAGCAAGCTACTTCCTCTGAGGATGTTTGGCTATTACACCCTGGCTTGGTCTGTGGCAAATGGTTTATTAGCCATCTCTGGTGCGGTGTTCAATGCTATTTTTCCGCGGATGTCGGCTCAGGCGGTAATAGGTGACGAAGACGGAATCAGGCAGTCCTACCACTATGGTTCGCAGGTGATGGCTGTCCTGATCCTGCCTTTTGCGGTGGTCATGTCACTTTTCTCGTTCGATATCCTGCGGCTGTGGACGCGGAGTAGCGAGACTGCTACAGCGGCTGCACCAATTCTGAGCGTCTTAGTAATAGGCTCAGCAGTGAACGCACTACTGTTCTTGCCCTATGCGCTTCAGTTGGCGTTCGGTTGGACGAAGTTGAGTCTTTTTGCAGGCTTACTGTCGATGGTCATTGTGATCCCGGTGATGTTTCCGATGACGAAGTACTTCGGTCCGGTAGGGGCTGCCACGGTGTGGACAGTCCTCAATATCCTGAGCATACTCGTGGTCGTTCCAATTATGCATCGCCGCCTATTACCGCGTGAGGTCTGTGGATATTTCGGCGATATCGGTCTTCCCCTTGTGTCTGCGGTCGGGTTGGCAGTGCTTTGTCGATTGGTATTTCGGGAACTTTCGTCTCCAGTCATGACGCTCGCCGCTCTCTCGATTGTGTGGCTCGGCAGCTTGGTCGTGGCGGTCTTAGCCGCACCGCGCGTCAGGTCGTGGGCACTGGCCCAAGTGCTGAACGCCAAACTTCAATATGTTAGAGGAGTTGGAAGTTTTAGTTAGGTGTTGGATTCCGGAGACGTCGGCGTTCGCGCAGATCATCGAGCATATGTTGCGAGGGTGAACACAGTTTTGTGAGGACAGTTAAAGTGATTTAGCAAGCGGCGAGAGGCGAAACAATATGTCTGAAGATGTTCAAGAGGGCGGATGTCTGGCAGCAGAACCGGACAGGCTGGCAGATGTTGCTGTGGAAGTGAAGAGGAGGTTGACCCAACTTCGGACTATTCCAAAAATGTTTCGCAATTGGCCGCAGCTTGTCTTATTTAGGCTGGGACTAAAGAGTAACGTGATAGCCCAGTGGAGATCGGGCGGGTCCGTGGACGTCAACTCTCAGCTGGACTGGAGTCATTTACAACAAGGTTCTGTCTGGGGTCTGGAACTTCTCAGAGCGTACGGTTGCCTAATCTCGGTTGGGGAGAACGAAATTGAGTTGGGCTTCCGCGGTAAGCGCTTGCGTTTTCAAGCTGAATCGTTGGACAAGTCCTTTGGCATGCTGCTGGAACAGTTTGTCGAGGAGCAATACAAGTGGCTGCGGGTTGAGGGTAAGCAGGTTCTTGACGTCGGGGCAAACATCGGTGACAGTGCCATCTACTTCGCGCT
This sequence comes from uncultured Acidobacteriota bacterium, assembly GCA_963838905.1. Lineage (GTDB taxonomy): Bacteria > Acidobacteriota > Terriglobia > Terriglobales > Acidobacteriaceae > JABDBE01. The sequence continues at coordinate 72,758 of CAWITE010000011.1, forward strand.
GAACAGGGCTTTACACGTCTACGCCCTTGAACCCTTTCCATACACTTATCGCCTGGCGCGAAGAAACGTTGAGCTGAATGGCTTCGAAAAGCAGATCACCGTTCTAAATCTGGGATGCGGCAAGGAAGGTGCGATTACGATCGACCCGGAACTGAAGAGCGAGCCCAGCTCCAACCTGGTGCGGTGTGAGGGGGGTGAGACGGTTCCTATAGTTTCACTCAAGCGAATTGTGGAGCGTTACGGGCTGAACGATGCCGTGGCCAAGATTGACTGTGAGGGAGGTGAATATGAGCTCATTCTTGGGGCCGAAGATAGGGATTTGCGGGCGTTCAGTCAAATGATGATTGAGTACCACCAAGGCTTTGCTAGTTTAACAGAGCGCCTTAACAAGGCGGGGTTTCAGGTCACCCACACGCGACCTTTCGCTTTCCAGAACCCGGTGACGGGTAGAAGCGAAGCTGTTGGTTTCATTAAGGCGATGAAACCGTCGAATTGATCATTTCGTCGGCCCGAAAGAGTATGGAATCGAGAGTTCTGAATAGGACATACATTCGAGTTCCTAGTCTGCGGCATGCCAGCCTGGTGCGGGTTCTGGCGCGGAGTCTGGTGGGAAGTGTCTTGTCGCCCGCTTACTGGCTCTTGGCCCACCGTTACCGGGTGCCAGGGCTGAAGTTCCGGCTGGAGTGCGCCCGATTAGCTTTTCGCCTGCTCTACGGAGACAAAGCGCTCATCTCCTACCGGGACATCTACCGCCTGTTCTTCTGGCCGATGGATTCCACGAGGTATTTCGAATTTGCCTTTGTGTGGGAATCCCTGTCGAAGCTTTCGCCCTCCCGCTACCTCGATGTCTCGTCTCCGCATCTGTTCCCGATCATCCTCACGCTGAACAGGCCGGAGATCTTTGCTGAGTTGGTGAACCCCGACGCCACAGATCTGAAGTCCACCGCTAACCTAGTAAAAGCCCTTGGCCTTGATCCCCGTTGTAATCTCCGGAGTTGCCTTATCGACGCAGCCCCTTTTGAACCTGAGTCTTTTAACGTCATCACTAGCATTTCGGTGGTAGAGCACATCCCGGAAGATTCCCAGGCCGTTCAGAGAATGTGGGAGTTCCTCAAGCCGGGCGGACGACTGCTCTTGACCTTGCCGTGTGCTGCCGAAGCTTCGGAGAGATACATCAATAGAAACGAATATGGCCTGCTCACACCCGATGAAGAAGGCAACTTTTTCTTTTACCGGTTGTATGACCAACGACTGCTTGAGGAAAGAATTTTTTCCATTACAGGTGATCCGCGGCAGCACGCGATTTACGGCGAGAAGTCCCCAGGCGCTCTCCGCAGGGAGTTGGATCGAAAAATGGGTGACCCTTCTTATCCCCATTGGCGAGAGCCATACATGATGGGACGGGACTTTTGCTATTTCAAGCGTCTAGGTGAGCTTCCGGGAGAGGGCGTGATCGGGTTGGAGTTTGAAAAGCGTGGATAAGATTAGCCTTTCCATCTGCATAGCAACCCTCAACCGCGGCAAATATATTGGCGCGACGTTAGACAGCATTATTTGCCAGGCGACTGACCAAGTCGAGATTGTAGTGTTAGACGGCGCTTCCACGGACAACACCGAGGACGTCATTCGAACGCGCCAGCAGAGATTTCTCCGGCTTCGTTACTTCCGCCAAAGCGTGAATATGGGTATCGACCATGACTTCGCGGAGGCGGTGTCGTTGGCCCAGGGCGAATACTGCTGGCTTTTCAGTGATGACGATCTCCTGAAGCCAGGGGCCATACAGGCTGTGCTGAAGGCTATCGAGAGTCACTACGCGCTGATTATCGCCAACGCCGAGGTGAGAAATGCCGACCTGTCGAAGCTGCTGATGCCTAGAGCGCTTCAGTTCACTGCGGACCGAGTTTACAAATCGACGGAGCGCGACCGGTTCATAGCCGACATGGGAAATTACTTAACTTTTATCGGCGGCGTAATTATTAGGCGTGAGTTGTGGAACGCGAGAGAGAAAAATAAATATTTCGGTTCGTATTTTATACACGCGGGGGTGATCTTCCAAAGTCCGCTCCCGGAAGATTCTCTCGCCATAGCGGCGCCTTTAATCTGCGTTCGTTATGGAAATGCCATGTGGCTTGGCAAGTATTTCGAAATCTGGATGTTCAAATGGCCCAATCTGATCTGGTCGTTTGCTGACTACCCAGACTCGGTCAAGCTTCAAGTCTGCCGGAAAGAGCCGTGGCGAAGTAGCCGAACCCTCTTGCAGTATAGGGCCAAAGGTTTCTACACCCCAAATAGATACTTCGAGTGGCTGGAACCCCGTTTGGAATCCTACTGGACTCGCGCCCTGAGCAAGGCGATCGCTTGTCTACCCGGACGGATTGCGAACATTCTAGGAATCGTTTATTACTCAGCCTTTTATCATCGGCCTGACCGTCCCCTCGTACTTTTAGATCTCAGGAACAGCCCGTTCTATTGTTGGAGATTGCGCAAGCCGCGGCCAAGCGTCAATGAACCCCAGCCCGGCCTCAGTTAGGGCGCAGGCGTTCGTCTGATTGCCATCCAGCAGCAACGGTCAACTCCCGAATGCCTGCTGCCCTTATCACTGGAGTGAACAGCCAAGACGGATCGTATCTCACCGAGCTCCTGTTGCAAAAGGGATACCGTGTGGTGGGTACGACGCTAAACCGAAATACCAATCAAGAACGCATCCTCGACATTCGTGAAAAAATTGAAATCGTTGAGACTGACCTGCTCGATCAAAGTCTGATGGAGGAGATCCTCCGTAAGTACAAGCCGGATGAGGTTTACAACTTGGCGGCGCGGGCATCGAGCAGCGAATTCTGGACCCAACCGGTGCTGACCGGAGAACTGAATGCACTCGCTGTAACACGCCTACTGGAAGCTATTCGCACCATCGATCACAGCGTACGATTCGTCCAAGCTTCCAGCAGCGAGGTCTTTGGCAATGCAGCAGAAGTGCCACAGACTGAAGGCACGCCATTCCATCCCCGCAATCCATACGGCGTCGCAAAGGCGTATGGCCACTGGACAACCGTTGTCTACCGAGAGCACTATGGCCTGTTTGCATGTTCTAGCATTCTATATAACCATGAAAGCCCTCGGCGAGGACTCGAATTCATAACTCGCAAAGTCTCTCACGCGGTGGCCAGGATCAAGCTGGGGCAGGCCAGGGAACTTCGCCTTGGTAACCTCGACTCCAAACGCGACTGGGGTTTCGCCTGCGACTACGTCCAAGCGATGTGGCTTATGTTGCAGCAGACAATGCCTGATGACTACGTAGTGGCTACTGGAGAGACTCATTCGGTGCGCGAGTTGTGCGAGATCGCGTTTTCTCATGTGGGCTTGAACTATCAAGATTATGTGGTACAAGACCGCGCGAATTTTCGCTCGGCAGATACAGCTCTGCTGGTCGGAAACCCTGCAAAGGCAGAGCGTCTTCTGGGATGGAAACGGACAGTGACGTTCCCAGACTTGGTGCGGATGATGGTTGAGGCGGACCTTAGCTCAATCCAGAATATCCCCGAGCGACTGACTTGAACGATTACATGGAGGAAGTTTTCGGGCATACATTCGAAATCGTGTGGCCGACGAAAGGGCCTTCGCCAGCGAACCGTATCGCTGAGAAGATAGGATCGAGTACGCGCGCTCCCGAAAGAAGAAGGGAAGATGGGCTTTATTGAGATGGAACCTTATCGGGAATTCGCGGCTCGGATCCAGCGCGTAAAGCAAGATGTCTCCGGGTTGATCAAAGACCACTTGGGGCGGCACAAGAAAGTCTACCTTTCCGGGGCTTCGACTGAAGGAAATACCATGCTCCAATACTTCGGCCCGGACAATTCTTTGATCAGTGCCGCGGCCGAGCGTAACCCCGACAAATGGGGCAAAGTTAAGGTCGGCACTCGTATTCCGATCATTTTGAAGCAGGGCCGTGTCGCTGGACCAGATTTCTTCCTTAGTCTTGCCGTGGCACTCTGTGAACGAACTTACAGGTGCGTGAGCAAGAATATCTGTCGTCTAGTGGCGGGTTCATCATGCCACTTCCCCATTTTTGTCTTGATTCTAGGTTGGCTTATCCGCAAGGGGCCCGCACCTTTGGCCAGACGCACTGAGCAGGCAGTTTGGACTCCGGGCCCGCGTCAAGTCAAGAACTGATCGTAGAGAACGGAGCATCTCGTAGGGCATCTATTGCCTTGAGGAGCAGGATGAGACGAAGATTCCCCACCATATATGGCACCGACATCGGACGCGTCCGGTTCGATAAGCGGCAAGTCTGCTTTTCGGGGGAGCTAAATCCCTAAAGTGGGAATATGATTGATCACTTTCCGTACTATGTTAAACGGCTACGCGGCGTTCCCTATGGTGCGCTCAGACGCATTACTCGCGTAAAATGTCGTGGGTATTCGATCATCGAGCCCTACCTAACCGACAAGCGCGGTCTGGAAATTGGTGGGCCAAGCCCAGTCTTTGGCAGAAACAAGTTGGTGCCAGTCTATGATCGCTGCGGGCAGATCGACAATTGCGATTTCTCTGATCAGACGATTTGGAGAGCGGCCGGGGAGAAACGAGATGTCGAGACTATGTTCGGGAAACGATACGTATCAGATGCGTGCGACCTCCCGGCAATAGCCGATGCGAGCTACGATTTCGTTGTTGCTTCCCACGTGCTCGAACACCTAGCAAATCCGCTACGGGCGCTACACGAGTGGAAACGAGTTGTGAAGCGAGGGGGAGTATTGCTGATTCTGGTCCCGGATAGGCGTAATACGTTTGACCACAAACGTCCGTTTACTTCCTTCGAGCACATAGAAGCTGATTTCCTGGCGAACACTAAGGAGGGTGACCTTACACATTTGGATGAGGTGCTTTCCCTTCATGATCTTAGGATGGATCCCGGCGCCGGGTCTCGCGAGCATTTTTTGGGGCGGTGCTTACGAAACGCCGAAATTCGGGCGATGCATCATCATGTGTTTAGCTCAGAAGTTATGGCAGCTATGTTTGCACGTCTTGCTATGCGCGTTTTGAGCATTTCTTTCGAACCGCCGTATCACATTGTTGGATTTGCGTGTAAGTCTAATGGTACGTGATAGGAATGATTTCGATGTACAGCGGAGTTTATCGGACCATCAGAAGTTTCACTAATGAATCACTTGATTAATAGGGGCACAACGCTCCTGTACACACGGGTCTGTCATTGAACGGCCAGTCGCTAGAAAATCCGTTTGCGTCAGCTTTTCGCACCAGCAGCGCGCTGTTCGCCCTCCTGCTCGCTGCCTCTTTGTTTATTTTCGTGCCGACGCTGCTGCTGCTGCTGCTGCTCATTCCACTTGCTGGAGCAGCGCTGATTTGGATGGTGTTTCGTTGGCCCATGAGTGTGCTTGGAGCTGTCCTAGCCTTCATGCCGATTGATTTCATGGTTATTGCTCTTGGCAAGTTCTTTGGGCTTCCTCACATGACGGTGATTTCGGTGTGTGACAAGGAGGTCCCCTTGCTGTTGCTCGCCGTCGTTCTTTGGCGGCGCAATGGATTCAAACCTGCGGCGCCGGATTGGTTTCTGTTTGCGAGTCTCGCTATTGCCGCTGTGCACACGGTTTTTGACGGTACCTTGGTTGGTCTGTGGACGGATTTCAATTTCATCATTCCCTATTTGGTGGGAAGAATGACGGTCTTAACCCGAACGCAGGAGCAGATGTGGGCCAGATGTGCGGTGTGGATTATGGGCGTTTTGTCTGTGCTTGGTCTAGTGGAGGTTTTCATCATCGGGGAGTTGCCCAGAACCCTGCTTTACGCAGCCATAGGTTCGGAAGGAACCGACGAAGGGTTGAGCGCATCGTTCCACGCGACAGGATTTACGGGACTGCGCGAAGCTGCGACGACAGTCGGCCCCAATGGCTTTGGCGTTTTCTGCATGATTGCGTTGATCCTATGGTGGATATATTGCCGAAACCCATTGCCTGCGGGTATGGTCGCCGTTGGGCTCATCTGTTCGCTGACGCGCTCAGCTTGGGTAGGGACCGCAGGGGCGATTCCACTTCTAGCGATCCTTATGAAGCAAAATAAAAGGTTATTTCTTTATGCCACGATGGTGCTCTCGCTCTTTGTGGCCTCGATTCCCATTCTCGGCCTCGGCGATTTTATCGTCAGCAACAAGACACGGCAGGACGAGTCTGCCCAGAGTCATCAGCAGGTCATTTCGAGCGGACTGCAGTTTGCCGCTGAACATCCGTTCGGCGCTGGCAACGGAAAGCTTAGTCCAGGACAGACGGAAGTCAACCATGTAGGTGCTTTTGAGACTACTTACCCACAGCTCGCTGCGGAGTACGGAATCGCAGCAGTTTTTCTCTTTGCCGGTTTTCTGCTTAGCGCCGTACGCTGCGTATGGCAACATCAAAGCCGGCTCGGATATGCAGCGCTTGGGATCCTCGTCGGTGCAAGCCTGGTGATGGCGGTTACTCTCCCGCTCACCGATCGCCGATTGGCGTGCTGGATTTTGTTTCCCATAGGATTGGCTGTTAGATCCTCGATTAGTCAAAGAACTTCGCTAGTCGCAAGTCCGGGAAGACAAGTGATATGACGCTGTCGGTCGCGAGTGTAACCGTGGCTTACAACGCCGCGCGTGTATTGCCGAGGCAACTGGAGGCGCTGCTGTGCCAGGCGCGTCCGCTTCAGGAGATTGTCGTCGTGGACAACGCGTCAACCGATGGCACTCTCGCTATGCTCAGCGAACGTTATCCCCAAGTGACCGTTCTGAAGATGTCGGAAAACCTGGGCGCTGCCGGCGCATGGTCCGCTGGCTTGGCCTATACGGCACTGAAAAAAGGGCACGACTGGGTGTGGACGTTTGATGACGATAGCGCCCCTGATGCTGACGCCCTGAAGAATCTGATCCACGGCGTCGAAACGCTCGTAGATGCACACGACAAGATAGGCATGGTCGCGCCTTTACCAGAGCACCGAGAAACGAGGACATGTTACCCTCCGCTATTGTGGCGCCATGGTTTCGTGAAGCCTTCCGCTGAGTTATTGAACCGGCCAATCTGGTTCGCTGATCTCGTGATCCTTTCCGGCTGTATGGTTTTTCGGGAAGTTGTTGAGAAAATCGGATTGCCGCGCTCCGACTTCTTCATGGACCTCTTCGATTTCGAGTACTGCCTTCGCGCCCGGTCGCATGGTTACAAGATTGCCGTCATCACCCAAGCTGGGGTAGCCCATGAAATCGGAAATACTCGAAACGTCTGGTTGCCAGGATATACTCTTGCGTGGCCTAACCACGCTCCATTTCGTGAGTACTACATGAGTCGCAACCTGGCGTATACCGCATGGTGGCTATACCCCAGCCGCGGCGCCAAACGGTTCGTCATGGGCCGCCTCTTGCGCCACGCCGTTGGCGTGTTGTTGTTCAGTTCCAACAAACTGGCATGCTTTAAGAAGATGGCGCAAGGATTTTGCGACGGCTGTCGGGCGAATCTGGGCATACGATTTCGCCCCGAGTCGCCTGCGGTCCGCTAAAAGAGGCAAAGCCCGAAAGGGCCTCGCCGCTACTGGGGGAAGCAGTGAGGGTGAGTCAGTCGGTGGCAAGCGTGACAGTGGCTTACAATGACGCGGCTGGGTTGCGGCGTCAAATGGATGCCCTTCTTCGGCAAACACGACCACTGCACGAAATCATTGTGGTTGATAATGCATCAACTGACAGCACAAGCGCATTCCTGGCGAGTGAATATCCCCAAGTAACAGTTCTCCGCATGCCCGAAAACCTCGGCGTGGGTGGTGGATTTGCTGCCGGCCTGGCTTATGCAGCGCTTGAGAAGCAGTACGACTGGGTCTGGATGTTTGACCAGGACAGCTTGCCGACGGATGACGCCCTGGAAGCTCTGCTCGACGGCAGTGAGTTATTGAAGATAGATGGTGAGGTCGGGATCGTTGCGGCCTTGCCTATCCACTCGGAGACGGGGATCCGCTACGAGCCACTGCTCTGGCGTGACGGTTATGTAAAGTTGCCTCCCGATTTGCTAAAGCTGCCGATTTGGCTTGTTGATCTCGTCATTAGCTCGGGATGCATGGTGCGACGGGATGTCGTAGAGAACATTGGATTGCCCCGCTCCGATTTGTTCATGTACTTTCTCGATTTCGAATATTGTTTGCGAGCCCGATCTCATGGTTACAAGATTGCCGTAATCACGAGTGCCAAGTTCGCCCACCGGATGGGAAATGCCCGGAAGGTCTGGTTCCCCGGGTATTCGGGTCTTTGGCCTGATCGCGCTCCTGCAAGCGAGTACTATATAAGCCGAAATCTGACGTACGCCGCCTGGTGGCTCTATCCAAACCGCCGTACGAAACGGTTCGCACTGCGTCATCTAGTCCGTCATGCCGGTGGGGTATTACTCTTTGGCTCCCGCAAGCTGGCCTGCCTACGAAGAATGGCGCAAGGGTTTTCAGATGGTCGTAAAGCGAGTTTGGGTATCCGTTTTCGCCCCAGCTAGAAACGCGAAGCTGGCAGACGGCGGGAATCAGTCGAACGAGTCAATCCCGGGAGAGTCGTTAAGGCGACCGCATTTCAAGATTAGATAGCTCCATCGAATAGTGGTCCTGGAGAAGCAAGGTATTTAGTGTCGGTGCCTTATGTTCAAGTTATTTAGCATAATTCTCGGTGTTCGTCTCCTACTATCCTGTCCTCAGGGATTTCTTCAAAAGCTGCAGATCTTACACGCCATCTTTATGGCGCGGCTCAAGGTGGTGCGTGCCACTGACATAGGCGAGCAGCTTGCGATTGTGTCCGCGGTCCTCAAACTAAAATCTCCGGGTGCGGTGGTAGAGTGTGGAACCTACCAAGGGGCAAGCGCCGTAGGGCTTTCTGTTGCCTGCGCGTTATCTGGTCGAAGACTGTACATTTGTGATTCGTTTAGAGGACTACCGGAGCCAGCTACGACTGACCAGAACCATGCGATTATGCGAGATTCCCAGATTGCGAGCTACGAGAGGGGCTCATGGCTGGGCTCTTTGGAAGTCGTGCGAGGCAATATTCAAAAATATGGCGACTTGTCAGTCTGCTCGTTTCTCGAGGGATACTTTGACCGCACGCTCCCCCAGTTCGATGAACCGGTTGCACTTGCTTTCTGCGATGTCGACCTCGTGGAGTCTCTGAAGACATGTCTGCAATACTTATGGCCGCTGATGACAGATGGCGGACTTTTCTTCGCCCACGAGGCCCACCACTACGAGATCGCCTCGCTCTTTTACGATGGGCAATGGTGGGGAGAAATGGGGTTTCAAGCCCCTGGTCTGGTCGGTGCGGGTAGTGGAATCGGGTTGTCTCTTCAGGCCGATGGGACCTTCGGGAGTTCGTTGGGGTATACGATCAAGAACCCTACAGCCACCGAACAGTCTTTCGAACGCGGGAAAGATCAGACCGTGTGCCAAGAAACTAATCAACCTCTGATGCGCTAAGTTGCGTGAGTTCTAATTTGTGTGGAAGCTCGGCCCACTTGTGCAATTCTTCGATCGGAGTGCCCATTTCCTTGGGCGGCACTTAGCTTTCTGAAAATTCCATGCTGATCGGGGACCGATTATGAGCGCATCGCCTATAACCCGCACTAAGCAGGCGGAACAGTCTTGGCACGATAATTGGTACCGGGAGAACGCCAGAAAAGAGTTTCCAGGGAATCCTGCAGACTTTCGCGAGTTCTTCCTACGGGTTCAGATAGCACCCTTCTGTGACGGGGGCTGGGCATACTGGGGCGATGCGCGCACCGAAATGCTGAGAATGTGGGGTGACGTTAGCGGCCTGAGCGTACTTGATTACGGGTGCGGTTCCGGGCAATTGGGCATCTACCTCGCGATGCTGGGAGCCAAAGTCAATGGCTTTGATCTATCACGGCAAGGTATTGACGTTGCGAATTGGGCAGCAAGCAGGTATGGTCTTGCCTGCTCTTTCAAGGCGATGGACGCCGAAGAATTAGACTATCCCGACCAATGTTTTGACTTAGTGGTTGGGTTTGGTGTGTTGCATCACGTGATAAAATACTCTCGGTCCGCGTATCAACTCGCGCGCGTGCTCAAACCCGGTGGCCGAGCCGTTTTCCATGAGACCCTTTGGGACAACCCCCTTATCAACTTCGTGCGGCGTTGGACCACGGAAGACGGTGATGCTGGCGATGCGCACTTGACGGAGCGCTCTATTCGGCAGTTCGGCGAGCCATGCGCCCGGACTGAAGTTCACAAACGTCATATTTTTTACATGCTGAAGAGACTGGCCCGGCTACCTGAACGGGACCTTTCCCAGCCGTTGAGTCCCCGCCCATTCTGGAAAGTGGTAAAGAAGATTGATCAGGGCTTAATCCATTTGGGTTTGTCGAGATTCTGCGGCGAGGCTATTGTGGTTTATACAAAATAGTTCCCCGATTTTTTTGCGCTCCTGTGAGCCAATGAAACCGCAATTCGAAACAAGACTTCCCATAATGAGTCCCATCGATTACTTATATGGAGACATCTGCGATTGACGAACTAATTTACCGTTCCCTGGTCCTCAGTTCCCTATGCGCATCGCGATGATTGGAATAAAGGCTATACCAGCCCGTTTCGGAGGGTTCGAGACCGCCGTGGATGAAATATCGCGAGGGCTCGTCGCGCTCGGTCACGAAGTGATCGTATATAACCGCGCTGGTATGAGCAACAGTTCAGGACGTTGGTACGAGGGCGTGGAACTGATTACTCTGCCAACGCTCAAATCGAAGAATCTGAGCACAATCTGCCACGCTTTCTTGGCAACTCTCGATGTTATTTTTCGCAGGGTAGATGTCGTGCACTATTTCACGACAGGGGCAACACTTTTTGCACCTTTGCCGCGGCTTTCGGGGAAGAAGATCGTATGCTCAGTGGACGGCACGGACTGGCAACGCGCGAAGTGGGGTCGTTTTGCGCGTTGGTATTTGCGGCTGTCGGAGCGGCTGGCGGTGATGTTCTGCCACGGATTAATCTCCGACTCGAAAGATGTGATGACCTATTTCCGGGAAAGGTATCACGCGTCCTCATCCTGCATTGTTTACGGAACGCAAGAATATCGATCGAAGAACACAGATCTGCTTCAACGGTTTGGACTCGAGAATGAGAGTTATGTCCTGTTTGTTGGAAGGTTGGTGCCCGAGAACAACGTTCATCACTTGATTCGTGCCTTTGAAAGAACTAAGACTGACAAGAAGCTGGTGATAATGGGAGACGATCCGTGGGAACGAGACTACGTGCGCGGGCTTAAGTCCACACAGGACAAGCGGATTGTCTTCACTGGAGGCGTTTACGGGGATGGATACGCCCAACTACAGCAGCATGCATATTTGTTTGTGCTGCCGGACGAGGTGGGCGGCACCCATCCTGCTCTGGTCGAAGCGATGGGTTTCGGCAACTGCGTGTTGGTAAATGACACGCCATCGAATCTAGAGGTTATTGCAGCTAGCGGATGCAGCTATCGCGGAAGAGATGGTGCTGAGGATCTCCGGCATCAGTTGCAAATGCTTCTCGACGACCCAACGTTGGTAGCGGAGTACCGTCACAAGGCATTAGAGCGGGCGCGAGAGCATTATCGGTGGGAGGATGTGGTTCGTCGGCACGCTGGTTTGTACAAGGAATTGCTAGGAGTCGAAAAGGAGATGGACACTCCCGAGTATATCGGTTCTACAGGTTCGTGATTAACAATTGCGACGTTTTCACCTCGTGCGAACCTTCAGTTTTGTTTTTGACAGGATCATTCCGAGGAGTCGCTGGCACTTCGCTCCGTGGACAAGGGGAGTACGAAAATCGGACGATCGGGCATTTTGACTGCTGTCTTGGTGGAAAGAATTGGTCAGAAACCTACGAAAGTGGTTTTTGGAGACATGTTGCTCAGATTTGTTGGCGACTTGGCTTTGGCTTACGTGAGGCCTATCTAATGTCGATTGCGCAGGAGCAAACGCACCTGCCCTTGGTTTTGTCCTCCCGTTGGCAGAGTTTGGTACATTTGTTTTGCAAGCGCGCCTTGGATCTTGTCGGTGGGTTCCTGTTGTTGCTGCTGCTTTCGCCGCTTTTCCTAATTCTGGCTCTCTTGGTGAAGTTAACTTCCCCGGGGCCGGTCCTATACCGCTGGCGAGTGGTCGGGAAAGGAGGACGTCCGTTTGTCAGCTACAAATTTCGCTCCATGGTGGCCAACGCCGATGAGCTCAAGGCCGACCTGGAAGAGCGAAACGAAATGAAGGGTCCAGTATTCAAGTTGACCCACGATCCCCGCATCACCCCGATAGGCATGTGGATGAGGAGATACAGTCTGGACGAGTTGCCGCAATTTTATAGTGTTGTAAAGGGCGACATGAGCTTGGTGGGTCCGCGTCCACCGTTAGTTACTGAGTATGAGCGCTTTACCCAATATCAGAAGCAGAAGTTGGCTGTAAAGCCTGGAATCACGTGTTTGTGGCAGGTGAGCGGCAGGAATCGGGTTCGTGACTTCGATGAGTGGGTTAGACTCGACTTGGAGTACATTCGCAATTGGTCGCTCATGCTGGATCTTAAGATCCTCCTGAAGACGGTGGGCGAAGTATTCATCGGGTCTGGCCAGTAGCGCAAAATCGAGCACTCGAAGTTTATCCTCAACGACATTCTTCTCGGAGCCCTTAACATATGCGAGTACTTGTAACCGGTGGCGCCGGCTTTATCGGATCGCATCTGGTCGATCGTTTTTTGGAAGCCGGTTTCAGAGTTCGAGTTCTGGACAGTCTCGACAAGAAAACTCATCCCTACGGCCGCCCGGCGTATCTCTCGCCCTCAGTCGAGTTCCTCCACGGCAGTGTGACCGATCGGCGACTGCTGCGTAAGGCGCTAGAAGATGTGGACGTAGTCTCTCACCAGGCTGCATATCAAGATTACATGCCGGATTTTTCGAAATTCATGCATGTAAATGGCGTGGGCACAGCCTTGCTCTACGAACTGATCGTACAAGACCGCCTTCCCGTAAAGAAGGTGATCGTGGCTTCATCTCAAGCGGTCTACGGCGAAGGTCAGTACGAATGTCTAAAGCATGGTCTTTTCCTGCCGCGGCCCCGCTCACATGAACAACTCGCACGTGGGGAATGGGAAGTGCAATGTCCGCATTGCGGAAATCAGGATGCTCCGCTCCTCCTGTCGGAAGAGCACACGAACCCGTTCAACCAGTACGCGGTATCGAAACTGTCGGAAGAGAAAACCGCGCTAGGACTCGGGTGGCTACACGGCATCCCAACCGTAGCGCTCCGATATTCGATCACTCAGGGCGCCCGGCAATCGCTTTATAACCACTATTCTGGCGTCTGCCGCATCTTCTTTAGTCGCGCTCTCAGGGCTCTTCCTCTGATTATCTACGAAGATGGGCGACAGACGCGCGATTTTGTTCACGTTCAAGATGTGGTTGACGCCAACATGCTGGTACTGGAGAACGACCAGGCCAACTTTCAGGCATTTAACGTCGGGAGCGGCAAACGGACCACGGTTCTCGAATACGCCGAGGCGGTTCTGGCAAGAATCGGCTCGGAAGTCGACCTCCAAGTCTCAGGAGAGTATCGCCGTGGTGACAATCGCCACAGCGTTTCAAGCATAGGAAATCTGCGCCAAATAGGGTGGGAGCCCTGCCGGGATCTTTCCGCAATAATGGACGATTTTCTGGAATGGATCGAAAGTATCGGTGGCGTTCCGGAAGAAGTCACTGATGCTTACGGCAAGATGCGCAGAGCAGGAGTGGTCCTAACGTCTAGTTGCTAGCGTTTCCCGCCACATGAAGCGGTTGAGTCAACTACGGAATGTGATGCGGCAACGGAGTCTTACTCAGGTGAAGGAGTAGGGATGCTCGAAATCGGCAATGCTCAATCTTATTTCGCGCGTTTGTCTCAAACGGTCCGTAGACTTCCGTTTGAGACGATCGACAGCGTCTGCGATCTATTACTGGATGCCTACGACAACGGCCGGATGATCTATCTTTTTGGGAACGGCGGCAGTGCGGCTCTTGCTTCTCATTTTGCTTGCGATCTGGGTAAGGGCACGATTAACGGATCAAAGAAGCGTTTTCGAGTGTTAGCATTGACGGATAACGTGCCCCTGATGACAGCTTGGGCCAATGATTCCAGATACGAAGATATCTTTGCGGAGCAGTTGGCCAACTTTGTTCGTGCGGACGACGTCGCTTTCGCGATCAGCGGAAGTGGTAACTCAAAGAATGTACTTAACGCGCTGAAGCTTGCGCGCGAGGCCAGAGCCACCACCATTGGCCTCGCTGGCTACCAGGGAGGTGGAGTGAAGGACCTCTGCGACGTATGCATGGTCGTCCCGTCAGATAATATGCAAATTATTGAGGATCTTCAGCTCTGCGTTACTCATGCTCTATTTAACGCTATCCGCCGAAAGCTGTCGGCCGAGGATCGCTCCAAATTCGCTTTTCAGGGAATGTGAATCTGTGAAGACGCATGGTGTCACGCGCTGGATTCTGACGGCCGACTGGGGGTGGATAGTGATCGCCCTGTTTGGCGCAGAATTTCTTCGTTATGGCTTGAGTTGGGATGCTGCGGAAGGTCTGTCGCCGCATCATCTGCCACTTTTTCTTTTGGCAACGTGCGCACTATGGTTTCTTCTCTCTTCAAGTATGCAATTGGATGGTTTCCGCGGAGGTTGGCGTCTCGCGGCCATCGTCTCACAATTGTCATTGGCCGTTTGCTTCCTCATGGCAGCGCTGCTTGCGGGAGGTTATCTCGCACGACAGTACGTCTCCCGGTTAGCTCTGGGTTATTTTGGCATTCTTCTTCTGGTGGGCTTTGTACTCATCAGATACGGAGCGCGCCTATTCCTGCGCGCCAGGCACCGGGCAGGTGACGTCAGTCGCGTAGTCGTGGTGGGAACTGGTCATGTGGCCCGTGAGTTGATTGCAAAAATTGAACAGCATCCGGAGATACTCTGCGAGGTTGTCGGTTTTCTCTGCCCCCCGGAATCGTCGCTGGATGTCGGTTTATCTGGGCAGGTGAGTGTGTCGCCGATCTCTGTGTCATCCCTGGGTGTTGTCGAGGTACTCAAACGAAACCGTGTTGACGAGCTGATTCTGGCGCTTGCGAGGCCATCGCTGCCAGAGGTGCTTAACCTTGCAGGTCGCTGTCGGGAGCACGGCATCAACGTCAGTTTGGTCCCTCAGCCATACGAATTGTATTCGTCCAGGCCTAACTTCCTCGATCTGGACGGTTTGCCCGTACTGCGGCTTCAAGCGGCGTCATCGTCCAGTTTGCATTGGCGTGCGAAACGAGTCGTAGACCTTGTCCTCGGCTTACCCGCGTTCCTGTGTGCGCTGCCGATCCTTTTCCCGGTGGCAATTGCACTCAGTCGGGCAAAGGGTCGCGCCTTCGTCTGGGAGGATCGGTGTGGCCAGCACGGGAAACCCTTTTCTATGCTCCGCCTGAACCTGGACCGGCACGACCCGAATATGTCTTCGTTGGAGAGATTGTTGCATCAGTTCAGCATTACTGAGTTGCCACAGCTTTGGAATGTTTTTCGCGGTGACATGTCGCTGGTGGGACCACGCCCCGAGAATTCGGACCGGGTACGTCACTATTCGGATTGGCAGCAGCAGCGGTTAAGCATTAAACCAGGCATGACGGGGCTAGCCCAAGTACACGGTCTCCGCGAACAGAACTCGTCGGAAGAAAAGACACGGTTTGACTTGCAATATCTCCTTCACCCCTCCCTGTTAACTGATTTCTCCCTGCTACTGCAGACATTGTGGACCTTGGCTGGTAGGATATTATATTACCCACAAATCGATCCCGCTGGAGGGGTACCAGAGAAGATGATGAACGAAGTCTCTTTTCCACCGATAAGGGAGGTATTGCACCGTGCTCATCGGTCGCAGCCCAGTGCGGATTAGCTTTGCGGGTGGCGGAACGGATCTCCCTGCCTACTACGAGCAATTTGGCGGAGCGGTTCTAAGCGCCGCAATTAACAAGTATTTCTACACTGTTCTCGGGAAGAGGACCGACGGCCGCATCCAAATTATTTCTTCCGACCTGCGCATTTTCAACACATGGCAAGACGTTGCAAACATGAAGATTGAGGGCAGCGGATTAGACATCCCGTTGGCGGTGCTCAAGGACCTTGCATGCGACTGTTCTGTGGATCTTTTTCTTGCCTCGGAGATTCCTCCGGGCACGGGCTTGGGCTCGTCTGCCAGTGTTTGTGTCAATATTCTTAAGACGCTGACCACCTACTTGAACCAACCACTTTCCAAGTACGCACTAGCTGAGCGCGCCTTCCACGTGGCACGAAATGTCTTGGGACGACACATCGGGAAGCAAGACGAATATGCGGCTGCGTTCGGCGGATTGAACGTTATTACGTTTGAGCCAAACGGCACTGCCCACGTGACCCCGCTCAATGTCGATTCTGGATTTCTTCAACAACTGCAAAACAATCTAATGCTCTTCTTTGTCGGATCCGCTCACAACTCGTGGACGATTCTCGAGGAGCAGGAGAAGTCGACGCGAGGCCACAAGGCTTACGCGGTAGATGCCCTCCATGAGGTTCGGTCGCTAGTAGATCGTATGAGAGTGGCAATCGAGCGCAGTGATCTGAATGCAGTGGGGTCGCTTATGGATGAGGCTTGGCTAGCGAAAAAACGAATCTCAAACAAAATATCAACGCCGCGAATCGATCATCTGTACGACATAGCGAAAAGAACCGGTGCGCTGGGTGGCAAGATCACGGGGGCGGGTGGAGGTGGTTTTCTGCTGCTTTACTGTGATCCAACATACCAAGATTCGGTCCGCAAAGCCCTAGCGGCAGACGGTGTCAAGGAAATGGCATTTGGATTTGACTTCCAGGGCGCTCAAGTCATTGTCAATGATCCTTTCATCGACAGTGATGAGCGTGCAGGATCCCGATGGACGTTCGTACCAATCTCGACCGCACAATCCTAAACGACATGCAACTTGGGCAGTCCGATAAAGCAGAATCGTGAAGGCTTTCCTCCTGGCCGCCGGGCACGGGACACGATTACGGCCACTCACCGACACAATGCCTAAGTGCATGGTGCCAATCCGTGGTCGAGCTATGCTCGACATCTGGCTTGAGATTTGCGAGCACGCGGGCATCGATGAAGTATTGATCAATCTACACGCTCATTCGGAGCCAGTGCGTGCTGCGCTGCAGCGGTCGAAGAGGGGAGTAAAGGTGCACCTATCGAAGGAACCGGTTCTGCTCGGTTCCGCAGGCACTCTCGTTTGCAACCGCGATTGGGTCGCTACCGAACCGTACTTTTGGGTTCTTTATGCAGATGTTCTGACAAATGCAAACCTCAATGAAATGCTTCAGTTCCACCTCAAGAGTGCTCCTGTTGCCACTATCGGTTCATGCCGTGTAAAAGATCCGAGTCGATGTGGCGTCCTTACCTTCGATCCCAATTTTCTTGTGCGGGAATTTGTGGAAAAGCCTGCCCACCCGCGAAGTGACTGGGCTTTCTCGGGTATCATGATTGCGACTCCCATGTTGCTCGACTCGATTCCATCCCGCTTGCCTGTTGATTTGGGCTTTGATGTTCTCCCTCGCTTGGTGGGCCGGATGAGGGCGTACCCGATATCAGATTACCTGACCGATGTTGGTACCATGGAAAATTATGAGGCCGCCCAAGAGACGTGGCCTGGACTTTAGTCACTATGTCATCAACTGTACTTTCAGCGGAGAGCAAGAACTGCCGATCGCATTTGCAGGCTGTTATTTTCGATATGGATGGTGTCATAGTTGACAGCCATCCGGCCCATCGCAAAGCATGGCGACAGTTTCTCAGAACACTCGGGCGAGAAGTGTCCAACGTCGAACTGGACTTCATTCTCGATGGCAGAAAACGATCTGACATCCTGCGTCACTTTTTGGGCGAACTTTCTGAGGCTGAGACTCTGCATTACGGAAAGCGGAAGGATGAGTTCTTCCAAAACTCATCTTTCGAAGTGAAGCCTCTCCCGGGGGTGATGGAATTTCTTCATCAACTCAGCAGCGTAGGAATCGCGACCGCCATCGCTACCTCGGCAAGTGAAAGTCGAACGCGATCGACGCTCAACCGGTTGAACTTGACAGAATACTTCGATGTCATCGTCAGCGGGAGTGACGTTGTCCGCGGCAAGCCCGATCCTGCAATATATTGCAGAGCGTGCCAACTGCTGAATGTTAGCCCTGAACATTCGCTGGCAATAGAAGATGCCGTGTCCGGGATCCAATCAGCGAAGGCGGCAAATCTAGTCTGCATCGGCGTCGCGGATCGCGACCGTTCTGAAATGTTAACCGCGGCGGGCGCTGATCACGTATTGGAGAATTTTGTGGGTCTTTCTATCGCTAACTTAGAAACAATGTTGATGGAAGGGAGCCAAAAGCGGCAGGTTAGGTCATAAGGGCGATGACCTGAAGGTCGTGCTGAATGCTGTTACCGCTTTGTTTGCGCGCGGCGGGTTTGCGTTTATACGGGGCTTCAAAAATGGCGAGGTTGATGCACCTGGTGGCACAGATGTCTGCTGGCGTAAAATTTGGTGTGGCTACCTTTGACAGTTTTATCTTCCGGGCGGTTAACTTCTTCTAGACCTCCTGCCTGCACTATCGCTTTGGCGTCTCCCGGCCCTTGTGTACACTCCTCCTTAGTGCACTGGGGCCATTTCAATTCATTCGCCTAGGAACTTTGTGGCGTCTTATCCTTCTCTGGTGAAGGGCGCGCGATCTTCCTTTGCCTCAATGAAGGTGCTAGAAAAGGAGATGGAGCGCCCATCTCCAGGTACTCCAGGCCGCCGCTTAGAATCTCCGCGTCGGCGAGCTTCATCGCGGCTCCAACCTCAAGGAACGAAGTTGTGCAGAAGTCCAACACTTACCGAAACCCCGAGGTGTTTCGTCACTACCAGGGAGTCTCCGCTGTAAATCGGACGAACGGCCAACGTGGGGAGCGGGCCAATGTGGAACGCGGACACGCATTAAGAAACTGGTGCATCGGTCAAACTTGGTGCCTTGTAGTGCCACAGCAAGCATTTGAACACCACACTGGACGTGGGCGGCTAGCCCATAAAAGACCCTTGCGGTTTCCAGTCGATTGTTAAATTCTTTAATTAAGGGATCACTCACGTTCTCCTGCATCTAATCATGGACGACGATCCACCAACCGTGGGGCGTTCAGTCAGGTACTGGTGAAAACGCTCGACTAGTCGCACGTCATGGATATCTTTGTCTCGCGCTCCCCTTCTTCATCTTCCTGCAGATCGAAAATCGTACAAAGTCGTACAAGCTGCTGCCGTATTATGGAGAATGGTTTTCCTCGTGCACTTTTAGGGGCATTTGCTCTGCCAGTGATTTCTATTAGAACGGGCTGAAGTGGCGGGATGTTCCCGAAAGGCACGTGCGAGTTCCGAGCATATGGTTTTTTCTATTAGCTACCGGAAGCAAACTAAAGCAAAAGCCTAGGCGTTTTGCTGAGGCTTCAGAGTCAGGAGGATGTGTAGAGTGGGACCGAAAGTCGTGCTGGTCACAGGTTCTTGTGGGCTGATCGGATCGGAGGTCAGTCTGTTTTTTGCCGACCTGGGGTTTCGGGTCGTCGGTATCGACAACAATCTGCGTGCTGTGTTCTTCGGGAATGAGGGGGACACGACTTGGGTGCTCAGTCGACTCCAGGGACAAATTCAGGGTTACCAGCACAGCACGCTCGACATCCGGAATCGTGAAGCGCTACTCCCCTTCGTCAAGGCACTGAGGCCTCACCTTATTGTACATACTGCTGCGCAGCCTTCTCATGATCGCGCGGCGTCGATCCCATTCCTGGATTTCGAGACCAACGCACTGGGCACTCTGCATTTGCTGGAGGCGGCGCGACAATACTGCCCTGAATCGCCGTTCATACACATGTCCACCAACAAAGTCTACGGCGACCGGCCCAACACAATTTTGCTGAAGGAACTCGAATTACGCTGGGATTATGAGGATCCGGCCTATGAGAATGGTATCCCCGAGAGCTTTTCCATCGATCAGAGCAAGCATTCTTTATTCGGTGCTTCGAAAGTGGCCGCCGACGTAATGGTGCAAGAATACGGCCGCTACTTCAACATGCCTACGTGTTGCCTGCGCGGTGGCTGCCTGACTGGCCCCAACCACTCTGGAGTTGAGTTGCATGGCTTCCTCAGTTATCTCATCAAGTGCAACATGGAGGGCCGCGAGTACACGGTATACGGGTACAAGGGAAAGCAGGTGCGCGACAACATCCATTCCCACGATGTGGCACGATTCATGCTTGAGTTTTCAAAAGCTCCACGTGTGGCGGAAGTCTACAATCTGGGCGGTGGAAAGCAGAACTCGTGCTCCATTCATGAGGCCTTTGCAATGGCCCGGCATCATACTGGCCAGGCCATGAAATGGCGGTACGTCGACGAAAATCGCAGCGGCGATCACATTTGCTACTACAGCGACCTGCGTAAGATGAAGACGCACTACCCGGCATGGGATATCACCAGAACGCTCGACACTGTCTTCCAAGAGATCATCACTAGCTGGACAGAGCGGTTGACGAAGAAGGCTACGGGATGAAGGTTCTCATCACCGGGATTTGCGGATTCGTGGGCAGTTCGCTAGTCGAGTCTTTATTAGAGAGGCATGAGAATCTGTCGATCTGCGGCATCGACAACTTGATGCGCCCCGGATCGGAGATTAACCGCGTCCGTCTCCGCAAGCTGGGCGCGACATTCATTCACGGCGACATCCGTGCAGCTAGCGATTTTGAGGGTCTACCCACCGCTGACTGGGTGATTGACGCTGCCGCCAACCCAAGCGTTTTGGCGGGCGTGCAAAGTGGATTCAGTAGCCGGCAACTTTTCGAGAATAATCTTTCGGGTTTGGTGAATGTACTCGAATACTGTAGGGCGCGCAGAGCCGGGTTGATACTGCTCAGTAGCAGCAGAGTCTATTCCATCAACGGCCTGCGCTCGATTCCTCTCAAGGAGAATGACAAAGCTTTCCGAGTGGACAATTCCAAACCTTTGCCGTCGGGAACGACGTGCCGTGGAATCGGGCCCGAGTTTTCGACTGACCCGCCGGTTTCGCTTTATGGCAGTACGAAACTCGCCTCGGAGATCGTCGCGCTGGAGTATGGCTGTGCCTTCGACTTTCCCGTCTGGATTAACCGCTGTGGTGTGCTGGCTGGGCCCGGGCAGTTTGGCACGCCTGACCAGGGAATCTTTTCCTATTGGGTAAACGGCCATCTGCGACGTCGGGCTCTCCGCTATATTGGCTTCGATGGCATGGGAAAACAAGTCCGCGACGCATTTCATCCGCACGACCTTGCGGCGCTGCTGGATCGGCAAATACGCACCGCACGTTCCAACGGTGGACGGATTTACACCGTCGGAGGCGGGTTGGGAAACGCTATGTCACTGGCTGAGCTCACGGCGTGGTGTGATGCTCGATTTGGAATCCACGCCCCCGTCGCCGATCTCCGCCCGCGCACCTATGACATTCCTTGGCTGGTGATGGACAACCGTGACGCGGAGTCTGACTTCGGATGGCGCGCCGAGATATCGCTGGAAAGGCTTCTCGCTCAGATCGCCGACCATGCCCAATGTAACCCCGACTGGCTGGAAAGGAGCGGTTTGTGAAAACGCCGACACTGCGCGAGGCCCGTGAGCCCCTCCGTGTTCTCTCTGTCGTGATCCCTGCGCAGAACGAGGAGGGGTGCATAGCTGCAACGGTGGAGCATCTGCACGTCGAGCTACGGTTGCAGAGCATCGCCCATGAAATCATCGTGGTCGACGACGGCAGCACCGACTCGACTTGGGAGATCCTGCAACGGACTATGGCGAATGTGCAGACCTTGCGGCCGGTCCAGAACCTGGGCCCACACGGATTCGGAAACGCCATTATCCTCGGGTTTGATCACATGCAGGGTGATGCGGTCGTAGTGATGATGGCCGACGAGTCGGACGATTGTCGCGACGTTGTCCGCTACTGGCGAACCCTGAATGAAGGTTGGGACGCAGTCCTCGGGTCCCGCTTCGTTCGCGGGGGTGGGGTTATCGATTATCCTTGGACCAAGTTCTACCTGAATCGATTAGCCAATACTTTCCTGCGTCTCCTGTTTCACGTTCCGCTAAACGATTTTACCAACGCGTTCAAGGCTTACCGGAAAACTGTGATCGATGGGTGCCGGCCGTTCCTCTCGCCGCACTTTAACCTCACGGTGGAGTTGCCGCTCAAAACCATCGTGCGCGGTTATTCATGGAGCACGATGCCCATTACATGGAGAAACCGCCGTTCAGGCGTCTCGAAACTCAAGATCAAAGAAATGGGCAGCCGGTATTTGTTCATTACTCTGTATTGCTGGCTGGAAAAGCATTTCAGCCGGGGGGATTATCGGAGACAGCCAAAACCCGACAAGGCTGTATCCCAGGTTATTGGAGCATGACAGTGTGACTTGGCTTGTCCCCTCGCCCGGAAAAAGTTTGAGTGTTTCCGCCCTAAGTCGGTTACGGCCGGGTAGAGCACGGACAAGGCAACGCGGCTCAATGCAGCTCCAACGGATGGCCAGCGAGAAGCCAAGCCTCAACGATCCCTGTAGTCGATCTGCTCGGATTGCGAAGCTCCCGCCCTTTCTATTGGCCGCATTCGTAACCCTGACGACCTTGGCGATTTTCGTCCCATTGAATCCAGACATGCCAGACAAAGGGATTGATCAATCGTGGATTTCCGCCATGCGTGAAGCTCGCGGTAACTTAGAGCAAAGCACGCCGTTGGTGAAACTTGATCAATCGTGGATGATCGCAATGAATGAGGCGGTTGCCCGCCACCTGAGGTTCGGCAAGGAAATCATATTTACCTTTGGACCCTATGCATCGATCTACACGCGATTTTTTCATCCAGCGACCGATCGCCTGATGGTTTACGGCAGCTTACTAATAGGTTTGTCGTATGTAATCGCATTGCTCTATCTTGCGCGGGGCAGGGAACAGTACTTACTAGTTATACTTATGTTGTTTCTTGCGACTTTCCCCTCCCGGGATGCGCTGCTGCTTTCCTATGCATTCCTTCTGGTAGTTTGCGCGCTCAAGTTTTCTAGCTCCGATGCGTGCAAGGTTGCGAATCTCCGGTGGTGGCATATATTGGCAATAATCGTCATGTTTTCGGCTCTGAGCCTCTTACCTCTCATAAAAGGAAGTCTTCTGCTACCCATAGGCGTGTCCTTTGCTATGCTTGACGCCCTGCTTCTGTACCGCTTTCCTTCTAGGCAAGCCATTCCTTTAGTGTTTGTCCCCGTTCTGGCGACCATCACGTTTTGGATTATTACCGGCCAGTCACTGTCTGATTTCCCAGCATTCCTGCGCGGCACCTTCTTGCTGGCGTCTGGCTACACTGACGCGATGTCCATCCCGTGGGTGGGTTGGCCCAGCATGATGGGCTATGGGTTGGTAATCGCCTACGTGACTGTGTCAGCATTAATATGTTTGTCGCTAATTCGTTCTACCCAATTAGCTGACTGGTCGAAGTGGTTCCTGGGCTCTCTCTGTGCCCCATTCCTGCTGATCGCGTTCAAACATGGATTTGTAAGGACCGATCACCTATCAATTGCATTCAACTCGCTTGTCATTATCACCTTGATTATCGGTTTCCTTTATACTGACAAATACCTAATCGGATCACTGTTGATTTCTATCGTTCTCGTTGTCGCTGTTGATTTCCGTCAAGATCCAGTGCTCATCAAAGAGGTAAGAGAGAAATTTGGGGCCGGCACGGTTGCGGGGCGAGGCAGTCGAACAGAGATCTTGGCGTTTATCTCAAGAAGGGCGATCGGAACTCTCTCTCGAGTCACTTACAAGAGCACGTACAGCACGTACGCCGAAGCGTGGGATGGGATGCGCTCAAGGCTTGCCGACCGCGATAGCTTGCGGAATAGGTTTACAAGAGCCATGGCGAATCTCGGCGGTGAATACCCCTTACCTGCGCTCAAGGGAAGCGGCGACATCTATTCATATGAACAAGCGGTTATCTTGGCATCGAATAATGCTTGGAATCCCCGCCCTGTGTTTCAGAGTTATTCAGCTTATACTCCAACCTTGGCTGAACTCAATGAACAGCATCTTCGCGGTACAAGTGCTCCCGACTGGGTGCTGATTGATCTCCTGACTCCCGATGGGAGACTTCCATCCCTCGAGGATGGAGTGAGTTGGCCCGCCCTACTTGAGAACTACACATTAGTATCATTTGATGGGCAATTTGTTTTTATGCGCAGGAATCAAGTCACGCAAACTAGGAGTACCTTGAGTGTGATTTGCCAAGAAAAACATAGGACAGGTTTGACAGTCGCTCTTCCCGAAGTGGATGGACCGTTGTTTGCGGAAGTCGATATTAAGCCAACGCTGCTGGGTAAGTTACTCATGGCGTTGTTTAAGCCTCCTCAGCTGAACATCAAACTGACTCTAAAGAATGGAGAAAGTACGAATTACCGAGTTATTTCGAACATGATGACGACTGGCTTCATATTGTCGCCCTTAGTTAGCAATACACAAGAGTTCGGATATCTGGCTGTTGGGAATCGGCGGTTCTTGGATGAGCGCAAGGTAGGGGGGATCTCTATCGCGCCATCTTATGGGGGCTCCGTCCTGTGGTCAGGCATGTATACGCTCACGCTCAAGACGTATCACGGTCAACGTGCCCGAGGTTCATAAGTACGGCAGTCCGGTCTCTGAATTCTAATCCGGGCTGCCTAGCAGGCTGCGGAAAAACGAGGTTGCGACTTATAATGCTGTCCAGGTTTGGCGATTATGTAGCTAAGGGGAGAGTTTTGGTTGCATCGGCTGCGGCCTGAAGATCCTTTTCCAGCCCAGCCGACACAGATGGGCGTTGGTTTACCTCGCTTGCATCGCCAGATTCCGCAGCCGGACTAAGTTATAAGCAGCCGCGGCAAAGGTGAAGACCCATCCCACCTTGAAGATTCCACGATGCCGAACCTTCCGCAACAGCGCGATCGTCTTCAGCCAGCCGAAACACTCTTCAACGCGTTTCCTTTTCCTCTGACTGATGGCATATCCGGGGTGCTGCGTCGTACGACCATCAATGGCGCTCCCGCCGGGTCGCTCCAGGTTCTGGGCCAGGTGCGGCGTGACCTTTAAGTTTCTGCACTCGGCCACGAAATCTGCCGTGTCGTAAGCCTTGTCGCCTCCCACGGTTACTTGTTTCGTTCCCGGAATCTGTTCCAGCATCACCAGCGCGGCATCGCGCTCCGCCGTTCCGTTGGCCTCGAACACCTCGGTGTTCACGATCAGTCCGTTGCGGTTCTCCACCAGCAGATTCCCGTTGTAACTCAGCTTCGCTTCTTTGCCCCTGCCTTTACGTGCCATCTTCGCATCCGGGTCCGTCTTTGATTCGTGCGTCTGGTTGGAGCGCTTCTCCCCGTGGAAGTCCACCGTCGCATTGCCAGGATCGTCCGGCGGAACGGCGTTCTTGGCATCCTTGCGTTGATAACTCTTCCCACTCGCCCACGCTTCCAGTAGCCTTCCATCCACCGTAAAGTGCTCGTCCGAGAGCAGACTCCGCTCCCGCGCCTGCTGCAGCACGGCTTGGAAGAAGGCTTCGGCAATGTCCCCATCGAGCAGCCGCTCGCGGTTCTTGGTGAACACGGTCACATCCCCAATGGTGTCATCCATGTTCAAGCCCACGAACCAGCGGAACAGCAGGTTATAGTCCAGCTGTTCCATCAACAGCCGTTCGCTGCGCACCGAGTACAGCGCTTGCCGCAGGAGCGCTCGCAACAACTTCTCCGGCGCAATCGAGGGGCGTCCAGTTTTGGCGTACAGCTGGTTGAACCGTGGCTGCAGATCCCGCAATGCCTTATCGGTCATGGCACGCAGCGAACGCAATGGATGGTCCTGCGGAACTCGCTGCTCCGGGCTTACGTAGCTGAACACATCCAACTGCTGCTCGTCTTGTCCACGCATACCTTCTTCTTATCAGGTTGGGTTGTGGAAACAAGAGAGTTTTGTGGTACTGCGCTCGCTTCGAATCGAGTTTTTCCGCAACCTGCTAGACAGACGCCCTCACTGCTTCCATGACACCCCCGGGTAAAGGCTTGGAATTCGGTACGCGCGGTACGCATTCCCTCCAGTGATGTCTAATTGCCAAACAATCTGTTGGCTGGCGCCTGGAGCGACTTCCATGACTCGTGAGAATTCAGTATTGTATGGGTCAGTCATGTCGAACTCCACGTCTTGGTTTTCCAACTGAGAAATGGAACCACCCCAAAAGGAATACATTCCTGTTGGGTCGTAATGCCAAGTCAAGTTGGCGGACTTGGCATCTTGATCTACATCGAAGACGGTGGCACGGCTGTAGCAAGGGTTCGGATCGGAATACGGGTTGCACGTTCCGCCACCATCCACTACCCGGTCATCTCCATTGTCCATGAAAGCCAAGGTCAACTGCGAACCGTTCGAAGCCACCAGAGAGGGAAAATGCTGGGCGAAAAACCACTGGGTTGGATCTTCTTGCAAACTGAAATCCCCTTGATATCCTAAGCGCCACAGAATATCGCCGTTGCCGGTTCCATTTTCGTAGTCAAGTTTCACGGCCCAGCTCTGGTGTCGAATGGACAGGAGCAGATTGCCATCCGGGAGGTAGACCAAGGCATTGCTATGAGTCCAGTCCGGAAATTGAAAAGGATGCCGATTGATGTCTAAGTGGTCAAATGACGACCACACCCAGACCGGTTCCCAATTGGGATCGAGATCAATGACAAAGTCACCCAGTACCTCGGTCGTGCCGGGGTATCCCGGAAGATTCGTGTAAGGTTTGGTCGTATTTGCGAGGACAATCCAATGGCCGTTCGGCAGTGGCAGGATCTCATGGTGAAAATTAGCAATTGAGATCGAAAAACCTTTTGCGGCCAACTGCTGGTTGAGAGTAGCCGTTGTCAGTTGGCGAATGGTATTGCCGGCGAGATCTACTTCCACGAGCTGGCTTCCGGTGGAACTCATGTCGATAAGGCCAATATTGCCGTTTGGCAGAGGTTTCCAGGGGACTGGCAAGTGGCCTGCACCGGGGTTGTAGTACCAAATGACGTTGCCATCAATGTCTAAGACCATTGCCCCCAAAAGCGGCGTATTGGCTGGTGGAATGACATTGATATACTCGACTCCAGGTTGCGGCGAGAGACCCGGGGTGGGCCGGGTAACGGTGAGCTTAGGCGGCAAGGGTGCACTGAAGGTTGAGACCGAACCTTGGCCCGGCAAGGGACCTGTCGTGAACGTTCGATCCTGATCCACCCAGGATACGCCGCCGTCGTTGATGTGCGCCCTCATGTGGTAGGTCGTGTTTGATCGCATTCCCGCCACCAGAATAGTGATCGCCTCGTTGCTGGTGGTCGGTGCGGTAGTCGAAGTTTGCCTGCCGTATGTAGTGTCCGTTCCAAACTCTACCCAAGCGGTTGCGTCCTGGTGGGCAGGTACCACCACATATTGAGCCACAAGTGGATTTTGAGTCGCGCCCACCCCCGTAGTAGGGTTATTGGCCCCAGCGCCACAGCCTAGCGTCAGAAAAGTCAACAGAGCAGTGGAAAAAAGCGCAATATGCACACTAGGATCAGCTTTCATGCGTTTCTTGTTCTCCTTTCAGCTTGGCGGCGGCATCGAGGGATGAAATCCGTGTCATTCGTTCGATCATTTCGCGCAGGTGGAGAATTTTACACTGTATCAATGAACTGTCAACAGTTTGATGTGCCTGTGTAGATGTGCCTGTGTGACGTGCCTGGGAGATCCTAGTATGGCGTCCCAGTGATAACGAAAGCATGTTTGGGTCGACTCAGACATGACCGACGATCGAAACTTGCTGAGACTTACGGTGGAGGAGAAGCTGGACTTGGAGTGTTGGGCACAGTCGCGGACTTTGCCGGCGGGCGACGTGTTCCGAGCCCGGCTGATTTTGGCCCTGGCTGAAGGCAAGAGATATCGAGAGGTCGAGAGAAGCATGGAAACCAGTGCCACCACGATCGCGCGTTGGAGCACACGCTTTGAACAAGATCGGTTGGCCGGAGTGGAAGGTCGCCATAAGGGCAGCCGACCCCGTACGGCAACCGCTAATCAACCCTGTCGCCTAGTGCTTGGGCAAACGTCGCTTGGAACCGAGAGAATAAATGTGCGTCGGTAGGTTTGTAAGTACGCCAAGAAAATAAAGCGACGGCATCATGGCCTGAACGCAGGACAAAAGCCGTAGTTGCTTCCAATCGGCAGCGGAGTGCCTCCGTCTATAAGCTGCCCCGACGCTGGATTAAATGAGTACAAGTGCATGCTTGAGTCGCTGGCGAGCACTGCGTACACCAGTGTGCCGTCCGGGCTGAAGGCGAATCCCGGGGTTTCTGCAGTCATCGGAACGAAATTCCCGGTATCGTAGACCTTCTTCGCGTCAAGACGGATACGCGCTACGTGAACTCGTTGTGTTGGCGGGTCGGTCAAAAAAAGATATTTTCCAGCGGGGTCGATCTGAACGTTAGTCGCGGTCTCGCAAGCTGGGAGCATATCAGCCGCGCAGCGAAGCAAGTGATGCCGCGGTCTCGGAACCAGCGGCAAAACATCGATGTAGCCCGTCCCTCCGGGAGCGCGGTGGTCGTCGACCATCATCTGTTTGCCGATCACAAGCATGTCCGAATTTATCCAGCCACCAGGGGGCCGATAAAGGATGACATCTGGACCAACAGCCCCGCTTTCTGTGTTCAGGGAGCGCTGCTCGTAGAACGGACCCTGCGAATTTTGCCGACTAAGATAAATCTTAGTTCCATCATTGTTGAAGCCATAAAGTGAAGCCGGCAAAACGT
This sequence comes from uncultured Acidobacteriota bacterium, assembly GCA_963838905.1. Classification (GTDB taxonomy): domain Bacteria; phylum Acidobacteriota; class Terriglobia; order Terriglobales; family Acidobacteriaceae; genus JABDBE01. The sequence continues at coordinate 101,604 of CAWITE010000011.1, forward strand.
TATAGGGGCCATACCTGCCTTGGAGCTTCGGATCTTCACGCAGCTTGCCGTCGGCGGAATTGACGTGAAACAACCGCACTGTCGAGATATATTCCGCACCCAAATCGCTTACTTGCATCATGTAGGCAAAGCGTGCGCTACGATGTATGTTAAATTGATAGAGTGAAGGCGCGTTGAGAGTCTGCACTGCGGGTGTCTGCGGAATGCTGGCGGTGTCAGTCGCGTACACTGAAAGATGTTGTTGGTTGCCGGCATCGGACCACAACACGTATAGAAAGTCATCATTGGGGGCGGGTACGAGCTGAACCAGGGAACCATTTGGAATTAAGTTGACGGGCTGTCCTAATGAAGTGAACGTTAACGCGGTTTTATCAACGGCATAAGTTGAAACTGTGCCATTGTCAATCACGTAGAGAACCTGGGAACTCGCTCCATTGGAAGGTGCACTATGGGTCTGGATCCCGTGGCAGGAAAGAAGTATGCCCCCGGAAACAAGAGGTAGAAGAGCTGAAGAAAACCGCAGCAACCTCATAAATCCTCCTGCAACAGAGAAGGCGAGTTGCGGAGCTAAGATGGGACGCCTCGGCGGAACGTTGTCAATTCACCCTGTGTCGCCAGTCATCCGCATGAGTCTAATCGCAGGCACCAATTCCTGGGGCGCCAAATCAAGTGCTGGTGTCTACACTTTACGCTAAAGCATTTTACCGCATCTCTTCTTCCGGGAACAGGACTCTCCATTCAGCTCCGTATGCCCGCCTACCTTCAGAAAGGAATACTGCTGGATCTTCTACCAAGCGCATCTCACGGGAATGGAGGATCGCAAACGAATCCGTAGAAAAACAGCCCCCGCTCAACTCGCGCACCTAGAATCTGACTTGCATTTGCGGCGACGTGGTGCTGATCGTGGTTATCGCAAGCAAGGATGTTTTGATGGAAAGCAGCCAGCTGATGAATAACAATAACTGAGGCGTTAAAGAAGAGAAGTTAGTGTTAGTTGCCATTCTAATTACCCCGAATCGGTTCTGCCGGGCCGACGCTCTTTCCGTTTGCTCTGATCAATTCCTCCTTGATTTTCTTCAGTTCATCGCCCGCGTTTGCGGCGGGCGCTCCTGCCAACTGTTCATATCCCGTTGACGGGAAACACCACAAGCCCCAAGCTAGTCACGTTGGGCTTGAGTGGCCCCATGTTCGTCATTGTTGAACTCACACGAGATGGGCCGGGGGCCGAACTTTCGCCTGGCCATCGAATGTTTGCGGCGCAGCGATCCCCAGCACCGGAGCTAGCGAAAGCACGTCGCAATTGTTTTACCTCGATGGCTCGAATGCCATTGTACTTGAACTGGGAGTTCTGACACCATGAAACATTTAACCATCTCGCTCATATTTGCCATGCTTGCGCCTTTGGCTCGGGCGCAAGGCACTCACATTGAAGTTGGAAATCTGAACGGTACTCGATATGCCGATCAGTTCCCAAGTGTGCAAGCAGCCATCGATGCCTTGCCACCATCTGGTGGAGAAGTCAGGGTCTCCGCAGGAACCTACGCGGGTCCGACCAACATTCCGAATAACAACACCAGTATCATTTGCACTAGTTGGCTGGGTTGCACCTTCACCTATTCGAGCAGCGTCACCTTCGGAAGCGGAAGAACGCAACTGAGCAACATTCGGCTCGATGGAATTATCTTCGATTTTGGGTCAACCGCCGCCGGGCTCACGCTAAATGGGGTGCAGTACAGCCATTTTCGGATTCAGATCCAGAACAGCACCGCCAGTTTGCCTGCTGCGGCGTTGAAACTAACAGCCTCGAATGCTGGCAAAACGCTCACCTGGGAGAACAAGTTTGACTGGCTGAATTTCCTCAACGTCGGAACAGGGTTGGTTCTAAACGGCGACAGCAACATTACGGGTTGCGGCGGAACGCAATCAGGAGAGGGCGCAGTTTTTTACAATCAGTTTGGCTATCTCAACATTAACGACGCTACAGGCGACGGGATTGACTTTACTTCCGGCGTCGATTCGAACGACTTCGGCTTTGTCTCCATCGTGCTCGCTGCGGGGAACACGAACGGCCACGCGGTGAATTTCGGGACGCGCTGCCCATCGAATTATGGCGATGTAGTCTTTGAGCACTTCTTTACGCTATCCGTGAACGCCGTTCAAGCTGGTTATTCTGGACCGTTTTTGCAATTCAATCAGTCCGAGGGAGTCATTGACAACTTCGTGTGTGGAACGAACTGCCGAGGTGGCGCAACAGTGCTTGGCTACAACGCGGCGGCTCTTGCCGCAGGGAACATTAACTGGCAGATCGAATATCTCGCAGGAAATCCCTACGGACAATCGAGTCCTGTGCTTCAAACCGCCACGCTCCTGAATAACGGAGCGTTTTTTCAAATCCCGCTACAAGCTGCTACGTCATCGACGAACTATCCTGCTCCTGGAATAAAGTGGCAGAGTTCGGAATGGAATGGGTCTTCTAGGCAGGCTTCAACGTGGGCATTCCTGCCAACCTTTGCGCGTTCCGGAGTGCCTACTTTTGAAAATTTCAATCTGACTAGTTCGGGGAGTGTGACAGGTAATCTCAACTTCATTCTTCAGTATCCCATCAGGCTTGGACTCCAAAATGCCTCTAGGTTTAATACGTTCTTGGTGGCGAATCCAGTTGCCGCCAGCGCTGGTGTTACGGTTACGGGTCCAGCCGCGACTGGAACATTAAGCACGGGCACCATTTGCGGAACCGTGGATGCCAATGGAACTTGCTCAAATACAATAGGCAAAGGTATTCGGTCAATCGCGGGGATCGCGTCACTCTCCGGCGGAACATCGACGATCACAGGAATTTCGCCCGCCTTCACCAGCGCTTCATCTTATTATTGCGTAACCAATGACATCACGACCATCGCCAATCCGTCGAAAGGCGTCCCGACGACCGCGAGCGCGGTAACATTTACGGGTACTGGCACGGACCAGATTCAGTTCATCTGTGCGGGGAATTAGGAGAAGATTGCAATGAGCTTCGGCAACATCACGCAAAACGCCTCACTCGGCCAGACTAACGTACAGCCGATGGATGCGTGTACCCGGCTATCGAGAAACTGACTGCGGAGACTGACTGCAACTCATCAACATCCTGTAATGCACCTTCCTAAACTAGACAGAAAGGGCCTCGATTTTTGTTAAAGTTGAGATTGATGGAAGGCCGTCGAGCGCGGCAGGCGTTGGTAGTTGAGAGCTTGATGAGGCTGCTGGTGGTTTTACTGCTGGATCCAGCGAGCCATGGAATCGCGGGCTTCGGCGAGCGACTGGTATTCGTGAAGCCAGACTTTCTTCCTCCTTGAGGGAGCGGTGAAAGCGTTCGATGCGGCTGTTGCCTTCGGGGGATTGTACGCCGTACGCCGGTGGGTGGTGCCCGACTGGCGAAGGGTTTCCAAGTAGCGCGTCGAAGTAAACTGGGTACCGTTGTCGGTGGTCAAAGTCAAAGTCAATCCCCTTCCACGAGGATCAAAAGGCAAAACCTGGACGACGGCCTAGTTCGACGCGGTGAGAGCGTCCTGTCTGCGACAGCGCAAACTCAAGTCCCCGCCGAAGATTTCCCGAGTACAGAAGTCGAGCACGGAGACCAGATAGGCCCAACCCACCGTGGTTCCGGCCCAGAGCTTGGTCGTGTCGGACTGCCAGATGAGATTGGGGGGGATGCTTCCACCGTGCTCCAGTCCTTTCTGCGCGAAACGCGGAAACGCCGATGTCGGAGGAGCCGGCCACGCTCGCGCATGACGCGTAACACGCGCTTGCGGTTCACGCCCAGGCCGCCCACATCCTTCAGCACCATTGCACGTGGCGATAGCCGAAGGCGGGCTTGTCGCCACAGACTTCGACGACGCGCCGGTCGTGTCGTCGAACGGCACGCGAGCTTCGGGGCTTCGGACGATAGTAGAAACTCGACCGGCTGATCTCCGAGGTTTCGGCCATCAGTTGGGCGGTTTGTCGTACGGCCACCAACTGATGGGCTTGCGAATGAACTTGGCGACATCTCGTTCGCCCAGAACGTTTTTAATATGTCGATCTGGACATGCGCTTGCCCAAGTTGCGCTCCAGTTCGCGGATGCGCTTGCGCGGTTCTTTGTCAGGCCGCACCGCGGCATTTCTTCCCCCCAGCGCGGCTACCGCCGCTTTCTCGACGTCCTACTTCCAGCGGTAGAACCGCGTGGCTGCAATGTCACGGTTGCGGCAGGTCTCGGCGATATTGCCGCTTTTCAGACCCTCAATCACGATAGCGAACTTCTCTTCCGCACTTCTCTGGACTTGGGCTTTTCTTGGCATCTCGCCTCCTGGCGGAGGCCCTGAATCATAAACCTATGCTGTCCAGTTCTGAAGGGGCGCCCCAAACGCGGAGCGCGGCACCCTGAGCCGCTGAGTTACACCGGGCAGCCTCGGTTAGCGTTAGACCCTTTTCTGTGAGTTTTTGAGCCCGGGATTTCCATACCCACAGAAAAAAGTCGACCTGCTACCGATCGTAGCCCCGTAAACTGCGCAGGCTAAATCTACTTTTTTTTCTGGCTCGCAGCGGCATTGGCAGCCTCAGCGGCGAGCTTCAATTCTTGGTTTGCTTGGACCAAAAGCTGCCTTGCCTTCTCCGCGTGCCCCTGCATATCCTCTTTGTTGTCTTTTTGCGACTCCAAGATGTCCCTGTTGGCTTGAATAATGTGGTTCTGTGCTGCTGCCAGAACGGGGTGTTTCTTTTGGTCAATGTCTTGCACCGGCTCTTGAGCGAACGTCACGCCGCTGCAGAACAATGCAGTACTGAGAATCGTGTTGATCAGCAGGCTTCTCTTCTTCATGCCCCATCCCTCCTCAGCTTACAGCCAGAATTTAAGTGTTCACAGTCTAACGCAATCGCGTTGAGAAAGCGAAGAAACTGGGTTACCTCACAAAAGTCTTCCCGACCTCAGCTGTCGTCCTTTCAGTAATGCAAACCGTTGGTTCTTGCAACGTGACCATTCTCGAAATAGGGCGGCCGCGCTTTCCCGAAGAAAAGGGCGAACGCTTTTTCGAACCGGGCCCGAACAGCATCACTGCTCGCGTATCTCTTTCGTCCCGAGTGGTTGTCTGGTCGGCCGATCTCTCAGTCGTCGTCAAGAGGAACGTCTGGCCTCTTGTCGTGCAAGAAGAAGTCTTCGCCCAGCGCGGCCGGGATCGATTGAAAGACCAGTGGCTTCTGAATGAAGTCGAAGCAATCTGAGAAGTCATCGGCGACTGCATCCGCAAAACCCAATGACGGCAGACCATAAGTCTCTTCGGTGAACTTCAGGATGCTCCCGAAATCGTGAGTAACATGAGAAACGTAAGCCGGCTTTGCATAGGGCGAAACCACAATCAGTGGAACACGAAAACCGTACTCATATGAGTTAATAATGGGTGGCGCTACGTGATCGTACAAGCCTCCCCAATCATCCCAAGTAATAAAGATCGCAGTATCCGACCAGTACGGGCTGTTGCCGATGGCATTGACAATGGAAGCCACCCACGACGGCCCCGAACCGTCGTTAGACCCTGGATGGTCGGAGGACTGTCCCGGGGGTGTTACCCAACTTACCGCCGCGAGGTTGCCAAGGCCGATGTCCGTCAGCACTTGTGCGGGTGGCTTTACGATATTAGTGTTCCAATCGGGACCGGTGCACTGTCCACCCGTGGGCAGATTCGGTTGACAGATGTGATTAATCGCGTTCGGCGCCACCCAGATGTCGCTAAACCCCTCCGAGTAGTAGCGCCAACTAATCCCATTGGTATCGAGCAAGTCTGAAAGGGTGGCATGCTCGAAGCAGGGATATAGGAATGACGACTCCGCCCCCGTGGGATCAATCATAGCAACGGTTGCCCCCGCAGGGGCGATACACCCCGTGAGCGCGAAGCCTTGGCCTACTGCCGGATTGTCCGCCGCGAACAAGTCGCTGGTCTCGGTCGGTGCCGAAGTGCCCGAAAAAATGAACTGATGCGCTGGAAAGCTCGGACCCTGATTAGTCTGGAACATCCGATCGGCAAATGTATACGTTTCCGCCATTTGGAAGTAGGGCGCCACATCGCTAGGGTTTACGTACACGAACTGCGGATTCGGCGGCAGGCATTCCTTGCCTCCGTCATTGCAAACCGTCAGAACCTTATCTGCTCCATCCATTTTCCCACCGTCATACATCTGCACAAAATTTATGTGGTTATGAGCAAGGTTGTAGTCATCCACCAGAGGTCGAGGCATCAACTGAATCACGTCACCCATCGAATTCAGCCCGCTGCTGGCTATATCGGCACCATTCGCAATCAGATTGGAATCATGGAAAAGATTATCGGTACTGCGATTCTCCTGGAAGATTATGACCACATGTTTAATAGGGTAAGGATCCACAGTGGCTGTGGCTACAGCCTGCGTCGTCCCGCCCGTTCCCTTCGCGGTAATCGTGTATAGGGTGGTAGCGGCGGGTTTTACCTGCTGTGAACCGCTGGCTGGAAGGGCTCCAATGCCGTCAATGCTGACGCTCGAAGCATTGGTTGTCTGCCACGTCAGCGTAGTCGATTGGCCGCTAACAATCACTGCGGGGCTTGCTGTAAGAGAAGCCGTAGGCGCGTCCGGTGAGGTGTTCACGGTAACTGCCGCTTTAGCCTGCGCAGTTCCGCCCGCCCCCTTTGCGGTTAGTTCATACGTGACGGTGGAGGCAGGCGTCAGTTGCCGGGAGCCGCTGGCTGAAACGGCAAATCCGTCAATGCTGACGCTGGAAGCATTGGTTGTCCGCCAAGTAAGCGTGATTGATTGGCCTTTGTCAATCGCACCAGGGATGGCTGTTAGAGAGGCCGTGGGCGCTGCCGGCGGGTCGCTGTTGTTGCTTCCTCCCCCACAGGCGCCCAAAGTGACCAAGAGCACAACGACAAAAGCGCACCGCCACCGTAGCATTGCCGACCGAACCTGTAAACCCATTGAGTCTTCCCCTTGTTAGGTGTCACGTGTCAGAGGTGGGAAGGTGATTATAACTTAGTTCCTGAGCCACTTCAGACAGCGAGCCAAAGATAACCTTCATATCGTGGAGATTTACGATAATTTACGATAATTTACGATGATTTACGATATTGGTCACCAAAAAGGGAATTTGTATGTGGTTATGGAATGCCTCGAAGGCGTTCCCTTTGACCGCCTCATCCGTAGTCATAGACTCGGCCCCTCCGAAGGACTTCGCATCGTTGCAAAGGTGTGCGATGCCCTTCATTACGCTCATAGCCGCGGAGTGGTCCACCGCGACATAAAGTGCTGAAATATTTTTCATAAAAGCAAACGGCACCGTCAAGGTTCTTGATTTCGATCTTGCCTTTCAGGGTGACGAACTCAGAGGTATCACTGCTCTCGCGGGCACGGCTTCCTATATGTCACCGGAACATTGGCAGAGAGGTTGACAGCGGCAGCGACATTTGGAGTGCGGGGATCACGCTCTTTGAGATAGTGACGGGCAGCTGCCTTTTTATGGGTGAGAATCTCTCCGTTTTGCGAAGCAGGATTGTTACAGGAGCTTTGCCAAAACTTTCTCTCATGAATCCCATGCCCACGATTTCGAAATGGTCTTGGAGAAAGCGTCGGTGAAGGATCGCTAGGCGAGGTACCAATTCGCGGGTGACTTTGCGGCGGATCTGACTTGCACTTCCAGCGAGGCGGTGCTGACCTAGCTCCACTGGGGCTAGGTCAGCACAAGACTTAGTGAAACGCTTTCTGCCGAATACCAAGATGCGGTCGGTTCTGGCTGGCTACGCCGTCCAGATCAGTGTTTGGCGTTGTAGATGCGTGTCTGCCAGTTGCAGCAGGTCGTCTGGTTCGCTGAGAAGTACTCATCGGTTGCCCAGAAAGTCAGGTCATCTGTCGGATCGGTCGTTGTGCTGACAATTGGGCCCCAATGCGCATCCGATTGATCTTCCCCAGTAGCGGTACAACCTCCGGGACCAGAGCAGACGTCAATCCCCGCGCTTAGGTTTCCAGAAGCGTCGGTAGTCAACCAGAAGGGCGTTGGATTTAAGCTCGTTCCTGACTCGGTTATAATGATGCCGAGGTCGCCGTTATTGTCCATGGCCACACTGGGTGCGAAAGCATAGTTTGCAGTTGAGGTGGAGTCCTGAATATCAGGGAGAGTCGACGACCCGGATTGCACAACGATGGTCGGAGTGCTGCCAGCCTGGATTTTGTAATAGCGAACACCGGTTCGTCGCGTAGCATGGTCCTCTTCGACCGTGTGTGCCACAGCTAGGTACTCGACACCTCCCAAAACGCGATATGCCAGGCGATGCATGAGGCGGTCTCCCACAGAATCAGTCAGGTCAGCAGGGAAGCCCGGTTCAGGTACGCAGGTCGTATTCCGTACCTTAAACGGGTTGTAGCACCCGGGCGTGTAATTGTTGGCAGTTGTAATCCTGGCCGGGGGCGTTTGACGGGTAATTGCCGACCAAGTCCAAAAAGCCAATTGGTTGGACTGGCAAACACTTTGGGTGCACGGGTTGTTGGACCCCGGGTTGCTGGGGTTAACCAAAGCCAGAAAGTATTCGCCAGCGGTGGTGCTAGGAATCGGGTTGAGGCCCTCGAAATCGGCCGGCAGAAGAGTGTGGATGAGACTGTCCTTTGTGCCCGTCTTCCCGACGGCATAGCGGGGAATGTAGGTATAGCAAACTGGGGCAGTGCTGGTGTTGCCGGCAACAATGTCAGCCTTGTCCAACTTGCAAGCTTCTAATCCAATCGTATCGTCGTTCGCAGGATCAAGAAGGTCCCAGGTAACATAAAAACCGTCCGACCAGGTTCCGAATCTGGGATGCGCCGGATAATACAAAACCCCTGCGCCTTTGTTGGGCAATGAGGGATTAATATTATAGACGTAAACGTTCCAGTAGCTCTTGCCGTTACCCGGTCCCTCCAGGCTAGTGCTGACAGCTCCGTTTGCGTTGTTGGCGCTGATCCCGAAGCAGTAGTGATAGGTTTTGGTGGCGGGATTGTAAGCGATATCGCCAAGGACAAATGCCGAGTCCAAGCGATCATATTCCGCGATGCCCTCATTGATTGCGCCCTTGCAGGGCTGGACCGCGTTGGGTGCGAAGAGTGTTCCAAACTTCTGCGGCACAGCCGGGCCAGTGTTGGGGGCATTGCTGAACAGGGGATTGCCCGTCGCCTTGTCGAAGGCCTGAACGTAGTTGCCCGCGAATTGAAAATACTGGCCTTGGGTTTCCGAACCAACCGTGACGGTCGGACCTACGCCACCGTTTGGCGAAACAATCAGGTTGCCCGTTTGGCTGGCATCAATGCCTTCGAATTGTGAACCTGCCGTTCCCGAACCTGGAGCAACGGTCGCGAAGCCCCACCAGTTAAGTACCTTGCAGGTCGCGGTGCCTTTAGTGCTGCCGCCCGAGGCGCAGAAGGTCTGGGACGGTGCAGCAGCTGGGCAAACCCCCGTTTTAGGTACGACGCTACACTTATTCTGACTTACAGAAATTACGTTAGCCAACGCGACGAGGGCGATGATCGATAGACAGCTTCTGATCTTCATGAAATGGTATCTCCTTGGGGAAATAGGATCTCCAGACCTGCTTCTGTGGGGTGAAATCGGAGTCTCCAACTCGTTGGTTTATCTTGTAAGCCAGATCCGACGGGATGTCAATACGGGCCCTTCGCGTACAGTCATAGGACCACATTGCCCTGGAGGGGAAAGTTTAGAGATGAAAGAACGGTTCTCGGGACTACCGTAAACGGAAGTTGATGCGGCTTCGGGCGATTTGCACGCTTCTGCCTCTCCTCTCCCCTAGCTATAGCTAAGGGCTGATGCAAAACTCAGGGCTCACTCCCTTGATTGACGCGGGTCGCTGACCCTGCGGCGTGGCAGATCTGGAGATTCGCTCATCTTTTTTCATTCCCTAATCTCGACAAAGAAAATCGCGTGGCTCCCACTCTTTTTTTCTTGACAGATCTGATCTTACTCGATACATTCGAGTACCGTTATGATTGCCTCTACCTCTCACCAAGCCTGGCTATTCTACTTCCCCTTGGCCCAGCAGGCGGCTCTGCTCAATGACGACTTGCTCGATCCCGTCGATCAGCTCCTGCAGGATCCGTGCAGCGATGCTAGTGGCTGTTCTAGCTGGTGAAAGTCCAGCCGGTGGAAATTGCTCAGTTGCCACCGTAGTTATATCCGGCAGCGGTGCGAGCGATCAAGCCGCTGGAAGCCCGGAAGTAAAAGTCTCCGTTGGCTGGAGGGAAACCTTTGGTCAGCTCCGACAGGGAGGCGAGCGAGTCGGCAGGTTGTAACGAAAGCGAACGGTAGGGAAGCCCCGAAAGCAGACGTCCCCATGGGAATCGGAGGGTGGGGGTTGTGGGAAGTGCCGAGACTATGGATCTTGGTCGAAGGCCAGCGTGGTCGGCGAAGGAACTGGGTAGGTGCAGCCGACGAGTTTCCCGGGGTCGCAGACGATGACATGTCGACAAAGAACAGTCCACGAAAGCACGGAACCACTCACTGGTTGCCTAGGCGTTGCAGCTTGGACGCACAGCGAAGGATTATAGGGGGGCCGCGGGAAACGTGGCTATGGTGGAATTGTGAACCCACCTTGCAGACCGAAAGGGCAAGGATGGAAACCCTCTACCTACGGCCGGCGCGCCCGCGCTCTATCCCGATCGAGCAAACTTGGGGGCTTGAACATAACGGAATGTCTGCAGCCGCGAAAAGGAGCCCACGAAAAGTCGCGATCGTGGAAAGAAGCGGGAAGCCAACTCACCCCTCTTTGGGGAAGGCCGATGACATCGGGGAAGTAACAGGCGCGAGCACCCGACGGGACCGCCGTGGTAGGGGACCAGGCAACCAAGGAAAGATTCGCAGAATAACGTCGAGAAGGCCCTGTTAGCAGCCGGGGCTGATAGCAACCGGCAAAGACTCCGAGAACTAGGCCATGGCCGAAGTCGAGGAGAGGTAACAGGGCTGGCGCATGAGTCCGTAAGAGCGATGAGGGGGAGGTAACGCTCTCCTAAGAGACGATACACGTCTCTGCGATGGAGGTAACGCCGACATCGCGCAAAGGGACTCTGGGTACTTGGTGGTTCCGTTGTTCAACGTGGCAGTCGGACCCTGAGCCGACAATAAGCCTCACGTGTGAGACGGGACTAAGCTTTGGGCAAACCACGGAAGTCGGGGCGTATGCGGATCAGCGCTTAAACCTCGCCAAGCTGGGAAGGCTCAAGGAAGAAAGGCCAAGACTCCGAACCGGACCTGAGAAACTCGGCCGTCCGGGATTATCGGGGGGCCTCGGGAAACGTGGTCACGGCGGGAATGTGAACCCACCTTGCAACCGAAAGGGTGAGACTGGTAACCCCCCGCCTACAACTGCCGCTCGAGTTCTATCCCAACCAACCCGCCAAGGAATGGCCGACTGGAAACTCATCGCAGCCGATGAGCACGGGGGCGGCGACGTTGAGTTGCCGCTCCCAACTGTAACCGGGACGCGCGTCGCAGGTCGCGCCCGTGACGTCAGCAAGCTTCCTTCGTCAGAGCTGCTTGTCGGGTTTGTTGCGCTGCCGACGTCGTAGGCGCCATTGTGCATAATGGTGTGGAAAAACGGGAAAGACGATTTGCGCGCCATATAAACGTCGCCGCTTCAATGAGCTGCGGCCTTCATTCTTCAGATTGTCGGCTACGCACTTTGCACCAATAAGCGGCATTGACAAATATCTGCTAAGTGTTTACCTTTGCCCCCGTCGACGGCTGAAAGGGTTGGCTAAAATAAACAGTGGCCAGTCCAAAGTAAGCTGGGTGATTAATTCGCTGGGGTGACCCGGCGAACGACCAGACCCGAAAAAACCGACTGCTCTGCGAGGAGTAGTTGGGGTTTGGAACTGCGAAAGCAGTGATCGCATCAAGGGCCGTGATGGTGCATACTCCACGCAGTTGGCTCCCTCGCAGGAGCTAGCGGCTAGAGGATAACCAAGATCACGGCCTTTATCTTTTTCCAGCCTGCGTTCCCCTCCGCAGTTCTTCCCCAGGATTCGTGAAAGCGCGTACCATCTATATTCTCGCTGATGGTGTCTCCCATGTCGGACAAGGTCTTCGGACTCAGTGTTAATCAAGTGATGGCGTACGCGGCGATCGCGAACGTGATGCTGGTTTTAGTCCTCACCACCATCAACGTGTATTATGCGCGGCTCGCAAAGCGCCAGGCGGATGCGAGCAGCGCGCAGGTGGACTCATCAAATCGGCAGAGAGAAATTGCCGCGGAAACCCTCTCGATCTTGCGCAAACAGATTGAGCAGCAGAGAACCGCAGACCTCGCAACCGTGGGGTTGCAGTTGAAGGTTGCGACTCACACGATTGAGGACTGGCTTAAGCGAATCGGTTCAGTCGCGTTGCCGCAACTGCCGGACGAGATAAGGATTCTCCCTGCCGACTTCAGCATCGCAACGCAACGAGCGAACGCGATTGATGCAATTGTTGCGAGAAGTTGAGGGACGAGCACCAGATCGAACTGAGTTACAGCTGGGTGAAGGGAGTGCTGCAAGGGGCGTGGCTGATCGCGCGTGGGCGCAAACGCGGTCAGCATCGCAAGCGGCCACAGGGACCGCCTTTGCGGGGCATGCTACTGCAGATCGATGGCAGTTGCACCGCTGGTTTCAGGACGAGCGCTGGTATGACTTGCTGGTCATTCTGGACGATGCCACCAGCGAGATCTACTATGCCCAACTGGTGGACGAAGAATCCAGCACCACGGTGCTGGCCGGGCTGCAGGAAGTGATCGCCAGGAAAGGTATCTTCTGCGCCTTGTACAGCGATCGCGGGAGCCATTTCTGGCTAACCCCCCAAGGCGGCGAGGCCGTGGACCCTAATCGTGTGACCCAGGTGGGACGGGCGTTGCGTGAGCTGGGGATTCAGATGATTCCCGCCTACTCGCCGCAGGCACGGGGACGCAGCGAGCGCAACTTCTCCACCTGGCAAGGCCGCCTGCCACAAGAGTTGCGGCTGGCGGGGTGCACCACCCTGGAGGCGGCCAATCGCTTTCTGCGCGAGCATTCCATCGCCGAGTTCAATCGCCGTTTTCAGGTAAAGCCAGAGCAAGCGGGAAGTGCCTTTGTGCATTGCCGGAAATCCGATCTGGACGACATCTTCTGTCTGCAGTGGCAGCGTGCGGTGAATCGCGACAACACCGTGAGCTTTGAGAATCTTCACTTGCAGATCGAACCCGTGGGCTGGCGCAGCTTCCTTGGCCGGCTGCACGGTGACGGTGCATCAACGTCTGGATGGGACACTGAGTCTGCGCTATGGACCGCACTGTCTGGGTCGCTACGATGACCGCGGCCTGCCCTATCCCGTCCCCGACATTCCAGCTTCTACAAGGCCGAGCAGAGGAACTGCCCCTTCCCCTGCAACCCCATCCCCAAAACCAACCCCACGGCTTCCATGAGGCCACAACCTTGAATCCCATACCGGATATTTCACTTGCTAAGAAAAGCGGATATTTTAACTTGCTAACAACACACAAGGTTTATCCGTTCCCAAGCGGGATTTTCTAGCAACGGCCGCGACGCCGACGAAAGCGAAAAATCTGTGTGGCTGAGTTCCCGCGCTGTGAATCTGTCATGAATCGCCCGTTCCGCGCCTTACCCAATGTGTGCTACCCCCTACCACCAAGAGGCCATTTACGAAATCTTCGAGGAAAAGTATCTTTGCGGCGAAGAGTTTGTTGGTCAAGAACGTTCATGAAGCGACCGTGACTCGAGGAGGTTGCGGAGCCGTGGTCTGACGGCGACATGCTTGCTCCATGCGAATCTTCCAACGAGGAAATCAAGAATGACACACAACTCTGATTATTCATTCGCGATCATTCGGTTCAACGAGAAAACCTACATGTCGGGTGGGGTCGTTGCCGTCGTCAAAGGAACGGAGAGCGCCCAAAGAGCCCTCAACGATTTCGAATGGTGTCAGAGCCAGGAAGACCGCGGGTCGGGTTGGCGTTATTTCCTCGAAGAAACCGACTTGCAGCCTGGAATTGATCCGGCGAAGGCGACCAGACTTCGGCAACTAAGGCTTGATCTTCAGGAGTCCCAAGCTAAGAGCCTGTAAGACTAAACCGGTATCGCTTGTCCACTGCCCGCATCACAACTCTAATTCGGCGACGACTTTAAGAAGTCGAACAAGGGTGGCGCACTCTTCCGAGGTCAATTCTTTGCGAAGCTTCTCCTCCGCTTCCTGCCGCGCTTTGATCAGATACTCCCTGTAGCGCGTGCCTTTCGGAGTCAACTGGACGAGAAGGGCTCTTCCGGAGTTTGCCTTTCTTTCTGAAACCAACCCCTCCTGAATCAGTCGACCGGATGCAGCGATGCACAACCGTGCGGTCGAAGCCAAGAACAGTAGCAATCTGATTCTGGTTGAGCACGGCACCGCCCCGGAGGGTAGACAGAACAAAGCCGCGGGTCTGCGAGCATTGAGTCTTCTGTTCAAGTCGCTTCCCGATTGAAAAATAGGCAGCGGCCAGATGCAGCAGGACTGAATCCTTCAATATCTCAGCCGGGATCAGCTTCTTTTCGACAACAATCATAGGACCGTTACCGTGGCGTCGAGCGGCCTGCGCCACTGCGGCTCAACTACCTCGGCATCCGACTTCTTCCCGATCGCGATTACCATCACGATCTCATGATATCGCGAGGACAGCCCCAGGAATTTCGAGAGTCTGCGGCCATCGAAGCCCTCCATGGGACACGTGTTCAGTCCCAGCACTTCAGCGGCGATCATCAGATTTTCACAGGCCAGGGATGTACTCTTCGTCGCCCATTTGAATAGCCCCTGCCGCGATACGGGCGGCATCCCAATAATCCTCGAGAGGTTCACCATGCGAAGGGCAATCCACTTCAAGATGCCGAGAACTCCGAACCATCCCTGAATGAAAAACCATTTGCCGAACTTGGCTTTGCGTTCGCACTCAGAGACTCTCTCGCCACGGAAGCCCCGTTGGCGCGCCCATTCTAAATGGCTTTGTGTGGTCGATCGCCATGATCCAATGTCGGCGACAGCCACGACCAAGGCCGACGCTGTCTTTGCGGGGCTCTGGCCAATGCAAAGTTGCCGCGCTCTTTCTCATCGATGGCGATTCTACCCAGTAGAAACGGTAGGGTTGCGGGCTGCTTGAGAATTGCGGGATCTCGACGGGTTCGAAGACTTTGACTGCTCTTCTTTGGAAGATCGCTTCCAGAGTCGGGCTCATGGATGCCTCCATGTTGCTGTTACAACATATTAATGTTGCGTGCTCAACATACAAGGAGCCGGAGTGCTCCCAGTTCACTTTCGAGTTTCAGCCATCGGTATGAGTTCGAGCATGTTGGGTCTGGAACGCCAAGGGCGACGACACCGCCGACGTCCCTGGTGCCTACTGTGTCAATCGGGAGACCAGCAGACTCCGAGTAATATGGCAACCAAGCGATGGACAGATCATGCGGAATTCAAGGTAATCTCAAATGGTCGTGACATGAGACAGATACTCCAGCAGGCGGGTACGGGAGAGATTGCGGTGCTGGATGTTCCCGCTCCCAAACTGCTTCCCGGATGCGTTCTGGTCCGGATGGCGGCATCGTTGGTTTCGGCCGGGACAGAGCGAGCCTCTTGCGAGTTTGCCAGCAAGAACCTGTTGCAGAAGGCCAACGCCCGCCCGGATCTGGTTCGCGACGTCATTAGCAAGGTTCGACGAGATGGTTTGTTTTCGGCCGTCGCTGCAGTTCGCAGCCGGCTCGATCTGCCGAACGCTTTGGGTTACAGCAGTTCTGGGACGGTCATTGGGGTTGGTGAAGGTGTAACCGATCTTAACGTGGGTGATCGGGTTGCCTGTGCCGGGGCGAGCTACGCTGTGCACGCCGAATTTGCTTGCATCCCTCGTTTGTTGGTCGCCAAGATTCATCCGAACTCGGCGGTGACCTTTGAAGATGCTGCTTTCAGCACGCTCGGCGCCGTGGCTCTGCACGGCGTTCGCACGGCGAATGCGAAACTGGGCGACGTCGTTGCGGTCATCGGTCTCGGGCTTCTAGGTCAACTCACAGTTCAAATACTCAAAGCAGCGGGTTGTCGCGTGTTGGGAATGGATATCGCTCCTGAGCGCGCCGAACTCGCTATGCGCCTGGGTGCGGACGATGTCTGTATCTCGCGCGATGGCTTGCGCGATCTGTGTCTGCAGCATTCCAACGGACATGGCGCCGATGCTGTCCTGATTACGGCGGAGACAGCCAGCAGCGAACCTGTCGACGTGGCCGGAGAAGTGACACGCGATCGTGCCGTTGTGATTGCGGTCGGGACGGTCGGAATGGATATCCAACGCAAGATCTATTTTGAAAAAGAGTTGGACTTCCGGATTTCGCGCTCCTACGGACCGGGCAGATACGATTCAGCCTATGAGCAGAAGGGCCGGGATTATCCGATCGGCTACGTGCGATGGACCGAGACTCGGAATATGGAGGCTTGCCTCCAACTCCTGTCGGATGGGAAGCTCGATGTCCAATCGCTGATCACTCATCGTTTTCGTATTGAGCGCGCTCAGGGTGCTTATGAGTTAATAACGGGAAGGATGGGCCAGCCATTCCTGGGTGTGTTGATTACGTATCCCGAGCAGGCTGAACCGAGCCGTGAAATCCAACTGGTCGGGAAGGGAACTGCCACTGCCCTTGCGCGCGAGACGTCGATGGGGATCGGAGTTTTGGGTGCAGGCAGCTTTGCTCTGGGTACGCTGCTGCCTGCGATCAAGCAACTTGACCGCGTGGGATTGGTCGGAGTGTGCGCAGCCAACGGCTCGCACGCTCGTCACGCGGCAGAGAAATTTGGCTTCCAGTACTGTACAACCGACGATGAGAGAATCCTCGACGACCCTGACATCAACACGGTCGTGATCGCCACTCGTCATCATTTGCATGCGCCCCAAGTGTTGGCAGCGCTTTCCGCTGGCAAGCACATCTTCTGTGAGAAGCCGCTCTGCCTGAGTGAGATCGATTTGGCAGAAATTGTTCGCGCTTACGCAAGCGGCATCGCCGGCCGTGATCCCGTGCTGATGGTTGGTTTCAACCGTCGATTCGCTCCCATGGCAATAAAGATGAGAGTGTTTCTCGAGCAAATGCAAGAGCCGATGGCGTTGCATTACCGAGTCAACGCCGGTCTCATCGCGCGTGATCACTGGGTAAATGATCCCGAGCAAGGCGGCGGACGTATTCTCGGGGAAGTCTGCCATTTTATAGACTTCCTGACTTTTATGGCCGGCGCTCTACCGATCGAAGTGCAGACACGCAGCGTGACCAGTCTCGAGCAGTATTGCGACGACAATGTCGTCATCTCGCTACGATTTGCGAACGGATCCCAAGGCACGATCAGCTATCTGGCGAACGGCGACCGAGCCTATTCCAAGGAGCGCCTGGAAGTCTTTGGCGGAGGCGCCGTGGCCGTACTGGAAGATTTTCGACGACTGGAGCTCGTGCGTCATGGCCGGAAACAAACGTTTCGTTCACGATTCCGCAAGGACAAGGGTCATCGCAGCGAGCTGGAGGCTTTCGCCGCTGCGGTCCGCGGTCGAGGCGAACCGCCAATTGCGTTTGCTGAAATTGTATCGACCACGCTGGCGACCTTACGCGCGGCAGAGTCGCGCTCGTCGGGACAGCCGGTCGAGGTGGATACGGCAGCTTTCATAAATTCCAATTCGCAATCACGCCGTGCCGTTTCGTGATTCTTTGGACTGGTCGGGTTCATGAGCAAACGGATTATCCGCGAGTTCCCACCCTGTAGAAGAACCTTGGCGGGAGCCCAAATCTAGCTCCCGCTATGGATTATTTCGATCATTTCCGTGGCGGGCTGTCGATTGACTCTAGAAAGGCTTCGTGAGCCACGGTGTAAATAAGACTTTCGATCCTTTTATATTCGAGCACGCGGAATCCTCTGGACCCCTGGGGCAGCCCCAGTAATTCTCTGTAGCGTCGACCGAGCCTTTACCGATATTGTCGACACCAGTCTTGTTTCCGAGCAGATTGTTAAGGTGTGGATTCACCTGCGCGGGAGTGTTGGCAACGATGTCGTAGCCTTCGTGTTCAATCACGTTCTGGGAAATCACGGTGCCCGAAACTGGCGAGACTCCGAAAACGTTAATGCCCGTGGGCCCTGGGGTCGCTGCATCTGCGGTGTCGGGACCGTTGAACGCGATGTAGTTGCTCACGATGACGTTGTCGTCAAGGTTTTGACCGTTCGTGTGGCTATGCATGGCCACGCCAGGCAAGCCATTGTGGGTCAGGCGATTGTTGATAATCACGTTGCCACGATTTGATGTGCCGGGAACGGAGTCAAAGATACCGACTCCTGCGCCAGCGCCTTTGACAGCGGTTCCATTTCCCGTAGAGGTGTTTCCGGAGATCGTGTTGTGCGAGATGCCAAACGGTGCCTTGCCCGTGAAAGGTGGGTGCGACGCAATCGTGATCCCGCAATCGAGCGTATTGTCCTTAACAAAGTTTGCCGAAATCAGGTTGTCGTGGTTCGCCGCCGTATCGTCGCTGATCAGAATTCCACCGCTATTTTGCTCCACCGTGTTATTCGCGACGGTCGAAAAGGCAACCCCGATCAGATGAAGCCCTTCGCCGCAGTCGAAGGATTCTGCAGTCTCAAACGGCGGAATGCCGGGACACGTGCCGTTTTTCAGATCCAGCGCTTTATCATTGTTCAACACGTTGTTGTTCCAAACCGTGATATTGGACGCATTGGTGATCAGAATGCCCTCGAAATTGGCATTCTCAGCCGTGAAGCCTTGTACCACCACGCCGCTCAGCTTAGCGTTGTCGAGGCCGTTGACGTAAACGGCATTGGACAGGCCGGTCGCCTCGATGATGGTAGTGTTTGGATTTGCTCCAACCAGGGAGAGTGGTTTACCAATGACCACGTCTTCCGCATAGGTGCCCGCAGCGACCCTGATTACGTCGTGTGGCTTCGCGGCTGTTACGGCGTCGGTGATCTTGGAGAAGCAACCACCAGTGCCACCGGGATTCACGCATAATGTGGCTGAGGCGGCTGATTGGCTCGTACCGACCAGAGTTGTGCCCAGCGTAATCAGCAAAGCCGCAGAAACCAAGCGACGTCGGCAAGACTTGGGCTTGGGCGATAGTCCAGACAGACTTGTTTTGACAAGAGAAGGCATTGCCATCCGAAGGGAGGGTGATGTCGACGGATATCGTCGGATGTGATTCTGTTTCATACAGCCTCCTTGTGCGTCTAGAATGATACGCCCTTGGCCGTGAGGATAGCCGTCGACGTCCGAGGATTCGTAGACTGTTGCTTGGTATTTTCTAAGGTGCCGATTCAGCCGGCAGAGACGACGCGCGGAGCGTGACCCAATCAGCTCATTTCGGGCGATTGAAGTCGTTATAGTCTTACGCGAGCGAAAATGGCATAATCCGAGATAATTTACGGATTGCTGTAATAGCCTTCAGAAAACTACTTTAACGGTTCGGCCGTGGGCGAATTCATACGGGAAGCAGTTGGTCTGCCTCGCTCTGATCAGACCTTCCTTAACATTGATTGCGATAACTAGCCTTGCCACACGGGATCGTCCGGATCTCCGGCGAACGCCCGCATCTGATTAGCGAGCAACCATTTAACAGGATAGTTGCAAGCGCTTGCGAAGGTTGCAAGAATTATCAGTCTTGACCAAGCTCGTCCCACAGGCTACATTGCCTGTAAGTGGTTTACGGTTTTAGGTGAACGGGCCCCCTCCTGGTAGTCGCCAATACTCAGTAAATTCCCCCCACGATAAGAAGATCAAATCCCCCAAGTTTAGTCCGTAGGGAGAAAAAATGATTTACTCAATCCAGAAGTGGTGGGGTGTGTCTGTACTGGCACTCTTGTGTTTCGTGCCTTGCGCATTTGCCAATAGCAATCTGACCATGACCGGAGCGGGAAATAATGTCATGGCCGGAGTTTACGTCGGTCCTTATACAGCTACCGTGAACGGCGTCGCCAATACGCCCGTCATTTGCGACGACTTCGCGGACGACAGCGTCATCGGCCATTCGTGGAATTTCACCGCAAATAACTTCTCAACTCTGGGGAGCGCGCTCTGGGGAAACCAGACCAAGAACTATGAGGCAGCGGCGTGGCTCACCCTTCAGATGCTCTCCTTGAACAGCAAGCCGGACAATGCTTTGCAGGTGGGATATCTTTCGTTCGCCATCTGGTCGTTGTTTGATCAGAACGCCCTCAACCACTGGAATTGGACTCAACTCGCGGGCGTGAACAGTTGGCTGAACCAAGTTCCGGCGAACTTGACGCCAGGTCAATTTGCCAACTTTGTCCTGTTGACGCCACAAGGCTGCACCAGCGGCCCAGGCTCATGCCCGGGTCAGGAGTTCTTTGAGGCGATGCCTGAAGGCGGTTCTGCCGCGATGTACTTGCTCTTAGCCGGGCTGTCGTGTTTTGCAGCTATGCTCTTCAGGCGGCGACAAGCACCTGCGATGAGATCGAGCATAGGCTGATTTCTAAGCCCACAGCGTAGATCGCACAAGCAACCCTCCCCCTTCACAAAAATATCCGTCGTGAAAACGTTTTCCAATCAACGGATACCCGCCACCTTGATAATTGCAGCGCCGATTGCGCCAGCGATCAACGGGCCAATGATCGGCACGAGCGCATAACGCCAGTCTGAGTTCCCTTTATTACTGATTGGTAAGATAGCGTGGGCCACCCGCGGGCCAAAGTCGCGAGCGGGGTTCATCGCATATCCGGTCGGCCCGCCGAGACTCAGGCCCAGGGCCCACACCAGAGCTCCCCACAATCCCGGCCCCAGGCCGACTGCAAGGCCGCTCGAGGACACAGCCTTGCTCTCGAAAGTGAAGCCAACCACAATCAGGCATGTAGTCGCAATAATCTCGGTCAGCAGATTGGCGGGAAGGTTGCGGATGGCCGGCACAGTACAAAAAATCGCCAGCTTCGCTTCCGCGTCCGGTGTTGCTTTCCAGTGTGCAAGGTAGGTCATCCAGACCAGACTGGCGCCAGCGACAGCTCCCAAGACCTGTGCCGTCCAGAAAAGAACGAGGTTCGACCAGTTTCCGGACAGAAGCGCCACGGTCAAGGTGATCGCCGGATTAATATGAGCGTCGGGACTACCGAATGCGATGGCGGTGAAGATGCCCGCGACCACGGCCAGTCCCCACGCCGTTGCGATGACGATCCAGCCGGAGTTCTCCCCTTTCGATTTCTTCAGCAGAACATTGGCGACGACGCCGTCGCCTAACAAAATCAGGACCAGCGTACCCATAAATTCGCCCAGAAATGGTCCATGCATGGCCGATCTCCTTCTTGATTTTCGAAAATGGGGTGCAGGGCGATTTCGTTCCCAGACCGTAACGCGATGGCCTATGGCGATTCCACCCAGTCGAGCGATCGCGCCACTGCCTTTTTCCAAAAGTGATAAAGCCGCTCGCGAGATTCTTCGTCCATCCTCGGTTCCCACCGCTGATCGACCGCCCAGTTGGCGACGAGTTCGTCAGTATCCTGGAAGTAGCCAACCGCGAGTCCGGCGGCATAGGCAGCGCCCAGAGCCGTGGTCTCCTTCACCAGCGGACGAACTACCGGCTTGGCCAGAATGTCAGATTGGAATTGCATCAGCAGATCGTTCCCGACCATTCCACCGTCGGTGCGCAGGACGTCGAGCGCAATGCCGGAGTCCTTTGCCATGGCGTCGACGACCTCGCGCACCTGCAACGCGGTCGCCTCCAGAACGGCACGCGCAATGTGACCTTTGTTGACGAAGCGGGTCAACCCGGCAATCACGCCGCGCGCGTCGTCCTTCCAGTGGGGCGCGTATAGGCCGGAGAAGGCAGGAACGAAGTAGACGCCGCCGTTGTCACTCACGGTTCGCGCGAGCGCCTCGATGTCTGAACTTTTTTCGATGAGCCCCAGATTATCGCGAAGCCATTGCACCAACGCGCCGGTAATCGCGATGCTCCCTTCCAAAGCGTAGCATGCCGGTTTCGCGCCAAACTTATATGCCAGCGTGGTCAGCAGGCCAAAGTTCGAGAACACTGTTTTTTCTCCGGTGTTCATCAGCATGAAGCAGCCGGTGCCGTAAGTGTTCTTGGCTTCTCCTGGTTTGAAGCACGCCTGGCCGACAAGGGCGGCTTGCTGATCGCCGAGATCGCCGGCGATCGCAACTCCCTCAACTGCCGGCAGCCGGGCGGTGCCGTACACTTCGCTGCTCGAAACAATCTTCGGCAGCATCTGGATCGGGATGCCAAAATCATCCAGAATGTTCGGATCCCACTCGAGAGTATTCAGGTTCATCAGTTGGGTGCGGCTGGCGTTGGTCACGTCGGTCACGTGGACGCCGCCGTGCGGGCCACCCGTGAGATGCCAGATCAGAAAACTATCGATATTGCCGAACAGCAGATCGCCGGCTTCGGCTTGTGCGCGCGCGCCCGCAACCTCTTCGAGAATCCAGCGAATCTTGAGGCCACTGAAATAGGTAGCGAGTGGAAGGCCTGTCCGGGTCCGATAGCGATCCTGTCCGCCGAGTGCAGCGAACCCTGCTACCGCGGGAGCAACGCGCGTATCTTGCCAGACAATCGCGTTGTACACGGGCTTTCCACTTTTCCTGTGCCAGATGACGGTGGTTTCGCGCTGGTTTGTGATCCCGATCGCAGACAGATCTGTCGGCCGAAGTCCGCGGGCTTCCATCGCTTCGCGAATGACAGCATGCGTGCGACGCCAAATTTCCTCCGGATCATGCTCAACCCACCCGGGTTTGGGATAGATCTGCTCATGCTCTTTTTGAGCACTGCTCACGATGCGTCCTGAGCGGTCGAACACGATGAAGCGCGTGCTTGTCGTTCCCTGATCAATGGCGCTGATGTAGCTTGCCATCGTTGTCATCCTTATAGGCAGCGGTTGAGCCGCACAGAGTCTTGTTCCGAAACAGCTTAAACCTGAGAGAGCGGGAGCGTGCTCATTCTGTTTTCGCCCCGGAGTCAAATCGTTCGCCACAGCGCAGAAGGCGGAAGGGCTGTCCTAAGCGGCGGCAAGTCTCGACGAACGTGTTTGGAGTCGCCGTGTTGAACTCAAACATTTCGTAATGGCAAGGCATTACCAGCTTCGCGCCGATGTCATGTGCCAACTGGGCGGCTTCAGGACCGGACAGATTGCCGGCCACGTGCCGCTCCGGAGCACGGCCATTGATGGGAAGAAGCGCGACGTCGACGGCGAAAGGCCGCAGCTTCTCCGCCATGCCGTCGTAGCGCAGCGTGTCGCCACCGTGGTAGAGGCTCCAGTCGCCGAATTGCAAAACATAACCCAGGAACTTCACATGTCCCTGCTCGTCGCGTTCCACGGTTTCGTGCGCGGATGCGACGCCGGAGAATCGAATGCCAGAGAGTTCGACCGTGCTCCCGTCATCGAGTCCGACCGGCATCGCGGGATCGATCTTCAAACGGTCTGCGACGAAGGCGCGGTTGGCTTGCGGGATCACCAGTGTCAGCGACGGCTTACGCTTCAAGATCGGGCCCAGGGTTTCCGCGTCGAGATGATCGGTGTGGTTATGCGAAGACGTTGCGATATCCACGAAAGAGAGTTCCGCGGGATCAACAACCAGTTCCGTCATCCGCACATGCGGCTTGTCGGTCGTGCTGTATTTTCGCGTCAGAGAGTCTGAAAGATAAGGATCGAGCAGAACATGGATGCCATGCCACTGCAGTAGGAATCCGCTTTGTCCGAGCCACCACAGCCGGAAGCCGCCATCGCGCTTGTCCGCGGCACGGATGTCGGCGAGAAGCGCGGCGTGCGACTGCGCCGGACGGATCACGCGAGTCCTATTTCCTTTCGCACGATAGCCACACCCTGGACCATGTTGATGAGTTTCTGCCGGGCCGCCCATCGGGCCGTCTGACTCAGGCCGCAGTCGGGCGCGAAAGAAAGCCGTTCGGCGGGCGCGTACTTGAGGCACAGACGCACACGCTCCGCCACGTCTGAGGGAGTTTCAACGTAGTAGTTCTTCACGTCGATAATTCCGACCGCCACATCGATGCCCCGCTTCGCGATTTCTCCGATCAGTTCGATCTCCGCAAATTCGCGGCTCGCCATTTCGAGGTGGATTTCGTCCACGGGCAGTTCAAAGAACGCTGGGAACAGCGGTGCATAGCGGCGCGGCGCGACGGCACGTCCCTTGTAGTTGCCGAAACACAAATGGGTGGAGAGCCGGCAACGGCCGACGATGGGCTTGACGGTACCGGCAAAGATTCTTGCGAAGCGACTGGGATCCTCGCGATACCCATAGCAGCTCATGGAAGGCTCGTCGAGGGTAATCTCACGGCAACCTGCGTCCACCAGTTGTTCCAGTTCGGCGCGGACGATCGGGATCAAGGCCTCGGTGACTTCCCACCGGCTGGGATAAGCCCTGCCAGGTTCGATTCGTCCGCTAAGAGTGTAAGGCCCAGGCACGCTGGCTTTGAGCGTCGGTCCCTGTGGCGCGACCTTCTGCAGGAGCTTGAATTCGGCGACTGCACCCAGCCCGTGTCGCGAGACAATGGTTCCGGTGACGGGATATTTGCCACGCTGATCGTGAGCCGGCGGGCCAAAACGACGGAGGGAAAACGGCGTTGCGCGAATTCCCTCAAGCCGTCCGTAGAACGATAAGTTGAAATCGTAGCGACTCTGCTCTCCGTCGGTGATCACGTCGAGGCCCGCGCAAACCTGGTCGTTCACGGAGGCGATTACAGCGTCGGTCCGCATCTCCTCGATATCGGCCTCGCCAAATTCGTCCAGGTGCGCCGAGGCAAACTCAAGCCATCCCGGAAAAGGATAGCTGCCGATCACGCTGGTTCGGAGAGGCCGGCGTTCTTTGCCTGCATGCCGTTGTTCGACGGCGGCATCGGTCGAGGATGCAGTCGCCTTTTTTGTTCGAGTCATGTGCTCACCGTCCAACCTCCGTCCACGGTGATGACCTGCCCCGTGATCGGGCCCGAATCCTTTCTTAGAAGAAAGCACGCGGTCTTTGCGATGTCCTCCGGCGCAAGCAGACCTCGCGTCAAAGGCTGCTTGTGGGCCACGTATTCCAGGACGCGGGCGTCGCGCTGCGCGCGGGCGCTCATCGGCGTAAGGACCAGGCCGGGTGCAATGACGTTGATGCGGATGCCGGCAGCCGCATAGTAAGCGGCGGCGGAAAAGGTCATGGCCTCGATCGCTCCCTTGCTTGCAGCATAACCGGCGGTGGCGAAGTGCTCCCGCTGCGGGTGCCGTACCAGAACGCTCCCCATGTTGAGTATTACGCCCTTGTGGGAATCTCGCGTCCACGTGCGCAGCACTTCGCGGCACATCAGAAACGTGCCCTTGGCATTCACGTCCATGACCGTATCCCAGGCTTTGGTCGAACATTCGTGGAGCGGGCCGTCGCCCAACGAGCGGGCGCTGATACCGGCTACATTGAAGAGCGCGTCGATTTTCCCGAAGTGTTCGACGCAGGCCGCCACGCTTTTGCGAACTGCTTCCTCATCGCGCACGTCCGCGGCGCTGAAATCCGCTTCAGGCAATTCGGCCGCCAGCGAGCGGCACTCTTCGGCTTTCGCGCCAACGATAAACACCCGGTCGTGCGCTCCCCAGAGGCGTGCGGTCGCCGCCGCAATTCCGGACGACCCGGTCACCAGAAGGACTTCGCTCACGTGATCCCTATTCAAACAGGTGTTTCAGGCTCTTGCGATAGGCCTCATAGAACGCTTCCAATTGCTCGGCGGCGCTGGCATTTCCGACGAACTGGTGGCTGGGCAACAACACCGGCTTGACGCCTCGCGCCAGCAGCGCTTCGGCCGTGGCGCAGCGGATCATGTTGATGATGGTTGCGCCCGTAATTGTGGAAACCGGCCCGGTCCGCCACTCCAGGCCTTCCAACTCGATGAGGCAGTCGCCCGGGGGAGACTGGTTGTCGATGATCAGATCAGCGCAGTCGATGAGCTTCTTCCCGGAAGAATGGGCGGGCTTGGCTTGTTCGCAATGCGCTTTGGATACGATCGCGATCACGGGCAGGCCGCGCTGTTGCGCTCCCCCAGCCATCTCGACGACCACGGGGCGGATCCCGCTGGTTGAAATCACGATAAAGGCATCGTCCGGTCCGAAATGAAAGCTCCGCAGAATCTGCTCCGCGTAGCCCTCGTAGTTCTCGAGGAACAGCGGGGCACGCAGCCCGTTCGCGCCGACAATCGACGCATGGTTCGAGAGCGCGAGTTCGACCAGGGCGACGAAGCCGGCGTAGCAGCCCTGCCGCGGAGTCATTTCTTCGCACATCATGCGGGAGTGGCCGTTGCCAAAGAGAAAAACCAGGCCGCCGCGCGAGATCCTCTCTGCGCACAGCTCCGCCGCTTTTTGAATGACATCGGCTTGCGTGCGTCGCAGCTCTTCCAGCAGGACCATTGCCTGGTCGAAGAATGCCAAACCGGCCTGCTTCGAGTGTGCAACTGGACGGGACGGGGCCTTCGTCGGCACGTTTTCCTTTCGCCTCGCGGAAGCTGCAGAGGATCGACGTGAGTATAATTCAGAATCATTGTGAGCGAAACTCGATCACCGGCTCATGCCGAAGCGGTCGCAATCGGCGTCGACATCGGGGCTACCGCGATCAAGGCTGCCCTGGTGGGATTGCGCGGAGATTTGCTCGAGAGCTTTCATGCGGACTCGCCGCGCACAACTTCGTCGCTCCGGGATTTTATCCACTCCGTGCGAAAGCACGCGCCGGCACGAGTGCAGGGTATCGGGATTGGCTGTAAAGGAGTGATCGATTCGACCACCACGCGCGTTAATCGCCTGCCCGGCGACCTGAATTTTCTGGAAGGATGCACGTTGCGCGAGTTGGCCGGAATGGATGGCCTGCGGGTCTGTGCTGACAATGACGCACGCACGGCCCTTGTCGCCGAGGTGTTGTGGGGATCCGCTCGAGGGCGTCGCAACGTGGTTTTGCTCACGCTCGGCACGGGAGTCGGTGGTGCGGCGCTCGTCGACGGCGTGATCGTGCGCGGTGCCTCGGGAGCTGCCTGCCACTTTGGACACGTGACCCTCGATCTCCGCGGCGGACTCTGCATTTGCGGCAATTACGGATGTCTGGAGACTGGCTTTTCCTCCCGCGCGATCGAGTCCGCTTACTCCGCGCACATCCACCGAGCTTCCCCAACCCGTTTAACGCTCGACGATGCCGGACGGGTTCCCACCACTGAGGCCATTTTTCAGGCAGCAGCGGAAGGGGATCCCAGCGCGCGTCGAGTGCTGGACCTCGCTTTCGAATCGCTGACCGCCGCACTGGTGAGTTTCCTGCACGTGTTCGACCCCGAGCTGCTCATTCTAGGAGGCAACATCGCCGCAGCCGGGCCGCAACTGCTTGCTCCATTGCATGAGGAGGTGGAACGCCGGACCAGGGTTCTGCTTGGGAGGAAAGTGCCGATCGTGATCCAAAACGCGGTCGGATACGGGGGAGTGGCTGGCGCGGCGGGGCTGGTCTTCCTGCAACAGCGATTGCTCACAATTTGAAAGTCCAATTCATCCCATCGACGGGGGCATGCGAAAGGAAAGATGAACCCCACTAACACGCGGGAAAGCGTCCGCACACAGGATGGATCGGCTCGTTATCTATATTTACCGGCCGCTGTGGCGGCGATTGGCGGGTTGCTGTTCGGTTTCGATACTGCGGTCATTAACGGCGCCATCGTGTTTTTGAAGCGCCAGTTTGCGCTGAGTGATTCGCAAACCGAAATCGGCGCCAGCAGCCTGCTTCTGGGATGCGTTTTCGGAGCGGCCCTTGCGGCCTTCACCAGCGACCGCTTCGGCAGAAAGAAGTTGCTGCTGGCGGCAGCGGCCCTGTTTACGATCTCGTCGATAGTGACGGGGCTTGCTCTGAATCTCACCGAGTTCGTGCTCGCACGCCTGCTGGGCGGCCTCGCCATCGGCCTCGCCTCCGCGCTCTCGCCGCTCTACATCGCGGAAATTTCCCCGGCCCGCATTCGCGGGCTGCTGGTGAGCGTTAACCAGCTGGCGATTGTCACCGGCATTCTGCTTTCCTACAGCGTGAACTACGGTCTTACCGGAGTTGGGCCGTCGAACTGGCGCTGGATGTTCGCTTCAGCAGCGGTTCCATCGGCATTTTTCCTGCTGGCGTTGCTCTCCGTTCCCGAGAGCCCGCGTTGGCTGGTGCAGAATGAGCGGGAGGCCGAAGCCGAACAGTTCCTTGCGCGCATCAACGGGAGGGATGCCGCTCAAGCCGAAATCCGCGCCATCCGCTGTGCGGTTGCAGAGGAGACTGGGAATGTCCTGGATCCAGTTTTTCGCAAGCCGCTGGTAGTCGCCATCCTGATCGCGCTGTTCAGCCAGTTCACCGGTATCAACACCATCATTTATTACGGCTCCCTGGTTTTCCTTGAGCACGTGCCGAATCAGACCGCCAGCACAGCATTGTTCGCCAACGTCATGATCGGGGCCATCAACTTCGTGGCCACGATCCTCGGGATGTACCTGATCGATCGCGTTGGCCGGAAGCCTTTGATGACGTCTGCGTTCGCCGGCATGGCGATTTCTCTCGTCGGCGTGGCAGCGGCGATTCGTCTCCAGGCACCGGCCCTTGTGGTTTTGGTGTTCGTGCTGATTTACGTCGCCTGCTTTGCCGTCGGCATCGGCACAGGCACCTGGGTGTTGATGTCGGAAATCTGCCCGACCCGAATCCGGGGACGTGCCATGTCGATTGCAACCGTCTTTCTCTGGTGCGGGACGCTGGTGGTGACCCTCACTTTCCTCTCGCTGGCGCGAGTGTTGACCGCGCCGGGCGCCTTTCTGCTTTACGCTGTCGTCTGCATTGCGGCGTTTCTCTTCGTCAGGCGCGCAGTTCCGGAAACCAAGGGCCGCAGCCTGGAGGAAATCGAAAGTTGGTGGCTGGCGGGGCGAGGATAGAATCCCGCTAGTTAGCAACTTCCACGGTTAGCGGCAGGAGTTCCTCACGCATTCCAGTTACCTATCCCGGAATCCAAACTGCCTGAACTTTAGCTTTAAATTACCGACGTAATTACCGACGTAATCACCCGCTGTGCTAAACATCATTGTGGGTCGCCGCGGGCAAGGCTGTTTTGACCCCAGTTTTCGTAACCTCGGCACTACAGTTCGAGGAGAACCATGTCAAAGAAAATTCTTGTAGTTGACGACTCCAAGACAGCCTTGATGATGGAGCGCGAGATCCTCGAAAGGCGTACGACCTATCAGTGCGTGACCGCAAGCGACGGGCAGGAAGCAGTCGAGAAGGCGCAACAAGAACGTCCGGATTTGGTTTTGATGGATGTGGTGATGCCCCGTATGAATGGATTTGAGGCCTGCAAGAGGATGCGCCAGCAACCAAGCACACGCGAGATCCCCATTGTTCTGGTCACGACTCGCGGCGAAGAGTCTTATATGGAAGCCGGATTCCAAAGTGGATGCAACGACTACATTACCAAGCCGGTGGATGGTGCCGAGTTAGTGGCGCTTTTGCAAAGCTATTTGGGAGAGTAGCTCAGTGAAGAACTCCTCCGTTTGGCTGTATTAATAAGGACCTTCATGAAGGGTGACAAGCACAACAGATCCGGGTCGAAGCCCTCCGGAACCGAGATGAACGACCTACGCTTGGAGGCCGCGCGAAAGAGGCTGGCAGAGAGCAGAGGTCAAGAGGATGCTATCGAGGGCGTGCGCGAGATCGTGGCCAACTTTATCGGCTCAGAGGAAATTGTTTTGTTCAAAGTGGATCGCAGAAACGCCACCTTTCAAGTTTTTTGGTCCTTCGGAATCGACACCGAAGACTACGACCTGCCGCGAGCTTTGGGCGAGGCCGGTCTTCAACACGTGATGCGCGGTGAGTGCCACCTTGAGGCTCCGGATCGTAATCGCTCCAACGCAGTGGCTAAGGTCAAGGCGTTTATTCCACTCCGTTTCGCGAACCAGACCGTCGCGATACTTGCAATATTGCGGTTGCTTCCTCAGAAGGTCGGCTTCGACAGATCCGATATGGACCTGTTCAAGGTTCTTTCCGACCAAGCCGCCGAGCCTTTATTTGGCCCGAAAGCCCAGTCCAATGCAGCGACCGGGGGATCAGGGATAAGAGCATGACCGAGGCCAAATTCAATCCGGCAGTCCTGCCCGCGGAGTTCATGAAGAGTTTTGAGCACGCAGACAACGAACAGGCCAGGCACTTTCTCTATCCGGGGCAGTTGTTCGTAACCCGCGATCCGATCATTATCTCGACCATACTCGGGTCATGCGCGGCCATTTGCCTCTGGGACAGGCACAAGAAGGCGGGAGGAATGAACCACTATCTTTTGCCTGAGGGGCAGGGCGAAGGGCCGAACCGCTTTCGCTACGGCAACGTCGCCAATCCTGAACTTCTGAAACAAGTCCTGGCCTTGGGATGCGAGACCAAATATCTGCAAGCCAAGATCTTCGGCGGCTCCTGCGCCTTCGGCAACGATCCGTTGCAGTCGCTGGGAACCAGGAACGTTCAACTCGCAGAAACTTTTCTTCGCTCGCACGCTATCCCCGTGGTTGAAAAAGAGGTTTCGGGAAAGCATGGCCGCCGGTTGGTCTTTCAGATATCCGATGGTGTGACCACGATCAAGAGTTTCGAACAAGTGGAGAAAAACAGCGCTGGCTAGCGCGGACGACCAGAGGAGGAACAGTGGATTTGGCCGACTTTGATCGTGAAGCAGTGCTCGCGTCGTTCCTCGTCGAGTCGCAAGAAGGTCTGGACTTGATGGAGCAAGCGCTGCTTCAGATGGAATCGAGTCCTTCCGATCCGGAACTTCTTCCCAGTATTTTCCGCGTCGCTCACACTCTCAAAGGCAACGCAACCTCGTTGGAGCTCAGTGAACTCGCAGGGTTTGCCCACGTCATAGAGGACCTGTTGGACGTCTTTCGTGAGCAGCAGGCGCTGCCCGGCGCAGACTTGATTTCCCTGTTGCTGAAGGCTGTAGATGAGCTTCGTGCCATGGTCTCAAACGCGGCGGCGGCCGGGCCCCCCGAGCTTACCCCGGGCCAGCAAAAGCTCAGGAAGGAAATTGCGCGGGAGGTAGGGAAGCGGGCAAAAAGAGTTATGACGGCCAGCGAGGCCAACGAAGAATCGAGTTCAGCGGTGAAAGTTGACGTGCTCCCCGGCACCAGTCACCGCACGCTGCGCGCCGATGTCGACAAGCTCGATCACATGTTGAACCTTACTGGGGAACTCGTGATCGCGCAAACCCGCCTGCGCCAGATGATCGAGAAGCTCGACGCCGAGCAGGGGCGCGCCATCCTAGAGATGCATCGTGAGGCCGAGCGCCTGTACATGGACCTGCAGAGTGAAGTCATGAGTATCCGCATGGTCCCGGTTGGTCCCCTGTTTCGCCAGTTCGTCCGTCCCGTGCGGGATCTCGCAAAAAGCCATGGGAAATTGGCCCGTCTGGAAATGGTAGGAGGAGACGTCGAGGTCGACACCACCGTGCTCGAACAATTGAAAGATCCTCTCCTGCACCTGTTGCGCAACGCGGTCGATCACGGTTTCGAAAAGCCAGCCTTGCGCGAAAGCCAAGGCAAGAACCCTTGCGGGCTGATCCGGTTAACTGCGGCGCATAGCGGGGGAAACATCATCGTGAAGCTGGAAGACGACGGAGCAGGATTCGACCGCGCAGGCATCCTCGACAAAGCGAAACGCCTTGGACTTCTGTCTGGCAAAGATGAGATTCGCGACGAGGAGCTCTACGATCTGGTATTCCGCGCCGGATTCTCAACTGCCAAGTCGGTGACCGATCTTTCCGGTCGTGGCGTCGGGCTCGACGTCGTGCGCCGCAACATCGATAATCTGCGCGGGACGGTCGAGATATCGAGTACAGCCGGCAAAGGCAGCACTATCACCATTCGCCTGCCGCTGACTTTGGCGATTATTGAAGGCTTCTCCGTCAGGGTCGGTTCCGAGACTTTTATCGTTCCTCTGGAACATGTGACCGAATGCACGGAATTGCCCGCGGAACATCGCAGCCCGGAAGCCGGCGGGATCCTTAGCCTGCGTGGAAGCGCGCTGCCCTACGTTCGATTGCGCCGCGTGTTCAGTCTCTCCGGCGAGACCCCGAAGCGAGAAAACATCGTTGTCGTCAAGATCAATGAGTTCCATGCCGGAATCGCAGTGGATGAACTCCTGGGCGGCATGCAGACGGTGGTGAAGCCGCTGGGCAGGGCGTTTCGAGCCGTCCCGGGGATCGCCGGGTCTACCGTTCTTGGGGACGGTCGGATCGGTTTGATCCTCGATGTTCCCAGTCTTCTGCGCGGAGTGATGCAATCGACTTTGCCAGCACAAGCTTAGAGAGCAAGAGCCGTTATTAGAGAGGTGAAGGACAATGAAAACTTGGCAAGATCAGAAAATTGGCACGCGCCTGGGGGTGGTGTTCGGAGCCATCTTGCTGTGCGTGATTGCGGTTGGCGGATTCGGACTGAGTTGGCTCGGTCGCCTGAATTCCAACATGTCGGCCTCGATGCAGAAGCGTTACAACACGGTTGAGTTGACCCACCAGACCATAGAGAACTCAATCACCAACGCCCGCATCACCCTGCAATTGTTCGAGACCACGGACCCCGAGGAAGAGAAGAAACTCAACACGCAAAACGAAGCCATCAGCCACGAAATCAGCGGCCAAGTCGCGGAAATCGAAAAGAGTCTCAGCTCCGCACAGGAACGAGACATGTTCGAGGTCGTCACCCAGGATCGCCAGGCCTACATTTCGGCTCGCAATAAAGCCAAGGCGCTTCTCGCCGACAAGAAGCGTGAGCAGGCGCTGGCAGGGCTGCGCGAAGAGGTGATCCCGGCACTCGATAAGTACCGCGCTATGTGGGAAAAGTTCATTGATCTTCAGACCGCCGCCATGCAGCAAAGTATGAAGGAGAGTCAGGAAGCTTACGCGGTGGGACGCAGGATTGCGTTGTTCCTTCTGGTCGCCACTCTGTTCCTGGCCACCCTCGCGGCGATCAGTGTCACCAAGAGCATCACCACGCCGATCGAGCAAGCGGTCGAGCACGCCGAGCGTATTGCCGCTGGCGATCTGACCAAGGAAATCCTGGTCACGAACCGCTCCGAAACCGGCAAATTGCAGCAGGCCATGCGGGAAATGAGCAGCAGACTGTCGGGCATCATTCGGGACGTCCGCGAAGGTTCCGCGGCGGTTGCTTCCGCCGCTCAGCAGGTCTCGGCCTCATCGCAGAGTCTTTCTCAGGGAACCAGTGAGCAAGCCGCCTCGGTCGAGGAGATGAGCTCCAGCCTGGAACAGATGAACGCCTCCATCACCCAAAACGCCGACAACAGTCGGCAGGTGGAGCAGGCAGCAGCCAAAGGAGCCTCGGCGGCAGAAGAGAGCGGCGATGCAGTCAAAGAGACTGTCGAAGCCATGAAGCAAATTGCTGCCAAGACTTCGGTGATCGAAGAGATTGCCTATCAGACCAATCTTCTCGCGCTCAACGCGGCGATTGAAGCGGCCCGCGCGGGCGATCAAGGCCGGGGCTTTGCGGTGGTCGCAGTCGAAGTTCGAAAACTGGCCGAACGGAGCCAGTTGGCCGCGCAGGAAATTGGAGGGCTGGCCGGGAAGAGCGTCAGCGTAGCCGAACGATCTGGCCAATTGCTTTCTGACCTGGTGCCGTCCATCAAGAAGACCGCCGAACTGGTGCAGGACGTTGCCGCGGCATCCACCGAACAATCCGGCGGAGTCACGCAGATCAACAAAGCCATGTCCCAAGTCGACACGGTCACCCAGCGCAACGCGTCGTCTGCGGAAGAACTTTCAAGCACGGCGGAAGAATTGGCTGCGCAGTCCGAGCAACTGCAGCAGTTGATGACTTTCTTCCGTGTAGCCGGAGAGCAACCTGCCAACCGCGGCGGCGATGGCAAGCAGCGCGTGGTGATGCCTCTGAACCCGTCGTTCAGAAGCGATTTCGCCCAGCGTAGCCCGAGTAAGCCGGCCAACGGCAAGGCGGCGGAAGAAGCTAACTTCGCTCCGTTTTAAAGAAGATCGGCTTGCGGGTCCGCGCACTGGCTTCGCTGCCGGAAGAGCCGGGCGCATTCGACGAAGCAAACGGCGGTAATACGAGGAGTGAAACTATGGGAGCGCCCAACCAAGGGAAGAATCAAGGGAAGAACCAACTCCCTCTGAGCACGGTGCAATACCTTACCTTCCTGACTGCAGGCGAGGAATATGCCATCAGTATTGTGAAGGTGAGCGAGATCGTCGAGTACGAAGCTGTCACCACCGTGCCCAATACTCCGGCCTGGATCCGCGGCGTCACCAACCTGCGAGGCAGAGTTGTCCCGGTGGTCGATCTGGCGGTAAAGTTCGGACTGCCCGCCAGCCGCATTTCCAAATTCACATGCATCATCATCACCGAAGTGATGTTTCAGAGCGAGCAGCTGACCATGGGAGTCTTGGCCGACTCGGTGAGCCAGGTCATTGATCTTTCCGCAGACGAAATCGAAGAGACTCCGCCTTTCGGCACTCGCGTCAAGATCGAATACTTGCTCGGCATGGGAGCGCTGGGTAAGAAATTTTGCCTGATTCTTGACATTGACAAAGTCCTCTCCGCCGACGAATTGCTCGCAGTCACGGATTCGGTTGCCGATGGCAGCCATTCGAACGACGTGATCGTTAATGCACCGGCCAAAAAAGCGCACTTCGAGACCGGAGCGTAACTCTTGCCCGCTGGAACAGCTCCAGGCAAGGATTCAGCCAAGTTCCGCTGCGGCGAGGCACGCCTTGAGCAGCCACCTCATCTTTCTGTCAGTCCCGCGCTGTTCGGAAAATTCCAGAAACTGATCTATGCCGAAACCGGAATCTGGCTTGGAAGCTCAAAAACCGCCCTACTGTGCGGCCGCCTCTTCCGGCGGCTTCGCACGCTGGAGATCAACTCACTGCAAAGCTACTACGAGTGCGTTTCGCAGCCGGAGCAGCTCGAAGAACGCGCCCGGATGATCGACGCCATCACGACCAATGAAACTCGCTTCTACCGCGAGCCCAGGCAGTTCGAGTTCCTGGTACAGAGAGTGTTTCCTCATTGGCAGTCGGAGGCCGAACGCGGGTTGCGGCCGATGAGAGCGAAGATCTGGAGCGCCGGATGTTCTTCCGGCGAAGAGCCTTACACCGTGGCCATGTTGCTTGCCAGGCATCTTCCCGCCGAGCAAGGCTGGGACGCGCGGATTCTGGCCACCGACATCTCCACCCGCGTATTGGAAAAGGCGCGCAAGGGGATTTATCCCATCGCGAGGTCGGCAGAACTGCCGAAGGACTTGCTTCACAGTTTTATGTTACGCGGAATGGCGGAGCGGCAAGGTGAGATGAAAGTGAAAGTCGAAATCCAACAAATGATCGACTTCCAACGGTTGAACTTGGATCGGGAATCCGATCTCGTCGAGGGTCCATTCGATGCGATTTTTTGTCGCAATGTCCTGATCTATTTTGACGCCGCTTCAAAACAAAGAGTGGTCACAAGCCTCATTCGTCATCTGAAGGCCAACGGTCTTTTATTCGTGGGCCACGCCGAGAACCTGAACAGCGTGTTCCCCCAGTTACGTAGTGTTGAGCCAACCATCTACACAAAAGCAGGAAACAACGCGGACCTGTTAGCAACTCGTTGAGCAGAACTTCTTCGGCAGCCCCCACTGAGGAAGGCGAAAAAGGGTATCACTATGCATGGAGAAGACCTGCACGTCCTGGTCGTGGATGACTCGGCGATGGTTCGCCAGGTTATGCAGGCCATCCTGAGCACCAACAGCCGGGTCAAAGTCACCGTCGCGGCGGACCCGCTGATTGCATGGGTAAAAATGCAAAAGGAACCTCCCGACGTCGTCATTACCGACCTCGAAATGCCGCGGATGGACGGCCTGACTTTCATCCGAAAAATCATGTCGGAAATGCCTACGCCCGTGGTGGTCTGCTCCGGTCTGGCTGCCCGCGGCACCGAACTCGCACTTCGCGCGCTCGAAGAAGGCGCGGTCGAGGTAATCACCAAGCCCAAGGTCGGCGTGCGGGAGTTCCTGCACGAATCGGCCGTCACCCTCGTAGATGCGGTCTGGAGCGCCTCTCAAGCGCAGGTCAGGCTGCGACCACGTATGGCGACAGTTCCTCGTCTGTCGGCCGACGCTGTTCTTCCTCGCAAAGCCAAGGTTCGCGCTGCAGGAGCGCCGAACGGGCTAATCGCCGTGGGTGCCTCGACGGGCGGAACGGAGGCCCTGCGAGTCTTCCTGACTGCCATGCCGACCGACTGTCCTCCGATCGTCATTGTGCAGCATATGCCTGAAGTCTTCACCCGGGCCTTCGCCGAGCGCCTGAACAAGGAATGCGCAATCGAAGTCGAGGAGGCCCGCGATGGCGACCGGCTGCAACCCGGCCTGGCATTGATCGCTCCGGGCAACCGTCACATGCTGGTCAATCGCGCCGCCGAAGAGCTTGTCGTCCAGATCATCGATGGGCCACTGGTTTCGCGCCATCGTCCGAGTGTTGACGTTCTCTTTCGCTCGGTGGCAGCTTCAGCTGGGTCAAAGGCGGTGGGCATCATCATGACCGGGATGGGCGATGACGGCGCTCAGGGCCTCGATGAGATGAAAGAAGCTGGAGCCGCCACCATCGCGCAGGACGAAGCCAGTTGCATTGTGTTTGGAATGCCCAAAGAAGCGATTTCTCGCGGCGCAGTGAGCTTCGTCGTGCCCTTGGAGCAGATCGCCAGTACCGCCCTGAACCTACCGAGCAAGCGGGCAGGCTGGAAAGAAGCGCTGCAAAAACGGTAACGAACTGGGTGAATTGCCCGGAGGGGAATTTCGGACGAGGGAGCAAGCCAGCTATCCGCCTCGAGCTGCGGAGAGTAGTGAGCGCGGACCCGGTGAAGCGGCACTCATCCTTCAGCGCTGCATGGTAACTACTGGCGCCACCCAAGGTGCTCTTCACGTCCCCTGAAGATCTCATGCAGCAGATGGATGAAGCGCTGCTTCAGCGTCTGAGGCTGCGCCTCGGTTGTTTCCTTCGTTTCGGTCTTTACATCCACGTTCGGTTCGCGTGCGGTAACGGCACCAGTAGCCATGCGCATGGCCTCCTTTAGAGTTTAATTTCGATCACCTTGGTCACTTGTACTCGCGCAGACTTCGCGCCAATCGTCGGCCCACAGGAGGTCGGAAAAGCGTCAACTGAATTCACATTCTAAGGAGGTTCTAATCCTGGAGGCAGATCACCAACGGCATAGCCCTTCAGATGGCGGTTCGACGAGTGTCGAGCTACCGGAGGGATCCCAGGCACTTCCACCGTGGCAAGCGGGGGGCCGGTGTAGGCGAGGCACCAGCGTGAGACCCTCGAGGGGTGTACTCTCGCGGCTCCCCCTCTTCGGTCCCCCGCATTTTTACCGTAGCTGCGGATGACCTCGGGTCGCAGTGATTCCCGTCACTCTGCGTAGTTTGCCGATCCTGCGACGTCAGCGGACGAAACACTTCCCAATGACAATTTACGCCAACTGACACCCGAACCTGTTGTAGCATTCTTGAGCGACGCGATTGCGTAAATGAATAAGGCTATGCGGAAATTCAGGGTGCGCTGGTCTCTAATGCTTCTGTTTGCTCTGGCACATCCAGCCTTTGCCGCGTTTCGTCCCTCCTTCAAGCTCGACGATTCATCGTGGCACTCCACCCACATTGTGCTCGTTATGACCACGCCTGCTGACGGAGCCTTTGAAGTCGTCGAATCATGGAAGGGAGATTTGAGTCTTGGCGAGCGGTTAGCCATACCGGAGCTTCGCCCTGCGCCAGATGCCATTCCGATCTCCCGTTATCCAAAATCATGGTCCGAGGCGGTTCGTGGTGGAGTCTCGGAACTGGTCCCAAGAGTACCTGTAGGCTCGCGCATGGTTCTTTTCCTCGGAAGGACGGATGAAACGTTGGGAGCGAACGGAACAGACAAGGTTGGTGCTCAAGGATGGAAGCCGTCTGACTTAATGGACACCTTGAATGCCTCGGTTGTTTGGATGGACGGGTACCAACTGGATTGCTTTACCCAGTTGCTGAATTCGGGTCCCAGTGTCCTCTTCGCGTTGCCTGATTCCGAGACAAAAGTACGGAACCGTGTGGCAGAGATCAAACAGATTCAAGAGAACATGACAGTGGCCCGCGTTACAACGGACAGGGCGGAGCGTGCAGAGCGTCTTAAGCCGTATGTGCGTTCAGATGTATTTCCTGCGCAGCTATTCGCACTGGCGGAGTTGGGCAAATCCGGGTCGGACGCTGTACGGACGATTCTTGAAATGTTGGACGATCCCTCATTCGCCGACCAGTCGCCGGAATTAGTGAGGGCACTTGCCCAGGCAAGAGGCGAATCGGTAGGGGCTGAATTAAACAGCCGCTTACGAGCGGACCTGGCATTCTGGAGGTCCAAAGGGCCTTCTCTGTCACAGGGTTGGTGGAATGAGGACGCGCGAATACACGCACCACTTCGAGAGCGGTACGATCACACCGATCAACTGGTTGTCGGACTTGAGAAAACGCAATACACGGGGGCGCTGAACATCGCAACCCAGCTGCGTGATCTCTGGCGATCCCTTCCACAACTGAATGACCCACAGGGACTCAACGAGCTAGCGAAGGAATGCGACAAGCTGATCCGCCATCTGCAAACCAACTAGGGCGATCGGGACAGTAAGAGAGGAAGGGACAGAATGCGTTCTTTGACACGCCGTCGTTTCATGCGGCTCGGCGCAGGCTCCGTAGCCGCCGCCGGAGCCGCGGCGAAGATCACTCTGCTGGAGCCAGCCGCACTTTGGGGCCAAGGCCGACCGGTTGCGGCAAGCGATACGGTCCGCTTTGCATCAATCGGCACGGGCACTCGCGGATGCGAGCTGCTGGCGGCATCGCTCGCCGTTCCAGGCGTCGAATGTGTCGCGCTGTGCGATCTTTATGACAGCCGTCATCAGGCCGCTCAAGAGGCCGTGCAGAAACAGGTCCCTGCCACTCGCAACTATCAGGAAATCCTCAACCGCAAAGATGTAGACGCGGTGATCGTAGCCGTGATGGACCATCAGCATCGCCGCATCGTGGTGGATGCCTGCGCCGCCGGCAAAGACGTCTACTGTGAAAAACCGATGTCGCACACTGTGGAAGATGGCTTCGCCATGGTGGATGCCGTGCAGAAGGGGAATCGCATTCTGCAGGTCGGCAGCCAGCGTGTCAGCTCGATCGTCTACGAGAAGGCGCGCGAAATCTACGCCTCGGGCGCGCTCGGCGACGTGTTCTTTATCGAAGGCGCATCCGATCGCAACTCGCCGAGCGGCGCCTGGGTCTATCCGATTCCGCCCGACGCAAGCGAGCAGACCATTGACTGGAACGCATTCCTTGTGGGCGCGCCCAAACGCCCCTTTGACGCGGCGCGCTTCTTCCGCTGGCGTTGCTTCTCCGACTACGGCGAGGGGCTGGCAGGCGATCTGTTCGTCCACTTGCTCTCGGGAATTTTCTTCATCTCGGGAACGAACGAAGCGCCGAAGCGGGCGCAAACCAGCGGCGGACTGTTTCGCTGGAAGGACGGCCGCGACTTTCCGGATGTGATCGAGACGCTTTACGACTTCCCGAAATTTCGGGTGGTGCTGCGCTGCAATCTGAACAACGCCGGCGGTGAACCTATTAAGTTCCACGGCACCAAAGGCACCATGGAGATTATTGGGCAAACTCTGACCTTCATTCCG
Organism: uncultured Acidobacteriota bacterium; assembly: GCA_963838905.1. Taxonomy (GTDB): domain Bacteria; phylum Acidobacteriota; class Terriglobia; order Terriglobales; family Acidobacteriaceae; genus JABDBE01. The sequence goes on from CAWITE010000011.1 coordinate 141,341, forward strand.
CAGGACGTAACCCCCAAGCCAGAAACCTATTCGACGAAGGGCTGGCCCGAACGGCTGCGTAAGGAATATCTGGCTCAGTGGGCGGCGGAACACCCGCAACCCGGACCGCTCGATTACCAGGTGGTCGAGGCGGAGACTTTCACTGCGCCGGATGGTTACAGCGACGTTTCCGCGCACCAGGCAAACTTCTTTAACGCAGTCCGAACCCGCAAACCAACCGTAGAGAACGAAGACTTCGGCAACCACGCGGCCATCGGCTGCCATCTGGCCAACTACGCCTATTTCAAAAACACAATCGCAGCCTGGGACGCCGGGGCCAAAACGATTCGGGGATAACCCAGCCAACTTGCAAGAATTAATTGAAGATAACTCGGAATTAAGCAATTTAAATCAAGCTCGACCTCGAAAAAAAAGGGTGTCCCGCCCTTCTTCGAGTACTTTGCGAATAGGGCGGGCTTGCGACACTTCCAATCTGAAACGGTATCGGCAGTCCACCGTTTTCCCTTGACCCCATCCTTCCACTTCGATAACATGAAAACGTCTAGGTTATCTACAAGATAATAATGTTCATTGACAACTTGTGTATCGGTGCGACTTCTAGCTCAGTCCAGGTGCGAAGCCCGGCAAGGGTGAAAGCGCGTGCGTGTCTATAGCCGCGAAGCGGCACAAGAATGCAGCCCACGGCGCAACCCGTGGGCAAAAGTGCAAGGCAAACAAAGCCCCGGCGGGGGCGAAAGAATCTTAAGTCACGCGAACGGATCGAGTTCGACGCACCGTCCCAAAATGGAACAGCGCATGTCGGACACGACGCTAACTCTGATGCTCTCTAGATTTTGCCTGTAACTACCTTAAGAACCATAGATCTAGAAGGCAAGAAAATTTTCCGCCCCTTGGTTTTATAGATTTTGCGTAGATAGAGAGTTTTTTTTCAACTAGTACTTCAGTAAGGGATTGCCTCATGCCTCGGATTTCGAGAAGGACCTTTTTGAAGACCGCCTCCGCCTCGGCTGCATGCGCGGCGGTAGGGAACAGCGCGCCCTGGCTGATGGCGAACGCCCTCGGCCTGCCGCTCGGATTGCAGCTGTACTCCGTGCGCGATCTCTTGCCCAAAGACTATGAAGGAACGCTCAAGCAGTTGGGCGCAATCGGTTATCGCGAGGTCGAAGCTGCGGGCTTCTTCGACCACACCCCCCGCCAAGTGAAGCAAGCGATGGATCAGGCGGGGCTGCAATGTGTGAGCGCCCACTATCCCATGGCGCAACTTAATCCAAAATTGGATGAAATAATCCAGTTTTGCAAGGATTTGGGGCTGAAATTCATCGTCTGCGCGTCGCCTGCGTTGAAGGATCCGTCGCGCGTCAAGGACCCCGGATCTCGCGCGGCCCGGGAAGCGATGACGCTCGACGACTGGCGCTGGAATGCGGAGCAGTTCAATCGTATCGGGGAGCGTGTGAATGCGGCGGAAATCCGCTTCGCATACCACAACCACATGACCGAGTTCCGTTCGGAGAACGGTGTGGTGTTTTACGACGAGCTGCTGCGCTTGACCGATCCCGCGAAGGTGACGATGGAGCTCGATTGCGGCTGGATGGTGCTGGGCGGCAAAAGCCCGGTCGACTACCTCACCCGATACCCTGCGCGTTTTTCGATGCTACACGTCAAAGACTTCAAGCTGACCGGCGCAGCGCCGGGGTCCGAGCCGCCGCCTTCGACGGAGTTGGGACACGGCAATATCGACTATCATCCGATTTTCGCAGCGGCAAAGAAGGCCAAAATCGAGCACGCTTTCGTCGAGCAGGAAGAGTTTGACATGCCCCTGATGGAAGCCCTGAAGATCGACGCGGCTTACATGCGCAACTTCACGGCGTAGACGAATTTCCGTGGGATGTTATTCCTTTGTCTACCTTCGTGTCCTTCGGGGTTGACGAAGTGAAAATGCTGGAACCACAAAGGACACAAAGGACGCCATGACGCCCTAGCGCAGCATGCTCCGAATCGCCAGGTCCAAGCCGACCATTAGCACTGCAGAGGCGGGGATCACCAGCAGCGCCTTCTTCAGCCGTAATGGGTCGCCACCGGCGATGGCGCCGATAATGCGTGAGCTGACCGCCAGGCCGGTCCAGCCACAAGTAATAACGAAGCCGATAGCCGTTCCGGTCATGCGCGGAAAGGCATCACCGACGATGGCCAGCGTGGTGGGGAAGACGGGCGCCATGGAGAGCCCGCTAAAAAAGACCAGCACCAAGGATGCCGAAGGCTTGTTGGTCCGCAGCATCAGGAAGGTCGTGACCGCCATCGCGACAGATCCGACCAGCGTGACGGTAATGGCGGGCACATGAACCAGAATCGGTAAGATGCCGGCGCGGCCGATCAGCAGGCCGAGCGCGAATCCCAGCGAAAGAATGTTGAGCGCGCGCGATTCCGGAATGCCCTGCGCGATGAGATGGCGGACCAACCAGTTCCATATGCCCACTTCGCAGCCGATGTAGAGAAACAGGAAAAGTCCGATCAGAAAGAGCAGTGGGCGCCCGAGCACCGGCCCCGCATCCGTGAGCACGAAACCGCCGGCGCCGGTGGGCGCAGGCATTTTGGTGAGGATCTGCATCACCAGCGTGACCACTGTAAGGGATGCGACGGTGTAGCAGAGGCGGGGCCAGTTCCGCCCAAAAAGATTGGCGGCGATGAACGGTGTGGCGAGTCCGCCAAGGCCGAAGAAGAGGTTGACCAGGTTCAACGCGATGCCGCGATGGGCTTCGCCTACATCGCTGACCAGAGCATTCGCCGCGGTCACCAGAATGCCGCCGCCTACGCCAAGCAGAAACATCAAGAGCAGAACACCGCGGAAGCCCGGCGAGCGCGGCAAGGCAAAGAGTGCGATAGAGATGAAGGCGAGGCCGAGAATGAGGCCAAGCTTCTTGCCTTCGTTATCGATCAGCGGGCCAGCGGCGAGCGAAGCGAGGATCAGCCCAAGCGCTTGCGCAGAGGCGATGGTGCCGTTCTGGCTGGGCGAGAGATGGAAGCGGTCAGATAATTCGGGCAGGATGGTACCCAGCATCGCGGCAATCATCCCGTAGATGAAGATGGCGACAATGGCGGCGAGCATCAACACGCGGCCGGGTTCCTTTCGATTGCCAGTTTCATATTTCGAACCCAGGTCGGGGAACATCGATCCAGCTTCGTGTTCGATGGCTCTGAAGCACGGCGTCGAGGATGGTCAGTTGCCGCAGCCCATCGATAAACTGCGGGTACTCGGGCGTAGCACTCGGTGCAGCGATCGAAGCATAGAAGCGGCGAAAGAGCTGCTTGAATGTGTCGTCGTAGCCTTCGCTGTGTCCGCCCGGAAGATCGGCGTAGCTTCGCGCTCCGGGCTTGAGCAGAGACGGATCTTTCATGAAGATTTCATTGCCCGTATCACGGTGGCCCACCCATAGTTCGTCGGGACGTTCCTGGTTCCACGCGACGGAAGATCGGGTCCCGTAGATTTCAATGTTGAAGCGGTTCTTCCGTCCGGCGGAAACTTGGCTGGCGGTGACGCTGCCACGCGTCCGCCCGCCCATGCGAAATATGACCGCGCCGAAGTCTTCCGTATCGACGGCAGTTTCAATGTAGTCTTCCGGGCCAAGCAGCTTATTGGCAAAGGTTTCGACCGAATGTTTCGGCTGCTTGCGCGTGGGGTGAAAGGTTTGGAGATCGGCGCACAAAGAAGTAACTCGCAGTCCGGTGACGTGTTCGGCCAGATCAAACCAGTGCGACCCGATGTCGGCCATGCAGCGCGAAGGCCCTCCGGTTTTGGTATCGACGCGCCAGTTCCAGTCCGCATCGTACAGCAGCCAGTCCTGAAAATACGTCCCTTGGACAACCAGAATTTCGCCGAGGTCCCCAGCTTCGCGCATGCCACGCATCTGCTGCACCATCGGATAGAAGCGCAGATTGTGACAGACGCAGTTGCGAACTCCCTTACGGGCGGCGAGGGCGACGAGCTCGTCGCCCTCCTCCACGCTTGTGGCCAGTGGCTTTTCACAGAGCACATGCTTACCTGCCTGGAGCGCGTCCTTGGCCATGGGGAAGTGCTGCGCGTTCGGCGTGCAGATGTGGACTGCATCGATCGCCGGATCGCGCAGGACATCGCGATAGTCAGTCTCAATCGCGGGAATGGAAAAGCCCGCACCCAGGCGTCGCGCCGCCTCTCCGTTTCTGCCCGCGACAGCAGCTACCTCGACGGACTCCAGCCGCCGCACTGCTTCAAGATGCACCCGGCCCATGAAGCCTGTGCCTAATATTGCTGTCCTGATTGGTTTCGCAGTGTTTCCCATAGGGTTTCTAGACCCACCACGCAGCAGCCGGCTGCTCGCGAATCACGATACCGTTGAGGAAGTGGGCAGCTTTGGTCAGGCCCTCTTCCGGCGACAGCAGGCTGTCTTCGTGCTCGATGGAGAGTACCGAATCGTAGCCAAACATGCGCAACGTAGAGACAAACTCGCGCCACCACTCGGCGCCGTGACCATAGCCGCATGTACGGAAGATCCAGCTACGCTCGCGCTCTTCGGTATACAGCTTGGTATCAAGTACGCCAGTGCGTGGCAAGTTGGCAGCGTAGATCTGCGTGTCCTTGGCGTGGACGTGGAAGATGGCACCTTGGAGCACGCGAACTGCGGAGATGGGATCGATGCTCTGCCAGAAAAGATGGCTGGGATCAAAGTTGCAACCCACGTTCGCTCCGGCGATGGAGCGCAGCCTGAGCATTGTCTCTGGATTGTAGACGACGAATCCCGGATGCATTTCAATGGCGATCTTCACGCCGTGGTCAGCAGCGAACTTTGCGTGCTCGATCCAGTAAGGTGCGACTACTTCGTTCCATTGCCAGTCGAGTACCTTGAGATAGTCCGGAGGCCAGGGGCAGGTGACCCAATTCGGAGCGGTGGCGTGGAGAGAATCGCCGGGACATCCTGAGAAGTCGATCACGACAGAGATGCCGAGCTTTTCGGCGAGCAGGATGGTCTTGCGACTTACCTCCCGGTCGTGCTGCGCGCGAGCCTTATCCGGATGCAGCGGGTTCCCGTGAGAACTCAAAGCGCTGATGGTGGCGCCGTGATCGGCCAACACTTTCTTGAACTCTGTCAGGGCGGAAGCATCTTCGAGCATCGAGAGTTTGCAGTGGGCATCGCCAGGATAGTTGCCAGTGCCGAGTTCGACGGTATCGATCTGCAGCGCCTTGAGTTTCTTGAGAACCGCAGGCAGCGACAGCTGCGACAGCAGGGGAGTAAAGACTCCAACGCGCATAAGGATTTATATCTCCTCGCGGATGTATGAGGTTGCGCGAAATGAATGCGCACAGGACGGAGATTGTACCTGATATCGGACGGCTGGTGAGAAATGGCCGTTACAACGACAATCCCGTGTGCGAGAGTAATTGCGCCTCTGCACGAAAGTGATCTTTCGCCAGCGTTCTTAGATTATGCGGGCAAGATGCAGGGCGCCATACCACATCCAGGCGCCAACAACTGCCCAGAGAAACGGCCAGGGATTGAGACCGAAGCGGATCGGGAAGGCCCGGGGACGACTCTTCTCTACGCTCATGGATTTTCACTCTTTGCGTGGATTCAACCGATGGACTAAGGGAGAATGCCAGATTCGAAGAGTTGAGTCGCTGCTCAAGAGCAAGCTTGTGCTTGCGCGGGAGCAATCAATAAAATCCAAGACCGACTCATTATTCACGGCTGATCTGTTTGCCAAACCAAAATGGATGATGTGATGTAATTAATTGTGCTGTAATACCTTACAGTAAATGTTGCAAGGGCTTGCAACTATTGAGCTACGTATAAATAATGCAGTGCCTTAGTGCAAAAAAGAAGGCAGCTCGGACTGCTCGATGCAGCCCCGTAGCTTCTTCTGCGATCTTCGAACTCCGTTCATCGACCGGATGATGTCCTCCATGAGTTCGTCACTGTCCTTGGGACAACTATTGGACAGTTTTCGCTTCGCCTGATACCAAACCCCTTCGTCTGGATTCAGCTCCGGGGCATAGGAGGGAAAGTTCTCAATATGGAGACGGGGATTTCGCCGGAGAAGCTGCTGCAGCGGCTCGCCTTTGTGGGTACTCGAGTTATCCAGCAACACAATCACGGGACCGTGGAGATGCCGAAGCAGGTGGCGGAGGAACAAACCCACTTCTTCCTGCCCAATATTGTCATAGAAAAGGTAGTAGTAGAGGTTCAGTCGCTGCCGTTTCGGGCTGACCGAGATGCCGGAGATCACGGAAATTTTGTCGCGCCGGTAGACATGACGATGAATCGGAGTTTGCCCTACCGGAGCCCAGGTCTTGGCGACATGGGGAAGGAGGAGAAATCCGGACTCGTCGGCAAACACTATGTGGGCGCCCAGCCGAGCGGCTTTTTTTTTATCCGCGGCCACTGTCGGCGTTTCCATTGCTCGACCGCTTGGTCGTCACACTCGATCGCGCGCCGTTCGGGTTTCTGATGACTCCACTTCAGACGATGCATCAACCGCCCAATGTGATTGGGGTGGTAGTCGACTCCGAACTCGTCGTCGATGAGCAGGGCGATGCGCGCCGTCGTCCACAGGTTCGTGCGGTAACCACGAGCCATCGGCCCTTTGAGCAGCAGCCTGATCAGGCCCTGCAGCTGTTTCGGCCGCAACTTAGGCGGTCGCCCCGGGGAGAAGCGAACGCGCAATGCCTGCTCTCCGCCGCGCCGCCGCGCATGGTACCAGCGCATGACCGAGCTGGCTCCGCAGCCAATGCGCCGCGCCGCTTCATTGAGTGAACAACCAGAATCCACTAAGGCCAAAGCTCGCCGGCGACGGTCTTCCAGCAGATCGGCACTTCCCTTTGGTCTGGGCATAGGTGTTCAGGCGGAGAAGCAGAGCACCTACATTATTGGCTTCTTTCTAGAGGAAAGCTATTACATTCTTTATACGTTGCTCAATAGTTGCAAGAATTCTCAGTCTTGACAGTTCGGATGATGAGTAGACTCGCGGGAGCAGTTGATTTGTAAGGCTGGGGAAGTGTCATGATGCGGTCTTTGAAGTTGGCGAGCGTTACCGCGCTGTTCCTGCTGGCTATGTCGTTGTCTGCGTTCGCTGACTCCAACAACGACTTTTCTGGTGCTACTCTATCCGGCATCTCTGCGACCGGCGCATCCGGATCTTTTGCCTTGAGTAGTTCCACAGATAAGTTTTCAAACGCTCCCCAATCTTGTGGGAACTCGATATCTGAGGGCGTTAAAGTAACCAACAGACTTATGAGCGGGTATTTCATCTCTGAAGGAAGCTTTTCAGGCGGAACCTTTTCAGATGATTCAGATGAAGGCCTTTTTGGTGAAGATCGCCTCAGTGGCAAGGACAGGAAGAAGTGGAACGTGCCCGAAGACGGCGCAGAAGTAACTTACCTGCTGCTGTCCGGAATCGCAGTGTTGGGAGGAATTCTGATATCTGGTAAGCAGCGCCGCGCGACACATGCAGCGCGGTCCTTCTAACGGGCGATGCTGCGCAAGCCAGTCCTGGTTTCCTCGGCGTTCGGTGGCTGAACCTTAACTACTAGCCCTGTCAGTTTGTCCGCTCTGCTCTCAAAGTCCGAATACGAGTACCTTCTAGACTTGCCATCGGCTCCTCACTGAGACACTGCCGTTTCCGTTTACGACCGCTAATGCTTCTCTACCTTCACCACATTTGTCTTCCGGATTGCGATCGATTAGCTTCAGGATGGAATCGATTCCGCCTTGGGCGGGAAGCCGGTCCGCCGTAATCGTGAACATGTTTTGTTCCTTCTCTCTCTATTTTCTGTTTCTGCAAATAAGGAACTTCCCTGTAAGTCCTGTGGAACCCTGTGAACCGCAGGCTGGCCTTTGACTTTCGTTGACTTGCCTGCCTTGCAGACGTAGGATTCTTGCTTCGAATGATCGGACGAACCATTTCGCGCTACCACATTATCGAGAAACTCGGCGGCGGCGGGATGGGCGTGGTGTACAAGGCTTCGGACACTCGGCTGCATCGCTTCGTTGCCCTCAAGTTTCTGACTGAGCAGGTTGCGAGTAACCAGCAGGCACTCGCCCGCTTTCAATTCGAAGCCCAAGCCGCATCCGCACTGAATCATCCCAACATTTGCACGATTCACGACATTGGCGAGCAGGACGGCAAAACTTTCATCGCAATGGAGTTCCTGGACGGGTTGCCTCTGGCACACCGCATTGCGGGGCGTCCGCTGGAAATTGAAACTCTGTTGACGCTTGGAATCGAGATCGCCGATGCTCTCGATGCCGCCCACACGCATGGCATCATTCACCGCGATATTAACCCGGCCAACATTTTTGTCACCAAGCGCGGCCACGCTAAAATTCTGGACTTCGGTCTGGCGAAGCTGACAGTAGGGCGCGAAGCCAGCGTCAGTGGCAACACGTTTGGGGGCGTCACACAGTCGCCGGAAGATGTCGCTCGCACGGGCTCCGCTCTGGGAACCATCCACTACATGTCGCCGGAGCAGGCGTTGGGCCGACCGCTGGATTCCCGCACCGACCTGTTCTCTTTCGGAGTCGTTCTCTATGAAATGGCGACAGGAGTCCTGCCTTTTCAGGGGCAGACCACGGCTGCGTTTTTCGAGTCACTCATTCACAGTGAGCCGGACGGCCCTCTGCGATTTAACCCTTCGACACCTCCCGAACTTGAGCGCATCGTGAAGAAGGCCCTCGAGAAAGACGCGGGGCTGCGATATCAAACTGCCGCCGAGATGCGGGCTGATTTGCAGCGCCTGCGCCGGGAAATATGGGCAGGACAAGCCCAGCTTGCCGGGTCGACCCCCAGGGCGCTACCGGATTCGAAGGAGAGAATCCGTGCCATGTTCGCTGCGGCCGAGGCGACCGTTCAACCCAAGGTGAGCGTCGCGACGTGGGTAGCATTGGGGCTGGTTGCAGCCGCGGTATTGATTGCCCTTACTGTATTCCTACGAATGCCAGAATCCTCGCCGACGGTGGTTTCGACGCTGCAGATTACAAACGACGGAACCTCGAAACGATCTCTGGTCACGGACGGCGAGCGGCTGTATTTTTCCGAATATGTGAGCGGCCACTCGGTCTTGAGGCAGGTTTCGACCTCGGGAGGCGAGACGGCCCCCATACCCACGTCACTGGCGGGCGCCGACATCTATGACTTTTATCGGAAACGATCCGAATTGCTGGTCAAAGGCGTGGCGGAGGGTTCCGAGACAGAGTCGCCAGTTTGGGTATTGCCGCTGCCCGCCGGGTCGGTTCGGTCTGTCGGAAACATCCTTGCACATGCAGCCACGTGGGCGCCCGATGGCGAACACATCGTTTATGCCCGGAACGCAAGTTTGTACGCGTGCAATACGGACGGAACCGATTCGCGGGAGCTCATCACCGTACAAGGAGTTCCTTTTGCGCCTCGATTTTCTCCCGATGGCCAGCGCTTGCGTTTCACCGTAAGGGATACCAATCAGCGTAGGTCTTCATTGTGGGAGGTTTCGGCCAGCGGCAAGGATTTGCACCCGGTGTTGCCGGACTGGAACAAACCCGCGCAAGAGTTCGGTGGAGCATGGATGCCCAATGGAGACTACTTCCTGTTCGAATCAACTCGCGACCACACCCAGAACATCTGGGCCCTCCGCGAGCATGCATCCCCGTTTCGCAGGGCAAGGACTGAGCCGACGCAGCTGACGGTGGGACCGCTCATGTTCAGCAGTCCGACACCAAGCCCGGATGGAAAGAAGGTGTTCGTGATCGGCCAGCAACGGCGGTTCGATTTGATTCGCCTGGATACTAAATCACCGCAGTTCGCCATCTACCTTTCCGGTGTGTCGGCGGGCGAGGCCGATATCACACGTGACGGCGAATGGATCACGTATGTGGCGCATCCTGAACTCACGTTGTGGCGAAGCAAGCTGGACGGGAGTTCCCGGACCCAACTCACGTTTTCGCCGCAGATGCAGACCCATATGCCGCGCTGGTCGCAGGACGGAACCCAGATCGCATTTATGGCGTCGCGTCCGGGAAAACCCTGGAAGATCTTCGTGATGCCTGCCGAGGGCGGAACGCCGCGCGAAGTGACTGCGGGCGATCACAACCAGGGCGATCCCACTTGGACGCCCAACGGCGATTCGATCGTGTTTGCGGGAATGCCTTGGTTGGAATTCGGAGCCGCAGCCGGGCCCAACATTCACATCGCGGACTTGAAGACTTCGCAGATCTCGGATGTGCCAGACTCTGAAAATCTATTTAGTCCCCGTGCTTCGCCGGATGGACGCTACCTGGCGGCGCTCTCCGCGGACTCAATGAAGGTGATGCTCTACGACATGGAAAAAAAGAGGTGGACGCAACTCGGAGTGTCGCGGTTCGGTTTCGAGAACTGGTCACACGATGGAAAGTATCTGTACGCGGAAGATTATTCCGACAAAACCGATGACCTGGTGCGGGTGAGCGTTCCTAATGGAAGAGTGGAACGCTTGCTCAGTATCAAAGAAATTCCGCGCGGCTTCGATCCCTGGGAGTTCTGGATCGGGCTGACGCCCGATGACTCACTTCTGATGATGCGGGATAGGAGTACGCAGGAGATTTATAGTCTGGATGTGCGTTTTCCGTAGTACTTCGGAAGTATCCCGCAATTCGCGCACAGAGCGAGACTTCTTCATTGATTGACCAGACCATTTCGCACTACCGCATCATCGAGAAGCTTGGTGGTGGCGGCATGGGCGTGGTCTATAAAGCTGAGGACACCGGGCTTGGCCGCTTCGTCGCCCTCAAGTTTCTGCCCGACGAACTGTCGCGAGACCCGCAGGCGCTGGAACGCTTCCGACGGGAGGCGCGAGCGGCGTCGGCACTCAATCATCCCAATATTTGTACGATCTACGAAATTGGTAAACACGGGGAACAGACTTTCATTGCCATGGAGTTCCTGGACGGCACGACGCTGAAACATCTCATAGCAGGGAAGCCGTTAGAGAACGAAACTGTGTTGGCGCTGGCTATTGAGATTGCCGAGGGCCTGGACGCCGCGCATTCCCAGGGAATCGTTCACCGCGATATCAAGCCCGCGAATATCTTTGTCACCAAACGCGGGCATGCCAAGATTTTGGATTTTGGGCTGGCTAAGGTCGCAACGAAAGTCGGCTCTTCGGGCGAGGTTGCATCGGCGAACACGATGACGGCCGCAATCGAGGAACAGCATTTGACCAGTCCCGGCTCTACGCTAGGCACGATCGCTTACATGTCCCCGGAGCAGGCTCGAGCCAAAGAGCTGGACACCCGCAGCGACTTGTTCTCATTCGGTGCTGTACTTTACGAGATGACGACCGGCACGCTCCCGTTTCGCGGGGGCAGCTCCGCGGAGATCTTCAAATCCATTCTGGACGCGGCGCCGGCTCCGGCCCTGCGGCTTAATCCCGACACTCCCCCAGAATTGGATCGCATCATCAACAAGGCGCTGGAGAAGGATCGCAACCTGCGCTATCAAAATGCGGCTGATCTGCGAACCGATCTTGCGCGCCTGAAGCGTGACTTCGACTTCGGGCATTCGTCGAGCGCTGCTGTGAGCAGCGTTACCTCAAGCTCGGCCGCTGCCGCTTCGGCTCCGCCGGTTGCAGCACCAAGTCTTTCCCGCGAGAAAGTGGCCATGGGCGCGGGCGTCGTGCTGCTCGCCGTTGCGGCGGCCGTGGGCGTGTACTTTGTGCGCCAAGGATCCGAGAAGCGCACGGTCAACTCCATCGCCGTGCTGCCTTTTGTCAATGCGACCGGTGACCCCAGTAACGAGTACCTTAGCGATGGCTTGACCGAAAGCCTGATCGGCACGCTGTCACAACTGCCCAACTTTAAAGTGATGGCGCGCAGCACCGTCTTCCGTTTTAAGGGAAATCAGGAAGATCCGCGGCAGATTGGCCGGGATCTGCAGGTTGGCGCCGTTCTTATGGGGCGCATCACGCAGCATGGCGACGAACTGGGCGTCCAAGCCGATTTGGTCAATACCGCCGATGGCACGGAGCTGTGGGGCTCGCACTATGCTCGTGAGCAAGCGGACATCACGCAGGTGCAGAGCGATATCACCCGCGACATTTCGAGCAGCCTTCGAGTCCACTTGAGCGGCGACCAACAGCAGCGGCTGGGACGTGCCGGCACCACCAACCCGGAAGCCTATCGGCTGTACCTCGAAGGCCGCCAGCTCTGGTATGGGCGCACGCCTCAGGGTCTCAAGAAGAGTATTGATTTGTTCCAACAGGCGATCGCCGCCGATCCCTCCTATGCGCTCGCCTATACCGGACTCGCGGACACTTACAACGTCGCTTCCAGCTACGGCATCGGCATTACGCCACGGCAGGCACGTCTGCTGGCGGACGAAGCGAGCCGCAAAGCGCTCGAACTGGATGACTCCTTGCCGGAGGCCCACACTGCTCGTGCTGGGGCGCTTTCTATGGCGTGGCGGTGGAGCGAGGCTCAGCAGGAGTACACGCGCGCCATCGAATTAAACCCCAATAGCGCCGCCGCTCACTACTTTTATGCCTTTAGCTACCTGGTTCCAGAAAAACGGATCGACCAGGCGCTCGAAGAATTTCGCATTGCCTTGTCGCTCGACCCGCTGTCTTCCATCGTCAACACGAATTACGCCACCGTGCTCATGGTGGCGCACCGCTATCCCGAGTCCCTTGCCCAATTCCGCAAGACTCTGGATCGTGATCCGGGATTCGGACCGGCCCACTACAAACTGTCCCAGTTCCTGGCAACCACCGGTCAGTTCGCGGAAGCGGTGAGTGAATTCAGGAAATACACAGACATTCCAGGCTCGTGGAGCCCGGACGCGCAAGGCTACAACAAACTCACGCTCGCCCCGCCGGCCGAAGATGCGGGTGTCACAGCTGTCGCAGTAAGTTTCGCGGTCCTCGGTGATCGGGACAAGGTGTTCCAGTATCTCGAGAAGATGTTCTCCGACGAAGATGATGAACTGATCTTCTGCATCCGCTATCCCGCATTGGACGGTATCCGTTCCGATCCCCGCTACGGCGACCTGATGCGCCGCCTCGGATTGCCGCAGTAGCGCTCTCGGCTCCTCGCTTGGTGTTCACGTGAAACGTCGGCTGGTTTAAGATAAAACGTGCTGGAAAACCCTAGCGCCTCCACGGCGCGTGGGGATTTCGAGATTCTGAGGTCATGCTGAATGTGCAGGAATATAAAAATTCTTTTTAACTTCGATCCGCCGGTCACGGACGAAGAAATTCGAGCCGCATCGCTTCAGTTCGTGAGAAAAATCAGCGGGTTTAACAAACCGTCGAAAGCAAACGAAGCCTCGTTCCTGAATGCAGTCGATGAAGTAGCCGATGTCTCAACGCGCTTTCTCCGTTCGCTGCAAACCAACGCGCCGCCACGGAATCGAGAAGAAGAGGCGGCAAGAGCGAAAGCTCGCGCCGCAGAGAGATTCGGCGCTTGAGTCTATCGAGCATGTCCTCTGTCCACGATTTGTGGCTGGCCAAAGGCAGTCAACCCAAAGAGAATGTCATGACTTGCCTGTTACGTTCGTTTGTTGCCTACGTTGACGAGTACGCCCGTTCTTGAGTCCCTCCTTCTATACTCGTTCGAGGCGAATCACTCTCGCCGAGTTTATGTCCACCATCAATAATTTCGATTGGACTCGGTGTGAGTGCGCGGGTAAAGTTACGTCGGGAGGGTGGCACGCGCAATTGCCAAGTGATTCGATCGCGGAAGTGTGTTTTGGCAGGCATCGCTTTGCCGGTTGATGACAAGATAGGTGCTCCTACCGAATTTAGCGGATAGAATATGGAACCAGAGAGCCTGGGATTGGAAGAAAATCAAAGCGAAGTACAAGATTTGGATCTGACTGGCCACGCACGCGAAGTCATCCACGTCCTCCCTCTGGAGGAAATCGCAAACCTTGCAGCGGCCGAGAGCCAACCTGCCGAGACCCTGATGAACGTGGTCGCTTTGATTGCCAAGCGATTCGAGACCGACGTTTGTTCGGCGTATCTGCTCGAGCCCGACCGGGCCAATCTGGTGCTGGCGGCGACGGTTGGCCTGCGGCGGGAGTGTATCGGCAATCTGCGAATGGCGATCCACGAAGGGCTGGCTGGCCTGGTGGCGGAACAGGTGCGGTCTGTAGCTGTGGAGCAAGCCAAAAGTCACCCGCGTTTCAAGTACTTTCGAGAAGCTGGCGAAGATGCTTATCAATCGTTTCTCGGGGTGCCACTGATTGATCGAGGGGTTTTGCAGGGCGTTCTGGTTGTGCAAACCATCGAGCCTCGAATTTTTCGCGAAGATGAAGTTCGTATGTTGGCCGAGGCTGCGGCCCAGGTGGCTCCGGTCGTGAGTGAGGCGCGGACGCTGGATCGTTTCATCGCCCCTGCCCAGGAACGCCTGTGGGCACTGGCTCGCAACCTGTGGTGGAGTTGGGACCACGATGCCGCAAGCTTGTTCCGCGATCTCGATCCCGTGCGCTGGAGGCAGGTGAACCAGAATCCGGTTTCACTGCTGGCAGAGTTTCCGCTGGCGAAACTGGAAAGTCGCGCCGCCGAACTCGTGCTGCACAGCCGCATCAACTACGCCTGTCGCCGATTACAGGAATATTTACAGGCGGACCGCACCTGGGGAACAAGGCACGCCGGCGTCCTGCGGCCTTGTCCGGTGGCCTATTTTTCCGCGGAATTCGGGTTGCACGAATCGCTTCCCGTCTATTCCGGCGGACTTGGGGTCTTGGCCGGAGATCATATCAAGAGCGCATCCGATCTTGCCATTCCGCTGGTCGGCATCGGCTTGTTTTACGGGCAAGGATATTTTCGCCAGCGCCTCGATCGCGAAGGTTGGCAGCAGGAAGAATATCTTGAGACGGACGTTAGTCAACTTCCTTTGGAATCTGCCATCGGCAAGAACGGGCGGCCGGTTGTGGTGCAAATCGAAACTCGCGGCGGTTCGATTCATGCCAAAGTCTGGCGCGTGAAAGTTGGACGCTGCGATCTTTTCCTCCTCGATTCGGATGTAGAGGGCAATGCTCCCGACGACCGCGAACTGACCTCGCGTCTCTACGGCGGTGACGCGCGGACTCGAATCCGGCAGGAGTTGGTGCTCGGCGTCGGGGGCTTCCGCGCCCTTAAAGCCATGGGCATCGTGCCGGGCGTTTTGCACCTGAACGAAGGGCACAGCGGATTTGCGGTGCTGGAAGCGATCCGCATGCGCATGGAGGAAGAGGGCATCGGATTCGACGCCGCCGCACCGCGCGTATCGCGGGAAGTAGTTTTCACGACTCATACTCCTGTCCCTGCCGGTCACGATCGCTTTGATGTGGATCTCATCGAAGAGCATCTGGGACCGATGCGCGAATCGCTTGGCCTTTCCCAGGAAAGCCTGATGGGGCTGGGACGCGAGGATCCAAACAACCAGCATGAGACGTTTTGCATGACCGTGCTGGGCCTACGGCTCTCGCGGCGTGCCAACGCGGTTTCCGCCTTGCACGGCGAAGTGTCCAGGGCGATGTGGACTGGGCTCTGTCCGGACAAGCCGGAAGACGAAGTCCCTATCGGACACATCACCAACGGAGTTCATGTTCCGTCATGGCTCGCGCCGCAAATGTTCCGCCTCTATGACCGCCATCTCGGTACGAACTGGCACCAGCAAAGCAGCGAAGCCCGCATCTGGGAAGGCATCGAGAGCGTGGATGACGGCGAGCTTTGGGAGACGCACCTCAGTCTGAAATCGCAGCTTCTCGAATTCGTGCGCCGACGTGCCGTGGAACAAGCCGAGCGCCGCGGAGAATCACGAGAGGTTTTGCAGAGGCTCGGCAAGGTGCTCAGTCCGGACGCGCTGACCATCGGATTTGCCCGCCGCTTCGCGACCTACAAGAGAGCCAACCTGATTCTGAGCGACATTGAGAGCCTCGCGTCCATGGTGAATGATCCCAAACGGCCGGTACAGTTCGTTTTTGCCGGCAAAGCGCACCCTAACGATGAGCCTGGGAAGCGGGTTCTGCAGCAGATAGCTCAATTGATGCGCAATTCGCGGTTCGGGGATAAGTTCGTGTTTGTCGAAGACTATGACATTAACGTCGGGCGTTATTTCGTGCAGGGGGTTGATGTCTGGCTGAACAATCCACGGCGTCCGCTCGAAGCATCGGGCACGAGTGGTCAAAAGGTGGTCTTGAATGGCGGACTGAATCTATCCGTTCTCGATGGCTGGTGGGCCGAGGCGTACGACGGCATGAATGGATTCGCCATCGGGACGGGGAGAACGCACGCTAACATGAGCGTCCACGACACGCGCGACGGGGAGGATTTGCACCGCGCGCTGCGGGACGAAGTAATTCCGTTGTACTACCAGCGCGATCGCGATGGCTTGCCGCGCGGCTGGATCAAGCGCATGAAGCGAACCATCCGCACCCTCGGCTGGCGCTTCAATGCCGATCGCATGGTGATGGATTACACCTTGAAATGCTACGTGCCCGCGGCTGGGGGCACATCCAGTGACATGAGATCCGCCTGGTGAGGTCACTGCGGCAGGCGGGTTCGCCGTGACTCAGGTTTCACCCGCGGGCGGGAGGAGTTGCCAAATGCACAACGCGATCGTAATCCTGCAGAACGATCCCGTGCGTGCGCAAAATCTGGTCTCCAAGGTCAGATCGGTCTCTGAGGCTGTGTTTATTGCGCAGTCCCTGCTGGAACTTCGGAGGCTCGTATCGCAATTTCCCATCCAAATCGGAGTCCTGGACCTGGAGTTGGTAACCTTTCAGGAAATCGTCGGGCTGCGCCGTCAAGGCATGGAAATCGTTTGCACACACCACACGCCAGACGAGGTCATGTGGACCGAAGCGTTGGATGCTGGAGCACTCGATTGTTGCTTTGACGATGATGGGCCGGCAATCTGCCGCGCGATTCAGCAAACCTCGAGACCTACAACCGCGCCGCGTCCTAAGCGAATAACTCTCCAGTCGTTTCCTGATCCCAAATCCTACCTATGAGCACAGCTGCCACTTCGTCCGAGTGTAAGCGATTCGGAATCCCTTACGCTCCGCATTACGCTGGGAATCGCTGCCCGGCACGACCACCATCATTGCCAGATCGCATCCATGGTCGAAGGCATAACGCATTCTCTCGTGAAGGAGAGCTGTTTGCAGTCCGCGACGCCGCAGCTCTGGAACGGTCGCCGCGCCGCCAAACAGGGCAACCTTGTCATGCATCGACAGCACACCAGCGGCGCCCGGTTTACCGTCAACCTCAGCCAGAAAGCATGGACTCTCCTCGCGTGCTGAAATGATGGTGCCGAGCTGTAAAACAACTTCCCGAAGTTCCGGATGTTCATGTGACCATCCCCTGGCGCTAATGTCAGTCCATAGTTGCGCCTCGTCTTGACCCGTGACCCGCACACGAATATCAGCCTGTGTTTCACTCGCGGGCTGCTCAACCGACCGATAAAGTACGTTGCTGAGCTCGATTGGCCTGTAGTTTCGCTTACATAGCAAGTCCAGCGCAGGAACCCCGGCGAGAGGACTGACTTCGTGATGCACCAGCGCGCCGCGGTCAAGAAAAAAGCGCTCAATCACATCCAGCGAAGCAGGAGTCAGTTCCTCGAATATGCCGAGTCCGAAACTCTGAGTGATGGGAGAGTCGACCCCATTGAAAACCGCGTATGCCCCGGCGCAATCAATCCACGCTGCACCGCTCTCGGGAAATAAACGATGCTGTGCCTCGGCGTACTGAACACATGCATGTCCTTCCGCGCGTTCTAAGCGTTTTGACAGTGCGAGATCAGAAAATGGCATTGGGTTAGTTTAGAAGCAGATCAAGAGAAAGTCTCTCAGGCATGAGGCACGCGGAAACCGTTTCGCGGCGTCGCGAACTGGTCCGACAGCAAAAAGGCGAGGCTACTGCTCGAGTTCCTGGCGCAGTTTCTTGGAAAGCTTTTCCATCTTTTTCAGTCTTGCATCCAAGTCTTTGGCGAGGAGGCCCTTCCCGAGCTGTTGCAGATCTGATTGCACGGATGCGCTCAACCCCGACAGTTCTTCCGCGTCGCGCTGGATTGCCTGCAACCGGACCGCCCTGGCGTCAACTTCAGCCGGACTGGGTTCGCTCGCGATCTGGCTTATCCTTTGTTCGTGCGAATCGATTCTCTGGTTGATTCGCTGAGAGAGGCAACGCTGTTGGCTGAAGGCCGGAACTGCGATAAGAACCACAAGCAGGGAAACGAGGCGGGCGGACATACACACCTCCTGCGCGCACTAGACCACAGAGCGGAATTCTACACCCGTTTCTCCGGCAGTACGAGAAAGATTGGTTCTGCCCGGTTCTGCCCAGACCTTATTGCAAATTCAGCTGTAGCAGCTTGACGGCGCAGTGGGTGCCTCCGCACGTTCCCACGGTAGAGGTCGTCAATGTGGTGAAATACATGCTGGAAGCCTGATTTTGAGTGCTCACGTTGTCGACGATGATGCCGCTGATTCCACCCGGGTAGTTCGTGCTATTCAGTCCGGCAGTAACGCTCCCGGAACTGATGTCGTTGGTGATCACGTATCCGTCCGCACCCGCGCCCACCAGCCCGCTCATCAGGAGATCGTGGTTGTTCGTGTTGCCCCCAAGGGCCAAGTTGGGATTGTAGAGTTCAGTGTACGGAGCACAAGGGAGATTCATGACGTTGAAACGCTGCAAGTGTCCCGTGGGAGTGGAGTTCATCGTGGGATAAGAAGTGAATCCGATCCAATAGTGTGTAGGCGTTGTATCCATGGGGCCGGTTCCACACACAAACAATTCACCCGTCGTAGGGGTGATGCCCCAATATCCATTGTCAAAGGCACCAGTATGAAGATTGACGCCTCCCATGCCGATGGGGATGCTTACCTCTGCAGTGAGATTCATCTTGAGTTGAGCCAACACTGCGCTCGCGTTCGCGGTACCGTCGTTGCCGGATAGCGCAAAGATTCTCTGGCTCCCGCCGGAGGCATCCATGATGATCGAGTCGGGAATGCCGTAGGCAGTTCCGGTAGCGGTGCAGTCTGCGCCGGTGCCGGTGCGGCCGGGAGGGTGAGTGGTGGTGCAACCTCCGCCACCGATCATCACCGGCCCAGCATTGAGAGTGGCTGTGGCGCCTTTGGCATTGATCACCCAAACCTCGCCCAGTTGATCACCGACAAATAAACGGCCGCTGGGAAAATCATAAACCGGGCCATTCGGCGTGGCCGACGCGCCGCCTGTGCCTGCGACGGGAAGAGTGAAAGTCCAGTCCACCGTGGGCTGCGTGTTCTGCGCACAAGTAAAGACGCAACTGATCCGATATATCTTGCCGTCGTCACTGCCCACGAAAGCCTTGTCGGTCTGGTAGTCCACCCATGCAGACGCCAGCGTGTCCGTAGCCGTGGTGGAGTACGTCACGGATTTGAGGCAAGAAGTAGCAGCCGTGCAGGTGCCATTGAGTGTAGGGGCGGCGGCTGAGGTCGCGGAGTTGCCTTCTCCCGCCTTCCAGGCGAGCACATGGAAAATGGCGGATGTAGCCGCACTTTCCACATAGGCGATTCTTGTGCCGTCGAGCGAAATCGAGGCGGAGGTCAATACCGAACCTCCAGCCGTGCTTCCGTTATAAGCCCAGTTCACTGTTGGATTGGCGCCGCAAAGTCCTACAGGACCGGCGCCCGCGTACAGGTTATTGACCCCGACTACATTTGCCTGGCCGTTGGTGACGCCGGCAACGTTCAAGCCGAACACCACAAAATCATTGGCACAGCTCGGGGCACCGTTGATGTCGAATCCGAACTTGGCGGGAAACATGGCCTGAGCGACGCTGCCCGTGCCTAAGCTGAGGCTCCAGTCGGTCCTCAGATTCCTCTTTTTCATGTTTCTGACGTTGGTGCCGTCGATAATGATGGGGTGGTTCGGTGGAATCGCCGAGACATGGTTCTCCCCGTCGCGCAAGGCGGGGGAGGAGGAGAGCGTGCCGTCATGAACTTGCAACCGGTTGCGTTCGACCAGGTGGAAAAGAATTCGCGGCTCAGTTCTCGCGGCCTCCAAGTTGGCGGCCGAGGCTCCACCACTAACCACGACGTGGCCGTAACTCCAGTCGGTGACCCGCCCAACATGCGTTCGATTGAATTGCTCCTTCGTCTGCGCCGTCAGGGGAACGGCTGCAAGAAGAACCCAGGAAACCACACGAAAACGATGCAATGGATTCATCAATCCTCCCGCCGAAAGAAAAAGAGCGCGACCGCAACGAATGTTCCAGGACGAAAGGAAGTGGATGAGATGATTAACCGTCCGTCGTTGCTGTGTAAGGTGAGCACCATGGGCCTGATTCCTGGCTCTCGTAGGCGGAAATCAGCCGAGTCTGCGCCAGCTTAGCAGATAGCGGTCGGGGCCGCACATGGCTGTTGGGAAGGGAACCAAAGCAGTCATTCCGGTGAATTTCAGTCGTTCGCAGCTTGCCAGCGAAATTAGCGCACGGTTTTCGTACCACCGATTCGCGCTCTTCAGCGCTATAATGTGGAGATTTCGCCGACGTGATCTCATTCCTGTCGGAGGCTTATGCGCCTGTCTCTTGAGACCCGCGAAGTCGGACGCGTCACCATCGTGCGCTGCAACGGGAGGATTGTTGCGGGTAGCGAGAGCGAGTCTCTGCGCTCGCACGTCACCTGGTTGTTGCGCGATCGCCGCGCCATCGTTCTGCACCTTGGCGAGGTTGGGTTCATTGACAGCAGCGGCCTCGGCACCATAGTTCGCAGCCTCACCAGCACCCGCCAAGTGCATGGCGACCTAAAGCTCTGCAATGTGCCGGAACATGTGCGCAAGGTTCTGGAACTGTCGCAGCTGACGAAGTTGTTCGACGCGCACGAGTCGGAGGAGAACGCGGTCGCCGCGTTTTACCACCGAGGAGCCAAGGCCGAGACACCTGTTTCCACCGGCCGAAGCGTTCTTTGCCTGGATGGCAATGCCGACGTTCTCGCCTACTTACGCGAACTGCTGCAGCGCTCTGGGTACCACGTCCATACCAGCAGCCGCCTGGGCGACGCTCTGATCCTGATGCGGGTCTCGCATTTCGATCTGGTGCTGATAGGCCCGGAATTGACCTCATCTGCAGCCACGAACAACGGCTTCCAGGCTGTGTGCGCCAAAGTCCCGGTGGTCGAACTGGGCAGCGACTTCTCCAGCTGTGATGCCGGGGAAGCCTGCGCTGGACTACTGGAGAAGATCGAAGCTCGACTCAACCCGAAGATTGCGTGATTGAAGATTGCGTGCTTTCCAGCAAAACTCAACTGCTACTTCAACAAATAATCCTTCACAAACATCACGGTGGCGCAAAACTGGTAGTCCTGATTCTTCTTCTTCGCGAAGCCGTGCCCCTCATCCTTGGCCATCAACCACCAGACCGGCGTTCCGTTTTGCCGGACGATGTTGACCATTTGCTCCGACTCGCTTGCCGGCACGCGAGGATCGTTCTTCCCCGCAACCACGAATAAAGGCTTGGTAATATTCTTGGCTTTGTTGTAAGGCGCGATCTGCTCAAGAAACGCACGCATCTTGGGATCACGTTCATCGCCGTACTCCACCCGCCGCAGATCCTGGCGGTATCCCGAAGTATGTTCGAGAAAGGTCACGAGATTCGACGGACCAACGACGTCCACGGAGCAGCAGATGCGATTGTTGTAGTTGGTCGCGACTGCCAATGTCATGAAGCCGCCGTAGCTGCCGCCGGTCACCAACACGCGGCCAGAATCCAATTGGGGCTGAGTCTGAATCCAGTCAAGTAAAGTATTGATGTCCTGATACGAGCCCTCGCGCAGGAAACCATTGTCGAGGGCGAGAAACGTCTTCCCGTAGCCCGTGGACCCACGCACGTTCGGCGCAATCATGGCTACGCCGAGTTCGTTCATGTAGTAATCCCATCGGCCAGGGAAGCTGGGCCTGAACTGGCCTTCGGGGCCTCCGTGAATGTTGATGATCACCGGGCGCTTGCCCGTGAACTGCGCGGGCGGCCGATAGAGAAGGCCACTGATTGTGCGCCCATCCCAGGATTTCCAGTGAATCAGTTCAGCCTCGGGAAAGTCAGAAGTATTGAGACCGCCGGTTTCGCTAAAGGTCCAGCGTTCAACTTTGCCAGTTTGCACATCAAGCGAGAAAACGTCGGAACTGGAGCGTGCCGAAGATAGATTGAAAGCCAGATCGCGATTATTTTTGTGCCACCGCACACCCGAGATGACCCCCTTGGGCAGACTGGGCACGGACTTCTCTTTGCGCGTCCTGGTATCGAGCAGATGCAGCACGCCGAAGCCGTCCTCATCGACTACAAAGGCAATGGTCTTTCCGTCGTCGGAGAGATCGAACTCGTCGACGTCCCACGGAATATTGCTGGTGAGATAACTGTGTTCCTTGGCCGCGAGGTCAACATAAGCCAAGCGTTGAAATTCAGAGTCCTTGTCGGTGGTGACGAAGAGGCCCTTGCCATCCTTGCTGAACCGGCCGCCGTTGTACGCGATCTTCTCAGCGCCGCCTTTAGGCGTAATCAGGGTCTTCTCGCCACTCTTCGCGTCCACGATCCAAAGGTAGGTTTCATTGGCAGAAATAAATTCTGCGGCAAGAATTTTGTTGGCGTCGGGCGACCAGTCGAGAGCCTGCCAACCGCCCCCTTGCAGTTGGGTGAGCAAGTGATCAGTCTTGGGATTGGCGGATTCGATCTCCCAAAGATCAACATCGTTCCCGTCACGTCGCGTCGATCCGTAAACCAACCGGTCGCCTGCGTGCGACCATACGGCGTCAGTGTTACGCGACTTGCCGTCGGTGAGCAGTGTGACATCGCCACTCGAAACATCGTAGCGATAGAGTTGATAAAACTCGCCACCACCCACGTCTTTTGAGAATACGAAAGAATCGCTTTTTGTTGGCGGATAACTTGCGCCGGCGACACGATCGGCGAAGAAAGTCAATTGGGTGCGTGCTCCGCCCGGCATCTTTACTAGATGAATCTGGTTGGTATCGGCAAAACGCGTGGAGATCAGAATCTCGCGCTTTACCGGATCCCAGCTGTCGAGAGTCGCTCCGCGAAAGTTGCTGTAGCGGTCCACCCCTTCCGCGATCGACACCGGAATCTTGGGAATGCCCTCGGTTACGAGGTTCTCATTAGGGACGACTACATCATTCTGCGGGAAGACACTCGCCGTCAGCAAAAGAACGACTGCAACGGGCAAGAAAGCTCTCATGCATACGCTCCACGAATTTCAGACGGTGTGCAATCCCACAAGTCAGCCAGTACAAATATTTCCTACCTGAGCGAGGAACAGCGCCACGCTTGGTGCCACCGACACCGCAGCGTCGGGTTCCGTGCCTCGCCTAGGAATGAGGGAAATATTGATCAGGCGGCGAGTTTGTTACTGCCCTCCATTCGGCTTGCCAGCTTTCGCACCGCCATCCCCAGCATCAGTCGCGATATTCCTGTCATCAGCAGGTTCACGCCTAGCAGTGTCCCGATTGCCCACACCGAACTTGAGGGCCAGTGTATCCAGATCAGCGCGCCCAGCAGCAGTGTAATCAACCCGTTCACCAGCAGCCAGCCAGATCCGCCTTCGCCTCGAGTTTGGAAATAGGCAATGAATTCCAGAACCGCCTCCGCCACAATAATTCCCGCTAGGAACAGAGTCAGCGTTCCGAGCCCCAGCAGAGGATGCGTCAGAAAATAAAATCCGCCGATGACGTAGATAATCCCTAGAATCACCTGCCAGATCACACGGCCCGCTCCGCCTCCGCTGAACGCCGCGACCAGGTGCGCCCCGCCCGCAAAAATCAGCAGCCACCCTACCAGGATGGTCGCAGCCAAGCCCGCAATCCCAGGCTCCAAAATGGCCATGAACCCAAGGATGATGAAGACTACGGCCATCGCTCTAAACCAACCCGCGCCCTTTTTTATGATCGTGCCAGGTCCACGCAACCCCTCACTCGGATTTGCTGTCGCCATCACACACCTCCAGGAAATCGATGATCGAAATCTGTCGTTCGCCAGCCGTGGCTCGTTGGGACAAGCCTTGCCGGAAACGTGATCATTCTAACCCCGGCCCGTCGGAACCACCATCCGATTTGTGGGGTACCACTTCGAGCTGACAAATGCATGTGCGGTTAGTGGTGTGGAGCGGGCGACGAGACCCAGGCAGCTTCCGATAGTTTCAAGGATCTGAAATCTACGGGCAGACCACGGAAAGCTGGGTGCGGATCGCGGAACTGGCCAAGCCGTTGGCCTCCGCGTTGTGCTCGCGAGGAACATGAGAAATGGAGAAATCGAAGGAACGGGCGAGCTTGCGGCAGATCCAGTTCAAGGAGTATAAGCGAGGGCTGCGGCAGTTGTAATCGCCGGTCATTTGCTTGACCACGACTTCGGAGTCGGAGAAAACGTGAAGCGCCTGGGCCTTCAGGGCTACGGCATGCTGCAAGGCCTCGAGCAGGGCGACATACTCCGCCACGTTGTTATCCTGGTGGCCAATCCATTTGGCGATTCTGATCTTGCCACCCTCGACGCCATCGATGACTACTCCAATACCGGACGGCCCGGGATTTCCCAAAGAACCGCCGTCAACATAGGCTACGAGATGTGACATCCCACCACCCTGACCATCCAAAATATAACATGCGTGAGAACTTTTGTGCCGTCAAGGTGCTTGGCTGGTTCCCACAGCAAAATTCGCAGTGTGCAAGGTTCTGTGGAAAAAGAGGAAGATTTAAATTTCAGATCAGCAACATCCCCCAACGCAATCGATTGCAATTTCTCAGAAACCTCTTTACGAAGGAGGGCTTTGCACCAAAAAGGGGCATTGACAAGAACGGAGGATAGCATTTAGGTTGGCGCCGTCGACGATCGAAAGGATTGGTTCAAATAAAATTAGCCAGTCCGAAGTAGATTGGGTGATCAGCCAGGCCGGGTAACCGGCAGAGCAACCAGACCTGAAAAAACCGACTGGTCTGCGAGGAACAGTTGGGGTTTGGGACTGCGAAAGCAGTGATCGCATCAGGGGCTGTGACGGTACGTGCCTCCACGCTGTTGACTCCCTCGCAGGAGTCGGCGGCTAGAGCATAACCAATGTCACGGCCCTTTCAATTTTCCTTGCTCGCATACAGACGCCTCGTCCCTCTTCTGATTACTTACTGATCCCGACATCGTAAAAGACGGATACTCTCGCTCGCTTCCGCGGACTGGTGAATCTGCCAGTTCATAACCCGACTATTTTCAACTATTGTGTAAGCCATAGCGCCGCTTGAATCTGGCGCTGAGGAAGATGAGCCTTGCCGAGCAACGCGTCTTAGCGGCGACGCTTCTATTCGCCGTCACAGCTCACGCAGGAACGACACTGGCGCAAACAGCGCTGTCTGCGAGCAGGGAACAATCGCCGTCTGCGTACCGTTCGTCCGGAAATCAGACCGCATCTTTTTTTCCGCTAGCGACTGAGTTTTCATTGGTCCCCCCACCGCTGTTTGATTTCAAGGATTCCGACATCAAGTTCAGGCTAGAGACCCTGATGAACATCCTTCGCGACAGCAAACATGAGAGCTGGGTGCTGGCGGCTTACCCGGACCCCAAAACCGGCCGACCGCTGATTGGCGCGGGATTCAATCTCGATGTTTCGGCAACCCAGCACATTCAGACCAACCCTCTCAATCCCCATTTATTTGTCGAGCCCTCTACAGCTGAACTGTGGCAGGATGCTGGACTTGATTTGGCGCGCCTGCAGAGCATCCTCGACCAGTTCGATCGCGATATGAGCGCTTGGAAGAAGAAGAACTTTCGCAAAAAGATCAGAACTCATCAACTCACTCCGGAAATAACCGAGCAAGAAGCCACGAATTTGCTGCGCATCTCGACTCTCGAGGCTATCCAAAATGCAAGAGCTTATTGCGATGATTTCGATCACCTTACAGCATCGCAGCAGATGGCATTGAGCCAACTGGTTTATCAAATGGGCGTGAATCTTGAGGAATTCGTTGAGTTTCTCAGCGCCATAAACGACCACTCAAGCTACCGGGATTTGGCGCAAGCCGACGGCAGTGCTCACCTCGAGTACTGGAAAACCGTGCAACGCACACTGATCGAAAGTGACTGGGCCCGGCGCTATACCAGTCGTGCCGTAACCGTGATCGCGATGTTCGACTCGGACTATGACAAGGAGCCCAAAGAAGCGGAACGCGAAGTGCGCACACAGATACATCCCCTGGTTGCGCATCATCGCAAAAAACCGCACGCACAGGCTGTGCGGGTAAGCAACGGCAGCCATGCCAATTAATTGCCAGGACCCCGGTAAGAGCCGAGTCTGACCAGCTACCGCGGCCTTCGCGCAGGAGTTTGAAGGCCGCGGGCACCGGATATTTAGGCTGCCACCTGCTCGCTGCGCTTAAAGAACGCCAGCAGGTCCTCGTTGACCATGTCCTTGAGCGTCGTGCACATTCCGTGCGGCGCACCCGGATAGACCTTCAGCGTGGCTCCCTTCACAAGCTTGGAAGAAAGCAGCGCCGCGGCCCCGATAGGCACGATCTGATCGTCGTCCCCATGCAGGATCAGCGTCGGCACATCGAACTTCTTCAGATCCTCCGTGAAGTCGGTCTCCGAAAACACCTTGATGCAGTCGTAGGCCGCATTGTGCCCGCACAGCATCCCCTGCATCCAGAAAGAGTCCCGCACCCCCTGCGAAACCTTGGCCCCGGGCCGGTTGTAGCCGTAGAAAGGCGCGCTAAGATCCTCGAAGAACTGCGAGCGATCCGCCAGCACGCTCGCCCGAAGAGCGTCGAACGCCTCGATTGGGAGGCCGGCCGGGTTAGCGGGCGTCTTAACCATCAGCGGAGGTACTGCCGAGATGAGCACTGCCTTGGCCACGCGTTTCGTGCCGTGGCGACCGATGTAGCGTGCGACTTCGCCGCCGCCCGTCGAGTGGCCAACGTGAATCGCATTCTTCAAGTCGAGCTTTTCGACCAGCGTAGCCAGATCGTCGGAATAAGTATCCATATCGTTGCCGGTCCACGGCTGGCCCGATCGGCCGTGACCGCGACGGTCGTGAGCGATGCAGCGATAACCTCGGTGAGCCAGAAAAAACATCTGATCTTCAAACGCATCCGCGCTCAGTGGCCAGCCATGACTGAAGACCACGGGTTGCCCTGAACCCCAATCCTTGTAGTAAATCTGCGTGCCGTCTTTTGTGGTAATCGTACTCATAAAAGTTTCTCCTCGATTGTGATTTTTGTTGCCGACGGCACGCGCTACGCTCGCGCCGGTTGGAGGTGGAACCGCTTCGCCGCCAGAATCGTAAGTCCGACGAATATCAACAGAACCAGAATCTGCGCTACCAGGAACGGTGGCTCGGACTGCGTTGGAGCCAATGCTTTCAGAGCCGGCACTTTCATGAAGAGCTGCGCGATCAACACAAACACATTGAGATAGAGGGCCATCGAAGCTCCGACCACGTAGATCCATCGCCATGAACCCGCAAGATGGAAGACGTAGCGCGCAGGGATCGCAATCGCCAGCACCACGAGCGAGATGATCCCAAGTTTGTGAGACGGCAAAAGGTGATCGAATGGAAAACCAAAACCGGTAACGCTCGTCAATGCCGTGGTGGTTAGAAAGACCGCAGTCAAGGTGTCAAGTCGTTTCCCGGTGATGAACCCAAACATGACGACCAATCCAGAGCCGATTCCAATCAGGCTGATTAATACATGCAAGAAAGTGTAGGTTGCTGTGGACATACCGAGAATCATGATGCGGCTCCTTTCAAAAGCTAACGAAGTTTACTTTATTTAGCTGCAGCCGTTAATACAGCTTCGACTCTCGAGTCCAGATCTCGAGCCACTTTCAAAGCCTCGGAATTCCCGTATGGAGCAAGGAAGGTCGCCATCCGGTCGTACGAGAGATAAACTCCATCCGGACGCTGGTCGATCAGAATGGTTGCCGGGCGCCTACGAGTCGGTGTCCGGGACCTGCTGAACCATCTGGCGCATGATGATGGGATTGCCTACTACGAAACCCATGCTCCGCGGCGCTCCGGCGCAGTTACGTTTGCGCAGGACCTCGCCGAGGTCAAAGCGCGTGAACTCCATTAAGTCGGACGGGCCTACCGCTCCGTGAACGACCTTCTCCCGTTCGAGCATAGGTTCCTGCGGCGCTGATATTCCTTCGAAATACGTTCATGTCGGGATGTCCAACCGCCTCCTGGAACGCGGCCGCTACGTCCTCGAATTTCCTGGAAGAAGTTGCGCTAAATCGTTGGACATTGATTTCCTTTGTTGCCACTGCTCACCTCCACTTGCTGGCGATTGTACCTAAGACTGCCGTGCCTTGGTTGTTGGCGGGGTCAAGCGACTGCCACACAATGGGATACTGGCGCCTCAACTTCCGGAAACCTGGCGTCCGGGTTTGAACGCCGGCGCAACGCTCGCATTCTCGCCTGGATGACCTTCTTCATGCTGCAGCCCAGCAAAAGAGAGCAGTCCCAAATGGAATAGCGCTCGAGAATCGACATGACAAAAACGAAACGCTCGAGCGGAGCGAGTTGGGTCACGGCATCGATTTCATTATCTCCAGGCGCTTCATTTTGTCCGCTATTCCAGAGGTTACGTTTGTCGCCACTTCGGGGCGATGCAGGAGACACGATGCCAATTGCATTTCTGACCAAGCTGCGCTTGACCCAGGATTCGGCCCATTCCTTGAACACGACTGGTTCTTCCAGCGCCTCGGCGACCGCGGCTGCAAAACACTTCTCGGCGTCCTGGTGATTTGCCGTCAACAAAAATGCGAGTAGATAGAAGGGCTTCATCTCTCTTTCAAATAGCTCGCAGAAGTCAGCGTGCTTTGCGTAGTCAGCTCGGAAGGATGCGGTTTCCACTTTTTCAAGACGAAACATGAGTCACCTTGGTTGATAGATTGTGTGCCGTCATCGATTTACTTTCTTTCGACTTCTACATCAATTCGTCGCCAAAGCGCTTCCATTCTGTGGCCTGTCTGATGCCTCGCCGGGTCGACCCGCAGGTACATCGTTCGTAACTCCGGACGGTCCATCGAGTAACAACTCGATGAAGAGCCTTACACACGGGCTGACTGCGGTTGCCGGGACCTTGACGTCTTCCACGATGGAAATCCCCCTCGCGTTGGCTGCCCCACTCGGTTGGCCTGTGTTAAGCATTCTGCGGGATGGCAGAAAAGAACACATCCCGCAATGCAGTGCTTTTTTGGTACCACCGAAGGCGGGGGATCGAATACCACGTTTGTGGTAGGGGAAAAGTTGGCCGGATGACGAAAACAGTTTAACGGAGACCGAAACATAGGGCCCACTTCAGGAGTTCGATGAAGGCGAAGTGTCCGGAATGACGATCTCGCGGCGTCCATACAGGCGGCCGTCGAGTGAAAACGCTCCTGGACCAAGGCAGACGAGGCCAGCTGCAATGACGGTCGCGAGAGCAGCTGTCGACCTGGCTTCAAACAAATTCAGGTTTGGAGGCGGGAACCATGAGAACGCACGGCCCAGACTGATTAATCCAGCCAGCGCCCCGGCGAACGGAGTCAGATAGCCAATCAGCAGCAGAGCGCCACTCGCTAACGCCAGCAAGGCCACCCCTAAGGTCACGAATCCTAGCTCACGCCAAACGAGAAAGTAGGCAGCACCCTGGACAACCAGTGCAGTTGCAATGGCTACTCGCAAGATTAGTAGGCCTGCGCCGGGCCACCCATCCGGAAACGCGGAAAATATTCTGAGCAGTGGCGGACTCCTTCATGACTGGATCCAGAGTAGAGGCCCTGCTCATAAAATGAATCCCCATAGCTCGGAATCTTTTCGTACTACTTTCGAGGTAGGTCTGGATTGACGGGGACTTGGCTTAGAGCTGAATAATCCCCCGGCGCACTCCAATGGCGACCGCCTGGGTGCGATCGCTAGCGCCGAGCTTCTCCATGATGTGCTTGATGTGCACCTTCACAGTCTCTTCGGTGATGAACAGCTTGTCCGCGATATCCCGGTTACGGTTTCCGCCAGCAATCTGGGAGAGCACCTCAATTTCGCGAGTGGTGAGCGGTTCGTCACTATAATGTTCAGCCAGATGTGAGGCGATCTCCGGTGGAACACGCTTCGTCCCGCCATGGACCTGCCGGATCGTATCGATCATATCCTTTGGAGGCATGCTTTTGAGCATGTAGGCGCGAGCTCCAGCTTCGAGAGCACGCTGAATTTCAACATCGCCCTCAAACGTCGTCAGAATGATGATTCTGGCTTCGGGAAACTCCGTTCGGATAGCGATCATCGCGTCAATCCCGCTCATGCCGGGAAGTCGGAGGTCCATAAGGGTCACGTCGGGCTTGTGCTTGCGAAACTGCTCAATCGCCTCATGGGCGTTGGAGGCTTCGGCAACCATCAGCATGTCGGGCTGATTATTAATGACAGCGCTTATCCCCTCGCGCAGTAAAGGGTGATCGTCGACACAGAAGACGCGAATGCGGGCATGTTCGCTCATTGCTTTGGTCCGTCTCTTCGTTCCAGGAGGTCATGCTCTACTTTTCGGCGGTGCAATCGGGGGAGCCATCGCAGTCCGCGACCTGAAGGGTGATCCTGGAAGGCAACATGGCCGGGGACTGACAATTCCACCTCCGTTCCGCCCGCTGGGCGGCTCCACACTTTAAGCGTCGCACCAATTCTACCTGCTCGCTCGCGCATACCCGACAGACCCCAGTGTCCGTCCCGCCCGGAACGCAGCACTTGCGGGTCGATCCCGCAGCCGTTGTCGCGGACAAGAACGTCGTAGCTGTTTGTCCGCATATTCTATCTCGGCTTCAACTCCGCTCGCCTGCGAGTGGCGGAAGGCATTGGACAATGCTTCGTGGCCTATGCGGTAGACGTCATCACGAATGACCGGATGCAATGGCCGGACCCGGCCGTCGACGATCACGCGAAAATCGATCGGCCGCTGCACAGAGAGTTCCTGCGGAATCCGGGAGAATGCCTGTTCAAGATCGTCCGGGCCCCTGCCGGACGAACGCAGGCCGCGAAGCGTATTCCGACCATCGTCAATCACCTGTCCCATTACCTCGAGTACGCGGTTTACGATGGGCTTCGCCGGTGAGTCTGGGGATAACTGGTCATCCGCCACGTGAAGCTGCATGGACGCGCTGAGGACACCCTGCAGTAGGGTATCGTGCAAATCCTGAGCGATGCGCGTTCGTTCTCCCACGCGCTCTTCCAGGCGCATATTGTATTGCCGAGCCAGGCGGTGCAGTCTCGAGCGATAAAAGGCGAGGATTGCAAATCCGCCGACGAGCAGAACCGAGAAACGGAACCACCAGGTCTGCCACCACATCGGCGTGACTTCGAAGGGGAACGTGGCTTCCGAGCCATTCCACAGACCGTCGCTGTTAGATGCCATCACGCGGAAGCCGTATCGTCCGGGGCTGAGGTTGGTATAGATGGCCGTGCGTGCCGTGACCGGCTCGCTCCAATCGCGATCGAAGCCATCAAGCCGATATCGGTATCTGACGCGCTCGGAATCAGAAAGACTCAACCCCGTGTAGTTGAATGTGATCCTCTGACGAGCGGCTGAAATGCGGATGGGGCCTCGTGAGCCGATTGGACTGCCATCCGCCAAGACTACCTCGACGTGAACCAGCGCCGGCGCCGAGCTGCCCGTGGTCCGACTTGGGTCGACAACGGAGATTCCTCGATTCATCGAAAACCAGATTCGCCCAAACCGGTCGAGAAAAACGGATTGATGCCGCTTCACGCCTTCCATCCCATGCAGGCCGTCGGCTAGCCCGTACTCTCGCATGTCGGCGTCACTGGATTCGCTACCTAGCAGTCTGTTCCGCTTTACGCGCAGGACGTGATTGGAGGTTGCGATCCAAAGCCAGCCACTTTTGTCTTCCGCAACTCCGAATATAGGCTCGTGTAGTGGTTCCGAAGCGTCGCGCGGAAGCTGGATACGATCGGAAGAAAGGAAGGCAAGCCCGGACGCGCTACCAATCCAGAGTACTCCCGCGGAATCCGTCAGCAGGCAGTTCAGATCCGCTGAAGGCAAACCGTCGCGGACGGTAAAGACGCGCCACTGGCCCTTCGAGAGTGCGTTCAGGCCGTTCGGCGTGGCAAACCACATCGTGCCGTCAGAACTCTCCGCTATCGAAGTAACCGTGTTGGACGAGATACCATTTGCCGTCGTGTAAGTTGTGAAGCGACCGTTCCGGAACTCACTCAGTCCGCTACTCAGGGTTCCTGCCCACAGAGTTCCATCACGACTTTGATGAACGGCGTAGACGCTATTTTCAGCAAGTCCGTCGGTCTGGGCGTATGTCTTCGCCGTGACCGAGCCACCTCGATCACCGAGAAGCGTAAGTCCACCCTGTTGTCGGCCAATCCACAATTCGTCTCCATGACCCGAGATGGAATAGACCACGTCGTGAGCCAGCCCCGCGGCGGTCACGCTTTCAGTTTGCCCACCCTTTAGCCAATGCAGTCCCCCCTCTAGGGGAGCAAACCAGGTGCGCCCTTCGGGGTCAACGTAAACCGGTCCATTCCTTTCCGACGGCAGGCCGTCGGCTACTGTGTAGGTAACGAATGCGCTATCACGCAGACGCTGAATACCGAGCGCACTACCCTTCCATAGGTTTCCCTCCCGATCTTCAAACAGCGCGGCCGCTGCTCGGCCGTCCCCCTCATCGCGCCCCTCCATAAAGACACCGTGGGCATTGAACCGTAAGAGCCCCGTAGCGGTTCCGAGCCAGATGTTCGAATCACGATCTCGGAGCATGGCGAGAACCTGGATATGGTTGAGAGAGGGAGGTAATCCAGCCCGGGTGAGCTCCCTTCCATTTGAGCGCACGACCCCATTGTCGGTCCCTATCCACAACTCGCCATGGTCGAGGGCTAGAAGACAATTAATCTTCCGTTCGGGCAATCCTTTCACAGCCGCGGGAATTTGCCCTCCATCCAGGTAGAAGAGGCCTTTATCGCGGGTGCCCAGCCAGACCTTGCCATCCGTGGTTTCCGCCATTGAAATTACAGGAGAGTAGGGCGCGGCAAAGCGGTGCGTCGCTACGCCGGTGGCCCAACTGAGACGACTGGAAAGATTGTCATCGGTTTCCGGCGCGGCAGCCGCTGCAGACTTTGTCGGTTCCGTCCGGCCGGTAAGAGATTGAAACCTTCCAGCGCTATAAGTGAGAGTGCCGAGCGCGAGCGATGATAGAAGAACCCCACCGTCTCGTCGTTTGAGGATGGAGGTGATTCCGAACTCCGCTTCCTCTCGGCCGGGCTCAAATGTTCCATCGCGGTAACGGAGGATCCTGGTGCTCTGCAAAAGGATCCACAGATTTCCTTCGGAGTCCGCCAACAGTCCCAGAACCGGACCGATTGGCAGTGAGCTAGGAATCGCTTGCGGGAAGATACGGAAATTCAATCCGTCAAAACGAAGCAGTCCTTTCTCGGTTCCGATCCATAGATAACCGTCTTTGGTTTGCGCGATGGCAGTTACGGATCCGCCGGTGAATCCTTTCTCGCTTCCCCAGTACTCGCGCATATATTGCGAGATCAATCGATTGGGATCCAGCGCGTGGGCCGGATTCGCGAAGCACACCACTGCAACTCCAATGATTATGCCCTTGAGGCGCCATTGCCGTTTAATACCCATTACGGAAGATATTCGAATTTCTCAACTACGGCCTCGCTGTCATTTTGCAGAGGACTCTTCTCGCTGGGGATAACGTAGAACAGGAACTGTAGCTTCTCCTGGCCCGGTGAAGGTACCCCGGAAGTGAAGACGTGTTCGGAAACAACCGAGCTTCCAGCTTGTATAGAAGATCCACGGACAGTTTTGAAGCTCGCGCGCCCCGATTCCCAATGCATCGAATGGGTGAGCGTGCCTGAAGGTGCCGTGAACGGAGCTACATTGCCCGGAACGTAGAAAGGCTGAACGGCATACTGTGCATTGTTCTTACTGGCCGCGTCACCCCAGCGGCTCATCTCAACATCCAATTCGCGGTAATGTTGGTCTCCTCCCCAATCGTCGAATGTATTCATACTCATAACCACAGCGGGCTCCAAACGAGAAATGTCCCGCACAACCAGGATGTAAGTTCCGTATCCAAGACTGCGTGTGATCTCCACTTCTGCACACGACCACCGTCCCGCCTTTTTCTTGATGCGAAGATGTAGAGCTCCGCCCCTATCCGTCCAGGCGTTATCTCCGTCGTACGGATTATTCAGTCCTCCGCGATCACCCGCGATGGTGCGAACGTTCCAATCGTATCCGCTGAAATGAAGCGGCACCGTGGGCGCCAGCACTACGGAGCCGGTGCCTTTGACAATGCTCACGGCAACGATGGAACCGCCTTGGCTAGGGGCCACATCCATCGTAGGTGGCGGACGGTACCCGGGCTCGACTAACAGAGCGGCATACTCAAACCCCAAATGGGTTGGAGTGCTCCAGGTTGAATCCGGTTGAATTGGAATGAGGGATTTGTCGGGCCAAGGCTGAACCCACCATGGTCCGCTCCTGGCGTACACGACAATTTGCTGGCCGGCATGCCCCCCCGCAACGGTTCCTGCGATGTTATCCACTCTTTCGCGGCCACCTTGTGCTGCCGGCGGAATCTTGGTGAATCCGATCGTGGGTGCGGTACTACCTTGCCGCGCATGGCAGCTGCTCAACACCATACAAAAGATCAGCGTCAGAAGCCGTTCCCAACTGGGACTGATAGATTTCCGCAACCTCATTGAGCACCATCGTTAGGCAGAAAGAGTCGCGTTTCCTCGCCTTTTTGGTCCCTTGCATGTTAGCACCAGCTTTTTGTCGAGGCCACATTCGTGAACCTTCGCAGACCTTCGCAGGGAAGCGTGACCGGATCGTGACGTATCGAAACGGGGAAAGCGCCAGCTGGGTGCGGTGCTAACGCTGCATCACTTTTGAAGCGTGTTCAGTTTCTCGATTGTCCGCTTCAATTCCTCGAGCTTCTGTCCCGCCTCGCCGAGTTTGCCTTCCGCGGTGAGGCGCTGGTAATCGGCGAGATCTTTGGCGGCTTCCGTGATGAGCGCGTTGAGATCCGTTGCGGGCTGGGGCGACGCGGCAGATGGTGGTGCGCGTCGTACCGCCTCCGCGGGGGGTGCGGCGGCGCTTAGCGATGAGGCCGCTCCTCCGAAAAGGGCCGCCATCGCCGACTCAAAAGTCGGTCCGTACGCAAGTCTGTCTTGCACCGCGAGTACGACCAGACGCAATTCCGGCATCGGACTTCGCTCGGCCTGCAGATAAATCGGCTCCGCATACAACAGCGCGCGCCCGGTCGGAATCACAAGCAGGGCCCCACGGCGCACATGCGACCCTTGCTGATTCCATAGTGTCAATTGCCCGGAAAGCTGCGCGTTCTGATCGATCCGCGCCTCGATCTGCAACGGTCCGTCCACCAGCTTCGTCTTGGGAAAGTTGTAGACCACCGACGTGCCGTAGTGTGCGCCGTCGCTGCGCCCGGCAATCCAGCCAATCAGATTATTTCGGTTGGCCGGCGTGAATGGTAGAATCTCTACGAACTCCATGCCGCTTTCGTCCGGCAGCTTCATCAGCACGAAATTCGGTTCCATAGTCTGCTTCCTTTGCTCACCTGCGTCGCTCATGCCGACTTCGGTGGCGACCGTCCAGAGATCCTCGCGGTTGTAAAACGCTTCCGGATCGGTCATGTGATACAGACCGTAAACTTCCGCCTGCAGTTTGAGCAACAACTCGGGGTAGCGCACATGCTTGCGCAGCCCGGGCGGCATCGTGGCCGCATCTTTGAACAGACTCGGAAAGATGCGGCGGTACGCCGCGATGATCGGATCCTCGGGATCAAACACGTAAAACGTGGTCGTGCCATCGTACGCGTCGATGACTACCTTGACGCTGTTCCGCATGTAGTTAATGGAGTTGCTGTTGAGACGGAAATGGCTCGAGTACGGATAGCTGTCCGAAATCGTGAAACCATCCATCATCCAGGAGAGCCGGCCATCGTCGCCGAGCACAATGTACGGGATCTGGATCGAAGGTGAGGAACGGCGCTAGTGTAGCCACGCGATCGAGCACGTTTCGCCGCATCAGGAGCCGGCTGTCCGGGGTCACGTCATCGCTGAACGGCAGCTTCGCAAGGTCGCCGCGGTCGAGCGCGATAATAATCCGCCGCAGGAAACCGCCGAGGAGGATGCCGCCATTTCCCTCGTAGGAATTCAGATTGTTGGTCTGGCCTTGCGGATAGTTGAATTCCTTCTGCCGTGTTTTTACGTACACGTCGGTATCGGTCAACTCCCCGAAATAGACCTCGGGCCGCGTCACATTTAGACTACGCACAGTGCTTTGCACCGGCATGTTACTCAGAATCAGCGTGGGCAGGCCCTCCGGCGTGAATCCGTTGACCGGGTTCATGGTGATGCCGTAGCCGTGCGTGTAGATCAGTTTTTCGTTGATCCAGTTGCGGCTGCTTTCCGGAAGCTTGTCGACCTTCAATTCGCGCGTGGCCAGCATCACCTCGCGAGTTGTGCCCTCGATTTCATAGCGATCAATGTCGATGTCGTGAAAATCATAATAGGTACGGATTTCCTGGATCTGACTCAGCGTATCCTGCAGCGCACGCCAGTCCCACAAGCCGGATGTTCTGAAGCGTAGCTTGATTGTTCGCCGGGTCTGCTGCCTCGACGGTCGTTTCCGCGGGAAATTCGCGCTGCAAAACCCGGTCTAACCCATAGGCCTGCCGCGTCAGGTCGATGTTGTGGGCGATATAGGGTTGCTCGCGAACCAGTTCGTTTGGTTTGACGACAAAGCTGCTGACGTACCAACCGACGATCTGCACACCGAAATAACACACAGCCGCGGGAACGAGGGCAGCCACCAGCCAGCGCCCACGTTGCATCGACCCGGCGTTGACGGCTGCGATCACTGCACCGAAAACGAGCGCAACACACACGACCAGCATCCCTGTGAGCGTGACGTGGGCGTCAGTGTAGCTCACACCTCCGAAGATGGTGTGATCTTCGAACAAGCGCTCGAACCGGCCGAGATACGCGAGCATCACGAGGATCAGCAACAGGAACGCAAATGTGATGGAGAACCCGCGCCAAGGCAATGTGACGTAGCTGCGGCGGCGGGCGAGGACACTCGCTCCACCTGAGATAAAGATGAACAAAACCGCAAGAGCGCAGGTAATCACGGCGAGCGTCAGCAGCCAGTTGGCGATCAATTGCCATGCAGGCAGGGTGAAGAGAAAGAAATTCAGCGGCTTGCCAAAAATCGGATCCACCACGCCGGCGGAGGGGGGCGCGTACCAAAAGAGCGCGAGCGTCGGCCACTCAACCATCATGCCGGCACCGGTTATAGCGGCAATGACGAGCGAAACCCCGAGCGCCATGAGGCGCAGGACGGGCTCAACCGGCAGTCTCACCGGTTGTTGCCCGATGAAAATCGTGTGACCGCTCGGCAGATCGGGGAGATGCGCCCGCTTCAGGGCCAGGAACGATCCGTACAGAATGAGAAATGTGGCCGCGGCAAAAGCCACGAAGACTCCCCACTGAAGGCTCAGGGTTTTCCAGAACACGCCGCCGTAGCCGAGCGACCCGAACCAGAGCACATCCACGTAATACGACAGCGTCGTCCGAGCGGCGAACATGATGCCGGCAAGGACGGCGAGAATGAGAAGGAAGCGGCGACGATGTCGCGGCGGCTGCCTCCGCGGCCAGTCAATAGATTCGGGCATTGTCCC
The DNA here is from genome assembly GCA_963838905.1 of uncultured Acidobacteriota bacterium. GTDB lineage: Bacteria > Acidobacteriota > Terriglobia > Terriglobales > Acidobacteriaceae > JABDBE01. The sequence goes on from CAWITE010000011.1 coordinate 179,038, forward strand.
ACTTTGTGTAGCGCACAGATAGCTTTCGCATGACCAGGATTATACTTCTCGGGTGGCGAGCGGACAGAAAAGATCGGCGAAGGCTGAGAATTGTGCTGGCACGGGAACAATACTCAGGGAATAATCTTGGAAAACACGAAATGACCGAATGGAACGCGCCGGGATACGCCAGGATCGCCGGACTTCAGGAGGCCATGGCCGCCGAAGTGCTCTCGTTGCTCGATCTCAAAGGGAATGAGCGTGTATTGGATTTGGGATGCGGCAATGGCAAAGTCACGGCGGAGATTGCTGCTCGTGTTCATGAAGGGGCCGTCGTGGGCGTCGATTCGTCCGCGGATATGATTGCCTTTGCATCGAGCCACTTTGGTCCCGCTGTCCGGCCCAATCTTCGATTCGAAACGGCGGACATTCGCCGTCTGCGGTTTCGCGAAGAATTCGATCTTGTGGTGTCTTTCAATGCGCTTCACTGGATACCTGAGCAAGATGAAGCGCTCCGCTCGATATGTTCTGCGATGAAGCCCGATGGCCTGGCCCAACTGCGTCTGGTCCCTGGTGGCAAGCGGAAGAGTCTGGAAAATGTGATCGAGGAGACGCGCCGGTTATCACGTTGGGCTAATTACTTCCAGAATTTTCACGATCCGTATCTTCACCTGACGCCCGAACAATATGGAGCATTGGCCGAGCGCAACGGCCTGCATGTCCGCCGCATTCACACGGCAGACAAAGCCTGGGATTTCGAGTCTCACTCTGCATTCCGCGCTTTTGGCTCGGTGACTTTCATCGAATGGACAAAATTTATACCGGAGGAAGAGAGGCTTGCATTCGTCAACGATGTCCTGGAGCGCTATCGGCTGGTCGCGGCCGATCGTCCGGGCGAGGAAAATACCTTCAAGTTTTATCAGATGGACGTCACGCTTTCTCCCGGTTTTTGCGCCACGTAAACATATCGCCGCAGCCGCGCTTCACTGGTGAGGGCGTGGACCGTGGAAAGGAATTGTTGCAAGCCTTCAAAATTTACTCTACCCTCGATTGCCATCAAGTCATCCGTTCTCTTCTGACGCGCGTCCAGCCAGCGCTTCGCAATCGAGGCTGCAACTTCGCTTGTGTCGGTAACGCTCACCAGGTGAAAACCTTGCTGCTTGACGATTCGTTCATTCTCCCCAGGGGGACTAAATATGTAGTAGCCGATCGAGCTGCGAGTTGCAATTTCCTGATGCGAAATCGTTCCGCCGATGATGAGAGCATCGCTGAACAGAATCCGTCCACCGGGCTTAAGGACACGGCATAGTTCACGCAGGACGGCTGCACGTCCGGGAACATGGCACAAGGTGTCATTCGAGAAAACGGCATCAAAGGTCGAGTCGCCAAAAGGCAATGTTTTCGAGGCATCGCAAATCTCGAAGCGCACTTGAGCGGACATGTTCCGAGCTGCCGCAAGCTGGTTGGCGGTGTGGATACCGGGGCCGTTCATATCAAGACCGAGAATGCGACAACCCACCGTTGCGGCAACCTGCAACGCATATCGCCCGGACCCGCAGCCGATTTCGAGCACGTAAGAAGTGGGCGTGAGACCTAACAGCCGAGGTATTTCGTCGGATTCTTCCGTGTTTACCCAACTGGTCTGGCCGAGATCTTCGCCGTAAGTCTCGACGCGAATCTGCCGATACACCTCTGCATCGTAGTGTGCGTAAGCATTATCGTAGAGGTCCACTTTTGCCGCCACGGTAGCTCCTTTCCAACATCAAGGGCCCGCTGGAGCCCACAAGTTAGCTAAGAATACACCCGTAGAATTGTACCCGGCTCTCTCCCGCCTTCAGCGCAAGCACAGCCGGTTACAGCCAAAAATCCGGATTCCTGAAATCAGCTCGGAATCTGCAAAATACTGCCTATGTGCAAACTCTTTCATCTTGACCGGCACTCTTGCAACGGACAAACTTATACCCTGTTCTTTTTTCTTTTTGCGGCGTGTTGCGGCGTGTCGGCATTTTCCTAAACCTGCAGGAGGTCGCTATGCGATACGTCTGTCTTGTGCTCGCCAGCCTACTCACCATCGGATGCGGCAATGGCGTCAAGAGCAGTGGTGATCCGTTCAAAGCCGTCGTATTTTCTCCGCCGGCGATCACGACGTTGACACCAGGCAGTGTGCCAGTCAACAGCGTGCCATTCAGCATGACAATCAATGGCAGTAACTTCGGCACGGACGCCGTCGTCTTCTGGAACGGCACACCCCTGAACACAAGGTTCATTACTTCGAGCCAGCTCATGGCAGCACTCACGGATACAGACCTCAGTTTTTGGGGCATGATTCCGGTTTATGTTCGCAGCGGGGGCATGAATTCCAACACCATGGACTTTAATCTGAGCCCACAGTAGAGGATCTGTTTTCTCGCCAGGGGTGAACCGGAGTTGGTCCGCAAGTAAGGCGTTTTGGAACAATTTCCGGCCAAGCTTCGTATACGATTACAGTGTGGACGCCCCGAACCCCACAACCACGGAAGCCGCGACTCTGCGGGAAAGCGTTCGGAAGTTTGATGTCTCGCGAGTTGGACAGCAACTCAGGCGTCACGGCAGTGTCTTTCGCGACCCAGCGGTCGAGGCTCTGGCAGCATTGCGCGCGCACAAGCTTCGCTCCGCGCTGACGCTGCTGGGCGTTACTTTGTCGGTGTCGGTGCTCATCCTTGTTGTGTCGATTATCACTGGGGCAAACCTTTACATTCAGAATCGGGTTGCCAATCTCGGATCCAATGTATTTATCGTGGTCCGCTTCCCCATCATCACCAATCAGCAGGACTTCCTCAAAGCGATGCGTCGCAATCGGAATATCAGCTGGGAAGATTTCGAGGGGCTGCGCGATGGCATGAGGCTGCCCAAGGCGGTTGGCCTGGAGGTGCGAACCAACGGCAAGGTTCGCATGGGAACACAAGCGTTGGACGATATTAATATCCGCGGCGTGACCGCGAACATCGCCGATATGGATGTGGAGGAACCCGAAACCGGGCGCTATATAACGGATGCGGACAACGAAGGCAGAGCTGAGATCACCTTCATCGGGCAGGATGTGGCTGGAAAGCTTTTTCCGGCGGTCGACCCCATCGGCAAGACGATCTACGTCGACGGTATGGGCTTCCAGGTAGTGGGCGTGGCCAAACCGATTGGAACAGTCTTCGGACAATCACAGGACAATTTTGTCTACATTCCGGTGCGGACATTCTTGAAACGGTATGGCGAACACGGGCAGAATCTCGACTTGGCCATCAATGTACAGGGGCGGGGCCCAGAATGGATGCGGGAAACCGAGGATGAAGCCCGCACCATGATGCGCGCCCGCCGCCACCTCGATCCCAAGGCTGATGACAATTTCGGCATTCTGGCGTCTGACACCATTATGAGCTTATGGAAGAATCTGACCGGCGCCATCGCCGCGACCATGGTCGGAGTGGTTTCGGTGTTCCTCGTCATCGGCGGCGTGGTGATCATGAATGTGATGCTGGCCAGCGTAACTGAGCGGACTCGCGAGATTGGCGTGCGCAAATCGCTGGGAGCGCGAAGGCGCGACATCATGATGCAGTTCCTGGTGGAATCCGCGGTGATGGCGGCCGTGGGAGGCGCGACCGGCGTTGCCATCGCCTATCTTCTCTCTACGCTGGTGAGGCTGCTCACGCCCGTGCCGTCCCAGGTGCCAATCGGCGCGGTGATTTTGTCGCTTGGAATCTCGACGGCTGTGGGATTGTTCTTTGGTCTGTATCCCGCAAGCCGGGCTTCGAAGCTGGATCCCATCGAGGCTCTGCGCTTTGAAGTTTAGCAGGCTGAAATGATTTTGGGTGGCGCAGCGCTTCAGCGCTGCGGAAATGTGGGCGACCGAAGGCTTTAGCCGCTGCGGTACAAAGTCGATTCTTCCAGTCGCCTATTAAGGGCTTGTTGATCCAATTCTAAAGAGGTTTCAACCATGCACCTTGAAATCGGCGAAAGCACGCGCCTGGCATTCGATTCTCTTCGCCAGCACAAGACGCGGTCGCTGTTGACCGTCTTGGGCGTGGTCATCGGAATCATGGCCATCGTGGCCGTCGCTTCGATCATGGTCGGCTTGGACCGGGATATTCGCGGATTTCTCGATCAATATGGCACCGACACCCTGTTCGTGTTTCGCTATGATTTCGGTTTTCGAGGCACGCTCACGGCGGAAGAACGCAACCGCAAGCCGCTGACCTATGAAGATACGATGGCCATCCTGGATGAATGCCCCGACGTGAAGTCTGTGACGGTGGAGGTTTCCCCGCGTTTGGAACCGGGCCAGCCCATCACCGTAGTACCGGCGCGTTACAGAAAGAACGAGGTCTACGGGCTTCAATTTACCGGCACGATTCCATCCTACGAATGGGTCTACAATGCCAATCCTGAGAAAGGGCGCTTCTTTACCGAAGCGGAAAACCTGCATCACATGGATGTCGCGGTAATTGGGCACGACCTGGCCGAGGGACTGTTCCACGAGGAAGATCCGTTAGGCAAGTCCATCGAGGTCGGAGGCGCTTTCTATCAGGTTGTCGGCGTGCTGGAGAAGCGCAAAGGCCAGTTCTTCCGAGACGAGTCGGCGGACAAGGTTGTGGTTGTGCCCTACGGAGCATATCGCAAACACAATCCCCAGGACGACGAACACTTCATCGGAGCACAAGCATACCCGGGCAGAAAGGCGCAGGCGGAGGACGAAATCATCGGTCTGATGCGGCGGCGCAGAAGTGTTGGGATCGATAAGCCGAATAATTTTGCCATTTCCAGTTCGGAGGGAATTGCGCGCCAATTCCGTCAGATCACGGGAGCGATTGCCATTGCAGTTGTTGTAATCAGCTCCATCGGACTCCTTATCGGCGGGGTTGGCGTGATGAACATCATGCTCATGTCAGTTACCGAGCGCACCCGTGAAATCGGTGTACGCAAGGCCATCGGCGCCCGACGACGCGACATCATTCGCCAGTTCCTTACCGAGGCCATGACCCTGACGGGCGCTGGGGGAATCATCGGCGTCTCACTGGGAGCGGGGATCAGCTTCACGATCAACAAGCTATTGCCAAGTTTGCCCTCGGCGGTGCCGCTGTGGTCGGTGATCGCCGCGGTAACAGCTTCGATGAGCGTTGGCCTGTTCTTTGGTATTTATCCTGCGATGAAAGCCTCGCGGCTGGATCCGGTGGAGGCGCTGCGCTACGAGTGAGAAGTAGGAAGATGGCAAGCGCGCTGCGCTGAGACGCAGCGCGCGATTCGCCAGAGATATTAGAAGCTGATCTTCAGGATCTTTCCTCCGTTGCCCACAAACCATCCAGCTTGCGGATCTGCGAAAGCGACTGCCCAGTAGCCACTCACTTTTTTGGGCAGTTTGAACCAGGTTTGTCCTTCATCCGGAGTCCAGGCTGCTGGTCCTGAGGTGAAGTTAGGCTTCGTCTCAGCAGTGATCACAACCGTGCGGTTCCCGTGACCGTCTCCTTCTTTAGCATCGCCGTGGCCTCTGCCATGCACGTAGCTCAGGCAGAAAATGGCTCCCTGCACGGGGGGCTTGTTTGTAAGCTGCCAGGTTTGACCGCCATCCTTCGACGTAGCCATGTCCGCGCTAGCGTTGGAGGCCAAATCACCGCCGCCAACGATGCCGTTCTGCGGGTCGCGGAAGGCCACGCTGATCGCGCCCGCGCTGGACGAGCTGACCAGCGGAGTGTCATACGCGTTCCAGGTGTCGCCTGCATCTCTCGTGGCCAGGATCCTCGCGGTTGTAGCCCCGCCGGTAGCAATCCATGCGTTCCCCCGGCCCTGCGTTGTTACGCAGGTTCCGCTTGCTGCGAATGAGGCTTCCCCCTTCAATGCCGGCGGCATATTGGCGCTGATGCTCTTCCAGGTCATTCCATTGGTCGTACGAATATCGGGGAATACTCCGTTTACCGAGTCGCTGTGCGCAATGCCCCGGTTCGGTGTCCAGAAGGCGAAACAATCGTAGAATGCGTTCTTAGTGTGGTTGGTGAACTCTATCTTCCAGGTCGCGCCGCCATCGACCGTTTTGTAGATGCGAAAATCCTTAGTGCCCATTACATTGGGGACGGACATCAAGTACGCGACCTTGTCGCTTACGCCCTGCACATCGCGGAATTGCAGCTTTTCGGCTCCCGGCACGACCGCGGCTTTCCAATGTTTTCCACCGTCAGTTGTGACGACATAAGTACCGCCAGTCCCGGCTGCCCAGACCACACGGGAGTCCACCGGACTGACCGAAATGAGCAGTTGCGTGGTGCCGCTCTTTTGCGGAATGAGTTTGGGTTGGTGACCTTTCCACCGCTCTCCAGCAAGGGCGAGGGTTGCGGAAGCGGCAATCAGGAAAACACCTAGCGAGCGTCTGAACATGGGAGTCTTCTCCGGACGGGGATTCGCGGCGCGGAGCAAGTATAGGAGCCGTCGCAAAGGGGTGTCAAACGGGCAAGGGCTGGGCGGGGTTGGGCGGGTTGGGCTATGTGCGTATCTTCGAAACGCGATCCGCCACACGGGCGAGAAGCTTAAACACCGTGTTCCTCTGACCGGGTTGCCATGGCGAGGCTTGCTGGTTAGACTGGCAGCGGCCGCGAGGGTATATTTTTGCCTCCCCTCTGCTGATTGATGGCAACGCCCAGCCGAACTAGAACGGAACCGTGATTAAGTCACAATTTCGAATACTAAGGAGGCGTGATGCAGTTGCGTATGGAGAGCCGCCCGGTCGGCGACGTTCTGATCGTTCAGTGTTCCGGACGGATCATTGCCGGGAAGGAAGTCTTTACGCTGCACTCTCACGTTGGAGACTCGTTCATCAAATACGGCGACATCGTACTGCAACTCGACGAGGTAGAGTTCATCGACAGCAGCGGATTGGGAGCATTGGTACGCCTGATGCAAGCCGGGCGGGCGAAGGGAGGAGATCTCAAACTCAGTGGAGTGCCGGCCAAGATCCGCAAAACGCTCGAGATGACCAGCCTGCTCTCGCAATTTGAAACCTACGACACCATCGAAGAGGCGATTACAGCCGCCTATCTGGGCTCGCGATATTCGCGAGCAAGAGCCGGAGACACAAGGCCACGCATACTTTGCGTTTACGACTCGACAGACGTCCGCACATTTCTGCGGGAAGTGCTGTGCAGCGCCGGATACAACGCCTTAACCACTGCCACCATTGACGACGCCCTGATCCTGCTGAAGGCGACCAAGGCGAAACTGGTGGTGATTCCTGCGCGCATGCAATCCGTCCATGGCAAACCCACACGCAAGTCGCTCGAGGACATCGATCCGGCCGTTTCGCTCCTAGTTTTGGACGAGAGCTTCGCTACCCAGGACCCCGGAGAAGCTGCGGAGAAACTTCTGAGCGACGTTCGCAGCCAGTAGCGAGAAACCGGATCAGACGCGGCCTTCGGACCACGCACGGGAAGCGGTCTTCCCCTTCAATCCGTTTCGCGAACCTCCATTTCGGCCGATTTCGCGGAGGATTCGTCGTGCTGCTTTGCCCAGTCCGCCTCCGTCAGTACCGAAATCGCTTCCAGTTTTTTCTTCTGCAAACTGGCATTGATCGCGGCTAGCTCCTTGTCCATCAGCTTGCGGAAATCCGTAATTACGTCTTCCAGTTCACGCCCAAGAGAGTCAGCGCGAGCCACCTGGTAATCGGTGGGTCGGCCCTCATATGTGTTCACGTCGCCATACAGACTTCCGAGATGTTCGCGGATGCGTTCTTCGCCAGTAATCGCTCCGCCTTCTTTGGTAGCCACGATTCTGGACCGGAGGTTATCCAACTCGACGGAGAGTTGCTGGAGGCGATTGCGCAGCGGATCCTTCTCCGGCAGCTTGGCGGCGCGCGCCACGGCGGCATCGCGCACTCCTTCGATGGCACTCACGGCGTAGCTCATGTGCCCCAGCATTCTGTCCAACTTTATGGCGAGGGCAAACTGCGCCTTTCGATCCTCGACCGTGTATTTGGCGCGGGGATCAAGAACGACTTTCAACGGCTCGGTGTAGACCTGATCCCCTTTGGTCATTTTGATCGTATAGGTGCCCGGCAGGACCCTCGGTCCTTGCGCAGCTTGAAAGAGCGCGCTGGCTGCCGGAGGGACGACCGGGGCCTTCAGCCGCATCGACCATTTCGCCCGGTTGACCCCTCGATGTTTGCTGCCCGGAACCGTATCCACCAACTTGCCGTCCTGATCAAGGATCTCGATCTTCAGATCGCCGAATATATGGCGCTGCTTCTGGTAATAATCGATGAACGCGTCGGTGGGCCGGCTGGGTCCGTTGAAACTCTCGTCGCCCTCAGGCCAGCCTCCGTTGGCGTTGAGATATTGAACGGCTGGCGGCCCTTCGATCAGGGTAGCGTTGTTTGCCATCAGATCGGGCGTCAGCGTGCGCAGCGGAGAAATATCGTCAATGATCCAAATTCCGCGTCCGTGAGTCGCGAGCACTAAATCGGACTCACGCGACGGCACCACAAGGTCGCGCACCGCTACCGCGGGGAAGTTGCTTCCCTTGTACTGTCCCCAATGCTGTCCGCCATCGACCGAGATCCAAAGGCCGAATTCCGTTCCCAGAAACAGGAGGTTCGGATCGATGGTATCTTCCTTGATCACATGCGCGTAGCCGAGGGCTCCGTTTTCCTGCACATGCAGCGAAGTCCAGGTCTTTCCGTAGTCCGTAGTTTTGTAAGCGTAGGGGTTCATGTCGCCAAAAGTATGGCGATCGAACGTGGCGTAGGCAGTGCCTTCGTCGAAGCGGCTGGCCTCGATGGTGGACACCCAGGAGTTCTTGGCGAGTCCAGGGACATTAGCCACTACGTTCGTCCACGTCTTGGCGCCATCCCGCGTGATCTGCAGGTTGCCGTCGTCGGTTCCAACCCAAATGATCTGACCATTCTTCGGTGATTCCGAAATCGAGTAAATCGAGGTGTGCATCTCGGCCGAGGAATTGTCGACGGTAACTCCGCCCGACTCTTCTTGCTTCTGCTTTTCAGGATCGTTGGTGGTGAGGTCGGGCGAGATACGCTCCCACGACTGCCCGTGGTCGCGAGAACGGAACAGGAACTGCGCGCCGATATAAATCGTCCCTTTCTCGTTGGGACTCATGTGAATGGGCGTGTTCCAATTGAAACGTAACTTCTTTTCGTTGTAGTTGGGAAGCGGCTGAATGGGCCGGATCTCAAGCGTGTGTCGATTAACGCGGCCGATCGTGCCACCCTGGTATTCGGCGTAGATGTAATCCGGGTCGGAAGTATCCTCAAAAACCCAGAAGCCGTCGCCGCCATAGATGTTTTCCCAACGCGAATTTGTAACACCCCCGGGATACGACGAGTCTCCGATCCAACTGCTGTTGTCTTGTAAGCCCCCATAAACATGATAGGGATTCGCGTTGTCCACGCTCACATGGTAGAACTGCGAAATTGGAAGGTTGACCTGGTGCTTCCATCGCGTGCCTCCATCTTCACTGCGCCAGAGGCCGCCGTCATCGCCCGTATAGACCACATTCGGATTGCTGGGATCGATCCAAATATCATGGAAATCGCCATGCGCGTTGCCAACCGAACTGAAACTCTTTCCACCGTTTACGCTGAGCAGCAGCGGCCCATCGGGTTTGAAGACTTTATTCTCATCTTTGGGATCCACGATCAGATTGGCGAAATAAAAAGGCCGCCAGATCATGAACCGGCTGGCGTCCAGGCGGTTCCACGTCTTGCCGCCATCGTCGGAGCGAAACAGCGCGCTCTTTTTTGACTCGATCATGGCATAGACGACTTGCGGCTTACCGGGCGCTACTGCCACTGCAATGCGTCCCCAGGGTTTTTCGGGCAGGCCTTTGCTGTTGTTGTCATTCAGTTCCGTCCAACTGTTACCGCCATCGGTGGACTGGTAGAGTCCGCTGCCCGGGCCTCCGGAACGGAATGTCCAGCCTTGGCGGCGGAAGTCCCACATCGAAGCGAAGATGGTTTTCGGTTCGAGCGGGCTCATGGCGAGCATGCCGCAGCCTGTGGAACCGTTCGCCCCAGCTAGAACTTTCTTCCAGGTGTTACCACCGTCGGAGGTTTTGAAAACTCCCCGTTCGTCATTGTCGTTCCAAACGTGGCCAGTGGCGCATGCGAGAACACTATTGCTGTCCTTGGGATCGACGAGGATCTTCGCGATATGCTCGGAATCCTTCAACCCCATGTTGGTCCAGTTCTCGCCGCGGTCGCTGGACTTATAAATGCCATCACCAATGGAAACGCTGTTTCGGGTCCACGCTTCTCCTGTTCCCGCCCAAACGATCTTGGAATTTGACGGATCAATTGCGAGCGCTCCAATCGACTGAACCGATTGACGATCGAAAACCGGCTTGAACGTAGTTCCGCCGTTAACCGACTTCCAAACTCCGCCGCTGGCGGACCCGACAAAAAGCGTGAGCCGTCCGTTTTCGTTCACCGCAGCTACCGCTGCAATGCGTCCGCTCATGGTGGCAGATCCTATGTTGCGAGCCGGCAATCCAGAGATCGTGGCGGCGTCGAACTTCGTCGCTTGCTGCGCGGAAACCACCACGGATACGAACAACAATCCAAGACTAAGTAACCGCGAGAAAGTTTGGAGCAGGGTTTGGGAGCTGGCATGAACTGTCATCTGTAAAGGTCCTCTTCAAAATGCGAATGCTGTTTGACGTAAAGTGCCCGGAGATATAGTCGCGGCAAAAACGGTGCGCTCGATTCCTGACCGCTCACTGGTTTTTCGATGCTCCCTTTTTAAGGGACACTGGTAACGCAAAGTCGGAAGCATCCAACGGAACGTTGACCTCGATTTTCTGGACCGTTACAGTCTGCCATGAGGTAGGATCGTTCTTGGGGCCCGATGCGATAGAAAAGGGATACATCACGCCCCCGATGGGCTTGTAGGATCCGAGGTCGGAAGCGTTCTCTCGCACCGAACCTCGAATGAATTCCTGGGTTTCCTTGCGAATCTCCAGGTAGGTGTCGGGGTCAAGGTAATAGTAGATGATGTCGCCATTTTTCAGCGTGACCTTGAGCCGGAGAGCATCGTCGCCGTCGACGATGTCATGGCCCAGATATTCAACCATGTTGCCCTTGGCTTTGTAATCCACCAACGGCCCGTCGAAGTCGGAATCAATCAGGAGATCCCGCATGTCGTCTTCTCCCATCAGTTCGGGATCCTTCCGTCCGCCGAACGGCTGGATTTGCCATCCCGTAGAGCCGTCGTAAGCTTGCACCGCAGTCATGCCCTGAAGCGAAATGGTCTCGCGGACAAGGTTCGGGCGCATGTTTTCCTGTCCCGATGTAGCCGTGATACCGCCGACAATAAGTTGGCCCGTCATGCGCCAGGTCTTGATGGCTTTGATCTTGTCCATCCCTCCCTTGGCTTCGATATTCTTGTTGACCAACTCTTCTGCGGTTTGGGAAGAGGCATGAAGGTTGAAGCAGACAACTGCGAGCAATAAAACCAGCCAATAACGCATGCAACGTGCTCCTGTGAAGTTGAAACAGCGAGATTCCGAGGAAACGATACTCTACGCCGTTTTAGACGTAAGTGCCAAGTGTTAGCCAACAAGTTTTCGGGACGGGATTCTTGCGCGGAAGTTCTGCCGTGGCAGATTGCTGAAAAACTCTGTTTTTGGGTGCCGCACACGCTTCCAGCGCTGCGGTAAATGCTCTGGAATGAGGGAAGGCTTTAGCCGCTGAGGTACGCAAACCGACTTTTTTCCGCAAACTGGTAAGCCGCGAAGCTTTAAACCGAGGAGCTGAGATGAGCGCCTGGAAGCGCACCGCCTACCCAGCCACGTGGGTCTTTGCATCCTGCAAGCGGCCTTTCCACTCGCCACCGTGACCCAGCCAGTATTGAACCGCCGAATGGACCGTTGCGCCCGTATAGAACAGCGCAATGGCAGGCAGCAGAGGTGCCCACAGCGGCGACCGCGAGTAGAACCGAAGAGTCGGCCAGAATGCGACGCTCATCAGCAGCCAAGCGGCACCGCCCCAAAGCGCGGCCCATCCGCCGAAGAAGACCAAAACCGGCGGCGCCAAGTATGCAGTCGTCATTCCAAGAATTGTTGCGAACAGCAGCCAACCCGAATGCCGTAACTGGTAGAACGCGGTGCGCGAGATCATGCGGCCAACTCCGCCGAAGCCGTCGTAACCGCGAGTGCTGTACGTGTTCCGCGCTGCTCCCAGCCACACCCCGCCGTTGCATTTCATTGCCCTCGCCAAAGCGCAATCGTCGATCAATTCGTTGCGGATCGCGGCCACTCCTCCGATCTTCGCCAGCGCTTCGGCGCGAACCAGGATGCAGCCGCCCGCAGCAGCCGCAGTCTTGTGCGTATAACTGCTGACCCACTCCGGCGGATAAAGCATGAAAAAAAAGAACACGAATGGCGGAATGAGCGCACGCTCGGCCAGCGACGAGCACCGCAGCCGCGCCATGATCGACACCAGGTCGAGTTTATCCGCCTGGGCGCGGGCAACCAGAGAGGCAATGCTATCGGACGCGTGGACGATGTCCGCATCTGTGAACAAGAAATAATCAGGCGCAAACTGCGCCGCCTGCCGCACGCCTTCCGACAGAGCCCACATTTTTCCCGTCCAGCCGGCGGGCAGAGGCGTGGCCGAACTCATCGTGACTTGTTCGGCTTTGTCTCCTGCGGCCCGGTGTGCCACACTCGCAGTCTCATCCGAACTGTGGTCATCGACCACGAAGATCTGCACCCGCCCGGGGTAATCCTGTTCAAGCAAGGAGCGGATTGCCAGACTAATAACCTCCGCCTCGTCGCGCGCCGGCACAACAACCGCGATGCGGGGTGCGGACGTAAGCGGCAGCGTCAGTTCAGTTGCTGCCTTCGACAGTCGCCAGAATCCGCCCCTTCCGGCAAGCAAATAGACCCAAATAAAGAAGGACAGCACTCCAATCCACGGAGCGATCATAATGTTAGCTGCTGAGAGTAACACTCCATGCTAGTACGAAGGAGACAATCCACGTTTTCAAATTGTCGCGGAGGGCCGCCATTATCGATCCCACACAGCCAGCCAACTCGGGGCGATCTGCGTCATCCACGTACGATCTGACGCAGATTCTGATGGACCGGATAACTTGCAAGGTTCCCCCTGTGAGAGAATTTCAAGACCCACCAACCATGATCGAGTCTAATCATTTTCCGACACGAAACTGATGCCAGAGAACGCTTCGGTTTCCAAAGAGATTAATCCCTGGCTGATCGCCATTGCCGTCATGTCGAGCACCTTCATGGAGGTGCTGGATACGACCGTGGTCAATGTTTCGCTGCCGCACATCGCCGGCAACCTCTCCGCCAGCACCGACGAAGCCACCTGGACGCTCAGCTCCTACCTCGTTGCCAACGCGATCGTCCTGCCAATGACCGGATGACTAGCCTCTACGTTCGGGCGCAAACGCCTGCTCATGCTATCGGTAACCGGCTTCACCACAGCATCTTTTTTCTGCGGACTGGCGCCGTCGCTGCCGTTTCTGATTTTGTTCCGGATCATTCAAGGCGCATGTGGAGGCGGCTTGCAGCCTCTGTCGCAGGCTATTTTGTTGGAATCGTTTCCTGCAGAAAAACGCGGCCAGGCCATGGCGTTCTGGGCTCTCGGCATCGTGGTCGCTCCCATGCTTGGGCGCCGGTGGCTGGCGGTTGGCTTACGGACAACTACAGTTGGCGCTGGGTTTTCTACATCAATGTTCCGATCGGAGTGCTGGCGATGTTCCTGACCCAGGCCTTCATCTTTGATCCTCCCTATCTGCGAAAAGAATCGAAGGGAATCGATTATTGGGGGATCGGGCGGTTGCTCCTGGGGATCGGCTCGCTGCAGATCATGCTCGACAAGGGCCAGGAAGATGATTGGTTCAGCTCGCATTTCATTCTCACGCTAGCCGTCCTCGCGATCATCGGTCTTGGTGGTCTCATCATCCGAGAACTGAAAGCCGAACATCCGATCATTGATCTCAGCGTCTTCCGCTACCGGTCATACGCCATTGGCACATTCATTATGACCGTCGTCGGCTTCGTGCTTTACGGCGGCACGGTTTTGCTGCCGCTTCTGATGCAGGAACTGCTGGGCTACACGGCGACTCATGCCGGCGTTACCAATCTACCTCGCGGAATGGCTTCATTCCTGTTCATGCCACTGGTCGGATATCTCACCGGGAAGGTCGATGCGCGAAAGCTTCTCGCTGCGGGTTTTCTGGCCACTGCCTTTGCGATGTACTGGATTTCGAACTTCAGTCTGGGCGTGGCTTCGTCGGATTTCTGGTTGCCGCTCACCGTGCAGGGCGCGGGACTTGGCCTCATTTTTGTGCCTTTGACCACGGTTACGAACGATCCCATTCCCAGAGAAAGGATGGGCAACGCCACCAGCATCTTCAACCTGATGCGCAATATCGGCGCCAGCGTTGGCATCGCGATGGTGGAGACCATACAGGTTCGCAAGTCGCAATTACACATCAACATTCTGGGCGAACACGTCAACCCGGCGAACCCGCTGGCGCGTCAAACCATGGACGGGATGCGGGGCCTTTTCATGTCACAAGGCAAGGACGCAGCAACCGCGACCCGGCAGGCTTATGGCGCGGTGTGGGGAATGGTGCAGCAGCAGGCGGCTATGCTCGCCTATAACGATGTGTTCCGTTTTCTTGCGTTGACGTTCGTGGCGATGTTGCCACTGCTTTTCTTGATGCGCAAGCCGAAGAAGGGTGGCGCGGTGATGGCTCACTGATCGCCAGACCGCGACCTGAATAGTCAGGGCTTTGCCGTTACCTGGTCCTTGATCTTGGCATATTCTTGCTCCGGGATGACGCGCCGGCTCACCAGTTCGTGGGCGCTGCTATAAGGTCGGTCAGCGATTACGCGATCGGCTGCCTCGCTGCTCATTCCCGGCAGGCTTAGCAATTGATCTTTGCTAGCATGGTTCAGATCCAGCGGCTTGTCACGATTCCAGCCTTCTTTCACCCCCTGAGCCAGCGCCTGCGCGTCGCGCTTGATGTCCGACGTAGCTTGCGCGGTTCTCTCTCTCACCTCGTCGGGGCTGGGGTTTTGCGAAGTACATCCGGCCGCCAAGAAAAGCAAAACGGCGGAGAAAGCGCTGATTATTTTCACCACCCTACGATGCAGGACGGGTCTGGGAGGTTGGTCTGAACGGGTCTTGGACCGTGGGTTCGTCGGTCAAGACGAGCGTTAATTTGCCATTTGCCTGCGAAACCGAAATAGATTTGCAGCCGTCCACGATCCAGTCAGCGCCTGCGTCTTTGAGTTCAGTTTCGCAGGCCGTGGTTCTGCAAGCGATGACCCGGGCGCCGGCGGCTTTGCCGGCGCGAATGCCCGCGGGTACGTCTTCCACCACGACGCAGTCTGTCGCCACCACTCCCAGCAACGACGCACCTTTCAGGTAAGGCTCGGGATCTGGTTTTCCATTTGTCACATCGTCGCAGGTGAGCAACCGCTCGGGAATCGGCAGACCAGCCGCGCGCAGTCGAACCTCCGCCAGAGGGCGGGTACACGAGGTCACGATCGTCCATCGGTCCGGAGGAAGAGCGCTCAGCAGTTCGCGTGCACCCGGCAAAGTCACCACGCCCTCGAGATCTTGAATTTCGCCGCTTTCCACTTTGAGGTTCTCGGCCTCATGGTCGGCATGCGGGAGATAGTCGCGTATGGTCGCAATGCTGGGACGTCCATGCGCTCTACGAACAACGTCATCGGGATCGAATCCGTGCGCGATTGCCCACCGCGACCAAACCCGAGTGACGGCAGGCGTGGAGTCGATCAGTACGCCATCCAGGTCGAACAGGAGCGCGCGGCAAGAAATCTGGGTCATGTCTTACGATAGCAAACCGGCGATAGCAAACGGGCTGCGCGCTGTGAGCCGCTACTGAGGTTCCTGCGTGAGCTCGGGGTTTGGCATCGGTCCTGACTCCAGCTCCTGATGCCGTTTTTCGCGGGCTGCATTCGACATTTGCGTAAACGTCTGCATCTCGACCTTGGCCTCCTGCACGCGTCCCAAGCGCTGCAGCACTTGTCCGCGTAAATAGTGAATGCCGGGGCTGTCGGGATCGAGCTTTAGCGCTGCGTCAATCTCGGTCAGCGCTTCCGAGTATTGCTTCTCACGCTGGTAGACCCTCGCGAGTTGAAAATGCGAGCTGGCGAGCTGAGGATCGAGACGCAGCGCCTTGCGAAACATCTTCTCCGCTTCTTGATCTTGCTGCTGAAGAAAGTACACCTGTCCCAGTTGGTCATAGTCGTAGCTGACGTCCGGCTCGATGGCGATATCTTTAAGGAACTCCACTTTGGCGTGTTCCAGATCCTGCTTCTTCAGGTAAGCCATTCCGAGATTGAAGTGGACGAAGGGAAGCGAAGGATCGCCCTTGGCCGCGAGTTCAAGTTCGGTGATAGCTTCGTCATACTCTTCGCGGTTGAGATGAGCTTTGCCCATTAGAAGATGAAACTCGGGAGAGTTTTGCCCGATCTCCACCAAATGGCTTAACGCCCGCTGCTCCAGATCCGCACGTCCCGCCTTGTTGGCCGCGATGCCCAACACGTAGAGGTAATTCAACTGGCCGGAAGCCTCCGACCAGAGCGGCTCGAGCGTGCTTGCCGCATCACCATAACGCTCGAGGAAGAAATAGCACAGCCCCAGCAAATAGCGCGCCTGGAAAGAATCTGGCGCATCGTGCACCACCGACTCAAAAGGAGGAATCGCGTTTCGAAAATCGTTCTGGCGATAGTAAACCAACCCGATGTTCAGCCGTATCCCCGCAATCTGCGGCGCCAGATGTTCGGCCTTGTGCAACATCTCCAATGCCCGCGGCCACTGCTTGCGGCGCATGTCAATCACTCCCAAGTTCGCGTACGCGCCCGCCACCTGCGGATTGACCGCAAGCACAGCTCGAAATGCGCGTTCGGCTTCATCCAGGTTGCCGGTCTTCAGCGCCGCTTCACCGCGCTGAAAAAGCTGCTGAGGATCGACACTCTGCGTGGCAGGCGCGGAGCCTGGTTTTTGCGTCTGAGCCTGCTGCATCCCAGTCGCACTGGCCGCCTGCGCCGCGGCCAGCCACAGAAACATCAGTAAAAATCGCATGGTTGCGCTTGACACTGCTTTCACTCTCTGCTGTAGTGTCCGCCAGCAGTAACATGAATTCAAGCCACGATAATTCACGACAATTCGCGCCAAGGATGAAAAACTCGCGATGAAAGCTGAAACCGTCACGATTAAAGATGTGGCGAAGGAGAGTGGCTTTTCGTCGACCACGGTCTCCATCGTTCTGAACAATGCTCCGCTCGCACGTTACATTCCAGCGGTCACCAAGAAGCGGATTGAGCAAGCCGCCAAGAAGCTGGGTTACCGCCCCAACCTGTTTGCCCGTTCGCTTCGTAGCAAGCGCAGCCACACCGTCGGTGTCATGGTCTTCGACATGACCGACCCCTACTGCACTCTTGTCCTGCGCGGCATCGAGAATACGCTGTATCAGTCTTCCTACCTTCCGATTCTCACCGACGTTCACAACGAACGCAGCCGCTTCGAGCGTTACCTCGAGATGCTACTGGACCGGCGGGTGGAAGGCCTCATCGTGGTGGCAAACTGGCTGTTCGTGGATATCGACGTTCTGGCCGACTTGGAAAAGAGCAGCATTCCCACAGCGATGATCGGGCGTGAGTTGCGAACCGACACGGTCAGTTCCGTCATGGTCGACAACGAACTCGGGGCTCATGCCGCTCTCGAGCATCTGCACTCGCTGGGGCATCGCAAGATAGCCTTCATCCGCGGCCCCAAAACTCTGGCCGACAGCGCTCCGCGATGGAAGGGAATTCGATCTTTCGCCAAATCGAGCGGGCTGGAACTGGATTCGCGGCTGATTCTCGATCTGCCCGAATCGCGAGACCCGATTTCGAGTTTTGAAGCGGGTTACAAATTAACCGAGGATTTGCTCAAACAAAAGCGCCCGTTCACCGCCCTGATGGCCTTCGACGATATGACCGCGTTTGGAGCAATACGCGCGCTGGCAAAAGCGGGCCTGCGGGTTCCGGAACACTGTTCGGTCATCGGTTTCGATGACGTCGCCGCTTCCAGTTTGTACACACCCTCCTTAACCACAGTTCGCCAGCCCATGGAAGTTATGGGAACGATGGCAGTCAGCATTGTCGTCGACGGCATCAATGCGGTTCAGGAGAAGCGCGAAGTCGCCGCCGTGCACCGCAAAGTAGCCCCAGAACTAGCCGTTCGAGAGTCGACCCGAAGCCTCTCGTGACCTGCGTCCCTCAAAGTGATTCCTGATCTCCGCGCGCTCTGCGGATGTTCGTTGCGATCTCTGCGTTGTAAGATTTGATCCGAAACCCAGACGGCAAAGTCTTAAATCGCGGAGATCGCTGAGAACAGCCGCAGAGTCCGCGGAGAAACTGGACGAAGGGCAAACCGAGGCGTCAGCGCATTCCTATTTACTTTTGATTCGGGCTCGATTTCGGGTAGTCTGTCTGATTCTAGCCGGAAGGGGAGACACGCTTGAGAGTTCGGGTGTTCTATCACGACAAATGCTTTGACGGTGCCTCGTCGGCGGCACTTTTCTCCCGTTTCTACCGCGAACGGATTCGCAACGACGTCCAGTTCGTTTACTCCGGCTTGCTGCACCGCGCGGGCTCCCTGTTCGATGAAAAGAATTTTGACGGCGACGAGAATGCCATCGTCGATTTTAAATACTCCAGTTCTCCCAAGATTACCTGGTGGTTCGATCATCACGAGAGCGCGTTTCTGTCGCCCGCCGATGCTGCCCACTTCGAGCAGGATCAGAGCAACCGCAAATTCTACGACCCGGATTTCAAATCCTGCACCAGTTTCATTGCCACCATCGCCGAGGAGCGCTTCGGTTTCGATCCCAAACCCGTGGCCGAACTGGTTCATTGGACTGACATTGTCGACGGCGCCATGTATCCCGACGCCCGCACGGCGGTCGAAATGCAAGCTCCTGCAATGAAGCTGACCATGGTGATCGAATCGAACCAGACCCACGATTTTGTTCCTAGGCTCATTCCTCTTCTCGCCAGCAAGCCTCTGGCGGAGATCATCGAAGAGCCTTTTGTGGCATCGCTCTTGCCGCCACTGCTGGAGCGTCATCAACGATCCATCGCGATCCTCAGCGAACGCACCGAATCGAAAGATGGCACCCTGTTCTTTGATGTCACCGACCATGAGCTCGAGGGCTACAACAAATTCGTTCCCTACTACCTGCATCCCGAATCCGTATACAGCGTGGGCCTGAGCAAAAGCAGTTTCCGGGTGAAGGTGTCGGTGGGATCGAATCCCTGGGCGCCCTCGGAGCCAGTCGTGAACCTGGCGAAGATCTGCGAGCGCTACGGCGGCGGTGGGCATGCCCGGGTCGGCGCCATCTCTTTCGACGTCACCCATCAGGAGGCCGCGCGCAAAGCCGCTCGCGAAATCGTCGAAGAGCTGCGAACCGCAGTGCGTGCGCAGGCGCAATGATTCCAAAGCCAGCGGCCGATTCCCGTGACCACCCTCCCACCTCCGACCCCATCGTCCGAACCGAGCACCTGGGCCGCGTGGTCAAGGACAAAGTTCTGGTCGAAGATGTCACCTTCAAAGTGCGAACTGGTGAAGTTCTCGCCATCGTGGGGCCCAGCGGCTCGGGAAAAAGTTCATTGCTCCGGTTGCTGAATCGCCTCGATGAAGCGACCAGCGGCACACTCTATGTGGAAGGAATCGACTACCGCCAAATCCCGCCCCGCGAGTTGCGGCGGAAGCTGGGCATGGTGAACCAGCGTCCTTACTTTTTTCCTGGCACCGTAGAAGAGAACCTGCAATTCGGTCCGCGGCAGCGCGGAGAGTCTTTGTCGCACGAATCGATCGAGCAACTGCTGGTCCGCGTCGGTCTGAAGGGCTATTCCAGCCGCATTGTTGCCAATCTTTCCGGAGGCGAAGCCCAACGCGTCTCCGTCGCCCGCACGCTGGCCAATTCTCCGCTGGTTCTGCTGCTCGATGAGCCTACGTCTGCCCTGGATGAAGCATCGAAGCTGGAGGTTGAGTCGGCCATTCAAAACGTCGTGCACGATCAGGGACTGACCTGCGTACTGGTTACTCATGACACCGCGCAAGCGGCGCGCCTGGCCGAGCGGGCATTGTTGCTCGAATCCGGGCATGTGGTGCGCATCGGCTCCGTCAGTGAGGTGTTGCATGCTTAAGCTTTTCTTTAGCAATCAACTGTATCTGGGATTGGCGCAGGCTCTCGTTGCTGCGCTCGCGGCCATGGTCGTGGTATTGCTGGCCCGCAAACGTGGCATTCATCTGGAGCGCGATACGCTGATTGCAATGGTTCGAGGCATCGTCCAGATCGTTGCCGTCGGATCCATTCTCCTTTTGTTGCTCCGTGGTCCGCGCTGGAGCAGCGGGTTTCTTCTCGCCGGAATGATCACCGCCGCGGGGGCAACCTCGGCGCGTCGCGCGAAAGGAATGCCCGACGCGTTTCGGGTTTCTGCCTGGTCGATTGCATTGGGCGCCGGCTCGGTGATCGCGCTGATGACCTGGCTCGGCGTGATCGATACGGCCATCACTTCGCTGGTGCCTGTCGGCAGCATGCTCATCGCCAATGCCATGAATACGAACGGATTGGCGCTGAATCGCTTCCGGTCCGATGTGCTGGCCCACGTCGGCGAAATCGAAACTGCGCTGGCCCTCGGAGCGGAAGCCAAGACCAGTGTTTCCCCTTACGTGCAAGCCAGCATCGAAGCCAGCCTGATTCCCGCCATCGACTCCATTCGCTCGCTGGGCATCGTATGGATTCCTGGCTTAATGGCGGGTATGCTGCTCTCCGGGGCCCGGCCAGTGTATGCTGCGGTTTACCAGTTCGTGGTGCTGGCCATGATTTTTGCCGCGTCTGGCCTGACCTCGCTGGTCAGTACGTTGCTGATTCGGGACCGAATTTTTACCCCGGCGCAACAATTGAGTTTGCAACCAGGGAGATAATGTTGTAATGAGTTCTAGCGTGCACACCGGCGTCGCACTGACGAAGGGAAAGCCCCGGGGTACGGTCCAGGTCCTCCGCACCGTCGCCGCGCTGGAACTCGGTAAAGGCATGATCGTTTTGCTGTCGGCCTGCGGCGTCCTTTTGCTGGTACACCGGGAAGATCCCTGGGACATTGCCGACGGTTTCCTCAAACTCCTTCATATCAGCCCCGATCACCACTTTGCTCAAGTCTTCCTCAATTGGGCCGACTCCTTGACCGAAACCAAAGTGTTCGCAGTTGCTGGCGTCGCCGTCGCCTATTCGCTTTTGCGCTTCGTCGAGGCTTACGGACTCTGGTACGCAAGAGCCTGGGCGGAGTGGATTGCCCTCGTCTCGGGAATGCTGTACCTGCCCTTCGAAATCTACAAACTGATTCACCACCCCAGCCCATTCCACATATGGGTCTTTCTCATCAATGTGGCGATCGTGCTGTACATGGCCTATGAGCTAAAGACCGGGGAAAGCATCCACCGGCTCCGCCAGCCGGGTTGAAGGTTCAGAGGTTTCTAGCGACCGCGGGTTTTCCCGTATCAGAAAGGAATTTACTGTATAGTACCGGGCCCCCCTGTTCGCTGCAAAATATAGAAAACAAGAGACTTAAATTTTGACTATGTGCTAGATCTTTGAGTTTAGGGGAGTTACACGCAAGATATAGAGAACATGGGACTTAGGGGCGGTCGTTGCAGGTTGACGTTCCATTTTGGAACTGAACGGATCGCGAACCTCGGGCCGCCACTGAAGCGTCTCGCAGTTGCCTGAGTCAGATTGTCAAAGAGCTGGCATTATCCGGCGGATAATATTTTGTACACTAGGTTATCTCGGTGGGACAAGGCAGTCAATGAGAAAAGCGCCCGCAGGCACTGAAACATTGGAAGTGGGGATAAACTAGTTACGGCGTCATTTGGAAGACTACGCTGTGTTGAGTGTCCCTCCTGACCGACTCGATAACCAGGTAGAGTTTGTCCGCGCTGTTGACCTTTCCCGACACGCAGTAATAGTGGTCTGACTTGATGGTTTGGGATTTGGTGAAGTCGTACAGGCGGTAGACCCGGCGGGTGGAGTCGTCCTGCATGAGGAACACGACGCAGGTGCGGTATTCCATACGCGCAAAGCAAGAGCAGATGATTGGCGCAAGGACGCCGCGTGCAATTCCCAGACGACAGTGGCCAGCAGCAGCTGCACATCCGGTGGCCGATGCTTTAGGGTTCTCTGCGGCAAACCAGTGCCAGCAGTCGGAATCCGGACTGCCGCAGTTGCTGCTTCGGTCGTTGAAGTAGTCCGGGGCCGAGGTTCCAGAAAAGAGGAATAGATGCGCCTCCTGGCTTGGTCCCTGGTGGGTTTGAAACATCCAGTTGGCGAAGCCGTACTGTTCGGCGATGTGAAAGTATAGGTCGAGGATGCCGGGCACGGCAAAGGCGTGCACTCGATGGGAGTGTTGTCCACGTAGGTGTAGGGGCAGTACTGGAGCACGTTGCCGGGGCATCCAGCGCCGCCAAATCCATTGATAGGGTTTTGCTTGATGTGACACGCCCCGTCGATTTTGCCGCCGTTGTAGGTGCAGTACCACGTCGGATAGTGCCAGTGGTCGGGGTCGAAGGGACCTTCCAGCGGAAGCCCTGTCAGAGTAATGGTGGCCTGCGTTGCGGTTGTGCAGGTCGTCCCGTTTGGGGTGAGGATGAGTTGGCCCCGCAAGGGCCTTGGTTGTTGTGCGGGATAACGTGTGCGCCGTTAGCGACCAGTGGCGCCTTCGTGAAACAAGTTGGTGCGCGTGCGGTTTTCCTCGATAACCACGATTACGTATTGAACCTGCTTGATGTTGTTATTTTGGGCGACGGCGAAGGTTACCGCCAGCGCAATCAGCGGCAGTAGATTTTTTGGCCGCGAACTTCAGGGAGGGCCTCCTCATCTTTGAAATGGAATTCTTGAGACGGGTTCCCTTGGGTAGCTGTGATTCGGGTGATGGGCCTGAGTCGCAGTTGCGCAATTATGTTCCGAGAATTTCGATTGTCAAGAAAATTTCGAATTTGAACCGAGAATGTCTCGGTATTGGGACAAGAGGGCGGTCGTCGGATGTCGAATCGTGACGGACGGCGGGACTAGGTTGGAAGCTATCCGACCGTCTCGGCTTAGCTAAAAGCCCCAGCTTTCGCAAAGAGCGCAAAAGGCTGGGCCACCCTCGGCCAATCCAAGAATCAAAGGCGGCGGACAAGAGTGTCCGCCCTACACTTTGGCGGTTATTGGATTGTGACCGTGACCTTCTTCTTGGAGCGGTGGTATTGATTGGTTGCGTCCAGCGTATAGGTGGTGGTCACCGTGGGATAGACGCTCACCGTGTCGCCGCGCACTGCGCCTACTTGTGGGGAGACGACGAAATAGGAGGCTCCCGTCGCGTTCCAGTTCAGAATTACCGGGTGTCCCGCGTGGCTGGTGGGCGGAGTTGCGGTCAAGCTCGTGATCGCGGGTGCCTTGCCTTGGGGAACATTCGCTGGCGTGTAGATGGGGTCCATCAGGATCACTTCAAATGCCGAGGCTGGGACCTGCTTCAAGCTCCCGAGATCGTCGTTGCTCCAGCGATTGTCCGGGTCGCCGCTCACGTACATGGAACTGCCGTTGTCGGCCATGATCATTCCATATTGCTGCAGAGCCGCGAGGATCACTTTGGCTTGGGGCGGGAACGAGGAGATGTCGTAGCTGGCTTTCAAGCGCAGGCGCATACCCATGGGCGCGGCCAGTGCATTGGTGGAGGTGGGCGCCCAATGCGATGCGGGCGCCGTGAATGCTTGGCGGCTGTATTGCAGAGTGAAGCGCAGGGCATGCTGGACTTGGCCGCTGGCGACTTCATCGTAGCGGGCAAGTCCGGGAAAGACGGGCAAGCCGGCAGCGTCGGCGGAAGTCCAGGTGTAGGGACGCTGCTCGTCATTGAGAAGATCCCAGACCGCGGCAGAGTCGGCTTTCCAGCTCCCATCTTTTTGCGGGTAGGAGTGGTAGAGTTCGTACAGCCAGCAGTTGTCGCGGTCGAGCACCAGCACGTGGCGGTCTCTGTTACCCGGGTGAGGATAACCCTCAATCGGAGCATTGTGGGGAACGGGCATGGGGCCGGGATCGCTCTCACTGCCATAGGCGGTGAAGTGGATGTTCACGAAGGGAGAGCCGCTCACAACAACATAAGGGACGCCGATGGTCGATCCTCCATACAGGCCTGCGCCGAAATCGGGATGCATGGGAGTGCTGGCGCCGATGAAGTTGATGAGCGCGTCCGAGTTGGGATCGACTGAGGCGCTGGAGATGTCCTGATTCCACGCGTTGTCGCTGGGGAAGGGAATGAAGCCGTTCAGGCTTGCGCCGCGTCCCAGGCTCAGGCTGCTGCAAGAGTTTTGGGCATACAGCGGAGAACAGAGAAACGCTGCGGAAAAAGCGAAGAGCAACCCAAGACGTCGCATGAAAACCTCCGGCGGGCGAGTGGCGGCATCAGCAAGTTACCACAGGCTCGGCGCGGGGATTGACACGAAGGTGCAGCCAGCCGGCTTGTTTATGGGCTATATTCCGCGCAAAAACTGGGCTGGTTCTTCTGCAGCAATGAGCAACTTCGTTTGATTTCGCCGATGATCAGCTGACACGAGTTCTGGCTATTGCAGGGTGGATGCGTAGCCGGCGAAACCTGGAGGCACTCCTCGACGAGTTTCTTGGACCGTTCCGCGCCTACCGCCTGTATGCAGGGAATTGTGTTCTGGTCGCCACTGGCTGCGGCCGCGGGTGGGGCGATTCCGAAGGCATTCGACACTGGATTGAGATCGGTTCGGATCTTGTCCCAACCAGTGGTTTGCGGATCGAGCTTTACATCCGTCATTATCTTTTCGATCTGGCCGGCAGTGCTCAGCATGGCGGGGACGGAATCACCCTTCCTGGTCTTCTTGAATTCGTTCAGTACCGTGGATGTCTGCTTTTCGAAAGTGGACGCCAGATTCATGGCGTCTTTGGCCTGGCTGGTCTTGCGAATCGAGCTCTTCTTGATTGCCGAATCGAAGCGCGGGCGAAACGCCTTGGCGTCCGCTTTCAGATTACTCATCACCGTTTCGAGGTCTTTGTCGCTGAGACGGTTGGGAGTCGGGGACGTGCTCTGGGCGACGACAAGCTGCGTAAGCACAAGAACGCTGAAGGCTATGACAGTGACGAAGAAAGAACTTCGATTGGCGAGCATGGTTTTCTTCTCATGATTTGCAGAAGTTTAAACGCAGGATTATAGCAAAACCGAGCCTCGAATCTACTCGGCCGCTACGCTCGCAATCCGGACTCTCTCAGCGCCGTCTGGGAGAAAAATGGAAAACACGGTGCCGCTGGAACCTGCGGTGGTGCGGCTGCGGACGCGGATCGATCCCTCGTGCTTCTGCACAATGCCATGCGAGAGCCAGAGGCCGAGGCCCGTGCCTGCGTCTCCCTTGGTGGAATAGAAGGGCTCGAAGATGCGAGTCAGATCGCCCTGTCGAATCCCGCTGCCGCTATCAGCGATGGTAATGCGGACTCCGGACCTGTGCGCTCCGCTTTCGTGGCCGTTGGACCACTGGCGTCCGGGGGCGACGTGGAAAGTTAGTCGACCTCCGTTGTCGAGAGCATCGAGGGCGTTGAGGATGAGATTGGAGAAGAGTTGGCGGAGCTCCCCGGCAAAGCCGTGGATTTCGACAGCCGGGTCATACTGTTTCTCGACCTGGATATGCTTTTCGCTCAGTGGGCGCAAGTAGAGTTGCAGAACATCGTCGAGCGTAGCCGCGACGTTCAGTGGAGAAGGCGATGAAGTTTCGCGGACGAACCCCAGCATCTGTTGAGCGATGGCGGCGACGCGCAGCACTTCTTTTTCCGCCATCTCCAGGTATTGGTCCTGATTCTGGGGACGGTGGCGCGCCAGATAGATCAGATTGATAACCGCTTCCAGCGGGTTGTTGATCTCGTGGGCGACGGCGGCGGCGAGACGTCCGGCGGTGGCCAGCTTTTCGTTGCGGCGCAGTGCTTCTTCCGAACGCCGCTGCGCAGTGATGTCGTGCGCGATGCTGGATCCGCCGATCACTTCTCCACGCTCGTTACGAATCGGTGACAGCGAGACATCCACGGCGACCCGCGTGCCGTCCTTCCGGATTCGCTCGGAGGTATGGTGCTGAATCGATTCGCCCCGCATAATCTTTCTGCTGATTCCGGGGATCTCGTCGGGATGTTCTGGCGAAGCCAGCATTTTAACGGACATGCCGATGGCCTCGGTGGCAGAGTATCCGTACAGGCGTTCGGCTCCCGGATTCCAACTGGTGATGATTCCGTTTATGTCTCCGGTGAGAATGGCGTCGTCAGAAGATTCGACCATGGCGGCCATCTGCCGCTGAGTCTGCTCGGCGCGCGTCTGCGCGCGGGAACGCTGGCGGGCGAGACCGGCGGTGAGTACCGCGACAGCAATAAATACGAACAGCCGCCCATAGTCATTGGCAGAAATGGAAAAGCTGAAGCGCGGCTCAAAGGCGAAGTAGTCGATTGCGAGTCCGGATGCGGCCGTGCAAAGTAGCGCTGGTCCGAAGCCGAAGAAACGGGCGCTCACGATGACTGCGGCGATGAAGATGGCGAACGGATCTTTTCGCATGACCGGCCACAGAAACCAGATGCACAGCGCAACGCCCGTCGCGACCAGTGGGGCCGTATACCGAATGGTCCAATGGCGCCACTGCAGGGCACTCTTGGATTTCGGAATGTCGAGCGGTGCCATAGGAAAGAGAAACAAGCCAACCCAAAGGTGGGGTGGCGTGAGCAAACCTGGAACGTCCGAAAAACAAACGTGGCCTGTAGGCGATCAATTTAGCAGGATAGGGTGCAGTCGCGCAATTGTGTATGTGAGGAGTCATGTGAGGAGCATGATGAAAAAGGAAAGGCGCGGAATTTCTCCGCGCCTCTGTCGCTGATTAACGGCCTGATCTACTGCTGCGTATTCATAGTCTGACGTCCTGCGTTGGGCCCTTGCGTAGTTGGAATCACGGTTAGAGCCGCTTGCAGGGTAAAGTTCAAAACGGTTTCCGACGGCAGTTTGATTTGCTGACTATGGGTGACGGCTTGCGCGCCGGCACCTAATCCACCGCCGGCTGCGGCTCCAACGGCGGCTCCTTTGCCGCCACCGGCGATGGCGCCGATAATGGCTCCAATTCCAGCTCCGGCTCCTACCTTCTCGACCGTGTTCTTGCCCCGCGAGCTACCCTGCTTCTTGTACTGATCGGTTTGGATGTTGTAGGTACTTCCGGACGCCGAAATGCGATCCAGTTGAAGTACGAGTAAGGATTGTCCGGCGAACTTGCCGGCGCTTTGCACGGTCACGACGTGGCCTTCAACCGTATAGCCGGCAGGAATGGCGGTGGCACCATCCACGGCGAGCGGCGAATTCAGCGTGGCGTGGAAAGTTTGGCCCTGAGTCGCGGTTTCTGAGTCAATCGCGTCCACCAACCGCACGGCAAAGGTTGTGCCCGAAGGAATCGTGACCTTTTGCGGCGGTGGCGGAGGTGGTGGCGGCGCTGGAGCTGCCGGAGCAGGCGCAGGAGCCGGGGCTGGCGCTGCTTGCGCGACCTGAGCTGGAGCGTTCGCAGAGTCGTCCTGATCCTTGGATACTTTGTGACGATGCTTTACTGCCGGGGCCGGTTTGGGCTCCTCCGGCGGTGGGGCCTGGGCCTCGACCGGCGGGGGGGGCGGCGGGGCAACCTGCAAATTGTTTACCACCTGCTTCACGCCCGCTTCACTGGACGCATAGCGCGCGGCTGCGTCACGCTGAGCGTCGTTGTCCACCTGGCCGGAGAGGGTCACGCTCCCCTTGTCTGCCTGGACGATGAGCTGTTTGCCCTGGAGACCGGAATCGGTGTTCAGTTTGTTCTGAATATCACTGGCAATCTGGGCGTCCGTCGGAGCCTTGGAGCAGCCGATGGCCACCAGGATGGCGAGCGACATTACCGCGGTAAGGTAGAGAGAAAGCCTGTGCTTCATTAAATCACTCCTCTTGATGTAAGTCCGGTGTGAATAGTTTAGATGCATGGATCAGCCGAGTTTTGTGGAAAAATGTTACTGGAAGCTTCTCTGTCATTAGAGTTCGCAAAGCTGCCGCAACCAAGAATTTGTCCTTCTTGGGAAAGCTCGGGCGAGCCCAAACGATTACTGTAAAGCCGGCTAAGTCTGGTGCAGAAACTTGTAATCGAGGATGCTGGCCGCAAGTTTCGAAGTCGCCGTTTTTTCTTGCGTTTCTTTTTTATCTTGCACGTCTTTGGTTCGAGTAATGCGTCCCTGGCAGAGCACCGTGCTATTTTTTTGGCCGGAAATCTCTTCCGGCATCTCGAAAACCATCTCCACCAATGTGTTGTCGGGAAAGCGTTGCGGTCCCTGCAAGAGCACGCCGGATTGGCTGAGGTTCGCGATCGTGCCTTCATACCAGCTGCCGAGGTTCTTCACACGGTAGCGCACCGGAGTGTCGAGCTTCAGGCGCCGGGCGCGCGGAACCCATGTAGGTTTGCGAGCGCGGGTGCGGCTGCGGCGTGCGCTCGTGCCTTCCGCTTCCGTGACAGACTGGGTGCGATCCACGCGCTCGGTACGGCGCATAGTGGTCCAGTCATAGCTGTATTCGACAGCGCAGAGAAGGCAAACCTGGTAGAACTGACCATCGGCAGCCCTCCGGGGCCAGGAAAACTCGTGGGAGCAACGGCCTAACATAAGAACGTCCATTAACTTCTGAGGCATGTTCGTCTTTCCGGGACGGGACCGCCGGAAGACACATCATCTAACGGCAGCGTAATTTTGTGTAGGTTACTTTCGTGTAAGGTCCAAACAGCGCTGCTAAGTTACTGCGTTCCGTGCGTTTGCATTTTGGTCAGGTCGAACTTGGGCACATCTGGGCGCAAGATTTCGCCGAGTTGTGCGGCCACTTTGTGATCATCATCTCCGATCAAGTGAGTGTAGACGGCCATTGTGATATCAGAACCTGGTGCGTGCCCGGGTCTCTGCTGAAGTAATTTCATCGGAGCCCCGATCCTGTCCATGAGACTTCCGTTTGTGTGACGGAAAGCGTGGAGACCACAGCGCGATATCCCAAGGGAATCGAGCAATGGCCACAGTTTTTGAACTACGAAATTACTCCTGTCCAGCGGAAGGCCAGACCGAGAGGTGAAGAGTAAGCCGAGCGGGTTTGGGCGCCACGTCGTCAAGAATGCGCGGAGATGCTCTCCGAGATCCGGCGACAGCGCGAACTCGCGATTGGCATTGTCGGTTCTCGGAGTTTGGACTTGGCGATTCCAGACCGCTTGGTGTACGGTGACAGCCGACTTCTCGAGGTTGACGTCCTGGGCCCGCAGGCCAAAGAGTTCGCCGGCGCGAAGTCCTGTCTCGGCCGCCAGCCCGTAGAGAGTTCTTTCCGGCTCCGCGGCTGCATTGATGATCCTCTTGACTTCTTCTTCGGTGAAGAAGAAGCGCTTGGTGCGGTGTGAGTCACCACACCCGCATCTCTCCGAGGGGCGGGGAGAAGTCTTTTTTCTTGACATCCTCTTTATAGGATGAGTATAAGGGCGATTTTTCGCCAATTGACTCACGTTTTCAATGGTATCTTCGAGCAAACAAAGTTGTTCCGGTTCAGATGGCAAATATTTTGTTCATCGGTCGATACTCGCAGCCGGTAGGCTTTGTCCTTTTGTCCGTGGCCTTGAGCGCCTCGCTTTATGGCCAGAGCAGTAACGAAACAGGCCTTCCACCGGCGTCGGATTCGAACGCCAAGGTCATACTCGAAGTTGTAAATAAGCACTTCACGACGGGAAGGAAAATTCCGTCGGTCTACCTGAGGTTGTCTCGGACGGCACTGCGGAGTGTCACGCGGTAAAGTTCAGTCGGCATGATGAAGACGCCACGAAGAAAAAGCACCTGAGCCCCCAAGAATTTATGGAAATGAACGCAGTTCTCAACGAACCGGGGTTGCGAGATGTGAAGGGTCGGTACGAACTGGGACGCATCGTCATTGATTCTTGGATGGAGTGGGACATCAGGATTGACGCTCCTCGATCTATTCGAGGTGTGACCATCTCATTCGCCGGTGCCCCAAGCCGTTATCCCGATGCACTGGGAAGGTTAGGATGTCTTATCTTGGCGGCGCGACGTGAAGTGTACGGAGACGACACGGACTACTATCGCCCCGCTTGCGTGAACCCCTCTCCGCAGAAGTGACACCCGGCGATTGGCGAAACCAGGCCATAGCGCAACTTTGCGGCTTTTGTTCGCCAGACAAGCGAAAGGAAAGCGCAAACTTGTGCTAAGGCGATGTTACAACAGCTATTCTTCCAAGTGACCGCCAACCCCAGAATCTTCATTGACTTGCCCGCTTCGCGGACGTAAGATTCGCGCCAGTGATCGGACACGTGATCGGACACACAATTTCGCATTGCCGCATCTTTGAGAAGCTCGGCGGCGGCGGGATGCGTGCGATTTTCGCCCATCGGAGGCTTCTATGAATTACTTGCGTGTACTCGCCATAGCCCTTGCAGCAACTATCGCTGCTATGGCCCAACCCGCGTTGGACGAAATCGCTATTCGGAAGATTATTCAGGAAGAGATCACGGCTTGGAATGCAGGGGATGCCGTCGCCTACTCTCGTCATTTTGCCTCCGACGGCACGTTCACTAATGTCCGAGGGCAATTCTTCACTGGGCGTCAAGCGTTCATTGACAGGCATGATTATGTCTTCAAGGGACAGTTTCACGGAAGCACGCTCAAGCAGGATATTGTTTCTCTGAAGTTCGTCCGGCCTGATGTTGCCGTCGTGGAAGTGCTAACGTCGGTCACGGGGATTCAAAAGCTGTCGCCCGGAACGAGTACGGATGACAAGGGGCGGCTCCGCACGCGCTTGTTACAGGTCATAGTGAAGGACGGAGATGAGTGGAAGATCGTCGCCTACCACAACACCGATGTGAAATCGGACGTTCCGGCACCTGAGCCCCAATAGGGTTCTTCTAGCTTTAACGATGGTTTACGAAACCAGGCCATAGCACAACCTTGTGCCAGTCAATCGCCCGTCAGCTGGGGTTTTGAGCGTAATGGCGATTTTGCAACAGCTGAGGGAGAACACCGCCAAAACGCCGAGCGGTGCCCACAGGATGGGGCCAATGTTGAGCATAGAACCGACCTTCAGTCGGCTTCTCGCCCCTTTCCTCTCGCCCGATTCTAACGCTGTTTGTCCGTTTGTCCCACCCTTAACAGCTTTCGATGGGTGGGTTCACACCGCCCTCGAACCGCCCCGCGCGGCGAGAAATCCGCGTTCCCTGATCACGGACGGCCCTCCCCCCGCGCCCGCGCAAAAAAAAGCCCGAGACTCTCGTCCCGGGCCCACAATCCCAATAAACTATTGCTGCACGAAATTGGTGAGGATCGTATTCGCGTCGGTCTGGATCTGCATGATCGACTGCCCGCCGTTGACGATCACAAAGTTCGTGTGGGCCAGATTCCCGGTGCTGCCTTTGAAGGTCGCCGTCCCGGTACAGTTCGAGCTCACGCTGTAGCTTCCGGTCAGCGAAAAGCTCTCAATCGTCCCGCCAAAGCTGGCCGATTCGCTTCCAGTGATGCCTCCCAAACCATTCAGCTTGACCTGACCGGCGTAGGCATAAGGTGCCAGCGACGAGTTGTACCCGCCACCGCGGAATCCAAAGGTGTTCTTGATTCCGGCGTTGGTGCAGGTCGCTGTGCCCTGCGCCAGGGCGTAGCCGTATTGGGAGGATCCCGCTTTGGTCTCCGTTATCTCGAACTGCCCGCCGTGGCTTACCACCACCAGGCTGAAGTTCGTGGCGGTTCCGCCGCGCGGGGTGATCGTGGTCGTCCCGGTGCAGTTCGTCTTAACCGAATACGTCCCGGTCAGGGCGACGTTCGAGCTGATCACTCCCGCGGTGCTGTTTGTAAAGATGCCGGTAAACTTTCCCTTGCCATCCCCGGTCAGCTGCCCGACGGCCGCCGTGAGCGAGCCACTGCCGTTCACGCCCGTAATGGTAAAACCGTAATTTCCTACCAGCGTGGCATTGGAACAACTGGCCGACGTATAAAGCGAGAGACACAATCCAAGCAACAGCGCAAAGCCAAGCTTTCTGACACCCATTTCGTCCTCTTTCTTTTTTTGGTTAGGAGTAACTGGGCTGGTCTTCAGCCCTTGGGGAGGCGTCGACCATTGTAAGCCATAGGCGCTGGTTTTCGAGGAAAAATCGATGAGGGAATTACGCTCTTCCATCCCGAATGTGCCCCCCGAGTTCGTGTAGCTGGAGGGTGGCCATGCGCTGTCAGTTGACGAAAGCAGGCCTTATCGCAACTTTGCGCCTTTTGTTCGCCAGGCAGGCGAAAGGAAAGCGCAAGCTTGTGCTAAGGCGATATAACGCCAATTGACCTAGAGGGTAGCGGCATACGCACGAATGAAAATAGGGTTGTAGCTGCGGTCGCGCTCTCTTGAACGTTACCGCTTACTTCGCCGAAAGTCACAGAGTATTCAATCCGGTGAAACCGGAGGCGCCGCTAGGAAGTGACCCCGACGCGTAGTCGACACTAACAGGCGACTCAACCGAAGAGGATGGGCCCCGCAAAATCCAGCAGCTACGACCCGTCGTCTGCTACGAGAATGTGCGCGTTGTTGCGCCCTGGATTCCCTCAGTCATCCCCGTCGCGGGCATCATTGTCTGGGTCGGAGGGGGCGGGATCAGCAACGTGGGTCCCAAAATCCTTGAAATATTCCGCATTGTAACCCTTCAATTTGGGCGGAAGCACAATCGTATGAAAATTGTTTGGCGCTTGGTTGAAGTTGAAGAAATCAGAGAGTCCGTACGGACACACAAACTGCGGACAGTTGTTAGAGGTGTAGACATCCGGAGCCAGGACATCGGCGTAGGCATACTGCGGACTGATGCCGCTGGTCTCTGGGGATCCGGCGAAGTGCAGGGGCCGGCCATTCTGCCCAAAGGCATACTCGACGAAGTTGAGAATGCTGCCAAAATCGTGAATGAAAGGCACCTCCTCCCCCGGACCGTAGGGAGGAAGCGCGCCAGAAATATACCCTTGCTTGGCGTAGGCGGACACCACGATAAAGGGCACCCGGAAACCGTAGACGTACTGCTGCCCGGTGTTGTTGGTATAACCCTGGCAGACTCCCGATCGGGTGCAGCGGTACGGCAGCACGTGGTCATACCAGCCGCCCCAGTCATCCCAAACGATCAGAATCACCGTATCGGACCAGTAGCCATTCCCTCCCTCACAGATAACATCGTTGCCGACCGCATTGACGATGGCCGCCACCCAAGCTGGGCCTTTGAAGTCGCTACCGATTCCCGGATGGTCGGACCAGGATCCGTCGGGAATCACCCAACTCACTGCAGGAAGATTGCAGCTCTCGATGTCGGTCAAGATCGGCGCCATCTTGCCGCGTTGCGGCGGTTTCGGAGGTATGTCCGTCGCCACATTCGCAGCCCAATCCGGGCCCGTGCACCGGCCGAAGGCAGGCTGGCAGATGCCCAAAATGGCGTTTGGCGCGGTCCACAGCGAGCTCGCCGCGCTCCCAGCTTTGGGACCCTGTGGATAGTACTTCCAGCTAAGGTTGTACTGGTCCAACAGATCGACCAAGGTGTTGTGGTCGTAGCACGGCAAGCCGTTGTTATATCCCTTGGATTCCACCCCGCCGGGCGCGATTTGTAAAACTACGGTCGAGGTTACACACCCGTACTCCTTTTGCTTGGACTGGAACGCGTTCTCCGCGGCAAACCAGGTCCAGTATTGGTGGAAGTCGCCGTCGTCGTACACCGGAGCCGAAGTCCCTCCAAGCAGGAATTGATGCGCGGGAAAACTCGGCCCCTGGTTGGTCTGAAAAAAATAATTGGCGTAACCGTACTGGCTGGCGACATCGAAGTAGGGCTGAATCTCCCGCTCGGAATCATCGACGTACGTGTAGTTGGGATATTGCAGGAAAGTGCAGCTCTCGTTCACGATATGAATCTTGCAAGCGCCATCCATCTTGCCCATGTTATACATCTGTTCCCAAGAGGGAGAATGGAGGTGGTCAGGGCCAAAGCAGCCGTCCAGCCGGAAAGGGCTCAGGGGCACGCTGGCACCGAGGCAGTTTCCCTCCTGCGCCAGGTCCGCGCCCGGGAGTTGGGCCGGGTTGCTAAAGGCATCGCTGCCAAACAGGTTGTCCGGTGAGCGATTTTCCTGGACGACGACGATGACGTGCTGGACTTTCGGCAGATTGTTGCTTTGCGCCGAGGCGAATGTAACTGTTAGGGCTGCAAGGGTAAATAGGAACTGCAGATTCTTGGCTGGTTTCAAGACTTGCCTTCTTCGCCGCCGGAGTCGTAGCCTAAAACTTGATCGTTACTTCTATAGAAGTCCCCAACCGATGTCAAGCTTGCGTAAGTGGAAAACGCCTTCCCAACGCGCCGGCCAGCAATGTCACGAGAACCCCGATCTGGGTACAGGATCGACTCTTGCTTCAGTCGGGCGAGCGGGTTGTTGTCCGTCCGTCTTTGCGGACCTGGAGTGCGCGGAGCAGCCCTGTCAGGTCCTGGAACTCACTTGAAT
Source organism: uncultured Acidobacteriota bacterium (assembly GCA_963838905.1). Taxonomy (GTDB): domain Bacteria; phylum Acidobacteriota; class Terriglobia; order Terriglobales; family Acidobacteriaceae; genus JABDBE01. The sequence goes on from CAWITE010000011.1 coordinate 213,639, forward strand.
CGTTGTTTAACGATGCGCGTTTTTCAGGTGTAGCACTTGTTGCGAGCCGGCCGCAATTGGTTTCGGACTCGGGCTGGTTGAAAAACTCACCCACGGTATAGAACGTAAGGTTGTTGGTCGCAAGGTGCAGATGTTTGCATAGAGCCTTTAGTCACTCAGTTTCAAGACTCTTGACCACGCGCCAAGAACGAATATACTGCATGACCAGAGTGTAGCTTTACGCTTCACTTCGTCCCAAGGACGTATGGCTAACAACACGACATTCAACAGCAACTTTCTAGCGGCGTCAATCGTTCTCTGCGCGATCGTGGTGATGCTGCAATGCCTTTCAATGGCACAGGTCAGCGTAACTACCTACCACAATGACTTGGCGCGTACAGGCCAGAATCTTAACGAGCCAGTACTTACGCCCGCGAACGTGAACTTGACCGACTTCGGCAAGCTGTTTACCCATACGTTGGATGGACAGGTCTATACCCAACCTCTGTATGTTCCCAACGTGACGATTCCAAACAATGGCGTGCACAACGTGGTGTATGTAGCGACAGAGCACGACAGTGTATACGCATTCGACGCCGATAACAACACTGGCGGCAATGCCGATCCTCTCTGGCGAGTGAGTTTTATTGATCCTCCCACGGTTACCACGATTCCCAGCAGCGACTTCGGCGATTGCCACGACCTTAATCCGGAAATCGGTACCACGGGGACGCCCGTGATTGACCTAAGCACGGGAACGATGTACCTGTTGGCCCGGACGAAAGAGAACGGGAACTATGTGGATCGCTTGCACGCTTTGAACATCGCCACAGGCGCAGAAAAATTCGGTGGCCCGGTTGAAGTGAACGCCTCCGTGCCTGGAACGGGCGGTGGGGGCAACACCGTGGTGTTCGATCATTTCACTCAAAACCAGCGCGCTGGGTTGGTATTGCAGAACGGGGTTGTCTACATGGGATTCTCGCTTCTCTGCAGTGCTGAGCCTTTTTACGGCTGGCTTCTGGGCTATGATGCGCACAGTCTTAAACAGACGGCGGTTTGGAATTCAACCGCCGATGGAAGCCACGGCGGGATATGGGCAGGTGGCGCCGCGCCGGCCGTCGACACCAATGGCAACTTTTTCTTGGCTACGGGCGACGGAACCTTTGACGCTGAGACTGGCGGCTCTGACTACGGTAGCAGCATCGTGAAACTGCCGCCACCCACGGTAAATTGGGCGCCCTCCGACTATTTCACGCCTTTCGATTTCAAATATCAGAATGAACAGAATTTGGACCTTAGTTCAGCGGGACTCGTGCTCATGCCGGACCAGCCACAGGGCCCGCATCATCATCTCTTGTTTTTGGCCGGCAAAGAAGGGACGATCTATCTTGTTGACCGCGATCGGATGGGCCATTTTCACCAAGGGAAAGACTCCCAGATTGTAGAGGCTCTACCAGGGGCGTTGCCGGGCGGCCAGTGGGGATCGCCAGCGTGGTGGAACAACTATGCGTATTTTAGCGGCGCTCAGGATGTGGTGAAGAGCTATGGCTTTAATGCCACGACCGGCCTGCTCTCGACTACTCCAGTTTCGGAAAGTTCCCCCACAGATCTATATTTCAACGGATCCACTCCTGTGATCAGTGCAAACCAGAACAGCAACGCGATTGTCTGGACAGCAGAGAATCATATTGGGCAGGCGACCATGCACGCCTACGACGCCCTCGACCTTGACAACGAACTCTTCAACACCAAGATGAATCCCACGCGTGATGGAGCTGGCAATGGCGCACGCTTCATGGTGCCGACCGTCGCAAATGGGAAGGTTTATCTGGCAACCAATTTTCGATTGGCTACCTATGGTCTCTTCACGTTTCGGCCGAGCAGTCTCACGTTTCCCGTGGTACAGGGGGGAACGATCAGTTCTACAAGAACTGTTACCCTCACCAATCCCAGTATCGCGACGATGAATATAACGAGCATCGCCGCCACGGGAGAGTTTCAGCTTGCGAGTGGAACCTGCCCGATTTCGGGAGGACAGTTGGCTCCCGGAGCAAGCTGCACTATCGGAGTCCAATTTGCGCCGCAGGGAGGTGGCAGCAAGTCCGGAAACGTCAACGTCACGGTCGCGGGGATGTCCGTTCCGCTGACGGTTCCTCTTACTGGGACCGGAAAATCGCTGACATTTACGCCGACTAAGATGGACTGGGGGGCAATCCTGATTGGACAGATGAGCGTGCCCAAGCTTCTGACGGTGAATATTTTTGGCAAAGATCCCACGACGTTCAACTCAGTGAAGATCGGAAATGACAGTGCGGAGTATGCAATTTCGTCCAACACCTGTACCGGATCGCCGCAGGGGCCAAGCCATTGCTCCATTTATGTAACCTTTACGCCGAACTATAGCGGCCCGCGAAGCGGGACACTGAACTTGAGTGACACGTCGGGCAATCAGGTAATCAATTTGACGGGGACGGGCGAGGGAATTGATCTCTCTGCGAAGTTCCTGGGCTTCGGAAAGGTAAAAGTGGGCACCACGAGTGCGCCGCAAACTCTTAGCGCCCAAGTTCTGGGAACAGCCTCGGCAACCTTCGGTACCGCTTCGTTCAATGGCACCAACCCCGGCGATTACGGCATACAGTCAGACGCTTGCAGCGGTCAGACCATCCCGGCAGGGACAGGCTGTCAAATCAAGCTGGTATTCAAACCCTTGCATTCCGGAGCTCGGACGGCCAACCTCAATCTGCCGAATAACGATGGCATCTCCCCCCTTGTTGTTAAACTTTCAGGCCAAGGGCAGTAGCTGGATTGAAAACGTACTGACGTGAGGAAACGCAAGTGACAACGCACCTGAGAATTAGGATGGCGATCGCCATCCTGGTCGGCTCTGCACAGCGTTGCGAATCCTGCCGTCTTCGTCGACTTAAGTCTCATCAAGATGGGGAACGAAGCACTATGATTACCCTCAAGATTCTCGTGGTCCTGTTGTTTGTCACTTTGGGTCATATGCGCGCGCAGACTGTCCAATCCCACGAAGGCATTGATGCATCTGAAGTGAACCACCCGGAGTTTAACGTGGATCCCAATGGTGCGGTGGGTACAAAGCAATTCATGGAGTGGACGAACGTCTACTATCAGGCTTATGACAAGGTGACTTTTGCTCCGGTATGGTCGACGCCCCAGGTTGGTACTCAGCCCTGGCGGAATAACAATATGTCGGATTGTTACAGTATCAACGGGGATGGGGTCATCATCTTTGATCGCTTGGCATCGCGTTGGGTGGTTGCCGGTCACAACTCGCCGGGCGTAAATGGGAATTACTATTACTGCGTGGCCGTTTCCAATACAGATGACCTGACTTCGAGATCGCTTGCCTGGTATACCTACAGCTTTTTTCTCAACCCAGTGCTCGGAGTGAACTCTTTTGGCCATGTCTACTTTCCGGATTGGCCAAAGCTCGGGACCTGGGCCGACGGGTACTACGTCAGCTTCGATCTGGAGGATGTAGACAACCATTATCAGGGGATTGCTGTGGTGGCTTGCGCGCTTGACCGCACCAATATGTTGACTGGATCTACCCCGAGGCCCATGCAGTGTTTCAGCGATCCCGACCCGATCCCGACCAATGGCGTCCGTTATCTCGGGCACAGCCTGATCCCTGGCGATGTAGAGGGAACGACCCCTCCTCCGTCCGGGCGGGACGAGTTTTTCGTGAGCATTCAGAATCCTCCGATTGATGGTCAGAGCACGACGTCGAATTCGATCAACTTGTGGGCCTTCCATGTGGATTGGGTAAATCCCGTGAACTCGAGCTTCACGAATTCGGCGATCATTGTCCCGCCTTACACTCCGGGATGTTACGACGTTGCCAGCGTAGGACACACTGAATGTGTACCCGAACCTGCGCCCGGCCCGCACGGGGGTCACCATGAAATAGACTCGGTTGGCGATCGTTTGATGCCCCGTCTCGCCTATCGTAATTTTGGTACATACGAATCTTTCTTGGTTAGCCATACGGTTGAAGTTGTGCTTGGCAGCAACGGACCGACCGGAATACGCTGGTACGAGCTTCGCGGCAGTGGAACCCCCGCTCTTTATCAGAGTGGCACGATCAGCCCAGGCACGGGGATGTTTCGTTTCATGCCCAGCATCGCGCAAGACCACAGCGGCAACGCGGCCGTGGGCTACAGTGTGTCAAGCCCATCGGCTCATCCAGGTATTCGAGAATCGTCGTGGAGTCTGACAACCAATAGTCAGCCGGTTGAAGTGGCGATCCACAAAGGTGCCGGAGACGAGGAGAACAGCGAAATTTGGGGTGACTACACGAGCATGACTGTAGACCCCGTTGACGACTGCACTTTCTGGTATGTCAACCAGTACCTTAGGACGAATCAGATTGGAAGCTCGATTGTTTGGGATACCAGGATTGCTAACTTCAAGGTTTCAGCCTGCAGTCGCTGAACTGAGCCGGGCGACCCCCGTCATCGTCACATTGATAAGTGGCGCTCGACACAAACTCGATCGATCGCCTAGGTCCAAACCGATCTTTCAGTTTCCGATCTGAAAAATTCTTACTCTGCTTTGCCGCTACGGTAACCTTCTTCATTGCCGGTCTCCTTTATCTCTTGCGGTTTCGAGCGCGTCGATAACTTGGGAGCCTATCGCATCCGACCGGAGACCGGCCTTTTCCCCTTCTCCCCTTCTCCCTGGATCAATAGGAAAATCAAAAACAGGATTTATGGTGCTCAGGTGCTCATGACTTGGAGGGACCTGATGTAAAGGAAAAACAAAATCTCATTTCTGCAGTGAAACCAGGGGCGAAAGTCCTGTTTGATTTGGTGACGCTGAATCGAGGAAGGGGTTAGCTCGCAGCGACTCCCAGCGTAATAGCGGAACAACCAAGTGTCCGCGTTGACAAGCTCAGAGAGATGCTAACACGATGCCAGGGGCAATATTTCGACAACAAACATCTTGTCATGGATGGATCGTCGAATCTGCAGTGGAATTCTGCAGACGGCTTCTCCTTGTGATTGTCCGAATCGTTGAAACTTGTGATGGGGATAGGGCCCATAATCGTGAGAATCTTAGGAGGCCTGTATGAGGACGTTGAGCAATGCCTGCTATTTCCTCGTGATTTGTTTCTGCCTGTCAAGCTTGGCTTCGTCCCAGAATGCTTCTGGTTCGGAGGACCGGATTGCCTTTAGGGCTCGGCAGTTCCGATTCAAGCTTGAGCCTGGTGAATCGTTCAGGTTTACATTGCCGAAGGTCGACAGCACGATTCGCATCGAAATCAGCAGGCGGTCTGCAGATGGCAGTATCTCCACGTCGCTCGGTGAGCTCATGTGGGCACTCGTTAACGTGGACCGCAAGGCCGGGCAGCTTACCTGGATTGGGGGCGACAGCGGCGGCGGTTCGCTTGCATCCAACAGACCCGATTGCGGAGCTGAGCGTTGACAATGCAGGCGCCCGAATTCTTAGCGTTACACAGATTGCGGACCAAGGCAAAATAACCGGGCTCTATCTCGTTAGGATGTATTACTGATGAGTTAGGCGTTTGGTCTGTGGTGCGGGTTGGTTGGTATAAATCCTCCCAACGAAGGTCCAACATTCTAACCGCCGCGATCAAGTTTTTCTGTGACATGGGTTATGGTGTGGAAACGTGGCATGGTGAGGCTTCCAAGGAACTCCCTCACGTTGCACCGGTTCGTCATGCAGCCTTGGGTTCGATGGGAACAAGTTCGTAGCCCAGTCGTTTGGCTTGCCGTTTGAGTTTTGCTTCCAACCTTTTCTCCCTCTGCGCGTCTCTGGTGGCCCACAGGGTCTCGTCATATTCGACTTGATTTTTGACTATGGTGTAAAAGATCACTGCGATCTTGTGGGGAGTTGCCATGGTGGCAGCTTGGGGGCCCAGTTTGGCTTTCATGCGGCGCAGGTAGTTGCCTAAGGGCGTGAGGCTATGATGGAGGGAAAAGGCTGCCAAGCGGAATAAATGGCCGGCCCGGTTTTTGACTTTTCGGGTTCCCCGCCACAATAGTTTCCTGCCGCTGATGTCGTTGTCCGGACAGAGTGCAGGCCAGGAGATGAAGTGCGCTGCGCTGGGCCAGCTCGACATGTCACGGCCGACCTCACTGAACAATGGCAACGCGTTTTCTTCTAAGCCTGGAATTTGAGTGACATCTACGCCGAAGAGTTTATAGGTTTCGGTGCGCAGATCGAACTCGGGATGGGGATGGCCGTTTTTCTTTCTCCTTTTGCTCCCGGCTCGATTTCGTTTTCGGTCGGGTGGTAACGGTCTTTCCGCGGGGTTGGTGCGGGGCTCGAACCCCTGCAGCATCTTCTCGATTTCCAGATCGAAGTTTACGATCTGTTGCTGATAGATGCGGTACAGATCTCGTGATTGACCGAGGGTAAACAGATGCTCAGGCCGCCAGTTGCCTTCCAGCGATTTTCGGATGGTGTCGGCCTCGGCTTTGATGTGTGGATCCCGCAGCTTGGCGAGCTCTGCGCCGTCCCGTTCTCCAGCCAGGATGGCGTCCACAATGGCACGGCCCGTCAACCCGGTAATGTCACTGATGACATGATGGATTTGCAGGTTCATTTGCGTCAGCGCCTTGTGCATGTGCTGCACGTGTTGGCTAGCCGCCGAGACCAATTCGTTTCGGTGCCGCAGTAGGGTCCGCAGGGCGCAGATGTCCTGTCCAGGCCGAAATGCAGCCCGCAGCAATCCCACGGAGTGCAAGAACTGTAACCATTGGCACTCGTGCCAGTCGGTGCGCCGTCCGGGTACGTTCTTCATGTGGCGGGCATTTACCAAACAGGGACGAATGCCTCGTTGTTCAAGAATTTCGAAGAGTGGAATCCAATACACTCCAGTGGATTCCAGCGCCACCGTCGTCACCCCGCACTGCTCGAGCCAATCGGTTAAGCGCTCCAGATCTTCGGTGAAGGTGGCGAATACCCGCCCGGGATTTTCGTCCCGCCCGGGAGGTACGGCGACAAACATTTCTCGTGCGCCAACGTCGATGCCGGCTGCATTCGGCTCCAACACCGGCCGATCTTGCAAACACATCCCTTTGTTTCGTCTCCGCCGCTTGGGCTTCGCGTCCCGCGGCTGCAAATTACCGCTCCGTGTCTTTTTCACTGGTTGCTCGCTTTCTGAGCTGCAAAAGCAACGGCCAAGCTGCGCCATCGAAGATACTCTTCCAAACGGAATCAGTTGGGCAGGCCCAACTGTTAACCACTGCTCTGCGCACGGAACTTGGGGCCACGCTATTGATCGGCGTTCAAACCCACACCACTGCCCTAACGGCCTACTTCCGTTGCCTGTCGCTCCGTCTCAGAATGCAGAAAATGCCTTGGCCAACACAAGTTCCTTCCCGCTTTGCCCCAACCACAGGCCGGGCCCTTCGCTATTGAGGCACCGGCAAACGAAAGAGCCGGACTCGGCTAGGCCGCACCTAAACCGTCGCGCCACCCCTCGACTTCACCTCAAAATCCCCGTCAATGAGTGCCATCGCGATATTTCACCAATTGACCTACGTCAGTCCATGCCAGCACCAAGTTGCCCGTTCCACAGAGAAGTCGCTGTCGCTGCTCAGGGCAGATAGGGCTTCAAGAAATGGGTTCCCCAATGCCATCACCTAGAACGGTCGATCCCGGCAGCTAATCGTTGTCAGGAGCGGTAGGCGGCGTTGTGTCTTCCAAAAAATGCTGAGCGTCCATTGGGGCTGCAATAGTGTGAAAGGTTAGCGGCGTTTGGTTGTAGTCAAAACAATCCGAGAAGTCATCGGCATCTGCATCTGCGTATCCGAGCGAACTAAGATTGAAAGTCTCTTCGATATACTTCAGAATGCTTCCGAAATGATGGGTCACGTGAGATATGTAAGCGGCCTTCGCGTAAGGCGACACGACGATCAGCGGCACCCGAAAACCGTACTCATAAGAATTCTTGATCGGCGGGGCAACATGGTCGTACCAGCCTCCCCAGTCATCCCACGCAATGAAGATCGCCGTATTCGACCAATACGGGCTGTTCCCGATAGCGTTCACCACCGATGCCACCCATGAAGGTCCAGCACTGTTATTGCCCCCCGCATGATCGGATGACTGCCCGTTGGGAATCACCCAGCTCACCGCGGCGAGGTTGCCGCTTGCGATGTCGGTTAACACTTGGGTCTGTTGCAAGACCACGTTGTTGGTCCAATCCGAGCCCGTGCATGCGGTTGCGTTGGGAGGAGTGGCATTGGGCACGCACATGTGCTCGATCGCATTGGGAGCATTCCAGATGATGCCAGCGGACGGAGCGTAATATCGCCAACTGATCTTGGCGGTATTGAGGCTGTCCGTCAGCGTGGGATGATCGAAACACGGATAAATCGCCTGGGCTTCGGAACCACTGGGATCGATCAACTGCACTGTTTCCTCGGGTGGGGCAATACAGCCCGTGTGAAGAAAGGGGTCACTTCCACCGACCGGATTCTCCGCTACTAACAAACTGCTGCCCACGCTGGGCACGGAGGTTCCCGCAATAATGTACTGATGTGCTGGGAAGCTCGGTCCCTGGTTAGTCTGAAACATGCGATCCCCAAAGGTGTAGGTTTCGGCGAGTTGGAAGTAGGGTGCTACTTCACTCGGATTGACATACTGGAACCAGGGATTTGGCGGAGGGCAAGGGGGGGGAGCGTTAGTATCGCAACTCACAGGAATGTTGTTGGCGCCGTCCATCTTGCCACCGTCATACATGGCAAGAAACGCCGTGTGCGCATGGCTCAGATCGTAGTCCGTACCCAGAGCGGTGGCTGTCAGCACGATTTTCTGGCCCAACGAATTCACTCCGTAGTTCTGGATGTCTGCACCCCTTGAAACCAGGGTTTGATCCTGAAACAAGTTATCCGGAGTCCGATTTTCCTGGAAAATCACGACCACATGCTGAATTTTTCCCGGGGGCGGAGGTGGCGGAGGTGGCAAGTTGGTCGAAGAACTTCCTCCTCCGCAGCTGCCCAGGCTTGACAGTAAGACAGCGCTGCAGACGAGCAGACTCCAGAACAGAAACGTCCCGGATCGAAGCGCGACCTTGTTCATACCGATGGCAGTTGCCGCGTACGTCCTTATAAACCCCGATTCCGTCCCTTCCACTCGCGGATGCTGCATTCAGATGCAGATTTTCCGGTCCCGGTTGGGTCAAAAATGAGACAACTGGTTAAGACTCAAAATCCATTGAAAGGAGAATGAGTCTCGCAGGCAGTTCTCGAAGTAGTTTAGCCCTGGCGGCGGTACGGCGTCTGGAGGAGATGCTGGCCCGGTACGGTGGGAACCGGCCAACCTTGCTTCCTCTCCCGCTCTCATAAAAAAGGACTTAAGTCCGACCGTCGGTGATCCTCACTTGCCGAGCACGAACAGGACGCCGTCGTTTAGGGCGTAAATTCTTCCATCTGGCCCCAGGGAGACCGGTGTGTAAGCGGCGCCGATGGCGCGATTCAGGAAAATCCTTGCAAGCTGGGACTGCGCGGACGCGGAACCCTGGGTTGGGAATTCGATAGTAAGACGCCGCACATCGAGCAGCGGAAGCACGAGGTAATCCTAGCAGGCCAGATATGCCTTCGTGCGCCTCGCAACCAAGTCGGCGATGGATTGGTCCACCCTTATCGGCCTCCGCCAATCATTTCAATCATTGTCTGGGTCTTCGGGAGCGCTCTTGTCGTTCAAGAAGTATTTCGCGTCGTGCGCTGCTCGAATGGTCTTAAAGCGATTGTGCCGGTGAAAGTCGAAACAATCGGACAGGTCATCGGCCAAAGCATCCGCATATCCGAGCGAAGGCAAACGATAAACCTCTTCGATGAACTTCAGAATACTGCCGAAATCATGGGTCACATGGGAGACATAGCCCTGCTTCGCAAAAGGGGACACGATGATCAGCGGTACGCGAAAACCGTATTCATAAGAGTTGATGACTGATGGGGCAACGTGGTCATACCATCCTCCCCAGTCATCCCACGTAATGATGATGACGGTGTTGTCCCAGTACTAACTGTTGCCGATGGCGTTGACGACCGACGCGACCCAGGACGGCCCCAAACCCTGGTTCAAGCCTGCATGGTCCGATTCCTGCCCGGTCGGAATCACCCAGCTAACATTGGGAAGTTGACCGTTCCTGATATCGGTCAACACCTGCGCGGGTTTAAGGATAACGTCGTTGGCCCAATCCGAGCCGAAACGCAAATGATAAATCGCATTCGACCCAGTCCAGGTCGAGCCCGCCGATGGAGTGTAGTACTAAAGCATGGAATTCGATTCGGCTCGCGCTGGGCCTCTCGCATCTCCTGTCCTCGACAGCGCCTTGACTGCAAGCAATCCTAGTCCACCTGGTCAGGAGAATCACGGGCCACCGGAATCGATGGGGCATTGGCGAGTTGCCGATCAGGCCGGCAACTCAAACCAACGCCATCGAGCACCCCTTCTCCGCGAAATTACCGGCTCAACCGACCGAATTTGGAAGACATTGGGGTCAGGCTTTAACTAAGGGCACTTGCCTGTCAAGGATAAAGGATTCTGCATCCCGCGTCGGGCGTGGTGCGGGAAGAACTCGCATCACGTCGGCTGTGCGTAGACCCGTACATCCCCAGAAATGCCAGCAGAGAGGTCCCCTAACATGGTCGCGCACGGAACGAAATCAGCTCCATTCCCATCACGAATTACTCGTTAGTTGATAGGCGGGCACTTTCAGATCGCTCTAACCCTATCCCCGATCCGTGCTCAACACATACCTACGGTTAGGGAATGCTTGATACGGGCCCCCTTGAGGAGCCCAACTATAGTGCCGATGCTCCCGTTCGCCAAGCGTCACAAGATCGACAATGGCAAATACTATTTTCAGCAGCCCGTACACGTCGACTTCGCCCCTTGCGCCAAAGTAAACACGCCCGTTCACGACCACCAGGATCACGAAACGCGTCGCCAGCCCGCCTCGATCACGCTTGCTGTTTTCTTCCGAGCCGTAGATCGGTTGGTTGATCTTGGTCGCGTCGAACGCATAGAGCACCGCCGGGCGATCCTGCCGGTTCCAGGTCTTGGTCGCAATCGCCCAGACGATAGCGTCCTTTGGTCCGTTGGCAGAAACCGACGGTGTCGCGCCGGGGTTCTCGAATTTCATGCTGGAGTTTGTGTTCAGTTTTAGCTCACCGTTCGTGATGGCGTAATCCCGCAGAGAATCGTCGCTGCACGCAAAAATACGTGCTGGTTCCAGTACGCTATCGCGCCATAGCCACCTCCCGTCATCCGAATCCGCTGCACGATCGCATCGCGGTCAGGCTGAAACTTTCCCATTCGGTCCCGGTCGATGACATAGATCTCGGAGCCCTTGGCCGGCTGTAGCAACAAGTGACGATGAAGTCCAGGCTGGTCTGGAAGCAACAGCGGTCCGCTTGATCCAACATCAGCGTCGCCGTCGCTCAATTGCGCTTGATCATGAGGCGTAAAGTAGTCGCGCACGACAAGCGAAGAGCCTTCGAGCGATAGCTGGAGTACGGAATCGCTGTAGTCTCGGCCCCCCAGGGCAGCGTCGAAGGTTCCGTTCCCGGTCGGCAGGTAAACGCTGCCACTCGGATCGGCAGCCGGGCCGGTATCGCTCGCCCAGATCCCGCCTTCGCTGCCATCCGGTGTGACATTCAGTACGGCTTTCTGCGCCATCGTCCCCGGGTCGTAGGCCATGACCCAGCCATGGTAGGGGTCCACATCGCATGACGATGTCCAAGTGAGGTACACGGCGTTGTCCACCAGCAGCAGCGCGGCGCGTGGATTGTCTCGTAGGGGATTGAACCGCACTTCCCGCTTGCGGCGCCCGCCCGCTTGCCGAGAACAGAAGCGGAGATCAGCCTGGGGCTGCCAAATTTTTCCACGTCGGTCGTAATTGCAAGGGCGTGTAAATGCTGAAAATATTCACTGCTGCCGATGGCGGGCTCCGTCATTGTCCGCGCGAGCATATAGAGCGTGCCGGTCCTCAGATCGATGACGGCTGTGGAAGTGATTCCGACCGCCGGCTGGATGAAGGGGCACTACACGTCTCTCGCGGGAACGCTGGTCACGTTACGCTTGCCATCGAGGAAACTGACGTGCCAGAGCGGCGCATCATTGGGCCGATCCGCGTCGAACGCATAGACGCTGTCGTGCTCCGTGGCTACGAAGAGCACATCATGTTTCCCTTTTCCCGGAATCTCGACCGCCGACACGAACAATGGCTGCGCGTACACTGCACCGTCGACTTTGAGCGCTCCCAGTTTTCCGAACTGCCCGGCGTTCACGTTCTGTGGAGTCAAGGTCTTCTCGTTCAGCGTGGCTCCGGTTCGCATGATGTCGTACTGCGATGTCGTGACCTGTCCGACGGCAATTGTCGCGGGAATGCCAAGCGCAATCGACCCCGCTACAACCACAAGTGCCGGCCTCGAAAGTCTCATGGATTGTCTCCTCTCGTGTGTCTCGTAAATCGTGTGCCTGTTATGCTGTACACGAGAAAGGTGGTTGAATCGCTATGCGACACACCAAGACAGCTATGCTTTGTTTGCTCACATCCCTACTTCTGATTTTCTCCACTTTGCCCGTGTGGGCTGCCGACAAGGGAAGCGACGAAGAGACTCTCGGCAATGCCACCACGGTATTACAGGCAATGCTCGCGAGCAAGGACGTTCCAGCCGAGGTACTGGCAAAGGCTGATTGCGTCATCGTTCTGCCCAGCGTGAAGAAGTTCGCGTTCGGCGTTGGCGGAACCGGCGGCCGCGGCCCAATGACTTGCCGCGGAGGGAAAAACTTCAGCGGCCGCTGGTCAGCGCCGGCGATGTTTAGCATTGGCGGCGCCAGCGCTGGTTTTCAGATCGGCGGATCGTCCACCGATTTCGTCCTCCTGATCATGGCGCCAGCGGCGGTGGACAAGGTACTAGCAGGCAAGACCAAGGTTGGAAGCGACATGACCGCAGCGGCGGGTCCCAGCGGCGCCACCTCCGCCGGTTCGGTCGGCGGGGCCGACATTTTGACCTACGGCCGTGCCAAGGGGCTCTTCGCTGGCATGTCACTGAGCGGCGCCTCGCTAGCTCCAGACAGTGACGCCAACCAGCGCCTCTACGGGAAAGCGGTCAGCGCGCGCGACATCGTGCTCGCTAACAGCGTGAAGGCCACACCTGGAGGCCAGTCCCTGGTTTCGCTGCTCGACAGCAAGGTCCCAAAGCACAAAGACTGAGAATCCGGACAGTCTAAAATCTCGAGTTTTTCAACAGCCACGAGCCAGTACACTCACGGTGTGATTTCGGGGCAACTATACTCACGAATCGCTTGCTGAACCGCGAGCCATCGCATGGTCGTACGGGTTAGACGTTCCAAAATCCCCTTAAAATGACGGCGTGTAGGTGATTGTTTCTAAGCGGACGGAAACCGCGGCCCGAGGCGTTCGAGAAACACTTGTTTCTGGAACGCTCGGCGGCAACTGAGGAATCGATAACACTTCCAAGCGTCGTGGAGAGTCGCTATCCTTTTTCGTCGCGCGCACGGGGCAATGGCGGACTATCGCTCGTGTGTGAGGCAACCTGACGCACAGCGCCATCCTGAGGAGTGGCGCAAAGGAAGAGCTGGTAGCACTTTCGGTTTCATTCGTAGCGCAGCGCCACCATGGGATCGACCTTCGCCGCCCGCCACGCGGGCACAAAACTGGCCAGCAACGCGACCACCACCAGCAAACAGGAAACTGCGAACAAGGTGATGAAATCGGTGGCCCTGATCTCGAACAGAAGGCTGCTGAGAAGATGCGATGTCAGCAACGCACCGAGAACACCGACCAAAATACCAATCAGGACTAGTTTCATCCCGTGCGCAATTATCAATCGAAATATATCCCCCTGCCTTGCGCCAATCGCCGTGCGGATTCCAATTTCGTGCGTGCGTTGCACAACTAGGTAGGAAAGCACTCCGTAAATTCCCACCGCAGACAAGAGCAGCGCCACTGCAGCAAAGACGGTCATCAAGAGCGTGTTGAAATGGGACTGCTCCAGTGAAGCGGAGATCCGCTGCTCCATGGTTTCGATGTCGTACAGTGGAACTCCCGCATCCACATTCAGCACTGCCTGTCGAACGGAACTAGTCAGAGCGCTTGGCTTGGCAGTGCTGCGCACTACAATGTCCATCGAGCGCTGAATCCAATCCCATGCCGCTGGGGGCGCTTGTGCTATCGGCAGATAAAATTCTGGTTGCACGTCCTGATCTAGCCCCCAAGCGTGCACATCTCCTACCACCCCGACGACTTCTTTCCAAACCGGTTTACCGTACGGATCGCCTTCGCAGCACGCAATGCGTTTTCCGATCGGGTTTTCTTCGGCAAATGCCATGCGAGCCAGCGCCTCATTGATGACCATTACTCTCAGCGCGCCCGCACGATCTCCGTCCCCGAAAATGCGTCCCTGTTTAAGAGGGATACGCACCGCGTGGAAGTAATCGGGCGAAACCAAATTGAAGCGGCTGTTAATGGCGGAGGCCGACTCCAGCGGCCGGCCTTCCGGTATAAGGCCATTGGTGCTAGACCCTTTTAAAGGAGCGTTCGAAACCACTGCAGCCGTCTCGACTCCCGGCAAGCTTTGAGTCTCTTCCAGAATCCTGCGGAATGCGCTCTTGGAATCTTCCGCGCTGCTGTACCGGGAACTGGGCAATGAGACTCGACTAATGAGCAAGTGACTACTGTCAAAACCAACATCAACTTTGCTAACCATCCAGGCGCTCCGGAGTAGCAACCCGGCTCCCGCCAGCAGCATGAGGGCCAACGCAACTTCGGAAACGACCAAGGCGCTGCGTACCCGGTCCCGGGAGGCGACCACCGAGCCTCGAACGCCGTCGGCAAGTGCCCGGCCGGTATCCGAAAACGCAGTGCGCCACGCCGCCCACGCACCGAACAGGACCGCGCTCAACAATGTCGCGCTGAACGTGAATAGGACGGCCCATCCATCGAGTCTGGCTTGGTCAAGTCGGGGTATGTCAGGTGCCGCTCTTACTAGCCATCGCAGTCCGCAATACGCTGTAGCCAGTCCAAAGCATCCGCCCATGGATGCCAGCACTATGCTTTCAATGGCGAGCTGTTGAAGCAGCCGTCGTGGCGAGGCTCCCAACGCGCTGCGAATCGCTGTCTCTTTGCTTCGTGCCCGTGATCGCACAAGTTGAAGGTTGCCGATGTTGGCGCACGCGATCAGCAGCACAAAGCCAACGGACCCAAGCAACATGTAGAGGCCTGGCCGGAATGAACTCAACAAGACGTCATCCAGCCGCGATACATGGGCACCGCGATCGCCATCCTCCTGCGGATATTTGAGCGCTTGCCTATGAGCGATGGTATCCATCTCCGATTGTGCCTGTGCCATAGAAAACTCCGGCTTGAGGCGGCCCACTACGAAAAGAGAATGCTCGTCATGCTGCGCCTTGCGCTCAGGAGTAAACGCCATGGGCACCCAGAACTCCTCGCGGCTCTGGAGGGGATCGAAATTCGCCGGCATGACACCAATCACGGTGTATCCGCTCCCGTCGATTTGCACTGTCCGTCCGAGGATCGAAGGATCAGACTGGAATCGGCGTTTCCACGTGCTCTCGCTCAAGACCACGACTCGCTCACCTCCCGGCTGATCTTCGGCCGGAGCAAACGTGCGGCCCAGGATCGGCGCGACACCAAACACAGAAAAGAGGTTGTGGGTAACGCGGTTACCGACAATGCGCTCCGGCGCTTCGCCCGTCGCCAAATTGAAACTGAAAACCTGGCCCGCCGCCAACCGTTCAAAAGCAGTCGTTTGTTGTTGCCAATCTATGAAGTTGCCGGCGGAAACGCGACCATTCAGCCCTTGCCAAGTCTCAGCAACCAACATCACCCGCTCAGGGCGGTCGAAAGGAAGAGGTTTCAGCAGCACATTGTTAACCACGCTGAAGATCGCCGTGTTGGCTCCGATTCCCAGCGCGAGCGTGAGGATGGCAACGGTAGTGAACAGAGGACTCTTCCGCAGCATGCGAAAACCGTAACGAAGATCCTGCAACGTGGTTTCCATCTGTAACCTCATTCGTAGCGAAGTGCCACCGTGGGATCGACTTTGGTTGCGCGCCGTGCCGGGATGTAGCAAGCGACGAGCGCGACCAGGGTGAGCGAAATGGCCACTCCACCGAAGGTCAGCGGGTCGGTTTCACGAACTCCGTAAAGCAGGCTGGCCATGAGTCGGGTCAGCCCAAGTGCGGAGACGAGACCTAATCCGACGCCGGCCAGGGCAAGCGTTCCGCCACGTCCGACGATGAGCCGTAGGATGTGTAGCCGTTGAGCTCCCAATGCTGTGCGGATGCCGATCTCGTGCGTCCGCTGCGTGACGAAGTAGGCCATGAGCCCGTAGATGCCGATGGCAGACAGCAGCAGCGCCGTCGCGGCGAAGGACGCCAGCAGCAGCATCGTGAAGCGCCGCTGCGACAACGCCGACGCCACCTCTGTCTCCATGGTGCGGACGCCGAACACCGGCGCGTTCGGATCCACGGCCCGCACTTCGCGGCGAATGGACTCGGCGAGCGCGGCGGGGTTGCTCTCGGTCCGCACGGTCATGGTGAAGTTCCGGTTCGACACCTGCCATTCCGGCCGATAGATCAGCGGCGCGGCCTCGAGCTCGACCGCGTCTGTTCGAACATCGCGCACGACGCCGACGATCGTCGTCCACTCGGGCGGCTCAGGCTGCGCAGGACCGCCGAGCGTCAGCACGCGGCCGCCTGGGCCGACGCGCTTGCCGATCGGATCCTCGGACGGGAAGTATTTGCGGACGAACGTTTCGCTCACGACCGCGACCTTGCGGACGTGCGCATTGTCATTCTCGTCGAAGAGGCGGCCGCAGAGGAGATCGATGCCCAGCGCGCGGAAGTAGCCGGGAGTCGCGAGCACCTCCTCCGCGGCCGGCACATCACCCGCTTCGAGGCTGCGTCCTTCGATCACGAAAGAGTTGCGCGGTCTCGACCCGGTCAGCGGCAGCGCCGACACGCCGCCGACCGCCTGCACGCCCGGCAGCGTCGTCACGCGATCGAGGACCCGCTTGTAGAAGTTGACCCGCGCCTGGTGCGTGAAGTACGGGCCTGAGCTCGGATCGTTCGGCTGTGATAGCCAGAGATGTACCGTCAGGACCGATTCCGGACGAAAGCCGAGATTGGCGCGCTGCAGCCGCCAGAAGCTCTGGACGAGCAGCGCCGCAGCGACGAGCAGAACGAGCGCGAGCGCGAACTCCGTGACGACCATCACGGCGCGGAGGCGTGCGACGCCGCCCGTGGCCGTTGTCGTGCGCGTGCGCATGACGTGATGAGGCTCGGCCGACGATCCCTGGATGGCTGGTGCCAGGCCGAACACGATGCCGGTGAGAACCGAGAGCCCCACCGTGAACGCGAGCACGACGCCGTTCACCTTCACGTCGTGCAGCCGAAGCAAATCCGTCGGGCTCAGTTGAACGAGGCTGTCGACGATCCACATCGCAATCAACAGCCCGGCGACGCCGCCAACCGCCGCGAGCATCACGCTTTCGGTGAGAAGCTGACGAACGACGCGGCCGCGTCCCGCTCCGAGCGCGCAACGAATCGCAAGTTCACGCTGCCGCGCCGACGAACGCACGAGCAGCAGGCTCGCGACGTTCGTGCACGCGATGAGCAGCACGAAACCGACCGCCATCAGCAGCGTGATCAGCGCGGGCCTGACGTTGCCGACGAGATCTTCGTGCAGCGGCACGGCCCGCAGCGTCCAGCCGGCCGCCGCCGGATAGTCATTCGGGAACTGGCGGCGCAACTCGGACACCATCGCATCGATCCGCGCCTGCGCAACCTCGGGTGTGAGGCCGGGCTGAAGCTGCCCGAGGCCGCCCTGCAGCAGATATGCGCGGCGGATGGGCTGCGGCGAGAACGGCGAGGCGAGCCAGTCCGCCGGCCCCCAGACGCCGACCTCCATCTCCGTGCCGCGTCCCGGATGGCGGAACGACGCGGGCGCGACGCCGATGATCGAGTACATGTCGTGATCGATGCGGATGCGTTTGCCGAGCACGGCCGGATCGGCGCCGAATCGTCGGCGCCACAGGCCGTCGCTGATCACCACGACTTCGGTGATGCCCGGCTGCCGATCCGATTCGTCGAACACGCGTCCGAGCTGCGCTCCGACGCCGAGCATCGAGAAGTAGTTGGCGTCGACGAACACCGCCTGGACGCGCTCCGGCTCCTCGGTCTCTGTCAGGTTGGCGCTAATCGGCAATACGCCGGCGATCTCGCTGAAGATGCCCGACCGGCGCAGATCGAAGAGCTCAGGAATCGAGAGCCCGACGTCCCTGTTGCGCTGCCCGGTGAAGTCCGCGGTCACGCGCACGAGCCGCTCGGCATGGCCGAACGGCAGCTTCTCGAGCAGCACAGCGTTGACGATGGTGAAGAGCGCGGTGCTGGCGCCGATGCCGAGAGCCAGCGTGAACACTGCCACGATGGTAAAGCCGGGATTCTTCCTCAGCATCCGAAGTCCGTAACGAATGTCTTCGATCAGTGTTTGCACTGATGCTTTTCTTGCACGTCTGGTGCCCGCACTGAGCCCACAAGACCCTGATTAGACGATCATAAAGATAGCGATCAGGGGCGTTTCAACGAAGGCGTGTTCGCTTGTGGGATTTCGACGTTCAGAAGCGGACAGATGTTGATCCTTGCAGCGTTCTGGAACCGCATCAACTCCGGAGCCGTGTCCCTTGTTTTGGGGGCAGCTGAGCCGCGGATTGCTAGAAAGCCTACGATGGGTAGAAGGCCGGAATCTCCGAGTCACGAGGTCAGGCAGTTGTTCTTCCAGTCTCCGCGCCAGCCAGGCTTGCAGTTCGGAGCTAAGGTTGGAAGGCATTAATAGAAACGACAGACCGGACTGCCCTCTATCGTTAGTCCAGCACACCTTGCACTCCGCCGTAATAGCGAGTTGAGGGTTCGTCAGGGTGAACTGCATCGTCACCTCCGCGCCGGGTCCAAGCGGCGTTGGACCCGCTGAATGCTACGCCGCGTTCGCTGACATTCACCGTTTCTCCGAGGATTTCTAATTCCCCTTTCTTGCTGGCGGCTGCCGGAACGGAAATGGGATAACGGAAGTAGCGACGGCGCTCTCGCACAATCATTCCGCACGCGGCTTGGAGAGTATGCCGGAGCGATTCGAAAGTCAGAGGTCTGTCGAGCGCAAAACTTGAACCCGCTTTCAGCGCATATGCGGTCTCGACACTGCTGCTCGTGATTGCGAATGCGACCGCAGTTCGGTTCGAGGCTGAACCGCGTAGTTGTTCGAGGAGGAGAGCGGCTTGATTCTCGAGCGAAAAATCAATGACCGCGACTTCAAGTTTGCTATGGTTCACACGGTCCATCGCATCCGAGACTTTGATGCAAACCTCGACGGATAACGCCAGTTCCTCATAGCCTCGGCAATCTGCCGCGTAGCCACCGTATCTTCGGAGACGATGAGAGCGGTGCCGATGGCTCTCGCGGTAGAGGTGTCGGTCATTAGCGGCTCCTTCGCTAGGCGGACTTGCGCTCGTCCGGTTTGTGACATCGTTCTTCTGTCTGGGGATTGTTGTGTGCCGCTTCCAGCTGGTTTTTGAGTTGCCGAATCTGCTTAACGTACAGCGCTACGGTGGTTAGCGCTCCGGCCCCGGTACCGAGCAAAAAGATTCCCAAGGCCATCCATGGGTCCATGGCACACGTTTCCTGTGTCTGTTTTCGTCTGGCATGAGCCCCGCTGACTAGAAAACGCCATGACACGCCTCAAGCCTGAATCAGTAGCCGGTCAACATGCTATGCGCGTTTTCAACCATGGCGCTAGTCTAGTTAGTCCTTGCTCTTTTACGAAATGCGAGCAACACTCTTTACTCGTATGGCACTGTTGGGCTAAATGATTCTCTGTAGAGAACCCAGTTGGTTTTTCTGTCATGATTCTGGCGGAATCCATTTGCAAATGAGACATCCCGAAGTCCGATGGAATCCCGACCTTCAGGAATGGTTTTGCGTCAGGTGTGGACGTACCTCCGACGACGTTGTCCACGACGACGCCCAAACTGAACTGGGTTTGTTCAAGTGCGAACTTCCAGCCCTAGATCCGTCTACAGAGCCTACTTAGTCTCTTCACGAACTGACTGAGTCAACGGTAAGTCGCTCCCATCTTATACAATAGCTCCGTTGTCAATCTTCAGGGGGAACAATGGGAAACCTATCCAGTGCGCTTCAGGAGCTTCGTGCTGAGCGCAAGCAGGCGCAGGAACGTGTGGAAAGCATAGATCAAGCGATTTCAGTAATCGAGTCATTATACGGTTCGGGAACCGTCCGGCAGGCAAACCAACCGACCCGAATAATATCGCAGGCTTCACGGCGCAAGATGGCGCAGGCGCAAAGGGCAAGATGGGCAAAGGCTCGTAAAGAATCACAACGAGCGGAGACAGCGAAAACCGCTTCGACTCCTGTGAAGCAGACTATGTCAACGGCAGCCCGTAAGAAGATCGCAGCATTTCAACGGGCAAGGTGGGCGAAAATAAAAGCTCAACAGAAGAAGGCTGCATAGTCAGCCTCGCTGGGAATCCAGACGACTCCGTAAGCCATGAAAGTCACACTGGAGGACGCATTGTCCTTACTCGGCAAGTATGTAGAAGAACGCACGCCCGTACTTGCTGTTTTTTTAACTCCCTCAGTGTCAGTCGCCAGAGTAACCGGAACTATTCACATAGCCGTCGTGGATGGAGTTACTCCGCATCTCGTCGTTGGAAAGGAAGACGGTGAGTCCGACCAAATCAAATTCCGACTTTCAGATTGCGAATTTGCGTACGGCGACTTTCGTGACGCTACTGCTGAAGACTTTGGTGCGCACAAGTTTGAGGGTTTTCTGGTAGTAGCAT
The DNA here is from genome assembly GCA_963838905.1 of uncultured Acidobacteriota bacterium. Lineage (GTDB taxonomy): Bacteria > Acidobacteriota > Terriglobia > Terriglobales > Acidobacteriaceae > JABDBE01. The sequence goes on from CAWITE010000011.1 coordinate 234,521, forward strand.
CCAGCAAGGGCGACACGCTGTCCCTTTTTGAATTGAAACGTTGAGACTCAGTTCGGACCGATTTTCGTCCCTACTTGAACGCCGAAGAAATTGGGCAGGTTGATTTGCAGAGTAGCCCAACACGTATCGCACACCTTATTTCTTCTCGGTGACGCTTCTGGCTGCGGACCCCTCATCGCTGATACGGTCAGTTCGACAACGGGCGGGTTGGGACATCCACTCAGGGGATGGCGGCAGAACGATGCGCTGCAAGTACACTTGTCGCTCACACCTTGATTATTGCATTGGGAATGCAAAACAGGGAAGCTGGCAGCAACCCTAGCTATTCGCGGTTTCCTTCTGGATTGGGCTTTTTCTTGGTTCGGTCCGTTTTCGAGAAATCGGTAAAAGCATCCGTTGAATCTTGTTCTCGGGTGCGGTAGGGTTGGCGACCTTCGCTTTGCGGCATATCCGTTTCCGACTTCTTGTTCCACTCGCCTCTCTGCTCTGCCGCAGCCTTGTCAGCGGATGCGAGGGTCTGAAGTTGCGCATCCAGTTCGTTGATGCGCTCTGCTCTGCTGTCGTATTCAGCGCGTTCAGATTTGGAAAAGCCCCCATACACCTCGTCTTGTCGAGCCTGTCGTTGTCGCTTGCGGAGCCGCGCCAACTCGGACTTTGGACTTTCTGCCACTGCGAACACCTTCAGCGGACATGGGCATCGCACACTTTCCGAACCCTAACACAGGTAGTTCACCGTTTTCGATAGTCCATTTCCCGTATTTGCCCTCAAGTTTCCGCTTAGCACCTCCAAACGGCGCGGATTGTCTGTTCGATGTCGAACGTTCCAAAAAGTGGAGAGGACAATGGCGTCAACAGGGCTAAACGTGTATAAAAGGCAGCGATGGAAGACTACCAACAGGAAGGGTGGGTTTCGCTTTACCAATCCGCCCTCATCGAGCTTGACGAAGCAAAGATGTCGGAGCGCATCAAAGCCGCTTGCGAAGCAATCGTCGCTCGGATGGAAAAGCTCAGTACCCTTCCCGAACCCCATCCAGCGGAGCGTCAGGCAATCGAAGATGCATTACGCGGTCTGCGCTCTTTGGAACAAGAGCACGCACGTGTTACGGCAGAAGGTAAACGCCTTGCAGTGGAGAATATCCCGGAAAACCTACGCTCTAGCGACCCTGCCGCCCAGGTTTTGAAAGACACTCCCGACCCGGATTGAAGGCGTACGCCGTTCACTTTTCCTTAATTGCGCCGAACGCAGCTTCGGAAATCAAGGGTGCCACATCATCGAGTGCCGTGGCCACCTCTTCTGTCACCCGAACGTGCATGCTATCGAAGTGACACACCGTGCCGAGCATTTTCCTTCCGAGTCAAACAGTGAAATGCCGTAGTATAGTAGCACTGAACACTTTGGCGTTTGGGATGAAGCGCAACGCGCTTGTCCAGCGAGGCTTCCCTCCAAACTGAAACGCTCGCCGGAGCGACGTACGTCAGGCAATAGGATTCCGTGATCGGCTGATCGGAGCACTTGGTAGTGCTCTGATTTTCCTTAATCTACTCGCGCGGGCCGCTAGTCTTCGTGAGCAGATTTTCCATCTTCATCGATTCCGCGGTCTGCGGGGAACAATACGTATGGTTCGTTCTTTTGTATCCTTCAGGTTCTCTTAAGGTTACCTGTGTGATAATTAGGCGCGACGGTGGACAAGCGCAGGTGCGAGTAGATGAAATTTGTGATGTGGGATCGAAGGGTTGCTACCAGCGCTCCCCTCGCAGTACTGTGCTCCGTTCTGCTGTTCGCCATCTGCACCTTTCAAGTGTAAGCGTGTGAGCAACCCACCTAGTCAAGGCGCAGAGCCCGTGTTGAAATGCGGCTATGGATCATCAGACGAACGTAGCCACGGCAAAACGACGGACACGGGAAGAGATTCGGCAGATTGTGTCGGAGTTTGCAACTAGCGGCATGCCGCAGAGTGAATTCTGCGGCAGTCGAGGGATCTCGCGAAGTACTCTCGATCGTCATCTGAGAAAACAACGCGCCCAGGATCAAGGAAGCAGGGCAGACAATCGATTGTTGGCGGTGGAGATAAGGACAGCGAGCGGGAGATCGGCGAGCACCAGCAGCGGGTTGGTGGTGGGGTTGACCAGCGGACGCAGGATCGAAGTGAACCGGGGCTTCGATGCGGCCACACTGGAGTGCCTGCTGACGGTGTTGGACAAGGTATAGGGCGATGTTCGGATTTGGGCCAGCGACGCGGATCTACGTGGCCACCGGAGCCACGGACATGCGCAAGGGATTTAACGGTTTGTACGGTTTGGTGCGCGACCATCTGGGCTGCGATCCCGAGAGCGGCCACGTTTTCTTGTTCACCAATGCGCGGCGCAATCGCCTGAAGCTGTTGGTATATGACCATAGTGGACTATGGATATGCTGGAAGAAATTGGACGGAGGAAGGTTTCGCTGGCCGGGAGCAGACACTTCGGCCACGAAGATCGTGCTGAGCCACGAGGAACTGGCGCTGTTGTTGGGGGGCATTGATTTGAGCGAGACGCGGCGGCGGAAATGGTATCGCAAGCCGCTCATGGAAGAATCCGATAAGTTACGAATGCCAGCATAAACACTGGCGATTTCGTTCACTTATCCACAGTCAGATCTGTTATCAAAGAAGCATCGTGAGTGCGACTCCACCGGCTGCCGCGATGCCCACTGCTGAGGCAGAGCGTTGTTTCCCCGTCGAAGTTCTCGAACAACTGAAGGAGCAGCTTCCCCAGGCTTTGTTTGCCACTCTGAGCGACAGGGTTGCGACTTATGAAGAGCAGTTCGGGGCGGCGTCGAAGCAGTTAGATACAACCAGGAGCGAGTTACAGTATGCGCGACTGAAGATCCAGGTGCTGGAAGAACATCTGCGTCTGCGGCGGATCGCCAAGTACGGACCAGGCAGTGAAAAGCTGAGTAATCTCCAACTGCAGTTACTGGAGGAAGAGCCCGGGGTCTCGAACCAGGAAGTTCAGGCGGAGAGCGAGCGCGAGGGGTTGCCGGCACCGGACGGCGAGAAGCAGCGGAAGCGGCGCGCGCATCCCGGCCGGCAGACCTTTTCCGCAGATCTGCCGCGCGTGGAGAAGATCGTCGCTTGCACGGCCGAGCAGTGCGTGTGCGGAAAGTGCGGCGCGGAAACGAAAGTGATCGGCTACGACGAGAGCGAAGTGCTGAAGGTCAATCCGGCCGAGTACTACGTGGAAGTGACCAAGCGCGAGAAGCGCGCCTGCAAGCGGTGCGAGGAGCAGGGCGTCGCCATGGCGCCGCTTCCCCCGCGCATCATCGATAAGAGCCTGGTGGCCGACGAGGTGATTATCGACACCATCGTCAGCAAGTATGCCAATCACTGCCCACTCTATCGTCAGAGCGCCATCCTGCTGCGCGATGCGGGCATCGAGATCACGCGGGCCACGATGTGCGGCTGGGTGATGACGGTCGGCGAGATGCTCTCCCCGGTGGTCGGCGCCATGCGCAGGGAGTTGCTGGCCAGCGGTTACATCCAGGCCGACGAAACCCCGATCGATGTACAGACGCACGACAAACGAGGTAAGAACCATCAAGCCTACCTCTGGCAGTACGGAACGCCGGGGGCTGGGGCGGTCTTCGATTTTCGCATGAGCCGCGGACGCGAAGGGCCGAAGCAGTTCCTCGGCGCCTTCGCGGGCATTCTCCAAACCGACGATTACATAGCCTACGAGCGCGGCCTCGGCGGGCCTGGGATGGTGCACGCCTGCTGCTGGAGCCATGCGCGAAGGAACTTTGTGGATGCGGTCAAACTCAACCCGCAGGACGCCGGCTCGATTCGCGCGGTCGAACTGATAGACCAGTTGTTTCTGATCGACGCCCAGGCGCGCGAGGAGAAGATGGATCAGGCCGCACGTCATCTTCTGCGCCAGGAGAAAGCTCCTCCACTGCTCGCCAAAATCCGGGAACACATCCTGGCCACGAGCAAAACCGTACTGCCCCGCAGCAAGGCGGGCCAGGCGTGCAACTACACGCTGGCGCTTTGGATAAAGCTGACCTGCTTCCTCGACCACCCGCAACTGGAGCTCAGCAATAACGTGGCCGAGAACTCCATGCGTCCGGTGGCGACTGGACGCAAGAACTGGATCCATATCGGCAGCCCTCAAGCCGGCCCGCGCGTGGCCGCCATTCTCTCCGTTATCGAAAGCTGCCGCCGGCTCGCCATCCCGGTGCGCCAATATCTGGCCGACATCCTGCCCGGTCTCGCCGACACATCCATACAGAACGTCACCGGACTCACGCCCAAAGCCTGGGCGGCCAAGACGCACTCCTGAAAACTTCTCTCATCCCTCTCGCACCGCCGTCAACCGTGTACTTGGCCGCACGGATACTTTCAAGTGGCGGCGCTTGCCGCCCAGTCTTCACCCGATCAAGTCGATAGCCCGGGCACACAGGAAAAGCAAGAGCGGAGACTCGCGACCCAAACAAAAACGATAACCGGTTGCCTGCAAAAAGGCTACGAGCCGGACGAGTTTTCAGTTACAGGCGGCGATGGCAAGGTCTGGGGTCTGCGTAGCAGCGTGGTTAAGCTTGACGGGCACCTCGGGCAAAAGGTGACTGTCAGTGGCCTCATCACCCACGAATCGAAGGCGGGAGAAACGAAAAAGGGGAGGACGGAGGGGGCACCCGGCACCGAGGAGTCCGGCAATCTTCGCGTTGCGAGCTTGAAGATGGTCAGCAAGACTTGCGACAAGTAGCGCCACCCGAATGGTGCTTTGGGTCAATTGTTGACGATCGCGCTAAAATTCGTCGTCTCGATTACCGTCGGCGTCGCAGTTTATATCGCTTGGATAGCTTTATGGGTGCTCGCGCTCCGTGCGTTCGGAATCCCAGTCTTGAAGCGTACTTCAGAAGAACCCGGCGCTAGAAAGCGGCGCATTCTTCAAATGGGCAAATTGCGATACATCCTCATCTTCGGGGTGCTTGGCAATGGATTCGCGTTTGGACTGGCGATTGCCGTTGCTACCATGATGGCGCATCATTTTGCCAATTGGTAGAGCGGCAGCGATATTCGGGGCAGTGTCACTGCTAGGTGGGTGTTTCCATGGCGTGAGGACTTGGAATCACCTTTTCCATACGGAAGTTTCATTCCCGCCTCTTTGATCCGCCGCTGAAATGAAATGGGTGCGACGGCAAAACCGGCTCCTAAGGTCCAACTTATCGCGTTCTTAAGCGCTAGGCACGTGACGCTAAGCTACTTCACGCTGCGGCGCCTTCTTTGTTTGGGGACGGGGAATGTCCTTGTGTACGTGCACGCTTCCCTCCAAGGACATACCATCTTCGATGGCGATGCGAGGTGTATAGATGTCACCCACAACGGTGGCCGATTTCTTCAACTCAGCGCGCTCGAGGCCGTACAGGTCCCCTTCTACTCGGCCTTGCACCTCGATGCTACGAGCTTGCAAGTTGGCGCGGACACGTCCCCCAAGCCTGATAGTAAGGCTACCGTTGAGCTCGACATTACCTTCAAGTTCGCCGTCCAAATAGAGGCTCCCACCTCCGGAGATGTCACCTTTGATCACGACCGACTTCCCGATACGTGTGACATCGGGGTCGGAACTCTCGACCGATTGCAGCCCCAGAACCGCCGCCTGCAGAGATTCCTCGGGTGGAATAACACGCACGGGAGGCACGGGGCTACCCATAGGCGCGGGCCTATTCTCATCTTTCTGAGTCCACTTCCACATCGCACCCTCCTATCTTCTGAAGCGTCAACATCAGGTCATTCGAAATCGATCACGCGACCGATTGACTTCTTGCAGCGGCCCGACTTCGTAACAGATCTTGGAGATAGCTCGCTAATCTTTCTTCCATCATTTTCTTCGCGTCTGCAAAGGACCTGGCAACAATCGTAATCGGGACTCCTTCCGCCATACCTACCCACGAGTCGTCCTCAAGCCAAAACTTGCATTCCAGGGTGAGCGCGGGTGTGACTGGCAGAGAGACAGCATGGGGGGTCATGTTAGCCTCGCGTCCGCCAATTATATGCCGATCCGGCAGTTGACTGGGCCGCAAGTCTGCTCCTAAGATCGACGTCCAGCGTTCCGCAAACAGTTGTTGTCGGATCACTTGAAACTGAGATTTCCGTGCGTCCAGATTGAGGTATTTAGCGGCTTGAAGTTCGTGGGGTTTTTGGAACGGGCGGAATCCTCTATCTAAATTAAATTAGTTCCCCTTCGACGATCTGCGGCGGTCCCGGATTGTACCGCTCTGCGGAAGTCTTTAATGTTTGTGCTAGTTCTTTGAGTCCGCGGGCTGCATTGCTGTCCACACCGGGCTGGCCAGTTCAATACGCCAAATGGGGCCGCCCAGGTAGAGCGGACTTTCGGATTTGACGAAGGCTGGAGCCTCCCCACCGAGAATCCAAACGTGAGTGTCTGGAGGTTGCTTCCCCAGCACTGTCGCCACGAGCCCGGCCGCGCCCACGATCTCTACCTTTGCGGCTTAGTGAGTGGCTTTGCGAGAAGAGCCACCGATTGAGAACGCTCCTCGCCTTGTGGAGTGACCGCGAGCCTCACAAGGTGCCGCTTTGGTGTGAACACGACCATCGACACTTTGGTCTGCCGCATCCGAGCGAATGTTCTTCAATAGCGTGAGAACTAAACCGTTGGCGACGTCCGGCGGGAGGTCGAAGTGATCCGTCGCGACCTTCTGCTTGCCATCGTCGTTGGTGTCATGGACGGTGACCTGGCCCGTGGAACCGTCGATTAAGACTTCTATCGGGTGCTGGAACGCCGGGCCTTTCTGTACGAGGTGGTCGCTCAGGAATCGGAAGTTGCGGCGCTGTGAAAAGACGGCGGTTTCGTCGTGAATCGAGCCATCCTTGAAATGGAACACCAGTCGGCTGGTCACACGATCGCCATGAGCGACCTGGATCAGATGACCGTCGGCGAGGGTGTCACCCTCCAACGTGCGGAGCACGAGAAAGCCGTGGACCAACCCTTCCAGGTGACGCACGGCTACCGGTGCCGCGGGCAGCACAACTGGCTGGAGTAGGACTGCACAAGCCAGCAGGACGGCTAGTCGACTGGGACCAACATGCGTTGTATTCGGCCTGTCATCGCGGCGAAAGAGAATAATCGTCGACAAAACCCCTCTCTCGACCTGAGGTCTATACGAAGGTCTTCAACATTTGAATGTGGCTTGCGATGAGGCGGGCGAACGTAGCTTCTGCCCGGGCGATAATTTTGTACTCTCGCCGTAGCGCTTGGGTCGGGAGATCTTGGAACAGCGCGTCCCGCCTCGCGGCCCGCGCTTCACTCCGAGCAACTTCGATTTCCAGAACAGTGATCGCCGTTGACAAGTGACGCTGCCCCTTCTTGGTCCTCGCCTTTTGAGTGGGCATCCGTTGAACATCATCTTCCGTAATTCCAGCGAGATTCCAAAACACCCACCCGAACGAGGGGCCCGCAATTCTGCCCATCGCCACATAACAAGTGGCGGAAGGCGGCTGTTTGCCCTGCTCCCACCGCGACACGGTCATCGCTGAGCAGTTGAGTTTCTTTCCCAGTTCGGATTGAGAGAGTTTCAGGCTAGATCTAAGGGATTTGATGTTCGTTGACCACTGAGGGACGGAAGCGAGTGAAGCCATAGCATGTACCCTGCCAGCGCAATCAATATTAACAGGGATGTTAGACCATCCTCGATTGATTCCTGTTCGCAACCTTTAGCTGCGCTCGCGCGGATGCGCTGCTGCGTTGTAGCTTTGTACCATGCGAGCCGTGGAAACCTGCGTGTGGATTAGCGTCGTTGACCGGTTCGAGTGTCCGAGCAACTCGAAAAACCACTTTGACGGGCATTCCCTTATCGGGACAGAGAGTCGCGAAGCAACGGTGCAGTGCGTGAGGATCGAATTTCTTCGGGTCCAACCCCTTCGAAGCGGCAACGTCTTAGGATCCGTCCCACGCTGCGAACGCTTGATTCTTGCAGCCCGATATTCGGGCCGACCTCAGGAAAAAAGCAATCTCGGGAAGCAGCGTATCCTATCGCAAGAGGCTTGATCCATGAGAGAACGTTCGAGGCATGCCGAGGCGCACATCGATTCGATTGTGAGGCAAGAGGAAGAAGCGCTGGAAAGAAGGTCTAACTCAGAACGTCTCGCCGATAGCGTGGGAGTCTTCGCAGGAAGCCTTCCGTTCGTGGTGCTTCACTTAGGACTCGTGATTGCGTGGCTGCTGGTGAATAGCGGCCAGATCTCTGGGGTAAGACCGTTCGATCCTTGGCCGTTTTCGTTGCTTGGAGTGATTGTCGCGATAGAGGCGGTGATTCTCTCCAGTTTTATACTCATGCGCCAGAACCGGATGATGCGACGTGGGGAGCGTCGGGACCACCTGAATTTGCAAGTTGACTTGCTGGCGGAGAAAGAAATCACAACGCTGTTGCAGATGGTCCGTGCGATTTGTGGACACATGGGGCTTCAAAGCATCGTGGCAGATAAGGATATTCGGGAGCTTAGTCAAAACACCTCGATCGAGTCGCTGAGTCAGACGTTGGAGGACAGGCTGCCCGGAGAATAGAATTGAATTACCATTAGCTTCGCGCAGCGCGAGTCTGGTGCTCTGTCCGTTAGGGCAACCAACCAAGGTGTTACGTTCGGGGCTAAATGAGGTGCTGTTCGTTGGCGAGGTGCGCCGTGAGTAATTGGCGTGAGTTGTTCCAGGCCGCGCAACTTAAAACCAACTCACCGGATTTCGAACAGCGTGTAACTGCCGCTCAGCAAGCGATAGACGAACGGATGCGCGAGTTGATCCAGGAGAACATCCAAGCCAGTAAAGAGGAGCGGGAGATCCGTGATGCGGTCCAGACACTCAAGGTCCTGCGACGTGAGATCGACGAAAATAAGCGCAGAACCGCTGGGTGAGCTGATAGGGATTTGAAGTGCAAACCTCCGACGCGAAAAAGAGAAGAAAGCGAGCACAAGGAAGGATCCGGTTGTTAGCATGCGCAAACGCCTGATTTCTGCGAATCCGCGCGACCGCCTGAGTTTTGATGAAGGCGGACTCGATCTGGCCAGCTTGGGGATGGTCGAGATTACATCGGAAGATGAAGCCTATCCTATCGAATGTGCGCTGCAACTCGGCGAGGGACGTGGCTGGCGTGCTGCCGAGCCGGGACCTCAGACTATCCGCCTTCTGTTCGACCACCCTCAAAAGCTGAAACGCATCTGGTTGGTCTTCGAGGAAACCGAAATCCAGCGCACACAGGAGTTCGTCGTGCGATGGTCTCCGGACCACGGACATTCGTTTCGAGAAATTGTTCGCCAGCAATGGAATTTCAGCCCGCCTGGGACCGTACGGGAGACTGAGGACTACACCGTGGAACTCTTCGATGTGACCATGCTTGAACTAAAGATTTTGCCTGACAAGAATGGCGGCGAGGCGCGCGGGTCGCTCGCGAGTTTGCGTTTGGCTTAGCGAATGCGCGCTGGTGCTTGGCCTCGGCCATGGTACGAAAAACAGCGATACTGCTGTCGTCACCACGTGCCATCTGGTACATGCGTATTGTCCGGAAGGTTGCGGCCCTGGGTGCAACGAAAGCGCGTCTCGCCTCCCGCGAAAACGGATCTACCTCATGCGCCAACATCATGGCCGCTTGAAAGTCCACTTCCGAGCTCATGACTTGCGGTAAATCCACCAGTTCGGAGAAATCTGGCTCGAAGGCTAGGCTCGTCTTCAGACTTTCGATGTACTGTACAACATCCTGTACGGTCACTTCGTTACCGAATCTCACAGTGACCAGGCGCCTTTCGGAATCGACATTGAAGTGGGCTGACACAAACCCTTCCATCCTAAGAGCGCGGACTGTGCGAACTGTCGTGGTCAGTCATCTTGAGCTTTTCCCCTCTTTCGCCCAGTGCGCCTGAGCTGCCTTCGGGGCACTCTCCCTGCCGCTGTTCCCTCGTGACTTTCCTGGCGGTTCCGTTCCCGCCACGTCTACCTAGCTGCACCGCGGCCGAATTTGATAGCAAGCCCAAGTTCTTTGGGCGCAGGGGAGAAAAGAAACTGGCTGCCTGTCTGCCCGGCCAGGTTCTTGGTGCCCGCTATGTCTCTGCTGATTGCGCCGTTCGAAGTCAAGACAAGAAGTCGGTAGACGGTCGCTCCAATTTCCTTCTCATGTACGCCGTTGACAGAGAAATGGAGCCATCCCTCCACTGGTACTCCTCTTTGTTCTATTTTGTGGGCAATCTGCATTAACCGGGTCACAGTGTAGTGAAATGTCGTTCCTACTCCAACCGGCTTTTTTTGGGTGACTAATCCCCAGTCCTGAACGTCGTCCACAGGATCAGCGCGATGGGAATTGCCATACAAAATACGACTTAATTCGTATGCCAGCACCGCAATCGGCAGCGTTCCGGTGAGGGTTAGTTTGACTAGTAGGAAGATGTCCCAATCGACTGTAACCTCGGAAGCGCGAGGAGCGAGAGCGGCCCCTGTCCCTTGAACATGAAGCTCTGATATTTCGACATCGATGGTTGGCGGTTGGGCTCGCAGTGCAGCTGACCTGAACCTGGTAACCGCGAGGCTGCTGCTCAACCAATCGATAGATCGTTGTCTCTCGCGATCAAGTTCCAACGGCGTGGCAATCAGCCTCCAAATCAAGAACAGGGCAAACAATCCGCCGTAGGTGAGGAGAGTTGCATACGCCGCTGTGCGCCACTTGCGGTCGCTGAGGGCAGCACTAATGCCGGCGGCAATCAGGCCAGGCACAAGGGAGCACGCGCAAGCGATTAGGACGTTGTCTCTTACCCATCTGAGCTTTTCTCCTGCCCAGAACGCGACGATGTAACGAATCCAATAGGGACGGAACTTCGGGGCCCTTGCACCTTCCATAGCACGCACCTCCTCCCTGATCAGAGCAACATTGCTGACACCCTCAACCTGCTCGTTCACGTCGAACGGCAACCCGGACGGAGGTTCGTGTCCGAGGTACTGGAGATCGCCGGGTACAGTTTGATGTGGCATCCCGGCTACTTCGCTATTTCCATTTCCGTGTCAGTGGTAGTCGGGTGGGGATTTTCTCGCATACCCAGACCTCCAGAAAGGCTGTGTCGCCTCAGCAATCAGTCATGGCCAACTGCCATTTAGATATATTACTACCCCAAATTTGAATTGGTTGTACATATATATCTACAATTGTTGCAGTGCCGTTTTGGCGCTGGGGATGGCCGGCAGCGGGTCAGGAGACCTATTGGCTGACGACGAGGAAGGTTGGGGTGTCACGCGTTACCCTGATTTGCTCTTGTTCAATGGGAATCGGACAATCGCAATCGGTAGTTAAGGGGGAGTCGCAACCGGGCACGCAACAGCAACCGACATAGGTTTAGGAGAGGACGCGCTTGGCGGCATTCAAAGCGCGCTCAACGATAAAACGGCTCATGCTGACACCTTCCTTTGCAGCTGCCTTCTCAATGCTCATCTTTTCCACTTCGTTGAGCAGAATTAACATTCCCTTGTTGTTTCCTGTCTTGGGTCGCCGAGCTCGTGAAACACCAGGAGACATGTTGCGCTTGGTTCTCTTCATTTCCACCTCCTGCGCTGGTTTGCCGCGTGGATTATAGAACGATTTGCGCTGTGGTAAACGGGGTGGGAATGGATCTTGGCAATCACGATTTTCGATTGTAGCCGATACGACAGTCTTATATCTATCAAGACTTCCGTTTCCGAAGTGGCAGCTTCGTCTTTCCGAGCAATGAGTGGCCGCGATCTGCGGCCCTCTGCGACTTCTGCTTGCTGCGCAGGCTCGCAGCTGCGCGTGTGACGAATTGGGACGGAGTGAGGCCCAGTTTCCGGGCTGCCTGGGTTATGAGGGCCATCTCTTCCTAGGTGGTCTCTACCCGAACCCAAATCACAAGCCACCTCCTGAACCTCGGCCTCCGCTCTCTCCCGGATTTCACCGTGCTGGAGCACACTGCGCTGGAGGCAGCGGCTGGCAAGGCATTTGAACCGTTAGAACCCGGAGTTGCAGGAAAAGTTTCCTGGCTCGTCACGAGGGCTGGACGGGATGCGTTAGGGCGACTCGCAGGCAAGTCTAGGTCCAACTTTTCTCATTTTCCGGCCGGAAGCACTCGGCGACGGTAATTCGGCTTGATTCTCGGCTTACCCATGGTGGCACGAGGAGTATAGGGGGGTGAGCGCAATGGCCTGATTTCGTCAACAATCTGCGAAACCCGCTGCTGCTTGGAATTACGTTACCCGCGCTACAATTGGACTCGTGACTATTGAACTGACGCCCAAGCACGCCCTGCTCTTCACATTGCTGTTCGCGTTCCCCAGTCCTCGCTGGCTTGCCCCGTAGCATTTGGGCTTGTTTTTTCTTAATGGTGCCTGGCTCTGCTTTTCTCACAACCGTTATCCTCATGGAGTTGCTTCGGGTAGTACTTCCCAAGAATCGATAGCTACCGACAACTCGTCGTGAGCGAAATGTCCTGGTTTCGCCAACTATGAATCGCGCCGAGGCATAACGCGACGATGATTGCCCCCGTCTGCGATTTCAATTTGCTGTTTGGTTGCGGTCACATTCCTCCACAATGGTGATGCGGCGAAACACCACGCTGCTGAACTTGGGCGCAAGTTGGGCAGAAAACTCGACGCATTTCGCCCCCGCTTCGCCCGTTTAGGTTTGCAAGCTGTTTGGAATCACTACGGTTTCAGCCGTTAGGCTAAAGTAGGTTACTTTCGTGCCATTCGCGTCGCGCTGATTCTGCAGGCGGTTCATCCTGTCGTGAACGCTCCTCGTTTTTCGCTCTTGGCGAGGTAAGGAGGTAAAGTGGTACGAAACGCCTGTGCCACGGAAAGCGTTATGTCCACAGCGGTTCGGGTCATCAATCTCGAAGAGGGGTTCCCAACTCGGGATCAGGCTTACCAGAAGCTCGAAGCTGCACTGGCCGGTGCGCGAAAAGATGGCATCCTGGCGTTGAAAGTGATTCACGGTTATGGCTCGACCGGTGCGGGCGGAGTGCTGCGGTTTGCCATCCGTGGCTTCTTGCGTCAGCGAAAAGACAAAGGTGAGATTGCAGCATTCGTCAACGGAGAGAGTTGGTCCAGCTTCGACGAGCGTAGCAAACTACTCTTTAAGAAAGTTCCGGAACTGGTTTTAGACAGTGATGTGGGGCGCGGCAACAAGGGAATCACGCTCGTGCTGCTCTGAACTCGTGTTTGGATCGTCGAAGGTCGCGGTGACCTGTATGATCGGCGCGTGAATGAAGGGATTACACTCGGTGCCACGGCGTTTGTTTTGGCGGGCGGCAAAAGCTCTCGCATGGGAAGCGATAAGGCCTTCCTTCGATTAGGGGACGAGACTCTTCTCTCGCAAGCATTGAAGTTGGCGAGTGCTGTCGCAGAAGAAGTTTGGATTGTAGGCGACGCTAAGAAATTTGGGACCTTTGGCCGAGTGGTTGAGGATGTGTATCGTGAGCGGGGACCGCTGGGAGGAATTCATGCGGCACTCTCAGGTTCGACGACCGAGGTAAATTTGATGCTCGCGGTCGATCTGCCCTTCGTGACGCAGAAGTTGCTTCAATATCTGCTTTCGCAGGCGCTGGAATCGGGCGCAATGGTCACGGTTCCGCGCACGGGCTCAGGATTCCAACCGCTTTGTGCAGTCTATCGCCGCGGGTTTGCGGAGGTGGCAGAACGGTCTCTGCTGGAAGGAAAAAACAAGATTGATCCGCTGTTCGCAAGGGTTGAAACTTGCGTGATTGAGGAGAGTGAGTTGGTGCGGCTGGGTTTCTCGGGGGAGATGTTTCGGAATCTGAACACTCCCGAGGAGTTGGAGAAAGCGAAAGAAGTGCGCTCTGGGATGGGGTGTTGAGGGATTCTTCTGCCGCGCCTTGGTCGGCCGGACGGGCGAGGGCGCCCGTCCCACGTGATTCAATTGATACCATCATCTAAGATGGGAAATATGATCGGAAATAACACCTAGGGAGAACTGACAGACCGCGACATGGCCAGCAACGGGGAATTGGCGCCGTATATCGAATTCAAGGACGTCTCGAAGGCCTTCGGTGAGAACTGCGTTCTCGACCACGTGAGTTTCGACGTGATGGCGGGAGAGACGGTTTGCATTTTGGGACGCAGCGGCGTGGGCAAATCGGTTACGCTGCAAAACATTATGGGCTTTCTCAAACCGGATTCAGGCCGGGTGATTGTGGCCAGGGAAGACATTACCGACTACGATGAGGCAAACCTGCAGCGCATCCGCAAGAAAGTCACCATGGTGTTCCAGAACGGCGCGCTGTTTGATTCGCTGACCGTCGGTGAGAATGTGGCATTTCCCCTGCGTGAGCGGCGCGATCTCAAGGAAGATCAGATTTTCCAGATCGTCGATGGCCTGCTGGAAATGGTGGGAGTGAAAGAAATGCGGGATTTGCTTCCCTCGGATTTGTCCACGGGAATGAAGCGGTCGGTGGCGATCGCGCGAGCCTTGGCGGCGCAGCCGGAGTGCGTTCTTTACGATGAACCCACGACCATGGTCGATCCGCTGATGGCGCAGTTGCTCGGCGATTTGATCAAGCGGCTTAAGACACAATTGCACCTGACCAGCGTGGTTGTAACCCACGACATGCGCCTTGCCGAAAAGCTGGCGAACCGGATTGTGTTTCTCCACGAAGCCAAGGTGCTCTTCTTTGGAACCTATTCAGACATGGAAAAATGTCAGGAGCCGATCGTGCAGGAGTTCCTGGACCTGGATAGGCTGAGCTTGGAAGCGTAGGAAGGCTTCCGGCTTCGGGCTTCAGGCGAGCGTGATTCGGTATCCCGATCGTTCCTAAAATCCTTCTCGCAGCAATCGTTCGATCGTAATGGAGCGGTTGGCTGAATCGCCTCGCATCATCCTTTCCACGTATTTTGCGATCATGTCCACTTCGAGGTTTACCGGATCGCCGTGCGTGAGGGATTTCAGATTCGTCATTTCGGTGGTGTGCGGGATTATGGCAACCGTTGCTTCGGTTTTTTCCACTTTTGCGACCGTGAGGCTGATGCCTTCAATCGAGAGAGAGCCTTTGAAAATAACGTAGCGCGCCAGCTCTGGCGGGATCTCGATGCGCAGCCAATAGTTATCAGCACCTGGGATTTCTTCGAGTGCGACGAATTTGCCGGTGCCATCGACGTGGCCCTGGACGATGTGTCCGCCGAAGCGTCCATCGGCGCGCATGGGGAGTTCAAGATTAACCAGCGCGCCCGGTTTGATTCGGGAGAACGACGTGCGATTCCAGGTTTCCTCGGCCAGATCGGCGCCGAAGGAGTTGGGCGTGATCTCCACTGCGGTGAGGCAGACGCCGCTGACCGCGATGCTGTCGCCCTTCTTCAACTCCTTGACGAGATTCGAAGCAGAAACCCTAAGGCGGCGATTGTCGTTTTCGTGGCCGATATTTGTGACGCGTCCGACTTCTTCGATGATGCCGGTGAACATGGAATCTCCGTGATAAGGCTTCAGATTTCAGGCGTCAGGTCGACTATTTAACCCGGAGGCCTGACGCCTGAAGCCTAGAGCCTGACGCCGAGGCCTCAATCCGCATATGGATCTTTCAAGTATCCTTCAACTGCAAAATCTTCGCCAAAACGGTGTAGGCGTATGGACTTTACGTAGGCCGCGTCCTTGTTGCTCGCGAATCCTGCGCCTCCGGCGAACGGTACGGAAGCTGTGCCTCCTAGAATTCTCGGAGCGTAGTACAGAAAGACTTTGTCGACAATGCCGGCGGAAAGCGCGGCTGCGTTGACCATGGAGCCCCCTTCAATCATCAGGCTCGTGATCTCCATTTCGCCAAGGAAACGGACGACGGCAGCCATGTCGGGATGGCCCTCCGAGTTGGCCGCGGGCAGCTGTTCCACGCGAATGCCGAGCTTCAGTAGTTGCTTTTTCCTTTTCTCTTCGGCGAAAGAGCAGAGCACGAGAACATCGTTCTGGGCGGTCTTGGCCACTCGCGACTCGAGGGGCAAGCGCAGACGCGAATCAAGCAGCACGCGAAGCAGCGGGCGGCGGCGAGGACGGCCGCTGCGGTCAGTGAGCAAGGGATCGTCGGCAATCACGGTGCCAACACCCACGAGAATCGCGTCGCTCTGATGGCGAAGCTCCTGCACGTGAGCGCGTGCCGATTCACCCGTGATCCAGGCGGTGCGAGTCGTGTTCCCGGCCGCAAGATTCGGCGATGGATTTGGAGGAGGCGCGATTTTACCGTCGAGCGTCATCGCCGCCTTTAGCGTGACCAGTGGAATGTGCTGGCGAATGTATTTGGCAAAGGACTCGTTGAGCGCTTTGGCTTCTTCTTCCACTAGGCCGGAGGAGACGTTGATCCCGGCGCTGCGAAGTTTGGCAAAGCCCTGGCCGCTGACCACCGGATTCGGGTCCCGCATGCAGGCAACCACTCCGGCGATTCCGGCGGCGATCAGCGCATCGACGCAAGGTCCAGTTCGGCCCTGATGGGAACACGGTTCTAGGTTGATATAGAGGGTTGCGCCGCGAGCTTTTTCTCCGGCTTGCTCGAGGGCAAGGATTTCCGCATGCTTCAGGCCGTCGTACGTGTGGCTGCCACTGCCGACGATTGCGCCCTTCGCGTCCACAATAACGGCGCCTACGCATGGATTGGGCGAGGTCAATCCCATATATTGCCCGGCCAAGTCAAGGGCTCGGCGGAGGAAGAGTTCGTCCGTATCGCGAGATGTAGTCACAGCAGAAGCATTATTTCATCACGGAGACAAGGACGCACGGAGAAGCAAACAATTCGCTTAGGGCCTTCGCGGCAGAAACGATCTGTACGAGTCTTCCTCAGGTTCGGCGACCGCTGCGCCACTGCGACCCTTGGGACCACGTCGGACTGGAACCAGCCTGTCCGCGTAAGGATCTGTCGGTGGTTGTGGCTTGCGGCGGATACGGCGCCACAAATCCCGCAAAAAGTGCAATGCTGCCCGCCGGCTTTTCGAATCGCTCATAAACAATTCCTGATTCTATGCCCTTCGAAAGAGAATCATGCAAACAATGAATCCACAAAATCTTTGGCGTTGAAGGGCAGCAGATCCCCAGCCTTTTCGCCGACGCCGACATAGCGGACGGGCAGACCTAGTTCTCGGGAAATTGCAACCACCACCCCGCCTTTGGCGGTGCCGTCGAGCTTGGTAAGCACGATTCCGGTTACACCGGCCGCATCCGTGAACTGGCGCGCCTGTTGCAAACCGTTCTGCCCGGTGGTGGCATCCATCACCAGCAAAGTTTCGTGCGGGGCGCCGGGAATGATTCGCTGGGCTGTGCGCCGCATTTTGTCCAGTTCCGCCATGAGGTTAGTTTTGGTGTGAAGACGCCCGGCGGTGTCGACGATCACGTAATCGGTATGGCGCGCAGAAGCGGCTTGCAGAGCGTCGAAGAGCACGGCTGCCGGATCGCCGCCGGCTTTCGTTCGGATGACTTCGGTCCCGGTACGTTGTCCCCAGATTTCCAATTGCTCGATGGCGGCGGCACGAAAAGTGTCGGCTGCGCACAGCAACACAGTTTTGCCCTGCGAACGAAACACTTGCGACAGCTTGCCAATGGTCGTCGTCTTTCCCGTGCCATTGACGCCGACCACGAGGATGACCTCCGATGTGCCGTCGACTTTCTGAACCGGACGAATGTTGGCGGCATTCAAGATGTTGAGCAGCTCTTCTTTCAGCAGGCGTTTGAGTTCGTCGGCATTTTTGATCTGTTTGCGGTCGGCTCTTTCACGAAGCTTGTCGAGGACTTCACGGGTGGTCGTGTTGCCAAGGTCTGCGCCGATCAGGGTGGCTTCGAGGTCGTCCAGCGTGGCGCGGTCAATTTCCTTGCCGATGGAAACAACTTCTTCGATGCGCTGGCTCAGGTTTTCGCGGGTACGCGTCACCGCCTCTTTCATTCGGTCGAAGAGGCCCGGCTTCTGTTGCTCGTCCAGGCTGCCAAACAGGGTCTGAATCATAGAGGTTTGGGAATCGTGCGCTAAATATCAATTATAGCGGCAGGTGACGATTGCGACCGGAAGCAGGGCAACTACTGACTAAGCGGGAGCTTCGGAAACGACCGGAGCTGCGGCCGGATGCGTCGTCGGAGCCGACACAGGAGGCGTGACCGGGATAGGCGTCGCGGGGACGGTTTGGCGTGGGATACGAATCTCGTCGCGACCGTAGATTGCCGTGATGGCGGCAACCGCGGTCGGGTCGAGGCGCTTGCCCGATAGATTGTGAATGATCTTTAAGGCGTCCAAAGGGGAGTGTGCGTGTTGGTACGGACGGTTTGTAGTGAGCGCATCGAAAGTGTCAGCGACGGCGATGATGCGAGGCAGAAGAGGGATTTCGTCTCCCTTCAAGCCATGAGGGTAACCGCGGCCGTCGAGCGATTCGTGATGCAACTCGATGCCGGGAATCATGTCCTTCAGTTGCGCCACTGGGCGCAGAATATTGGCGCCCTTAGTGGTATGCGTTTTCATAATGTCGAATTCTTCCGGGGTGAGTGCGCCCGGCTTCTTGAGGATGCGGTCTTCAATTCCAATTTTGCCAACATCGTGCAGCTGGGCGGAGATGCGCACGGTTTCTATGAAATCTTCCGACACGCCCATTTCGTTGGCGATCATCATGGAATAGCGAGTGACGCGGTCGGAGTGACCGCGAGTGTAAGGATCTTTTTCGTCGACCGCCCCGGCGAGCATCTGAATCGAGCCCATGAACAAGTCACGATTCTCGGTTGCGGCTCGTTTGAGGTCGAGCACGAAATGCTCGAGCTCTTCGGACATGACATTGAAGGTGTCGGCTAGTTCGCCGATCTCGGTGCGGCTCTTGACGTGAACGCGCTGTGAAAAATCTCCACCTGCGATGGCCCGGCTGAAATGGGTAAGGACTTGCAGCGGATTCGTAATCCGGCGGGCGGCGAAAATACTGATGCCGATGCTCAGGGCAATGGCCATGATTGCCAGATTGCGAGCGTTGCGCTGCATCTCATACACGCCGCGGTAGGCCTCGGCGCGCGGTTTTTGCACCACTACGGCCCAGTCCAGGTTGGTCACCGGACTGTACGTGCCGAGCATTCTTATGTTGGCGTTGCCATCGCGGACGTTGAATTCTCTGGTCGCGGCCACCATTTGCACCTTGGTGCCCGCCTCGACAAAATTCCGCACGATTTCGAGGTTCGACATATCCTGACCGGTCGCATAGTCAGAAGTGGCACCGGCGACCAGTCGCCCCTGGCTATCCACTACGTATGGCGTGAGGCCGCCTCGGTTGACCTCTTGCAGGCGGCGT
This sequence comes from uncultured Acidobacteriota bacterium, assembly GCA_963838905.1. GTDB lineage: Bacteria > Acidobacteriota > Terriglobia > Terriglobales > Acidobacteriaceae > JABDBE01. The sequence goes on from CAWITE010000011.1 coordinate 253,796, forward strand.
ATAAGGAATTGCAGGTCCACGACGGAACCGATCATGCCCAGGAAGCTCCCACCGTACATAACCGGGGTGCTGACCAGCATCACGGTGCGGGCCGACTTGCCAGTTCCCACTACAAGTGCTTGACCGTTATAGACTCGAGCTTCGCGGGCGGCGGCATAAGCGCGCTCCAATTCGCGCTGCAAAAATGCGTCGGGAGCGATTCGGCCGGCGGAAATTCCCTTGGCATCGGCATTCAACAGCGTGGCATAGGCCAGGTCGTCGGAAGAAGAAACAAAATTCTCCAGCAAAGCACGCAACTCGGGCGCTTCCACGTGTTCGGAAGTGATGTCCCCGCCACTGGCGACCTGCAGTGCAGAGGCCAGATTCGCCTGCATCATGCGGAGAGATTCCTGGTGCTGTGAAATGTCATCTGCGAGGGAGCGCGTGACCGTGTTCTGCAGGAGCCTTTCGTTGGTGATTAGGCGATCCCGGTTGATCGACTCCACCTGGGCCGAGTAAAAATACATGGGAACCACGCTGATCAGTACGAGCACACTTAGAATGACGTACAGAATGGGCAGGCGAGATGGCGTTGGCAGATTCAGCGACAAGTGACCCCTGCACGCGGCGTTTTCTACTCAACTAAGCCTTCAGCGATACGTTAAGTGTAGCGTGATATCGCGGTCGCCAATTGTTACGAAGGTACCCCGAAAAGCGGTGCCCTTCGGCGGTTTGACAGGATTTGCGAGGCCTGAAAATGGCCTCTTGAGGTAATTTGTTTTCGGGCTAACTGGTTGATGGAATGATGATATGACTTCACTTCGCGGTCGCAAGTCAGGCGCGCCAAAGGCTAAAGACCGGTCCTCCAAGCGGAGGCGCGGGGAGTGGGGATACCTGATTATCTGGGAGTTTCACGTTCGGGCGGGTATGGAGAAAGGCTTCGAGAGAGTCTACGGATCGGAGGGCGATTGGGCCCGACTTTTTACTCAGGATGAATCGTATTTCGGAACCCATTTAGTCCGCAGTCTGAACGGCGAGCGGACCTATGTAACCTTGGATTTCTGGAGGTCGCAACAGGCCTACGACAAATTTCGGAAGCGGCATTTTGCCAAGTACACGGCTCTCGATCAGCAATGCGGGGACTTGACAGAAAGCGAACGCGAGATAGGTAAGTTTGTGAGAGTCCGGAGCGAGTAAGGCGTGCGCTCAAGCCTGGGGCTTGCCCCGATCGAGCCCACTTTCACTCTTGGAACTCCGAGTCATCAGGTCGTGGATGGCATCGCGAGGCGACTTGCCTTGGTGCAGGATAGCATCCATCTGCGCGGTGATAGGCATTTCCACTCCGCGCGCACGCGCGAGTTCGACGGCCGCATGAGTAGTGAACACGCCTTCGGCCACCATGCCATGCATGGCGGCGATGATTTGCGGAAGTTTGCGTCCGCGTCCCAACTCAACTCCCACACTTCGGTTGCGAGAAAGGCCGCCGGTGCAGGTGAGGACCAGATCGCCCAGTCCTGCGAGTCCGGCCATCGTATCCTGGCGGCCGCCGCACGCTACGACCAATCGAGTAATCTCCGCCAGACCGCGCGTGATGAGGGCAGCGATGGAGTTGTGTCCGAGTCCCAGGCCATCGCAAACTCCAGCAGCGATGGCGATGATGTTCTTCAGCGCGCCGCCTAGCTCTACGCCCGCGACATCCGCGTTGGTATAAACGCGGAAACGCGGATCACCGAACTCACGCTGAATGGTTTCGGCCAGTCCGGTGTCGCGCGAAGCGATGGTGATAGCGGTGGGATCGCCGCGAGCTACTTCTTTGGCGAAGGTTGGCCCACTCAGCGCGCCGATGCGGGGCTGGAAGCCTCCGTCTGATCCCACAACGACCGCGATCACTTCCGTCATGCGCAGCAGCGTTCCCTCTTCCAGACCCTTGGTGGCGCTCACAAACAGCATGCCCGGCTTGAGAAATGGACGCATTTTCTGAAAAAGCCCACGGCAGTGTTGCGAAGGCATGACGCCTACAACGATTTCCGCGTCGTGAATAGCTTCCTCAAAACTGCCTGTAACCGAAACACAGTCGGGGATGGTGTGCTCCGGAAGAAAGAGTTCGTTAACCCGGCGCGACGAAATGGAATCGCGCACTTCTTTTTCGTGGGCCCACAGGCGAACGCGATGTGTGCCCTTCCGCCCCAGGACGATGGAAAGGCTCGTACCCCAGGCGCCCGCACCGACCACAGCAATCTCGCTCACCTGCGCCTCCACTGGAAGCGGGTTTCGGTATGGTCGAGTAGACGGCGAATGTTTTCATGGTGCTTCGCGATGATGAGAAAGGAAGCGGCCGCAATGAAGGGAAGCACCCGGGAAGTAGCACGCTCAGGCTCGAGAATCCACGCCAGAAGCGGGAACAGAGCCACGGTGAGGATCGAGGCGAGAGACACGTACCGGAACACCAGAAAAATCACGACGAAGATAGCAAGCATCACCAGAATGGTTTTAGGCGTGAGGACGATAAAGGAACCCAGTCCCGTTGCTACCCCTTTGCCGCCCCGAAAACGCAGCCACACCGGGAACATATGACCCACAATTGCGAAGAGTGCCGCAGCGCCGAGCAGTGTCTTGTTGCCGGGGAAATTCATGCGTGTAATGACAACGGCGGTGAGTCCTTTCAGCGCATCGAGAACTAGCGTGAGGGCGCCCAGACCTTTCGAAGTGCGGGAAACGTTGGTCGCGCCAATGTTGCCGCTGCCCGTCTGGCGAACATCCTGTCCGCAAAACGCGCGCACCAGGAGATAGCCGAAAGGGATCGAGCCTAGGAGGTAGCTATACGCGGCAGTGAGAACGAACGTGGGCATTTGTACAAGCGCCTTGCTTACCTCAGCGGCGAGGGCAAGATGCCCTCGCGACAGCCGGCAGGATGCCGGTGCTACGTTAGGGCGAAGCTTGCGATCTTTGTGTAACGCGAACCCCCTGTTGAGAGCTGACTCTGGTACAGAAAAAACTCGTGGGCCGCCATGGTACCAAAGTCAGGGACAGGCAGAGCCGCCAATTTCTCCTGCAGGTGTTGGAAGTTCTTATTGGTAGCGTCACCCTTGCGCCAGCGGGGAGTGCCGGAGCGTCCGCCGCCGCGCGCCAGCGTGAGGTGGGGTGCGAAGGGATGATCTTCTTTCGGGATTCCGAGAGCGGAAGTGGCGGCATCCACGGCGTTCGCGAGAGATGCGAGTTGCGGCCCGGATTCAATGCCGACCCAGAAGACGCGTGCAGCTTTTGCGGTGGGGAAGAATCCGTAGCCGCGGAACCTAAGCTCGAAGGAGTCAGAGCGGATGCCGGAAAGGGCGCGCTTGATTTCTTCCGCGGTTTCCATCGGCTTCTCGCCAATGAATTTCAAGGTGACGTGCAGCGATTCAGGACGGACCCAGCGCGCATCCGGCGCGAACCCGATCACCCCTTCCATGAAGCGCTGAATGCGCTGGCGGATGGCGTCGTCGATGTCGAGGGCAATGAAGATTCGCATCGGGTCGTTGGTCGTTCGTCGTTGGTCGTTGGCTAAGACCATTCCGGCTGTCGACCAACGGCCAAAGACCGAACTACATCAGCTTTCTTCTCACCATATCCAGCGCCTGCTGACTGGCGAACCGGCGGATGTGTTTGCGATCTCCGGGAAATTTTCGTTCCACGACTTCGGTTCCGCCGTCGGTAGCCAGAGCATGGAAAACCAATCCAACTGGTTTCGCATCAGTCCCGCCAGTCGGTCCGGCGACGCCCGTAATCCCCAAGCCTATAGTTGCGCCAGTTCGCCGGCGAATTCCCTCCGCCAGAGCAGCGGCTACTTCACGGCTCACTGCGCCGCATTTGTCGATGAGTTCAGGTGGAACGTCGGCGAACCCGGTCTTCAATTGATTCGAATAAACAACGGCGCCTCCCACAAAGTAACGGGAGCTTCCACTGACAGAAGTGATGCGCTCGGCCAATAAGCCGCCGGTGCAGGATTCCGCGACCGCGAGGGTTGCGTTGCGCATCTGCAAATAGTAGCCAACGATCTGTTCCATCGAATCGCCATTATCGGAGAAGACGCAATCTCCAAGTTCTTCTTCAATCTTCCCGACCAATTCATCGACTCGCGACTGAGCGGCTTCGAGAGAAGCGGCGCGCGACTTCAAATGCAGTTGGATTTCACCGGCTCCAGCCAGGATGGTCGTTTGCACATCCGTATAGAGCTTGTAAATGGGCGCTACCCGCGCGTCGCACAGCGACTCGCCCAAGCCGGTAATTTTCAGTTCGCGAGTGGCAATGAATTGCGGCGGCAGCTTGGCCCGCAGGCGAGGCAGACACTGTTCCTCGAAGAGCGCCTTCAACTCGTGCGGCGGCCCGGGAAGTAACATGATGATTCTTTCGCGGCCCTCATACTTACCGCTCATCCACTGTCCGGGAGCGCTCCCGTTGGCGTTGGGCAAGACGGTTGCGCCTGTGATTACGTCGGCCTGCTTGATGTTGTTCGGCGCCATTTTCCAGCCGCGCGCAGCGAAGCGCTGTTCGAGACTGGTGATAATCGCCGGGTCGCGGTGAAGTTCAAGTCCAAGCGCGTCGGCTACCGCTTCGCGGGTGAGGTCGTCCTCGGTCGGGCCAAGTCCGCCCATGAAGATAACGATCTCAGCCCGCGATACCGCAAGACTTGCCGCTCCCGTGAGATGTTCACGGTTATCGCCAACGATGGTCTTAAAAATCACTTCAACCCCAAGCTGGTTGAGCTTCTCGGTCAGATAGAGCGAGTTCGTGTCCTGACGGAAAGGAGTCAGCAGCTCTGAGCCAATGGCGACGATCTCGGCATTCACGAATAAAAGTGTAAATGAAAAGAGACAAAACAAGATCGGCCACGGACTTGCCCTGATTCCTGCAGATAATTCTTTACGCTGAATGCCGAGCGCTGAGTGCTGAATGCTTGACTTGCTTGACTTAGGCAGGGAGGTCGGTTAACGCTAATCCTTCGATGTTCCAGGCAAGATGATGCACGGCGCTGTTGGTTGCTAGAACGATCGAACGGCCCGGCGCGAAGGCAAGACCGACGAGGCCGGCGCCAGCAACCGCCAACGATGCTTCCCCGGCGGGAGTGATTTTCACAATGCCGCGTTTGCCTGAGAGCGAAGCGGCCACGTAAAGATTGCCTTCCGCATCGAAGGCAATGCCTTGAGGACGTCCCAAGCCACGGAAAAAAGTGGACACATTGCCTTGGGGAGTGATCTTGTAGACGCAATCAAAACTGGACGTGGTCGGCCCGGTCACGAACAGGTCTCCATGGGGACCAAAAGCCAAATGGTAAGCGGAAATGCTGGGCTCGAGAGTTGCGAAAACGAAGATCTGACGGTCGGAACCGATCTTAAAAATTGTGCCACTGCGGTCGCCGACATAAAGATTTTGAGCGCGATCGAAGGCAATTCCTGTAGCGATGCCCATGCCCTCAGCGTAGGAGGACATGCTCCCGTTCGGAGCGACGCGGTACACGGTCCCATCGAAGCGCGACGAAACATACATTTGACCACTGCGGTCAAAGGTGATGGACGTGGCGTTCATCAGGTCCGCAAGAAATGGTTTGACGTTGTAGTTAGTGTCGATCTTGTAGATGGCGACGGGAACCTTTTGCCCTCGGCTCCCGGAAAAACTGACGTAGATGTTGCCTTCAGCGTCGAGCGCGGGATTCGTCACCGGGTGCAGGTTCTCCGCAATGGGGACAGCAACTTTGATCTGGTGAGGATTGCTGGAGTGCCCATTGGTTGAAACTACGATGGGCCCCGAGGACGCGCCTTGCGGTACACGAGCCACTAGGAACTCGTCAGAACTGATGACCACTGCGCCCTCGATTTCACCAAAGCGCACCCGAGGTCGTCGCAAGTCCTGGGGACGCAAACCGTGGCCGGTAATTCGCACTTCGCCACCGGGCATGGCAGCGGCCGGAAACACGCCTTCGATGTGCGGCTTCCCGTTGACGTTCGTCTTCCCCAGCAAGCGGTCAGAAATTCCCATCGACTCCAACTTCCTTGGTTATGCGTCCCCGAAAAGCTATCGCGGCAAAAGGCCGAAATGCAGCGCCAGTTGCATAATGACTAACGCGTAAAGCCCAGCCGCGACGTCATCTAATACGATGCCGATTCCCTCCGGAAGGTGCTCGAGTTGACGAACCGGCGGAGGCTTGACGATATCGAACCCTCGGAAAAGTATAAAGCCCAGCAACAGAGATTTCCACGAGACCGGTACGGCAATCAAAGTGATGAGCTGACCGGCAACTTCATCGATCACTACGAACTGAGGGTCTTTCAAGCCAGTCGCACGAGCCATTTGAGTAGCTGCGGGAATGCCGACCAGTATCGCTACAGCCGCCAGCAACACCGTGGCTGCGGCCCTCCAATGCGGGTTGATCCACGTGCTTAGCAGCAACCACAGTAAGACCGTAGCCGCCGAACCCCAGCTTCCGGGCCCAGGATGGAGCAGCCCCGTGCCAAAGAAAGTAGCAACCAGCTTTGCCCAGAGCGGTGCGCGGCGGCGGTAAGACGCAGGCAGGAAGGTATTGGAGTCGGGTTTTCGATCCGACTCAGTCTTCATCGCAATTGTCCGGCAGAGCACCTGAAATGCGGTCCGATGTGTCCTGCACCGGCGATGAGATCACGTACGCGCCGCTCGCCCATTTGCCCAAATCGATCAAGCGGCAACGCTCGCTGCAGAATGGAAATTCCGCATCCCCACTCTTCACTGGCTTCTTGCAGATGGGGCACCGCAGGTTCAAAGTGCGCTTGCGAGCCATAGATCCCTATACGATTCTAGCCACCAGATCATAGTCGTGGGCCTCGGTAATCTGGCAGCGGTAGAACTCGCCCGGTTGCGGTTGGAGTCCTTCGGGAACGTCGTTCACAAAGACTTTGCCGTCGATTTCAGGAGCGTGTCTCGGAGTGCGTCCTTCGAGCAGCAGGTCGCTCTCTTCGGACACTCCTTCAAGCAGAAGGTCGAGCTCTCGGCCGACCAGCGCCTTCTTTCTCTTCTTGCTGATGCGGCGCTGAATCTGCATGAGGTGTTTGCGTCGGCGCTCGATCTCACGGGCAGGAAGCTTCTCGTCCAGGGCAAAGGCGTGTGCGCCTTCCTGGTCGGAGTAGCCGAATGCGCCCATCCAGTCGAATTCAGCCTGGCAGACGAATTCGCAGAGTTGCTCAAATTCGCTCTCGGTTTCGCCGGGAAAGCCGACGATGAAGGATGTTCTCAGGGTTACCTCTGGAATCGTGCGCCGCATTTTCTCAATCGAACGCAAAAACACATCGGCGCCTCCGCCACGCTTCATGCGCTTCAGAACCGTCGCAGATGCGTGCTGCAGAGGCACATCGACATAGGCGCAAATCTTTTCGTGTGCAGCAATGGTTTCAAGCAGGCGGCCCGTAATCTTGTTGGGATACGCGTAAAGGAAACGGATCCAGCGTAAGTCTTGAATGCCAGCTAGTTTTTCGAGCAGGAGCGCAAGCCCGTCCTTGAGGCCAAAATCTTCGCCGTAGCAGGTCGTATCTTGTCCGATGAGGGTGATCTCCCGCACGCCAGAGCGAGCCAGGCGTTCGGCCTCGGCGACCACGGATTCGAATCGACGGGAGCGAAACTTACCGCGTAGTTGCGGAATGATGCAAAAGCTACAGGGATGGTCGCAGCCCTCGGCGATCTTGATATAGGCCGTGTATTTCGGCGTGGCCAGGACGCGAGGCGTTGCTTCGTCGTACAGGTAATTGGGCAGATCGGCGATGGCCCCATCCCACGACTCGCGTGAAAACCGGCCTTGCGCCTCGCGAGCGTCGCCTTCGGGACGCGAAGTCAAAATGTTAAACGGAGAAGGATTCGCTGGTCGAGCCGCAATCCCCGCCGCCGCAAGAATCTTCTCGAGTTCACCCGTGCCCACCACTGCATCCACTTCTGGAATATTCTTGCGGATGTCGTCGCGAAAACGTTCGACCAGGCATCCGGCAACAACCAGTTTCTGCGCGCGACCATCAGTCTTGTGACGTACCATTTCGAGAATGGTGTTTACCGATTCCTGCTGAGCACTGGCGATGAATGAACACGTATTAACCACGATGACATCGGCGTCCTCGGCGCGGGATACCAACTCGGCGCCGCCTTGCGCTAGCATGCCCATCATGACTTCGCTGTCCACAAGATTCTTGGGGCAGCCCAGGCTGACAAAGCCGACCTTGGGCCGGGACCCGAGCGTCGGGCCGTCGTTTTCAAGCACATTTTCGATGGCTACAGTAGGCTTCTGATTAGGCATGGAATCCTTCTATTCTAACATTCGGGACCGAGTGGCTACTCCGATGAGAGTCTCGTTCTCGCAAGACGCAGCCTGACGCCAGATGGAGCTTGGAAGGATCATTGAAACACTAGAAAATAAAGCAATGGGAGTGCCGACTTGAATCGACTGACGTGGTTCGGTTTGTTCGCCGTCACGGCGATGCTGGTGTGCTACGCCTTCGAAGACCGAAACCCATGGTTCATCCTGGCATTCGCCGGCGCGTGCCTGTTGGGTTCGGCCTATGGATTCCTCCTGGGCGCTTGGCCTTTCGGAGTTGTCGAGGCGGTTTGGTCCGTCGTTGCGGTGCGCCGTTGGTGGCTGGCGACAAACTCAAACTGACTCGTTAACTTGGACGGAATCCAGTGTAGCGGCGAGCCGCTGTCGAGACTTCCTCGTAGAGTTCAGGCAGGCGCTGCGCATCCTCTGCCGAACCCCCGAAGCGGGCGGACTCGTAATGCTGGGTGAACCTTGCCAACGGCGCTCGCACAGACTCATCTTGAATCAACATCAGGAATTCTTCCGGAGTGTGGGCTGGGGACTTGCGCCAGCCCTTCTTCACGAGAATTCGCGTCATGCGCTCGTACCAGATGGTTGCGGCCAGGCTCGGAGATTTCTCCGGACGAGCCGCCAGCCGGCGGCTGCGAAAGCCTCGCCACAGCCGCCCAGCGCTAGCCGCCAAGACAATTGCGAGTGCGACAACCGCTCCCCCGAGGCTCCACTTCACGGGTGAATCAGAAATCGTCCGCGAAGTTCGACGAGCTGCATCGAGCAGCGCCTCATGATGCCGGTGCATCCAGATTCGTGTCCGTTGAAACCACTCCAGGCTGTTGCGCGCGACCTCGCGGCCCAGATTGTACTGATGGCCCGCGTCGTAGTTGATGACCCACTCCCGCCAGAATGAAGCCAATGCGTCCAGGTACAACGCTCCCCTGCTCCAACCGGTTCGCGTCTGCACGGGCGCCGCCGGAGTGGGATCAAAACTGATCCATCCAAAGCCCGCAAAATACACCTCCACCCAGGAGTGCGCATTGCTGGCCCGAACCAGGTACTGGGAAGTAAGGTCGTTAAACTCCCCGGTGCGGAAACCGTTCACCACCCGCGAGGGAATGCCCACCACGCGCAGCATGATGGCCATCGACGAAGCGAAGTACTCGCAGTGTCCCTGCTTGCGCTCGAACAGGAAATTGGCCACGGGATCACGCGGAACCGTGCGCGGAAGTTGCAGCGTGTATCCAAAGTGTGTGCGCAGATAGCGTTCCACGGCGGTCGTCTTATCGTAAGTGTTGTCCGCGGAAGCCGCGATCTGCTGGGCCAGAGATACGACGCGACCATCCAGCGGCGGCAACTGGAGATAGTTCAACAGAATCTCAGGCGGATAATCGGTCGAGGCCGCACGCAATTCGCCGGGACTGGGTTGAGCAATGTCAGACGTGGCCTCGTAGCGGCCAACCGGATGCTCGGGGTCGAGATCAAAGACGGCATCACCGCTATCCATTGAGAGCAAACGATAGTTACCCTGCAGAAGCCTGGCAGTGGGCGCAAGGAAGAAAACGTTGCTGGCCATGGGCTCGGTCAAAACGCGATAGTGAATAGTCTGCGCGGGCTCGGAAGGCTGAAATTTCTTCCAGCGTGAGCCGGTTTGAAGCAGGAGAAAACGACCCTCGCCCATGCTGGTCACCACGTGCTGTGCATGCGGGTTGAACCAGGTCTTGCCGTCGAACACGTTCAGGGTTACGCCGCGCCACTTCAAGTCGTAGGAGCCATGCGGATCGCCGTCGATCTGAACGTGCATCACCAGTGAACTGGACTGTTGTATCTCGCCGATCTGACCAAGCTGTACGCGGTCGCTGAACCCAGTGCTGATCTCACGGCTGCGCGCGAAGGCGTTGAGGTATCCAGTCGATATGCGGGGCAGCACAAAGAATATTGCCCCTGCCCCGAGCATGATCAAAAACGCGAGCATGGGTGCTGCCCCAGCCAGAGAGAACGCCATCTGCCGGTACGCCGAGTCATCGCTCGAGGACTTGGCCCGAACCGTGGCCTGGGCCGACGCCCGCCGCATCTCCATCAGGATGCAGGTCACGACCGCCATTAGCATGAATGCGGCAAATGCCAGCAGAAACATGCTGTTTACGGTGAGCACGGCGGCGGCCAGCACCATGAGGAAGGAGATGACCGCAAGGAAGTAATAATCGCGATCCCGTTTGGTAGAGAACAGGCGAACCACCATGACGAAAAGTACGAGATGCACGGTCGCCGTCACGAACAAACCCGAAAACACGAAGTAATCCGCGAGATAAAAGGCCACATAGCCAAGGGTGAGCGCGGTCGTCCAGCTCTCGGGAATCAGCAAAGTTTGACGCTTGGTCAGCAGGTATCCCCGAAACGCGATCGCCGCACTCACCAGCAGAATCGTAGGCAGGTCCAACGCTCCGGTCGAAACCAGGGTTACGAACCCGCACAGCACAAGCAAATACAGCGCAACTTCAAAGTAGCGTTGCACCGCCGTGGGCAGTGGAGCGATCTTTGATTGCAAGCTGCCAGCAGAGGTCATGATCAGTTCTATGGACTGCGTACCCGTCTATTGTTGGCGATTCCGCCCGGAAAAGGAAGAGTACGATCGGGATGTTAGAATCGAACCGGTCAGGCATCGGTCCCGCGCGACGCACTCTCGCCAACCCCGCCAGGTCCGGAAGGAAGCAACGGTAACGAGCTCTTGCGTGTGCAGTGGGTCGCCGGTGTCTGGCTTTTTCGTTTCGCGGAAATCCGTTCAGTGACCGGCGGAGCAGTGGAACTCATTGCTGCCCGCATTCAGCCTCAATAAGTTGGACATTGCCCGTCCCGTGCGTCAGAATAGCAAGTTTATATCCCAACTGGAGAACTCATAGAGTGAGCCAACCTGTGCGCGCCGGCGTTGCCCGAGTAAAAATCAGCGCTCTTGGGACCTACGTCCCGCCCCGCCTTTTAACCAACGCCGATCTCGAGAAGATGGTCGAAACCACCGATCAATGGATCATCGAACGCACCGGAATCCGCGAGCGGCACATCGTCGATAAGGGCGTTGCCACCAGCGATCTGGCTGTGGAAGCCGCGAAGCAGGCCCTTGCTGCGGGGGGCCTCGCGCCCTCCGATGTGGATGCGATCATCATCGGCACGGTCACACCGGACATGTTTTTCCCGTCGACCGCCTGCCTGGTGCAGCACAAACTCGGAGCCAAGAACGTTTGGGGCTTCGATGTTTCCGCTGCCTGCTCGGCGTTCGTGTATGCGCTGCAAACAGGAGCGCAGTTCATCGCGACTGGGGCTCACAAAAAGGTGATGGTCATCGGAGCCGATACCATGTCTTCCATCATCGACTACACCGATCGCGCGACCTGCATTATTTTTGGCGACGGGGCCGGCGCGGTCATCCTCGAACCAGCGGAGATTGATGGGCTCGGACTGATCGACTTCATCCACGAGGTCGACGGTTCCGGAGGTTGTTCTCTGTACATGCCCGGAGGCGGCAGCCTGCATCCCTCGAGCCACGAAACCGTCGATCAGCGGATGCATTACGTCCACCAGGACGGCGGCGCCGTCTTCAAGTACGCCGTCCGCAAAATGGCCGAAGTCTGCGAGAGAATCCTGGAGCGCAACGGATTGAAGGGCACCGACGTCGATGCCTTCATTCCCCATCAGGCCAACCAGCGCATCATCATGGCAACCGCCGACCGTTTAGCCATGAAGCCGGAACACGTAATCGTCAACATCGACCGCTACGGAAATACTACCGCCGCCACGATTCCACTCGCCATGGACACGGCGCGCCACGAAGGCAAGCTCAAGAAGGGTGACCTGGTGTTGCTGGCATCCGTGGGAGCAGGATTCACCGTGGGTGCGACGCTTTTGCATTGGGCGTACTGAGTCTATTTTCAGATAGCCTGGATTAGAACACCTGTCATCCCAAGGGGAGCGAGGGATCTGGGTACTTGTCTGCGCCACGATACCCGCGGTAGCACCAAGAAGCTAGATCCCTCGCGGGCGCTCGGGATGACACTTCGAAATGGAATTCGGCAAACCTGAGATTGGCTTAGGAGGCTTCTACTTGCCATTCGCGCCGGCGCTGCTCTTTTGCTGCTCGAACGGTTTCTGCAGATACTTCCGCGCTTCTTCCAGCGCGCCCTGCGTGTTGTCGTTCGTCTGCAGCGCCTGGCGATACTCGTTGGTGGCGCGTTCGCGCTGGCCGGTCACGTCAAAAATCTTGCCTAACTGGATATGGCTCCAAACCTCGGTCCACCGCGGATCGCCGTCGCCGTTAAGCGCGTCGCGGTAAGCATTGGCGGACGCCTGGTAATTCTTTTGCAGGAAGAAGACCTCGGCAATGCGGTAATGCGCCAGCGAACTGTTCTTATTGACTTCGAGGGCCTTGTTGAATTCCGTGAGCGCGGCGGCGAAATCGCCTTGTTGCACCAAGGCCTGTCCCCGCTGAATGTCCGCGCGCAGCTTAACGTCAGGGGAGTTTCTCAACACGCGATTGTCCGGATCAATCGAAATCCGGCGCGGTTTGCCGAAAGTTTCTATCGCGAACGCCGAATCCGTTCCCACCACCTCAATGCGTTTTTCCTCCGTCTTGCCGTCCGTGTCAATTTTCAGCTCCACCGGCATCCGGAAGAGATCGAGATCCTGCGTAATCTCTCCCACTACGCGAAAGCCCTTGTTGTTACCCAGCCGGTAAACCGTGTACTTAGTCTTGAACTCGGGAGCTCCCGTGGAATCGAGCCATTGAGTGAAAAACCAGGTGAGCTTATCTCCGTAAGTCTGTTCCGCGATGGCTGTGAAATCATCCAGCGAAGCCGACTTGCCGGCGTATTTCGCGGCGAAGGTGCGCATCGTCTGGTCGTACTTCTGATCTCCTTCCACCCAGCGCAGCATGTGCAAAATCATTGCACCCTTGTCCGTCGCTAGCGACTGGAACTCCGGCGAGAACATATCCAGCTTGCCAATAGTCGCAAGCGGCACGGAGTCGTAAGCCAGCGCTCCCACCGACATGTCTTTCACCACTTCTTCGAGGCCGTTGCTTCCCGCGGCGTTTTCCACATAGCGAGCCTCGGAGTAGCGCGCGAAGCCATCGCACATCCACCAATCGTCGATGGTCGCGGGACTCACCGAAACTCCCCACCACTGGTGCGCGATAGTGTTTGCCAGCAACCGGTAATTCACTTTCTCGGTCACGGCGCGGCTCGCGACCGCCGCCATTTCGGGAGCCCACGCGGAGGGCACAGTGTCATCCGGAATCTCCACAACTTTGAGGCTGGTGGAGGGCGCTGCTCCGTAGAGGGTCACGTAGTAAGTAAATTCCTTGATCGCGGTTTCCGCGTACATCGCACCCAGATTCTGGTGAACCGGCTTGAAAAATACGTGCAGGTCGACCCCGGCTTCATCGCTCTTGAATTCCTGAAACGTTCCGGCAACGATCGTCCCAGGGAAACTCGGCTTGTCCCAGACGAAGGTGAACGTCTTGGTCGGCAACGAGCTCGCACCCGTTTTCTTCGAGGCAGAAGTGCCGCCGGCCGTCTCCCTCCCGCTGCCGATCACGACCATGTGGGCGGGCACGGTGATATTCATCGTAGCCGTGAACCGGTTGATGCCGTAGGCGTTCACGGGAAACCAGCGCCCGGCATAAAGCAGATAACTGGTTTCATCGTTGATCGAGGCCAGCTTGAGTCCCTGCACGGGGCTGTCATCGGCCGTATCGAGCGTGCCATCGTATTCAAACGTGAGCGTTGTCGAACTGTCTTTGCTGAGGGGCTTCGACAACTGCACTCGCACTGTGAAGTCCTGAGTGATGCGCTCGGCGGATAGCGTCTTGCCCGCGTCATCGGTCACCTTGGTCACGCGCAGGCCGTTATGCAACTCAAAGGTCGCGGAGCTGATGTCTTCCAGCGCGGTAAACTTCACCTTCGCGCGGGCCGAGATTTTATGGGTGTGGGGCGTCAGTTCGGCGTCGATCTGATAGTCGTCCACCCGCAGCCGCGTCTTTTCCGCCGCCCACGCGGGCAGCGAACCCAAAAGCATCAACAAGGCGAGAAGGTGTGTAAGGGCCCGACGCTGGCGCCGAGGTTCAAAGAACATTCAGGAACGTCTCCCGGGAAATCCCGCAGGTCTCTAATCAGTCTGATGAAGATTGTGACGCAAAAGATGCTGCTAGGACAAGGCTTAGCTGTTTTTTGCCCCGCGTCGTCATTCCGGTTGGTCCCACCCATTGTCATTCTGCGGAGCGAAGCGACGAGGAATCTGCTTCCCCCAGCCCCGCCAAAAACTCAGACCCTCGTCTTGCCCGGACGACAGCACCCCTACCAAGTCATGTTTGCGGCAGCGGTCTGTGCAGCAAGGTCATAGTTGCCACCGCCGCCCGCTCGGCGGGATGCAGCCGGTCTGCCTGCGGACCGCGAAGCAACCCCTTTACCTCGGCCAAGCCTGCAATCATCTGGTCGCGTTTGGGGCCGTCCGAGAGAATCTCCCCAAGCCGCGCGACCACCTTCTCGGCAGTAAAGTCGTGCTGCACCAGTTCCGGGACAATCTCTCTTCCAGCGATCAAATTCACCATGGCGAAGTGGGGAACCTTAACCCGTGACCGTCCCAGAAAATAAGTCAGCGGCGATACGCGATAAACCATCACGAAGGGTGTACCCATCATTGCCGCCTCCACCGTAGCCGTGCCGCTGGCAATGATGCCGGCGCGGGAATGTGCCAGCGCGGGCAAGGCATCGGCGACCAGGCGGACTGAATGGCCGCTTCCAATCAAAGATTCGAGAAAGGCGCGATCCAGCGTGGGCGCTACCGGAAGCAGGAATTCGTATCTCGATCCCAGCTTCACGGCCGATTCCAAAATCGTGGGCAAATTCATCCGTACTTCTTTCATCCGGCTGCCCGGCATCAGGGTGAGCCATTGTTTCGCGACGTCGAGCTTGTACATCGAAGCATAGGCGGCGCGATCAATTGCCGGCGGAGAAAGATCGGCAAGCGGGTGCCCAACGAAAGTAGCATCCACGCCGCGATCGCGGTAAAACTTCTCTTCGAAGGGAAAAATTACCAGCGCCTTGTCGACGTAGTTGCGCAGCAACCGAACCCGCCCTTGCCGCCAAGCCCAGAATTGCGGGCAAACGTAGTACACAACGGGAATCCCGCGCTTCCGCATTTGCCCAGCCACCCGCCAGTTAAAAGCGGGCGAATCAATGACGATAGCCAGCCCGGGACGACGCCGATCGGCCTCGGCGATCAACTTACGAAACAAACCGTAGATCTTGGGAAGATGGCTGACGATCTCGGAAATGCCAACGACCGCGAGGTCCTTCGCGTCCACGACAGTCTCGCACCCGGTAGCCCGCATGCGATCCCCACCCACCCCAAAGAATTCCAAAGATGGATCGCGCCGCCGCAAAGCCTCGATGAGCTGAGCCCCATACATTTCACCAGAAGCTTCGCCAGCGGACATGAGGATAAGCACGGGAGCATTGTAAAGGGAAGCCCGCCGATTCCGTGTAGGCGCGAGCGTCCTGGCTCGTGCTCGTTCGCAAACACAAGAACTGCGAGGCAAGCGCAGAACATAAAGAATCGCCGGCGCGAGGGACACGGAGAGTCATAGCCGTATCCGTCCCAAGCAGGCAATCCCCGCCTTGGCCACGGCTTGTCAATCTGCAAGAGTTTGCCTGGTTCAGGTGAGTGGGGCTTCTCCACCCAAACCCTACGGAGCTTTGCTCCGCCTGGACAGTCGAGGCGCCCGTCCCCACACGAGTGTCGTGGTGGCCGGCTAGTCGTCCGCGTTGGCTGTTACTTGGGAGCCAGTGGCAACTTCCTGATCTTTGTATTGCAGTTGGTAGAGCTTGAAGTAAATACCGTGGTGAGCTAGGAGTTGCTGGTGAGAACCCATCTCACGAACCTGGCCTTTGTGCATCACGACAATTTTGTCGGCGCGCTGAATGGTCGAGAGTCGGTGCGCAATGATCACTGAGGTGCGGCCTTCGACCATTCGGCTCAACGCATCGCGGACGCGGAATTCAGTTTCCGTGTCTACGCTGGACGTGGCTTCGTCGAGGATCAGAATCTTGGGATCGTGCGCCAGCGCGCGGGCGAACGAGATAAGCTGCTTTTGTCCGGTCGAAAGCGTGCTGCCGCGCTCGCGGACTTCTTCCTTGAATCCATTCGGGAGAGTGCGGATGAAGTCGGCAAGGTTCACATCTTCGGCAGCTTTTTCCACGTCTTCGTCACCGATCCCCTCCGTGCCCAGGCGAATGTTGCTGGCAACGGTTCCGCTGAACAGGAACGGGTCCTGCAACACAACACCGAAGCGGCGGCGAAGATCCACGAGGCCCATTTCTTTGACGTCGACTCCGTCGATTCTGATCGCTCCCTTGCGCACGTCGTAGAAGCGCATGAGCAGCGAGATGATCGTGGTTTTGCCCGCTCCGGTCGCGCCGACAAAGGCGACGGTTTCCCCGGGTTCGATGGCAAAGCTGACGTCACGGAGAACCCAATCGGGGCCGGAGGTAGTCGAGCTTTGCTCGACCGGACGGCCGGGGGCGGCCGTCCCCACGTGGTCATTCCCCACAGGATCAGTGGCTGGTATCGAGCGATAGGCGAACCACACGTGATCGAACTCAATGCGACCGGGTCCTTCCGGTGTCTTGGGGACGGCGGGGGACGTGATCTCAGCCGGTGTATCGAGGAGCTTGAAAATCCGCTCACTGGAAGCCATGGCCGACTGCAAGATGTTGTACTTTTCGCTGAGATCCTGGATGGGCCGGAAGAAGCGCTGGGCATACTGGATAAACGCAACCAGAACGCCCAGCGTGGTCGTGCCACGGATGACGTCGTTGCCGCCGAACCAGATGACACAAGCGATTGCGATCGCCGAGAGGATTTCGACCACCGGATAGTAAACGGCGTGCGCCAGGATCGCGTCTTTGAACGCGTCCATGTGGACGGCATTCACTTCGGAAAACTTGTCGAAGGCGCGTTCTTCGCGATTGAACAGCTGCAGCACAACCATGCCGCTCACGTGCTCTTGCAGGTATGCGTTGATTCGGGCGATGGCCACGCGAATCCGCCGATAGGAATCGCGGACCCGGTCACGGAAAAGCTTGGTGGCGATGCCGATCAGCGGCAGCACGGCAAACGTGATCAGAGCCAGCTTCCAGTTCATGCGCAGCATGATGGCGATAATGCCGGCCAGCACGAAGACGTCTTCGAAAATTGAGACGACGCCCGAGGTGAACATTTCATTCACCGCGTCCACGTCGGTGGTGACGCGGGTGACCAGGCGGCCGACGGGATTCTTGTCGTAGAAACCGATGTGCATGCGCTGCAAGTGGCGGAAGATCTGGGCACGCATATCGAACATCGTCTTCTGCCCCGCCCACTGCATGTAATAAGTCTGGAGATATTCCAACAGGAAACTGAATACCAGAAGCCCAACGTAAAGGGCCGCAATCTGTGCGATCCCAACCAGAGGCTTGTTGCTTAAGAATCGATCCAGGGGCGTATGCAGACCGCGCACTGGCGCCAGATAGCGGTCCACCACGACTTTCGTGAGATAGGGGCCGAGGACATCGGCGCCGGCTTTGATCAAAATCGAAGCCAGAGCAACCGTGACCTGCCACTTGTAGGGACGCAGGTAGGTGAGCAGCCGTTTCATCAACCGGCTGTCATACGCTTTACCTAATACTTCTTCTTCGGAGGCCATGGGCGGCTAGTGTCTGGGCTAACCTTAAAGATACCCTAGATAGATGGGAAAGAAGCAGGCGAGGATGGAAAAGGTTTCTGGAGCGTGCGGTGTGACGACATTCACTTTTCCGCTGTGATTTCGAGCGTAGTGGATCATCCGCAACTGCGGATGATCCTGGGGAGTCGAGAAGCCTGCTTTTCTGATTGCGTCGGCAAACAGCAGGTTCCTCAACTACGTTCCATCCTCCGCTGCAGCCGAGGACGGACCTCCGCTCGGAATGACAGAAATGTGGCGACAAAGAGTGGGTCGGGCTTCTACGCGATTTTTCTCAGCACCAGGGCCGAGTTCTTCGATCCGAATCCCACGCAGTTGCAAATTGCGTGTTCGATTTGAGCCTTGCGGCCTGCCTCGGGCACATAATCCAGATCACATTCCGGGTCGGAAACGTCGAGGTTAATGGTTGGCGGAATCTTTCCGTGTTCCATCGCGATCAGGGTTGCGGCCAGACTGGCCGAGCCGCAGGCGCCCTGGGCATGTCCAATCTGCGACTTGAGTCCGGACATTGGAATACGGCTCGCGTGCTTCCCCAAAGCCAGTTTCACGGCGCGGGTTTCGACGCGATCGTTCATCTCCGTGGAGGTGCCATGAAGGTTGACGTACTGAACGTTCTCTGGGGCGATGCCTGCTTCTTCGAGAGCCAAATTGATGGCGCGGGCGGGTTCTTCCGGCGAGTCGCTCATTCGGACCCGATGGAACGCCTCACAGGTGGAAGCGTACCCGGTGATTTCGGCGTAGATGTGGGCGCCGCGCGCGCGGGCATGCACATAGTCCTCGAGGATAAACATCCACGAACCTTCGGCAATTACAAAGCCGTCGCGGTCGCCGGAAAACGGGCGAGAGGCACGCTCCGGGGCGTCGTTCCAGGACTGAGTGAGCGCGCGCAGCAGAGTGTAGCCCTTGATGATGCCCGGAGTGATTGGCGAGTCGACGCCGCCGACCAGAAACATGGGCTGCACGCCGGCTTGAATGTGCTGATAGGCATAACCGAGAGCGTCCGTGGAGGAAGTACAACCTGCCGTAACCACGTGACTATAGCCGCGAAAGCCGAAACGCATGCTGATTTCGCTCGGAATCGTGCCCATGGTTCCGCTCGGAATGCAGAACAGGCTGACCTGCTTGATGTGTCCGGAATGCCAGAGCCGGTATTGTTCTTCGGAGAACTCTTGAGCGCCACCGCCGGTGCCGAGGATCACGCCGATCTCGCGTTTTTCGTCCATGGACATTGCGGCCGGGTCCAGCCCGGCGTCTCGGATGGCTTCGCTTGATGCGGCTACTGCCAGGGGCACGACACGGGAGACGTGTTTGCGCTCACGAGCGTCCACCCAGGCGAGTTCGTCGAACTCGGGAATTTCGCCGGCGATGTGTACGGGCAATTCGGAGGGATCAAAGCGCGTAATTCGCTTCACGCCGGATTTTCCCGCGAGAATGGCGAGGCAGAAGGCTTCCTTGCCGATGCCGTTGGGGCTGACCACGCCCATACCAGTGATAACCACGCGCGGAAGCGTCATTAGTTTGTAGTTCTTACTCCGACTTGCTTAGAATGTAAACCCGTCTATCACCGATAAGTTCCAAGATGCCACCAAGAGCTCTTTTCAGAAGCAGCCTGCGGCTAGGGCGTCCTGCCAAAAGTGCGATAATCGTCGGAATGCCTCTTGGCCTGTACATTTCCGTGCCCTTCTGTCGTACCAAGTGCAGCTATTGCAACTTCGCTTCCGATGTCTTCTCCCGCTCCGTGTTTCAACGTTACGTGGACCGGGTGTGCGCTGACATGAACCATGACAACCCGACTGTAGCACAGATGGGCGGGCGCACCGACCGGATTATCGAGTCCATCTACATGGGAGGCGGAACTCCTACTGTACTGGATATCTCGCACTTGCAGCAGCTTTTTGTCGCGATTGCGCAAAATTTTGAGGTTCAGGCGGGTGCGGAGGTTACGGTAGAATGCGCGCCGGGGACGCTAAGTCCGGCGGTTGTTGAAGCCCTCCAGCAATGCGGCGTGAATCGTGTGAGCCTGGGCGTGCAATCGTTCGTCGATCAAGAAGCAGCCTCGGTGGGGCGGCAGCATGATCGGAAGACGGTTCTCGATGACGTTGCCAATTTGCGAGCCGCTGGGATTACAAACATCAACCTCGACCTGATCGCGGGCTTACCGCATCAGACTGTCGACAGTTGGACGTTTTCCGTGGAGCAGACAATTGCGAGCCAAGCGTCTCACGCCAGCGTCTACATGCTCGAAGTGGACGAAGATTCCCGTCTCGGGCGCGAGTTGATCGCTGGCGGTACAAGATACCACGCTCATTTTGTGCCCGCTGAGGACCTCACCGCGGACCTTTACACGATGGCGTGTGAGCGGTTGCAGGCGGCCGGAGTGCGGCAGTATGAGATCTCTAACTTCGCGCGGGAGGGATACGAGTCGCGGCACAATCTGAAGTATTGGACCCGGCAGCCATATCTGGGATTTGGCGTGGACGCGCACTCGATGCTGCCAGGTTTGGACGGCGAAGCGGTGCGATTTTCGTTCCCGGATTCACTGGAAGCCTATGTTGCCGAAGGTCCGTTGAATCGCACCGCGGTTTCACCGGCCGCGGCGCTCGAGGAGACATTCTTTCTCGGCCTGCGGCTAACTCGCGGTTTGGATTTAAGCGAGGTCGTGGCGGAGTTTGGAGAAGGACCCGTCGTAGGCTTGGGCGAGTCCATCGCCGACTTAAGACAAATGGGATTGATGGAGAAACAGGGAGATACGGTTCGTCTAACGGCGAAGGGCCGGCTTCTTTCCAACGAAGTGTTTGAACGTTTCATCGCCGTCAAAACTGGCGACGTTCCTGTCTGATGAAGAGTTGGGCAGCGGCGTATAATCGCGTCCGCGCCGCTTTTGATCGACGAAATCCGACCCTCAAACCAGCATAACCATTTAGCCAGACATCCTGGCCAGACATTCAGGAGAAGGCCCGTGACCGAACTCAACCCGCAGGCTAAGCAGATGGCTGACGAGTCCATGGTGAGAGGATTGGATGCGCAGGCGCGGGCAATTTGGCCGCAGGAAGTTCACTTCATTCGTCGCTATGCGATACCGGCAGACGCGCGAATTCTCGACGCCGGTTGCGGAACGGGTGAGGGGTCCTCGCGATTGGCTGAGCTTTTTCCGCAAGCACAGGTGGTCGGAGTGGACATTATTGACGAACACCTGGAACTCGCGCGGTCGCGCTACGCCGACCTCGCGGGGCGATTGCGGTTGGAGCGGCAGAGTATATTCGAGCTCGGCTTTCCAGACCATAGTTTTGATCTTACGGTTTGCCGTCACGTCATGCATTCGGTTCCTCACCCCGACCGCGTGCTGGCGGAGTTAGCGCGGGTCACACGTCGCAGCGGATTCTTGCACCTCATTCCGGAGGATTACGGAATGCTGCATTTCCAACGCGGCGCGCTCGATCCTCGGGACTTCTGGTACGTGGTTCCACCGAGTTTTGAGTCCGAGACAGGCACGGACTTGTTTATTGGCCGGAACACATTCAGCATCCTCGCCGCCATGAAACTCGACGCGATCACGGTGGACTACGTGATCGTGGACACGGTGCGCGTGCCGCGGGAGACGTTCGCCACGATTCTCACTGCTTGGCGCGACGGGTATGCCGAGCCGATCGGCGAGCTGACGCCGATTTCGCGTGAGTCCGCGGTGGCATACTTCGATCAAATGATCGCCAATATTCGCGACCCACAGGGATACGCAGTTTGGATGGTTCCGGTGCTGAGTGCGCGCATACCGTAGGAGGGGCGAGATGGGCGTACCGGCTTCCTCCCACTTCCTCCCAAAGCTCGCTTTCACTCCTTCCGCGCACTATGCTCTAATCAAATGTTTTGCATTTGCCGAGCGAGGATTGAATCCTCGCTGCGGCTGCCCGTCCTTGAGCGGACGAAGCTTGACCGGAGGAACCTTGGATTTCTTATTGAACGAAGAGCAACTTCACCTGAAGAAAAGTGTGCGCGAGTTTGCCGAGAGGGAGATTGCGCCGAACGTCACGAAATGGGACGAGGCTGGCGAGTTTCCCCTGGCCACGATCAAGGAACTCGGCAAGCTCGGGCTGCTCGGGACCGTCTTTCCTACTGAATACGGTGGCGCCGGGATGGGATACATCGAATACGTCACCGCCATTGAGGAACTTTCTCGCGTGGATGGGTCGGTGGGCATCATTGTGGCGGCTCACACTTCGCTGTGTTCAAATCACATTTTTATTGCCGGCACCGAAGAGCAGAAGAAGAAATACGTCAGCAAGCTGGCAACCGGCGAGCACATCGGGGCCTGGGGACTTACGGAACCGTCTTCCGGATCGGACGCGGGCAGCGCGCGGATGACGGCCGTGCGAAAGGGAAACACTTGGGTGCTCAATGGTACCAAGACGTTCTGCACCAATGGACACTACGCCGATACGCTGGTAGTGATCGCGGTGACTGACCGCGCGGCGCACACTCACGGGCTCTCGGCGTTCATTGTGGAGAAGGGTTCCAATGGATTCCGTCCGGGGAAGAAAGAAAACAAGCTGGGGCTACGGGCGAGCGATACCGCCGAGCTAATCTTTGAAGACTGCGGCATTCCCGCGGAAAATCTTCTCGGGAAAGAGGGCGACGGATTCATCGATGCCATGCGTGTGCTGGATGGCGGACGCATCTCGATTGCGGCGTTGTCTCTGGGCATGGCTGAGGGAGCGTACGAGGCCGCGCTGAAGTATTCCAAGCAGCGCAAGCAGTTCGGCAAAGCGATCAGCGAATTTCAGGCCATCCAGTGGAAGCTGGCGGATATGGCGACGGAGATCGAAGCGGCGAAGCTGCTGACGTTCCGCGCGGCCTCCCTGAAAGATGCGGGGTCGAAGAGTACGCTGGAGTCGTCGATGGCAAAGCTTTATGCCAGCGAAGTGGCCGTGCGTTGCGCCAACGAAGGTGTGCAGATTCACGGCGGATATGGGTTCATCAAGGATTATCCCGCGGAGAAGTTTTATCGTGATGTGAAGCTGTGCACGATCGGCGAAGGGACGAGTGAAGTGCAGCGGTTGGTGATTGCTCGGCAGTTGCTGAAAGACTAAAGCTCAATTCGCCAGGGATCAACGCGGATTGTCACGGATAGCGAAGCTGTCTTTCTGAGCCGCAGCTACTAAAGATTTCCTGGCTTTATGCCTCTGCTTTACACTGACAGGTTGAGCCACGACTTCCAACCATTAGTTAAGCAACTGCGTTCTGGCGACCCGCGGACGTTGGCGCGGGCTATCAGCATGGTCGAGAACCGCTCGCCGGGTTGGGCGGAGCTGCTCAAAGCGTTGTTCCCGCAAACTGGTCATGCGCGGATTCTTGGTCTTACTGGCGCGCCTGGTGCCGGCAAGAGTACGCTGGTCGATCAATTGGCTAGGCACTATCGCAAAGAGAATCGTACGGTCGGGATCATCGCGGTCGATCCGAGCAGCCCTTATACGGGCGGGGCAATCTTGGGGGATCGCATTCGCATGCAGGATCATTTTTCTGATCCTGGGATTTACATTCGCAGCATGGCGACGCGGGGCTCGTTGGGTGGGTTGGCGCGAACCACGGCGGATGTGGCTACAGTGATGGATGCTTCGGGGCGCGACTTGATCATGATCGAAACCGTTGGCGTCGGGCAGGACGAGGTTGATATCGTGCGCCTGGCCGACGTCACGGTTGTGATTCTGGTGCCGGGGATGGGCGACGACGTGCAGAGCATCAAGGCCGGCATTATGGAGATTGCGGATATTTTTGTGATCAACAAGAGCGATCGCGAGGGCGCCGAACGGGTCGAGCGTGAGATTCGGGCCTTGCAATCGCTGGCGATTCGCACTGATCATTGGACTCCGCCGATTGTGAAGGCCGTGGCCAGCGACGGGACTGGAATCGATGAACTGGTCGCGGCGATTGCGGATTACGAGGCGTATCTGCAGAAGGAAAACCTGGTCTTGCAGCACAACATTGAAAACTGGCAGGAGCGGTTGATCGAGATGCTGCGCGATGCACTGCTGGAAAAAGCGCGTGCCCAAATGGAAGATGGCAATGTCGCACGCTACGCGGCGGAAGTCGCCGAGCACAAGCGCGATCCTTACACGCTGGTGGAGGAGATTGTGGGCAGGATGGGGAAGGGCTAGGGTTGTGCCGGGACCCGTGGCTTACGTCAGCGCGGTCATGCCACGCGACGCTTGTGGTTTTGGTGCTGCGAGCCGAATGCATAGATCCTTCGCTTCGCTCAGGATGACGGTGTGAGTTTGATGCCGGCGTGAGTCTATTGAGTGACTATCGGGACGCCTCGCTGTGGAGACAGGATTGATGTTCACTATTGACCATCTCGGTATTGCGGTGAAGTCGCTGGCGGTGGCGAAGGGGATCTACGAGAAGTTGGGGCTGGTCGCGTCGGCGGAAGAGGTGGTCGAGGGTGAGCAGGTGCGGGTGGCGATGTTGCCGGTGGGAGAGAGCCGTCTGGAGTTGATGGAAGCCACGTCGGAAGCCTCGACGGTTGCGAAATTTATCGCCAAGCGCGGTGAGGGTCTGCATCACGTTTGCTTACGAGTGCCTGATTTGACTGCGGTCGTCGAACGCCTGCAGAAAGATGGCGTGAGGCTGGTGTCGAACGAAATCAAGACTGGCGCAGGCGGGCATCGATACGTGTTCGTACATCCTTCGAGCGCAGGAGGGGTGCTGCTGGAGTTGGTGGAAGCCGGGCACTGATTCAAAGCAGCCACGGATTTTCGCGCGTTGCCACGGAACTGCGTCGCCCGCAATTGTTAATCATGCTTCTTCTCGCAGTCGACACTTCCGGTAAGCAAGGCAGCATCGCAATCGCGCGATGCGCGCCTGATGTTTCTTGCGAAGTCATCGAGGTCTCCCCACTCGTGAGAGGGACATTCTCCGCCGAACTGGTTCCACAAATTGCGACCTTGCTCGAGAAACACGGATTCAGTAAGGCGGACATTGGCGCCTTGGCAGTGGTCTCCGGGCCGGGATCCTTCACTGGGCTCCGCATCGGTTTGGCAGTCGTCAAGGCGCTTGCGGACGTACTTGGGAAACCGATTGCCGCAGTATCGCTGTTGGAAGCGTTGGCAAGTAAGGGTCAGCGAGGAAGAGTTGTGTCTGCGCTCGATGCCGGACGAAGCGAGGTTTTCCTCGGTGAGTACGAGGTCGGTAGCAAAGGAACGCAGCTGATTCGTGAACGCCTGTTGACCCGAGACGAATGGTTGGCGTCAGCCAGCGAGCAATTAATCGTCACGGCCGACCACGCCATTGCCGAAGCAGCACAGGTCAAGGGATTGCACGTAGTGGAAGTGGAGCGGCCGCGGAGCGATGTGATCGTGCAGCTAGGATGGAGAAAGATTGTCTCTGGAGAGACCGTTTCCCCGGAGGCGCTTGACGCGAATTACATCGGGCGCTCGGAGGCGGAACTTTTCGTCAAAGGCAGTTAAGCGATCACGGTAAAGCTGTCGAGATGCGGACGCCACAAATGCGGATTCGTCTTGCCAACCCTGCTGACATTCCTACCCTGATGGCGCTGGAGAGGCACGCTGCTACGGCGGCGCACTGGTCTAAGGAGCAGTATGAAGCCGCATTTTCCAGCGCAGTCCCATCCCGTGTGTTACTGGTCCTTGAGGAAGAAGCTGCTGTGCTGGGATTTATCGCTGGCAAGGCGGGCGAGGAGTGGGAAATTGAGAACATCGCCGTCGCGGGGCCGGCACGCCGTCGGGGGCTGGGCACACGGCTGCTGGGAGAATTTCTTGATTTGGCTCGAGACCGAGGTGCGGAGGCCGTCTTCCTTGAGGTCCGCATGTCGAACCTTGCGGCGCGCCGGCTCTATGAGAAGTGGGCTTTTGTGGAGACTGGTCGACGCAAGGGTTACTATCGCGAGCCGGAAGAGGATGCGATGGTCTATCGGCTGGGGCTTGTCTGAGAATGCATCAGGGCTGGTGCAATCAGTCGGAAATCGCTGAGAACTCACGAGATCCTCCGACGGAAATTCGCGTTGAAGCGGGCATAGATCGTGTGGTAAGTTGGAATCTGAAAACCCGGTTAGGAGGTCTGCTGGATGCTAACTTCTAGGGACCAGCTCTTCGCCAGTCACGATGAATTCCGAAAACTGGCGACGGAGCATACGCTCTACGAAAAACGTCTTGATTCACTCACCGAAAAACGCTATCTCACCGATGACGAAAAATTGGAAGAAGTGCGACTGAAGAAACTGAAACTCCGTCTTAAAGATCAGATGGAGAGTATTCAGCGGCAGTTCAGGCAACAGCCGCAGCAAAACCAGGTCGCTTAATTAAGCTCCAACCTTGTGCGGCTCAGCCGCCGGAGGGGTTATCTGTCTTTACGCAGGGTGCTCGTAAGCGCCTTTTTTATTTGCGTTTAACATGAAAGACGGAGATGCACCCTCAGCCTGCTCTATAATTCTCTCTATCTCCCCAATGGTTCGTGACGCTTACTACTACGCTTTTCCGCTTCTGGCTGCAGCCGCACTGATGGGTTGGCTCGCCAGCCCGCTTTGGGCGTTGCCGGCGTTGCTGCTGGCCGCATTCTTTCTATGGTTTTTTCGTGATCCCGATCGGGTGATCCCGGGTGAGGCAGGTGCGCTCGTGTCACCGGCGGATGGGAAGGTCATGGACGTCTCCCCGTCGATTCTGAATGGCGCCGAGCGCCTTCGGATCAGCATCTTCCTGAATGTCTTTAATGTGCACGTGAACCGCTCGCCCATCAGCGGCGTCATTCGCGAAGTGCGGTATCAAAGGGGAAAGTTCTTAAATGCCATGAATGCGGCCTCGGCCGAACAAAACGAGCAGAACGTGGTCACCGTCGAAGGCGATGGTCAGACCGTAATTTTCAAGCAGATTGCAGGCCTTCTGGCACGCAGGATCGTCTTTAGCAAAAAGGTTGGCGATCGGGTGGGGCGTGGGGAGCGGGTTGGCCTGATCAAGTTCGGCTCGCGGGTGGATGTTTTGGTGGATGCCTCCGCAGTCATCGAAGTGAAGGTTGGCGATCAGGTGAAAGGGGGATCGAGCGTGCTGGCCTACCTGAACGCCGAGCGACCACTCACGGCGGGAAGCGCCGGACAGGCTCAGCGAGGAGCACTGTAATGGATCCAGAAGTTCCAGTGATTCCAAAGCGGCGCAAAGAAGACCGACCCTCGGGACGGTTGCGCAAGGGCATGTATATTTTGCCTTCCCTTTTCACTGCCGCAAATATTGCGCTGGGTTACTACGCCATCTTACAGGTCACACATGCCACGGCTGCGGAACCCTGGCATTTTGATTTTGCGGCCAAGGCGATTGGGTTCGCTGTTTTGTTTGACGGTTTAGACGGACGCATCGCCCGCATCACTCACACGAGCAGTGACTTTGGGCGGGAGTTGGATTCGTTGGCCGACGTCATCACATTTGGCGTCGCTCCCGCGCTACTGGCATGGATGTGGGGTTTCCGCCAGTTGCCGGTATTTTTGGGGTCCAGCGAATTAACCGGCAAAATGATTCAACTGGGCTCCATCTCAAGCTTCCTGTTCTTGATGGCTGGCGCCAGCCGCCTGGCGCGGTTCAACATAGCGTCGAATCCGCAACCATCGAACCCGGGCCGGCCGGGAAAAAAGTATTTTGTGGGCATGCCCATTCCAGCGGGAGCTGGCGTGATCGCCGCTGTGGTGCACTTCTCCGGAGGCGACCCGATTTCTTCGCTCTGGAGTTGCATTACCTGGATGCTCATCATCGTGGCGGCGGGATATCTCATGGTCAGCACGTGGCGTTTCTACAGCTTCAAAGACATCGATTTCCGCTCCCGGCAGCCGT
The DNA here is from genome assembly GCA_963838905.1 of uncultured Acidobacteriota bacterium. Lineage (GTDB taxonomy): Bacteria > Acidobacteriota > Terriglobia > Terriglobales > Acidobacteriaceae > JABDBE01. The sequence goes on from CAWITE010000011.1 coordinate 281,658, forward strand.
TCCAATTGGTGATCTTGTTGGGATTGCTGTTCGCGGCGATCTGGGTTTTCTCCCAGTGGGTGCTGTTCGTCATCGCGCTAACCTACATGTTTTCTGGCGTCTTCTGGCGCCTGCAATGGATTTTCCGGCGCAAGCGGAACCCGCCTCCTCCGCAGTACAAAGAGGCCTCGCAGACTTCATGAGTTCGAATTTCAAGCCCGCTCCGGCGTCGCACACCGAACCGGTGCGCGGAGGCAACTTTTACCGCCTCGCCATCGTCGGTGCCGGCTCGCTCAAGGGTAAGGAAGTCGCAGAAGTACTCAACGATCGCAATTTCCCTTCGATTGATGTCAAGTTACTGGATGACGAAGAGGCGCTGGGCAAGCTTGAAACGGTTGGAGAAGAGGTCACGTTTATTCAGAATGTCCGCACCGAACAGTTCCACAATATCGACTTTACTTTTTTTGCTTCAGACCCGGAGTCCACGCGTAAGAACTGGAAGACGGTGCGGGACGCGGGCAGCGCGATCATTGATCTTTCTTCCGCTCTCGAAGATGAACCGGACGCCACCGTGCGTTCGCCGTGGATCGAACGACAACTGGGCCAGCCTTTGATTCCTCAGTTGCAGCCTGGGCCGGCGGTGGCGGCGCATCCCGCAGCGGTCGTGCTGGCGCTACTCTTGCTGCGCGCACAGAAAGCTGCACCTGTGAAGCGGGCGGTGGCCACGGTATTCGAGCCAGCCTCGGAACACGGTCAGAAGGGCATGGACGAACTGCACGAGCAGACAGTGAATCTGCTTGCGTTCCAGCAACTGCCGAAGAACATCTTCGATACGCAAGTGGCTTTCAACATGGTAGCCCGCTACGGTGAACATTCGGTGCCGTCGCTGGCCACCGTAGAGAGTCGGGTTCTAAAGCATTTTAAGAAAATTGTTGGCAAGGACGCTCTGCTGCCATCGCTGTTGTTGGTGCAGGCTCCCATCTTTCACGGACACGCCTTTGCCATCCACGTCGAACTCGGGCAGGTCGCGGATATCGAAAGCATTTCGCGAGCACTGGCCGGCGAGCATGTGAAACTCACGCTTGGAGCCGAAGACGCTCCCAGTAATGTGAATGCCGCGGGACAGGTCGATATTCAGGTGTCGATCGCCGCGGATGCAAGTCAGCCGAATGGATTTTGGCTGTGGGCCGCGTCCGATAATCTCCGCATCGCCGCCGCAACTGCGGTCGAGTGCGCGGAAACCATGGCAGCAACCCGGCCTCGAGGCAAAATCCAATGAGAATGAGTCGCGGCGTGGTGGTGGCTGTGCTCCTGGGCGTTTTCTGCACAGGATGCGGCTATCACACCGCCGGCCACACCGTAACCATTCCTGATAACGTCCGGACCATTGCAATCCCGGCCTTCGTGAACCAAACTCAAACCTTCAAGATCGAGCAGATGCTGACCGCTGCTGTGGCAAGAGAGTTCGTCACGCGAACCCATTACCACGTTGTCAACCTGGTCAATGACGATGCGGACGCGGTGCTACACGGGACCGTCCTCGCCACCTATAGCAATCCACTTACCTATGATTCGCAGACTGGACGCGCCGCGAGCGTGATGGTTGTGGTCTCCATGAAAGTGTCATTGGTCGATACCAAGGGCACGGTCCTTTACCAGAATCCCTCGTATCTGTTTCGCGAGCAGTACGAGGTCCCGCGCGACCTGAACAGTTTTTTCGAGGAAGACACACCCGCATTTCAACGCCTGTCGCGCGACTTTGCGCAGGCCCTGGTGTCGAACATTCTGGAGGGTTTCTGATGCGAGCCTTCGCCCAGGCAGATCGTTTCGTCTCCGAGGTACAAGCCCGCAACCTGCGTCCGGCATACGTGTTCGTGGGAGCCGAAGTGTTTTTTCGTAAACGTTGCCGCGCAGCGATTCTGGAACATTTGGTCACACCCGATTTGCGCGACTTCAGCCTTTTCGAGTTCGATCTGGCGGAGACTGATCTGGTAGAAGTGCTGGATCGAGCGCGCACGCCTTCGCTGATGGCGCCTTTTCAAGTGTTCTTTGTTCGAGGCGTCAAGAACCTGTTCGGACGCGGGTCCAACAATGAGAAACTCGCAGCCATCGAAGCGTACTGCAAAGATCCCAATCCCGCTGCGGTATTGATCTTCGTTGCCGACCACATCAGCATTCCCGCGGACCCTCGCCGCATGGACTTAACGGACAAAGAACGCTACGAGCGAATTCGCGAGACGCTGGGGCAATACTGCGCCATTGTCGAACTGGCGCGAGTGGAAGAAAGTGAGGCCGTTCGCTGGATTGGCGAATACGGTGCCACGCGGGACGTCAAGATCGATGCCGATGCCGCCCGCGAACTGGTCGACGCTCTTGGCGGCGACATGATGATGGTTTCGAACGAACTGGAGAAGCTGATTCTCTACCTGGGGGAAAAGAAGCGCATCACGCTGGGCGATGTCGAGACCATGGTGCTGGCCGCGAAGCAAAGATCTTTATACCAGCTGACCGACGCGATTTCCTCGAAAGACCGGGTGCGGGCGTTAGACATGCTCGATTCGATTCTCACCACGGGTGAAGGGGACGAGGCTGCGATCGGACATCTCTACATGCTGGCCAAGACTTTTCGCCAGATGCTCGTGATTCTCGAGCGAAACGTGCGCGACCAACGCATGTTATGGGCGGCGCTGTGGCAGGGCTTCCGTGTGCCTCCGTTTGCCGCTGATGACATCATCAAGCAAGCTCGACGCTACAAATCGAAGCGAGAGCTTACACGCGCCATCCGGCTGGTTGCCAAGACTGATCTCGCATTGCGTTCCAATCCTCCGAGCAAACGAATCGTGCTGGAGAAACTGGTGATGGACCTGACCTCGGAGCCGAGGCCGGAAGCCGGTTGGATGCAGGAAGAGCTGCCGGTTTAATTAATGCGCACGTGGAGACAGCCGCCCCCGGCTGTCTGGCCGAGCGCAGCTCGGCAGCTTGCCATGCTCAACGTCCCGGCCTATCTCGACCGAATCGCGTACACCGGATCGCTTGCCCCCACGTTTGAAGTGCTGCGCCATCTGCATCGAGCTCACTTGCTCAGTGTCCCCTTTGAGAACCTCGATATCGCTGCGGGCCGAAAGATCGTGTGCGAGGAGAATGCCTTCATCGACAAGATCGTGGAGCGGCGTCGTGGCGGCTTCTGCTACGAACTCAACGGAGCTTTTGCAGCCCTACTGCGTGCAATCGGGTTTCAGGTTACTTTGCTCTCGGCCCGCGTGCCACGTGAAGATGACAGCGATGGTCCCGAGTTCGATCATCTTGCGCTGAGGATCGACTTGGAGGAACCGTGGCTTGCAGACGTGGGATTCGGAGACTCTTTCCTGGAGCCGCTTGGGCTGAGGTCTGGTATCGAGGGGGCGCATGACGGCCGAAGGTATCGGGTGGTGGATGGCGGGCACTCGTTGCGCATGGAGAGAGCGGAACGCGACGACATCTGGAAGCGGCAGTATTCCTTCACGCTGACGCCGCGGAGCCTCAACGACTTCGCGGCCATGTGCCACTACCATCAAACCTCGCCCGAGTCGCCGTTCACGCGGAAGATCGTGTGTTCCCAGACTACACCGGATGGAAGGATTACGGTCGCAGACCGAAGGCTGATCCTTACCCGCAATGGGACCCGAGAGGAACAGCTGCTCGCGTCGGATGAGGAGCGCTCCGCAGCGCTGAAGCAATACCTCCAGATTGTGTTCTGAACGCCGAGCGGGAGAATTGTTACTTTTTCGCGACCGCGTTCAAGCGCGCGTTCAAACGCGACTTGTAGCGCGACGCGGTGTTCTCGTGAAGCACGCCCTTCTGGACGGCTTTGTCGAGGGCGGAGACAGTTTGCCGAAAAATCTGCTCGGCCCCCTGCTTGTCGCCTTTGGCGAGCGACTCGCGCAAGTCGCGTAACGCACTGCGCAGGCGGGAAGTGTTGGCGCGGTTGCGAGCCGTGCGTTTCTCAGTCTGACGGGCGCGCTTCAGCGCCGAAAAATGATTTGCCATTTAATCTCGTTACCTTCGTTTCTATTGAGATTCTCTTAGGTGGAGACGTGCTGCCACTGCCGAATAAACTATTCTACGGCAGCAACTTGCGACTGGTCAAACCATTGGCGGATCCACTCGGCACGTTGAAAGTCCTGATCGATTCCTCCGCGCCAATTGTGGTGATGGAGACGGTGGAAGAGGTACGCGCCGTGCGGCTGGTGCGCGTGGCGTGCGCGTCGCTCAATCTCGCCACCTTCGAATGGAGCATAGCCAGCGGCTTGGCTCGTTGTGGGAACGAAGGCAACGAAGTCGTGGTGGAGGGCAGATTTCCCGCTGGCGGTACCGGCCAGGAGGCTACGGATCTTGCAGCGCAGGCGATTTACAACACCCGGGAACCCGCGCAAGTGCTGGGGGTCTTGGAGGGCATCTCGGTCGAAGCGGCATTCATTCTCAAAGATTTCCATCGCCATATGGAAGACCCGGTCGTAGTGCGGCGGCTGCGCGATGTGGGCCAGAAATTTTCCAAGAATCGCCGCACGGTCGTAATTGTCGCTCCTTCGATCAAGATGCCACCGGAGTTGGCCAGCCTGGTGGAGTATCTGGAGTTGCCTCTTCCAGACAAGCTGCGCCTGCGCCAGATCATCGACGAAATGATCGTGCGCGTGGGAAAAACCCGAACCTTGCGCCGATCGTTGGACACGGCCGGATTGGATGTGATGGCTGACAATCTGCGCGGATTGACGGAAGAGCAGGCGGAGCGGGCAGTGTCGCAAGCGATTGTGACGAGGTACGGGCTGACTGCCGAGATTGTGACCGATGTCTTGCAAGCCAAGAAGGAAATGCTGCGGCGTGCGGCGATGCTGGATTTCGTTGATGTCTCCGACACCATGGCCGGCGTCGGAGGCCTCGCAAATCTAAAGCATTGGTTGGAACAGCGGCGCGGAACCTGGGAAGAGAAAGCGCGAGCGTTCGGCCTGGAACCACCGCGGGGCGTGGTCATTCTGGGCGTCCAGGGCTGCGGGAAGAGTATGTGCGCGCAAGCGATCGCCGGTGAATGGAAGTTGCCGCTAGTCAAATTCGATACCGCTGCGATCTTCGACAAATATATCGGCGAGACCGAGAAGCGAATTCAGAAGGTGTTCCAGGTGGCCGAAGAGCTATCGCCATGTGTGCTTTGGATCGACGAGTTGGAAAAGGTTTTCGCCGGTAGTGGGCCGGATTCGGCCTCCGCGGATGCGGGCGTCTCGTCACGTCTTCTGGCTGCATCTCTTTCCTGGATGCAGGAGCGCAAAGCTCCGGTTTTCGTTGCGGCCACGTGCAATAACGTTTCCGCACTTCCTCCCGAACTGATTCGCAAAGGCAGGTTCGATGAATTGTTCTTTGTCGACCTGCCGAACCAGGCGGAGCGAAAGCAGATCTTCGCGCTGGAGTTGGCGCGGCGGAATCGGCGTCCGGCGGAGTTCGATCTGGATCGAGTTGCTGCAGCTGCGCGAGGGTACTCCGGAGCGGAGATTCAGGCCGCCGTGCAGGCAGCGCTCTACGCCTGGTTCTCCAGCAAGCAACCGCTGGCAACCGGTTCGCTGATTGATGCGTTGGCGATGACCGTCCCGCTTTCGGCGACCCGGGCTGAGGAGATCCAGGAACTTAGAAATTGGGCACGAGCGCGTGCGGTTCCGGCTTTGGTTGCAGATGCCAAAGGCGAGGGTGCGTAGATCGACATTTCGCCTCGTACCTGCCTCCACCATTGACTCCCATCCGACCCCCGGCGTACCCTTACCTCAATGGTTGTTGCTTGCACCTCGGGAGCGAGCATTCCGGTTGGTTCCACCTGCAGAGAGAAGAATTTTGTTGTCGCTGAGACCGGTACGCGTGTGCCCATGTCGCCGCGACGCCATCTAAGCACCGGCGCGCGGAACGCAACGCGCAGCCGCAGGACGGAGGGATGCGCGAAAACTGAATGAAGAAGAGCATCGAGACTACTCCTCACATTGAAACCCTGTTCGGTACCAGGGATGAAAACTTGCATGTGTTGGAAGACGGTCTGAACATTAACATTGACCTTCGATCCGACTCCATTGAACTGGAAGGGGCGGCGCGCGATGTTGCCCGAGCCGAACAAGTCTTTTCCGACTACGACCATCTGCAGCGCTCCGGACACGCCTTCAACAATGGCGACCTGAACAGCATGCTGCGCGTCCTGATCGCGGACCCAAAAGCTACCTTGCGCGGACTAGCCGAAGCTGGACGGCAGCGTTCCTTCGGTCGGCGCACGGTACAGCCCAAGAGCCTGAATCAGAAACGATACGTCGAGGCCATCGAAAACCACGACATGGTATTCGGGATCGGCCCTGCCGGTACGGGCAAGACGTACCTGGCTGTGGCGATGGCAATCTCGGCGCTGCTGGCAAAACGAGTGAACCGGATCATCCTGGCGCGTCCGGCGGTTGAAGCGGGCGAGCGCCTGGGATTTCTTCCGGGGACGTTGCAGGACAAGATCGACCCATACCTGCGTCCGCTTTACGACGCGCTTTACGACATGCTTGATCCCGAAAAGGTCGATCGCTACCTGGAGAAGAATGTCATCGAAATTGCGCCGATTGCATTCATGCGAGGACGCACGCTGAACGACTCATTCGTGATTCTGGATGAAGCCCAGAACACAACCTCGGAGCAGATGAAGATGTTCGTCACCCGTTTGGGGTTCAACTCCAAGGCAGTGATCACGGGCGACGTGACGCAGATCGACCTGCCCAACGCCCGCCGCAGCGGACTGCTGGAAGCGGTAGATATCCTGAAGCGCGTCGAAGGATTGACGTTCGTTTACTTTGATGAAGGCGACGTGGTGCGGCATCACCTGGTGCAGCGCATCATTCGGGCTTACGATGAGCACAAGACGAAACTGGCGGAACAGCAATTGCCGTTGCTCGAACCCAAGGGTCCGAACGGCAAAACCAACGGAGCCGAAAATGTAGCTCTACCGAAGAATATTGCAACGCCGGCGGAAGCGGACGCAAAAGAATAAAACGAGCATGATTGGCTGGGAGGGCTGCGGTTTTGGCCCTCCTGTTTATTTGCGCGAGTTGCTCACGGAGACGGTTTGGTAATCCTACAAGAAAGAGTGGCAGGATTGACTGAGGCAGCGCTGGCGCAGTTTGTTATGCGTGCGCGGCGGGCCATCGGGCTTTGCGGAGCCGTCAGTGTGCTGGTGACTAGTAGCCGGGAGTTACAGGGACTGAATCATCGTTTCCGCGGAAAGAACAAGCCGACGGATGTGCTATCGTTTCCCGCCATACCAGGACTGATGCGCGGATTCGCTGGGGATGTTGCCATTTCCGCGGAAATGGCGGCCCGTAACGCCCGTCAGTTGGGTCACACGGCAGCTGAGGAAATCAGAATTCTCACGTTGCACGCGGTGCTTCACCTCGCCGGATACGATCACGAACAGGATAACGGCGAAATGGAGCGCAAGGAAGCGCGCTTGCGGAAGTCGCTCGGATTGCCGATGGGATTGATTGAGAGAAGAGAACGGCCAGACCGCGGAAAAGTCTTGACGGCAAAGAGTCAGAGCCCGCCTAACGGTGCGCGGTCTCGAGGACCGGCGGTCAAACGTACCGGATCAGGCTCTCGCGCCACACGAGCATCGAGATGAACTTCGTCATCGCTATTGTGTTGCTGATGCTGCTCGGGCTGCTGACTCTCGTCTCCTACGTAGAACGCCTCTACACCGAGATTGGGAAATTCCTTTCCCGAGAGTTCCAGGACAATATCGACGCCTTCGAACACAACGTGGAGCCGAGGCTGCATGTGAGTCGGGCTCGCGCGGCGCTGTCAATGGCTGTGCTCACGCAAATGACTACGGCAGCGATTGCCATGCTGGTGGGCTTCACTGTGTTCCGTGACCGGGCCTGGAGCATCTACGAAATTCTGCAGGCGACGCTGACCCTGATTCTGATCGTGATCGTTTGTAACCAGTTCCTGCCCTTCGTTTTCTTCTCCCGGACCAAAGGGCAGTGGCTGATCCGCTGGACGCCTTTCTTGCGAATCCTTATCTATTTGGTTTTGCCCGTAACCCTAGTGTTGGGATTCCTGCAATCGGTCGCCGCTCTTACCAAAGGCCATTCGGATGAACAGCCGGAAACCCAGGCGGAAGCCGTGGACGCGCTGATCGAAGCAGGCCAGGAAGAAGGCATTCTGGATGAAAGCAACCGCGCCATGATCCAGTCGGTCGTGGAATTTGGCGAGAAGACAGTGCGAGAGGCGATGAAGCCGCGTCCGGAAATCGTCGCCGTTCCGACCAATACCACGGTCGAGCAGTTCATTGAGTTGTTGCGGACGAAGCCGTTCTCGCGTGTCCCGGTTTTTGAAGGCACCATTCACAACATTAAGGGAATCGTTTATGCGCAGGATGTGTTACAGGTGCCGGACACCGAGGCTCACACCCGGACTGTGGACACGCTGATGCGCAAAGATGTGTATTTCGTGCCCGAAAGCAAGCTGGGAAGCGAGCTTCTGCGCGAGATGCGGAAGAACAATATCCGCATGGCCATCGTCGTTGACGAGTACGGCGGCGTGGCGGGTCTGGTCACAATTGAGGACCTGGTCGAAGAAATTGTTGGTGAGATCGATGACGAGCACGAAAAAGCCGAAGTCGTGCGTGAGAGCGATCACTCCTATATTGTGCCCGGAAACATGGATGTCGACAGGTTAGATGAGCTGTTGGGAACACGTCCAGAGGGGAAAGAGTCGGCCACGGTGGCGGGATTGGTGAGTGAACTGGCGGGCCGTATTCCGCAGAAGGGCGAGGTGATAGAAGAGGACGGCCTGCGCTTTGAAGTGCTAGAGTCAACTGAGCGGCGAGTGCAACGAGTTCGGATCTCGGCAGTCGAACCCAAACAGATGCGGCTGATATAGGAATTGAGTAATCGGGTAATTTTGCCATTGGGTAATTACCAAATTACTAACGAAATCACTAAATTTCTCAATCATCTATGGCCTTTCATTCCGGATTCGTTTGCATTCTTGGCCGTCCCAACGCCGGCAAGTCCACCTTGCTGAACGCGCTCGTGGGTGAAAGGCTGGCTATTGTCAGTCCCAAGCCGCAGACCACGCGCAATCGCATCCTGGGGATTGTGCAGATTCCGAAGCAAAAGAAGAAGGCGGGCGGGCAGATTGTGCTCATCGACACTCCCGGTGTACACAAGCCAGACAGCTCACTGGGCCGCAAGATGATGTCTGAGGTGCGGGAAGCGTTGGAAGGATGCGACTTGCTCCTGCTGATTGCGGATGTAACCCGCAAGTTCGGTCATGCCGATGAGTCGGTGCTCGAAATGGCCAAGAAATCGGGAACGCCAGTTTTTCTCCTTTTGAACAAGATTGATTTGTTACGGAATCAGAAAGATAAGCTGCTGCCCATCATCGATGAATACAGCAAGCTTTACGCTTTCAAGGAGATCATTCCGCTCTCTGCCCGGAAGCCCGAAGGGTTAGACCTGCTGCTGAAAAAGGTGATTGATATGTTGCCAGAGGGCCCGCGGTACTTCCCCGAAGATCAAGTGACCGATCAACCGACGCGCTTCATGGTGGCCGAGATCGTCCGTGAGCAGGTCTTAATGGAAACCAGTGAAGAGGTTCCATATGCAACCACGGTGCTGGTCGAACAGTTCGAGGAAGGTGCGAAACTCACGCGAATTGCCGCGGCAATCTACTGTGAGCGGGAAGGGCAGAAGCGGATACTGATCGGCAAGCAGGCTCAGATGCTCAAGAAAATTGGTACTGCCGCACGGTTGCAGATCGAAAAGATGGTCGGTACTCGTGTATTTCTGGAGCTTTTCGTGAAAGTAAGTCCGGACTGGCGAGAGTCGCGCTCCTTTATCGAAGAACTAGACTGGCGACGGCAATTGGAGTTGCTAACCCATGCCGAAAAGGCCTGAAATAGGCGGAGACCCGTTGTTTGCCAGTGTTTTTGACATTGCCGGACTGGCATTTCGTCTGTAGAATCGCAGAAGCAAAGGCCGCGATTGGCCATTAGACCAAACTTCATTAAATGCCCACCAACTCCGAACCAACCTTTGACTTCCTGGCTGATAAGTTACTTTTCAAGCTCCAGGTCACGCTGGCTGCCGATCAAGCTGCGGTGGACGCCGTGGTGCAGCGAATCATGGATTCCATCCGCGAAAAGGATTGTGCTGGCGGAAAAGAACCGGCCATCGAACTGGCCCTTTCAGAGGCCCTCGCCAATGCCGTCGTGCATGGAGCCAAGTCTGATGCTTCGAAAATCGTCGAATGCGATGTGGCTTGCGATGCAAACCGCAGCCTGCTCATCGTGGTACGCGATCCGGGGGACGGTTTCGACCCCGCAAAAATCCCCAGCCCGGTGGTCGGGGAGAACCTCTTTTCCGGCCATGGTCGGGGCGTTTACCTGATTACTCAGGTTATGGACGAGGTGAAGTTCCTGAAAAACGGCACCGAGATCCACATGATCAAGCGGTAAAAGCCTAGAGAACTCTACTCCTTGGCAGCTATACCCAGCGTTTTCATCTTGCGGTAAAGATGGCTGCGTTCCAAGCCAAGCACTTCCGCCGTGCGGGTAACGTTACCGTGATTCTCGTCCATTTTTTTTAAGATATAGTCGCGCTCGTAAGCGGCGCGTGCCTGGTGCAGGGTAGAGAAGTCGCTGCCCGCAGCGCGGCGCATGCCATCGCGATGAACCAGCGGCGGCAGGTGCTTGCGTTCGAATCGGATCGTAGTTGGATTCATGATGACGATCCGCTCGATTACGTTGCGCAGTTCCCGCACATTGCCGGGCCAGGAATAGCGCATGAGCGTATCGATCGCATCGTCGGTAATCTCGCGAAGGCGGCGGCCATACGTGGCGGAAAACTCCTTTAGAAAGTGACGCGCCAGCTGCGGGACGTCCTCCTTGCGCTCCCGTAGCGATGGCACAGAAAAAGGGATGACGTTGAGCCGGTAAAATAAATCCTCGCGAAAGTTTCCTCGGGAAATTTCTTCTTCCAAATCCTTGTTCGTCGACGCGATCACGCGGGCATCCACCGTAATCGGCTCATCGCTGCCGACGGGGACAAAGCGCTGCTCATCGAGGGTCCGCAATACCTTCGATTGTGTCTTCAGGCTCATATCGCCGATCTCGTCGAGAAAAAGCGTGCCGCCGTGGGCCTTCTGAAATGTTCCTTCCTTGTCTCCAGTGGCTCCGGGGAACGAACCTTTACGGTGACCAAAGAGTTCGCTCTCGATCAGGTCCTCCGGAATCGCGGCGCAGTTCACCTCGACGAACATTTCGTCCTTGCGCAGACCCTGGGCGTGAATGGCGTGGGCCACTAATTCTTTGCCGGTTCCGGACTCTCCGTAGATGAGAACCCGGCCATTGGTAGGCGCCATTATCTGAATTTGCTGGCGCAATGCCTTCATCGGGATGCTATCGCCCACGATCACGCTTTTCGGAATGAGCTGCTTCTTGAGTTCGCGGTTCTCCTCGCGCAATCGCTTGGCATCAATCGCGTTCTTGATCAGGATGAGAGTCTTATCAATCGAGAGCGGCTTTTCCAGAAAATCGTAAGCACCCAGTTTGGTGGCACGAACCGCAGTTTCAATCGTGCCATGCCCTGAAATCATGATGACCTCGGGAGCGTTTTCCTTTTCGCGAATCTTTTCCAGGGTTTCCAAGCCGTCGATTCCGGGCAGCCAGACGTCCAGCAACACTACATCGAATGCGTGCTTGCTGATGATCTCCAGGCTGGCCTCGCCGCTCTCGGCCGTCGACGCTTTGAAGCCTTCATCTTCCAGCACGCCCTTGAGCGACTGGCGGATCGTGGGTTCATCGTCAACGATGAGAATGTTATGCATGCTGGTTGACGAAGGGTTCGGCGACAGCGTCCGTGACGATTGGCAGTTCGACCACGAAGCGGGCGCCGACGGGCTGATTCTCTTCCACGCGAATGGACCCGTGGTGATCTTCAACAATACGGTTTACGATGGCCAGCCCAAGACCGGTGCCGCGCTTCTTGGTGGAGAAGTATGGGAGAAACAGCCGTTCCTTCAACTCCCGTGTAACGCCGTGGCCCGTGTCGGCGACGGTAATCTCCACCACATCACGACTCGCCACCAGCGCGGTGGACATCTGAATCTCGCGAAAGAGTGCGTCCTGCATGGCTTCAGCCGCGTTGTCCAACAGATTGGCCAGTGCTCGTTTGATGGCTTCGGCGTCGGCCATCACGTTCGGTAACTCCGGTGCCAGAGAGGTACGCACTCGGATGTTGTCCAAGCGGCCGTTGAACATCGCCAGAGTGCTTTCCACGATGGAGTTGATATTGGCTGATTGTGGCCGCGCCGTGGGGAACCGCGCCAGCGTCGAAAACTCATCGACCAGCGTGCGAACCGTCTCCACGGCTCCGGCTATGGTTTCAGCACAGCTATGGAGCACTTGCAGCGAAGCTGGATCGCGAGGCGTACCGCGCTCAAGGTGCCGGCGGATGCGCTCCGCGGAGAGCGCAATCGGGGTCAGCGGATTCTTGATTTCATGAGCAACGCGCCTGGCCACTTCGCGCCAGGCCGCCTGCTTCTGCGCCTTGAGCAGTTCAGACAGGTCTTCGAACACGAGAACATATCCCAACCCCTGCCCGTCGTGCTTCAGGGTAGCCACGGTCACTGCGACGTTCAGGGTGGCCCGCTGTACAACCATTTCCATCTGCGTGGTGGTCGTGCCCATGCGGTCGGCACGGCGCAGCAGGGGTTCAAGATCTTCCAGGACCTCGGGAGCAAACACATCGCGCAAGGGGGCGCCGATTAGAACGCTCGGCAGCCCAGATTCCGCGCCTGAGGGATGGAATAAGCGAAGCAAACCATGATTCGCGTGAGTGACGAGGCGGTCCGCGTTTAGCGAAAGCACGCCGTTCGGGATGCTTTCCAGGATGGTTTCAATATGGCGGCGCCGTTGCTCCAGGGCAACGTTCGCAGCGCCAAGGTCGCGGCTCGAAGCCTCAATCTGTTGACGGCTGGATTCCAATTCTTCAGCCATGCGGTTAAACGAGTGCACCAGATCGCCGATTTCGTCGGCAGCGCGGACTTCGACGCGGTAATCGAGCCGTCCACGAGAAATCTCCTGCGTCGCTTCGGCCAGCGCGACCACGGGGCGCGTAACCAGTTTGGAGAGAAATAATGCGAACCAGGTCGTAGCGAAAAGCACCATCACCGTAAGGAGAAGCAATACTTCCATGTAGGTTCTTCGAACCAGCCTGCGTTCGCGGGCCAGGTCGAGGTAACGCTGCTGGCTGCTTTCTACCTGTTTGACGGTTTCAGAAAACTGTTTGGGCAGGGGTATGCCCACCAGAATCAAACCATGATCACCGACCGGTGCGGCGCCTAGAATGTACTCGGTCTGTTCCCAGGTAAAGGGAGTCGGAGTCTTCGATCTGACATGCTCCAGAGGAAGCTTGGCTTTCAGTTGGGGCCAGGGAGCGGGTGCGCCAAAGCTGGTCTCCGCCTCGTCGTCGGCGATCGCCAGAGCGAACCCACCTTGCAGTGTGGGCGCGTGACGCTGAAACGACCTGGTCACCGCGGAAAAGTTTCCACTCGCAAAAGCAGATTGCGTTTCTGGCGTCGCTGCTATGGTTTCGGCTTCAGCCCGCGTGTTTTGTGCCGCGTAGTTGGAAAGCAGCGATGCCATCGTCGCCGTATCCCGCCGCACTTCCTCCACCGGGCTGGAGAACCATTTATCAATCGAGCGGTTCATCAGCACGTAGGCGAAGAAGAACATGCCGATTACGGGCAGAAAGGAAAGCAGAAGACTCCCCACTACCAGACGGGTGCGGAATTTCGATCCAAGAACACCCAGCCTTCTCTCGGCAAAGAGCTTCAAGAGATTGCGGGCCAGGACGAACGTCAGGGCCACGAAGAGGAGAAAGATCAGTGCAGAAAGGGAAGCAAAAAACAGCAGTTGCTGGTTGGTATTTGGATTTAGAGGCAGGTCAAACGAGGTCAGCGAAAGCAGCACTCCAAAGAGCAGCACGATCCCCACTGCCAGCGGGATAATGACCTTTTTCCGGCTGGAAGGTTTCTGGTCCGGTCGAATTGGATTGGAAGCAGCCACGTCCGCTAACAGCCGGCAACTTTGATCGATGAAGCCTGCAGGCCTGTCTGGCTCATTATAAGCGGAGGCGTCCCCGCACGGACACTCGCCGGCAACCATCCATCCTGCAGAGCTGGACAGCATGCGGTGGATGGGAAGTCCAAGCGCGTGTCCGCCAATACCCGCAGCTTCGCTGGAGTCAAACTGGCTGCCGAATTGAAGACCAAAGAGCTGCACGGCGAAGCGCCTTCCGATGAGACGACCCTGCAAGCGATAAGCGTCGATGCAGCTATTCAGGATTGGCTACGCTTCCGCGAAACCAACGGGTTCGGCAACGACAAGCCGAAGCTCATGGGCGGCAAGCTGCTGACATGGTGCAAGACGAACAGCGTCACGTTCCTGTATTCGCTTACCAGCGACAAGGTCATACACTTCCGCAACTCGCTGCCATATAAAACAAAGACTAGCAGCAGCCTTAAAATCCATTGCGCCATCATCTACAACTTCTTCGGCTGGGCGCACGGAATAGGACTCGTACCTAAGAATCCAGTACCCAACACGCGCGTTCACCCGCAGTTCAAGATTCGATTTAAGAAGCCGGAAGTCGTGTCGCCAACAACGGACGAAAACGATCGCATTCTTGATGAGCTGGACAAGACCAGATGGACCACTGAGCGTAAATATCGGGTTCAGAAGTTCATCGAAACGATGATTAATGCCGGTATGGCGATCAGGGATACAGCGACGCTGGGGCGGGATAAGCGCGACGGCGACAATCGCATTCGTGGCAATCGCTGCAAAACCTAAGGAGAGATTTAAGGTAAGAATTCCGGCCAGGTTGGCAGACGACCTGCGGTCACTACCGTGTCAACGATCCTGACTACTTCTTCTGGTATCGCGGCCAGCGTGGCCAGAAGCTAAAAGTCACCAGCATCGTTCATAACTACACTGCCGAGCTCCGAGAACTATTCGCGCTCGCCAAGGTAGACATGACTCCGCACGGTTTCCGGCACTAATTCATCACGCAGCGACTGGCTCAGGGCTGGAGCGTGGACGAAGTCAGCACGATGGTCGGCACCAGCCCGCAGGAAATCCGCAAGACGTATGCCGCAAGCTCCGTGCTGACTTGATAATACGCACCGGAACGGGCTTCGAAGTACTTACTGTGCCTAAAGTCAAGAGTTCGTTCCAGATCCCCACAAATTAAGCAAGCCATAGCTATACCTCTAGCCTTTCCTCAGACCCAAGGATGGCTGTGGATATACACTTTTTATCACCCCTGTTGGAGAACTTCCTTCTCGGCGCGGAGCCAGTCTTGCTCGTCCTGGCCGGGTTCACGACCACGGCTTTCATACAGCTCGTACGCCCGCTCCCTGATCTTGCTGTCTGACAGGACGGCGTCTGGCATCATTGCCAACTTGCCAGGAGAGCTTTTCGAGGGAACGACAACAGGTGCCTTCGGCTGCTTGTTAGCTTTGGGATCGAACATGGGAGTCCTCCGAATGCCGCACTAAGAGGAGCGTACTTCAGATGGACTGACTTAGTTCAGAGGACCTGAAAAGAGGAGAGGAACTACTCACTCACCTTTAACACTACTCTGAACCAGAGCGTGTGTCCAATCTCGAAGTGACCGCTCGAAGTGACCGCTTGCGGCACCTTTCTGATCCTATTCGTTTGTCGATAAATCTCGTGGGGGTTTAAAAAGTCACTGTCATTAGCGATCAGAATGGGGCAGGAGCATGGTAATAAGTTAAGAAGGAGGAATGCTTGCCGTGCTGCGAATCGCGATTCTCGGAAGGCTACGTACTTTTTCAACACCCACGCCTGTTCACGTAAAGCGATCCTGGAGATAGTTTCACTGGCGCACGCAATCCCTGTGGTAGCTATTCCTGGCGACCAGCTTGCGGATACAAAAAGTGAAAACAGAACATTGCGACGCATAGCACCAGCATCGAGAACACGCTGGCTTCCGGACCTACTCTTCCGCCGGTCAACCACCCTGGCCCATGGAATGACGAATTAAGAAAGGTCCATGATGCCGCATATCCGCTGTCGCGAACTGAGAATAGAAAAGTCTCGGCGTAATCGCCGGCCGCATGAAAACCGATGGCGAACCATAGAGCACCCGTTCGACGCAGAGTCAGACAGGCAAAAATCGCGAACAGAAAAACCTCCAAAGCTCCGGCCAGATTCTCGTCGGGGTTTGCCAAGTGCATGGCAGCAAAGACGAGGGACCAGACAATCGCGGACGGCCAAAATCCAATGGCTTCCGCCAGTGTGAACTGCACATAGCCGCGATAAAGGAATTCTTCTACAAATCCCACCAACAGAAAGCCAATCGCCCACAAGCTTGCGTACTTCAAAAGAGCTAGCCCGTGGAGTGCCAGACCTCCAAACGAAAAGCCGTGCAGAGCAGCGATGAGCGCAATCACGCCGGAGAACACGCAGAGTCCCCAGAACAGTCCCCACAAGAAATGCTTGCTAGCTCCCCGACGGAGGGACAGCCCGTAGTCGCCCAGGCCTCGCTTCTCGATTCGCGCCATGACCAGGCCACACACCAGCAGGCAGATCGCGGCTGGAATCTCGGTCAGATATTCGAGGCCGGGTGAAAGAAAACCTTGATGGAAGATGCGAGCGGCGGCGGGTATGCGCAGGATTCCAATCGTAAACAAGCCGAAAATGCTTCCCGCGAGAATTAAGAGGAAAATCGTCAGACGCCAGCCAGAGCGAATGCCTCGACTGCCTAAGAAAATCTTGCGCCAAAACGATGGAGAGTCAGCACTTTCGTCAACAGTGCCTATCACGATGATTGCATCCGACATTCCAATTCGTCTCCTCCGTAGGACTGTCTCATGGAAATGACGACGGAATATAGAACGCGGTTTACCGTTTGGAACGGGATTAACTGGGGCGCTGGTGCGCCAGCCTGAACTCACGGGGGGTCATGCCAGTAGCTGCTCTAAAGACACGCCCCAGATGGCTCTGGTCGGAGAACCCGGCGTGCGCGGCGATATCTGACAGAGAATCCACCCGCCAGCGCATTCATTGCGTAGTTTACCCGCAGCCTTCTCACATATTGTCCCACCGTCATGCGGTGGCAACGCTGAAAGGCGCGAGCCAAATGAACTGGATGTGCTCCGACGCGCTGGGCGATGGTAGTCAAGCTGAACGGCCGGCAGAATTCGGCGTGCAAGATTTCGAGGACGTCCTTCAACCAACGCGGAGTGCCAGACTCAGCCTGTGCCGAATGCTTCCCGGGAAGCTGATCGAGCAGCTCGATGGCTGTGGCTTCCAGCAGCAAAGTGGATCGGTGGTCCGAGTCGGTGAAGGCCTGGTACGCCCACCACGCCAACCAGGAGACCAGTCGGCGGGGGAGAATTAGCGATTCCTCTGCCTGCAGTTCGTATTCCCGCAGCCTGGACGTCCACTTGGGTTCGAGTTCGATGCTGAATATTGCGCCGCCACGATTACCAAACGCGTCGCTGTGGGCTTCCCCCGTGGGATGGTACAGGACGTTTTCAGAGTCACAGTGACGCCCTTGCTTTTGGGAACAGTGCTCCACATAAGAACCGCTTAGAACTAACGAGAAATAGGCCAGCTCGTGACAGTGGCGACGAAGAACGGCGCGTTCACAATAAAGGTATTCGGTAAAGACAAACCCGCTAACTAAGCGGGTCTTTACCGGAACACCCAAGAACCTTCCAGGGCTTAGCTTCAAGGCTCGCTCTCCCGGATTTGGGATTGGATCGAGTAATTATCGCAGAAAGGGGTCCGCGCGGTGACGGCTCCCTCATGCGAGAAGCTGGAAGGAACATGCGCCTGAATAGACGTCCGAGCGCCCGGCTCAATTCCAAACAAGATCCAAAATCTGCAAATGGAAAGAGGGAGTTCCTCCAGCATCTTTTTCCGTAGTTGGGTCACGGGGACCTCCTTTTTCCGTGACCCAACCTTATCTCAACCCCTCCACAACTGCCGATCCTCGAACACGCGGTAGCGTCCGCCGCGCCAGCGGCTTCGTACAAATCTCGGTTACACTCAGTGACCGGGATCGTGAGTGTAAATGGCCTATGGCTTCCAAGGAACTGCCGCCACAAGTTCCTTTCGGCTTTGCCCCGCCCCCCGGCGGGCCCTACGCTATTAAGAAACTCACTTGGGGTGCGCACCCACTCTCAACCATCACGGAACAGGAAGAACCCGACACCAAAGGCGATAATTGCAAGCGCCCAGAAGCCAGGTAAATGCAGTACATAAGCCTGGCTGTCTGCTATTGCAATCAAGCCAGTTGTGCCTTGTTCTTCTGCGCGTGATGCGGCCTTCGAGTGTACCCAAGTGAGGAAGCACAGATAGGTGAGTGCGGAAGCGCAGAATCCAGCTGAAATCGGTTTGTGGAAAGGTCGCATGGCGGCTCCGTCTTTGGCGGTCGGGGCCCCCGTCCACTCCCGTGGTCGAGTTCCCTGCAATCAGCACCCACTGTGCAATACGAAAAAGACCGGAGAAGACCGTCATGTGATCCAAAGACAATCGACAAGTGTCGGAGCTGATCGGGCGAACTCAGCGGCACCTCCGAAAACAGTTTCGATTGCTTGGGTTTGCTTATCTCGTTTGCCAAGTCTGGCGCGGTGTTGACGAGTTCGTTGCCGACAACGACTAATCCGGTGTCATGCCCAGGTATTCCTCATGACCTTCGAAGATGTCGCGCAACAGTACTTTGATCCGCTGACGCAGGTTCAAAGACTCATGCTCAGACACCGCTGCAAGATCTTGTGCCGCGGAACGTACACAATGTTCCCCGGCAACGGTGACGATCGATCCGATCTGAACGCTAACGCTAGTCATAGACCCCTCCTTCTACGCCGAAAAAGAACTGCAACATCCCCTACTAACTAAACCGAAAAACGCCGGCAGAACAGGTCCACCGCCCGCAAGAACTTCTACGTATATATAACGCGTAAAATGCGGGCAAAAAGGTTCATCTCCCCAAAGAAAAATCTTTCAACAGGTACCCAGTGGAAAATCAGGAGTCCGGCGAAGAACCCGTTTTCGGTTCCTCACAATGGATGGGATATTGAGCCAAGTCGGTGAAGATGTCCATGGAGCAGGGCTGAATTGCTATGAATTGATCTGTAGAATTCCACGCTGGCCACTTTGTACCGGGCGACTGCGGTTTCAGCGGCTGTACCCAAGCCAAAATTCCGTAGCAGACGTCTCCAAACACTGAATGATGAAGAGCTACGCCTAACTAACTGTGAGACATGGGCATGACGGTCATTGAGGGGTTTTGAGCGTTATGGCCTGTTAAGTTAGGAAATGGGCGGATCGGGGCGCAGTCAGCTGGGGATCGCCTGCTACTGCAACTTCGCGTACTCCGTCTTGGCTTGCTTGAGGATGGGGATGTCGGGGTCGGCGTCTTTCCAGAGCGCGAGGAAATCCTTGTAGGCCAAGAGTGCCCGGGCGCGGGCAGCATCGGCGTCCACGCCCCGCGAGTTCTTCGCTTGCAGAGCGTTGGCACGAGCCACCCCTAGAGCGAGTATTTCACCGAGGCATTCCAGTTGCGGGAACATGCCAGCGAGCGGGAAAAGCTGACCTTCGCCGCCAGCTACTATGCCTATGTAACCGGCGAAATGGACAAAGCGGCCCAGACGTATCAGGAGGAGATTGAGAACTACCCACGAGAAGCGCGAGCGTACAACAATTTGGGCATAGCGTTCGCCTCACAGGGGCAGTATGAGAAGGCCACGGAGATCACGAGGCAGGCCGTGCGGCTTGGACCGGATAACGTAGGTCGGTTTGCGAATCTCGCCAACTACGCCCTTGCCTTGCAGCGCTTTGACGAGGCGCGGCAGATCATCCGCGAGGAACAGGCACGAAAACTGGATAATTTCACACTTCACGATGCTCTCTATGCTCTTGCCTTCCTCGGTGCGGACGCCGCTGCGATGGCGGAACAGCAAACGTGGTTTGCGGGTAAGCCCGATTACGAGAACTTTGGACTTGCGCTCGCATCCGACACCGAGGCATATGGAGGCCATCTTGCCAAGGCGCGGGATTTGACCAAACGCGCTGTGGACTCCGCCATCCGGGCTGACAGCAAAGAAACTGGGGCAATCTGGCAGGCGAATGCTGCTCTGCAACAGGCCGCTTACGGCAACGCTTCGAGTGCGCGTCAGTCAGCGGCAGAGGCTTTGAAGCTTGCTCCGACGAGTCAGGGCGTAGAGAGCGAAGCCGCGCTTGCGTTTGCCATGGCAGGTGATACGGCACGAGCCGAGCTCCTGGTACAAGATTCAGGGAAACGCTTCCCGCTGGACACGCAGATGCAGTCGCTTTGGCTGCCTGCGATTCAGGCACAATTAGCGCTGAACCGCAAGAGTCCGGCTCTGGCCGCGGACCACTTACAGCACACACTGCCACCCATTGAGTATGGACAAATCGGATTCGTTGCCAATCTTTCCTGCCTCTACCCAACATATGTGCGCGGCGAGGCATACTTGGCAGCCGGACAGGGCACTGCCGCTGCTGCCGCCGCCGAGTTTCAGAAGATCATCGACCACAGCGGCATCGTCTGGAACTGCTGGACGGGAGCGCTGGCGCATCTAGTTAGTCCGAACGAAAAATGAGCGCACATTAGCCGGTCGATGAGTGCGCTATGGCCTGGTTATGACAGTTGAGAACTTGTGCTCTGCCAGCGAGCACATTCCAGAAAATCAGGTCGTCAATTCCGATGTGGCGAATCATCTCCGAACCGCACTTCGGGCAAGACTGACAGTTTTTCCTTCGGCGAGCCGGGGCGCCGGTCGGCACTGTCAGGTGACTGCCCGGCTAACTGCTAGGGGGTGGAAGGCTTGTGGCCTACGCGCTTGAGGTCGATGAATTCCTTGCTAGCCTTGCCACCCCCTTCGAAGAGGAAAGCTAGGGTAATGTGATCGGCATTGAGCAATCGCATCTCAAGTCCGTAGACGTGAGGGGAGTCCGGAGAACGGAGATTGGTCGCATCCAGGAACTCGAAATCCAAGATACCCTTCGCGATGTCGATCTGGCGAGCTTTTAACCGCGGTTGATTCTGTGCAGCGCAATAATGGGTCATCCGCAGGTCCCCGCTATCCAGGTGATACACACTCGTCATCGACGGCACTCCATCCACCGCTAGATTCTCGACGACCGCTGAGCCATTACCGGTCTCGGAATAGGTGGCGCTTATTCTTCCAGTAGCAGTGCGTGCCCCAGTCCATTCGAACGATCCTTCCCATTCACCGGCCAGCCCACGAAGCTGTGTGAGTGCTGCGGCGCTACCGCCTTCCTGGGCCTCCGACGTGCCCACGGCGCTTATACCCTCTTCACTCGTATTTACCGCCTGCCCGATCTGCGCCAAGACGAACGCCAGGATGAGGAGACCTGCCCGTTTCATGATATGGACCCTCCACATCCGAAGAGACTGCAGAATCTTAGTTTAGTTAGCACACTGCGAAAAGGCTCTCCGTTGCCAATCCAAAACGTTCTATCCGAAGTCGCAAACGAACGCGGCGAGATCGTTTCAACAAACGCCGAAACCCCAGACGGTTTGCATTTCCAATCAGTACGCAACCAGGCTACTCGAGGAAATCGAACTGAAAATTGACGCGGAGAGTTTAACGGGGACCGATCCCTGGGTGATGTGCAGCTAAATAGACGACAACAAAGAAAGACGCGTAGCGCCAGGAGGAAAGACAGTCCACCCAGTGAGCAGGAGTTGGTAGTGGCGAAAACGTGTCCTTCAGCATGGGCTCACGCAAACACTGACCTACCTTCGTCGGAGGGTACAACAACACCTCCGTCACAGCTCCGTCCTTCTCAACTCGAACCAGCATGTCGAAGCTGCGCCCATTCGCCGTTGTCAGCCTTCGGGATGTTGGCGAATCGCTGTAGGGTTTCGGGTCCAATTCTCGCGAGAAACTGACAAGGAAGGACACGGAAGGGTTTCATAGCGCCCGAATCTCGCAATCAAGTGTTGCGTGTTATGTAGCGTTCCGAACGCGGAGTACCTGCACGCCCCTTACTTGCTATCCAAACTCCCCTCACAGAGTCTAGGTAGAACGAAGCGGTCATTAATGCCCACAGGACCTGCTTCATCCCGACACTCGAAGGAGGTAACCCATGCGACTGAATGACCGTACGCGTTCTGTACCGATGGCAGCCCTTGTGCTGAGCGTTGCAATATGGAGTGCCTGCAACAAGGCGGAAAACACGGTAAGTTCCGCTGCGGCTTCAACCGATGGCGGCAAGATTCCCATCACAACCAAGTCAGAGGACGCGAAGGCCGAATTTCTGCAAGGGCGGGGCCTATCTGAGAAACTGTTGGGCCAGGAGTCACTCGCTCATTTTGATAAAGCCATCGCGCTCGATCCAGATTTCGCATCGGCTGAGTTGGCTCGAGCCAACAACTCTCCGACGGCCAAAGAGTTCTTCGACCATCTGAACAAGGCAGTAAGCTCGGCGGACAAAGCCTCGGAAGGGGAGAAAATTTACATTCTGGCAAACCAGGCTGGAGCAAACGGGGATGTGACAAAGCAAAAGGAGTATCTGGAAAAGCTGGTTGCCGCCTACCCGAATGATGAACGAGCACAACTAAATCTGGGGAACTACTATTTTGCCCAGCAAGACATAAGTCAGGCCATTGAGCACTACAAGAAAGCAACGGTACTGGCTCCCAACTATTCGCCTGCCTACAATATCCTCGGCTACGCTTACCGGCAACAGGACGACTACGCGAATGCCGAGCGAGCTTTTAAAAAATATGTAGAGCTGATTCCGAACGATCCCAATCCCTATGACTCGTACGCGGAGTTGCTGCTCAAGATGGGAAGATTCGACGATTCGATCATGCAGTACAACAAGGCTCTATCGATTGATCCGCACTTCGT
This sequence comes from uncultured Acidobacteriota bacterium, assembly GCA_963838905.1. Lineage (GTDB taxonomy): Bacteria > Acidobacteriota > Terriglobia > Terriglobales > Acidobacteriaceae > JABDBE01. The sequence goes on from CAWITE010000011.1 coordinate 304,620, forward strand.
GCCGTCACACTTTGGGATCGCCGGCGATCTGATGTATTCGGGCAAATCGGCGGAAGCGCAAGCCGAGCTGCAGAAAATGGCCGATCAGGCGCGCAATGATGGCGAGCTGCGGACCGCATACTTCGGTATGGCTGTGGTCGCCGCAGATACCGGCAAGCTGGACAAAGCACTGCAACAAATGGACAAGGAGTATGCCGTCGCAGAAAGGAAGAACGATGTGGCAGCCATGGCTGCGGACCTCCAGGCCAAGGGCAACATTCTGGCTGAGATGTTGAAGTATGACGCGGCGGCGCAAGAGTTCGATCATTCTCTTCAGATAGTCGAAAGCTCGAGTCTCTCGCAAGAGATCAAGGACAATGCCTCTCTCCTGCACCACTACAACCAGGCTGCATTGGCGATTGGGAAGAAGGACTACGGTGCAGCAAAGACTCACGCGGAAGAATTCCGCAAGGGAGCCGAGGCCTCCAAGAATGCCTTGCTGGTGAAGCAGGCCCACGAATTGGCGGGGAGAATTGCCCTCGGGGAAAAGGATTATGAGACAGCCATTACGGAACTTCAACAAGCCAACGAGCAAAACCCTCTTAATCTTTTCCGTTTATACGAGGCGTACCTGGGGAAAGGGGACAACGCAAAAGCCCAGGAATATTGCACCAAGGCTGCCGGATTCAACTCGCTCCCGCAACTGAATTATGCCTTTATTCGAGTGAAGGCTCAAAAGATAGCGGCCGCCGGCAAGCAAGCGTGACATCTGCCAAGTCCATCTTGCTGAGGAGCGAAGGCCATGAAGGGATCTAGGTTTTCGTCGGCCAAGCGACTAACCCAGACCCTTTGACAAGAGGCTCCGTTTGTTTGAGATCTATGCGTTTGAGAGTGCGAGTCGAAGAGTCACCCTTGATATTCGCACTTTATATGTTGATTTTCTTATCCGCAGGTGAAGCGCAGACTCCGAGGTGGCAACCCGTTGCGGCCGCGCTGACAGCCGAGGAAATAATCGATGCCGCTGAAGCGGCCATGGGACCCAAGGACGCGCGGGCAAGCATCAGTTCAATTTTTGCTGTTGCCGCGTGCCACGGACCGAAGGGTGACTTCGAGACACGCATTATTTCGGATCGCAAGGGGAATTTATCGTTCCAGCAGTTTTTATCGGATCACGAGAATATCGAAGGAATTCTTGATGGTCGAGGCTGGCAACTGGATGACAGCGGTCGCCCTGAATCGATCGACGCCATCGAGACGCCCGTGCTTCGCGAGCATGAGTTCCCTATGATGGCCCTCGATTTGAGAAGACGTTTCCACGATTTAAAGCCAATCGGTTGCGCTCAATTCGAGGGTCAGTCGACCAATCAGATTAGTATGAAAGACGACCTTGGACAGTCGGGGGGAAACCAGCCACCATCCGGTTCGACACGTGGAGATTGGCGGGTAGGGTCAATCTGGTGAGCCGTGTCACGATTTCTTACGGTGGGGAAACCTGGGTCTTCGACTTCAAGACCTTGATCTTGAACGCCGCAGATCAGAATGCATTTCAAATTCCAGAAACTGGGAGGTTGCGATGAGGGGAGCCATTGCACGAGTCGAACGCGTCATGTGCTGCATCGTGGGGATTGGGCTGCTTGTTTCTCTCGCCCGACGAGCTCGCCCAAGTGAATCATTGCAGATGTACGCTGACAGAGCAGGATTGGACTGCGATCCGGAGCACCATCGAAAAATACAGGACGTCGTGGCTCGCAGATAACGCGGGAGGTGTGATGGCGACGTTCACAGACGATTCGGTGCTTATGCCGGCGCAGGGCAGCACGCCGGCTGTAGGGCGTGAAGCGATCCGGAAATATTGGTGGCTAGCGAGCGGTCCCAAGACGACTATCACAAAGCTGAATATCACTTACGAAGAAATAGGCGGCGAATGTGGTACGGCGTACGCCCGAGGACGAGGCGAGGTAGGTTGGACCATCGAGGAAAATGGGACGAGAAAAAGCCACGCCAATTCGGGGACGTACCTCAACGTTATGAGAAGGCTTCCGGATGGTTCTTGGCTCATTTCGCATCACATGGGGGACGTCGATCCGAGCAAGAACCAATAGGCACGACCGGGATAGGGACGCTATTACAATGATTCAGCATACCATTCGGATTCTGTGCGCCTTCATCGTGCTTACGCTCTCAATCTCCGCGCAAAAGCAGCCGAACTTCGCTCCAGACGCCTATAAGAAGCTAGCGAGTCTTGCGGGTGATTGGGTGGGTAAAGACGAGCAGGGTGAGGAAGTGAAAAGCAATTTCAAACTGGCCATCTCGAACACGGTCGTGATGGAGACGCTCAATGCCTCTGGCATGGAGGAGATGCTTACGCTTTACAGCGTCGACGGTGACGGGATTTCTTTGCTGCACTATTGCCCCACCAACAATCAACCGCATATGCGCGCAGTGCCATCCTCCGGGGACGTAAAGCAGTTGACCTTCTCTTTCCTGAACGCCGGCAATCTCCCCAGCATCGCGGTTGGGCATGAGCACAAGATGGTGTTGGACTTTGAAGACAGGGACCACATCACGGAGCGCTGGACTTGGCGGAAGAACGGCAAGGACACGGATATGTTGTACCATCTCGCGCGCAAGCAGTAATTTGCGGAGCGTCTGGTTCCCGTCGCCACAATAATGCAGCCAGTAGCAGATCCTGTGATCCCTGAACGCCAACAAGAATAGCGCCAGTACTGGTCCGGCGTAACTGCCATGAAAATGGCGGGTGTGCACACGAGAAATCAATGACTTATGAGCGCTTGCTATTTTCATGCTACGTGATGCGCCGGAGGCCCATGACGCGACGGAGTTAAATGGACGGACACCGAGTGCGCCGAACAAGTGATTGCGCGAATCATAGATTCTGGGGGGGAAGGGCACGATCAGAAAGTAATTGGCTGGTTGGGAGATGCCGCCGCCGTTATCGTGACAAAGCATCTGTCCCAGAGGCATCTTAGCCAGACTGACATTGATATGACACTCATCGTACTTATCGGAGCATTTGCTGATCCCTCGTTCGTAAGAAGCGAGGCCGACCGTCAACCGAGGACAACGTTGCTCGTCTTGCGTTACCTTGAACTTTCCACCGACGACCCAAAGCTGAAAACGAGAATCGCCGATGCAAAGAAGTACATAGAAGATCACTGCGTGCAGTCCATTCGAAGGCCGTAGGAATAGTCAGCCAGCGACCGATTCTCGACCCGTTTGTGCCACATAGCGGGATAGGTGTTGTAACATCGCGATACCACTCATTGACCCTGTTCGCACCCGGTGCCGGGGGATTCCGGGGGGACCATCCTTTCGCGGGCAGGATCGCCTAAGCCAGTAGGAAACCCACGACCCGACAAGCATTCTTTCCGTCGCCCCCCGCCGGGGGGCATCTTTGGTGGGGATGGAGTGCCAAAACGATCGCCTAAGATGAGGCCGCAGAGTCGAGCGAGGCAATCAACAGACATGCCAGATAGCGGCATTCTGAAGGTTCAACCGTGGTGCTCAACTTGAGTCAGGCTGGCGATCCTCTACTGCGATCCCAGTTTTTCCTTCGCTTTGGTGATACCGTATTCCAGCCACCCGGCTTCCACGTAGTTCTCACAGCGATCTCGCAGCACACTTAAGGCTTTCAATCGCGCATTCAGGGCTCCGCTATTTTTTTGATCATAGGCAAGAACAACGTCCGTCAGGTGCAGTGCCTCGACTGGCTTCCCGGCGTCCAGTTTCTCCAGGGCCGCACGCACTAACGGTTCTGGTCCTCCGGCGAGCTTAACCAGGTCGGGATAGACCGAAGACGCTGGTGTTTCGTACATGGTGGTTGGATTCATGTCATACCAGCCCGCGTACCCGTCGTAGATCCCGCGCACCGACCAACTCACCTTGCCAAACGATTCACTTAGGTGGTAACTTGCCGGAAGTTTGATCTCCTGCATCAGCGTGTAGACGTCTTTGCCGGAGTTCATTCCCTTGACCACTTCATCGTGCACATATTGGATGGCGTCGCGATAACGGCCCAGCAGCCGGGTTATTTCCTGGTTCCCCACAATCGGCTGGCCGTGCCCGTTGAGGACGATATCGGGTTTGAGCGCGAGCACTTTGTCCAGCGAACTGGCCCAGTCAAGTGCCCAGCGAGGTTTGGTGCCACGGATCGCGTAAAGGTTGGGGAAAGAATTCGGCTCCGGGATTCCGATCCCCGAGTAATTGTCGCCAATGAAAGCGGCCTTGTAGGCCGGAATCCACACTGTCAGATGATCCGGTGTCTCACCGGGCGTGCTGAATAGTTGGAATTCCACTCCGCCCAGCGTGAACGTGTACTCCTGATCGAAGAAAATATTCGGATCAATCTTCGCACTGTAATTGCCTGCCCAGGGCCCGACGGGCTTGGGCGGACGGTTGAAGGCGGCCGCGTTACGCGGAGCAAAGAAACCTTCAAGCCGCGTAACGTAGTTGACGAATTCGACGTAGTTCCTCTGGGCGATGATCTGGATTCCCGGCTCCTTCCACAGCGGAATCCCACCGATGTGGTCGGCATGGCCATGGGTGAGAATGATGTATTTCACCGGCCCGAGGTTTTGCGCCAGCAGCAGGTTCCTAGCCTCCGCCGCCAGTTCCGATGTCGCCGTATCGATGAGCACGTTTCCGGCCGGCGTTTTGATCATGTACACGTTGCCTGCGGTCGGCACCATGTAAATCGCGTCATTAATTTTGACTACCTTGGTCTGCTCCTGATCTGCTGCAAGCGCGGACAAGGCCATACATGCGCACAACCAGAGCGCGACAACACAGAGGTTTCGCTGCATTCGTGTTCTCCTTGATGAACTGCGGCACATCGCGCACAGCAGCGGCACCGTTAACAAATCGCAACCCGACGCTATCGATCGCTCCGTATCGTCAGCTTGGAGAAGTACGCGTCCGTGCTCCACTGTCCCCAAAAGCCGACCTGCCCGTGGGTTTCGCCAAGCTTCAGATCGTTCACGATCAGGCACGGCTGGTTGCTGCCATTGACATACAGCACTAGCTTTGTCCCTGAAACCACGATCTTCATGTGCGTCCAGGCGCCCGCTTCGAGATCGGTGTAGGATTCATAAGCTCCGGGGCTCTCTTTTCGCAGGCGGAACCAGGGAAAATCCGGTACCGAGTCATATTGCACAGAGTGATTGCGGCGCAACTGATCATCGGCCCTGCCGTTGGTGGGTCGCAGATAGATGCTTTCCGTGCGAGCGCCATGTTCCTGGCCGCGAAAGTCGATGCCGATGAAGCCTCGTGCATCCGCAGGCGCTCCGGGCATAGGCGCACCCGCAACATCGGCCTCAATTGTTCCGTCCTTGAAATCGATGCCAGCCACAAATGCGTGGACCGATTCATTGTCCTCAGGGTCGGAACGGCCGGGTGGTGCTGTCAAACGCACCCCGCGCTGTCCGCGGTAGGTCGCGACTTCGGCCTTCCCGTTGAATACTTCCAAACCGGCAACGGAATCGAGGGGAAACGAGGAACCGGAAGAGGTCGCTTGCTGTCCCATGACTCCGATGGCCGAGAATGCGACGCAGCCCGCGATCGCCAGCAAAGTCGCACTCACATAACAACCAAGGTTGCTGAACCACCCGAGGGACGGCGACGGATACCTCATTTCAGGCCTCGATTTCCGGGGATGACTTTAATCACGCTGCTTTTTGACGACAGCCGCGCGGGCTTGGGTAGCAGAAACTCGAAAATAGGTACGAGTTCCTGAACATAACGAAACGGCTGCAGTCTCGAAAAGGCGATCCGTCATGAAATCGTTTGGACGGGGAAACGCGGGAAGCCGACCTCGATAGTGTACGGGGGAGGCCGATGACGTGGAGGAAAAACAGGCAGGTGCACTCCACGGGACCGCCGCGACAGGGGCCCAGGCACTCAGGGAAGGATTCGCAGACACAAGGAGCAGCCGACAAAGCTGAGAATCTCGCGAGGTGCGATGGTGGAAATGAGAACCCAACTCGCAATCGAAAGAGGCGGGCTTGGTAACCCTCCACCTACAGCCGGCGCATCGGAGCTCTATCCCAACCATTGATCAAGGATGTGAGCGTCGCCCCATTCGCTTCCGAACGGCCTACCCAAAGCCGCCAACACTACTAGGCCGACCACGAGGACGGACGCCCCAATACTTGCAACCTTCAAGACTCCCTTTTGGTTCTCTTGCGGGAATTGGGTCGGGCTGCATGCGGGCCGTACCCTTCTCTACGCGGGCAAAGGTCATCACTATACCAAGCCCAACGACGAACACCATGAACAACGGCACAATCGTAAGCGTCCGAGCAACGCAGCTGTTCGATGAGGGGAATCTATGCTGAAGTGAATGGATGAGCGGAGAACAGCAGGTAGCGGCACGGAAGCGACGGACACGAGCGGAGGTTCGGCCGTTAGTGTCAGAGTTTGTGAGCAGCGGCCAAATCCGCACGACACGGGCCACGATGGAATGAGATCGGGTAACCGCAAAGCCGGAGCGGACGCATGGCAAAGCGTGAAGCCATCAGGCGCGTCAGCTTGGAAGAGCCCTGGCCATCCGCCGCAGGAACAAGCAGAAGAGGCGTGAGCACGTAAAGAAAAAGCCTCGGGGCTGGCACCAAAGTAATCGCGCTACTGGTACTCCGCTGTACACCTTTCTGTACACCACCCCTGCGGAATGCGCGACTTCCGCGACTTCTGCGGAATGCGCCTTCATTAACTTACAGAAACCACGCGACAGGTTCTAATACCAAAGTTACTGGTGAAGTAACGCATCTGCTGTGACAATTTGTGTCAACGCGATAGGCTGCAACTCCTCCCCTAGTAAGCAGCGAATTCGCGTGAGCAAAGCGAAGTCGACGTCATCCCTCTGCCGCTCAGATAGGAGATCGAGGTATGTCTCAACGGCTGGGTGATCTTCTTGTGAAAGAGAAGGTCATTACCCCAGAGCAGTTGGAACAAGCAACGAAGACTCAGAAGGAAACCAACGTCCGCCTGGGCGCTGCCCTGGTGAAGTTGGGATTCCTGACTGATGAAGACGTCACCAACTTTCTTTCCCGGCAATACGGCGTACCCGCCATCAACCTTTCCTATTTCGAAATTGACCCCGCAGTGGTCAAGCTCATTCCGTTTGAAACGGCAAAACGTTATCAAATCCTGCCGCTGAGCCGGGTGGGTGCTTCTCTGACGATCGCGATGGTGGACCCGACAAACGTGTTCGCCATGGACGATATCAAGTTCATGACCGGGTTCAACATCGAGCCCGTGGTCGCGTCGGAAAGCTCAATTCTCGAAGGCATCGATAAAGCGTACGGCAACACCAAGGAGGAGGACCTCGAGCAGGTGATGCTGTCGATGTCGGAGATGGACGAATCCGACGTCGAACTGCAGGCGGATCAGGCGGAGCTTGGACTAGCGGACTTGGAGAAGGCAGCCGATGAAGCTCCTATCGTCAAGCTGGTCAACTTAGTGTTGACCGACGCCGTGAAACGGGGGGCTAGCGACATCCATATGGAGCCATACGAAAAGGAGTTTCGTGTGCGGTTCCGCATTGACGGTGTGCTGCAGAGCATTATGACGCCGCCGCTGAAGTTGAAGGATGCCATCATTTCACGCGTGAAGATCATGTCGAAACTGGATATCAGCGAGAAGCGGTTGCCGCAAGACGGCCGCATCATGCTGAAGATGAACATCGGCGGCCGCAAGAAGCAACTCGATTTCCGCGTCAGCACGCTACCCACACTGTGGGGTGAAAAAATCGTGCTCCGCTTGCTCGACAAAGAAAACCTCCGCCTGGATATGACTAAGCTGGGTTTCGAGCCGGAGTCGCTGGTCAAATTTGAAAAAGCCATTCTGAAGCCCTACGGGATGGTGCTGGTGACCGGACCAACCGGATCGGGCAAGACCAACACGCTGTACTCCTCGATCTCTCAATTGAACAAACCGGATACTAACATCATGACCGCGGAAGACCCGGTCGAGTTCCAGTTAGCGGGCGTAAACCAGGTCCAGATGAAGGAGCAGATCGGGTTGAATTTCGCCACCGCCTTGCGCGCCTTCTTGCGACAAGACCCCAACATCATTCTGGTGGGCGAAATCCGAGACTTTGAAACGGCTGAAATCGCGATTAAAGCTGCTCTTACCGGACATTTGGTGCTCTCTACGCTGCACACCAACGGCGCACCGGAAACTATTACCCGGCTCATGAACATGGGCATTGAACCCTTCCTGGTCGCGACTTCGGTCCACCTGATTTGTGCCCAGCGACTGGTCCGGCGAATTTGCAAGGAATGCACGGAGGTCGTCGATGTTCCCCATCAAACCCTGCTCGAGGAAGGGTACGACCCCGAAGAAGCCAAGACGGTAAAGATCCAGAAGGGCAAAGGATGCGGAGTCTGCAACAACACCGGCTACAAGGGCCGCTGCGGTTTGTACGAAGTCATGGAAGTGGACGATGAAATCAGGGAACTGGTTCTGGTGGGCGCGTCGGCGGTGGAACTGAAAAAGAAGGCAATCGAGCGAGGAATGATTACCCTGCGGCGCAGCGGGCTTATCAAGGTTGCGGCCGGGATGACCACGCTCGAAGAAGTGGCTCGCGAGACTATTCACTAAAGATCGGGACGAGGAAGAAAGGGAATAAAAAAGATGTCGCTCGCACTAAGTGATCTGCTGAAAAGAATGTTGGAGATGTCGGGAAGCGACCTTCACCTTACTACCAATTCGCCGCCGCAGATCCGTGTACACGGGCACCTGGTGCCGCTGGACTTGCCGCAGATGACGCCTGCCGAAACTAAACAACTGGCTTACAGTGTCATGACCGATTCGCAGAAGCATCGGTTCGAAGAGAACCTGGAGCTGGATTTCTCTTTCGGATTGAAAGGTCTGGCTCGTTTCCGCGCCAACGTATTCAACCAGCGGGGCGCGACTTCGGCCGTCTTCCGTCTGATTCCCTTCGAGATCAAGTCGTTTAATCAGTTGGGACTTCCCGCGGTGGTGAGCAAGATGTGCGACAAGCCTCGCGGCCTGGTCTTGGTCACAGGCCCGACCGGATCGGGCAAATCCACTACCCTCGCCGCCATGATCGACAAGATCAATACCGAGCGGCACGACCACATCCTCACTATCGAGGACCCGATCGAATTCGTGCACATGAATAAGAATTGCGTGGTCAATCAACGCGAAGTGCATGCCGACACCAAGAGCTTTACGGACGCATTGCGCGCCGCGCTCCGTGAAGATCCCGACGTTGTGCTGATCGGCGAAATGCGCGACTTGGAGACCATCGAATCGGCGCTGCGTATCGCCGAAACCGGTCACCTTACGTTCGGTACGCTGCACACCAATTCCGCGTCCTCCACGATTAACCGAATTATCGATGTCTTCCCAGCACACCAGCAATCCCAGATTCGGGCGCAACTTTCGCTGGTGCTCGAAGGCATCATGTGTCAAAGCTTGCTGCCCAGCGCGGACGGGAAGGGGCGGGCCATGGGTATGGAAATCCTGGTGCCGAATGCCGCCGTACGCAACCTGATTCGCGAAGACAAGATCCACCAGATCTATTCTTCCATGCAGTCTGGACAGGACAAGTTTGGCATGCAGACATTCAATCAGGCGCTGGCGACACTGTACTTCCAGAAGCAGATCACTCTGGAAGTCGCAATGGCCCGCTCCAGTAACGTGGACGAGTTGCAGGAGATGATTAACCGTGGCGCGGGACTACTGAACCGCAATCAGTCCGCGACTGCGGTCAAGGGCGCAGCCACTGGAAAGCGCTAAACGATTTTCGTACTCGGTTTCAGTTCGAGTGAGAGGTTTATGCAGAGGAAACCGGAGCGCCAACGAACTGGCGCTGCGGCGGAAACGATTTAGGAAGCAAGGAGAGGTCAACCATGCCAGTTTTTACATTTTCAGGGAAGAGCGAAAACGGAGAAAAAGTCAGCGGCGAGAGGGTTGCGCCCAATAAACAAGCGTTGGCCGCTCAGTTGCGCAAGGAGCGTATCAATGCCGGGGCTATCCGGGAAAAAGGCAAAGAATTTGCCATGCCGACATTCGGCTCGGGCAAGGTCAAGACCAAGGAGATCGCCATCTTCTTCCGTCAGTTCTCGGTCATGATCGATGCGGGTTTGCCTCTGGTGCAGTGTCTCGAGATCCTGGCGGCCAACCAGGAGAACCAGGCATTCCAAAAGACGCTGACGGGCGTGCGGACTACGGTAGAAGGCGGTTCCACCCTGGCCAACGCCATGCGGCAGTTTCCAAAGGTCTTCGACGACTTGTCCACCAATATGATCGAGGCCGGCGAGACTGGCGGTATTCTCGACATCATCCTGCAGCGCCTGGCGCAGTACGTCGAAAAAGCGGTGAAGCTGAAGGGCGCAGTGAAATCTGCTTTGATCTACCCAGTTTCGGTCATCAGTCTGGCCATTCTGGTTGTGGGCGCGTTGCTCAAATGGGTAGTTCCGATTTTCGCCAACCTTTTCGCTGGGCTGGGCGTGGCGCTACCGTTGCCTACCCGCGTGGTGATGGGGTTGAGCGCATTCGTCGGACAGTTCTGGTGGTTCTTCATCGTCGGCGCTGTGGCTCTATTTTTCGGCGTGAAGCAAATCCGCAAGAATCCCAAGGGCCGTTACTATCTGGATTATGGACTGCTGAAAACCCCCGTCATTGGCATACTGCTGCGCAAGATCGCAGTCGCGCGCTTTACCCGGACTCTAGGCACGCTGATTACCTCAGGTGTGCCCATTCTTGAGGGTTTGAGCATCACCGCCAGGACCTCTGGCAACGCGGTTTTGGAGGAAGCGTTGCTGAAGGTGCGTAAGGCCATCGAAGAGGGTCGCACGATTGTCGATCCACTGCGCGAATCGGGAGTCTTCCCCAGCATGGTGACCCAGATGATCGGCGTTGGTGAAGCTACAGGCGCCATGGATGCCATGCTGCAAAAGATCGCCGACTTCTACGAGGATGAAGTCGATACCGCGACCAAGGACATGCTTGCCATGCTAGAGCCACTCTTGATCGCCTTCCTGGGTGTTGCCGTCGGCGGCATCGTCATTTCGCTCTATATGCCGTTGTTCTCGATGATCGCCAAGCTGGCCGGCTAGTCACGAAAAATGCTGGGCGGAGTGCTGGGCCTTGGGAACAGAAGCCTGCTGAACTCCGCCCAAGGTGAAAAAGGTCTTCGAAAGGTACGGGCCACGTGATCGAAGCCGCACTCCGAAGGAAGAGCGGGGAAATTGGGATCAGGCATGCAATCTATGTTCGATGAGCGGCTGTGGCTGGCCTGGCTGGTCAAGGTTCGCATCCTCATCCTGACATTTCTATTGGGAATTGAGCTGGCCATTTCGCAGCTTACTCCCACTCCTTTACCCCTGCGGCTGTTCGTCAATGCCATCCTGCTGTGGTACGCGATCTCGATCTTTTATATTTTGCTGCTCTCTTCCTGGCGGGAATACCGCGTCCAGGCCGTGCTGCAAGTGCTCACCGATCTGGCGCTCGTGAGCCTGGTCGTCTACGCCACTGGAGGCGTAGACAGCTCGCTGAATTTTCTCTATCCCCTGGTCATCATCGTGGCTTGCATTCTCTTGCCGCGGGTCTGGGCGTATCTTACGGCGGCGCTGGCGTTCATTCTGTATGGAACAGTTCTAGAGCTCACCTACTTCGCAATTATTCCTTCCTACTCGACCACCCATCCAGAACTGAAGGCACTGCAAGCCATTATTTTCGTCAACCTGTTCGGTTATCTGGCGGTCTCTTACCTTGCTGGGTTGCTGGCAAACAAGTTACGACAGGTGGATGTAAAGCTGAAGCACACCAGCGGCGCGCTGGAAAATCTGCAAGCCCTGCACGAGAATATCATCCAATCCATCACCGGAGGGCTGATCACCACCGGGCTCGACGGACACATTACGCTGGTCAATACGGCGGCGCAGAAACTATTGGATCGCTCCGAAGAGAACCTGCTGGGTCAGCCGGTCAAGCAACTTTTTCTGGATCCTCTGCCTCATGTTGATTCCGAACCGGCTCATGGGGAAGTCCGATGGGTTGCGCCGAATGGCTATCGCAAGACTTTCCGCGTGCTAGTCTCCGCGCTGGCGGTGCCGGAGCGGGGCACGCTGGGCTTCGTATACACCTTCGATGATCTGACGGAAATCCGGCGGTTGGAGCGCGAAGTTCGCATGCAGGACCGTCTGGCTGCGGTAGGGCGGCTGGCGGCGGCCATCGCCCACGAGATTCGCAATCCTCTCACCTCGATCGCCGGGTCCGTGAGCATGCTCTCGGAAATTCCAGATCTGGGCGATGAGCATCGGCGACTGCTGGAGATTGTCACGCGGGAGTCAGAGCGGCTCAATACGATCATCACTGATTTCCTGGCTTATTCGCGCGGCCGCCAATACCGGTTCACGAAAGTGGATTTGTTGCCGCTCCTGGAAGACACACTCACGCTGCTGGAACATCGCCTGGCCGCACAAAATGCCGGCATCCGGGTGGAGCGAAAATACGGAGTGAAAGATGCGTGGGCTTCGGCGGATGGAGACAAACTGAAGCAAGTCTTCTGGAACTTCTGCGAAAACGCTGTCCGCGCCATGCGTGCTGGAGGCACCCTCACCGTCTCACTGGAGACCAGCGGAGAAGACTGGCAAATCAATTTCGCTGACACTGGCCCGGGAATGAGCCAACAGCTCATCGAGAAAATATTCGAACCGTTTCAGTCGCAATTCGAAGGTGGCACCGGTCTTGGTCTAGCGATCGTCTACCAGATCGTCCAAGCCCACGAAGGCAAGGTCTGGGCGCGCTCCAAGCTGGGCCAAGGGAGCGTGTTTGTGCTTCGCTTGCGTCGCTTCGTGGGGGGGAGAGTTTGGCGGCGCCCCCAATGGTGTCCGCAAATAAGGCGCCCGCGACACTCCTCGACACGACGGCGGCGGCCAGGGCAGGAGGAGCGCGTGGGTAACATTTTGGTTTGCGATGACGAGCGCTCTATCTGCGAGATGCTGGACATCGCTCTGCGCCGCGAAGGTCACAAGGTTGAAACGGTCAACTCCGGCGAGGCCGCGATGAGAAAACTCGACGGCGCCTTGTACGATGTCCTCGTGACCGACATCAAGATGCCGAAGATCGATGGCATCGAGGTGCTGCGCCACGCTCACCAGATTTCCCCCGACTCAGCCGTGATTCTGATGACGGCGGTTGACGACTATGAGGCCGCGGTTCAAGCCGTCAAAGCTGGCGGAGCCACGGATTACATTCGCAAGTCTCCTGGCCTGGTCGATGAAATAAAGCTGGCAATCAATCGGGCGCTGGAGAAGGTGGCTCTGAGCCGCCAGAATTTCGCTTTCAAACGCGACGCCGCCACCCGCAACTCTCTGGACAACATTGTAGGCGTAAGTCCTGCGATGGAGAAGCTGAAGCAGACCATTCGCACCGTCGCTTCCACGCAGAGCACCGTTCTGATCTACGGCGAGAGCGGAACCGGAAAGGAACTTGTCGCGCGAGCACTTCATGTATGTTCTCCACGCGTCGCCGAGCCATTCGTCTCCATCAATTGCGGCGCGTTCCCCGAAACTCTCCTCGAGAGCGAACTGTTCGGCTATGTGAAAGGCGCATTTACCGGTGCCAACCAGAACAAACGCGGTTTGTTTGAAGTCGCGGACCAGGGAAGCATTTTTCTCGACGAGATCAGCGAGATGAGCCTGACCATGCAGGTTAAACTCCTGCGGGTTCTGCAGGAGCGGTCGGTGCGTCCAGTGGGCGGGACGAATGAAATTCCCATCGACGTGCGCGTGATCGCTGCTACCAATCGCGATCTTGACAAACAGGTGGCGGAAAATACTTTTCGAGAGGATCTCTACTACCGGCTCAGCGTGATTCCGGTTTCCGTGCCGCCTTTGCGCCAGCGCCGTGAAGACATTCCACTTCTGGTGAACCACTTTCTCAAAAAGTACGCGCCCGGAGCGGGCAAGAGCATTCAGAGAGTCAACTCCCAATCGCTGGAAGCGTTGGGAGGCTATGAGTGGCCCGGCAATGTCCGCCAACTTGAAAATACGATCGAGCGCGCGGTGGCTTTGGAGACCGGGGATGAACTGCGCGTCGATCTCCCGGCAGAAAAAGCCAAGGCTCGGGCCGCGGCCGCGGGAGTCGGCCTGCCAGGCGGGGCGGCGACCGGGACCCTGAGCGCACTACCCGAAGGAATGGATATGGAGAAGTACGTTGCCGACATCGAGAAGTCCCTGCTGCAAACCGCGCTCAGCCAATCCAGCGGTGTCCAGACTCGCGCAGCGGACCTGCTGAAAATTTCGTATCGCTCATTCCGGCATCTGATGAAGAAGTACGAGTTGTAGTCGTCAACTGCTAGCTCCTGGCTTCTCGCTTTGACCTTGTGCGCGAGCTAGCGACTAGGAGCTTCCTTTCTTCAACTGTTGCTTCCAACCCAGCACCCTCGCCTTGGCGCCTTCAGCCTCAGCTTCCGGAATCAAGCCCTTCTTCTGGTAGAGAACGGACAGACTGGTATAGGCCAACACGTCGTCCGGATCGATTTCCGAAATACGCTTGGCTACCACAATCGCTTCGTCGAGGCGTCCGAGATCCTGCAGAGCGCGGGAGAGGCCGTGCATGGCTTCCGTGAAAGTAGGGTCCGCTTCAAGAGACTTCTCATATTCCGCCACGGCGCGCTCGTGCTCCCCCTCAGAGACCAGGTCCAGAGCCGCGTAGTAATGGTCTTCGGCTTTCTGGCGGGCTTCGTTCTCGGCCATAAACAGGAATCCTTCCAGCAGAAAATGGATTCTAGCATGCAGTGTTGGTTGGACACGACGAGACGGGAGTTCATACTGCGGCTTTAGTCCGGTCGAAGAAGCGGTAGAGTGGTCAGGAGTTGGAAAGCAACGATGAACCTGCAAACGATTGCGGCCGGTTTTCTGCGTGTCGTTGGCCTGTTGCTCATTGTTCTCGGCCTGGTCCATTGGGCAGCAACGCCCTACATTCCACCATTGCTGGGGAAAGCTCTTCCGATGTGTACCAACGAGCAGTGGGTCCCGCTGCTGGATCACGGGTTGTTTGGGATTCTCCTCCTGCCTCTGGGTTACACAACCTGGCTTGCGGGCAATCGCAACCAAATGTGGGCGAGGCGAGTGCTGCGGGTAAACGGGGTCGTTGTGCTGACTTTTCCGCTATCCCTGGCGGTATTTATGCGCCGGCCTGAATACTACACCGCGCCCTTGTTTCTTACGGCGGTGATGCTGGTGGCAGTCATTTCCCTGCTCACGCTTCTGGCGGCGTGCCTAGTTGGACGCGGTAGCGCCACCTCGGCGGAATGCCTCGGGAGCGATCAGTTAAGATAACCGCATGCCCTACATGCTCCGATTCTTGTGGAACGCAACCCGCGGCCACCACCTCGCTCCTTGGCGTAGTCCCTACTTGCTATGGCGAATCGAAACTTATTGTGGGGTGAAGATGCAACAGATCGGACTCCTGGAATTCTGGGAATTCACCTGGCGGGAGCGCAGGAATCTGTGGCGCTTTCTGAAATGGACCGCGGAAATGGAGCGCTACGTCCATCCCAAGCCGAAGAGTTCGTGATTCTACTGGCTGTTGGTGGCCGCTGAGGCGCCTTCGAGAAGGATACTTACTTCGCTGCCCTTGCCGGCACCAATGATTTGCGCGGCAGCGGCGCGATTGGCAGAAATCTCCAAGTACCCCATGCTCCCCAGAATGCCGAACACCTGGTTCAATGCACCCTCCGCATAGTTGGCATGAATCTCGGTGATCTCGTGCTTACCCACACAAATTTTGAACGCGGGTGGGTTTGCCTGAAAGAGCGCCGGCACGTCCTGCGGGGTGAAGTTGGTGACGATGTTTCCGAACCTGTCCACTCTCAGAACCACCCCCCGTAAGGTTTGCGCATCGACTGGCTTGGGCTTGGGCGCATTAAAGCGTACAAAATCGGTGATCTCTTCGCCAAATTTCGCGGCCTCCACTCCTTTGGCAAGGTATGCAACCACGGGCGCGAAAACGTCCCGCGCATGGAAAGTGCTGCTCACTGGCTGCCGGTAGTAATGTTCCGCCACGATGTGGCGCACCTGGATGCGCTCGGCATGACTATAGATCAGAGAGAGTACGCCGTTGTCCGGCGCCACGAAGTAGTGTCGTCCAGTGGACAAAAGAATCGGCCGTCGCGCCGTTCCCACGCCCGGATCGACGACTACGAGGTGGATCGTCCCATTGGGGAAATACGAGTACGCCTGGGCGATAGCCAGGGCGCCGTCGAGGACATCAAACGCCTGTACCGCATGGCAGATGTCCACGATTTCAGCTTCCGGAGCAATATCAAGAATGACGCCCTTGATAGTCCCGACGAAATGATCGTTGAGCCCGAAATCGGTGGTCAGAGTGATAAGAGGACGGTTCGCCAATGTTCTTCCTTGCCCGAAGCAGAACTGTGCCCGGAAAACTCGAAAGTAACCTGCCGCAGAGAGCGGCGTCAAGACACGGAGGTAATTGGCAACTGCTGCTGCGGGTAAACCCTATTCGTACCGCAGCGCTTCTACCGGGTCCAGGCGAGACGCCTTCAGCGCTGGGAAAAACCCTGAGACTACGCCCACCAGCGACAGGATGGTAAAGGAAACCGCAATCACAACCAGCGAGGCATGCAGAAAGATGTCCCCCTCATGGTTGGCGGTCTTATACAGTTCGCTGTAAAGGGGCATGGGCGGAATCGCCCAGGTAAGAAGCACAGCTACGCCAATGCCGATCAAACCGCCGCAGAAGGTCAGCACCAGCGCTTCCAGCAGAAATTGCAGCAGCACTTGCCATCTTCGCGCCCCTAACGCCTTGCGCAGCCCAATCTCGCGCGTGCGTTCAGTGACTGAAACCAGCATGATGTTCATTACACCCACGCCGCCAACTCCCAACGTAACCGCACCAATCAGACCGAGCACCGCTTGCAGGCCGAAGGAGAACCCGTCCAGCATGGTCCGATCTTCGATGGTGTCCCACACCGGCGTCGCCTTTTCGTCTTTCGGATCGAAGTGATGCCGGCGCGCTATGACTTCGCGTGCGGCCGCCAGTGCCTTTTTGTTCAGCTCGGGAGCAGTAGGTTGGATAACGATGAGATCGGGATCGCGAATATTCTTGAGGTCGCGGTAGACGTCGAAGGGAACGAATCCATCGTTATTATCCGGACCGTTGTAGGAGGAATCCTGGATCTTGTTTCGCAAAACTCCGATTACTTCAAAATCCAGACCCCCGATGCTCACCGATTGGCCCAGGGAAGGCGCGCCCTGAAAGACCCTCTGGTTCGCAACGTTGCCGAGGATTACTACGCGGTCGTGATCGACGAAATCGCGGTCGCTAAAGTAGCGGCCATCTTCAATATCGAGCTTGCGCATCGGACCGTAAGGCAGATCCACTCCTCGCACTTTAAGCGACACCACTCGCGTGCCGTATTTAAAGGCAAGGTTGCGGTTCACCTCGCCGCTGACAGCGCGTACGATCGGCACTTCTTCGCGGACGGCCTGGACGTCCTCATATTCGAACTTGATTTTCTTACCCGCCCGCTCCCCGCCCGCCTGCATGCTGGTCTGTCCCGGCCAGATCACGATCACGTTATCCCCCATATTCAAGAACGCATGCAGAACACTGCCGCCCAAACCTTCTCCGTAGGCCAGCAGGATCACCACCGACACCAATCCCCACACAATGCCCAGCATGGTGAGTACCGATCGAAGCCGGTTGCGCATCAGCGCCTGCCAGCTTTGGGAGACCAGTTCTTTGAGGAACACGCAGCCAGTTGAATTGCCGGATATCCATTTGTCAATTGGAAATTACATCGAGGAAAGTCAGATCAGGTGTAGGTTCAACCGGGCACCTTTGTATACCTTTGTGTCCTTTGTGGTTCATGAAGTTCAAATGCTATAACCGCGAAGGACACGAAGGTACACCAAGGGAGGACGTCTTAGAACTCCGCACGCGCATGCGTTGTTAGCTTATTCCAAGGGAACTTAGATCAAGCTTCTACTGAATCTCGATGTTTCCCGATCCCGTTTCCACCTGCACCGGAACGCCACCGCCATGAACTTTCCCACGCAATTCCTTGTGTCCCATGGTTCCTTGCACGGTGACCGGTTGGCTCACCGAGATGGATCCCGAACTGGTGTGAGCATCGAGGTCAAAGCTGGCTTCGGACGCCAACTTGAGATGTATGTTGCCGGATCCGGAATCCACGGTCCACGAACCCGTCGGATTGCCTTCGGCGGTGATGGTGCCGCTTCCTGCCCGAGCATCGAGCGAACCATGCACACCCCGCAGTTCCATACCACCGGACCCAGTATTGGCGCGCACAGAGCCCGATGCCGTCTGCTCCAGGGTAATGTGTCCACTGCCCGTACGGCCCTCGAATCCGCCCGCGATATCCGTGGCTCGAATCGATCCGCTCCCCGCCTTCGTACGCACATTCCCTTTGACCCGATCGATCTCAATTCCCCCCGAGCCGGTTTCAGCGCGAACCGTATCGCCAATGTCGGAAATTTTCAAACTCCCTGATCCTGACTCGATCTCGATCTGTTTTTGCAGGCCTTCCACGCTCTGACTACCCGAGCCGGTGTGGGATCGCAGCTCAGTCTCCGCCGGAACGACCAGATCATAGCTGATGGAAATGTTGTGCAGAAGTTCGGTGTCACCGACGTGACCAATGCGAATGTCGTTGCCACTCTGCTGGATAGGAGGGTTGGCCTCGATGCGCTTGACTCGCTCGTCGGCATTGCCTCCGAGCCAGTTCGTAGTCTTAATGTGCCCAGTTACCTGAACCTCCGACGAACTTCCCGTGCGTACATTCACGCTGCCCGAGCCGGTGTTGAGGTCGAGGTTGACTGGGCCAGTGACCTGCAGCGTGCGCTGGAACGAGCCTTCCGACGATGCCGCAACGGACATGGGCAGCAGACAAGCCAGGCTCACGACAAAGACGACGGCCAAGATCGCCGAATAATTCCTTCGGGATTTCATGATTCCCTCCTTCAGAAGTCACCAACAAACAATTAACGCGCAAGCGTGACCCTGATCGATCCCCACTTATCTATACGAATTTCATCGATAAAAGTTTGATTTATTAGTCGAGTTTCTGACTGTCGTCACTCATACCGCAGTGACTCAACCGGTGTCATTTCAGCTGCGCGTTGCGCCGGATACATGCCGGCCGTCAGCGTGATCAACGGAGAGCGTCAGAACTGACACTACGATAGACGCGCCAGAAACGATTGGGTGAGGAACAAAATCAGGCAGAGGAATCACCGACATCGCCGCGCACAGGGCTAAACCAGCGGTTAGCCCCAAAACACCACTGACCACGGTCAGAATCGCAGACTCGGCGAAAAACTGACGCAGAATGTCGCCGCGCGTGGCCCCCAGCGCTTTGCGGACGCCAATCTCGCGGGTGCGCTCCGTCACCGAGACCAGCATGATGTTCATCACCCCAATTCCGCCCAGGCACAAGGTGATAATGGCTACGCAGCCAAAAAAAATCGTAATGACGGTAAAAATGTTCTCGACCAGCTTGGCTCCCTCCATCGTGTCCCAAACAAAAAGGGCGTCTTTGTCTTTCTCGTCGAAATGGTGGGCTCGGCCTAGCGACCGCCGCACCTGCTGGACTGTTTCTTCGTGCTCGTCAGGATTACTCACTTCGAACACGATGTCGTCCACAAAGCCGCGCACCACTCCCTTCTTTTCCGGCCGGGGGAAATCCCGAGCCACGGTTGAATAGGGCGCGAACAGAAAATCATTATCCGGTCCGCTATAATTCGAGTTTTGCGTCTTCTTTTCGAGCACGCCAATCACGGTGTAGGGAACACCCTTGATTTCGAGATTGGCGCCTACGGCCGGTTTACCGCTGAACAGTTGCTTGCGGGCGGCGTCTCCCAGTATCACGACCCGGCGACCCTCGGACTCATCCTCCTCCGTGATCAGCCGGCCTTCGCCGAGCTGCAGGGAACGAAACGTCTGAAAAGCGGGCCAAACGCCGACAACCTCGCGGTTCGCCGAGTTGAACTGGCTTACCTCTGGAACCGCGCGCCTGAGCTCCGGGCTCACATTCTTTACCATGTAGCATTCGTCGCGGATCAGGCGGGCGTCGTCAACCGTCAAAGTGATTTCGCGCCCCGCCGCCAGCCCTCCCACCTGAGAACTGGTGCGTCCGCCCCAGACGATCACCAGGTCCTTCCCCAGCGTCTCCATACGCTTCTTCTGATCCACGCTGAATCCACGGCCCAGCCCAACCAGCAGAATGACCGACGCGATCCCCCAGACAATGCCAAACATGGTCAGGAACATCCGCATTTTGTGGGCTTTGAACGTGGCCAAGGTCTGCCGGGTGATTTCCAGGAGATTCATGGATCGGGGGAGCTCCATTGAATGCTGGGAAGGAGGATACAACGTTAGGATTCCGATTGGTACAGCTTAGTGAACAAAAAAACCAAAGGCACGGATCGTTGATTCAGATCCGCGCCCTCAAATTCACATCAAACCGCAAGTTCGAACGCCGCAGGTCTATTGCAGAACGACCTGATCGCCTTCCTTCAGGCCAGTAAGAAGTTCCGTCTTCGCGCCATTTGAGATGCCAATATTGACTGCGAGCTTCTTCTTTCCATCCTTGGCTTTAGGATCCGGAATCTCGACCGACGCTTTCTTGTCCTTATCGTAGATAATCGCGCCTTCCGGAATCTGCAGCACATTCTTATGCTCTTCCAGAATGATTTCCGCGTTAGCGGTCATCTCCGCTTTCAATTCGCCGCCCGGGTTATTAATGGAGACGCGCACTTCAAAGGTGGTCACGTTGTCCTTCTCCACGCCCATCGGGGAGATCTTGGTCACCTTTCCATTGAAGGTCTTGTCCTTGAAGGATTCGACCTTGATCCGCGCGGGCTGTCCCAGATAGACCTTCCCGATATCGCTCTCATCCACTTTGCCCTTTACGTAAACCTCGCTGGTGTCGCCCAGGGTCATAACCAGAGTGGCCGAGGAACCCAGCACCAGGATGGAACTAACCGCATCGCCCATTTCGACGTCGCGCGAGAGAACGATGCCATCGATCGGCGACACAATATCAGTGTAACTAAGCTGCTCGTCAAGTTGTTTCAGGTTTGCCTGATCCCTAGCCATTTCTGCCTGGGACTGCGCGATCTTCGCTTTCAAAACCGTGACCTGAGCTTTGGACACGTTCTGTTTGTTCTGAGCCATTTGGTAGTTTTTCTGCGCATCGTCCAGTGCAGAATCGGAGACCACGCCATCCTTTTCCATTTCAACTGCGCGATCGTAAGCTCGCTTGAGCAACGGCACATCGGGACCTTCAGCATCCACCTTGGCGCGTTCGTAGTCGGCCTGCGAGCTGGCCAAATTGGCCTGTGCGGCCTGTAGCGCGGCACGAGACTGGTCTACCTGTGCTTCGATCTCAACCTTGTCCAACTGCGCTAGAAGTTGCCCCTTCTTTACCGTATCGCCGTACTCGACCAGGAGCTTCTTCACGATCCCGCTGGCCTTGGACTTGACCTCGACCTTCGTGATGGGAGTCACTTTGCCCGTAGCCACCACGCTCTTGGCCAGATCGCCTTTGTCGACCTTCGCCAGTTTCGTGGGGTCAATCTTGGTGCCGCCGCGGGTGAAGGCGAAAAGCGCGCCCGCAAACACCAGAAGCACCGCTGCAACAATGCCAATAATTATGATTCGCTTGCGCCGCTTCTTTTTACCATTGCTGTTGCCGTTCACATCCGCCTCCTGGGCTGAATCAAGGTTCTCCAGCCTTCTATATGGTTACTACGATCATGTTTCGGGTTTTGTTCCTCGAATAAAACTTGCTCGGACCTATCCATCCCTACTAGTCATGTGCGCTGCGTTAGACCGCCAAAGCTCAGAAATGGAAGCAGAGAATCTTCTCCGTGCAAGAAAGTGGAAGTCCAGAGGTAAACCACGAGACACAAATTTTCAACCGTACAGTGAATTCTACAACGTCCTTCGCGCCTTGGGAATGCGGTACTGCCTTTGAAATGTTAGAATTACCCATCCATGATCGCTTTTGTGCTGATCCGGGTGTTCTTGATCCTGCTCCTGGTCGCAGCCAACGCGTTCTTTGCCGCGGCCGAATTCGCCCTGGTAAGCATTCGCGAAACCCGCATTCAGCAGCTCATCGAAGCCCGCCGTATCGGCGCCCGCATTGTTCAGAAGCTGCACCGCAACCTTGACGAGGTAGTCAACGGGGTCCAGCTAGGAATCACTATAGTCAGCCTGACTCTGGGCTGGGTCGGCGAACCGCTCCTGGCTCACATCGTCGAAGAACTTCTCGGCCAGGTCCCTCACGCCAACGTCTACGCTCACGGGATCGCCATCGGGATCGCCTTCGTCCTGATCACCTGCCTGCACGTAATTTTGGGCGAGCTGGTCCCGAAGTCTCTCGCGTTGCAGCGCGGAGAGCAAGTAGCGCTGGCAGTTGCTGCCCCCATGGAAGTTTTCCTCACCCTGACCCGGCCCTTTATTTTTGCCATGACCGCCGCCGCCGGCTCGGTATTGCGCGTGTTCGGATCGCGCAAGGTCCGCCAGGGCCCCATACATTCGCCCGACGAACTCAAGCTCATCGTCACTGCCAGCCGCCAGTTCGGACAGATCCCCCCCTTCCAGGAAGAAATGATCCATCACGCCCTTGAGCTCGAAAGCATCACGGTGCGCGAGGTAATGGTGCCGCGGCCGGATATTTTCTCGCTGCCCAGCGACCTCTCGCTCGACGAAGCCCTAGCCCGCGTCGTCGAAGAGCAGCATTCCCGCATTCCGATCTATGACCCCCAGCGTGGTCCGGAGCATATCGTCGGAGTCCTCTATTCCAAGGACCTGATGCGCTGGGCTCGTCTGCGCCTGACCCAGCCCCTGGCGGCCAGAGCCTCGGCCAATCGAATCAGCCAGATCATGCACGACGTCCTGGTCGTTCCCGAGACCAAAGTGCTCACCGAAATGCTGGAAGAATTCAAAGATCGCAAACGGCATCTCGCTGTGGTCGTCGACGAGTTCGGCTCAACCGCTGGCGTGATCACGGTCGAGGACATTCTGGAACAATTGGTCGGCGAGATTGAGGATGAGTTCGACGTGCCTCCACCCGAGCAGCCTGTACTCCCGGGGAAGCTCGCGCTCGTCCTCGAAGGCTCGTTTGGGATTCGCGATCTCGAGTCGCAATATCAGCTCTCACTGCCGCGCGACGGCGGCTTCGAAACCTTGGCCGGATTCGTCTTGGCCCGCCTGCAAAAGATTCCTCGCGTCGGCGACTCCTTCGATTTCGAGGGCCACCGTTTCACCGTCGAACAGATGGAAGGCCACCGCATCGCCAAAGTACAAATCGAGAAGCTGCAAGCGACGGCAGTCGGAAAAGCTGGAGACTGAGAACAGAGAACCGGGAACTGACAACTGACTTTACAAGAAAATGCAAAGACTAAAACAACTGCGCGCCCTGATCGATGAGATCCCAGCTCGGCTAAAAGAACTTCAGATCGCCCAGGTGGAATTAAAACCATCACCGTCCAAGTGGTCGCCGAAGGAAGAGCTGGGACACCTCTTGGACTCCGCCGCCAATAACCACCAAAGAATTGTCCGCACCCAACTCGAAGATAAGCCCAAGATGCTGGGCTACGACGGTAACGCCTGGGTCAAACTCCACAAGTATCAGCAACGCAACTGGCAAGAAATGATCGAACTTTGGCGAGCCCTCAACCAACAACTCCTCGCAGGCGCCGAGGCCGTGCCCCACTCTGCCTGGTCCCGAACCTGCACCATCGCCGACTCCCAGCCGCTCACGCTCAAATTCGTTTTCGAAGATTACATCGACCACATGCTGCATCACCTGGTTCACATCGGCATTAAAGCAGATGACCTGAAGCCTGATGCCTGATGCTCCGCTACCTAACCCACCGCGCGCTGTACACCCTGCCGGTAATCTGGCTCGTGGTCTCGCTAGTATTCCTCCTCATTCACTTGGTTCCCGGCGATCCCGTCCTGCAAATGCTTGGAGAAGGAGCCCCCGCCACCGACATCCAAGCCACTCGACACGCTTACGGCCTCGATGTCCCTCTGGGCCAGCAGTACCTCAATTATTGGAAAGGCGTGCTCCACGGCGATCTCGGCCCGTCGCTGCGCTTCAATCAGAACGTCGGAACTCTAATCGCCCAGCGCTACCCATACACTCTGCAACTAACTTTGGCAGCATTGCTGGTCGCCGTGCTGCTCTCAATTCCAGCCGGCGTGCGCTCAGCCCAAAGACGCAATCGCTGGGACGACCGCCTCATCAGCGTAGTCAGCCTCTTCGGACTGTCCTTCCCAAACTTCGCCCTTGGCCCAATCCTGATCCTGTTCTTCGCCATCAAGCTGGGACTGCTCCCAGTCTCAGGCTCTGGCACGCTCGCTCACTTAGTGCTACCAGCAATCACCATGGGCGGAGCCCTCGCCGCCATCCTGACCCGCATGGTCCGTACTTCTATGCTCGAAGAACTAGGCCAGGACTACATCCGCACCGCCCGCGCCAAAGGATTGCCCGAGCGCACGGTAGTCTATCGCCACGCCCTGCGCAACGCCATGATTCCAGTGATCACGGTCTTGGGCCTACAATTCGGCGCGCTGCTAGCGGGCGCCATCGTGACCGAGACCATCTTCTCCTGGCCCGGCATTGGCCGCCTGACCATCCAAGCCATCGGTAATCGCGATTACTATCTGGTGCAGGGATGCATCCTGGCGATTGGTTTAACTTACATCGCAGTGAATTTCCTGACCGACCTGCTGTACTCAATTGCGAACCCGAGGATCCGGCAATGAAAATGAAAGAGCTCTCGAATCATCAACGATCTATATTGCAAACTTTGACGTTCTCATCGCTCTCACTGCGCGCTCCCATGGAGCCCGCCTCATCACGACCAATCGGACAGATTTTGAGCTAATCAATCGCTATTGCATGATCAAGCTGGAAGTGTGGTGAGGCGAAGCAATCGAAAATTATAAGGCGGGGCATGGCTGCCCCGCCTCCGTGTGAATCAAGCTATGCCGCCTGCATCATTTTCTTCATCCGTTCTTTCATATCTTGGGGCGACACATCTTCCACATGCGTGGCGATGCCCCACAGATGTCCAAACGGATCTTGAATGAAGCCGTTGCGGTCTCCGTAGAACTGGTCCTGAACCGGCTTCAGGATTTTCGCCCCCTCCGCCGTCGCGCGCTCGACCACGCGATCAACGTCGGGAAGGTACACATACAAGCTCACTGGGCTCGCGCCGATAGTGGTCGCACTAGTGTGCCCCTGTCCCATGCTGGGATTTTCGTCGGCCAGCATGATGTGTGAATTGCCAATTTTCAACTCGGCGTGACCGACCTTGCCGTCCGGGCCATTCATGCGGACGGTTTCGGTCGCTCCGAAAATCTTCTTATAATACTCAATGGCTTGGGCTGCATCCTTGACGACCAGGTATGGGGTGACGGAGTTGTAGTCTTTGGGAATATACGAAACTTTGCTCATGATTGTCTCCTCAGAATGTAAGCTAGGGGTGGTGGTTTACGCGCGCATACGGGTTGGCCCGCAGCGACAGTACTCTGTAATCAGAACATGATTTTAGAGCGGCCACAAGAGCGCGTAGCAATTTAATATTCCGTCATGTCCACGACCGCGATTTCGTTTCGCCGTGCCGCGCGTGGTAATCCCCTGGCCGCAATGGGCGTCGTCTTGGTCGCGATCTTCGTCATCTGCGCTCTCTTCGCCCCCTGGATCGCCCCGCAAGACCCAGCCCGCATCGACTTGCCAACGCGGCTCACTGGGCCGTCCTCAACCCACTGGTGCGGCACGGACGAACTCGGCCGCGACATCCTCTCCCGCCTCATTTACGGCTCGCGCATTTCCATGCTGGTCGGCAGTTGCGTAGTTGCGGCCTCGCTCGCCCTGGGCCTCATCGTGGGATCCATCGCCGGCTACTACGGTGGCCGCATCGATCGCTTTGTCAACGTCGTCGTGATGAACGCGTTTTTATCCTTCCCCGGAATTCTGCTGGCCATCGCGTTCGTGGCTTTCCGCGGACCGGGGATTTTCAATCTAGTCCTGGCACTCTCCTTGGGGGGCTGGGTAGGCTATGCCCGCTTGGTTCGCGCCCAGGTGCTCGCCGCCCGCGAACGTGAATTCGTCGAAGCCGCCCGCTCCCTCGGAGCCAGTGATCTGCGGGTGATCGTCCGCCACATCTTGCCCAACATCATTCAGCCAATCATCGTGCAAGCCGCCATCGGCATGGCAGGCGCAATTCTCGCCGAAGCCACGATGAGCTTTCTCGGTTTAGGCGTACCGCCGCCAACTGCAAGCTGGGGAACCATGCTCAACGACGGCCGCGCCCACCTCTTTGATGCCCCCCATCTGGTAATCTTTCCTGCCATGGCCGTGATGCTGGCCGTGCTGTCATTCAATTTCATCGGAGACGCCCTGCGCGACTTTCTCGACCCGCGCTCGCGCATCGAAGCCGGCCTCTAAGTCATCCAATTCGAAATCCGAAGCACTGGGGGAGATTATGATCGCGCGCATCTGGCGAGGCGTCACTCGCGAAGCCGACAAAGACACCTACTTCGAATATCTCCAGAAAACAGGTTTGAAGGATTACGCGTCCATTCCCGGCAACCAGGGCGTGTGGGTCTTGCGGCGTGTGGACGACGGCAAATCTGAGTTTACCTTGATCTCGCTCTGGGATTCGTGGGACGCCATCAAAGCCTTTGCCAGTCCCGATCCGGAGAAAGCCGTGTTCTATCCCGAAGATGAAAAATTCTTGCTGGAGCGAGGGCCGCGCGTGACCCATTACGAAGTCCTGTCCACCCCCACGCGCTAAGCCGGTGTGCCGCGGACACTCCTGTCCGCGGCCTTTGGCGTTGCGAATGTCTAGTGTGGGGACGGGTCTTTGACCCGTCCGGTCGAGGGCAGCTCGCGTTGCCGCAGTAACCATTCCGGATGAAAGGCGGCACGTGCCACCATGCACCCGCCCCGGCAGGGACGACCGATATTAGCCCAGGACGTAAGTCCTGGGTACGGCGAAAGAATAGGTTCAGGCCCCGCAGGGCTCCCCTCTGCGGACCGACCCATCGAGCTCCGCTCGGGAGGCCAATCTTCACTGGCCGGCCCTCGATCGGTATCCAACTTATTTGCACGCAAGACGACTGCCTCCCAACCGCATGGAAACACGCCAAATCCAATTCTTGACATCAATCACAAATTGCAATATAAATATTGCGATATTTGATATGACACTAGGCGAGAAAATCCGCTACTTGCGCGAAGTGGAAGGCTCGCTGCGCGGCATGGACCGTCCCATGACCCAACTCGAACTGGTGCGCGCTATCCGTAAACAACTGGGCAAGACCATCAGCCAGTCGTACGTGTCGCAGATCGAAAGCGGAACGCGCCCTCACATGACGCAATCCACGCGCACCCTGCTGGCCAAGTTTTTCAAAGTCCATCCCGGATTTCTGGTCGACGATCCCGTGGGCTATCACACCGAGCTGGTCTCCGACCTGCGCACCACGGAAGGCCAGTTGGACGTTTGGCTCTTGCAAGGTTCGGAGCGCTTCGCCAGCGATCCGGAAGTGAGTGAGGTCATGATTAAAGCGGCTCGCGAAAAAGACACCCGGCGGTGTCTCATCCTGCTGGGTGCGGTCCTCGATACGCCCGGCCTTGCCGAGCGGTTACTCGAGGCGCTGAAGCCGCACGCAGCACGGGTTGCAACCCATCGCATGAGCGGCGGGAGGTGCGCGCAATGACCTGGGGGAATTTCTATCTCGTCTGCTTTGTCGTGGGACTCGCGTTCTCCCTGCTTTCGTTTTTTACCGCGGGCGTGCGCTGGCATCTGCACCTGCCTCATTTGCCGCATGGGTTCATCGGCCATGGTCCTGTAGCTGGCGGACATGCAGTCTCAGTAAAGGGTGGGGCACGCGCGCAGGCCGGCCAAATTTCGCCCTTCAACTTCGTGAGCTTTGCCGCGTTCCTGGCATGGTTCGGCGGAACCGGCTATCTGCTGACACGTTTTTGGACGATATGGTTTGCCATGGGACTCGGCATAGCGCTGCTCAGCGGCGTGACCGGAGCGGGAATCATTTATCTTTTTCTCAGCAAGGTGCTGATGTCGGAAGAGGAGAATCTAGATCCCGCCGACTACGAGATGACTGGCGTGTTGGGACGGACATCCGTTCCCATCCGCCAGGGCGGCACGGGAGAAATTATCTACTCGCAAGCGGGAACCCGCAAAACCTGCGGAGCGCGAGCCGAAGATGGCACCGCCATCGCGAAGGGAGCCGAAGTAATCGTAACCCGCTACGAAAAAGGAATAGCGTACGTCCGCCTATGGACCGAAATGACGGGAGAACAACCGTCCGCCGAGGCCGCGGAAAACTGAGACTAATAGAGGACGGGCGTCTCGCCCGTCCGGTTACGCAGGGTTCTTGAGTGTAGAGGTGAGGCCCGATGAACCGCAAAGTGCTTCAAGCGTTGATTTGGTTGATGTGGCTGGCGCTGCCCATAACGGCATCCCGCTTCTGGCTGGCATGGAATCACCTGCCGCTTCGGATGGCGACACATTTCAACATCAATGGTCAACCCAACGGTTGGATGCCGCGCGAAACCGCCTTTTACTTTGCCCTGGGCGTTACGGCATTGGTGATCGTAGTCTTCACGGTCATATCCCACGTCGCCCACAAGACCCACGCTCCGGATCTCTTCTCCTGGTCTCTTCTGGGTTTCTTCTACTTGGTCATCGGTTTCGTCTACGCCGGAAATCGCGGCGTTGTCCAGTACAACCTCGACGGAGAGCGCATGGAAATAGATTTTTGGACCGTCCTCGTTCCGGCTGCGACCATCGCGCTGGTTGCGATTTTCCTGGGCACAAAACGCGGCGCCAGCTTGCCGTTCGCGTCTGTCATCGCGGAAGAGTCGCATGGCTCGCGAGCCTGGAGCCTGTTGTTCATTGCCTTGCTGCTGGCCCAGTTCGCGGCCGCCGTCGTGATCCCGACTCCGCCCGTCCGCATCGCGTCGGCCATTCTTGGCGGGTTGTTCGCGGTGATCGCAGTTCACGTCTGGACGGGGTTCCAGTACTTCTTCAGCAGCGCAGGAGTAGAAGTCCGCACCCTGGGTTTCCGCCTGCGGTCGATCCCAGTGGAAGACATCCGGCAGTACGCGGCGGAAAGCTGGAATCCGGTGCGCGGTTACGGGATCCGCGGCATCGGCAATCGCCGCGCTTACGTCTGGTGCAACCAAGGCGTTCGTATCCAGACCACCGACGGCGAAGTTTTCCTGGGACACAGTGAACCCAATCGCATCGTCCGCGATTTGGATTCGATAACGCGCTGAATTCCTTTGTGGACCTTCGTGTCCTTAGTGGGTAATGCCTTTTGTGGGTTTGGATTCATGAGTTGAAAGAGGAGGCGATATGTTCGGCATGGCAATCGAGATTTGGGTAATTGTGGGGCTGATGGTTCTAGCCGTCATGCTCCTGATGAGCATGTTGGCAAAGCTCTATCGCAAGGCAGGGCCGCACGAAGCGCTCGTGGTATACGGCTTCCGCGGCACGCGCGTGGTGAAAGGACATGGCACGATCATTTTTCCCATGATCGAAAACTGCCGCGGCCTTTCGCTGGAGTTGATGTCCTTCGACGTAGCCCCACAGCAAGACCTCTACACCAAGCAAGGTGTAGCGGTGACGGTCGAAGCGGTAGCGCAGATCAAGGTGAAATCCGATACCGAATCAATCCTGACCGCGTCAGAACAATTCCTAACCAAGACCGATCAGCAACGCGAAGGCCTGATCCGCCTGGTCATGGAAGGCCACCTGCGAGGCATCATCGGCCAACTAACGGTAGAAGAAATCGTAAAACAACCAGAAATGGTCTCCGACCGCATGCGCTCCACCTGCGCCGATGACATCAGCAAAATGGGATTGGAAGTGATTTCGTTCACCATTAAAGAGGTGCGCGACAAGAATGAGTACATCACCAATATGGGCCGTCCCGACGTGGCGCGTATCAAGCGGGATGCCGATGTGGCTGCGGCGGAGGCCGATCGCGACACCGCGATTAAACGCGCGCTGGCGCAGCGGGAATCCGCCGTTGCTAAGGCGCAAGCGGATCAGGAGCGAGTTCTGGCGGAGACGCTTTCCATGGCCAAGCAGGCTGAGTCGCAGCGTGATTTGGAAGTCAAGAAAGCCCAGTATCTCGAAATCACGAAACGCCAGCAGGCCCAGGCCGACAAAGCTTACGACATCCAGACCAACATCATGCAGCAGCAGGTTGTGGCTGAGCAGGTGAAAGTGCAGCAGGTCGAGAAAGAGCAGCAGGTCAAAGTGCAGGAGGCAGAAATCAATCGCCGTGAAAAAGAACTGATCGCGACTGTGTTGAAGGGAGCGGAGATTGAGCGTCAGCGCATTGAGACCCTTGCAGCAGCCGAGAAGCAGCGTCTGACCGCCGAAGCCGAAGGCCATGCGGCATCGATTCGCGCGCAAGGTGAGGCTGAAGCGGAGATCATTTTCAAGAAGGGCGAATCTGAAGCCAAGGCCATGAACGTCAAAGCCGAGGCTTATCAGGAGTACAACCAGGCCGCAGTGATCGACAAGTTGTTCACCAGTTTGCCGGAGATCGTCAGAGCATTGGCGAGCCCGCTCGCGAATGTCGACAAAATCACCGTGGTCTCAACCGGCAACGGCGATGCCGCAGGATTGAACAAGATCACCGGCGACCTCACGAAAATGGCGGCCCAGGTTCCGGCGCTCTTTGAAACCCTCTCCGGAATGAGCATGACCGATCTTCTGTCGAAGGTGCGAATGATCGGCGACACACCGGCGAAGCCCGACGTGCTTCCGCCCAGTCCGATAGCAGGCCAATAGTTGTGTGGGGCCGGGTCTTTGACCCGGCCAGCGAGTCGTAGCGTCCGCATCTTGCCCTTGGGTTTGAGGACGGGGCGCCCTCATGGTAACCGCCGGGACGGCGGCGCTACAAAAGTTGCCGCAAGAGACGGAGTAGAGACATGAGAAAAACATTCATGCAGATTGGAATCGGCATCGCGCTCGGAGCCCCGTCCCTCGCACGGGTTCTCATACGACCAACGACCAACGACGAACGACTAACCACCAACGACTGACACAAAGGAGTTCACCATGGCATTACTAGAGAGAGTTTCCACACTGGTCCGGGCCAACCTGAATGACTTGATCGACAAGGCCGAGCACCCGGAGAAGATGATCAAGCAAGTCATCCTGGACATGCACAACCAGCTTCTGCAGGTGAAGACGCAAGTGGCGATTGCCATCGCCGATCAGCATCTGCTGGAAAAGCGGCGCAAGGAAAACGAAGACAAAGTGGCGGAGTGGATGCGCAAGGCGGAACTGGCCGTCGACAAGAAGCAGGACGACCTGGCACGCGCAGCTCTAGAACGCGTGGAAAGTTACCGCGAGCTGACCGACGGCTTCGCCCAACAGGTTACAGATCAGAAAGCGCAAGTGGAGAACCTGAAGACGGCGTTGCGGCAACTGGAGCAGAAGCTCACCGAAGCCCAGGCGAAGGCCGATCTGCTGATCGCACAGCATCGCCGCGCGCGCGCCGTAGACAAAGCCAGCGATGCGAACATGGCCGCGGGCAACGGATCGAGCGCCGCCGCCTTCGACCGCATGAAGCGCAAGGTAGCGCACAGCGAAGCCCTGAGCCAGGCCAAGTCCGAGATCGCCACCGACAACATGGAACAACGCCTAGCCGCACTCGAAAAAGAAGATCGGATAGAGCAGTTGCTGGTGGAGCTGAAAACAAAAAGAGGGGCATAGACTGTGCAGAACTTGGGTAGGGGGACGCTGTCGTCCTCCCGGCGAGGGACAAGCTTCGACCTATGCTCTTTGCGGCAGGGTGCGGACGCCAGGGGGAAAAACTTTGACGAAGAAGGCTAATCAAGCGCGGGCCATCGGAATGGTGATTGGCGTTGTCGTGCTTGTAATCGCTGTGTTATGGAAGCGGCTTTTGCGCTGAGCGGACGTGTCCCATACTGACCGGGGTCGCGCCCGGCTCCCACCCTTTCGCAATAAACACAATAAACGCGAACAAAGTGGGCCACCTCATATGTGTTGGCCGTTGTGAGTGAAAGAAGGTGGGCCAGCCCCCTCGCAACACCTTCGCGAATCTCCGTGTAGTTGTGATCCGGAGCGGCCATCCAGTGCAGCCCGCGCGTATCGATTTCGCTCACCGCCTCGCTACCCAAAAGAGAGCCGACAGCAATAATTGCGATCAATTGCTTGCCCATATCCGTCTTCTACCTTCCCCTAACAACAGCACTTTCAGCGCTAGCGATGGGACCCTTGCCTGGAGCTTTGGCTCGATTAACGGGCTGGGGCCGCCGATCGTTGCCGACGGCAAGGTCTTTCTAGGAGAAACCGACTTTCCTGCTGGCGGCTCTATCTATGCCTTTGATGCCGCGACGGGAGCGAATATCTGGACACTGAACCTCGGCAACGGAGGGGCGGGCACGTTTGCCTCTGCAAACGGCGTAATTTATACGGACTCCTCCGATAGGACCGATAGCCTCTAGGCTCTCGACCCGGCCACGGGCCGAAAACTGTGGGGTTCGCCTAACAGTCCCGGCCTGCTGGTTGTCGCAAACGGTGTCATATACGGCTTCCCAAAATTTGGGCAGCTGGTTGCCTTAGACCCCAGGAACGGAAAACTGTTGAAGACGGTGTCCACCAATCGGAAACACTACCGGACTCGCGGTGGTCGATGGCAGTGTCTTCGTGGCCGGCTATATCGACACCGAGTTGCTGATTAAGTATGGCGTCGGGAAGTAAGGGTTGCCCCGAATCAGTACTGAAGGAGGGCGGCTTTTGAGTGCAGGCCTCGGCCCCGGTTGAAACCTCGACCGCGAAAGGCCGCGTGCATGACCGTTTCCCTATTTCTTGGGTTCCTGCGGCCAGTTCACAACCAGAGTCAGACTTGACGAATTCTGCACCGGCGCTTGCATCATAAGGAAGTGATTGCCGTCGGGGGTGACTTCGAACAGACCGGGGCCCACGGGCTGGGTAGGAAACAGAATTTGAGGCTTGCCCAACTCCACGCTGTCGCCGTGAGCCGTGACTTCTACCGATGCAACGCGCGAGTGGTCATCCAGGTAGAGAATTTCTTTGCCGTTGCGGCTCCATACCGCTCCGAGACCGTCTCCGACAAGAAATTTGCCTCCGGGTTTGGGGAACGCGACGACGTAGACCTGGCCATGTCCGGCCTCAAAAGATTCATACGCCAGCCATTTTGCATCTGGCGAAAACACCGGGAAACGGGTGTTGAACTTCTCATTGAGAAAGGCGTAGGGCTTGCGGTCGCCAAACATGGGCATCACCCATACGTCGTAGTGACCGTTGGATAAGGCTTCGTAGGCGATGTACTTTCCGTCAGACGACCAACTGCTGGGGTATTTGTCGATATCGTCGTGATACAGCAATTCTTCCTGGCGAGAGCCATTCGCCGGCTTAGTATAGAGGTCGATTCTCCCGCTGCGGCCGGAGTCGAAAACAATGGTGTTCTCATCCGGGGACCAGACGGCATCGTCATCTCTCGATTGCGAAAAACTGAATTGCGACTTGGTGCCGCGCGCCAGGTCGTAAATGTAGATCTCCAGGTGTCCCCCGGCATCGGCGCGCGCCGCCGAGACCTTCTTTCCGTCGGGCGAGATGTGGGCATCCTGAAAGGTTCCGCTGTCAATGACGTCGCCCTTCTTGCCATTGCGGTCGTACCATGCCAGGTCGAGAGTAGCCGCCTGTCCGCCAACGAAGACCAACTTGCCGTCGCCTGAGAGAGAGAACGCCGAAGCTCCCCGATCGTCTCCGACGACCTGCTCGGCGATGGGCACTGGATTCCCGACTAATTGCAGTTTCTTCTCATCAAACTTCTGAGTCATCAGATTGCCACCGCGGACGAACACCAGATGTCCACTGGCGTAATGGCCGCGGTAGTCCGAGCCCGCCAAGGTTGTGTCCTGCTGCGAATCAAGGACACCCAGATGAATATTTCCCCGGGACCCAAGCTGGGTGTCGCGGGCAAACTGGAAAAAGATAAAGTGTCGACCGTCGGGGAGAAATGCAGGCCAGCGCTGACCGCTCACACTCGTGGATGGAGCTGCTTTCTCGGGGTTTATCACCGGTAACGGCGTTCCGCCCGCCGCCGGGATCCGGAGCAAGGGGGATGTCGGGTTGGGCGCGTACAGAATGGTGCCATCGGCACCCCAGGCGCCACCGCGAGGCTGGGGAGAATCGGCCAGAGTCTGCACGGCTCCCCCGCTGGCGTCAATGATCTTCAGTTTTGCTTGCGCGAAGAATCCCAGGCTGCGGCTGTCCGGCGACCAGAAGGGGAAACTGGCATCGTCGGTTCCAGCCAGCGGTTGGGCCGCGGTCGAATCCAGAGGGCGCACCCACAGCTGCGGGGTTAGTCCCGCGACGGTTGCTACAAACGCGAGTTTACTGCCGTCGGGCGATAGGGCAATACTCAGCGGTTCGAAAGCGTGCTGCTCCGGCGGCAGAATGCTTACTCGCAACGGCTTGGCGGGTACAGGGGCGCGCAACACAAAGCCAATGGCAAATGCGATGGCGGCCGCGGCGGTCACGCCCGCTACGGCCCACGCCAACCTGTGCGAGATCCGGCGCCTGGTCACTACCGGTGCGGGGATGCCGGCCTGCGATCCGGCTTCGGCAATCCACTCCAGTTGCAGCTTGACGTCATGCGCGCTCTGGATGCGGTCTTCCCGCTCCTTGGCCATGCAGGAGCGCACCAGTCGCTCCAGTGCAGGCGGGGTCATGGGCGCAACTCGCGACAGCGGCGGCGGCTCGGTCGCCAGAATGGAGGCGATGACACTGGCCTGCGTCTTGCCTGCGAACGCCCGCTTGCCAGTGGTCATCTCGTAGAGCACGCAGCCCAGCGCAAAGATGTCGGAGCGGGTGTCGGCTTCCGTGCCTTCGATCTGCTCTGGGGCCATGTATTGATAGGTGCCGACGATGGTGCCTTCGACTGTGAGCGGCTTGCCCGCGGTCATAGCGGTCAGGACGCTGGCACTGGCGTTCGTTGCCTGAGCCTGCTTGGCCAGCCCGAAATCGAGCACCTTTGCCCCGGCCTTCGTCAACATGATATTGCCGGGCTTCAGGTCGCGATGGATTACTCCCTGCTGGTGGGCTTTATCCAGCGCGTCGGCGATCTGGGCTCCGTAACGCAACACCTCTTCGACCGGCAGCGGCCCACGCCCAAGACGATCGGCCAGAGTTTCGCCTTCCAGGCACTCCATCACCAGATAGTCGGAGCCATCCTGGGAGCCGACGTCGTACAGACGGCAGATGTTGGGATGAGAAAGTTGGGAGATGGTACGCGCTTCACGCTCGAAGCGTTCCTTCAAACTGGGACTCGAGACAAAATGCCCGGAGAGAACTTTGATGGCGACATCACGGTCGAGGCGGGTATCGCGTGCACGGTAGACTTCACCCATGCCGCCCGCACCCAGCGGAGAGAGAATTTCGTAGGGCCCAAGTTTCGTGCCAGAGGCTATGGACATAAGTGCGCGCAATTATAGCCTGATCTTGCGGGCTTCGGAGAAGGATCTGTCAAGACCGCACGTGAGAATGTCCTGACACGTCCGTGCTGCGACAGAAGCGATAGGAGGTCCTTCGACTCCGCAGTCACTTCGCTTCGCGATGTGGCCGCTACGCTGATGATGACAATCGGGTCGAACGCGCTGGTACGGGCTTAACCCAGACTGCCTGCAAAGTCTTTGCGCACGTAGTGGAAGAAGATCGAGGTAGGCGTGTGTCCCTCAAGCAGGGAATCGCGGGAGTGCGTTAATCGGCAGCCGCGGTAGAGCAGGGCATCGCCGATGCCCTGGAACACTATGACCTTCCCTGATTCCTTGTGCAGATAAAGCGGCCATGGAGTTGCGTTGTGCGGCTCCGGTGAGTAGTCGAGACAAAGGGTCACGCTGAATTCGCACTGTTCACGGTCGGTGTGCTTCTTGAGGATGGCCCCCGGTTGGTAAGAAGCCACATACACGTAGGACGCTTTCAACGGCTCACCCGCGAAAGCAGCCACCGTTGTAGTTAATTGTTGATGGAAGAAGCGGGCTACGGGGTCATTATAAGAGATGTAACGACGAGGGCTCTGGCTGTCTCCGAGGCGAAGCATCCCGGTACGGAGTTGGTGACGGTAATAGCGCCGGAGGGCTGCAATGTGAAAGGGATGAATCAGCCGGCCCACGGGCGCGTAGCCCTGCGACTGGAACTTCGCTCCGGCGACGGAGACGATGTCAACCCATTGCTGGCGCCGATGGGAAGCGTAGTCGTCGGGCACGAGGACGTTCGCCATAGATAGAATGCGGCGTGCTTGAGGCGAAAGTGTGGACGGAGCGGGGTCTCCGGGTTGCGCGCCGGAGAGTATGGCGGTGAGTTCGGGGCCTAGCCAGAAGGGTTGCAAAGCATCGTTTGCGGGATCTCTGACCCAGACCATCCGGCCTTGCGTGGCGAAACCACCGATGGGAGCGGCAGCCGGCAATTCTCCGTGTGCAGTGAAGAAGCAGGCGGGATTCACGAAAAACGGACGATCAAACAGACCCTCCCAGTACTCTGAACGGAGGAGACGTTGTGGCACCAGATGGTCCGGCTGATCGTCCAAGCGGCAGTAGAAGAGCGATCGGGGAAGTTCGTTCTCCCGATGGTCACTCGCGGGTGCGACTGCGAGCTGCTCAATCCATGCCATCCAAGCCTCGTCTTTTACCTGTGAATCCATTCCTTGTGAATCCATCCATTGACCGTGAAACGGCTGTCGGTAAACTGCCCGGACGGGCAATCGACCGGGGTGATTTCATGCGAGAGTCCACTGGCGAACAGGACCAGTTGGTTCTGCTCGGGCACAATGGTGCGGTAGTTTGCGGTGGGGACGTAGTTGTCGTTTTCCCGTCGCGAGTCGTAGATGCGCAGCTCGCCGCCGCTGAACTGCTTCGGTTCGCGATGGAAGAAATACACAAAAGTGATTTCTCGAGCCGCGACTGCCTCTGCGCCATTGTCGCTGTGGCAGTGGAAGAAGTCGCCGTGGTTGCTGGCGGCAGCTTGGGTCTCGACACGGGAGATGGGGAACGGATCGCGCCCCCACTTCTGGAGAACCCGAGGTAAGCAGGTTAGAACGCGATCGGTAATCATCCTTTCATGCCCGCCCAGATTCATCAGCACGTGTGAGCGACGGTGCTCATAGTCCACGGCACCTCCGCTGACGCCCGGCGAAAGCACTTCACTGATTTCAAAGTGCATTTCCTGATCGAGAACGTATTGCCTCAGCGTGTTCAGTTCGGTCAAGGTGAGGAACTCGTCGAGGACCACACATTGAGCGGGCAAATAGTCTTCCGCCTCCAGCACGGCGACCCCGCCTGTCTTCGGTTGAGAGGTTACCGTGGCGAGTGAGATCGGCGGCGGGCTCGTACCCGGCGGGCGTTGCGGATCCGGCGGGGGGCTCGGCGGAGAGGTTGGCGGGGAGCCAGCGCTGATCGGCGGCGGGCTTGTGCCTGGCGGGCGTTGCGGGTCCGGCGGGGGGCT
This sequence comes from uncultured Acidobacteriota bacterium, assembly GCA_963838905.1. GTDB lineage: Bacteria > Acidobacteriota > Terriglobia > Terriglobales > Acidobacteriaceae > JABDBE01. The sequence continues at coordinate 342,197 of CAWITE010000011.1, forward strand.
CGGCGGTTGAGTTCCAGGGGTGCTTGCGCGAATCACCGGCTGGCTTCGCTTCAGGGATGAGGCTAGCTGCTGCTGGAGCAGTTGCCTGGTCATGCTCTCCCCCAAGACTCCGAGGGCCCGTTCGGCGATGATTTCTCCAACGGTGCGAGTGATCGCCTCGGCTACGTCATTTCCCGGGGCGCTTGTCTGGGTTCGTGTGCGTTGCAACAGATTGGCAAGCAGGTTTCGCTCTGGCACGCTGAGTATGCGCTCGTCGCACAACAGGGTACCGGAGAGACTGTCTATCATCTCTCGTGCTGTCATCGGACTCCTCCCGGCAGAAAAGACACTGATTCAACAACCGGGCAGTCCGGGAAGCGAAGGGGAGTTCACCCTAGCAAAGAAAAATGCGAAAGGGAAGGATTAATTGAGTGTAGAGAACGAGAATCCTGAGGAAAACCGGGTTAATTCAAAGCCCGGATTACTTTTCCGCCATCGCTCCGACAAGGGATTCGAAAATCTTGAAGCCATCGGTACCGCCAAGCTCGGGCTCACTCGAGCGCTCGGGATGAGGCATCATTCCAAGCACGTTGCGCCCTGGGCCGCAGATGCCTGCGATGTTGTTCAACGAGCCGTTCGGATTAGCATCCCGTGTAATCTCGCCTTCGGGGCTTGAATAACGGAATACGATCTGATTGTTTCGCTGTAGTTCGGCCAGAATGGCTTCATCGCAAAAGTAATTGCCCTCCATGTGGCCGATCGGAATCGTCAGGGCTTCGCCTTTTCGGCAGGCATGGGTGAACGGAGTATCGGCGTTCTCGACTCTTACGTGGACCGGCTTGCAGACGTACTTCAAACCTACATTGCGCATCAGGGCGCCGGGGAGCAATCCGGACTCGCACAAAATCTGAAAGCCATTACAGATGCCCAGAACCAGGCCGCCGCCGTCGGCGAACTTCTTCACGGATTCCATCACCGGCGAAAACTTCGCGATCGCTCCGGTTCGCAGATAATCGCCATAGGCAAAACCACCGGGAACAACGATGGCGTCGCAGTTCTGGAGGTCATGCGACTCGTGCCACAGGAATGTGACCGGTTGCTTCGCTACCTGCTGGATGGTCCAAAATGCATCGTGATCGCAGTTCGATCCGGGGAAAATGATGACGCCGAATTTCATGCGAATTCCTCGCTGAGTGGGCTGTATTTTGAGTTTAACATGGGCATGCAGTCGCTCGAATCAATGGGAAGCATCAGAGATAACTATGAAAAATAACGCATGAATCTGGGCGAGCATTTTCGAATTACCGGCGGCGCGCTCAAGAACTGGTTGATCGCGCAAATGCAGGACTCGCTCGCGGTCGGAGTGTTGTGGCTGATCGGCCTCTACGCGCTGAGGGTGCCATGGGCACCTCTGTGGGCGCTGCTGGCTGCGTCCTTGCAGGTTGTCCCGCACTTGGGGCCGGTGCTCGGACTGATTGGGCCCGTTCTCGCCGTGGCTTTGCGCTGGGAAGACTGGGAGCACCCTCTCTACGTTCTCATGCTTTATGCCGTGATCGTTGTGGTGGATGGCTTTTTCTTGCAGCCTTATATCATGAAGCGCGTGGCCAGAGTGCCGATTTGGGCTTCTCTGTTCACTCCAATCGTGCTGGGCATTCTGATTCAGTTCTGGGGGGTGCTGCTCGCGCCGCCGCTGCTGGCGGTCGTGTATGCCTACAAAGCGTGGCACGAGAAGCAGAAGCTGCCTGTGGCGTAGTCTCTAGGGCAACTGCACCTTTTTCGGTGCAAAATTTCCCCTGAAAAAACGCTCAATTCCCCGCAAAATCTAGAAAACATAAGGGTCGGAATTTTTCTTGCCCGCTGGATCTACCCAAACAT